>NZ_JAINFL010000009.1 GCF_022458895.1 Roseihalotalea indica | reverse complement strand
GGCAATTAGTGGATGGCACCTTTCATCAACTGGCTGAGAAGCTAGATTGGGCTGACAAGTGGATTGATGATATCCTAAACCCAGCGTTAGCCCCTAATTATGCAATTTCTTTCTGCACGAAGTAATGTCATTAACTATAAACTCAGTAAATTGAGGTAATACCTTACACTCCTTAGAAAAGCCAGCTTATTACGTCTGAACCCGGTTCACGAAAAAGTAACTTTGACCGTTGTAGTCTAAATTGAGCAGAGTGGCTTTCCTATGAAAAAGAACATTATATTCCTCATTACTTTTTGCGTATTACACCTGAGTGTCCCCGCTATCGCCCAGGAGGAGGCAACGGTTGATTATCTGGCCCAAGCCAAGCAGAAAGCAGCTTCTGGCGACTGGACCGGGGCAAAAGTAGCTTACACCCAGTACATCGTACAACACGCGCAAAACCCTGAAGGATATGAAGGGCGAGGCATTGCTAATTACCATCTGGAAAAATACGAAGCAGCCCTGGAAGATCTGAACCAGGCCGTGTCGTATCGGGCCTATAGTGCCGATGTATTTTTCTACCGGGGCCTATTGCAATATCGTAATCAGGATTATCGCCAAACCGTGCTGGACCTTACCAAAGCCATCAAGGAGGGCACTAAAAATACCGAAGTGTTTTATACCCGGGGAAATGCCCATTTCCGAACCGAAAACTATCAGGCGGCCATCACCGACTATGATCAGGCCATTACTCTAGGCCAACAGGATGAAATTATTTACAACAACCGTGGTAAGTCCAAATTATACCGGGAAGACTACTCCGGCGCGGTAGCCGACTTCACTCAGGCCGTAACTAAAAAAGAAAGCTACGCCAAAGGCTGGAGCAATCTGGGAGAAGCTCAGTATCAGTTAAAGCAGTGGGAGCCGGTTATTAAAGCACATAAGAAGGCGGCTAGCTTGGGCGAAACTTCTCCGGAAGCCACCTTCCAAACGGCCATAGCCCACCGAGAGCTTGCTCAATATACCGAAGCTTTACAAGCTTTTGATAAAGCTGAAAAAGAAGGTATCAAAGGTTCGGAAGTAAACTACTACCGAGGCGCCACCGCTTTTGCTTTGGAGCAATACCCGGCCGCAGTGAGAGATCTTGAGAAAATTGTAACATCCAAAGAGGCTCAATGGCTAACCGGGGAGTTTTACCGCTGGTTGGGCCTGTCGTACTATCAAACCAAACAGGTAGATAAAACAGTAGCTATCCTGGAAAAAGCAATGGCCGCAGACCAGCGAGACCCGGAAGTGCTGATGGCCTTGGGACAGTCGCACTTTGCTCAGAAAGCATACGATAAGGCCGTAGAGACATTAATGCCTATAAAAAGTCAGGCAGAAGCCGCTGCCTGGCTGGGGAAAGCTTATGTGTATCTGGAACAACCAACCCAGGCACTTCCCTTTCTAACCCAGGCTATTGAAACCAATGGTGAGGATGCTGAGCTCTACCAAATGCGTGCCGCCATTCTGTACGAACAGAAAAAGTACGAAAGTGCTCTTGCCGATATTCAACAGGCTCAGCAAAAAGGATTAACCAATGGCCAGACCTACGCTCTGCTAGGAGGAGCTCAATACCACCTGAAACAGTATGCCGAAGCAGCTGATAATCTGGAAAAAGCTACTGAGAAAAATGAGAAAACTGCCGAAGTGTATTACGGACTGGGAAATGCTAAAGTAGCGTTAGAAAAATTCAGTAGCGCTATCCCGGACCTGAAGCAAGCTATCCAGCTAGGTAAGAATGACGCCCTCACCTATCAAAATCTGGGACGGGCTGAATACGAGGTTAAAAATTATGCATCCGCCATCGCCACTCTCGATCAGGCCATTCAGGCTGGAGCAAGCTCGGTAGACATTTACGAAATGCGGGGACACGCCAAATTCTTTCAGAAAGATAAAACGGCCGTGGATGATTTAAACCAGGCAGCATCTTCCGGTAGTCAGGATACATTGGTGTACTGGCAACGGGCCCAGATCCGGCTGGCTCAGGAGGAAGTAGGCTCGGCCATTCAGGATCTAGACAAAGCTATTTCACTGGGTGCTTCGAGTGCCGATATCTTTTTGCGGCGCGGACAGGCAAAGTTACAGCAGCAGGATGTACCCGGTGCTTTAGCTGACTTCAATCAGGCGCTTACTAAAAATGGCAAGGGTGCCGAAGGTTATCTCTACCGGGGACAAGCGTACTACCAGCAGCAAAAATACACCGAGGCAGTTAGTGACTTCAATCGGGCTAGCGAATTGGGTGCCAGTAATGCGCTTCTCTACAAACTGTTAGGTTACGCACTGTACCAGACCCGAGCCTATGATAAAGCGCTTTCTGCTCTGAATGAAGCAATTACTATGGGACTGAATGAGCCTGAAGCTTACTTATACCGCGGAGAAATCTACTACGAGCAACAGAAGTACCAGGATGCACTCCGGGATTTAGACCGGGCTTTCCAGCTAAGTGCTGACTCCCAAAAAGCCTATGAACTAAGCGGCCATTCGGCCGCCTACCTGGAAAACCATTCGCGGGCCATTGCTGACCTTACCAAGGCTATTGAAAAAGGAGCTGATGATGCTTTAGCATATAGCCACCGAGGCAACGCTTATTTTGCCCAAAATGAATACCAGCTGGCAGCGGCTGATCTTGACAAAGCGGTGGGTAAAGGTGCTAACGACCTTCTCACTCTGTATAACTGGGGGAATGCTCAGTTTTTAACCGATGACTATGCTACCGCGATTAAGGCTTATGATCAGGCCCTAGCCAACGGTGGGCAGCAAGACACAGAAAAAGCACCGGTCATCTATAACAACCGGGGAAAAGCTAAATTCCTGTTGAAAGACTATGCTGGGGCAATTGCTGATTATGACCAGGCCGTAGCCAAGCGTGCTGACTATACCAAAGCCTACCACAACCGTGGAACGGCTAAGTTTATCGCCGAAGATTATGAAGGTGCTATTCAGGACTTTACCAAAGCGCGCCAGCTAGATAGCCAGGAAACCGACATATTCCGTATGATGGGTATCTCGCTGTACGAAACCGGAAAGTATGCGGAAGCACTGCTTGAACTGGAACAAGCCATTGAACAGAAAGAAGCCAACGACCGTGTATTCTTTGCTCGAGGGATGGCTCGTTATCAACTGATAAATGAAGTACCCGAAGAAGAACAGGCGGCTACTTACCTGGCGGTCATTGCTGACTTGAACGAAGCTATTGAAAAGGGCATGGCCAGTCAAACGGCGTTCCTTATTCGGGGATACGCCAAGTTTGCCCGACAGGCTTACGCCGAAGCAGCTGCCGACCTGGACCGCGCTATTGATCTGGGAGCCAGTGAGGCCGAAACCTATTTCCGCCGTGGATTTTCGCGGTATGAAACCCGGAATCTGGAAGGGGCACTAAGCGACCTATCCGCAGCCATTAATAAGCAAAGCGACCACGCCGAAGCGTATGCTGTGCGAGGCAATACCCGCTTCCGGTTAAAAGATTATCAGGCAGCCTTAACAGATTACAATCAGGCGGTCAGCTTGGGGTGGAAAGATCCGGTGATTTATAATAACCGAGGCAAGACAAAATACAAACTGGAACAGCACGAAGCCTCTATTCCTGATTACGACGAGGCCATTGCCCTTGACCCGGAATATACGCTAGCTTACGAAAACCGGGGCATCGTTCATTTTAAGCTGGAACATTATGAGGAAGCTAAGAATGATCTGAGGATGGTAGAAAAAGCTGCTACTGAAAAAGTAGACCCTGCTATTCTCTATTATCTGGCCGACGCGTACTTCTTCCTGGAGAACTACCCGGTTGCTATTGGCTATTACGACATGTCTATTGATAATGGAATCCAGGAAAAAGACGCTTATCTACGACGCGGACTTTCCCTCATGAAGCGGGAAGATTATGAACAGGCAGCCGTTGATTTTACCAATGCTATCAACATGGATCAGCAAGATGCCCAACTCTACCAGGAACGGGCCACAGCAAAGTCTTTCATGGGTGATTACAACGGCGCGCTGGCCGACTTTAACAAAGCCCTGAAGCTTAAGCCTGAACTGGAAGAGATCTATTACAATCGGGCCTATTTACGGGAGGAACTGGAAGACTACAAAGGTGCTATTGAAGATTATACCAAGGTGATTGAACTACACCCCCAGGATGCCGAGGCTTACTATCAACGGGCTAATATTCGGGTTATTGAAGAAGACATTGAAGGAGCATTAGAGGATTTTAATAAAGCGCTTACAATTGATGATCAGAACCCCGAGTATTTCCGAGGACGGGCCATGACGTACTACCAGTTAGGAGACGCCAAAGCCTGCCAGGATTGGGAAAAAGCCAAAGCACTGGGAGATAAAAAAGCTGATTTCTTTCTGAAAAAGTACTGTACGCAATAATATAAAGCCTCTTGATAGCCAGTCATTCTCTCGACATTGGTAGTCTACCGAAATCTGGGTATTTTCGTAGAAAAAGCCTAACCTTTGAAAATCCGGAGAAAAACACAGCAGTGCCTGAATTGCGGACTTACCCTAAACGCCGTATACAATTTCTGTCCTCGTTGCGGACAGGAGAATAACGACAATAATGTTTCGTTTGGCACTTTTGTACGCGAGTTTTTTGCCAATTACTTTTCATTTGATACCCGCTTTGCTCATAGTATTACTCCTTTTCTCATCAAACCGGGCTATCTGACCAACCGCTTTAACGAAGGGCAGCGAGTAAACTACGTACATCCGCTGCGCTTATATATCATCATCAGTGTGCTGTTCTTTTTCCTGGCTACCTGGCTGGTAAAGGCCTCCCTGGCAGAAGTTTCTATTGATAGAATATCTTCTCCCGAGATGCAAACCCAAGCCGATTCCATACAGCAATCCTTGGGCTTCCAGCAAGTGATGGCTATACTGGAAAATGAGTCGTTAAGCGACCAGGAGGCAATAGACTCCCTTGATCAGATGGATTTTATAACGCTGGATTCTACTCGGCTTGCCACCAGTATTTTCCATCAGGTTCGGCGAGTAGCAAAAAATGATCTAGACGTATTCGCGGGCTTCGTGCTACAGAATATGCCGATCATGATGTTTATCCTCATTCCGCTTTTCGCGTTTTTACTTAAAGTATTCTATATCCGTCGTAAAAACCCACTTTACGTACAGCACCTCACTCACGCCTTGCACCTGCATGCTTTTATGCTTTTTTTACTCAGCTTTTTACTGATGCTATACATAATTTTTGACATTAACGAGACCGTTAGTATATGGACGAACCTGATCGTATCACTGCTAATGATTGTGTATGTCTTTTTCTCATTTCTCCGGGTGTACCAACAAAACTGGTTCAAAACTTCGATCAAACTTTTTTTTATCATTTCAGTATACTGCTGGGTACTCTTCTTCTTCGGACTATCGGAAGCAATGATATCCTTTATGCTATTCTGATTTTTTGCTGTGAAAAAAACTGCTACGTACGATATCATCATTGCCGGAGGCGGTTGTGCCGGACTAAGTCTGGTGTACCACCTGCTTCAAAGTGCATGGAAAGATCGCTCTATTCTTATCATCGACAAAGTGACAAAACAGGCCAATGATCGCACCTGGTGTTTCTGGGAAACTGCACCAGGGCCGTTTGAAGAAATTGTACACCAACATTGGCAACACCTGTACTTTCACGGGCATCAGTTTTCCCAACTGATGGATATTGCCCCCTATCGTTATAAAATGATCCGGGGCATTGATTTTTATCGTTTTGTCTATCAGGAAATACAGCAGCACAATAATGTTACTTATGTAAAAGCTCAGGTGCAGGAAATAACCGAGCAGGCTGATGGTGCGGAAGTAGTAACGGAAGAAAGTACCTACCAGGCTCAATGGGTGTTTAGCAGCCTACGCAATGCCGACGAACCTCGCCAGGCAGAAGGTTATCAGTATTTGCTTCAACATTTTAAGGGCTGGGAAATTCGTACCCCTCACCCCTTTTTTAACCCAAAGCAGGCCACACTGATGGATTTTCGGATTGATCAGCACGGTGAGTGCCGCTTTATGTATGTACTACCCACCGATGAACAAACGGCTCTGGTAGAATTCACCCTTTTTTCCCCTAAGCTTTTGGCAGATGAAGTGTATACCCATGAACTTCAACGCTACCTACAGGATTACCTTCAACTAAAAAAGGGGGATTATCAGATTCTTCATGAAGAGTTTGGGGTCATTCCGATGACGGATATGCCGTATCCGCGCCATCAGGGCAAGCGAATCATCCGTATTGGTACTGCCGGAGGAGCAACAAAAGCCTCCACCGGGTACACCTTTCAGCGAATTCAGCAGGACAGCCAGCAACTTGTACAGCACCTTATAAGTGGAAGAAATACATCACCATCTCCAATAGGTCATAGTCGCTTTAACTTATTCGATAGCGTTCTGCTCAACGTGATGGGACGCAACCTCTACCCGGCAAAGCATACATTTACTCATCTCTTTCAGAAAAACCCACCCGCTCGTGTATTGAAATTTCTGGATGAAAACACACACCTGGGTGAAGACCTGGCCATTATGAATTCCGTACCTGTTCTTCCCTTTCTTAAAGGCACCTGGCATGCACTTCGAAGTTTATAAAACAGTAAACAGGAGGCGGTACGCAGGAGGCAGGCAGTAAAATAAGCTATGCTTAGGACATCAACCTACTACTTACTACCAACCGCCTTCTGCGTACTACTTAGTCGCAACTTCATTCTTCAGCTCCTCTCCTTCTTCAAAATCCCGGATATTTTGCAGGGTAGTTTCGGCAATTTTAGTCATAGCCTCTTCAGTAAAAAATGCCTGATGCGAGGTGATGAGTACGTTGGGAAATGTCATAAGGCGGGTAATCATATCATCCTGGATAATCGCTCCCGATAAGTCCTCAAAAAAGAGGTTTTCTTCCTGTTCGTACACATCCAGTCCAAAATACCCCAGTTTCCGGTTCTTCAAAGCTGCAATCACCGCTTTGGTATCTACTAGCCCCCCCCGGCTGGTATTGATCAGCATGGCTCCGTCTTTCATTTGCTGAATGGCCTCCGGGTTAATCAGATGATGCGTTTCTTTGGTCAATGGGCAGTGTAACGAGATAACATCCGCCTGCTCAAACAACTCAGACAGCCCTACATACCGCACGCTTGATTTTTGCAGTTCTTCGTTGGGCTTCGGGTCATAGGCCACCACTTTGCAGCCCATTCCCAACATCATATTGGCAAATACCCGCCCGATAATTCCGGTGCCAACCACTCCCACTGTCCGACCGTGCAAATCAAAGCCCATCAACCGTTCCAGAGAGAAATTGCCGTCGCGTACCCGGTCGTAGGCCAGATGCGTTTTTCGATTCAACGTCAAAATCATAGCCAGCGTGTGCTCCGCCACCGCGTACGGAGAATAGGCCGGCACGCGTACGACTTTCATCCCCAGTTCGGCGGCATGAGCAATATCCACATGATTAAACCCGGCACTCCGTAAGGCTAGTAGTTTCACACCATACTCATGCAAAGCATCCAGCGTTTCGGCATCGCACCGGTCATTGACAAAAATACAAACTGCCTCATGGTTCTGGGCCAACATGGCTGTTTCGAGTCGTAACGCGGCCTCAAAATACGAAAGCGTATGACCAAACTCCTCGTTGACCTGATCCATAAAGGTGCGATCGTATGATTTAGTGCTAAAAAATGCGATGTTCATAAACCCCTAAGGTTGAATAGTTAAAAATTGTACGGGCTGCTATTTACACGTTTATATCTTCTTTACCCGTTTTTCAACCTCTAAATTACTCATTTCGCAAACTATCTACCGGATTTCTACGAGCCGCACTTAGAGTTTGTCCGCTTATGGAGAGCAAAGCAATGAGTAGCACGCCCAAGCCCGGTACCAGAAACCACCACCACTGCATCTCCAGCCGGTAGGCAAAACTCTGTAGCCATTCGGTAATGAAGTAATTGGTGACTGGCACAGCAATGAGCAATGCCAGCAAAATGAGCCGGATATATTCCTGAGAAAGCAGGCGCAGGATACTCCCTACTGATGCTCCCAACACCTTGCGAATCCCAATTTCCCGCACTCGCAGTTTAGTACTGAAAGTGGCTAATCCCAGCAATCCCAGGCAGGAAATCAGAATAGCCAGCAGGGCCAGGCAGGTAAATAGTTTTCCGAAGCGCTCTTCCGCAACATACTGCGCGTGGTAGGCTTCGTCGGCAAAAAAGTAGTTGAAGGGCTTGTTAGATAATGAGCTTTCCCACACATCCTCCAGTTCGCCTAGGGTAGTGGAAAGATCGGCGGGAGTAATGTCTACGGTCATAAAGGTATACAGATTGTACCCCGGTGTGATGCGCAAAGTCAGTGGCCGGACCTCTTGCTTAAAGGAATGATAGTGAAAGTCCTGAACCACTCCGATGATATAACCTTGCGTACCCTGCTGAGTGAAACGCTTGCCAATCGCTGCTTCCGGATTAGCGTAGCCCAGACTACGTACTGCTGCTTCGTTGAGGAGCATGGCCTCGGTAGAATCTGCCGTAAAATCACGGGAAAAGCTTCGGCCCGCTACCAGTTGAATCTCATACTGATCCAGAAAATCATAGTCCACAAAATACACATCCGGCAGTAGCTCCTGCGGCTGCTGGTTAGCATCTTCCAGCGTGGTGAGATATTTGCGATTGGCGCGCCCGGGTACGCTGGAAGAGAACGTGACTTTCTCTACTCCGGGAATAGCGGAGAGTTGCTGTTTGATCGCATCCTGATGGCTGTGAACCTTACCATCAAAGTGAAAGTCGACCACCAGTTTGTGTTCCTTACTGAAGCCCAACTGATGGTTTTGCATATAGTCCAGTTGCTGGTACACCACTACCGTGGCACTGATGAGCAAGATGGAAATGGCAAACTGGGCCACGATCAGGGATTTGCGTAGCAGAATGCCTTTGGTACCGGATGCCAGGTTTTCCTTAACCCGATGAATGGATGAGAAACCGGACAGGAATACTGCCGGGTAGATGCCGGAAAGCAGTCCCACCAGGAACGTGCCCCCCACCAGCCAACTGATTTCTGCGCCCAAAGCCGTTAATCCGGTAACAATCAACTTATCAGTGAGCGCATGAAAAATAGGTACTAGCAGCATACAGAGGATTAGCGCAACGGCTAACGCCAGAGCACTGAGCAGAACGGCATCCAGCAGAAACTGAAACAGCAGTTGCTTCCGGGTGGCCCCCAGCGCTTTCCTTACTCCAATCTCCTTGGCTCGTTGCAATGACAGCGCAGTGGTAAGATTTACAAAGTTGAAACAGGCAATAAACAGCACAAAGGCCGCGATCAGTGAGAAGATATACACATTCTGAATATCTCCCGTAACTGCACTTCCGTAGCGGCTACCCCGCGGATCACCGTGTAGATATACACTCGTTAATGGCTCAAGATGCAGGGTGTATTTGGCATCATCGGGCTCGATATGCTGCCGGGCAAAGTCGGTAAGCTTGCTTTCCAGCGAGGCAATTTCGGATGGAGAAGGGAGTAACAGGTACGTGTAAAAGGTAAACCGCTTCCACTGACGGCTCATACTGGGATTCCACGCCTTCAGTAAGGTCGACATAGAAACCAGCATATCGACCCGGAAGTGAGTGTTATCGGGCATGTCTTCCATCACTCCGGTAACCTGGGCCGTAGATTCATCCAGCAGCAATGTTTTGCCCAGACAATTCGTGGTCCCAAAGTAATTAATGGCAGCCGTCTCAGAGAGTACCACGCTTAGCGGTTGTTCCAGGGCGGTAGCCGGATTGCCTTGAATGAGTGAAAAAGAAAAGAATGAAAACAGTGAAGAATCAGCATAAGCCACATCTTCTTCCCGAAAATAATCCCGTTCCTCATTCTGCACGATCAGATAGTCGAGACATAAGCGGACGGAGGCGGCTACTTCCGGAAAATTATCCTGAATGGCCGGACCCATAGGCGGCGAAGTGCTCTCCAGGCTGAGGCCAGTGGAGGTCTGCACATTGGTGACGAGCCGGTAAATCTGATTCGCATTTTCGTGATAAGCATCGTAGCTCAGCTCGAAGCGAACGTACAACAATGCGAAAAAACATACGGTAATCCCAACTCCCAGCCCAAACAGGTTAATCCCCGTAGCCAGCGGATGCTTATAAAAATACCGAAATGCGTTTCGTAAATAATTCCTGATCATAAATTTAAAGGGTAAAAGGTATACGGTGAAGGGTACGGACCGTTAACCGTTTACCCACGCCGCGTCGGCCTTGACCGTTCACTGCAGCTTATTCATATCTCAAACTATCCACCGGATTCTGAGTAGCGGCTTTTACTGTTTGGCTGCTGACCGATATTAGGGCAATGAGTAGTACCAACACCGCGGGCAAAGCAAACATCCACCATTGCAAAGTGACATGGTACGCAAACTGATCCAACCACTCGCCTAACAGGTAATTAGCCAAAGGAATAGCAATGACCAAGGCAATGGCGATCAGGCGTACATAATCTCGAGAGAGCAACAGCAGTATACCACTAACTGGTGCGCCCAGCACTTTACGTACTCCAATCTCCTTCCGGCGGCGCTGCGCGGCAAAGGTTGACATCCCTAGTAAACCCAACGCTGAGATAATGATAGCCAATCCGGTGAAGGCGTTGGTCAGTGCACCAATCCGGCGCTCGGCACGGTACATCTGATCAAAGCTTTCATCTAAGAACCGAAAATCTACCGGGAATTTCGGGTGATAGCGAGCATAGACTTCCGAAAGAGCGGCTACGGCCTCCGAGGTATGGCCCGGTGCAATACGGGCGTAAGCCTGTTCGGATTCTGCTGGTTGTAGCATAAAAACGATGGGGCCAATATCTTCCCGTAACGAGCGATGATGAAAATCCTCTACCACACCAATCACCGTACCCTTTCCCTGCCAGAAGTGCATCGGGGTTCCTACCGGGTTCTTAAGGTCCATTTGCCGGACAGCTTCTTCGTTCAGTATATAATTGACCGAGTCGTACCCATACGCAAAACTTCTTCCTTCTACCACCTTGATTCCTAGGGTTTCGAAAAAATCGTAATCCACCATAGCGTTATAAAAGCTCCGGTTATCATCTTCCGCTTTACCTGGCCACCAGGGGTCACTGCTTTCATTGACGGTACCCAATGGAGTTTCCGCCGCCCGACTTACCGATACGAAGGCCGAGCTCTGAAGCAAATCCTGCTTGAAAGCATCAAAATGCTGGTTAAGGGTAACATCAGAACTAAAGCTGAGTACATTGTACCGATCCAGTCCCAGATTTTTCTCCTGAATATACCGGATCTGCGCATAAATGGTAATTGCCCCGACGATCAGGATGGTGGAAAAAACGAACTGGGCCACCACCAGGCTTTGCCGTAAGGTGCCTTTACGCTGAGCCGTGGTGACCCGGCCTTTCAGGGTAGCGATCGGTTTGAAAGAAGACAGTACCAGAGCCGGATAACTTCCGGACAGTAGCACTGCCAGCACCATCACTCCTAATGTGGAACCTACAAACCATCCTTCCTGGTACGGAACCGCCAGTTCTTTGGCCACCATCTGGTTAAACAGCGGCAGTGATAGCTCAATCAGCAACACCGCCAATGCCAGAGCTAAAGCCACCGTCAGGAAGGATTCGTACATGAACTGCCCGGCCAGAACGCGGCGGGGTGCACCCACTACTTTACGGATGCCCACTTCCACGGCTCGCTGACTGGCCCGGGCCGTAGATAGGTTGACAAAGTTGATACAAGCAATCACTAACACCAACAGCGCTACTGCCGAGAACAGATACACGTACGCGATATCGCCCTGATAAAATATTCCTTCAGCCCGGAAGGGTGCTTGCAAATGGATATCCTGATAGGGAAATAAGCGAACCTGAAAGTTCAGATCCTCTTTTTGCTCGGTAGCCAGCGAAGCAATTTTTTCGCTTACCGATGCTTCTGTTTCCGGGCTTTGTAACTCAACCAGGGTTATGGTCGATATACTGCCCCATTTAGTAAGCCATTCGTTACGGCTTTCCAGATCGGGATACGGAACCAAAAAATCAAAATCCAGCGAGCTGTTGCCGGGAGACTCGGCCAGAATTCCCGTTACCTGATAGTCGCGGCTTCCTCCGGTCTCGTTCAGGGTAACAGTATTTCCCATCGCATCGCCGGAGGGAAACAGCGCCTGAGCGGCTTCCTGGCTGATCACAATGCTTTTGGGTTCAACCAGGGCCTTTGCCGGATCACCTTTCAGCAAAGGATAGGTGAATATGCTGAGAAAAGTGCTGTCTACGTAAATCCCACTTTGCTTGACGCGATTTTCTCCCAAACTTAAAGAAACATCAGACCACCACCCCGCCACTACCCGGGAGACCTGCGTAATCTCCGGGGCAGCTTCTTTCAGATAAGCCGATAAATTAGCGGGAGTATGAGGTGCAATTTCAGTGCTTCCGTCAGAATAAGTCCAATCCGCCAGCAGCAGAAACAACTGATTTTTCTTGGTATGAAACTGGTCATAACCTAGCTCATCCTGCACCCAGAGAAAAATAAGCAGACTGCACGCCAGCCCCAGCGACAAACCAACCAGGTTAATCACTGAGAACAACTTATGTTTCCAGAAACTACGAAAGGCGATGGTTAGGTAATTCTTTATCATAAAACTTAAAGGTTAAAGGTAAACGGTGTACGGTAAAAGGGACATGATGTATGATAAATCACCCTATACCTTTCACCGTGTACCGCTGACCGTTCTTTATTCACTTCGCAAACTGTCGCTGGGGTTCTGTCGGGCAGCTTTCAGCGTTTGCCCGCTTACTGCCAGTAGTGCCACTAGTAGTACAGCAACTCCGGGCAACAGATACATCCACCAGTACATAGGAATGTGATAGGCGAACCCTTGTAGCCATTCTCGCATAAAGTAATTAGCAATGGGTATGGCCACCACAAAAGCCAGCAACACAAGCTTAAGATAATCTTTGGATAACAGTAAAAGTATGCTTTGCAAAGAAGCACCCAATATCTTGCGAATACTGATCTCTTTGGACCGTTGCGCTACTGAGTAGGCCGTTAGTCCAAATAAGCCCAGACAGGCAATAATGATGGCCAGGGCAGAAAAGAGGACCAGCATTTTCTTCATATTATTTTCTGCCAGATACATTTGCTGCATCTCCTGGCTCACAAAGCTGTATAGCATTTCGGTGCCAGGCAGTAGCTGAGCAATTTCATCTTCAATAGCTGCCACGGTTTGCATAGGGTTGGCGCTTTCCATTTTAATGAGCATGGTACCTACCCAGGTGGGCCGGTACTCAATAAACATGGGGTCTACCTCATAATGAAGTGACGCATAATTGAAATTTTTAACTACCCCAACAATTTCTCCTACCTCACCCCCGGAGGAATTGATCGCTTGTTTTCCAATAGGATCTTCCAGGTTGAGCACTTCCACCGCTTTCTCGTTTAGAATGTACATTACAGAGGTATCTGCTTTGGGTTGGAACTCTCTGCCTGCTATCAGTTCCAGCCCAAGGGTAGAAATCAGTCCTTCATCGGCCCGTATACATCGCATACTGGGAGCATCCTCCTCTCGGGTGCTGTCTACCACCTGCAAGCCTTCTACACTTAAGCCATTGCCCAGAAACCCAGAGGTATTGGCAATACTGGTAACTCCCGGAATGCGGCTTAGCTCATTGCGAAACACTTCCCGGTTATTAACGGCTTCGTCCCACAAAGGCCCGTATAAGCGCACGGAAATGAGTTGCTCTTTCTCAAAACCCAGGTCTTTGTTTTGCAGGTAGTCCATTTGCCCATAAATTACCATGGTGCTGATGACAATAAACATAGAGATCGCAAACTGAAACACCACCAGTTTTTTCCTGGATTTTAGTACCCAGGAAGAAGGTAGCTGACTTCCTTTGATGGCTTTCATAACGGGAAAACCAGAAATAGCAAACGAAGGAGCGCCACTGGATAGCAGCACAATGACCACAAAAATGCCAGCTAGCAGCAACAGGTTATCTGGCCTGAACAAGTCGGTGGGCTGAATAGCCAGTTCGGATAAGGTGTTGTAAAAAGGAAGGGAAAGCGCACACAACGACAATGCAATCCCCGTAGCCAGACCGGTGATCACCAGCCCCTCGCTCAGAAACTGCCAGAAAATATACTGACGGCTTGCTCCAATCACTTTCCGGACACCAATTTCTCGGCTACGCTTAATAACCTGGGTTGAGAACAGATTGATAAAATTAACACTGGCGATTAACACGATCAGCAAGGCCAGCGCGGCGAAAATATAGACATACACCACGTCACTGTTTTTGTCCATTTCCTGCTCCCGATTACCATCCAGGTGAATGGATGCAACAGGGTGAAGTTCGTAAAACGATTGATACCGTTCCACCTCCTCCCGGCTGAGTTCAGAACCTTCGTAGAACTGATACGAAAAGTCTTCCATGCGCTCGCCAGCTTCCTGCATCGCTTCCTCATCCCGGAACAGAGCATAGGTATACGCCGACATCCACCCTCTTGATTCTTGCGAGTCCTCATTCAGCCAGGTGTACTGGGTAGGCATAGAGATCAGATATTCAAAGTTCAGGTGAGTATTAAGAGGTAAGTCTTCTATAACACCCGTCACTTCCAAAGCGTCTATGTTACCGAAGCGAATGGATTGACCTATGGGGTTTTCGTTGCCAAATATCTTTTGAGTGATGCTTTCAGTAAGTACTATGGTGTGAGGCCGGGTGAGAGCACTCTCGGTTGCTCCTTGCAGGAAGGAAAGGTCGAACAGATCAATGATTTCCTGATCGGCCATATAGCCAGGTCCGACCGGAATGTGCTTATCTTCGTACATGGCAACGTCGTAAATGCGGTGTTGTCCCAGGCGGGCCGTGGTTTCAATCGTTGGAAAAAAGTTGCTGAGCTCTTCTGCCAGAGGAAGCGCTGATTTAGCCCATTCATGTAGAGATACTCGACCAATACGTTCATATTTCGGAAATTCTTTCTCAAAAGAAAGCTCTTGCCGTATGTGCATCAGCATCATCAGGCTGGCAGCCGTACCGATGGCTAACCCCAGCAGGTTGATTAGGGTATACGTACGGTTGCGCAATAAATTTCGCAGGGCAATGAGTAGGTAATTCTTAATCATAATTTTTAAGCTTGGGGCGGGGAGCTGGAGTGAGGAGTACTTCTTGCCCCGCCAGAATTATTCATATCTCAAACTGTCAGCAGGATTTTTAGTGGCGGCTCGTAGTGTTTGATGGCTAATAGAAAGTAAGGCAATGATCAGGATCAGACCCGCGGGTATGCCAAACAACCACCATTGTATTTCTATCCGGTAGGCAAAATTAGCCAGCCATTCCGTTACTCCATAGTTTGCCAGCGGAATAGCCACGATCAAAGCAATCAGAATCAGTTTTAGAAAATCTCGTGATAATAGTAATAATAGCGAAGCGACCGAGGCTCCCAGCACTTTGCGGATGCTGACCTCCTTTTCTCTTCCAGCAGCAGCCAGTACGGTCAACCCCAACAATCCCAAGCAGGCAATTAACACAGTGATGACCGATACCCACTGCATGATCTGCCGCCAACGTTCCTCATGCTGGTATAAAGTCTGAAAGTCTTCATCCAGAAAGGAATAGATAAAAGGAGTATCCGTAATATTGCTTTGCCAACTGGTAGATAACTCTGCCAGGGTCTGCGACAGGCCTTGTAATGATACTTTTACCAGGATGTGATCTTTGCTTCGGCGTTCTTTTGTCAGATAAAGAGCCACTGGCGGTATGGGGTCAGCCAATGATGCTACATGAAAGTCTTTCAACACTCCAATGACATGTGTCCCTTCAATCTCTTTCCCAACTGGGTCAGACCAACCCAGTGTACGAGCAAATTCTTCGTTTACGACAATGGCATCAGTAGAATCAGAGGCCAATTCGGGATTGAACCACCGTCCTGCCTTCAGCGTCAGTCCCAACGTGGAAAGGTATTCGGAAGAAACATGATAAACAGTAATGGGGTGGCCTTGCTGTTGCTCATCGTAAAAATAATAGGTGTATTGACCTTTAGAAAAGGAAGTGCTTGTTACTGCTGCTGATACTACATCATTCCGGGTTTGTGCATAGGTCTGAAAACGTTCCCAGGCCCGATTCTGATCGGCAGCATTATTTTCAATTACTAATACCTGTTCCTGGTCAAAACCCAGATCCTGCGTGCGCATGTACTGTAGCTGACGAATCATAGTGGCGGTAAACACCAGGAAGACGACCGGCAGACAAAACTGAAAAGTAACCAGCACTCTCGTAAATAAATTGACTCTGCCTAACGTAAACTTTTTTAGAAAAGCATCCAGTGTGGGAATAGAAGATAGATGCAGTGCCGGATACAATCCTGCCATTATACCCGTAAGCAGTGTAATACCTACTATAACAATGAGCGTTAGAGGTTCGCTGAGTGCTGAAGCCTCCAGTGTCTTACCAGATAAGCGGTTGAAAACAGGTAGCAACAGCAGCACGAGCAAAAAGGCGATACCCAGCGAGAAAAAACTAACGATCAGTGCCTCGCTGCCAAACTGAATTATAATCTGAGATCGACGAGCACCCACTACTTTCCGAAGGCCAATCTCACGAGTCCTCCGGCTGGCCCGGCCAATGCTCAACGTCAGATAATTAAAACAAGCCATTAGTAGAATTCCCACCGCAATTGCCCCCAGAATGTAGGAATACACCGGCTTGCTTTGACTTCTTTGTCCATTGATATGAAACGTAGAGGTAAAGTAAACATCAGCTAATGGAGTAATTTGGTAAGCACGGTTAAGACTTTCACCTACTTCTTCTTTTCGTTTAGCTAAAAACTCGGCTTCAGTAGGATTATATTTGTTCCTTAAACTGGCTAGCTTATTTGATAATGCTTTGGAAGTAGCAGAAGAGTGTAATAGAATAAAGGTTTTAAAGGCGCTTCCATCCCAAGGACTATTACGGCCATCGGCAAAATAAGGCATTATTTTCGTCACAATAGACCAGTGCAAAGGCAGAATCATCTCGGCCTGAATAGACGAGTAGGCAGGGATATCCTCAAAAACGGCCGTTACCTGAAAATCTTCGTAGGCGCTGTCTAAGCGTATGGCAATGGTCTGACCCAGTGGATTGGTGTCGCCAAAAAGCTGCCGAGCTTTGGTATGGCTCAATGCCACTGATGAAGCATCTTTCAGAGCCAGCTTCGGGTTACCCTGTTCCAGCGGGAAGTTAAAGACCTGAAACAGCGTAGAGTCAGCAAATACGATCCGTTGCTTTTGGGCTTGCTCTGTAGTTTTAATATAATGCACACCTTCTCTGAACCGAACGAAACTCAGTACTTCCGGCAGGTCTTCCTGTAAAGACGGACCCAGAGGATAAGGCTGAGGCTCCGTAATATCGACCTCACCCGAAGCCAGATTTCTCTCATGCATCACCACCTGGTAAATATTTTCGGCATTCCGATGAAAACGGTCGGTACGAAACTCATCCCGGATAAACAGAAAGACTAGAATTGATGAGGCAATCCCAATAGATAATCCCACCAGATTGATCAGGGAAAAGAACTTATATTTCCAGAAATTCCGTAGCGCGATCTTCAGGTAATTCTTTATCATAGTCTTTGTTGCTTGGGGCAGGGAGCCTGGTGCAGGGAATTTACTTCTTGCCCCACGCCCCAGGCACCCGCCAGAATTATTCATATCTCAAACTATCCACCGGGTTTTGCCTGGCGGCTTTCACCGTATGTCCTCCGACGGAGAGTAGGGCAATTAGTAACACCAATAATCCGGGCATGGCGAATATCCACCAGGGCACAGAGGTGCGGTGGACGAAATGGTCGAGCCAGCCGGTGAAGAAATAGTTAGCCACGGGCATGGCAATGACAAAAGCAATCATCGTCAGTTTAATATATTCCTGAGAAAGTAGTATCAGAATGCTGCTAACCGAAGCCCCCAGTACTTTGCGTATGCCAATCTCTTTGGTGCGCTGCACTGCGGTGTAAGAGGCTAAGCCGAAAAGCCCGAAGCTGGCAATGAGAATAGCCAGGCCGGTGAAGGCACTAAATACTTTGTTGAATTGGCGTTCGGCCAGGTATTGCTGGTTGAAAAAATCATCGAGAAAGAAATAGGTAAACGGACTACTGGGAAACGCTTCTTTCCAGGTATCCTGCGCCTGCTGCATCATATGGTGCATATCTCCTTCCGGTTTGATTCGAAGTGCCAGATACCCAACACTGACCGGATCATAACGCAGAACAATAGACTCATGAGCCTGCTGTAACGACTTCTGGTGGTAATTTTTTAATACTCCCACAATCTCCAGTACGGGATCGCCTCGTTCCAAAATCCTGATCTTCTGGTGTAATGCCTGCTCGGGAGTATCATAGCCCAGCATGTGGATGGCTGCTTCATTCAGAATAGCCGCTTCGGTGGCATCTGTGGTAAAGTCTTCGGAGAAATTCCGACCCGCTACCAATTCAAGCTTCAAAGTAGAAGCAAAGTGCTGGTCGGTGTGCACCACAAAAAAGTTGCTCCCTCGCTGGATTTCTCCATCATAACGTCGTACGCCTCGGTTATACGTGATTTCTCGCCCGGGTATAAACGTGGTCGTCGCTACTTCTTCAATGGAAGAGAGTGTTTGGGTTTGATTCTTAAAGTAGGTTAGACCCGCCCGGTAACTGCTATCGCTCTGGCTGGAGGATTTCAGAACCAATACCTGATCGATATTCATACCCAGATCTTTTTGCTGCATATAGGAAAGCTGACGGCTCACGATCAGACTACCAAAGATGAGGACCGCTGAAGCAGTAAACTGGGAGATCACCAGTATTTTTCTAAAAGCAATACCTTGGCGAGGGAACCTTTGACTCAGCTTTTGGGTGGCGGTTGATGTAGCATTCGCGGTGGCAAAGGCCGGGTATAAGGCACTGAGGATGCTTCCTGCCAGAAACAGCCAGACGAACGGATACGGAATACCATATACCGGAGATTGCAATAGTGAAAAGAATCCAGCTTCAGGCATGCGCCATCCCAGGTAGCTGGTAATGACCGGCTGAAGGGCAATGACCAACCCCAATGCCAGCAGGGCCGAGAGCAAGTTGATCAATAGTGATTCCAGGATAAACTGGGCTAATAGATGCTTTCGGCTGGTCCCCATTACTTTCCGCACTCCTACTTCTTTACTGCGGTCGGCCGACTTTGCCAAGGTCAGATTCAGGTAGTTGATCCAACCGATAATAAGGATAAAAACGCCTATGATCGATAAGAAATACACCGTGGTGCGCGAGCCATTCACACCGGCCTCGTAACGTAATTCGGAGTCCAGATGGATGGAGGTAAGGGGTTGGAGAAAAATCTCGGGATGATCGGACAGGTCAGCATAGTACTTGTCGATCAAATCGGCGATTTTGCCTTCTACGACCGCAGGTTCAGCTTGCGGAGCCAATTGAAGGTAGGTATAGCACTGACTCCACACCCAGCTATTGGCCGCCCCACCGTTTCCCAGTGAGGCAAAGGAAAGCAGGAAGTCCAGCGGAAGGTGGGAGTTTTCCGGCATATCCGCCATAATGCCCGTCACCGTATAACTTCCATGTCGGGGGCCAGTCACGTAAATTATTTTGCCCAGCGGCGCATCGTTTTCCCAGTTTTTTCCGAAGTATTTTTCAGCCAAAGTAGTAGTTAGCACCATGCTGTTAGGAGCTGCCAGCGCATTAGCCGGATTCCCATACAGCAGCGGGAAAGAGAACATACTGAAGAACGAAGAATCAGCAAAAAATCCTTTTTCTTCCTGAAAACGGACGGTCTGCCCATCAGCTCGCTCGTAGTTCAACACACAGGCATGGGTAAAAGCAAGTACATGGAATAGGCGGGTATAGTCAGTTACTTCCAGGATTTCCGCCTGGGCGGCGGGCCCGAATGCCGGTACATTGGAAGCATAAATGTTATTTTTATTCCCCTGATCGTCGGTATCGCCCCAGTCAAACGGAACCCGGTAGATCTCGGAAGCGTGCTGATGAAACTGATCGTAGCTTAACTCAAAATGAACGTACTGAAAAATAAACAGGCAGGCCGCCATACCCAACGCTAACCCTGTAATATTGATTAGTGAGTAAAACCGGTTCTTCAGTAAATGCCGCCGGGCCGTTTTCCAATAGTTCTTAATCATAGTTTTTAAGCTTGGGGCAAGGAGCCTGGAGTGGGGCATACTCCTTGCTCCCCGCCCCAGGCTCCTCGCCAGATTCATTCATATCTCAAGCTATCCACCGGGTTTCTTCGGGCGGCTTTCCAGCTTTGGCTACTAACCGACAGCAGGGCAATAAACAATACCATCATGCCCGGCAGAGCAAATAGCCACCAGTGTATAGAAATCCGGAAAGCAAAAGTATCCAGCCACTCCCGCATGAAATAATTGGTAAGTGGAATGGCCACTGCAAAGGCTATCAGGATCAGTTTAATATATTCTTTGGAAAGCAGCATTAGAATACTGCCTACAGAAGCTCCTAATACCTTTCGCACACCTATCTCTTTGGAACGTTGCAGCACGGTATAGGCTGACAGAGCCAGCAATCCTAAACAGGCGATAAAAATGGCCAGAAACGTGAATAAGCCAAATACCCGCTGGAAACGATAGTCGGCCTGGTACAGATTGTTGTAATAGGTATCCAGAAAGAAATAATCAAATGGATTATCAGGAAACGCTGTCTGCCAGGCATTTTCTATCGTGGCGAGCATTTTGTCCATCGCAACGTGCTCGCCTTGTATTTTTACGCAGTAGTAACCACTGCTTCTAATAGTGTTATTATAGAACATTACAATAGGATAATCCTGATTTTTGAGCGACTCCTGATGAAAATTTTCTACCACTCCAATCACCGGATGCGAGCCTTGCCAGGAAAACGAAGAAAGCTTCTCGCCGATAGCACTTTCAGCGTTAGGAAACCCCAGGGCTTGCAGAGCTTCCTGGTTCAGAATTAAGCCCTGATGATTAGTTGAGTGGATGGGGGTAAAATTCCCACCTGCTAAAAAATTAAAGTTCAGAGCCGGAATTAACTGATGATCTACCTGTATGAAATAGAAGTTAATCCCCTGATCTTTCTCTGCATTCTGTTGTCTTAGCCCACCATTGATGAGGTTATCCATACGGCCGGGTATGCTGGTTGTAGCGGCTACCTGGCTGATGGATGCTTGTTGCTCTAGCTGTTGTCTGAAAAATTCAAAGTCTTGATGAACCGTAGAGTCGGTGACTACATCCGGGGTACGGATGACCAGCACCTGATTAATGTCCATGCCCAGGTCCTGATTTTGCAGATACTGAAGTTGTTGAAACACGATAAAGGTGCCAGCCATCAGTATAATAGATGCCGCAAACTGAAAGGTGACTAGTGTTTTTCGAAATATCACTCCCGAATTCTTTTTTTGAAGTGTATTTCCTTTTACAGCATGAGCAGGTTGTAAAGAAGATAATATCCAGGCTGGATAGAGCGAAGATAATAGTGTGCCCGATACAAAAATCCCAGCTAGTAGCTTAATGACTTCCGTACTGAAATGCATTGATAATGGTGCCCCAGATAAGCGGGAGAAATAAGGTATTGTTAAGTATACGATGCCAATAGCCAGAACCAGACTCAGGGTATTAATGAGCAGCGATTCTAAAACAAACTGTTGAATAAGTTGCCGATACGTAGCTCCGGATGTTTTACGTACTCCTACTTCCTGTGCTCGTTCGGCCGAGCGCACCATGGTCAGGTTAATATAATTAACCCAGGCAATAACGATAACAACTAACGCAATAGCCCACAAAAAGTAAATTGCATTGCCATTACCGTTTACCTCTAATTCCTGCACCATATTCGAGTGCAAATGAATATCTGTAAGAGCCTGCAACTCCAGGTTGGTAATGTGAGCTTCGGGAGCGGTGCGAGTTGCCAGAAAGTCTGGAAATTTACGGGTTAGGGCTTGTACATCAGTACCCGGTGCCAGCAACACGTAGGTATACCACAATGCTGCCTGTTGCCAGTCATGCTCCGCATAAGGCTGATAGGGATACTGCGAGGCATATGACCAGAGAAAGTCAGGTTTGAAATGGGAGTTGTCTGGAAAATCCTTAAAGACCCCGACTACCTTTACCGGCAGGTGAAGCCCATACTCGCGGGCGACAAGTTCTTTTCCCTGAACTTCCTGATTTCCAAAATACCTTTGAGCTGCTGACTCAGATAATAATAAAGTATTAGGCTCAGAAAGTGCAGTTACCGCGTCACCTTCCAGCAAAGTGATATCAAAAACATTGAAAACAGAAGGCTCAGCAAAGTAAATTTTGGCTTCATTGAACACCACGGGTTCACCGCTCTGATTAGGTTGATACAGAAAAGCTACGGTGCCGTCTACTCCCCGTAACCGGGTGTATTCCAGCACTTCAGGAAATGCTTCTTTCAGGTCTGGCCCGGCTCCTGAAAAATTTCTAGGCACTATATTTTGCCCATCTCCCTTTCCTACTACCAGAGGAACCCGATAAATATCGGCCGCATGTTTATGGAACTGATCGTAGCTTTCCTCAAAATGCACGTACATCATAATGATGGTGAATGCTGCCATCCCCAGGGTTAACCCTAACATCATCATGAACGATAACGCCTTGTTTTTCAGCAGGTTTCTCCAGGCAATGATGAGGTAATTTTTTACCATAATGAGTAGTGACTAGTGAGTAAGGATGAATGATAGATGACGGGGCTTTATTAATCATTATTCGTTCTTCATCCCTCATTCATCATGAAATTCCTGCTTTTCCTTCAACTTCCCAATCATTTTGCAGTAAGTTGCAGCTTGGGTGCAGTCAATACATCAGGAAGGCATGAGGGCTTTGATTTGATCGCGGTAGCTTCGGCTGCTTTTGATCTGTTCGCCGTGGGTGAGGGTGAGCAGGTATTCGCCGCTGCCACTCTGGGGAGCAATCTCCTGTAAGTACTGCCGATTAATCATGCTGGATTTATGTACCCGCACGAAGGGCGGATGGGGCAATCGCTGCTCCATACGCTTCAGGCTATCACGGATCAGGTAGAACCTATCCTTCACATGAATCTTCACATAGTAGTCGTACGCTTCTACCCAGATAATGTCGCGGTGAGGGATAAAATGAACTCGCCCATCAACCTTTACTACCAAAGTATCTGATTGGGAGCCTTCTGACCTAATCAGTTCGCTCGGCTGACCGGCTTTCATTTGCGATTGCACCAGCGATTGTACTGGTTTGGCCTGCTGCTTTTGCCGGATGAGTTGCTTGGCGTGGGCCAGGGCCGCGTAGAAACGATCGTCCGTAAAGGGTTTTAGCAGGTAATCGATGGCGTGTACCTCGAAGGCTTTTAGCGTGTATTCATCGTAAGCGGTGGTAAAAATGACGGCGGGGAGATATTCGTCCGAAACACTGTTCAGCACCTCAAACCCATTCACCTGGGGCATCTGAATATCCAGAAAGAGTAGGTTGGGGTGGTATTCCCGGATGGCCTGGATAGCTTCTACGCCATTGGCACAAACGGCGGCAATCTCAATAGCTTCATCATTCTCCAGTAACAGTGCTACACCTTCCCGGGCTTCCCGTTCATCGTCTACAATAATGGTTTTGATTTTATCCATAAGCGTTCGTTAGTCTATTGGCAGTACCATACGCACCGCTACTCCATCTTCTTTCTCATTGATCTGGAACTTAAAATTACCCCGGTACAGCTGCATCAGGCGGCTAATAGTGTTGCCCAAGCCAATACCCTGGTGGCGGGTAAGGTGCCATCCGTCGGGTAGCTGATTACCGGTATTAAAGACTTCCATCACCAGCTTTCCGTTTTCCACCTGGGCCAAAATGCTGAGCCGGGCCTGCTGCATGCTCTGCGAAATGCCGTGCTTGAAGGCATTCTCTACAATGGGTTGCAGAATCAGGTTGGGCACTCGCAGTGATAAAACTTCTGGTTGAATATTTTGCTCTACCGTCAACCGATCCTGATAACGGACTTTCTCAATGTTGAGGTACTGGTCGATCAGGCGAAGCTCATCTTCCAGGGTGATAAACTGCTGCCGCTTACGGCTGAGGCTATTGCGTAGCATCTCACTCAGACTGCTGATCATGGTAATAGCTTCTGTAGTGCTGTTTTTCCGTACCATCATGGCAATGGTATTAAGGGCGTTGAACAGGAAGTGCGGCTGCATCTGCATCTTCATGTTGCTGAGCTGAGATTCAACCAAGCGGTTTTGCAATTCCAGGGAGATAACCTGCTCATCGCGGAAACGGTGCCAGTAATCCAGGGCAAAGAGAACGAAGAGGATGAGGAAGTAGAGCATGGCTCCGTAGATAATATCAGGCCAGGTTTGCTGCCAAAGCACAATCAGCTCGCGCCAGGTTTTGGTTTCCTGAGGCAGAAACAGCCGTTCCAGCAATAGCCCGTTAACATAGCTAAGGGTTTTGTGCGTTACGCCGAACAGCAGACTCACTCCCATATGCACTCCCCAAAACCAGAAGCGCTTTAGTGTACGGGTAGCCAGAAACAGATCAAACACTATAAAACTTAGAATCCAGAATGACAAGTAGGTAGAGATGGGATGGCGGATAATCGCCTGGATATCAAACGATATTCCGGCTTCTATGGCATAGGTATAGCTTTGCACCAGGCTTACCCCTCCCAGTATGCACCAGAATAGGGCATTGTACAGCAGAAAATGCTTTACCTGAAATATGCGGGCCAGTCGAGACATACTGTATCATCTTGCCAGGCTAAGGTACATAATCTCAAAGCAGTTCTTAAAACTTTATTGGTTCTTACTAAAGAAGCCGCCCCTACCTGCATCCATCTCATCATCAAGCGGAAAGGCTTCCTCTTATTAACGCACGACAAAAATGGGTCACCTATGGTTAAGATGCGGATAAACACTTTCGTTTATAGCTCATCGGCGGCCTTGGGTCATTGAACGAGCTACCGCCATCATTCGTCGAGTCAGGCTCTACCCAGGGGGCACTGGTGCGTATCTTTGTATGGTAGGTGATTACGATGGTTAAACCACACGCATGAGAGTAGAAAGATTTGTATAGGGTTATAAATACATAGGTTGAGGCTGCTGCGTAGACACAGCAGTCAGGTTGTTGTAAAGTAAAGGCCGGTGACTAGTGTCCCGGTTTTTCTTTTTTATACCAGTGCCTGATCAAAAGCAGAGTGATGAGTGATAGCGGGTTGAAGTTTGTTCGTAAGTGGCAAAAAGGTTAGCACACTCGCATGCATACAACCACCGGTCAACCGCTTACCCGTTATCCCCTTAACAGGTCGTTAATAACCTCCTCTCTCCCCTTCTGGGCCATACTCCTTTACCGGGCTTGCAGGCTTAGATCGCCTAATACCAGTCTTTTAGCAACCCAGGGTTGCCCGTCGTACCGGATGGTAGCATCACCAAGCACGGTTACATTCAGTCTGTCCTGGGCTTGTAGTTGCACATTGTTGTCACCAAGTGAATGAACCTTGCTGATGCCACTGGTTACCTGCCGGGTATTGATCGTATTATCACCGTAGGCTTTTATTTTCAGGGTTGACACTTTCCCGTTTTCTACCAAGAGATCGCTATCGCCATACAGGGCGGCTTTCCAGCGGTTGGCCTCTACGTTACGTAGCGTGATGGTATTATCACCGTAAGAGCGAAGGATAAACTTACTGGCCTGGATCGGGCTTTTATTGATGACCTCATTGTCGCCCATCACCACCAGCTTTCTAAGCTCCGTGTAGGTGAGGTAAGCAATAACTTTAGAGCCTCGGTACTCCCGTTGGGCTGATTCCGCGCACCCTCGTTTGCAACCTTCCAGATAGATCTTTAGTTTTTTACCGGATACCTGCGTTACAATCACCTCCGGTTTCAGTCCGGTATAGGCCAGACGCAGCGCAGGACGGTCGCCTTGTTCCAGCACCAGATCAATACCTTCCGATACTACCACCTGGGTAAAAGATTCAATAGTGCGTTGGGTAGTTTCCTGGGCAGCCAAAGCACCCGCGAGGAAATATACCAGCAGTAGGGTCAGGACGAGTTTGGTGAGTTTCATGCGTGTCTTTTCCAGGTAGATGCCCATATCCATGAGAAGGTTGCAGGCGTTTTGTTATTTTATCTGAATTTTTGACCGGAAAAACTTATTTTCTCTCTTGCTGTGCTTTTCCGGCCTTAGGTTTTTATCATTATCTTTCTGGGATGAAACGTTTTCTACTACCCTTTTTTCTGCTGACGGCTACTCTCCTGTGCTTCTCTTGCCAGGATAATACCCCTTCTGTTCCCTTGCCTCCCACCCTGCCTCCGGGAGCATCTGTGTTTGACTGGGTAGTGCAGGATAACGCGTATTTTATAACCCTGCACGATGTTTCTTTTGCTAATAATAGTGAGGGCTGGGCCGTGGGCAAAGAGGGTGCCCTACTCTCTACCACCAGCGGTGGCGTAAGCTGGTTGCTGCCTCCGTCTGCGCTGACCAATGAAACCCTGTACTCAGTATCGTTAGTAGACCAGCAGAACGGATGGGTTGCCGGGCAACGAGCCGAAGAGGAAGAGGGTGGCCAGGTATTTCGCTCTCAGCAGGGCGGAGCCTATCCGGAAGAACAAACGCAAACGGCTCAGCCGCTCTATACAATTCAGATGCTGACTAACCAAGAAGGCTGGGCCGCCGGGGGGCAGGGATTGCTACTGCGCACTACCGATGGTGGAAGTACCTGGACTAGCGCTACGGTGGCCAATGAAGAAACCATTCTGGATGTACATTTCTTAGATACCGGACAAGGCTGGCTGACTACCGCCCGGGGAAGTATTTACCGCACCGATGATGGCAACCGCTGGCAACCCGAAGCTACTGCCGACACCCTGAGCATTCGGGCAATTCAGGCAATAAGTGATACGGTAGTCTGGGCCTGTGGCGACCGCAACCGGATATTACACCGCATTATGACCGAGGACGGAACGCCAGCGTGGGAGCTATTCCGCATTGACTCAGAGGCGAACAGTATGATTTGGCATGACATCTTCTTTGTCGATGCTTTGCAGGGGTGGGTGGTTGGAGAAGAAGGTAGTATTTATCATACGACGGACGGAGGGACAACCTGGGCCCGACAGCTAACCAATGCCAGCAGTCGTCCTGACTTATATGGTATCCATATGGTGAGTGCTCAGTTGGGTTGGGTGGTTGGAGAAGAGGGAACGATTATGGTGTATACACCTTGATATTGCTTCTATGAGAGGTAGCATGCGGATTAACTAGGGTTATGCTAGGGTTAGAGAAAAACCGGAGGTCTGTGGTAGACTTCCGGTTATTTAATTTAGTTAGCGTTAATTATAGTTTAAATTATAATGAGTGAAGCTTGGAATTTCCTTGTTTTCAAACATTTGTCCTTAAGCCGGACGGGCTTCTACTTTTCCATCGATGAAAAGTAGACAAAAATCTAGGAAAGTTTGAAACTCGCTAACGCTCAAACAGCAAGCTTTCCCACTTGCTAACGTAGAAATTACTGGAAATTTATAACTCTCTTTGCCTAGACATTACTAATAAAAGGTGACTGTTGGATGTGGGTGTCATCTTTTAATTGGTTTATGAGGAAGTGGGCCAGATCGGTGGCTGAGATCTTTTGTCCGGGGGCGTCTTCGGTGCTTACCTGTATGGGGAAGCGAGCCTCGGTTTGCTCAATCATCGGGAGGCGCACCAGGGTCCAGTCCAGATCACTTTGGGTGAGCAACTCATATTCCCGCTGGCGGTCGGTGCAGATAGCGGGAAAGTTGGTTTTCATCCAGTTCGTTGCGGTCTGGGTAGCATTGCCCTTTTTGTCGGCGGGGGTGTCTACCTGTAGGCCAGTCACGGCAATATACCGGCGGATGCCGTAGTCGGGCATGGCCTTTAACAGCAGTTGCGTGGCTTCACGGAAGATGGGGGGCTCGCCCTTCGGCTGCCCCAAGGTGCTGATCACCGCCTCACAACCCGTTAGCAGTGAGCGAATGGACGCATCGTTCCGGGCATCTCCGGCTACTACTTCCGTATCCGGATGATCGTTTTGATAGTGATCGGGGTGCCGCAGTAGCAGCTTGAGAGAAAAACCCTGGGCCTGTAATTGTTTTACTAAATAGGTTCCGGCTTTACCGGTGCCGCCTAGTACGGCTATGGTGATAGATTTCATAAAGCTCTTTATAAAAAGATATAGAATAGAATAATAGGGTAGTCTATCGGATAGATAGTACCCACAGGATAGTCCCGGATGAGGACTGACAGGAAAGAGGCGCTATGTTATAAAGAGCGTTTAATGAGACAAAGATATGTTATTTCTGAGGAAAAATTCAAACAAACGGTGGGCCGATTAACCTGCATAACGAATTAAAGTCCCTCTTACCATGCGGCCAGCGAGCAAACCCGGCATAAATTATCAGTTACTAAAAGCGATCGCCACCTCCCCTATTACGCCGCTCAAATCATTGCAAGCGAAGAACAAGCGCGGCAATCCCTACTCACGTCTTTGCGAGAAGCGAAGTGCCGAAGCAACCTCCTGACTACGAGCACATTACCCCACCACCCCTCAATCCTATCCTTACCTACCAAACCAAACTTACAAAAGCCAGCAAACACACATTGCCACCCGATAAGACTTCATACCTAAAAGGGCAAACCCAAATGCCTCCTCCCCTCCAATACCTCTCACCCCCTTTTATATGCTTCTGCTAGGCCAACCCCCACCATGGTACCGGGCAAGTGCCTTTCGTTAGAGCCAACGAATAGCATTTTACCGGTCGAATACTCTTCATACCAGTAAACCAATGACATTTGACCAGTCAGAAACGATTCACAAGCAGAAACGAACCCCATTTGACCGGTCAAATACGACTGATTCAGCAGAACAAACTGCATTTGACTGGTCAAATGACATTCATGCAAGATATTATTTCATTCATGACCGGTCATATCACAATTATTCTGACGAACGAATGATTCATGACCAGTCAAATTAAATCCATTCACTAAAAAATTTATAGTGAACGACAGTCATTTTCATACCCAAAAATGGCTTTATAAAGTATAGACCCTCTTTTTGTTATATTTTCATGAACTTCTAAGATGACATAGTCATCTATAGGTTTAAGCTGATTTGTTGGCAACACTGTAAAGTAGCCCTCTGAAAATTAAGCATCTTCTTTTGTATTCTATTTTGCACATTACCCTAATATGAGAGGTTTGCTAACTCATAATTTTCTTTGAGTGATTTTGGGAGATGAAGTGCTTATGATTACAGGTTCTTTATTCAAAAGCCATTTATATAGAATCAATCTTTCAGTCTAAATATATAAGTGTTATTACCAGCATTTAACTAAAATAATACTCACGTACTATTTGCACTAGTTTGAGTTTAGCTATCTGATAGAGTTGCACTACTTTTACCGGTAGAAACAAAAACTCACGCTTATGAAGAATACGTTAGCCGCGCGGTTGGAGCGTTCTCGTCTGGTGATAGATGGTGCGCTGGCTAGTCCAACCCTCATTAAGCAAACCACTCCATTTGGTTTTGATCGTAAAGCGTTTCAGCAGGCTAAAACTCTATATAATGAGGCCTATGGCTTACAGATCACCAAAAATGAGGAACTGGGTGCTCAGCGCGATACCACCCTGGCCCTACGCGAGGCTCAGGATGAGGCGCACCAACTCTATATGAAGCATGTGAAGATTGTGCGGATGTCGGTAGCGAAGGAAGAGGAGCTTTGGAAGAAACTGGGGCTGTCGGGCAAACGGGAAACCACCCTTACTGGCTGGCTCACCCAGGTGAACCGATTTTACCAGCACGCAGACCTGGTGCAGGATACCCTGGCGCAGTTTAATGTACTGCCCGAAGAGCTACAGCAAGCTCGGGAAAAGGTGCAGGCGGTAGCCGATATGCGAGTGCAGCAGAACCAGCGAAAGAGCCAGTCGCAGCAACTCCGTGAGCAACGAGATGAATCCTTACAACAACTGGAGAAATGGGTACGCAACTTTGTGAAGATTGCCCAGATCGCCTGTGAAGATAATCCCCAGCAGCTAGAGGCGTTAGGTTTAGTGGTGTAAGAGCAATGGTGCACGGTAGAGGGTGAACGGTAGAGGAAGAAGAGGGAGATGATGATGATAGCCGCATCGGGTAGTATATACCAGGTGCGGTTTTTTTATGCACAATGGGGTAAGATGTATGGCAAAGTATCAGGGGAAATATAGAAATGAATCAATCCGAGCCGACTGGTGGGACTATTCGCATAATGCAACGTATTTTATTACTATTTGTACCAAAGATCGGGAGCATTTCTTCGGAGCGATCCGGGATGGAATCATGGGGCTGTCGGCGATAGGTTGTATAGCCTATACCTGTTGGGAAGAGATTCCCCAGCATTTTCCATTTGTCCGGCTAGGTGAATTTATAGCCATGCCGGATCATGTGCATGGTATCATTATTATTGATAAACAAGAGCATGTGGTGACACAAGATTTTGTGTCACCACATACCAGAGAAGATTTTATACCCCCTCATGCCGGAGGGGATTTTCAGAAAAACAAATTTGGTCCACAATCCAAAAACCTAGCCTCTATTGTCCGGGGTTTTAAAGTGGGGATTACCAAACAAGCCCGAGTTATCACCCCCGATTTCGCCTGGCAATCCCGGTATCATGATCATATCATCCGCAATAGGCATTCATTTGAGCGGATCAGCCAATATATCCGCAACAATCCTAAGAACTGGCAACAGGATCGGTTTACCGGGCAGAGCCCATCGTGATGAAGGTGGCAGTAAGACTTTCGGAAGGTAAACGAAACGAAATGAATAAATCGTTGTTAATGCTGAGGCCCGCCGTAGTATTTCTGTTTCTAATTTGAGATTAACTTTTAACTTTGCGGCGTTGTATCTATAGCGATTAGTACTTTCATGAGCAATACCCAAGAGTCACCGGAAGATAAGATCTCATCCCTTTCCTCAGCCCGTAAACTATTGCTGCTGCTGGCAGTGGTAGGAGCTGTGGTGTTTATTGTCTATTATTTCTTTTTTAACGAAGAAGAAAGTTCTGCCCCCATCACCACCCAAACGACCAATACGGTAGACGAACCCCAGTTTGTTAAAGAAGGTGATTTATGGTTCCTCAGCCAGGAAGAACAGGACACCCTGCAACATATCGTTATTGAAGTGGCCGATGATCAGGAGCAACGTGCCCAGGGGCTGATGTACCGTAGCGCGATGGAAGAAGATCATGGCATGCTGTTTATCCACGATGAACCCAAAGTGCAATCGTACTGGATGAAGAACACCAAACTCCCCCTCGACATCATCTACGTAAGCCCCGACAAAGAAATTGTGACCATCTACCAAGGCGTGATGCCTTATTCGACAAAATCTATTCCCTCTACAGCTGAGGCTCTCTACGTGGTGGAAGTGAACGCAGGCTTCACCGGCCGGCATGGCATCGAAGAAGGAGATTTCATCGCCTACGAAGTCCTCAATTAGCCTCCGCCCTCTCGTTTAGCCCCCATCTTATCGCTCATTTACCCTTTCTTTCCTTTCGTGGAGACCCAGGCATGGTTTGCCCTGACGTAATGCCTTCTGCGAAAGTCTTTCAACAGGCTATTTAGCAATTTGGAGTAAGTCAGTGGGAAAATTCTCCTCCTCAGGGAGCACTCACCCAGTTACCTTGCCCATTATTCATCATTTCTACCCCACCAAGAAAAATTTCCCCAAGGATTTATAGCTAAGTGGTACGTTGTGGAGAAAATAGTAAATAGTGGAGGAATAACTGAATAGATAATACTTGTTATTCTCTTTGAATTGCTAATGGATCTTTTTATTCCTACTCACTGAGGGAAAGCTTGCTGTCTGAGCGTAGCGAGTTTCAAGGTTTCCTAGATTTTTTGCATACTTTTTCATCGATGGAAAAAGTATGAGCCCGCCCGGCTCTGAGGGCTGCCAACAAGAAAGTAAAATACGCTAGAGTTTTCTGGTCATCAGAACCTAAAGCATAATTCGCATAAAACAGTGAAGAAATAACAGAAAAGCTATTACTGGTAATTTACCCCGCATTATAAAACACACCCCCTTCCCATTTCACCAATCAACAAACCCTACTCTTTGAATAAAGGGAGTATCGAGAAAGCCTAAATTTGAATTGTTACCCCTAAAACCTAAGCCCCACTATTTATCACTGGTAACCAGCCAGTTTTCAACGTGCTGTTGAAGATCAGGAAAGAAAAGGGAGAACTCCTGCTCAAATTCCTCAAAATGATTAGTAAGATCAGTAATAGCCGCCCCCATCTGATTAGGGTACTGAGAACGTTTTTCCATGCCCATCAGGGTACGGCGAATACCCTCTAACTGCTCATAATTAACCAACCAGTTATGCTGACTCATATAATGGAGTACTTGTCGGGCATCGGGCGGCAGTATAGCGTGCTGCTTGTGCAGGGTTTGGTATACGGTTTGGGCAAAAGTTTCCAGCGGCTCGTCGCTATAGTCACTCCAGGCATTCGCCAGAAAATGATCATAAAAAATATCTACAATCACGCCCGAGTAATGGTTGTGCTTCTCTTGCAAACGGTGCTTACTTTCTAAAAAGGCCGGATGATGGTCGGTATACTGATCAATTTCCCGATGCAGCAGAATAGCTTCAGCAACCGATGTATCAAACTGCTGATATTGACTCCCTTTCACAAAGTCGCCCAGAAAGCTGCCGATGATCATGGAGGGAGTATGACCGGATAAGTAGAAGTGCGCCAGAAAATTCATACCATATCAAACGGACGTACCCGCCGATAGTTTTTAATAAAGCCCGATGGGGCACTTGACAAAATGGAAAATGGAATCAGCGTGTATAGATCAGAAGAAGCACCTATCTGGCAACATCACTTCAGAGGTTAATGTTGATTTAACAATGAAATGACAGTTTTAGTACAACTACAGTTATCATCAATAACAGACTGGTAAACGGTTGGCAGTCAGCGACGAGAAGGCTATGGATATTACGAACGTTTACCGCCACCTGCCTATTATCAACAGTCCATCCATGCGTGCTTGATATACTACGGGTGTTCTTGTTCGAGGCTTTTTGGAAGTATATCCCATTTATGTAAATGAATTTGCGGTTATAGAAAGAATATGTTGCCGGATGAGCGGCGGATTGTTATTTTGTAGACTCGCTCTGTACTATGCCTATCAATCGGCTATTTCGCCGGGCTGGCTTTGGTAACCTGGCGCTATAAATAACCTAACCTACAACCGCTTTTTGTATTTATGAAACATGTTCCTCTTCTCTTCACCCTTTTTTTGGGGTATTTGCTACTTCCGCTGAACAGCCAGGCTCAAGAGCAACCTTCTAATCCGGAAGAACTTTTGCTAAAAGATTACCGTCCGGTCTCCATCTACAACACTCCCAGTCACCAGATTGACAAAGCGAAGTACCCCGCCATCGACCTGCATTCTCACAGCTATGCCGAAACGGCTGAGGAGGTAGACACCTGGGTAAAGGTTATGGACTCGGTAGGCCTCGATAAAGCCGTTGTAATGACCTACCAAACCGGTCCTGCCTTCGACTCTCTGGTGCAACTGTACAGCCAGTACCCCGACCGTTTCATTCTGTTTTGCGGATTTGACTATACCGGTTATGACCAACCGGGTTACGGACCGAAAGCCGTGGCAGAACTGGAACGTTGTGTGAAAATGGGAGCTCGAGGCGTAGGAGAACTAGGCGACAAAGGAAAAGGCCTGTTTTACTCCAAACCCACTCCCGCCTACGGAATGCACATTGATGATGACCGCATGAGACCCCTTATTGAGAAATGTGGCGAACTGGGTATACCCATCAGTATTCACGTGGCCGAACCTATGTGGATGTATAAACCGATGGACGCTCAGAACGACGGACTGATGAACGCCTTCAAATGGCGGCTGGATAACCAACCAGGCATTGTTGACCATGCTGGCATGGTTCAGATTCTGGAAAACGCCGTGCGCGACAATCCCAATACCACTTTTATTGCCTGCCACTATGTGAACTGTTCCCACGACCTCAACATCCTGGGTAACTTATTTGATCAGTACCCCAACCTATATGCTGACAACGCCGCTCGCTATGCCGAAACCGCGACTATCCCCCGCTTTGTCGGAAAGTTTTACGAAAAATACCAAGACAGACTGGTCTTTGGCACCGACATGGGCAATGAGTCTTCCATGTACCGGCTGGTATTTCGCATTCTGGAAACTGAAGACGAACACTTTTACGATCACTCCCGCTTCAGCTATCACTGGGCATTGAATGGCTACGGTTTGTCGGACAGCGCACTGGAGAAAGTCTATCGTGCCAATGCCATGAAGATCTTGAATATTACTTCGGATGAATAAGATAGTTTGATCAACTGCACTAGCCGTGCGTTAGGGTACGAGGACTTTGTGCACACTTCGTATTCCTTTCTCATCGGTAAGATGCAGGAAATAGAGCCCCGCCGGTAAATGCTGGACGGATAGTTCGGTCGTTCCGCTAACTGTTTGCGCCCAAACCACTTTTCCGGACACGTTCATCAACCGTCCATCCAAAGGTTGGGGTGATGGACAACGAATGATTAAAGTGCTTTGCGTAGGATTGGGGTATACGTGTACTGCTACATCATCAGCTGCTGGTATTGCGGTAATTATATCATTATATTCGGTGGTTACCAGTACCTGAGCCGTATCGGCATTGGTGATGTGGATATTATCGAACCATAGTCGGGCGTCGCCAAAAGCCTGCTGTTCGGCTACGATCTCAAAGCGGTCGATGGCTGCCCAGTCAAATTTACCTTCAGGATTAAACCATTCACCATCCCAGGCTCCCTGCTCGGTAAAGTCTGCCAGTGGGATATACACCGGATGCCATCGGCGATCAAAGGGGACTAATGTTTCATCCACGGTCATCCGCATTCGCCAGGGGCGGTCATCTTCCCCGGTTTTAGTATCCATAAACCGTACATCAAATGTTAATGCCGGATCGGTGCCCCGAACCATAAAACTAAGTGCGTACCCTTCTTCTACCAATTCCGATAAATCTTTGTTAGGAGCAAAGTCAAAAGCCAGGGAATTATACTGAGCGGCTTCACTCCAAAAGAGGCAGTATTGATCGTTATTTGGTTCTGCTTCGGAGTAAAAGTTGACGGTGCCTTCATTCGGGCTAGTGGTATTGATCTGCGGCCCGGCATAATCGGTATAAATCATAAAACCCGCGCTATCCGGTTGCATAACGTACGCTGACTGAGGGGGCACCGTGAGGCCGAGGGCTTCCAGCAAGGCAGTGTTTAAATCGTGCTCAAACAAATCGGTTCCGCCTTCTTTAAACAAACCAAAACCACCGTGGTAATCCCAGCTCGTCCAGGCAATATTGCTTTCTTCCAGCATCTGACGGACCTGTTCGTACCAGAACACTCGGGAGCTATCGTCACTGTTAGGGATGTACACTCCAAACTCTCCGCAAAATACCGGAACCTGTCGCTCGGTTTTAAAACGGGTTGCAATATCAATGAGTTCCTGCACACTTGCTACTGTTCCGGTCTGCGCATACTCATCATAGGCTGACTCAATCCAGGTTCCCTGAAGCTCATTCGGCAGCTCCGGCATTCGGCTGGCTTCGTAGGGAAAAGGAACATCTCTCAGCGGTTCCATCGAAGGCTCTACCCACGTAGCTCCCTGGTGTGTAAACAGAAAGGGGTCGTAAAAGTGAAAGGTATAGATCAGGTTATCATCTTCATACACTGGCATCTCATCCAGATTATAAAAACTGTTCCAGTTAGCAGGCCCTACGATAATCGTGTGTTTAGTATCTACCTCCCGAATAGTCTCAATCACATCTGCCTGAATGGCATTCCACTCCGCATCAGCAATACCGTGAGGCTCGTTCAGAATCTCGAAATAAATCAGATCAGAACGGCTCTGATAGTGCGTAGCCATCTGAGACCAGACCTTTTGAAGCACTTCCCCGATATTCGGATCGGTGTTTTCCGCCGGATCAAACGTGTGGTTGTCCAGGATCAAATGCATATCCAGAGCCTCAGCCCAATCAATTACCTCATCCAGGAAATTATAGAACAAGGGATCAACTGTGTAATCGGGCGCCCCGCTGGTCATAAAATGCAGGTTAATCGGCAGGCGAACCACATCGCAACCTAAGCTCTTGATCTGCTCAAAATCCTGCTTAGTATAACGCGAAAACTGAATTTCCTGGGCACTACCGGCCTGAAACCAACCGGTAAGATTCACTCCCCGCTGAAAAGGCACCTCCTGGGCCTGAAGGGTTAAAGCACCAAAAATCAACAGCACCCAGCCGAAATAGCGTATCGAACATATCTTCTTCATATCATAACACTTTTCAATCAGCAGAAAGATAGAAAATAATTATCTACCAACGTAATCAGACTGATTGACCGGCTTGCCTTGCGCGGTGAAAAGATATACCTTAGAAAGTGCTTGTTCTGCAAGCGGCTGTTTTTAACCTAAGTACGACAACCTAATAGAGCTTACTCCGACAGTCATGGAAGAACGACTATTGAAAGTCTTATTTGACCAGGTAGGTAAACGTTACCGAAGGCGGTGGGAGGCCGTGAGAGTAGTTCCGACCTCCTGCTTCCCAGATATGTCTTTAAAAGAAATTTAGAATAATGCCTAATACAATGACGCCTAAAACTTTTTATGGTAAGCGCGCCGGCTCTTACTTATTTTTCTGCGCATTCTTCTTTCTGCTGAGCACTGCGGTGGAAGCGCAGCAAAAGGTAAAAATAAGCTCCCCGAAATTTACTGATCTGGTCATCTCCCACTATAACAAGCAACTTCGCAAAGGGCTGGATGTATACGGCCCGGACTCAACGGCTTTCTGGATGGCCAGCCTGGATACCTATACCGGACTTTACCCGGAAGATGACACCCGTCCCGCACATATCCCCCAACGGGCGTATCTCAACCGCCACGTGGACGCGCCCAAAGGAGCCACCCTGTATTGGGATCAACCGGCTATCGTCACGGCTTATGCATTAAGCAAAAAGACGAAGGACCCATGGTACCGGGAAAAAGCTGTGGCCTACACCAAAGATTTTCTGGAGCGTTGTGTAGCCTTTAACGGTATTTTTCTGTGGGGTAATCATTATTATTACGATGCCTTCCGCGATAGTGCCATGTGGTTTGGCGGAGATCCGAAAGTGGTAGATATGGCTACCGAAAACGGCCATTATCACGAGGCTCGCCCCATCATCCCCGCTTGGGAAACGTTCTGGCAGGTAGCCCCGGAAGTCACCGAAAAAGAGATCCGGGTTAGCACGCAGGCGCATCTGGTGGATAGCTTGACGGGCGACTTTAACCGCCATGCTGACGGACAAAAGCAGCATGCCTTTATTGAAGCCGGAGGCACGCTTATCTACAGCCTGTCCTGGCTCTACACCAAAACCCAGGACACTACCCTGCTCCGGCAGGCCGACCGTATTGCCACGTTCAGCTACAACCATCGCGATAGCACTACCGCTCTGCTTTCCAACGATGCCAACTCTCAACGGTGGGATCGCTACACGGCTACCACCGAGACCGGCTTGTGGGTGGGTTGCCTGTTACAAGCCGCGCAGATGGCTAATGAAAAGTACCGGGAAAAGTGGATTAGCATGGCCGATAAAATTCTCTCTACCTGGTTATCGTATGCCTACGATGCTGATCAGCAGCAATTTTACGGCATGCTGGATATCAAAACCGGAGAGCCGATTTTCCGGGAAGAGGGCGACGACTACCCTTATAAGCCCACAAACTACAGTAGTGTATGGGAGCCCCTGTTTCCCACTCATAATTATCCGGTGACGCTGGCCGAAAGCTGCCTCACGTTGTATGAGCTTACCGGGAAAGAACTTTACCGGGAAGGGTGCGAGCGTTGGATCAACGTCATCAAACGATCATTGCCTGCCCGACAGAGCCGGGGCGACGGAGCCTACGCCGAACACTATGGGCGAGTAATTTTCTTTCTGCTGGAATGTGCCGACCGACTGAATAACCCGGAGTACAAAGCGCTAGCCAGGCAGGTAGCTCAGGAAGCAACCCAGGTGCTATTTGCCTTTGATATGTTTCGCTCCCACCCCGGGGAGTATCGTTATGATGCTACGGATGGTGTCGGCATCTTATCATTGGCGCTGCTTTGGCTGGAAGACGGTAAGAAACCCGATATGATGGGATTATACTTTTAACAATCGTTACTCTACATAATCAACCTATGAAACTCTACCCTTTTATTCTGCTATGCCTGATCAGTTTTCCACTCATAGCCCAGCAGGACTCTATCATCTCCCAAGTTTACCGCTGGGAGGACGCTGAGCGTACTACCACCGAGCATCGGGACCGACGGCACTTTCTACAAGGCAGCACCCGCGACCTGGCCTCTCTGGAGATGCATGCCACCACCTTAGAACCTGGTCAGCCACTACACGCTCCTCATGCTCATAATGACCGGGAAGAGCTGATCATTATCAAAGAGGGTAAAGTAAAAATAACCATTGGAGAGGAAAGTCAGGTATTAGGCCCGGGTAGTATCGCGCTGGTGATGCCCGGTGATCAGCACGGGCTGGAAAATACCGGGACGGAACCGGCTGTTTTCTATATCATGCTTTATCATTCCCAGGCGCCGGTTGACCTGGAACGGGGTAAACAAGCGGGTGGATCATTGATGATGAACTGGGAGGATATTCCGTATCGGGAGACTGAGAAAGGCGGATCACGTTCTTTGTTTGAGCGTCCGACGGCCATGTTTGAGCGGCTGGAAATGCACGCTACCACGCTGAATGGCGGTATGCAAAGCCACCCTCCCCACACCCACCGTCCCGCCGAAATCATCCTGATGCTGGAAGGGAATACCGAAGAGCAAATTGACGAAAACCGCTACCCGGGAAAGGCCGGAGACTTTTACTTCCTGGGTTCCGAAACGCGGCATACCATCCGCAATACCGGCGATTCCCCCTGCACCTACTACGCTTTTCAGTTTAACTAGGACGAGAGGCGGGGAGCGGGGAGGTTGGTGCATGGAGAAAAGAAGAACATTATTCAGGAATGCTGAACTGTAAACCTCTTATACTTAAAGAACTCAAATCTCTAATAACACTACGCTCATATTCAGGTTACTATGATAAATCCAATCACATAGCATGCAATATTCTTTTTATACCTTAGCGAGCCTGGCATTTCTGGCAAGCTCTTCTTTGCTCTTTAGCAACTGCCGGGAGGTTGATGGACAGGGGACCCAAACCAATGATACCACCTCGACTGAGATTCAGGGGCAATATAAGTTAACTCCCGCTTATCCTAATCTCTCGTTTACCCGCCCAGTGGACTATCAGTATCCGGGGGACGGTAGCAACCGGGTATTTGTGGTGGAACAAAGAGGGGTCATCTCGGTTTTTGAAGACGACGAGTCAGTCAGTGAAGCCACTACCTTTCTGGATATATCCGGGCCGGTAGACGATCAGAGCAATGAGGAAGGATTACTAGGACTGGCCTTTCACCCTGATTATGCCAGCAACGGATACTTCTATGTAGATTATACCATCAATAATCCGGCTCGCACCCGCATTTCCCGCTTTACTGCTTCTTCCGGCAACCCTACCCAGGCCGATCGCGACAGCGAGAAGGTGCTGCTGGAGTTTGAACAGCCCTACGGCAACCATAACGGTGGCCAGGTTTCTTTCGGCCCGGATGGCTATCTGTATATTGCAGTAGGCGATGGTGGTGCAGGGGGTGACCCGCAGGGCAACGGGCAAAACCCGGCAACGCTGCTAGGTTCTATCTTACGGATTGATGTAGACGGTGAGGAAAACGGACAGCCCTATGCTATCCCTAATGATAACCCATTTGCTGGCAATGATGAGGGCTACCGCGAAGAAATTTATGCCTACGGGCTACGTAACCCCTGGCGCTTCAGCTTTGATCCCGATACGGATGAGCTTTGGGTTGGTGACGTGGGGCAAAACCAGTACGAAGAAATTGATATTGTGGAAAACGGCGGCAACTACGGCTGGAACATCACCGAAGCCATGCACTGCTTTGAACCGGAAAACAACTGTGACAAAGCATCCGTTACCCTGCCCGTTTGGGAATATGATCATAGCCAGGGTGATGTCTCCGTAACCGGTGGGTTCGTTTACCGGGGCCCTACCCTTTCCGAACTGGAAGGAAAATATATTTTTGCCGACTATGCCTCCGGGCGAGTATGGGCGCTGGATAATAGCCAAGCCGGAAGCCCTCAGAATACCGAACTGCTGGATGCCAACTTTGCCATTGCTTCCTTCGGGGTGAATGCCGATAACGAACTGTTTGTTTGCGGCTTTGATGGTAAAATTTACCGCTTTGAGGTGAATTAACGGCCTTAATTCTGATTTTCTTCTGAGACGTTACCGTAGGCGGATGGCAGGAGGCTGTATGAGATACTCCGGCCACCTGCGGACGTTTACACCATTGTATCGGCCGGAAATATTCCGGCGTATCAGAAAATTTGTAGCCTTTACCGATAACCTTCCCTCCTATTCTGGGTTCTACCTTGGAACGCTGCGAGGTCGTAGTAGGATAGTAGATGAAGCAACTAATTATGTACCAAACTTATCGGTCTGATATTGGCAAAGGAACGCTCCTAACGCTCTTCCTGATCGCAGGAGTTATCAGTGCTCTGCTCTTTTATTTTGTACCCGAACACCCGTGGATGGGCATTGTCCCCCTGAGCCTGGTGGTTGTTTACTTCCTGTTTTTATATGCCAATACCCAATATCATCTTACTCCCGAAAACCGGCTGAAAATTACTGCGGGCTTTAAGAAAAAAGAAATTGATATTTTCCAGATCAGCAGCTTACAGCCACTCACTGGCTATTTTACCATTCCCAAAGTCTACGCCCTGTCAGAGAACCGCATTCGAGTGGTATACGGCTATGGTGACTATGTTGATATTTCCCCTCAGAACTCGGAGCAGTTTATGGAAGCTTTGCTCCAGATCAACCCTTACATCCAGCGCCATCAACCCCAGTCGGCCCGCTCATAACTTCTTTCTAGTAAAACAAGTACCTATATTTCCTAATCATACTATTCCGAAGCAGTTACTTTGGTAGATAAAAAAAATAAGATTTGGGTCACCAGGCTTTATTGACGTATCTAGCTAAGTACAATCAAGAATTGACAAGTGGGCGTGGGAGGAAATGGGAGGCAGTAAGCGGTGACTGCCTACATAATTCGTTATTACAAGAATATCTTATTCATGATTACAATAGCGTGGTGCTCACCGCAGGGTGTCCATGATGCGGTTTACTCTATTATACCGTCCTCTCGTAGTAGGTAGAGAATCTATCGGAAACGAAAGCTTCTCCCCTCAGTCGACAGGCTATCATTCCTGATCGATAGCCTCTCCCCTCGGTTGGCAGTGCGTCGTCCTTAGTCGAAAGCTTCTCAACACCGTTGGGTAGGCATTGGCGAGTGTTGATAGCCTCCTCCCATCGTTGACAAGAAAATAATCAGGAACGAAAGCACCTCTAACTTGCGCGTGTACTATCTGCGTTTGTACTCGCTTTTTTTATACTGTTTTTCGAGCGTATTTCATGTCCTTTTTACGCTGTTGTCAGCTAAAACATGAACCCATGATAAAGACTGCATTATTAGGAAGATACCGGCTTCATGAATTTGTTCAGTTCATGGCAAACACGGTCATGATTGTAAAACAACACGGGGCGGATAAACTTAAACTCAGCTCTCCTTACCTGGCTCTCCTTCAAAACTATGAGACGTTGCAACAGAATTACAAGCAGAATAACCTAAGTGAGCTCACCCCCCAGTTGGCTCGCCTGGATGCCCAACGGGATCAGGCTATTATCTGTTTACGCAAGATTTGCGATGGCTATACGAATCATTATCAGGAAAAACCACAGGCCGCCGGTAAGCAGATACTGGCCTGTATTGACAAGTACGGAAGCAAGCTATATCATCTTAACTACAGTGCAGAAACTGCGGTATTGAATAACCTGACTGGCGAGCTTCAGACCAACCCGGAGTACATTAGTGCCCTTCAGGAGATGCACCTGGAAAATGTGGTGAATGAGATACGCACCATCAATACTGAATTTGAGAAGCTCTTTGTTCAGCGCCTGGAAGCACTCAGCCAACCCCAGGGAGATAGTAATAGAAAGCTTATTCAGCTTACTTCTGAAACCTACCGAAGCCTGCTGCGAAACGTAGAGGCTCATGCTACCCTGACTCCTTCTGAACAATACACTTCGTTGATCAGTCATCTGAATGAAAACATTGAGTACTTCAACCTGATCATAGAAAGAAGAAAAAACGGAGTTGAAACAGCCGTAGATACTATTCCCAATGAGCCAACGGATACTCCATCCGTCTAAAAACCATTTTTAATACCGGCAATTGCTTTGCTACTCGTCTTCTGTTCATGATAAAGAAATTGATTAGCCGTCAACTTTAGGGCATTTCCATGTTTTTTCTTGTAGAAGATCGCAGATGCTTGTACTTTGAGCGTAGTGAGTATCTACTAATCACATGAATACAACAACGACCTTTCCACCCAATGGAAAAACCATTGGCTTTATCGGCTTAGGCCTGATGGGTAAGCCCATGGCCCGTCACCTTAAGCAAGCCGGCGCCCACGTCATTATCCACAACCGCAGCCAGGAAGTAGTGCAGGAACTGGAACAGGAAGGCTTTACCTCTGCCTCCAGTCCCGCCAAAGTAGCCGAAGCCGTACAGGATGGCTATATCATACTGATGCTAACCAATACCTACGCCGTAGAGGAAGTGGTAGCTGGTGAACAAGGGGTTTTTACCCGTCTGCAACCCAGCGCTACCATCATTGATATGGGCAGTACCTGGGTGCGGGAAACCCAGCGATGGCAACAAACGGCTGCTGAGAAAGAAGCTGACTGGATTGATGCTCCCGTTTCCGGTGGGCAACAGGGCGCCAGAGATGCAACGCTTACTATCATGGCCGGGGGCAACAAAAGCACCTTTGATCAGGTAAAACCCATTCTGGATATATTAGGGGGCAGTGTTACCTATATGGGAGGCAGCGGCACTGGGCAGATCACCAAACTGGCTAACCAGCTTATTGTAGCCAACACCATTGCCTCAGTCAGTGAAGCTTTTCTCCTGTGTGAATCTACTGGTGTGGATGTAACTGCCGCTCGTCAGGCCTTACTGAACGGCTTTGCCGGAAGCAAAATCCTGGACATGCACGGCTTACGCATGATTGAAGGAAACTACGAACCGGGAGGCCGGGCTACCAGCCAGTTGAAAGACCTGGTAGAAGTTCGCCGCGTAGCACAAGACCATCAACTGGACCTGCCCATGCTAATGACAAATATACCTCTGTGGGAAAAAATGATTGACGCCGGTCTGGGTAACCTGGACCACAGCGGTTTGTATCGATATTATCAGCAACAACACCCAAAGCAGTCTTAACATGAAAGTTATCATCACCGGAGGGGGCGGGTTTCTGGGAAGCCAGCTAACTCAAACATTATGCCGCCACCCCTACCTTACCCTGGCCCCCGGTAACCAAACCGAAATCACCGAGATTCTGGCAGCTGACCTGTTCATCCCGGAGGCAGTCCGCTCAAAAGCTACTGATCTGGTTACCTTTTTAGAAGCAGATATAGCCGATCAGTCCGTGGTTGATGCTATGATTACTGGCGAAAAAGAGTTCGTACTTTTTCATCTGGCCGCCGTTGTTAGCGGGGCTGGGGAAAGAGACTTTGACCTGGCTATGCAGGTAAACCTGGACGGCACCCGCTACCTGTTCGAAGCCTGCCGCCGTACCGACGCTTGCCCCCGGGTAGTGTTTGCCAGCAGCCTGGCCGTGTACGGAGGAGCCTATACGCCACCGGTTGTCTCTGATACTACCAAGCCACTGCCCCAAACTACCTACGGTATGACTAAGCTGATGGGCGAGCTCATGATCAATGACTACAGCCGCAAAGGTTTTCTGGACGGACGGGCACTACGCCTCCCTACCATCTTCATCCGACCGGGTCGGCCTAATGCGGCAGCATCCAGCTTTGCCAGTGGGTTATTCCGGGAACCTCTCAAAGGAGTAGATTACCACCTTCCCGTTTCCCTGGATCAGGAAGTGCCCCTGCTAGGCTACCGGAAAGTAGTAGAGGCGTTCATTAAAGCCATGGAATGTGACAGTAATGTATTGGGTGATGACCGTACGCTGACACTTCCCAGCCGACGGTATGTCGTTAAAGATATGATCAACACTTTACAGGCAGTTGCGGAAGCTAAAGGTATTACGCTTGGTAAGATCATAGAAGAGCCTAACGATTATATTATCAGCATTGTTAAGGGATGGCCTTTAGGAACAGAAGCCGCTCGAGCCGAAGCACTAGGCATCACTGCCGACCAGAATGCCGAAGAAGTCATTCTGCACTATATTGAAGACTTCCTATCCTAACGAACTACATAACCTCACTACTCAATGACTACCCGCCGAACGTTTTTATCCCGAGTTACCCAGACGTCTGTACTAGCCTGTTTACCGTGGCCTACCCGGCAGCTCTTTGCCGAACCACCCCCCAATGAAGATACACTGATTGAAGCAGTAGAAATTCTCCGGGTTACCGGACCCTATACCAGCACCCAAGGGGTAAACCGCCAGTACCAGGTTCAGCCCCTCCACGTCTACCCCGAGTTGCGCCCCGAGCCTTACGAAGACAGTCCCAACCCTACGGAATCCTCTGGCACCCTCACCCATGATTATCTGCGTATCCGAACCCGCGGCGGCATTGAAGGCATCTATGGTTACCTTGATCCGGAAACCATCTCTCCCATCCTGAAACAGCTTCGTTCCTTCCTGATTGGTAAAGATGCGCTGGCCGTAGAAGCCCTCTGGGATCAGTTGTACCGTAACAACCGTCATTCCCGCGCCGGACATTATATGATGGCGCTCAGTGCCGTAGATAATGTGCTGTGGGACATCCGGGGAAAATACTTTGACGCTCCGGTCTATCAGTTGCTGGGCGGCCCTACCCGACCCGAGGTGCAGGTCTACGGCAGTTGCCTGGGCTACACTGTAGAGAAAGGAAAAGTCGCTCCCCGAGCCAAGCAATTGTACGAAGATGGATTTCATCATCAGAAGTGGTTCCTGGCCTATGGCCCCAGTCACGGAAATGCCGGACTAAAGCGCAACATTGAACTGGTAGAAGAACTGAGGGAAGCAGTAGGCTCCGACGGGCAACTGATGTTTGATGCTTTCATGGGCTGGGATTTACCTTTTGCAATGGCTTGGACGAAAGCAGTGGAGCAATATCGCCCTTACTGGCTGGAAGAGGCTTTTCCGACCAACCGCATGGAGAGCTTCGTACAACTTAGTCAGAGTGCGGCCTTTCCCATTGCTACCGGCGAGCATTTTTATAACCGTTGGGAAGTGCTCAATTTCCTGAAAGCCGGAGCCATCCAGATTGTACAGGCCGACCCGGAATGGTGTGGTGGAGTAAGCGAGCTGGTAAAGATATGCCACCTGGCTTCTTCTTTTGGAGCCAAAGTCTTTCCTCACGGTCATAATATTCATGCGGCACTGCACGTGGTGGCCAGCCAGTCGCCGGAGATATGTCCGTTGGTGGAATACCTGATCAACCACGTGGGCTATAAGCTGCACTTTCAAAAAGATCCGCTACTGACCGAAAACGGAGTACTGGCTTTGCCCCAGAAGCCTGGCTTCGGCATTGAACTGGATACCGATAAGATCGAACAGCAGGAAATACTAACTGCCTGATCTTCACTTCGGATCACTCAAAAGCCAAATGCTCGGAAAAGAAGGGCAGCATATGAGTCTGGATACGTCCGGCAATACCGTTGATATGATCGCCTTCATATACCTCGAAGCTATGATCAATACCGTAGTCGGTGAGTACCTGATCCAACTCCCGGGAAGCAGCTGCAATGCCCCGGTCTTCGTTGCCCACATCAAAGGCAATAGCGTTCAGTTGTTTTAGTTTGGCAATATACTGGTCAATGACAACGAGGGTAGCGTTAGCGGCCATTTTCTGAGCAACTTCCGGAAGCACCTCTCCATCCTGGGTAGGCAGGTCCATGTAAAAAGGCGGGTTCTTGGGGTTAGGTGCCCAGGCGGCTGCCGAGGCCAGGGTCGCCAGCACGAAAAAAGATTGCTCATCGATCGCCTCCACGGTATTCACCGCTTCGGCCTGTTGCATAGCATCCGTATTTCCATCATCGCGGGGACTCATACAACAGGGACTTAGCAGATAGATACTCGAGAACACCTGCGGATACTGCATACCAATCCGGATGGTACCGTAGCCACCCATAGAGTGACCGGCTAATCCCCGGCTCGCGGCCTGAGGAATGGTACGATAATGATCATCAATGTAAGCTACCAACTCTTCAGCTACGAAGGTTTCCCAATCGCCCACCGTCGCTGAGGAAGAATACATGCTGCCTTTGAAGCGGGTATAAGCATTAGGCATGACAATAATTACTTCCCGAATGCCCTCATTCCCCTGCACCTGATCTACCACTTCCGGAAGATTGATCCAGTGTTCTTCCAAACCAAACCACTGGCTATCGCTATCGGTAAACCCGTGCAGTAAATACACCACCGGGTAGCGCCGGTCACCATCGCTCTGATAACTGGGCGGCAGATAAACAGAAACATCCCGATCGGGAGAATCATCGCTAAGGTTGCCTTCCAGAGAAGTGCCGTGTACTTTAACCCGTTCTACTTTGCCCTGAGAACTTTGTGCCTGCGCTGGAAAGATCAGATAGTTGGTCAGAAAGACCAGAAGAGAGATTCGGAGAAGATAGGTCATGCTTTTTGGTTAGGGGTATTTTTCTATTTTGTTGAATGGCGCTCGGCGCCCGATTAAATTGTTAAATTGTTGAATGGCTGATTGTTGATGCTTGTGGAGTGTTCGTGTGTTTCAGTAACTGCTTACCGTTTCCTGCCTACTGCCTCCGTTTTCCTTCTTCGCCCCATGCACCAACCTCCCGGCTCCAACCATCAACTCCTGACTCCGGTTTCCGTTCTCCGTTTTCCCTTCAATCCTTCTCAGCAGTAATATCAGCATATTATCCTGGGATTGCAATACGCTCAGTAATGCCAGCAAAGTGAGCTAAGCTTTAAAAGTATTGCTTACTAAAATTCGCTGAAGAGAAAATACGATTTCTAAGAAAAAGTATCTATGTTCAATTCGCTAACAGGTGCCAGAGTGAGTATGATGATAAAATAACCGTGCTTTGGGAGTAAAAAAACGCGTTGCGCTTCTGCTGACAGTCGTTGTGATCGGGGTTGCCACCTTTTATTTCATTGTTTCCCGTCCTGATCGCTGGGAACTGGCACTGAATGGAATTCTGGTATTCTCATCGCCCCGGGCAGTAGATTTAAATCAGGACCAGGTGCAGGATATCATTCTGGGAGCCGGTGCCGGGGAATGGATGGATACTCCGTTAGGTGTTATCGCAGTGGATGGAAAAGACGGTGAGGTGCTATGGTATGTGGAAACCCGCAACCAGATGGCCGGATCGCCTATCTTTCAGGACATTACCGATGACGGTATTCCAGATGTATTTATAGGCGGCCGGTCAGCACAATTGTATGCCATTAACGGTGCCAACGGAGAGGTTCTTTGGGAGTATTTACCCTTTGATTCCCAAACCGTTTATGAGGAAGACTCCAGCATCCTGAACTTTTTCACGCCCCAGTGGCTGCCCGACCAAAACAGCGATGGTCTTGACGACCTGCTCATTTCTTATGGTGGGTTTGTGAAAGCCGGACCCACGGAAACGAAGCGTCCGGTAGGTAGATTGATGGTTTTTAGTGGGAAAGACGGCGAGGTTCTGGCCTCAGCACCCATGCCCGATGGAAAGGAAACGTACTTTTCGCCATTAGTGCATGACTTTGAAGGGAATGGAGCTCTGACAGTCATTTTCGGTTCGGGAGGCGAAACGATCGATGGGCACTTGTACCGATGCCCTCTGGCCAACCTTATGCAAAATGATCTTTCCTCGGCCGTACCTATTGCTTCGGGCGAAGGGAAAGGATTTATCGCCCCACCGGTGCTCGTCGACATTACCTCGGATGGAATCAACGATATTGTGGTGAACTCGGTCAACGCCCGCATGCTTGCTTTTGACGGAAAGGATAATACGCTGCTGTGGCAAGTGCCGGTGGGTGAAGGGATGGAAACCTATTCCACTCCTGCCCCGGTATATACTCATCAGGATAGTATTCCCGATTTTTTCGGAAGCTACGGCATGGGCACCTGGCCTCACATACATCAGTCGGTGCAGCTATTGGTCGATGGAGAAACCGGGACCGTTACATTTTACGATACCCTGGGCACCTTTCAGTATACCTCGCCCGTAGTGGGTGATGTCACTGGTGATGATCAGGAAGATGTGTTATTTTCCATCAACCAAGCCATTGCCAGAAAATCTCCGCCTTCATCCGGCCTGCCCGACACGCTCTACGTGAACCAACTGATGCTATATGACCTGACCAAAGCCAAGCCACTGCCCTTTGAGGCATTTGTGTTTGAAGGTAACAACCTGGCTTCCACCCCTTTACTGACCGACCTTGACGGAGATGGATACCTGGATCTGATCTATTGCCACATGACCGATCAGTATAATTTCTTTGCCGCCACCGGCATGGTGCTCCAACGATACGAAACCCGGATCAAGATCAATAAGCCGATTCGCTGGGGAGGATATATGGGTACTCATTACTAGGGGTATTAAAATGTATTCTTTGGAAAATCAGTCAATAGATAGTGAGTATATTATATATTGTAATACACTGGAAAATTCGGCAAATTGGAAGAAGAAAATACGATAGACCGCCTGGCGGCTAAATCGGCCATTCACGGTCAGTAACACACAGCCTTATGCAAACCATTTTAGGAGCCGGAGGAGCCATTGGCATCGAGCTAGCCAAAGCATTGCCCACTTACACTGATAAAATCCGACTGGTCAGCCGGAATCCACAGAAAATAAATGAGACCGATGAACTCATGGCAGCGGACCTCACGCGTACTGAGGACGTGCGAAAAGCCGTAGCCGGTTCATCCGTAGTATACGTAACGGTGGGCTTTCCCTATAGTGCGAAGCTCTGGGAAAAGACCTGGCCCAAATTAATGGCAGATGTCATCGCGGCCTGCCAGGAATACCAAGCCAAACTGGTTTTCTTTGACAACATTTACATGTACGATCCTAACGCCTTGAATGACATGACTGAGGACGCACCCATTAACCCACCCAGCCGTAAAGGAAAGGTGAGAGAGCAGATTGCCGATATGATGATGCAGGAAGTGCAGGCAAGAAACCTCACGGCACTGATTGCTCGCTCGGCCGATTTTTACGGTCCGAGCATTGAAAATACCAGCATGCTCACCGAAATGGTTATTAAGCCGCTGAGCCAGGGAAAGAAAGCCAACTGGATGAGCTCCGTCAACTACAAACATTCTTTCACCTACACTCCTGATGCCGGTAAGGCTACCGCCCTGCTGGGCAACACTGAAGATGCTTACAACCAGGTTTGGCACTTGCCTACCGCCGCTCATCCACCTACCGGAAAAGAATGGATAGAAGACATTGCGCACGAGATGGGAGTTAGTCCCCGTTATCAACCAGCTCCTAAAATAATAGTCAGAGTACTTGGCTTATTCATGCCGATTATGCGTGAGATGGTAGAAATGATGTACCAGTACGATCGAGACTATGTGTTTGATAGCAGTAAATTTGAAAAGCGCTTTGGTCAGTCTCCAACCCCGTACCCAGTGGGCATTCAGGAAACACTGGCCGGATACTCCCTGGCCTCAGCCTCTTAACCATAAACTATGTTTTTTCGGTGGATAGATATTATTCTGATTTTTTTAGACGTACCAGGAAGCAGTTAGCAGGGGCCGATCCTTCCATACAGCCTCCTGCCAACCGCCTCCGATAATACTTATCTGCCCACTCAGACTAGCGATAGAAAAGTGCTTCATACATAACGATTGGAATAAACTTTAATACTTCCCGACACAATTCATACTGAGATACTGATGGAGAATATACTTATTGCGATTGACTTTCATGAAAAAACAGAAATGTTACTTGACAAAACGGTTGCGCTAACGAAGCCACACGGCTCAAAGCTATGGCTCCTGCATGTTGCCGCCCCCGATCCGGATTTTGTAGGCTATGACGTTGGTCCACAATACATCCGGGATAACCGGGCGGGTGAGCTGAAGAAAGAGCATCAATGGCTGCAGAAGCATGCGGACCAGTTAAATGAGAAAGGCATTGAAGCGGAAGGGCTCCTTATCCAGGGCGCTACGGTTGAAATGATTCTGCAAGAAGCTGATAAGTTACACATTGACTTAATTGTTTCCGGCTATCACAATCATAGTTCTTTGTATAACACTTTTTTTGGCAGTACGTCAACCAGTATTATTCACAAATCAAGTATTCCTGTGCTTATCGTGCCGTTTGGTGCCTAAAACTTGCATTATGGTTCCCTTCAACAGCATATTATTAAACTCAACCTGGGTTCGGAACATGATATGTCAAAGACTCTGATGAACCGCTCGTATCAACCCGATGACTCGGATATACGGCTAAGACTGGTGACTATAGAAGATGCTCCTCAGCTTCACCGGGTTATTAAAAGCAATATGATCCGACTAAAGCGGTACCTACCCAAAACCGCCAAAGCAGGACAGAGTCTTCATGCGGCAAAACGCTTTGTCGAGGAGAAAATCCGACAGGCGTCTCATCGTAAGTTGTTTTGCTTTGTTATTATAACTAAGCAGCAGGAGATTATTGGTACCATAAACCTGAAGAACCTGGATTGGTCGGTGCCTAAAGGAGAACTTTCTTATTTTATTGATCAGGACCACCTTCGGAAAGGTTACACCTCAGCTGCAGTAGCATGGATAGTAAAATACGCGTTTGAGAAACTCAAATTGGAAAAACTCTATGCCAAGGTTGCTCCCGACAATGTAGCCAGCCAGAAAACCGTGCTTAAAAATGGTTTTATACAGGAAGGATACTTACGCCAGGAATACCGCACCGGTGATGGCGAACTGATTGACACCCAATACTACGGACTGCAAAAGAGCGACTATCTCAAGGCTTCATCCTCACTTAACTAAAAGAGACTGATGGATGGGAGCTGGGAGACTGGTGCATGGAGTAATATAGACTGAAAACGGGAGGCAGGAGGCAGTTATTTATCAGAACACACAAATACTTTCATCAGCAATCAGCCATGTAACAGTCCGATCAGGCAGCCTGAAGACTTCATTGGAGACTTCGGAAGTTTCGGGTCATAATGCATCCTGATTTCTTTGCTTGCTTAAACTTCCGAAGTCTACTCCACAAAGAAGAAACACAAAACAATCAGCAATTCAACAATTTAGCCATTTATCCACTTGACAATCAAACAACTCAAAGCCCACTATCCGGCAACTGATAACAATACACCCAGTAGCGGCTTTCACTCCAGGCAGACTCTACCGGGAAAGGCTGGTCGGGAAATAACAGTTTATCCACCGGCACCCATTCTATTTTAACGGCCAGCTTGGATACGCCACGGGTTAGCTGATGGTTAATCAGAAATTCCTCTTCCCGCCAGCGCCGGTTACTCGTTATCATTTTGGGATTGGTAGGTAGCAGTTCGCTTTCAGTGAAGGCATGCCCCTGAGGGTAGGAGTGATAGCAGGTGTTGCTGCCCGCCGTATACCAGGTGCCCGCCCGTTGCCACTCTCCGTCAGCCTCAGCATCTCGCACCCAAACGGTCGCTTGCTGATTGGGATACTGATAGTCAAACTTCCGCCGCAGCATTACGCCCAGATTGGTGAAGTCCAGGGTTACTTCAAAGGTGCTGCTGCCGCGCATAATGCATACCGAATCCTGCTCGGCGGGGTAGTACTGCCGGGCACTGATGTTTTTACTTTCATCTTCACCATCCACAAACCATGACCAGAGGTCAGTATCCGGGCCCCATTCGTAACGGGATGTCAGGGCGTAGGCTGGTTCGGCGGTAGGTGATTCGTAGGCATGTACTCGAGCATCAGCAGCGTTGAATACATTCAGCTCATCCGTTAGCTTGAGAGTGGCAAAAGGAGAACCATACCAGTAGACGATGCCTTCATAATGCTGGTCTTCACTGTTTTGCCCACCGTGTTCCAGATTGATGACGGCGTTCTTTCCGAAGGGGAAATAATCGGCAATCAGAAAGCGATACGCGGAGTTGATCAGGTCCAGATCATTGATGGCATCTTTCTTTTCTTTTCCTACCGGGTGCCCGGCCAGCGGCAGTGTCATATTCAAACCGCCCCAGTAATCTCCACCGCCCCCCCATTCTTCGGTGCCGGTGCCCCAGGCCTGAGGCGTTCGGCTGTCATCAAAGAAAAAGCGAGGGTCGCCTTCCAAGGTACGCAGTACTCCCTCGTGCGAAAATATCCAGCTCATACCGACAAAGTTTCCGCTCCAATCGCCACCACCTTCTACCTGCCGGGTATCCAGGAATGTCATATCCTGCCCCAGGACTGGATCAGGGTGATCGCTATAGGTAGCGTGGAAGTAACCCACCTCCTTAGGATCATCGGTATAAGGAACTGTCTTCAACGTAAACCCAATGCCATCAAAAGACTTGCCCTGTCGCTCCTGTAGCTCTACCACTGCATGCTCAAAGAATGGCATAGGCCAGTAGCAGGATAGGAAAACCGAGTCTGCGCTGTAGCGAATAGAAAGCGGAAATCCTTTCACCAGGTACTCCTTATCTTCGGGATTGTACAGATGTCCGGCCCCGAAGAACAGGTCCAACGGCACATCTACCGAAGCATGCCAACGACGATCCCAGGTGATTCGTAGGCGGCTCTTCCCAAAATCATACGCCTGCTCCCGGGGAATGCTGAACTCCAGTGCCCGAATGGTGCGGGGCGAACCGGTAAGCGTGGCCAGCTCCAGCGTCTGATGTTCTTTTAAACCCACGGTTTTCTGCATTACCTCAACGTCTTCTCCACTCGGAGCCAGATCGGAACCAGACTGATTAATCAGGTCCAGTACTTTTGGGTCAGGGGGTGACTGCTGCCAGGAGGTGAGGGGTTGAGAGAGATAATCGGCTCCTTCGGGGAACGCGTGGTAGATATAGTAACCAGTGCCGTAATAGGTACGGGAGTAGGCCAGGCGGAAATGCTGCTCAAAGGGAATAGGCACCCACATCAGGTCAGCGCCTTTGGTAATGGCCCAGGTCCAGGTGAGAGGATTCGGGAATAGCTCTTCGGGAATAAAGGTAGTATTCTTATAGCGCGTTTTGGCATCAATCGGATCATCGGTGGAGGTTTCCTTCACCAGAAAATCCTCTCCGTCTACCTCGTAGTGCCAGGGACTGCCGTGAAAGTGGTTGGTCCGTACAAAATACAGCACGCCCGGGGTCTTTACATCCAACGCTACATTAAATGTATCGGACTCCTGGTAGAGATAATGGCTGGCATCGGCGGTGTAGTTATTGCCGAGGCGGTCGTAGGTGCTGCGCATGTAGGCCCGCATCCCCAGCCGCTGGTAAGGCAACCGGTCCCACTGGAGATAAGCATCTAACCCAATGGGTATGGTCGGAAGATCCGCAGACTGTCCCCATCCAAGCTGAGGAATGATTATGGTTAATAGCAATAAGAAACGAATGAGCATGGAGCTGGGAGGTTGGTGCATGGAGTAATATAGACTGAAATCAGGGTACAGATGAACGGATGGCCGAAGTAAGAGGTTCTGAGCAAAGAACTCAAAACCGGGCCGCGGCGGCTGTTCCACAGTGGCTCTGAACCTTCAACTTAAAACTATGAAGTTTGAAACTTTGGACTTGTAGCGAGAAGAAATTTTGTGCATAAGTTGTGTTGTATAGTAGTGCAGATAGTCCGCTAAAATTATTGAATTATCCCCTATTAGTAAAATTTTTCCTGTCTGGCCTGCTTTCAAGGCTAGCGGTTATTCTAAAATTAAAGTATGTTTACTCTGACCTTCTAAACAGAATGGCAATAAAAAGTAATGCTCTCGCTAGCATTATGACGTAAATTTCAAGCAACCTCACCTAAGCGATATCTAATAATGACCACCCCAAATCACGAACACCCTTATCCATTACAAACGTTTTTTGCCTCTCTGTCAAAGTACGGACCCTATTTGATAATAGCCTTGTGCCTTATCCTGGCCTGGAATATGTCAGCCCAGGCCCAGGGCACTCGTCTGCTACGGCAACCCACAATCAGTGATACTCATATCGCTTTTACCTATGGGGGTGACATATGGATTTCTCCCCTGGAAGATACCCTCGCGCTGCGGATCACCAGTACCCCGGCGGTAGAGCAGGACCCGCACCTTTCTCCGGATGGACAGTGGATCGCCTTCACCTCCAACCGCTCCGGCTCAGAAGCAGTGTATATCGTGCCGATTAAGGGAGGCACTCCTACCCGACTCACCTGGCACCCCAGCCCGGCCCAGGTACGCGGCTGGACTCCCGATGGCACCAAAGTACTGTATGCCACCAGCCGCAACAGTGCTCCGGCAGGGTTTGACCGCCTCTGGACGGTTTCGGTGAAGGGTGGCCCAGCTACGCAACTTTCTGCCCAGTGGGGTGCCGACGGATCATTCTCTTCCGATAGCACCCGCATCGTCCTAGACCGGGTAAGCCGCTGGGATAGCGAGTGGCGAGGCTACCGGGGCGGGCAAAACACCCCGCTCAGCATTCTGAATCTGTCGGACAATTCGGAAACATTACTGCCCCACGAGCGCACAACTGACATTCAGCCACTTTGGATGGGTGAAACGATCTACTTTCTCTCCGACCGGGATGGCACCATGAACATCTGGTCGTATGTACCTAGTTCTAAAGCGCTTGAGCAGGTTACCGAATTCACCGGGTCGGATGTGAAGTGCCTGGAAGGACGGGATAATACGCTGGTCTTTGAACGGGATGGCTACCTTCATTTGCTAAACCTGGACACGCAAAATACTACCCAACTCAATATCACAGTTTCCGGGGATTTTCCCTGGGCCGAAACGCAGTGGGAGGATGTCAGCAAAAGTATTCGCTCGGTCTCACTTTCGCCTACCGGCAAGCGGGCAATCATGGAAGCTCGAGGCGAGATTTTTACGGTACCGGTAGAGAATGGCACCGTGCGCAACATCACCCAAAGCTCCGGGGCGGCTGATCGGGCTCCGGTATGGTCGCCGCAGGGCACTCAGCTTGCCTGGTTCTCCGATGAAGAAGAACATGCGTATGCCCTGATGATCGCCTCTCAAAAAGGACTGTTGAACCAGAAACGAATTCCGATTGGTGAGTCTAAAATGGCCTGGGAGCCGGTCTGGTCACCGGATGGAAAGATGATTGCCTTTGTAGATGATGATGTGCGCGTGCGCGTACTGGATATTGAAAAAGAAACTATTCAAACTATTGATACTGGCGGCGTGAACATTGAGCGAGGCAGTATGGGCCTAAACTGGTCGCACGACTCGCAGTGGTTGGCCTACGCCCGCTCCGGGTCTAACTACTTCCGGCAGATCAAGGTATGGTCCCGGAAGGATAACAACACCCGGGCCATGACCGATGCGTTTGCCGATGCCTTCTCTCCTACCTGGGACCGCGACGGCAAGCACCTCTACTTTTTAGCCAGCACCGACGTGGCTTTAAGCTCCGGCTGGGCCAATACCAGTGCTATGAATGCTAACCCTCAGTACGCCGCCTATCTTATTAACCTGAACGCCGATGATCCCTCGCCCTTCAGCCTGCAAAGCGACGATGAACCCGAAGATGAACAAGAAGCAGAGGAGGAAGAAGAGGATGATAAGAAAAAAAAGGATGACGAGAAGGAAGAGGATAAAGTAGATGAGAGCGATGCAGTAGACGTAGAGATTGCCTTTGAGAATCTGCACCAGCGCACCATTCCCCTGCCGGTGCCGGAGCGTAATTACAGCTTTCTGGTGAGCGGCCCCGCTGGCTCGGTTTTTATGGCGGAGAGCATTCCTAATAAGGATGGACTGACCCTGCAAAAGTTTGTACTGGAAGACCGGGAAGCCAAGGAGTATACCGACGGAGTGCGGCAGGTATCCGTATCGGCAGATGGTAATAAGCTGCTGGCCCAGGCCGGAGGTGCGTGGAAGCTCATGGACACATCCAAGCCCAACGGCAACGATGCCGAAACTGTAAAGGTAGATTTGCAAATGAAAGTAGACCGCCCGCAGGAGTGGGAACAGATTTTTGGAGAAGCCTGGCGCTACGAGCGCGACTACTTCTACGACCCCAACCTGCACGGCCGCAACTGGGACACAGTATATCAGCGCTATGCGCCCCTGGTTCCTTTCATAAAGCACCGTACTGACCTTACCTACATCCTCGACCAGGTGAACGGAGAACTATCGGTGGGCCACAGCTTTGTGTTTGGCGGTGATTACCCCGACGTAGACGACCCTCGCGTAGGACTGCTGGGAGCCGATCTGGTAGCGGAAAGTGGCCGTTGGAAGATTGCGCGCATCTATACCACCGAAAGCTGGAACCCCGACCTCACCAGCCCGCTCGACCAGCCGGGTACTAACATTAAAGCCGGGCACTACCTGGTAGGCATTAACGGGGAGGAGCTGACTGCCGACGAGAACCCTTTCCAACGGCTGGACGGCACGCTGGATCAGCAGACGGTGCTGCATATTAACAAGACGCCGGAATTTGAAGGCTCGTGGCAGGAGATCGTGAAACCCATTCGCAGTGAGAATGCCCTGCGGCAGCGAGCCTGGGTAGAAGATAATCGCCGCCGGGTGGATAGCCTCTCAAACGGACAACTGGCCTACGTGTGGGTGCCCAATACCAGCGGTCAGGGACTGGTCTCTTTTAACCGCTACTACTTTGCCCAACAGGATAAGAAGGGTGCGGTGATTGACGAACGCTTTAACGGGGGCGGGCTGCTGGACGATTACATGGTTGACCTCATGACCCGGCGGGTACGGGCCGCTTACACCAACGAGGTACCCGGCGGCAAGCCCGGATTACTACCGGCGGGCATTCTGGGACCGAAAGTATTGTTAGTCAATGAGATGGCGGGCTCGGGCGGCGATTTCTTTCCGTGGGTATTCCGGCAGCAGGAAGCCGGTCCGCTGATTGGCGCGCGTACCTGGGGCGGACTGGTAAAATCATCGGTGCACTATGCCCTGGTGGATGGTGGCGCGCTGACTGCCCCAGACAACGCCATCTTTGACCCCATCAACCAACGCTGGATTGCCGAAAACGAAGGGGTGCCACCCGACATTCCCGTTCGGCAGGATGCCAAGGCTCTAGCTGAAGGCCGCGACCCCCAACTAGAACGCGCAGTACAGGAAGCTCTAAAACTGATGCAACAGGAAGAAACGGAGATTCTTATCCCCGAATTTTCCACTCCGGCCAGTCCGGACGAAGAATAAGTGTTATGGGCAGGCCCGTTGGTAGCAGGGGGATTCTTGCGAGCATACCCTCTGATAACCCGGATTATTCAAGAATTAGTAATAATTCGCTAATTGTTAAGAGGTTTTTTAAGTTTTAGTCTTTATGACGAAAACGAGTCATTTTTTGCTTAGACGAGGCGCAGGTTCGGGATGATAGCAGCGCTATCAAACTCGGTTCTGCAATGAAGTATAAGCGGAAAAGGAATGTTTGCAGACTGATTACTAGATTTAAACAACCTCTAAAAGTGGCGAGCAAATAAGCACTGTAACCACCAAAAGCTAAATTGAATAGCAGTAACCCAAAAGATAAAAGCAAACCTTACCAAAAATCAACTTTCTAAAAATGAAAACCAGTATTTACCTGACCGGAATCGTACTCCTTTTTATTTCCTGTGCCACCCAAACAGAAGAAAATGTGGGGCATACTATAATTACGCCCTGGCAGGGAGATAAGCAGTCGGCAATCTCCCTTACCTACGACGATGGCACCATTCATCAGTTTACCGTGGCCCGGCCGATTATGAACCGGTTTGGCTTCCCGGCTACGTTTTATATTATTACCGGAAAAGTAGAAGGATCAGCCCGGGGCAAGTTTATCGGACGCCCCAAAGAGGAAATCATCCGGGAGACCGCCTCCGTCAAGACCAATGCGGATAACTTCTTTGAACGAGCCTCTCTGATTGCATATACGGGCATGGAAGATGCCGTAGATTACCACTCTCAGGCCGGTTCTCTCTTTGAAGCTGGGCAGGTTGAGGAGGCGTATGCAGTGATAGACGAAGCCTACGCCCAGGTCAGGCGAGGTAATGTGGAGGATACGGATGAGATCGATTATCACAACAATTCTGTAGATACCACCACCTGGGAGGATTTCCAGGCTTACGCGGCTGAAGGCCATGAAATTGCCAGCCATACCGTGACGCACCCCCGCTTAGCCGTGCTGGATGAGGCTAACATGTTATACGAGCTGGAACAGAGTAAGGCCGATGTCCGGAAGTTTATGGGGGAAGAGTATACCTTTTCGGCTGAAGGCCCTTACGGTACGGAAGACGAGCGGGTAATGGAGTATGCTCACGAAATATATCCGGCACTGCGCAACCGTATGCCGGCCCCCTACCTGGATGAACTCAACCGCTCCAGCCAAAGGCAACCCGGCGCCTCAGATAAGGAGTATGTGCAGTGGCAACGAGGCCCGGTAACCAGCATCAATATGGAAACGATGAAAGCATGGGTGGATACCTGCCTGGCCCACAATAACATCTGGCTGGTACTCGTCTTTCATGGCATAGACGGCATTGGCTGGGAGCCCCGCACCGGAGCCGAGTTAGAAGAATATTTTGGCTATATGAAGGAGCGGGAAGATTCTTTATGGGTTGCTACGTTTGCGGACGTTACCAAGTACATGCGGGAAAGAAAAGAAACCGACGTAAGCAGCACAATGCAGGATGATGCCATTGTGGTCACTATGGCCTCTGACCTTGATGCGGAAGTGTATAATGTTCCGGTCACCTTAAAAACCTATGTGCCAGAGGGTTGGGAATCGGTCGTGTTGCATCTGCCAAGCGGACAGGCCGATCAGGCTGAACTGACCCTGCTGCAAGATTCGCTAGGCTCCTATGTGCTGTATGATGTTAGCCCCGGTGCGGGTGAAATACGGCTGACCGAGGCATCGGGCGCAGCCATGTAAAAGTTGATAGGGTTACTCTCCTGAAGCGGCGGGGAAAGCCCCGAAACTCAGGCAGCAGGAAGAGGAACCTACTGATTAAGTCGCTCGGGCCGTGAGGGAAAATTCATTCTTTCCCGGCTCGACTGACCTATCTCCCCCTAAAAAAGGGCCTTGACCGCCCTCAACTCATTTTTCTGCTTAGAAAAACTGTTAAAAAGCACTTCGAGGGGCTGATCCATTCGGAAAAGTACGTAGAAGGCACCTTGGGCGATTGATTTTATTGGAAAAGTACGTTGAAAGCGGTTTGCAAGACTGATCTGGTGGAAAAAATAATGTTTGAGGGGTTGATTATGATTTTTCTTGATGGATATGCGATGTATTGGGTTTTCGAATTGACATTCTGGCGAGGAAAGGGAGTTGTTAACTGTACACTGGCCATTACCGCTGGCGCGCGTTTAGCGAAGCGTAACGCGTGACATGTCTATCGATAGTATGCTTGCTTGTATTTGTTAAACCGGCATTAATGTTCTTGACACTTGCTTTACTGTATAAGTGTGTTTAACCTTTGACAAAGGCCGTTCTATTGCAATGTCCTTTTCTTTTGCATTGCCCAAAAGAAAAGAACAAAAAAAGATGCCACTAAGAAAGCCATTTTTCTCCTGCATCGCACAAGCCAACACATTGTCTAGCTCTCTCACGCACAACCTTCAAAATGGCCATACCCTTCGTGGACGGCCTACGCACCTACCGTAAATATATGAAGCACTCGCCACTGCGTGATTATCAAATTTATTTACTATTAGCGAATAGTCTGCTGAAGTTCATCCATAACTTCGGAAGGAGTAGCACCACTGTTCTTCACAAACCATGCAAGTGCCTTACGTACCTCAGGGGACAATTTAAGTGAATATGGTTCAATAGAAAGTGTGGATTCAGGCTTATCTGAACCAGCAGTGAACTTTTTTTCATCCTTATAAGCCTGAAGAATTAACTCAGGTGCTTTTTCAGCAAACATAAATATAGGCATATCAAAGTTTCTAGCCCAAAACCTATATTCAGAAGCTCTTTCAATTTTGAGAAACTTGTTATCATTAACTGCAAGTCGAATTTCAAACAATTCAGCAAGTCGTTGCAAAGTGCTAGCCAGCTCCTTTTCATTCAAGCCAGCATGTGGAAGAATAATTCTTTCAAGTCGGCCATCTCTAAATCCACGATTCGCATATTCCTTAATTAGTAAATCTTTTTCCATAAACGGCCCGGCTTTGTACTTTTCCTGTAATTCAGACAAAGTTTGAGATCCGTTTTTAAAAGAGATAGAATCAGATGAATTTTGTTCTTCGGTGTCTTTATACTTTTGCAAATATTCTATAATACTATCAACAACTTCGTATGTTTTCTTCAGTAATTCTTCATCTTTAAGCCTTGGTGAATAACTTAAATTAGGTTTCTCTATTTTTGGTAATAATTCTTGAAGTGATAATAGTTTAGCTATAGCTGGACATTCAATGATTTTATGCCCAATGGAAGATTCTGTGGGAGCCCACACCATACGAACCTCTTTCTGATATTCAAAATCAGTAGATTTAAGAAAAAAGACAGGAATATTTTGCACCTCTTTTAAACTTCTATGTCGTTCACCATACATACAAGCATCAATCCAACACTCTCCTGTAATAAGACCTTGCCCTATTAGTTCTTGAGTTATTATTCGCATAAATTCCATTGGATTATTGATACGTACACTAGCATTATAACCAGTTTTCTGCATACCTTTTGTACTGTGACCGATTGTTACACAAAATATATAGAAGTCTTGACTATCTACATCATACGCATTAAAACTATTCTTAATAGTGACAATTGTCTTTTTAGAAGAATTTACTAGAGGCGGCTTCTTAATTTTTCTTCCTTCAGTATGATCAATGTGATCAATAAACTGAGATCTTCCTTCGTATATATCACCAATAGTATAGTTGTAATCTTCAACTTTTCGAAAGTCATGCAAGGTGCCGATTTTCAGTATCCCATGCTGTAACATCCCAGTAGCGTATTTCTTATCAGGAGGATATTCGTCTGTATATTTAAAGAGGGGTTGTGTAGGATCAAACTTACTACTCATGTCTTTTAATTTTTGTTAATATGTACGTGCTTATAAAGCCTATTGATTTAATCATTTCTAAAGGATAGTTTAAAAGACAAACTTTTTACAAATGATTTAAAAACCATATTTTCTAACTACGAGAAACTAATTTAAAGTATTAACTGTGCGCTGGCCCGAAAGCTCAGCGAGCGTGCGTCAGCCTTGTGCGGAGAAGCATTGAGATTTCTTGATTTTTCTTTGGCCACCGTGGCGCGGTTCGTTTCTTTGTATCAAGACAAAGAAATGAACGATGGTAGTGCTTAAGGCATATTGCTAAAATTCTATATATTGTCTTACAAAGAAGCCTCGTGTTACCATTTCATTCAAACGCGCCACATAACCACGAGCAATATCCATGAAGCTCAGAGTTCTCTTCGAGTAACTCTGAGGGAGGGGAGTAACTCTAAGAGGACATACATATTGTCCTACGAAGAAGTCACGCGTTTCCGTTTCACTCAAACGCGCGCCAGAACCAGAGCCAGAACCAGATAACCATAAGCAACATCGGTGAAGCTCAGAGTTCTCTTCGAGTAACTCTGAGTGGGAATAGGGAGAGGGGGCATAAAAGGCATAGCCCGGTAACTCTAAGGGAGGGGAATAAAAACGTACGACAGCTAAACAGCCTCTATCAAACCCTCGCTTCAATGCGCTCCACCTTCACCTCCTGCCGGGTGGCATACACTGCCGGACCAAACTGATTATAAATAGCCACATCCGCCGCATCGCGGCCAAACCCCAGAGCCACGTAGCCCCCTTTCGGTCCGGTGGGTACGGCATCAAAGGTATACCAGCGTCCGCCGACGAAGGCTTCAAACCAGGCGTGCAGATCCATCGGTTGCAGCTTATACAGGTAGCCCACTACCATGCGGGCCGGAATACTAATACTACGGCAGAGGGCGATTCCCAGATGGGCCAGATCGCGGCAAACCCCCGACTGGCGAAGGTTGACCTCCACCGCCGACACCGGATAGTCGCTGCTGCCCGGAACATACCGGATGCTGCTGCGCAACCAGTTCTCAATAGTAGCCACCTGATCATAGCCCGGCTGTTGCCCCGCCGTGATTTCCGTCGCCATCTCGTTGAAACGATCCGACTCGCAATAGCGGCTGGGCAGGAGGTAACTAAGCACCGGATCGGGCAGGTACTGGATCTCTCCGAAAAAGGCGCCGGGAGCCTGATCCACCAAATCGGCCGTGCGCACTTCAGCCGAAGTATAGACGGAAAACGGGCCGGGCGGGGCCATCAGTCGCTGGCACAGGTTGCCGTAGGCATCGGTAAACTCAAAAGCAGCCACCTCCGGTGAAAGTTTATATTCCTCTCGAGCCACCCACTGCTGTATGCCGCTGCGGGGCCGGAGCATCAGGATAAAGGGGGTTGGCACCGAAATATCGAAGGTAAATTCACAACTGGTACGTAACCACATATCCTTAAAAGTAAGATGTACGACGGCTCATCGTGGCCGTATAAAAATGAAGGTTCAAAAATAAACAGGCTAGTTTGGCCGAGATAACTCAACTGCCTCAGAGGCACAACAAAGTATCTCGCCCCTTAGTGCATAGTAGAGATGAAAGTTTCCTACTTTTGATGCACGAAGCGGGCCCACAGATATCCGCCTGCCGAAAAAGAAAATATGATGCTTACCACGAGAACCACCCCAAACCTATGAATTCAAACCTGGCTGTACTCATTGACGGCGACAATATACCCTCGGCCTTTGTGAAAGAGATGATGGAGGAAATAGCCAAATACGGCAACCCCACCATTAAACGGATTTACGGTGATTGGACCAAGCCGCACCTAGCCAAGTGGAAGAACATGCTGCTGGAAAATGCTATCACTCCCATTCAGCAGTACGGATACACCACCGGCAAAAATGCTACCGACTCAGCCATGATTATTGATGCCATGGATATTCTGTATTCGGAAAAAGTAAACGGTTTCTGCCTGGTATCCAGCGATAGTGATTTTACCCGGCTGGCTACGCGCCTCCGCGAGGCAGGCATGCAGGTTATCGGCATTGGCGAAAGAAAGACGCCCAACCCTTTCATCGTCGCCTGCGACCGGTTCATTTACATTGAAATTCTGAAAAGCCAGTCAAAAGACCAGGAAACTGAGAGTGAAAATGAAAAAGACTCGTCGAAGGATGGGGTGGATAAAATCACGGCCAAAGAAATTAACCTGATCAGAACTACTATTACAGATGTATCTGATGATGAAGGCTGGGCTTTTCTGGGCGATGTAGGCAGTCTGCTGCAAAAGAAACAACCGAATTTTGACTCCCGAAACTACGGCTTTCAGAAACTTACCCCGCTGATCAAATCCATCGGTCGGTTTGAGCTGGAAGAACGAGAAAGCGCCAAGAGTCGGCATAAACTCATCTACGTGAAGAATAAAGAAAAGCGCTCTAACAGGTCTAAAAAAGCATAGCGTATATTTTCTGATTAGCCTATCTGAGTAAGAACACTGAAGGCAAATAAATCTGTTTCTTATATTCGTACCTTCTTACTCTCTAAAAACTCTATGAACATTTTAGAATCCCTGGCAAGACTGATACTTGCCTTTGGGTGCATCCTTCTTTGTAATTTTTCTCAGGCTCAGGAAAGTATTGTGCCCGGGCAGATCATCACCCTGGATCAGGACACCATTCATGGTTTTATTGATTACCGTAACTGGAAAAGAAATCCCACTGAGATTTCTTTTCAAAAACACATGGGCGAAAAACCCGCTCTTTATAATCCTGGAGCAATACATGGATTTATAGTGCAAGATGAGCACTATATCAGCGCTACTATCGAGATAGAGGCGAGTCCTTCAAAGATAAGTGAACTGACATACGGCCCTGACCTTAAACTGAAAAAAGTTACTGTTTTTTTGCAGACTCTCGTCCGAGGAGATAAAAGCCTATACTATCTTTACGACAGGCGAGGGAAAAATCAATTTTACATATGGCAGGATTCTACTTACCGCCTCCTGATCTACAAGCGATTTGTAGAGAGACGTTATGGGAAAAGGGTAATTCAAGAGAACAAGAAATATGTAGGGCAATTAAAAATTTACCTGAAAGATTGCCTTTCTATTGATGAAGAGCTAAACCAAGTCAAATATGAAAAAAAGTATCTAGAAAGGGTATTTCTTCATTATTATAATTGCACTCAATCGGAAATAGAATTTTATAAGCAACCAGAAAATATATCTCTAGAAACTGGTTTGCTGATGGGATTCTCGCAAACATCGTTGCAATTTAAAAGCGATCGAGGTTTTCCCTCCCTTACCGAAGTAGACTACTCGCAGTCAGTTAATGCTACTTTTGGTCTGTTTTTAGATTTGATTTTGCCCAGAAATCAGAAAAAATGGGTAATAAGCAATGAAATTATGTATACATCATACAACGTTGCCGGGCATTATGTCAGATTTACCAACGGATCAGATTACGCTTACATTGATACTGAATTTGGGTATTCGTACCTAAAGCTGAATAATATGCTTCGCTTTCGCTATCCGGTTAACCAATTTTTTTTATATGCTAATGCCGGAATTTCAAATGGATGGACTATCCGAGAGAACAACTACGGAAGAGAAGAATTAATGTCCTTATCAATAGGCAGAGTGAACGAGGGCCAAGCCCTAGCAGCAACCAGAAAATATGAGCAGGGATATTTGGCCGGACTAGGCACCCAATTCAAGCGTTATTCTCTGGAAATCCGCTACGAGCGAGGAAATGGTATATCTGCATATAGTAGACTTAACTCAACCACTAAGCGGTTCTATCTTTCTCTTAAATACAGCTTATAAGTTGGTTCAAAATATCTCTTCCTACTCCTTCCGGGTATAAACTGCATAGGAATTACCGGATTAAAAGGTTTCTTCCTTATGCAAAACTACGTATCATGCAAAGGCATCTACTACCGCAGGCAGCATGATACTACACCACCAGAAGTTTGATTTTAAAGGGCAGTGCCTGATCGAAAAGGTAATCATTGAAGCCCCCTTTCGCTTTGCAGTAGACTTTCATGATGAGGCCTGTTTTATCTATTTCTCAGAAGGCACTGCTACGCTTAACTCTCCGCATGAGCAGACTCGCATTGCTCCACAGGAATCGGTATTGCTAAAATGCGGACCATACTTTGCCGACCTGATCCAGCGGCACACTGCCGGGCGGTACGACATTCTGGTATTTCATTTGTTCCCGCATATCCTCCGCACGTTATATCAGCACGAGCTTCCTTCTTTTGTGAAACCTTCGGAAAGGAAATCATTTATCCGAAAGGTGGTGCCGGATGATACTGTGCAGAAGTTTGTAGAGAGCCTCTACTTTTATTTTGATCACCCCTCGCTGGTGAGCGATGACTTGCTGGAGCTTAAAGTCAAAGAACTGATCTTATTGCTTGTTCAAACCAAGAATGCCACATCTATCGAGCGGCTCTTTGCTGAGCTATTTACGCCTCGCGAGGTGACTATTCAGGAAGTGGTGCAGCAGCATTTATTCTCAGATATTTCGGTAGAAGATCTGGCCCGGTTAGCCCATACGAGCGTGTCTACTTTTAACCGGCAGTTTCAAAATCTGTTTCAGAGCACTCCGGCCAACTACATTAAAACAAAACGACTGGAACGCGCCCGAGAGCTGCTGGCGGTGAGCACTTTTACCGTGGGCGAAATTGCTTTTCAGACTGGCTTTCACGATGTAGCTCATTTTTCCCGTTCCTTTAAAGCCGCCTACGGCACCTCTCCTTCTGACTATCGCCTGTCGGTGAACAAAGCCTGATACCGCGCACTGGTCAGCCTGACTGAATTGTGCAACATTCTGACGGTTTTAAACAAAGAGAACCCTGCCCCACTACCGATCTTTGATGGTATCATTCACATATAAACATATCATATATGAAACCAATCATTGATCAACATACCTTTGGCCCCTGGGCACTGATCACCGGCGCCTCTTCCGGTATAGGAAAAGAATTTGCTCGCCAACTAGCCGCCTGTAAACTCAACCTGGTGTTGGTAGCCCGTCGCTTTCCTTTACTGGAATCTCTCGGTAAGGAATTAGCTCAGCAATACGGTATACAGTACCGGACCCTGGAAGTGGATTTATCCGAAGAGAACGCTATTAAAAAAATTACTGATGCTACCCGTGATCTTGACATTGGGCTGCTTATCTCCAATGCGGGCACCGGTAGGCCCGGAAACTTTTTATCTTTTCAGGAAGAAGAGCTTCGGTATGTCTTTCAGCTTAACGCTATCTCTCACCTCCAGCTTACGCATTATTTTGGAAAACTATTAGCCAAACGCGGCAAAGGCGGGATACTATTTACCGGAGCTATGGGCTCTGCTAACGGGGTGCCCTATATGGCCAATGAGGCGGGCACCAAAGGCTACATCACCAGCCTGGGGAAAAGCCTGCATACCGAATTTAAAGCCCTGGGCATTCACCTGACTGTGCTGATTACCAGCCCCACGGATACTCCGGTATTAGGACAGTTAGGATTTACGCATCAGAATATGCCGATGAAACCTCTGCCGGTAGCGCAGTGTGTGCGGGAGTCTTTACTGGCACTTCGGGCTAATCGCAGCACTGTGCTGCCCGGACGAAAATACCGCATGATGAACGTATTGGTACCCGGTTCTCTTTCCAGAAAGATGATGGGCAAAACGATGAAACGAAACAATAATCTTTCTTAAGATGAAAGCGCTTCATAGTATCTCCCTGGGGCTGGGCCTGATGAGCCTGGCCTTTGGCTCCTTAAAATTCACAGACCCATTTCGGCAGTGGTATTCAGTGCAAATTACCACTAGTGGACTACCCCCGCTAGCTTATTCACTGGGAATCGCTGCCGAGATTATGACCGCATTACTGTTCCTAAGCCCTTTTTTGCTACCTCTCTCAAGCACACTGTGGATATGGGCATGGAGGCTGGCCAGTATCTCATTGATTGTAGTTATGATGGTTGCTACAGTCGTGCACCTAAACCCAGAAGTGCCGGCCGAGGTATTACCCCTCAAGATAAAACCGCCGGTTATTCCAACCTTCTTTATCATCGTTGCCGGATTCCATCTACGAATGCTCCGCCGGAAAGCGAAGGTATCAGTAGCTTTTCAAAAACCTAAAAAGAACCTACATGAAAACCAGCCATAGCAGCGCCATACCGGCATTTTACTGGGTGACGACAATAATAGTGGCAGTGGCCTTCCTGCTCTCCGGAGTAGGCAATCTCCTTCGGGTCGAGCATATTATGCAGGATATGGCGCATCTGGGGTATCCCTCTTACTTTCCTGGTTTGCTGGGTAGTTGGAAGGTGCTGGGTGCAGTTGCTATTCTGATTCCGGGTTTTTCTGTTCTGAAAGAATGGGCCTACGCCGGGATGATGTTTGACCTAACCGGAGCCGCTTTCTCTCGAGCAGCAGCGGGTGATTCCGCAATCATGATTTTAATTCCACTCGGCATTGCCGGGCTGGTTGTAGCATCACGGGCGCTTTATCCGGCTAGACTCATTAGTCACTAAGCCTGTCTTTATTCAGCCATTCGCTTTAGAACGATTTTAGAAATTTTATGGAAAATCTTACAACCATATTGAGCAAATAGGAGTCATACCATTACAATGAATAGCTAACTATGAGATATTACCAATATGTTTGTTTTTTACCACTTTTCCTTTGGAGCATCCTGGTCGGATGCCGGGAAGACGAAAGCGAATCTCTAACCTACTGCTCGGGAGTGGTGTGTACGTCGGAGCTAAGATCCGTAACAGTCAGCGTGGTTAATTCTCAGGAAGAACCGGTAGCCTTAGATCGCTTTTTCATTCTCAATCTGGCGAACCATCACCCCTATTATTTCCCCAACCCGGCTCATGATCTAACCATAGAAAACGATGGTTTTTATAGCGTTATGTCTGATAAATACATAGAAGAAATTGATTCTGAAGGCACCCCCTTATTACTGATCGGCTTTAAAGATGATGAGGTGGTTATCAGAGAGCAATACGATGTAGGAAGAGACTGCTGCCATGTCTATCTCATTTCCGATGCCCCTATTATCAGGCTATCATCCGATGGGTCGGAACCGGTTATGAGCGAGTTTCATCGTACTCGTCGCCAGAATCCAGCTTCTTACGATCGGATGTGGAACTACCAAAAATTTGAGTAGGAATAATCTTCCGAATAAAAGACGATGATCCTTCATCAGACTTCTCAATCTCTGCTTCGGCTTCGCGTAAGGCCCGTTGCCACATGGGGGCAAACCCCTGAGCACTTTCGGTCATAATAGCAATGGCTTTCTGATACACATGCAGATTCATTACCTCACGTCGGCCGGGTTTCTGGGCCAGGGTTTGGTTGGTAATTCGTAGATTCTCGTTTTCCTTTTTCAATCGCTCAATCTCCAGTCGGCGGTTTTCGGTGGCTTCCGCTTCAATTTCCATCTTGTTGTGCAGGTGATTCTTAAGAGAATTGATCTCTTTCTTCAGGGAGCCTCGTTTGCCACGCTCACTTACGTAAACAACTAACAACAAGATCAGACCTACACCAAGGCCAATTAAAAAGGGTTGTATGTATATACTTAAATCTTCCATGCGTAGTTAAAAATAGTTTTTGGTTTTGACGAAGGTACAGTATTTATCTTTTAATGAATAATGGATGATGATTAGTGAATAATGATGAATGAGTAGTAAGAGACATCATCAATCATCAATCATCAATCACTATAATACAACTCATAACTACCTTATAGGTTTTCATCTGCTTATCTACTGAAGGTTGGCACACTGCGGTTTTCTATTAGTAATCCTACCAACTCTTAACGGGATACGATATATTTACTATAAGAAACAACCTGAATTTTTCTAATGAAACGTATCCATCTGTTTGAGTTTGAAGACCTGCCCTGGTTCCCTCACTGGCTGCGGCAATGTATGACCCGTTATATTGTAGCCATGCACCGCCTGCTGGGTACGCGCACTATGCTGGCTAACCTTATTGAACGCGCCTTGAAGCATACAAACGCCACCCATATCATTGATCTATGCTCCGGCAGTGGCGGCCCTATGCTTGATGTAGCTGAGACGCTTCGCAACCAGCATAACCTGCCCGACCTTAAATTAACCCTCAGTGACCTTTATCCTAACCAGGAAGCAGCAGCCCAGCTAAAGCAACAAGGCGACCCAAACACCACCTACCTAACCACCCCAATTAATGCTGCCGACCTGGACCCTGAGTGGCCGGGAGTGCGTACATTGGTGTGCAGCATGCATCATATGCGGCCCCAAACCGCTCACGATATTCTGAAAAATGCTCAGGAGGCTCATCAGCCCATCTGTGTGTTTGAGATCAGTGATAATTCTGTGCCAACCCAACTATGGTGGCTGGCCCTGCCTATGGGTTTTCTGATGACCTTCTTGATCACCCCGCTGGTTCGCCCCATGACCTGGCGACAATTGGTATTTACCTACTTGATTCCGATCCTTCCTGCACTCATTGCCTGGGATGGTTCAGTTTCTAATGTTCGCACTTATACCCTAGATGATATGGATATACTACTGGAGGGTCTTAAAACCGATCAGTACCGCTGGGAAAAAGGTTCGATCAAAGGCAAAGGTGGGCCTAAACTATATCTGTTAGGATTACCCCAGAATAGCAAACCTGATGCAACTCCGCCCTCTTTTAAGCAAAAAGAAACGATGGCCTAGCAGCAAATTTATTATTTTGCCATTATTAAGCACTTATACTACCTATGATGACTCTCATGATCCGGCTACGGTCTCTCTACCTACTTCTGCTACTTCTTTCCTTAACACTCGGTTCGGTTTTCGCCCAGTCTTCTTCCAAAAATCTCTTCAACGGCCGAAACCTCAGCGGCTGGCACATTGATGTACCGGACCTGGATGAGAACCCCAACGCCGAACGCCCCTTTCTGGTTCGAGATGGTATGCTTGTAAGTCTGGGTACGCCCAATGGGCATTTAATTACAGATGCGCAATATCAGGATTACCGACTGGAAGTGGAGTACCGTTTTGCCGGGGAACCAGGCAACTGCGGAGTGCTGGTGCATGCTTCTACTCCCCGAGCGCTTTATAAGATGTTTCCTCAGTCTATAGAAGTACAAATGATGCACGAAAATGCCGGTGATTTCTGGTGCATTGTAGAAGATATTGAAGTGCCCGACATGGAAGAACGGCGCGGCCCGAAGGAAGAATGGGGAATCACCGAAGGCAAAGGGCGGCGTATTCTTAATCTCACTGATGGTTCGGAAAAACCGCTGGGCGAATGGAACAGCATGACTATTGAGTGCCTGGGAGATGCTATTAAAGTGTGGGTTAATGGCGATCTGGTGAATTACGGTGAGGAATGCACTGCGCAAAAAGGCAGAATTGCTGTACAGGCCGAAGGCGCCGAAGTAGAATTCCGAAAACTACTACTAACCCCCATTAGCGAACTAAGCGAAGATATGAATGATGATTAGTGATGAATGATTGATGACTAATGAAGGCGGGGGCAACGTAAAAACTATTGTATCTCAATGTTCATTAGTCACTAAACATTACTCATCAATCACTAATCATTAATGGATGGGGTTGGTTTACGCCAGAGCCGCCGAATTTTGCGGAAGAAGAAAACTCCCCCAATCAGCAGACCAATGACAATGAGGGCGGCAAGGGGCCATAGAAAGACTGATAGCGCAGATAAGCCAACGGAAGCGGCTGTTTCGGTGGCGGATACTACGGGGTTTGCCAGACCGCCCGTGGTGGCGGTAGAAGCCAGACGGGTTTTGGCATTAACGCCTTTGATGATGCCCGCCGTGCCACCTCCGGCAATAATGGCCAGTGCCCAGCGCCACAGCGGATCGAGTTCTACCATCGTAGAAGCCATCACAGCGGTGCCAGCCAGCGTAGCGGTGGGAATGGCGACGGTGTCGAGCAGATTATCAAACCAGGGGATGAAGTAAGCCAGGATTTCCAGTAGCGTTGCCGCGCCGAAAGCCATCATGGCGGGTAATGTTCCGATCCATCCCCAGGATTCGCTGAGGGGGACAATGTTAAAGTAACTGGCTATACTAAGGGCCAGTAGCGGTAAAAATACCCGGAAGCCAACGGAAGCCGCCAGCCCCAGTCCGATGAAAAAAGAAGCAATAAGTTCGGTCATCATGGTGATAAAATATATCCCAATATAACATCTTCTCTTTCATACAGTTTTACTGACACAGCCGGAGATGAAGTTTACTCCGGCATTTTGTACCCACTACCCGTCATTGACTATGATTAAATTTTTTATCTCTCTAGTATTTCTGTTTTTAATACAGTTGCTATTTCCCTCCAAAGCTCGTTAGTAGCTTTTCTGATGCTACTGCATAAACCCGCTATAAGATTGCACGTAGGGATTACTCAGTTTTGCCCGTCGCTTTATCTTCGTCCGGCTTATTGGCTGGGATCATGAAGGTATCCAGTATTTTTTCGGTATCCAGTTCTATCATCTTCAGCATCATCTTTTCTTCATCAATATCGGCTACCAGAATGTGGTGCGTAGAGTATTTAACCACGGAAAAAGGCCATTGATATACCGGTACTGTGTCCAGCGTTCCTCCGGCCCCGCCAATGATCACATACTCAATAAACTCATCATTGCCCATCAACCTTCTTAGTCGCTCATAGGCATGCATGTGCCCATTGATCACAATGTCTCCGTAGGCATCTTCCAGCATGGGTACCAGGGTAGAACGGTACAATGCCCGCCCATCGATACTAGGCGAATCCCATAGTGAGTTGAAGGCCGGATGATGGAAAGCTACCATGCGGAACTTGGCATTCTTCCACTCTTCGTTTTGCAGTTGTTCTTCCAGCCAGGCCCATTGCTCTTCGGTATCTTCGTTGGAATCGATGATCAGTATGCGTAAAGGTCCGTAGGATTTAGCATAGTAGTGGTTGGTTTCGGGCAAAGGCAGCATCTTATAACACAAGTCCGAGTCAGGATCATAATCATGATTGCCCCGTACCGGATACCAGGGCACCGAACTGAAGAGTTCTTTAGCTGGTCCGTAGAGATGTTTATCCCAATGCTCGTATTCTGCGCCATCGCTTACCAGATCACCGGCAGTGAGTAGCAGATCCGGTTTCTGCTCCATCATCAGGGGTACGGTTTTATTACCGAAGACCTCAAAGCCATTCTGGTTATCGCTCCAGAAAACCATGCGAAACGGTTTATCCGGGTCAGGCAGATTAAATGAATAAATTTCGCTCTCAGCGCTACCGGATTTCACCTGATAATAATAGGTCATTCCGGCCTCTAAGCCCGTAAGCTCTACATGCGGATACCCGGTGGTTTCTTGAAGAGATACCTCCTGATCCAGCTTTTTACGATTGGTACCAAACAGAACCTGATGTTCTTTTTCATCGTGCTTAATGTGCCACCAGACATTCACGCTGGTGGGGGTGGGCGCATACAGCGAAGGTCCCAGAAAGATGCCTTCATCCTGAGCAAAAAGGCTGGTTGCGGTGAGGAAGAATATAAAACAATAAAGGGTAGCGGTTTTTGTGAGGTAAGGCATGGTTGGCGGTAGTCTGATAGAAAAGAAGTTTTAAAGAAAAACCCCTGCCTGAATAAAATCAGCCAGGGGTTTGAGAATGCTTATTCAGCATCTACCCACAGACGGGTAGTAATTTTATCTTCTCCCTGCCGCTGAATGGCTTCTTCATAGGCTGATTTGTTAAGGGCCAGCACTTCGGTAGGATACTGAAACCGAACGGGCACAGTAGAGATAACCGCGTCGGCTCCGGGCTGAATCTCGGGAAAACCAGTGCGGCGCCAATCAAACCATGATTCCAATCCGTTGTAGAACAAAGCAATCCACTTTTGCTGACCAATTTTGTTGAGCTTCTCGGCTTGCGAACCAGTGTACGCTACGGCAGGCTGAGTAAAGTAACTTTCTGACACCTGAACGGCTTCTACCAATTCGGTGTAACCACCTACCGCTAACCGGTCCTGATAGTAGTTAAAAGAAGCCTGAATACCATTCCGGTAATACATTTCGGCATCGCCGGTATTGATAAAACCTCGCTCACGGGCCTCAGCCAAAATAAACTGAAGTTCCGTATAGCTCATCAATAGGGTTTGCTGGGCTACCGGCGAAGCCAGTCCATCACAGGCCCGGCATGAGAACATAATGCCTACCCGAGAAATAAAGTTAGAACCTCCCTGAGAAGGGTTTCCACTGGGAGAATACTGCAATGCCTGCTCATCAGCCAGTCCATTGGGTACTCCCTGATAATCATCCCAGTCACCTAACAACCCCGCTTCAGAATCAGTGGTGGGTTGCGCATAGACAAACAAACGAGTATCCTCCAGCCCCTTCAAAGTATTCTCCATGTTTTCACTCAGGCGTATCTCGTCGAAAGAACCGGAACGGGTGGTATATACTGGTTGCTGGTTGGGTGAGTCCTGTAGATAGCTAAAAGCTGCCTGCTCACTGTTGCTCTCAATAATCGGATAGGTTTCCGGGTCGCTTAGTATTGCCTGCAATGCCGTTGAAGGATCTTGTCGGTCAGCCAGACGCATGTATATCCTCATTTTCAGCGAGTTAGCAAACTTTCGCCAAAGCATAAGATCACCATCAAAGAGAATATCGCCCACCAGAGCTTCACCGGACTGGTTCATCAGTAAGGTATTGGCTTCTTCCAGTTCGCTCAGAATGCCCTGATAAACTACTTCCTGGGTATCAAATTTGGGTAGGTTTACCCCTTCTTTGGCTTGTAGAGCTTCGGTGTAAGGTAACTCTCCGTACGCATCGGTCATCACCGAATACATCCAGGATTTCATGATCAGGGCTACTGCCCGGTAATTGTTCTCCCCAGACTCCTCAGTAATTTCCAGGATGTTTTTCACATCTCGCAGGGCATTGTAGAAGGTATTGTAAGGGTCACCGCTTCGGCCCCAGTCGTAGCGATCGTTGCTGGTGAACTGTATTTTGGCGGTGTACTGCATTACAATATTACCCGTGCCCCAGGCAAGGCCATTCAGCTCCCGCACCGGCTCCCGAATGATGGTAGGCAGCAGCAGGGAAGCCGGTACTACTTCCGGGTTATTCGGGTTCTTGTTAACCGTCTCGAAATCTTCGTCGCAAGCCAGCGTGGTGACCAGCAGTAGGCATAAGGTTAGCGATAGTATTTTATTAGCGATAGAATACATATTCGTGATGTTTTTTCGGGTAGAATTCATTAAAGATTAAAGCTCAAATTAAAGCCAACACTTCGGGCCGAAGGGTAAGCCATCATTTCCACCCCTGGTTTCAGGGTTCCGCCGCTCATCCCCATTGTCTCCGGGTCAAAGTGGGGGTTTTCGGTCCAGAGTAGCAGGTTGCGCCCAACTACTGAGATGTTGACATTACTGAAAGGCAGACGGGTGAACAGCTTGCTGGGCAAGGTATAGCCGAGCTTTACTTCTCTCAACTTCACATAAGAAGCATCATATTTATTGGCATCGGCATTATCCCGGTCGTAGTAGTTATAGTGCCAGTCGCGGGAAGCTACTTTTACATCGTTGGGGCGATAGGTTCCGTCTTCATTTTCAATAACTCCTGGGCTCACGATTCCATTGGCCGGGTCGCTCAGGTCATACCCATTTTCGCGTCCGTACAGAGTTTCCTGTAACTGTCCGGAGGTACTACCGATAGTTTTGGTTTTGGAGAAGACAATGCCTCCCTGCCGGATGTCAAACAAAAAGCCCAATGATAACCCTCGGTAGCTTAAGGTATTCTGAATACCCATCATCCAGTTAGGGTTGTAGTTCCCTTGGTATTCCAGGCTTGAGCCTAAAGTGGGTAACCCGGTGGCTGAGTGAATGATCTGACCGAAGTAAGGGCTGCTTTCATCCTCTACACGGGCAAAGCCATAGCCATACATGGCCCCCATCTGATCACCCTCTCGTACCTGCACCACTCGCTCATCATCCAGGCCTACCAGTGTATAGGCGTCGATATCCGGGTGTAGTTCCAGCACCTTGCTGCGATTGCGGGTAAAGTTTACGTTGATATCCCAATTGAGGCCATTCTCGGTAAGCAAAGGTGAGCCATGCACCATCAATTCTATACCGTGATTTTGAATCTTTCCGGCGTTGATGATCCGAGATGTATAGCCGGTAGAACGGTCCAGGGAAATAGGCAGGATCTGATCATGGGTGATGTTGTCATAATAGGTAAAGTCAATACCCAAGCGACCCTGTAAAAAGCGCAGGTCAGTACCAATTTCGTAAGATTTCGTACGCTCTGGTCTTAACTCGTTGTTATTTAACACCGACGATTCCTGCTTGGCCTGATAGCTACCGAAGGGCGTAGCGTTGTCATAGACATTGAACAAGCGATAAGGCGAGGTATCGTTCCCTACCTCGGCATAGGCAGCTCTTATTTTTGCAAAGGCAAAAGGCTCCGGCAGATTGAAGATATCACTTACAATGGTGCTCAGCGTCACGGAGGGGTAAAAGTAAGAGTTATTCTCCTTGGGTAAGGTACTTGACCAGTCGTTCCGTCCGGTAACGTCTAAAAAGACGACGTTCTTGTAACCGATACTGGCTAGTCCGTAGAAGCTATTAATGCGCTTTTCATAGTCGCTTTCCGAGATGGTTAGGTCAACGGCAGAGTTGGAGAAGTTATACAGATTCGGGATCAGCAACTGAGGAGCAACCGTTTGCTGAAACCGCTGCTGCTGGCGCATCTGGTTTCCACCGAAAGAAACCCGTACGTCTAAGTCCTGCTGAAAGTTATTCTCATAAGTCAACAGGAAGTCGCTGTTCATCTCGTTGAAGTAGATATCGTCTTCGCGGTACATTCCCAGAGGAAAACGCTGCGTGCTATAGGCTCTTTTCTTATCTCGCAGCTCATTATAAAGGTCGGTACCCGTACGAACCATCAGGCTAAGCTCATCAGTAAAACGGTAAGTAGCCGATACATTCCCGATAATTCTGTCCTTTGCCTGCCCGTTGGTATTTTCATACACATTGAAGTAAGGGTTATCGTGGTAGTTGTAGTTATAGTTAAACTGCTGAATTCCTTCCAGTCCGGGCTGCCAGTAGTTGCGCAGATTCGCCGTATTGATTTGGCGTCCGTACCAGATCCACAGGTACATCAGACTTTCGGTACCGTAGCTGATAGAAGGTCGGTTATCACTCTGCGAGCGGATGTAATTTACTGAGGTGTTAACATCCAGTTTGTCGCTTAGCTTCATACCGCCATTCAGGGCCAGCGTATTTCTGATCAGGTCGGTGTTGGGGGTCATCCCCTTTTGATCCAGATTGGTCCAGGAGAAACGGATGTTTCCTTTCTCACTAGATGAAGAGATCGCCACATTGTTGGATAGGGTAATTCCGGTTTGGAAGAAATCATTGATATTATCCGGTTGGGCAGTCCAGGGAGTGGGTATGATCTCACTATCAGCCGGTGCATTCAGATCGCCACCTCGGAAACCTGCAACATCCCGAGGAGAGTCAAACTGTGGGATCAGTTGCCCGTCCATCCGAGGTCCCCAGCTTTCATCTACTCCATCGGCAATACCCGAACCTGAGCCATCAGCAAAAGCAAACTGCCCGTTATTTCCTTGTCCGTATACATTCTGCCAATCAGGTAGCATCAGTGGAGTCTCAAAGGTAGCATTGCTATTGACACTAATCCCTAGCCCCTTTCGTCCTTTACCCGATTTGGTGGTGATGATAATGGCTCCGTTGGCTGCTCGCGAACCGTATAAGGCCGCTGCCGCCGGGCCTTTCAGTACGCTAATGGAGGCCACATCGTCTGGGTTAATTTCTCCGGCGGCATTCCCATAATCCGTTTCCTGGGTACCGGAGCCCGATGCTCCAACCACCTGATTGCTAATCGGAATCCCGTCTACCACAAATAGTGGCTGGTTGGCGTTGATGTCTAGGGAAGACTCGCCCCGGATAGTGATGCGGGCTGAGCCGCCAATGGTAGTTGAACTATTAGTGATCTGCACTCCGGCTACTTTCCCCGATAATGAGTTTACCAGGTTCGTCTCCCGAGCTTTCACCAATTCTTCTCCCTGCACCTCCTGAATGGCATAACCAAGCGCTTTGGTTTCCCGCTCTACCCCCAGAGCCGTTACCACAATCTCTGATAGTTCTTCGGCACTAGCATTCATAGACACATTAATCTCGGTCTGTCCACCCACGGCTACTTCCTGGGTCATATAGCCTACAAATGAGTAGGTTAGCACATCCTGTTCGTCGGCTACAATGGTGTAGTTACCACTGATATCGGTAATAGTTCCCTGGGTCGTGCCCTTAATCAGCACATTCACTCCCGGCAGTGGCTCTCCGTTATATGCATCGGTCACCGTGCCCCGAATATTCAGCACCTGAGAAGTTGCTTTATTGGAGCGATTAATTCGTTCAGAAATAATAATGTTATTGTTTTTATACTGAAATGATAATGAGGTATTCATTAGCAGCTCTTCCAGTATGTCGTGCAATGTTGCGTTGTCCCGAATCAGGGTAACGTTTGTGTAGTTCCCGGTAATGTCAGGGTCGTAAATAAAGTTAAATTCTGTCAGTTGCTGCAGTTGGTCTAGCGCCTGGGTTAGATTGGCTTTTCTAAGTTCAATGTTCACACGCACCTCTTTAGGATTTAGTTGTGTGTCACCCGAAGTCGCCCATGCACTGGTTAGGGGAGGTTGCAGCAACAGCATAATCAGGCCTAATCGTATAATATTAAACCGATGGGTTAGGGATTTTAGATAAAGTAATTTCATAAATTAGTGGTACTTAGCTATACAGTAGACAATACAAATCCGGTCTGTCGATCACGGTTATCGGAACGACAAATTGAAAGTTTGAGGAATACCACCGCGGTAATTCCCTCATTAGCCGGCTGATGCTTTCGCGGCCAGCGTTCATACAGTGATTAATGCGTTACACGGGAGTTAGCTCTTTCATGGCTGGTTGTAATTTTGTTTTAACATCCCTGCCCATACAATATATATTCATTCTCTCCTTTTTTCTGATACTGAGTGCCGTGCACCAGATTCAACAGCTCCAATACTTCTTCCAGCGTAGTGCCTTGTTCAAAACTGGCTGTAAAACGGCATTTCCTGAGCGACTCATCGTTAAACGTAACCTGTACTCCATACTGGTTTTCAAGGCTATGCGCAATGTCTTCAAATGTGTCTTTACGGAAAACCAACTTCCCCTCTCGCCACCCGATCAACTCTGCCACCGAAGCTTCCCAGGTTTCGTAACTACCTGATTCTCTGAGGTAAGTTATAATATGATCTTTGGTTAGAACTGCCAGAGACGTACCGGATTCACCCTTTGTTTCTCCCTCTTCACCCGCGCTCAGCACCTGCACTTTTCCTGACAGCACAGCTACGGTAATCTGGCGCTGGCGGGGGTATGCCTTAACGTTAAAAGAGGTTCCCAGCACTTTTGTCTCCAGCGCTGCCGTCTTAACAATAAAGGGTTTCTCCTCCTGCCGTACTACTTCAAAAAATCCTTCTCCTTCTAGTACTACCTCCCGCACTTCCTGTCCGTAATTACTGGCGTACCGGATCGTACTTCCACCGTTCAGGTACACTACCGAGCCATCATTCAGGGTTAATGAGTCTTTCTGCCCAACGGGTACTGCCTTTTCGTAATAGGTAACAGTGTCGCTGATAAAAAACAGCGGTCGGGCTAAGTAATACCCCCCTATCCCCACTGCAAGCACCAAAGCGATGGTTGCGGCAATACGCAGGGCTGTCCACGGTTTCTGTTCAGGCTGTTGCGTTTGACTCTTGATGCGTGAGAAGAGCTGCTCCTTCTGATGAGCGTCTACTTCCGGCACATCGGAAATATGTTCTGGCAACTGCTCAAGCACTTGCTGGAATTCGGCATCACCTTCGGCACTTTGTAAAATTTCTAATACCCGCTTTTTCTCCTCCGGGCTGCACTGCCCCAGCAAAAATTTTTGAAAAAGCTCTTGACGATCCGCGGGTTTCTCTGCCATAGGGCAACTCTTACAAGAAGTGGTTTTGGTAGCTTCTATTTATATACACCGCATTCGCCGGGGGGTAGGTGGGCTGCTCGTGAAAAAACTTTTTATTTTTTTTACTCCAACCTATCCCTTTCTAAAAAACACATACTACCATGAACCATACAAGGCTGATGTCTGCCGAAAGATGTAAATGGTCTTTAATGGAACGAATAGATTTTACCATGTGATCATGCACAGTGCTTCGGGTCAGACCAAACTGAACCGCAACCTCTTCGTAGGTTTTCCCTTCCAGGCTGCATAGTTGGAATATTTGCTTTCGGCGGGGCGGCAACTGTTGTACTGCCTCATGTACAAGCCCTTCATATTCGGCAAACAAGACGGTATTTTCAGTTTCAACCGATATAAGGGGGCGGCCATAAGAAGCTTCTTTCTCAACGGCCAGTCGCTTTGCCTCCTTTTTCCAGTAATCAAAAATACGGTGCCGACACGATTTCCAGAGATAGGCCTTCAAAGAACCCTGAGGGTTAAGGGTTTCGCGTTTGTTCCATAACCGGACAAATACGTCTTGCACAATTTCTTCTGATAGCTGAACCTGCTGAGTGCTTTTAAGGGCAAGGTGGTATAAGAAGCTCAGGTACTTATCATAGATATGACGAAAAGCTCTTTCATCTCCTTTCTGCATTGACTCAATCAGAGAATCATCATTTTTTAAAGAGCTGTTTTTCATAAATGCGTAAACTTTATCTGACGAAAGATGAGTCTCCAAAAAAATGAAATTCTACCCGATTAAAGGTTTCCCCTACATTATCATTTTATTAAGTTACTATTTAGTCGGGCACAGTCAAAGTGTATAAGATTATTACTTTCTAAGATGGTGGAAAGGGAGTTTTCCCAATAGAAGTTATTCCGATAATTAGGTAAGACGCTATCGTTTATCGAGAGTCTTATCTGCCCGGAGGGGTAAGCATTGCCGGAGGCGGTCAGCAGGAGGCAGGTTTCCTGTACAACCTCCTGCTGACCACTTTCTGATATGTCATTAAAGGAAATCAGAATGATGTCTGATAGTATGTATGTTTACTTCCATATGCTATTCACAGAATAGCAGGCCCATTTTACAGAACAGGGCATTTTTGTATATTGGCTTCACATACACCCTCTACCCTATGCATAAGCTTATTGTTATTGTTCTTTTTCTGTTCCTGACCGCCTGCGCTTCAAGCGTATCGGAAAATGCCATCAGCAACGCTTCTACCGTGATCACTGATGTTCAGGTGATCAACGTGCGTGATGGTAGTATCACCCAGAAAACCGTAGTAATTGACAGTGGTCGAATTGCTCAGCTACTGGATAAAGTGCCGGAGATGCCCGACTCGGCTACTCAGATTAACGGAAGCGGCAAATTCCTCCTACCTGGCCTGGCCGAGATGCACGCTCACATTCCCGCGCCCGGACAGTATGATAATCGTATTGAGGAAACCCTGTTCCTTTACCTTTCCAATGGTATCACCACCATCCGGGGGATGCTGGGTCACCCGGTGCATCTGGAGCTACGGGAGCAAGCAGTTAATAATGAAATTCTTAGTCCTCGTATTTACACCGCCAGCCCTTCGCTGAACGGTAATACGATACCTACCCCCGAAGAGGCCCGGGCTAAAGTGACCGCTTACCAGCAAGATGGCTATGACTTTCTCAAAATCCACCCGGGCGTCCCGTTAGAGGCGTTTGATGAACTGGTGAAAACGGCTAATGAAGTCGGTATTCCTTTTGCCGGACACGTACCGGTAGATGTAGGCATTCGGCATGCGCTGGAAAGCAATTACGCTACCATAGACCACGTAGATGGGTATCTGGAAGGGCTAGTGCCGGAAGAGGAAAATGTAAACCCCAATGAAAATGGGTTCTTCGGCTACAACTTCACCCCCTTGGCAGATACCAGCCTGATTGATGAGTTGGTGCAAATGTCTAGCGAGCATGATGTATGGGTGGTACCCACGCAAAGCCTGTTTGATCGCTGGTTCTCACCAGAGAATGCCGAAACCTTAGCCGAAGCTCCAGAGATGCGCTACATGCCATCCTCAACCATAGACAACTGGGTAAACAGCAAGCAGAACCTGGTCACTGATGAAAGCTATAATCCGGCTCAATGGGAACTCTTCAATACTATCCGGAAGAAGCTGATTTACGATCTGCAACACAATGGACATGGTTTGCTACTCGGTTCGGATGCTCCTCAGGTATTCAATGTACCCGGTTTCTCTATCCACCACGAACTCAAAGGCATGCTGGATGCGGGCCTGACGCCGCTGGAGGCCATTCAGATCGGCACCCTAAACCCAGCCATCTATTTTGAACAGGAAGGTGAATTCGGAGAAATTGTGGAAGGCGCCAGTGCCGACCTGTTGCTCCTTAATACTAACCCGCTGGAAGATCTAAGTGCTCTGAAAGATTTAGCCGGTGTAATGGTACGGGGACGCTGGCTCAGCAAAAATGATATTGATACTCGCTTGGAAGGCATTGCCGAGAACGCACGCCATCAGTAAACTTTGGGCGGGGTGCCGGGCACATGGTGCTTTATGCATCTTCTACCTGCCCCAAGCTCATCGCTCCAATCGCAAAACTATGCTAAAACACAACCTGCTTTTCCTACTCATCGCTGTTTGTATTTTCAGTTGTCAACCTGCCGAAGAACCGGAAGAAGCCCAACGCCCCAATGTTCTTTTCATTCTGGCTGATGATCTGGGGTATCATGACCTGAGCAGTACGGGTAGTTCTTACTATGAAACTCCTAACATTGACCGCGTTGCCCAGGAAGGTATGCAGTTTACGCAGGGCTATGCCGCCTGCCAAGTATGCAGTCCTTCTCGGGCTAGCATCATGTGCGGTAAGTTTCCCGCCCGCCACGGCATCACCGACTGGATTGGCGCCAAAGCAGGCACCGACTGGCGCGACCACAACCGGCATAACGAATTGTTACCGGCTGAATACAATCACCATCTCTCAAAAGACTATATCACCCTGCCCGAAGCATTTAAGGAAGCAGGTTATACTACTTTCTTTGCCGGAAAATGGCATCTGGGCTCGCAGGGTTCGTACCCCGAAGATCATGGGTTTGATATTAATAAAGGCGGACATGAACGAGGCAGCCCTCCCGGTGGTTTCTTTTCTCCCTTCGAAAACCCCAAGCTGGAAGATCATGAACCCGGCGAAAATCTATCGCTGCGGCTCGCCAAAGAAACGGTTGACTTTATAAAGACCCATCAGGATTCCGCCTTCTTCGCCTATCTTTCGTTCTACGCAGTGCATGCCCCCATACAAACGACCGAAGAAAAATGGGCTAAATACCGCCAAAAAGCCGAAAGCCAGGGCATCGCTGACGCTGGATTCATGATGGAAAGCCGGCTTCCTATTCGCATTACACAGGATAATCCTGTATATGGTGGCTTGGTAGAAACGATGGATGATGCCGTGGGCATGGTACTGAACACACTGGATGAATTAGGGCTTGCTGATAACACCATTATAGTCTTTACCTCCGATAACGGCGGAGTAGCTTCCGGCGATGCGTTTGCTACTTCTAACCTGCCCCTGCGAGGCGGCAAAGGTTACCAGTGGGAAGGCGGCATCCGCGAACCGTACTTCATCAAAGCGCCCTGGCTGAACATCAGCGGGAAAACCAGCGATGTTCCCGTTTCCGGCGTAGACTTCTACCCTACCCTCCTGGATCTCGCCGGTCTGGAACTCAAACCTGCTGAGCATACGGATGGGGTAAGCTTGCTTCCGCTGATTCAAGGGGAAAGCATTGCCGAACGTCCGCTATACTGGCATTACCCTCACTACGGAAATCAGGGTGGCGACCCATCGTCTATCATTCGCGAAGGCGACTGGAAACTGATTCATTACTGGGAAGATGGCCACCGGGAGTTGTACAATCTGGCTACTGATCCCAAAGAAGCCGCAAATGTTATTGAACAGGAGCCCGAAATAGCTGCACGACTGGGGCAGCAGCTTGAACAATTCTTACAAGAAACTCAAGCCAATACCCCCGAACCAGACTCCCAATACGACGAGCAACTTGCTCAACAACGTCACGAGCAGATCGTCAACGAAATGTTACCTCGCCTGGAACAGCAGCGACTGGACTTTCTGAAAGAAGGCTGGCAACCGAACGACGACTGGTGGGGCAGTCAGCCCGTAGCGACAGAATGATTATTAGTGATTGATGACTGATGAGTAATGATGAATGAAAGCATTGACATTAATCATCACTACTCACTAAAGTGTTATTCATTTCGTAATGACTCTGCGGGGTTGGCCAGGGCGGCTCTTACGGTTTGAAAGCTGATCGTGACCAGCACAATCAGGGTAATCAGGGCTATCGGAAAGAAAAAGAACCACCCGCCTAGCGATACCCGGAAAGCATACTGCTCCAGCCAGTAAGTAGCCCCCCAGTAAGCCAGTGGCATAGCCAACAGCGCCGACAGGGCAATAAGTTTTAGAAAATTCTGCGTAAGCAGTTGCAGTACCTCTGCTACCGAAGCACCCAGTACCTTGCGGATACCGATCTCCTTGGTCCGCCGAGTAATCATAAACATCAGCAAACCGAACAGGCCCAGGCAGGCAATTACAACCGCCACCACAGAAAAACCGCTAAATAGCTTTCCAAGCCGAATATCTGCCTGATATTGTTGCTGATAAAAGTGATCCAGGTAAAAGTAGTCAAAAGGGTTATCCGGGAAAAAGATATCCCATTCCGAACGAATCATAGCCAGCATACTTTGCTGACTTTGAGCTACTGTCTGGTCGGGGTTTAACTTTATGGAATAGTATATACTATCCCGGTCGTTTACCAGGAAAATGAAGGGCTGTAGGGGGTTTTTCAATGAGCTTTGGTGAAAATTATTCACCACGCCCACAATCGTACAGGCATTGCCATTGGCATAGATCGTCCTTCCGATAGCCTCTTCCGGATCATCAAACTCCAATTGCTTTATGGCCTCTTCGTTTAGAATGACCGTCTCAGTTTTATCGCCAAATCTGGCAGCGGGTTGTTCGGAAGGGAAAAAATTCCTCCCGGCCAGTAATCGCAATCCGTAGGTTTCCAGAAAATCAGTACCAATAACCTGCACCGGCAAATTTCGAGGTGGTGCATTGCCATTCTTTCGCACCTCAAAAGTCCAGTCCACAACTCTTCCGGGCACTTCAGAAGAGGTGGTGATATGATCTACCCAGGTATACTGACGTAGTTTTTCTTTAAAACCGGTCAGCCGATTCAGGTAAAGAGAATCAGTGTTCGAAGGTGTCTTAACGACCAGGGTTTGATCAACATCGATGCCAAGGTCCTGTTTCTGTATAAAATTGTACTGCTGGTATAGCGTGCTCACGCCGGTGATAAGCACTATTGAAACAATAAACTGCAACACTACCAGTGCTTTTCTGAAAAAAACTCCCTGAATTCGGTTTCCCAGACTTCCTTTCAGTACGCTAACAGGCCGGAACGAGGAAAGCAGCCAGGCCGGATAGAAACCGGAAATAAAAACACCAGCAACCAGAAAAACCAATACTACCCACCAAGAAACAGCGGGCGGATTGATCCATCCTCCCTCATTCCCTGGAATACCACTAAGTTGGGAAAAATAGCGCCAAGAAAACTGGACAAGTGTAAGCGCAACCAATAAACTACAGGCATTCATCAGCGTAGATTCGGTAAGAAACTGGCTTAATAGTTGCCAGCGGCTTGCTCCGGTTACTTTCCGAACTCCCACTTCCTTTGCTCTCTCCAGTGCCCGGGAGGTAGTAAGGTTGGTATAATTGATCCAGGCAATCATCAAGATCACCAAGGCCACCAGGATGAGCAGGGTAATCACCGCTGGGTTTCCACCAACTTTCATTTCCTCCTCTAGTTTAGAATGCAGATAAATATCCGCTAATGGTTGCAGGTCCATGCTGACCTCCACCTCCGAAGCTCCATCATGTGTAGCTAGAAAAGCCGCAAGCTTTGCTTCTATACTTTCAGGCGCAACCGAGGGCGCTAACTGCAAATAGGTATAGGCAATGGCATCTTTCCAGTTTGTTGTGCCTACTTCGTCCGGAAGTGACCCCCAGGAAAGTAGAATATCAATAGCAAAGTGGGAGTTCTGAGGAATATTCTTTATGACTCCGGTCACGCTGAAATCTTCCTGGGCTGAACTGCTGATCAGCGTGAGCGTCTTACCCATCGGGTCGACATCACCGAAGTATTTCCGGGCGATCTTTTCCGAGATGACCACAGAATTTGGTTCCCGAAGAACCGTTTCCGCGCTTCCCTGCACCAGCGGGAAAGAGAATAAAGTGAGAAAGGTCGCATCCGCATAATACAACTTTGATTCGTTGAAGGTAACCGCCGGTTCTACCTCCCGGTATTGCATGGCACAGGAAAACTGATAACTAGCGAAGGGGTAAAGCCGGGCATAACTCACTACTTCCGGAAATTCTGTCATCATTCCCGGACCCAGTGCTGGAACATTTACCGCTGACTGATAAGTGTTATTTTGATTCTGGTATTTATAAGACACCCGGTAGATCTGATCAGCCTTCGTATGAAAATCATCGTAACTCAACTCAAAGCCCACATACTGCAAAATCAACATACAGGACGCCATCCCGATAGCCACCCCCAGAATGTTAATCAGACTAAATACTTTATTCTTAAGCAAGTTGCGATACGCGATGAGCAGATAATTCTTGAACATAATGAGTGATGATTAGTGAGAAATGAGTAGTGAATAATGGTGAGTAAAAGCCTTATTATTAATCATCACTCATTCTTCATTTATCATTAAAAAGTTATTCATTTCTCAGTGATTCTGCGGGGTTAACCAGAGCGGCACGGATGGTTTGAAAGCTTACGGTGAGTATGGCAATGAGTAAAATTAGGATGATGGGCAAGGCCAGTAGCCACCAACTGATGGATATTCTGAAAGCAAAGTTTTCCAGCCAGCGTTGCATGACAAAATAAGTAAAAGGCAGGCCGACTACGCCGGAAATTAAAACCAGCTTCATGAAGTCTCGGGAAAGTAACTGTACCACGCTCGGTATCGAAGCTCCCAATATTTTTCGGATGCCGATTTCTTTCGTACGCTGGAAGATGGTGTAAGACGACAGGCCGAATAACCCGATACAGGAAACAAACAACGCTAACGCTGTGAACAGGCCGAACACCTTTCCGAACAACAGGTCTTGCTGGTACTGCTGCTGAAACCGTTCGTCCAGGAAATAGTAGTCAAAAGGATTATTCGGAAAAAAGGCTGTGTATTTTTCTTCCAGCAGCTGGAGCGCATCGGGCAACTGCTGGGTTGACAGCTTCACCGAAATCGGGTTGTACGTGGAATAGGTAGGCTGAAACAGTATAGGCTCAATCGGGTAGCGCAACGACTGCTGGTGAAAATCGGACACAACGCCGACCACCTCCCAAGGCTTGTCGCCAACCCAAACCGTTTCTCCCAACGCCTCCTCCTGACTGGAAAACCCGAGTAGATTGACAGCTGACTCATTTAGCAGAATGGTATGGAGTTTATCCCAATCCGTATTGGAGTCTTCGCGTCGGAAGTTTCTGCCCGCTAGTAGTTGCACATCATACAATGAAACAAAGTCTGCATCTATACCCATGGAACTGCTAGTAAGGCGAACTTCTTCCTCCGTGTAACGGCTTCTCACGTTGAAGAGTCGCCCCATCCGCTGTCCGGGCACTCGGTTGGAAGTGGAAGCTTCACGAATATAGGATTCACCTTTGATGTCAGCTTTAAAGCTATTCACACGGTCAATGTAGGTAGAATCCCACTGGGTTTGGTCGGGCGAGCGAACTACCACCACCTGATCAATGGTAACGCCCAGCTCCTGTTGCTGAATAAAGGAAATTTGCCGGTAAACGATCAATGAACCAGCAATCAGTATGACCGAAGCCGCAAATTGCGTTACTACCAGACTTTTTCTCAGGAGACTCCCCCCCTTGTTCTGAGAAAATTTACCGCGTAATACTTTGATAGGTTTATAAGAGGAAAGAACAAAAGCTGGATAGAAACCAGACATAAAAATACCCAACAGGCTGACACCTACCAATAACAGGATAATCAAACGAGCCTGCCCCGTCGCATTCAGCAGAGAAAGCAGGGATAAATCCTGCTGCAATACTTGATTAAAACTGAATTGGACTAGTTGAATGATCGTTAGGGCAATAATAATTCCTAAGACATTTACCAGTAATGCTTCCATCATGTATTGCCCGATCAGTTGCCCTCGGTGGGCGCCTACTACTTTGCGAATACCGACTTCTTTGGCCCGCTCCAGGGAGCGAGCAGTGGCTAAATTGATATAGTTAATCCAGGCGATAGCCAGAATAACAATGGCGATAAACAGCAGTGCCCACACGGCGGTACCACTGGCGATTTCACCGATCTCATATTCAAAATTCGAGTACAGATGCGCCTCTGGCAAAGGCTGCAAGTAGAACTGCTCTACACTGCCCGACACCTGATTTCCTTTAAAATGCTGCTCACTAAAACCAGCTAGTTTTGTCTCAAATTCTTTGTGGTCTACCCCGGGCAAAAGTTGAACGTAATGGTAGAAATCCGACCAGGTCCATCGGGAATTTTCATTCTCGGTCCAATCAATAATGGCGCTGATGCGCATGAGCATGCTGAATTGCAAATGAGAGTTTTCCGGAACATCAATGATAGCCGTTACAGTGAAGGGATCAGCCATATTATCTACCCGGATCGTTTCCCCAATGAAGTCTTCCCAATCTTCGGACGTTTTGTTAAAAAATATATTTGCCTGAGCAGCGGTGAGTACCACCGCATGCTGGTCTTGCAAAGCAGTAGCCGTATTTCCGGCCAGCACCGGAAATGAAAACAGGTTCAGGAAAGATGAATCCGTAGCCAGCGTATTTTCCGAAACTATTCTTTTATCCTGATGAGTAATGACCACTTCGCCTACCGGAAATATTTCAGTATTCCCCACGACCTCATCAAAATCCTCATTCATGGCGGTTCCTACCGGCGAATAGGTAATCGTGCCATGCTGGATCAGCTTGCCATTCTGATAACGGTCATTAACCACTCGGTAAATATTCTCGCCCTGCTCATGAAAGCTATCAAAGCTAAGCTCGAAGCTTACGTACTGAAGGATCAGCAGACAAGCCGCCATACCAATGGCTAATCCAAGAATATTTATCAGGCTGAAAACTCTGTTTTTCAGCAAATTACGGTAAGCGATGCGAAGGTAGTTCTTGATCATAAATTTTTAAGGGTTAAAGGTGAACGGTGAAAGGTAAATGGCGCAGAGAACTATTAACCCTTCACCATTTACCGTTTACCATTTACCTTTTTTTGTTATTCGTATCGTAAAGACTTTGCCGGGTCAGTTAGGGCGGCTTTGATGGTTTGAGTGCTGACTGATATAAAGGTGATAAAAAGCAACAGGGCAACCGGAACCAGTAAGAGCCACCAGGAAATATCAATGCGGGCAGCGTAGTTTTCCAGCCACTGCTGAATGATCCAGTAGGCCAATGGCAGTGCGATGAGGCTGGCGAGCAGTACCAGCTTCATAAAATCTTTGGATAGTAATGTCACGATACTTCCAACCGATGCACCTAACACTTTTCGGATACCAATTTCTTTGGTGCGCTGCGTAGCCGTAAAGGCGGAAAGTCCGAATAGTCCCAGACAGGCAATAAAAATCGCCAGGCCGGAAAACAGGCGGAAGAAGGTATTAAACTGCTGCTCAGCCTGATACTGCCGGTTGAAGAACTCATCCAAAAAAAAGTACTCGTACGGGCTGCCCGGAAACAGCTCCTGATACGCGGTTTTTAATTGATCCAGCGTTTCTGGAATTTGCCCGCTTTCTATTTTTACCGAGTAGTAATTATGATCCCGGCTACAGTAAAATAATGTGGGACTAATGGCCTCTTTTAAGCTTTGATGATGAAAGTCCTTAACCACCCCAATTACTTCACTCAACTGCCCGTTCCGATCAATGGTTTGACCCAAAACCTTTTCGGGATCATCATAACCTAACAGATGCATAGCGGTTTCGTTGATGATCCATTTTGGTTGATCTTCTTCGGTAAACTTTCGCCCGCTGACCAACGGTACTCTGTAGTGATCGAAATAGTTTTGGTCTACGTAGTTTAGCGAAAATACCCCGGATGTCTGCTCACCATTGATTTTGATATGATCATTGTAAGAATAAATTTCCTGCCCGGGCACCACAACAGAACCCGATACGCTTTTTACCGGCGTCAAAGAGCCAGCCTTGTTACGATAAGCATCAAAATTATCTCCGTACCCGTAATCATACGCCTTGGGCCCCTTGATGACGACGATCTGCTCGGGATTAAAGCCCAGTGATTGCTGTTGCATGTAGCGGACTTGCAGGCCCGCCGTCAGCGTGAGCGCGATCAGCACCAGTGCCATAGCAAACTGCCCGGTCACTAAAAACTTACGCAAAGCAGCCCCCGAGCGACCTCGGCTCACGCTCCCGGTAAGTACCCGGCTAGGCTGGTAGCGGGAAAGCATCAGTGCCGGATAAAAACCACTGCCGAGCAGAAGCACTCCGATTAATAATGCTAATCCCATCCAAAGCCAGGGCTGAGTATCAGTCGCAAATGATAGTTGGACTTCAAACAAGTGAGCAAAAAAAGGCGTACCAATCTGTACTATAGTAATTGCCAGAAAAACAGCCATCGCATTAACCAGACATGCTTCCAGAAAAAACTGAGCGATCAGCTGGCCCCTCAGTGCTCCGGATACTTTCCGTACTCCTACCTCCTTAGCCCGGTTCAATGCCTTTACCGTCACTAAATTCACAAAGTTAATGTAGGCAATCAGCAGGATGACCAGCCCGGCTACAGCTAGAAAGTACACGTAAAAGGCACTACCGTTAACCGAAGATTCATGCTGCAAATCGGAATGAAGATGAATATCGGTAATGGGCTGAAGGCGATACTGCCAGTCGGCCTGCTGCTCGGCCAGATATGCCTCATTAAACCGATGCACCACGTTGGGAAACTGAGCTTCCAAGGCCACCGGATCAGCTTCGGAATTGAGCCGGACGTAGGTATAGGTTTCATTCCAGGTCCAGGAATCGTCAAACTGATGGCCTACAAACTCGAATAAGGTAGGATATGAAATCAATACCGCTGGCTTTAAATGGGTATTTTCGGGAAAATCCGCAATCACCCCGGTTACTTTAAAGGGTAAAGAGGTTCCATCAAGGTTAGCCGCATTCATGATTACCTCCTGGTCCAATGGGTTTTTATCCTGAAAAAGCTTACGGGCCGTACTTTCGGTAATCACGATGTTAAACGGTTCGTTCAGTGCCGATTTCGCACTTCCCTGAAGTAGCTGGTAAGAAAAGACATCAAAAAAAGCCGAATCGGCCAGATACACTCCTTCTTCTCCTACATAACGATCACCGTGGGTAAGCACGGCATCGGGTCCCAGAATCACCATACGGGTGTAGGTTTCTATCGCTGGAAACTCCTGCTGAAACGAGGAAGCCACTGCCGGGGAAACTCGGGCACTCTGTAGGTCTAGGTCTCCTTGCTTGTAAACATCCAGCGTTACCCGGTAGGTATCTTTGGCCTGGGAATGAAAATTATCGTAACTCAACTCAAAGCTCACGTACTGCCAAATCAGAAAGCAGGCGGCCATTCCGATGGCTAACCCGAGGATATTGATCAGGCTGAAGCTCTTATTCTTCAGCAGATTTCGGTAGGCAATGAGAAAATAGTTGCGGAGCATAAGCCGTACGAATTGGATATAAATCTACTAAATTCGCACAGAAAATAGTGCCAGACTAATATAGTGCTGATAATAAACACTTTACAAAATAACCTATCTGCTTATTGTCCCACTTTAATACACTGAACTGTATCATAGTGATACAGTTCAGATGATTATAATCCCTGAAAGGAAATATGTAAGAGCGGAAAACAATCAGCTTTAAAGAATAAGGCAAAAGTGGCTATGGTTTTCAAACCTTAGCGCGCGCCTTTCGCTTTCATATCAATGGTGTAAAGCGACTTCATAGCGGTGATGAAAAGCTTCTTCTGATTTTTGCCACCAAAACACACATTGGCTGTCCAGTTTTCATTGATAGGAATCTGGTCGATCTGCTCACCCTGCGGATTGAATACGGTGACTCCGGCTTTCCCGGTGAGGTACAGGTTTCCTTTGCTATCCAGGGTCATTCCATCGGAACCCATTTCTACGAACAAGCGGCGGTCGGATAAGCTGCCATCATCGTTGATTTGGTAGGCGTAGGTTTTGCTGTCACCGATATCGGCCACGTACAATGTTTTTCCATCGGGACTGCCGACAATCCCATTGGGCTGCTTCAAATTATCGGCTGCCAGCGTGAGTGCTTTAGCGCCGGGAGCCAGATAGTAGACATTTTGGCTTTCTATTTCCGGTTCGCTATGGTCCCAATAGTCCCGCTTGTAGAAAGGGTCAGTGAGGTAGATACCACCATTGGGGCTTACCCATAGATCATTGGGGCCATTCAGCTTTTTACCTTCAAAGTTGTCTATCAGCACCGAAACGTTTTTGTCTTGATCAATCTTCCAAAGCTCGTTCTTGGCATCGGCGCAAGCGATCAAATTCCCTTCATTATCAAAGTATAATCCGTTGGCACGTCCGGCATCTTCCATGAATACCGATACGGTGCCGTCGGTAGACCACTTTAAAATGCGGTTGTTAGGTTGATCGGTAAAGTATACATTACCTTTTTCGTCTACCGCAGGCCCTTCCGTAAAGGTATAATCAGAAGCCACCTGCTGTAGCTCGGCACCTTTAGCCACCAGGCTGCCCTTTTTCTCTTTTTTAGCTTGAGATACTGCAGAACTCAGTACAAAACACACTATACAAAGTGTGAGAAGGATAGTACGATGCATAGTTAATTGATCTTTTGTCTGTTCAAAGAATTTGGAATTAGCTTTTGCTGAGCTCAGGCCGTTGCCAGGGTTCACGGTAAGGGCGCTGAAGCAACTTGTTCGCTTCCTGATCGCCTACAATTTCACGTGCTTGAGGATCATAAACCAGCGGTCGGCCGGTCTGCATAGACATGTTGGCCAAAATACAAGAAGCAGTTGAAATGTGCCCTTCCTCAATATCGGCTATTGGCCGCCCACCATCCTTAATAGCTGCCAGAAAATTAAGCATGTGTCGGCGGGTAGCGGGGGCTGCATTGAGCTCAATACGTTCTTCGTTCACATCTTCCGGGTATTCCTCTTTCTCATAGAGTACATCAAAGTGCATCTTCTTTCCATCTTTGTCCAGCGGAATGAAATCGGCCTGCATGGTACTGCCTGCCAGGGTTCCATTCTCACCGTACAACTTAAACGACCAGGGGTATTCCGGGTCAGCGGGTGTGCCCCAACTACGGTGCTGCCACACACAATTCAACTCAGGATACTCAAATACGGCTGATTGGGTATCAGAAATGTTTGACTTTCCGTCTTTCTGAACATAAATACCACCTTGCGATGAAATACGCTGTGGCCACTTTAAATCCAGCATCCATCGTACCGTATCAAGCATGTGTACGCACATATCGCCCATAATCCCATTGCCGTATTCCATAAAAGTACGCCACCACCGGATGTGCGGAAGACCATCATAAGGACGCATGGGGGCAGGGCCGGTCCACATCTCGTAATCGAAGAAGTCGGGTACTGGCTCTACGGGTGGATTACCATTAGCCCGCATATGGAAATAGCAGCACATCTCTACATGAGATATCTTACCTAATAACCCAGCATCTACTACTTTTTCTTTCGTATCGATCAGGTGAGGGGTACTTTTCCGCTGGGTACCAACCTGTACTACTTTATTGTACTGACGGGCAGCGGCAACCATGGCCTCACCTTCCAGCACATCTACGCTAATGGGTTTTTGTACATATACATGGGCACCAGCTTTCAGTGCTTCAATGGCTTGTAATGCATGCCAATGGTCGGGTGAGCCAATCAATACAATATCCAGGTCCTTCTCGGCCAGCATCTCCCGATAGTCATTGTATAGGCGTGGCTTCTTACCGGACTTCTGCCGCTGGCTAACTAGCGTGGCGGCTTCCTCTAATATGTGCTGGTCAGGATCGCAGAGAGAAATCACTTCTACAGGGGCCACCTGTATCAACCGGAAAAGGTCGCTTTTACCGTACCAGCCGGTGCCGATCAATCCTACACGCCAGGGTTTTTCCTGAAATACAATGTCTAATCCCTGAGGGCCAATGGTGGAAAGGGCAAGTGAGGCCGAAGCGGTTTGTAGAAAACGGCGGCGATTGATATAAAAATTATTCACGATAGATAAAGAGTTATTAGGTTGTGTAAGAGGCTAAATATATAATAAGTTGACTTAAATACCCTTTAATCCGTTCGTAAAAGTCAAAATCTGGACTTTAATAAATGAGTGGCAGACATCGTATTAGCTACTTTTTTTAGCATTTAGCCAAAATATTATCACCTATTTAGCACTTCTTAGGGGTGGTTTGTCGATAAAAGTGGGGGTTTTATCGAAAACAGCGATTCTCCCAAACAATTGAAATAAACAAAATATTGTATCTACACACGCTTATTAGGATCAAAGTAAGAAAAGATGATATACTATAGAGAACTTTTTACAACTATAGGGCTGATACTTGTTGCCTTTGCTGCCCAGGCGCAGTACGAAATTTCAGGAAATATTGTGGATGGAAGCACAGGGGAGCCAGTTCCGTATGCCAACGTGGCATTGTATACTGAAGGAGAAAACACTGTACAAAAAGGAGCTACCTCTGATGATAGTGGACGCTTTACCCTGACGGATGTGGCCGAAGGAGAATATGATCTGGAAATTAAATTTGTCGGATATAAAGCCTTTCAGGTAGAGGATGTTCAAACCAACCAGAATATAAAGCTGGGCACTATTAAGATGAGTAAGTCTGTTCAGGAGCTGAATGAAGTAGTGGTGGAAGGAAAAGCAGTTTCTCGTCCGGTAGAAACTACTCTGGAAGGAATGATGATCCGCCCGGAGCAAAACCTTTCTAATGTAGGAGGAAGTGCCCTGGATGTATTGCGAAACACGCCTTCGGTCATTGTTGGGCAAGACGGTGGCCTGACAATTCGAGGCAGTAACTCTCCCAATATCCTTATCAATGGACGGAACTCGTCTCTCTCTAATGATCTGGCTCAACTGCCCGCCAGCGCCATCAAAAGCATTAGTATTGTCACTAACCCAGATGCCAAGTACGATGCGCAAGGGACAGGAGGTGTGATCAACATTCAATTGAAAAAAGGCAGCCGCCCCGGCACCCATGGCAAAATGGAGCTTACGTTAGGAAATCGCTACCGCGTGAACGGCTCGGCCCGACTCAATCATCAGACGAAAAAGTTTAATGTATTTGGCGGGTACAATTACCGTAGCTCACCCAGCATTGGTAGTAGTTCGTCTGTTCGTGAAACATTCGGTGAAAACCCGCAAACCCTACAGCAGAAGCGACGGGCAGAACGCGATGACGCCAGCCACAATATTAACTACGGACTGGATTACTACTTTTACAACAGCACACTGAGCTATGAAGGGGTACTGGAATTGGAAGACGAACGGGATATAGATATTACTAACAGTCGTATTACTACTCCCGAAGGTGAGCAGATTCTCTATAACGAACGAAACAGTGTGGAGACAGAGGATAACTTCACTATGGATAATGCCCTGATCTACCAACGCCAGTATGATCGGGAAGGACAGGATTTTCGGGTTTCTCTGAGCCATTCATACCGAGATGATCAGGAACTGCAAAATACTACTACCACTTCATTAGACAACCAGGAGGTGCCCTCTACCCTTCAGCGGGCGTTCAATGATCGGACTAGCCACGTAGGGGTGGGCCAGATAGATTACGTACGACCTTTTGATAATGATAACACCCTTGAGGTGGGCGCTAAATCAACCATGCGCTGGTCAGATACCGATTTTCGCTTTGAGAATTTTGATGAGGCTACTCAAAACTGGCTTAATAACCTGGATGTAAGCAACCGTTTTGTCTACAGCGAACAGGTGCATGCGGTATACGGTATTTATAGCCAGACGTTAGGCGCCTGGCAGCTCTCAGCTGGTAGTCGTATTGAGCATACCCGTATTGATACCGAGCTGAAAAATACTAATGAAGTAAATGATCAGCGTTACCTGAACATTTTTCCCAGTGCCAAGGCGCTGTATGTACTGGACGATCAAAATACATTCAAATTTACCTACAGCCGCCGGATTGACCGACCTAACCCCTGGCGTTTAAACCCTTTTCCGGACATTTCCGATACGCTGAACGTGCGTTTGGGTAACCCAAAACTTCGTCCGGAGTTCATTCAGTCATTAGAATTGGGACATAAGCTTACGCTTCCCAGCACCGACCTCACATCTAATCTGTTTTACCGTCGGGTTAATGGCCTGGTAGACTGGGTGGTTGAAGTAGAAGACAATGGTGTTTCTACCCGTCGCCCAACGAACCTGGCCAGCGGAACAACGTTTGGCCTGGAGCTCATCACCACCAGTCAGATTAATGAGTGGTGGGATATTAATGGGAGTGTTTCTTTCTTCCGGTCTATCATTGATGGGACCAATGTAAACAATACATTTTCTAACGAAGCTTTTGCCTGGAACGCGAAATTTACCAGCAGCTTCGCCTTACCAGCCGATATTAATATGCAGCTTACGGGTAATTACGAAGCACCGGAAGCAGAGGCGCAAGGGTTTGACGATGCCCGTTACTACGCTGATGTCAGCTTTCAGCGGGATTTCGGAGAGAAAAGTCAGGTAAGCGTAAGTGTACGGGATGTTTTCAATACTTACCAGTTCGGCAGCGAAGCTCGTACCGAAGAATTTCGCCAATACTTTGTGTATAAACGCGACTCACGTCGCATCTACGTGACGTATAGTTATGCATTTTGATTGCTCAGTTACTGAGTGGTTATTGTTATTGATTTAAAACTCTGTATTCGGGTGTTTAAGTCTCTGCTGGCTGCCTATTATCTCTTACTTGCTGCTTTGGCCGCCGAGCTTACGACTTTATAGCGTAATCCAGTAGAGTAACTTTTTAGGCATGTTTTTACCCTGGGCATTGGCTTTTTCAAAGAGGCCTCCATTTGCTTCAATAATTTTTTTAGAAGCCAGGTTAGTTTCATCACAGGTAATCAGCACCCGGTCTACGCCAAATTGTTTCATTTCTGGCAGGGCCAGGGCTAGCTGGTGTTTACCATAACCCTTTCCGCGCTTGGATGGTCGTATAGTATACCCGACATGACCACCGTAGTTTTTCAGGTAATCGGTTAGTAAGTGCCTGAAATGCAATTCGCCGATAAACTCCTCTTCGTCGACCAGCCAGAACGTTGAATAGGGAATCCATCCGAGAGGCAATTCCCGGTTATTCGCATGGTTATTGATCATTCTGATATATTGGGCTACTGTTCGGGGACTACCTAAAGCACGAAAAAAGCCATCTTCCTTTCTCTCTCGCAGCTCCTCCATTGCATCTACAAAGCTAGCACCATATGCTAACGTTGGTTTGATTAACTCCATAACTGGGAACTTGCAACTTATCTATTTTTGATATTTGTAGTAGTTAACCAGTTCTGAGGAGGTAATGTTAATGGGGAACTTTATAGTCTCGGACATTTTGCAATCTGGTTCTTTTTTAAAACCCATAGAAAACTTACATCATATTAATACTCTCTTTATTTCATAAAACGAAATTGCGGGCTTTTACTTTCTTGAATCTCACATCTCAGGTGATTCACTTCATTATTTTGTTCATCTTTTTCTTCTTAAACATAAACAATATGCAATTATTCTTACAGTATGCATAATTTTGTTTACGATAAATTATACAAAAACAAGTTACATTTGTACTATAAGTCTGATAAATGAAAATTATTAATTATCAAATTTAATAGTTATGTTGTCACAGCTAGTATACGTTAGTTCGCGAAGTGAATTCTGCACCGATCAGGAGATTCAAAAGATTTTAGCTTCTTGCCAAAAAAATAACAAAGACAAGGATATCACTGGTGTTTTACTCTATTCTCTTACTCATTTTGTGCAATACTTGGAAGGGGAATACAGTGAGATCATTCATTTGTATGATAAAATTAAAGAAGATCAGCGCCATAAAAAAGCAGTCATGATTAGCAATGGCCCGATTAGTGGGCGCGTATTTCCCTCGTGGCAAATGGGAGCCAAGAAATTTGACAATTATGCTATTGATTACCAATCCGATATGAATGGCCACGAACAGGAAACATTCCGCAATATTCTGGCAGGTAAAAACAGCAATAATGCCCATACTATTGCTATTATGAAAAAGTTTTTCAAGTAAACTTTGCCCTATCAATTATTTAAGCTCTGACCTTGTTTAGTAACATTAAATAATAGGCTGCCGGTGTTGCTGTGCAGCCTTTTTTTATTCATTGCTCACCGAGCAAAAGAGAAAGCCAGCCGTTTTCGCTATTATTTTACGATAAATTTTATAGTCTCTTAACAAATGTTGGGGTGACCACGGATATGTCGTAATTTTCCCTCATGATACGGGTGGCACGCATATTAAGTCTGGATGTGGTATTAGGAGCTTGTATTAGCTCCTGGTTTGTGGCAACCATCGCTCAAACTCCGGTCGATATTGTGGCAATAGTTGCATTAGCTCTATGTGTATGGTTAATCTACACGGCCGACCATCTTCGTGATGCTTATCAATTAGACCATGAGGCTCATACTCCCCGGCACCGCTTCCATCAGCAATACTTTCGCATTGTGCTGTTCGCGTTTATATTTATCAGTTTGGTGGGGGTATTGCTGCTTTTCTATCTTCCTCCCCTGGTGGTGCAATGGGGGGTAGAACTGATGGGGTTTGTGGTAGTTTATTTCTTTGTTTCTCAGATTGCTCCTATCCAGAAGATCATACCTAAAGAAGTGATGATTGCTTTTTTGTACGCCAGCGGGATTTTTCTCCCTATAGCCGTACAATTCCCGGCCATTCCGGCAAAACTATATATACTCTTCGGGCAGTATGTTATCCTTGCCCTGATTAACCTGATTATCTTTTCCTGGTATGAGTATGATAGCGATCAACTGGATTTTGCTCACTCACTGGCGACTCAACACGGTAAGCTAAAGGCCAAACGACTCATCATTCTATGCACCGCCTTAGTACTTGTTTCTGTATTTGTCAGCGGCGTTCTCTTTTCAACTAAATTATTTCTCTATGCTCAATGCATAATCTTCCTGATGACGATGCTATTGATAATTATCGCAACCTATCCCAAGTTTTTCAGATCGTATGAGCGATATCGCTGGTTTGGGGATAGTGTGTTTATACTCCCTATTCTAGCATTTCCTTTCGTCTCATGAAGGCTTCTTTTGACCAGCTGGCTGGTGTCTACGATATCTTATCATATCTCGCTTTCCAGGGAAATATACAGCGGTCTCAGCAATACTTTTTACCTACAATTCCTGAAGATGCAGATGTATTATTTTTAGGTGGCGGCACCGGATTTTTGTTACCTTATTTATTTCAACTAAACAAGATACGCCGTATTACCTATATTGAGGCTTCCATTCAGATGCTTACCAAGGCTAAAAAAACCGTAGCAACATATCAGAAGGATCACCCTGAGCGATTAGTACCCATCATTGATTTTATTCATGGTTCTGAGAAGCAAATTCCTGAGAAGGCACTTTATTCCGCTGTCATAACCAATTTTGTGCTGGATATGTATTCTGACCATACCCTGCCCCACCTTATGCAACGTGTTCATCAGCATGTAACAGCCGATGCTTACTGGCTTTTCACTGATTTCAGGGTAAGTACGCGTTTATTGCACCGATTATGGCAGCGGCCATTGCTCAGTATTATGTTTTGGTTTTTCCGACTAACGACGGGGCTTTCTTCCCAACATTTACCAGATTATACTAGGCATTTTTCCAAACTGGGGTGGCACAATACTCAAGCACACTCGTTCTTCGGTGACTTTATCGTAGCCCGGGTCTACCGGCTTTCTACTGAGTCAAAGCCGGATGCTTTTCTTTTAGATAGACAATAAAATCCTGACAAGAACGAAGTATAATCTGGTATACTTGTTCAAAACCGTCCGCTTCGCTCCAGTAGGGGTCTGGCACATCTGCGCCCGGTGCCTCGTCGTCAAAATCACGCATCAGGAAAACCCGGTCTTTTATATCCTCAGAAGATAAAACACGCTTGATATTGGCCAGATTGCTACGATCCATGGCCAAAACATAATCAAACTGCTGAAAATCGGCACGAATAAACTGCCGACCCCGATGATTATTACTGAGTTGATATTTCTCTACAATATCCATTGTACGCGGGTCGGGTGGCTCGCCAATGTGGTAATCAGAAGTGCCGGCAGAATCAGAGGTAACTTGCCCCTCTAGCCCTTCTTTCAGCAACAACCCATTAAATACTGACTCTGCCATAGGTGAGCGGCAAATATTTCCTAAACAAACAAAAAGTACTTTGATCATAGAATATTCTGAGGTTAGACATATGGTCTACAAAAAAAACAAAAAACTTTTATAAGCAAAAAACCCTCTTATTTCGCTAGAAAAGCGCAAAATGTACTTCTATGAAAAAAAATTATTTTTTTTTTAAGGTAAGGGGTCACCTTTTACCGGTAAGGAGTATATATAGATACATAACACAAATTGTTTATTCATACACCTGTTTTAGCCAAGAAAACCTTCTTCCATAAAGAAGGTTTTTCTTTTTTTATACCCTCCTGTTTGGCTACTATTCATCATTCACACAAATTTAATAGCTCAGCATTTTTAATACTGCTTATTGGGCATCGGAAGTTACCTTCCATTATTTCAGAATCAGTACCGTAAAAACCTTTGAACATATTTACTTTAAACCTTCCTTCAATAATATATTGGTATTCGCTAAAAGTGGTATCCTTCGTTTCGGTAATAGCATCTATTGTGAAAAATGATTCTTCGCTGCGCTCATTCGGCACCACGGACGTAGAACGATAAACTTCATCATCTACCGTTGTGAGATAAAAATAGGCTTCGGCTTTAACATCCCGATCTACAATGTATATATCGTTTTCAAGATCATATGTCGTGAAAAAGCCACCTGGATTAATTGGAAACCCAAATTGGTCAGCATTCAATACTTTCTTTATATAGCTAGATTCATCTTTTGTATCCAACTCATCTGTGTACACTTTTTTGCTTACTGCAAAATCAAAAGAATTTATAAAATTGGTTTCTTCGGGGTTTTCTAATAGCAAAGAGGGGACACCATACACATAGTCTTCCGTAGAGCGCTCCCCATTAGCAAAGTTTCCTGCGCAGGCCAATCTAAGGTTTCTTATACTCAGTCGGCAGTCATTATTCGTAACCGAATAGGATGAATCGCCCAAAGTGAAATTAATGTAGAAGTCTGCTTTTGGAGCAATATCTTCATTTTCATCGTTTTCAGAACAAGCAGTAAAGGCTAAAAGGGCAATAAGGCAGGCAAATAATAAATGGTATTTCATGTGAATAGTGTATGTTTTTTTGAAAGAAATGTTAGCAATTTTGAGACCAATTCACATACAAAATCAACATTCTCAGCACGTGTTAGTAGAGTTTATTCCTATCATTATGTAAGAGTAACTTTCTCTCGAAAGTCTTATCTGATCGGGCAGATAAGCGGTTAGCAGTAGGCCATACGGGGAGCCGGCTACCTGCCACAGCATTAATATAAATCAGAATAATACCTAGTATATTATTGCTTGTACCTGCAAACCGAGGCGGTCAGGTATTCCGAATAAGGTAATGTCCAAAAAAAAGCCAACCCAAGATGGATTGGCCTTTCTTATTCATTTACCCTAAAATTTAAAAACCATATTCGTTTTTCTCGATGAGATAGTCCGCAATCTCTCGCCGCAAGTCCTTCACATTGTATAAGTCCATCTTGGTGAATCGCTTTAATCCCATGAGCATTACTTTCTGTTCATCTCCTTTAGTGAACGAGATGATGGCTTCTTTTCCGCTGCCGTTGATTTTTTCTACTGCATCATACAAATAAAGCTTCGCCATATTGCTATGCTGCCGACAGGCTTCTTCACCCCTGATTCCAATGAGTTTTTCAGTGCGCAATAAAGTAGATTCAGCCGCATAGATTTCAATCATCATATCAGCTACATTCATCAGAATCTCCTGTTCCTCATCTAACTTCATACCTAAATCCTGAGCCGCTTTTCCGGCGACCATCAGTACTGATTTTTTGAGATTCTTCAGTACTTCTTTTTCTTTAGCAAAAACTCCATCAAGGCTCTTAGCACCAAAATCGGGTACCGAGGTTAACTCTTTAGCTACAGCCATTGCCGGGCCCATCAGGTTCAGTTCACCTTTCATAGCCCGCTTGATAACCATGCCCACCAATAGCATGCGGTTAATTTCGTTAGTACCTTCGTAGATGCGCGAAATGCGGGCATCCCGGTACGCGCGCTCCATGGGGGCATCGGCCGAAAAGCCCATTCCTCCGTAAATCTGTACTCCTTCATCCACACAGTAATCCAGCACTTCGGAGCCATGTACTTTCATCATAGCACACTCAATAGCGAATTGCTCAACCCCTTTGAGCTTAGCCTCATCTACTGACATACCTTCGCCAATTAGAGCGATAATGCGGTCATCGATGTCCTGCCCGGCCCGATAGGAAGCCGACTCAGTAGCATATACTTTGGTTGCCATATTGGCTATCTTTTGCTTGATGGCACCGAAGTTGGAAATAGACTGACCAAATTGCTTACGATCGTTAGCGTACTGAATGGAGTCGCTGATTACTTTTTTGCAGCCACCAATAACACCCGCTCCTAGCTTAATCCGTCCGATGTTCAGGATATTGACAGCAATTTTAAACCCATTGCCCCGCTCTGACAGCATGTTGGCTACCGGCACCGGCGTTTCATTGAAGAAAACCTGCCGGGTAGATGACCCCTTAATGCCTAGTTTTTTCTCCTCTTCATTCATTGTAATACCGCCAAATGACTTTTCTACGATGAAAGCAGTGAGATACTTATCGTCCTCAATACGGGCAAAAACAATAAACAGATCAGCGAAGCCTGCATTGGAGATCCACATTTTCTGCCCAGTAATCTTATAATGAGAGCCATCTTCAGAAAGAACGGCTTTGGTTTTTCCGGAATTAGCATCAGAACCAGCATCTGGCTCAGTGAGACAGTAACAAGCCTTCCACTCTCCTGAAGCCAGTTTGGGCAAATACTTCTGCTTTTGCTCTTCAGTTCCGTAATACAGAATAGGCAACGTACCGATACCGGTATGCGCACCGTAAGCAGTAGAAAATGAGCCGGCTGAACCGATTACATCGGCAATAAGCATTGAAGTGTTAAAATCCATGCCTAGCCCGCCGTATTCTTCAGGAATGGCGATACCCAATAGTCCCAGTTCACCGGCTTTGTCGAGTAACGAGGGCATAAAACCGGGTTCCATGCTATCCATGCGCTCCACGTTAGGAGCTATTTCTTTATCGATAAAGTCTTGGGTGGCACCAGCCATCATGCGTTGTTCTTCGCTGAATTCTTCGGGGATAAATACATCCTGGGCTTCGGTTTCTTTTACCAGAAACTCACCACCGTTGATTGCTTGATTTTTCGTTACGGTTTCCATTTAGTTATATATTTTCTTTTAATAGTACTAATATATAATATAAAATTGAAAATTTTACTCGGTATGCATAACAAATATACGAATATTATGTAAAAAAGGTATGCATGCATACCTTTTTTACCGATTGGATGTACTTTTTCCGGAATAAACAAAAACCCTTTCTATTCGCTTATTAGCTCATAAGCACAACATTTATTTTCCCAGAAATCACTATGAAAAAGGAAGGTGACATATTGGAGGATCAAGTTCTCCCTGATGGATCAGTCGATGCAGTTGAAAAGGAGGCAGAAGAAAATGATCAGCCCAAAGCCGGTAATACCATACTGAAAGAACAAATTCAGATGGCGTTGATCGAGTACCGACGCCATAACAAAGCACTGTTCTTTTCTTCTTTTTCCGGTGGACTAGAGATTGGGTTTAGCCTGCTACTGATGGGTGTACTATATACCATGTTTCAGGGTCACCTTTCTGAACCAGGACTAGAATTTGCACTAGCATTTGCCTACCCTATTGGATTTATTTTTGTCATTTTAGGGCGATCAGAGTTGTTTACCGAACATACAACGCTAGCCGTGCTACCCGTACTAAACCGCTCGGTCCGCATCTCCCATTTGCTGGAGCTGTGGGGGGTCATTTTTATCGGGAACCTGCTAGGTGGTTATTTATTTGCTTTTCTACTAACCCGGATGGGTACCGCTATGGAGCTAATTTCTGTAGATGCTTTTGTTCACCTAGCCGAAAAAATGCTGCGCTTTAACTGGTGGATTACCCTGGGCAGCGCCATCTTTGCTGGTTGGCTTATGGGGCTACTGTCTTGGCTAAATAGCTCTTCCCGCGAGACCATCAGCCGCATTTTCATCATCATTCTGGTAACTGCCACTATTGGTCTTGCGGGATTACACCACTCAATTGTAGGTTCTATTGAAGTATTTGCTGGCTTTATCTCTTCTCCGGAAATTGCTCTGTCTGATTATCTGTTCTTTCAATTATGGGCTACTTTAGGGAATATTATTGGTGGAACAGTCTTCGTGGCCATTGTAAAATATAGTCATTTGGGGAAAGAGACGTTTATTCACAAACACCATTTTCACGATGAATAAATCTAGCTAAGATGCACCCTCCTGAGGAAGAATTCTGGATTCGCCACCTTCGTTTACATTGATATTTGGGTTACCCCAGTACCTTACCTGGCTAGCTCCTTCAATATGTGCGTCTATATTGTCAGCAGCCTGCACCTGAGCATTGGCGGCTGCTTCGGAATGAATGGTTATGTTGGTAGTCTCCAGTTCCGAAGCATTTAACTGAGATGCTCCCGATATATTAGCTGTCAGAGCGTGAGATTTACCAGTTAGATCTGCTTCAGTGCTACCGCTCATGGTAATCTGCACACTATCTAAAGCAAGTTCAGCAGATAGCCGGGACGAGCCGGACATATCAAACAGAGCGGTCTGGCCTGAGAAGGGTTCCAGGGTGGCACTGGCCGAACCAGTAAGAACTACATTACTAAGCTCTGGCATGCTAATCGTTATGTCATATACTTCGCTCTGTTCGCCTTTGTAACTACCGTCATAGTATAAAACAAGTTTGTGATCTGTGACATCAGCTTTCATACGGTTCATGGGTAGGGCTCCGGAAACTGCTTCTACCAGATACGCATCGTCCTGCCGAATATGCACGTTAAAAGGACCCTTAATCTCCAGTGACTCAAAGTCCTGCAATCCTAAACGATACGTTTCTTCGCCAGCTACTCCTTTTTCAGTCTCAGAAGCATCAGGCTCTCCTTCTTCTTCTGATGTGGAGGTCTGATTCTTACGCTCTGGGCAGGTAGTACATTTCAATCCTTCTTCAGTAAATACGAAAGTATTGTTAGGCAAATCGCTGTCTCTTAAATCATTGCGGTATAAGGTGTTGCGAAGAATTTCTGCCAGATTCCGATCCATCATAAACGGTTGATTGTAAGGAATCCGCAAGATCATATCCAGCTCCTGCGCCCGAAACTTAGCTCCCTCTTTGAAGGTATACATGGGCGGAAAAGAAACTACTGAATCTTGCACTGATACCGCGTATGTTATCATTCGCGCATTTTCTACCGCTCGTCGGCGAGTACTGCCATGAGCCTCAAAAGTCTTTTGAAGTTCATAAGTAGTTCCATTATACCCTTCCAACGTCAGATCGACTTTGGGTTCATCATAATCAGGGAGTTCGCTGAGGGTAAAGAGGGGCGTTCCGCTAAGGGATAGCGTTTCTGTATCAGTGAATCTGGCTTCTTCTCGGAAATCCATCACTACCGGAGGCACTGTGGCAGCGATGCCGACCAGGCTAATAAACCAGACACCAACTGCTGACCAGACGACAGCAGCGCTTACCAGTCTTCGGCGTGCAATGATGGATATACCACTAATAACTAAGGCCAAAGCAGGCAACAATAAGGAAATGAGCGCAAAGATAAAGCCTGTTCTTGAGAAGCTTTCTCGCAAAATATCCATCGGAATATTGACTGCAATGTTATAGGGGTCCATAGTAGTAAGCCCCACAACGACTCCGGCGGATACTAACAGCGCCAGCAAGGCTGATCCTCCGATCAGCACTAACAATAAGCCGAATAATACTCGGGCGGCGTCCCCCAGAAACACCAGAAATGGTCCGATGGCCCGCCCTAAGTTCGAAAAAATGACCGCCACTAATCGAAAAGGAAAGAGTACTGCTTTCAATAGTGTACTCTCCCCGCCAGTCTCGCTTAGACTAAAGTTTTTTTTTATACTAGACTCTATGTTCGTCAACGTTACCGGCTCGCCCTTCATCTGCATTTTATCGGTCAGCGTTTTAGCTTCAGGAGTAATAATCCATAATACCAGGTAGATGATCAGGCCGGCGCCACCAAAGAAAATGGTGAGCACAAACAACAGGCGAATAACGGTTGGGTCAATGCCAAAGTAAGCGGCCAACCCTCCGGCTACCCCTCCCAACACCTTCTCATCAGGATTGCGAAAGAGCTTTTTAATTTTTTCGCTCTGCACCAGGTCTGAGCGACCAGGCACCACAATCCAGCAGATGATATATGTGATAAAGGTAATAGTGTCTAGCACCCCGAAGGTGATAAACGCATCGGCAAATACCAAGAAGATTAATAGTAGACGCACCCATAGAGGGTCGGTACGAAAATAATAGGCAACTCCGGCAGCCACTCCACCCAGAATTTTGCGCTGAGTATCCCGGTACAATCGCCGTGGCTCTTCAGCCTCTTCCGTATACGTACGCGTATCGGCTTTTTCCTGAGTGTAGGCACCGCTGAAAGCTTCTTCGTCGCCATAATCCTGAGCAGCAAAGTCTTCTACGCTGCCCATAGTGGCTACTACGGCTTCTACATCTTCTTTGGTAATGACTTGTTTATACGGACCTAGTTTTTTCAAAAATATTTCCGCAATACGGCTCTCGATATCGTCCGTAATTTCTTTGTTGTCTTCGTAACTAGAAAAATAGCGGGTGATTGAGTCTAAATAGCTGCGTAGCAATTGGTAGCCATCCTCCTCAACATGAAAGATGATCCCGCTTATGTTAATGCTTATGTTTCGTTTCATGACTGGGATGATTTTTCAGGATCGATAACCTTGGAAAAATTGCCATTATGGTTGGTGGTGATGTGATTCGTAGAATCGACCAATTCCTCCCAGGTTGTTTTTAATTGGGTTAAGAAATCCTGACCCGTTTCGGTCAGTTTATAGTATTTACGGGGCGGCCCGGAAGTAGATTCTACCCACTGGTAGTCTACCAGTCCGGCTTTACGCAGACGAGTAAGTAAAGGGTATAATGTGCCTTCAACCACCATAATTTTAGCTGAAGTTAACTCCTCTAACATGTCCGAAGCGTAAACCTCACCGCGGGAGATGATATGCAAAATGCAATACTCCAGAATCCCTTTGCGCATCTGCACCTGCGTGTTCTCGATTTTCATAATCCATTGTTTTGCTTGGGTTAATCTTGTTCTGTAAATGTATCATATAGTACTGTGTTATACAAGGTATCTGGCTAAATAGTTACAGTATTATTAAAAAATATTTTCAAGAAACTATGTGCATCAAAATAACCATCTGAATATCAAATAATTATGCGACATTATCAGGTATAGAGAAAATTTTTTATTTTCGTTATATACTAATCACAATAACCTATACCTCAAGCAACTATCCCCATTTTTTACTGCATCCATATTGAATTTTGCCCTGAGAAAATCAACTTTTAATACGGTAAACGCCTTCATATTTTAAGGAAATATACCATTTATAGTCTTCTATATTTCTCTGAAATCAGGTGAAAAACGTAGTTACCTGAGAAAAAGATTTTACTGCCGTAACCAGTCAGTCAATATCAAACCCAGGTGCTGCTTTAAGGCATAAAGAAAGCCCGAACAATGCCGGGCTCTTTTCTGCAATTTGGATTGGATTAATAACCTGGGTTCTGTGGTGCCAGGTTTGGGTTTCGGTCCAATTCATCTTGTGGAAGAGGAAGTAAATAATGTTTACCTGGATCAAAATTGGCGTGAGGTTCTAGCGAAGCAGGACTGGTAAAAGCCTCTGTGCCTAATTGTCGACGCTTGATATCGTACCAGCGCTTAAATTCAAAGGCAAGCTCCAGCTTTCTTTCTTCCAGCACTAGGTCTCGAAAGCCATCTTTCGAAACGCCAGCCACCACATCTTCCGGAAAACTCGTCATTGTCCCGGCCCAGTTGCGAGCGCGGGCCCGAATCTGATTGATGTAACCAACTGCCTCAGCCGTTGGCCCACTGATTTCATTCAAAGCTTCCGCCGCAATCAGCAGCACTTCGGCATACCGGAAGCATACATAGTTATGATCTGAGTAACGGCCTTCAGTGTTAGCATTACCGGGGAAGCGAGCAAATTTGGCAATATGCGGACGCTGCACTTGTTGATACTCAGTATAAGGAGTAAGAATACCACCCACCATGGTGCTGTCCTCGATACTTACTTTCTTACGATAGTCTCTGGAGTCCCAATTGTTATACACCGCCAAGGAGGGTACGCTTACACTCCACCCATTCTGGTCGGCACCGCGTATTCCAGTAATAGCTCCCATAATATCATCATTTTCGCCACCACCGCCATTTTGTAAACCCAGGAAGTCTAATGCAAAAATATGCTCAGGCAAACCATCTTCTTCGGTAGCTACAAACAGGGTTTGAAAATCAGGAACTAAAGCATAATTCAGTTCGCCAGCATTGTCAATCACCCATTTGGCGTGATCGTAGGCCTGCTGCCAGTCGCCCCGGGTCAGATAAACCGAAGCCAGCATGGTGTAAGCAGTACCTTTAGAAGGCCGAGTACGCACATTGTTAGGGTGTTGCATGGGCAAATACTGCTGGGCAAATTCCAGGTCGGCAATGATGTTGGCATACACATCGTCTTCTGAAGTTTTTTCAAGATCAACAACTGATGAGGGGTCGTTTACTACGTAATCGATGTAGGGTATGGCACTAAAGAGCTGGACTAAATGATAATAAGTGAACGCTCTGATAAAGCTGGCTTCTGCTTTCAATTCATTACGTCTTTCCTCACTAATTACACTAGCATCCAGCAGATCTGCTCCAGCAATAGCATTATTAGCCGCGCTGATGATTTCGTAAGATCGTGGCCAGAACTCACTCACCATACCATTATTTGACTCCGCAGTAAAATCATTGACTTCCTGTCGCCGGGCAGGCGTACCCCGGTCACCAATATCACACATATCGCTCAGCAACTGAAGCGTAAGAGTCAGTTTACGCCCATAGTAGGGTTCCGAAGCCATGCGTCCATACGCCCCGAAGATGGCAGCTTCCACATCGGAAGGTGTCTGGAAAAAGCCATTGGGTGAAAGCACTCCGACAGGTTCTTCCTCCAGATCGGTACAACTCACAATAAGCAATACCAGCAATGCGCTTAAGTATCTATTCAAGTATATTTTCATGATGTTCATAAATTTATGATTCAATCAATTCAGGTTTTAAAATCCGATATTTAACCCAAGGGTGTAGGATTTTGCATTTGGATAGCTTCCGTAGTCCAATCCCAAGTTACGGTTTGAATCATCGGTATCAGAACTTTGGTAGTTTACTTCTGGATCAAATCCTTTATAATTAGTGATAGTCAGTAGGTTCTGCGCACTCACATACACTCTAAGCGATCGCACTCCGATACTTTGCAGCAAACCGGCAGGCATGGTGTACCCCAGGGCTAAGTTTTTCATTCGAACAAACGATCCATCTTCAACCCAGCGGGTAGAAGGGCGAGCCGGACGACCTGCGAAAGCTTTGGGTATATCAGTATTGGTGTTTTCCGGTGTCCATCGGTTCAGGACATCAGTAGTGGCATTGTTCTTCCCGGTTAGCCAATCGAGTTCAAAACGAGTATAGTTCATCATATCATTGCCCTGAGAGCCCTGGAAGAATACGTTCAGGTCAAAGTTTTTGAAGCGGAAAGTATTATTCCACCCATAGATGAAATCAGGGTGCGGATTGCCAATAATGGTTCGATCATCGTTGGTTAGCGCTCCGTCACCATCAAGGTCGGCAAATTTCTCTCCTCCTATACCTCCTGACTTATCCTCTCCATCAACACCTTCAGCGCCATCGAGTACTTCACTTTCCGATTGTGCTACCCCTTCATATACCCAACCGTAGAACATACCTACCGATTCTCCTTCTCGTAAAACCTGAGTCTGGTCAGTCAGAATGTGTCCGGGATTGGATGCATAGTAAATATCGTTACCAGCAGGTAATTCTAAAATCTTGTTGCGATTCATAGATATGTTCACTGCCATATCCCATTTAAAATCACCTACCAGATTGCGTGAGTTCAGCGTAAATTCAAACCCTTTATTCTCCACTTCACCTACATTCTTCAACTGGCTGCTATATCCGGAATACTCAGGTAAAGGCAACTCAAATAACAAGTCGGAGGTAATCATGTGATAATAGTCAGCCGTCAGGGTAATCCGATCCTGCAACAAGCCTACATCTACTCCTACATCAAGTTGAGAAGTACTTTCCCAGGTGAGGTCATCATTAGCTACTGCGGTAGGGCGCACTGCGTTGGCTGGCACTCCATTTACCACTGAAAATACGGTTCCCAGCCTGGCTAGTGACTGATATGCACCAATGGCCTGATTACCCGTGATTCCGTAACTAGCTCGTAGTTTCAGTTGACTGATCGGGTCTACATTCTGCATAAAGCCTTCTTCACTAACGTTCCAGGCGAATGCCCCGGAAGGGAAAAATGCCCATTTATTATTTTTTGCAAAACGGCTTGACCCATCGTAACGAGCATTAAAGGTGAGGAGGTATTTTCCATCAAAACCATAATTAACCCGTCCATACCAGGAAGAGAGTTCTGATTCCGTTAGGCTAGATTCGGGGCGTTGCCACACCGAAGAACCATCCAGATCCCACCACAAACCGGTGTTACTAATAAAGGACTGTCCGCGAGCGCTCCAGTACTCATCCCGGAAAGATTGATAAGAATATCCGGCTAGTAGCGTAAGATCATGTACTCCACCAAAGGTTTTACTGTAAGTGAAATAATTTTCATTAATCAGATCGGTATTCTTATTAGAATTGATGCTTCCATCACCGCCCACACTACGTCCTGCATTTAAGGTAGTAGGAACATAGGTGCCTTCCCGTCGGTTTTCTAGACTTCCGCCTAGGGTTACTTTAAAAGTTAAATCTTCAATGATCTGATATTCGCCATAAAAGTTTGCCTGTAAACGATCGTTAGTTTCTTCATTTTGCCGCTCGCGAGCTACGGCCACGGGGTTATCACTAGGGTCGCCAATAGGATTCAGCGTGTAGTTCCCTTCATCATTGTAAATGCCTAGCGTCGGAGCAAACTTGAAAGCTGATGAAACTACCCCAGAATTATTCGTTCCCCCGCTTCCTTCCTGGGATAGAATACCATCCCGAGAGGATCGGCGAGCAAACAGGTTAGCACCGATCTTAAGCTTATCAGTGGCATTAATATCTAGATTACTGGTGATAGAATAGCGATCATAATCTGAACCTATGATAATGCCTTTCTGATCATATAATACTCCAGACACATAATAACGCACATTATCGCTTCCGCCAGCTATTGATAACTGGTAGTTCTGAATAGCCCCCTGACGGAATATTTCATCCTGCCAGTCGGTACCCTCTCCAAATGAAGCCGGGTCAGCAAACGTAGGGGCTCGGGGCGGATCTACCGAAGCGTCTACCTCATTAATGTACTCCGCGAATTGCTGCCCGTTGAGCAGATCAAGGCGGTTTACTTCATTTTGAATGGACCACGAGGTATTTAAATCAATTTTGGGCTTTCCGGCTTCACCGCGTTTGGTGGTTACCATAATAACGCCATTCGCTCCACGAGAACCGTAGATCGCCGTGGCTGATGCATCTTTGAGTACTTCTACCGAAGCAATATCTTCAGGCGGAGGCAAGGTTGCTCCGGGAAAACCATCTACTACATAAAGCGGATCACTGGAAGAGTTGATGGAAGTACCACCCCGGATACGCACCTTATACGAAGCCCCTGGCTCACCATTATTGGCTTGAATCTGCACCCCGGCAGCTCGCCCTTGCAACGACTGAACGGCACCCACACTAGGATATGCAGTAAGTTCTTCTGATTTAACCGAAGACACTGAGCCGGTAAGGTCACTTTTCTTTACAGTTCCGTATCCAACAACCACAACTTCCTGCAATGACTGTATGTCTGGCGCCAGTTGCAAGTCAATGACACTACGTCCGTTGATTTCAACTTCTTCAGTAGTATAGCCGATGGAAGAAAAGATCAGCGTGGTTACCTCATCGCCTATTGTAATACGATAGTTTCCGTCAACATCACTCACCGTACCAGTACTGGTCCCTTTGGCCAGAATATTAACACCGGGCAGTGCTTCTCCGTTTTCCAGATCGGTTACCGTGCCCCGAATGGTTTGCTCCAGCGTAATAGTCTGAGGCACACGGGTATGCTCAACCTTCACCAGAGGGTTATTTGGGAGCGATGGTGCTTCTTGCTTTCTCAATGGTTGCAGACGTCGCTCTGCTTCTGGCTCGTCCCTATCATAAATAACATAGTAACGGTCTTTCAGCTTCTCGAAATGAAGCTGGCGAGGTGACAGCAATTCCTGCAACAGTTCCTCCACCTTTCGGTTTTCAAAATCAACGGTCTGTATGTTGACGCGTTGCTCCTTCACTACGTTCAGCTTATAATTCAGATACACATCGTACCTGGACTGAACATCCTGCAATACGGATTGCAGCGACTTCCACTGATCATCCTGACCTGGTATTGTGGCAAACGATAATTGATGATTTACCGATGCCACCTGTGCTACCGGCTGTACTACTTTCTGCGCATATACAGGAGAAAATAGATAACAGCAGCTTACCAGGATACCAAAAATTCTGCTCATCTGTAGGGAATTTTTCATATACTTGGGGGGTTGTTTTGACTATGTGAATTAAGGCAGTGAAGAGCCGTAAAGCCCACCTGCGTTACTCTTTAATGATTATTTCTTTACCTTCTACTACCATGTTTAAGGATATTTCCAGGGTGCGAAGCAGCACTTCGATATCGTCTGCGGGATAGGTGCCCACAAACGAAACTTGCTTCAAAGCATCGGTCTCAAAGATGACAGAATAGCCGTATCGCTCTTCCAGCAACCGAGCAATCTCGCCCAACGGCGTTTCGTCCAGAATCAGCATATTATCTTTCCAGGCAATGTAGTGATAGGGGTTAACCTCCCGCTTCACCAGTTGCGCTGTCTGCCGATCTAGCTCTACCATCTCGCCAGGGCGAAGGTCCACTTCCGCCGGATCAGCATCATTCTGGCGCACATGCACTTTCCCATCGTCCAGCACTACCTGGGCCTGTCGGCTGTTCACATTAAATTTAGTGCCCAGCACCATTACCGTCAGATTATCGGTATGGACGGTAAATTTGGCTGAGTCGGCCGTAACCGGATCGATTTGCTTTTGCACGTGAAAGTAGGCTTCTCCTTCCAGCCACACCTCTCGGTCTTCCCATGCTTGAGAATATCGTATCTGGGAGTTGGCATTAAGTACGACTAACGAGCCATCCGGCAACTCCAGCGTCGCAGTTTCACCATAGCCAGTGCTCATTATCTTTTCCTGACTTTCATTAACCCACACAATGCCGCCTAATAGCAGCAGAAATAGCGCTACGGAAGCGGCTATCCAGTATGAGTAATGTGCTTTGGGCCTGGGAAGATGAGCATTAGTTATAGATCTTTCTATCGGATCGCGCTTCATGCCGTGCCTCTCAACCGGCTCCTTCCTTAAATGCTGAGTCAGTTTGTGTTGTAAAGCCTGCTTTTCAAATACGGTGAGCTGATCTTCATCCGATTGTAAAGCCAGTAACACATCCCGAGCCTGAGCGATTATTGCAGCATGCTCAGGATGTTTTATTATATACTGTTGCCAATATTGGTCTTGTTCAGGTGAAGAATGGGAAACCCATGCAATGAAATCTTCATTGTTCAGTAGGTTTCCCAAGGTGAGTTTAGGTTGTCGCACCAGTTTTCTGTTGTTTGATTAGGGAAAGCAGAAAATGGGGTGAACTACACCTTTTTAAAAGAAAAAAATTTTAAATTTTCACTGCCGACAAATAAGAGGCGTTATTATTACAAAATATACAATTATATTGATATAATTTTACAGAATTTACATCACCAGACTGTAAAGACCGAGGCAAAGCAGACTGAAAGAACCTAAAGCCAGCAGATCACGATACGATAGTTTTTTGCGCAACGAGGCTAGTCCTTTGTAGGTAAGATTATAAGCCGAGCGCACGTCGATACCCATAATGCTGGCGGCTTCTTCAAAAGTAAAATTATTAAAAAAGCGAAGGTAGATCACTTCCCGTTGCCGCTTGGGTAACGACTGTATGGCTTCACGGATTTGCCGCTGCTTTTCTACCTTTGACTCTTCTACAACCCACCGGAAATTCTGTGGTTCTTCGTAAAGCACGTCATCTGTCAGGCTAGACAGAAGCTCATCACCATCGGATTTTGCAATTCTGCGGCGTAGGGCACGAAACAGATAATACTTAATCGAACTGGTTGAGCTTAAGTGATTTCTTCGCTCCCAGAGGTCTACAAACAAGTCGTGTATACAATCCAAAACCTGCTCACGATCTGGGGTAAACTTAATACCATAACGGAACAAGACATCAGCGTATCGATTATAGATCGTTAAATATGCTTGTTGATCTCCTCGGCGAAACTGATCCCAAAGCTGGGGTTCATAGGATGGAAGAAGCGACACTTGCTGTGTATTCAATGAAAAAATCCTGAAGTATTTATAAAGGTATTAAAAGGTGGTGGTAAAGTACATATTATTTAATCATTTTTCAAAAGCCCTGCTCCTACTTCTCTTTATCCAAATTGATATAAAAGAAAAGGGAATTGTTACCAGATGTAGCTTTATTTTCAGTAAATCCATTTTATTTATGCCAAAATGGTAGCCCAACACGAGGGTACTTTTACAGAAACGGAGCCCCCCTGCACAGTAAAATGAGAATCTGGCTCTAATAAGTTTGTCAGCACCTGTCCATCAGGTAACGGCACAGGTATATCTAAAGCGGCGGACGTATCAGCTGAATTTACGGCCACCATTACAAAATCCTGATCTGACTGACGCGAAAAAGCAAACTGCTCCGAGGTAACCATCAGTTGCTGATAATTACCGTAACGCAGCGCATGTTGTTGATGTCGTAGGCTAATAAATTGTTGAATTGCCGGTACCAAATCGGGGTGTGGAGCCTGATGGGGTATGGCTTCCAGGCATACGGCTGGGCGAAGAGGGTCATCACTGTGCTGTTCTTTTTTACCTTCAATTCCCCACTCACTACCATAATAGATAGAAGGCACCCCCGGCATGGTGAACAGAAGGGCATACAGCGGGTAAAGATGCGCCGAGTTCTCTAATGTGCTGGCTACCCGGTTTACATCGTGATTATCAGCAAAAGTGTACAGAGGAAGCCCTTGGTAAACGCCACCAGGGCCAAACTCCCGGTTTAGCGAATGGGCAATCTCAAAATAGTTAGCATCATTATGGCTGGAATACAGCCCTTTATAACATTCGTAGTTGGTAGTGGCATGCAGCGTTTCAGCATTGGCCCACTGAGTGTAATCTCCGTGAATTACCTCTCCTACCAACCAAAAATCCGGACGCAGCTTTTGGCAGAATGAGCGCAAGGCCTGCAAAAAGCCTAGGTCCATAACATCGGCAGCATCCAGCCGCAGCCCGTCAATGTCAAACTCCTCTATCCACATCGCGACTGCATCAAACAGGTGTTTACGAACCTCTGAGTGGTGCAGATTTAGTTTTATCAGATCATAGTGCCCTTCCCAGCTTTCGTAAGTGAATGAATCGCCGTTCGGACTGGGCTGATTAAAATCCACACCGGCAAACCAATCTTTATATACCGATTGCTCTTTATGTTGCTGCAAATCTTTAAATGCCCAGAAATTACGACCAACATGATTGAATACTCCATCCAAAATGACCCGGATGCCTCTATCGTGCGCCTGTTTTACCAAATGCCGCAATGTCTCATTAGTACCCAATCGCCGATCTACCTGAAAATAATCTGCCGTATCATAACCGTGGGTGCCCGATTCAAATACAGGCCCTAGGTAAAGCGCATTACAGCCTAGTTCTGCCATATGATCCAGCCAGGGGCAGATACCTTCCAGGCGAGGTTCAGGTTGGGATGAAAAATTGTTTTGCCGGGGTGCGCCCGTAAGGCCCAATGGATAGATGTGATAGAAAACGCTATCCCATGCCCATGAAGAAGAAAATTTATTCATAATCATTTATATACTTACCGTTCGGTATATAAATGCAAAAATAAAAAAGAAGGTTTCATTATGAATAAATTCCATGAGAAAATTGATGTACCACCTGCCAGATAGTATGTTCGGTTACCTCTACCCCCTGTTGGAAGATCAGGGAAATATATCCGTTTAAGATGCTAAGAAAGACTGTGGCGTATTGACGGTGCCGTTCGTGCATGTTACCATGATCCTGAGCAGCTTGCTGGAAAAGACTTTCCAGAAGTTGCCACTGCCGCGTAATCCAGGGGCGCATCAGTTGGTTAGCCTCATTGTCGGGTACGGGATACGACAGGGATAAAAAAAGCTGATAAAATCGGGATTCTTGTTGCGCAAATTGAAAGTAGACCTCCACCACCCGCTGCAAAGTAAGGGGTAAATCACCGGAATAAGCAGTTGCCAAAGATAACTGATCTATAAAAGGGGATAGTTTCTCCTGAATCAGGGTTTCCAGCAAGCCTCGTTTACTACCGAAATAATAATATAAGGTAGGTTTGGTAATACCAGCGGCATTGACCAGTTCCTGCACTCCAATGGCATCGTACCCCCGGGATGCAAAGAGGTCCAGGGCACAGTTCAGAATAGTGGATCGCCTGTTGGCAGTTGATGATGCTTGTGAGTCAGTTGCGGCCAAAAAAGTAGAAATATTGATAAAAACAGTATGTTCACCAATCTAGTGAACATTCCTGTAACAAAAAACTACCCTAAAAATTCCGCACCTCTACAGTTATAATGCAGCAGCTCCTCATTTTGAATGTGGTAATCTGAGCAATTGCACATCACAAAAAACCTTAACTTCATTGGCAAGCAGCACGCCACTATGGCCAAAATACATATTCCAATCCAGGTGTAAATCTTTTCGGTTAAAGGAGGTCTTCAGTTCAAAACCGGCCTTGGTATTACCCTGGGGATCGTGCGCAATACCAGTGTAAGTTGCCGTAAACTGAGTAATCAACACTGCATCTTTTACTTTTAGAATACCCGACATGTTGAGAAAAGTGCCATCAACAACAACTGCCGTAGACTCAAACGTTATAACGGGGTACCTCTTTACATTAAAAAAATCTGCCGAACGTAAATGCCGGTCCCGCTCTCGATTACCTGTGGCAATTGATCGGACATAAATAGTAAGTTGTGCCTGGGCATCTCCAAAGTCAGCATCACTGGCATAAACCACCCCTTCCATTTCTGTAAACCAGCCGGAAATACGGGTAAGCAATAAGTAGCGGGTGGTAAAACTGATTTTTGTATGTACCGGGTCGATAACCCAGAGAGTTTTATCAGGCTGTACTGGCATTTTCCGGGCACTTATTCACAAGCAATACTGAGATTGTATTCTCAGCTCTATTGCATATAACACATTTCTTTCTATCAAATACTTACCCACCCGCCTTGCTACTCAGGCTGATGGGTAAGCCCTCAGTAGTGAGAAAAAAGATAGTCAATAGCTGAACGATACACTGGCCGGAATCTGATCTTTCTGCTTATCAATCCAGTCGAGAATATAATCGGCATCTTCCTGCCAGGTTGCTTGCCCCAGCACGAAATGGTTTCGTCCGGGAAACTCTTTATAGTCCAGCACCGAGCCATTCTTTTTGTTGTATCGCTTGAAGTTACGGTAGTTAAGGTGAGCCGGAATGATGGTGTCCTTATCGCCGGACGTGAGCAATAGCGGGGCGTGCGGCTTGTCATAGTTTACACTGGCTGCCTTGGAAAGTCCACCCCGAGCTACCGTTTTAGATTCGGGAATGGTGAACTCTTGGTAAGTTGCTTTTTGCTCAGCCAGGGGCATGCCATTTACAAAGGCGTACTGCCAGTCTTTCAACGACATCAGGTAGGTTCTTTTCAGGGAAGTAAACAAACCCAGTGATTTCCAGCCTGCTTTCAGAAATGTGAACTCGTAAGGAAATACGCCCAGCGTAGGCACTGAATGAATGGCTACTCCCATGGCCGCCAAGTCGCGGTTTACAATAACCTGGGTCATCATTCCGCCCAGAGAGTGACCGATGACGATGGGCTTCTCGGGTAGGCCCTTAATCACATTCACATAGCTATCGATCACTTCAGCAAGCGTTAAGGTAGCCAGATCAATATCATTGGGTTGCCTGCTTCGCAACTCTTCGGCAGACGCATCCTTGAAGGGCCAGGGCGGAGCGAGCGTCTTATACCCTTTACTTTCAAAATACGTTCGCCATTCGTCCCAACAACGGTGGGTAACAAAGGCGCCGGTAACAAAAACGATTGTGTTGGTGTCACTCATTTTCATGATTTTGCTATTTAGTAAGTGATGCTTAAGAGAAAGGAAACGACTGCCTAGGAAAAAGGAGGCTTCATTAGAAAATTCATTCTGACCACTATGTAAGCTCACGTTAGGTGTTACCGGAGGCGTTACCGGAGGCGGTCCGCCGGAGGCCGCACTCTCCGTACGACCTCCTGCCACCCGCTTCCTGGTACGTCATTAAAAGAAATCAGAATACAGCATTTGCCTAGGTATTCTTATGATTTCTACTCCTTTTCGTAAAATCAATGAGGCTCGCTCAGATACTTTTGAGATTACCCTCTGCACAGAGCACCTCCCTATTTATTGAGCCGGTAGCTTTTCATATTGTTGTAGCACATTCTGGTATCTCAAGGCTTCAATACAAACCCTATTGAACTCCAATCTTGCTGGCAGCTTCTACCACAAATGCGGCTACTTTATCGGGCTGCGACAGCATAGCCAGGTGACTGGACTTAAGCTCCAGGGTAGTAGCCTTCAGTTTGCTAGCTAGTGTTCGCTCCAGATCGGGGTTTATCATTCGGTCTTCACTGGCAACCACATACCAGGAAGGCTTTGTTTTCCAGGCGGCCCGGGTAACTTTTTCCGTCAAAGCAGTAAAAGCCTGGGGTCCCTGAGTAGCCAGAACGAGCTTTTGTTCTGCTTCGGGCAAATCCTGAGCAAAGTCTTCAAAAATACCTTTAGGCGACATGCTCACGAATCCATACGCATCCGGCCTGATTTCATCATTGCCCGGTGCAGAAGCGGCCGTCTGTACTACTTCAAGAAAGGATTGTCCTTCATCTGGGGCTACGGCTGCTACATAGACCAGCCCGCTCACTTTCGGGTCGTTACCCGCCTCGGTAATAACTACCCCTCCCCAAGAGTGACCTACGAGCAAAACCGGGCCATCCTGTAATTCAATCGCTCGCTTGGTAGCTGCCACATCATCGGCCAGCGAGGTCAGTGGGATTTGTACCGCTACCACGTGAAAGCCTTTTGCTTCCAGCAAGGGAATCACTTTGGCCCAGCTCGATCCATCAGCCCAGGTGCCATGCACGAGCACCACATTTTTTACACCACCGGGTGCAGTTGGGGCTTCTATTTTGTCAATTATTGAAAATGCCATATTTATCAGGATTAGTGCGTCTAACGTGACGCGGTTAAGTATTCGTAGAATTTATTTAACCTTGTTTTATCCCAGGTATTTTTTCAGTTCAGCCGCTGCATGCACAAAAAGTGACTTAACAGCCGGTAACTCAGCCAGGGCATTTAACAGTCCAAAATCGTGAATCATGCCATTGTAGCGTACGGTGGTGACCGTTACTCCGGCTTCATCCAGCTTGCGGCCATACGCTTCACCTTCATCCCGCAGAATATCATTTTCCGCAACCTGAATCAACGTCGGGGGAAGCCCCTGAAGCTGCTCCACGGTAGCTCGTAACGGCGACGCATAGATTTCCTTGCGCTCTTCCAAGTCAGTAGTATATTGGTTGTACATCCACTTCATCATTGAGGTAGTCAGAAAACGATCCTCTCCAAACTCCCGGTAGGATTCGGTTTCAAAGTCTGAATCTACAATGGGCCACAACAGTACTTGAAGTTTTATCTTCGGGCCACCCTTTTCTTTTGCCATCAGCGTAGTGACGGTGCTCATATTCCCTCCTACACTGTTACCTACAATCGCCATATTCTGACCATCCACATTAATCTCGCTACCGTTTTCGGCAACCCATTTTGTTGCTGCGTAAATTTCGTTTATTGCCTGGGGGTAATGGGCTTCTGGCGAAGGGGTATAGTTTACGAAAACTGCTGCATAGCCAGACGATACTACCAAGTCTCGCACCAGTCGTTTGTGAGTAGGGTAATCTCCCAGAATCCAGCCGCCACCGTGGATGAACATGAAGACGGGCAATGTTTCCGCTACACCTTCCGGACGAACGATATTCAACTTGATGGTATAACCCTCGGCGGTAATGGTTTTCTCGAACTCATCAATACCCGACAGATCTACATTGACAGAAGCCTGAGCATTGATCAGCACATTGCGGGCATCTTCCTTGGATAACGTTTCCAAAGGTACTCCACCGGAGTTCAGTACTTTTAAAAAGGCTCTGGTACCGGTATCCAGACGAGGATCTTGGGCAAAAGGTACTACGGTGATCGGTTCTAAAAGAGTGGTGTTCATACTATAAGGGTTTAGAAAAATTAAGATTAAAGACAATACGCTTGTATCATTTATTCCACTAACAATCAGTAAATTGCACAGTACATACTATCGATAAGCCAAGTTTATTAAAATGAAAAAACTGGGATAGGTAGTTATTTCATTTAGTTAAGAGGAGGTAATATATTTTCTATCTCCTCCCGTCGGGGTTCGTACATTTTGGGCAGTTTCAAGGCTGTACCTAAAGAATCCAGGGGTTCATCCACCGTGAAGCCTGGGGAATCAGTGGCAATCTCAAATAATACTCCGGAGGGCTCGCGGAAGTAAACTGACATGAAGTAATCCCGGTTAATGGGTGGGGTTACGTTATAACCTAGCTCTGCCAGTTGGTCTCGGAAGTACCACTGCTCCTCATCGTTTCTGGCCCGAAAAGCCACGTGATGCACTGATCCTCCGGCTACCTGACCGCCCTGACCGGCTGGCAAACACACTAGGTCGATAATACTAGCTCCTTCATTCGCCCCGGTGGCAAAGCGAAAACGGTTTACCTCTTCCCGAATAAGTGAGTACCCAAAGACCTCCGTCAGTAGGCGGGCAGTCTTCTCATACCCTTCTACGGATAATGTGACATTGTAAAACCCGCGAATAGCAAACAGTTCATCGATACCATTGCCGGTATAAGGCGTTCGGGTATCACCCTGCGTAGCAACCAACTCCAGTTTCAGGCCATCCGGGTCAACCAGGGTTAGGTATTCTTCATCCAGGCGGCGAGATGGTTTGTTGTAGATGACGTTCTCAGCATCCAGGCGCTCCTGCCAAAAATTGAGAGAGCTGGCTGGTACAGAAAACGCTGTTTCAGTGGCTTGCCCGGTGCCTCGCTTACCGGCGATAATCCCTTCCCAGGGGAAGAAGGTAAGAATAGTACCCGGGTCGCCGGTTTCGTTGCCAAAGTAAAAGTGATAGGTGCCCGGATCATCAAAGTTAACCGTCCTTTTAACCAGCCGTAATCCTAATACTCGAGTGTAAAAGTCCAGGTTACGCCGGGCATTACCGGCAATGGCAGTCACATGATGAATGCCTTTGATTTTATGTTCCATTATGAATTCAATTGGGTTTCAGTCCGTAAGAAATGAATGAAAAGTCCCTGTGAGCAGGGCATTCGCCACAGTTATTTCGTCCTGGTTAATGGTGTGCCCCATATCAGGATAAATTTTTTTAGTAACAGAAGCTCCCATCTCCGACAGTATCTGCGCCGACTCGTCAATCCGTTCTTCCGGCACGTGAGGGTCGTAGTCGCTCCCCCCCATAAATACAGGTGTGCTCTGAAAATCGCCGTGATAGTTGGAGCGATTTACTTCCGCCCCCAGTAACCCGCCGGTGAAAGCCATAAGCGCTCCGTAACGTTGAGCGTGACGAGCACCATACTCCAGCATCAGGCAAGCTCCCTGAGAAAACCCCAGCCAGAAAATATCCGCTGTCTGGAAATCCAACCCCTGTAAGTCATCTACCAATTCGGATAGGCCAGACAGGCTAAGGGAAAGCTGAGGCTCATTGCGACTGAGCGGCATAAGAAAACTATAAGGATACCAGGTATTCTGAATGGCCTGTGGAGCCAGGAAGGCAAAACCAGGTGCATCTAATTCTCTCGCCAGTTCAATAAAAGAATCGGCCCGGTCTCCTCGTCCGTGAAGCATAATCAGCACTTTTTTGGCAGCACTAAGTTTCTCCCCACCCACCGCCACCTTTTCGTTATGTATGATCATAGTAATAAGTTTTAGTATGTTACCGCAAGTAATGAGTCTACAGAAGAAAATGCAGAATAACCACCAACAACTACTTGATAATCAATTACCTGCCATTCAAATTTCGTAACACTAAGGTAGAAAGGTGTCCCTGAATTTACCATTGATAAACCGTGGCTTATGTGGTATATATTATCGGCAGCAAAACAGCACGAAGGTTTGAGAAGAAGCTAAAGCATGCCTAACACTGAATGAACGTCAGACAATAACATTGGCCGATCATACGGATAAGAATTGATTTCCGGGAAGGGGCTATACAGTTAGCACAAGTGATATGGATGACGCTGCTTTTTTTTAAAGTCGGTAAAACTAATACCCGAAGCATTTTTAAAGAACTTGCTGAAGTGAGAGGTGTCATTAAAACCCAGATTGTAGGCAATCTCTTTCATGCTTACATCCGTGTAGGAGGCCTGGCGTTTAGCTTCCAGAATGATACGCCTCTTGATATGCTCGCTGGCCGGAATCCCCGATACCTTTTTCACCATTTCGTTTAGGTAGTTGGGGGTCACACATAGCTCTCGGGCATAATCAGCAACCATCTTCTTCGACATGAAGTTTTTATCCAGCAACGACAGAAATCGTTTTACCAGCCCTGCATTTTGGTTGGGGGCAGATTTTTGCCTGAATTTTTCAGACTGTCTGGTAAGATAGATTAGAAATATCTTCAGAAACCCTTTTAACACTTCGGCCCTCAATAAAAAGTAGTTGTTGTACTCTTTTATCATCCGCTCTAAAATATCCTGCATCTCATCTTTCATTGCTTCGGACACCTGAATTACGGGGGACTGCGAACACGCATAGGACAGTTCGCTGGTAAATGCCAAATTAATATGGTCTTCAGCCAGGCCGATGAACTCGGCAGAGAAAGAGATTAGATACCCTTCACTATGTCGGGATGCTTTTAGCAAATGTACTTGTCCGGGAGTAAGATAGTAGATAGTATCGTCTTCAATTTCATGCTTTTCAAGATCAATTAGATGAACTCCAGTGCCGCATTTCACCCAGATAATTTCGAAATGGTTATGGCGTTGTGGTACGGCGTGCTGGGGCCAGCGGTTTTTCTCTATCCACTTCAGCGTATGAATTTCAAAAGGGATCGTCTTCTCTGTATGAGCAATCGGTAATCTACTCGCAGCATCAGCGTATGGAACTGCCTGGTTGGAAGTACATAGGTTCGTCATGGTAGTTGAGGGTAAAGCAGACAACAATAGCACTACTGTAGAATGGCTGGCGATTAATGTGCCGAAATGTGCCTTCTGGCAACAAAAAGCAGCCCCACATTTAAAATGCTGAAAATGAGAAAATTACCCACTTAAAATGAAAAGATATTTTCGGATTACATCGACCTCAACTCCGAAACGCTCGTAGTTTGGACGGTTAATCTCCGAATTTTTCGGAGTAGCCTTTTACTCCTTATGGGAGTTCTTTTTTTAGAATTCCTAACCGGGCCATGCGCGACTCCAGCGTGGTGGGTTTCAGGTTCAGCAACTCAGCCGCACCACCTTTGCCCCTGACCCGCCCCTCGGCTTTTTTCAGCACGGAAATCAGGTATTCTTTTTCAGTTTTATCCTGCACCTTTTTTACCTCATCCAGTGAGCTTACCGGGGTAGCCAGGGAGGATACAGGGTTAACATCTTCAGTTGGAGAAAAAATAGTATTACTGAGGGGGCGTTGCAAAGTGAGTGCCGAGTGACCGTCGTTCAGAATTACCGACTGCTCTATGATATTTTCCAGCTCACGAATATTCCCTGGCCAGCGATAGGTTTGCATGTTTTCTATCATAGCATCAGAAATGCCAAAGAAGGGTTTCTTAAATTTCTGGCAGAACTGTTGGGCAAAATGTACGGCTAAGGTTTGGATGTCTCCTGTGCGCTCCCGCAAAGGTGGTAGGGTTACAGGAAAAACATTCAGCCGGTAGTACAGGTCCAGGCGAAAGCGCCCCTCACCTACTTCTTTCTCCAGGTTGCGGTTCGTGGCGGCAACAATACGCACATCAATGGTGAGCGCACTTCTCCCGCCGATACGCTCAATTTCTTTTTCCTGTAATACCCGCAATAATTTAACCTGCATCTCCAGAGGCATCTCCCCGATTTCATCCAGAAAGACCGTACCACCATCGGCCTGCTCAAACTTTCCTATTCGTCTATTCACCGCCCCGGTAAATGCTCCCTTTTCATGGCCAAATAACTCAGACTCAATGAGGCTTGCCGGAAGAGCCGCGCAATTTACTTTAACCAGGGGTTTGTGTCTCCGAGAAGAGAGCGTATGGATTGCCTGAGCAACTTTCTCCTTACCAGTACCACTTTCTCCTAAAATAAGTACTGACGTATCGAGGGGAGCAACCTGAGCCACATGATCTAATGCCTCTAGCAACGACGGACTATCCCCGATAATCCCGGCAAAACCCGAATTTGTTTCATGATAAGCGGTAGCGTGAGATTCGCTGGTAATTGACAATGAGGTTTGCTTTGCGAGGGCATCATTCCCCAGTGAAGACAGTTCAGCCAAGGCATGTTGCAGAAGCTCAAGATGCCCGCCCTGATAGGTTATTTCTTTACGGCTATAAAGCGTTATTATGAATACGTGGCTATTGGGCAGTGGAATTGGTAGTGTCAGGCAGGCGGCAAACTGAAAGGTAGCAGTCAGAAACTGCGCAGTCGGTATGTTATGACAGTAATCGGAATAATCCGCCCCGTTGTACCAACCGGCAGGAGTTTGTTCTTGCTGGTAAAGGAAGCGTTGCACTTCAGCCAGCGACTTTCCGCTAATGGTAGCCAATGCGCCTGCGGTAATGGTCTGGTATTGCTCAAAACCTATTCTCAGGTAGCTACATTCCTTCAGTGTATTCAAACCTCTATCTTGCAAGGCTCCACTCAGATAATCGAAGGGAATCACCAGTTGCAATGCTTTGGCTACTTTTAGTAACTTATCTTCCCAGGATAAAGGCTCAGCCGCAATTGTAGCCAAGTCTTGCTGTAGTTGAGCTTCCTGACGGAGTTTTGCTTCTTTACTATGCTCGTGACGGTAGCGTGCCACGTCTAGCGTAACCAGTACGTCTTTTTCCCGAAAGGGCTTTACCAGGAAACCATAAGGCTGGGTTGCTTTCGCCTCTTCCAACACCTGCTGATTGGAGTTGGCCGATAGGTATACAAAGGCAATATTAGCTTTGGTTAGTTGCCGGGCCAGATCGATGCCAGTAAGCGGGCCTTTAAGGTAAATATCCAGCAGAACCAACCGGGGCTGTTGCTGCCTAATGATTTCCTGGGCCTCCGGCACCGAACCTGCTATTCCGCAAACCTGATATCCGGCCCGCTCCAGAATCAGTCGTAGGTCATTAGCAACAATAAACTCATCTTCAACAATAAGAATCTTTTCAGGCATGCGCTACCGGCTGGTTAAGTCCTACGGATATGAACTCGGCGGCCATTGATTTTTTCTGGGGGAAATCAATAATCAGGGTAAGACCGACATTATTTTCCCACCGGAAGTGCCCCTCCAGTTGTTTGCTCAACCCCTGCATCAGGTTCATTCCCAGAGAATGACTGCTTACAACGTCAAAATCAGCGGGCAGCCCCACCCCATTATCGGCAATACGCAATTGGTAATGATGGTCAGTTACAAGTGTAAGAGAAATGATAACCGTACCCCGGCTGTTACCGGGAAAAGCATATTTCAGCGCATTAGAGATAGCCTCATTTAATATCAGTCCGAGTGGAGTGGCTTGGGATACATCCATAGTAAGATGATCGAGGGGAAGCTCAAAGTGGAAGTGATGTTCGGTGCCAAAGCTATCTTGCAGAAAAGATACCAGCTCCCGGATGTACGTATTGATATCAATGTAGCCAATATTGTCCGACTGGTATAGCTTCTGATGAATCAGAGACATGGCTTGCATACGATGCTGGCTTTCCCGAAAGGCTTGCAAGGCGTCATCGCTTTTGAGGTAGGAAGACTGAACATTCAACAGGCTCACGACTACCTGCAAGTTGTTCTTTACCCGGTGGTGAATTTCTTTCAGCAACCAGTCTTTTTCCCTCACTAACTGCTCCAGGGCCAGGTTCTTCTGACTGATTTCCCGGTTGCTCCGTTGTTTAATACGGTATTGATTAAATAACAGCCCTACAAACACCAGTAACAACAAACAACCAATGATGGTAATATTCTTGGTAAGCCGGGCTTGTTGCAGTTGGTTCTGCTGAAAGTGGCTTTCGTTTTGTAGTAATGCTATGTCCTGCTCCTTTTTAGCTGTTTCGTACTGGATCTGTAGTTCTTCAATCTGACGACTCTTGGTATGGTTGAACAGCGAATCGTTCAGAGCCTTGTTCAGCCGGAAGTGCTCAATTGCCGACAGATAGTTTCCCGCCGCTGAATCCACCTTAAACAATAGCTGATGGGAATCCATAACCCGGGCAGCATTCGCAACGCCGATCGGTACGGCCAGAGCATCGGTAAGGTAAGGCCGGGCTTTCTCAAACTGCTGGCGCTCTACATAAAATTTACCAATATCATGTTGGGCTTCGGACGTCAGTTCACCTGCCTCCATGCCTTTTAATTCTCCGATCATGGTTAGATACTGTCTTTCTGCCTGGTTGTATTGCTTCATGGCCAGATAGCAGTGCCCTAGCGCTTGCGCCATGCTTGACTTTTCTATCAGCCCCGTAGGGGGGTATTTTTCTGCAATACCGGTAACCAGATTCAGAGCTTCCGATACCTGTTTTTGCTGTATGAGTTGCTGCACCAGGTAACCGACATCCCGGTACATGTACCAATGATTTTCATCTCGGGCAACCCAGGCGTTTAGTTCTTTATAATACCAGACAATGCTTTTATCAACCTCTCCCAGATTCCGGTAGATGTGGGCCACTCGGCTGTAGAAGATGGGCGCGTCTACTGTATCCCGGATAGCCTCCATACTTTCTACGCATTGTAACCCGTACTGTAAGCCATTATTCAAGTCACCGCTCAACCGGGCTACCACCGAGAGCAGGTCATAGGTATAATGAAGGTTACGATAACCAATGGATTGATACATCGCTAGCACCTGTAGTAGCTCCTGCTCTGCTTCCTCCAGTTTTCCCTGGTTAAGGTGTACATCCGCAATTTCTTTAAATACCCTGATCTCTAGTTCTTTATTACCCGACTGCCGATAAAGGGAAAGGGCTCGATGCAAGCACTCCAGTATTTCCGGATAGTTGGCGGAGTTCCAGTCCAGGTAGTAGCCCATCCTGAACCACTCCCAGGCCTCCTGTTCTTTCTTCCCTGATAGCTGATACTGCTGAATCACCTGCATAAAATAATTTCGGCCCTGCTGGTTCTTGCCTTCCTCAAAAAACCGGATGCCCAACAGGCACAACCCTTCGTATTTTAGTGGAATGATCGCCAGTGAATCACTCTTCCGGATGGCTTGCCGGAAATAAGCAGCCGCACTATCCAGGTCGGCCAGGTAGGAACCCTGCTTGTTAAGATAGTATTTTCCGGAATCTAACAGGTGAAGGATAAAGACCGAGTCTTTTTGCTCCGGCGTCACATGAGCTGAGGCATCAACCTGATATTGCAGATTAAGCTTCTGCCCTGTGGAAGGAGGAGAAAGTGCTATAAGCAACCCGATTATGTAAATAAGCTTTGACATACAGCTTTCTTATTAGAGAATTTACACCGAGCACATTCCTCATCAGAGATAACGATGGTATAAGGTTACTCAACAACCTGCTGCCATATCCACTAACATAGGTTGATGATGGTGTTACCATCTATCGCTAAGGAAAGGTATCAAATAATTAAAACAGTTTGATCACTGAGGCTGGAAGATTTATGTTTAGCCATCAATAACGATGATATGTACCTCGACTTTTATAAACTCTTTGCCGCAGCATGAGTATATAAGGAAGTTGCAAGATTTTGTTGGCTACAATCAGGTTTACTTGATTCCGAACTGCGACTGAGTAGCATTTAATGTTTAGGAAGAAATAAGTGCGCCATGTTCAAGCAGAACGTTTTCTTCTATTCTAATTTTCTGACAAAGAAAACTTCTCTGCTTTCCGCAAGTGTTAAATGCTGTTTGAGGTTACTAAGCCCTTCAGCTTTGAGGTATCTTTCCTATTTACGAGCAAACAAGTAGTTTGTCTTTTTGATGCCATACCCCCACACAAGCCCTCCGGCGGTGCTTCTTTCTTATACTGGACCTTCTTGCCTATAACCATTCCGTACTGAAACCTTACATCAAACCTCCTAACAGGCCACAATGCCGTGCTGCATTCTATTAACAAACCCACTCACACCCCGCCAAGTAGTACGGCATTAGTAAATAGGAGCAGTGGATATAACCTCAGGCAGCACTGTTTGGAGGGAGGCAACCGCCTTTCGGTATGAAGAGCACCAGGCCTGAGAGTGACCATACGTGACAAAACAGGCATGAGAAAGTCTTTTTGCAGCGGTGTTACATATTTACTATAATAATACACCCCGGCTTTTCGCTTTTTCGGGATACCAAGCCTGCTTTATCTGGGCGACTTTAGATATGTTTTACCCGGGCAGCTGTTTGATAGGCCAGCAGTTTCCTTTTGAAGCATACTATGTTTTCTCAGTCCGCAGGCTGGTTATAGCTGCTATGGCGTCCTCCATTAACGTATTCACTTTCGCCTGTACCTGTTCTAACTGTAATTTCCAGGAATTATTAGCTGTCTGCTTTTCTTTTAACAGCGAGCGGCATTCATTTAACCTCTCCTTTAGCTCTTCCAGAGATAAGAGGCCCAGTATCATGTTCATCTTATGAGTGAGGTCTTCCAGAGCAGTTAGGTTGCGTTGAGCAATTAGCTTGTTAAATACCTGATTTGAATGCCTAAGCTCATCGGTTATTTTACCTAAAAAATCTTGCAAGGCTAAGTGATCATCTTCAAAAAACTCTTCCAGTTTATGTAATGAAAGTACTTGATGCCTTTCTTTTGGAGGCGCTCCAGTGCCACCTTGGCTCCTGCCAGACTGTTTTTTCTTGGAGCGTCTGGGGGCGTAACGTATGAGCTTATGCTGAAAGTCATTCGCATCAAATGGTTTAGTAATTATATCCGTAAACAGGTAAGCTTCCGGGTGCTTCCGCAACTCTTCAACCGTATCGGCAGTAAGGGCTAGAATAGGTGCCTTGGCATAAGCTGGTAGCTTACGGATAGCTTTTGTTGCCTGGTATCCGTCCATCGTGGGCATTCGTACATCCATAAGAATCAGGTCATACCTGGTACGCTGCGCCATAGCTACAGCTTCCTCTCCGTTCTCAGCCTCTTCTGGTATAAGTGACCACCAGTTCTCCAGAAACTGCCGACAGACCATGCGGTTAATTGCTACATCTTCTACCAGCAAAACCTTCAGACGCTGCATATGATCCAGCTCTTCTTTCGGGGAAATAACCTCATCGGTATAGGTTTCTGCCTCAACCCCTTCCTGCATGGGGATCGTAAAGAAGAAACGTGAGCCTTTCCCCTCCTGACTTTCTACCTCAATCCGACTATCCATTAGCTCCAGCAGCAACTTCGTGATAGACAAGCCCAGCCCGGTACCGCCGTACTGTCGCATGGTAGTATTATCAGCCTGCGTGAAGGCATCAAAGATTGTTTCCAGCTTTTCCGGTGGTATTCCGATGCCCGTATCACTAACCGAGAAAAGAACCCAGAGCTTGTTTTCTTCTTTCTGATATAATGATACACTCACTTCTACCTTGCCCTGCCGGGTAAACTTCATGGCATTACTTACCAGGTTATGCAGCACCTGCGAAAGTTTGAGCTGATCGGTACGCACTATTTCAGGAAGTGCTTCGTCTAAATGGATCTGCAGTTTATTGCCTTTGTCTTGCGCATATGACTGGTGGGCTTTTTGTAAACTATTGAGGAGGGTTTTCATGTTCATATCCACCTCATTTACCTCCATTTTACCGGCCTGTATCTTGCTGAAATCCAGAATATCATTAATCAGCACTCGCAGATTTTCCGCAGAAAACCTTAGGGTTTGTAGGTTTTCCAGTTGGCCGGGGCGGGGATTTTGTTGTAACAGAAGATTACTCAGCCCTACCACAGCATTGAGCGGGGTGCGGATCTCATGACTCATATGAGCCAGGAAATCTTCTTTGGCCTTGGCGGCTTCTTCAGCAACGTGTTTGGCCTGCCGTAATGAGGCTTCCATCTCTTCCCGCTCAGTATTGTCTCGCATAATTTTCAGATACCCCCGTACATCACCCTCTTCCGTTCGCAACGGCATGGTAAATCCACTCCCCCAGAACCGGCTACCATCCTTTCGGATATGCCAACGCTCGTTGGCGGCATGCCCTTTGTCACAGGCAGCCTGTAATTCTTTTTCTATCTCCTGGCTTTTCTGGTCTTCCGGGGTAAAAACCATTCCGCCCAGTTGTCCGATAGCCTCTTCTTTTGAATACCCTAATATGCGCTCAGCTCCCATATTCCAGTCGGTGATATTCCCGGATAGGTCTAGCGTAAAGATGGCATAGTCAATAGCACTCTCCAGAATTAACCGAAGATGCTCTTCACGCTCCCGAAGGATCTCTTCTGCCTGCTTACGCTCTGTGATATCAAGAACATATTCTACTGCTTCATCTTCACTCAGTTTGCGCGCGGCAAATAAACCCCACCAACGCGAACCATCTTTTTTATAGTATTGCTTCTCATAAGGAGTGGTTTCGCTACTATTGTTGAGTTCGGTTACGGCACGCTCCGAGGCGGGGTGGAATTCCGGAGGTGTTAACTCTTGCCAGGTAAGTCCAATAACGCTGTCCCGATTAAATCCGCCCATTTTAAGAAACGCATTGTTAACCTCTCTGACCCTAAAATTAGAGTCCCAGAAGATAACCCCAATTGTATCAATCTTGAAAGCGTTTTGAAACCGTTCCTGGCTTGCCCGCAGCACTTCTTCATGCTGCTTCCGTTCGGTAATATCATACGATACGACGAGTACCGCGTATACCTCGCCCTGGTTCTTTCGTAAGGGGGTGCCATGAGAGATATAGTATCGGCCGTGGCTATGGTGCTCGTACCTAAAGGGTTCGCCTTCCAGCCCCTGCTGGTAGTACGACTTATATGTGGTATGAAGTTCAGGACTCAATGCCTCAGCCACAAGTTTCCCTTCCAGATCACCTGAGGTCATCCCTGCCAACCGAAGAGCCTGACCTTCTGCTACCAGATAACGCATATTGCGATCTACAACAAAAACAGCGGCATTGGGCAGGTTATCCGCAATAATGCGGTACATTTCTGCTTCCTGCAAAATTTCTGCGGCCTGTTTATCCTGAGAGACATCCGTATTTGTACCAATATAACCTCGAAGGCTACCGTCAGCATTGTGCAAAGGCACGGCTCGCACAGCAACCTGACGCCATTGGCCACTCTTATGACGTAAGCGAAAGAATGTATCTACGGCCCATTGCTGATTGATCACCTTGCGCCAATGCTTTTCAGTGAATACCCGATCATCCGGATGTACTACAGTAAGCCAGCCCGTACCTTTAAACTCCTCATAACTCTGCCCGGTAAAAGCTCGCCAGGAAGGCGAGTCCTCCTCAATGGCTCCTTCTGCATTGGTAGTCCATACCATATCGGCTGAAGCCTCTACCAGTGCACGAAAAGGTGCCTGAAAATGTTCGTCTAGCTCGTACGACCTCTCACGTAGATGAGAAGATACCACTGCCTGGTGGATGATATACTCCACCTCTTTCTGCTGATTCAGGACCGGACGGTACAGCAGCTCATATACCTGGTATTGGTGATTAGTATTCTGCCTATCAGTATTCTCGGTGGTAAAGCGTTTTTCCTCTCCGGTTTGTCGCACTTCTTTTAAAATCTGCTTCAGGAAAGGCACCCCACCATCGGGTAAAACCTCTGTGGCAGACAAGTATAGCGTTGCCACACTTTGATGCAATACCGCTTCAGAAGTTTGGCCCACAAATTCCAAATACTCCTGGCTTACGGCTACTATATTAAGATCCTTATTGGCTATCCAATATAAACCTGGCAATTGAGTCCATACGTTCAGCAAATGCTCGGGTGGTATTGTTTGGATTGATATCATAAGTCACGATGTTATTACGCACGTATTTACCCGAACTAATTTATCAAATTAAGCTAAACCAATTTACCAAATGCAGTATTTTTAATGAATTTTGCTGTATTTTTCACATTATTTTATCGTACTAGGTACAATAATTTAACGCACCCTGGTGAGAGCTTCTGCAGAAAGAATATTGTACTCTGATATTGTAATATACCATGAGCGCTTGCCTCCGCTGCTATGAAGCGAAGACATAAACTTTCTTTGAAAAGTTCATTATTTTTCCGGGCTCATTGGGGAAGGTAAGCGGCCCTGAGCAGCCCGCTTTTGATATTCTTTTGGTTTCATGCCAAAGCGCTCCTCAAAGCGAGCTGAAAAGTGACTTTTATTAGTGTAGCCAACTTTTTGCACTACTTCTCCAATATCCCACTTTCCTTGAGCAATTAATTGCTGGGCCTGGTACAGTCGCTCGGCCCGTACATGCTCGTAGACGGTAGCCTGAAATAATTGTTTGTACCCTTTCTTAAGTTTAAAATCATTAAGCCCTACCCGACGGGCCAACTCTTTAATAGAAGGTGGATTTACATACTGCTGTATAATATAACGTCGGGCCTGAGTCAGCCTTTCAATATCTACATCACTGAGTGCAATACCATCTTCTGCGGCCTGTTGGTCCTGGGTATACTGCTGTATCATAAACGACAGCAGCTCTAGGGTTTTGGACTCCAGGAATGTTTGCTGAACAATATCCTGATATTGCTCAGACTGTTCTATTTCTCTGAGCACTTCGCTTACCGACTGGCTGTAATGTTTCCGGTAAATAAAAGAAGAGGCATTTTTTGAAAGAGGAAAAATCTGCTGCAGCGAATGCTTCATAGTGGATGGACCTCGTGTCTGCCTTTCATATAGCTGCCAGTCTATCTCGACCATACAGAAGGAAACAGGTTGTTTGCTGGATAGTTGAAAAAGCTGATTTGCTCCACTTGAGCAGGCTGATGCCGCAGCATACAAACCTTTTAATTGGTATTGAACCTGTTGATCTTCCAAAGAATGCGTAAGTACCCCCTGCTCACAGAATAACAGGCGTAGAGGATGACGAGGTATTCGTTCTATATAAAAGGCCAAATCTTCGTTTAGTTGAAGATGCCAGCATAGCAAACTCAGCCCATGATAGAAACGCATGATTTTGATAGTCCCTGAGCCTACCTCTGGAGGTACTGAAATAATGATAGTAGAGGATACATACTGAATTTTAGCTCCAATTTTTTCGGCTATAGTATCAGCCATCTTAGAAAAAAAGCCCGAATGCAAATCAACAACCATACAATAGTAATTCAACAAATAACTCCTAGCTTAGCAGTACAATGATGGTTTAAGCCAGAAATCTCACACAAATTATTTAAATGTGCAATTTATTGATCAGGCTCACACAAAATAATCCTTCAAGGAGCCAAAATGCCCCTCCAGGGAAATAACTGTTTAAGTGTGTAGTATGATAGACACGAAACAACCTACTATCAAATTCGCCTCCTAACTAAGTGGTAAATGTAACGCAATCAGAAGCTACCAAGCTCCCATACTTTTAAGAAACCCTAACCGCCACATCGGAAAAGCTAATTTGCTTGCAAAGGCTTGAATCATGATTTTCAGACTAAGGGTTATGATAAACCTGCCTAACTAGTTATCATTTTTCATTCATCCTAAGTAAGCTTACTTAGTAAACTTAGTCACCTCAGAAACACCTTATCCCTACTTCTCTTCAATTTTTACAGAAAAGACTTTTTAGCTTTGGAGATGGCTAAAGAACCCCGTAGCTTTATTATATAAGATTTCCGAATAAGAGCATATTTTTTCAACTAGTAGCGCTTCCTGGCTAGAAGCACTTTTTAATCTTTTTCGGTTTAACAACCGTACCCACCATGTTTTTATTCGGACTGTCTCTCATAGGCAGAATTAGCGAGGGAAAAGAGATGCCGCTACCCCACACAGGTAGCGGCACTCCCTTTTTTAAGCCGTTACGACCAAAAACAATACAATTTTAGTGAGACTTATCAGTGATGGCTAACCGGTTGCTTACTGAAATTTTGTTTTTGATTGTGCCACCTTCTTTTGAAAATGCTTAGGCGAGTAACCGAAAACCTCTTTAAAACGAGCAGCAAACTGGCTACCGCTGGTATACCCTACTTTACGTACTACCTCCCCAATGTCGGTAGCACCTTCTGCTATCAGAATTTTGGCTTGGTTCATACGCTCTGCCCGCACATGCTCGTAGACAGTCATATGGAATAGTTGCTTATATCCTTTCTTGAGCTTAGCCTCATTAATGCCAAACTTCCGGGCCAGCTCCCGAATGGAAGGCGGCGTAGCGTAATGTTCGGTAATATGGCGTTTCGCCTTCACGAGTTGCTCTATGTCATGCTCCCGAAGTACAATACCTTTCTGGTCTATGCTTTGATCGTTAACATACTGATGAAGGGTTAACGAAAGCAACTCCAGCGATTTTGATTCAAGATAGATTTCTTTCACAATACCTTCGTACTGGCGGATACGTTCAAAGTCATGCAATACCAATACCGCAGCATGACTATAAGGACTATGGTAAAGAAACGGGTACTCTGCTTCGGTATCTTCGAATAGCTCCCGCACCTGACTATGGACCGAGCCATTGGCCTGCTGTAGCCGTTCCAGATAGTACTTCCGGTCAATCTCAATCATGAAAATAGCCAGTGGCTGTTGAGCCGGGAGATGGAATATCTGATCAACATTACCTGAGCAGGCTGAGAGTGCCCCATAGAATTCATTTAACCTATACTGAATATGCCTCTGTTCTACCGAGTGGGTAAGGAAACCCGTCTTGCATAGCAACAGGCGGAGAGGGTGGTAATCCGTTTGCTGCACCTTTATAATAAGGTCTTCTGTTAATTGCACTTCGAATATCAGCAAGCTCAATCCACTATGAAACCGTAAAGCCTGGATTTTACCCTTGCCCGATGATGTCGGTAGTTTGATAATAACCTCACCATTCTTTTCTATTACCTCAGTTGATAAGCCTTTAGCTAATACATCCATTACCTGAGAAAAAGAGCTTGAACGCAAAGTAATGACCATGCCCTGTGGGTTAGTTGTTGTTAAAAAATAGAGCCATAAGTCAAGCAAAACCTAAAATATTGCTTCCAAAGCAAAGAAAAATAGTTGATAAATGATAGTATAGAAAAAGTATTATCTCATTGAGACAGGGAGTTTGAATAAGAACAACTCATTTGCAAGCCCTGCTTTTGGTCAGCAATGAGATATCGTACGATACGAAAGCAGCACCGGAAAAGAATACATTGCTCTGGACAGAGCTACCGCTATTATTGATGGTGAAGAAATTATTTTCATGAGACCCAATCATAGGGTTGTTCAGTACAACCCATAAGGCCGTTTATTTCGTTATATACCTAATTCACTTTTTTACTACACTTTAATTTTTTTAATATGAAAACTGCACACCCACTTTTTTTGCGCATCTTAGCAATTGCTCTTCTAACCTTTCCGCTGCTGTCTTACGCACAAGTAAACGAGGATTCCCGAATCGGCATCAAAGCTGGTGTCAATTTATCTAACTTCTATTCCAGTGAAATAGATGATCAGAACGCTCGTATTGGCTTTAATGCTGGTATTTTTACTGAACTGGCGCTTAATGATCTGGTTAGCGTTCAGCCAGAACTATTGTTTTCTACCCGGGGTAACCAGCGCACTTACGGTGACGACGGTGGCGTTGCCGACGATTTTGATATTGAAGGCGATGTGCGCTTTAACTTATTTTATGTAGACCTCCCCATACTACTAAAGCTCAGCCTGGCCGACGTTATTAATATACATGCTGGCCCCTATATTAGTTACTTGCTGGGCGCTAATATCACTACCGAAGGTGATCTTATACCTGATGGTACCGAAGATCTGGACCGGGATAATTTCAATACCTGGGATTTTGGCTTAGCAGTAGGCCTGGGATTAGACCTGAATGCAGTAACCATTGGCTTACGCTACAACCTCGGATTAAACGAAATTGCAAACAGTACGGAAGCTGACCTGTTGTTAGATGACGTTAAGAACTCATTATTACAAGCCTATGTGGCTGTCGGATTGTAACAATTTAATTTTTTAAGGTAAGTTTTGATACTATACAACTGGGATACCCAACTCTGGATTTTACTAGATATCATCATTGCCTGCACCTTAACGGGGTTAATAGGGTACGAACGGGAAGCGGACAACAAACCTGCCGGGTTTCGTACCCAAATGATTATTGGCGGAGCTTCTGCATTTTTAGTGGCTTTATCCGAAGTGGCTGTACAGTATTATACTAAATCTTACGGTGATGTGGTGGATGCCGACCCGGCCCGTATTATGCAGGCAATTATTATCGGAATCAGCTTTGTCGGCGCTGGCACTATCATCAAAGCCAGAGAAGACACCACCGTAAGGTACCTGACCACTGCCACCACCATTCTGTTTTCCGCAGGTGTTGGTATTGCAGTTAGCCTGAAGCAGTATATTCTGGCAGTGGGAGTAGTGCTTATTGTACTTTTCATTAATCGAGGACTCAGGTCCTTAAAGTAAAAAGCTGAATAACCCTATTTATCACTTTTGAACCTATCACCTATGTCTCATGATGAACTCCAAAACTTTTAGGCAACAATCTTTACCGGAAAAACTTAAACTACTGAAGCAGTTTGGTGCCCATGTGGCCACTCGCCATTTTAATCAGTATCAGATTCATTTATATGCACTAGACAGAATGCTGATTGAAGTATGGTACACCCGACACTTTTTCTGGAAACAACCTATAAAAGTAGAAGCCGGGCTTAGGCCTGATGAGTTGCTGGAACCCTACCTGGATATGATCCACCTCGACCTGAAACTTGATCAATAACCTATATACCTTAATTTTTTTGCCTTATGAAAACGAACAGCGAAGCCTTTAACAAAGCAAAAAGCCTGATTGAACATCACCAATATGTGCTTGATTCGGAGTGGAGCGACGCACAACCCACCACTGAGGAGGAAAATAAGTTTTTAGAAAAGCACGGTTGGAGTGAGTACGGACAATGGTTTTTGGGCCTGCACACCGACCAAAGCGAAGAAACCAAGAGCCGCTATGGTTTTCCTTACGGAGACTTCCGGCGAGTGCATCATTCCGGCTTGATAGCCGCTAAGCAAAGGGCTGCTCAGAACCACTACCAAGAGCTCGAGAATGATATAGATGCACTATTACAAATGTTTGAGCAAGAAAAAGCGCATTAAGTTTTTGCTTAGCAACCCATCTTAATCTACTATTCACCCAGGAGTAATCGTCTTGCCTGAATAAGCACGTATTTTTTCTAACCTACTATTTTTAAACTATGAATACATTAGTTGGAAAAGTGGCTCTAGTGACCGGTGCAGGTTCCGGAATTGGAGCAGCTAGTGCCCGTCGTCTGGCAGAAGAAGGAGCTAAAGTTGCGCTGGTCAGCAGAACCCGTAAGGAATTGGAGGAAGTAGCTACATCTATGGGTGATGACCAGGCCTTAGTGGTGGAAGCGGACGTTTCCAAAGAAAACGAAATGAAGACCGCCTATGAAAGCGTTATTGAAACCTGGGGGCAACTGGATATTGTCTTCGTAAATGCCGGGGTAAATGGCGTTTGGGCTCCCCTGGAAGAACTTACGCTAGACGAGTGGCAGAAAACGCTGGATATCAACCTCACCGGCACATTTCTTACGGTGAAGTATGCCGTACCTCATCTCAAAAAGCAGGGTGGCTCAGTGATTATTGGCGCCTCGGTAAACGGTACCCGGATTTTTACCAATACCGGCGCAACAGCCTATTCGTGCAGCAAAGCCGGGCAGGTAGCTTTTACCAAAATGATTGCCCTGGAGCTAGCCAAGCATAAGATTCGAGTCAATGTGATTTGCCCCGGCGCTATTAACACCGAAATTGAAGACAACACCAAGAGGCGCAATATCGAACGAGAGAAAGAGCCGGTAGATTTCCCCGAAGGCGCCATTCCCCTAACAGATGGATTCCCCGGAGAGCCCGAACAGGTAGCCGATTTAGTGTATTTTCTGGCTTCTGACCTATCTAGCCACATTACCGGAACAGAGGTGTGGATTGACGGTGGAGAGTCGCTGCTGCAAGGATGATTTTTGATGATTGATAATAAGGGAAGCAGCTATAATAAAGTGTAAACTGCCTACTGCCAACCGCTAACCAGAAAAACTTTTTACTACACCATATTTTCAACCTTAAACATTTTAATCATGTCCAGAGAAAAATTAACCAGTTTGGAAGATTTACTGGTCTACGAACTAAAAGATCTGTACAGTGCAGAAACTCAATTACTATCGGCTTTGCCAGAAATGTCTAATGCCGCTACCCATGCGCAGCTAAAAGATGCTTTTGATCACCACTTGAAAGAAACCAAGGAGCAGCAAAACCGATTAAAGCAGATTGGAGAAATGCTAGGGACTGATCTAAAAGGCGAAACCTGCCAGGCAATGAAAGGGCTGATTAAAGAAGGGAAAGAGGTCATTGGCATGAGAGGAAATAATGATATCAAAGATGCAGCTCTGATTGCCGCTGCTCAAAGAGTAGAGCACTATGAAATTGCCGGCTACGGCGCGGCTTACCACTTCGCCAAGCAACTGGGCCACCAACCGATATGTGACCTCCTACAGCTAACGTTAGACGAAGAAAAAGAGGCTAACGCTAAATTAAGTCATCTGGCTCTGGAAGGTATCAACCAGGATGCCAGCTAACCTTGACAAACGCTGAGTATTATTCTGATTTCTATTAATGATATACCAGGGAGGGGGTGGCAGGAGGCAGGTCCTTTATACAGCCTCCTGCTGACTGCCTCCGGAAACGCCTGCCTAGCCGATCAGACCTGCCCGGTCGGATAAGACTTTCAAAAAACAGCTTCATACATAATGATCGGAATACCCTCTACTTAACTTATTTCCACTATTTTTTTCACTTAACTTTTTTCAGCCATGAAAGGAAAACTAGAAAAACAAGGCCAGTACGAGCTTTTTGAAACCACCAAGAACCATCAGATTCTTACCTTGGATCAGGAGAAATGGTATGCCATTGTAGAAGGAAAACAAGGCGATATACTGGTGCTTTCCGATTCAGACCACGAAAAAAAGAAGACATTGCTGAAGGGTGATTTTTATCTGGCTAATTTTAAAGATGACCCTGAGTTTAATGACATCCCCCACTTGTTTCTTCAGGATAAGAATCAGTACCGGGAATTCATCTTACCCAATGGCTTGCCCACCCAAGGCGACCATCAGAAAAAACTGATTCGAACCGACGAAAAGCTACCTGCCGACAAAGTAAAAGACCACGTAGACGTTTAAGCGAGTTTAGAGTAAAGAGTTCAGGGAGGCAAAGTAACTTTGCCTTTCTGTGCTCCTAAGCACCCAAAACGCTAAGCTCAAACAGTGCGCTCTGAACTTGGCAACAAACACATTTCCCCCTCGCTGGTTAACATCAAAAGCAACCGAACCTATTTTTCATGGCACTTCCCAGAATTGAAGATTATATCGACGTAGCCGGCGAGTCGGCAGTATACGATTTACACCAGCGCGCCCGAAAGCTCTATGGCAAAACCAATCTGCACATCAATTCTACCTTCTTTGGTGGAGGTGTGGCCGAGATCTTAAACAGCATGATACCGCTGCTGAATGATATTCCTGTACATACTGAGTGGGATACCTTTCATGGACACCCGGACTTCTACGAGATCACCAAAAAGATCCACAATGCCATGCAGGGCGATGAGGAGAATCTGACTGAGGAGGAAAAAGAAATCTACCTTTCTACAGTGGAGAACTTTTCGATTTACTCCCACATCGGCCACGACTTTGTGTTTATCCATGACCCTCAGCCCCTACCACTGGTACGCTTTGCAAAAAAATGCCAACCCTGGGTGTGGCGCTGCCATCTGGACATTTCCTCCCCTAACCCGGAGATCTGGCGGTTTCTAAAGCAGTATATGCTGCGGTACGATGTGATCATCCTTTCTTGCGAAAAGTACCGCAAAAAAGATCTTCCGGTAGAGCAGAGAATCATTCACCCGGCCATTAACCCATTGTCAGCCAAGAATAAAGAGCTCACTCCTGAAGAGGTCAAAAAATGTATTGAAAAGGCCAACATTCCTACCGATAAACCCATCATTACGCAGGTTTCGCGTATGGACCCCTGGAAAGACCCGGAAGGAGTACTGGATGTATTTGAGAAAGTGCGACAGCAGGTAGATTGCCGCTTACTATTCTGCTACAATCTGGCCGACGATGACCCGGAAGGAGAATCAGTGTATCAACGGGTGCGGGAAAGAGCGCGAGAGCAGTTTAGCAAAGAAGATGTATTGTTCATTCAGGGCAATAACGCTCACCTCGTTAATGCCATTCAGCGTTTCTCCAGCGTAATTCTGCAAAAATCCATTCGAGAAGGTTTTTGCCTGACGGTAACCGAGGCCATGTGGAAAGCCAAACCGGTGATTGCTACCACGGCGGGAGGTATTCCCGAACAGATTGAACACGAAAAGCATGGTTTTCTGCTAGACCCAAAAGATATTGATGCCTACGCGGATTGCGTGGTTGAGATACTCAACAACCCCTCCTTAGGAGAAGAAGTAGGAAAGCGTGCCAAGGAACGAGTACGCGACAAATTTCTGACTACCCGCCTGATGCGAGACTACCTGGACCTAATGATTGACCTACGTAGTTAACTTCGTTCATAAAAGGTGAGACTAAGCACAATCAATTTTGTAATACCGAAGGATGTTGGCAGGAGTTGGGTGGCCGCCTACTGCATCATGCCCCCACCTTCTCCCAAGCCCGCTCGTCAACTCTTCCTTGATTATACTTAGTAATAAAAAGAACAAGATCTACCTAACAAAAAAGCAGGCTGGGCTCTTTTAGAAAGTATCTGCTTTATGGTTTAAAGTGAATACAACATTTATAATTCAATTTTGCTTTACTCCATAGCTCTCAATTTTTAATTGCATCCTATGAATTTACCTGGCAAACTGCTTAGTGGCTTGACTGGCGCGTTAATGCTTACCGCAATTCACGAAACCTTACGTAAAACACAGCCCAATGCTCCCCGAATGGACCACCTCGGTGAGCAGAGCCTGGTCAAAATACTTTCTGATCTGAATATTCAACCACCCCGTCAATCATCTACCTTGCACAATATCACCCTAGCCAGTGACGTGGTAGCCAATACGTTATACTATAGCCTGATCCCCACTTCGTCAGCAAAAGAGCTATGGGTGCGGAGTGCTGGTTTAGGACTGATAGCGGGAGTAGGTGCGCTGGTCCTGCCAAAACCTTTGGGGCTAAATCCGCAGGAGAGTAATCGTACTCCTAAAACTCAGGCTTTAACGCTAGCATTATACCTAAGTGGGGCGGTTGTTACTGCTTTGACTTTCCGTATTTTGTCTGGCAAAGGCCGGGGAGTAATACTTTGATTATTTTTATTCCTATGAGCACTACCGTCAGCCTGGTTTTAGCCACTATCGTTTTACTTCTCTTACTATTCGCCATTGTATTCTTCTTAAGGCAGAGAGTAGCCTTTAGCATCGAAGATGATACTCTGGTGGTAAAGTCGCCACTTAGCACTAAAAGAATTAACCTCGAAAAAGAATTGGAGAGCTGGAAAGTACAACAGGCATATTACTTACGGTGGGGCAGGGTGTATTCCATCAATATGCTGTTTGCCCAAGGGAACCGGATTGCTGTCAGTTCCTTGTTTAACCAAGAGAACTATAATTCACTCTATCATCATTTAAAAAGCCGATTCAAGAGTAAGGAAGTGCCTGATTGATTCGTTTGCTTTTTTAGAATGCCTTTACAAGCACAATCGCATGAGATCATGCAAAAGCTAGAGGCGAGAGCTGTGAAGGGATTTTATCTTACTGACAAATGAGGGTTTTATACATCATCCCGATTTCCAGAACCGGGATGATGTAAATAAGTATGAAGATATTAGTTAGCTGAAGCCTGTACGCTTTGCTGAATGTCTTCGGCCATTTGTAGGTGCTGCTTCAGCACATCTACTGTTTTTTGAGCCCAAGCCTGAACTTCGGTGTTCTCAGCGTTTTTTGCTGCTTTCTCAAATTCGCTAACGTCTTTCTTATGATCTTTCACCATAGCCTTCATGTACTCCTGATCAAACTCTTCTCCTTCAAGATCAGAAAATTTATCTACTTTTTTCTGATGCTTGTCCATCATGCTTTCTGGTATGGTAAACCCATTTGAGGAAGCTAATGTCTTCAGTTCTTCATTAGCCTTACCATGGTCGTCTACCATTGTTTGACCAAATTCCTTCACCGCCTCTGAAGAAGCTTTTTCCATAGCCATCTGGCCTAGCTGCACTTCCATCATACCTCCACTGGCCGCAGTTTCGATAAACTCCTGACTCTTAGAGGCTTTGTCTTTCTTCATCGCTTTTGAATCCTGCATTTCAGTATCCTGAGCAAAAGCCATACAACTACCCATCAGAAATAGTACGGGTAATAAAAAATAAACTTGCTTTTTCATATTTAAAAAAATTAAAGGTTGCAAAAAATAATTGGGTAAAATCGCTATACCTATGCGCCTACGAAAATTTCTCTTTGGCCTTATTCATCATTTTCTTGGCCTCGCCCTTCAGCCCCATTTGCTCTTCCTGAGCGTAAGTTTCCGGTACAGTTGCCATGCCTAGCGAAGGCTCCTGCCCGTGGGGTTCGGCATTTACAAAAGTAAAAGTACCTTTCCCGTCTACTGAAGGTCCGCTGGTCCAGCGCTCTTTAGGGTCAGCCGGTTTACTAATATCCGTAGACATAAATGCATAGCTAAATTCCTGAGCTTCTTTAGACTGCGGGAAGCTATTAGGAATTGGGTGGGTATCCTCACCTAGCTCTTCTAATACCGCCAGCCACTGGTTTTGATGCATGGTATCCCGGGCAATCAGGAATGACAGCATATCTTTCATTCCGGGGTCTTCGGTCAGAGAATATAACCGGGTAGCTAATGCTCTACCCCCGGCCTCTGCCGTCACATTGGAATGCATATCTGCCGCAATGTTGCCGGTACCTACTACGTAAGCTCCGCTAAAAGGCACTCCGTTGCTATCTACGGCCATAGCTCCTAAGCCGGATGATAAAATGTGCCGGGGGTCCATTCCTCCCAATACAGCTTCTACAGCGGGATTTTCGCTCGCTAGTTTCTCCTTCAGAGCATGTTCGGCTCCTTCCAGGTTTAAAGCCACTGCCGTAGAGAGCATCTCAATATGAGCCATCTCTTCGGTGCCAGTTTCCAGCAACATATCGCGATATTTTTTAGGACCACGGGAATTCCAGGCCTGGAATAGATACTGAAGGCACACTCTGATTTCCCCTTCGATACCTCCGATGGCTTGCTGTAACATCTTAGCAAATAGAGGATCGGGCTTGTCCACCTTTACTTGGTACTGAAGTTTTGAATTGTGAAAAAACATAAGCAAAAAATGGTTAAGGTTGAAAAAATTAAGTACACAATTACTACTAAACTTGACAGCCTTTGTTATTTAAGCTTTCGCCATATTTCACTCAAATACTTAGTATGCAATTACCTATTTTTGGTAGTTAAATTTACTTTTTGCCATATAATAATATTACCTATAGCATCTCGCTAAATAGCTAAAATCAGCATTTTCCCATTATACCCTTCTCATAATGGCGAAAAGTGGATTCGCCATAAGACGTGAATCCACTTTTTACTTTATACCATTTAGTATATTTTTTGTTCTTTTTGGAACTGACTATTAGCGTACGCTTAAGCCAAAGCGTAAATCAATTATGGTAATTATAATTGATCGTGCTGATAAGGCTTGTCTTCTGTCTGGCGATTACGGCGTACATCAGACGAATCCTGCTCACGTTGTGCTTCCTTCTGATCCTCGTGCATATCAAGCTCTTCATCCTTAGCCATATGCCGTTGCGCTTCCTGATCAGCACTTTTACGGCGATCCGAGATGTCAATCACATCCCCCGCTTTGTACTTTTCTTCAATCTCCTCCTCCGGCGCCATATCAATAGCCCGGTCATCGGGTACCTGACGAGTCAGCATCCCGGAGCCTACCATAAAAATACCGAAGAGCAGATGGGGCCAGAATATCCAGTCAGCAAAACCAAACAGCCAGGGGGAAGCTGTCAGCAGCCCTCCTCCCAGCACATCAAAAGCTAAATGAGTAGACATAGGTACCAGCTTCGTCACACTTAATTCATAGTCGGTAATCAGCGATATGATTAAGATCATAACTCCTATGATTACGGGGAGCCATTGGGCCATTCCTCCATTAGCAAAATCAAAAATCCAGGGAGAAAGTATAAACAACAGAGCACTAATATAATCAAGCACTCCGTGTATTTTTGTGGGAATAGGGCGCATAATAAAAAATTATATGAGAATTAGTTGAAAAAAATATATGTTAGATAAGGAGCTAAACTACAAGCTTTCATCTTTGTTATTCATTACAGAAAATAAATAATGCGCCCTAATTTTTCTGCTTATACTAATTCCTCTGTATACTGCTTCATCAACTCTAAATAAGGTTTAACAGCAGTACTATTCGGTGGGCCTTCTTTTTCCTGCGCATCAATTATTGAAACTTTCACCCGCACATTGGCCCGATATAGCTTAAAATAGATAAAGAGATTCTCATCTTCTACATGCTCTATACCTCGCTCGCTCATCTGAGCTACATACTGGGTATAAAATAAATTGCTGAGTGCCGTAGCCCCCTGAGCTTCCAAATCCATACACATAAAAGCTACCTCGTTCAATAAGTCAATTTTCCGAAAAGCATCATTGAATGAGATGCAATCAAAGATAACCGGCTCATCGTACAGGAAGACATTATGAGAATGTAAGTCGCCGTGTACATCGCGCACCAGCCCGACTTTTTGTCGCTGCTTTAACAAGTTGCCATTCTGTTGTAGAAACTGATCCGATAGTGAAACCGCCTCCGAAATAATATCCGCGCAATCAGATCTCATTTGTTCTTTTACCCAATCGGCCTGCTCGGCAAGCTCGTTGAAGTTGGCGGCAAACTCGGTAGTTGAAGCAACCTGCTGAACCACCGGGGCCTGGGCGTGAAACGTGGCTACAACTTCGGCCAGTTGCCGGATGTGCTGCTCAGTCACCTGTTTTTTTTCCAGAAGCTTCGACATGAGCCGCTGCTCATCCAGCCGTTTCATCTTCACCGCATAATCCAGCACCTCACCTTCCGCCTCTAGCTTTAGCTGATCACCTTGCCGCGTCACTGGGACCACGGCCCGGTACACATCAGGTGCCAATCGCTGATTCAACCGCTGTTCTTCTTCGCAATTATGCTTACGCTGACCCAGGGTTGAAAAATCCAGGAAGTCCAGCTTAACGGTTTTCATGATCTTGTAGGCGCAGTCTTCCGTCATCAGCACATACGAGATATGCGTTTCGTTCCACTCGGCGTGCGGGTAGCCCTGTTTTAGTAGCTTGGCTTCATCAGGTTTCATATAGAGAGGGATGACCGGGTTTGCTTGATCATTTCTTCTACCGATTGGTGCGTAGAATTAAAAGTCAGGAATGGATCTCGCACCGGATCGTACGTTTTCTTCATTTTTTGATAAACTTCCCAATCGGCTTCACTATCTTCCCGGTCCTGGCTTACCCGCTCACGAACAGTTTTCTCTTCAGCTGTCATCTCAATAAAATAAATAGGATTACCTGTATTTTGTACTTGCCGGACAAGCTGGTCGCGGTAATGCTGCTCGCTGAAAGTAGCATCAATAACTACATTCGTCTGTTCACTCAAGGTATCCACCGTCCAGGAAAATAACGCCTCGTATACCTGTTGCTTGGCTTCTTCCGAATAGTTCTCTAGTAGCCCTAAACGCTCCCGCACACTGTCGGTATTGTTGTGAGGCCAGTTAAGTGCTTTGGCCAGCCGCTTTGCAAAATACGTTTTTCCCGTGCCGGTTAATCCTAAAACTACAATCAACATGGCAGTTCAATTCGTTTATATTACTCAATCAACAACCGAACTGGTCGTCTGGGATGTGCAATGTCCGAATTTCCTGACAGAAACTCTTTCTATCCTTAAATTCATCTTCCTGTAAGCGATCTAACAGGGCCTCCAGTTTGTCAGCATATTGATTGAAAGATGCATCTTCGTGCTCTTTCTGATATTCTTCGAAGAAAGATTGAGTATCGCTGGGGGTATTAATCAGATGCTTCAGCTTCATAGAAAAATCATCTTTTACCTGCTCGTCTATCATAACAAAAAAGGTTAGTTCGTGGAAATACCTAATTAACAATTCGCTGTAGTACTTGTTAGAAAATCAGCGAATTGGAAACAATATTTTACCCAACCTCTGCTAAACATTCCGATTTACTTCTGGCTTATGTAAGAAGAATCAACTCGAAGTAATTACTACTTTTTAACCTCCTATCCTATGTCCGAAGCAACTGACACACAGATATTTCAGTACGAAAACCAGGAGTGGATTGACTCATTACAGTACATCATTCAGAACGAAGGCCCCGAGCGGGTAAAGGAAATACTCGGCTTACTAAACCGCGAAGCTCAACAGCAAGGCATCTCCGTCAGCCAGGTAAAAACTCCGTACATCAACACCATTCCGCCTGAAGAGGAAGAAGACTATCCCGGTGATCAGGAACTGGAAGAAAAACTGGGAAGCCTGATCCGCTGGAATGCCCTGGCAATGGTAATGCAAGCCAACAAAAAGCACGATGGTATCGGTGGGCACATCTCTACCTATGCTTCAATATCTACCCTGTTTGAAGTCGGATTCCACCACTTCTTTCGCGGCCCGGAAGGCGACAAACCCGCGGATGTTGTGTATTTTCAAGGCCATGCCTCGCCCGGCATCTACGCCCGCTCTTTCCTGGAAGGTCGATTTAATGAAAAGCAGTTGCAGCACTTCCGGCAGGAAATTAGCCATAAGGATGGATTATCGTCCTACCCTCACCCCCGCCTCATGCCCGAGTACTGGAGCCACCCCACCGTTTCTATGGGACTGGGACCGGTACAGGCCATCTACCAGGCCCGCTTTAACCAGTACCTGGAAGACCGCGGCTTAAAAGAACCGTCTGACCAGAAAGTTTGGGGCTTCTTTGGAGATGGGGAGATGGACGAGCCCGAATCGCTGGGTGCCTTGTCTATCGCATCAAGAGAGAAGCTGGGCAACTTGATCTTCGTAGTCAACTGTAATCTTCAGCGCCTTGATGGTCCCGTACGGGGTAACTTTAAAGTAATTCAGGAACTGGAAGGAGTATACCGGGGAGCAGGCTGGAATGTCATAAAAGTCATCTGGGGAAGCGATTGGGATGCCCTGTTAGCTAAGGATACCGAAGGAAAATTAGTCGAGCGCATGAACGAAGTGGTTGATGGACAATACCAGCTCTATACCGTACAGGGAGGAAAATTCATCCGGGAAGACTTCTTTGGCAAAGATGATTACCTGATGAGTTTAGTGGAAGATATGTCCGATGAAGAACTGGAACAACTCACCCGCGGCGGGCACGATATGGTAAAGGTCTATCAGGCTTACAAAAAAGCGGTAGAATACACCGATGGCCCCACCGTCATTCTGGCGCAAACCATTAAGGGTTACGGACTAGGAGAAGGAGGCGAAGCCAGCAACGCTACCCATAAGCAGAAGAAACTAAAAGAAGAAGAACTGAAAGTTTATCGGGATCGATTTAAGCTACCTATCTCGGACGATGAGATTGCCAAAGCACCTTTTTTCCGTCCGAAAGAAGACAGCGAGGAAATCAAATACCTCCTGAAACGCCGGGAAGAACTGGGCGGACTAATTCCCCAACGCAAAACCAAAGCCAAGCCCATTCCCGAACCGGATGACAAACTCTTTGAAGAATATCGCAAAGGAAACGGCGACCGGGAGGTAGCCACCACGATGGTAACGGTGCAGTTGATGAGTAAACTGATGAAGAATAAGGAGATCGGAGATAAGATCGTGCCCATCATTCCCGACGAGTCCCGCACCTTCGGAATGGACTCTTTGTTTCGCAAATTCGGTATTTACTCTCATGTAGGGCAACGCTACGAACCCGTAGATAAAGGCAGCCTGATGTATTACCGGGAAGCTAAGAAAGGAGCTATTCTGGAAGAAGGCATCACCGAAACCGGTTCTATGGCCTCCTTTATTGCTGCGGGCACCTCGTATTCTACCCACGGCTTGCCCATGATTCCTTTCTACTTCTTCTACTCCATGTTTGGCTTCCAGCGCACCGGTGATATGATCTGGGCCGCCGCCGATGCCCGAGCCCGCGGATTCCTGATTGGCGGCACGGCCGGACGCACCACTTTGCCCGGTGAAGGATTACAGCACCAGGACGGTCAAAGTCATTTATTAGCATTACCGGTTCCCAATCTGATGGCTTATGACCCGGCTTTTGCCTATGAGGTTGCTACCATTGTGAAAGATGGTTTACGCCGGATGTTTATCGAACAAGAAGATATTTTTTACTACCTCACCGTCATGAACGACAATTATCAAATGCCGCCCATGCCCGATGATGTAGAAGAAGGCATCCTGAAAGGCATGTACTGCTATCGACAATCAAAGAAGAAGAAAGAAGATGCTACAGTCAACCTGCTGGGTAGCGGGGCCATTCTGCCGGAGGTGCTGAAGGCCGCCAATCAGTTAGAAGAAGAGTATAATGTAGCCGCTAATGTCTGGAGCGTCACCAGCTACAAAGCCCTGTATGATGATGCTCTGGATACCGAACGCTGGAACCGCCTGCATCCGAACAAAAAACCAAAGCAGAACTACATCCAGCAATGCCTGGAAAAAGAAGAGGGCGTATTTGTAGCTGCTTCTGATTATGTAAAAGCACTACCGCTGTCTGTCGCCCAATGGTTTCCGAATGGTCTTACTGCGCTAGGTACCGACGGCTTTGGGCGAAGCGACACCCGGGATGCCCTGCGCGATTTCTTTGAGGTAGATCAGAACTACGTAGTTCAGGCCGCGCTACATGCTTTGGAGCAGCAGGATCAGATAAAGAAGAAGACTACCGAAAAGGCTATTAAAGACCTGAAGATCAATCCAGAGAAAGCGAACCCTAAAATATACTAAACAAGTAAGCAGACACAATCATCTTACTTATAAGTTAATGACTATCAACTTTTTATTCAATCCTTCAACCCTTATATAGCTATGACCAAAGATATTAAAATGCCCAAACTGTCCGAAGACGCTGAGTCGGGCACGATTGTAGAAATTCTGGTGCAGGAAGGCGACGAAATCGAAGAGGAACAATCAATTGTTGCGGTAGAGAGCGATAAAGCTTCGGTTGAAGTTCCCTCACCGGAAGCCGGAACGGTGAAGAAAATCAGCATATCCGAAGGCGATGAACTCAGCGTAGGCGATGTTATCCTGACACTGGAGATTGGCGAAAATGGAAAGGAAGATGAAGCTGATGAGGACGAAGAAACGGAAGAAAAGACCGAAGCAAAGAAGAAAGATAAAGAAGGCGAAGAGGGCGATGAAGAGGAACCAGAGGATGAGATAAAAGAAAAGCCCAAATCTGAGAAAGAGAAGAAGGATGATTCCGAAGAGTCAGATGAGGAAGATGCGAAAGCCGAGCAGAAGGAGGAAAAGAATAAGAAAGAAAAACCTCAGGAATCTGCCGAAGACGTACCGGCCGCTCCCTCCGTTCGTCGCCTATCCCGCGAACTGGAGGTAGATATCCATCAAATAGATGGTAGTGGCCCCGGTGGACGTATCACCGCTGAGGATGTAAAAGCTTACGCCGAAAAAGGCAGCAATGGTAAACAGGATAAATCAAAGAAACAACCAGCCAGCACCGAGCTACCCGATTTCAACCAATGGGGTACTACCGAACGAGAGAAGCTGTCTTCTATCCGGCGCATCACCGCCGAAAGCATGTCCAACGCCTGGCAGACCGTCCCCCACGTCACCCAGTTTGATCAGGCGGATGTGACGGAACTAGAGAAACGACAGGAGGCATATGAGAAACAAGCTGAGAAAAGCGGGGGTAAACTGACGCTAACGGCTACGCTTCTGAAAGTAACTGCGGCTGCCCTCCGGGCCTTTCCCAAGTTCAACGCCAGCATCGATCTGGACAACGAAGAAGTCATTCTAAAGCAATATTATCACATCGGCATAGCCGTAGATACCGAGCAGGGGTTATTGGTACCCGTCATCCGAGATGTTAATAAAAAGTCAGTGGTAGAGCTTTCGGTAGAACTGCCGGATATTGCTGAGAAGGCTCGCGAGGGCAAATTGTCATCGGATGAGATGCAGGGCGGCACATTCACCATTTCCAATCTGGGCGGTATTGGAGGAACTAATTTTACGCCTATCGTCTACCACCCGCAGGTAGCCATTCTGGGAGTCAGCCGCACCCAAATCCAACCAGTTTATGTGAATGATAGTTTCGAGCCCCGCTCGATCCTGCCCCTCTCGCTCTCCTACGATCACCGCCTGATCGACGGAGCCGAAGCCGCCCGCTTCCTCCGCTGGATCTGCCGCGCCCTAGAAGACCCGATGGTAGCTTTGATGGAAGGGTAATAAGAGTAATTACAAATTAAAAATATCAGATTTAAATTTTTAAATTATTGATTATCAGAAATTTAAAATTTGCAATCTGCAATCTATAATGATCTGAATTATGGCAGAATATAATCATCAAGTCCTCGTCATCGGTGGCGGACCGGGAGGCTATGCAGCCGCATTTATGGCCGCTGATCTGGGAATGGATGTAGCATTAGTTGACCCCGAGGCCAATCCTGGCGGAGTATGCCTGTACCGAGGCTGCATCCCATCCAAAGCCCTACTACACGCCGTTAATCTGAAGCGGGAAGCTCTGGAAGCCTCGGACTGGGGAATCACTTTTTCCGAACCTAAGCTGGATGTCAAGCAATTACGCCAATGGAAAGAAGGTGTGGTAGAAAAGCTCACCGGTGGGCTGGGACAACTCACCAAACAACGGAAGATCACTTATTATCGGGGCTATGCCACGCTGCAAGATGGACATACGGTATCTATCGACCTGGAAGAGAAAGACAGCAAAAAGGTTACTTTTGAGAACGCCATCCTGGCTACCGGTTCAGCTCCGGTTGAGCTTCCCGAGCTACCTTTCTCCGACCGCATCATGCATTCTGAAGCCGCCTTATCCTTATCGGATGTACCCAAATCGCTTCTGGTAGTGGGGGCTGGTTACATCGGGCTGGAAATAGGAACGATCTATTCCGGGTTGGGCAGCAAAGTCTCACTGGTAGAAATGACCGACGGGCTCATGCCGGGGGCGGACCGCGATATGGTGAAAGAGTTCTGGAAACGAAACGAGGACAGCTTCGAGCAGGTGATGCTGGAAACCAAGGTGGTAGAAGCAAAAGAGCAAAAAAAGTCAGTAAAGGTCACTTTTGAAGGCAAGCAGGCCGACGATGGTGAATCTTCTTACGAAAAAATACTGGTGGCCGTAGGGCGTAAACCGCGCACTGAGGGAATCGGGCTGGAGAATGTCAACATTGAGCTGGATGAGAAAGGCTTCATCCCGGTCAATGCCCAAAGGCAAACCCACGAGTCTTCCATCTACGCCATTGGCGACATTACGGGCGAGCCGATGCTGGCACACAAAGCCCATTACGAAGGCAAGATTGCCGCCGAGGCCATCGCCGGACACAATGCCGTCTACGAACCCAAAGCCATCCCCGCCGTAGTCTTCACCGACCCGGAAATGGCCTGGTGCGGCCTCACCGAAACCCAGGCTAAAGCCGAAGGTATTGAAGTAAACGTATCCAAATTTCCCTGGTCAGCCTCCGGACGAGCCATCACCCTGGGTCGGCAGGATGGGTTTACTAAGATATTGTTTGACCCTGAAACCGAGCGGGTACTAGGCGTCGGCATTGTTGGGAAAGGAGCGGGTGACTTGATTCCCGAAGCGGTGCTGGCCGTAGAAATGGCTGCTGTAGCCCGGGATATCACGCTGACGATTCATCCTCACCCCACGCTATCTGAAACCTTCATGGAGGCTGCCGATGCCCTGTTTGGCCAAAGCACGCATATTTACCGGAAAAAGAAGAAAAAAGAAAAGGAAACCGCCGAATGATTTCATCAGACTCAAGTTTAAAAGACATTTTAGAACATGTGTGGGGTATGCTGGGGCGAGGTGGCGCTGACGCCAGGCATCCGTATCATTTTCCTGCTTTGGCCACGTATGGGCCACAAGGCATTCAGCAACGCACAGTAGTGCTGCGAAAAGTTGATCAAGCTAGTCGGCAATTTCATTGTTACTCCGATTATCGCACCCAGAAATTGAAAGACCTCAAGCAGCACGCCAATGCGCACTGGTTATTTTACGATCATGGTAGCAAAGAGCAAATCCGAGTAAAAGTGCAGATCCGTTGGCACCATCAGGATGAAGAAGCCCGAGAGGTATGGCAGGATATTCCGCCTAAAAACCGGGCAGATTATATAGGCCCGGTTCCGCCGGGCACCCATTCAGAGCGGTACACATCTAACCTGCCTGAAGAGTTTCAGCAAGGACCCTCTGAGCAAAACACCCGGCACGGTTTTGAGAATTTTGTATTAATGATTAGCGAAGTGCAGGAACTGGACTTTCTGAAATTACAAAAAGACGGACATCTGAGAGCCCAGTTCAAATGGCAGGGAAAACAGTGGAAAAAATACTGGATTGCTCCCTAAACGAAAGCAAACAAATCCGTAAAAGCGATCAGCCCAACAGTGGCTAACAATAATAATGTCAGCAGAATAGTCGCCGGACCAGAAAAAATAACTTTAAATAAACCGTCCATCTTTATAATACTTTTTTTTCATGTTCATTAGGGAGAGGCTGATCCATATCCTTATCTTCTTTCGTTACCGAAAGAAAATGAGTAAATGTTAATGCAGCACCAAAGCCTACTAACCCACCTACTATCCAGGTAAATAACTCAAGACCTTCTGTTCCGTGTGCTTCAAACATAATATTTCTATATTAAATTGTTTATTGTGATTTAGAATCTACCCATGCCACTACTGGCAATCTGAGAATCAATGGCGTTTCCATAAGCAATCACATCTTTTCCTGATGATAACCCGTATCGGACGATAATGATTCGGGCGCAATTTTACCAAATTACTGAAAAACATACTAGTTTTGCCCTGCTTTTGTAGCAAAATCATTACGCTGACTGCCTGACCGGGACAACCTGACCAGCGCAATTGCGTTCAGCATGTCATTGTTTGTTAATTGTTGTTTTTGAGGCCGACCTGGGTATATGAAGACCTATTTACGCATTCTTTCCTTTGCCAAGCCATATCGCAGATACGTTCCCCAGTATCTGGTATATGCGTCCCTGGCCATTCTATTCGGATTACTTAACCTAACGTTGCTCATCCCCCTATTTGAAGTACTCTTTAACCAAGTGGATGAAGCGACTCTTCAGGAAATGAGCATCGCTCCTGAATTCTCCCTGTCCGTTGATTATGTGCTTAGAACATTCAATTATTACTTTATGCAGATTATTGATGCCAGAGGCCGCATAGGTGCTTTAGGCTTTGTCTGCGGAGTGATTGTGTGCTCGGTATTTCTGTCTGACCTGTTCCGCTATGTGTCGAACCTGACACTTGCTAAAATCCGGGCCAGCGTTATTCACAAACTACGAATGCGCGTTTTTGATCAGGTATCTAACCTTCATTTAGGGTATTTTACCAATGAACGCAAAGGTGATATCATATCGCGCATGACCAACGATGTGCAAGAGGTAGAAAACTCGGTGGTCAATACGCTCAAAGTTGCTTTTCGTGATCCGGCCACCATTATCGGCTACTTTGCAGTATTACTGGTAATGTCACCGCGGCTCACCTTATTTGTATTATTTGTACTGGTGCTATCCGGGGTTATCATTTCTCAGATCAACAAGCGGCTAAAAAAGAAAGCGACCCAAAGCCAAGAGTCGCTGGGCCGCATTGTCGGTATGCTGGATGAGGTACTGTCAGGCATGCGGATTGTCAAGGCTTTCAATGCCCGCCATCTGGTGCAAAAATCCTTTGAGAAGGAAGTACGGCATTACGCACAAACCAATGTTTCAATGGCCCGGAAGCAAGAGTTAGCCTCACCGCTAACGGAATTCTTGGGAGTAAGTGTTGTGGCTCTTATTTTATTTTACGGGGGTAATTTAGTGCTCAATAATCAATCCTCTCTAAGCGCCAGCGAGTTTATTACCTATATCATCATCTTTTCGCAGATGCTCAACCCCGCTCGCTCTATTACTAATGCACTTAGCAGCATTCAGCGAGGGCTAGCCTCTGGCGAGCGTATATTCCGAATCATCGATACCGAACCCGAGATCATTGAAAAACCTAATGCTCAGGCACTTCCCGCCTTCGAAAGTGATATTCGGTTTGATAATATTTCTTTTGCTTACGAAGATGAGTTTGTACTGAAAGATATCAACCTGACCATTGAAAAAGGGAAGACAGTAGCTTTGGTGGGACCCTCTGGGGGAGGCAAATCTACCCTGGCTGATTTGCTACCTCGTTTTTATGATCCCACTGAGGGAACAATCTACGTAGATGGGGTTGCATTAGACGATTATCAGCTTACGGCCCTGCGGCAACATATGGGCATTGTAACGCAGGAGTCTATTCTGTTTAACGATACCATTTACAATAATATCACCTTCGGAAAGCCCGATGCTACGGAAGAAGAAGTAATTCAGGCAGCCAAAATTGCCAATGCGCATGACTTCATTATGGAAACGCCTCAGCAGTACCAAACGGTAGTAGGCGAACGAGGCTCCAAACTTTCGGGCGGGCAACGGCAGCGCCTCAGCATTGCCCGTGCCGTGCTGAAAAACCCGGCCATCCTCATTTTAGATGAAGCAACCTCTGCGCTGGACTCTGAATCTGAGCGGCTGGTACAGGATGCCCTGACCCACCTGATGCAAAACCGCACCTCCCTGGTTATTGCTCACCGGCTTAGCACCATTCAGCATGCTGATGAAATTGTGGTAGTGCAGCAAGGTAAGATTGTTGAGCGCGGAACACACCACGAACTGGTTGAAGAAGGTGGTCTTTACCGTAAGCTTACCGAAATGCAAGCGGTTTAGTCCTAAACAAAGTGCTATGATGGATACGTTAAGTAGGTAAGAAATCCTATATTTACAATAAGAAAACTACACAAGCCCATGAAACCTGCTCGTACATTTATCTACATATTGCTGCTGTTGTACCATATCGTTGCAGTTGCTGTTGCTCTAAATCTCAATCCTACCCTGGCTGATAACCTGGTCAATAATGCTTCTCTGGTACGAATTATTACTATTTTTGGGTTACTGGCCTTCCTGGTAGTTTATGCATTGACGCTGTATAATCGCCGACTTTATCATAAGCGTATCAGCCGACTGGAGGCAGAAAAAAATGAAATAAAAGCTCAGGTCTTTGACATGAAACGTCGCGAGGAAGAACTAGACCGGGAAATCAAGTCATTTGAATCGTCTATCAGTAAAAGCGAAACCCCACCCAAACGCAATATTGACCCTGATCAAACTACCCTTTAGTGAGAGACATTATTCAGCAAGAATTTCAGGAAGCCACTCAAGTATTAACTACCTTTTGGCAAGACGAAGAACGCATTGCCGCCATTGAACAAGCTGCTACCCTTTTTGCCAATACTATTAGGGAAGGCGGTAAAATAATGAGCTGCGGCAACGGGGGCTCGCATTGCGATGCCATGCATTTTGCCGAAGAGCTCAGCGGACGTTACCGCGAAAACCGGAGTGCCCTACCCGCCTTGGCTATCTCTGATCCCAGTCACCTTTCTTGCGTCAGCAACGATTTTGGCTACGAACAGGTATTCTCCCGCTTCATTGAAGGTCTGGGAAAACCAGAAGATGCTCTGCTGGCCATCAGCACCAGTGGTAATTCCCCCAGTATTCTGGAAGCCGTAAAAGCCGCCCGGACCAAAGGCATGAAAATCGTTACTCTTACCGGAAAAGATGGTGGAAAGCTGGCCGGACAGGCAGATGTAGAAATTTGCGTACCCCACTTCGGTTATGCCGACCGTATTCAGGAAATTCACATCAAAGTAATCCATATTCTCATTCTGCTGATTGAGAAGCAAGTAAAATAAATCTTAGTGTATAGAGGTCATTCCGATAATTATGTAAGAATCTTTATACCGTGAGCCTTAAAAATGTTGCTGGAGGTAGTTAGCAGGAGGCATATCCCCTGTGCAGCCTCCTGCCAACCACTTCCTGGTAGGCCCATAAAGAAAATCAGAATAATGTCTTATAAATCGGAGCTATGTTCGTGTCCTTAGTAAGATGATTGCGCTGCAAAAATTCACTCCAGTCAATTTTGCTCGTCTGAAATCATGGGTAGCTAGTGAAGCGCTACTCATACAGTTTGCCGGACCGATATTTCATTACCCTCTAACAGATGAACAGTTGCTGGCCTATCTAGCAAATCCTAACCGTCATCCTTTCACCGTTATGTATCATGGCCGCCCGATAGGCCATGCCGAGGTTACTCTGTTAGAAAACAATTCCGCTCGTCTGTGCCGCATTCTAATTGGTGAAACTGAGAACCGGGGAAAAGGCCTAGGTGAGCAAATCATTCGCGCACTTGTAGCCCTTTGCTGGAATCACTTTCATGTACAGGAAATTGAGTTGAATGTATATGAATGGAATACCGGAGCCATTCGATGTTACGAAAAAGCAGGGTTTGCTAAACGCGCTATGTTCAGCGGGGATGAAGATTCCTCGGAAATTATCAAGATGGTGCTTACCCGCTAAAATCGGGCACGTACCTTTCCGGCCATTCTTCATTGATTTCCTACATCCTGAAGAACATTATACTTCTGATTGGAATAAGCGACTAATTCTTCCGACTTTCGTGGTTGGTGGAAATAAAAGTTATTGACTATGCTAGCGAAAACGTACGGAGGAGCCGTTTATGGAGTAGATGCGTATCTTATCACTATTGAAGTCAGTGTGGGGCAGGGCACCAAGTTCTATATGGTGGGGCTTCCGGATAGCGCGGTGAAAGAAAGCGAACAGCGCGTGGAGGCCGCCATCAAGCACTCAGGGCACGCTATGCCCCGAATCAAAACAGTGGTAAACCTGGCTCCGGCTGATATTCGTAAAGAAGGCTCAGCGTACGATCTGCCCATTGCGGTGGGTATCCTGGCAGCATCGGGTCAGATTCAGGCCGAGGAACTTTCTCGTTACCTGATTATGGGCGAACTGTCGCTAGACGGTGTGTTGCGGCCCATTCGGGGCGTACTTCCCATTGCGGTAGAAGCTCGGAAACATGGTTATAAAGGATTTATTCTACCTAAGGAAAATGCTAAAGAAGCTGCCATCGTAAATGACCTGGATGTGATTGGCGTGGAAACGCTGAGTGAAACCCTTGACTTCCTGGAAGGCAAAAAAACAATAGAACCGCTGTGGCATGAAACCCGCGATATCTTTTTTGAAGAGATTAATCAGTTTGAGGTAGACTTTGCCGATGTGCAGGGCCATGAAAGTATTAAACGGGCGCTGGAAGTGGCGGCGGCCGGAGGCCACAACGTTATTATGGTTGGCCCTCCCGGCTCAGGCAAAACCATGCTGGCCCGCCGGGTACCAACCATCCTCCCTCCGCTTACCTTACGCGAGGCATTAGAAACCACTAAAATTCATTCCGTAGCAGGAAAATTAGGCACCGAAAACTCCCTGATTGCGCAAAGGCCGTTCTGTGCTCCTCACCACACCATCAGCGATGCGGCCCTGGTAGGGGGCGGCAATATTCCACAGCCAGGCCAGATTTCACTGGCTCATAATGGCATTCTGTTTCTGGATGAACTGCCCGAATTCAAACGCACAGTGCTGGAAGTACTTCGTCAGCCGCTGGAAGAACGGGCGGTTACCATATCTCGAGCCCGGGGAACGGTTGCCTTTCCGGCCAGCTTTATGCTCATCGCCAGCATGAACCCCAGCCCTTCCGGCGACTTCTACGATCCCCAGCAAGGCCACCCCGACTCACCCGCCGCCGTGCAACGCTACCTCAGCAAAATCAGCGGTCCGCTACTTGACCGTATTGATATCCACGTAGAAGTAAACCCCGTGCCATTTGATGAAATGACAGCCGAACGAAAGACCGAAAGCAGCATTGCCATCCGCGAGCGGGTGGTGGCAGCCCGGCAACGCCAGACCGAACGCTTTGCCGAATCAACTATTTACTGCAATGCCATGATGCCGCCCCCTATGGTGAAAGAAATCTGTAAAATATCTCAGGCAGGTAAAACCCTGTTGAAAACTGCTATGGAGCGCCTGGGCCTATCCTCCCGTGCCTACGACCGAATTTTAAAAGTATCCCGCACCATTGCCGACCTTAATGAATCATCTAACATAGAAATAGAACATTTAGCCGAAGCTATACAATACCGCAGTTTAGACCGCGATGGCTGGAACGGATAAACCTTTGGTTCTATTTTTAATTTTTGGATATTAGAAGAAGTCATTAAGAAATACTATGCAAAAAATGGTGCGCAGCTTACGCGCCTTTCGCCAGTGGCACCGCTGGGTGGGGGTAAGTCTACTGGTATTTGTTCTCATTAGTAGTTTGACCGGTCTCCTACTGGCCTGGAAAAAAAATGTTGACTTTCTCCAACCACCCACGCAGTCTGCTCCGGCCAATGATCAGCCCTGGTTGAGTATTACCCAGATTAATCAAATTGCCCTGGATGCTTTCGAAGAAGCCTATCCTGGACAAAACCTGCAGATTGACCGTCTGGATGTACGCCCTCAGAAAGGGGTTGTGAAAGTATTACTGGATAGTTACTGGGAAGTGCAGGTTGATGGCTACTCTGGTCAGGTACTCTCTATCGCGCGCCGTCACTCCGACTGGATTGAGCAGGTACATGATGGTTCCATTCTTAGCGATACGTTTAAACTTTGGTCTATGAACGCCCTGGGCGCCGGTTTACTGCTGGTTTCCCTGACCGGTGGTTGGATGTGGTGGGGGCCCAAACAAATACGAAAGCGAAAAAGAAAACACAAATCCACCGTTTAATCGTTTAGAGTGTAGCACTTAACTTTAGAAAGCCCTACTTTTGGCGATTGAACTGTAGACTGTTTATGAAACGTATAGCCACTATTTTTTTCTATTTGGCCAGCGCAGCGTTCCTTTTTCAACACTGTGCGCCCACTAAAACCATCAGTACTCAAGGAAATGAAACCTATGAAGAGGACATCAGCCAGTACCGCATTCAGTATGCTGACTCGCTAGCTCGCCCCTCCTCATCAGAAGAAGGAGACAATGACGTAGAGCTAAATCCTGAACGTCAGCTAGCCGTAGCTTCTTCGCTTAATACTCCTAATGCAGTAACTGAGGAAATGGATGAATATTTTTCTGAAGTTGATAATATCAACCGGGAAAAGAATGAGTATCAAGGTTTTACCCTGCAAGTATATACTGGAGACAGTCGGGAGCAGGCCAATGAAGCCAAGCTTAAAGTATATGAAGCTCTTCCCGATGCCGACCCTAAAATTCAGTTTAACACAGTTTACCGGGTACGTGTGGGCGAATACGCAAGCCGCTTAGAGGCCCAACAAGACTATAGTGCCCTCAAAGAAGTTTTTCCTAATGTGCTACCCATACCTGCCACTTTCCGAGCAGTAGAGTAGCCTTTCACCTTTTTTTATTCCTGACTATTACTATTATGTCGCTGCGAGAACGGATTCAGTCATTAGCTAAAGAACAAGTACATCAGGTAGTACAATACCGCCGTCACTTACATCAGAACCCCGAACTTTCGTTTCAGGAGTATGATACGGCTCGTTTTGTAGCTGAGACCCTTACCTCTTTTGGCCTGTCACCGCAGGAAGGAGTTGCTGACACCGGAGTGGTCGCATTAATTAAGGGGAAAAACCCTGAAAGTAAAACAATTGCTTTGCGAGCCGACATGGATGCCCTGCCCATTAACGAGGCTAACGATGTTCCTTATAAATCTCAGAACAAAGGAGTTATGCATGCCTGCGGGCACGATGTGCACACATCATCATTGCTAGGTACTGCTTATATCTTACAGCAGCTAAAGGATGAATTTGAAGGAACGGTAAAACTGATCTTTCAACCCGGGGAAGAGCGATTCCCCGGCGGTGCTTCGCTGATGATTAAAGAGGGCGTGCTGGAAAACCCGGCTCCTAACTATATGCTGGGGCAACATGTGCTGCCTCATCTCCCAGTAGGGAAAGTAGGGTTTCGGGAAGGAATGTATATGGCTAGTGCCGACGAGATTTATATTACCGTAAAAGGCAAGGGCGGTCATGCGGCTATGCCTGAGAAGAATATAGACCCAGTCATGATCACTGCTCAAATGCTGGTAAGCTTACAACAGGTGATCAGCCGTTTTGCTAATCCAAAGATACCCTCAGTGCTATCTTTCGGGAAGATTATTGCTCCCGGTGCTACCAATGTTATCCCTAATGAGGTGCATATAGAAGGGACCTTCCGCACTCTTAACGAAGAGTGGCGACATAAAGCCCATCAGAAAATTAAACAGATTGCTACCGGAATAGCTGAAAGTATGGGCGGTTCCTGCGATATTGATATTAAAGTAGGTTACCCATTTCTGCAAAATAACCCCGAACTTACTCGTCGGGCGCAAGACTATGCCATTGACTACTTAGGCGAAGAAAATGTTGTAGATCTTGATCTGTGGATGGCCGCTGAGGATTTTGCATACTACACCCACCACGTTGATGCGTGTTTTTATAGGTTAGGCACAGGTAATGAGGCCCGGGGCATCACTTCTTCAGTACATACTCCTACCTTTGACATAGACGAACATGCCTTAGAAGTGGGACCGGGTTTGATGAGTTGGTTAACACTCGCAGAGCTTCAATCGGGCCACTAAGATACCAAAATATAGGCGATGTTCATCGTCAGGAATAATCCTAGTAACCACCAGTAAAGTAATCGGGCGCGCTTAGATGGTTTTCCAAAAACCAAATAATGAAAACCATATTTTGCGCGGTGTTCGTAAGGGGTTTTCATGGTAAATTTATTTTCGTTAGAAGTTATATTACGTAAATGTTAAGTCAATGTTACCAAATTGTTAACTTAATGTTACGAAATTGTTATCGCAGATACTATTATTCCTCAAGAAAAATATTCCATTTTCTGATAAATCTTGGTGGAATCCTGTTGCTCTTTGCTCCTACTGCAAAAGGAATGACACAGCATTATCGCCTGATCCTCAATGAGAAACCAGCCACTTCGGTTAGTATTGGGTGGGAGCTAATCGGTGGTTGCCCCGACACTCAGCGAGTTTATTATGATACCATTGATCACGGTCAGGATACCTCCGCTTATGCTTTTCAGTCTCGGTTAACAGCCTCCTTCTTTCATCAGGGAATGGAAAACTACTTCTGCCAGATAGAACATCTACAACCTGATACTCGCTATTACTTTGTCATTGCCGAAGATGAAGGCATCAGTCCGCGTATGTGGTTTTCCACGCTTTCTGAAGAAGCTCACCCGTGGAAAGCCTACTGGACCTCTCCCCTAATGAGTCAATCAATTCAAAAATGGAGCCAATTTTGTCAAAATACCGCTCAGGAGCCCCGTGATTTTGTGCTCGTGGAAGGTTTGTCACAACTTACAACCGAGGAAGTCTGGCGGCAATGGCTGAGAAACTGGCAATCGTCCATTGCTGAAAACGGACGTATTATACCGTTAGTTATCGGTGGAGAGATTACCCGTGATATTCAGTATCTGTTCAACCTTACTCCCGAACCAGCAACTATCTACTCTCTAACTCAAAAGAGCATCCTAGTAGTAGCAAGAGCTCAAAAAATGCCTAAAAAGCAATTTTGGAAAAGAATAGCGCCTGATACTTTCGTAGTACTTCACGCCCCTTCTCCAATCAAAACTATACCAGATTTGGTAGACCTGGTGCTTAGTGACTTGAAAGCTAACCCCGTACCAAATGTATTTTTGCTTCCGGCGGATGTTTCTTTTGTAGAAATGATATGGCAGGAGAACCATTTACAGATTCTCTCACCTCAAAGAACAAAATTACTGGATGTATTCGCTAGCCCCTGAAGAATTCAAGAACTTGCACTCTGAAATCTTCATTTACGGCCATAGCCAGCATGACCGAAACGATAAGCCCAATGGACGCCAACCCCACGTCTTTTCCAATCATCCGGAAAGCACCTCGTAGGCGCTTCCTACGCTCCTTTGTACTTACCTGCTCCCGCAACCGGATGCCTAACTCCCGACCGCCCAGCAGGCCGATAAATACCCAAGTGGTGCTCATAGGAATGGTGCTTATGGTCAGTTTATAGATGAGAATCAGTGCGTATACAAAGTCAATAATCGTGGCAGCTCGTATATCCGTCACCTCACTCTTTTCATTAACAATGTCCTGGATCTTATCCCCTTTCAGGTAAAAGATAAGCCCCAGCCCTAAAAAGACAATAGAGGCAAAACCCAGAAACTGGCTTATACTAAGCGACCTGGGTAAATAAATAGCAATATTAGCAGCGTCCTGCATCAGCCAGACAGACCACAATGTGCCACTGGTAATCCATTGAGCTACTGCCCAACCGATGTGGGGCTTGCCCACAAAATAACGGCGGGTAATATTGGAGATCAGCAGCCATACGACAAAGCCTAGCCCAAAAGCCAGTATGTAGGCCGAAATGCTTTTAGAAACCACCGAACCTACTGCACCCGGACTCACGGCAAAGCTGCTTAATAGCAGAAAAGTAGTAGAGACCGGCATCCGCAGGCGGGTTAGTATTAGCAGAAAGATGGGGGCGGCAATCTGGAGAAAAACGAAGCTTTCGGGTTGAGGAAAGGAAAGCGATCCATCGCCTTCTGTAGTGCGCAATCGCCCGAAAGAAACCCCACCATCGTATAAAAACCAGCCAATAGTGACGGTTGCCAGAAATATGCCGCCGATATAGAGCCAGAGTATATACCAACGACGGTCGGCATTAGAAGCTATAAAAGTACCCAGGGTCTGAATACTGTCATTAGATACGGCTGAGTAAGCAGCCACCAGAAATCCGAACCACATAGCCACAGATGGATAAGGATAGACGACTCCGGCAATAAAAAACAGGATGCCAATCAGCAAAATGAAATTACGCTCTTCTTTGACAAGGTCAAAAAACTGGTAAATTAGCTCACGAAACTGGCTGCTGTTTGGTTGGTTCTTGGTCTTCGGCATAGTTCATTCTGGGTAGAATTACCCGCAATAATAGCAATTATGCATAAGCAATAATGCACATGAGAAAAAAAACTAATAGAATGGACGTATCCGCTAGCGGAATAGCTTCAGTAGATTTATCGGTACTTCGCTTCAACAAAGTTTTATAAGTACCGTTTATGGGACATTACATAGATAACGAAATAAAAGGCAGATGGTTAACATTTGCCTCCGGCGCGAAATTACGTACTTATGATAGAATTTGAAAAGTTTACTTTAAATAATGGTTTGCAGGTACTGGTACATGTTGATCCTTCGGTCCCTATTGCCACTACGAACGTGTTGTACAATGTAGGCTCTAAAGATGAAGATGAGAATAAGACCGGGTTTGCCCACCTGTTCGAGCACCTGATGTTCGGTGGCTCCCAGCATATTCCTATGTTTGATGAACCTTTGCAGAAAGTAGGTGGTGAGAATAATGCTTTTACCAACCCTGACATTACCAATTATTATATAACGCTACCAGCCACAAACCTGGAAACGGCTTTCTGGCTGGAATCAGACCGTATGCTAAGCCTTTCCTTTGACCCTAAAGTGCTGGAAGTGCAACGGAAGGTAGTCATTGAAGAGTATAAGCAAAATTACCTCAACCAGCCCTACGGTGATGCACTGATGCAACTGAAAGCGCTGGCGTACCAGACCCACCCCTACCGCTGGCCAACCATTGGTCGGGACATTTCCCACATTGAAGATGCCACCATGCAGGACGTAAAGTCTTTTTTCTACAAATTTTATCGGCCCAATAATGCTATTCTGGTGGTAGCAGGACAAGTAACAGTAGACGATGTACGAAGATTAGCTGAGAAGTGGTTTGGCGATATTCCGGCAGGCGACCCATATCACCGTGACTTGCCTCAGGAACCAGATCAGCTGGAGAAACGAGAAAAATGGGTAAAAGCAGATGTTCCGGCTCATGGCTTATACAAAGCATTCCCCATTCCCGGACGGACTCACCCCGATTATCATACTGCCGACCTAGTGAGTGATGTACTAGGGCGAAGCCGCTCGTCTCGCTTGTTTACTCGCCTGGTACAGGAAAACCCTATGTTTAGTTCTATCAATGCGTATGTTACCGGTTCTATTGAGCCAGGATTACTTATCATTCAAGGCAAGCTCAACGAAGGTGTTTCACTGGAAGAGGCCGACCAGGCAGTAAATGAAGTGATTCAGAAAGTACAACAAGGTAGTGTAGAAGAAGATGAACTCCGTAAGGTGAAAAACCAGGCGGAATCTACTCTGATATTTTCCGAGATAGAATTGCTCAACCGGGCTATGAACCTTGCTTACTCGAACCTGCTGGGCGATCCGAACCTGATTAACGAAGAATCAAACAGAATACAGGCAGTCACTACGGATGACCTGAAACGGCTGTCTCAAACGTTATTACAGCCAGAAAAGTGCAGTACGCTATTTTACGAAGCAGAGCGATAAGAAAGGGTTAAAATCCAATGCTTTAACCCATTAGCTCAAGAACAAAACTATGAAAGAACTAAGCGATATGCTTAGACTGCTTTCGGGTGGCCCGGAGAGAAAGCAAAATGGTAGCGGTCATAACGATGGCAATAACAGCCAGTGATGCAGCCGTAGGAATCTCGTACCAGCCGCTAATAATAAACTTTATCCCGACAAACCCTAAAATAATGGCCAACCCACGGTTAAGGTAGGGGAAGCGCCCCTGCATATCGGCCAGCAGAAAGTACAAAGCCCGCAACCCTAGAATAGCAAAAGCATTGGAGCTGAAAACCAGAAATTCGTTGCGGGTGACGGCCAGAATAGCCGGGACAGAATCTACAGCAAATAGAATATCGGATAACTCTATTGTTACTAACACAATAAACAAAGGGGTAGCCAGGAGTTTACCCTGTTCTTTTACAAAAAATTGTTCCCCCCGGTAATCTTCGGTCTGAGGAATGAATTTTCGGACCCACCGCAACATTGCATTGTTACCAACATCAGCTTGATCCTCCTGATGGGTGTAGAAGCGGTAAGCCGTAAACAGCAAAATAGCTCCAAAGACGTACACAATCCAGTGAATAGATTCCAGTAGGGCAATACCGCCAAAGATAAAAGCAGCCCGCAATACTAAGGCGCCGAAGATCCCCCAGAACAGCACTCGATGCTGAAACTTAGGAGGTACAGCGAAATAGGAAAACAGCATAGCCCACAGAAACACATTATCAATAGACAGGCTCTTTTCAATCAGATAGCCAGTAATATATTGAGATGCGGCCTCTCCTCCATGCCATAGCCATATTACTCCAGTAAATAAAACACCTAAAGTAATCCAGGCCACACTGTACCAGGCCGCTTCTTTCGTATTAATCTGGTGAGGTTTACGCATCACCAGTTTCAAGTCTATTAAGAGAAGAACAATGAGAAGTCCGATAAACCCCAACCAGATTCCTATGGATACATGCTCGGTTGAGTCGGGGCTGGAAGAGGCTATTTGTGCTAAGATAAAGTTGCTATTGTGCATAAAGTTACGTTAACCAACATTCGGTTGTTCAACGTATTTACTCTGGTTTCGTTTGTGATACTCACAAAATAAAACTATTTCTTAGTCAGACTTTCCAAAAATGAGCCGTGTCGGTATCAGGATTTCAGGTATCCTTTTCGTTTCAGAATGGTTTCTACAAACTTCTTCTCATTTTCGGTATTGAAGATGCGGAAAGGAAGATGAACTAGCTGAGCCTTAGACACTATAAGAAGAAAATAGTCTTTTCCAATACGAGCATCTTTAATCATGTCCCACTTCAATGGCATGCCTTGCCGGGCATTGACTTTGATCATTACCTGCTGGCTGTTGATCTCATAGTTAAGTTTCTCAAACAGAATCTTGTTCTGCTCTAATTGCGTAACTCCGGCAAACTGAATCAGCCAGAATAGCAGATAAAGCACCAGTGCAATCAGCGGACCGATGATCCACCAGATAGACCAGATGAAGAAAGCTCCGCACATCAGCGCAGCGGCAATTAAAAATACCCACCACTGCTTACGTAAAATATTGAACATGGCCAACTTAATATAAGTACCCGTAGCAAGTTGGTATTTTTTAGTTTTAACGATCATAAGTTAAAAGACTGAATTAGGATAGAAGGAATGAATAAATAAATCTTTAAAATCAATTGACATTACGATAAGATAATGCCTCAATGTATAATAATGTTCAGTTAATGCGCGCATGCAAAATGTGGATGCAAGTATAAAACTTTCCGGCTAAACTTACTATTCAGGCGGAGGGTTCAAGGTTGAAGGTTCAAATTATCAACTTTCCTAAACACCCAAATACTTAAACCCTGAAATAACACTCTAAACTCTATACAACCAACCATTTAACAATTGAGCAATCGAGCAATTGAACCATCAAACCGCCTTCAAGCTCATATCCAGACTTTTGACCGAGTGCGTTAGTGCGCCTACGGAAATATAATCGACTCCACACTCGGCTACTGCCACAATAGTTTCTTCCGTAATATTCCCTGAAGCTTCTGTTTTTGCCTGATCTCCAATCATTCCAACAGCTTCGCGCATCAGGTCGGGCGACATATTATCCAGCATAATTACATCTACGCCTCCCACCGCCAGGGCCTGTTTTACTTCGTCTAGGTTACGGGTTTCTACCTCTATAGGGAGGCTCAACTGATTTTCTTTAAAATAACGATGAGTTCGCTCTACCGCTTCCTGAATGCTCCCCGCATAATCAACATGGTTATCTTTCAGCATCACCATATCGTATAGCGCATATCGGTGGTTTTGCCCGCCCCCGATAACTACAGCCCACTTTTCAGGAAGCCGGAAGTTAGGCGTTGTTTTGCGGGTATCCAGTAACCTGGCTTTGGTATGCTTGATCATGGATTGCAGATGGTGAGTATATGTAGCAATGCCGCTCATCCGCTGCATACAGTTAAGCACCAAGCGTTCGGCAGTAAGAATAGACTGGGCTTTGCCCGATACCAGAAATGCCACATCGCCTACCTGCACTGCTGCACCATCTTCTAAAGACACCTCTATAGTAAGGCTACTGTCTAGCGTATGAAAAATGCGCTGTGCCAGCTCAACACCGGCCAGTATCCCATTTCCTTTGATTAACAAGCGCGCCCTTCGTTCCAAATCAGAAGGCACTGCCGCTAAGGTTGAATGATCTCCTTCCCCGATATCTTCGGCCAGGGCCAACTCAATAAATTGCTGAATCCGTTCAGATGTTAGGTAAGGTAGCTGCATATATTTTTCTTATATCAAACATGAAGAAGGTTTTTTGTTTTCTCTAACCAATATTCCTTCCCTTATCAGCCACAAAAATACACCTTTCTTCTCAAAATGATGTTCATTTCAGGAAGAACGGCGAGTAAGCGGTTGGCCAGAGGTAACCAGAACTCAATAAGTATTACTAGTGCTTGTAACTCCTACCAATATTTTACCCATTAGTCAGTCAACTTGCTTTTGATGAAACTCTGAGGAATTATTAAGGAAAGAGCATTGCTTCTTTTTTACCCTTCCTGAGCTAGGTGGTAGTCTCTAACTGGAGAATGTCCGGCATTCCACCAAAAGAACGGGGAATACTGTTATCTTTGCGGTCGCTTAATTACCTCCTGTTTGTTTAAGTCAAATTGCGTATGCGTACTGGATTTTTACTTTTAGTTCTTTCTTCACTGGCTGTCGCCTGTACTCAACCTGCTGAAACCTCTTCGGCGGGTCTGGTTGCTACCGGTGATAGTGCGTATTACCAGGAAAAATACCGCCCCGCCTACCATTTCACCCCTGAAAAAAACTGGATGAACGACCCCAACGGGCTGGTATACTACGAAGGCGAATACCATTTATTTTTCCAATACAACCCAGAAGGCACAGTTTGGGGAAACATGAGTTGGGGACATGCCGTAAGCCCTGATCTGGTACATTGGGAACACCTGCCCCTGGCAATACCGATGGTAGGTGACACCATGATTTTTTCAGGCAGCGCGGTGGTAGACCAACATAACAGTAGCGGGCTTTGCGAAGGGGAATCCTGCTTGGTTGCTATTTATACGGCTCATACCGAAACCAACCAGTCTCAATCCATTGCGGTTAGCAACGACCGCGGGCGCACCTGGCAACAGTATTCAGGAAACCCCGTGCTGAATGAAAGCATGAAGGATTTTCGCGACCCTAAAGTATCCTGGTACGAGCCCGCTCAGCATTGGGTCATGACGGTAGCTCTTCCAACAGAACACAAGGTCCGCTTTTACAAATCAGAGAATCTTTTGGAATGGGAACAGCTCAGTGAGTTTGGGCCTCAGGGTTTTGTAGATGGCATCTGGGAGTGCCCGGACCTCTTCTCTCTTCCGGTATCCGGTACCGATGAAGAAAAGTGGGTACTCATTGTATCGTACAATGGTGAAGAGGGCTCGGATATGCAATACTTTGTAGGTGACTTTGATGGAACCCGCTTTACCAACGAGAACGCCAAAGACCTGGTACTTACCTTAGACGAAGGGCTGGATAATTATGCGGCAGTCACCTGGAATAATGCCCCTGATAATCAACGCCTGATCATTGGGTGGTTCAACAACTGGCGGTATGCTCGGGACATTCCCACCTCTACCTGGCGAAGTGCCCAGACAATTGTGAGTACCGCTCAACTTCGGCAATACCCGGAAGGAGTACGTCTGGCACTACAACCCGTACCTGCTCTGGAGAAACTGCGTCAGACTGCTGTGCATCATGATGACGTGCAATTGCGTGAGGGCGATGATTTTCTTTCGGTAGAAAGTATTCAGGGTGGTCAACTGGAGATTCTGGCTGAGTTTGCTTACGAAGCCATTGAAACACCCACGGAAGCCGAACAGCTAGCCTCAGAATTTGGCATAAAAATATTTAAGGGCCAGGGGCAGGAAACCGTGATTGGCTATGACGTAGCGTCCCAGTCGCTCTTTGTAGATCGCACCCAGTCTGGTGACACCTCGTTTGCCAACAATTTCTCGGCTCGCACCATTGGGCTAATGCCTGCCGATAGTGGCACAGTAAAAATGCACATCTTTGTTGATCACTCCTCAGTAGAGGTATTTGGCAATGATGGTTATGTAACTATGAGCAACCGGATTTTCCCCGATCCGCAAAAAGATGATGTAGAAGTATACACCCGTGGCGGGCGGGTCACTTTGCAATCGCTGGATATCTGGCCTTTACGTTCTATCTGGTCAGCGCCGGCCAGCCGTTCTTCGGCATCGTCAACTCCTTAAGGATGGGCTGAGCACTCGGCGGGGCAGGAGAATGACGATATCCGTACCTTCTTCTTCCGAGCTTCGGTAGGCAATGCTTCCTTCGTGCATCTCCACCACTAGCTTGGCAATGTAAGTTCCCAAGCCGGTCCCCTTCTTTTTGCCGGAGGTAGTGAATTTATCGAAAAAATGATCCCGCACATCTGCCGGAATTACTCCTTCATTATGAATGGTGATTTTTAAGAAACTGTTCTCCTCTAAAGATACCGTAACCTGCTGATCCTCTGGCGATGCCTCCAGAGCGTTTGTTAGCAGATTGTGAAACATCCGCTCTATGTAAAATTTATCGGCTTCCACCATAATTTCCTGCTCATGTCCCACCGCTTGATCTTTATAAAATAGCAGCACCTGAATAGCCTTTCTCTGAATAATATGATGTAATTGAGCCAACTCTCCTCGAATGGCCTTAATAATATCAAATAACGACTCTCTAGGCTCATACTGCCCCTGCTCCATTTTTGAGTAATCCAAGGATGTACCTAACAGTTCCAGGGTATGCCCACTACGTTCTTTCAAATGATTCAACCATATTTTTTGCTCATCGGTTGGTTGCTTATCTAGTAGCAACTCCACCATTTGCAGAATAGAAGCCAGGTTATTCCGAAGATCATGGTTAGAGAGCTGCTGGGCAACTTCCTGAGCGGAAATCTTTTTTTGCAACAGGTTTACTGTAAGGTTAAGATCATTCAATACAGTATCCGTTTGCTTAACTTCGGCAATAAAGGTCATTTTTTGTGGCCCTTCAGTATCGGTAGCCGGCAGGTAGGCTGCGTTAGATATAATCTTACAGATATTACCGTATTTATCTTTTACTTCCCATTTACCATGCAACTCATACTTTTTACCCATAAACTGATCGTGCAGCTCCTGCATATACTCCCGGTTAGCTTCGGGTACTACCAGAGTAAAGGAATTTCCAATCAGCTCATCCCGACTATATCCGTAGAAATTACAATAAGCCTGATTTACATTCTTGAAATAACCATACTGATTGGTAATGCAAATTCCAATCGGAATGACATCCAGTAAAGGCAAAAGTTCAGACGGTTTGGTTTCAGCAAACTTGCGAAGAGTTTCTAAATGGCGCTCGTTCTGAATATCCGGTTCGGTCTGTTTCATCTATCTTGTAAAACTTAAAATCAAAACGGCAGGGTGCTATTTTTGTTTAAATTAAAAGCATACATAATAAACAGATTAATACTATTTTGATGGCTTAAAAAGTTCCTGTAATTTTTTAAGGCACGCATAAATCCGCTCACTTGGTGGGCTACATGATTAATCATACTTCTCTGATAACTAGCTCTTTCATCTCCCCTGATTTTACACGCATTTATTTTCTGATTTTAAGAAACAACTTTACCTTAACTGACTGTTCAATATCATACTCATAACCGCTATTCATTAGTTTTAGCTTTTCAGTAAGGATTCTCCCTCTTAACCATTCTCTAACTCAATCCTTATCCGTATCTTCGAGGTTCTGAATGTGAGACTATGCAGAAAAAGGTATCAACAGCTCAACTTCTTCAAACACTAGAAACGTACTTTGGCTATAAAGCCTACCGCAAGAACCAGGAACAAATCATAAAAACGATTCTGGCGGGGCAAGACACGATGGTTTTAATGCCTACTGGCGGAGGAAAGTCACTCTGCTATCAGATTCCGGCGCTGTTGCTGGATGGCATCACCGTAGTTGTTTCGCCGCTCATCTCGCTGATGAAAGATCAGGTAGATGCTCTGCGGGTAAACGGTATTGCGGCGGCCTATCTGAATTCTTCTTTAAGCTCTGATGAACAGACGCATGTGTTTCGGCAGCTAAAGAATGGTGAACTCAAACTGCTCTACTTGGCTCCCGAGCGGCTTATCAGCAACGAAAATCGTTTTATTGATTTTCTGAAGAGCATCAACATTTCTCTGCTGGCCATTGACGAAGCCCACTGCATCTCTCAATGGGGCCACGACTTTCGTCCGGAATACCGCATGCTGGCCGATGTGAAGATAGCCCTCAATAATATTCCAACCATTGCCCTGACGGCAACGGCCGATCCTATCACCCAGAAAGATATTCTGGACAAGCTCCAGCTTCGCCAACCCCACGTATTTATTTCCAGCTTCAACCGGGAGAATATTCACTACCGGGTAGCTCCTAAGCGGCACAGCTATAACCAGCTGATTGACTTTTTATCGGAGCGCCGCAACGAGTCAGGCATTATTTACGTGCTCTCCCGGGCTTCAGCCGAAAGTCTGGCTGACCGCCTAACCCAAGAGGGCTTTCCTGCCAAACCGTACCACGCCAAACTGGAAAGTACTATTAAAGAGCAGCATCAGGAAGAATTTCTGCGAGATGAGACATCTATCATTGTAGCTACAGTGGCCTTTGGCATGGGGATTAATAAATCAAATGTGCGCTTTGTAGTGCATATGGATCTGCCCAAAAATATTGAAGGTTACTACCAGGAAACCGGGCGGGCCGGACGAGATGGCCTGAAAAGTGAAGCTTTACTATTTTACAGCTACGCCGATGTCATTAAACTTCAGGGTTTTGTAGAAGTAGAGGGCAACGCAGCCCAGAGCCGCATTTTGCAGGAGAAACTGCAGCAAATGGCTGCCTTTGGCGACCTTCGCTCCTGCCGCCGTAAGTTTCTGCTCAACTATTTTGGTGAAGAAGCCCCCGACTACTGCGGCAACTGCGATGTTTGCCTTAATGAGTACAAAACCTTCGATGGCACAGTGCTAGCTCAAAAAGCACTTTCAGCAGTAGCCCGATTAGAGGAACGCTTCGGCGTAAGTTACGTCATTGATTTTCTGCGAGGCTCCCAGTCCGAAAAGATATGGGATCAGCACAAGCAAATTAAAACGTATGGTGCCGGAGCGGACATCAGTAAGAAGGACTGGCACCGTTATTTTAATGACTTGCTGCAACTAGAGTATCTGCAAAAATCTGACGGCAAGTTTCCTACCCTCCAACTTACCGAGAAGAGCTGGCCGGTACTGAAAGGAGAAGAGAAAGTGATGCTGGTAGAAGCTATTGAGACCCAGGAAGTAGCAACGCAACCTTCAGAAGAACCTGTGGAAGAGGCGCTTATTGCCCAGCTTAAAGTATTACGACGGCAACTGGCGCAACAGGAGAACGTACCCGCTTACGTCATTTTCTCCGATGCCACCTTGCTGGAGCTAGCCACGTATTTACCTACTCAGCCCGAAGACCTACCCCGCATCAGCGGGTTCGGGCAAGTGAAAATCAACAAATATGGCGAAGCTTTTCTGGATGAAATCAACCAGTACTGCATTGAGAATGACCTGGAAAGCAGAATGTCAAAGCTGCGGCGCAAATCAAGGAAGAGGCGGTCGGCAGAGACCAAGAAAACGGATACTAAACAAGAAACGTACGATTACTACTGCCAAGGTAAGTCTGTAGAAGAAATCTCTCGCCTTCGCGGTTTGCAAACTTCTACGATTTGTGGGCACCTGGCCTACTACATCCAAAATGGGTCTTTGAAGATAACCGAATTGGTAGACCCGGCTACCGTCACTCAGATTGAAGATGCTATCTACCTGCACGGTGATACAGCCCTGAGACCACTAAAAGAAGCAGTGGATGACAAAATTACTTACGACGAAATCAGGCTGGTTATCGGCCACTGCCGCCGATAAATGAAAATCGGGCGTTATATCAGACGTGTACCATAATAACCTATAATGCTCAAATAAGCTTTTCTGATCAGGGTATTTTTACCTACAAAAGTACTTCATGAGAAAATCTTTACTTCTTTCCCTCCTTATTAGCTGCTTTTACCAAGCCCACGCTCAGGAAAATCCTCGCCTCATAGAAGAGATCAATACGAGCGGTGCTTCCAGTAACCCCCAGGATATTACCTTTTTTAATGGTGATGCTTATTTCATTGCTGACGACGGTATTCATGGCCAAGAACTCTGGAAAAGCAATGGTACTGAAGAAGGCACGGTGCTGGTAAAAGATATTAATCCCGGTCTGCATCATGGTTTTTCAGAAGACACTTACGATACCCGCACTGATTTGATAGCCATAAACGGCACTCTCTATTTGGTTGCCAGCGATGGTGAGCATGGCCTCGAGCTGTGGAAAAGTGATGGTACCGAAGCCGGCACCGTGCTGGTAAAAGACATCAATAATGGAAGCGGAGGAAGTGAGATCGATGAAATGATGTTTTATGAAGATGCGCTTTATTTTTCAGCGCATGCAGGTGATTATTCTTACGAGCTTTGGAAAAGTGACGGTACCGAAGCAGGTACTATTATGGTAGAAGGAGCTACTGCAACTACTATCGGATGTGCCTCGCCCCAAAACCTTACAGAAGTTAATGGCACACTTTATTTCCGGGCTTCCGACCAGCTTGATTACAATACAAAGCTTTGGAAATACGATGGAACTACCCCCGAAGTGGTCTATGATATTAATCCCGGGAAGCTAACTGCCGTAGGAACCACCCTATTCTTTGTAGGAGATGATAATACACACGGTCCGGAATTGTGGAAATCAGATGGAACTGAAGTCGGCACAGCCTTAGTAAAAGACATTTATCAAGGAAGTTTCACCTGGCTCACTCCCGATCAACTTACCAATGTTGATGGTACTTTGTTCTTCACTCATCAAGACTCAGATGATAACCTGGAACTTTGGAAAAGTGATGGTACCGAGACTGGAACTGTACTGGTCAAAGATATTTATCCGGGTGATAATGGCAGCTCACCGTATTATTTAACGCCTGTAGGGAACCAGGTTTTCTTTGTCGCGACTGATGAAACTCATGGCGTTGAGTTATGGAAAAGCGACGGTACTGAAGCCGGAACTGAATTGGTGCAAAACATAGACCTAAATGATTCAGATGATTATAGTGGAAGCTACCCGGAAAACTTATTAGCCATTGGTAGCACTCTTTATTTTACTGCTGCTTCAACCGAGCACTCTTCCCTATGGAAAAGCGATGGCACTGAAGCTGGTACGGTACAAATCAAAAGCATTTACCAGGGAAATGACTACCCTACCTATTCTGACTTTTCTGATATAGATGGAGCACTTTTCTTCACCGCAGATGATGGCATCCATGGCACTGAATTATGGAAAAGTGATGGTACTGAAGCGGGCACCGCCCTGGCAAAAGATGTTAATACCAACGGAGTAGATAGTGACCCTCAGAATTTTGTCATAAGTGGTAATCAGCTATTTTTCACCCTGGGAAGTAGTGTTCTCTCGCCCTTGGGAAAAACCGACGGCATGTCAGCAAGCATGTACTCTGAAGATATCTCAGTCTACATAAAAGATCACTCTCCTACAATGGTGAATATAGGCCCGTCGGTATATATTACTGGCAAAAGTAATAATTCATCAGGTATTGAATTATACAAAGCCAGCTCCACCGGCCAGGACTTTACTCTGTTAAAAGATATTAATGCAGGCAGTAATGGCAGTTTTGCTACCGGCCTTTTTGACTTTCAGGGAACACTTTTTTTCTCGGCTGATAATGGCACCGATGGCCATGAGTTATGGAAGAGTGATGGAACTGAGGCCGGTACAGCCATGGTAAAAGATATTAGCACATCTACCAGCAGTACACAGTTTCATAGTTTCACCGCCGTAGAAAGCACACTGTTTTTCGTTGCTGATGATAATACCCACGGCTTGGAGTTATGGAAGACTGACGGTACTGAAGCTGGTACAGTCATGGTAAAAGACATTGATGAAAGCACCGGCTTTTTTCCCGGAAGCTCCGCGCCTTTATACCTGGTCAACTTCCAAAACAAATTGTACTTCCGGGCCGATGATGGAACTGGCAGTGAGTTATGGAAGAGTGATGGAACTGAAGCAGGGACTATAAAAATCATTGATCTGTATGATGGATACCCGGGTGGAAATCCTGCAGATCTGGTTGTAGCCGGAAACAGTTTGTATTTCTCAGCCTTTGACGAAATCCACGGTCGAGAGCTATGGAAGACCGACGGTACTGATGCTGGTACCGTTATGGTAAAAGAAATTCAGATCGGCACAGATTTTAATTTTGGCCCTGAAAAACTATTTGATGCTGATGGCACACTTTATTTTGTAGTAGATGATGGGGTTCATGGAAAGGAACTCTGGAAGAGCGATGGAAGCGAAGCAGGCACTACACTGGTAAAAGATATTAACCCTAACGGTGATAGTAATGCTGACGATTTTCTGTATGCTCAAGATTTACTGTATTTTACAGCTGATGATGGCACGCACGGAAAGGAACTTTGGGTTACGGATGGCACTGAAAACGGCACGAAGATGATTGCCGATATTTACCCAGGTGCCTATAGTAGTGCACCCGCTAACAAAATACTACTAAATAACCAGCTTATCTTCAGTGCCACAACCACTCTCGGCTCAGAACTTTGGGTATACGACCTCCCTAATGAAGCTCCTGTTTCAGAAGATCATAGTATCTCTGTTGCCGAAGATAGCGTTTGGCATTTTACAAAAGCGGATTTTGCTTTCATTGATGCTGATGCTAATACATTAGTCTCTGTAAAAATCAATCAAAGCACTACCGTGGGTTCTCTTTTTCTGGATACAAATGCTAATGACCAGTTGGATGAAAACGAGGCGGCCATCACTGACAATATTGAAGTGCTTGCTGAACAACTGGCTCAACTTACTTTTGTACCCGAACTCAACGGATACGGTGATCAGTATGATTCATTTACCTTTCAGGTGAGTGATGGAAAAGACTACAGTGATACTCATACTCTGATAATCAATGTAACTCCAGTAGCAGACGCTCCTAATGTTACTGAGGCCACGGCGGTATATCAGCAGTTTAACTCAGAGGGCCTGGTTATTACTCCGAATGCAGCAGACGGAGAAGAAGTGAAATATTTTGCCATTACCGGCATTCAACACGGCACCGTGTATCTTCATAATGAAACTACTGCTGTGCCGGATAGCACCTTCATCTCTGTTTCTGAAGCATCAAAAGGACTTCGGTTTATGGGGGATATTGTTGGCCAGGGAAGCTTTTTGGTGCAGGCATGTATGGATACCACTCAGATGAACTGGGAGGCAGATCAGACTCAAGCTTTTATTACCATCACGAAAGCCTCTCAGACAATTGCATTTGCTAATATGGCAGCAGATGCAACCGTAGGCGACTCTATTCTATTAACCGCCGCGGCCACTTCAGATCTTCCGGTTACTTATACGGTATCTGGCTCGGCAGTTCTGAGAGAAAATATGCTGATTTTTAAGGAAGCAGGAGAAATTACGATTACCGCTAGCCAAGCAGGCAATGCGTTTTACCACCCAGCTACCGACGTCTCCCTGATTATTACAGCCCGAGAAGAGGAGGTAGAGGAAGAGAATACCGTTACCAGTATTGCTCCCCCGCAGGAGGAAGATGCTCGGGTTTTCCCTAACCCTACATTGGGAACCTTACAAATAGAGGTAAACAATGAATGGGTAGGCGGTATAGTGCACCTTACTGATATTATCGGACGGTCAGTGTACCATCAAACTATTTCTTCGGACCAGACAATCCTTCTGGATATTTATCATGAAAAGCCGGGATTTTATATAGCGATCTTGAAAAAGGGAGATAAGCGAAAGACTTTCAAAATTTTAAAGAAGTAGCTTAAGTGTAAGGCTATGCAATTAGATGCATAGCCTTTTTTCTTCCTTCTCATTTAGCATTTACTTTCAATATGTAGCAGACCTCTTTTTTCCTATATTTTAAGGTTTAGTCAAAATCAGACCTTAAACCTGTTGCCAAACATCTATCAAACATTAAAATACTCAAAAATTGATGTTTGCTAAACTTAAAGGCTAACCCTTTGAGGTCTATTTCGTAGTAAACATTAAAAAAAGATTAAATTAATGTCTGATAAGCACTGGATTAACCCTGATCGCACCAAGCCCTGGAATGGGCTTCCCTCTTTACCCATCTCATCGGATCATTATCGTAATGTACAGGTTTTAGAACAACTAGGTGAAGCTAAAGCTGCTTTGGCCCGTTTGCATGGGCGCAGTGCGGCTATCCCTGATCAAAAGCTGCTTATCAACACCATCAGTTTGCAGGAAGCAAAAGCGTCAAGCCAGATTGAAAACATTTTTACTACGGATGACGAGTTATATCAGGCATTTAGTCAGAACAGCTTGCAGGAAATTCACGGTGCTCCCAAGGAAGTGTTGCGATACCGCGAAGCACTCTGGAAAGGGTTTCACAGCATGGAGCAGAAAGGTGCATTCGACCTGGAGTATTTTATTCAGATGTACCGGGAAATTAAGGAAGCCAACGATGGACTACGCCCCTCATTTACCCAAATTGTCATTCGACAGGGCGGTAGTGGCCCTAATGCAGGACAGGTGATTTACACTCCCCCTCGGGGCGAAGGCATTCTGGAGCAGAAATTAGAAAACCTGCTCGACTTTATGAATGATGACGAACATTATGCAATGGACCCCTTATTAAAGATGGCCATTGGACACTACCAGTTTGAGGCCATTCACCCCTTCCGTGACGGAAACGGACGCACCGGGCGGATTTTTAACATTCACTACCTAACTAAAAAGGGCTTGCTGGATTTACCGATTCTGTTTCTCAGCCGCTACATCATTGACCACAAAGACGACTACTATTATAAGCTCAGTGGAGTATCACAGCGAGACGACTGGCAATCGTGGCTTTTATACATGCTCGAGGCAGTGCGGTCTACCGCCAACCTGACCTACCGGAAGATCAATGATATTCTGCAATCCAAAGAGGCTATTTATGAGGCTATAAAGCAGCAGACTTCTATTCAACGCCCCGAACGGATGGTAGAGTTGCTTTTTGTTCAACCCTACTCTACCGTGAAGCATTTTACCAGCCAGAATATCTACGCTGAAAATACGGCTCGAAATTACCTGAACCAACTCACCGAGCTAGGTGTGCTTGATAAAAGAACCGTTCAGGGCCACCATTACTACCTGAATATTGATCTTTACAATATTCTGAGTGAATAAGCAGCCCAGACACACTCTTACTCCAGTTCTACTACCAGATCATCCTGCTCAACCATAGCGCCGCCTTCCAGGTATATTTTCTTTACTGTGCCAGCTCGAGGAGCAGAAATGGTAGTTTCCATTTTCATGGCTTCAATCACAAACAGCGGAGTACCTTCCTGTACCTCCTGCCCTGTCTTGGCCATTACCTGAGCCAAGCGTCCCTGTAATGGTGCTCCTACCTCGGCTTCGTTCGCTTTATCAACCTTTTGATTAGAAGCGACCTTCACGGTCAGGTTATTATCTTTTACCCGGACCCGTCGCGACTGCCCGTTCAGCTCAAATGTTACCTGCCGATAGCCGTTATCATCTGGCTCGGAAATAAAGAGAAGCTTAATGACAATGACTTTACCTTCGGCAATGTTTACCAGTACTTCCTCACCGTTTTTCAGGCCGTAAAAGAAGGCCGGAGTGGGCAGCACCGACATGTCGCCGTATACCTTCTGATGGTTGTAGAAATCTTCGTATACTTTCGGGTACAGGCGGTACGACAGAAAATCAAGCATCGTCCGGTCTTCGTCAAACCGCTCCTTAAATTCTTTGAACTCCTGATCGAAGTCAATAGGCTCTAGCTCTCCGTTCGGACGGCCACTGATCGGTTTTTCGTTCTTCAGCACCACCTTCTGCACCTTCTCCGGGAACCCACCGTAGGGCTGTCCTAACTCTCCTTTAAACAAACTCACCACTGACTCAGGAAAGGATAATGACTCTCCGTTGAGTAGAATATCACCGATGGTCAGATTATTGGAAGTCATGAACATGGCCATATCCCCTACTACTTTAGAGGAAGGAGTTACCTTTACAATGTCGCCGAAGAGTTGATTTACCTTAGCATAGTTCTTTTTGATCAGCTCAAACTTGTCTTCCAGCCCCAAAGCGATGGCTTGCGGACGCAGATTGGAGTACTGCCCGCCGGGAATCTCATTATCATATACTTCGGCTGTACCCGCCTTCAAGCCTGATTCAAATGGGTAATAATACTCCCGCACGGCTTCCCAGTATACCGAATACTCATTCAGCGATTCCATACTGAATGGCTGCTCCCGCTCGTGTCCTTCCAGCATGGCAACCACGCTGTTGAAGTTTGGCTGCGAGGTAAGCCCCGACATGGCACCAATGGCTACGTCTACCACATCCACTCCCGCTTCAACGGCTTTAAGATAGGTAGCCGGCTGAATAGAAGAGGTATCATGCGTATGCAGATGAATGGGTAAATCAACCGCTTTTTTCAGTTCGCTAATGAGTTGCTGGGCGGCTAATGGTTTCAGCAGCCCGGCCATATCTTTAATTGCCAGAATGTGCGCTCCTTCATCTTCCAGTTGCCGCGCCATGTCCAGGTAATACTGCAAGGTATACTTAGCATTGTTAGGGTCTTGCAAATCACCGGTGTAGCAGATAGCGGCTTCAGCCAGAGCGTCCGTGCGCTCCCGCACCGTGCGAATACTGACTTTCATAGCCTCAACCCAGTTGAGTGAGTCGAAAATGCGGAAAATGTCGATGCCCGTTTCCCAGGCCTTCTCAATAAACTTCTCAATCAGATTATCAGGATAAGCCTTATATCCTACGGCATTAGAGCCCCGCAACAGCATTTGCAGTAAGATGTTAGGAATAGCTTCCCGGAACTGTTTCAGCCGATCCCAGGGATCTTCGTACAAAAAGCGCATGGTTACGTCAAAGGTAGCTCCGCCCCACACCTCCATAGAAAATACCTGAGGGTGGTGCTTGGCAAAACTTTCTGCCACCCGCATCATATCAACGGTCCGCATACGCGTAGCGAGCAGGGATTGATGGGCATCACGGAAGGTGGTATCGGTAAACTGAACAGGCTTCTCCTTCTTCAACCAATCCACAAACTTCTCCCGTCCTAATTCTTTCAGGCGATCTTTGCTTCCTTTCGGATAAGGAACATATTGGTAGTTAACCTCGGCATTGGTCTGCTCTTCCCGCATCATCTGGGTAGGCAGCAACGGGGTTCGGAAGGTCTTACTAGGATCAAAAAAGCGAATATTCGGGTTTCCGTTCACCGTTACGTCAGCAATGTACATAAGCGTACGGGTTGCCCGGTCAAGCCCTTCCCGAATATCAAACAGTTCGGGATGGTTACCAATAAAGCTCACCGTAGCCTGCCCCCGGTAAAAGGTCGGGTTTGATATGACGTTGATCAGAAAGCCAATGTTGGTCTTCACCCCACGGATGCGGAACTCTCGCAAGGTACGTTGCAGCCGCTGAGAGGCCCCTTTCAGTGTACGTCCGGTGGCAGTTACTTTTACCAGCATGGAGTCAAAGAAAGGCGAGATTTTTACACCGGGATAGGAGCTACCTTCGTCAAGGCGAATGCCAAAACCACCAGCGTTGCGGTAGGCAATGATGGTGCCGTAGTCGGGCCGAAAGTTATTCTTAGGGTCTTCGGTGGTCACCCGACATTGTACCGCAAACCCGTTGCATTTGATGTCCGACTGCTTCTTGATAAAAATGCGGGGGTCGGCCAGTTTGCGGTTTTGAGCGATCAAAATCTGAGAACGGACAATATCAATCCCGGTAATTTGCTCGGTAATAGTATGCTCTACCTGAATCCGCGGATTCACTTCAATAAAGTAGATATTTTCCTGCTGATCTACCAGAAACTCTACGGTGCCCACATTGTTGTAGTTCACGTGGTTGGCAATGCTTAAGGCATACTCATATAATTTATCTTTGGTTTCCTGTTTCAGAGTAGCAGAAGGCGCAACCTCTACCACTTTCTGAAACCGGCGCTGCACAGAACAGTCTCGCTCAAAAAGGTGGACGATATTGCCGAAGTTATCGCCCATAATCTGAATCTCAATATGCTTGGGATTCTCAATAAACTTCTCTAGAAATATGGTATCATCACCAAATGCTTTTTGCGCTTCGCTGCGAGCTTCGGAGAATGCCTGTTTCAAGCCTTCTTTATCCCGCACCACGCGCATTCCTCTACCGCCACCTCCGGCCGCGGCTTTTACCATAACCGGGAAGCCAATCCGCTCCGCCTCCTGCTGGGCAATGGCGGCATCTTCCAGAGACTCTTTACTGTCTTCAATCACCGGTACCTGGGCGGCGATGGCAATTTCCTTGGCTGAAACTTTATCGCCCAGCTTTTCCATTACCTCTGGCTTCGGCCCTACGAAAATGATACCTTCTTCCCGGCACCGGCGGGCCAGTTGCACGTTTTCCGAAAGGAACCCATAACCCGGATGAATAGCATCCACTTTCTGGCGCTTGGCGAGCAGAATAATCTCCTCAATATCCAGATAAGGCTTAAGGGGCTCGGTATCTTCACCAATCTGGTAAGCTTCGTCTGCTTTGTAGCGGTGCAGTGAGTAACGGTCTTCGTACGTATACACAGCCACGGTACGGATGCGTAATTCCGATGCCGCCCGAAGAATTCGGATAGCAATTTCGCCGCGATTGGCAACTAATAATTTATGAATAGGGATAATAGAATCTGCCATAATAAAATGTTAGGAAGTAATAGGCGGGAAAATTAAAAAATAAATGGTTATAAGTACAAGAATTGATGAGAGAAGGATAAAATGATTTAACAATGCAGTAGATTTTTTACCAAAAATGTAACAATGTTTGGGTACCCCCTCTTATTATATCAAAAGTAACCAAGTTGGTAAAACAGTGTTTGTAGCAAGTGTCAGGAATTTATTATCCAAAGAAAGCTCATAATACCTATCCTTGCAATAACTGGCAGATAAACTGATTAAGCTTACCCTAACTGTATGCTAATATGTGCATCGTAATTTGGTGCATAACAATGGAATCTTTAGCCGGTAAGCCGCTGTTAGCCCTACAGACATTTACTATATGTTGTTTATATAAGTTATAAATTTTACTTCTGGTTTTACTAATCGGAAATAGCCATTATCTTTGTGCGTCGTTTGGGTCAATAATTCAATGCATCACTTATTCAAGGCAATATCATTAACGTATAAAAACAGTCCGGTAGATATCCGGGAAAACGTAGCGCTTTCTGCTGATGAAACCGCTGCGCTTCTCATGAAAATCAAAGAATTTACGTCGGCTCAGGACGTACTGGTTCTTTCTACCTGCAACCGCACCGAATTATACTATTCTCACGAAGAAGACATCAGCACTTCGCTCATTAAGCTGGTTGGGGTAGTAAAAGGTATTGATGATATTGCTACTTACGACACCTACTTTACGCGTTTAAATGATAGCATTTCTGCTATGCGGCATCTGTTTCAGGTAGCCGTTGGCCTAGAGGCCCAGGTAGTAGGAGATTTGCAGATTACCAATCAGGTGAAGCGAGCCTATCAGGCTTCTGCCGATGCTAATACGGCGGGTCCGTTTTTACACCGCCTGCTACACACAATATTTTTCACCAACAAACGGGTAGTACAGGAAACTGGTTTTCGGGATGGGGCCGCTTCGGTATCTTACGCCGCTACTGAACTGGTTAACGATCTGGCCACGCAATTATCCCAACCTAAGATTTTACTGGTAGGACTGGGAGAAATTGGCGCAGACGTTTGTAAAAACCTGGGCGAATCTAAAAATCAGCCCGAAGAGATTATACTGACAAATCGCACCCGGGCCAAAGCTCAGGAAATGGCTGATGAATACGGGTTTCAGACCTGCGATTTTTCTGAAGTTTATGAAGCCATTGCTCAAGCTAATATTGTTATTTCTTCCGTAGCCCTGCCTCAGCCCCTGATTACTGAGGATACGCTAAGTAACGTAGCGCTTCAGTCACCCACCTATTTCATTGATTTGTCCGTTCCCCGCAGTATTGACCCTGCCGTTAGCGATCTGCCAGGGGTTATGGTATATAATATTGATGATATCCGCAATAAAGCTGACCAGGCTCTGGAGCAGCGCTTAGCCGCCGTACCGGATGTCAAGTCTATTATTGAAGAGGCACTGGTAGAGCTACGAGGCTGGGCTCAGGAAATGGAAGTATCGCCTACCATTCAGCGGCTGAAGAACGCTCTGGAACAAATTCGTCAGGAAGAAATGGCTCGCTACCTGAAGGAGATGGACCACCAGCAGGCGGAACATGTAGAGAAGATCACGCGCAGCATGATGCAGAAAATCCTGAAGCTGCCGGTGCTGCAACTCAAAGCAGCTTGCAAACGCGGTGAAGCTGAAACGCTCATTGATGTGCTAAACGACCTCTTTGATCTAGAAAAGCAACCCGCCAAGCGCGTATAATCTCCGCCTCTACTATATTGAAACAAGTACTTCTTTTTCTCCTACTGGCATTCGGTATAACCTATAAGGCTTCCGCTCAATTTGGAGTTAGCTATTACCAATCGGATCTCTCTTTTGCCAGCTTTCACTATACATTTGCTGAGCGCCTTACGGCCGAACTTCGCTTGAGCACCAGCACCTTTTTGTATGATTTATCTCCTGAGATAGTAGCTACCTATCAGTTTATTCATAAACCTACGCATGCGGTATATGCCGGGGCAGGCGGGCGATTTAACTTATACCCAGGCATAGTGTTCCCTCTCGGACTCCAGGTTTCTCCCTTTGAGAAGCTGAGAAACTTTGCTTTCAGTACTGAACTGGCAATCATTGGAGTAGTAGAGGGCGATGCGGTTCTTCGCGGCGCATTAGGTATACGCTATTATTTCGTCAAGCCAGAATAAACCGTTCCGCTAACTGTGGTAATGGCCAAATCGGCATGGATTACACTAAATGTGTCTTTACCATTTATAATATAGATCAACTCTTGTTCCGAGCATCTTAGTAAGCACTAGCGGAGGCGGTCAGCGGGAGGCCGTATAGAAGTAATTCCGGCCTCCTGGTGATTGCTTCCTGATAATTCTTCAAATGAGCACTGGCATTCACAGCATTCCCAACGGATCAGGGTGGATAAACTGATAGGATAACTGCTGCTTGAGCTTTTCGCCACTCACCTGCTTGTACGATAATTCACCTTCCGTATTAAATTGCGGGGGCTCCTTACCTAGTTTCTTGGCAGCCTGCGTATAAAAATCTTCTTTAGAGGGGTGTTTGTCCGCACAGCCGTTGAAAACCTCACCCCACACGTCTTGCTGCACCAGTTGTAGTATGATAGCTACGCAATCATCCAGATGAATATAGTTAACGGGAGCCTTTCCGCTGGTATCCAGTTTTTTCCCCGCCAGAAAACGGCCCGGATGCCGGTCTGGCCCCATGAGCCCGGAGAAACGAAGGACTGTTGCCTGACCTGAATACTTTTGAATAAGTTGCTCAGCCAGCAACAAGGCTTTTCCACTGGACCGCACCAGCCCATCGACATTTTCTGGGGTAGGACTATCCACCTCGGTAACTACCCGATTCACATCCGGATACACTGATGAGGAACTCACAAAAATAATCTTTGGGGCAGGTTGCTTTGCAATAATTGCCTGAATTTGGGTAGGATAAAAGGTTTCTACATTCTCTCGTCGCCGTCCGGGCGGAATATTGATGATGAGAATATCACTCTGGAAAAAAGTAGGGTCATGATCTGCGTTAAGATCAGGGTCAAGCCGAATTAAATAAGGGTTAATTCCCTCAGCCTCCAACATCTTCAGCTTTTCGGCATGGGTGGTAGAACCACGAACCGTATACCCTTCGCTTAAGAAAGCACATGCCAGGGGCAACCCCAGCCAGCCACAACCTAAAATGCTAATTGTTTTTTTCTCGCTCATAAGAATAATGAATAAAGATTATTACGGCCATCGTGGCGCGATTGGTTTATTAAGCTAAAATGATGCTTTCTGTGGTGCCCAGAGTTCTCTTCGAGCATGGGCTGCCCCGCGCCCGGCGCCCGGTAACTCTGAGCGAGATTGAAAATCAATTACAAAATAAACCGTAATAAAGTCTAATGATTGAATGCATACATGACAGAATAAGTAAAAAACATTTAAGAAAACAACACACTGAAAATCAGCATAATAAAACGAAATAATTTTCTAGTCACTGATTATCTTTTCCTACTCTGTTCAGAGTAACAAACTACCAACAAGCAGATTGTTTCACCTTCGTGCTTAGCAAATTATTTTCTACTTTCGCCTGTTCTTTAAAAGGAAGTATTTACACAATTATTCCCTTATTCATGACCACCTACGAAGGTAATTTACATAAAATGAAAACCGCGCTGATTGAGCCGGTAGAATATACCCTGATCTTAAACGAAGAGCCCGTGGCGATGAACGAGCTCATTGATCGGGAAATCACGCTTCAGTTTGACGGACGCATTAATTGCGTTAATTGCGGTCGGCTTACCAAAAAATCATTTAGTCAGGGCTTTTGCTACCCTTGTTTTATTAAAGCTCCCCAAAATTCGGAGTGTATCATTCGCCCCGAACTGTGCCGCGCTCATTTGGGCGAAGGGCGAGACCCGGCCTGGGAGGAAGCCCATCACCTGCAACCCCACATTGTCTACCTGGCTCAAACTGATGTGGTAAAAGTAGGTGTCACCCGCACTACCCAGGTACCTACCCGCTGGATTGATCAGGGTGCCTGGAAAGCCGTTCCGATTGCAAATGTGCCCTATCGTTACCTTGCCGGCGTTATTGAAGTGGCCCTAAAATCTCACTTTACCGATAAAACAAACTGGCGTAACATGTTGAAAGATGAAACCAACGATGAACTGGACTTAGCCACTTTCTATCAGACGGTTATCGAGCAGTTGCCCGAAGAACATCAGGAATATTATTACACTGATGCTTCCATCACTGAAATTCATTACCCGGTGCTGCAATACCCTCGTAAGGTAAAGAGTGTAGTACTGGATAAGCAACCCGAAATCACCGGGCGACTGACGGGCATCCGGGGGCAGTACCTGATCTTTGGTGACGGGCGGGTGTTCAATGTGCGCAATCATAGCGGCTACTATGTGCAGTTGGCAGTGGCCTAACCCAATGCCTGAAAATAACTTCTGGAAGACTTATTTGATTTTACGCAATACGATTTTTTCCTGGTGCTTAACCAGCACATCTTCGTACAGCTTGCGTAATTCCTGATATTGTTGGGCGTCTACCAACGATTGATTGATGCGTATGATACTCATGACCTGCACTGACACAGCACTGACCTGAGGTTGAAAAACAAACTGGACCACATTCCCCTCTAACGATGCTGTCGTAGAAGTGGGCACCTCTTCTACAGCATACCCTTCGGGAATGACCAGATTAAATACCTGCTTATAGGTACGGCGATAGCTATAGTCAATGGGGTGCTGACGTTCGGCAGCTTTGAAAGGGTTTTCAGCGAAGGGAGATGTAGGAAAAGTCTCAACATACAGGTAATCTCCCAGATCGGCAGCCGGCTCAAGCTGCGTAAACGTCATTCGCAGATCTTCATCGGTTTTCTCCTGATTGATTACTCTAAAATCTTCCATCTGATAACCCACCACTTCCTTTGGCTCATTTCTTAACTGTTGGCGCTGGGCCAGAGCGGCATATCCGCGATACACCTGATTGACTGTGGTTTCAAACTGGCTGGTCTCAGAGTTATATATTACGCTTAGGTAGTTTTCAGTATGGTAACGATGCACTCGCTCCAAGGCTACCCATCGCTCTTCTTTCGTATCCACCACCAATCCATAACCATTCAGACACTGAATAGGGATTACTCCGAAAGGCTGGTAGGGGTCGGTAATATCCAGCAGATACTCCTGGTCTTCAATTTTGGCATACACCACTGAGGTGTTGAACTGGTCAATCACCGGAAACTTCACCTGTACCCGTCCGTGGCCCCGGGTACTGACCATCACCGGGTTAGCATCAATATCCGCCATGCGAAGCCAGTTAGTCAGGATTGCGGTTAGGTCACTACTATTACCTACCCGGCTTTCCAGCAGGGATTTAGGGGTACCCTCCGGATACAGGCTATATTCCTCATTCCATCGCAAATGCTGACCCAGATAGCCGTAAATAGCCTGTGCTTTTTCCAGGTCAGAGGTCAGCCCGGCAGTCAGTTCTTCTACGGTTTCTTTTCCATCTTTACGTTTGAGAAAACGGCCGTAATCGGTTAAGGATAGGAGATCACCCGCCAGTTTTGGCCAGGTTTCCATATACTCCCGGACGGCCCGACCCGGAAAGTTCTCTTTGGCTAACTGAAAGGTCAGCTTGGAGATGTAATCTTCTTTATTGCTGATAAACGACTCATCGGCAAAAGCCGGAATATGCTCGGATGCCCAGAAATATTTGGCGTTGTTGTAGGTATATTGCCGCAATTGTAATTTGTGCCTACTCATCTCCGCTTCGCTTTCTGCCAGTGGCACATACCCCTGATGCAAAATTAAATACTCGTAAAAGGCCGGAATGGTGGCGGAGTACTCGCTCCAAACCACGGGTACTTCATACTGAAACTGCCAATCGCGCAGATGAAATAAGTATGGGGAAACCAGGGTATAGGTATACTCTATCACTGAACCTTCCCGCACGTTTGGCAAAGCAAATTTACGGAGGTTCCAGCTCTCATCCATATCTTCGGTAAACACCGCATCTTTGGTCAGTTCAGTTTTCTGGATGCGTCCCTCTTCCAGGTTATACGTATTGGCTTCAATATCATCAATCCGCTCGGCTTTGTATTTATCTTTCACATAATAGGGCAAAACCACATCGCCCCAGGACAAGCCGGATGAACGATAGATTTTGATTTTCACTTCGCGAGTATAAAACGCGCGAAAGCCCAAATGGTCATCGTAAATAATACGCACGCTTCCTTTGTCCCGCAGAATTGCCGCTTCGGCCGTAGAGTCCGGAGCATAAAAGGTACTCTCTAACTCGGCTATAGCAACTTCACCGAAAGGAGATGTATCATCAGATGCATAACTAGAAATATAACACAAGACCAAACCCAGCCAATATAATTTTGTCATCGCTTAACCATTCTTTCTTAGAAAGTAAAATTGCCACCCCAAAAGCTCCTATCCAAATGTATTTCTCACTCAAAATACCAACGTATTATTTAAGTATTGTACGAAGAATAGTAAAGCTATTCTGGCTTGCCCTTAATATAAAAAAAGACGTCTCACATAAAAACGTTTCTCATCTCAAAGGCCTAATTAATGGCCGTTGGTAGATGGCGATGGTCTCCAGTCTTCCGATTTACCTTCCAGCTAGACAAGGCGGATATCAAGCATTTTCGCAGCTTCGACTGGAGTTACCATTCTTATCTACTTTCTGCATAAAGATAAAGCTATATTTTTTGCTATGGTAAATAGAACGTCCTCGAAGACCTGTACCTACTGGTAGGCGATAAAGCCGTGAGTTTAATAATCCCTTCTGGTAAGTTGCTTAGTATAGCAGGCCTGATTAAAGAATTTCAGAAGGAATATAGCATCACCCTATATATAATAATATCAAGAAAAAACATGTTCCTCTTACGTAAAAACAAGTAGAAAATATGTCAAGTAAATTGTACTATAGTAATCAGGCTACAGAAATTATTTGAAGCGACCGGGCAATTAGACCAAGCTATAAGCCTGCAACCAGAATATAATTAACGTATTGCTTGTATCTTAGCAAGAAAACGCTCATATTAAAGTAGCCAATATCTATATAATAATTCTCGCTCATCCTCAGGCTCATACTGGCCTAGGGGCTGTGTTTTGGTGTATATTCCTTATTTTTCTATCCTTCCTAATAGCAATTAAGAGATGTTTGAGTGTTTACCACAGCTGTTGATCTCCTAAAAGGCAGTCTGTATAACTACTACAGCAACCCCATAGGTTCTGATTGTTATTGCTATGTATGCTCATAAAGTTATTGGTACTAATTTTTGATACACTGAGTAGTCATGCAAATTAAAATATAACTTTTGCATGGCGGTCGTCACTGCGAGAAAGTGTGACGAAGCGCTCGGCGCCCGACATCTTGTGCTGCGTAAGATCGCTTCGCAGAGCCACGCCCACCGCGTGGCGTGATGGCACATTTATTATACTTAATTTTAATTGGGTACTTATAATGGCTTTATCCATAACTAACTAGTGACTATGCTCTTACTCCCGCCTTTGCATAAACTACTTTTAGTCAGGCTCCCCTTTCTAAGGGCAATAACTTGTATAGCTATTTATTTTTCAACCCCTTAACTAAGAACAACCATGAAAACCCGTGTACTTGCCAGCAGCTTAGCATTGCTATTCCTGATCACCTATCCGATAGCAATAATAGCCCAAACCTATGCCCCTCGCTTCACCAATGAAAGAAAGACCGAGCAATGGTCTCAACTGACTAACAAACCAATGTTTGGCTTTGCAAACTCTAAGAGTCATCCACCTAGCATTGGGGAGGTCAGCGAACAGTTTTCTCCTAACACTACCGGAGGAGCTGACTGCCCCCCTATGCGGGGCTTTCCTTATGCATTAGCCAATGTGAACGGCACACTTTTTTTTGGCCTTGATGAACCGTTTTACGGTGTTGAATTATGGAAAATAGATCCGGTGACTAATGATCCGCAGTTGGTTAAAGACATTGTATATGATGATATTAGTATTCCTGAAGCTATAGTTCCCTTCAACGGTATGGCGTATTTCAGAGCGAGTGACGGAGTGAATGGTAACGAATTATGGAAAAGCGATGGTACGGAAGCGGGTACCGTGTTAGTCAAAGATATCACTCCGGGTAGCGCCAGTAGTTACCCCGATGAATTAACAGATGTAAATGGTATGCTTTATTTTGTCATCTACACTGACACTGGGCGAGACCTATGGAAAAGTGATGGTACTGAAGCAGGTACTGTTCCAGTAACGTTTCCCTCTTTAAGCAGTTTTACAGACTTTTCTAATTTAACTGCAGTTAATAATACCCTGTACTTTATAACTAATGATGGAGTTCACGGTCATGAATTGTGGAAAACTGATGGAACCGAGATTGGCACCATGCTCATCAAAGATATTAATCCGGGAAGTAACGGAGGTGTATCAGGTGAATTAACTCCCATAGGTACTATATTATACTTTGCGGCTACCGATGGAATCACCGGTACAGAGTTGTGGAAAACCGATGGTACTGAAGGCGGTACGGTACTCGTGAAAGATATTAATCCAGGAAGCAATACAAGTCAACTCAATGATTTGACCGCAGTTGGTAATGAACTTTATTTTACTGCTGATGATGGAATTAATGGTAGAGAACTATGGAAAAGCGATGGAACCGAAGGCGGTACGGTACTCGTCAATAGCCTTTATTCAGGAAGTGGTGTAGGGGATATTACGAGTTTAGCGGCTGATGGTACTACTCTGTACTTTTTTAAGACTATAGATGGAGTTTACGGAGCAGGTTTATGGAAAACCGATGGAACCTCCGAAGGCACCCAATTTGTCGAGGATATTTACTCAAAAGGTGAAGCATATGATGGTAATGGGTTAGTTATCGTAAATGGCACACTCTACTTTGTGGCTAATTCTGATATTAATTACTTAGAGCTTTGGCAGAGCGATGGAACAGCAGAAGGTACTATGCGGGTGCGAGACTGTACTCCCACTATCGTAGAGGACCTAATACTCACGGCGGAATGCTCGGAAGATCCAGCCACGGAGCGAGCCTGGAAGATCACCAACCCTAATGATTTTCCTAACTATTATGTTAGGTATGAAGTAGAAGGCACCAACATCTTCCGCAATATTACCGCACCTCCGGGGGCCACCTATTTTACTACTCAAACAGTAGCTGGCCCTAATACGGTTATCCTCCAATGGTATGATGAAAACTTTGTAGAGCAGTCCACCACGCAAACTTCGGACGGGTCATCCTGTGAACCTACTACCATGACCTTTCCTACCACCAATGGTAGCTGTGAGATTGCCCTGGAGGATTTCCCTAAAGATCTGGACGTTGTGGTAGCATCCGCCCCGGCCACGTATACCGACTTCACTTACCACAAAAACACCTACGTGGTGGGCATCATTGCCGGGATGCGTACCGATGGTAAGCCTGGGGCCTGGGAAATTCATAATGATTGTACCATTAAGCCCATGAGAAAATGTTATCGTAATAATAGTAGCGAACTACCTAACTATTTCTGGTCCGGGCTGAACTACCGCAAAAACTGGCGCTTTGAGGTAACGGGTATTTCACCTGATGGAGGCACAATTTACGCGGATGCCATCAATGACGAAGGCTACGAAGTAACCCGAAGACGATGCAAAGCCGCAGGCGTTCCTGATATTGAGCCAGGTACCGTGATACCAGTATCCTGGAAACTTTCCAAAAGACCCTTCCGGGGCCGCATTATAGGAGCTACGCTCCACTACGAGTGTGATGTAACCGTTTATCTTTGCGGTGGCGTCTATGTTGCCGGCTGCAACCCGGCTACCCGTACCGAACCGATAGCCAAGAAAGGTACTCCAGGACTGGAAGAACCGCAAAGCATCATTCCCGGAGAAGAAGCTACGCTTCGCATCTATCCTAACCCTGGGCAGCAACATTTCATGCTGGACTTTACCGGGGGTGACCAATGGGGTAGTCATACCCAGATATACATGTACAACCTGACGGGTATATTGGTACGGCAGTTGGAGATTGATGCCACTCAAAACCCTCATTATCAGATGGATGTCACTGAGCTTTCCTCAGGAATGTATATGATAAAAATTATTGGAGGCGAAATCAGAGAGACTATCAGAGTTGTGAAAGAATAATTAAAACTTATCCTTACTAAACAAATACTCACCCTAGCCCACCAGCCAGGGTGTTTTATTTGTAATGCAGTATAAAGAAAATACCTGTTATCCGTTAAAAAGCCTCGACACGTCGCATCTTCTTCTAGAGACTCCCCTCCTATTAGAGACTAGTAACATAATTTAGCATAGGGACAAAGGGAGCACTTGCGGAGGTCGGTAGTCTGGTCGAAGGGAATCGTGGGGTTGAAAAGCTCTAGCAATAGGGTATTCAGCCCCTTACGAAATTCAGAGTCCCAGGGAGCATAGTCATTGACGGGGTGCTTGTCGAGGATAATGCGGGAGTCGAAGTCGGCGGCGAAGAGGTCTTTGGCATTAACCAGCCCCGGGACGATGCGTTCTTCAGTATCGCTGTTTTGCTGATAGAGCAACGCGTAGAAGAGTGCCTGAAAGGCGGCTTTATTACGCTTTTTATCGTCGCGGTCAAAGAGAGATTCTATGCTGTGTGCCTTTTTTTCATCGCGACCAGTTTTGTAATCTAGTACGCGTACTACGTTTTCTTTGCGGTCAATGCGGTCGATAATACCCCGTAAGCTGACGATGGTAGGCGAGGTATTCTTTGCTTCTAAGGTAGTCTCCCAGAAGTAGCCTCGCCCCCCTTCCCGCTCCAGGCTGATGATCTCGAAAGGCGCATATGCAATATCCATATCCAGAATGCGGCGCGCCATCTTTCGCACAATATCATAGGCAATCACGTTCCGACCTTCCAGCATAAATTCCTCCACTCCTTCCTGACCGTAATGCTCACGAAAAGCGTCTTTCACGGCGGCACTCATCTGATCTTTCTTTAATTGCTCAATCATCTCCCGCACTACGGTGCGTTGATCTTCGGTTAGCACCGACTGGTATACCAACTCCATAGCCCGGTGCAACAGGTTTCCAAACACGGCAGGGTCTACTTCTTCCTGCACTACCTCCGGTTCTTTCAGGTCTACTACATACTTATAGTAAAATTTCAGCCGGCAGTCCAGGTAGGTGTTCAGGGCCGAGGGGGTCAGGCTGCGCCGGGGCGGGTGATCGGGTTGACGGGTATAGCGGTGCAACCGGGCCAGCACATCAGTGTTCTTTTCAATGGTGATTGGCTCGGCAGGGATTGCCCGGACAGGAGTGCTCAGGGTTTGCCGGGTTACTTTATAGTCGCCCTGCCCATCAGGAAACTGAAAGGAGCCATCCGCATTCGCTACCGATTCGTACGTGAGTTGATACAGAAAGCGGCTCATCTCCCCATTCTGGTTGGTACTATCTTCGGTATTATACAGAAGATAAACCTGCTTGGCCCGATGTAACAGTCGATAAAAAGTATATGCATAGATAGCATCCTGCTCATCTCCGGTGGGTAATCCAAACCCCCGCCGCAGGTTACCGGGGATGAAGGTATTAATGGCTTCTGATTTAGGATACACCCCTTCATTGAATGAAAGAATAATGACATTGTCAAAGTCCAGGTTACGGGTTTCCAGCACGCCCATCACCTGCAGGCCCCGCACGGGCTCTCCCGTAAATGGCAACCGCAGCGACTGCATGATCTGCCGGAAGATGCGCACGAATAATTGAGGAGAAAATGTAAACTGATGTTCCTGCGCCAGTGCCTTGAGGCGGTTTACTTGGGTAAATAGTTGATAGACCAGCTCCTGCTCGAGTAGCGGTAAGGTTAACTGGTCGCCTTCCATAGAACTAGTCTCAGCCCCCTGATGGATGCGTTGCAGAATTTGAATAAGGTAATCAAAAGTATCTCGCGCTTCAGTAACTGGCTGGAAGACCACCTGGTACAAGGGATGTTGCTGAAGCGTTTTTGTGCTTACATATACCTGGTTGCGCTTCTCAATATCCTGAATCAGCTCCTGGGCCCGTTCGGGATACATATGCAACAGGTAGGGATGACGCATCAGGGCCAGCACCCGCACATGATGAAACTCGTAGGCTTCGGTCGTTTTGTTGTATCTTTTTTCTTCCTGCAGGGCTAATACATGCTCAATAAGGCTGTACAGCGCTGTACTTCGCACCGGATACCCCATGGTAACGTTGACCTTTTCAATCTCTGAAGGCAGCGAATGCAACATCGGAAACAGCAGATTTTCATCGGGCAGGACAACGACCGTTTTCTCAGGCACAAAATCTGACTGCCGACTGAGCTGCCGCAGAATATTCCCGGCCTGCTTGGCTTGCCCTACATTCAGCGTTACCCCAATAGCCTGCAAATTGCGCGATTGCCCCGTCTGGTAGTGTTGGGGTAACGGATCAGGAAGTGTCTCTCTCCAAACCGGATGCTGCCGATACTTGCGAAAAAAATGCCCGGCTTCGTGGCGAGCATGCTCTACATAATAGGCATCGGTATCCCAGTATATTTCAGCGTTTTCTTCTTCTATAAACCAACGTACCAGCTTTTCTTCAGCCGGTGCCAGAGCGTGCAACCCTACAAAGATTACTTTTTGAAAGGAGTGTTCAATTTGCTGAGAAGCAATTTTTTCAGCCAATTGGCGAAGCATCCACCCTTCGTACGCCCACCCTTTGGTATTGAGTTGCTGGGTAAAGGCATTGTATACCTGATGCAGAATAGACCAGAAACGAAGAAACTGCTCTTTGGATGAGGTAGGTTGCCCGTGCTGAAAATTTCTCCAAAAACGGGTAATGGCATTCCGCTGTTCCTGGGTCAGGTAATCATAATTGGCCTCCAGTTCTTTTAAATCTTTGAGGTTGGCAAACAGGTCAGTAGTTTTGACCAGAGCTTTATCTATCTCGTCAAAATCGCGAAGCAGAAGGTCGCCCCAAAAGTAGAAGTGATCGAAACTCTCATTGCTCTGACTTTTTTCGGTGAATACCTGATAGAGAGAGAAAAGCAGCGTAAGATGGTCGGGGATTTGCAGACCAGAGAGCTCCTCTGCAAATTCCTGAAAAGTGAACATTTGGGGTCCCCACTCTGTTCTATTTATTTGCTGCGCTAAAATTTCCTGAAAAAATAAACCAGCCCGCCGATTCGGGTACACAAAGGTTAGATGAGCCAGGTCGGTGGGATGTGCTGCAAGTATCTTATTGCTAACTTCTTCTAAAAATGAGGCCATACTGTCATTTGATACTAGGCGAAAGTAACATTTTGTTGTCAATTTTGCGTAATTTGCAAAAATTCACTATTTAATATAATTTATTACTTAATTTATTATATTTACAAAAAATTTTTTATGTCTCAACGCACTTCCTTACATCAAGTGAAAGCTTTTGCTGCGAAACTGCCGTGGTTACAATTTTTACGCTATGCCGCCGCAGGAGTTGTATCTGTTGCTATTGAATATGGCATGTTGGTACTGATGGTCGAGTATGTAGGCCATGATCATCTTTTGTTTGCCAATGCCATCGCGTTCACCATTGCTTCGGTCTGTAATTACTTTATCAGCCGGTATTGGGTATTTGAACGGGGAAAGCACCGTACTCATGTTGAAATGATGGCCTACTTTGTCAGCGCGGGCATCGGGTTACTAATTAATCAGCTTGTGCTATGGTCGCTGGTTGAAGGCATTAGCCTGGACTACCGAATTGCTAAGATTGGAGCTATTGGGGCGGTAGTATTGTGGAACTACTGGATCCGCCGGACCTGGGTTTTCAAAAGCTAACCACTGTCCTGAAAACAAAGAAAAAAGTCATTTTCTGATAGAAGCCTACATGGCTTCTTTTCAGTCAAATTTTGACAGTTCTTACAAGAGTTGCCAGAAATAAAAAAGGGATCAATATGGTATTGATCCCTTTCTTTTTATAGGTATACTACTAATGCTTAAGCAGCATTCCTGTTAACCGTTAGGCTAGCTTCTTTATTTTTAGCCAGTTGAATAACGTTTAGCTTATCCAACAATAAAATCACATAGTAAGTGGGGTCTATTTCATGCCAGCGAATTCCACCGAAGTTAGCTCGCGAACCATGTTTATGGTGGTTGTTATGGTAGCTCTCGCCCATCATGAGAAAATCAACCGGCAGAAAGTTCTTGGAGGTATCTTTTACCGGAAAGTTTCTGTAGCCATATTTATGAGCAAACCAGTTGATAATAGCTCCGTGGACCGGGCTCATTAAAAACTGAACCGGAAGCAGTAACCATAACCACCACTCGGTGGCAAACTGCCAATATACCATCACATACAGTGCTCCCCAAAATACCCGGGAAGCTCCAGACCTGGCAAACTTGTCAAATCGATCCCAGCGGGGCACGCCCTTTTTGAATCGCTCTTCAACCTCCATCTCATCATTGGCAATGGCCGAATAGATGGTTTTGGTTTTCCACATCATATTCCAGATCGTCTCATCGTAAGTGGGTGAGTGAGGGTCTTCGGGAGTATCGGCAAAAGCATGGTGCATGCGGTGCATTACGCCATACCCATACGCACTCAGGTAATTTGATCCCTGAAAGATCCAGGTGAGTACGAAGAATACTTTTTCCGTAGTTTTTGACATGGTAAATGCCTTATGCGCTGCATACCGATGTAAAAAGAACGTCTGGAAAAACAGTGATAAGTACCAGTGAGCAATAAAAAAGACAAGAATTACGGCCATAGGAATATCTTTAAAGAGTGGTTTTTAGTTTTGTTTGATTGCTTCTTTCTTTAGAAGACAATCTGAATATATGTTTGTGACAGAAAACAGGAAAAATTTTTAGGAAGGGCGGTAATGTTCAATGGAGAATTAAGGCGCCAAGCACTTTAATCTGGCACTTCTCTACTGGGTATTTTTCAGGTTTTTTAACATGTCATCCGTTAAGTTCTGGACAAATTCTGATAGCTGACCCAAAGTGCAGGCGTTTTTAAAGCTATCCAGAAACCTGAAATGCTGGGAAAGATCGATAGTATTTTTTTTCGTATCCAGGCTGAGTTTTTCTTTGGCTCGTGAAAAAAGCTGGCGGCAATTTTCTTTTTTCTTACCAAAGATTTCCTGAATTACCTCATAATCAAAGTTAAAAACCTCCCGCAGTATATATACACCTCGCTCAACCGGCTCCAGCTTTTTTTGTAAAACGGCAATAGCATCAGCTACTTCTTTTTCTACATCAAACCGGGGATAATCCGTATACTTAAATTTTTCAAGAAGCTCAGCAGGATTCAGGTTAGAGAAGTATTCACTTTTCTTGCGTTGGAAGTGCTTTAAATGATTGATGCAATTATTAGTTACTGTCTTAACCAGATAAGCTTTGGTATTATTTATTTTATCCTGATCAATGGTAAGCCATTTCACAAAGGTATCCTGGACGATATCTTCGGCGTCTTCCATAGAACCCACCATTTTCAAGGCAATAGCTTGCAACAATGGCTGATAAAGCGATATGGTTTGTGTTTGATTCAAATTACTAACTTCATAAGCAAATTTAGTTCTAGTTTTAGGCTTATCAAGAACTAACCCGAAAAATTACAAAAAATTCCCTATTCAGCCTCTTTTTACAATTAAACCGTATTTAAACCAGCATTATTCTGATTTTATGGGTAGACCAGTAAGGAATTGGTAGCAAGAGGCAGATTCCTTCGTACAGTATCCTGCTGATCGCCTGTGATAACACTTTTTAGACTTAGGATAGAAAGTGGCTTCTTACATAATTATCAGAATAAACTCTAATGCCTATTCTACTAAAGACCAATTCATCAAAACACACATAGTGATTGGAGTCTTGATGATTGTCATTGACTATGGTGCAGCCTGCTGCCACTGGCTTATAACAGACATACTACCTATTAGTTTCTTTACTTAAGGATAGGTTACAGTGGTGTCAGCAAAAGTCACCTTATTTTCACCTCTAATCTGATAGGTAACCTGGGGCGGTGATGCCTGCCAGTTTATCTGAATAAGGCCATAGTTTAAGGATTTTGCCAGATCGCTGACACGATGGGGATTTTCTTCGTTGGCTTCTTCGTATACATGGGTTAAGCCGCTGGAGGTTATGTCGTACAGTGGATACTCCATTTCTGGCAACGCTATTCTGGAAATCTCTCCGAAGTGACGATCACCGCTAAGTATTACAACTCCTTCGGCGTCCGAAGCAGCAATCAGCTTCAATAGCCGCTGTCTTGCTTTTGGAAAGTTACCCCACTTCTCAAACCAGTGCTCATTAGCAATTACCTGAATGCTGCTACCAATAATATTGAGCTGCGCTGTGCTGGTGCTAAGCTCATCTTCTAACCATGCCCATTGATTTTCTCCCAGCACGTCACCGTCAGGGTTAGGATCATACCGGTGCCCTTCCGCTTCAGAATCAGGCAGTGAGTCGCGAAAGTAGCGAGTATCCAACAAGATAACTTTTACCCGTTTGCCCACCGGCCCAAAAGTATACGACTGATACCCTCCCTCCCGGTTCCATACCGATTGGTTGGCTGAGACATGTAGAAACTCCAGCATGGCATTTCGGCTCTCTACTTTTTCTGCGTAATTCTTACCACCATCATTTACGCCATAATCATGATCATCCCAAATGCCAATAACAGGAATCTGGGTATATAACTGCTGATAATCGGGCTGATCGAGTTGGTTTTGGTACATATGCCTTAAAGAGTCCATATCATAGGTATCAGCATAAATATTATCGCCGAGCCATATCCACAAATCAGGCTGTTGGGCTATAATTTCTTGCCACAAGGGTTGAGGCTCATCCTGACGATTGCAGGAACCAAAGGCAATGGTGGTTAATAGCTGGCTGGTATCTACAGTGGCAAAAGCCGGAAGCTGATCTGCTTCTACACTGGTCTGCTTGGGAGCATTGCACCCAAGCACCAGTAAAAACGAAACGATATACAGGGTAACAGGTATTTTCATGAGCGAGGATCATAAAAAAGGAGGCCCAAAATCTGAGCCTCCCTCTAATATATAAAATGTGCTTGGTTCTGTTAGAATTGAATCTTCAAGCCAGCATTCCAGGTACGGCCAAAGCCATAATAAACCCGATTATAAATGCTGCCTCCGGTTCCGTATTCTACATCAGAATCATCTTCAGCATCGTAAGCAATGTTAGTGTCTGACTCAGAGATATAAATGTTATCAAATACGTTGTTAACATTCACCCGTAAGGTAGCATCAAGTTTGCCAATAGGGAAGGTATACGCAACCCCAAGATCAACCATGTCATAAGAAGGCAGCTTCCACGCTTGCATACCTGGTTCCGTAAAGGTTCCTTCATCAGCAAGGTTATAATCAGCATACAGGTTATCAGCAAAGAAGTAGTTACCGTATACTCGCAGACCGGTAATGATTTCGTAAGTAGCTCCTAAGCTAAACGTTGTTTGAGCAGCATCCCCTACTTTTACATCATCCAGATAAAGGGTTTCGCTACCCAGAAAATTTTGCTCATCGTCAAAAACGCGGGCCTCTATATCGCTGGTATATGTCCAGTTACCAACAGAGACCATACCATTCACATCCAGACCATCCAGGATGCTGGCTACAAAATCAATCTCTACTCCTTGGTGAAGTTGACCTAAATCCTGAATGTTAGCAGTTCCCTCGAAGTTGGTGCCTTGTACACTACGGTTAATAGCCCGATCAGCCCATTCTGTACGATATACATTCAGGTTAGCTGAGAATACTCGAGAGCGGAAGCCGTATCCTGCTTCAAAGCCTAGTATCTTCTCGTTCTTAGCATCTGCGTTGATATCATTCACAAAGTTGATGAACACATTATCAAAGATAGGCTGACGAGAGAAGTAGCCCGCATTAGCAAATACATTGTGTTGCTCACTAATATTGTAATTAGCTCCTACTTTAGCGGTTCCACCGAAGAAGTTTTGCCAATCAGTTTCCTGTTCTGGATCGCTATCCAGGTAGTTGAAATAATCAATACGTTTGAAACCCTGATTAGAAAGTGAGAAGGAACCAAAGACGGATAATTTATCCAGTGAGTATTCTAATTGACCGAATACTCCGAGCCAGTTCACCAGACCATCGTTGTAATAATCAATCTCGTTGCCATCGGCCCGTCCTTCGTCAGTAATGTATTTTTCAGGATTATTGATATCGTCATCATCAAAGTAAGCATCCGCTCCTAACAGGTTTTCAACCCGGCGGTAGTGTAACCCTTTATAATAACGGCCATCAATACCGGCAGATAACGTAAGCGTTTCGCTTAGCTCATGAGTTAATGTAGATAAAACTCCGAACCAGTTATGCTCATTCATTGAAGAGCGGCGAATAAACCCATCGCTTGAAGTATTTACGTATTGGCCATCGAAGCCGCCACCGCCTGTCCAGGGTTGCTTATTTTCTAAAGTACCGGTTACATTTCCAGCATCATCGCGCACTACGTTATCAAAATCAGGAACGCGTCCTCCCTGATTCCATCGTTGGATATCATCAAATCGTAAGATACCACTTTCGGTTTCAAAGGTGCTAGAGAAAAGGCTACGGCCATTGATCTGTCCCAATTCACCGGTTCCACCACCTCGGCCTAGCGAAACATACGCAGAGGTTGCTAACTCAGTTTTATCAGAGATAGTCCAGTAGTGGTTTAAGAATGCTTTAGGCTTATGGTAAAAGTTTTTCCGGTTAGAAAACTCATCCCCATTCAGGTAGCCGTAATCACTGTTATATTTTTCTCCCCACTCATTGTATTCAGTAATAGGGTTGGCCCAGCTGCGCTGATTATGCCATTGAGGTGCGCCGATAACGGTGAAATTTAAAGAGTGTTGATCGTTAAGCTGCTTGGCTAAAGAAGCAAAATATGACCACCCGCTAAACTCAGTACCGTCTACATAGCCATTTCCCTGCGTGTGAGTTCCTTGAAAAGAAAAAGCCCAGCCATTATCAGATAGCCCGGTTGACACAGACACTCCGTATTTCTGGTAACCGTCGTTACCTACTGAGGCAGAAACGGAACCTCCGCGCTGCATTTTAGCCGCATCGGTAATGATATTGATTGTACCGCCTACTGAAGAGATTGCCAGACGAGAAGCACCAAGGCCGCGTTGCACCTGAATGCTGCTGGTTACATCGCTCAAACCAGCCCAGTTAGACCAGTATACCCAGCCGTTTTCCATATCGTTAACGGGAATACCGTTAATCATTACGGCTACGTTGCGCTGGTCAAACCCTCGTACGTTGATGCGAGCGTCACCAAAGCCACCCCCTTGCTTGGTTACATAAATAGATGGGGTATTTCGCAGGATTTCAGGAAATTCCTGATTACCAATTTTTTGCTCAATTTCCCGTCCTTTGATGGTAGAAACGGCTACTGGAGTCTTTCGGTCTATGGCCACTGAAGCAATAATTTCTACTTCATCCAGGCCAAATGCATCGCCACCTAAGCTCACTGAACCTATGCTCACCGTTTCACCGGATGTGATAGTGACGGGGATGCTATTTGTTTCGTACCCGACGAAGGATACATTTAATGTTTGTTTTCCCGCACTCAGATCTTCCAGCATAAATTTACCGTCAATATCCGTCATGGTACCAGTTGTAGTTCCTTCAAGTACTACATTGGCACCCACCAGTGGCTCTCTTGTTTCGTCATCCAGCACGGTTCCTTCTACCGAGCCGGTTTGGGCCATAAGCTGAAAGCTCAACCCTAACAGGCTTAAACAAATAAGTAAACCTTTCCTCATAGTGTAATAATTAGTCGTTAGATGTAAGTTTCACCACAAAAGTACAACAACCCTGACAAACCTGCCCAACGGTTGCTTTTTATTAAATCATTAACTCAGCCTTCATTTTCTTAACATTAAATTAACATTAAGACTCTAAACGGCCATATGATTTATGGACTTTCTTATTTTATTGCATTTGCCTTAAAATAGCCCTGATTTTATTGTTAACTCACTTAACTCAAGGATAATCTCTACGTAAAAAGTAAAAGTTTCATAATCGGAATTTGGGCTTATTTTGCGTGTAAGGTAACGGGCAGATTTGCAGATACCGAATCGGTTACCGGGGTAAGGTGCATTATTTCTTCCAAAAACTTGTCGGTTGATTCGTAAACGCTTTTCCAGTCTTTAGAACGGATGTAGGATGCAATCACATGGTTTTTTGCATTGGGGAAGGCTTCCTGATACTTTTGGGTACTGGGCGTCGCCAACTGTTCAAACATAGTACGCATAGCATCCACTGATACTAAATTGTCCTGTTCTTCCTCATTTTTATAGTAATAGCCCAGAAAAACCGGGCAAGTCACTTTCTGAAAGGTTTCTTTCGTCATGGTTTCTTCAACAATACCCGCCAATGCGGCATAGCCCTCGATATAATAAAGGTTTGACCAGTATTGCCGGGTAAGCCCTTCTCGCTCTTCAGTGACATAATCATTGCCCTCCATCGTTCTCATAAGTTGTATTCCCCAGGGGCGATTTAGTAAGAAAAGACTTTCATCGCGCGGTGCAATAATGGGCGAGTACAGAACCAACCCGGCCATCTCTGGGTTTTCAGCAGCAATATAAAGGCCCAACGCTCCTCCGGTAGACGTACCCATAATGATTACGCTATCGCCCAAAGCTTTACCAATAGCTACTGCGCGCTTTGCTGATTCCAGCAGATTCTGGGCGGTCATTGCCTTAAAGGCGCTATCAGACTCAATGCCTTGCTCTACCAGGCGCGAGAGGTATAAGTTACAACCATATTTTTTAGCCAGCATGGTGTGGACAGGCGCTCCCTCTCCCTGGCTGGCCCCAAACCCATGCAGATAGACAATACTGTAAGGGGTTTTCTCATGACTACTATCCGCCCATACAATCCGGGCTTCATTATCATCTTTAATCAGTGGATTGTCAGCCTCAAGCTGATTGATCTCTTTTTCCAGTTCGGTCAGATTGGTGGTTACCGTGGGTAACTGTCCGTTCAGGTTGCCATGATCAGGATGTGGCCCTAAAATAACAGTTAAGGAAAGTAACAGTGCTCCGCTTACGGTCCAGGCGAGTACTTTTTTCATTAGCCCCGATAGTTTGCTGCAAAATAACTCATTTTTTGAAACTGCTATGATTTTATTCTACCCTTCAAGCCGGCTGTTCAAGTTACCCCTCCTATCTTTTAATCTGCAACAGTAAAATACCCTGAGAAACTATGTCTAAATGACTTATTTTCTCTGGTAGAAAACCTATGGATTACGCTACTGCTAACATTTATTTGAATTCCCATTCTGGGAATAAAGTATTGAGTGCGGATAAACAAAGCTCATTTTTACTCTTCAGTTTTACAAAGACTAATGAACTACATCTCCTTAAAAACCTCATTTAAATAGTATAGCCCCCCCTTTTTTGAAGTATTGCCCGTCATGATTCACGTAAATGGTATAGTTATTCTAATAAGTAACATAATACTAAATACAGGAACCATGAAATTTTACGCTTTACTTTTGACTGGGTTGATCTTCATAGCATCTTCAAATGTTTATGCTCAGTCTACCGTAGCTGACGGAAACTGGACTTCGTCAGCAACCTGGTCAGGAGGAAACCCACCAAATGGATGGACTACCATTAATGTCTCCCATGATGTAGCTTATACCAGTGGTAATTATTCCGTTCAAGGAACGCTGAATATTAACAATGGAGGTTATCTCACTTATTCTAATAATGTTACTATCACCGGTGGGTCAACCATCAATGTATATAATGGGGGAACCTTGGATATTTCGGGCGATTTAATTTTAAATAGTAATCTGAGAATTTTCCCTGGTGGTAGAGTGATTGTAGACGGCTCAGTTCACATTTACAACTCAGAGTATCTTCATGTAGGCGATAATACAGGGGGAACGACTTACGCTGATATGATTATTAAGACAAACCTGGAATATCATGGCGGAAGAGCGAATGTTAATAGTAATGGGCGATTGGCAGTGTATGGTAATGTCTCCGGTAATTCTAATGGAGGCACTGTATTTAGGGTTAGAGATGGCGGACAGGTATACATTGATGGTGATATGACATTTGTTGGCGGTGGTGATAACATTATAAATGAAAATGATACCGAGCCTTATGGACTATATGTCAATGGAAATGTTACTAATTCGGGTGGCGGTGCTACTACCACAGCGAATAAAGGCGATCAACAAGATATGATTGACACCAACCCAGCATTTACCGAATGGGTAGCCTCTTTGCCAGATAGCCCACTTAACGGAACACTTCCTATTGAGCTGCTTTCCTTTTCGGCTAATGCATCTACAAACTCAGTAGCCCTTTTGTGGACTACGGCAATGGAAGAAAACTTTGACTTCTTTACCGTAGAACGTGCCGGGGCTGACCTTCAATTTAAAGCATTAGGTACTCTGGAAGGCCAGGGATTCAGCAACGCACCGGTAGATTACCAGTTTAGTGACAAGGTACCTTTACAGGGAGTGAATTACTATCGCCTTAAAGCCACCGATTTGGATGGTACCGTGGAGTATCATAAAGTGGTTAGCGTTTGGTTTACAGGAACGGTCTCTACTCAGATATACCCTAACCCGGTAATAGACCGACAGCTTACGGTCAATAGCACTGCGGCCCATTTGCAGATCGTTAATTCTATGGGCCAGACAGTATTAACCCAACCAATTACTGAAAACAGAAAGCAAGTAAGTATACCACAACATGTGCAATCAGGCGTACATATCGCGGTATTAACCTTTCTTGATGGCACTCAGGAAAAGCACACTCTCATAGTACAGTAACCTTATATATCTAGTTCTTGATCGTAGCTTATTACACTGAAAGTTATTCCCAGAATGGGAATAGAGCACTAGAAACGGGAAAATGCGCCTTACAATTACTTGCGCTTTTTGCCTATTCTGATAAGCGAAGCCTCCTAAAAACTTCATTTAAACTACGTAAGAAGCATTTTCGCAAATATTATTTATAATTATTACTATATTTGGTATAATTATTCTAACTAAAAGAGTAATATCTTGCATAGATTCTAATATAGAAACCATGAAAAAAGCTTACGGACTTCTCTTTATCGTTGCCATTTTGTTACTATCAGTACCCAGTTGGGCTCAGAATACTTCCAAGAACAACTATACTGGAACTTGGACAAATAATAGCTCTTGGTTAGATAATTCAGCTCCTACCAATAATGGCGGGTATAATCCAGATATAACTATTCAAGGATATATTACTCGGAATGGGAATTTAAGAATTGATAATGGAACTCGCCTGATAGTCAATGATACATTATGGATTAAAGGCGATTTCACCCTTACCGGAGGAGGCACCCTAATACTTGGCTCCAATGGGCTACTTATCGTTAGTGGCAATACTAACGCCAGCGGTGGTTCTACTATTGATCTTAACGGACTATTTGTAGCGTTACAAAATGTCAATATTGCTAATGGCATAAATGTAGACCCTAATGGAGCGGAACCTTATGTTTTTGGCACTACAACTTATGCTGGCACTAATTACTCAGGATACGTGCCCGGCGAATCAGCTCTACAAAATAATCGCCCTGATTTGTATGCTCAAATTATGAATGGCACGCTTCCTATTGAGCTACTGTTCTTTTCGGCTAGTGCCACTTCTAACTCAGTAGCCCTTTTGTGGACTACGGCGATGGAAGAAAACTTTGACTTCTTTACCGTAGAACGTGCCGGGGCTGACCTTCAATTTAAAGCATTAGGTACTCTGAAAGGCCAGGGATTCAGCAATGCACCGGTAGATTACCAGTTTAGTGACAAGGCACCTTTACAGGGAGTGAATTACTATCGTCTCAAAGCCACCGATCTGGATGGAACTGTGGAGTATCATAAAATTATCAGTGCCTGGTTTGAGGGGCCTACTTCTATACAGTTGTATCCAAACCCGGTTGAAAACTACCAGTTTACCATAGCAGGTTCTGCTACTCATTTAAAAATAATGAACCTAATGGGCGATGTTATCTTAGCTCAACCTCTGACGGAAAGCACGCAAACTGTAGATCTTCCTCAACAGACAAAAGCCGGTAGCTATATTGCAGTTTTTATTCACGCTGATGGCTTGCAGGAAAAGCACTCATTAATAGTACGTTAGTACAAAGATTTTTCATCGGTTTCTATGGTCTCCTGTGCGGTTATGCAATAACCGGCAGGAAGACAAACTTGGATTACCCGGACCTCCAGTGAGGTGCGGGTAATTTTTTTGTAGCCTGCCTCAGGTAAGTTTAATGTCAGACCAGCCAGTGGTAACCCGGCTATTTCTGAAGGACAATTTAGCAATTGGCTGAACACCTATTCATTGTGGCGGTTACTTACCCAACGAATACTCGTCATTATGAAAAAAATTATTGGATTGCTTGTGGTTGCCGTACTTATTACGGTGGGCATAGTTTTTTACTTTAACCTAAAACAGGCCATTACCCTTAAGAATATAACGATAAACGCAACCACCGTTGCTCAGGACACCGTAGATGTAGAGTTGAATATGGTAATAGATAACCCGTTCTTCTTTTCCTTTGACCTCAATCAGCTAGCATATAATGTATCGCTGGAAGGCGAAGAACTGATTAATGAAAACCAGGACATTGATAAAACTATTGATGATTCAACGTTCTTACAAATTCCGGTTACTTTAAACTATCAGCAGGTTTTCAATAAACTTCAAGAGTTAAAGGCTCAGGACAGTACGTTCTTATCATTTGATTTTGATATTACGTATACCCTGCCGCTGATTGGTACCACCACTACATCGGTCAGCAATGCTAAAAAGGTTCCTGTTCCTACCCTGATGAATGCTCAGATCAATAGTATTGATGTAAAAAGCTTTGGCTTTAAAAACATTGACCTGGATGTACAAATGAAGATTGACAATCCATCAAAAAGGTCAATGCAATTGGATAACCTGAAATTTGATGTTACGCTCAACGAATCAAACCTGGTGGAAGGCATGAAATGGGAAACCGTAAATATTCCTGAAAAAGAGGTAGTAACCTTTACCATACCCATAAAAGTAAATACTGGTGCACTGGCCAAAGAGTTTTTTGATAAACTGACCGAAGGAGAAGAAATTAAAGTATACCTGGATGGAAATGCAATACTCATTTCTCCCAATATCCCCGGGGATTCTATAGAACTCGTGATTGATACAGAAGGAGCTATTGAGCTTTGATATGGCTGAGGTCAGCATCATTATTCCTACCTATAACGAAGAACATTCTCTTCCTGACACGCTCCAGGGCGTGATGCAGCTTAGCCCAGCTGCCAAAGAAATTATCGTAGCGGTTTACGACTACTATTTGGTGATCAGGCGCTTTTTCGCCGCCGTCACGACTTTCTCCAATGCGGTGGTTTTAATTCTCAACTCCCTATTATGGAAGAGGCCGATCTGTGCCTTAAAATGAGTCGCCTCGGGCGTATTAAACAAGTACATCGGAAGGTCATTTCGTCCGATAGACGGCGTGCTCACTGGGGAGCACTAAAATCTCATTTTACGTGGATTGCTACCTGTACGCTATGGGCCTGCAACGTTTCTCCTTTCTGGCTAAAAAAATTTTATGATGACGTCCGGTGATGTACAATAGAGTTACTCCGATCATTATAGAAAAAGTCATTTTCTATTTCCAGTCTTATCTAACCGGATAAATAAGTGCTATGGGAGGTGGTAAACAGGAGGCAGGTCTACAGCCTCTTGCTTACCGCTAACTGGTACGTCAGTGGAAGAACTCAGGATAATGCTATTAAGAACAGTAGATAAAGCTTTTTCAAAAAGCAGCGCTTTCATCTCTATAATGCCTTATGTTTTTACATAAAATAGCTAGCCATTTTAAGGTATTTTCCGGCTTGAACTATAAATTTTATGCATCAATAACAATTACTTAATGTATTAGCTGATTTTTTTTAAAAAAAAGTAATACATTGGAATTAAAGTTTTTTACCAACCAACTCAACTTTACAAACCTATGAGAAACCATTTACTCTCAGGCACACATGCGCTTTGTTGTGCCTTACTGATTATTGGGCTACCATTTTTCGCTTCGGCCCAGAAGGTTGTTACCCTGGATAATTACTCCATTGAAAAACGACCCGAGTCATCTAAAGTAAGTTCAGATCTGCTAAAGCTTATGACTCCAGCCATGACCAATGCCCGTATGGCAGCCCCTAAGAAAACCTATGACTACCCAAATGCACTGAAAGTTAGCGGCAAGTACGTTACAATAGAAGCTATCGCTAAAAACGGAAAAGGTGCAAAACTCCTTGCTCAATTAAAAAAAGAGGTAGGATTAGAAAAAGGCGTCGCTTACAAGCATATGGTATCCGGGCAGATACGCGCAGAAGATATCAGCAAATTAGAAGACATTTCTACTTTACAGTATGCACGCCCCGCCTATAGGCCAATGACTAACGCAGGTATCGTTACCAGCCGAGGCGATATTGCGTTGAAATCGGACAAAGGCCGGGAGGATTTTGGAGTGGATGGTAGCGGCCAGAAAGTTGGTATTCTATCCGACAGCTACAACAGCCTGGGTGGTGCTACCGACGGTGTAAGTTCCGGAGACCTGCCCACTGGCGTAGAAATTCTGGAAGATCTGGAAGCTAACGAAGGCTCTGACGAAGGCCGGGCTATGGCTGAGATCATTCATGATATTGCCCCCGGTGCCGACCTGGCTTTTCATACGGCATTCTTAGGACAAGCCAGCTTTGCTCAGGGAATTATTGATCTGGCTAATGCCGATTGCGATGTGATTGTGGATGATGTTTCTTACTTTGCAGAGCCTTTCTTTCAGGACGGGATCATCTCTCAGGCCGTAGATGAAGTAGCCCAACGAGATGTAGTGTACCTATCTTCCGCAGGTAACTCTGCCCAGCAATCTTATGAAAGCTCATTTAATAACCTGGGATTTATCTTAGCCGACACCGCAGGAAACGTCTTGGGATTTCCTCATGATTTTGGTAGCGGAGATATCTATCAACGTTATATTGTCCCTCCTACGGGCTCTTTAATCCTATCACTGCAATGGTCAGATCCTTATTTCTCAGCCAGTGGCAAACGTGGTGCCGACTCTGATCTTGATCTATACTTACTTTTCCCTCAATACGGTGATGCTTTCTTTTCCGCGAATGATAACATTGATGGTGATCCGGTAGAGATTACCGGCGTTATTAATAACTCACTTACCGAGGAGCTCATCGTGGACGTGCTTATCGTGAAATACTCAGGCCCCGACCCTGAACTTATTAAATATATTGACTTTGGTGACTTTGCCGAGCCCCAGGAATATGAGAATGAGATAAACGCACCAACCATTTTTGGGCACTCTAACGCAGCCCAAGGCATTGCTGTAGGAGCTACCGCGTGGTTTAACACTCCTCGCTTCAATCAGAACGTGCAGCTTCCAGTAATCAATGGCTTCTCATCGAAAGGTGGAATCCCTATTTTATTCAAAGACAACGGCAAACCGCGAGATCCGGAAATCAGAAACAAGCCGGAAGTTGTAGGTCCCGATGGTGGTAATAATACCTTCTTTGGTTCTGATTTGTCATTCGCGGTACCAGGCACTGACGAACCTGACGGCTTCCCTAACTTCTTCGGTACTTCTGCTTCGGCTCCTCATATAGCCGGTGTAGCGGCTCTAATGAAACAGCTTGCCAATAACACCCTTGATCGCCGCACTATAGAAAGAACCCTGATGAATTCGGCAGTTGATATGGATGACCCGACTACCGAAGGTTTTGACAAGGGTTTTGATTTTAAAACTGGTAGAGGGTTTGTACAGGCAGATAAAGCTTTGAGATTGGTCGGCGAACAACCTATTCCAATGGCAGCAGTCAAACCTATTCTGGAAGCTATTGCTATGGATGAGAAATCAGACAAGTATCGGGCAATTTTCGGTTACAAGAGTGAAAACAGTGTTCCGGTTTACATTCCCATTGGCGAAAAGAATAAGTTTGTACCCGATAAAGACCGAGGCCAAGTAGAGAAGTTTCTTCCTGGCCGACAGTACGCTGCATTTGAAGTAACGTTAGATCCCGGCCAAACTGTTGTCTGGCACCTGGAAGGCCCTGATGGTCAGCAAAGAACCGCTACAGCTACAGCACCTTCTGCTGATCAACCGGCGGCTCGTATCGACTACGCATCTCCTAGCTTGGAAAGTGAAATAGAAGAGCTGGCAACCACAGATGAGTTGCTGCCCGGAACATATGTGTACCCTAACCCATCGTCAGGAACAGTCTTCTTAGAGGTAGTAGATACTCCGGATATGCCCATTCGTCTTTCTATTTTTAATGCGCTAGGCCAGTCAGTCTACCAAACACAAGGGATGGAAGCCATTCGGGAGTCAGTTGACCTTGCCCCCTTCGGCCAGGGACTATATGTAGTTCACTGTGATATCGGGGATAAAACCACTACTCGCAAGATTCTTATAAAATAGTAATCCTAATTTGTTAATAGTCAAAAAAAAGCGGAGGAGTTTTCCCTTCGCTTTTTTTATGAGATCAGCCAAAGAACCAAAGCCAAACAGCCATTCCTATCACTGCAATAATCAGTACAAGCCGAACCCAACGGTCGCCTTTCTCTACCGACCAGCGGCTGGCAACCCACGCTCCTGATGAGTTACCAATGGCCAGCACCCCACCATATAACCAGTTCACTGTTCCTTCCAGAATGAAAACCAGCAATGCCGCTGAAGTGTAGGTCAATATAACAAACACTTTACTACTGTTAGTCTTGACCAGAGATAGCCGATTAACCGAGGTGAGAATAGCGATTACTATAATGCCTACCCCTGCCTGAATAAAGCCGCCCCACATACCTACCAACAAAAATAGTATGATGCTTATCGCCTGATGCTTTCGCCCCATTCGTTCCAGCATCGCCTCTCCTTTTTTCCCAGCCGGTCTCCATAAAATCAGCCCTACAACCACCACCATAATAATCGCCAGCATTTTATTAAAAACATCGCCCCTGATATCTACGGCAATCTTTGCCCCAACCACAGCGCCTACCAACGCTGATATACCTAACCATAGGCTAAACGGAAAAGCAGATATACCTTTGCTCCTGAAGCCTAAAACACCAAAGACATTTTGAGAAAAAACAGCAATTCGGTTAGAGGCATTGGCCACCGCAGGAGGTAACCCCAGGAAGATCAAAACAGATAAACTGATTAATGAACCGCCTCCGGCAACGGTATTGATAAAGCCTGCGGCAAAACCAGCACCTACTACCAGCAAGGCATCCCGGTCAGTCATTAGTGAGGCAAATAGCTTGCCTGTTGCAGGTCTTTTACGGAGCGAATGGGTTGATTAGGATTTAAATATTTAGCCAGGTGCTGATATACTTTGACCCGTACTTCTTTTGCCTTCTGAGTATCAATCCGGTCGAAGGTATGTCCTCCCGGGATATCTTCGTAGATTTCGTATTCAAATTCTTTATCTTCAGCCTTTAATGCCTTAATCAAATGCTCCACTTCAAAAACGTTTACATCCTCGTCATTGGTATTAGTATGAATTAGCAGGGGTGTTTCCAGCTTGTGGGCATTCCAGGCGGGGGACCGCTTACGGTATTCTTCCACATCTTCATACGCCGATTTGCCAATATGAAAATCGGCTGAGTACAAGTCGCGATACCCTTGGGTTTTGTAGCCCATACGAGCAATTAAATCACTTACTGGTACACCAGCATAGGCTACCTTATAAGCTTTCGGGTGCTCAAAGATATTATGCAGAGTAATAAGGCCACCGTGGCTCCAGCCTAGAATACCTACGCGATTGTTATCAAGAAACTCATAATTCTCCAGCATATAATCCCGGCTGGCATATACATCTTCTATCTCCAGTCCGCCGTAGTCAATCTGCTCGTAAAAGCCTTTGCCATACCCGGTACTACCCCGATACTCAGGAGCTACTACCACATACTGCTGTGCCATTAGTTCTCGTATAATATGCCGATAGAAGGAGTTAAAATCACTGTGGACCCCACCGTGAGGAAGCACGAGTAAAGGGTATTTTTTGTTGAAGTCTACTTCGGCCGGTATAAAAACATAGGCACTGAAACGGATAGGGTTATTAGCGCCCTGCCCGGTAGGGTTTTCTATATTGCGAGGCGGTGGCCCGGTAAGAGTAACTTTATCAATAAAGGCATACTCACCTACTTCCTGCTGCCACGCCAGATCATCAATGGCTTTTTCTAAACGGTCAAAAGAATGACGCAGGTTATCTACGGTGCCTTGAAGCTCTTTAACCTGTTGGGAAAGATCTGGTTGAGATTGGGAATAACTAAGAGTAGAGGAAAAAAGCGATGAATAGATGAGAAAAGAAAAGTACAAAAAGAATTTCATAGGCGAGCGCAGGCGTTTTATTAATAAGGGGCTAAAATAAAACAATCTGCCCAGCTCGCCTATGAAATCAAAATATTATGTGCCTATACGCTCTGAACAGCGTTTAATAATTCGCCTTCTTCAGTATAATATAGGGTAACTGCACTGTTTTCATCTTCCAGCAAGAGCTCATACAGCATCACTGAAGGATCTTCATCGTAAGTGATTTGCAAGCGACGTTGATCTCTCTGATCCAGCAAACGAGCTCTGGTAATGGTCAGGTGCTGGTAATCCCCCTGATCTAATGCAAAAAGCACTTTAGGAGGTAATTCCATAGAAAGTATATTGGCTGAAGCCGGATCTTCATCAGCAGGTTCATTGATGAACAGCTCCTGGCTATCTTGCATTTCTTCAAACCACATATCTTCTTGTGCCTGAGCAAAATTCCAGGAAATCAAACTAACAGCGACGCAGACAAATACCTTTCTCATAATTGATAGTTTTTATTCATTTAGTACAAAGAACCATACCATATCGGTCTTATTTTTAAGTATTTGATTTTCAATACTTTATGAATATAATTTTTCCAATATGAGCTCTTATACTGAGTATAGCAGAAACATATTGGGGAAACTTTCCCCACTTTTGTTGCTCAATAGTCGGTGCAATGCACAGAGTACTCGCAGCTCTTACATTAGTGCTTTTCTCTGGTTACCTGGTTTTTATAAGAATGATCCTATACAATACGCATTTGTTTAAAGGCCGCTTTTGACAAAAGAGAAAGCTGATTCGGTAAACTTCGCTTCCAGGTTTTCGTACTGTTACCCAACGTTTAACCTTTTAAATACTACACACACCATGGAATTACGACTTGGGGACACTGCTCCCAATTTTCAAGCTCAAACCAGCAAAGGCGACATTGATTTTTATGAATACCTTGGCGATGGTTGGGGAGTGCTTTTCTCTCATCCTGCCGATTACACCCCTGTTTGCACTACGGAGCTAGGCAGAACGGCTCAGCTAGCCGATGAATTTGCTAAACGCAATACCAAAGTATTAGCCATCAGCGTCAATGATTTAGACTCACACGCTGGCTGGATTAGTGACATTAACGAAACTCAAAATACCACAGTCAACTTTCCTCTGATTGCTGACCCGGAGGGTAAGATTGCCGACCTATACGGTATGATTCATCCCAATGCGTCAGACACCATGACAGTTCGCTCTGTGTTTGTCATTAGCCCCGATAAAAAAATCAAACTGATGCTGACGTATCCGGCATCTACCGGACGTAACTTTAATGAGCTACTTCGGGTGATTGACTCTCTGCAATTAACTGCGAACTATAGCGTAGCCACTCCTGCCGACTGGAAAGATGGGGAAGATGTGGTAGTTTCACCTTCTATTGCTACAGAGGATATTCCCACTCGCTTTCCTAAAGGACATAAAATTATTAAACCGTATCTACGTACTACTCCGCAACCGAATAAGTGATTTTCGGAAACAGGCGGCTTGAGGCGGTAAGCAGTAGGCAGGAACCGCCTTATGATGTAGCATAGATCTGTGGATAAAAGCCGGAGACAGAGTTTATAAAATGCTCTTGTCTCCGGATTTTGTACTTCAACCCCTCCCTAACAGGCTCCTACCTATTGCAACTAAGTCCCCCCTGCTTCCCGCCTAGCCAAATCGCCTCCGGCCCCCTGCTTACCCTCCCCCGCTATACAGCGTCCATCTATACGAACTTTTAGGCACACACTTCGTTGATAAAGTGGATAATTACATACGCAAAAACCTATTAGATAATATGAAGCAAGCAACATTTGGCTCAGGCTGCTTTTGGTGCACTGAGGCCGTATTTCAGGACGTAGAAGGGGTAGAAAAAGTTGTTTCAGGCTATGCCGGAGGAAAAATCGCCAACCCCACATACCGAGAGGTGTGCAGCGGACGAACCGGGCATGCTGAAGTAATACAGATCACGTATGATGCCGACATTATTTCATATGACGAACTGCTGGAGATCTTCTGGAAAACGCACGATCCAACCACCCTTAACCGCCAGGGAAATGATGTAGGCACCCAGTACCGCTCAGTAGTGTATTACCACGATGATGAGCAAAAGCAACTGGCGGAAGACTACAAACACAAACTGAATGACTCAGGAGCTTTCAGTAATCCGGTTGTTACGGAGATTAGCCCACTGGATACATTTTATCCGGCAGAGGAGTACCATCAGAATTACTATAAGAACCATCCCGGCGAGGGCTACTGCTCATTTGTTATTCGCCCAAAAGTGGATAAGTTTAAGCAGGTATTTAGCAACAAGCTAAAATCTCAAAAAGTGTAAAATCACTTAAATAATCATATAAAAGCGCTAGCCAATAAATGGTAGCGCTTTTTTTTATAAATACTACCAGAGATGGTTTGTATTACGTAATATGCATAGAATTGCGTGTAGTTTTATATGGAACCTACAGACATTTTTTCAATAATACACTCATAGCACTTTCCTCTCTTCTGACTTTTACTTTTTCGCTACTTGGGTGAGATTTACTAGCTTTGTGCTGTTAGAATTATAGAGTACTGACTATGCACTACCGCTATCTTATTGTATTTGCTTTTGTATGCCTCTTCTCCTGCAATACCCCCGAAGAAGAAATTGTCTTCAACGCTCCGGAGCTCATTGCCAAATCTCCTACCGAAGTAGCTGACATACTAGGCGAACCGGACAGCGCCTATACTCGGACGGTGTTTGGTAAGCAGTATTTTATCCAGTTTTATAAGGATCATCAGGTTGAGGTGAGACACTATCAGGGTAAGATAAAAGAGATTGTTGTTCAGGACCCTTATCCGCTGGAATTTACTCCCGCCACAATCACCCGTTTTGGCATCGACTATGTAGAGCCCACGCAGTACGATTCCTTAGCGATGATCATGTGGAAGAATATTGATGGCTTTAAGGCGGTTAACTTCTATCTGCGAGGAGTAGAAAAGCCTGATTCTGTCAAACATAGTTACCATATCTATTTCAACATGGATACTACCCGCACCCAATAAAAAAGGATGCTACTTTTGAGTAACATCCTTTTTACTATATAGCGATACTTTATTCCCGACTACTCAATCAGGTACGTAAACCCGATAGAATAATCGCGTCCGGTGGTGTAGCTATCAAAAATATATTCTACATCACGGTACGTAATTGTTTGCTTGTGGTCAGGGTTGATCAGGTTATTGGCTCTTAGCCGTACGCTCCAGCGGTCGTTAAGCTGCTTCTTCACGCTCAGATTTAGCTCCGGGCGCGGCTGTTCGTATACGAAAGGCAGTGCTGTAGTGAAGTACTGAAGCCGTTGGCCAAAAACATTAAACACCGCATTGGCCGACCATCCGTTCTCCGGATTGTCGTAGTCCAGATTAGCATTCACCACGTAAGGAGACTGATTATACATATCCCTAGTATCGTCGGCTTCGGGATCAAACTTCCGGATGGCAAAAAGCTCGTCACCCTCTAAACTCACCTGCGAATAGATGTAGGTGAAATTAACTCCCGCTCTTATTACTTCCAGCGCGGGTGAAATAAAGCTCAGATTCTTTCTAACCTCCAATTCTATCCCGGCCACTTGTGCCTGATCTACGTTTTCGTACTTGTATTCAGGAGTGGAACCACCCGCATTGGGGTTAATTGTGTTCTCAATAGGATTGTCAAATTGCTTATAGAACAAGCTGGCTGCCACGTACTCGTTGCGGGTAGGGTACATTTCCCAACGTATATCGTAGTTGTCAATCAGCGTACGCGTTAGGTTCGCATTACCCAGCTGATTGTTATCCCCGTAGAAAGCAAAAGTGATTAGTGGAGCAAACTCCCGAAAGGTAGGTCGGGCAATGGTACGCCCGTACGAAGCTCGCAGGTTCATATTCTCTACCACCTGATAGGTGAAGTTAAGGGCTGGTAAGAAATCGTTGGTTTCCAAATTACCGGTTACTCCACTAAAAGATTCCAACGACATATCGGTGCGCTCAAAGCGAGCCCCTCCAACCATTCGCAGCTTTTCACTTAGCTGGCCATCAAACATCAGGTACGCGGCGTATACATACTGGGTAGCATCGTAATTGTTGCCATCCTGAGAAACTTCGTCTATATACGTTTGCTGATTTCCGTCGGCATCGTATCCCAGGTTCTCATCCAGAAACAAATCATCTATCGGGCCGGTATAGCTCAACCGGTCTACGAAGTACTCAAACCGGCGCTCCCGGAATGAACGGTCACGTTCGGTATAGGCTCCGCCTAATTTTACTTTTCCTTCCCGGTCACCCCAGATACTCACCGGAAGGGTAATGTTCAGTCGGCTGTCCCAGTTGGTTTCGGCCATATCGCGGAAGTATCTTCCGGGTCGGTTCAGGTTAGATATCAGATTGGTCGAGTTACCGTTTCTGTTTCGTATGTTATCCTGCAAAAAGCGCAAGTCCGGTTCGTTCAAATAGGTGTCGGTGAACGATGACTGCCACTCAATATTAAGGTTATTAGCACCGGTGATAGTATGCTCCCCTTTGAGTAAAACGTTAGCTAAACCTCGCTCAGTAAATGATAACACCCGGTTGCGTACCATCAGCGTAGAATCAGGGCTGGTCAGAAGATCATAGCCATTTTGGAAGCGCGCCATATCAGTACTAGCCTGGTTATACATGCCATTAAGGCTTATCTTGCTATTGGTAGATAGCTTGTATGACAAATTAAGTAATCCCCCTACATTAACTTCCTCCGAAGAAGCGGCATCATTAACGGCCAGTAGCTGACTGCTGGTAAGTGAGGTAGTACCACTCGGTACCCCATCGTAGCGATTCACCTGCCCGTTTTCGTAGAAATCAAAGTTTCTTCGGTAGGTCAGACCCAGCACGAATCCTAAAGGTTTGCCTAGGAACTCTTTCTGGTTTCCTACAGAAAAGCTCATGCTATGGTTTAAGGTAGGAGCACTCCGCGTAGGAGTAAACTGATTACTTTCAAAAGCACGTGATACTTCATTTACCTGCTCAGGATCACTTCCAATCTGAACAGGGCTAGGAAAGTTCTCAATATCGTATCCGGCAATAACACCGGGCAATTCACGAGTGCCATCATCGACTCCTAGCCAATCTAGCTCTCCCCCCTGATAGGTGAGATAATTGTTGTTAAATGTCGCTTGATCATTAACCCCTACTGAGCCAGATACCTGTAAGGTAAATTGATCAGGAAATTCTTTGGTAGTTACGTTGACTAAGCCTCCTGTAAACTCTCCTGTTAAGTCGGGAGTGAAGGATTTATAGACAATAATGTTATCAATCATGTTGCTGGGAAACATATCCAGCTGTACCGAATTACGGTTAGGGTCCAGACCGGGTATATCGGCACCGTTGAGAACAGACTTACTGTAGCGGTCTCCTAAACCACGTACATACACGTATTTCCCACCTTCTACCGTGACTCCGGTTACGCGCTGTACGGCTGATGCTGCATTATTATCACCATTCCGCGAGAACATGTCCGCAGAAATGGCATCCATGACGGAGGGAGACTTTTTCTGTAAAGTTAATAAGGCCGATTCACTATTGCGGATAGCTTCAGCAGTGACGACTACCTCCTGTAACCCTACGGTTTCCGAAGATAGACGAACCTCAAAACTATTAGCTTCACCGGCTGTCACTTCTATTCCCTGAATAGTTTTGGGTTGATAAGATACATAAGAAACCTGAATATCGTAAGAACCTGGTTCCAGCCCGGTAATGGCTGCTTTACCGTCTAGATCGGTAACGCTTCCTTGAGAAGTACCCGCAATAACAACCGTAGCACCAATCAGTGCTTCGCCAGTTTCATCATCGTAAACCGTAGTACGGATGTTACCAGTTTGAGCTATTGCACTTCCAAAGGTAAGGAGCGAAATAAGCAGAAGTATGATTGTTCGCATGATAAATAATTAGTGGACTAGTAGACTTAATAATAATGGGGACGATAAAAACATAATTATAAAAACAGGGCAGTCTAATGCTACCCTGTTTTATGTACTGATTTTCAAACAAATTACTGGTTGATCACCGCCCAGGTCTTACTCCAGGTAGCGAAATAAGGGCTGGTTGCAGCGGGATCAACAGAACCTATATAGGTTGATTGCGTTAGGCCTGCTTCTTCAGGTAAAGTAGCGATTCCAGTAGTTACATCTCCAGTAGGGGTAAATTTCGTAGCGCCGGTGCCAAACGTAGGATCAGATACCATATTAGCTCCTGCTAAGGCTGTTTCTACTTCAGCTTCTATAGCAGCATCACCGTCTCCGTCTATAACAAACAGATCAGCAAAGTTGGCGGCATCCGTCACACCATTAACATTGTAGAAGATGTTACCGCTGAAATTTACCGTTCCGTCTTCGTAACGATCGTAAGAGCTTCCCTTATCAGTAAGACGCTCTAGCGATACTGGCGCATCATGATTGATCGCAATACTATTGTATACGCTGGCACTTGAATTATCTCGCAGGATAAATGCATTGGCTAAATCATTGTCACCTTCGTCGTAGAACAGAGTAAGGTTTGCAAAATTAGGAGTAGAATATGGTTCTACATCCTCATTGGCACCTACTCCACCATCAAGCTCCATGGCTCTAGGGTCAGAGCTATTAAGCGTTGCACTGGTTTGCCAAACAGTAGCGTACTGAATGTTTCCTCGGTAGCCTTCGTCAGCATCCAGCCCGTCGTCACCAGGGTAGGCCACTACCAAGTTGGTAGCATTCACGGTACCGCCAAAAAACTCTATACCGTCATCCAAATTGGACCAAATTTCTACGTGGTCAATTACGGTTCCGGAACCTACTCCGCCCAAGGTCAATCCATTGATTTCGTTGTTAGCTCCAATCACGCTACCACCGTACCGGATAGATACATATGTAAGTGTACCGGAATCATCAGCATCATCGGTGCCACCGTACGCTCCTCGGGTTTCATCAGTAGGTATACCTTCAATATTTTTTACACCATTTACATCTAAGTTGTTGGTAGAAGCATTTCCTAGTATGATGACTCCACCCCAAAGGCCATTTGCATCGTCAGGTACTGACCCTTCCAGGTCATCAGCTTCTGCGGTAAAGATAATAGGTGCTTCGGCTGTTCCGTTAGCTTCAATAGTCCCTCCACGAGCAACAATTAACGCACTCGCTCTAGCTGCTTGTCCTGGGCGCCCTTTGATAACAGTTCCAGGTTCAATGGTCAGCGTTTGGCCTTCATTAACATAAACAAACCCATCAAGGATATAGGTGTTATTAGCAGTCCAGGTAGTATTTCCAACACCTTCTTCTGATGATGCTACACGAACGGTACCTTCTTCTTCTTCTACAACTGGGCTGGCTTCTATATTGATTACTGAATCGATGATATGAATTACTCCGTTGCCAACCGTAATATTAGGTTGAATAACCTGAGCACCGTTAGCAAATACATCGTCGCCTTCTGTAGTAATGGTGATCATTGATCCGGCATTCAACGTAGTGTAATCTTGTGCCATTAAAAGGTCCGCCGGTAAAGAGTCGTTTACTACATGCGCTTGTAAGATACCTGATACGCCTTCAGCAGTCAAAGCAGTTATTAAATCCTCGAGACTTTCCACGTCTTGATATACAAGTAACGAATCAAAAGCAGCGTTAACAGGAGCAAACAACGTAAATGGACCGTCACCATTTAAAGCGTCAGTCAGTCCGGCAGCATCAATGGCTGCTGATAAAGAACTTAAACTATCAATAGTCGCTACGGTATCTGCAACTGTAGCAATCATAGGTTCATCACTAGAACCATCCGTTACGGTAAAAGTAGATCCACCTGAGACGGAACCGTCGTTGGTTACAGTAACTTGTACTGCTCCAGCGGCTAGTCCTTCAGGAACACTGGTGGTAATTGAAGTGGTAGACGAAGCGCTAATGGTTGCTTCAGTAGAACCAAACATGACAATAGGATCTCCACCAAAATTCGCGCCTCTAATGGTTACAGGTGTTCCCACTGGGCCTTGTTCAGGGTCGATATCGGTAATTACTGGGTCGAGCAGCGGTGGCTCGTCATCATCATCTTTACAAGAAACAAGAACAGTCGCAAAAAGTCCTAACATGAGTAGGAGCGAGAATGATAATTTCTTCATACGTGTAGTGCTTTTCAATTTGTTTGCAGTTTCACAAAATTCACTGCAAAGCTCTACAATGATTGTTAACCGTTGAGGAAGGGAGTGTTAATTAATTGTTAACAACCACTCGTATGTGTTATCGAATTGTTAAGTAGAAAAAAAGACGCCTTGAGACCAAACTATACTGATTTACAGATAGTTAGTAGATTCACCTTAACGGTTAATAGGCACCTTCTTTAAAATGGTCTGAATGATATCACTGGTCTTTACACCGTCTGCTTCGGCCTCATAATTCAATAAAATGCGGTGATTAAATACATCATTGGCTACTTCTTTGATATCTTCCGGAAGTACGTAATCGCGCTGCTCAAAGAAAGCAATGGCTTTTGCTGCGATATTTAAGTTAATGCTGGCCCGTGGCGATACTCCAAACTGAATATATGGCGCAATATCACTCATATTGTAGGCTTCGGGGTCCCGCGTAGCAAACACTAATTCTATAATGTATTTCTCTAACGATTCTGATATAGTAACTGCATTAATCTCATCCCGGATAGAAAATATATCCTCCTTGGTTAGTACAGAAGCTACTTTACCGCTAAATGATAAATTGGACATACGCCGCATTACCTCCAGTTCATTTTCCTTAGAAGGATAATCTACATATACCTTCATCATAAATCGGTCGACCTGAGCTTCGGGCAGCGGGTAAGTACCTTCCTGGTCTACTGGGTTTTGTGTAGCCAGCACCAAAAACGGGCGATCTAGCTGATATGTAGTCTCCCCGATGGTCACCTGTTTTTCTTGCATCGCTTCCAGCAAAGCTGACTGTACTTTGGCTGGTGAGCGGTTAACCTCGTCAGCCAGGATCAGGTTAGCGAAAATAGGCCCCTTCTTTACTTCAAAATTTGATTTCTGCTGATTATAGATCATCGTACCGATCAGGTCGGCCGGCAAAAGATCAGGGGTGAACTGGATACGCTTAAAGTCTAGATGCAGCACCTGTGCTAAAGTGTTTACGGTTAGCGTCTTCGCCAGCCCAGGAACACCTTCTAGCAGAATATGACCATTGGTGAATAAACCGATCAGCAGACGGTTCACCATATACTGCTGTCCAACGACAACTTTTCCTACTTCGTAAAAGACTTGCTGTATTTTTTCCTGATGTTGTTTCTTGACGGATTCGTCAATTGCCTGATCCATAATGTGCGTTCAAATTAGCGAATAATGGTACAATGGTATATATACTACTTTTAGGCCGATTTAGTTATGCGTTGTTGTCGGGCTGCTACCCGGTCCAATACTAACACAATGCCTAATCCGATGATCATAAACAGTATTGCCTGCCCTAAATAAGACGGCTCGCCCATCACCTCCGTATACTGGCCTGGTAGCACATTTTGCGTTATAAAGGGCACTTCCTCTCCCTCGCTATTCATGCGGGTAGACACTACTTCTTTCCAGGGCCAGATCTTATTTAAAGAGCCAACCATGAACCCGGCTAACAGAGCAATAGCCGTATTATAGTAACGGTCTAATAGCCAAGATATTAGCCGAGAAAAGCTGAGCAAACCAATCACACACCCTATGGCAAACACTGCAATAACGGCGAGGTCACGTTCATTAACGGCTTCTAAGATGTAGGCATACTTTCCCAGAATTAATAGAATAAAACTACCTGAGATACCAGGTAAAATCATGGCGCAAATAGCCAACGCCCCTGATAAAAAGATAAACCACAGCCCCGTAGGCGTTTCAGCCGGGGTGGCTTGCGTTATAAAGAAAGCTATGACAATACCCAATAGTCCCGCTATGATCACTCTTCCGTTCCACTCGGTAATTTCTTTGGCTACCATATAGGAAGCAATGATTACCAACCCGAAAAAGAATGACCAGAGCTGAATTGGGTGGTGGTCTAACAAATAATGAATAACCTTAGCCAGGGTGAGGATGCTAAGCAAAATACCACTTAACAGTGCTGTTAAGAATGCACCATCTACATGCTGCCATAGGGCTTTCCAGCGAAACTTTAGCAGGTGTTGCAACGCCTCAGCATCAAATGAACTGATTGCTTTCAGTAACCTTTCATAAATGCCGGTAATGAATGCGATAGTGCCCCCTGACACACCGGGTACTACATCTGCACCACCCATGGCTACTCCCTTCAGGAAGATCTGCCCGTATGTTTTCAGGTAATTCATTAAGAGTTTTGCTTTTCTTCACCCAGAAAATGAGTGAACGTATCGCCTCGCAACCCTATCCGGATGGTCTCCAAAGGGATAATCTCATTAGGAGCAATATTGCCCAGATTCACATTAGCCCCTAACAGTTTTATGAACCAGACTTGCTGCTCTTTTTGAGGTGCTTCCCAGATAATACTCTCGAATGGTATCTTGGTAAGAATCTCTTCTACTAAACCAGAGCGGACCTCACCTGTAGCTCTAAACAGCCCCACATTGCCACTCTCACGCGCTTCGCCAATAACTTTCCAGGCACCAGCTTCTAATTCAGCCTGCATTAGCTCGATCCACTTATAAGGCGGCATAATCTTGGCAGCATCTTTTGAGCCCACCTCCGATAGTACGGTAACCTGCTCGGCAAGCTGCCTGATATAGCCTAACTTTTCATCATGGGGTATTTCAATGGACCCGTCGGAGACTTCTGCAAACGAAAGCTTGTATCTATCTAGTATGCGGCGATAATCATCAAACTGATCCCGGACAATAAATGCTTCAAACAGAGTGCCGCCAAAATAGACTGGGATATTGGCATTATGGTAAGCAGCTATTTTCTCTTCGAGCTTGGGGGTGACAACGGAGGTGGCCCAGCCTAACTTAACGATGTCTACGTATTCACCTGCCACACTAATGAAATCTTCTACTTCTCGCAGGCTCAATCCTTTGTCCATAGCCATGGTATAGCCCGATACCCGCGGCTTTTTAGTTCGCTCGGGAACATTCTTAAGCGTATAATTCATTTACTTTCGGTATTGGTCAATAATTTTAAAGAGCGCTTTTTGTGTTTCTAACTTTGGAAAAAAATCGTACAGGATTTCGTGTTTATCAAAATCCAAAGTTAATGCATTTTCTAAATAATGAAACGCCTCTTTGTATTGACCTGCCGAAATAAGGTAAGCAGTAATATAATAAAACAAGTCTGGGTTATCCGGAAACTCTTCCAGGCCGCTCATGGCCACTGAAACAGCTAAGTCATAATTTCCCTGTTCATAGTACATATATGACCAATCTTGCCATATCTCCAGACATTCCGGGTTTAACAGACTGGCTTCTTCGTAAGCTTCCACGCTGGAAACATTGTTTCCGAGCCGGTATTCGGCTTCGGCTAATGTATACCAGTATAAGTAGTTTTCGTCATTCAGCTTAATAGCTTTTCTTAGTGCATGAGTAGCTTCGTGCCAACGCTCTTGCCGGTGCAGACAAGAGCCAATTCCAAACCAGGCTTCATCATACTCTTCATCTAACTTAACCGCTTTATAATATAGCTTTACCGCTCGGTCATAGGCTTCCATTTTCTCAAATGCTGCTCCCATACAGCAGTAGGTTTCTGCATTTGCGCCTTCAATCTCATGTGTTTTCTTATAAGCCTCGTACGCCTCTTCATACTGCTTGAGGTTCATATATGAATTACCCATATTGAAATAGGCTGAGCCGAATGTGTCATCAATCAGCGTAGCATATTCATAGGCTTTTACCGCTTCCTCAAATCTCTCCAGCTTGTTATAGACAATACCCAGGTTATACCAGGCTTGGGTAGAGTATGGATCTTGATCAATGAACTGACGATAGTAGGTCAGACTATCCTCTAATTCTCCAGTCATATCCAAACAGTAAGCTAATTCATACATGGCATCTTCATGATGCAGATTGCACATTAATGCCAATTTATAGTGATCAGCCGCTTGCCGATAATCAGCTAGATGCTGATAGGCCATTGCAATCTGATAATATACTTCGTCTTTTTCCTCGCTAATCTGTACCAAACGCTTCAGCTCATCAATAGCCTCGCGGTAATGCCCAACCCACGATAAGATATTACTGCGAAGCATCAGTATATCATAATCATTGGGTTGAAGGTTCGCGGCCTGATCTAACACATCTAATGCTTCCTCGTGACGTTCCAAATGGCTGAGAGCCTGAGCTTTATTAAATAAAAGCTCTGCGGAATAAGGATACTGAGCGATACCTAAGTTGCAGGTTTTGAGGGCTTTCTTGTATTTTTCTTCATCTATATAATCTTCAATAACATCAATGTATATATTCAAATCCAGAAACTGGGCATCGTTGTTTCTTAGTTGATTTTCAAACCACCGAATCAAATTCTGCCCATCTTCCCGGTTTCTAAATTGATCGCTCATACCGTTAGATTTTAAAAATCCTTACTCATAGAAAAATAGTGGCTATGTTGTTTATGGATGTGGATAAATATAGAAAATACCCTACGGATGACCAACTATTTCTAGGGTGTTCTCTACATAGGTGATTTTTCCATTTTTTTAGACAATTCTTTGCCACACCAGCGCACGGTTTCTTCTAAAGACCGGAACTGTATTTTTAAAGCCTCTTCTACCTTCTTGCTCGAGTATGTATGGGTATTTTTTGCCACCTGAGCCAACTCATTGGAAACCAAAGGCGGCTGCTTCGTCAGAAAGGTTCGGGCCTGATCCAGGGCGCTTACCCATTTTATAAGAGGAACACCTACTTTAATATTAGGTGGGCGTTTATCCAAAGCCTGGGCAACTTTGTCGAAAAGCTGCTTATAGGTCGCGCTGCCAGCGCTTAAAATATACCGTTCTCCAGTTAATCCTGCATCCATAATTTTTCTTGCCACCTCAGCAACATCCCGCACGTCCACGTAGTTCACTACGCCACTGGTATAAAAACGACGCTGTTCTTGAATATATTTGAAGATTTGTGTACTGCTTCGGTTAAGCTCTCCCGGCCCTAGTACTAATGATGGGTTTACTATAGCCGCGGGTAATCCTTCAGAAATACCTCTCCAGACTTCCATTTCAGATAACCATTTGCTTCGGGCATACCCGGTTAAATCATCTGTCGGATTCAGCTTATGCGTTTCGTCAATGAGCTGTTGAGAACGTTGCTTCCCTACTGCAGCTACCGAACTGATGTGCAAAAAATAGTTGACCTCTCGCGCCAATGCAACATTTACCATATTGGCGGTGCCCTCTACATTGACCTTCTGCATCATTCCTTCGTCTCGACTATTATATGAGATGAAGGCAGCACTATGCACTATGCCCTCTATTCCTTCGGTATGACTATACAACGCAGCTACATCCAGCAGATCACCTTCTACCCATTCTATCTGGTCTTGAATATCTTCTACCAAAGCCATACTACTGCTTTTACGCCTGAGCGCACGAATAGCATGGCCCTGCCTTAGCAAGTTCCTACAAATATAACTTCCTATTAATCCGGTAGCTCCCGTAACCAAATACATATATTACTGCTTTACGTTATAATGAACACAAATATAAATTCAATAAGCATCAGCAACACCGTGCTTATTCTGGCTCTCCTTTCTTGGCCTATTTACAATTTTACTGGTATGGCATCCGTCTCATAGCTTATAGAATATTTCCTTATGAAGAAAATCTCTTTTATTAATAAAGCTCAACTTAAACAACTTGCTGGAATCTACCACTTTATTCTTCCCTATAAATGGCAATTTGTGGTGGGTATGCTTGGCCTTATTTTTTCAAGTCTAACATTACTTAGTTTTCCTTTAATCTCCGGAGAACTTCTTGATGTCGCCTCTGGCAATGAGTCATGGTTATCTGATAATATAAATCTCATCGCTCTGAGTCTGCTAGGTATATTCCTTATACAAAGTATCTTTTCATTTATTCGCGTATACTTTTTTGCTCAGGTTAACGAAAAAGCTTCTGCTGATATTCGAAGAGCACTCTATCAAAAGCTCATCACGTTACCTATTGCTTTTTATGATCAACACCGCACCGGAGAGCTAATTAGTCGGATTACTTCGGATATTTCACTTCTTCAGAGCACATTTTCAGTTACGCTGGCTGAATTTCTCCGGCAGATTGCTACGCTGCTCATTGGTACTCTGGTTATCGTAACTATGGCACCCAAGCTTACGGGATTTATGTTTGCCACTTTTCCTATCCTGATTATTTCAGCAATGGTTTTTGGAAAGTATATCAGGAGGCTCACTAAACAAACCCAAGATCAGCTTGCTGCCAGCAGCATTATTGTAGATGAAACATTACAGTCAATACGCGCAGTAAAAGCATTTACCAGTGAGCTTTTCGAGACTAATCGTTATCGTGCTTCTATTAATAAAGTAGTGGTTACTGCGCTTAAAGCAGCCCGCTTTCGTGCCTTATTCGTTTCTTTTATTGTATTCGTCCTTTTTGGAGGCATTGTGGGAGTACTGTGGTATGGCGCTTCTCTGGTACAGCAAGGAGCTATTACTATAGGTAATCTTATTTCATTTATCCTATATACCACTTTGATCGGAGGGTCAATTGCTGGTTTAGGGGATTTATATGGGCAGATCCAGCGTGCTATAGGTGCTTCGGAGAGAGTACTGGATATTTTATCTGAAGAATCAGAGCTTACCCCTGAATCACCAGAACCAATATTGCTTAAGCCCATAAAAGGCGATATCACAATAAAAAATGTTGATTTTGCCTATCCTACCCGTACTGACATAACAGTTCTAAAAAACATGTCTCTGGAAATTCATTCGGGTGAAAAAATAGCATTAGTGGGCCATAGCGGAGCAGGAAAATCTACCCTTGCACAACTGCTATTACAATACTATCCGATTCAGCAAGGCGAAATACTGATAGATGGCCAACTTATACAGCATTACGATTTGACTGAATTACGCACTCAAATTGGGCTTGTACCACAAGAAGTTATATTGTTTGGAGGGACTATTGCAGAAAATATTGGGTACGGTAAGGCAAACTCATCTTTACCAGAAATCAAAAAAGCCGCCGAACAGGCCAACGCGCTTGCATTTATAGAGCAATTCCCTGAAAGTTTCAATACGCTTGTCGGAGAGCGAGGTGTTCAATTATCAGGGGGTCAGCGTCAGCGTATCGCCATTGCCAGAGCAATCTTAAAAGATCCTTCTATCCTAATACTGGATGAAGCTACTAGTTCATTGGATGCAGAATCTGAGTTTTTAGTACAACAAGCCCTGGAAAGGCTTATGCAGAACCGTACTACTATTATTATAGCCCATCGTCTTGCTACCATACGTAAAGCAGACCGCATCTATGTGTTAAAGAACGGGCAGATTATTGAAAGTGGTAGCCATGGTCAATTATATGAAGAGGGCCAGAGTTATCGCAGTATGGTAGATTTACAGATGCTCTCGCGTTGAGGGGGGTGGGGTAGAAGCCAGGGATAAGGCATCTAGCGAGCCTGTCCTTCCTCCCAGGGCCTGATGATCTCGACCAGCACTATTAGAGAAGTGGGGGGGGGTAGAAGGGGGCAAGGGCAAAAAAAAACCCCTACGGTTGAAGTAGGGGTCAGATGGGGTAAAGGCGGCGACCTACTCTCCCTCAGGAAGAAGTACCATTGGCGCTACCGGGCTTAACTGCTCTGTTCGGAATGGGAAGAGGT
>NZ_JAINFL010000083.1 GCF_022458895.1 Roseihalotalea indica | reverse complement strand
TCTATTCAGTCGGTACTAAATCAGGACTATGAAGATATTGAGTATATTGTAGTTGATGGCCAGTCAGATGATGGTACCATTGATGTAATTCAACAGTATGCTGATGAGATTGACGTTTTTGTTTCGGAAAAAGACGATGGATTATACGATGCTTTGAACAAAGGCATTACTTTTGCTAACGGCGAAATTATTGGCATACTCCATGCCGACGATATCTTCAACTCAGATCAGGCGGTCAGCCATATAGCTCGGGCTTTTCAGCAGCAGGAGGTAGATTGCGT
>NZ_JAINFL010000082.1 GCF_022458895.1 Roseihalotalea indica | reverse complement strand
AAGTGAAGTACCCAAAATGCGCCCGGAGTAACTCCAGCCATCGGCATACACGGTATTGTTATAAAAGTTATAATCTTCACTAGCCGTTGAGCTTTCAGAACTAGACTCTTGCCAGGTGGTATTAATTACTTCAAACGTAATATCCGGGAAAAATGAACCCTTTCTTGTATCTGACAGTACAAAGCCGATCATCCGATCTTTAATTCTCAAAGGGTTGATATTTCCTTTACCTTCAAATGGCACCTGAGTGTAGGCTTTGAGCTTATATCCCCGGGCAAGAA
>NZ_JAINFL010000081.1 GCF_022458895.1 Roseihalotalea indica | reverse complement strand
TTCTTGCCCGGGGATATAAGCTCAAAGCCTACACTCAGGTGCCATTTGAAGGTAAAGGAAATATCAACCCTTTGAGAATTAAAGATCGGATGATCGGCTTTGTACTGTCAGATACAAGAAAGGGTTCATTTTTCCCGGATGTTACGTTTGAAGTAATTAATACCACCTGGCAAGAGTCTAGTTCTGAAAGCTCAACGGCTAGTGAAGATTATAACTTTTATAACAATACCGTGTATGCCGATGGCTGGAGTTACTCCGGGCGCATTTTGGGTACTTCACTT
>NZ_JAINFL010000080.1 GCF_022458895.1 Roseihalotalea indica | reverse complement strand
TCAGCAGCGGCAGTTTACCTGCGGGGGTTACCCTGGAAAATGACGGTACCATCAAAGTGACGGATGCCTCAGCCCTGGTAGAGAACACCTACACCTTTGATGTAACCACCACCGACGAGAACGGCGGCACCACCACCAGCGCCCTGGTGCTCATCTTCTTGCCTGATGATCAGGAAGCCGTCTACACGCTGGAACCTGCCAAACCGTTTGATCAGTATGCCAACGGCGAAGTACTGGCCTCGGCCACAGATGATGATGGATTGATCGTATCAGCCAGCGTA
>NZ_JAINFL010000008.1 GCF_022458895.1 Roseihalotalea indica | reverse complement strand
TATCTGTTTCTAGATCAAAAGAGAAAGCTTAAGCTGGTTCAGAGGATTAGGAAAAACATCGCTAAATTGGATCTCAAACCAGAAGACGTCGGATTTGCAAGTACCTGATAAGCAAAAACGAATTTGACGTTAGTCAGAATTAAAAAATAAAAGATGATTTGTTTAATACTAACACTTTTCTCTAGTAGCAGCTTTTGCTTAGATAATCCTGAAGATTTAGGATCGTGTATTAGATATCAAGTGACAATTACTACCTCTGAAAATGAGATCATAGAAGGAATCTTTCAGCATGCTACTTATTTTCCAATATTCAAATTTTCTGAAATTGGATTTAAAGAGTTCATAGATAGTGTTGCTTATAATGATACAATAACCATTTACAGGAAAGTCCATCAATTAACTTACCCGAATAATGACAACAGAGGATTAAATTGTGTACCAGTTTTGTATGCGATTGCTCAGGAGGATATCGTAAAGATACCAAGTAGTAACATATTGAAAGCTGACTTAAAAGGATATGAACCATGTGATAATTGCACTTCAAACAATGAAAAGGCAGGGTTTGATTTCAATGGAAGGTCAACTATCACGGAACTGACTAGCGAGGAGATAAAGCTACTTCAGCAAAACCCAGAAGCGAGTTACCAATTCTGGTATCCAGACTCGGAAGAAGAGCCAATCTTTGGGTACGGCAGCTACCAAATTTTAAGCTACAACAAGAAAATCGGTATAAATTCTTTAAAAGAAATTGCTAATACTTTGGTTAAAGCGGATATAGAGGATGCTAGATTGGATGCGTACAATAGTTATGCTGGTCGTCAAAAAAGATATAAAGAGCTAAAAGAAAATTTACGACGGAAAAATGTTATTCTTTTCACAGTTCATGAAGCACCCTGAGAATCAAAACAGCACACAACATTTTGCAGCCGTCAGCCTTAGTGAAATTGAGCTAGTTTGCCAGTTACTCCAAGTAGCCAAAATAATAAACGAAAGTGAAACGCCAACAATCCGGCTGTCGGCTAGCAATGGTCGTTAGTGGCACGTGTAATAAACGACAGTAACAACAGAAAATATAATGCAAGACTTACTATTTGATTTTATATCAAAATACATTTCTCTGACAGATGATGAAAAGAATGCTATCGTTTCATTAGCCATATTCCGTTCTTTTAAAAAAGGAACCACTTTACTCAAAGAAGGGCAAAAGTCTAATGATGGCTACTTTGTGCTTAAAGGTTGTATTCGGACCTTTTACATTATAGACGGAGAAGAAAAAACAACCGCTTTCTACACAGAAATGGAAGGCTTGACACCTCATTGTGTAATCAATAAAACCCCTTCCGAATATTGTATTTCTTGTGTGGAAGACACCATTCTGTTAGTGACAAACCCTGAAATGGAAGCTGACAGTTTTGATAAATTCCCAAAATTTGAATCGCTTTGCCGAGTTTTATCAGAAGAACTTTTAGCAAAGCAGCAAATCAATTTTGATGAGTTTAAGACTTCTTCCCCTGAACAACGATACTTAAATTTATTACAGAAAAGACCAGACCTTATTCAGCGTGTTCCGCAACACCAGTTAGCCAGTTACCTTGGTATAAAACCACAATCTTTAAGCAGATTAAGGGCAAGGATTTTGGAGAAAAATAGAGGTAAGGTTCATTTCTTAACTTAAGTGAACGTTTTTAAGCTACCTACCCATCTACTTTTGCTATGTCATTTAACGATAAAAAACAGATATGCAAAAGAAGATTTTATGGTTCGCCCTGATTTTAATGATGGCAGGCACGCTACAGGTTCAAGCTCAATATGCCAAACAAGACAGTACCTATAAAAAGCATTTTATAGGCAGTACCTTATTTATGCTAGCGAATGTACTACCAGATAATAATCCGCCCGGAATGGTTTATCTGAACTTAGGTTATCGCATTACAGGAAAGGATGTAATTTCACTTGAATTTAAAACCTGGAAATATGGCTGGCCCATTGGCATTCCTTATGGAAAATCATTTGAAGCAGAAGGAGAAGGGTTTCCAGGTTATATTCGTGAACACGGAGTTTCCCTTAATTATCAAAGGTATTTATGGAATGGCCTTTTTGCTCAGGTTGACGTGATGCCTGCTTTTCAAACTTTTGTCAATGAAAACGGTGATAAGGTTGACAACGGCTTTCAAATCTTTAACACGTATTCCATTGGTTATCACATTAAACTTTTCAAGGATAGGTTTTTTATAGATCCTTCCATAGCCATAACGCATCGTCCCTATCAATCAACGATGCCTGATTCGTTTAAACAGGTTGACGATCAATGGTCAAGATTCTTCTTCGGGCAGCCAGGATTGCATTTTGGGTATAATTTCTGGTAATTTTGTGGAGGTTAGGAATGTGGCTGAAACAATAAAGACGTAACACCAGCTACCAACACAGGTTTTGCGTAGTTGGGGCGAAGTGCAAACTTGGAGCTCCGTGCTTCTATTCAAGTTCAGTGCTGGTTGACAGTTTTGTGCCCCGAAACCCGCCCAAACGCAAAGCCCGAAACCGTTGGTGGTCATTGAAATCGCAACCTTTTACCAAATGATAAATCATCAAAAGTTGGTTTTTACCAACTTGCCATTATGAAAGAACTGATAGAATATATCTTACAATTTGGTAATCTCAATCAACAACAGATCAAGCTTGTTACCCGGAATGCAAAAGAATTAGTCCTTCGCAAAGAAGAATATTTTTCAGAGGCAGGAAAAATTCCAAGACAAGTTGGATTTGTAGTAAAGGGGGTTGTTCGTGGTTGCTATTACAATAAGGAAGGAGAGGAAATAACCCGTTGTTTTATCAATGAGAATAGCTTAATGGTTGACTATCTTAATTTTGAGTCTAACACAGTTTCTTCTGAATATTTACAGGCTTGTATCGACTGTAAACTCATGGTATTTTCTAAGCAAAGCTGGGATGAGCTATCGCAGATTATTGTGGGTTGGGACAGCATTAAAAACAAAATGGTGCAAGTATGCATGTACCATAAATCCAGAAAAGGTCCGGTAGTTTCGCAAGATGCTACTACTCGTTATTTAGAATTTATGGAAAACTACCCCTCACTTATTAACCGCATTCCATTGACGTACATCGCATCTTTTCTGGGGGTTACCCAACAATCCTTAAGCAGAATAAGGAAAAACATTCGCTAATCGCTTTTTACCATATGGTAAAACAGTTCATTTTTAATCAAGCGAGCTTTGTCTCATTAATTAAAAATGAAAATAAAATGATGAAAGCACTTATTACAGGAGCTAACAAAGGGATTGGCTTTGAAACAGCTAGACTATTATTACAAAATGGGTTTCACGTTTACATTGGTAGTCGAAATATTCAGAATGGTTTAAATGCTGTTGACAAACTAAAGGCAGAAGGTTTAACTAATGCAGAAATGATACAGCTGGATGTAACGGATGATGCTTCCGTGCTAAAAGCTCGTGAAGAAATCGGGAAAAAAACGGACGTTTTGGATGTCTTAATCAACAATGCAGGTATCAACGGAGGAAGCAATCCTTACACAGCCCTTGAAGCTAAACCTGAAGAATTTCAGGCTGCGTTTGATACCAACGTGATAGGAACGGCAAGAGTAACAAAAGTATTTATTGACTTACTACGAAATTCAAACACGCCAAGAATCGTAAATCTGAGTACGAGTGTCGGTTCTCTTACCTTACAGAGTGACCTTAACTGGCCTGCTTATAACTATGCAAAATATGCAGTATATGCCGCCTCAAAAGCAGCATTGAATATGTATACCATTCATTTGGCGTACGAACTTCGGGATACCAGTTTTAAAGTCAATGCCGTTTGTCCGGGTTTAACCAGCACAGATTTCACGTTTGGCAATGGCGGTGATGTAGAAACTGCGGCCAAAAGGGTCATTAAATATGCAATGATAGGCCAAGACGGTCCGACTGGTAAATTCTTTAGTGAAGAAACCAATCCTGAAACAGGCGAAATTCCTTGGTGATAAAAGAGGAAAACAATGAACTGCAAACAATGTGTATAAGCAATAGCAGATGGGCTGCTTGTCGAAAATTATGTATTTACAAGTAACTTTGTGTTTAACCGAAAAAGCAGTGCATTAAATCCGCTATTATTCATACACGATACTGCTACCAGTAATGCATCAATTTATGAAAAAATATTTTATTCTCTTCTCTCTCATAACTCTCTTGGCTGGATGTAGTAACGAAAAATTATCTCGCACCGAGGTGGTAACTAAGTATTATGATGCCTTCAACGCTTCCGATTTCTCTCAACTGGTACCATTAATAACTGATAGCATAACCATTGTCGAAGGGGATTATGTTATGCCTTTCTCACATAGCAGTTTTCATGAACATTTCAAGTGGGACTCTGTATTCCAACCGACTTATAAAATTATCGAACTAGAAGAACAGAATAACCAGGTAATTGCAACAGTGGCTTCAAGTTCTAAACGCTACGAATTTCTAAAAAACAACCCTTTGACCTGTAGGTTTAAGATCTCATTTAATTCGGATAAAATAACAAAGCTTGAATCACTAGACTGCCCGGGTGCTGACTGGAATGTCTGGCAAGAGGAAAGAGATTCTCTAGTCAGCTGGGTCAACATGAATCATCCTGAACTTGATGGATTTGTACACGATTTGACCATGAATGGGGCAATAAATTATCGGAAAGCAATTGAGTTGTACGTATCTAGAAAAGACGCTCTGTAGCAAATAGACATTATTCTGATGTTCTTTTAGAGAAGAAAGCGGGTGGCCGGAGGCAGGTCCCTTTATACCGCCTCCGGTAATCCTTACCTGACCTGGTCAATAAGCATCTTAAAAGAAAATAGCTTCTTCCATAATGCTCGGAATAAACTCTAATGTTATCAATGAAGGGGGTTTTATCGATTAGGAAAGTTTAGTAGCACTTGAATTGTCCGCCATGAATTGTAAATTTAATAATCGGTGGGGCTTGGAGCAGATGGAGAAGCTGCGCTTTCCACCACCCTTTATGGTAGCTAGATGTTAGCCTCCAAGTGAAATAGCAAACAATGAATAAAGCAGGCCTAGTTTTAATCGTTTTTCTTATCGTAATAGTTTCCTGCGGTAAGAACCCTAATTATACCCCTCAAGGATTAAGAAAATTAAGTGATACTGAATTAATAGAACGTGCCAGAGCGAGGAATCACTTATCTGAAAATATAGTGTTTAAGGATAGTATGGGAAATATTATTCTAAGAGATGAGCTTCGCAAAATAAACCGAGAAGAAAGCTTCGGAGATTAGTATGTAAATTCAGACAATGAGGTGGTCGAAGTGGTAATAAGAAGAGCTACTAATCAGGATAAAGTGCTGATTGAAAAGATAAAACAGGCTTTTGAAGAGGGGGAGCCTATCAGTATTATTGATATTGATTGCTCTGAAATACAAGAAATCTTAGAAACCGTTTACGATACTGATCAGGGAAATCGCCAAGGGGGATCAGGGGGAAACGCTGAAACTGATAAGGATAACCAGCAAATTGTAGTAAGTACTATTGAAAATTGTGGATTCCCGACGGTAGACGCGCACGGCAATAAAAGTGTTGAAGCGGTATTTCTTGTCATCCAACATGCACCTAAGAGCCTTCGAGAAAAATATTTCCCTCTAATAAAAAAGAGTGCTGATCAAGGTGATCTTTCGTGGAGCACAGTAGCTTTAATGGAAGACAGGATGCTGATGGATAGAGGAGAGAAACAAAAGTATGGCTCTCAGGTCCAGAAGAAAAATGGAAGCGACAATTGGGCCTTATACCCCATTGAAGACCCGCAAAATGTGAATAAAAGACGGGCAGAAGTAGGTTTAGGTCCTATTGAAGAATATCTTAAGCATTTCGATATTGATTATAAATCTACGAATTAAAGCAGCGGTTAACATTACTCAGATTGCCAGCAGAGCCGGTGTCTGCTTCGAATGCCAGTGGCAATTTTTACGAAGCTACCGATTAAATGAAGAACTTTAAGAAGGTAATAAAGTGGTTTTATGCGTTCCTGGGATTGATTCTCATAAGAGTCATGGTAGTATTTTTGGCATAGCTCAACCACATAGCTACATAATATACCGGTTTCATTACTTTTGAATGGTTACATTAGTACCAAGATTTTTCTACGTGAAAATGCTAGGCTGCTAGTCTTTCCGGCACTCACGCCTGACTAGTAAGTAAGCATTGAGAACAGAAGGCAATCCTATTTATCAGATATAAATACACACATCTACCGATAAACATGAGAAACATAGTATTAGACCTGGCCGTGACCCTGGATGGGTTTATAGAGGGGCCCAATGGCGAGATTGATTGGTGCATTATGGATGATGATATGGGCTTTGAAGAATTTCTGGCTAGCATTGATACTATTTTTTATGGCCGGGTGAGCTATGATATGTGGGGAAACTACCAGCCGGAGCCTACCGCTACGGAAACGGAAAAGGACATTTGGGCAGCGGTTCATTCAAAACAAAAGTTTGTGTTTTCCAGCCGGCCCAGGCAAGATGAAAATGCTATGTATATTTCTTCAGACATTGCCAGAAAGGTTGAAGAAATAAAAAATACTGAAGGAAAGGATATCTGGCTTTATGGTGGGGCAAAGCTTATTACCACATTCATCAATCTTGGACTGGTCGATAGGTATAGGGTTGCCGTGCATCCTACTGTTTTAGGAGCCGGGAAACCCTTATTCGGGCACATCAACGACCGGTTAAATCTTGTGCTGACTGACGTGAAGAAATTTAAATCGGGCGTAGTTCAGCTCATATACGCCCCTCAGCAGACAATAGTGGATGACTGACATTATGGGAGTGCAATCTGTCGCCTTAAATAAAGCATTTGAAATAGAATGTTACTCCTGCCAGCAAGACATTCTATTATTCCTACATTTGCCATTATCAATAGTGGACCTGATATAAGATAGGCAGCACATCCATTCTTAGCAGGTAACCAATAAAAATCATGATTAAATAGGAGAACGCATGACCAAAAAGCGAATATTTTTTACGGGGGGATCGGGAAAAGCAGGAAAGCACGTGATACCTTACCTTCTCGACCAAGGACATAGAGTAATGAACGTAGACCTGGTACCTTTGGATTACCCAGGAGTGGATAATCTGGTAGCTGATATCACGGATTCCGGACAGATGTTTAATGCCATGCGTTCGTATGCCGGGTTAGATGAGTTGGAACCGGGTAATGGTATACCCAAATTTGATGCGGTAGTACATTTTGCGGCCGTGCCGAGGATCTTAATCAAACCTGATAATGAAACTTTTCGGGTCAATACCATAGGCACTTACAACGTGATTGAAGCGGCGGTTAAACTTGGCATCAAGAAGATTATTATCGCTTCATCCGAGACCACCTACGGTATCTGCTTTTCAGATGGTCAAACCAACCCCAAATCGTTGCCGTTGGAAGAAGACTATGATGTTGACCCCATGGATAGTTATGGATTATCGAAGGTGGTGAATGAGAAAACGGCCCGCGGCTTTCAACGGCGTTCAGGCTTTGATATCTATGCCCTTCGTATCGGAAACGTCATTGAACCCCACGAATACACTGAACTGTTTCCGTATTATTTCGAGCACCCAGAAGTGCGGCGCCGGAATGCGTTCTGTTATATTGATGCACGTGACCTGGGGCAGATTGTGGATTTATGTTTGAAAAAAGACGCTCTGGGTTACCAGGTTTTTAATGCGGGAAACGATCACAACGGTGCGATTATCCCCAGCAAAGAATTGGCTGAACGGTTTTTCCCCGGTGTGCCCATTACCCGCGAATTAGGAGAATATGAAGCCTTGTACTCAAATCGTAAAATCCGTGAAGTGCTAGGGTTCAAAGAACAACACAACTGGCAGAAATACATAAAAAGAGACTGATGGCTAGTTTGATTGTCTACCGAAATACTAACTTAATTTCTCCCGATAAACTTGACTTTGGTGAGGTAAAAATTTTAAGTACGTTCTAGAAAGATTTGACAAGTTGGCAAATAGCATTATCACCTCGAAGGTCATCTTAAGATATACTTTGAAGACGTTAGTTATTAGCGCGCTCCTCCTCTGTATAGAACCTAACCAAGTACATTAAATAGTAAGTATGTCGGGGATATAGGTTAGTTAGTTTGGCCCAACTCAATTACTGTTTCGGGGGTGCCAGGGCCGCCATTTACACCTTCGTAGCGCAAAAACAGACCATCCGAAGCGCGGTACCACAGCTCAGCTGACCATAGCTTGGATAGTAAGAAGTTATCAATTGTAAGCTTGATCTTTACTGCCGGGTACGTCTGCTCCCCGATGGTAATGGTTTCTGTTCCTTGCTTCTCCGCTTCAAACTTTACTGGGTCCAGGTCTGATAGAAGCTTCAGCACCCAGAAAGAGAGCGTTTTCTGATCGGAGGCGGCAAACTCGCTTAAGCCATGGTCCAGCTTATTAAACCACGGGCGTTCGTCAATAGCTACAATTTTGTCAACCGGCTCGCCCTGAAATGTGCCCTGAATGTGTATTTCGTTACCGCTGCGCCGGGCGGTAAAATCATGGTGATCTTTAGCATCGCGCAGCACCCACTTTTTAGTGCCCAGTGCTTTATCAAAGGTATGTTCGGAGTATCGCTTATCCTCCTCTAATATGAGGACCGGCTTCCCGGCTTCGGTACGGACCCGAACAGAAATATCGTAAGCATTCTCACCCACCTGCCCGACATACTGGTACTCCTGAGCCCATACTGGCGCATTACATAACAGAAATACAGTTAGTACTATACACGCGAAGTACAGCTGTAAGCGTAAGAATATGAGTAGTTGAGGCAAAGAAACAAGTTTATTCACTGAAAGCAGCTGCTTGCAGCCATTCCGGTTTGCGGGTGATGACCTTGGCGCCCAGAGCATTAAGGAGGTTGTACAGACCAAAATAAGTGCGGTTGATGTACAAGGCATCGCGAGGACCACGGGCCGTACGAGACCGCCTTACTTCTTCGGTGTTAGAGACCCGCTCGCTTAAATCAAAAATCTGTTTGAAGTAATCATCATCGGCAAAATCAAACTCATCATAATGAAAGGGACGGCCCAGCAACTGGATCATCTCCACGAAAATACTCTTAAAAACTTTCTTTTCCGCTTCGGTGTCATCGTCATTGATAAAGCCAAGAGCATAGAAAGTGGCATCCAGTTCCTCTGGTTTCAGCAGAATGTCCTGTCGGATAAGGCTGAAGTACTGCTGATAGAATGTTTCCGGAATCTCCTTTACACAGCCAAAGTCAATGACCCCTAAAGTACCGTCGTCTCGTAGTAGGAAGTTGCCCGGGTGCGGGTCGGCGTGTACCTGTTTCAGGTAATGTACCTGCTGGTTATAGAAGTCCCACAGGGCCTGGCCGATGCTGTTGCGTACTTCCTGAGAAGGGTTGGTGGCAATGAACTCCTTCATATGCATACCATCCAGCCAGTCCATGGTAATAATGCGCTCAGAAGACATTTCAGGATAGTAGGTGGGGAAGTCAATATTCTCAATATCGCCGCACTGTTCAGAGATTTCTATGCCCCGGCGCACTTCCAACTCGTATTCGGTTTCTTCAATTAGTTTGCCTTCTACCTCTTGCAAGTAGTGATCCAAGTCCCGCTCGTTAATGTTGAACAGACGGATAGCAAAGGGTTTTACAATCTTCAGATCAGAACTGATGCTATTAGCCACTCCCGGATACTGAATCTTTACAGCCAACTTCTTTCCATCCAGCGTAGCCTGATGTACCTGCCCGATAGAGGCGGCATTTTTGGCTTGCCGGGTAAACGTATCGTACAGCTCATTAGGGCCTTTACCAAAATAGTTCTGGAAAGTCTTCACCACCAGTGGATACGACAGGGGAGGGGCACTGTACTGAGCCATGGCAAAGCGGTCGGTATAGGCAGTGGGCAGCAGGTTTTTGTCCATGCTCATCATCTGCAAGACTTTCAGCGCGCTGCCCTTCAATTCGCTTAGTTCATTATAAATATCCTGAGCGTTGTCTTCGTGCAATGCCTCCCGGGTCACCGGCTGGTTCAACGCCCGGCGGGTATAATACTTTACGTAATTACCGCCTACTTTGGCACCGGTGCGTACAAAGCGCGTAGCCCGTTGCACTTTCGAGGTAGGGATCTTATTCTGTTCTTTCATGCGGATGTAATGAGAATGAATAACGAAGCTGGTTTGACCAACTGCCTGGCTATTCGTGGATTAACGTTGTTGGTATAAGAATTTGGCAAAATCGACCGCCGCATCAATCGGGCCGCGGCCCATAATATCGAATGAGAGGTTAACGGCTTTTTCAATGGCGGCATCGGTCTTTTCAAAACCAGGGCTGTCGTCTTTTACCCAAAAATAGATCACAAACTGCAACTGTCGCCACAAGCCTTCGTCGTAGCGATTGCCAATGATCGGGCGATCAACGATCTCACCAATCTCTTTACCCTCGGCGATCAGTTCGTTGGCATAATCAATAAATGCTCCTTTAAGATTGCTAAATACATTGTTATTAGGCAAACGCCGACCGGGAGAAGGCATATGCTCTAGACGGACCATAACGTAGCTGCGATTGTTTTTCAGTATCTCAATGAACGTATAGTAAAACGCCAGCAGCTTTTCCCGTACTGAGTATTCCATATATACCGGGTCACTCTGAATGCGGGTAATAGTCTCTTCAAGAAAGCCTTTCCAGATTTCTTTCTCAAGTGCGGTGAAGGAGTTAAAATAATCGTAAAAAGCGGCCTCCTTCATCTTTTGTCTCTTTGTGAACTGATAAACGGAAGGTGGAGCCTGTCCATACTCTAAAAGATAATCGATATACGCCTCTTTCAGATTTGCGGCCTGATCTTCCGGTGCCTGTTTATTTTTCTTTGATGTTGTCGCTGCCATAACCTAGATGATATATTCTAATGAGCTCGCAGTAGGCTACGCTCATTCATTTATAAGTAAAGTCTATTTCGCTAATTTTGTTTAACAATAATTTTGTAAATGTTAAACATATATCTGACCAAATAGATTCTTTTAACGCTATTTTATTATTCGGTCGTCAGATAATCAAACGTCAATAATGGGTAGCTGTTGTTGAATTATCGAATTACTAATGGGCGAAATGCTGATTGCCTAGGGCTAGTGCCGGTGGCTTCAAATACTAGACATTATTCTGATTTTCTTTTAAAGGCGTACCAGGAAGCCAGTCTTCCATACAGCCTCTCACTGACTGCCACCATACACTTACCTTACCTACCCGGTCAGACCTGCCCAGTCTGATAAGACTTTTAAAAGAAAATGGCTTCTTATATAATGATCGGAATAAACATTACTTACTTACAGTCTCCCAACTCTGGTCACGCTTAGCTCCAACCTCTTAGCACCCTAGCCCAACTTACCCTTCTTCACGAAGCTACCAGCGAAATACGTTGTCGGTCCAGGAAATAGAGATACTCGGCCAGGAAAAAGGCTCCTACTGCGCTGAAGATATGCCACAGAAAATGCGTACCCATCGGGAGAATATAGGCCAGTTCGGTATCCAGACGGCGGAACATCAGAGAGACACCCAGCAACAAAGCCGCTAGTATAATCTTCTGGCTTTGCTCGAACTGAGTAGCTACCAAGATTAAAACGGTTGGTACGAAAATAACTACTCCACTGATGAGGTACGATATGTTAATGGATAATTGGGGGGGTAATACATAAAGTAGTCCTATCCGCAGTGACAGAGCGCCAACGACAATAATGGCTACCAACCATCCTTTTTTCACTACCCGGTACCAGAAGTAAGCACTGATAGCTAACGTGAGCAGAAGCGTAGGTACCACATCCAGATACAAAAAGAACGGATAGGCCCGGAATGCGTGGTAAAATGTGCTTCCTAAGCCGCCCAGTATCAATAACGGAATACACAATAGCAGAAACGGATGCTGCCGATACGTGCCCTCCTGATGCAATTTAACCAGCAGGTATATCGCCGGTACAATCAGAAAGAGAGAGGTAATAGCATTCCAGGGTTCTACTATGATATAATCCGTATTGGTTTCAGCATACGATCCACCACCATCGGGTAAGTAGACCATCAGGAGATGAAAGATATTGGTTAGTAAATTGAAGTAATCAGTATAAAAAGGCATCATGAAGTTGTCTACGTCTTGTCATCAGAACAACGAAAAAGACCCACCTAATGGTTTGGTGAACCTGCCTATAAAAAGTTAAAACTTCACAATGATCTGGCATCGCACGTCGGTGCGGGTGTTTCCCTGAATAGCCTCCAGGCCACTGCTAATGATATTCCGGTCAGTATACACCGTTCTTCCCACTTTTGACCAGAAGCTCAGGTGCCGGTTCAGTTTATAGCGTAATACCCAGTAGGTTCGTGAGCCACGCCCGTAGTAAGCCGGAATGGAGAAGGTGTACAGCAAATCGTTTTCGTAGAGATACAGGCGGGTATCGTAATCTTCGGCATCAAATAGGGCAAAGCGCAGGTCGGTTTTCCAGCGTCCTTGCTGGTAGGTAATATCCTGAGCAATGGCCCAACCCCGGTCGGTTTCACCCTTTAAAGAATATCCGTTATGCTGCCAGCGAGTGACTAAACGTATGCTCGCCAGTGGGTAGTGAATCAGCCCGGTAGCAAGCTGAAGTTTGGTTCCGGGCAGTGGAATAGTGAGGCTATCCAGTTTTACATTCATAGCCTTTTGTTCATGTCGTACCTGAGTATATAGCTCGGTGCGTCGGGAAAGTCGGTATTGAAGCCGAGTGAGCCATTCCTGCCCCCGCGAGGGCGCATTGACTCGGTGGCGCAGCCAGGAAAAACGGAAATAATCGTAGTAGGCGGTGATAACAGCATTTTTGAAGGGTTCTAGTCGCATTCCCCAGTAGAAACCTTGTTCGTTGATGGGGCGAGAGCCTTCGCTCAGGGCGTTTCCGTAAAAAGCATGAAAGTTGGGCGAGTAGCTTCGTAGCACCCAAGTCATATCTGCCGTAGAGGTGAGCGATGCCGAAATACCACCCAACCCACCCCAGCCACCACTGCGGGAGCGGGCCAGCTCACCAAAAAAGTGATAGTGCTGATGACGGTAGTTTCCGAACACACTCCAGGCTTCGTTTACGCGTCCGTTAAATTCATGCCGGTTCCGAAGTTCACCGGATCGTTGCCATAAGTGATCAAACTCGGTACGCACATAGTTAATGCCGATTTGCCCGTTGCGTCCCCGGTTCTTCACCAGCACATTGCCCCCCACTACCTGCTCTCGCACCTGATCCTGACTAGCCAGTTCGGCTTCGGTACGGTGCCAGCCGGTAATCTGAGGAGATTGAAAATATGTGGTGTTATCCGGATTTTGATAGAGCTTGGCATCCATAAGCTGATAAGAAACAAAGGGCGTAACCTCAAGGTGATATCCGGCCATATCAGACTGAACCGTAGCCGTTGCACCGCGGAAGAAGCCAAACTCAGTACTAGAAGTATAAGGGCGCACCTGAGAACGGGTGCGGCCCAACGCCGTAACGGCTGAACCACTTTTTCCTAGACTGAAACCTTGGCCTAGCACCAACCCCTGCCCGAATTGTAAGGTGTAATCTCCTACCAGCAGATTTTTAAGCGCACCTCTGTTTTGTATCTGCACATGATACGATCGAAAATCGGCACCGTATTGCTTTTGATCCGGTTGCCAGCGGACAGCTTCTCCGGCATCTTTTTCTAGGGTTAAGCCCAGGCTGAAATCATTCCGCCTACTAATGCGCAGACGACTGTATAACTGTGGTTTGCTACCAATAAAGGGAGTGGGCGAGTTCGGATCGCTGAGCGTATCTTTTGAGATAAAACCAACTTTATTTTCCAATGTGGTGGCTTGCCGGAGAATGAACAACTTCTCAGCCCGGTTCCAGCGATCTGTCCAGGAAAGTGTATCGGCAGGAAGACTAGCTACGGTAATGAAGGGTACCAATCGCTGAATGGAAGTTGCGTCAAAGGCCGGAATGAATTGTAGTTCGTAGATAGAAAGCAACTCACCGTAGTGCTGGCGGTAGTGCAGTAAATTGCTGATCTGCCGGTCGCTCAGAAAAAATAGTAATTGCAGCGTTTCTTCATCGGCCTGATTGATATTAATAGGTTGGGTATACAACTGGTAGAGCAACTCGTACTGCTCTTCATAAGGCACTTCTTCATCCTGCTGGGTAAACAGACTCTCCAATAGCGACTCAAACGCATATTCCGGATCGGATTGGGCTAGTGCTCCGCTGGTAACCAGTAAGCTGGTCAGAAGCCCTAACGTAACAAACGTGCGGATTAGTGATCCCATTGATAAGCCAGGGAAAGTTGGTGAGACAAGCCTAATTCAGCATGATGGCGCAGCGCATAATCTATCTGAAGAATGCGATGCGATAAGCCTACCCCGAAAAATTGCTGAAATTGGGACGTTTGTATGCCGCTGCGAAAGCTAATCTTCTTCAGCACGGTGTATTCCGCTCCAACTTTAGCATTCACTGTCTGTTGCACCTCGTATTCCACTTCGCCCACCAGCTGAAACGTTTCAGTAGGGCGATACGCCAGGCCGGTCTGAAGGTAGGTAGGAATTCGTTCCGCGCCATCACTGGATTTTTTGGCCTGGGTAAGATTGGTAATCTGCATCCCGAATGTTAGCTCCGGTGATAGCTGAGCCACCCCACCTACATCAACGGCGGTAGTGAACCGGGTGCCTACAGTTTCAATACGATACTGGTAGCCGTTCAGCCGCAGTCCGAAACTAAACTGGCTAACACGGTGCCCGAACCCCACTGAAAGTCGGTCTTCACTATACAACGCATCCCCAAAACGGTACACACTCAGGCTGGCAGTACCGTGCCTGAGCGGTTTTACCACGCCTACCATGGCCGCATGCAACCCCTCAGAAAAGCCAAACCGATTCTCATAACCAGCCAGGGCCGTGGTCTTCTTCACCCAGGGCAACCCGCCCACATTGTACAGTGCCGACCAGGCATCACGCAAAGGCGCACCCGCCTCAGCCATACCTGCTGCCGCTCCACCTAACGACTGGGCGTTAGCCCACTGGCTGAGCAGAAATAGTAGCAGTGCGGTTACAAAAACTTTCATTAGAATATTACTTAAGTGTAAACACTAAGCAATATCACTTATATAAAAATGAGTAGTTGGGTAAATTGCAACGGTATCCTACGGATGTACAAATGCCGAATAAAATGAAAAAAATAGGATGGTGCCTGGGGTTTTGCCTCTTTTTCCATAATGCAGTAGCCCAGGTGGCCGATGATTTTTCCGATAATGACTTCGTAGCAAACCCTACCTGGGCGGGCCACGAAGAAAAGTTTGAAGTAGCTACCGAACGCCTGCATCTAAATGATGTTTCTGCTACGGGGGAAGCGTTTCTCAGTACTCCTAGCGAAGCCATCGCCAATGCTGAATGGCACTTTTATACTGAGATTACGGAGAATCCATCTGCCTCCAATTACGCAGTAGTTTACCTAACATCTGATCAGGCTGATCTGAGTGGTGACCTACATGGGTATTTTGTGAAGATTGGTGGTGCAAACGATGAAGTGAGCCTCTTCCGGCAAGATGGAAGTGCCAAAACCGTGATTATTGACGGGATTGATGCACGAGTTGACATGAAGCCTGTACAAATTGACGTAAAAGTTACGCGAGATGCCTCAGGAAACTGGCAACTCAGCTCTAAAGTAGTGGGTGACGCGGACTTTACGGTAGAAGGCTCGGCTCTGGATAACACTCATCAGACTTCAACTTATTTCGGAGTTTATTGTAAGTACACATCGACCCGAAAAGATGCTTTCTACTTCGATGATATTTCGGTGAGTGGTACTTCCCAGCCCGATACGCAGCAACCCGAAGTGACCAATATTTCCGTGCTTTCCGACACACAGCTATCCATACAGTTTTCCGAAACAATTACGGTCACTACGGCTGAAGACCCCGCCAATTATATGCTTACGGGTCACACGATAAGTTCAGCCATATTGGCTGGTAATTCCGTAACCCTAACGGTACAGCCTGCCTTAGAAAATGCAATGGATTATTCATTGATCGTCAGCAATATAGCCGATGAAGCAGGAAATACTCTGGCTGATACTACACTCACGTTTTTCTACTTTGAAGCCATTCCGGCTCAGTGGAATAGTGTAGTTATCTCCGAACTGATGCCTGATCCTAACCCGGTGAAAGAAAACCTGCCAGATGCTGAATACTTGGAACTCTACAATCGCAGCGAACACCCCTTTGATTTACAGGACTGGACCATCAACGGCAAGCCTCTCCCTAACTTCATTATACGCCCTCAGCAATACCTGATAGTGTGCGCATCGGCAGATAGTAGTTTATTTGCCCCCTGGGGCGATGTGCTGCCTCTCAGTACCTGGCCATCCCTTTCCAACAGCGGAAGCAGCCTGGTTCTAAAAGATGCCTCTCAAACGGCTATTGACTCATTGACCTACTCAGGAGATCAGGTAGCAGGAGGTATTGCATTAGAACGAGTGCGAGAAGAAACTCCCTGCGACCAGCGTATCAATCTGGCACTGTCGCTTGCTGTCCAGGGCGGTACACCCGGCGAGGCCAATACGGTAACCAATAACGAGCCTGATACGGAAGCGCCTCAGTTGCTTCAGGTGAAGGTAGTTAATAGTCAAAAACTTCAATTGATATTTGATGAGCGAGTTTCTGACGCCTCACTACAGGCATCATCTGTAAGCCTAGAGCCTGGCCGTGCAGTCTCTAGCTTGGTCAGAGATACTATTGATGAGAAAATGGTTTGGGTAACGTTAGAAGAGGAATTACAGAGTGGCGCAACCTACACCATTACTTTTCTTAATGCTGAGGATTGCTACGGAAATGGGCAGACATCACAGAATCAATCATTTTACTTTGATGATCAGCCACCGGTGCTTAGTCAGGTGATAGTACGAGATACCTCAGTATTGCAACTGGTGTTTTCCGAGCAGGTAGCTGCTGTGGAAAAAAGTCAGTTTTGGGCCGACTCAGTGGGTAATACACCCAAATCTGTAAAGCTTCTTGAGGATAGTGCTTCAGCAGTGCTGGAGTTTCAATCTTCTTTTGCCGATGGAAAGGAGCATCTGATCACTATTCATGCATTACAGGATGTATACGGAAATACGGCCGACTCGCTCACGGCTACTTTCCGGTATGCTCAGGACATTGATACTGTGGTGGTAGTCAGCGAGTATCAGGTGGATGTGTATTTAAAAAGAGAAGTGGCGACCGGATCAGCCACAGTAACTGAAAATTTTGAGATTGACCGGGGAGTGGGGCAACCCTATAAATCCTTTGTAGATAAAAATCAGGCTGATCTAGTGCACTGGGTTCTGGCAAAACCGCTCGCCGCCAATCGGGAGCACGAGCTTTCTATCAGTCAGTTGTATGATGTGGAGCAAAACTTACTCAGCACTCCTATCTATCGCTTCTATTACGACCAGCGACCACCTACGCTGGATTCGGTAGTCGCAGTTAATGCGAAAAGCTTGCTGCTTTATTTTGATGAAGTGCTGGACGTTACATCCGCCAGCAACCCGCTGCACTATACGTTAGAGCCCGATAGTAGTAAAATAATTCAGGCCTATTTGCAGGAAAACAAGCGGGTAGTGCAGCTAACGCTGGAGACTGATCTGGTACCGGAAGTGGAGTATGAATTGCAGGTGTTGGGCATAGCGGATATATCGGGAAATGTTATCAGTATCCCTAAAAGCAGAATATTTGTATACGATCAGCACCCGCCGAAGTTGGTACGCTGGAAGATCATCAACCCGCACCAACTACGCCTGTATTTTTCCGAAGCCATTCGCCTGGGTAAGCCCGCTGATTTCATACTGGAAGACTTCGGAGCACCCGACAGCATTTCGTTCGCAGTCATTCATCCGTACGAGGTACGACTGTTTTTCAGCAACCCCTTGCTGTTTGACACGGCTACGCTCATCATTCATCAGGTTTCGGATAGGAGGGGTAATGGCCTAAGCGAGGATATCAGTGTCTCACTTGCAAATGCGGAAATCACATTGGGTAGTATTTCGGTTCTATCTCCTACCGAACTGCGGCTGGATTTTACGCAAGCCATTAGCAAAGAGGCTATGCTGACCCCTTCAAAGTACCAGATCAATCAACAGTTTCATCCTTCGAAAGTCAGTGCCGTAGCTGAGGAGCCGTATGCAGTACATTTGATTACTGCCCAACCATTTCAAACCGATGCCACATATCAGTTAGCCATTGATCAGATTGTCAGTGCTCAGGGGCAATCGTCCACCGGCGTGCAAGGCTCGTTTCATTACCAGACGCAGGTGGATTATCTGGAAACCGAAACTCAGGCGGTGCTTATTCACTTTCAGGTTCCGGTAGACTCCAGCGAAGCCGTAAATATCGCCCATTATCAGCTAGAGAATAATGAGCCGGTTGCCGCTCTGTGGGTAGATGCCCAAACGATAAGACTGGTGTTCGCTCAAGCATTTGCCCCGCTAACCCGCTATAATCTAAGCCTTTCAGGATTGCTGACGATAGACCAGGATCTGATTCCCGCTTCGGTATATGCTATTGGACTGGGCCGGACACCTACCTTCAACGAATTGCTGATTACTGAAATCATGGCTGATCCTTCACCCTTCGTTGGACTGCCCGAAGCGGAATACCTGGAGTTCTACAACGCCTCTTCCGACCTGCTCAGCACCAGCGGACTACGGCTATCCGATGCTTCTTCTTCAACATTACTGCCCTCTACCTTGCTGCTGCCTGGCGAATATCTGATTGTGAGTTCATCCACCGACCAACTGCTTTTTGCTGGGCAGGGTAGAAGCATAGGAGTTAGTAGCTTTCCATCGCTGAACAGCACCGGAGATCAACTACGGCTGGAGGATGCTTACGGACGCGAGATTTTCTCCATAAACTATACCGATGAGTGGTACAATGATGCCGAGAAGAAGCAAGGCGGCTGGTCGCTGGAGATGATTGACCTGACTCGCCCCTGTGGAGAGCGAGAAAACTGGACGGCCTCCGAAGCCGAAGCCGGTGGCACGCCCGGGAAAGAGAATTCGGTGCACCAACCCAATCCGGACATGCTAGCGCCGTTCTTAAGCGAGGCTTTTGCGGTGTCCGATACGGTGGTTCGGGTTACTTTCAGCGAGAAAATAGATATGAGTTCACTTGGTCAGGCGCAATTCAACCTGAGTAGTGGGATTAGAATAGACACCGTGCTTTGGCAGGACGACCGTAAGTCAGCGCAATTGCTTTTATCCAACCCGCTACAAACCGGCGAAACTTATACCGTACAGGCAGCGCGCCTAAGCGACTGTAGTGGCAATACCCTTGATAGCAAACCGGTATCATTTGTACTATCTGAAACGGCAGAGATTGGCGACGTACTTTTGAGCGAACTACTGGTGTACCCTAGGGCGGGAGGAGTACGCTTTGTTGAAATTTATAATCATTCAGATAGGCACATTAACCTGAAAGACTGGCAGCTAGCAAACCTGGAAGGTGATTCGCTGGTCAACCTAACGCTTATTTCAATCGATGATTATCAACTGGCCCCTCAGCAGTACCTTGCGCTTACTGAAGATATAATCACTTTAATCGGCGATTACCCCTCATCTTTAGAAGAAAATCTTCTAACCGTTAACGATCTGCCCAGCCTACCTTCCGAAGCCGGAACGCTGGTGCTGGTTTCGCCCGATGGTGAGCGGATGCAGGTGTTGGAGTACAATGAGCAGTTTCATCATCCCATTCTGGACGATGCCCGGGGAGTATCGCTGGAGCGTATCCGTTGGGAAGCTTCTGTGAATGACGCGAACAACTGGCAGTCGGCAGCTAGCACAGCAGGTTACGCCACGCCAGGATACGCCAACTCACAAACTACGCAAGCTAAAGTAAGCCAGGAAAACCTATCCGTAGAGCCCCGCGTCTTCACCCCCGACCAGGATGGTTGGCAGGATTATACCCAAATCCATTATCAGTGGACGGGCGCTGGTTATGTGGCAAATGTTATTATTTTTGACAGTCAGGGACGAAAGGTAAAACATCTGGCTCGTAACGCTACACTGGCCGAAGAAGGTTTTCTCCGCTGGGATGGCACGGATGACAACCGGCAAATTGTGCGCATGGGATATTACCTCATTTATTTTGAGGTTTTCCATACCAATGGGCGAGTTTCCGTGTTAAAAGAACGGGTGGTTGTGGGGAAGCGTTTTGACAATTAGCAGGGAACAGTTAGCAATGAGCAATGAGCAATGAAATGATGATTGATGATTAGTGATGGGGTGCTGTAAATTTTAAATTTGCACGGGGTGCCCCGCACATTGCACATTCTCCGGACTCTGTTTTCCCTTCTCCCGCAAAGTATATATTATGAAAGGACTTAAGAAGCTTATTTATAGGGGTGAGGGAGAGGAACTGGATTTTAAGCAACAGATTACGGACCCGTACAAGATTGCTAAAACCATTACTTCTTTTGCTAATACTCGGGGAGGGAAAATTCTAGTAGGAGTGCGGGATGATAAAACGATTGTTGGGGTAGACCCGGAGGAAGAGAAGTACATGCTAGAAACCGCTTCCCAAGTTTACTGCGACCCACCGGTGCCCCTTCAGTTCAAAGAGGTGGAAGACGAAGAAGAAGACATCACGGTGCTGATGGTAACCATTGCCGAAAGTCAGGAAAAGCCCCATTATGTACTGGATAAAAACGAGCAACGGCAGGTATATGTCCGCCAGCGCGATAAGAGCATCCCGGCCGGTAAAACCATGATTGACCTCATGCGAAAGGGGGAACTGACTACCGCACCTAAACTTAACACAAACTACCTCGACCGCAACGAACGCAAACTGCTGTCTTTTCTGGAACGCAACGAACGCATTACCCTCAAGCAGTTTATGCAAATAGTCAATATTTCCCGCCGCCGCGCCTTACGCATTCTGCACACCCTCACCCAGGAAGGTGCCATTCGCATCCACGAGCACGAACATGAACCTTATTATACGCTTTGAACAATGAACAGAGAGCAATGTGCAGTTAGCAATGAGTGTTGAAGTCGGAAGTTAGTGGCTAGGAGCTGGGAGGTTGGCGCATGGGGTGAATAGATAAAGGAGAAAGGGAACTGGCAGACCGAAGACTTCGGAAGTTTCGAGCCATGATATGTATTGGATTCTTTGATGCTAAAACTTCCGAAGTCTCCGACGAAGTCTATCCCCATGAAGAGAAAAACCAAATCAGATAAATCAATACACTAAAATTTGAACCCTGAACTTTGAACCAAGCCACAACGGCTAAGTACCCAAAACCCAAAACTCTGCACTATAAACCCTAAACAAAATTCTTTTCCGGTAACGTTACCCTTTTTCATATTCAAATAATTTGTAACTTGGAAGGCGTACTGAAAAATATCGCTTTTTGTTATGAAAAAACCTTCCCTATCTCCCCAGAACGAATCCCGTCGGCATTTTATCAAAGCCACCGGGTCGGCCGTAATTGGCGGCACCATTGCCATTCCTATGATCAACACCTCTCCGGTTTTTGCCCGTGGCAATGCTGATACCCTGAAAGTTGGATTGGTAGGCTGCGGTGGTCGCGGTACCGGGGCCGCTAATCAGGCCATGAAAGCTGACCCTAATGTGAAGCTGGTCGCCATGGCCGATGTTTTTGAAGATCGCTTGCAATCCAGTCTGGAAAATCTGAAGAAAGGTCATGGTGATAAAATTCAAGTTGACCCTGAGCACCAGTTCATTGGTTTTGATGCTTTCCAGAAGCTCATTGACAGCGATGTGGATGTAGTACTGCTGGCAACGCCTCCCGGCTTCCGCCCTCAGCACCTGACTGCCGCTGTAGATGCCAAAAAACACGTCTTCTGCGAAAAACCCATGGCCGTTGACGGACCGGGGGTTCGCATGGTGATGGATGCTGCCAAGAAAGCTAAAGCACAGAATACCGCCGTAATGTCGGGCTTCTGCTGGCGCTACCACGAGCCCAAACGAGCCACATTCAGCCGCATCCTGGACGGATCGGTAGGGAACATTGGCACTATTTATAATACCTACAATACCGGCACGCTCTGGAGCAAAGAGCGTCAACCCGGCTGGACGGAAATGGAATACCAACTACGCAACTGGCTGTACTACAACTGGTTATCGGGCGACCATATTGCCGAGCAGGCGGTACACAGCCTGGACATGATGTCTTGGGCACTAGGCGACAAAAAGCCGCTAAGCGCAGTAGGAACCGGCGGGCGGCAAGTACGTACCGATGATAAATTCGGACATGTATACGATCACTTCGCTATTGTCTATGATTATGGTGACGGGCAGAAAGGTATCCACATGAGCCGTCAGCAATTTAACTGTGCCAATAGCTATGCAGTAGAGGTATCTGGCGATCAGGGGCGGGCTACCGTAGATTGTATCAAAGGAGTGCATGAGATTATTGGTAAGGATGATAAGTGGCGCTACCGCGGCGAGCAGAACGACATGTACCAGACCGAGCACGATGAGCTGTTTGCATCCATACGCAATGGCTCGCCTATCAATGATGGTGAGTTCATGGCGCAAAGCACTCTGCTGGCATTGATGGGCCGTCTGGCAGCCTATACTGGGCAGACCGTTACCTACGAAGAAGCCCTCAACTCTCAGGAAAAACTCGGACCGCAAGAGTACAGCTGGGACCTTGAGTATCCCGTAGCCGCCGTAGCGCAACCCGGTATCACTGAAATTGGATAAAACGTGGTGAAGGGTAAAAGGTGAATGGCTAAAGGTTGCAGGTTGGTACAATTCTAAAACCTGTAACCTTTAACTTGCAACTCCCTTCCTAAACCCTCTTACCGTTAACCGTCTACCCTTAACCTTCTAATATGCTCCGACGAGATTTTATCAAGCTAAGTGGTGCTACGCTGATGTCGGCTCCGCTGGTTTCTACTGCCCCCTTTGCGCACACTACCCGTACTCAACTCAATATCAAAAAAAGCCTTAAGTACAGCATGGTCGATGCCCCTGGCTCGGTGCTGGATCATTTCCGCATGCTGAAAGAAATCGGTTTTGATGGGGTAGAAATGGACTCTCCCAGTGATATCAATATTGACGAAGTGCTGGAAGCCAAGGAGCAGACCGGCCTGGAGATTCCTGGAGTCATCAACTCCGCTCACTGGAAAATGCCTTTATCCGACCCGGACCCTAAAGTGCGCGCTCAATGCGTGGAAGCCTCTAAAACCGCCTTGCGCGATTGTAAGCGTTACGGCGGCACCACCATGCTGCTGGTAGCGGGGGTTGCTAACGACAAGATCAGCTATAAAGATGCCTACGAGCGCTCGCAGGAAGAAATCCGGAAGATTCTGCCGGTAGCGGAAGAAACCGGGGTGAAAATCGCCATCGAGAACGTCTGGAACAACATGCTGCTCAGCCCCCTGGAAGCCGCCCGCTTTATTGATGAGTTTGACAACCCCATGATCGGCTGGTACTTCGATATCGGCAATATCGTCCGCTACGGCTGGCCCGAGCACTGGATTGAAGCCCTGGGCGACCGTATTATGAAGCTGGATGTGAAAGAATATAGCCGTAAAAAGCAACAGGAAGAAGGTATCTGGAAAGGGTTTGAAGTAGAACTGATGGACGGTGACTGCAACTGGCCGGAGGTGAATAAAGCCTTGGAGAAAATTGGCTATGAAGGTTGGGCTTCGGCCGAGGTGCCCGGTGGTGGACGAGAGCGTTTGCAAACGATTTCGCAGAAGATGGATGCTATTTTTGGGTTGGCGTAAGGGTGGCGCTGCTTAGTTTTTAAAGGTTTGTCGCCGAGCTTGAGAATTTCTTTTCTTAGATCAATTACTCAAATGATGACTCATGAGCTCGCGAGTTTGTTCATTTCTTTGTCTTGATACAAAGAAACGAACCGCGCCACGGTGGCCAAAGAAAAATCAAGAAATCTCAATGCTTCCTCGCACAATGCTGGCGCACGCCCGCTGAGCTTTCGGGCCTGCGCACTTGTAGAAATTACAGAAAATACTTAGTATACATATCTGCATATTGAAGGTGATATTCTTTTTTAAGTTCTTGCCTTACTGCTTTTCGTATCTCTTTAATGTTGCCTAGTCTCTCATATATAACATTGATTCCATCTTGTAATTGATAATTAAAATTTAATAACCAAGCAAGTTGAAAATCTCTATAATCAAACTTCTCTGGAAATAGAAAAAATTGCACATATTTGGGAGCTGAGTTAATAGTCTTTAGCAGGCCTGAATCTAATTCAATCTTCTTCCAGTAAATTATGTATATAAAATATTTGAATTTCTCGTTGTAAGACCCGTCCTCTTCATATTTGCTAAATACCTTCAAACACTTTTTAAAATACTTAGCCTCCTGTAGTAAGCCTTCTCTGATAACTCTGGTAAAGTGAGTCACGTCAAAATTCTCTTCTAACTTATCTTTTATTATCTTTTCAATATCACTGCGAATCTCCGTAGAGCTAATATACCATAGAGATAATAAGTTTTCATCGTATTCAAAGTCTGCTCTTGTTGCTCCCTTGCATTGTCTGAGAATCTCATTGATAATTTCAAGATCATCTATTCTATTATCAAAAGACTGGGTTTTGAATACGTGATAAATTGCGTCTAAAAATCTTCTGTCCGTATAGTACTTGTTTTTGTTGGAGTTTACACTAACCCTTAATAATGCTTCACAATCCTTATATGAAAATAGACGGCAATTTGCATATACAAATGCACTTAAATATTTGATATTTTCCCAAAATAATACGCTTTCAACTTTTAAGAAACTAATAAGGTTCTTAATAAGTTGCTCACCTATCTGTTGCTCCAACTTAATTTTTGATAATACAAGAAAGATGTTATTGAAGAACCTAGTGTACTCTGATCCAAATAATGTATTGTTTGAAACCTGTTTTTTTAAATTTTGATACGAGCCAAAGTTATTTACTCTATTAGGTCTGAAACCAGACAGTAAGAAGTTACTTACTATTTCTAATACCTTTAAAAGGTCTTTCTCATTAAAAGGTAAATTATCAATCTCATATTCGTCAAATAGCTTTTTTGCTTTTCTGGTATCAACATAAGATATCAAAATGACGAAAAACAAATAATTAAATTCTGTTAGTATCGACTCACTTGGCTCGTAAGATTCATGATTGGCATAATTATCTAGTAAAGATTCTATTCCTTTTTCGCAGACTTCTTTGAATTCATTAAACACATCGTAAACAATACAATTTTCAGTATAGAAGGAATATAGAAGCGAAAGAGAATCTAAAATACCTACATAGTGAATTGAGCCTATTTTAGGTTTATCTATCGTTCGGCTTGCTTCAGAAAGAATACTATGATTTTTCACAATTGTAAGCACCTCCCGTTGCTCCTTATCTATATTAGGCAGATCACTTAACAATTTATCAAGATCTATATCATCAATTTTCTTTTGATTCTCATTGCGAATTCTTTTTTTCTTATTTTCTTCAGATTCGTCTTCTTGGGAATTTCTATCCTGTGGCTCTGGCGAGAACCGATGTAATCTTCTAGTATGTCTTTCATTGTGTTTAGCAATAAAATAGGTCATGGGGCTATCCATTTGCCAGGCTTTATTCGCAATCTCTTCAAATTGCTGATAGGCCAGTTTGAAGTTACTGAGTTTGTAATTGGCATAAGCATAGAGAATATCTTCTTCTAAATCAGATGTATCAGTAATATTATAATTGGCTGTTTTCTGAATCAGCTCATCTAATTTTAAACTAGTGTGCAGGCATTTAGGACAGTTGCAGTTTTTCTTAAAGTGGTACTGGATTACTTTCTCTGTCCACATTCCATTTTCTTCTCGCCTCCTAATAGAATAAATTTTTGACTGATTCAATCGCCTTACTACATACCTTAGCTTCTGCTCTTGATCTGAGATTTGCCCCTTGGTAAGCCCGCGTGTTTTGTTTTCTTTGAGTTTGATCTTGCCATTTTCATCATAACGAACCTGTTCAAAATACAAATCTGTTATGGCTTTTTCTCTTGAGCGCATGCCATAATCCTCATAATCTAAAAATTGCTTGTCTTTATTAAATGGGTAAAGGCTCGCTACAAATCTTGGTGGAAGGACTGGAAGTGCATCAAATCTTTGAAGAGATAAATACTGTTGATCAACAATGTCCTTCTCACTTAAACCTTGATAAAAGTGGTTATATGATTGTATGAAAGTAAGAAAATCTAAGAGTGTTTTTCCTTTCTCTGATAGTCTATTGTCTTTTACGCGGTAAACTTCACCAAGTATATCATCTCCATTTAAGTAAGCCGAAATAAAATCTTCTTCGTCATAAAAATGGATTGGAATTACTCCTTTCTTTTTTAAGTACTCTCTTTTGAGAGGGTGCAAATCTTTTACATCCTTTTCTTCTATATTTTTTTCAGTATCTGTTGATAGTAAATAGGCGTTTTGATAGTCTTTACCTAGAATATTTCTAACAGTTTGGATGATCATCTTTAAGTTTGGATCAGAGAAACTATAGCCTACAAACAATACTACTTTTGAAGTAAACACGAATCTGATAAAACTCTCAATTAAAGGGTGGTTAGTTGAATATTCTAAATAATCGTCTTCCTTCAATACGAAATCATCGCTTTCTAGGCTTCCGTGTACTTTAACTAAGAGATTAGTGTTTTTAGCATAAGGAAATTGCTTATCACTGGCTATTATTGAAAACATGAGTGCTCTTGCGCGTATTACCTGATCCAGCAAATCATCGTAATTGGTTGTGAGAATATGCTCTGGATTAAGGTCAAAAATTGCCTCATGAATTTTGTTATACCGAACTTGCCGGTACTTTAAAACCCTTCTAACTTTCTCCACATATTCTTTATGTTGCCTTTCATTGTAATACATTTGAGGAATGCGTAAATAATCCTCTTCCTTATCAGGCAGATTAATATCTTCTTTTAGAGAATCAATTAACTTACCCCAAAGAGGTACGCCCGCATCTACAGAGATACCCGCACCCGCAAAGATGACTAATTTTTTATCCTCTATGGCTTTTTTAATCGTAGCTATATCTGCTAGAAACTTCTTCATAATACTTTTCTACCCTTAAGCAAAACGATTTGCAGTTGATCTGAGAGGAAAGCAAAATAAGCTAAAATTGATAAAGTGCCTATAATTCTGAAATAATTAAGATGTGCGCTGGCCCGAAAGCTCAGCGGGCGTGCGCCAGCCCTGTGCGCGGAAGCATTGAGATTTCTTGAATTTTTCTTTGGTTCCGTTTCTTTTGTTTCAAGACAAAAGAAATGAACAAACACTCAAGCAAAAGGATATAACTGCATTAGCAACAACATTACAATAGAAGTAAACACAGTGTGAAAACGGTGAGAGAAATTTTTTAAGCAACTTCATATAAATAGGTATGTATCTTTGAGAAGAGGGCCAATAAATGGGCAAGAAATATTTATGTTTTTTACACTATTGCCGTTTATCCAAAAAGCCAGTATCGCTTGTTATATTCGCAATACTATATTATAAATGTCTAGATTTACAGAGAAATGAGAGATTACCAACTATCTCTGAAGGCCTACCGAGATAATAAAAATACGATGGACTATGCCGTTGAATCAGCTAAGAATGAAACCAGACTAGAGATTGTTAAAACACTTAAGAAATACAATGTATCCTTAGATGTAATTGTAACATCAACTGGATTAACCAAACAGCAGGTAGAAAGCCTCTCTATAGAGTAATTATTAGCATGTATAATCGGCTAAAAAGTCTCTACCCCAAATTTCCCTTATCTTCCCCCGTTCAAAACTTAACCTAACATGAAAAACCTATACCATTTACTAATAATCCTCTGTTTACTAATAACCATCAACCCGGCATGGAGCCAGACCGAAGCCACCGCCTGGGGCAACATCACTGGCATTCGGGTAGATGGGCAACTGATGCAATTTGAGACCAGCGTACGGTTGGTAGGTAATGATTGGTCTTCCATCCAATCCACCTACAAAGAGCGGCAACGCCCTTCGTATACTCGCGATGGGAATCGGCAAATCATCGAGACCCGGATGGATAGCCTGTACATCACCAAAACGATTGAAGACACCGGGAAGGGGAGTGCCCGGGTAGACGTAGCGTTAACCTCCCGAGCCGATACCAGCTTTACCGGAGCGTTCTTTTCCATTACCTTGCCTCAGGCCGACTATGCCAATGCTACCGTAGAGCTTATCAACCCAGCCGATGTTTCTCTGAACGGCACACAACCCAACGGACAGGATGAATACCTGCGCATTCCGGCCGAAGGAGTGCGCTTTGTCGCCGAACACCGGCAGTTAGAGGTAACGATGGAAGAACCTACCGAGATCATCGTGCGGAATGAGCGCTGGTTTGGAGGTAGCGAACACATTCAGGTTTATTTTGCCATTTTGACAGATAGTCTCACCAGCGGGCAAACCGCAAACAAAACATTTACCCTCAACGCTACCGGAGATATTGATACTTCTCCCGTTACCCTGACGCTGAATTCTGAGCAGCCCGGAAGAGAATTTGCCGGATTGGGCGGTAATTTCCGCTTACAAAACCCCAACACCGATCCTCAGGTAATAGAGTATTGCCTGGACAACCTACGGGTAGCCTGGGGACGGGCCGATATGCCCTGGTATCTATGGCATCCCGAAGAAGATGTAGACCCGCTGGAAGCCGCCCGAAACGGAGATATCAACCCTCGGGTGAAGGCTTCTATGGAGATGGCGCAGGAGCTGTATAAACGAGATATTCCCGTGATCCTTTCGGCCTGGTTTCCGCCCGAGTGGGCTGCGGTAGGGCCGCTAAACTTCCAGCCTAAAAATGGAGTCTTCGGCAATCCGCTGGATTCTACCAAAATGGATAAAATCTACGCGTCTATCACGAGTTATATTATTTATCTGAAAGAACAGTATGGGGTGGAAGTAGAGATGTTCTCGTTCAATGAGTCTGATCTGGGTATCAACGTCCGGCAGACGGCGAAGGAACATGCTCAACTGATTAAGGGACTGGGAGCGTATATGGCGTCGAAAGGGCTAAAGACCAAGATGCTGTTGGGAGATACGGCAGATGGAAATGGTTATAATTTTCTCAATGCATCCTTGGCCGACTCGGCAACCTACCCTTACATTGACGCAGTTTCCTTTCATTCATGGCGAGGTTGGGCCGATACTACATTTACCAAGTGGCACCAAGCTGCCGAAAAGTTGGATGTGCCGTTGATCGTGGGGGAGGGAAGTATTGATGCGGCGGCCTGGCGGTATCCGGCTATTTTTGAGGAGTACACCTACGCGATGGAAGAGATCAATCTGTACACCCGCATTCTGGCTATTTGCCAACCCCTGACCATCCTGCAATGGCAGCTAACGGCCGACTATTCTCCTTTGGTCGGAGGAGGCATCTTCGGTAACGATGAAGAGCTTCGTCCTACCCAGCGGTTCTGGAATCTGAAGCAACTGGCTTCCACTCCCGAGAATGTGTTTGCCATGCCCATCCGTAGTGATAAAGAGGATGTTACCTGCGCCGCCCTGGGAAACAACCGCACCGGCGACTATGCCATCCATCTGGTCAACAATGGCCCCACCCGCCAAGCCACTCTCACCGGCTTGCCCCGTAAAGTGAAATCATTGCAATTGTATGTGACTGACAATGAGCGAAATATGCAGAAAAGTGATGTGATAAAGGTAAAAGACGGACAAGCGCAGTTTACCCTGGATGAAGTCAGCTATACTTCTTTAATGAGTGGCGAGTAAGCCTCCTTCCTATCAAATAAAAAAGGGCATTCAATGAATAAACGATTCATCGAATACCCTTTTTTATCATGATTCTTGTTTCTTAATGAGCCCCTACCAACGCTTCTTCCTCTTCCAACTCCGGCACCTGATCCCGGCTAAACAGTTTGTACAGTATCGGTACAATTAACAGGGTGAGAAAGGTAGACGATACCATGCCACCGATGATTGTCCAGCCGAGAGGAGGCCATAGGTCACCGGAGGATAGGGTGAGGGGTAGTAAACCTAAGATGGTGGTAAGTGTAGTTAGTACGATGGGTTTAAAGCGCGTCTCGGCCGCTTTTTTAATGGCTCGCACCATGCGCATTCCTGAATCGCGTAGCTGGTTGGTATAGTCAATCAGGATAATGGAGGTATTGATCACAATGCCCACCAAACTGGTGAAACCGACGAAGGCGAAGAAGGAGAACGTCCAGCCAGTGAGGAACAGGGCCACGATTGAGCCGGTGAACGCCAGCGGAATAGCGGTAAATACAATCAGGGGCTGACGGAACGATTTGAATTGCAGCACCAGCACCGCGAAGATGGCAATCAGGGCAATCAGCAGGCTTTGTCCGGTGTTGCCGAAAGACTCCTGTTGGGCTTCGTATTCGCCAGCGGGGTAGTACGAATAACCTTCCGGGAACTCATACTGATCCAGCTTATCCAGAACCTGCTGAGTGACGGCCATAATATTGTAATCATCCAGTACATCAGCGGTGATGGTTACGGTTCGGTCGGTGTTGTAGTGGTCAATCTGGGAGTTGCTGCGGTCAAAGGTCAGTTGAGCTACCTGATTGAGTGGTACCTTATCTCCGGTAAGGTTGGTGGTGTAGATTTTGTTGAAGTCATCCAGCGTAAGTTGCTGGTCGTAGGGCAAGCGAACCACAATATTGAACTGATCGCCATTGTCCATCGTCATCTCGTCTACGGCCAAACCCGTAAGGCTGGTACGTACCGCCAGGTCAATATCGTACAGAGATAATCCGATCAGCCCGGCTTTATCACGGTTAATATCTACCTTGATGTCGGTCTTATCAATTGCCAGTGGGTTATAAGTGTTTACGGTGCCGGGAGTATCTTTAATAAGTTTCTCCACATCGCTACCAATAGCCTTGATAGTTTCCAGGTCTTTCCCAATGATTTTGATGGCTACTGGAGCTTCAACGGGTACACCCTGCTTCAGTTCGGAAAGGGTAATGCGGGCTTCGGGGTATTGCTTGAACGTATCGCGAAGCTGATGCAGGGTAGCGTAGAAATTCTCTTCCTCGTACTCTTCCAGATTCACCAGCACCTGGGCATAGTTGCGGGTATAGCTTTTGCTGAAGCGGTTGTAGTAGATTTGCGGGTTACCGTGCCCCACGTTGGTCGCGTAGCTCACCACTCCCGGCAGGGTATCCACCACACTTTCCACAAAGCGAGCGGCGGCATCGGTTTTATCCAGGTTGCTACCCTTCGGAGTTTCAATATCCACTAGGTACAAAGGTTTATCCGCCGTAGGGAACAGGCTCACTCCCACCAGCGGGAAGAGGGCAATGCCACCCACAAAAGTCAGCACGGCAAGTGCCAGGGTAATGGCGGGGCGACGTAGTCCAAAGTTTAGCATCTGCCGATACGGGCCGTTGATGGTTCGTTGAATGGCTCGGTCAATCCAGGATGGTTTCTGCCCCCGGCGAGGTGCTTTCAGCCCGTAGCGGGAGAGGATAGGAGTAAACGTCAGGGCCAGAATCAGGGAGGTGATGAGGGCGAAGATTACAATCAGGGGCATAGAGCGGAGAAACTCGCCCACACTATCGTTCATAATCGCCAGCGGCATAAATGAAAGCACGGTGGTTACAGTAGAGCTAATAACGGCTGTGCCTACCTCCGCCGTGCCTTTCACGGCCGCCTGCCGCAAGGTATAACCTTCCTGCATAAAGCGAGTGATATTTTCCACCACCACAATGGCATTGTCTACCAATAGCCCCAGAGCAATAACCAACCCCACAATAGAGATTTGATGCAGGCCAAAGCCGGTGCCGTTCAGTAAGCCGATGGAGATGATGATGGTGGTAGGAATCACGGTGATGATCACTGCTGCCGACCGTACTCCCAGAAAAATTAGCACGATGATGCCGATCAATGCAACTCCCTGTCCCAGATTCGCCATAAAACCCTGAATACGCTGGGCTACCGACGGGCCTTGTACGAAGGTTTGATGCAATCCTAACTCATTGGGTAACTGAGCTGTAAATTCATCCAGCACAATATCAATCTGTTCAGTCAGCTCCAGAATGTTTACTTCTTCTTTCTGGGTAATCGATAGAAACAAAGCCTTCTTCCCGTTAAAACGCCCGTAGTACTGCTGGTCTTCGTAATCGAAATGAACGTCGGCAATATCTCGCAGGTACACCAGCTTCCCGTTTCCCGAAGCGATGGCGGTAGATTCTACTTCTTCTACTGTTTTGTAGCCGCCGCTGGTTTTTACCGTAAACGACCGCCCGCCTGATTTCACATTACCGCCTGGCACATTCGCATTGTTTCCCCGCAGGGTATTGATCACCTGGCTTAACGCTACATTCTGGTTAGCCATCTTCTGGAAATCCAGCGACACCCGTACTTCCTGTTCGGGGTAGGCCAGTACTTCTACAGTGCGTACTCCACTTACCTTTTCCAGCTTCTTCTCCAGGTCTTCGGCGTAATCCTGCATGCGAGAGTAAGAAGCTGTTTCGGACGTCAGAGCCAGTTGCATGATAGATACTTCCTTGGGAGTGGAGTGAGTTACGTCAATCTGGAAGATATCGTCCGGCAGGCTGGGTTTCACACTGTTAATCTCAGCGACCACCTCGTCGTACTGCTCGTCGGGATCTACGCCCCACATGCCTTCCACCTGGATGAATGCCAGCCCTTCGTCAATGGTCGTATTAATTTGTTTGATGTCTTCCAGTTCATCAATGACCTCTTCAATGGGGTCTACCACCAGTTCTTCCATGTCTTTAGGACCGGTACCGGGATACACCACCGTGATCATATAATAAGGACCATTCATAAACGGGTCTTCCGAACGCTTCATCGTCAGGTAAGAAGATAGTCCGTACAGGGAAGCGAGCGCAACCAGAATCAGCACGAACTGGTAGTTTTTTATAGCAATGCTGGGGAGTTTCATGTTTTTGGGGATTGGGGATTAACGGAGACCGGAGACCGGAGTCTGGAGTCCGTAGTTGAGAGGTGAATTGGGTTTTATCTTATATAGGCTAGTTCCATCATTGTCTGGTCTTCTGACTTCCGTCTTCTGACTTCGTGCTAATCCGCATTCCATCCTGTAGATAGGCTACGCCGGAGGTGATCACGTCGAGGGGAGCTTCGGTATCGGCTGATGCGGTGAAGTAGTTGCTACCGATATACAACGGGGCTACGATCATCTTTTTAGCGCGGTCCTGCTGAGTGTCCTTCACGAAGATGGAGACAGACTGCATGTCGGCTTCTACCAGGGCATCCATAGGAATTTTGTAGTAGGGTTTTTCCGGAGTGATATAGATCTGGACTTTACCAATGAAGCCATTCTTGAGATCGTATCCTTCCGCATCTACGGTGAGTTCCAGTTCAAACACTCCGGTACGTTCATCGGCACTTTCGGCTACCTCAGATACATGAGCTGGGAACATCATTGTTGGGTAGGCATCAAACTGCACTTTTGCGGAGTCTTGCAGGTGTACGCGCACAATATCCCGGTCCGATACTCCAATACGGATGATCTGGGCACTCTGAGCCGAGGCAAACTCAAAAATAGTGTTTCCGGGCTCTACCAGTTCATTGACCTCTGCCGACCGTTTCAGGATTTTACCAGTCTGTGGAGCATAAATGGTGGAGTGTTGCTGGTTAAACTCGGTCACCTGAAGGTTGGCTTGAGCCACTTCAAAAGCGGTGCGGGCGTCCTGTCGTTGTTCCAGGGTCGCTACCGAATCCTGAAAAAGATTATCAATACGCTCGAAATCCCGTTCGGCTTTATCCAGCGAAGCCTGCGCCTGTATGACTGCCGCATTGATCTCCGCCAGGTTGAGCTTAGCCAGCAGTTGCCCTTTACGCACCAGTTGCCCTTCGTCAGCATAGATGCCCGCGACGATGCCACCCGTTTTAAACGACAGGTTCATTTCCGCTTTAGAAGCCAGCACTCCGCTAGACTCCAGACTCAATGGAGCAACAGTCGGATTTACTTCTGCTACTGTGACCGAGCGTACTACTTCTTCGGTCTTTGCTTTATCTTCCTCTGCCTGACTGGAAGTACATCCACTATACAAAGCCAGCGAAGCAACAGTAATTATGATTGGGAAAAATATAGTTTTCATGATTTTTAGGGTTTAGGAGATTAATGGAAAAAGGATAACGGAGACAGGAGACTGGAAATAGGAAGCAGATACTATTTCATCATTTTCCGTATTGTTATTCATTGTACACTGTTCATTGCACATTGTTAATTGCTATCCCCAGGCTGCTTTCCAGTTGGGCGGTTTTTTTGAGATAGTCAAATTGGGATACGGTGGTTTGCAGTTGGGAACGGGTAAGGGTTGTTCGAGCATCCAGCAGTTCTAACAAGGTGGCCTGTTGCTGCTGATATTTCTTGTTTACCAGCGTGAAGTTCTGTTCGGCACTACGTACTCCTTTTTGGGAGGCTTCCCAGGCAATGTAGGCGGCTTGCAACTGTTGTTGCTGGTCGCTTACTTCCAGTTGAATCTGTTGTTCCAACGCCTCTAATTGCTGTTCCAGTTGTTGACCCTGTAGGGAAAATCGCTGTCGTCGGGCCCGGTTCTGAAAGCCAGTGAACAGGTCCCATTTCAGGGAGAAAGCGGCTAGCCAGTAATCCTGATTATCGTTAAATTCATAGCCAAAACCCTGGTAACCCGCATCCAGCACGGCCGAAACAGTGGGGATGCTACGGTGCTGGTGCAATTTCAGCGCTTCCTGCGTAGCCTCCTGTGAGCTTTTCAGTTGACGTATCTCCTGACGGTGTAGTAAAGCCTGCTGGGTTTGAAGGGTATCAAGCGGTAGGGTAGAGGATTGTTGAGTAGTTACTTCATCGGTTTCAATAAGGGTAGCCAGCGGACGGTGAAGCAGGAAGTTGAAGTAGTTGCGAGCCGCCTGCACACTGCGTTTGGCTTCGGCTTGCTGCTGTACCAGTTGGCTTAATTCAAATTCCGAGCGGTAGACTACTTCTTTGGTGGCTTTCTGGTTTTCTACCAGTTTCTGATTCACTCGCAGCACCTCCTTCAGCACAATTTCCGACTGATCCAGAATAGAGGCCACTTGCTCGCTCTGCCGGTAATTGTAGTAAGCAATCTTGATATCTTTCACCAGTTGGTTTTTAAAGGCTTCTCGTTGAGCTTCCTGGGCAGCCAACTCATTCTCTTTAATATTTAGGTTATGATACAAATCGGTGTTGAAAATGGGTTGAGTGAGTCGCAATTTTGTGTCGTGAAAGTTATTGGGCAGAAATTGCACATTCTCATTCTCTAGGTTAGCCGGAAAATCAGAACTGCCGGTAAGCTGATTCAGTGAATTGTACACCGGGTTCAGCAGGTCACCAACGGGAAAAGCAATAGTACGTCCGCCCCCCGCCAGGGTATAATCAGCCTGGAAGGATAGAGCCGGGAGGAACTGCCCGCGTGCTTCCTGAATGTCGGTCCAGCGCTGGTCGACGCTAAGGTTTTCCTGAAGGAGCTGAAGATTATTCTTCAACCCCTCGGCCACGTACGCATCCAGAAGCGACGGTTCGGTCAGAGTAGGTTGGGCAAAACTTAATGTTGTAACCCAACTGAATAAGATAGTGAGGGTGAATCGGGTCATAATATACAAGGGTTTAGTAACTGACTAAAAGTCATTATTAGGTAAAATTTTTTTAGATAAATAAGCCACTAAGGTCACATTTGTAGTTGTGAGTCAGGTTGTTAAGTGATGCAAAGTTAGAGGTGAAGAATGCTGTATTGTTAACACAAACCCGTCAAATCGAAATACATTACCGACAATCTGATATAACAACTCCGACAGTGTATCACATTTCCGACAGGCTGATTAGCACAATGGCTATCCAGCACTAGAGCAATTCTGGTATTAGTAGTATGGTCAGCAAACGCACCTTATAAGTTTTAATAATACCTCATTCTATTTACACCACTAAAAACGCTAATTCTCAGTTTTCCGGCAGTAGAATCAGCGTGAAGCAGCCAAAAGCCAGGGTTAATTGTCAGTAAACTGAAGTCAGCGGAAAAACTCTTTGAAATCTCATAAGCTCGAAGTCGGATAGCAAGTCAGTATATTGTAATGAGATTGAAAAATTATATGTTAATTTATAAAATGACTGTCAGTCAGTAATGAGTAAAAAAATTTTAGGGCATTAGTGAGTGCTGAAGAGTCGTATAGAACGCGTTCATCAGGTCCTCACGTTGCACTTTAAGTACATCAACCATCATACATTCTTTAGACATCATAACCTGAAGCACGCCTAATGCCTGTCCCCATACCAACAAGGCCTGTTTCATAGGATCTGCACCGGGCCGGATTGAGCCATCTTCTATACCTTGGGCAATTACATCTCGCAACAAGTAAAGTGCGTTTTCACTTCGCTCAAAAGCCTCATGGCGCTCATGAATAGCTTCCGGTGTCATCTCAGAAGTATCCATATAATGAAGGGCATCAAAATACGGGCGTTCTTGCTCGTAAAACCTGAAGTAAGCTTGCGTAATGGTAATGATCTTCTCCAGCCCGCTCATATCGTCCCGCAACGCCGCCTGCGCCATTTTCCGCAGAATAGCATTTCCGCGCAGCGCAATTGCCTGATAAAGCTCTTCTTTCGTCTTATAATAAAGATATAAGGTTCCTTTGCTCAGCTCAGCCGCCTCCGCAATTTCGTCCATCGTAGCTTTCTCATATCCTTTGGAAAAAATTACTTTCTCGGCCGCATCCACAATATCCTGCGCTCGTTGTTCTTTCTCTCGTTGTCTTCGTTCCGCTATTCCCATACTTTTACTGACTGTCAGTCATTTTATAAATACAAGTTAAAAACTTAAACTGTTTTTCTTATTTTTAAGTTGCAAAATCGCCACAAAAAATCAAAGTTGCATATATATGCGGAGAACGGAAAGCCGGATTCTGGAAACCGCATCTGCTGCCAAAGAATGAGAATATAAAGTAAACAATTATAATTCCGGTCTCCGGTTTCCTGTATTCGTTAACCATTCATTTATGAATATCTTTACCATCATTACCCTATTGGTAATACTTTCGTCATTGTTTGCCTATATCAACGTGCGGTTCCTGCGCTTGCCTACAACCATTGGGTTGATGATGATGGCTATTATCCTGACGTTGATCATATTGTTCATTGGCCAATTTAATGCCTCAGTGACTACCTATGCAGAAAACCTGATTGAGAGTATTGATCTTAGCGATCTGATTCTGGATGTGATGCTGAGTTTTTTGCTGTTTGCCGGGTCTTTGCATACCGACTGGGGACGCCTGAAAGAGCAGGGGGCACCCATTATCGTCCTTGCCACCATTGGAGTGCTAGCCTCTACTTTTGTGGTAGGAACGCTGTTCTTTCTGGTATCCAATAACCTGATTGGTTACAGCATTCCCTATATCCACTGTCTGCTGTTTGGAGCACTCATCTCACCGACGGATCCGATTGCCGTGCTGGGCATTCTAAAGAAAATTGGTGTGCCTAAGCAGTTGGAGGTAAAGTTTGTCGGCGAGTCTTTGTTTAATGATGGAGTAGGTGTGGTCATCTTTCTGACATTGTTTAGCATTGCCGAACAGGGATTGGAAAACGTGGGCACATCTGAGATTCTTCTTCTTTTTGCTGAAGAAGTACTGGGTGGCATTGCCCTGGGATTAGCCCTGGGTTACATTACACTCCACCTTACCCGCAGCATTGACGACTACCAGACTGAGGTTATGATTACACTGGCGATTGTTATGGGGGGGTATCTGCTGGCGAGCCGATTACACTTTTCCGGACCACTGGCCGTGGTGGTGGCTGGTCTGTTTATTGGAAATAGCGCCCGAGGGGTTACCCTGTCCGAAACAACCGAAAAATATCTGGATGGGTTCTGGGAGTTGGTAGACGTTCTTTTCAATGCCATTCTGTTTGTGCTGATCGGCTTTGAACTGCTTATTATCTCTTATGATCGTCAATATCTGATAGCCGGGCTGATAGCTATCGTGATTGTGCTGGTGAGCCGTTATCTAGTGTTGAAGGCACCTATCTATTTCTATAAAAACCGGCTCAACTTTGTTCCTCGTACTGATCTGATCATGACCTGGGGTGGCTTACGTGGAGGTATCTCTATTGCTTTAGCACTTTCGCTAACCGGCGATATGAACCGGGAGTTTCTGCTGACTGTGACTTATATTGTAGTGGTTTTCTCCATTATTGTACAGGGCCTTACCGTAGAAAAACTGATCAAACGCCTGGGAGTGATGGGAAAGGACGTAGCCTGAAAAAAAGAGCGCGTGAAAGCGGACGAGATCTGTAGTTGAGAAATTGTAAGCAATAAACCGCAGCATTTTATTGCACTATCGGTAGGGATAGTGATTATTGATGTAATAAGAAAACGGCTTCTAAATGCTTTGGTAGAGCTATAATAATCTATAGATTGATAGTGATCGGCTAGTATGATCACTCAGCCTACAAAGCATTTTGACTTTGCAGATATACATAACCTAAAGCAACCAACGAATGCAACGACGTGAATTTTTAAAGAACATGGCCCTCGCTGTGCCAGCGGCATCCTGTATGCCTTATTTCAATTTGCTGGCCGCTTCTGATCGTAAAAAAGTCAAAATTACAGACGTAAAATGTATACGCACCAAGCTTAACTTCCGGGTAAGCCCGCTGGTGAAGATTGAAACTGACGCGGGTATTGTGGGCATCGGCGAGTGCCATCATGATGAGAATGGATTGGGAGCGAAAGATATAGTGTTAAACGTGTGCAAACCTATTCTGATGGGGCAAGACCCACTGGACCTAGAGTATCTGGTGTTTAAGATGAGCACCCGTACTTCCTACTACGGAGGCAACCACGGAGTAGCCACGCATGCCATCACAGGAGTAGAATTTGCCCTATGGGATATCATCGGGAAAATTACCGGTCAGCCGGTGCATAAAATATTGGGGGGAGGTTCGCATGTAGACCAGGTGCGGGCCTATGCTTCTACCGGGCCGAAGGATCTGATGAGTAAAGATTCCTGTGCCGAATTTGCCGAGAAAATGCACGGCATGGGATGGACCGCTGCTAAAGTGAATATTCTCCGCGACCAAGCCTGGAACGAACTGGATAACCGACGACTCTCCAATCGGGAAGTAGACCGGAATGCTGAAGGATATGCCAACCTCAGAGAAGCCGTAGGCCTGGACTTTGATATCGCGGTGCATTGCCACTGGGAGTTTGATTTTGACAGTGCCCTCCGGTTGGCCCGGGCAGTCGCTCCGATTCGTCCGTGGTGGATGGAAGACCCTTTGCCCATTGCCTATAACGAGCAGTGGGTAAAGCTTACCGAACAGTCTCCGGTGCCCATTCTTTGTGGAGAAAACTTATACGGACGGGATGATTTCCGGCCTTTCATCGTGAATCAGGGCGTGAACGTTATTGAGATTGATGTTTCTATGGCCGGTGGCTTGTTAGAGGCCAAGAAAATTGCTGATCTGGCCGAGATCTACTACATCCCGGTGGCTACCCACAACGTAGCCGGACCGATTGCCACCATCGCTTCGGCCAATTTTGCCGCCTCAGTACGCGAATTTATGGGCCACGAAGTATTCATCATGAACCCAAAAAACCAGGAAGGGAAGGGAGTAAATGGTGATCCGGATGTGCTGGGCTACGATAAAGAAATGGTCAAAGATGGCTATCTTCAACTCACCGACCGTCCGGGACTAGGCATTGAGCTCAACGAAGACCTTGTTAAAAGCTACTTAGTAGAAGGAGAAGATTGGTGGGACTAGTGATGCCTGATGTAGATTGAAAATGCCGAATTACAAGCTGTAAAATTGATTTACAGTGTCTCGATTACGTTTCTAATCCACAATTATAGCCTACAAAAAGACTACATCTTCCACAATCATTTCACCAAACTCTCGCAGAAAAAGCGCAAGAATTTTAGATCTAGACATGTTCAGTTCCTGCTTCAGGGGAGCTGAATTCAGCTTAACGTAGAGTACTCGGTTATTGATGAATAGCTTATCCGTACGGCGGGCAATGGGGTTGCCCATTAGCCGCTCCCATGATTGAATGAGTTGTGTTTGTTCGTATTTTGCTTTTAACTGATAGGTGTCGAGCAACTGGTGTAAAGCTTCACCGATGGTAGATAATTCGGACGTACGAGCGGGTTGGTTTGGGTTAATGGACTTAGGCATATATTCTAATTTCTATGGATGAAGATAGCAATTGCCCTCACAAGTTAGCAGGGTTTCCAGAGATATTTTTTCAATCCCTGACTATAGACTTGCTATCTTCCTGACGTCGAACGGGTTACCCCCGAAACATTATTTGGAGACGGTAATGGGTAGGCGGGCCATGGTTTTTTCCCAGGCAAGTTGCATAACCGCCTGCTGATCTGACTCCGTAAACTGAATGGTAAAAGCTTCTACGGGATTATCCAGGGAGGTGACCGGAGCGGTTACCCGAAGTACATCGTTCCCTTCTTTGTAGCTATAGGCGCCCCAATAATCAAGATCGGAGCTAAAAATGATCGTCCATTCATCTTCATCAGGAATACTAAATAAAGCGTAGGTACCAGCCGCCAGAGATTTTCCGTCAATAGTAACATCCTCATAGAATTTTACTTCCGTAGCTTCGTTGGCTCCGGTACGCCATACTTCACCATAAGGCACTTTATCACCAAAGATTGTCCGCCCTTTCATCTGTGGTCGGCTATACACTACCTTAATCACGGCTTTTTCTCCGGCTTTGCGGTCGTGGGCAAAGTTATCCGGGTAGTAGGCAACATCCAATGGACTTTGATCCAGCCCACGGAAATCCTGGGCTACAGATGCAGTTAAAGTAACGATGAGTAAGCAGAGCGTAAAGTAAAGAGCGCGTTTCATGGTAGATATGGTTAGGTAGTGCTAAGTATGATGCCTATGATTCTGGAAAGGTAAATATTCCCTCATTGAGCCGGTTAAGCGTTTCATTTTTGTATTTGCTATCAATCAGCAGGGAAATATTAAACTTACTACCGCCATAGGAAAGCATCCGAATAGGAATATCATCAATGGCATCAATGACTCGTTTCAGAATACTTACTTTATGAAAGGGCATGTTCCCTACTACGCATACGATGGTGTTATTGCTTTCCACTTCAACCTCACCAAAAATCTCCAATTCATGCTGTATGTTAGCCAGGTGCTCCTGGTTATCAATCGTGAGCGATACTCCTACTTCGGAAGTTGTAATGAGATCGATGGGGGTTTTGTACTTCTCAAAAATCTCGAACACTTTTCGCAGAAAGCCGTATGCCAGCAGCATTCTCGACGATTTTATTTTAATAGCAATGATCCCGTCTTTTGCCGCTACGGCCGTAATCTCACGTTCTTCCTGTTTTTCGGAGATAAGAGTGCCCGGGGCCTGAGGTTCCATAGTATTTAATAGTCGTACGGGAATGTTAGCCCGTTGAGCCGGGCGGATAGTGAAAGGGTGCAGAATCTTGGCCCCAAAATAAGCTAGCTCAGCAGCTTCGTTGAAGGATAATTCATCAATTCGGAAAGTATTTTGCACAATACGGGGGTCGTTATTATGCATGCCGTCAATGTCAGTCCATATCTGAATTTCTTTGGCGCGGGCAGCTGCCCCGATGAGTGAAGCCGTATAATCACTACCTCCGCGTTGCAGGTTGTCAGTCCGGTTCCGGCTGTTCAGGCAGATATATCCCTGGGTAATAAATAGTGAAGTATCCGGGTACTGGCTCAGCAGTGCCTGAAGTTTTTCCTGAATATAATCATCATCCGGCTCGTTGCTATCGTCAATCCGCATAAATTCCAGAGCCGGAAGCAACACCGCTTTAATTCCCTGCTCTTGCAGGTAGGTAGTGAATAGTTTGGTCGATAGCAGCTCGCCCTGGGCAAGAATCTCTTTCTCCACATCAGCGCTGAACGGCTCCCGGGTCATGGTTCTCAGGGCCTCAAAGTGCGATTCAATGATCTGGTTTCCTTCTTTCAACGATGCAGGTTCGATCAGCAGCTCCTGACAAAACTTTTGATAGCGAGCGAATAGCGAATCAATAATTTGTTTTGCTTCTTCTACCTGCTCGTGTTGCAGAGCCTGCCCGATCTGCACCAAGGTATTGGTTGTTCCTGACACTGCCGAAAGCACTACAATACTGGGTTCGGTCTGCTGAGTAATCAGACTTGCTACACTGTGCATTCTTTCCGGTGAACCTACCGATGTGCCTCCGAACTTTAATACTTTCATAGATAATCGTTAATTATTGAATGAGAGAGTGAGCGAATGAGCAAATAAGTATCATGCTAACTAGCAATTGATTCACTCATACTTGCATTCTCGCACTCGTTTATTTAAAACCTAACATTTTAATAGCAGTGAGTGCTGCTTCATCACCTTTGTTACCGTGTTTACCACCCGCCCGGTCTTTTGCCTGTTGCAGGTTCAACGTAGTAAGTACTCCGAAGATAACCGGTTTGTTATATTTTAGTGCCACATCTTTAATACCCTGCGCCACTGACTGACAGATGTAATCGAAGTGAGGGGTTTCGCCCTGAATTACACAGCCCAGGCAGATTACGGCATCTACATTCTGCCGGGATGCTTCCCACTGAGCACCCAGAGTAAGCTCAAAGGTACCGGGTACAGCTTTCGACTGAATAAACTCCTGCTGTGCTCCGTGCTTTAATAAGGTGCTAATTGCGCCTTCTAATAAGGGTTGGGTGATTTCGGGGTTCCACTCGGCTGTTACAATAGAAAAGCGCCGTTGCGATATATCAGGAAGGTGATCGGTGGAATGTTCGCTCAGGTTTTGGTTGGTAGTTGCCATGCCTAAAAATAAAAAAAGGACAAGACGCTAAACTGTCTTATCCCTTACCGATGATATAAAAAGATTCACAATACTAATTTAATTAGCAGCCAGGGCCTCCAAACGCGCGTGTTGCTTTTGAGCTTCCTGATACTCGTAGGCTTCAGGATATTCATCTATAATACGCTGGTAGCTGTCGGCTGCACTGGCATAGTTACCGGCAGCTTCGTAGGCGATTGCCGCTTTGGCTAAGTATTGAGGCGAGAAGTACTGGTTTGCCTTATGATCGGCCGCCTTCTGGTATTGGCTGGCTGCTTCCTGGTATTCGCCCAGTTCCATATGAGCATCACCAATTAAAGCATAAGCTTTGGCCTGTACCAAGAGATCAGAAGCACTGAAATCTTCCAGGTAATCAATAGCTTCTTCATAATTGCCCTGGCGTAACTCGATCACACCCGCGTAATAGTGTGCTAAGTTGGCAGCATCTGTTCCGCCAAACTCATCCATAATCTCCAGAAAACCAAAGTTATTACCGTCGCCGTTCAGGGCTGCATTCAGGCTATCCGCCTCAAAGTAGTAAATAGCCTGGAACATTTCTTCCTGGGCTGTCTGGTTCTGGTTATTCTGGTAATATTTATATCCAAAAAAGCCAGCAACTGCCAGTACAATGACTGCTGCACCAATGATAAAAACAGTAGAATGTTGCTTAATGTACTCTTCAGTATCTACAAACCGATCTTGAAGCGCCTCGGGCCGTTCCAGCAATTCTTCTGTTGTGCTCAATTTTTCTTGGACATCCTTTTTACTGCGAGATCCTCGAACTCTATTCGCCATAATTACTCGTTTAGGGCTGCAAACTTAGCATAATTTTTTCGTAAACAGAAAAACTATGCTTTGCGTTTCATCGCAGCATACGAAAATTAAAGGCAAAAATTAACATTATGAAGGCGGCTCTCAGAGCTACCATGTTTATTTTGCCTAATTGACCGGTAAATTGAGGTTTAATCCAGGATAAACGGGTAGTCTTCCTGCTTATAAACATCCTGAAGGGCTTCTTCACCAGAAGGGAAAGGAGACTCATCAGCGAATTTGATGGCATCTTCTACCTCTTTCTTCACCTTGTTCTCTATTTCTTTCAGTTCTTCTTCGGTAGCGAATTTTTTATCCAGGATCACACTCATACATTGAATCAGCGGATCTTGCTCTTTATATTCTTCTACCTCTTCTTTGGTGCGGTACTTGGCCGGGTCAGAAATAGAGTGCCCTTTGTAACGGTACGTGCGGAATTCCAACAGAGTAGGGCCATCACCTTTACGGGCGCGCTCGGCAGCTTCTTCCATTGCGATATGCACATTCTCCACGTTCATGGCATCCACCGGGAAAGAAGGCATGTCGTATGCTTCGCCCAGGGTATAGAGCTCCTGCACGTTACTGGTTCGTTTTACTGAAGTTCCCATGGCATAACCATTGTTCTCAATCACAAAGATCACGGGGATCTTCATTGTCATGGCCATGTTCAGGGTTTCGTGGAAAGCGCCTTGACGTACGGCACCGTCACCCATAAAGGTGGCACACACGTTGTCAGTTCCTTTATATTTCTCAGCAAAAGCAATACCTGCTCCCAGCGGAATCTGCCCGCCTACAATCCCATGACCACCGTAGAAGTTACGCTCTTTGTCAAACATGTGCATGGAACCGCCTTTTCCTTTAGAAATACCGGTTTGCTTGGCGAAAAGCTCAGCCATTACTTTCTTAGGGTCGCTGCCTAGTGCTAAAGGGTGGGCGTGGTCGCGATACGCGGTGATAAAGCTATCGGTATCTCGGAGAGCCGACACTGCGCCGGCTGCGCAGGCTTCCTGACCAATATACAGGTGGCAGAATCCCCGGATTTTTTGTCTTCCGTACTGCTGTCCGGCTTTCTCTTCAAAGCGGCGCATCAGGTACATGGTTTCGTACCACCACATGTAGGTCTCTTTGGAGAATTCTTTTTTCTTAGACGACGATTTGGATGATTTTTTATTCGCTTTTTCTTTGGTACTGACTGCCATAATTACTTGCTTAGATAATAGACTAACAGGAACGTAACACAGCGGAGGGTTTTCCTGTTTAAGCACCAGTGCTTTTTTTGAGCAAGCCGAAACTGCTGCTAAAAAACACGTAGATGCATATAATTGATAGTTAATTTGCTTGATTGCTTACGCTCGCGCAAATTAACACAAAAACACGAACAAAGAACGCATGTGGCTGGAAAAAATCAGTTTGCTGAATTTTAAAAACTACGAAGAACTTAACCTGACCTTCTCTCCGCAGATCAACTGTATATTAGGCGAAAATGGAAGCGGCAAGACAAATCTCCTGGATGCTATCCATTATCTATCATTCACCAAAAGTGCTTTCAGCAGCGTAGAACAGCAGAATATTCGCCATGACCAGCCTTTTTTTATGGTGAAGGGGGTGTTTAGTAAGGAGGATAAGCCTTACACCATTCAGTGTAGTTTGCAGCCCGGGCAGAAGAAGAATGTGCAGAATAGTAAGGTGATGTACGAAAAGATCAGCGAGCATATCGGGCAGTTTCCGGTAGTGCTGATCTCACCGGATGATACCGATCTGATACGGGGAGCCAGCGAACTCCGACGGCGCTTCTTTGATAGTTTGATCTCACAAATTGATACTAAGTACCTGGAAGATCTTATGCGCTATAACTACGTGCTGCGGCAGCGCAACGCCCTGCTTAAGCAGTTTGCCGACCGCAACACCTATGACTCGGATCTGCTGGATTCTTACAGCGACCAGCTATTGGACCTGGGGCAGCGGCTGAGCCAAAGGCGTGCAGATTTTCTTATCGGTTTTATGCCCCACTTCATTCGCCACTACAATAACCTGTCGGGTGAGAAAGAAGAGGTCGTGATTAATTATGATTCTCACTTTCTGGATAATAACTACCGGTCAGCATTTTATAACGCGTACCGAAAAGACCGGGCTCTTCAGAGAACAACGCGGGGCATTCACCGGGATGATTATAATTTTCAGATTAATACGTATCCGACGAAACGCTACGGCTCGCAGGGACAGCAGAAGTCGTTTGTGATTGCCCTGAAGCTAGCTCAGTTTGATGTGCTGCGGGAGGAAAAGCAACTGAAGCCCATTTTATTATTAGATGATATCTTTGATAAGCTGGATGACTTCCGGATTGGCAAATTAACCGAGATGGTAGTACAACACTCATTCGGGCAACTCTTTGTGACGGATGCCCGCCCTGAGCGAACCCATACCATGTTTGCTGCTATTGAGGCAGAGAAAAAATATTTTACCGTGCATCAGGGCCTGATAACCAACACCCTAGCTGAAGGCGAAGAAGATCAGCCACACGGCCACGAGAATGGGCAGGAGGATCGGCAGCGAAAAGCGGATAATGTATCCGAAGAATGATGGCATCTTAATACCCACCTGCTCCGCAATGGATTTTACCATGAAATTAGGGCCGTTGCCAATATAACTCATGGCTCCAAAGAATACGGCCGCAATCGAGATGGCAGTTAAATACATAATACTGTCGCTATATTCTCCCTGAGAAAATGCCAGCACATCCTGAGAATCGTTGACGTTTGCCCCTACGGAAGCCATGGCCGCAGCCAGGAAGTTCAGGTAAGTAGGCGCGTTGTCCAGGAAGCCAGATAGCATTCCTGTGCCCCAGTAGAGAGTATTGTGGGTAATAAGCTCTTTACCGCTTTCTGATTTAGCAAAGTCGCCTACCAGTTCCAGCGCGGGCATCATGGTGCCGAAAATACCGATGAAGATAAAAGCTACTTCCCGGATAGGTTCAAAGCTAAACTCATTTCCCTGAATAGCCTCTTTCTTAGCCAACCGGAAAGAGAAAAACGCCACCGCAAACATGATTAGCTCACGCACAAAAGAAAAGCGGGTACCATGATAGTTGATGTGAGGTAGCCACTCTATTTTGTTGGGGTCAATAAACACCGCCCCAATAACCAAGGCCAGCCACAGGAAATTACGCTTGCCTATAATAGTCACTTTTCCTGAATGATTATCGGGCGCATCATCTTCTGCCGATCCTACTTTATTACGTTTATCAATGAAATAGAATACCCCTACTAATACCAGCAGTGCAAATAGCCACTCAATCACCACGTGAGAGATGGTCCAGAAGAAGGGCACTCCCCGCAAAAAGCCCAGGAACAGAGGCGGGTCACCAATGGGGGTGAGTGAACCGCCTACATTGCTGACCATAAAAATGAAGAAAATAATATGGTAAGAGCGGATACGATGCTGGTTAAGGCGAATGAACGGGCGAATCAGGAGCATAGAGGCGCCGGTTGTTCCGATCAGGTTAGAGATGGCTGAGCCGATCAGTAAGATCGAAGAGTTAATGATGGGGGTGGCTTTTTTATCTACTTTAATAAGGATACCACCCGAGGCGATAAAGAGCGAGGCCAGCAGGGCAATAAACTGAAGGTATTCAAACAAGGCGTGTACCGGGTCGCCCATGTTGCCTAGCACAAAAACGTAATAGGCCACTACAATAACCGCCAGTAAAATAGCCAGTATGGGATAATTCTTGTGCCAGAAATGTTCATAAAAAAGCGGGCCGGTGGCAATCATAAGCAGCAGGAGCACGAAAGGAATGACCGTCCAGGCCGGGGCACTCAGTGATTCTTCACCGTGTCCTTCCTGCCCATGTTCTTCTCCCTGATGCTGGGTATCAGGAGCCGTAACGGCATCTTCAGATGCATGCTCCTCGTCAGATTCCTGGTGCTGAGCTAGTTGAACCGGAAGAGTGGTTTGTTGAGCAATAGCAAGATTTGGAGTATGGAAAGATAACAGTAAGGTTAGCAACGCAATACTAAGCACCAATCGCTTCATCGAGTCAGGTTAGTTTTTTATTCAGAAGATGTTTCGGTTTATATTTGGTACGGGAAAGCTATTCATGCGGCCTCATTCCATATAAACCTTCATCGGCATGTATCTAAGAAAGCTCCGGTACCCAAAAGTCCGGTTATGTTTGTGTCTCTTTATTCAAAAAAATAGACGCTAGCAAATTACCAAAGTAAGCCGGAAACACAAATAGAATATTATAATTTACTTCATGAATCTGGTAATCGATATTGGAAATACCGCAATCAAAGCCGGTTGGTTTGAACAAGGCACCCTGATTGAAATACAGTCATCCTTACCAATGGATATATTGCGTGAGCGTTTGGTTGCTCAGCCACCCGAGCGCATGATCGTATCTTCTGTCTCGTCTTATACCGAAGAAATACGCGACTTTATCCCGGAAAACACTCATTATGTAGAATTGAATGGTAGTACACCTCTTCCTTTCGAAAACCTGTATGGCACGCCCCAAACCCTGGGTACCGACCGTATGGCAGCCGTTGCCGGAGCGCAGGCGCTGTATCCTGACCGGAATGTGTTGGTTATTGATGCGGGCACCTGCGTTACCTATGAGTTGCTGAACGATCAGGGACAATACCTGGGAGGGGTGATTTCTCCCGGTCTGCGTATGCGTTGGCGCGCTATGCATACTTTTACGGCTCGCCTGCCGTTAGTATCCCTGGAGCCTAATGCCAGTGCTGAGTTGCCTTTGGTGGGGCAGAATACGGAAGAAGCCCTGCAAAGTGGCGGGTTAATAGGCATGGCGGCGGAAATCAATCAAATGATTCGGATGTATGCCGACAAATTTGCAGCTTTGCAAGTTGTTACCTGTGGAGGAGACATAACGTACCTTCAGCCATGGATTGCTCAGGAACATGTGCACATCCCGGAATTGGTTTTAATAGGATTAAATAGCATAGTACAATATGATGGTTCGTAGTATCGCCAGTCTGGTTATTGGCATTGTAGGATTATTGGGCTGCATGGAGCCGCTGTGGGCGCAAACCGATGTCACTCCTTATTCATCCCAGGGATTAGGAAATCTAATTCGTCCTAGCTTAGTGCATAACCGGGGCATGGGCGGAATTGGTGTGGGTAGTGGCAATGCTTTGTTCATTAACTATACCAACCCGGCTTTCCTGTATAAAAACAATCTGTCGTCATTTGATGTAGCGTTCAGCATCGAGCAAAATATCATGCAGCGCGAAGAAGAGTCTGTCAACCGTACATCGGGCGGGTTAAGCTACGGAATTTTCTCTTTTCCGGTAGTGCCCGGGCGTTGGTCTATGAGTGTAGGAGTAGCCCCTTATAGCGCAGTAGGGTATCGTATTGAAGAGCCAGTAGCCGTACAGGGTGGCGAAGAAACCGGCACCCAGATCATTGATGGTGAGGGTGGTTTAAATATTATTTCGGTTTCCAATGGAGTTCGGGTGGTTGATAATCTGGGGGTAGGACTGCGGATTGGGTATATATTTGGGCCGATTACCGAAACCCGGTCTGTCATTCTTTCTGACCCTCAGGCTAATAGAACCGAACTGGAAGATCAGATCTACTATTCCGATCTGATTTTTGAGCCCAGCCTGTCGTATGGAATCAAACTGGGAAACAATACTTTATTGAACATGGGCGCTACCTATCAGCCCGAAATGAAAGTGCGGGCTACCCGGGAGGTAACGCTGCGTAACATTCCCCCTGGAGCCAATCAACCTATTCTGGGAGATGTTGTTGATTCGGCAGCCAATAATCAGCGTAACATCACATTACCGGCTCGCCTGGGATTTGGAATATCCGTGGAAAAATCACTGAAATATTTAGTAGGTGTGGATTTTTTGACACAACCTTGGGAAAATTACCGCTCGTTTAGTGGTACCAACGACGGTATGAAAAACAGTTACGAATTGTCAGTTGGCGGACAATACATCCCGGATATTTCCTCAGTAGATAGCTATCTGGCTCGCATGGCGTACCGCTTAGGTTTTTATTATCGGAATACCCCTTTTGCAGTTGAAGATCGCCAGATTACTGATTTTGGTGTGAATCTGGGCTTATCCTTACCTATGAGCAACCTGTCTAGCGTGAATTTGGCCCTGGAAGCAGGAAATCGAGGAACGCTGGATATTGGATTGATCCGAGAAAATTACTTCAAAATATCAGCCGGCATTACATTTAATGACCGATGGTTCATCCGTAGAAAATTCGATTAAGAATATTTTTGCAAGCCCACCAACTTTTTGAAGTACAACAAGTTAGAGGTATACCTTTAAAACTTAATACTAATTTTTTTGGTACTAAACTTGTTATACTCTAGGAAAGAGGAATATATTCAGAATTGAAAAATGCCTGAATTCCTTTTCGAAATTTTAGGATAATTGTATTATATTTACGTTTCATTTAATGAATACATCTTACGTTGTCATATTTTCAACAGAGTTAAGTTGTTTTTGAACTATATACGATTATTCACACTTTATAAAACACACTGATTATTTAGTTTAACCAAAAAGAAAATCATGAAATACAGAGCTTATCCAATTGCTTTTTGGTCGGTATTATTTGTGCTTATGGCGACCACAGGACTGAAAGCCCAAAACGGGTGGAACTGGCCTGAAGATAAGTCCACAGCCCAGGAAAAAGTAGTGTTATACACCGATGCTAAAAAGCAAAAAGATTACGCAGCTGCCGTACAACCTATCACTTGGCTTCACGAAAATGCTCCCGACCTAAATCCTTCTATTTATATTGATGGCGCTGACATCTATGAGGAGTTAGCTCTAAAAGAGTCAGATGAAGCAAAAAAGAAAGAATATGTAGAGAATGCTTTGGAAATGTATGATCTGCGTCTGAAATATTTTGGTGGCAATGGCAAAGATGGTGATATCTTAAACCGTAAAGCTAATGCTGCTTATAAGCTTTTATACAAAGATGCCAGCGAATATGACCGCCTAATGAGCATATTCCAGGAAACAATGGATAAAAGCAATGATGTGCTGGTTTACTACAATGTTACCCCCTTCATGGCTGTTATTAAGACGCAGTACGAAAAAGGAAAAATTAATGATGAGCAGGTGCTGGAAATGTACGAGCGACTTTCTCAGATGATCGAAAAGCAGTCTGCAAGCGGAAAATATGCTGCCAAATATGTTGAGGCTGGTGAGAAAATGGACAGTATCTTTGCTGGATTCTTTACCATGAGTTGTGATCAGATATCCCAGAAACTTGTTCCTAAATTGCAGCAAAATCCTGACGATGTTGATTTAGCAAAACGCATAATATCATTGTCGCTTTCTTCTTCTTGTACTGATCAGGATTTCTTTATGACTGCTGCTGAAACTTTATTTGACAATGGCGAGGAAGATCCAGGCTTAGCAAAGGCACTGGGCACACGAGCCATGGCAAGTGAGGATTACGAAAAAGCAAAAGAATGGTATCAAAAAGCCCTGGAAATTTCTTCTAACGACCAGCAAAAAGCTGACATCACTATGGACTTAGGTACTATCGCCCTTAAGGAGGGTGACAAATCTACGGCCCGTAAGCACTTTCTGGAAGCAGCTAAAATGGACTCAGAACTGTCTGAAAAAGCTTACACTCAAGTTGGTAACATGTATATGCAGAGTTATGATCAGTGCAAAGGAGGCGAAGATGTAGTGAAAGACCGCGCTGTATTCTTAGCTGCATACGAAATGTACCGTCAAGCAGGAAATACCGCTTCTATGGCAAATGCTAAAGAGCAGTTTCCTTCTAAAGAAGAAGTATTTACTTATAATAAAGAAGTAGGTGGTCAGGTACAGGTAGGCTGCTGGATTGGCCAGTCAGTAACTATCCAGACTCGCGACTAAATAATTCTCTCTAAATAGTAAGCCATTTCTTGTTAGCAGTTTTTTTCTGCAACAGGAAATGGCTTTTTTGCGTCAATGTGAGCAACCGTCTTAATTATTTATGACTCGCTGGTTTTACATATGGGCTTTCAGTATAGCCGCCGGCCTGCTCTGGAGCTGCGATGATGACAGCCAGAGTGCCGATACATTTAAGGAATATGAAGGTCCGGTCTCGGAAACTTTCAATACCGAAGTGTTGTATAGTGATTCGGCTCAGGTACGCATTAAGCTTCAGGCTCAACGTCAGTTACAATACGAAAGCGGAGATCAGGACTTCCCAGAGGGTATTTATATAGAGTTTTTTAACGAAGAGGGAGCAAAAACTACTTCTATTAAAGCTAACCAGGGGCATTATAGCAAAGAAGAGAACAAATATACAGCTACGGGCAATGTAGTAGTTAAAAACCTGGAAAGTGGCGAAAAACTGGAGACTGAAGTGCTGCATTGGGAACGAAATAAGCATAGCATTAATACAGACCGCTATGTAGAGATAGAATCAGAAGGGGGAATTTTTATGGGCGAGGGACTGGAAGCTAACGAAGATTTTTCTTCCTGGGAAATCCTGGAGCCTACCGGAGACTTATTACTAAATTAAGATGCGGTTAGCCGATACGATAATTCTTTCGCTCTGTGTAGCAGTTTTCATCATGGCAGTATATGAAACCATGACCTTAGGTATTACATATTCCTATTGGCTTTTCACAATATCAGTGGGTCTGTTATTATGGTATAGCTACCGCCGACGAAAAGCTGATGAAGAGAAAGAAAAAGCGCCGCCATCTAAACCCGATAAGAAGAAAAAATCACCCAAACGGTAATATGATCTTAGACATTTTTTTACCGCCTATAAAAAGCCTATCTTTTTGCTAAGGGTTGTGCAAATCAAGCTATGAACATTCTCCTTATTGTTGTAATCTGCTTACTTTTCTCAGCCTTTTTTTCGGGTATTGAGATTGCCTTTATTGCCGCCGATAAGTTAAGAATTGAGCTGGCAGGGCAACGCAAAGTGCTATCGGGCCAAGTGCTTTCTCATTTTATAAAGTACCCCACCCGCTTCATTGGCACCACCCTGGTGGGTAATAACTTGGCATTAGTGCTGTATTCTTATTTTAGTGCTACTCTGCTAGAACCCTGGCTTGCCCAATATATTAGCAACGATATCTTAGTATTAGTAGTCCAGACAATCATTGCCACTCTAGTTGTTTTAATTACTGCCGAGTTTACCCCTAAGAGTGTTTTTCTTATTGATCCCAACCGGCTTCTCTCACTCTTTTCGCTTCCATTTACTATCATCTATGGGTTGCTTTTTATTCCTGTATGGATCATCGACAAAGCTTCGCAGTTTGTCATCGTGCATGTACTCGGATTTGAGTATCGCAATGATAAACCCGTTTTCGGCCTCACTGATCTGAATAATTATGTGAGAAATACTTTGGGAGAGGCCATACAGGAAGAGCAAAATGCAGCCGAAATGGGCCCGAAGATCAATGCCAAGATTTTTACCAATGCCCTAGAGTTCAAAACCGTAAAGGTACGAGAATGCCTGATTCCCCGCACGGAAGTAATAGCCGTAGACATAGAGGATGACATTGAAGACTTGAAGAAAGCTTTTATTGAAACCGGGCATTCTAAAATTGTAGTCTACAAAGAAACCATTGATAATGTCATTGGCTATTGTCATTCGTTAGAACTATTTAAAAAGCCTCAGACCATTCAGCAGATTCTAGCCCCCATTATCATTGTGCCGGAAACTATCCCGGCCAATGAGCTCATGATTCAATTTATTACTGAGCATAAGAGTTTAGCACTGGTGGTAGATGAATTTGGCGGAACCGCCGGAATCGTTAGTATGGAGGATATCATTGAGGAGATTTTTGGCGAAATACAGGATGAGCACGATGATGAAGACTGGGTAGAGCTGAAAATTGATGATGAAAATTACCTGATCAGTGCCCGCCACGAGATTGATTACCTGAATGAAAAGTATAGCTGGGATTTTCCTGAAGGAGACTATGATACATTAGGAGGATATATTCTTAGTATCATTGGCGAAATTCCTGCTAAAGGAGATATTGTACCCGCTACCCCCTATACTTTTACCATTATGTCGATGAGCGATAACCGCATTGATAATGTAAAAGTGACGATTCCACCTAAAAAAGCGTCTGATTAACAAACTATTTATTGAGCGTTTTTGCTTAATAGAAAAGTTTACAATGAAATTTTTATCTTTGCGTTCCTTTTTAGGGAAATGTGCGTAGTTGGCCCCTGTCTGCGGAAAACGCGGTTGCACCAACTATACAAAATGTTAATAGAAACATAATATAACACAAACAAGTATGTCATTAATTGGAAAGATCCGGGAGAAAACTGCATTGATTGTTGGTGCTGTGGCAATTGGCCTGATCTTGTTCTTAGTAGGCGGAGATCTGCTGGCACCAAACTCTCAGTTATTAGGTGGCCCCGATACTGAGGTAGGTGAGATTGCCGGACAGAATATTTCTCTGGAAGAATATCAGCAAGCGATTAATGAGCAAAAAGCAAACTTTGCGTTGCGAGCCCAGCGTCAGCCCTCTGAGGGAGAAATGAATTCCCTGCGTCAGCAGGCATGGAGCAAACTGATAGCAGAGCGGGCTTTTGGCAAAGAGTTCGAAGAACTGGGAATCGAAGTAACCGAGCGTGAGCTGATTGACATGGTGCAGGGCAATAACATCGACCCAGGCATTAGGCAATCGTTTACTGATCCTAACACTGGTGAATTTGACCGTAACCGCCTTTTAAACTATCTACAGGCACTTCCTCAATTGCAACCTGAGCAGCAAATCTCATGGCAACTGTATGAGCAAAACCTGGGTGAAGCCCGAGAGCGATTAAAGTACGATAACCTACTGATTGCCGGTAACTATATTACTCAGGAGGAAGCCAAGCGGCAGTACCAAGCTGACAATACCGTAGCAGAAGTGCGATATCTGTATGTTCCTTATTATGCGGTTAGCGATTCTGCCGTTAATGTAACAGATAGCGAGCTACGCAGCTACCTCGAAGAGCACCAGAAAGAGTATGAAGTAGAAGAAGGCCGCTCTTTGCAATTTGTACGTTTTTCAATAATCCCCTCTGAAGTTGACGTAGAAGATTTTAACAGTGATATGGAGGAGCTGAAAGCAGATTTTGCGGCTGCCAGAAATGACTCAACATTTGCCGTGATAAACACCGATGCTGTAACGGGCGCTCCTTTTCAGACATACACACCCGGCACTCTTCCTGCCGCTCTTCTGGACAGTGTATCAACGCTAGCAGAAGGAAAAGTCTACGGACCATTTCAACAAGGCGATGTCTATGCACTATATAAAGTATCCAGCTCTTATGAGGATACTATAGCCTACGCCCGAGCCCGGCATATTCTGATCAAAACGGACGATAGCCGCACCGAAGCAGAAGCTCGGAAAGAAGCGCAGGACCTGTTAACCCAACTGCGGAATGGTGCCGATTTTGCTGAACTTGCTCGCACCAACAGCGAGGATGGTTCCTCAGCTCAGGGTGGTGATTTGGGTTGGTTTCCCGAAGGACGAATGGTTGAGCCGTTTGAAGATGCGGTATTTGAAAGCGGTAAGACCGGTCTGATCAATCGGTTAGTCCAGACGGATTATGGGTTCCATATTATTGATGTAACCGAAGCACCCACCAATCAGGCATACAAAATTGCGGTGGTAGAACGGGAGCTATACCCTAGTGACCAGACGCGTGATGAAGCCTTCAGAGAAGCTGACATATTTGCTAGTAGCGTTGATGACTTTGATAGTTTTGTTGCTACGGCTCAGGAAGACTCACTAGATATTCGTACCGCAGAGAGCGTTGCAAAAAATGCTCAAACAGTTACTGGCCTTAACGATGCTCGCCAGATTGTACGCTGGGCCTATACCGATGCCACCGTAGGCGCTGTATCGGAAGTATATGAACTGGAAGATGCGTATGTGGTAGCAGTATTAACCGGAAAGACTGAGAAGGGAACAGCCCGCCTGGAGAACGTCCGGTCAGGAGTGGAAGCTAAAGTGAAGGCCAAGAAGAAGGGGACCGTTATTGTTGACAAACTGAAAGGGTTATCCGGAAGCCTGGACGAGATGGCCGAGGCCTATGGGGCGGATGCTAACGTGTATTCATCCAGTGATCTTAAAATGAGCACTAATACCCTTCCCAATGTTGGGTTTGCTGCTCAGGCAATAGGAAAAGCCTTTGCTATGGAAGCTGGTCAGGTGTCTGAGCCTATTACTACTGAAAACGGTGTAGTAATTATACAGCTTGAGGCACTGACGAACGCTCCCGAAATAGCTGATTATGCTACTTATAAAGATCAATTGCAGCAACAGCGTAGCTCTCGGGTAGGCTTTAACATTGCCGAAGCCGTACAGGAGTCTGCTAATATTGAAGATAACCGGTACAAGTTCTATTAAAGAACAATAACACTAAGCATACTGAAGCGAAGGGCGAAAGTCTTTCGCTTTTTTTATGAGCTAGCTACTGCTGTAGAATCCTTAACGCGAATAGGAATTGGAAGGCGAATAGGGGCTTCAATGAGGTGTGCCTCGGGCAATGTGCCCTTAAAAGTTTGTGGTTGAGTGCCCAGAGGCTCCCAGTGTTTCTGTATCTCTCTAATTCCTACCGGATAGATAGTAAGTTGGGTAGGAGTAAGGTGAAACCGTAAAAAGTTTTTATAATCTTCTTCCTGAAGAGCTGAAAATGCCTCATTATCATGAATTCCCAGCACCAGATTACTTAGCAGCAGATATAAGCCTACCAATACTCCGCCGGCAACACTACCTAGCAACCCCATCTCAAGGGCAAAAAGAACCACCTGAGGTGGACTGATAACTTCCAGATTGAGATAGCGCAAATTAACAGTAGCAAACCCCCAGATGAGCAAACTGCATACTAATAGATGAGATCCGCCGTGTAGGGTGCCTACAATCCAGGTATACCGTGATTTCCCGGCATTTGCATCGGCAAACCAGGTGAATCCGGCCAACAGCCCCAATCCTAACATAAAAGCAAGCGGACTACGAATGAGCACGTGAAAGAAAGCATCAAATGCAGACAGCAAATGATCTGTAGAGCCAAGTCGCTCCAGCAGCGAGGTCAAACCACGGCTGGCATCCGTTTCAAGTACCCAGGTGAGCAGCAGATAAAAAGCCCCCAGAAAGAACGAAAAACTCGGGTTAAGGAAAGGAAACAGAAAGTTCTGTAGCCCCAGACGGCGAGAAGTCTCTTTCTTCGGAAACACCGCTTTAAGGTCTAGGTTTTCATCTTTGACTTTTCGCAGTTGCTTGTTGAGGTTGTGGGTTGGATGCAGGAATGCCCCGCCTCCTCCCGCTGTAATACGTTGCAGTGTCTCCTTACCATTTACCATCTTGGCATAGCGGGAATAATGGTGTAAATCACCCGAGAGGGTGGCTACCAACTCAAACTGATTATCCAGAATAAAACGTTTTTCAAAGAAACGTAATCGCTCGTAAGAGTCATTCTGCCGGTAACGGTCTTTAAATACCCAACTGGGTTCGGCCGTACATAAAATAACCCGGTCGCCGGGTTGCATATGTTGCTGGATGATATCGGCAAAATAGTTCTTCTGAGGTTGGTCAATATCTGAATTTAACTGAATATCAATCCCCCATATCCAGTGACGATGAGGAAGTTTAACAGCCCAGTAACTTCGCTTCTGATGCGTTTGCCATTGACCAATATGCCGCTCCTGACAGAATATTTTCAAAAAGTTGGTAAGCCCATCGTACCAATCGTGGTTACCAGGGATGGCAAATAAAGCCGGGGACGTTTGATCGGAACAGGCCGGAAAAGCCGCCTGATAAGGGCCTTTCATGCGGTTCTCATATTCATGCATTTCCGGAGTAGGGTAGACCTGGTCGCCGCCCATCAGCAAAATACTGCCTCGGTGAGTAAGATTATCATCCAACCTAAGGTGTGCCTGAGCCAGTAAGGAAGCAATAGAAAAGGTTGAGTTAAAACCATCCCCGATATCAGCCACATAATCGAACCAGAGTTCATCCTGCTGACTGAAATCGAACATATCCGGCCCACTAAGAGCCGCCTGAATCTCCCGCCGGTCAGAGTAGTTACCGAAGATAGAAGAGAGAATGGCTTTCAGGCCGGTAAACATCAGTTGCTTTACCTGATACCAGCCAACCATTTTTTGAGGTGTAAATTGCATAGTGAGGTAGTCCTTATTTACATAACGCCAGTTTTAGTAAAGAGTTAGCCGGTTTTTTGTGCTTTGAAATTCGCAAAAAAACTCGCATCTTCTCACCCTGAATATTACGAATACCTACCCAATGCACAACTATTTACCTTTTCTCTTCGCTTTTCTTATATCTTTTTCCAGTATAGCTCAGGACACCACATCAGTCATTCGTGGCTTTTGCATAGCAGCTCCCCGGGTTGACCGACTTGATGATTTTATAAAGTTTATTGATGAAGAACTGGCACCTCGCGGAGTGAATACCCTCGTACTGCGGGTAGATTACAACTATCAATACGAGTCACATCCTGAGTTGCGCGACTCCGCGGCTTTATCAAAGGAAGATGTAAAGAAACTGGTAAAGATGTGTCAGCAGCATGATATTGAAGTAATCCCTCAGGTCAACTTGTTAGGCCACCAATCCTGGGCCAGCGACTTAGGAAACCTGCTAGAGGTGTATCCTGAATTTGACGAAACTCCGCATGTAGAGATACCCGAAAACTATGAGTGGCCCAATGAAGATGGCCTCTATTGTAAGAGCTATTGTCCCCTACACCCTGAAGTACACGACGTAGTATTTGATTTGGTAGACGAGATTACGGATGTGTTTGAAGCCAAAGCATTCCACGCTGGTATGGACGAAGTGTTTTATATTGGCGATGATAAATGCCCGCGTTGTGGTGGCCGCGATAAAGCCGAACTGTTTGCCGGAGAGGTGCGCACTATCCGTAATCACCTGGCTGAACGTGGTCAGGTATTGTGGATTTGGGGTGATCGCCTGCTGGACGGAAAAACAACCGGTATGGGTATGTGGGAGGCCAGCATGAACAATACGCACCGGGCTGTGGATATGATCCCTAAAGATGTAGTAATCTGCGATTGGCACTACGAGCGACCCGACCCTACGGCGGCATACCTAACCATGAAAGGACTTCAGGTGATTACCTGCCCCTGGAACAAGCCCGATGTCGCACTAAAACAATATAAGCAATTCGCCGATTTCAAAGACTCGGTCCACCCCCAATTGGCCGACCGTTATCTAGGTATGATGCAGACTATCTGGACCGGAGCAGGTAATTTTCTAGACCTATACTATAGTAATAAGGAAATAGATGACGGCCAGCAAGGGCAGGTTGATTGCTTTAACCAACTTTTTAATGCCATGAGTAAAGCAGATGATTAATCTGCTTAAGCTTAATTTTTTTCGTCTTCTCAAGTCTGATTAGAAGGGGGCAGTAGCAAACCTGCTGACTAATAAATAGTGGCGTATCTTCTTAATAATACCCTTCTGGCCTATGATTGTCACTATATCTTGTTAAAGAATAGTGTCTTCATTTTTATCAGTTCCCAGAGATATTAAACTATTTTTTAGCATTACATTTCACTGCAGAAATATTAAATATGAATAAGTTAATATACTTATGTAATATTTTTACATTAAAATAATGTAAAATATAAATATGACCATGTAGATTTATGTTTTAGTCAGGTTGACATTTTTATATTCAGCTTTAAATGTTATCTGACAAAAGTTTTAAAATTACAACAACATGGACATATCAAGGCAAAGATTGTTGATAAGCATTCTTTTTATCATGGGTGTACCAGCACTATGTCAGGCGCAGGACAAGACGGCTAATCCGGGAGCGGGGGAATGGGGAGATCCAACTACTTGGTCTCCTGTCGGAGTGCCAGGCGATGGGGATGTTATTCTTATTCCATCGGGAAGTGAAGTATGGGTCAGAGATGATTATGCATTAGACGATGCCGTAATGATCGTTGCTGGTGAATTGGTAATGCATTATCGGAGTTGTGGTTTCTTGTGCTTTGACTATGGCAGCCTATCATTTACAGGGCCGATTTCAGGTGCAGTGATGGAAGCTGGTGCAACCATTATCGATAATACATTATTAGGGAGGGATGCTCTCTTTATTTCAGCCAATGGGGCCAAGTATTGGACTGGTAATAGCGAACCTAATCCTATGACATTTACCGAAGAAACTAGCTTTCCAGCAGGGTTAGTCAATCCTCTGCCGGTAGAAATGCTTTATTTTTCGGCTCGCTATGCTGATAAAGCTGCTTTGCTAGCCTGGGCCACCGCTTCTGAAACAAACAACCATTATTTTGAGGTTGAGCGGGCGGATGATAACATGAATTTCCATAAAATAGGAGAGGTCATGGGCGCAGGAAATTCAACCACTCAGATTGAGTACTCGTTTAGAGACGATAAAATTACTGCTATAAACAGTGGTGTAGTTTATTACCGTTTAAGGCAGGTTGATTTTGACGGGCAATACGAATACTCCAAGGTTGTAGCAGTAGCTAATAAAACCTTGGATGTGCAGAAAGTCAAGGTTTGGCCAAACCCCTTCCAAGACCAACTCAATGTCTTATTACAATCATCATCTCCCGGGCAGGTTCAGGTTGCGCTATATAATACCAAGAATGAGATGATTTTCTCGAACGTTTATCCGGTAGACGGCAGCATCGGTGAGCTTATCATTGACAAATTGCAGGATTCTCCACCAGGCATCTACTTTCTTCACCTGACGGGTAGCTCGTGGCATACAATTGAAAAGGTTGTTAAGGCCGGATAAGGTTGTCATATCTCTACTAATGATCGATGTTAACCATTACTCATTCCGCAGACTATCCACTGGGTTAGCCAAAGCGGCTCGGGTGGCCCGATAGCCTACGGTGACCATCACCAGCAGCAAGGTGATCAGCAGGCAGCCAACAAAGATGGTAAGGCCAATGCTGATGCGGTACTCAAAACTTTGCAGCCACTGCCGCATCATGAAATAGGCTAAAGGGGCCGCCAGGCAAAACGCGATCAGCACCAGCTTAAGAAACTCGCCGGAGAATAGCATGAGTAACTGCTGTACCGAAGCCCCCAGCACCTTACGGATGCCAATTTCTTTCGTACGCTGCTCAGCCATAAAGAGTACCAGCCCGTACAAGCCCAGGCAGCCAATGGCAATAGCAATGCCGGAGAACAGTTGAGTGAGGGAAAGCAACCGCTGGTAGTTGGCGTAAAAGCCTTCCAGGGCTTCGTCCAGAAAGCGGTAGTGAAATTCAAATTCCGGGTAGCTTTCCTGCCAGCTTTGCTGAAGTTGCTTTACCACCGCATCTGCCTGAACCATATTGACTTTCAGGTTAAGGTAATGGTAGCCAGGACTATAGTTAGTAATGAGCAGGGGAGGAATCTGGCTATCAAAAGTGTAGGTATGGTAGTCAGCCACCACACCTACAATGGGAAGCGCCAGATCATTCATGGCAACATATTTTCCTATAACCTCCTCGGGGGAGGTAGCGCCAACCTCTCGCACGAAAGCTTCATTAGCCACAAAGCCGCTGCCCGAATCGGAGGGAGGATAAGTACCTCCTGCCAAAAAGGTCATCTGGTGCGTGGTAAAGTAGTCGGCATCGGCAAACTGATAATAGGCGAAGTCTTCACTACCTTCTTTGCTCTTTCCATCGTACCCAATTAGGGTAGCCATCCTGCTTTGTGAAATAGCCGTGTGCCCGGACAGGGAAAGGGCTTCCACGCCCGTATGGTTTTGTAATGTCTGTTTAAACCGCTGTTGCTTTTGCGGGTCGTCATCCGGAAAGTTGAGGGTCAGTATCGCCTGTCGATTAAAACCTAAGGGCGCTTCCAGCAGGTACTGTAACTGTTGCCCTACCACCAGTACGGAAACAATAAACAACTGGGCAGCAAAAAACTGAAAGACTACCAGTATACGACGCACGGTGAGCCGGTTCCTTTGGGGCGCATGCAGATACGTCTTGAACATCTGCACCGGGCGGAAGCGGGACAACAGCAGGGCCGGATAGCCTCCTGCCAGCAGGGTAACCACCAGGACCAGAATGAGTAAGAAGAGCATCAGGGAAAGGTCTATCACCAGATGTACATTTTGCAGATAATCGTATAAGTGTTGCAACTGGATTAGGCTTACTTCCGCCAGTCCTAATGCCAGAGCGGTGGCCAGTACCGTAACCAGAAAGGCCTCGCCCAGAAAATAACCTGCAATCTGCCGGCGGGAGCTTCCGACTACCTTGCGTACACCAATCTCCTTGGAGCGACGGGTGCTTACGGCCGTTGCCAGATTGATAAAATTGATACAGGCCAGTAGTACCAGTATGGCACCAAGCCCCAGTAAACCGTTCAGTATGGCATGAGGGGCCTTGCGATGAGGTACGCCCCCATACTTACCTTCATGATGGATAGAGGTCAGGGGTTGTAAACGAAGAAACGCATCCCAACCATCCGAGTCAGCAGTATAGCTACTCAGGTAGTTGGTTAACTGAGCCTGAAGATCGCCGGGAGAAGTTTTTTCATTAAGCAGGGCATATACCTGAAAGGCCGAATTATAGTTATCCCACTCTTCGTCCTCGAGGCGATTACGCACGATGGTGGAGAAAGAGATGAGCATCTCAAAAGCAAGGTCGGTTTGAGCCGGAAGGTCGGCCAGCACTCCGGCTACTTTCAACTCATACATATCATTGAGGTTAATCACTTCCCCCACCACATCGGACGAACGACCAAATAACGTTTGAGCTACAGCCTGGGTGATGAGTACTTCATTTGGTAAAGAAAGGGCCTTTTCAGCGTTACCCTCCAGTAGAGGAAAGTCGAAGAGCTGGAGATAACCGGTTTCGGTATAGGCAATCATTTCATCCAGAAAGAGCGTCTTATCACCTACCTTTACTCGCCGATGGTTTTGGTACTCCTCTACCGGCACGATCTGGGCAAACACATCCGGGAAGTCCTGCCGCAGTGCTTCCGGAAGGGGACGGGGCACCCCGGAATTACCTCCCTCACCATCGGGTGACTTAAAGTCGGTCACAATACGGTACACTCGGTCCACTTTGGTATGAAAGCGGTCAAAGCTTAGCTCATAGCGCACGATCAGAAAGATCACAATAGCACTGGCCAAACCCAATGACAACCCCAACACGTTGATAAGCGTCTGAGCTTTACGCTTCCACAGGTTCCGCAAGGCCACTTTCAGGTAGTTCTTTAGCATAAGCTTTAATGATTAGTGATGAATGAGTGTTGATGAACAATGAAAGCATTTCATTAATCATTACTCACTATTCATTCATCGATATGTAATTATTCATTTCTCAGAGAGTCTACCGGGTTCGCCAGGGCTGCTTTGATAGACTGGTAACTGACCGTGAGCCAAGCCAGGATAATCACGCTGAGTCCGGCTAGTATAATGAGGATGACCGGGATATCGGTTCGGTAAGCAAAGTTGTCCAGCCACTGCCGCATAGCCAAGTAACCCAGAGGCAGGGCGATCAGGAAAGCGATGATCAGCAGGCGCACGAAGTCTTTACTCAGTAGCATAATTACCTGTGTAACGCTGGAACCCAATATCTTCCGAATCCCGATTTCTTTGGCTCGACGCTCAGCCATGTAAGCCGCCAGTCCAAATAATCCTAAGCCTGCTACGATCAGCGCCAGAATGGTGAAGCCGGTAAACAGCTTACCCAACCGTTGCTCGCTGCGGAAGAGCGCATCATAATCTTCGTCCAGGAAGGAGTACACAAACGGAACATCCTGGGCTTGCTGCCTCCATAGCTCCTTGATATCGGCTACCGTGGCAGCAACCTCTTCCGATGCTATTCGAACTTCTATGGTAGCCAAAGATTGGTTTTCAGCACTGAGAACAAAGGCAAAAGGTGCGATTGGCTTATGAGGAGAATCATAGTGGAAGTCTTCAGTCACACCAATTACCTGATTATACCCCTCGCCTACATAGTCAATCAGGGCACCAATGGGTTCGTCTAGGCCCAGCGCATCTACGGCAGCCTGGTTCAGAATGACGGCGGAGCTGTCTGAGGCCCGGTCAGGCGAGAAATTGCGTCCGGTTTTCAAGGCGATGCCCAGGGTTTCCAGGTAGTCATGCGTGACCATCTGCTCGGTGAGCATCACACTTTGCTCCTGAGCATCGCCTTTCTTCCGGGCATCACTGGCGTTTTCTACCCTTACCGGGTTCTGTTGAGAGGCTGCTACCGACCGTACGTAAGCTTTGTCTCGCAGCGAATTTAAGAAGGTAGCCTGCCGACTTCCCAGTCGCCTGCTGTTTTGGATAATCAGTACATTTTCTTTTTGGAAGCCCAGGTTAATATTTTGCATGTACTGCAACTGCTGATAAACCAATAGGGTACAAATGACCAGACAGATAGAAACGCTGAATTGAAATACCACCAGGCCGTTTCTGAACCGCTGGCTTTTCTTACCGGACACCAGCATACTCTTCAGCACTTTGCTTGCTTCGAACCGGGTTAGGTACCAGGCCGGGTACAATCCCGCCATTAGCCCCGATACCAGCGTGATGGATAGTATAGCAACCCAGATATACGGTCGGGACAGAAGTGCCAAAGTCAGCGGTTTTCCGGCCACTTCACTAAAGGGATAGCGTAATAGCTCAGCCAGCCCTAACGCCAAAAGCATTGCTAACAGGCTGATGGCCATTGATTCGGCCAGAAACTGACCTACTAACGCGGCACGCCCGGAACCTATCGCTTTGCGAATACCCACTTCTTTGGCTCTTTCTGCGGATCGGGCGGTAGAAAGGTTGATAAAGTTAATACAGGCCAAGATGATGATGAATAGCGCGATAGCGACAAAAATTCGCACGTACATGATGTTGCCATTGGGTTCAAACTCATCTATTAGCTGCGATTGCAAGTGGATGTCTTGCAAGGGCTGGATTGGGAAATTCACTTGAGCACCCATTTCCTGAATGGCTTCATACTCAGGGTCATGTTGCTTGAATAACGAATACAACTCTTCCTGTAAGGCTGCCGGGTTCTCAGGCTGATTTAGTAGCAGGTAAGTTTTTACTCCCTCAACATCTGCCCAACTGGGGTGATCCAGATGCGCCTGGTACTGAAAGGGAATGAGAAAATCAAAGTGGAAGTGACTGTTGACCGGCGGGTTCTCTGCAATGCCAGTCACCGTATAGGGCTTATCTTGAATTAGCAGAGTTTGACCTACCACTTCGGTTGAGCGGTTAAAGTATTTAAGAGCGCTAGCCTGGGTCAGGATGACCGATGATGAGTGCTGCAATGCCCTATCCGGGTTTCCGTCCAGCAACGGAAAGCTGAAGACATCAAAGAAGGTACTGTCTACCTCCAGAATACCACTTTCCAGGAAAAGCTTATCCTGATATTTTACTGGCTGATCAGGAAGCGGTAAAATACGTACAGCCTGCTGTAATTCCGGCATAAGACTGGTCAGTGCCGGAGCAATCTCTCCGCTGCTACCCGCCGTAGCAAATTCCTGTCCACTGATGTTAAAGTGAGTGGTAACCCGGTAAATACGATCAGCCTTATCATGAAAGGTATCATAGCTCAACTCATCCAGCACATATACGCTAATGAGCAGATAGCAGGCCATTCCAATTGCCAAACCGGCAATGTTAATGGCGGTGTAGAACTTCCGCTTCCATAGGTTTCGTAAAGCAACTTTAATATAGTTTGTAAGCATAGTTAATTCAATTAGCAATGAACAGTGTACAATGAACAATGCAGAGTTTAGATAAGCCGAAGCTCATATCATTGCTCACCGCTCATTGTTCATTGTTATTTATTCATTCCTAAGGCTATCTATCGGGTTTGCCAGGGCTGCTTTGATGGACTGGTAACTTACCGTGAGCAGGGCTATCAGGATAGAGGAACCGATGGCTAGTAGAAATACACCAATGCTCAGATCAATCTGGTAGGTAAAGTTATTCAGCCACTGCTGCATGAAGTAATAGGCGACCGGTCCGGCGATGCAGAAGGCGATCAGCACCAGGGTAGTAAACTCCTTGGAGAATAGTACCAGAATATGGCGTACCGAGGCTCCCAGCACTTTGCGGACTCCTACCTCTTTGGTACGGCGAACGGCCATGAAGGCCACCAGCCCGTATAACCCCAGGCAGCCAATGAAGATGGTAATCCCCGCCAGTATCTTGAATAGCCGGGACAGCCTTGCTTCCTCCCGGTAATAGGCCGCAATGCTTTCGTCCAGAAACTCATATTCAAACACATAGGCCGGATAGGTGGCGGACCATATCTTCTCAATCTGCGCCAGGGTTTCCGGCAGCTTAGCAGAGGCCGCGGCCTGGTCCTGTCTCATGTCCAGCTTGATGCTGGCGTGATAGTACCGCTTTGGGTTCATGACAAAGGCTACGTAATCCAGTTCATCCCGCAGTGATCTGGTGTGAAAGTCTTCCGTCACACCTACCACCGTATACGCTTTGTCGCCTATCAGCATGGTTTCTCCTACCGCATCAGCGGGTTCGGCAAAACCGGCCCGTTTGGCCAGGTGCTGGTTAAGGATGACGCTTTTCATGGTATCGGAAGGTACGAAGTTCCGGCCAGCCAACAGCGGTATCTGGTACAGGTCGAGGTAATGCTCGTCGATACCTTGATACTCAAAGATGATCCCGCCTTCTTCCTCCGGGGCCCCTTTCCAGCGGATGTCCTGCCAGTTCCCGTAGCGTCCCTCACCGGCGGGGGTAGTAAAGGCCAGGCTGATGTCCTGCACCTGAGGAATGGCGGCCCACTGGTTCTTCAACGTTTGCAAGGTATGTTCCTGGTTTTCCGGTAGGGTGACGACCACAATAGCCTCCTGCTCAAAGCCCAGGTCGGCACTCCGGAAGAACTCCATCTGCCGGATAACGACGATGGTGCCGATGATAAACACCTGGGAGATCACCAGTTGCAGGGTGACTAGTCCCCAGCGTAATCGCGCCCCTTTGTTTAATCCGAACGTTCCTTTATTGCGAATGGCCGCCACCGGATTGAAGCGAGACATCACCAGCGAAGGATACATACCAGCCAGCAAGGTGACCACCAGCACCATCCCCAACAGCATAAGCAGCACCGCCGGGTCCGCGATCAGTGTATTTTCCAGCGTGACCAGTAACACCTCCGCTTGCGTGAGCATGACCAGCTCGGCGGCGCCCAGGGCAAGTATTCCGGAGATTAAGGTGATAATAAAAGTTTCTCCCAAAAACTGCTTGACCAACTGCCGCTTACTACTACCCATGACCTTGCGTACACATACTTCTTTGGTGCGAATGATCGCCTGAGCAGTAGTTAGATTGACGAAGTTGATGACGGCAGTAATGATCAGGAATAACCCGATGATGAGGAGAGCGCCCATCGTTTCCCAGCTTACCGTACGATTCCTGAAGTTACCGTACCGGGTATCCGTGTGCACCTCCTGAATCGGTTGCAACGTATAAACAAGAGATTCTCGCTTTTGCTCCAGATGCGCGTTATGCACCTCTAAAATCTGCTTCTCTACTTCCGCCGCCGTCGCGCCATCCTGTAATACCACATAACACTGGTTGGGGCCAAGCGATCTCCAGTCACCCAGAAAATCTTTAAACCTGAGCTTGAGAGTTTCATACGAAGCCAGCATGCGAAACGGGAAATCAGTATTAGGAGGGAAATCACTGACCACCCCGGTGACGGTGTAGTCCTCCCGGTTGTTTATTTTGATCGTCTTACCCAGTGCATCTTCATTGGGAAAATACTTGTTAGCCATACTTTCGGTTAAGACCAGCGATAAAGGTTCGGTCAGGGCAGTTTGCGGGTTACCAGCTATCCACTGGAAGTCAGCCCTTGCAAAATCGAATACGTTAAAGAAAGCAGAGTCTGCATACACAAAACCTTCATCTTCCTGGAACTGGCGAACTAAGTTGCCACTCCCCTCCTCATACACCGAGAGCTGTCGGCTGCCATCATATTGCATGGCCGTCACTGCTTTCACCGATGATAAAGAAGTTTTTATAGCATCCGGCAAGGGGTAATTGACCTCGCCCATGTAGGCGGTTTCACCATCTAACATATCTTCTGCCACTACCCGATAAAGCTGATACCCCGTTGAATGGAAGTCGTTATAGCTCAATTCGTAGCGTACCATCACCAAAATAATCAGTAAGCTGGTGATACCCAATGCCAGGCCGGTGATGTTGATGATGGCCGTGCCCCGGTTCTTCAGTAAATGCCGCAGGGCAGTAGTAAAATAATTTTTTATCATGTGTGAAGGGTTAATGGTAAATGGTGGACGGTTAAGGGTAAAAGGTGAGTGGGGGTATATCATGCACCTTGCACCCTATACCGTCAACCGTTTACCCCGTATGTTATTCGTCTCTCAAACTATCTACCGGGTTTGCCAGGGCGGCTCGTACTGACTGGAAGCTGACGGTAAGCCAGGCAACCAGCAGGGCGGCAGCTCCGGCCAGCACAAATACTCCGACGCCAATCTCGGTGCGATACGCAAAGTTCTCCAGCCACTGGCTTACAAGCCAGTAAGCCAGTGGCGCGGCCAGCACAAAGGCGATCAGCACCAGGCGCAGAAAATCGCGGGAAAGCAGGTTTGTGATTTGGGTAGTGGATGCGCCCATCACTTTGCGGATGCCGATATCCTTCACCCGCTGAGAGGTGACGAAGGCCACCAGCCCCAGTAAGCCCAGACAGGCTACCAGTATGGCAAGTGCGGTAAACACTTTCAGCACATTCCCCAGCCGTTGCTCAGCCCGGAAGAGCTGATCGAAGTCCTGATCCAGGAAGGAGTAGACCAGAGGATTCTCCGGCTCAAACCGGGCCCACATATCTTCTACCTGTTCTACGCCTTCGGCTACGTCACCGGCCGTAAAGCGGACTGCAATGTAATCACTAAGAAAGCTGGGAGTAAAGTACCTAAACACAATGGGCCGCACCTCACGGTCAAAAGACTCGGTATTGAAATCTTTGATCACTCCGATGATCTGCAATCGTTCTTCGTCGTTCTCCCCCTGGTTTTTGATGATCGTTTTACCGACCGGATCTTCCAGGGCTAGTACTTTGACCGCAGCTTCGTTGAGCATTGCACCATTGGTCTGGTCAGAAGCCAGTTCTTCCCGGAATCCTCGTCCGGCTACAACTTCCAGCCCGAGGGTAGAGATATAATCCTGGTCAATCAGCATCCACGGCATTCCGTCGCCAAGACCGCTATTTTCCACCTGTATGTCGCGGATGACGCGGAGCGGTTGAGTGGGTACACCCGTAGCAAAGCTTACCTCTTTTATCTGCGACTGCTGTTGAAGAGCATCTTTAAACTCATCCCAGCGGTCCTGAATTTCTTTATCGTTCTTGATCACCAGCACATTCTCCCGGTCGTAGCCAATGTCTTTGGTTTGGATAAAGCGGAGTTGCTGGATGACCAGCGCCGTGGTAATAATCAGGCCGATAGATACCACGAACTGAAAGACGATCAGCCCATTGCGTAAGCGGCCCGTGCCTAACGATGATTTGATTTTGCCTTTTAGCACCGCAGCAGGACGAAAAGCGGAGAGGTAGAAGGCCGGGTATGCACCGGCGATCAGCCCTACCAGAATAATCCCCCCTCCGATGGATAGCAACAATTCCGGATGGTTGAACCAGTCAAAGGAAAGTTGCTTACCCACCAGGTTATTGAACGGTATGCGTAGAGCTTCTACCATGCCCAATGCTAACAACATGGCAAGTAAACTAACGATTAAAGATTCGGACAGGAACTGGAAAATAAGGTGCTGGCGGGGAGAGCCTAATACCTTGCGCACTCCCACTTCTTTGGCCCGACGGATGGCCTGAGCCGTAGACAGGTTCATAAAGTTAATACAGGCCAGCAGAACAATGAGGACGGCAATGATAATTAGCGTATACACTGTCTCGATGTTACCGTTGGCCTGAAGCTCCCGCTGCAAATTAGAATGGAGGTGAATATCAGTGACTGCCTGCAATTGGAAGGTGTACAGGGCATTCTCCTCAGGAGCTGCCTCGCTGGTTTCCATAAAGGGGCGGGCATACTTTTCGGCAATCTGATCCAGCTTTCCGGCTAAGGCAGCTCGCTGTTCGGAATCATCGGCCACGCCGGGTCGCACCTTAAAATAGGTATACATCATATTCCAGGCCCAATTGTCGGACTCGGTAATTTCCTGGTAGCCGGTGGGAGCAACCAGCATATCGAAGGGGAAATGAGTGGCTTCCGGCGGATCTACCACTCCGCTTACCGTTCGGGCATCACGGCTTCCACCGAACAAAATTTCTTTTCCTAATACTTCGCCCCGCTCAACTGCACCTTCTCCAAAATATCGCTCTGCCGTGGCTTTGGTGATCACCAGGGCACTGGGCGCAGTCAGGGCCGTTTCTGCTTCTCCGGCAATCAGATTAAAGTCCAGTACCTCTAAGAACTCGGGATCTACAATGAATATTTCGGTCTCCCGGAAAACCTTCTCCTGCGCCTGATCTTCCTCGGCGGGCAGGCGCATGGTGGAATGATTCCAGTTGAACGCCCGGGCTACGGCTTCCACTTCGGGAATATCATTTTTAATGGCATCGTACAAGGGTGGAGGAGTGGTCGCCAGCTGGTAATATTCTCCGCCATAGGTCGTAACGCGAAAAGTGCGCTCGGCATCCTGGTGGAAACGGTCGTAACTCAGTTCATCCAGCACATACCAGGCAATAAGCAGACTGCTCGCCAGCCCAATCGCCAGTCCGGAGATGTTGATGCCAGTAAAAAATTTACGCTGACGAAAGTTTCGCAGGGTGATGTTGAGGTAGTTCTTAATCATGATGCGTAATGATAAGTGATGAATGAATAATGATTATTGAAGAACTGCTGTCATTCATCATTAATCATGATTCATTCTTAGTGGTGCAATCCTCACACCAGAATCAGTTGATGTTGTAAATGGTTGATAATCAGCGTTATATAGTAACTCGTTGATGGGTTGAAAATAGCGGCTGTTCGGTTTTGATACAACAGGGTGTTTGGATTTGTTACAATGAGGTAAGGTTAAAGGTAAATGGTTAAAGGTAAAAGGGTGTACATCCCTGATATAAGTTGTACATCATGCACCTTCTACCCTTTACCGTCAGCCGTTTACCCATGATATTATTCGTTTCGTAAACTGTCTACCGGATTGGCTGTGGCAGCCCGAATGGATTGATAACTGATGGAGAGTACTGAAATTACCAGAACGGTCAGGCCCGCAGCCAGGAAAAACCATAATGGGATGTTGGTGCGATAGGTAAATGTCTGTAGCCAGTGGTCGGTCGCGTACCAGATGAGCGGTGAAGCTATGAGCAGGGCGAGCAGAATCAGGCGGGTAAACCGGCTTGAGATCTCCAGAAATACCTGGGGCACACTGGCACCCAGCACCTTGCGGATGCCAATCTCCTTCCGCTTGCGTTCTACCACAAAGGTCATTAGTCCATACAGACCCATACAGGCAATGAATAATGCCAGGGCGGCCAGGTAGGTGAAGACCTTCCCCAACCGCTGCTCGGCTTCAAACTGGGAGAAATAGTCCTCATCCAGAAACGAGTATTTAAAAGGGGCCTGTGGTATCTGTGCCTGCCACTTTTCCCCCATATCCGCAATCAACTGCTGAATCTGACTGGCCGAGCGGTAGTTTTCCTGCGGGCTGACAGCAATGAACTTCCTGCCTCCGGTCCACATAGTGCTACCTTCAAAAAAAATGGCTAGAGGCATTACCTGCTGCCGCAACGACTGAAAATGAAAATCAGGAGTAATGCCGATGACTTCGTACAGTTGGCCGGGATACTGCACAAACTTCCCTATCGCAAAATCCGGAGAATCAGGATCAAGGCTCCAGCCCAGGGATTGGACGGCAGACTCATTCAGGATCACAGTCTCCCGGTCGCCGGTGCTTCCTTCCGTAAAATTTCGACCTGCTTCCAGTCCGATACTCAACGTAGACAGGTAATGGGCATCTACCACCATCGTATTGATATGAATACCCACTTTATCACTGCCGTAGGCTGAAAAGTTATCTTCGTTATTCACGGTGGGAGGCATCGCATTGGCTACGCTTACGGAGGCAATCCGGCTGTCCTGCCGCAGTTGGTTCAGCCAGGATTCACCTTCGTTGGGAATCTGCTCGGCATGGTGCAAAATGATCAGGTTATCGGAGCTGAAGCCCAGCTTCATGTTTTGAGTATAACTCAGTTGCCGGTGAATGACCAGCGTAAAGACGATTAGACCGATAGAAATGATAAACTGAAAGGCTACCAGCCCGTTGCGCATGAATATGGCTTTGGCGCTATTCCCAACCGATACAGTTTTGCTTAAAGCTTTCACCGGATGAAAGGAAGCCATATAGAAAGCCGGGTAACTTCCTGCCAGTAAGCTGACTATGGCGGTAAAGCCGATCATCAACAGAAAAAACAGCCCGTTGGCACTACTGAGCAGAGAGAGTTGCTTGCCGGAAACCTGGTTGAAAAAGGGCGATAGCAGTTCGGTCAGCGCCAGCGCCAGCAGCATGGCTACTCCGGCGAACAGGGCCGATTCCAGCAGAAACAAACTGATCAGACGAGCCTTACCGGACCCCAATACTTTATGGACGCCAATTTCTTTGGTGCGCTGAGCTGCCCTGGCGGTAGACAGGTTTACAAAATTGATGATCGCCAGCGCCAGCACCAGCAGCCCGATGGTGACCATCAGGTAGACGTAGTTAATATCTCCGGTTACCCCCAGGCGATTGAATGAGTTTTCGGAGAACAGGTGAATATCTGTGAGTGGCAATAGAAAAAGCTCCCACTGCTTACCTTGCTTAATGTAATCGTCGAATGAGTAGCCATAAATACGTTCCAGGGTAGAGCCAGCGTAGCGGGCAGGTAGGGGTTTGACTTTTTCTTCCAGTGAGTGGATATCAGTCCCTTCTTTCACCTTCACATACGTGACGAAGCCCGTCCAGATCCAGGTCCAGCTACGTTGTTCTACAATCGGAAAGGTAGGCATAGACAGCAGCATGTCAAACTGGAAATGAGATTGTTCGGGCAGACTTTCTACAATTCCGCCCACTTCAATGGTTTGCCGTTGTTCACCAATGTTCAGCGTGAGCAGACGACCCAGAGCTTCCTCCTCTCCAAAGTATTTGTAAGCAGCTTCTTCGGTGAGGATTACCGTATTCGCCTTCTTTAAAGCGGCCTCAGGGTCACCCTTCAGCGTGTTTACGGTGAATACATTAAAAAAAGTAGAGTCTACCGCCAGAGCTCGTTCTTCCTCAAACGATCGTACTTGCTGCCCTTCGTCATCTAAGGAAAAGAAAAGCAGACCGGGAGGATAGATTCGCACGGCTGATGCAATCTCCGGGAAATTCTCCTGAAGCATACTGGCTACCGGAGGCGGAGTAGAGCCAAACCGCTCATCCGTATCGCCCCAGATAAAGGACATATCCACCCGGTAAATCTGGTCCCCATCTTGGTGGAAACGATCGTAGCTTAAATCATCCTGCACATACAGACCAATCAGCAAACAGACCGTCAGGCCCACGGCTAATCCAATGATATTCAGCACGGCATACAGCTTCTGTTTCCGCACATTCCGAAGGATGATTTTGAAATAATTCTTCTGCATCAGGTTTAATGATTAGTGATGAATGAGTAATGATTGATGAGGAATGGGGAATGAATATTGGTAGTATTTATCGGGTGAATTTTGAAAGAGTGATGAAGAAAGAGAATCTTATCAAAGATAAAACATATCGTTTCGCGTTGGTTGAGGTGTCTCCATATAAAAAGGTTACGGAAGAAAAAAGAGAATATGTTCTTGCCAAGCAGCTTCTCAGAAGTGGCACTTCTATCGGAGCGAATGTGACGGAAGCAGATGCCGCTATCTCCAAGGCAGAGTTCTCCGCCAAGATATCTATTGCTTACAAAGAAGCGATGGAAACGGGTTATTGGTTGAATCTGCTGCACGATAGTAATTTTATTAGCACTTATGATTTCAATACCTTATATCAGGACTGTACCGCTATCTGTAAAATTCTCTTTTCTATTCTCAAATCCACCGGCCGAATCAATCGATAATGATTAGTGATTGATGATTAGTGAAATTCCATTCATCATCAATCATTATTCATTCGTCATTAAAATCATTCGTTTCTCAGGCTCTTCACCGGGTTAGCCATCGCTGCTTTGAACGCCTGGTAGCTGACGGTTAGCAGGGCGACGAGCAGGGCTAGCACACCGGCAATGATGAAAGACGTCAAGCCAATATCAATTTTGTAGGCGAAATCCTCAAGCCACTGATGAACGGCCCAGTAGGCCAGCGGAATGGCTACGGCAAAAGCAATGACTACCAGCTTGGTGAAGTCTTTGGAAAGCAGCAGCACGATGCTCCTTACCGAAGCTCCCATCACTTTCCGAATACCGATTTCCTTGGTGCGTTGCTCGGCCATGAAGGAAGCCAGCGCCAGTAGACCTAAGCAGGCAATCACAATCGCCAGTGACGTAAAGCCACCAAAGATTTTTCCGATTCGCTGGTCGGCCCGGAAGAGGGCATCAAAGTCTTCATCCAGGAAGCTGTAATCCAGTGGGGTGCCGTCAGCATACTGGTTCCATTGATCTTCTATCAGAGCCAGCGTTTGGGGTAAATCAGCGGACTGTATTTTGATTTCGGCATACTCCAGAGAGTCGGAAAGTATCAGCACCAGAGGCTCTACGGTTGTGTGCAATGACTTGAAATGGAAGTCTTCCACGACCCCGACAATCTCAGCTTTCCTAGCCCCTCCGTCAACGGAGATTTTGGTGCCCACGGGTTGAGATAACTTTAGTTTTCGGGCCGCTTCTTCGTTGAGGATCAGTGTATGATTAGCTGAGTCGGCGGCAATTTCCCGGGAGAAGTTTCGCCCTTCTTTCAGCCTGAGTCCCAGGGTAGGCAGGTAATCGTAGCTTACTCGGGTGAAACTCATCACAATGGCATCTTCTTCGCGGTAAGTGCTGCCGGTGATGCTACTATCACTGGCGGTAGGCGGGGTGAAAACAGTGCCGTTGTAGGCGGAAAGAGGAGCTACATCGCTAAAGCTTACGTCCTGCACCTCGCTTAATTCTACGAGTGCATTGTAAAAGGCATTCTGATTATTGCCCAGCGCAGGAGCATTGCTCATGACAATCACATTCTCTTTATCAAATCCCAGATCTTTGTTTCTGACAAACTGTAGCTGCTCGTAAACCATCAGCGTGCAAACGATCAGCACAATAGAAATCACGAACTGGAAGACTACCAGGGAGTTGCGTAACCAGATATTACTGCTTCCGCTCACCAGCCGCCCCTTCAGCACCTCGGTGGGTTTGAACTTGGTCAGGTAAAAAGCCGGGTAACTACCCGCCAGCACACCTACCGCGCCTCCTAGTAATAGAATCGCAACCAGGAACCAGGCTTCGGAAAACGGCAACTGAATTTCTTTAGCCGCTATTTCATTGAAGGGGGTACGAAGCAACTCCGCTAGCCCTAAGGCCAGTAGCACCGAGAACAGGCTGAGGAGCACCGATTCGGCTAGGAACTGCCGTACCAGTGCCGAGCGGGCTGACCCCATCGTTTTGCGTACCCCTACCTCTTTGGCACGATCCGCCGAACGGGCCGTAGCCAGATTCATAAAGTTAATGCAGGCGATTAACAGGATAAAAAAGGCAATAGCTCCAAAAATGTATAGGTACTTGACATTCCCATTAGCTTCAAACTCACCTTCCAGATGAGAGTAAAGGTGAATATTCGTGAGCGGCTGCGTAAACATCTCCATCACGTAGCCTAGTTTTTGAAAGTCTTCGTAGTCTTCCATGTACTTTTGCAACATAGGCTCTAACCGGGCATCTACCTGAGCAACATCCGCCTGCTCGTGCAGTAGAAAATAGGTAGGAGTATTGATGCTGCCCCAACTCTCTTCTTTACTACCAGGTTCGGCCAGAAAAGAGTAAACGATATCAAAATGCAGATGCGATGCCTCAGGTACGGGTTCCATGATACCGGTCACCTGAAAAGATTGGCCATCCATCAGAATGCTTTGCCCTAGGGGTTCACCTTCCGGGAAATATTTGCTCGCTGCTTCCGGCGTCATCACTACCGAATTGGGCTCTGTTAGTGCACTGGGTGGATCACCCTCCAATAGCGGAAAGCTAAACATCCGGAAAAAGTCCGGGTCAGCGGCCAGTACCTGTTTTTCCTGAATGGTAATATCACCTTTTTTAAGAATCACGCCAGGTGCCATTCTCATCCTGACCACCGCTTCCACTTCGGGTATTTCTTCTCGAAAGGGAGTGGCTACGGCAGGACTGACAACCGCCCCGCTAAACGCACTTTCCCCTATCTCCAGATGAGTCGCCAGCCGGTAAATCCGATCCGCCTTTTCATGAAAGCGGTCGTAGCTGAGCTCCTGCCGTACATACATGGTAATCAGCAGGGTACAAGCCATCCCAATGGCAAGTCCCAGAATATTGATTGTCGTATAAAACGGACGCTTCAACAAATTACGCAGAGCTACATGAAGGTAATGCTTGATCATATTAGTAATGATTCATGAATAATGATTGATGAGTAATGCCATTCACTATTCATCATCAATCATTAAAGTTATTCGTTTCTTAAGCTCTTCACTGGATTGGCCATGGCGGCTTTGAACGCCTGGTAGCTGACGGTCAGCAGGGCGACGAGCAGGGCTAGCACACCGGCAATGATGAAAGACGTCAAGCCAATATCAATTTTGTAGGCGAAATCCTCAAGCCATTGCTGTACGGCCCAGTAGGCCAGCGGAATGGCTACCGCAAAGGCAATGACTACCAGCTTGGTGAAGTCTTTGGAAAGCAGCAGCACGATACTCTTCACCGAAGCTCCCATCACTTTCCGAATACCGATTTCTTTCGTCCGTTGTTCAGCCATAAAAGCGGCCAGCGCCAGTAGACCCAGGCAGGCAATCAATATGGCCAGCAGGGTAAAACCACCGAAGATCATCCCTACCTGTTGGTCGGCCCGGAAGAGCGCATCAAAGTTTTCATCTAAAAAAGTATAGGTAAAGGGCGTGCCGTCAGCGTGTAGATCCCATTGCTCTTCCAGCATGGCTAGGGTCTGGGATAAATGGTTGGAAGCTACTTTCACCTCTACAAAGTTCTGCTCATCGGACAGAACAATGACCAGGGGCTCTACTGCCGTATGTAAGGACTTAAAATGAAAATCCTCCACCACTCCCACTACTTCGGCTTCGTAGGTGCCACCTATTAAGACGGTATTGCCGATAGGGTTGTTTATGCCTAGCGTTCGTACTGCCTGCTCGTTCAGGATTATTGCATGGTAGGCTGAGTCAGAAGCGATATCCCTAGAGAAATTACGCCCCTCCTTTAACTGTATACCCATGGTGGGCAGGTAATCGTAGCTAACCATGATATTACTTAATACCAAGGCATCTTCATCACGATACGTACTGCCGCTACTGCTATCGCTTTGCGTGGCGGGAATAAAACCAGTGCCATTATATCCACTCAAGGGAGACACATCCGTAAAACTCACTTGCTGTACTTCGCTCAGGCGCATCAGGCTATGCTGAAAAGCCTCGGTATTGCTTCCCAATGCCTGAGCATTCTCTAGTACGACTACATTTTCTTTATCAAACCCTAAATCTTTGTTCCTGATAAACTGAAGCTGCTCATGCACCATAAGCGTGCAGACAATCAGCACGATGGAAATAATAAATTGGAAAACTACCAGCGAATTGCGCAGCCAGATATTTTTGCGATCACTCCTCAGTTTACCTCTGAGCACTTCTACTGGTTTGAATTTGGTCAGGTAAAAGGCAGGATAGCTACCAGCCAACACGCCTACGGTGCATCCTAATAATAATACCGCAGGCAGAAACCATGATGTAAAAATGGGAAGTTGAATAGATTTCTCTGAAATATTACTAAAGGGTATTCTGAGCAATTCGGCCAGCCCTAAAGCCAGCGTTACTGCAAATAAGCTTACTATAAGAGACTCAGCCAGAAATTGCCGGACCAATGCCAGGCGGGCTGATCCCATCGTTTTGCGTACTCCTATTTCTTTAGCCCGTTCGGCCGAGCGGGCAGTAGAAAGATTCATAAAATTAATACAGGCAATGAGCAGAATAAAAGCGGCAATGGCCCCGAAGACGTACAGATATTTAACATTGCCATTCGCCTCAAACTCTCCTAAAATCTGAGAATGCAGGTGAATGTCGGTGAGAGGTTGTGTAAACATCTCTATCGTATAGCCCATCTCCTGAAACATTTCATACTCTCGAAGATACTTTCTCAACAGAGGATCAAGATTGGCCTCTACTTCTTCGATACTGGCCTGTTCACGTAAAAGAAAATAGGTATGGGCATCAATTTTACCCCAGTTGTCTATTTTACTTTTGGGGTCGGAGAGAAAAGAATACACAATGTCGAAGTGAAAGTGTGAATTCGGGGGTGTAGGTTCCATGATGCCGGTGATCTGAAAAGGCTGCCCATCCATCTGTATCGTCTGCCCAACTGCCTCCTCTTCCCCAAAGTATTTGCTGGCCACCTCCTGGGTCATCACTACCGAGTTGGGTTCTTGCAATACGCTCTCTGGGTTGCCTACTAACAGCGGGAAGCTAAACAAACGAAAAAAATCCGGATCAGCCACCAGCACCTTATCTTCTTTGATTGTAAGGTCATCCTTTCTGAATATCTTGCTGCCTTCCTGATTCATCCTTACCACCATTTCTACGGCGGGAGTTTCTTCTTTGAAGGGTTGTGCCACCGCCGGACTGACCGCCGCACCGACAAACCCACTCTCACCCACTTCCAGATGGGTTGCCAGTCTATAAATCCGATCTGCTTTTTCATGAAAGCGATCATAACTTAGTTCCTGGAGAATATACACCGCAATTAGCAATGTACAGGCCATTCCGATGGCAAGCCCCAGAATATTGATGGTCGTATAAAACGGACGCTTCAACAAATTACGCAGGGCTACATGAAGGTAATGCTTGATCATAATTATTTCAATTAGCAATGAGCAGTGTATAATGTACAGTTAAACTTCCAGTGACTCAGTGTGTGATTCATTGCTAATTGCACACTGTACACTGTTCATTGTTGTAATTATTCGCTTCGTAAACTGTCTACGGGGTTGGCCAGGGCTGCTTTGATGGAGCGGTAGCTGACCGTGAGTAGGGCGATGAAGAGGGTGGCTATTACGCCTAGCAAAAATATGCTGATTCCCATTGGAGTTTTATATTCAAAGTTTTGAAGCCAGCCATTCATCATCAGGTAGGCAATGGGGGCCGCAAAGAGAAAAGCCACTCCTACCAGCTTGATAAACTCCAGCGAGAATAAGCCCACAATGCTGGTTACTGATGCTCCCAGTACCTTCCGTACTCCCACTTCTTTGGTTTTCTGGTCTGCCATAAAGGTGATGAGCCCGTACAGTCCTAAACAGCCGATGAATACTACGACCATTGAGGCAATCCCGAGCAGCCGGGACAGAAGCTTTTCGCTTTCGTAAAATTCGGCGATCTCTTCCTCGGCAAACTGATAATCAAAGGTGTATTCGGGATAAAAAGAGGACCACTGCGCTTCCACTGCTTTCAGGGTTTCCGGCAGATTTTGTAGGCTAATCTGCATGGCTACCACCTCATAACTATCCGGGTCGTCAATAATGACCGTAGGTTCAATGGCATCGCGAAGCGATTGGGTATGAAAATCCTGCACCACCCCGACAATGGGAAGCTCTTTGCCCCACATATCAATGGTTTTTCCTACAATCTCATCTACCGTTAATCCCTGTTCTTTTACAAAAGACTCGTTAACCAACACCTGGCTTAAGGTATCCTTACTGGCAAATTTTCGTCCGGCCACCAACGGAATCTGGTAGACATCCAGGTACTGTGCATCAGCTGCCTTCACCTGGGTATCTTTATGCTCTGGGTCTCCCTCCATCTGGTAGCTGGTGATAGACATCCACCCGGAAGCCGGATTGCTGTACATCAGACTGGCCTGCTCTACCGCCGGGATTTGTAGAAGCTGCGTCTGCAATGTCTTTTTCTGATTCATCTGGCTATCGGGTAGCCGTACGGTGAGCACCGCTTCCGAGCGAAACCCCAGATCGGCATGTTGTACGTATTGCATCTGGCGAAACAAGACCAACGTACCGATAATGAACGTCTGGGCAATGACGAACTGAAGCACCACCAGCCCTTTGCGCAAGGTTAATCCGCGAGTACGTTGCCCCTGCAACACGTTACGAAACGTATGGGCGGGTTTAAACCTGGTAAGTATCCAGGCCGGATATAAGCCCGACAGAACGCTGATAATCACAACCAACCCGGCAAGATATACCAGCAAGAGCGGGTTTTGAAACAGTTGTAATTCTAAAGATAAATTGAGTAAAGGATTGAGCTTGAGTAGCAGCAGTTCGGCTAGTCCGAGGGCCAATACCACCGATATCAAAGTAATAAGCGTGGTTTCGCTCAGGAACTGGCGCACCAGCTGGTTGCGGGTACTACCGAGCACTTTGCGTACGCCTACTTCTTTGGCCCGCTGGGTAGATGTAGCCGTGGCTAAGTTGATGAAATTGACGCAGGCAATCAGGATCAGGAACAGTGCCGTGGCCCCCAGTACCCATAGTATTTCACGGCTCACGGTATTCTGACTGAAAGTATTGAAGCGGGGATCAAAATGAAGGTCGCTCAGCGCTTGCAGGTAGTGCATGGTTTCTTCTCCGGGCCGCTGCTCTCCGTAGTGCTTGGTGACAAAATCAGGGAAACGGGCGTTGATCTCCTCGGGTGATTGTCCTTCTGCCAGCAGCAGATATACCTGATCATCGCTGCTGGTACTGCCCCAGCTTCCTTCGTCTTCCTGGGTTTCCTGGGATATAAAAACGTCGAAGGGAAAATCAGTATTGGCAGGGTAGTCCTTCATCACTCCGGTGACCACCAGGTCCTTCTTACGGTTCATGGTGATCGTCTGCCCCACGGGATTACGATCTCCGAAATACTTGCGGGCATATTGCTCCGAAATCACTACTTCGTTAGGCTCATCCAGCGCGGTAGCTGGGTTACCTGACACAAAAGGGCGGTCGATGATCTTAAATAATGCAGGTTCTACGTACCCGATATGTTCTTCTTCCTGAAAGCTTTGCGGCTGCCCCTGCTCGTCGGTGACCGTAAGCAAGGTTCCGGCCCAGTCCAGGGCATTGACCAGTGCTACCTCCTCTACTTCCGGGAAATCCGTACGAAAGGCTTCGGCCATCGGGAGTGGAGCTCCCGCGCTATAGTCGCGCCCGGAGGGTCCTTTGGATTCTCGGACAATCCGGTAAATACGATCCCCTTTCTCATGAAAAGTATCAAAGCTCATCCAGTAGCGAAGGAGCAAAAAGAGCAGCAGGCTACAGGTGATGCCCATCGATAAACCCACAATGTTGATCGTAGTGTAGCTCTTATGTTTCCACAGCGTTCGTATCGCCGTTTTCCAGTAGTTGCGAAGCATAATGAAGCAGGGTTGGTGAACAAAGTTGAGACTTCACCCAATCATCTGCAACTTCTCCTCCAAATACAAGATGTTTTGTAAGTTAATGATAATCAAACTGTTAATTGCTAATTACTTATTGTTCATTGATAAAAGTGTATCGTTTTCGTTACAGTTGGTTGTTCATTTTCGATACAGTAATGAAAATATGAAAAGAATTAAGCCAGAAATTAGCTTGACTTTGTGTCTGAATTCGTATTCTTTTTGGTACTTACACGGTCTGACCTATGATTAAACAATTTGGCTACACTTGGTGGGGCAAGCAATGGCTCAACGCCCTGTCTAACATAGATTTTAGCAACCGTCTGCCCCGGGGAAAATCGTATGCCCGCAACGGTAAAGCCCATGATATTAAGATCAAGGGTACCGATACAACTGCTTTGGTAGATGGCAGTCGGCCCCGCCCTTACAAAGTCAGCGTGCATCTACCCGCTTTTTCCCGGGCCGAGCAGCAGGAAGTGATGGAGGTGATTGCCGAAAACCCGGTGTTTCTGTCCAGCCTGCTCGCCCGTAAGCTGCCGAATGATCTGGCAACGGTGCTGGAACGTCGGCACATCCGTCTTTTTCCCCGAAGCTGGAACGACATGGAGGCGAACTGCTCCTGTCCCGACTACGCCATGCCCTGTAAGCATATTGCCGCCGTGATCTACCTTATTGCCAACGAAATTGATAAAAACCCTTTTCTGGTGTTTGAAATGCACGGGCAGGATGTGCTGAAAAAACTGGAAGATCGAGGGCTGGGCACCTCCCAGCCCCTGGAAGATGAAATTCCTTCCCTGCCGCGCATTGTCAAATCCCTGCTTCCCGAACCTCCGTCGCAGCCTATGCTGGAAGAGATGCCTGTGCTGGACTTTGCCATGATCCCGGAGGGACGCTCCGACCTGCTCTCATTGCTCAGCCCGAACCCGCTTTTTTATCCGGGCAAGGATTTTAAAGATATATTGGATAAACAGCTGAAAAAATGCGGGAAAGAGGCCAAAAAAGAACTGGAAAGTGTGATGAAGGCCAGCGAAGATGCTCCCCCAGCCTTGCACCCTGCGTCCATCAAGCAGATAACGATACCCCTGGACGAACGGCTGAATGTGCAATCCATCCAATTTGAAACGGTAGATGGCAACCGCTCCTTCAACCACGGAAAGACCCCGCCGGTGGAAACGCTGTTTCGGTGGCTGGAATCAATCGATTCTGAATTGCTAGCCGAATGCCCTCCGGTGGTGCAGGCCCTGTCACTGGCTCACCGGCTGAGTCTGGTGCTGCTTCGTCAGGGAGTCATTGTTCCGCAGATTTATCGCCTGGAACCGCAATTCCACACCATCCGCTGGCTTCCGGCTTATTTGCGGCAGGAAATCCGGGACATTACCGAAAAACTGGCTCTTGCTCTGCCTGTCGACCTGCTTCAACTGTCGGTGCGGAGTAAGAAACCCTGGTATTTTTCACCGCCCGATCAGGTCCGATACCTGCTGTCTGCTTTTCTGAATCAGTTGATCTTTCATGCCGAAGCGGATAGGTACGATATGACCGATGCTATCCACCGGGCTTTTTTTGAAGGGGAAACGCTGAGCAGTGTGGGTTTTGAGGAAAGGGAGGTGCCGGTCACCATCTACCTCTGGCTCAAACACTTTTACCTCACCGAAAAACCGGTCGTTCCCCTGATCAAGGTGGTGGAAGATGAGCCTGATTTTCGGATAGAACTCTGGGTAGAAGATAAAAAGAGCGACAAAGGCCCGCTGCCGCTGGAATTACTTTTTGCCAAAGAAACCTTCTCCGATATGCGTATGGCCTTTTTGCAGGATGTGGCCGTGCTGCTCCAGTACTTTCCCCAGCTCTCACCGCTCATCAGCAGCCGGGGCAAAGAGTCGCTGAAAGTGGATGGAGAGGACTTTGCCGGGATACTCTTCCGGGTGCTGCCGGTCATTCGCCTGCTCAATATTCCGGTGCTGCTTCCTAAAAGCCTGCACAAGCTGATCCGACCACAGCTTTCCATGCAACTGGATGCCGAAGAAAAAGGCATAGAAAAGCATTTCATGAGCATGGATGAGTTGCTCCGCTACCAGTGGAAAGTAGCCCTGGGAGATCAGCACATCTCACCCGAAGAGTTTGCTAAGCTGGTGGAAGGAGCCAGCGGCATTGTAAAACTACGCGACCAGTACGTTCACCTTGACCCCGAGGAAGTGCGAAAGCTGCTGGATAAGCTGGAGAACCCCCCAGTACTCCAGGGACGAGATTTGATGCAGGTCGCCTTAACCGAAGCATTTGAAGGAACCCAGGTGCAGCTTTCGCCTGCCGTCCGTGAGCTGCTGCGTTCGCTGCTGGAGCCGGAAGCCGTAACGATACCCGGAGGGTTGGAAGCCCAGTTGCGCCCTTACCAGTTGCGGGGCTTTGCCTGGATGTACAAAAACAGCCGGGTCGGCTTCGGTAGCATCATTGCCGATGATATGGGGCTGGGCAAGACGCTACAGGTGATCGCTACCCTGCTAAAGTTCAAGGAAGAAGGCTATCTGGACAAAAAGAAAACGCTGGTCGTAGTCCCTACCACCTTGCTGACCAACTGGTGGAAGGAGATCACCCGTTTTGCCCCAACCTTGCAGGCGCACATCTACCACGGCAGCAATCGACAACTGCCCGAAAACAGTTTTGATATTCTCCTGACTACCTACGGAATTGCCCGAAGCGACCAGAAAAAGCTGGCTACCTGGAAGTGGCACACATTGGTGATTGACGAAGCTCAGAACATTAAAAATCCCGGCACCGCCCAGACCAAGGCTTTGAAAAAGATGAAAGCCGAGGTGCGCATTGCCATGAGTGGCACGCCCGTAGAAAACCGCCTGAGTGAGTACTGGAGTCTGATGGACTTTTCTAACAAGGGCTACTTGGGCAACCAGAAAAACTTTCAGAAAGAATTCGCCTATCCTATTGAGGTAGAACAGGATCAGGAACGGCTGGAACACTTCCGAAAGGCCACCTCACCCTTCATCCTGCGGAGGCTGAAGTCCGACAAAAGCATTATCAGTGACCTGCCCGAAAAAGTAAGTACCGATGAGTACTGCCAGTTGTCTAAAGAACAAGCGGCCCTCTATCAGAATGTGGTAGACGAAGTGATGCGCCAGGTGGAGCAAAAAGCTGGAATAGAACGGCAGGGGCTGGTATTCAAGCTGATCATTGCTCTGAAGCAGATCTGCAATCACCCCACCCATTACCGCAAGAAAGGAGATATGGCACCTGACTTATCGGGTAAGAGTAACCGTCTGGTGGAGTTGCTGCATACCATTTACGGTAACCGGGAGAAGGTGCTTATTTTTACCCAGTTTCGGGAGATGGGCGAGCTACTCCAAAAGATGATCCATTCGGAGTTTCACACCGAAGCGTTGTTTCTTCACGGTGGCTGTAGCCGCAAACAGCGGGATACGATGGTGGAAGATTTTCAGCAGAACCCCAGTGTGCGCACCATGATCCTCTCATTAAAAGCCGGAGGCACCGGACTCAATCTTACCGCTGCCAGCCGGGTAATCCATTATGATTTATGGTGGAACCCCGCCGTAGAAGCCCAGGCCACCGACCGCGCCTACCGCATCGGACAAAAGCAAAACGTGTTTGTTCACCGCCTGCTAACCCAGGCCACGTTCGAGGAAAAGATCAACCGCATGCTTCAGGAAAAACGCGAACTGGCCGATATGGCTGTTAGCCAGGGAGAGCAATGGATCGGCGAACTACCGGATCAGGATTTGAAGGAGTTATTTGCGCTTTCTTGATTATAGTTCAAAGTACAGAGTTCAAAGTTTTGAAGGTTTAAGGTCGCTGGGACCCAGTTACAAGTTGTAATGTCACTTTGTTCCTATCTTCGGACTCCTTTCACGGTAGTTAGACTTCGGAAGTTTTGGGCCATTATACGCCGCTCTTTTCCTTGATTTCTCAAACTTCCGAAGTCTCTCGTCTCCCGACTCCCGATATCCGTGCTTTTTCCTATCTTCAGCCGCATGAAACGATTCCTTCTTTACATCCTGTGCCTTCTGCTTCTTGAGTCATCCTGCCAACCTTCCGAGCAGCCAGAACAACAAAATGAGGAGCATGAGGCAAATGCATTACGCTTCCGGTGGGAACTTATGGATACACTAACCCATGCCAGCCTGCGGGGCTTATCTACGGTCAGTACGGCTACAGCCTGGGCCAGCGGGCAGTACGGTACCATTCTTCGTACGACTGACGGAGGCAATCATTGGGAGCAACGATCTGTTCCCGGGATAGACTCGGCTGATTTTCGGGATGTGGAGGCCATCAGTGAAAACGTAGCCTATGTGCTGGCGGCAGGCTCTCCGGCTTATATCTTTAAAACCACCGATGGGGGAGCAACCTGGGCTAAGCAGTACGAGAACATCGCCCCGGATATTTTCCTGGACGGTATGGCTTTCTGGGACGAGCAGCACGGCATCGTTATGGGTGACCCGATGGACGGCTATTTCACCATACTTCGTACCGAAGATGGCGGGCAAACCTGGGAACGAGTTCCGTCTGAAAACCTGCCTTCACCCCAGAAAGGAGAAGCCGGTTTTGCAGCCAGTGGCACCAACATCATCGCGCGGGATAACCGGTATGCCTGGTTCGCCACTGGGGGAGGTGCTTCTCGTGTCCTTCGCTCTTCCGACCGGGGAGTTACCTGGGAAGCAAGCCCTACCCCGATGACTCAGGGTGCGGCTTCGCAGGGAATATTTTCCTTTACCTTTACTGATTCACTTCGCGGGGTGGCTGTCGGTGGCGATTACCAAAGCCCGGAGGTGGCAACGCAAAACGCCTGCTACACTACGGATGGTGGGCATACCTGGCAATTGGCAGAGAACCCTCCGCGAGGCTATCGTTCCGGTGTGGCCTATCTGTCATCAGCCAAAACCTATATTGCCGTAGGTCCAGGTGGGTCGGATTATTCTGCGGATGGAATTCGCTGGCATCCGCTGGACTCGGTAGGGTACCATAGCATTCAAAGCAGACCGGGTGGTAAAGCTGCCTGGGTGAGTGGCTCCGACGGGAGAATTGCCCGGGTAACCTGGTAGCAGGAAGTGCTTTTCCCGGCTTGAAAAGCTGATTTGACACGAATGTCGTGAGAATGACGGGTAGGTGACGCAACAAGGAGGGACGGTATGGCCTAGTTTTGAGAAAAACGAAAATACTATGGAAAGTAAACATATACTTGCCGAAAGAATACGGCAACGCCGAACTCAAAAAGGATATTCTCAGGAGTTTCTGGCCGAAAGTGCTAACATCAGCGTTCGCACTCTGCAACGCATTGAAGGTGGACAAACCGAGCCTCGGGGGCATACCCTGATCGCCTTAACCGAGGCCCTGGATATGGGCATTGAAGATCTGATGGATTTTACCAAAAAGGAGAACAATAGTATTCTTCACGCCATCAATCTGTCAGCCCTGGCTTACTGGATGTTCCCCTTGGGCAACGTCATCGTTCCGCTGATTATCTGGATCATCAATAAAGATAAAGTGAAAGGCGCGAATCGGTTCGGCAAACGGCAGGTACTTATTCAGTTAGTATGGACAGTGTTCATTTTTCTGTCTTTTATCCCCTTCTTTCTGATTCCTTTTTTTCAGGAGAAGATGGACATGTTTCTAAACATATTTCCTCTTCCTCTCATTCTGGCTGGCTTGGTGTATTTGCTTAACACTGCCTACATAGCCTTCGTATCTTTTATGATCAGCAAAAATAAGCAAGTGACCTTTTTAGGTTTATAGCCGAAGTGCTTGCGTAATATGAGAAGGAATACTTTGTCGTAATTCCCCCTGTAAAATGTCGGTATTACGGGCTGCATAGTGGCTTTTTAGTGACGTATTTTACAAGCAGTAATCGTTAAAAGCTAGATGATGGAGTTTAATGATATCTAGCCACTGAAAAGGTAGCTGCGTATCAGAATCTAAGAGGAATATAGCGGTCTATAAAACGGTTCATCCTTCTAACAGGATCGGGGAAAATACAGAAGTTTCGAGCTAGAATAACTAAGAATTTAGCTGAGAGAATCCTATTTGAGAAGTTTGCTACCTACCAAAAATGGTGTGATGATACGGTAATGAGCCACTGACTATCATTCTAAAGCGATATCACATAACATTTATTTTAAGCAAGATGCCAACACCAAAAACTAATCTCAACGACGAAGTGACGAAATTTCTGGATGCCCTGAATCATCCGTTTCGAGAGGAGATAGAACAGTTGCGGGTCATTATTCTAGAAGCCGCCAGGGGGCTGACGGAAAACATTAAGTGGAACGGGCCTAACTACTGCTTTGACAATGATGACCGTATTACCATGAAAATTCAACCGCCCAAACAGATTCAACTGATTTTTCATCGCGGGGCTAAAGTGCAGAAGCAGCCCCAGCATAAGCTTATTAAAGAAGATACTGGCCTACTAACGTGGAAAGAAAATGATCGAGCGGTGGCAACGTTCAAAAAAAGTGAAGATATTAAAAATCATGGCTTAGCTTTAACCAAGATTGTTCAGGAGTGGATTGAGGCAACATCAGCAAACAAAAGCGAACCTGAGACTTACTTTTTTGGGCCATTAGCAGCCCCTGCCCGGCGAGCGTTAGAAAATAACGGAATAGACACTCTTGAAAAACTCTCCAAGCTAAGCGAAAAAGATGTGTTAGCTTTTCATGGTATGGGCAAAAGCAGTATGCCAACATTGAAAAAGGCTTTGCATGAAAACGGGTTATCTTTCAAAATAGAAGAGTAATGAAATCTTATGTAGATACACCGTCCAAGAAAGTCAGCTAAGCGACATAGGGAAACCCTTATCAAAAAGATTGATATTAACTAAGGGAAAAGTAGGGGGGATATTTGAGTTTAGAACAATGAACTATGGGTGTTTTACATGTGCATTAACTGAGTTCTTACTGTTAGCAGAAAAATGGTATCTTTGCGCCCAAAGGACAAAGAAGAAGTATGTTAGCACTCTTAAATTATATTGTCTGGACGGCCGACCCTGAAGTTTTTCACTGGGATAGTTGGGATTGGTCGCCTCGTTGGTACGGGTTGTTATTTGCCGCTGGGTTTCTTATTTCTCAGCAGGTGTTGTTTTATATCTTCCGTAAAGAAGGCCATAAAGAACGCGATGTAGAAACACTTACTGTTTTTATGGTGCTGGCAACCATTATTGGTGCTCGTTTGGGGCATGTTCTTTTTTACGAGCCAGCTAAATACCTCTCACACCCTATTGATATTCTGAAGATATGGGAAGGTGGGTTGGCCAGCCACGGGGCGGCTATCGGAATTTTATTTGCTCTGTTTCTTTACAGTAATTACGACATTCAGTTTGACTTTAGTAAGTTTAAAGGGCACATTAAGCGACAGAAGCGGCCCGGACAAAGCTGGCTGTGGGTGGTTGACCGTATCGTAATTGTAGTGGCCCTCACCGGGGCGCTGATCCGGTTTGGTAATTTTATGAACTCCGAGATTATTGGCAAGCCAACCAATAGCAATTACGGAGTGGTGTTTGCCCATAATCTGATTGAGGCACTTGAAAACTACCAGTTTATTGAAGAAGTAGATATCAGTGCCAGCGGCCGGGAAAGTGGGCAGCGTGAGGCTACTGAAGCTACCGAATATAAACCTATTGACGTATCCCTTACCTTCCAGGAAGGTGGTTATCAGGAAAATGAGATCCGTAATTTTATGGAAACCCGGGTAAAAGAGCTTTTAACGGGGTATACTTCTATTCGCCAGCATATCCACGAACCGGCCGGTACCCCGCTGGACTATGAGCTTTCTCAGCGGAGAGGGGCTTATGTAGCTACTATTCATACCTTTGGCATTCCGCGCCATCCGGCTCAATTATACGAGTCAGGTACCACATTTCTGGTCTTTGTGCTATTGCTTTTCTTATGGACTCAGATGAAAGAGAAAACCCCCGAAGGCTTATTCTTAGGGCTCTTCCTGATCCTGGTTTTTGGCCTGCGTTTTGTTCACGAATTCTTTAAAGAAGACCAGGTTGATTGGGAAGGCAGCATTCCACTGAACATGGGGCAATGGCTCAGCATTCCATTAGTACTGATTGGGTTATTTCTGTTGTTTGTGGTGGTGCCTCGTAACCGGAAAGCCATGAAAAATAAAGCAGTAAATTCGTAAGAGCCTATCTGGCGGCCTGGGTTTTGGGGACGTACAGCAAGAGTTCTTCACCCACACGGATAACATTGTCTCGTTTTCCGTTCCAGTCCTGTACCTCCTGTACCGAGCACCCAAACCGGCTGGCAATGCCTCCGAGGGTATTGCCGGGACGCACCGTATATTCTATTTTAGTGAGGTTCGGTGAGTTTGGTACTACCCGTGCTTTCTTCTTAGTAATTTTAGCAGTAAGCGCTACTGCGCTGGCGTAATTAGGAACCGTAACCCAGGCCTTACGGACTTTTTCAAACTGGGCAACCTTATCTGTAGGCAATACCAGAACATATCCTTCTTTTCGGAAAGGGATTTTGTTTTGAATGAGGGCCGGATTCAGAAACTCCAGTTCTTCCAGAGTAACCGCTGTATTCGCAGCAATATCTTCTAACGTAATTTCCCGATAGACCCGCACTGTATCCACTGCTTCAAAGGGTAAATCCGGGTGAATAGGGTGCAGGTTATGTTCGTCCTGGAAATGGTGTAGGTAGACAATTGCCATAAAGGCTGGGACATAGCTGCGAGTCTCGCGGGGTAGATACTGGCTTACTCGCCAGAAGTCATTACTGCCCCCCGCTCGCACAATCGCCTTATTTAGGTTACCCAAGCCGCAATTATAGGCTGCAATGGCTAATGGCCAGCTATCGTAGAGATCATGAAGGTGCAACAGGTAGTCTGCCGCCGCCTGAGTAGCCGCGTAGGGATCCAGGCGTTGGTCAATCAGAGAATTAATCTCCAGACCCAGACTGCTTCCGGTAGCATAGCGAATCTGCCATAACCCAACCGCCGCTTTAGGCGAAGCCGCCTCTATTTGCAAGGCCGATTCTACCATCGCCAGATGTTTGAGCTCGTCGGGCATTCCTCTTTCGGCCAGTGCCTGCTCTATATAAGGATAATACAGAGAGCTCTTTCCCATCATCCGTTGCGTCAGATCTCGCTTTCGGGTGGCATATAGATCAATGAAGTTCTTTACCTGATGGTTAAAAACCAGCGGCACTTCGGAAGTAATCTGGCGAAAACGTTTTTGATACACTGTATCAGGGTAATCAATCAACTCATCTTCTTCAAATCCATAGGGGTTTTGGTAGGCCTCGTCTTGGTTAACTTTCCGGTAAGAAAGCAAATCGTTAGTTGCTTTGTCTAAGTCAGTTGCAGTAAAAGCAGGAGGAGCTAAAGCGAGTAGCGTTGCTGAAAACGGACTAAGTACAGTATTTAACTGATCAGCTTCAAAAGCGTGCTGAGTACTTTGATCCTGGGTTATGGTTGAGCGGAAAGGTAAAGATAGCATTAAGCGATCTTCCGCCTGAAGTGTTGTATCCGGTAAAGTGTTTTGCCCGGAGAGCAGCATCATGCTCTCGTTACAAGCGGTCAAAAAAATAAACGGCCCAGTTAAAAAAATTAATACGTAGTTCACCCTCATAGCTATTATCTAACGAGGAATTCTACCCCTTTGTTTAAAAAGTCACATAAAGTGTTGTTTTTATAATACTTTTTTTGAGTGATAATATGCCTCTACGATGGGATTTCGCCTAGATCGTACCACTCAATATTTTCAAGATTTCTTCGACGACCTATGTTTTCCGGTGCATAATGCTTCTCCAGATAATCTAAAATGACAGCCTCATTTTCTCCCAGATCCCACAGTTTCTGGGTTTCCTGCATCCATACAATCATGCTGTGCCAGCCTTCACGAGTGGCCCGGTTCTGGGTGATCAGTTGAGCCGAGTGGCAGGCGGTACAATTGCCCACCACAATGGGCAGCGCATTGTCTACAATGAGGCCGGTGGCAGTGTCAATACTATCGGTGCTAACAGCTAATGCGGTTGAGTCGGTGGCTAAAGCAGTTCCAGACTGATCGGGAGAGGATTGGCAGGCAGCACCCAACAAGCCCAGTACAATTACTATCACTATGACCGTATACCAATGCTTTTTCATAAGGAATCACTTACTAATTTCTCAACGAAATATATAGATATAGAGAAGGGATAATATCTTTTTTAACTTCTAAGCCCTTTTTTCTTTCAATTATTCAACCATTATACGGCCATTACAGCAATACGGTGGCAGGCGTTATTAAGGTAGCCTCGGGGGTTCCAGCCGGGCACCAGCATGGGTTGGGCGTTTCCTTCACTGTCGGTAGCTTTGGCCCAGACCTCATAGTAGCCCTTCTCGGGAAACTTGATGGTTGCGCTCCATTGCTGCCAGGCCAGGCGGTTTTTAGGGGGGGCTAATTTACAAGAGTGCCAGGTACTGCCAAAATCAATAGAATACTCCATCGACTGCACCTCCAGATCACCCGCCCAGGCATGACCCCGAATGTCCAGCGATTCATTCAGCCCCAGTCGCGCTCCTGATTTAGGGTAGGTAATGAGTGACTTCACCGGCATAGATTCAATAATGCACATATCTTCCTCAGGTACCACAGTGCCAGGGGCAACGGGCTTACAAGGAACGCGATAAGAGTAACCTTCCATTTTAGGCCCATCGTGCACCTTATTGCGAATGGATATGCGAGACAACCACTTACCACTAGTAGAGGCGGGCCAGCCCCCAAACACCAACCGGAGGGGATAGCCATTCATCACCGGCAGGTCTTCTCCGTTAATAGCCCAGGCAATCAGCGATTCGTCTTCCAGGGCTTTGTTCATGGGTACACCCCGCGAAATCACCACCTTATCCTGATCGCCGCTCAGGTGAGTATCTTGCCCATAGTAGCCAATGTATACTGCGTCTTCTTTGATACCGGCATCTTCCAGCACATCGCGCAGGCGCACTCCCGTCCACTCAGGAGCCCCAATGGCACCGGTGCTCCACTGATTGCCAGTAGCCGGAGGATTGAACTCACTGCGCCCATTACCACCGCACTCCAGGGTGAGTTGATAAGTATGCTGCGGAAACTTGGATTTTAATTCGCTTAAGGAGTAGGTTTTGGCTTCGCGTACTGATTCGCCATCAATAGTCAGTGTCCATTGGCTTACATCCACCGATTGAGGAGGTAGGCCGTTGTTGCGGATGAAAAGCCGGTCGGCGGGAGTGATGGGATCATCCAGCAGGTGGGGCGGGGTTTCGGCATTCATGGGGCGATCGTTGAGCACTACCAGCCCAGGGTGCTTACCCGGTATCTCGAAGGGATTTTCCTGGTCTAGTAGAGCAGCCGGGATGAGTCCGGTAGGCATATGTTTCGCAAATACAATGCGCCCACCCAATACAGCTCCCATACTGAGCAGGGCAGTGCGGGATAGAAAACCCCGCCGGGATATGTTAGAGGAATTATGCCCCCATAACCAGTTGTCGGCTTGCTGAGGGTGTTTCTGATAAAGTTGGCGCAGGCCAATCTGCTTTTTTTTATTCATACCTTATATGATGTTGGCAGTTATTGCATATAGAAAGAGGATATGGGTTCCAGCATATCCAAAAGAGGGCACTTTCTGACAAATCAAATGAACTAAATAATAGGACATGTTAGTATTCAATCACCTCAGAATGGATCAGCCAATATAGCAAAAGGCATTGATTTTCCCTGTGAATTCCCCGTAATTCGCGAGCGCGTATGATGAGAAAACGGGCTATCAGAGTTGTTATAAGCGGGATAATACTAGTGCTGTTGGGAGCTATACTTTTCGGCAAGAAAGAGCTTTTCTATTTTCTTGCTCCCACTCACCGGGTGGATGCTTCAGTGCTGGTAGTTGAGGGGTGGATCTCTGAAGAGGCCCTCCAACAGGTACTCGACGAGCTGGATCAACATTCTTACGACCAGATTATTGTAACCAGTGTTGCTTATGAACCGGTTTTTCGGATGTACAGTCAGGGTGCTCTTGTTTTTCAGATAAGGGAGAAAGAACAGCCTACCCGGTCTTTTCAAACTCTAAAAGTGCGGTCCTGTGGAGCTTCTGCCGGGGGCATACAGGCACATGCTAAAGTGCGAGTAAATAGTACTTTGATAGGTGAGTTTACAGCAAGCTCTTATCCCGACTGGTATGCTTTCCCTTTACCAGATACCTTATCAGTTGACTCGGTTTCTATTATCTATGATAACAATCAACGTATAGGGAAAGAAGATAGAGATCTGTATGTATTTGGTATTCAGCTCGATTCACTTTGGGCCTCGGCTCGCCATCCGTCAGTTCATTATGATCGCAATAAGGTAGATGGAAAGGATGTTCTTCGTACTGATTATAGCGGTAGCGCTGAGGAAGCTTCAGCTTTTCTGATCAAACATGGAGTAGACCGGCACCGGTTGCATACGCTGACTGCTCCTCGAGTCGATTATGAGCGGACGTATGCCTCTGTCTTGGAGGTGAAGAAGTTCCTGCCTGATTCAGTCACGGCCATAAATGTCTTCTCGGAGAGTGTGCACTCCCGCCGTAGCTGGCTAGTCTACCAAAAGACGCTGGATGATTCTTTTAATGTCGGAATTATTGCTGCGGCGTCTCCACATGAACTGCCGGACAGTTGGTGGGTGCAGTCTGGTTCCCGAAACTATGTACTCTTACAACTGGCCAAGTATCTCTACGCTCGCTTCCTATTTTATCCATGATGGCTTAGCTTCTGGTAGCATCATCCCTATAAAACAAAAAATAAGTATTCTATTTCTCTTTCGTGGAAGGTGTTGTATATTAAAGAAGTATTTTTTTAGTAATGGTGGGACTATGAAACAATTTTTACTTCTGCTTTTATTTATTGGCACCTTCACACTTACGGCCTCGGCTCAGCAGGCTACCTGGGGTATCAATATTGCTCCCAGCATTTCATACCGCCTACCTCAAACCCGTACGCTTCCGGCTAACGTAGAAACCGTTCGGAATGGTGAACGACCCATGCACGCCTTTGATTTTGGTATTGACTTCCGGGCACCCATTAACGACCATTGGTCTATTGGTATGGCTCTGCTGTATTCTCAGAAAGGTTTTGGTAACACCCATGTGGCCGCAGCTTACAATGATGTTCGGTTGCCTCGCACCTATCTTATTGATTTTGTGCAAAACTACCTGGAGATTCCTTTCTTTGCGACTCGGGTTTTGCACAAAGCTGATAAGTTTCATGTATATTCGCTCGCCGGAGTAACCAATAGTCTGTTAATCAGTGAGAAGAATCAGGTGGCAGTACGGAGTGGGGAGATTTCGGAGGAGATAGAGCAACGTCTGTCTGTTCCTTACCTGAAGACCGAGCAAATCCATAACGTGGGGGTAATAGGTGGCTTGGGTATCCAGGCTAGTGTTGATTCTCGAACGTACGTTGGCCTGGAGGGGCAGTCTAAAGTTATTTTATCTTCGTTGCTCGATACAACTTCTCAATCACGACGTAACCTGTACAGTGTAGGACTTAACTTCCGGTTTGTCCGTACACTTCGTTAGTTAGTATTATGATGTTTTTCTCTTTAATCCGGTGGGTTTTTACCGGGGTTGTGCTAAGTCTGGCCGCCTGCAAAACCGCACCGCCTTCCGTGAGTATTCAATCCCGTCCTATCATCTTCAATGAGGAACGCAAGCAGCTATCACTGCAATATATGCAGGAGCATTATGGGATGACTCCTCAAACGCCCACAATTGACCCTCGCATGATCGTCGTTCACTGGACAGCCATACCCACGTTGGAAGAGTCATTTGAGGCATTCTATGAGCCCACTTTGCCTGCTTCCCGCGCCATCATCGGGAAAGCCAGTCCCCTCAACGTATCAGTACCCTACCTGATTGATCGCGACGGGACGATCTACCAGCTTATGCCAGACTCTTTGTTTGCTCGTCATGTAATCGGCCTGAATTATTGCGCTATCGGTATCGAGAATGTCGGGAATGGCGATCAATACCCCTTGACGGAAGCCCAGCTTGATTCCAATGAAAAACTGATCCGCTACCTGATGGATAAATATCCGGTCGAGTACGTGATCGGCCATCATGAGTACCAGCAGTTTATTGACCACCCTTTGTGGAAAGAAAAAGATGCCGCATACCTTACCGAGAAAGATGATCCGGGCGATGCGTTTATGACGCAGCTTCGTAATCGGCTTAGCGATCTGGAGATGAAACCACTTCCTCAAGCGGATTCTATCCGGCAGGGTATTGTGGGGCAGGTACGGTGGTACGAGGGAAATCTGATGCCTACTATTGTAGAAGATACTACCAACCATCAACCTTACAATGGAGAAGCCGTACAGCGAACCCTTCAGGTTTATGAGCTGACTACACGTGATCAGGCTACCGAACGAGCCGGGTTCTTTCATGATCTGACTACCGAACGGGTGGCTACAGTCAATACAAATGCAACCGGCCACTTTCAACTATCCTTACCGCCGGGTCAGTACTCAGTGCTGGTAGAAGAAGAAAGAGGGTTGTTTGCCAATCAATTTGATGGAGAAGGGCATATTTTCCCGATTACCGTGCATGCTGATAGCATTAGTAGACTTGAAATAAAGATTGATTATAAAGCGGTGTATTAATCGGAGGCAGGTTACAGGTTACTAGAGGTGGTAGGCAGAGAGCATAGTGCCATCTCTATCGGATGTTGCTTTCTGTTAACTACCTACCGCTATCTGCGTATTATCTGCTATTCTAAGGAGAAAATTTTCCACCCTTTCCAACGTTCTTCTCCAAAGCCGTGTCATAGATAGCGATGACAAAAATAAACGACGTATAACGCCTGGAACTGACCTATTGCATGCAAGAAGAACAGGCTCTGATTGCCAAATGTATAAAAGGTGATCGGACAGCACAGAAAGAGTTTTATCAGCAGTTTGCCAGTCAAATGATGGTGGTCAGTATGCGCTATTGTAAAAACCGGGAAGATGCAGAGGATGTGTTGCAGGAAGCTTTTGTGAAGGTCTTCAATAGTTTAGAGAAATTCCGGGGCGAGTCTTCTATCAAATACTGGATTAAACGTATTGTCATCAACACTGCATTAAACCATCACCGTAAAAAAGTGTATTTATATCCGCATCTGGATGTAGAAGAAGTCCATCACCTGGGTGATGAAGACGTAGAAATTGCAAATTATAATTACCGTGATTTGCTGAACATCCTGCAATCATTGCCTCAGGGCTGCCAGGTAATATTTAACCTGTATGCCATTGAAGGGTACAAGCATAAGGAAATTGCCGACATGCTAAACATCAGTGAGGGTACCTCTAAGTCGCAGTACTCCAGGGCCCGTTCGCTGATAAAAGATATGATAACCGAAACCGGGGAGGTGAAACATGGCTAACGCATCAGGAAAACGATCGTACGAGGAGCAGTGGCAGCAGGCGTTTGAAAAAGCTGAAATGCCGCCTTCTCCTGATATCTGGAAAAACATTGATCAACAACTTACTGCTCAGGAAGGCGGTAAGTACAAACGAGGTTTCTTTTTTTACCGGGCGGTAGCGGCTGTGTTGCTGCTTTGCATTGCCGGCTTGGGCTGGTTTGTTATAGAACAACAAAGTGAAACCGCCAATATTGCCCAGCAAAAAGACCGGGCAACTACCGAAACTTCAACTTCAGAAAGTGGTAATGCTGCTGGTAAAACGGAGCACGAATCTGCGTTGGCTCAACGAGAACCATCACCTGCGCAATCGGCTGAAAAAGAACAGTTGCCAGAAGAGACTTTATCCGAAGGACTTGACCAGGAAAACAGCTCGGTAGCCGGAGATCATGCTGCTGGTAGGCCGCTGGCTACTATAGATGAACCTCGTTCTTCCGATACTGAAAGCGGCAATGCGGCCCAGGTTTATTCTGCTGCCCGCGATGCTACCAATCAATCAACATCAAAGACGCTTATTTTCCCTAATGAAGAAGTAAGCAGGGATGGAGCCGAACTCCATCCTTCTAACCATCGGGTGGGGCGGTTAGCCGTCCTTTCACCCGATGCGTTAGCCCTGGCACCACCCGCCTGGGCTGACAGTATAAAGCAGCTTTATTATGTGCCTCAGTATCGAGATGAAGAATCTCCTAACCGGGATACCCGGGATATGAAGTTTTTTGCCGGAATCAGCATGGCCCCCAGTTATTTTGATCCTAATTTTCAGTCGCCCGGCCGGGGTAATATGGAGATGATGGTCAATGCGCCTAATGAGTATAGTCTGGATGCCAAGTCACTTCAGGATTTTCAGCAATCCAGTATTGCTAATAACGTGCAATCTACCGTTATCCAGGAGGGTTTGGAAAACCAGTCCACCCTTTCGCTAAGTTACGGTTTTGATGTGGGGCTTGCGTTGGGCGAGCACTGGAGCCTGGAGAGTGGGCTGGATTATCAGAACTTCCAGACCAACACGCAGACGAATTATACGGTGGTTGATCTGCAAACCGGCGATCGGTACCCGTTGGTGGCTTCTAACGCACTACAAAGCCGGGCAACATACGCCAATACCACGCCCATGAGCGCTCCTGAAGAGGTTTCCAGTAATTTTCAGTTTGTATCCGTGCCTTTACGGGTAGGTTACAACGTTCAGTTTTCTAAGGTAACCCTATCGGTAAGCCCCGGTGTAGCGGCCAATTTCTTTCTGGGAAATGAAATCTCTTCTGATCGCTATTCATCGGCCACCATTGACAGTGACGGAAGCAGCCCCTTTAATTCCCGCTACCTGAGCGGACTGATCAGTGGGGGAGTCTTTTATCAGCTTCTGGAAAGCTACTCAATATCGCTTACTCCCTCTTATCAGTTTGCCTTAAGTGAACTGGCTAAATCTTCCGCTGACTTCAGCAGTTTGCCGCAATCGTTTGGTTTGAAGATGGGATTCCGCTACAATTTCCAATAACCCTTTCAAAGAATTACAGTCTCTTGCTGGATGTGCCTTAGCTCAAGTACCGGTGCTTTATCCGGAAGTATGACGGACGATAGACAGGCTTTGGGCGGCGGTGAGTTTATGGCAATGAGCATTAGGCATACCTCACCTTCTCCTTATCTACGATCAATCCCTTACGTATCTGAAAATCATCGCTTTAAGCGATATCAGAATTGTTACTGAGTAAAAACCAGCTCTAAGATATTGGTGATCGGATGAAAATTAGCTAATATCAGGGAGACTTTTGCAGACTAATACAACCTTCTTATGCCTCTTTCTCAGATGCCAGTCTTTCCTCTTGAAAAGATTCCAAAATCCGATAGCACTATCTGGGAAGCTTTTCAGCAGGGCGATAAAGCAGCACTGGAGCATATGTACCGGCAGTACGTTCAGGACCTGTACAATTACGGAATGAAGATTAAGGGAAATGAAGCCCTGGTAAAAGATACAATCCAAGAGCTTTTTCTTGAGCTTTGGAAAAGCAGAACCCACCTTTCTTCTACCGATAATATAAAGTTTTACCTGATGAAAGCCCTGAAGCTGAAGATGTATCACCATCTCAAGCAGGGGCGAGAATCGTTCGTTGTCTCGAAGAATAATTTAACAGGAGAGGTTATTCTACCCTACGAATCTTTATTTATTGAGCGGCAGGTGCAGGAGGAGCAATTTCGGAAATTAAGTAAGGCTATTCGGCACTTGCCCGATCGGCAAAAGGAAGTGATTCACCTGCTGTTTTATGAAGGCTTAACTTATGAGGAAGTTTCTGAGATTATGGGAATCAATGTTCGCTCCGTTTATACCCTTGCCTGGAAATCCCTTTCTACCCTGAGAAAAACCATCCCTGAGTTTCTGTGGATTGTCATCCTGAGCATTTTGGTTGCCTGGGCCTGATTTTATTATCGTTTTTTTGCGAATTCTATAATGAAAGCTCAAAACCTTTGAAATATGTGTTGTTGGCTATAAACGATGCTGATGAAATTGTAATTCTCTAAAAATAATACGTATTACGAGGATAACTTTAGGGTATACCGTCCATTATAGGGTGAAATTATACTCAGATGGATCGCCAGAAATACTCGGCAGAAGATTTTGTTCTTGACCCTCACTTCCGGGAGTGGGTATTGCGCCCCAATCGGGAAATAAATTTGTTCTGGGAAGCCTGGGTAGCCCGACATCCTGAGAAAGTGAATGTGCTGCAAGAAGCTCGCACTTTACTACTGACCCTTCCCCAGGAAAAACATCAACTGAATCCGGCGGAAATAGACCATCTCTGGAATCTTATTGATCATGAAGCAGATAAAGTAAACCCTCAAAATACTAACCCGCTAATAATTCCTTTACATGCTTCCGCCATTCTGCAGAAGTCTGGCAACACCATTAAAGAAAAATGGAGTTATGAGAAACTGGGGCGATTAGCCGCTTCGGTATTAATTGTAATCACCCTGGGGTTAAGCTACCTTCTGGCAAGCCGGGAGCAGCCAGTTCCATTGCCGGAAAGCAAACTGATTAGCAAAGAAAATCCCTGGGGGCAACGATCTACCATTTATTTAAGTGATGGCACCGAGGTGGAACTCAATGCGGGGAGTCGCCTGGTGTACGATGAAGCATTCACGCCAAAGGAAAGAAAAGTTGTGCTGGAGGGCGAAGCATTTTTCAAAGTAAGCAAAGATAAAAGCCGACCGTTTCGAGTCGTTGCTGCGGGGCTTCTCACCGAAGCACTGGGTACAGCTTTTAATGTAAAAGCCTACGATACGGCAAACGTGGCTATTGCGCTGGTAGAAGGAAAAGTAAGAGTGAATCGCGCCGAGGCTGAGTACCAAAATGAGGGGTTATTGCTTAACCCGGGCGAAGGGACATTGTATCAGGCAAATCAGGAGCTGGTTAAATATCAATATGATCCTAAGCGCACTCTGGCCTGGAAAGAAGGTATCATCTACTTTGAAGATGCCGACGAAGCCACCGTATTCAGCACGCTGGAGCAATGGTACGGCGTAGAGTTTGAGAAAATAAACCGTTCGCCCAAGCCCTGGAGCTACACTGCTTCTTATCAGAATAAAAGTCTGGAGAACATACTCTTATCTCTGTCGTTCGGGATGGAGTTTGACTACCGGATCGAGCAAAAAATTGTAACAATCACCTATCAATAATATCCTTATGAAAACATATAACTTCTAACCTCCTTCCGCTCAGCATCAACCTCTGGGCATACAATTTCTTCTAATGTTCCACTCAACAACCTCAACTTATGAAAACGCCAATTTTACAAAAGCTTTTGTGGCTGACTCGAGGCACGCTCTGTATCCTTCTGGTGCAGGCGCTCTCCATCAGCCTTTTACTCGCTGCCGATGGGAAAGCCCAGGATGTGCTCAGCGTTAAAGAGATGCGGGTCTCTTTGCTCTTAAACAATGAAGACATAATCCAGGCATTTAAGAAAATAGAATCCCTGTCCAGTTTTACGTTTGAGTACAATGCTTCTGACCTGAAAAAAACAGAGCGGGTAAGCGGCAGGTACAATAATCAAACACTGTATGATATTCTGGTTGATATCTCCCGGCAAACGGGCATTAAGTTTAAGCAGGTAGGAAATAATATTGCCGCTGCTCCTAAGAGTGAAAAGGAGACTGAGCAGAAAGAGGTAGAAATCATACCGCAGATCAGTGTCTCTGGTAAAGTAACCGATCAGGAAAACGGTGATGCCCTGCCTGGGGTTAATGTGGTAGAGAAAGGAACGTCTAACGGGACAGTTACTGATATTGATGGAAACTACAGCGTGAATGTAAATGAGAACGCTACACTGGTGTTTTCTTCCATTGGCTACACCACTCAGGAAATCCCCGTAAATGGCCGAAGTACCATTGATATCGCCATGCCATCGGATGTGCAGTCATTAGAAGAGATTGTAGTGATCGGCTACGGCACGCAGGAGAAGAAAGATGTGACGGGCTCTATTGCCACGGTAGATCAAAGAGACTTTGAGGCCCAACCCGTTACCCGCTTTGACCAGATTCTTCAAGGTCGTACCCCTGGTGTAAATGTTACGAACAGTTCGGGTGCTCCGGGCGGGGCCGTTTCTATCCGGATTCGGGGTGCCAATTCAATCAACGGCAGCAATGAGCCGCTTTATGTGGTAGATGGTTTTGTGGGCGCCAACTTCCGCGATGTAAACCCCAGCGACATTGAGAGCATTCAGGTACTAAAGGATGCTTCGGCTACGGCTATTTACGGTAGTCGGGGAGCGAATGGTGTGGTGCTTATTACTACCCGAAGCGGAAAAGCCGGTGAGCCTAAACTATCGGTAACCGCCCGCTTCAATTCCTCTCAGATTCTGGATACCTGGGACCTGATGGATGCCGCCACCTTCGCTGAAGTTGCCAACCAGCGGGCTACAGCGTTAGGTACTACTCTTCCTTTTACCGATGCCGAAATCGCAGGGTTCCGCCAGAACGGGGGCACCGACTGGCAAAATGAACTACTAAGAACCGGGCTCGGTCAGGAATACCAGGTTGATTACTCGGGAGGAAAAGATGCCGTCACCTACTTTATTTCCGGTAATTACCTGGACCAGGAAGGGATTATCATTAATTCTGATTTCAAGCGATATTCCCTGCGGACCAACCTCAAAGCGAATCTGTCAGAAAAGCTGAGTGCCAATTTGAAGATGAACTTCGTTCGTAGAGAAAATAATAATACCGAGGGTAATGGAAACACCAGCGGATCAATTGCCGGAGCGTTAGCCTGGGCACCTACAACTCCCGCCCGCGATGCCAACGGAGTGCCTACCGTTCGCGATCCCATCTCTTCCATCAAAGGCAATCCTATCGAGATGGCTCTTAATGATAACATCAACGAGAGCAACACCCTGAATGCCAATGGCGGATTTAATTACGAAATTGTAGATGGGCTTACGGCCGATGTCAGCTTTGGAATAAGCTATATCAATACCCAACTCAAAACGTTCACGGCATCGCGTATCAATGACAACCCCAGTGCTTACCGGGGTTCCGAAGAGCGTATTTTCCTGCAAAACACCAATACCCTCAACTACAACCATGTCTTTAATGACATCCATAACCTGACCGTCACCGGAGTGGTAGAGCACCAATTATTGCGGACTGATATATTTGGTACAACGGCAGTAGGACTACAGTTTCCTGAGTTGCGGTTCGATAACATCACCCTGGCTGGCTCAGTAACCTCTCAGGCCACCAAAGAAAAGCAGACGATCCGCTCCTACATCGGCAGGATCAACTACACGCTGATGGACCGTTACCTGATCACTGCCTCAGTACGGGCCGATGGGTCATCTAAATTCCGGGGAGCAAATAAGTACGGTACGTTTCCTTCTATGGCGTTGGGTTGGAGAATTTCCGAAGAGAACTTCATGCAGGACCTGGACTTTTTAACTGATTTGAAACTGCGGGGTAGCTATGGTATCACCGGTAGCCAGGCTCTGCCCGTATTTGGTACGGTCACTACATTTTATACTAACGATGAGCGCGCAGGTACTTCTTTTGAGAATGGTCAGTTAACATCCGGGATTATCATCGGTAACCCTGGCAACTCGAATCTGAAGTGGGAAACCACCGAGCAACTCAACGTCGGCCTGGATTTGCAGGTGTTTAACGGCCGTCTGGGCCTGACTGCGGATTATTTTCAGAAGAACACCAAGGATTTGCTGGTTAGCGAACCTCTGCCGCAGTATTCAGGAGGAGGCTCTATTTTCCGCAACCTGGGCGAAGTGGAAAATAATGGTTTTGAGTTTGGCCTGACCAGCACTGTGGTAGATCGTGGCGCATTCAATTGGTACTCCAGCTTTAACGTTTCTTTCCTCAACAACGAAGTGGTTAGTATTGGCGACCGGGAGCAGATTTTCTCGGATGGCGATGCCGGTGCCGGTTTAACCAATCTGCCCGAAATGGTGATTATGCCGGGGCACAGCCTGGCGAGCTATTGGGGATTGAATTATCTGGGTGTCTGGTCTACAGCGGAAGCTGCCGAAGCAGCGGAGTACGGCAATGTACCGGGCGATTCCAAGTACGAAGATGTGAACGGCGACGGAGCCATCGGGGGCGATGATTATCAGATTATCGGCAGTGCCATTCCTACCCGTTTGCTGGGCTGGAACAACACCTTCAGCTATAAGAACTTTACCCTGAATGTCTTCCTTCAATCTATGATGGGATACGATAAGTGGAATTTTACCTATGCCCAAGCTGTTTTGGCGGCGGCTGATGCCCGTGAGATCACCCACGTAGATATTCAGGACCGCTGGGTGGCGAATACCAACGAGGACAGCGATATTCCCGCTTTCAGCGAATCAGATGTAGCTGAAATTCAATCTTCCCGCTTCGTAGAATCTGGCAACTTCCTACGACTGAAAAACGTCAGCCTGACCTACAACCTACCTAATGAGTTACTAGGCGGCATCAACGGATCAGTCATGGTGGGAGCTACCAACCTGTTCACACTAACCGATTATCGGGGCATCGATCCCGAATCCTATTCCAATGTGGGAACTGGAGAAGCTCGCGGGGCCGATGCTGGATCATACCCCAATGCTAAAACCTGGACACTGGGCATTAACCTAACTTTTTAATTACTAGTACCATGAAAAATATTATTATCCTATTCATATGTGTGCTGACGGTATCTTCCTGCTCTGATTTTCTGGAAGAAGACCTCTCAGCCCAGATTACTTCCGAGAGTGGCGCGTTGAAAAATGAAAAAGGCCTGATCGCGGCCTTAGCGGGTACTTATAAACCCTTAACCTATACCTGGAACTCCGGTCTAGGCAATTCCTCCACCCAGGCAGTGCTGATGGGCGGTGACGATCTCACCACGCATAAAGCTGCCAATAAAGCTGATTTCCGGGAATTTGATCAGTTTAAAGTAGCTCAGCAAAACGGCCGCCTGCCCTTTGTCTGGAGCGGGGCTTACAAGTCTATTCAGGGATCGAACAACATCATTGCTAATTACGAAGATGCTACTGGCGATGCCTCTGTGATCCAGCAGATTGCCGGAGAAGCCTTCTTTCTGCGGGCTTATAATTATTTCTGGATTGTACGCTTGTGGGGAGAAGCACCCTTAGTATTAAATACGCATGTGTTTGATGAAGAAATCTTAACCGTAGAATCTAGTTCAGTCGCTGCTATTTACGAGCAGATCATTGCCGACCTTACCATGGCTGAGAGCCTGCTGAGCGATACCAAACCAGCCCCCGGTAGAGTAAACAAAGGCGCAGCGATGGCTGTACTGGCCGAAGTTTACTTAAACATGGCCGGTTGGCCCCTGAACGATGCTTCTAAATACGAAATGGCCGCCAGCAAAGCGAAGGAAGTGATTGATAATCAGACTACCTACGGGTTTGGTCTGATGGAAAACTTTGCGGACCTGTGGATGTCGGAAAATGATGGAAACTCAGAAGAAGTGTTTGCCCTGAACTTCTGGGCCGGTGACTGGTATAATGGAAATGCCGTTTACGGTAGCCCCGCCCGTCCCAGCGATGAAGGCGGATGGGATGACTATTTTGCCGAAATTACCTTCTTTAATGAGTTTCCCGAAGATGCCCGGAAACCGGTTACCTTTATGACCGAACTGGCTGATGGCACTCCCTGGCAGGAGTTTACTACCGCTCACCCGTATTACAAAAAGCTGCAAGGCCCGGATAACGACTGGCTGAATGCTATTTCTTTACCGCTGGAAAGACTGGCTGAAGTGTATATGGTGTATGCCGAAGCGCAGGTGATGGCTACCAGCAACCCATCTGATCCTTCCGCCCTGGAAGCCGTCAACAAAATCGTCCGCCGGGCCAATGGCTTACCGCTTAACACTCCTGCGCCTTCCGTAGACTGGACTTCGGCCACGCAAGAGCAAATTGTGCAGGAGAAAGCCTGGGAGTTTGCCGCTGAGTACACCCGTTGGTTTGATCTGGTCCGGTTGCAGATGGTAGAGGATGTAATCGCCAAAAAACACCCCGATGATTTACAACCCCTCGGACCGGTACAGTATCAATTGCCTTTACCAGCGAGTGAGACCCTCGCTAATCCAAACTTAGGAGATTAAACCAGTCTATTCGCAGCGTAGATAAATAGGGCGGGCATTTACTTTCGGGTAAGTGCCCGCTTTTGTTTTTGCAATTATTAATTAATCGAATATTTGTTAGTCTTTAGTAACCTATGTATAAGTTATTCGTATTATTGTATATACAACATTTGTCTATAACATAATTATTCTTGCCATGACTTACAAAGAAAAAGCTCAGGATCTCTACAACATGATTAACACGGGGCAATTAATGGATGCGTTTGAAAAATATTATCATCAGGATTGTGTGATGGTAGAAGCAACTGGGGACAAACGGGAAGGAAAAGAAGCCAACCGCGAATACGAAAAGAAATTTGTCTCCAGCGTAAAAGAAATCCATGGGGGTGGGGTAGAAGCGATTACCTCCAGTGAAGAGGATAAGGTGACCACGGTAGAATCATGGATGGATGTAACCTTTCAGGATGGAAACCGGCTTAAACTGGAGCAGGTTGCTGTTCAACGCTGGGATGATGATCAGATCGTGCACGAGCGGTTTTACTACAACGCTGGAAACTAAGCGTATACAATAGAAGAATTATAGGGGGCTATTCTCGGATAGCGCCCTTTTTTTGTGCATCCGGGAATAAATCACCCAGCACCGTTTGAGCCGCGTGATAGCCGCACATGCCGTGGACGCCCCCACCGGGTGGGGTAGAAGAGGAGCACAGATACACTCCTTTTAGCGCGGTTCGGTAAGGAGTGAAGTTCCAGGTTGGGCGGGTAAATAACTGCGTGATGGTCTGAGCACCGCCGTTAATATCGCCTCCAATATAATTCGCATTATACCGCTGTACCTGTTCGGTATGCATGGTGTGCTTATCGATGATTGTTTCTCGAAACCCTGGTGCAAACCGCTCTACCTGCTGTTCAATCGCCTCCGTCATATCCTGCTGAGAATAGCGAGGTACGTGGCAATAGGCCCAGGCAGTATGCTTGCCTTCCGGTGCCCGGCTTGGATCAAAAGGGCTGGGGTGTACCAGCAGCACATACGGTTTGTCAGTATGCTTCTTTTTCCAGGCCATTTGCTCGGATAACGCAATCTCTTCCAGTGTTCCCCCCAAATGAATGGTAGCGGCCTGGTTTCCTTTAGAGTTTGTAAAAGGGATAGGATCACTCAATGCCCAGTCTACTTTAAAAATGCCGGGGCCATAATGGTAGCGCTTTAGTTTTCGCCGATAATTTTGGGGAAGGGGAAGTCCTTTGATTTCCAGCAATTGCCAAGGGGTAATATCCCATAAGGTAGCCTTACAAGGAGGAATATCTGATACAGAGCGTACCTCTCGGTCTGTTTCAACCTCACCACCCAACGACTGAAAATAAGCCACCAGCGCGTCCGTCAGTGCCTGAGTACCGCCTTTAGGAAATGGCCACCCAACCTTATGCCCCAATGCGCCTAATACCAGCCCGATAGCTGCTGATGAGATTTTAGTGAGCGGAAGCATGGAGTGAGCGGCCAGTCCGGCAAAAATCCCTTTCGCTTCGGGAGTTTTAAACTTGGCATTTGCCAGAAAAGAAGCAGACTGAAGAGCATTGAATCCAAACTGGGCCATTTTGAAAGGGTGCTTGGGAAAGCGAAATGGTCCGAGAAAATCAGGGGCGATAGCATCCCAACTGTCTACAATGGGATACATAAGTTTACGGTACGCAGCCGCATCTTCGCCCAGTTGCTGGGCAGTATCTTCTATAGACCGGGTAAGCGTGATGATTTTTCCATTATCCAGTGGGTGGGCCAGGGCGGCGGGAGAGAATAACCACTCTACGCCAAACTGCTCTAAAGGCAATTGACTGAAAAATGGGGAGGCCATCCCTAGCGGATGAATGGCTGAACAGACGTCATGAATAAATCCGGGCTGTGTTAACTCCTGTGATCTTGCGCCGCCGCCTAGTCTGGCTTTGGCCTCTAGTACCAGCACCGATAAGCCTGATCGCTGAAGTTCAATCGCTGCGGCCAGCCCATTAGGTCCTGACCCGATGATAACGCAATCGTACTGCTTCATGATTTTACTTTTCCTCCTATGTGCTCTTCTAGCCCGGAAACTCCACCTGATACGATAAATTTCATAATATCAGTACTAGACGCTTCAATGGGTGTTACACACCGGCTTGGCACAATGAATAAATTGCCTGAAAAGTTGTATGAGTGAGGCAGATACACCGCTACCTGATCAATCAGGCCTAGTTGAGATAAATCGCTTTGGGTGATGAAACCGGGTTTTTGGATGGTAAGGTCAGTGCTCATAGCAACCAACACCGGACGATCAAATTTTTTCTTATCTCCCACAAAAGCTGAGATCAAATCTTTCAGGGAAGAATAAATAATATTCACCAAGGGAAGACGAGTCAATACTTCTTCAAGCAAATGAAATATGGGGGCGGCTAGTAATGTAGAAGCCAGATAGCCAATGAGTGTGATAGAAACCAGTATGGTAAGAAGCCCTAAGCCCGGTACTGGAATGGAGATGAGGCTATCCAGCCAACGGATGCAAACAACCAGAATATAGACGGTTAAAGCAACCGGAACCACAAAGAGCAGTCCGCGGAAAAAGTAGGTAGGTAAGCTTCGGTTCATGGTGCGGAAGTTTCTAAAATAAAAAAGGTTTTACCGTAACTGGTAAAACCTTAAAAATACGAAAGAAATACGTTTTATATCGCAATACCGACAAAGGAAAGAAAGGCAATTCCCATCAAGCCGGTAATGAGCATGGCAATACCCAGCCCTTTTAGTCCGTCGGGTACATTAGAGTATTTTAATTTTTCACGAATAGCTGCCAGAGCAATAATAGCTAAGAACCAGCCTACTCCTGAAGAAAAGCCATAAACAACAGATTCTATAAACGTTTGATCACGTTGCACCATAAACAGGGACGAACCCAAAATAGCGCAGTTTACCGCGATCAGAGGCAGGAAGATACCTAACGTTCCGTACAGTGCCGGGGATACTTTCTCAATCACCATCTCTACCAATTGCACCATAGCTGCAATTACGGCAATGAACATGATAAACTGAAGAAAGCTAAGGTCAACTTCTGCAAACTGAGCTCCTGCCCAACTTAAAGCCCCTTCTTTAAGCACAAACTCTTGTAGTAGCCAGTTGATAGGTACCGTCAGCGTAAGTACAAAGATTACGGCAGCGCCTAGTCCAGTTGCGGTAGAAACTTTCTTAGAAACGGCCAGGAAAGAGCACATGCCCAGGAAGTAGGCAAGTACCATATTTTCTATAAAGATGGATCGAATCCCTAAATTAATCAGTTCCATAGGTTACTTTCTATTATTTATCGTTCTACGTATCCGGTTTTGGTACGCTGTACCCAGATGAGGAGGCCTAAGATGATGAAAGCACCAACCGGGCTTACCATCAGACCATTCGTTGGGAAATTTTCAATGCCGATGGCTTCAAATACTTTGAATCCAAATACAGAGGCCGAACCTAGCAACTCGCGGAAGAAGGCCACTGCCAGAATGATCCAGGCGTATCCCAAACCGCTGCCCAGTCCGTCTAGAATGGAGTCGTAAGGTTTGTTAGCTTGAGCAAAAGCTTCCAGCCTACCCATCACAATACAGTTGGTAATAATTAGTCCGACAAATACGGAAAGTACCTTCCAGGCATCGTAAAAGTACGCTTTTAATACCTGATCAACCAGCGTTACCAGGGTTGCCACAACCGCTAACTGCACAATAATCCGAACCCGACCAGGAATGAAGTTTCGCATGAGCGAGATGATCAGGTTAGAGAACACTACTACAAAAACCACCGAAATCGCCATAATCAGCGTAGGGCTCATTTGAGTGGTTACTGCCAGTGCCGAGCAAATTCCCAGTACCTGAACGGTGATTGGATTATCATCATTCAGAGGATCAGAAATCAGTTTCTTACGGCGCTTAGACATTAGCGCTTCACTGGGTTCTTTAGCTTTAACAGGTTTATCTATTACTTCGGTTTCTGTACTCATAAGAGTGTCATTAATAAAAGGTATTACGAAGAATACAAGTAATAATTCGTTTTTTGACTAAACGTCCGTGGATTGAGTTCTGCTTTCAGGTTTCTTTACATCCTGACCAGTAGATTTCTCCAGGTAAGGCTCATAGTAACCCAAGTATTTTTGCAACATATTGTTTACACCCGTAGCGGTAATGGTAGCGCCCGACATACCATCTACTTCGTTATTATTGTAGATGCTTGGATCGCCGGATTCCCCTTTTACCATTCTTACTGCTACTAATTCGCCCAGATCATCATAGATCTTTTTGCCTTTAAAGCGTTCCTGCACGTCTATGGTAGTGATTCGGGCACCCAGACCAGGAGTTTCACCAGCATGGTCAAAAACAACCCCTCGGACAGTTTGCAAATCACTTTCTAAAGCAATATAGCCCCAGATATTATCCCAGAGGCCGTTGCCGTATACTGGAAGAATGTAAGCTTCTACCTCGTCAGAGTTTTCACCGGTAAACTTATAGACCGGATAAAGGCGCTCTTCGGGGGGTAGTTTAAACTGGTTTCCTACGCTCACTGCTTCAGCCACTATAGGTTCACCTTCTATTTCGGTTACTTCTTCTCCCTTACTATCTACCACCAACGACTGAATGCGTGATTGATAAATGTTTGGGACATCATCCGTAGGCTGCAAGTCCATTACGGCACCTAAAATTTTCTTCTGGGTATCCAAAGCAACCTGCATATCCTGCATAGGCTTTAGTCCAATAGCAGAGAAAGCGAGCAATCCGCCTAGTATGATGGTTAGTACGGCGGAAAATACGATAATATATGTGTTAGACCGTTGCACGTTGTAATCTTCTTTTTTTGTTGGCTTGAATCACGTAATAATCTATGAGCGGAGCAAAAACATTCATAAAGAGCACCGCTAGCATAATTCCTTCGGGATAGGCGGGGTTTAATACCCGTACAATCACCGTAATGACTCCAATCAGGAATCCGTAAATCCACTTTCCGGTTTCGGTATGCGCTGCGGATACCGGGTCGGTGGCCATGAATACTGCCCCAAAGGCAAATCCTCCCATCACAAAGTGATAGTAAGCCGGCATAGCCATGTATTCATTAGCACCAGATATATTTAAAATAGCACCTAGTGCGAAAACTCCGGCAAAAGCACTTACTATTATTTTCCAGCTTCCTACCCCAGTAGCGATCAGAATAATTGCTCCAACAAGTGCCATTAACGTTGACGTTTCACCAATAGAGCCAGGGATAAGACCTACAAACATGTTTGAAAATGTGAATAGACCATCCTGAAACGAAGCCAGTGTGGTTACTACCGGCTGCGCTCCTTCTGTAACTACGGTTTCGGCTGCTAAACCTAAAGCAGTTGCACCGGAAAAGCCATCGGCATACTGTGCATCTCCCAGGTAATACCAAACATCGCCTGACATATCACCGGGATACGCAAAATAAAGGAAAGCCCGGGCGGTCATGGCTACGTTCAGAATATTCATGCCGGTTCCACCAAATACCTCTTTGGCAATTACTACTGCAAAGATCGCTGCCAAAGCAACTTCCCATAAAGGGATAGTAGGCGGCATAACCAGGGCAATAAGCATCCCGGTAACCAAAAAGCCTTCGTTAATGGGGTGGCGGCGTATCGTTGCAAAAACTACCTCAACCAGACCACCAGCAGTATAAGAAACAATCACTACTGGCAGCACCACCTGTAATCCAATAAGTACTTTCTGCCCAAAGTCGGCTGCTTCGCCGATAGCAAAATAATGCAGGTGCCCCACATTGTAAATTCCAATCAGCAAACACGGGATCATGGCAATAACCACCGTGATCATCATTCGCTTCAGGTCAATGGCATCATGGATGTGAGTACCATGTTTACCTGACGTAGTGTTAGGGGTAAACAAGAAGGTATCTCCTGCCTCAAAGGCGTAATAAAACTTTTCTAACTTTCCACCTTTTTCAAAAAGGGGTTTTTGCTTATCCAGCAACTTCCGTAAAGCGTTCATATTAACTAGGTCTCTCGAATTAAATTAATTCCTCTTCGGATAATGCCTTGTATGTCGTGTTTAGAAACATCGATGAATTCGCACAGGGCCACGTCTTCTTCAATTACCTCATAAATGCCAAGTGTTTCCATATCATCGTAATCCTCAGCTAAAATAGCTTTGAAAAGATATTCGGGGAGAATATCCATCGGTAAGACTTTTTCATAAATCCCAGTCTGCACAAATGCTCGCTCTTCCCCTTTCAGGTTAGAATTAAGGACGTATTCTTTCTTCGATGAATTCAAAAAGGATAGCAGCCCTAATGCTCTATGAAAACTTAACTTATCCGTCGTTGGTTTCATCCAACCCAGGAATTCGTACTCATTTCCTTCGGGTATCACGGTAATCTGATGATGGTGAAATCCGAGATAACCGCTAGGTTCAATTTTCTCGCCGGTAAGCACATTGCCTGAGATATAACGCACATTTTTATGCTCAATCTTTCCCTCAATAATCTTGTCAATGCAAGCTCCCATGTAGGTGCGGTAGTACTGAGGTTTTTTCACTTCAGAACCAGCCAGGCTGATAACCTTGCTTGCATCATAATTCCCTTTTAAGAACAGTTTTCCTATCTGAACCACTCCGTAAGGATCAACCGTCCAGACGATCTGTCCTTTTCCGAGGGGGCTCACATGGTGAATATGCACACCCACATTACCGGCTGGGTGAGGGCCAGAAAACTTAGTTACTTCCAGGCCTTTTACATCAGAAAATACTGAGGAAACTTCTGCATCAGCATTAATACCCAGATGTACTTTGCCACTGGTGAGTTTTTTCAGGATCTCAACTCCGGCTGAGAAGAAATTAGCCTGGCCTTTCAGCAAGACTTCGTAGTCAGGGGCCAGGGGGCTGGTATCAAAACCTGAGATAAAAATATCTTTAGGGGTATCTGCCGGGTCGGCTATAATACCGTAAGGGCGTTGAATAAGCTGGGGCCATACACCACCTTTCAGCATTTGCTCTAAGGCATCTTCCTTGCTGATAGAAGGGATATCTGATACTGAATACTGGTTGTATTCTTCGTACGTAATCTCTTTGTCAGCCAGGATTTTGACTTCCAGCAACTTACGCCTTTCACCTCGCTTTATTTCGGCAATTTCCCCGCTTACTGGAGAACAGTACATGACCTCACTCTTCTTTTTATCAAAAAGGATGGGCGTACCTGCTTTGACGGTGTCTCCCTCGTTTACAGTTACTTTAGGGCGTAACATGCCGGGAAAATCAGTAGGTTTAATGGCGAAGGTGTCGGATTGAGGGGTTTCACCCACTACTTTTTCTGGTTTCCCAGCTAAGTTGATGTCAAATCCGCGTTTTAGTTTGATATGCTTTGGCATTGAAGGTAAGAACGCTTTATGTAAATGACCATTCGTTAAAATCGCAGCAAAAATAATTAAAATCAGGGAATAACCTGAATAATTACCCAGAAGTTGATTTATCGCTTTTTCTTATAAAAAAAGATTGTTGTTAAGATGTAACGGAGTATGTTTTTCCAATGGCTCGTATTCCATTAGCCACCTGCTCCATCAGCCACATAGGGGTTGATGTTGCTCCACAAACGCCTACTTTGTTTGCATCTTCAAACCAGTCTGGCTCTAATTCTTCTTCATTTGCAATAAAGTAACTTCGTTTGTTTTCAGACTGGCAGACACTATACAACGCTTTGCCGTTTGAGCTTTTTTTGCTACTAACAAAAACAATTACATCTTGTTCGTTGGCAAATCGCCTTAATTGAGGTTCCCGGTTAGACACCTGCCGACAAATGCTATCATTAGCATTAAATTCTACGGTATCCAGATGGCCCTGCGCTTCTTTCAACCGTTCTTCAATCATGGCTTTAATCCGGTAAAATCCCTGGGTGCTCTTTGTCGTCTGACTAAAAAGCGTTACTGGTTTGGTATAGTCAATCTTATCCAGGTCTTCATCCTTCATTACAATGATGGCTTTTCCCTGGGTCTGGCCCGTAAGCCCGATAACTTCAGCATGGCCGGGTTGCCCATAAATTACAATCTGCCCATTGCGGGGTTGTATGGTGTCAAATGCGTTTTTAACCCGGTTCTGAAGTTTCAGCACCACCGGGCAGGAGGCATCAATCAGTTCAATATTATTCCGTAACGCTGCCTGATATGTTTCTGGCGGTTCGCCGTGGGCTCGAATTAGCACCTTGCAGTCGTGCATATTTTCCAGGTCTTCTCGAGAGATAATGCGTAATCCCTTGTCATACAGGCGCTTTACCTCCATATCATTATGCACAATATCACCGAGACAGTACAGTTGATTTTCGCCTTCCATCTCATCCTCTGCCATCTGGATGGCGAACTCAACTCCGAAACAATATCCTGAATTTTTGTCTATGGTGACCTCCATAAATTGCTTGGTTTGGTTTTCTATGTCTGTTGTATGGCTTCCTGCGCTAAAGTAACAATGCGATTCACCTGTTCGTCAAATTGCAGATGAGTTGTGTCAATTTCTACGGCATCGGCTGCTTTAATCAGCGGGTTTTCCGTGCGAGTAGTATCGATCCGGTCTCGCTCAGCCAGGTTTTTCGCTATTTCATCAAGTTCTACAGATGATCCTTTCTCCGCTAGCTCTACCTGCCTTCGGCGCGCCCGTTCGTGCAAGTCGGCAGTCATAAAAACTTTTAAAGCTGCCTGCGGAAACACGTTGGTGCCGATATCCCGCCCATCCATCACTACACGTTTGTCGGTGCCCATTTTTCGCTGCAAACCAACCATAGATTTTCTCACTACAGGAAGCGCGCTTACATCGCTCACTCGCTCAGAAACGCCCATTCCTCGAATCTCCTGTTCAACGTTTTCACCATCCAGATAAGTTTCGTAGATGGGCTGAGATGTTTGCGGATTAATTTGAAAATGGATGTGAAGTTTATCCAGTGCAGCTTCTATTGCTTTTGTATCAGATAGAGCAATGTTGTGGCGAAGCAGATAGAGGGTGACGGCGCGGTACATCGCGCCCGAATCGATGTAGGTGTATCCTAAAGCACGCGCCACTGCTTTGGCGGTTGAGCTTTTTCCACAACCGGAGTATCCGTCAATCGCTACAATAATATCTTGCGGCATAGCATACCTTGCGGGTTAGCAATCATGTATAGGACAGGGAATGGGACCTCGCTTTGGTAATTTTCGGGGTTTGCTGCTGTGGCACGAGCCTAACAACAACATTGCTACCATCATTACAATCGTCATCTTCCGTAAAATCATGCGACCCGTCATAACCACCTGTTTCTACATGTTTTGCTGCAAATGTACTAAACAATCTGATACCGCAATTGCCTTTGCTAATGAATTCTGCGGTGATCATACACTTAACGATTCTTCTGGCAAAAGCGTGCCGGTAATAGCTATGAAGTAATGTTTAAGGATAAATCAAAAAAAACAAACAAAAAGAAAGGATCTGCTGTTTACCTGAAAAATTAAGTAATAGACTTTGCTTAGGGGTTGCTTAAATTCCAGTAATCAAAATATTTTTGTATATGAAATAATTGCAAAATATTATTGATGAGATAAGCGTAGACTAATCAAATGAGATAAAGTGCAACCGTTTGATCATAAAATTTTCTGCTGTTATTATTGGTGCTAAATAGTGGCTTTGTACCAAACAAGCAGATAAACGCTGATTTTAAGATTAACAGCAAATAGTTTTATAACTTACTTTTTAAGTTTTTGCATTTATTATTGAAAAAGGCTTTTGTAATTTGTCTGGCTTTTGTAATTTTGCATCCACATTCGCACGAAGGATTATGCGCATTTTCAGTAATTAAACGGTGTTTAATGAAATTGTTAAAATTATCGATGTTTTTTTGAAACCTTTATTGCGATCTCACGTGTTTAGTGTAAAAAGAACATGTAATATAGGAAGTAATCTTCCATTATATATAAAGATTTTTGATTGAGTAGTTTTAGGTTGTTGTATTAGTAGTGAAAAAAGTGAGCCTCTTGGGTTCACTTTTTTTTTGCTCTTTATTGTACTTTCGCGTATGATCTATCTGTCCATTGAATCCCTTACCAAACATTACCTGACCACTGAAGGTCGGGAAAAGTTTTTGTTCCAAAATATTTCCTTCGGCATTGAACAAGGCCAGAAGATTGCCCTGGTCGGAATTAACGGCTCGGGGAAGTCTACTCTCCTGAAAATAATTGCCGATAAAGAAGTGCCCGATAGTGGCGAGGTGGTAATATCGCAGGGGGTGCGTATGGCTTATGCCGAACAGCAGCCTCAGTTTGCCCCGGAAGATACGGTAATCTCCTTTATCTATGATAGTGATGATCCTACCTTATCACTCTTAAAAGAGTACCGCCGAATACTACATCACAATCCGGCTGATGAAAGTCTGCCCGACCTGATCCAGAAAATTGACAGCCGCAATGCCTGGGATTATGAAAGCCAGATTGAACAAATCTTGGGGCAATTAGGCATTTACGATCTGGATCAACCTACCGCCCGCCTCTCCGGAGGGCAGCGCAAGCGGGTAGCCCTGGCCAAAGCTCTTATTGAGAAACCTGATTTTCTAATTCTGGATGAGCCTACAAACCACCTGGATCTGGAAACGATTGAGTGGTTAGAGAATTATCTCTCTACTCAGAACATGGCCTTACTACTGGTTACTCACGATCGTTATTTTCTGGAGCGGGTTACTAATGAGATTGTTGAATTAGATCAGGGGCAGGTTTTCCGGTATCAGGGTAACTATGCGTATTTTTTGGAGAAGAAAGCTGATCGCATTGCCCAGCAGCAAGCAACGGTTGATAAAGCGCAAAACCTGCTTCGTAAAGAACTTGACTGGATGCGCCGACAGCCCAAAGCCCGAGGCACCAAGGCCAAGTATCGGGTAGAAGCCTTCTATGATTTAAAAGAACAGGCTAGTCAGAAAGTAGAAGAAGGCAACGCCGAGCTAGCCATGCAGGGGCGACGGCAAGGGAAGAAAATTCTGGAGATTGAACATTTGGGTAAATCCTTTGAAGGGAAAACCATTATTGAAGATTTTTCCTATGTTTTCCGTCGGAAGGACCGTATCGGTATTATCGGGCCGAATGGGTCGGGAAAAACCACCTTTCTGAACATGATTACCCAGCAGTTGGCGCCGGACACCGGGCAGATGGAATTGGGAACGACCACTGTATTTGGCTACTATACCCAGCAGGAGATGAGTTTCTCGGATGATCTTCGGATGATTGATGTGGTAAAAGAAGTGGCCGAGGTTATTGATCTGGGTAAGGGGCAGGTCATTACGGCTTCTCAACTGCTTCAGCGCTTCCAGTTCCCGACAGATATGCACTATCAGCGGGTGAAGAACCTAAGCGGAGGTGAAAAGCGGCGGTTGCAGTTACTTCGGGTACTTATGCAAAACCCTAACTTCCTCATTCTGGATGAGCCTACCAATGATCTGGATTTGATTACGCTCAATATTCTGGAAGATTTCTTATTCCAGTTTGAAGGCTGCCTGATTCTGGTCACGCACGACCGTTATTTTATGGACCGCCTGGTGGAGCATATGTTTGTGTTTAACGAGGATAGCGGATATATCCAGGACTTTCCCGGTAACTATACTGATTACCGCAGCTCCCGCCAAAGTAGTCCTTCCAGTAAAGGGAATACTAAAAAAGTATCTTCGGGGTCTACTGCTCCTAAGACATCTTCTTCTGAGCCAACAGCAAAAACTTCTGGAGTTAAGTCACAGAAAGCATCTTATAAAGAAAAGCGGGAATACGAGCAGTTAGAGAAAGAGATAGCCACTTTGGAAACGGAGAAAGAAAAACTGATGGCACAACTCAACGAGCTATCTGCTTCGGGTCAGCCCGATCACCAGATATTGACTGATACCTCGCAGCAATTGGAGCAGGTAAATCAGAAGCTGGATGAGAAATCTGACCGTTGGCTGGAGCTGGCAGAGCTAATAGAACAAAGCTAGCTGATGAGGGTTAGAGAATAGCAATGGCATCCACCCGGCAAACAGCACTTAACCCTGGTATCACCTGGTTCAAGCAACAGGGGTGGAAACCTTTTCCATTCCAGCAGGAGGTATGGGAAGCGTACCTAGCCGGAGAAAGTGGCCTGCTGAATGCTCCTACCGGAAGCGGTAAGACCTACGCTCTATGGGTGCCGTGCCTGCTTGATTTTATCCGCCAACACTCAAAAGGTTATACAGACCGTTCAGGTAATGGTCTGCAAGTCATCTGGATTACCCCCTTGAAGGCACTGGCTAAAGATATTCATTTGGCGATGGAGCGGGCTGCTGAAGGTATGCAGGTGCCCTGGAAGGTTGCAGTGCGAAGTGGAGACACCTCTTCTAACGAACGGCAGAAGCAACTCAGGCGCATGCCCGAGTGCCTCATAACCACGCCGGAGAGTCTGCATCTGCTACTTTCTCAAAAGCAAAATAGCCGTCATTTTAAGCAGCTACAGTGTGTAATTGTAGATGAGTGGCACGAACTGCTGGGTACCAAAAGAGGAGTACAGATGGAACTGGCCTTGTCTCGCCTCCGGGCAATACGCCCGACTTTAAGAATCTGGGGAGTATCTGCGACCATTGGCAATATGGAGCAGGCCCGAGAGGTATTGCTAGGTAAAGAGCAGTTAGCCAACAGCCGCATCGTTCGTTCAGACATTAAAAAGAATATTGAGGTAGAATCAATTTTGCCGGATGAGATAGAGAAGTTTCCCTGGGCTGGCCATCTGGGTATTCGAATGATGCACAAAATATTGCCCATTGTAGAACAAAGCAAAACCACCTTACTTTTTACCAATACCCGTGCCCAAACCGAAATCTGGTACCAAACCCTGCTGGCGAAAGTGCCTGATTTGGCCGGACAAATGGCCATGCACCATGGTTCGTTAGACCCGCAGGTACGCACCTGGGTAGAAGAAGCCTTACATCAGGGTATTCTAAAGCTGGTCGTCTGCACCTCTAGCTTAGATTTGGGCGTAGACTTTCGTCCGGTAGAAACCGTCATTCAGGTAGGGAGCCCGAAAGGTATTTCCCGGTTTTTACAGCGGGCCGGACGGAGCGGCCACCAGCCGGGCGCCACCAGCCGTATCTATTTTCTTCCCACCCATTCGCTGGAACTGATTGAAGCAGCGGCTATTCAGGAAGCGGTGCGAGAAGACGTGGTAGAATCCAGAAAGCCGCTGGAGCGCTCGTACGATGTGCTGGTGCAGTATCTGGTAACCCTGGCTGTGGGCGAGGGGTTTCGTCCTGAGGAGCTCTTTTCAGAAATTAAAGCGACGTATGCTTATCGGGATTTGAGCCCAGCGGAGTGGGAGTGGGCGCTGCGTTTCATCACCACGGGTGGCGAAAGTTTAGGGCAGTACGATGAGTTCTCAAAAGTGGATGTAGAAGATGGCGTATACAAAGTAACTGGTCGTCGCACGGCATTGCGGCATCGGTTGTCTATCGGCACCATTGTGAGCGATCCGGTGCTAAAAGTTAAGTATGTAGCCGGGGGCTATATTGGCACCATTGAGGAAAGCTTCATTTCTCGTTTGAATAAAGGCGACAACTTCTGGTTTGCGGGGCGTAATCTGAAACTGGAACGCATTAAAGAAATGACGGTGCTGGTGCGCAAAGCGCGGGGTAAAAATGGTATTATCCCTCGCTGGTCGGGAGGGCGAATGCCGCTTTCTACCCAATTGGCCCAGATGATTAGGTTAAAGCTCGATCAGTATCTGCAAGGCAAGTATGATGACCGGGAGCTGATTGCTTTAGAGCCCCTGTTGGAGCTGCAACAAGAGTGGTCGGCACTGCCAGATCAGAAGCACTTTCTGATGGAGCGTTTGCGGACATCAGAGGGGTACCATGTTTATTTCTACCCTTTTGCCGGTCGGGCAGTGCACGAAATTCTATCGGCCCTGGTAGCGTGGCGGATTAGTCAGGTGCAGCCTATCTCGTTTTCCATCGCTATGAATGACTATGGTTTTGAGTTACTTTCCGACCAGGAGATTCCGTTGGAGGAAGCTTTGGAGCTGGATCTATTTGGTACGGATCATCTGCTGGAAGATGTGCTGGAAAGTGTGAACAGTACTGAAATGGCCCGCCGACGTTTCCGGGAAATTGCCGCCATTTCCGGTTTGGTTTTTCAGGGGTATCCCGGCAAGTATATTGGCAGCCGTCACTTGCAGGCGTCGGCTCAGATTATTTACGATGTGTTTGCGGAATATGATGCTGATAACCGCTTGCTGGCTCAGGCTTTAGACGAGGCTTTGTATCAACAGATAGAACACTCTCAGCTTGCCGATACACTGAAGCAGATTAATCAGCAGCTCTTTCTCATTAAGCATCCGCCGCGCCCAACGCCTTTTGCCTTTCCATTGCTGGTAGATCGTCTGCGAGAGAAAGTCAGCTCTGAAACACTGGAAGATCGCATTCTTAAAATGCAGCATCAGCTGGAAGCCTACGCTGCAAATGGGGAGGGGTAGGAGTCAAAGCACATACTTAGTGAACAGGTCATTCAGCACAAATGCGGGGTCAGTGCAGAGGCCAGGATGAACTTTAGAGCTTTGAATAATGGTACTGCGGGTAGCGGTTAGCCACCGAAACCGGCTGGCCGTATCAAGTTGGGCTATATATTCTCCCTTACGGCTTCCCTGGCAGATTAAGTCCCAGGCCTGTAGGTAATGAGTTAGTTCGGCAGTGTCGCTTCCTTCGGAGAAGGCCATTAAACGCTTTTCGTCGATATGGTATTTCACCTGGAGGAATCGTTTCTGTTTGCAGAACACAATCACTCCCACATTCAGAAATTCTTCTCGCTCTACTTTCGGAACATAGCGAATGAAAGCGTATTCATACACTTGTTTTTCTTGCATCGTCGGCTTCGTTGGCTAGTACATCAATATTAGCGAGCTTGGTGCTCAGCAGCTCTACGTACACCTCTCTTCTTTCCTGAGGTGACAATTCATCGGGTTCTTCTAACAACCAATCATCAGGGACTACCGAAACGATATTTTGAATACGCTCCGATGTGACTAATAGCTTTATTTCCTGTGCAGCCTGGGGCAGCATCGTTGCTTTATTGAGAAGAACATGGTCTTTAATGCGGGGAAACGTGCGGCTGGCATGCTCTTTCCAGTCATTCCAGGCATGATGAAAATAGAGGCTGGCTCCGTGGTCAATCAGCCAGAGCTCCCGGTGCCAGTTCAGCATATTGGTGTTCTTGTAGGTGCGATCCACATTGGAAATGAGGCTATCCAGCAACACCACTTTAGAAGCAGTCAACGGATCAGCTACCGAAACCAGAGGGTCATATGTGATAGCGCCGGAAAGATAGTGGAGCCCCAAATTCAGGCCTACGCTAAACCTGAGTAAATCCTGAATTTCCTCATCGGGCTCGGTCTTACTGAACGAGTCATCCAAGTTCATGAAAACCAGTTCCGGCACCTTCAGACTCATTGTCCGGGCCAGTTCGCCCCCAATCAGCTCGGCAATCAGCGCCTTTTTCCCCTGCCCGGCTCCTCGAAATTTCAGGACATACAGAAAACCATCATCAGCTTCTACAATGGCTGGTAATGATCCACCTTCCCGGAGAGGCTTCACATAGCGCACTACATCTACCGTGCGTATCTCAGGTTTATTCATACCGGCAAGTTACAATATTCCTGCATTTTCAGTGAAGAGATTATGCCAGAGAAGAACCGACATTAGGCAAATCCCAGGGTTTATTGCAATGTTCCGTTGTCTGATTCAGTTTTAAAGAACCGTAGTTCGGTATTTACCATTTCCTTAAAAACCTGGGAGTGGTCGGTGTTATGAACTAATGAAATTTTCCACTGGTCATGATCTTGTTTGCAGATAATCTGGATTACTCCTGATCTTTTTAGTAATACTTTGCCTTGGGGAGACGTGCTGTTTTCATTAGTCCAATAACCGGTAACCATCGCCAACGCTGGGGCAATGGCCCTTAGGTACAAGTCATCCATACGTAATACGGCAATTTTGTTGGTAACCTCAAACGGAAACCGGTGTTGTTCTATAATTTCGCTTTTGCTTCTGGCAATTTGTCCGACAATGTCAGTAAACTCAGCATCATCGGTAAACAGGCTGCCAAATAATTCGGCATCTTTACTATTCCAGATAGTGACAAACTGGTTTACTAATGATGTGAGCTCTTTTGTTACGTCGTCTGGTAAGGTACTAAGGTGTTTCATCTTTGCTTCATTCTTTTAAACTCTACATCAGGTATTGCAAAGGTGCATGATTTACCAAAGCGGAAAATTGCCAAATGACAATTTCGTTATTTAGACTTGCGAATGCGGCTTAATGAAGAAGGGGTAATGCCCAGGTAGGAAGATAGGTATTTGAGAGGGACCCTCTGCAGAAGCTTGGGGTGCATCATTGCTTTTTGGTAGCGCTCTTCGGCAGTTTCGGCCCGGAATGAGGTCATATTACTGACCATATGAGAGATAATGTGCTCCCAAAACTTGCGGACAAAAGTTTCAAAAACAGGCACTTCGGTAAAAAGCTGCTCCATTTCCGGCTGGGTAATATAAAGTATGTTGGTATCTTCTATAGCTTGCACCCCAAACGCAGAAGGTTGTTGGGGAATGAAGCTGCTTAGTTCACAAAAGAACTCATCTTCAAAAGCAAACCAGCCAGTCACTTCGCTGGTTTCTCTTTCCCAAAACACACGCAGACAGCCCTTTTCAATAAACATAAATTGATTACTGACCTGCCCACTTCGTACTAAAAAGCGTCCTTTCTTAATTTCTTTGGCCTGAAAGCAGCGTTGTATGGCATTTAGGTCTTCTGGGGTGAGGCTGATGTATTTTTTTATACTGGTTGAAAATGCATCCATTCTGATGACTTACTACCTTAAACATCCAAAAGCCGCCGGTGGTAGTTTACCTGTCCCAGGTGATATGATAAATGCGTGGCCAGATGTACCAGCATATATTCAGTAGAGACGTTTCGATTAAAAACTACTTTAGGGAATTCCTGCTTCAAGGCTTCATCAGGCAGGTTCTCCAAAGTATTATTAACAATATTTTTAGTCTCTTCTATTTTGCTTACCAGTTCTGCCCGGGAAACATCTTTTTGCGAAAACTCAAGGTCCCGTTGGCGTACATAACCGGTGCTGCCTAATTCGGCACCTACAAAAGCATTTAAATTGCCCACCAGATGCAAGCAAAGGTTGCCGGCCGAGTTTGGAATCTCTTTCTCCGTATGCCAAATTCTGGATTCTTCCCTATACTGTTCAATTTCAGTCTGTAATTTGGTCAAATCCCGGTCAAAGAGCATCATTAAGGTTTGGCGTAGCATGGCTTAAATATAAAGGGTTGATAGTTAAAAAGAGTATGCTGTAATATACAAAAGGCCAGGGTTGTTGCCTTGAGATATTAGTACGCTGTAGAAAAGTATTGCTTTCTGACTTTCTAAGCAAAGTACTTGTAACACCTGTTATCACGCATTGAAGATAATGCTTAGAATATTTATAACAGCAATATACTGCAACTACTATTAACGAGCCGGAACGATTACCTGATAGGCCTGGGGGAGTATTTTTACATCTACTGTTTTGGGGTTGCCAATCACTTCTCCGTCTATTTGTAGAATTTCTTCATCCCGGTTAATGATATGAGCAGTCTGGCACTGATAAATGTTTACGTGAGGAGAATTGCGCACTCGCCCTGCCAAAAAGCTGAATAGGATAGGGAAAAACTGGTACCAGATAAAAGGCTTGATTACACAAATCTCAAAATAGCCATCATCCAGTTTTCCATCGGGATTTACGGCAATGCCTGTTCCGTACTTGGTGGCATTCGCTAATACAATCATATTCGCTTTTTTACGGAATGGCTTCCTGCCATCCAGCGTCAGGCTGAATTTATTGGGGCGCAGTTGAAATAACTCGCTGATAAACTGCCGGATGTAGCTCCCCATACCGCGAAGCTTTTCTTCTTCAAAGCGTTTAACCACTTTAGCATTTAGACCAATATCGCTAAGGTGCAAGGAAAGATAGGTTTCGTTGATAAGCAAAGCGTCTAGTGGGCGTGTATCACCATACAATAAAACACGTGTTGCATCTTCAAAATTAGAAGGGATTCCTAATTCTACGGCCATACCATTGGCAGAACCCAGGGGAATGATGCCAAATCGCAGATCGGTATTACGCAGTAGTTGCGCTACCAAGTTAATGGTACCATCACCGCCAACAGCTACTACTGTATCGGGTTGGGCTTTATCAATAGCCTTTTGAGCTTGCTCAAAATCATTCTTGCCAGTAGTTTCAAAAGTATGGACGGGAATATTTCGTTTCTCAAAGGTGCGCTTTAAAAAATCCATGCAGGAATCTTTGCTTCCTCCACCGGCAATGGGGTTTACAATAAAGAGATAGCGACGATCAGAAGAGTTCATAGTGTATAATACAAAAAACAGGATGCGAAATGCACCCTGTTTCTTTTCAAATATATTTAGAATTCAGAAACTAGTCTGAATTAGTTATCAATACCTTCGAATTCGCGTTCTATTTCATCAAATGTATTGCTAACTTCAGACTTTACGTCATTCCAGTTTTCTTCAGTAGAATTGCTTAACTGGTCTAAGTCAGACTTAAGCTCATCGATGCTTTCTTGATATTCAGCTTTAGTTTCTTCAGAAGCATTTTCCATGTTCTGCTCTAACTCAGAGATTTTGCTCTCCAGTTTGTTTTCCCATTCATCTTGCTCAGTTTCCCAGTTAGCAGCAGTTTGCTCCATTTGGTCACCGGCAGCATCGATAGCTTCTCCGGTTTCTTCCGCTGCTTCGTTGGCTTCTTCTTGGGCGCTATTGGGTGAATCACATTGGGTGAATATAAACATTGAAAATGCACCCGAGAAAAGTAGGGCTAGGGGTTTTTTAAAATTAGTTTTCATGACTTAAAAAATTTGGTTTTTAAAATTTATTTCTTAAAAAATTAGCTGGCTGATTTGCCGTTTTCGTGATGAATAGTCATCTCCGAAAGTTTTTCTCCACCCTTTATGCCAAAATCTAATGTTCGGATAGGGAATGGAATAACAATATCGTTTTCGTTATATACTTTTTGTATAGCTATAATAGCATCACTCTGTGCTTGTAAAAAATCCGGTTGCCGGGGCGACTTTGCCCAGAAGCGTACCGAAAAATTGATAGAGCTATCGCCAAAGCCGTTGTAAAAAAGAGTTACCTCTCGGCTTTTATCAATGCTATCTAACTGGCTTACTGTGTCAATGGTTAGTTTTTTTACTTTCTCTAAATCGTCACCGTAAGACACGCCTACGCTTAAATCTACCCGCCGATCTTTGGTGCGGGTGTAATTAACAACAGGGTTCTCAAACAGATTTTTGTTAGGAATTAGCGCTTCTAAACCCTGAAAAGTAGCGATTGTTGTTACTCGCAGGTTGATATCCCGCACAGTACCGAAGTAATCACCGTTTTCAATAATATCACCAACCTTAAAAGGCTGACGTACAGCAATTAATATCCCGGAAACAAAATTCGCTGCGATATCCTGAAAAGCAAAGCCTAACGCCAATCCTACAATTCCCACTCCGGCCAGTAGTGCTGCCACTACTTCAGCCAGATCAAGAATGCTTAAAGCAATAAAGAAACCCGCCGATATTACAGCTACATTCAACAGTGTTACTAATAAGTTATTAACTGCTTCGTTTTGTGAAACCTTGCTTAATAACCTATGTGCTAGATTACGAACCAATCTAGCAATTAAAAAGAACAAGACGACTACGATGACTGCTACGACCAAATTTGGTAACATAGTAATCAATGTCTGTAGCCAGCCTTCCAGCTTTTCAGTAACTAATTTGAGGGGGTTTTCTAAATTGATGTTCACGTTAGGTAGCTTTTACAAATAGACACGCAAAACATTTGGACAAAAAATGGTCAAAAAATTTACGTTATCCTGAATGCTCTCTTACTCTCACAGCACTTATGCGGGTAACCAGATTAAAAAATGAGAGACTCTAAAAAATGATGCGTTATCCGCTCAATTGATTTTAGAAGTTAATGAACTTCTTTTTCTTTTTGGCCTGCTTCAATGATTTCTGGCTTCTTTTAGAATAATCATCGATAGCCTGGCTTACTGAATCAAGCAGATTGTAAATACCCTCGTTTACTGATTTTTCAACATCGGTGCGAAAACGAGTGCCTTCTTTGTTTAATCGTTTGCGGGTAGCGTCCCCTTTTTCGGGTGCCATAAGTATTCCTGCAGCGATTCCGGCTAGTGCGCCAGCGATAATTCCTGATAATAATCTCATAAGATCAAAAAGTTTAATGGTTCAACATGTTATACGAAAATCCTGTGCCAAGTTTCATAAAATCGAAAATTTATGCAAATCTTGTCCATAAACCCCGTATTTAGGGAATTCCTTAACTTGTATAGTAGATAAGCGCGTCCTGCGCAAAAAGTTTGCGTTAAAGCAGGAAAAAAACCTGATGAGGATTTTTTTCCCCGCATTGGGGAAGCTCGTCTATTTCCTGCTACAAGCTCTTTTTTGGGAATAAGAGCCCATCCGATGATATTTTTCTTCAATTTAGTATATGAAATTGCCAATCTGTTCAGCCAAAAGGCTAATCGATGATGGTAGCCACCTTCTGAAAAACTTATTAGAAGATCTGGCAAGGTTTTTCCCCTATCATCAGTATTTCTATACAATTTTTTTAATCCATCTTATTTTTTAGCTAAACCCCATACTCATGTCATTACTAACTATCATTCTTGCCATATTCCTTCCGCCTGTTGCTGTAGCTATGCAGCGAGGTATAACGGGTGCATTCTGGCTTAACCTGCTTCTTACCATTATTGGTTGGGTACCTGGAGTCATCCATGCTTTTTTAACATTACGCTAATTCTAACCAGTATACAGCACGGGCTTTGTTCCGTGCTTTTTTAATCCATCACTAACTATAACTATCAGTACTATGAATATGAACGTTACACTAGATCAGAGTAAAGACGAAAGTATCAGGAAAATAGCTCGCTTCGGTATGTTTTCTAAAGGAGCCGTCTATATAATTTTAGGTGTATTAACCGCAATGGCCGCATTTGGTAGTGGTGGGCAAACCGCTGGAAAAAGCGATAGCCTGAAATTTGTTTATCAACAACCTTTTGGAAAAGTATTATTGGCTATTCTAGCGCTTGGGCTTGTTAGCTACACAGTATGGAGATTTATCCAAGCCATTCGCGATCCTGAGAACAAAGGGAGTGACAAAGAAGGAATTGCAACGCGTATTGGTTATGTAGCCAGCGGGATACTATATGGGATTTTTGCGTTTGAAGCTATCCGAATGTTATTTGCCAATGGCGGATCAGGAAGTGGGGGCGGAGGAAATCAGCAGGAAGATTTAGTAAGTATGTTATTGGGCCAACCATTTGGTCAGATCTTAGTTGGTATAGTAGCGGTTGTGTTTTTCGGGAAAGCAGCTTATCAGATTCAACGAGCAGTGACCGGTAAGTATGCCCGTAAAATTCAGGATAGTGAATTAGACTACCGAGTAAAAGACACATTGAGGAAAGCGGGGTTTGTGGGATACATAGCCCGGGGTATTGTAATTGCCATTATCGGTTACTTGTTTCTGAGAGCAGCCATTGAGGCAAATCCCAATCAGGCGGGTGGCACTGAGCAGGCATTCCAGTTTATTCAGGCCAGCTCAACCTGGGGGACTATCTTACTGGGTGTAATTGCAATCGGACTAGCCTGTTACGGAGTGTTTATGCTCGTAAAAGCACGATACCGCGTATTACCAAGTAGCATTTAATTTTTAGAACTAAACAACTATTATGAGCCTTACTAAAAATCTAACTGAATCCTTAAAGAAAAACCTGGGGCACGACAATGCAGATATCAGAAACTGGGTTGTAAGTGGTGCCGCTATGGCAAGTGCAGTAGCGGTGCGGGCGGTTGTAGAGTTTATTTGGAAGAAAACTACTCGTAGAGATCCACCCAAAAATCCCGATGACCGGGATGTTTCCTGGGGAGAAGCCGTCACCTGGACTTTGCTTGTAGGGGTAACCGCCAGCTTAGTCAAACTTGTAATCCGGCGCAACGCATCTGTAGGTGTCAAAAAAGTCTCATAGGATCTAACATATGATTACACAAACGTCAGTATCGATAAGTTGCTGGCGTTTTTTTCTCTGTAAAACCCAGATTTAAAAGCGTAATGATACAAAAAGGATCAACCGTAAAGTGGAAGTGGGGAAATGGTACTGCTGAAGGCAAGGTTAAGGAAACCTACACAGATGAAATTACCAAAACAATTAGCGGCAGTGAAATAACTCGCAAAGGAGAAAAGGGCAATAAAGCTCTGCTAATTGAGCAGGAAGACGGCTCAGAGGTATTAAAGTTAGAAAGTGAAGTAACCAAAAAATAAGTAAGCACTATGGCACTTTCGCTGGTGGGAGGATTACCGCGTAACCTGATTTATCAGGACGATACAGAACCTGGCTACCTTCGGGTAAAACGAGGACGTGGCCATTCTTATCTGGACGAAGGTCAGAAACTTTCTGATAAGGAAGTTCTGGAGTGGATTAGTTCTTTGGGTATACCACCCGATTGGAAAGACGTATGGATATCCAAGGACCGCAATGGGCATTTGCTAGCCACCGGATACGATGCGAAAGGCAGAAAACAGTACTATTATCACCCGCTATGGTCAAAATACCGGAATGAGGCTAAGTTTAGACGGATGAAGTTGTTTGGAATGACTTTACCCACTATTCGCAAGAAGACTAAAGAAGATTTGAAGCGCAAAGGCTGGCCTAAGGAGAAAGTGTTGGCACTTACTATTCAGATTCTTGACCAGTACGGTATTCGTATTGGTAACGAACGGTATAAGCGGGAAAATCAGACTTTCGGACTAACCACCTTACGACGTAAACATCTGGATTTTCAAAAAGGTGTGGGTCGGCTTGAATACAAAGCGAAAAGTGGAAAATACCGACAGATCAGTATTAAGAAAGGGCAGTTGGCTCGCTTGGTAAAAGGGTGCTCAGAATTACCGGGTTATGAAATCTTTAAGTACAAAGGTGATGATGGTAAATATCATCATGTGCGCTCACAAGATGTCAATGAATACCTTCAGGAGGTTTCTCAGAAAGAATTTACCTGTAAAGATTTTCGCACCTGGCACGGAACCATTATGGCTGTTAAGAAACTAGAAGAAGCTCAAAAAACTGTGGCAGAGAACCCTCGCAAGAAACTGGATGCCACCGTGGTTAAGCTAGTTTCAGAAGAATTAGGCAACACCGTTAGTGTGTGCCGCGATTACTACATTCACCCCAAGGTAATGAAGGCCGTACTGGTTGAAGAGAAGTTGGCAAAAATCAAGAAGAAAAAGCTTAAAAATTTAAGCAGTGAGGCAGAAGAGTATTTGGATGAGTGTGAACAACACGTGCTTAGAATTATTTCCTGACCAGTGAGGCGACTGCTTTCTTCGGAAAAATAATTTTAAAACAAGTGCCCTCCCCCGGCTTGCTTTCTACCGAAATTCTCGCTTTATGGCTATTAACAATATTCTGGGTAGATGTAAGGCCAAGTCCCATCCCTCCGCGCTTGCCAGTATGGAAGGCATCAAATAACTTGTCTATTTCATCCGGCTCAATACCATGCCCATTGTCCTTGATAGCTACGTATTCGTACTCTTCATCTTCCGAAGTGTCCAATACAATTTCACCGGCCCCTCGCTCTACGGCTTCAATAGCATTATTTACAATATTTAGAAATGCCATAACCAGCTTATCCTGATCCAGCGGGAGTTTTGTTAGTTTGGCTGTGTATTGTCGCTCAATACCCACTTCGCGCAGTTTAATGCGGTCTGCCGCTAGTGAGAGGGTTTTATCTAGCACATCGTTGAGTGAGCATTCCTGAAGTGATAACTGAGAGGGTTTAGAGGAGTTGAGCATAGCCGTGATCAACTCATTGATTCGCTTGGTATTACGACGAATAATATCCAGGTATACCTCCAGGTCATCACGGTCAGTAATTTCGGAAGCAAATTGCTCCAGCGATAGATTAATATTTGTGAGAGGATTTCGTACCTCGTGGGCAATGCTGCGGGCAATATTAGCCGCCATCATCATCTTTTCCAGCCGGATTAGCTCCTGCTGTACCTTCTTTTTCTCTGATACGTCTGCAATAATACCCTGATACCCAATCAGGTTTTGGTCAGAATCTACCAGGCGGGTTGCTGAAATACTACCGGCAATTAGCTTTTTGTTTTTATGCTTAAGCGAAGTTTCAAAGTCTTTGATTAACCCATCTCGGGTTAATAACTGATATAGTCGGGTATATTCTTCCGGTTTAGCAAAAAGTTCTCTCAGAGAGAGTTGATGCAATTCATGAAGTTCATAGCCTACCAGTTTTGTCATCGCCCAGTTGGCGTTCATAAAGAGATCCTCCTGGTTGGTAATGTAAATGGCATTGACTGACTGCTCAAATAAAGTTCGGTACTTTTGCTCTTCCTCATAGAGCTTGTTCATTGTCCGGGTATTGTTGATAGCATAGCGGATGCTACGTTCTATCACCATGGCATTGATCCCGTCTTTCACCAGGTAATCTGCCGCCCCCATTTGCATAGCCTGATAATCAATCTCCGGAAAGCCCTTTCCAGTCAGCATAATGATCGGGCTGTGTACTCCTAACTCAATTCCCTTTTTCAGCAACTCCAACCCATTATTCTCTCCTAAACGGTAGTCGATCAGATACACATCATAATCGTCCTTCTGCAACTCGCTCAGAGCCTCTTCAAACTGATCTACCCAATGTATAGAAAAATCGGTAGTCTGAATCTCATGGAGCAAATCCCGCACAAGGATATAATCGTCTTCGTCATCATCGACCAGCAATAGGCTAATTTGCTCTTTCTGCATGCTCTTGTCGTTATTTCCCTTTCGGTAGTTCCACAATACCAAACCAATAGTTGCCAATCGCTTTGGTTACGTACACCAAATCTTCGAAGCTAACCGGTTTTGTAATGAAGGAACTCACTCCCAGATCATAAGTTTTAAAAATATCTTCTTCTGCTTTTGAGGTGGTGAGCACAATAATGGGAATATGCTTGAACTGAGGGTCGGCTTTGATTTCAGCCAAGGCTTCTCGTCCATCTTTTCGGGGCATATTCAGGTCCAGCAAAATGAGGCCGGGCCGAGGGGCATTGTCCTGATTAAACTTACCTCGCTGATGCAGATAATCAATCAGTTCTTCACCGTCTTCCACAAAATGGAGGTCATTAGCCAGTCGATTTTCTTCCAGCGCATCTTTTGTCAAAATACGGTCATCCGGATCATCATCAGCCATAAGAATGGTGATGGTCTTTGGTGTTTTTATGGATGATTCATTCATACTATTGAGTATTGTTTTTGAGGTAAAATAACATGAAATGTAGCCCCTTCGCCTAATGTGCTGGTAGCAAAAATATCGCCCTGATGAATTTCAACAATTTTCCGGCAGATAGCCAGGCCAATTCCAGTGCCTGGATATTGGTTCCTTCCGTGAAGGCGCTGAAAGATATTAAAGATTCGGTCCAGGTATTTTTCGTCAAAACCAATACCGTTATCCGCAACTGTAATTTCGTAACTTACTTCGTTGTCTGCCGATACATTAGTATCTCCAGGCTGTGCCAACTGAGAACGGATAGTGATTTTGGGAGTATCTTCTTTTCGAAATTTAATAGCATTGCTAAGCAGGTTTTGAAAAAGTTGTCGGAGTTGCACCGGCTCACCATCTATCGTCGGCAGGTTCTCAAACTCAATCACCGCCTGTGTTTCTTCAATGGTTGTCTCCATATCATTCAGCACATCTTGTATCAGCACGTTTAGGTCTATTGGCTCAAAGTCGTTCTGTACTCGGCCAACCCGGGAGTATTTTAGCAAGTCATCAATCAAGATCTGCATTCGCTGGGCAGCGTGTTGCATGCGGTCAAAATAATCCTTCCCGGTGTCGGGTAGTTGATCGGCAAAGCGCGTATTAATGCGGTCGCCAAAAGCTCTTATTTTTCGAAGGGGCTCCTGTAAATCGTGCGAGGCTACATAGGCAAATTGCTCCAGACTCTCTTTAGCACTTTCCAAGGCATATAGTTTATTGCGCAATTCGTCTTCCGACAAGCTGAATATCCCGATATCTTCTGTGACGATCAGGCAACCAAACACGGCCTGATCATAGTTGTAAGCCGGAACAAAAGACAATCGGTACTTAGCGTCGTCGTCTATTGAAATTTCTTCTCTTTTTGTTTTTCCTTTAAAGCACTGTCGGCAAATTTTAGCGACTTCTTTAGCAGTTTCCTGATCCAGAATATCGTTTAAATTTGCTTGCTCAGGTATAGCCTCTTCGTAATTATAAGCTCGAAAAGGAACGCCTTTGGTAATTCGGATTTGATATTGTCGGTCAATAAAAGCAACATCCGTATTAGGCAGTGCCCGGATAAGTGCCTGATATAAACCTTCATTTTTAGCTTTTTCTTCCAGCAGTTGCTTGTATTCGCTGATATCACTAAAATGAATCAGCAGTTGGTTATTCACGCGATGGCCCGTGTTTTTAAACCAGGTGTTCAGGCCATCCTGCTGATACAGAAATTCAATGCTGAACGGCGTGCCCGTTTTGATGGTATGGCTGTATTGCTGAAATAAATCGGATTTTTTTACGCCCGGAAAAACAGTCAGCAGTGAGTTGCCAATCAGTTCATCGCGTTGATGGTTAAGTAAACGAAGGGCTGATTCATTTACCCGGTTGTATTGAAAATCAATGATTTGCTGCTGCTCGTTGTAGACTGGGTCAAAGATGATAATACCATCGTCGGTAGTTTCAAAAATATCCTCTAGCGTTACACTATGATTCATGCGGAAAAAATGAGGTCTGACTTAAAAGTTAATTGATCGTGATGAATAGAAGCCTATAGATCGATATTATATGATTTCATCTTATTGTAAAGCGTCTTCCGATCAATATTGAGTACGTTAGCGGCTTTGGTTTTATTGTACCCTGTTTTTTCCAGCACACTGATAATCGCATCGCGTTCGGCAGATTTTGAGACCGACTTAAGGTTAGACGGCTCGCTGGTAATTTCTTCCGTAGAAAGGTCATCAAAATAAGAAGGAGACTTGATTTCGTTGGGCAGGCATTCTAGTGTGATAGTATCTCCTTGGGCTAACAATACCGATCGTTTAACTACATTATGCAGTTCTCGGAGATTACCATGCCAGTAGTAATCTTTCATTTTCCGCATCACCTCTTCATCAAAATCCTGAATTGATTTGTTCAACTCGCGGTTCGAGTTCATCAGAAAGTGATAGGCAAATAGCTTAACATCGGCCTTGCGCTCTCGTAGAGGAGAGAGCTCTATTTTAAATTCATTAAAGCGATGATATAAATCTTCTCGGAACTCACCTCGTTTTACCGCTTCAGAAAGGTTTTCATTGGAGGCCACTACCAGCCGCACGTCAATAGGAATATCTTTAGTGCTACCAATCTTTTTGATCTTTCGCTCCTGAATTACCCGGAGCAGCTTGATCTGATTCTCGTAAGAGAGGTTCCCGATCTCATCTAGAAATAATGTGCCGCCATTCGCTGCTTCAAAGCTACCCGTTTTATCGTTGAGTGCTCCGGTAAATGATCCCTTTACGTGGCCAAATAATTCCGATCCTGCCAGATCTTTGGGTAAGGCACCACAGTCTATCGCCATAAAAGGTTGCCCTTTACGTTTGCTGTGGTTGTGAATTTCGTTAGCAACAAACTCTTTACCAGTACCTGTTTCACCCTGAATAATCACTGACATATCAGTGGGGGCAATCAGGCGGATGTGCTTCATCACCTGCTTAGACTGCGGGCTTTCTCCAATAATAAAACTTCCTTCCTTTGGGGCTTTTTTTGTTTCAGCTACCTGTTTGTTGCTGGCAATAGCCTGCTTAATAGTAAGTAAGATTTCGTCGGGATAAAGAGGTTTGGTGACATAATCATACGCTCCGAGCTTGATCGCTTTAACCGCTATCTTAACATCAGAATACCCGGTGATGACTATGATAGCCGCTTTTGGGTTAGTGATTTTTATCTTTTGAATTAGCTCAATCCCGGTAATGTCGGGCAGTTTGAAATCACAAACAATAAGGTCATAGGCCTCTTTTTTTGTAATATCTAATGCCTCACTGCCAGTAGCGGCAGTAGCGGTAGAGAAATTATTTTTAGAGAGAAATTTATCAAGCAGTAATCGGATGTCCTGATCGTCGTCTACTATAAGAACTTTACTCATTAAGCGCTAGCGAAAAATTAAATGGTGTAAGTACTACAAAAATAGTAAGGTAACTTTTTAGCTAAGGTAGCTAATTTTTTTATCTACTAGTAATGGAGAAACAAAAGAATTTGTTTGAAAATTCAAACTACACATTCAATTCCTCTAACACCTGGGTGATGTTATGTCGGCTGAAAGGTTTTGTGAGAAATTGATCAACCCCCTCAGTTTCGCTTTTTATTTTTTTCAGCAGACTATCGTGGGCACTGATCATAACAACCTTTGCATTATGGTTTTGTTCCTTAATATTCGGAACAATCTTATAGCCTAACCCATCGGGCAAATTCAGATCTAAAAATACTAAATCGAAGGGAGCACTGTGAGATAGTATTTGGATACCGTCATCCAGATTATGCGCACATTCTGTTTTATAGCCCATTTGATCTAGCAGGGCTGCTAACAGAAAGCAAATCTCTCTTTCATCATCAAGAATCAGAATATGTTTAGGCTTCATCAACTCGCAAATTATCCAATCTTGTCACATTGTGTACCTACCTCAAAAAGTAATCCGAAAAACATCATGATGTTAGAAAAAAGAGTATACATTGAACATCCTACTTTATACAGACCTAAAAATAAACCTAAAGAGCATTAATACATTACTATTTCGCTAAAAATACTTCTTGATGATAATAGCAAAATTTTTCCCTCTTCTTCATGTCTCTAAAAATTGGTGTATGCAATGATGCTTATTGTCTACAAGAAACGTAGAAAAAAGTCACATGAAAACTTGTAAAGACATTAACAAAAGGGGCTTTACAACTAAACGGAATATTTCATTGATATGTTTTTTAGCTCCTCCCTGCATATATTCACAGCATGAAATCTGATTATTCCTACTGCCCTGTCTTCAACTCTTTGCTGTTTGCTACATTTTTTCTTTGGCTGGTAAGCTGTCAAAATGAACCTTCGCTTTCTGATGCTTCTGCTGCTCGCCCTAATATTGTGGTAATCATGGCCGATGATATGGGATACTCAGATCTAGGATGCTATGGCAGCGAAATAAAAACTCCTCACCTGAATGCCCTGGCCCAATCAGGGGTGCGGTTTCATCATTTTTATAATACGGCTCGTTGCTGTCCGACCCGGGCTGCTTTGCTTACTGGGTTGTATCCTCATGAAGCGGGTATGGGCGGTATGGTTAGTGATGTAGACAGCAATCCGGAACCGGGGCCTTACCAAGGCTTTCTAAACAATCAGTGCTTTACCTTGGCCGAACTGTTAAAGCCAGCCGGGTATGCCACGTACATGGCGGGTAAATGGCATGTGGGCGAGAAGCCGGAGTATTGGCCTACTCGCCGGGGGTTTGACCAGTATTTTGGGCTGATCAGCGGGGCCAGTAGCTACTATGAGGTAATTACCGAGCAACCCCGGGTGCGACAGATGGCCTACAATGGTCAACCGTGGACACCCCCGACCGAAGGTTTTTACATGACCGATGCGCTGTCTGATTCAGCTTCTTCTTTTTTGGAAAACCATTTTAACCAATCCGAAGATCAGCCTTTCTTCTTATATTTGGCTTACACCGCCCCACACTGGCCATTGCACGCTCCGGAGGAGACAATACAACGCTATAAAGGTATGTACCAGGATGGCTGGGTAGCTAAGCGCCAGGAGCGGTACCAACGTATGCTGAAACAAGGTATTATTGATAGCACCTACCAACTCGGAGAATGGGAGAAAGATATACCTGACTGGGATAATCGTGACGACTCTCTTCAGTGGGAGCAGCGGATGGAAGTGTATGCAGCCATGGTAGATCGTATGGATCAGGGTATAGGAAAAGTTTTTGAAACTCTTCAGAAAAATGATGCCTGGGATAATACCCTTATTTTCTTCTTGTCTGATAATGGTGGTTCGCCGGAGGATATTACTGGCCGGAAACTGAATGATCCCACCGTAAAAATTGGTGCGCCGGGTTCGTATGTGGCCTATCGTAAACCCTGGGCGGTTGTTTCCAACACGCCGTTTCGCCGTTATAAACGCTGGGTAGAAGAAGGCGGTATTGCCTCCCCACTGATTATGCACTGGCCCGATGGCTTATCAGCCGAGAGCAACTGGGTTGATGATTATGCGCACGTGGTGGATATCTTCGCCACGGTGGCTGAGGTAACTCAGGCCAGTTATCCGGATTCGCTACAGGCACTACGGGGTCAGAATTTGCTTCCGCTGGTGACTAACAACTCTACTGTCTCGGATCGCCCGCTATTCTGGGAGCATCTGGGGCATCAGGCCATGCGGCAGGGTAACTGGAAAATCGTCAGTCAGGCACCAGAGTATCAGTGGTATTTGTATAATATGGCGGAAGACCCTACCGAGTTGCATGATGTAAGTGCTGATTTTCCGGAAGTGCTCCAGCAAATGAGTGCTGACTACGAACAGTGGGCACAGGAGGTGGGTGTACAGAAACAATAGTCAAAAACCTTAATCCTCTGCCGGAGCCTCAGCTCCGCTCACCGCCGACCAGGATACTTTATGCTGGTCAGCATGGTTGCGCATGTATTCCTCAAACCATGCAAGCGACATTGGCGCAATGGGGTAACGGGCTGATACGGTATTCTGCAAAGCGTGATTATACCGAGCATATACTCCAAAATCAAAAGGATATTCCTTGGGTTTGGTGCCAATAAACTCACCGGCATTTTTCTCACTATCCAAAATCATTCGCCAGCGCTCAATAGGAGTGAGCCCAATGCCTTCTGTACCGTGCGATAGCAGCATGAGGTATCGTTGGTCATAAAAATCTGAGTTTTGCAGATATTTTTCCAGACGGTCGGCAGAAGGATCGGTGTTAAAAACCAGCCAGTATGGTACCGAGCCGGTGCGTAAAGTCCAGTAAGGAGTAAGCAAGGCGAAGCTCTCTACCAGCAGACGGTTGGCTGGCATATTGCGTTGTCGGTACCAGCTTCGGTACATGTCAGCCGTAAGTCCGCTAACGTCGTGCATATCTGAAAACCGGATGCGCTGTACCCGAAAGCCATTTTCTCGGGCAAAGCGTTCTAGGTCGTCTAGTAACTGCGGAGCAAACCCCCATTCGGCTTCAGGATACTCACCAGTAGGCTCGGGGGCATCCCAGTGGTCATAGGGAGATTTATGGCGGCGTAGAAGGTCAGTCACCCGATCACTGCCCTGGTAATATTCTTTCGGTGAGGCACCACCGGTACCGCCAAACTGAAAATAATGTCGGTCGTTCAGGGCTCGGGCTGGCCACGGGCAGGTACATTCGTTAACGATGATTGTGCCGCCCGGTGTCAGGTTTTGTTTCAGAAAATATTCGTACCAAACGCCCAGTCGTCGTTTTTTAATTCGGAAGTACGTCATAGTTTTCAGATGCAGACGGTCTTGGTTGGGGTCCGTCATATGATGTAACTCAATGCCGGGGTTCAGGCGGAGTAATTCTTCACCATAAGGGTAGCCCCATTGCATATACTGCTTAGGCTGATCGATATGCAGGTTCTGAGGTTTTCGGACAGGAATGAGAAACGTCTGAGGAAGCCAAGGAATCTGAAGAGCGGCAGCTACGTGCGTCAGCGCTCCGTTGGAGGAACCGATCATGATGGCCGGGTATTTTCGTTCAGGAAACAGCTGAGTTACCCATTTAGCTAGTTCTTCAGTATCAATTTTAGGGATGTCTTTGGCAGGGATGGCATCAAAAATACCACTTCTCGAGTAGGATACCTTTTTGAAAGATAGCGGTAGCGCGTTAATCACATCACCTGCCCACTGGCTGTTAGGCATCACGCCCACGCCCGAAAAATCATGCCCCCTCAGGAAAGCACCCAGAGATTTTACCATGACGGAAGCTGAATCAAAACCCGCAACAAAGCGAGGCTCTTTTCCGGGATGGGCTTGATATTTACTCATAGTCGGTAGAAGTTCTGATTAGCGATTACGGTTTATAGAAAGCCCTACGGCCAGTCCGGCAATCACGGCAGCACCAATGCCGAGCCATGCATTGGACAACATAAAGTCGGGTTCATCTTGCGGTTTCCATCCACCACTTACCTGGGCATACTGCGGTTGAGGTTCGTACAGATTTCCTAATGTAGGTTCAGCAAACTCTTCGTAAAAATGACCCTTAGCAATATTTTTTCGGAACTGTTTGTCGAACAAACCAGGAGCAAATAGTCGGGCCACCCGAGCAATCTTCCCCTGACCACCCACAATTACTTCAGTTTGAGGGCGTTTTACTAACCCAACAATTGTTTTAGCTACTTTAGAGGCTTTAATCCGTGGCTTGGGAGCTTGTATTTTTTTACCGTACAGGTTACCCGCCTGATTAAAAATAGGGGTGTCAATCACCGCCGGATATACCGTGCATACGTGAATATCAGGTGCATCAGCCAACTCCTGAGCCAAGCTCAAACTTAACCCGCGGATGGCCGACTTACTAACCGAATAGGGGACAGTATATGGTTGCCCGACAATACCAACAATAGACGATACATTAATCAGCGTTCCCGAACCTTGTTCCCGGAAGTAAGGCAAGACGGCATGAGCACCGTGCAGATATCCGAAAAGGTTAACTTCCAGCAGACGGCGTATGTCCTTACTAGGGAGCTCCTCAAATCGGCCAAATAGAGAAACCCCGGCATTGTTAATCCACACATCAATTCGCCCAAATTCTTCAACAGCTGCTTTGGCTACCGTTTTAACGGCTTCTTCGTCGGTAATGTCCAAGGGAAAGACCCGGGGCGTTGCTCCCAGGGCAATACATTCCTGAGCCAGATCATCTAACGCTTCTTTTCGCCGGGCTATCAGAAAAAGTACGGCTCCTTGCTTGGCAAACTCCAGCGCTGTGGCGCGGCCAATACCACTGGACGCACCGGTGATTACAACAATCGTAGGATTAGGCATAGGTCAAAAAATAAGGGTTAAAAAGTATCTTATTCATCTCTGATACTGATTAACCCCCGAAATGTTCTGAAGAACGATGAGTTTTTCTAGGGCAGGCAAGATTGCAATTGCTCGGCCAAGAACTGGTTGCCCTTCTCGTTCATATGCACGCCATCGCTGGTTAATACTCCCTGATATTTTTTAGAGGTATTGGTTTCTCGTAATAATGTACTCATTTCGGCACGCAAATCACAAAGGCGGGTGTCGGTGTCCTGGGCTACGTCGCGTACTACCTGGGCATACTTTTCCAGTTGCTGGTTCACTTCCTCTTCACTGTCGGGGTCTTCGCCAATCACGGTAGGCGTTGCCAGGATAACTTCGCTACCCATACCGGAGATATCGCGGACAAGATCTCGCAACCCTTCTTCATACCTTTCTATTTCTGTACCGGTGGTTCCTTCAAATTCGTAGAAGTGCCACACGTCATTAATGCCAATATAGATAACTACGATATCCGGGTTTTTACTGAGTACATCCGTCTGCATCCGCTCCTGAAGGTCAGTCACCTTATTGCCACCAATGCCTGCCCCGATCAGCTCATATCGGCTGGTATCTATCTGCTGGCGCATCAGGTCAATATATCCGCCTGGCTGGTCACCCGCCGCGGTGATAGAATCGCCAAAGAAGATTACTTTCTTTTTTTCAGGCTTGCAGGCGCATATACCGACCATAAACAGGACCAAACAAAGACTTAAGGATTTTGTAATAAGCATAAATGTAGTGTAGCTAAACAGTGAGAAAATGGTAAACTTCAAAAATCAGCGTTAAGTAAAAAAAAAGATTGTACTTTCCCTATACTATGGAGCAGAATACAACAACCCGGTTATCACAAAAAGCGCAGCTATGGCAAACCTTTGCCCAACAGGCTCGTGCACTTTTCTCTTTTGAGCAAACCTGGCAAATGTACCAGACGCTCTACCAAAATGAGCCCATAGGCATTGCCTGGCAGCCCAGCAAAACAACAGTGCAGCAGTCTAATCTTGCCAGCCTGATGCATTCAGTAGGCGCAACCTCGTATGCAGAGCTTTATCAATGGTCTATTCACCATAAGGCTGATTTCTGGCAGCAGGTACTGCAACGCCTGAATATTCAGTTTCAAACCTCATATGAAAAAGTGCTGGATGAGAGTGCGGGTAACGAGCAGGTAGAATGGCTGCCTGGCGCACAATTGAATATTACAGAAAGTTGCTTTCAGGCCTCACCGGAAAAAACAGCTTTAATAGTTGCCGATGAATCAGGACAGCAGCAGTCTTTTACCTATCAGCAACTGGAGCTGCTAGCCAATCAGGTAGGGGTGGGGGTGCGAAAGATGGGGTTGGCACCCGGTGATGCTGTAGCCTTGTATATGCCCCTGTGTGCTGAAGCAGTTGCCGCGTATCTGGGAATTGTAAAGGCTGGAATGGCTGCCGTATTAATTGCTGACAGTTTTTCGGCCCAGGAACTGAAAAGTCGACTGGCGATTGCCCATACGAAAGCTGTTATCACGATAGATGCCTATGCGTATAATGGTAAGCCTTTGCAGGTGTATAATCGGGTGAAAGAAGCCAGTGCCCCTACTGCCATTGTCGTTACTCAGCAGGCCGATACCCAATTGCGGGCAGAAGATACTTCCTGGACTGATTTTTTAGGAGAAGCGGAAGATGTCACCCATATCGGGACGCCCGAAGACACCATCAGCATCTTGTTTTCTTCTGGTACCACTAAAGAACCAAAGGCTATCCCCTGGACCCACCTTACGCCCATCAAATGTGCAATGGACGGGCATTTTCATCATGATATTCACCCCGACGATGTGGTAACCTGGACCACCGGCATGGGGTGGATGATGGGCCCGTGGCTGATTTATGCTACCCTGATGAATAAAGCTACGCTGGCCATATTTACGGGTTCGGCGGCTTCTCCCCAGTTCGGTCAGTTTGTTGAAGATACTGGAATTAGTGTGCTGGGAACCATCCCTTCGCTAGTGAAAGTGTGGCGGACTCATAAAGTGATGGAAGACTATCGCTGGCAGGTACGGGTATTCAGCTCTACCGGCGAGCCTTCCAATGCCGAAGATTATCTGTACCTGATGTGGCTCAACCAATTTAAAGCGCCAATTATTGAGTATTGCGGTGGAACTGAGATTGGAGGAGGGTATCTTACCGGGACGGTCGTGCAACCAGCAGTGCCCGCTACCTTCACTACTCCGGCATTGGGGCTGGAACTACGCTTCAAAGATGCACAGACTAACGTACTGAAACCGGTGCAGGATGGTGAAGTGATTATTGTACCACCATCCATTGGACTGTCTCAGCGCCTGTTGAACCGGGATCATCATGAGGAATATTACGAAAGTATGCCGGTGTTGGAAGATGGGCGTTCGTTGCGCAAGCACGGCGATAATTATCGTATTCTGGCGGAAGTAGAAGGTACTGCTTTTTACCGGAGCCAGGGGCGGGCCGATGATGTGATGAACCTGGGAGGTATTAAAGTGAGTGCGGTAGAAATTGAGAAAGTGCTAAATCAGCACGATGCGGTGCTGGAAACGGCGGCCGTGGCGGTGTCTCCTCCTGAAGGTGGCCCGGAGCAATTGGTGGTGTTTTATGTGCCACAGCAGGAGGTCGCCGCTGACATATTAAAAAGTGAGTTGCAAAAAATGCTTTCCCGGCAACTGAATCCTTTGTTTCGCATTCAAGCTATTGTGGAGCAGACGAGTTTGCCGCGTACGGCTTCTAACAAACTGATGCGCCGGACCTTGCGGCAGCAGTATACCGCCTAAGGAAAACCTGTAACATAAAAACACGGGAATTCCCCTACGGTTGCATTATTTTTTGTACCTTACTTATAGATTTTTTTATTTTTCTAACCAAACCTTTTTCACCTATGATTCGCTGGATTATCATCTTTCTGGTGCTTGCCTTAATTGCTGCTTTGTTTGGCTTTGGAAACCTGTCAGAAGGGTTTGCCGACATTGCCAAAATCCTGTTTTACATCTTTCTGGTCGTGTTTGCCATTGCCGTTATCATGCGATTGGTGCGAGGCAGGTGATTGTACTTTAGTAGCGTACGTGTAGCAGGGGCATCATTTATTTGTGATGCTCCGCTCTTTTTTAAGTGGATTTTCGTAATACCATTTGCTGGCGATCGGCCTTGGATACTTTCTGATAAAATTCCACCAGCTCCTGATATGAGTCCGAAGGAAAAACTCCTTTATTGCGCTGGAATGTACGAGTGTAAATGACTTTTCCCTGCTCTACAGTATAACTGCTGTGGTAGCTGCCGAAAGTAGACTGAATTTCAATGGCCTCTGGCACAAATTCAGAATGGATATTTTCGGGTAGATTAATAACCGTAGTGTCAGTCTCAGTATAAGCATAGCGAAGCATTACTTCGTGATTCCGGGCCTCGGTTTTGGCTGGTAAACTTTCTATCTGGCTCATCACGTTAGGGCAAAAGAACCAGCGCTTTCCACTGATACTGACGTAGCGTTCCAGTTGTAATTTCAGCACCTCGTTTGCCGCCGGAATCTGATCTTTGGTCAGGTCATAATGAAAGCTTTGCAGACGAAAGTTGGGAATTTCTATTTGTTTGTAGACAGCCTGCTTTTGCTCCTGATCATTGAGTTGGGTAATACGGGCAATATCGTCGTATAGCTGGCCGGTATACTGGGTTTGAGCAGTAAGTTGTCCGTTTCCTTCTTCGTCTAGTAAAACAGTAGTATTACGAGTCTGCTGATTGTCTTGGGCAGAGTAGGCCGGAGTTCGCACTAATTGCCCACCATTCTCGGTAATCATTAGCACGTTGCGCTCGTCGGTAAAGTCGCTGAGGTGGCCGAAGGGATTGGTCTGGCTGGTGCATTCCAGCCACAGAGTATCCTGCGCTAGTGGCACGCCAACAATTACGTGGTTGAACTGCATACTCGGAAAGTCGGCCAGTACTTCATCCTCATATGCTCCGGCATTCACCAGCGTATAATACGCCTCAATACCTGCTACAGATAAGAGGGCTTTCATGTAATTAGACAAGGCCTTACAGTCGCCATAGCCCAGGCGATCTACGGTAGTAGCTTCAAAGGGCTGATAGCCGCCAATACCCAGCTGTATGCTCACGTAGCGCGTTTTGGATTGCATATACTCGTACAGCGTACGGATGATCTCAGTAGTATCCTGAAGGTTTGCCACAATCCGTTTCACTTCCGATTGTGTGCTCTCCGGCAGTTGATCCCGGCCTTCGTTCAGCTGATTGATCCATTGCCCAAACTGCTGCCAGCTACTGAAGTTACCTGCATATCCCTCGTAACTAAATGCTGAGGGAGCCAGATACACTCGGGGAGTAAGAGTGCCCAAGGGCGGGCGAAAGGATTCTTTCTTGTAAGCCGCATGGTGGCGCAATTCCCAATAATACTTTTGCTGCCCTTCTTCCGTAGAAATGGCTGGTTCTGACGTGTGTTGTACGCGGTAACGAAGTGAGATATCAGGAGAAGTTATCACCGAGAAACTGGATTGCTCTACTGCCAGTTGGAAACCCTCTACCGGATGCCAGTTAGGGTAAAATAACAATCCGTCAAACTCCAGTTCATACGAATATTCAACCGTGTAGGGGTAGCTCGGAGAATCATAGCTATAGTACTTCAATCGGCTGTCTTCGTAAATAGAAAATGAAGATACGGCACTCACATCCTGAATATCTTTCTTTTTTACTTTCTTAACCTCAGTGCCCCGGGCATCATACACTGTGCATTCTATGCTTTTTATCTTGCGGCTGGCATCATACCAGATTACCAGAGGGGCATAACGCTCACCATTCTTATTAAGCACCGTTACTGCCCGATGTATGGTGTACGTAGCGGCATCCGAAGCGTGAATAGTAAATATTTCGTCCTGCTCCCGCACTACCGCACTAGCATTCTCTTGCAGGTCTGCCGGAATGGCGGAGGCATCATAATCGGATGCTGCCCAAACAGGTAGTGTTCCTACGGTGAGGAGCCAGGCCAGTATCATACACTTTTTCATTGCGAACTGAACGACAGAATAGTGAGTAATATGCATCTGGTAAAAGGCTTTTAGTACTATAATCTGTATTTACTTTCGTTTAAGCACAATCTGCTCTTGTTGCTTGGCGACAAGCTGATTGAAGAATTCTCTTAGGTGAGGGTAATCCTGGACTAAGAATTTCATTTTCTTGATCTCCGTACGCATAACCAGTTGAATGGTATTGCCTAACTGTTTGGCTGTAAAGCTGAAGATCGCTGCATTTCCGGGTAATGCTATTACCATGTCCTCAGGCATTTCATCCACTGTATAATCATCCGGTACAGAGAGCGTTAGCATAAAAGTTTCTTTTTCAGGATACGGATAATCTACCGGGTACGCCCGTGATTCTGATTTAAATGGGTTTTCATCCAGGCGCCCCAGTACTACCGGAGTAAGATATATCATGTCTCCTGCTTCCTGCATGACCTCACTTAGCTCAACTTCGTATGTTTCTTTCAACGGTTCGTCCAATGTTTCCAGAGCGGTTACCTCATAGTCATCAATAGTCCAGGAGTGCTGATTGCTTTTCATTTGAGTAAGGTAGCCATCAACTCCATTAGCATTCACAATATTTTTGCGAAGCCGCATGGCATTATAACCGCTGCGCGATGTAGCAATGGTTCCCTTAAGCTGCCCTTCTGCCAGCGATAGCGTGGCCATTGTGGTATGGAGTGAGCCTTTGTCCGGTTGAAGGTTAATCCATTTTTCGCCTGACTCTTTGCTGATTATCCGGCCCATGTAGTTCAGGCAGCGGATGGGTAACATATCCCATGAGCAGTTAGGGTCAGTAGCGTCGAGTAGCAAAGGCTGATCGTCAATCCAGGCTAATGAGACAACATAGTTGTATTGGGTGAGGCGGGGAAATTCCTGCCGGAGCATTCCATGATCGCGCGTGCTAAGTGCTACGGGTTCTGCCTTGATATCCGCCTCTCTCAGCATAGCAGTGAGCAACAAATTCAAGTCAGCCGAATTGCCTGATTGTGTTTCCAGCGTTTGTTTCAGCGTTTGCTCGGCAAATAGCCGAGAGTGTTGATTCCAGCGGATCTGTTGCTGCACGTACTGATAAATTCGAGCTGCTTTCTCGGCATCGCTTCCGGTGCCTGCCGTCAGCGTAGCTACTTGATTCTTGATGCTGCCGCTGCGTTTTAAAATATCTCCAAAGTGCGAGCTTTCTAATAGCTGCCGATCAATTTCCTCCCAACTGGTAGTATAGTTTTTATAAGGTTCACCCGGAAACTTAGTGCTGCTTAGTTCAAGTTCCATCTTCATAACGTAGTCATCCATGGTGGTAACGTAAAGCTCCTCAACCAGAGCGGGAATATCCTGCGCTGCCCAGTGATAGTTAGTAGCCTGGAAATCAACCTGCTCCTGTCTTGTTTGCCTTCTAACCGGGGCAGAATTTAACCCCCCGCCCCCGGATTGTGAGCGGACCGTAATATTAAATCTACCCGAAGCTGGCGACTGATCATTGATGGCTAAAGAATAATACCCTTGAAATAGCGGCTTATAAATAAAGTACTCAGGTATAGTCACGTCATATTCACTCCATAGGGTAGGGATAGAAGCCTGAAACTCCCAATCCTGTAGGTTAAACAGGAAATCGGAAGTAACTCTGTAGGTATATTCAATGACTGAGCCTTCTTTTACATTGGGAAGCGTGAACTTATAGATATCGTGATTATCATCGTATTCTTCTAAAAACTTTCCTTCGCTTTTGAGTTTGGTTTTGACTACTTTATCGTCCTCAAGGTGATATGTATAGCCTTTCACCTGAGAAATAACTTCTTTTTCTCTTCCGTCTTTGTATAGCAAAACCGCCACATCAGCCCAATCGTAGCCACTGGAATTGAAGATTTTGATACGCCGGTGGCGGGTAAACACCATTTGTATTCCACTGGCCTGATTATAAGAAAATTCAGTTTTTCCAAAATCAGCTAATACAACGGCACTGGCACTGCTGTCTAGTTTGCAATGAGACATCTTCAGCTCTTCTTCACTGACCTTACCAAAATCGATGTCTGGAGTTTCTGTCCCATAAGCACATACGACCCCCATGCAACATAATAGTGCTGCGAATACATTTTTAAGCATTATCACCTATAGTTAGTATGAACTCAAATATATAAATAAAATAATTTTAAATATAATTTATTTTGAGCCAATCTGATTTTATATATGCTGTAGTGATCTTAGTTTGCATACTATAAGCGCGTTATCGTATCTTGAAAGCTTTTGGATACACTAACTACCTATGTACTTATGAAATATCTTTTATCACTTTTTTTACTGAGTTTCTGGGGAAGTATACAAGCCCAGCAAACCTATCTGCATTGCGGCCGATTGATCGACGGAAAGAGCGACGAAATTCGGGAAGAAGTTACCATTATAGTTGAGGGAAACCGTATTGTGGCAGTAGAAGCTGGTTTCCAGGAGCCTTCGGGCGAGACTGAGGTAATTGACCTCCGTAACCAGACCGTGCTTCCAGGCCTTATGGATATGCACGTACACATTCAGAGTCAGAGCAGCCGCGACCGATATTCTAAGGGGTTCCGGTTGAATGATGCCGATATAGCCTTGGAAGCAGTACAGTACGCTAAGGCCACCCTGATGGCCGGCTTTACTACCGTGCGCGATGTAGGCGGCGACGGAGTAAATATCTCGATGAAAAGAGCTGTTAATGCCGGTTATATCGATGGGCCGCGTATTTTCACCTCCGGCAAAACATTAGGAACCACCGGCGGCCATGCTGACCCGACCAATGGCTTAAACAAAGAACTGATGGGTGACCCTGGCCCGGCTGAGGGAGTCATTAACGGGGCAGATGATGCCCGGAAAGCAGTGCGCCAGCGCTACAAGGAAGGGGCGGATATGATTAAACTTACTGCTACGGGAGGAGTACTTAGCTACGCCAAAGATGGCTCGGGACCACAGTTTACGATGGAAGAACTGGAAGCCGTAGTAGAGACGGCGAAAGATTACGGTATGCACACCGCTGCCCATGCCCACGGAGCCGAAGGGATGAAACGGGCGGTAATGGCCGGAATCACCACCATTGAGCACGGCACCCTGATGACCGAAGAAGTGATGGACCTGATGATTGAGAAAGGTACCTATTATGTACCCACCATTATTGCCGGAAGATCCGCTGCTGACTCTGCGAAGATCCGAGGATATTTCCCGGCCATTATTGTTCCCAAAGCACTAGAGATTGGCCCTAAAATTCAGGATACCTTTGCCAAAGCCTATGCCCGGGGCGTGAAAATTGCTTTTGGTACCGATGCTGCCGTATATGCTCACGGGAAAAATGCCAAGGAATTTGGTTACATGGTGGAAGCCGGTATGCCCCCGATGGAAGCGCTACAGTCAGCCACCATGGTTCCGGCAACAATTCTAAAAATCGACGACCAGCTAGGCTCGATTGAAGCCGACAAACTGGCAGATATTATTGCGGTAGAAGACAATCCTCTGGAAAACATCAGCACCATGGAAAACGTGGTGTTTGTAATGAAAGAAGGTAAGATTTATAAAAATAAATGAACAATGAGCAAGGTGCAGTGAGCAATGAAATGATTAATAAGTGATGATTAATGGGGAGTGAGTTGATTAAATTTTAAATTTGCTCACTGCTCACTGCTCACTGCTCACTGCTCACTGCTCACTGCTAATTACTTCCCCCAGTACGTTCCCGCAACTCATCTGAAGCGGTGCCTCTGCGACGGGCTTGTTTGATCTTCTCGTTACCGAAGCGGTACGACAGGTTCAGGCGAAAGACGCGCGATTCCCATTTGTTACGCACAATGGTATCAATATCGCCCTGTTGAATAATAACATTGTTCTTACGAATATTGAATATATCGTCACAGCTGGCCTGGATGCTAAATTTGCCCAGCGACTTAGATACTCCGGCATCTACCTGATATTGCTCACCGATCTCAAACAGTCCCCAGATGGTGGGTGATGAATAGAAACCGGATAGTTCAAACTTAACATCCCCAGGCAGAGAAAAGGTGTTTTGAGCCCGGGCATTATAACTGAAGCGGCTCTTGTCAATTTCTCCACCTTCGGAGAAAGGAGATTGCACATCGTTGTAAAAGCCGGTAAGGTTCAGGTTGAGCATCCACCAGTCAGCCACGGGTAGGGGGGCAGCCAGGTTGGCACTGTAGTTTTTGATCTGGTTCAGGTTTACCGTGGTCTGATACGTGGTCTGGTTGGCTTCGTCCTGCTCCAGCACCTGCGAGATGGCATCGGTAGTGTGGGTATAGTTAAGCGTTAGGAAAACACTTTTCTGGTAACCGTACGTCAGCCCATAAGAATTGGTGTACTGCGGATTCAGGAATGGATTTCCGCGCTCGAAGGTGAAACGGTCCAGGAAGAACTCAAACGGGTTGAGGTTGCTGTAGTTAGGGCGGTCAATGCGACGGCTGTACGAGGCTGAGAACTGGTGCTGGTCGTTGTAAGCATACGATACACTGGCACTGGGGAACAGGTTGAAGTAGTCGCGCTCTACCAGACTGTCAATAGTAACCGAGTGGCCTTGTGAGTAGGTGTGCTCGCCGCGCAAGCCTGCTTGTAGCTGCCAGCGGTCGCCCCATTTTTTACTCAGATTAGCATAGATGGCTTTAATATCTTCTTCATACTGAAACTGGTTGCTGCGTTGTGGGTCCGACACAAATTCACCTTCCACTTGCGTCTGAAAATCCAGCACATTATCGGTTGTTACCGAGCTGGATTTTACCCCGGCCTCCAGGCCCCAGTCACCGAAAATTTTGCGGCTGTAGTCGGCCTGCAGAGCAAGAATATCAATATCCGAATCGGTGAAGGTGTGCACCAGTAGAGGCGGTTCGTTGGTGGTGCCTTCGTTGCTGAAGTAGAAGTTATTATTGTGCTGGTAACTATCGCCCTTCCACTGAGAATAATCCGCATCCAGGGTAAGCTCACTTTCATTCTCCCACTGATGCTTGAAGTTCAGGTTATAGGTTAGGTTGTTCCAGTCATTGCTATTGCGGTTGTTGGCAGTGAGGCCGTCGTAGGGGTTATCATATACTCCGCCCAGCTGGGTCAGGTTTTCTCCGGTGCTATTCCAGTTACCCCGGTTACCATTAACTAACACTCCCAGCGTACTTCGCTCGGTGAGAAACCAATCAGCGCCAGCCCGGAAATTATTATTGCGTACCCAGTTAAGGCGGTCAGAAAACTGATCGAAAGTGGTGATTCCCTCCGCAGATGGAATACGGCGGTAAAGGTTGGTATTCTGGTAGCGTTGGCTGTAATAATAGCTGTAGTTACCAAACAGGTTGATCTTGCCTTGTCGGTAATTCAGGTTCAGACTAGGCGAAGCTTTTGGGTAACGACCGTAGCCTAAGGTCAGTCCAATGTTACCGTTTAGTCCCTGAGCGGCCTGTTCTTTACGAACAATGTTGATGATACCGGCGTTGCCTTCGGCGTCGTATTTGGCAGGAGGATTATCCATGATCTCCAGCTTTTCAATATTCTCCGCCGGGGTGCTTTCCAGCAGGCGGATTAGTTCGGTATTGGAGAGGTAAGTGGGTTTGCCATCCAGGTAGATCAGTACATTGGTTTTGCCTTTCACGCTGATGTTGCCGTTCTGGTCTACTACTACGCCCGGCGATTTCTCCAGTACCTCCTGAGCGGTGCCGTTTTTCAGAATAGGACTGGAAGCCACATTCAGCACAATAGCGTTGGAAGTAACTTCAATCATAGGTTTGGTAGAAGATACTACCACCTCTCCTAATTCGGTAGTAGCCTCGGAAAGGCGAATCGCGGAAAAGTCAGCCGGAAGGTTGGCCGGGGTAAATGGCTCGGAGAAATAACTTCGGAAGCCTACCATCTGGGCGGACAACCGGTAGCGGCCATCAGCAATGTTGTTTAATTGATAGACCCCGGTGGTATCAGTAACGCTGCCTTTTACCAGCGACGAGTCAGCGGCAGTCAGGAGCAGGACGTTAACGTAAGGAAGAGGCTCTCCCGATTCGTCGTACACATGCCCGCTAATCTCTGACTGGGCCTGGGCCGATAGAGCCAAGGCCGAGAGCAGCAACGAGAAAAAAAGGAAGCGTAGGCGGAAAAAATAGTTCATTGAAATTGGGTTAATGCGGTTTATTACAATCTAAATTTAATCAAGTACTATGCATTGCCCACTAGTCAAGAACGATACCAGTTTTCAAAAAGGGGAATAAAAGAGAATAGACCGCTATCGGGGTGATGAACACTGTTCAGCACTGGACAGCGGGTGTACGTTTATGAACACAGACATAAAAAAAGGCGATCCGTTGAGGATCGCCTGATAAGTATAGAAGTGGTACAACAAAACTACCAGATATATACCCGCGTGCTGTCGGGTCGGTACAAAGGATCGCTTTCGCTAATACCAAAAGCATCATAAAAGGCGGTCATATTAGAGATCGGTCCAATGGCGCGCATCATGCCGGGAGAGTGCGGATCGGTGTTGATCTGGTTCTTCAGGGTTTCATCACGGTACTTGGTGCGCCAAATGGTGGCCCAGGAGATGAAGAATCGTTGTTCCTGGGTATATCCATCGATCAGGCCGGGGTCACCGTGTTCTTCCAGGTGCTTCTGTAGTCCGTCGTAGGCTACATTGATGCCGCCCAGGTCACCGATGTTCTCGCCCAGGGTGTATTGTCCATTTACATTAACACCTTCCAGGGGTTCATAGGCATTATACTGGTTAATGAGCTTCTGAGTGCGCTCTTCAAAGCGGGTCCGGTCTTCCTGGGTCCACCAGTTAACCAGGTTGCCGTCGGCATCGTAGCGGCTGCCGCCATCGTCGAAGCCATGAGAGATTTCGTGGCCGATAACCGCGCCAATACCCCCGTAATTAACTGCCGGGTCAGCCTGGTAGTTGTAGAATGGGGGTTGCAGAATGGCTGCCGGAAACACAATCTCGTTGTAACGCGGGTTGTAATAGGCGTTTACGGTTTGCGGAGACATAAACCACTCACTTTTGTCCACCGGCTCACCAATTTTGGCCAGATCGCGCTCCCAGTTCCAGGCACTGGCGTTGATCATATTGCCTATGTACGAGCCGCTATCGCTTTTTCCTGCAATCTCCAGGTCAGAGTAATCTTTCCATTCATCCGGGTAGCCAATCTTTACATTAAAAGTGCTGAGTTTGTGCAGGGCTTTTTCTTTGGTAGAGTCCGACATCCATTCCAGTTGCTTTATGCGTTCGCCGAAGGCTTCTCTAATGTTCTCTACCATTTCCAGAGCGGTAGCTTTAGCTTCAGGCGGGAAGTAGCTATCCACATATAGTTTTCCCAGGGCTTCGCCCAGGGTGCGGTTTGCCATGCTGATAACCCGTTCTTTACGAGGCCGCTGGGTTTCTACCCCGCGCAATACTTTACCGTAAAAATCAAAGTTGGCCTGATCCATCTCAGTGGTCAGGAAAGAGGCTGATTCGTTGATCAGCGTCCAGGTCAGGTAATCTTTCAGGGTTTGAACATCGGTCTGGCTCATAAGGTCGGAGAGCTGTTTGAAGTACTCTACATCCGTTACAATAACTGTGTCTACGGCACCTGCGCCAATATCATCCAGAAACTTAGGCCAGTCTAGGGCGGGGGCCATCTGGTTAAGGTTCGCTACGGCAGTAGGGTTATTGCGCAGTAAAGGGTTACGCCGGTCTTCTTTGGTCATCTGGGCCTGGGCCATGCGTCTTTCTACCTCGTAAATTCGCTCAGCCATATCGGTAGCCTGAGCTTCGTCCATGTCAAAAAACTGAAGCATGCGGCTCAGGTGCTTTCGGTACTCTTCCTGAATGCGCTGCGATTCTTCATCATCTTTCAGGTAATACTCCCGCTCGGGTAATCCCAGAGAGCCGGGGCTAAGATAGGAGGCGTTCATGTCGCTGTTGTTCAAATCAGCGCTGATGCCAAAGCCGAAGAAGTAGCTGTTTTGCAGCGGGGCCGATTGTGCCAGATAATCCTGTAGGGCGCTTTTGCTGTCGATGGCTTCAATCGTAGCCAGTTCGGGCTGTAGAGGCTCGGTTCCCAGATCATCCAGATAGACGGTATCCATGGCTACCTGGTAAAAGGTGGCTGCCTTGCCCTGATCGGTATCTTCGGCGTATGCCTCGCTCTGTATGGCGGCTTCCAGTACGTCCAGCGTTTGCTGGCTGGTGTTTCTGGATAACTCATCAAAGCCACCCCAGCGGCCCCGGTCGGCCGGAATCTCGGTAGAGTCTAACCAGAGGCCGTTCACAAAGCGGTAAAAATCCTGGTTGGGCGACACGGTAGTATCCATGTAGGCAATGTTAATGCCCGGAGTTGCCGGTGCCTCTGCCGCTTCTTCGCTCGACTGGCAACCGATTGCGCCAGCCAAGCCACTTATAAAGAGGAAAGTGTTGAAATAGTGTCTCATAAAAAAAAGTTACAAAAGATCTTAATGTTATATTCAAACAGTCAGTTCGAGAAAAAACGATCACGGGTTAAGAAAAATTCACAAAATTTAACAGCTATTTACCGCTGAGAAGGAGATAAAGGGGCATTATGAAGCTGCATAACTTTGATACGGGGAAAAATAGAGTAGTTCTGGTAACATAATGGCAAAAGAAAATAGCAGTTAAAAAATAGCTGCACAAGTATTCCTATGCAGCTATCGTATCAAACCTAACAATTATAAAGCTGTGGTAATATCCTGCGTATACCGTTGAGGTTGCAACCGGCCCCAGTCACCGACAATACCGGTGAGGGTTACTTTGCCGCTGGGTAGTATTTGCTGATGAAACTCGGCAGGTGCCAAAGTAACGACTACCCCTCCGGAGCTGCCGTTGGAACTTCAGTATCGCTTTCCAGAACCTGGGCTGAGTCTTCGGCAAACTCAATGGTGGCTACCAGTTCTGCGGGGTTGGTATCTTCATCATCAACTAAAGTTAATGAAGCATTTACCTTGTTTCCCAGGGCAAACCCGGACGAGGGGCTATCCAGAAAAAAGGAGAGATGTTTATCATCTGTCCACTCCTGGTCATTTACGGTGCTTACGGTAAAGTGCGTAGAAGATTGTCCTTTTTCAATGGGCAGAATCACAACTCCTTCTTCGGCTTCCGGAGAGGTAGTAAAGTGCTGAGAATACACTGCGTCACCATCGATCCGCACTACTACCAGGCCGGTGGTGGCTGCGGCCCGGTTAAAGGTGAGGTTAACGGAGAGCGGGCTTCCCTGTTTGGGTAGCGTCTGGTGATCCAGGGCAAAATCGACTACGGTTGCTGGAGGAGAAGGAAGGGGGGCTTCTTCATCTTCGGTACACTGCCAGAGAATTACCCCTAGCAAGATAATCCATACTACATTAATTTTGGGTTTCATTGTTTCGTCATTAATTGGGTTAACTGATAAACCCTGCGAAACAAGGGAAATGCCAATTGAAACAAGCCTCAAATTGACGGAATTTAAGGCTTGAGAGGTATATGCGCTGTTCGCAAATGGAACGAGATTGTCCATTAATGAACATCGATCTATGACGTTCACCTGCCCCCCCCAGCCAAGCCCCAATACCTTAGTGGTGGCTTACTGACAGAATTTTTTCTGGTAAGTAGATGCCGGTTCGTAACCATTATCGTAGGCACTCTGCCAGTCGGAGCAGGCACCATCCCGGTTCTTCAGGTTGTAGCGGGCCATGCCCCGGTTGGCATACGAGGGGGCATGCTGGGGAAGAATCTTCAACGACTGATTGTAGTTCTCTACTGCTTTTTGAAACTGCTTTAGCTTAAGGTAAGAGTTGCCACGGTTAAAGTAATACAGATGAAGCAGTGGTGGCTCGTCATTTTGACTTAAGGCAATGGCGCGGTCATAATCTTGAATAGCTTCTTTGTAGCGGCTAGCGTTTTGCAGCGCATCGCCACTATAATAAAATATCTGCGGATTGTCGGGAATGTTCTTCTTGGCAGTGGCATAGCACTTGAGCAGCCCTGCCTGATCATTAGAGCGCTGACAGGCCAGGGCGAGGTTTTCGTAATAAGCCGCCACTGATGAATCTCTGGCAATGGCCTGCCACAAGAGGTCTTTCGCCTGCTCGTAGTTACCTTGTTCCAAAGCTTCGTATCCCTGGTTATTAAGACCATTGGCTTCGTTATCCATCGTAATGACATCTTCCTGCGCATATGCAGAAAATTCTACCAGCAGGTATACACAAAAAATCAAACTGAAAATTTTAAACATAGGATAGATGGTGAATGAGTGAATAAAAAATAATTAATGCGGTGTATAAGGTGATAGAATGAGTAATTGACTTGCTTCTTTCTAGCATAGGATGCAGAAAAAGAAACAAACGAACTTATAAGATAAAAGATTACTGGTTTAGATCAACAGTAGACGCTACTCTGATTTTCTATTAAAGACGCAATAGGAAGCGGGGTCAGAAGGCAAGTACCCCGTACGGCCTCCTCTGACCGCCTCCGGTAACACATCATCGATATAGACGGAACGTTCCCTATCTCAATCCGACATGATTTTTAAAGCGAAAGGTTTCTGGGTCAACATTCTACCGCCAGACCGGTTAGCTTGGTACTTTTTGTTTTTTTAACTATCAATTTTTAACCTATGAAAGCTCTTGTTTATCACAAACCCAAACATGTAAGCGTCGATACGGTGCCTGATCCCATTATTAAAGACAGTCGCGATGCTATTATTCGGGTTACCTCTACCGCCATTTGTGGCTCGGACCTGCATATCTATAACGGACTCATTCCTGACAAGCAGAAGTTTGTAGTCGGCCATGAGTTTATGGGTATTGTAGAAGAAACCGGTACCGATGTCTCTAACCTGAAGCGGGGCGACCGGGTGGTGGTTCCTTTTCCCATTGGCTGTGGTCAATGCTACTTTTGCCAGCAGCAGCAACTGCATACTCAGTGTGAAAATTCTAATCCGGAATTTTATGGGCCAGAAGGTGACGTTACTAAAGGCAAAGGTGGAGCCTTATTTGGTTATACCAGTCTGTACGGTGGCTATGACGGCGGGCAAGCAGAATACGTACGCGTACCCTATGCAGATTTCGGTCCCCGAAAAGTACCTGATACCCTTACTGACGAACAGGCTCTTTTCCTGACAGATATCTTTCCGACCGGCTATGCTGGTATCGATTGGGCTAATTTACAAGGCGGAGAAACCGTAGTAGTATTCGGCTGTGGCCCGGTGGGTATTATGGCGCAAAAGGCTGCCTGGTTGCGCGGTGCAAAGCGTGTTATTGGGGTAGACATTCAGCCGTATCGTCTGGAGAAAGCCCGACAAACAGCCAAGGTAGAAACCATCAACGCTGCGGAAGAAGACGTGGCCGAAGTAGTACGCAGCATGACCGAAGGGCGTGGAGCCGATGTGTGCGTGGATGCAGTAGGGATGGAAGCTGACCGCAGTATTGTCGATAAAGCACTAGGCACGCTGGGCGGACAAGCAGGCACTGCCGAAGTGATTGAAAATGCACTGAATGCGGTTCGGCGTGGTGGAACGGTTACCGTGGTAGGGGTGTATGCCACGAACTACAATCAGTTTCCTTTCGGTAAAATCTTTGATAAAGCTATTACGCTTAAAGCCGGACAGGCCCCCGTACAACGGTACATTGACCGGCTGATTGAACACGTGCAGCAAGGTGATGTAATACTGGATGATATCATTACTCACCGCCTGCCGCTGGCCGAAGCCGTGCACGGTTATGAGATTTTTAATGAGAAGAAAGACAACTGCGTGAAGGTGGTTCTTCAACCATAATCTTCTCGGATAGACTATAAAAAGGAGCTCACTGAGTAAAGTGAGCTCCTTTTTTTATGACGCTCTATCAATTCAATTAATCTTCGGTTCCAGGTTGAGATAGCTCTTCAATACCGGCTTTCTGTTTTGCTTCATCAACAATCGCTTTTACATCGGCCAGAAGTTGTTTGGCATCGTAGATAATACCGTCTTTGATGGTATATTTTACTCCACCAACACGTTGCACTTCGTTGTTCTCATCCAAGTTAATGGCTCCAGTGCCGTAGAGTACTTTCAGGTTGGCCAACGGGTTCGCCTCTACTAAAATCATATCGGCCAGTTTGCCTACCTCAATAGAGCCAATCTCCTGTTCCATACCCAATGCCTCTGCGCCTTTCAGCGTTGCCGCTCGGATCACTTCCAGAGGATGAAAGCCCGCTTCGCGCAGCAACTCCAGTTCGCGGATGTAGGCAAAGCCATAGAGTTGATAAATAAATCCGGAGTCTGAACCCGTGGTGACGCGCCCGCCCCGATTTTTATATTCGTTTACAAACTGCATCCAGCGAAGGTAGTTTTGCTTCCAGTTTACTTCTTCTTCGGTGCCCCAGCTATGCCAGTGTGAACCGTGCGATACACGGCTGGGTTCGTAAAATTTCCATAGAGAGGGAAGGGTGTAATCATCGTGCCATTCAGCCCGGCGGGCTCGCATCAGGTCGCGGTTCGCTTCGTAAATATTGAATGTTGGATCGATGGTAAAGTCTAGAGCGATCAGCTCGTCCATTACTTCATTCCACCGGTCTGAGCCAGGCTCGGCTGCCTGTAACCACAGCTTTCCGGCTTCCCCGAAGCGGTGTTGTTCGTTCTGGTAGTTATAGTCTAGTGGGTAATTCTGAATGGTGCGTTCGGTGAATAGTGCTTCGGGCAAACCATACCAATGTTCCATGCTGGTAAGCCCCATGCGAGCGGTGTTTAACACGTTAAGCCAGGCTACATTGAGTTGGGCATGATGACAGGCCGAACGTAGATTTTGCTTCTTTGCTTCGTCCAGTGCGGCTTCCATAATATCGGGTCGGGCACCAAAAAACTTGATGCCATCGGCGCCTCGGTCGGCAATATCCTGCACCCAGGTACGGGCTTCTTCAGGTGTGTTCACTCCATCTTCAAGCCCCTGCCCGAAGAATGAATAGGCTTGAATGCGAGGAGCAGTGATGGTATTATTTGCGCTCTTCTCTTTCTGATCTAAAGTCCAGTCCAGACCATTTCCGCTTCCGGGATCACGCACGGTGGTTATCCCATGGGCCATCCAGAGTTTGAATACGTATTCGGCTGGGGTGCCTTGTCCTTTCCCACCAATGTGGCCGTGCATGTCAATGAGACCAGGCAGCAGGTACATGCCAGTGGCATCAATCTCCTTGCCCCCTTCCTCCAGCACCGGACGGCTTTCTTCCTTAATTGGCACACCCGGGTACCCTACATTTTTGATAGAAACAATCCGGTTATTTTCAACTATTACATCGACCGGACCCACGGGCGGGGAACCGGCACCATTGATGAGAGTAACACCGCGGATAATGAGCTGCGGGAAAGGCCCTTCACCTTCGCTTCGTTCGGGAGCGCGCGGAATGGGTTCTTCCTGAGCAAAAAGAGGTAGTACCGAACAACGCGAAATCAGGAAAAGTAGGAGTAGGATGGTAGAAAAGCGCATCATGATTTAAGACAATTACGGCCAAAAAACGATGATACAGCAAAGCGGTGGATTTCGCAAGTGACTTCAAAAGAAAGGAGCTACCTCTATCGAAGTAGCTCCTTCATTAACGTTGTTCAAAACCCATCGGTTACGTTTAGAATTGAGGCTGTTAGATCTTGTTAAGCCGGAACAACTCTTTTAGGTCTGGTCACATCTTCTGTAAGAAGGTAGGAAGAAGATGGGTATGAGCAGGTCTTGTTTTATACGCTGGCCAGTGACTTCTCTAAGTCAGTGATTAGCTTTTGCGAAACCAAACGAGGCTTTTCTTTCTTTGCCTCTTTTAGTAGGTCTATCGCTTTTCCGCCATACTCTTTCAAGCCAGCTGGGTTCTTGTCGTAGCTGTAGCTACCTACACACCACTCAAGTTTTTCCTTGATTTCGGTGTATTTTTCATCGCTCATTTTTTCAAATTTAGCGGCCGCTTCCTGGCAGGTTTGCGCTAGCTTTTCTGCAGGATCTCCGGCAGCTGCTTTGCTGGTTGCTTTACCATTGGTTTTAGCAGCTGCTGCTTTCGGAGCGGCTTTGGCCTTTGGTTCTGCTTTTGCTTTCGGAGTTGCTTTCGCTTCTGCCTTTGCTTTTGGTGCGGCAGGTTTAGCAGCAGCGGGCTTAGTAGTTTTCTCAGCCGTTGCTTTAGTGGTTTTTGTTGATTTAGCCATAACTTAAAATGGGTTTAGTTACAGAAATAGAAATTGTGGTTTATAAAAAGTAAAAAGGAATACGTGGAAATAACTGCGATCCTTTTGTTATATCTAATTGAAATTCAGGCGAATTGTTTGGAAAGCAGTGGAATAGAATTTTCATGCCAAAGGTAAGGAAGGATTTTGGGTAAGAGCAAGCATTTTGTGTAAATTATACAGTATTTTTATAAAAGGGTAATTTCTTTGTAAAAATCTCAAAATCAGTAAGAAACGATATGACTTTTTAACGATTATATACTGATAATTTGAAGGATGCTTGAGCAACGACTCTTTATTTCATTTTTAGTCTCTTATGGAATAACAAACAAGTCTCGCTGTTTTAGCAAAGAGAAAAGAGATATAATCCATGTTTTTTTGATGAAATATTTTTAAAAGGAGTAATTAATTACGAAATTTTTAACTTGAATAGTTAAAAATGATTTATTTTATTGGTTTTTTAACGATCATTCTTATAAATCTGGTTATCTCTCTACAAACAAAGTGTTGAAATTACGCTAAAGGCTCTGAGTGACATAGAACCATCAACTATGCAAAAATGCTTACTGTAAGCTATATTATAGTTTGTGATATTAAAGAGTAAGCGTGAGTAAATTAGCGCAGTGTAATATTTATCTTCTTCTGAGTTTATAACTTCATTCTTCGCACACAAGTAATAAAAGCCAATAAAACATTTTTTTGATGTTGTAAATTGTACTTCATCATTGGGTACTACTAGTAGGAGCTGTTCTTCCTGAATTGAAAACTGAAGCTTACTAGAATTTTTTGCCGTTCCGGTTGCTAATCAAGGTGTAAGAATTTAAGAGTGAGAAAAGAAATTTTTCATTGTTCTAAAGTTTTTGCCACCATTACCCATTCGTGCTAACTGCCTAACATTCACAAAAATACTTATGAAATAATCGGTCATATTGCGTTTATTCCTATTGCTGCCTTAGTGTAAAACGCCAAAATGCCAAACTGAAGCCGTTTTGTTGATATGATATTGGCCCGACGATTTTTCTTTGTTCTTATAATAAATGTTTTATGCCATGGCATAGTGTCAATGACGAACTGTGTCTTTGCTACGGAAAATGGCGCAGTACCAACGGAGTATTGTAATACCTCGGTGAGTAGTTATGTAGCCTTGGCCGACTCACTGGAAGAAGTAACGGTAATTGGTAAGGGTAACAAAACCATATCCAATGGTGATATAAAACCTGAGGATAAAGACGGTACTTATTATGGTGTGCATGATGTTGAAGACACGCTGGTAACCAAAATATTTTACCTGAAATATTCTAATAATTTTGACCCCTCAAAAAAGCTTATCATTAATGGAGATATTCAAAGTGATCAAGATTTATTTGTAATCACCAAACAACCCACCAGCCGGGTTATTTCTCCCGGGGATAGTGTTGCTTTTGAAGTTACCTTGAATCCGGCGGCTCAGGTAAAACTGACTCCCGATAGTTCCACCGTTGCTTATATTACCATTCCCAACAACCTGGATATTGATGGGTTCTTTCTCTTTGCCGTATCGGCTAAAATTACGGGAGTGGTTGACCTGAGCGTTACTGGAAATGATTCTACCATTCAGAATATGGACTTCATTCCGTCGCTGAAAGACAGTACTATCTATGAAGACTCAGTCGATGTAAACAACGAAACGGCAACGAAAACTTATTGGATTGTCAATGAAGGAAACGTTGATCTTACCCTGGGTACTATCAATAGTGATAACCCGTTTTTTACCATAACACAACCGTTGCTATCGACAGTACCTAAAGGCGATAGTGTTAGCTTCAGCGTTACGTTTGATCCTGATTCGGCGGGAACATCAATGGCTATTATCACCATACCCAATAACTCATTTGATGATAATGAAGATAATAAATCTCCTTACTTTTTTGCAGTACAGGGCGTGGGCAAGGATAACCCCTGGATTGTGGTGAAAGGCAACCGGCAACCGATAGAGAATGGTGATGCCACTCCTGCTGAAAGTGATAATACAGATTTTGGGCGAGTAAACGCGAGCCAGGGCAGTGTCAGTCATACCTTCTGGATTTGCAATTTAGGTACGATGGATCTGGTGCTCACCGATGACATTAGTATTACTAATGAAGTATTTACTATTGAACTGCCTTCCGTTATGACGGTGCCCGCTCAGGATAGTGTCAGCTTTACAGTTACCTTTGATCCTACTGCACTGGGCGATACAACGGCTATCATCACGATCCCTAATAATGATGAAGATGAGAACCCTTACGCTTTTACGTTATTAGGAACAGGCACCGAGTTTATTGAGGCAACTGTTAAGGGAAACGAGCAGATCATTGCCAGTGGTGATACGCTGGCTACCTCTGCTAACCATACTGACTTTGAACCTATCTTTACCGATATCGGCCCTAAAACCCAGACTCGCACTTTCTGGATTATCAGTACTGGAGAAGATAGTCTTTACATCACTGGTCCGCTCGTTAGCAGTGATTCAGCCTTTGCTGTAACGCAACCGGCAATCACTAAACTGGCTCCGGGAGACAGTGTGAGTTTTACCGTAACATTTTTTCCTGATAGTGCCGGTAATTATTCAGCTACGATCTTCATTCCCACCGATGATGTAGAAAGAGATCCCTACACCTTTATAGTAGGTGGTGAAGCGGCCGAGTACGTAGAAGAAATTCATGGTATGCCTGTGGCTATTAATGATACATTTAACATTCCGATGGAAGTAATGCTGGAAGGTAACGTACTGACTGATGATGGAATAGACACATTAAGTTTTAATGACCCAAACCAGGTTTTTCTACAAGAGAATGTTATCCGAGGTACCCTTACTTTACAGGAAGATGGTTCATTTATCTACATTCCTTTTGATGATTTGTGGGGAGAAGATCGTTTTACCTATCGTTTGTGCGATGTGGATGGAGACTGCTCCGAAGCGGTGGTAATCATTCAGGTTGAAGGGGCTGGCATTATTACCTACGATGCCTTCTCACCCGACGGCGATGGCGTGAATGATGCCTGGGAGATTGACAACATTGCTAATTACGTGAACAACCGGGTTGCTATTTTTAACCGATGGGGCAATGTCGTGTGGCAGGCTACTAATTATAATAATCAGGACGTGCGCTGGGCCGGTAGTTCAAATACCGGCTTAAAGATAGGGCAGGATTTGCCGGATGGTACTTACTTCTACACGATTGAAGCCGATGATCTGAAAAAGGAACAAGGGTATGTGGTCATTAGCCGACAAAGATAATTCACTGATGAAAAAAATAGTCTTCTATATAAGTATAGGTATTGGGCTGTTATTCTTCTGCGGCTTACCAGCGTGGGCGCAGCAGGAGGTGATGTTCACCCAATACATGCATAACGAAATCAGCATCAATCCGGCCTATGCGGGTAGCGATCAGGTGGGGAATATTACGGGGCTGTATCGTAACCAGTGGTCGGGTATGCCGGGATCCCCTAAGACCTTTTCACTAAATGCTCATGCGCCTACTGGTTTGCAGGATGGCAAAGTAGGGTTGGGGCTATCGGTGCTGAGTGATAATATTGGCGTCCACGAGCAGTTCCGTATGTTTGGCATCTATAGTTACCGGATTATGCTGGGCGGTGACAAGCGACTTCAACTGGGACTTCAAATTGGTATGGTGCATTTGCAAACCGGCCTGAGTAATCTCAATCCGAAGAATGCCAACGATGTGAATTTTATCAGTAACCCCGTTAGTAGCGTTAATCTGAATGTAGGCACGGGAGCGTATTTCTTTACTAATAAATTTTATGCCGGACTATCAGTGCCTCAACTGATGAACCACCGGGCACAGCACGATGGCACTGTTCTCTACACCCAGGAACAGCATGCCTTTCTTACATCTGGCTATGTGTTTGATCTTTCTTCCGAACTGAAATTCAAACCGTCCGTGATGCTAAAATATGCTCCGGCTTCGCCTATGGGAGTAGATGTAACGGGTAATCTGATTATCCGAGATATGGTGTGGACCGGGCTTAACTGGCGGCAGGGCGACTCAGTTGATCTGCTGTTAGGGCTGCAAGCCAGTAAGCAAATTTATATAGGCTACGCATATGATTATGGTATCTCAGATCTGAATACCTACCATCAGGGATCGCATGAAGTTGTGCTTAATTATCGCCTCAACTTTTCCTCTACCCGTGTCTTAACCCCCCGATTCTTCTAGCCTATGAGACAAGCACTGATCGTACTCTTTCTCATAGTAATAAATGTATGGGACGTATCGGCCCAAAGCCACCGGAGCTATAAAATGGCCAATGCGCTGTATAACAAATTCGCATATGCCGATGCTATTCAGGCTTATGAAAAAATTTATAAGAAGGCACCGGCGGATAGCATCAGCTTAAAAATTGCGCGCAGCTACGATAAGCTAAATCAGCCTAAAAAGGTAGTAGCATGGTACAATAAAGTGCGGAATACCGAGCAGTTTGCCCAGGATGATCTGCTACTGTTTGCGGATGCTCTGGAAAGTGTAGGTGATTACAAGAAAGCCTTAGGATGGTACGAAAAATACCAGACGATGCATCCGGAAGATTCCCGAACGGTATTGAAGATTCAAGCTATTGAGCGTCTCCGATCATATTACCAGGATTCTGCTCTGTACGATATCCAGCACCTGACTATCAATAGTGAGTCCTATGATTTTGCCCCGGCTTTTTTCCATAAAGGTATTACCTTCGTGTCTTCTCGCTCGCATCCCGCCACGATGAACCGAAAGTCGCAGTGGGATAACAGTTACTTTCTGGATATCTTCTATGCCCAAACCTTCCGGCGAGGTCGCTTCAATTTGCCCATTCCTTTCAACACCCAGATCAACTCCCGAATGCACGAAGGAGCCATGAGCTTTAGTAAAGATTATACTCGTATCGCCTTTACCCGGAATAACTATTTCCACCACAAGAAAGGGAAATCTGAGGAGGGAGTTACCAAGTTAAAAATCTATTTTGCTCGCCTGGATAATGACACTAAAAGCACTGACCTATTCCCCTGGACCGATGTCGAGGAGTTTAGTCATAACAGTGATGATTATTCAGTAGGCGAGCCGGCTATGAGCGAAGATTTTCGTACGATTATTTTTGTGTCGGATATGCCGGGTGGTATGGGTGGAACCGACCTGTACCGAAGTATGTATAAAAACGGTAGTTGGTCGAAGCCCGAAAACCTGGGAAGTGCCATTAATACCGAAGGCAATGAACGCACTCCTTTTCTGCACCCAGATGGAAGAATCTTCTTCGCTTCCGACGGAAGAGATGGCCTGGGAGGGTTGGATATTTACGAAGCTACCCTGCACCAGCAAACCTACCAGGTACGTAACATGGGTTATCCGCTGAATACCAATCTGGACGACTTCGGAATGGTCCTGGACGAAAAAGGAAACCAGGGGTACTTCACTTCCAACCGACCGGGTGGGGCTGGACTGGATGATATCTACGCCGTTCGTATAAAAGAAAAGCCTCAATTAGTATTGAATGGTAGGGCGTATGTTTTGCCTGCCGGTGCGTTTGCTGATCAGAAAACATCTTTAGCAAATGCTCAGGTGCGCGTAACGGATGTGCAACGTGGTTTGGAAGTAGGGCAATATAAGTCAGGGCAGGATGGTTCATTTGAGTTAAAGTTACCTTTAGGAACCACCTATGCATTGGTAGGAACCAAGGATGGTCTGGTGCAGGATAGCGTTATTCTGGACTTAAAGAAAAGCCCGTCGGATACATCGCAGAAGGTGGCGTTAGTATTACAGGAACCGGTGTCTGGCACTGAACAGAAAAGTTTGGTAGCTCAGCGAAAGCAACGTCAGCGAGTGGAGGTCTGCTTTGAGGTACGGGATAAAGACTTGGGCCAGCCTATGGCAAATGCTACTGTGTATATGATGCACGGAAATTCCCGGAAACAGGGCATGTTTGTAACCGATCAGCAGGGGCGAATCTGCACGTTGCTAGAGCCTGATGCTCGTTACGTAGTAAAAGCCACCCAGGTAAAATACCTGGCCGATCATATGCTAGTACAGGTAAAGGCTGATGCCCAGGGAAGATTGCAGGCGGAAAAACCTTTACTGCTGGAAAGACTGAAAGTATCCCAGAAGTTTATTTATGATCAGATCTTCTTTGACCGTGACTCATTCAACATTCGGCCAGATGCAGCCCTGGAACTGGATAAAATTGCTAGCTTCATTAAATCACATCCTGGTATCTCAGTAGAGCTTAGTTCTCATACTGATGCGCGAGGAACGAACATGTACAATGAAGCCCTGTCCTTGAAAAGAGCCGAAAGTTCACGGTATTACATAGTGTCTGAGGGCATTGACCCGGACATCATCACTGCCAAAGGGTACGGCGAATATATGCTGACCAACGACTGTGTGGACTATGCACCCTGCTCGGAAGAAGAGCACCAACAGAACCGGAGAACGGAAATAAAAATCACTGGCATCCGGGAAAGTGATCGTGAGATGGATGCTGAAATACATCTGTCGGAGCAGCGACTAGACCCGAAGAAAGATTATACTACTGAGTGCGAAACAGTAGACCTAGTACCGGCCAAATCGTGGCTGAGTGTAGAAGAATAATTTCCTGCTAAACATACCATCCAACCCAAAGGCTTGATGAAGTAGATCATAAACTGATCGGCTGATTCAAGCCTTTCCTTTTTAGAATGTTATCAGGTTAACAGGCACTATTCTGGTTTTCTTTTAAAGACACGATAGTAAGCAGGTACACTCGTGTTGCCTCCGGTAACACTTTTCCGCCCAACCAGATAAGACTTTCAAAAGAAAGTAGCTGCTTCCATAATAATCGGGACAACGCTCATCAATGGGGCAATTAAGCGCTTTCGATTTTTACTGGCATTTATTAGCTTACTATCGCTAAAAAAATGATCTCGGCTAGCGATTTTTATTAATTGCGATGTGAACAATCCTATGAGCATTTTTCTTACTTTATACATTGCTGATAAGCGTGATGAAATTTAACCCTCAATATCTATGACTCCGGGTGCTACTACAACCATTGAGAAACCCAAACTTAGTTTCTGGCAAATCTGGAACATGAACTTCGGTTTTCTGGGGATACAATTTGGCTTCGCTCTACAGAATGCCAACACCAGCCGCATCTTTGAAACGCTCGGAGCTAGCGTAGACGATATCCCGATTCTATGGATTGCCGCACCCACTACCGGGCTTCTGGTGCAGCCTATTGTCGGTTACTTTAGCGATCGTACCTGGCATCCGAAGCTGGGCCGTCGGCGTCCGTTCTTTCTGATAGGTGCCATTCTGGCCAGTCTGGCGCTCATCGTAATGCCCAACTCGCCAGTGCTGTGGGTAGCCGCCGGAACTCTATGGATTATGGATGCTTCAATTAATATTTCTATGGAGCCGTTTCGGGCGTTAGTAGCCGATATGTTGCCTTCCATGCAGCGAACAATGGGCTTTGCTGTACAGACGTTTTTCATCGGAATAGGAGCGGTAATCGCCTCAGCATTGCCCTATATGCTGGCCAACTGGTTGGGGGTTGCCAACACAGCGCCAGCCGGCCAGATTCCTGATTCGGTGAAGTGGTCGTTCTACCTGGGGGGCTTTGCTTTTTTTACGGCAGTGCTCTGGTCAGTACTGCGCACCCGGGAGTATCCGCCGGATGAGTTTCGGCGCTACAATGGAGAAGAAGGTACTGATTTGGTAGATGAAGGAATTGGACAGATCTTCCGGGATTTTGCCAACATGCCCAAGACAATGGTACAATTGGCATTAGTACAGTTCTTTACCTGGTTTGCCTTATTTTGTATGTGGTTGTATACCACTTCTGCCGTTACTAATCATGTATATGGCGCTACCGATACTACGTCGGCATTGTACAACGAAGGAGCTAACTGGGTAGGAGTTTGCTTTGCCGTGTATAACGGGTTCTCGGCTGTGCTAGCGTTTATGTTGCCAAGGTTGGCAAAAATGATGGGCCGGAAACGAGTACATACATTGGGGCTAACCATCGGCGGCCTAAGCCTGATTTCTATTTACTTTATTCAGAATCCTAATCTGCTGTTGGTGTCTATGCTAGGCGTTGGCTTTGCCTGGGCCAGTATCCTGACCATGCCGTATGCTATTCTGGCGGGTTCGTTGCCACCGTCGAAAATGGGTATCTACATGGGAATCTTCAACTTCTTTATCGTAATTCCGCAGATCATTGCTTCGGGCACGCTGGGCTTCATCTCTCGAACCTTCTTCGGCAATCAGGCAATCTATGTAATCATGTTGGGGGGAGTGGCCATGATTCTGGCCGGGCTACTGGTTACTTTTGTCAATGATGTGGATGATGAGGCAACGAGCGAATGATTTCGGCTTCACTCGTATAAAAATTCGTAAGCTATAGCACTATTGCAACAAAAAACACTGACCCGAATAGGCCAGTGTTTTTTAATGAATTGCTTATAAGATACTCTGGGTTGAGTTTAAAATCCAGGGTTCTGCGTCAGGTTTCGGTTATTATCAATTTCCCGCTGAGGAATGGGAAACAATAACTGATTGGCGGTAAATGTTTTTCCAAAAAGATTCGTATAACCCACGAAGTCGTCCCATTCCTGGGTGATATCGTTCCGAACCTGACGGGTACGCACCATGTCAAACCACATCTTGTTCTCAAAGGCCAGCTCAAAATAACGTTCTGCCCATACAGCCTGCTCAAACTCAGTCTGGTCAGTCGTAGTTACGGGCGGGAGTTCGGCTCTTTCGCGGATGGCATTCAGGCTTTCCATAGCCAGAGCATTAGGCCCGCCTTCGTCCCGGTTAGAGGCTTCGGCATACATAAGCATTACATCGGCCAGCCGGTAAACTGTAAAGTTAAGCTCCGAGCGAGAATCATTGTCAATGGCTTGTTTATCAAAGTATTTGTAAATGTAATATCCGCCCAGGTTCAGGCTATCGCGCCGAGGGTCACCTTCGGGATAGTCATTGGGGTGCCCCTTGTAATACGTGTAGTAGTATTGTTTCTCCTGCACGCGCTTATCACCCGATTCATAGCTTTCTACAAATTCACTACGAGGAACCAATCCTCCGTACTCATCGGTATAAGCGGCAATTCCCCGGAAAGCGGGTAAAGTGACGGGCGTTAACCCATTTTCACGAATGGTCTTGGCGTGTTGCACCTGCAGAATAAACTCGCCTTGGTTACGGTTGGCCGGGTTCATCATATCGGTATATTCCGGAAACAAGGTGTACCCGCCCTGCTCAATCACTTCTTTAGAGCGTTGAGCGGATTCGCCATAATACTGGTCGCCACCCTGCACCGGGAAGCCAGCGTACGTTAGATACACATCAGCCAGTAGTGCCTTGATGGCTCCCATAGAAATTCTGCCGCCGGTATCGCGCCAGGGTAAGGAGGATTTTTCTGCTTCCAGCAGGTCAGGAATAATGAGTTCATCGTAGATTTCTTTTGCCGGAGAACGAGGTGTCTGTATCTCATCCAGACTTTCGGGGTTCTCAGTGATCTTGGGCACATCACCAAACATTCTTACCAGGTAAAAGTAGTAAAACGCCCGCATGGTATATACCTCGGCTAGCATATTCGTCCGGTCTTCTTCCGTCAGGGATGAAATCTCGTTGAGTTTTACAATCGCCAGATTACAGCGTGAAATTCCCTGATACATACCGCTCCACCAGTTATCAATGTAAAAAGCCCGTGCATCATAGGTAAGCTCATTAAATTTGAAGGCCTCAGTCTGGGAGTTTCCATCGGCTTTTCCGGTCATAAATTCCATGAGCGAAGCATTGTTTCCGCCCCAGCCGCCGCCGCCGTTATTCAATACTGTAATACGGGCATACGCGGCGTTAGCAAAAGCCCGGGCCACATCCGCACTGGATACATCAGATTCAGTGGTAAGCGTACCGGTCGGGTTTTCGTCCAGAAAGTCTTCACAGGCCGTGAAAATGCCTAGTAAAGCGATCAGAAGAATTATTTTATAGTTAGCTGCTTTTTTCATTGTTGTGTGTTTTTATAGAATGATACACTAACTCCTACATTAAATGTGCGGGGCTTAGGATACTGAAAAAACTCAATATTCTGGGTCAGACTTCCACCGAAGGTTGTAGCCTCGGGGTCATAGCCGGTATAATCACTGGCCACAAACAGGTTTTGCACACTGGCATACACCCGCACTTTTTGTAGCCCTATTTTCTCAAGCGTAGATTGAGGAAATGAATAGCCCAGCATAAAATTCTGACCGCGGATAAACGAACCATCTTCCGCCCACCAATCATCCATATGGGTATCATAGCCGGCATTGTAGTGCCTGATCTGAGCAATATGGGTATTCTGGTTTTCCGGTGTCCAGGCATTTAACACGGTAGCCATGCTGTTGGCAATAGCCTGACGATCTTCTACCGAGTGCTTGGTCGCATTGACGATATTGACTCCGTATACAAAGCGGATATCAAAGGTGAAATCAAACCCTTTGTATACTAATGTATTGGAAATGTTCATGGTCCATTTGGGATAAGCCCGGCCAATGATGGTTTCGTCCTGGGCATCCAGCACGCCGTCATCATTAATATCCTCCCACTTTAAATCACCGGGGAGTCGGTCGAACTGAGCCGCCTCATCTTCTTCGTCACTACCCCAGGTACCCAACCTTCGGTAACCCCAGAGCGATCCGATGGGCTCTCCTACCCGCAGGATGTTGGTTTGCCCCAGAAACCAGGGACCAGGAAATATATCATCGTCGTTAACTCCCAGTTTCAGGATTTTATTCCGGTTAGCCGACCAGTTGAGGTTCGTAGTCCAGCTAAAGTTGCCAGTACTTATATTGGTAGAATATAGGGCTAGCTCCAAACCTTTGTTTTCTACTGCACCAATGTTCTGAGTCACACTACTTAAACCGGTAGACCAGGGAATGGGAGCGTTCAGGAGCAGGTCATTGGTTCGTTTATAATAAAGATCGGCTTCAATTTGAAAACGATCTTCCAGCAGACCTAACTCTACGCCAAAATCATACTGATTGGTTACTTCCCACTTCAGGTCAGGGTTGCCAAAGCTGGAACGGTTAATGCCGGTCTGCCGGTCACCGTCTAACAGCACGGTTTCGGTTCCCAGAAATTGAAGCGAGGCAAAAGAAGTAATCTCCTGGTTTCCGGTAGCTCCTGCACTGGCGCGCAGTTTCAGGTTACTAACGGGAGCTACATCAAAAAAGCTCTCTTCTGATACCCGCCAGGCCAAACCTACCGAAGGGAAAAAGGCGAACTTATTGTTTTTACCAAACTTAGAGGACCCGTCAAAGCGGCCGGTGGCGGTAAAGATGTACCGGTCCAGAATGTTGTAATTGATACGGCCAAAGTATGAGTTAAGGGCCCAGCGTGAATCATCAGAGTTGAGCCCGGCGCGTACATTACCCACGCCCAGGTTATGCCACCCATAAAAATCATCAATAAAGTTCTCCGCCGAAGCAAACGTGCTCTCATAATAAAACTCTTGCCACGAGAAACCCAGCAAACCTTCCACTTTATGGCCGGTAAATACATCTTTGGTATACGTAAAATAGTTTTCACTCTGCCAGTAAGTAGAGTTAAACGTATTGATGTCTGCGTAGCCTTTCTGGTTGGCTGAAAAACCATTAAGGTCTCTTCCGGAGTAGTGGTTGCTTTTGTTAGCATTTAGATCATAGCCAAAGCTGGTCTTGAAGTTCAGGTCTTTGGTAATGTCAAGATGTACGTAAAAATCTCCCAGCACCTCGGTTCTGTTATTCAACCGTTGCCGTTCTTCGGTAAGGCGCACCGGGTTTTCTCCACCTTCCATACCCGGCCAGTCGGCATTACTACCCCAGCTTCCATCGGGGTATTTAATGGGAACAATCGGAATACCCTCCATCACCATACGGGGAACATTCAGAGCACCTGAGTTATCATCTACAATCCGTTGCTTGCTAAGTAGGCCGGTGATGGAGCCGCCCACCCGAAGCCAGTCCTGAATGCGGTTATCCAGGGTAAAACGGATGTTGCCTCGCTTGAAAAAAGAGTTCCGCATAATACCATCCTGATCGGTGTAGCCGCCTGATAAACTATAAACGGTTTTATTAGCCCCACCCTGAATATTAAGATGGTGGTTCTGAGCCCAGGCCGGGCGGTAAATGAGTTCTTCCCAGTTGGTATTGTACCGAGGGTTGCCACTTGCATCAAACAGCTCAGGGAAATCTTCTACCCGGTTAGGCTGATATCTTCCGTCGGCAAAACCCTCCGGATCAAATTTGGCGGCATTGGCAAACGCCAGATTGTACACCTCCATAAACTCCGTGGCATTGAGCGATGGAATACTTTTAGACGGTACACTGTAGGAGCCAAAACCCTCGTATGATACAAACGAGCCTTCCAGCCCGCGTTTGGTGGTAATGATGATAACACCGTTAGCACCACGAGCACCATAGATGGCGGTAGAAGAAGCATCTTTCAGCACGTCGACGGATTCGATGTTATTAGGGTCCAGGAAATTGGCGTTAATGCCAATCACTCCATCTACCACAAACAGCGGATCGACACCGGAATTAATAGAGTTGATACCCCGGATGCGTATTTTAGCTGGCTGGCCCGGAGCCGCGGTATTGGCATATACATCTACCCCCGGAACCCGGCCCTGTAGTGCCTGACTAACATTTAGAGACTGGCGATCTAGCAACTTATCAGACTTGATGTTTGCTACCGCCCCGGTCAGGTCTGACTTTTTCTGGGTACCATACCCAATCACTACTACTTCGGATAAAGACTGAACATCCGGAGGCAATGCAATGTCGATAACGTTACGGCCATTAATGGATACTTCCTGAGTTTGGTAGCCGATAGAAGAGAACACTAATGTCTCTATATCGTCTGCCACTGTAAACCGGTACTTACCATTAACATCGGTCACGGTACCCACAGTAGTGCCTTTAGCAAGCACATTGACACCTGGCAAGGGCTCGCCTTCTTCCTGATCAGTTACTGTTCCGCTGATCGTTTTTTCGTAGGGTTGCTTTTTCTCGGTACCATTGAGAAGCAATAGTTCGTTCCCGGTATCTGCTGCATACGGCTGATGAACTACAAGTGGGGGAACTGTCTCAGCTAGCAAGTTGTCGGCTGGTTTCACCGTTTGTGCTTCTGAGGTTAAGGACCATACCACTGGTAATAGGACCAGTAGCCTGCCCCGAGGGGGGATTTTTAGTAAATTGAGCATAAAAAAAAGTATTTAGGTTGTTGAAAATGGCATATAGAAGCAATAGGTTAATTTAGATAAGAAAAGTGTCCTTCCAAAGCAGTAAGGCTAAATAGGAAATATAAATTTTAGCATGTATAACGCCTAGGTGTACATAGCGCTAGCTAGTTTAAGGAATTTGATTTGAGTGCAGAGCGAAAGAAGCATTTAAGAAAATATTTCTAGTAGGGTTGTTATACCATTCGTAATCATCCACTTTTGCCGGGTTGCTAAGCTTGTTGTGAGAATATATTTCAGGATAGTTATGATGAAGCATACCAGGAAGCTCCTTTTCACATGTTGCAAACATGTCTACCTGAATTACAGAACTATACCCCAGCGGTGAGGCAACTTCTGTGAATAGCTACTATTCTCTCTTTCATGCCGGTATACTACGAAAGCAAATACCCCAGTGAGGCCGGTTGGTAGAGCAGCCAGCCGGTGAGGCTGTAGCGGTCGGTATGCGTGAGCAGTACTTCATGTTCTACCACATCACTTTTAAAGATGATGCAACGGCGGGCGTGGGGTTCGCAGAGCACATCGTTACCATCGGGGCGGAAAATCTTGAGTTCACCTCCGTCACCGGGCTTCCAGTTTTCATTCAGGTAAAGTACCATCGAAATCAGGCGGTTGCTGCGCTCCCGGAACTGGTCCAGATGGCGGTGGTAGTAGGTGCCGGGAGGATAGTAGGCCAGATGAAACTCTGATCCGCTCAGGCTCAGAAAGCAGTAGCGGTTGAGTTTGGATATAAGCTCTTGTGTCAGTTCAAAAAAAGGCGCTAATGCCTGATCGCGCTGGGCATCCAGCCAGTAGACGAAGTCACCTCGGACCGAGTTTTTAATCTGGTATTCACCCAGTGCACCGATGCCTGCTTTGGAAAATTCCTCTTCGTCTCGCTGATGGAGCAAGAACGAGCGAATCTGATAGTAAAGCGATTCCGGGATGAAATCATCAATGATGATATAATCGTCCTGGGCTAGTTTGTCAACCCATTCAATCCACTGGTCTTCTGAGAACATACACAGTTCATTTAAAAAAAGCGTGCGAAGCTAGGCATTTTTTGAGTACCTAGGGTTAGGTAGAAAAAAGATTTGTGGATAAAATGTTTATAGTAGGTATTATCTTGTTTTCTTTTTCATAACATACCAGGAAGCGATCGGCAGGAGGCAGGTCTCTTCATACGGCCTCTCGCTGACTGCCTCCGGCACCGCTTATACATAAGCCTTGGGAAGAGAAAATGACTTCTTGCATAATGACCGAAACAAGCGCTAGTGATAGCTTATTTTATAGGAAAGGCGATGCCAGGAGAAAAAAAGCCGTATTGAGCATGTGCTCGATACGGCTTCTAGCAATGAGTGAAGATGATTATTAAATCACTTTGGTTTTTCCGGGAGTGGGAATCGGATACAACCCGTTCTCATCCGGCATTATTGGCGGGTTAGCATCAAAGGCGTAGGTCTCAGGCATCAGGCTCACATCGGAGTTCAGTGCTTCATCCCAGGTAACTACTTTTCCAGAATAAGTCGCCATACGGCCCAAAATCGCAGTCATAGTACTCTTTGCACCATTCTCAGCATCGGCTAATAGTTCGCCGCCATTGGCAATAGTAGCAAAGAGCCGGTCGTGCTCTACCTGGTAAGGGTTCGGGTCATTTTTGCCCCGGTGGCTCCACAATGATTTCCCTTTAAGGTCAGTAAGTTCAGTTTTGCCGTCGGTTGTTGCTCGCCCTTTGGTGCCCACAAATGATTCGGCTACTTTGTTCATGCAGCCTTCAATGTGGCGGCACTGGCTGTTGATCATGGCGCCGTCCTCGTAGTGGAATTCTACGTAGTGGTGATCAAATATCTGTCCGTGCTCAGGGCCTTTACGTACTTCGCGGCCACCCATGCCCTGGGCCATCACCGGGTACGATTGCTTCGCCCAGTTGGCTACGTCAATATTATGAATATGCTGCTCGAGGATATGATCGCCGCAGAGCCAGGTGAAGTAGTACCAGTTGCGCATCTGGTATTCCATTTCGGTCTGGCTGGCTTCGCGCGGACGTACCCATACTCCGCTGCTATTCCAGTATACCTGCCCACTTACGATATCCCCAATCTCCCCGTTGTGGATGCGCTCCATCATGGCCAGGTAGCTGGGTTGGTAATGGCGTTGCAAGCCTACTACTACGTTCAGATTCTTTTCTTTGGCCTTCTTGGCAAGTTCCAGCACTTTGCGCACACCAGGAGCATCGGTTGCCACGGGCTTCTCCATGAAAATGTGCTTTCCGGCATTCACAGCTTCCTCAAAGTGGATAGGGCGGAAGCCGGGAGGGGTGGTAAGAATGACTACATCGGCTAAGGCAATAGCTTCTTTATAACCATCAAAGCCAACAAACTTGTGGTCTTCTGGCACATCTATCCGGCCGGATTTTCCGTGCTTCTCTGTTAAGTTTTTGTAGCAGTCATCCAGGCGATCGCGGAAGGCATCGCACATGGCTACCAGCTTTACGTCTTGTTCGGTGCTTAGTGCCTGGCTGGCGGCACCACTACCTCTACCTCCGCAGCCAATAAGGGCTACTTTGATCGTTGCGTTCCCTCGCACGTAAGCGCTGGCTTCAACCGGTAGCTGGCTGATTAGTAGTCCCCCGGCGGTAGCTGCCGCTGAGCTTTTTACAAACTTTCTTCGATTCATAGCTAGGTTCTTGTCCATAGTTCTAGAGTTTTGGTTTATTGTTCGATGGTCCGATTGTTTTATTGTTGATTGTTGAATTGTTAATCGTTTAGAGTACTAAGTTTAGTGTTCCAAGTTCAGGTGGCTCAGAGGTGTGCGTGGCAGCCCTGAAGCTCTTTCCTTTCCCAGAGTAGAACTTCGTCGGAGAGTTCGGGAGTTTAAGACCCCAAACACCCTCAGGACATATCAACACCAAAAACTTCCGAAGTCTCCGAATCAATTCCTTCGATTTTCTTTCTGCGGTCTCCTGAATTTAATCTCCTGTGCCCTTGCAAGCCTAATTTCTCTAATTCACTCCTTCTGTCTCCGTTTCCGCCTTCTCTTCTAATTCCTAAAACCCAACACCTAATCCCTAATTTACAAATCCTCAATCGGTTCTATCCAGAAATTTTCCTGTTCTTCGGGCGAAGGAGCTGTTTTGGGGCGAATCAGGCGGATGCCCACCCAGCGGGCATCAGTGTGCCACCAGCGGCTTTTTGGTATCTGTGGGTCTTGTTGTTTCCATTGGGGGCTAGATGGCATACGAGCTGCCGAGCGTAGCATCTCCGGGTCATCATCGTAAGATCCGCCTCGGGCCGTTCTCGGGTATAATTCTGTGGGTTTATTCCAGGGATTGAGAGCAGTAGCCTGATCTAAGCTGGCGTAGTATGCCGGATTATATTGGTCCAGTGTCCATTCGGCTACATTGCCGTGCATATCGTACAAGCCCCAGGGGTTAGGTTTTTTAGTGCCCACTTTCTCGTATCCACCGTAGGTATTCCCGTAGTGCCAGGCATAGTCATCTAGTTGCGATACATCATCGCCAAACGAGTAGGCAGTGGTAGTACCGGCCCGGCAGGCGTATTCCCATTCGGCTTCAGTAGGCAAGCGGTAGAAATCGCCGGTTTTGGCCGAGAGCCATTTGCAAAACTGGCTGGCAGCGTACTGGGTCATGCAGATGGCGGGGTAGCCGTATTTACCCATATTAAAGCTCATATCCAGGTAAGGAGGGGTTGGACGCGAAACTGCGTCTACATCAGGAATATTGGCATTCTCAATGCCGCCCGCTTCCTCGGCGTACCGCTTTTCCAGTTCCTGAAACACGAATACTTCGTAGAGATCCCAGGGAATTTCGTATTTGGCCATCCAGAAAGAGTCTACCGTAATTTCTACCTGTGGGCCTTCATCATCGTTACGGGATTCTTCCGAATCGGGGCTGCCCATCATGAAACTGCCACCGGAAATTGGGATCATCTCCAGGCCAAAGGAGGTACCCGGGACAGTGTCAGTGTATGCTTCAAAAGGATCATCCGGAGCTGAAGTAAGCTCTGGTAAGCGGCTTTGCGCTGCTAATAGCAGGATGCTGGCAACGGTAAGTACTTGATTAAAACGGTTGAGGCGAAATGAGGCCAAACGACGCCCTTGGTGGGCGAGATGAGAGAATAGGTTAAAAATGTGCATTAAAAATGGAAAATTCAGGAACGCGCAAAATACAAAACTCTACTAATTCAATAGAATCGGTTAATTTATGAATTTTTCCTGATTTTATGCACCAGTCATTATCTCTTTTTTACGGAAAAGAGCCGGTAAGTCGGCCTCTTATGAGTCGATAATACCAAGCGAGCGGGAAGTGTTACCGGAGGCAGTCAGCAGGAGGCTGGTACCTTATACCGCCTCCTGATATGTTATAAAAAGGAAAGCAAGATAATACCTACTTACTTAACTCAACCGTTTTGCCGGTTTTGAACGACTCATCAGCCGCCAATACTACCCGCAGGCTGTTAATGGCATCCTGATGGTGCTGCGATAAGTCCATATCTTCGCTGATGGCTTTGTAGAACAGTTCCTGTTCCCGGTCGCATAACCCCTGGTGGTCGGGTTCATCGGCCGTGCTGACGATCTCATCTGTTTTGCTAAACTGCCCGTTAGCATCCCGGTCGGCATGATGTATCTTAAGGGCATTGGTTTTAGAATGAGCATCCACATCGTCGGAAGCACTTTGCGATTCCATAATGCTGACGCAGCCTTTCGGGCCAATGACATCCTTCACAAAGAAAGCGGTTTCGCTCATCATCGGTCCCCAGCCCGCTTCGTACCATCCCACTGAGCCGTCGTCAAACGTTACCTGAAGATGCCCATAATTATACATGTCGGGAGCTACCTCATCGGTGAGGCGGGCACCGATACCATTTACCCGAATGGGGTTGGCTTTCGTCATCAGGCACATCACATCCACGTAGTGCACGCCGCAGTCTACGATGGGCGACATGGACTTCATCAGATTTTTGTGCGTTTCCCAGGTTTTGCCGCTGCTCTGCTGGTTGAGGTTCATCCGCATCACCAGGGGCTTGCCCAGGGTCTGAGAAATCTCAATAAATTTCTGCCATGCCGGGTGTACCCGCACAATGTAGCCAATCAGTAACTTCTTGCCACTCTCGTTAGCAACCCGCACAATTTCTTCGCATTCTTCTACCGTATTAGCCAGCGGCTTCTCTACAAACACATGGGCTCCGGCTTTTAAGCTGGCCGTTACATACTCAGCGTGGGTATCGGGGTAGGTGTTGACCGAAACTGCATCGGGTGTGGTTTCCTTCAGAGCTTCGTAGAAATCACTGAACTGAGGAAGGCCGCCCAGCTCGTCGGAGAGTCGTGCCCGGCTCTCGGGGCCGCGGCTGACCAGCCCGACAATTTCAAATTCGTCCATTTTATGATAGGCGCGGGCGTGGGAGGCTCCCATATTTCCGCAGCCTACGACCAGTACTCGAATCGGTTGTGCCATAGGTAGGGTGTTCTTGATGAAATGTGAGCCGCTAGTATACAGCTTTTATCGCCAACCCACAACGATCATCCCGGCAAAAAACCTCCCGTTTAGAAAGAAGCAATGCCCTACTAGTAGGATGGTTAGGGTTTTACTTATTAGACTTATTCTGATTTCTTTCAATGATATACCAGGAAGCGGGTGGCAGGAGGCGGTACAGGGTACCAGCCTGCGACTGAATGCTTTCGGTAACGCTTACCCGCTCGGTCCGATAAGACGTGGAAATAGAAAATGGCTTCTTCTATAATGATCGGAATAACCTCGATCGACTGAAGAAGCACTGATCAGTAGCTATTAAGGATATTAGAGAAATGGCACCTGACGGGCGTCGTCCCCTTGCTTTCTGCTGAAGTTCTCAGAGGGATGCATTTTTTTATTCCCCTGCGGCTCATATTTTTCCCGTCGGGCTTTTATGTTTAATTTCCCCCCGTATCTTTCTGATAACTAATTTTTTGTGCTGTGGATCGACAATTTTTACTTCGGCGCAGGTGGATCGAGTTCGTGCTGATCGCCGTAGGCATCGCTTTAGCTAGTGTGGGATTAAAGGGATTCTTGCTGCCCAATCATTTTCTGGATGGAGGCGTGACCGGGGTTTCGCTGTTGATCAACCATGTAACGGGTTGGAACATCGCCTGGTTGGTCGTGATCATCAATGCGCCGTTTATCTACCTGGGGTACCGGCAGATTTCCCGCATTCTGGCGTTAAAATCCGTATTTTCCATCTTGGTATTTGCCGTCATGCTGTACCTGATTGAAGTACCCTCGCTCACGGAAGACAAACTGCTGATCGCCATTTTCGGAGGTATTTTTCTGGGGGCGGGCATTGGCTTCACCGTACGGGGCGGGGCAGTGATCGACGGCACAGAGATCCTGGCTATTTACCTGGGTAAAAAGTTCCGGGCCACCATCGGCACCGTAATACTAATCTTCAATGTGATTTTGTTTATGATTGCCGCTATGGTGATTGATGTGGAAGTAGCCCTATACTCTATTCTAACTTACCTGGTTGCTTCCCGCACCACCGACTATATCATTCATGGTATTGAAGAATATATCGGAGTCACGATTGTATCTCCCAAAAGTGAAGAGATCCGGGAGGCCATTACCGAAACTATGGGTTACGGCGTGACCATCTATCAGGGCAAACGCGGCTATAAAAAGATGCCCCACCTCTCCTCGGACATCGATATCATCCACACCATCGTCACCCGCCTGGACCTGCGCCGCCTACACAACCTGGTAGAAGGTATTGACCCCCAGGCCTTTATGGTAGAATACAACGTAAACGATACCAAAGGCGGCGTTATTAAGAAGAAGCTGGAGTAAGTCCCTTTATTTTTAACCGACTATATGTAAAGATCAATATGGTCAGAAGTATTCTTTTATGCATCCGGGTTATTCCGAAACGTAAGCAGTAACAGGCGGCCAAGTAGGAGCTTTTGCGTATTGTGGATTTGGCCGATTTTCTTGAGTTTGGGGTATAGCCACAGAAAGGGGGAGAAAAAGGCTAACAGCCAGCGGGAGGTGCTTTGCTTTTTGTCAATTTCTACCTCGGCGGCATTAAACCCCTGCCGGATGGCGATGTAATTGTATTGATCTACCGTTAGCGAAGCTACGTGCTGTAAGCCATCGTAGTTCTTTAAATTTAATGGCTGGAAACTGTAGTAAAAACCACTGAACAAAAACCGGATTCTGGATTTGAGGGATAAGATGTTGGGAGTAGAAATATACAGTCTGCCGTTGGGTTTGAGAATGCGGCTTGCTTCTTTAAAAAAGTTTTCGTGGTCGTTAATGTGTTCCATTACCTCAATAGCCATAATCATATCAAACGAGTTATCCTCGTACGGAAAAGGCTGAGTGATGTCTACCTTCTTACACTCAATCTGGTCGTAATGGAAGATTTCGGGAAAAAGGTCGCAGGCCGAGACCTGATAGCCCATCTCATGTAGCTGCTTGCTGAACGCTCCGTGTCCGGCTCCTACATCCAGCACCTTGGCACCAGCGGGCTCTTGTTGTCGCTTAAAGAACTTAAGAAAATTCTGATGGGTGCCCGGCATGGCAATGGGCTTAATCTCGGTTACAGACATGAATGGGTAGCTTGGTTAGTGTAATAAATTAGTTTTGGGCGAAGGTATAAAGATTTTAACAACTGCCTTCTGCAAATTGAAATGATAAAAGCAGTGCTTATTGATTAATCACTCGAGCTGTTGTTCGTACAGGCGATAATTCTCTTCATCAAAGCACACAAAAACCACTTCCTCTAGGGTATCGCTTTGGTAATGCTGAACCTCATTGACGGCTATTTCGGCAGCTTTATCTTTAGGGTAACCGTATATTCCGGTGCTGATGTTAGGGAAAGCAATCCGCTTTACGTTATGCTCTTCGGCCAGTTTCAGGGAGTTGCGATAGCAGTTGCTTAGTTTATCGGCTTCGTCTTTATGCCCACCGTTCCACACTGGCCCCACCGTATGAATTACATAAGTAGCGGGCAGGTTTCCGGCCGTGGTGATGACTGCCTCCCCGGTAGGGCATTTTCCCTGTTTATCCCGGATTTTTCTGCACTCTTCCAGAATGGCCGGACCGCCCTTTCGGTGAATGGCACCGTCTACACCGCCGCCGCCCATCAGTGAGCTGTTAGCGGCATTCACTACGGCATCTACCTGTATTTCAGTGATATCTCCTCGTTGCAGGCTGATTTTCATGGTTGTGTGTTTGAAGTAACAGATACTTAACAATGAATTATTTGCATTGTTGGATATGCTTTTCACGAGTTAAAAGGCAACGGGAGGTGTATTGAGATGGAAACGAGCACTTTCTATTTCCAATGCTCATCCTTTAATTCAAAAGTCATGGTGGGAAAAGTGAACCTGTTATTTTATTCCCACCAATCTGGTTATTCTAGTCGGTTTCAAGTTGGGAATTAACAATCCCGGCGGTATGGTTTATCAATAGCCATTGACGGGCTAATAGATTGTTTTCTAGCATGCAGTAAGCCATCTCTATACCCTCAGGCTTTTGACCGCTTACTGATCCGTTGATCAGCACTTGATATAATCTAAGGCAAAGCTAATGTTCATGGCAGGAAACCTGCTTCTTCCGGCAGTCAATCCTCGTCTACATTGCGTTCAATGTGGCGGATGATTTTGCCGGCAATGTCATCTCCGGTAGCACTTTCAATGCCTTCCAGGCCAGGAGAGGAGTTTACTTCCAGAATGAGGGGGCCTCGAGAGGATTGTAGCATATCTACGCCAGCCACACTCAGGTTCATGGCTTTGGCCGCACGAAGGGCTGCGTATTCCTCTTTATCAGATAGTGTGACAACTTCGGCTGAACCGCCCCGGTGCAGATTAGACCGAAACTCGCCTTCTTTGGCTTGCCGCTTCATAGCTCCAACCACCTGGTCGCCTACTACAAAAGCCCGAATGTCAGCGCCTTTAGATTCTTTAATGTATTCCTGTACAATAACCCGGGCCTTCAGCCCATTAAAGGCTTCCAGCACCGATTCCGCTGCTTTGCGGGTTTCGGCCAGTACCACTCCCAAGCCCTGGGTGCCTTCCAGTAATTTAATTACGCAGGGAGCACCTCCTACCGAGTCAATAACCTGACCTACGTCTTTGGTGTAGTTGGTAAATGCCGTTTTGGGCAAACCTAACCCCGCTCGGGCCAGAATTTGCAAGCTACGCAACTTATCTCGCGAGCGAACCAGTGCTACGGATTCTACCGTAGAGTACACCTTCATCATTTCAAACTGACGGACTACCGCAGTGCCATAAAAGGTAACGGATGCTCCAATACGAGGAATGACGGCCTGGAAGTCTTCCAGGTATTCGCCTTTATAGAAAATCCGGGGCTTTTTCTTCTCAATTTCAATATTGCATCTAAGATGATCGATCACCTGGACATGGTGTCCTCTTTTTTTTGCTGCTTCTACTAATCGTTCGGTAGAGTATAAATTTGGGTTACGGGAAAGTACCGCTATATTCATAATTAACAGATATTAAAAAGTTTTGCCCGAAAGGTAAGAATTCTATTAGAAAATCTGGCGTGTCTGTTTCGATTATACGGGATACTTCTTTCCAACCATCTTGCAATCCCGATTGTTATTTAATCCTTACCAAATGCCGCAGATTCTGTGTACTATTGTAATCGTAGCTCCCCGGCTACCAAGATTACGTGAAAAATAACCTTGTACATGAACAACCTGACGCAATTGCTCTTAGCCGCCTTCGTGGCACTCACCGTATGGTCTTGTCAATCGCCGACCCCTGAGTCAGCCGATACACCGCCCCAGCGCCCCAATATTTTATTTATTATGTCGGATGATCACGCATACCAGGCGATCAGTGCCTACTCCGACCGGCTAACTGAAACTCCTCACATTGATCGTATCGCTCAGGGCGGTATGAAGTTTACCAATGCCTGTGTGACCAATTCTATCTGCGCCCCGTCCCGCGCCGTCATCCTGACCGGAAAGCATAGCCACCTGAATGGAAAAATTGATAACCGCTTTCCGTTCGATACCACCCAGATGACCTTCCCTCAGCTATTTCAGCAGGCTGGTTACCAGACAGCCATGTTCGGAAAGCTGCATTTCGGTAATAGCCCCAAAGGGTTTGATCAGTTTAAGATTCTACCGGGGCAGGGCACCTATTACAACCCGGATTTTATCACTAAAAACGAGGGTAACATTCAGGTAGAAGGGTATACCACCGATATTATTACCGACATGACGCTGGACTGGATGGAATCTGAGCGCGATACTACCAAACCGTTTATGCTAATGTACCTGCATAAAGCTCCGCACCGGGAGTGGCTGCCAGCTCCGCGTCATTACAAAGAATACACGCAAAAAACCTTCCCCGAGCCGGAAACGCTGTTTGATGACTACGAAGGCCGAGGCACGGCGGCTAAAACTGCGGAGATGAATCTGCTGAAAAACATGAACTGGGCGGGCGACTCTAAAATACGGCCGGAGCTGATGGACGAACTGGGTATTCCCGAAACGGAAGACTGGGATAAGGATGCATACGCCCGTGAGGTAGGTCGCCAAACCCCCGAACAGCGGGCCGAATGGGATGCTGTGTATGATCCGATCAACGAAGCCTTTAAAGAAAATTATCCAAATATGAGCCAGGAAGACCTGATGCGCTGGCGCTACCAACGCTATATGCAGGATTATCTGGGTAGCATTGCCGCAGTAGACGAAGGGGTAGGCCGAGTGCTGGATTACCTGAACGAACACGGACTGGCCGAAAATACAATTGTGGTGTATACCTCTGACCAGGGCTTTTATCTGGGCGAGCATGGTTGGTTTGACAAACGTTTTATTTATGATGAATCATTTAAGACCCCTCTGCTGGTTCGCTGGCCGGGAGTGATTGAAGGTGGCTCGGTGAATACCCAGATGGTGCAGAATCTCGATTTTGCCCCAACCTTTCTGGAAGCAGCCGGAATTGAGGTTCCCTCCGATATGCAGGGCGAAAGTCTGATTCCCCTGTTTAAAGGCGATACTGCCAACTTCCGCGATGCCGTCTACTACCATTACTACGAGTATCCGGCCGTGCACATGGTCAAGCGGCACTATGGCATCGTAACGGAGGACTACAAACTGGTGCACTTTTACTATGATGTAGACGAATGGGAGCTCTACGATCGCAAAAAAGACCCCCGGGAGATGCACAACGTCTACAATGATCCGGAATACAGCGGAATTGTCGACCGGCTTAAGCTACAACTGGAGGAACTCCGAGCGAAGTATAAAGACTCCAAAGAATTGGACCAGAAGTACATCGACATGTACCAGGAAGCGTCGAACTAATTCTCTTGTACATCAGGAAGAGGTATTCATTTGGGGTTGAAGCCTTGTTGCTATGGACAGGGCAATCGTCATCTCCCAAATACAAATAAGTACGAAGACAGTATTACTTTTACATCATTGCGAGCCGATAGGCGTGGCAGTCTCCTGCTCGAGCAGGAGATTGCTTCGTCATCGCTCCAAGATGGTTTCATTCCTCGCAATGACGATTCTATCGTTTAATGTAAATATGTCCAGTTACTTACCTTACCTAGTGCGCGTTTATAACGCGTACCTTGACGAGATATGTTCTTCTGAACGTTAAAGAACCGCTTAAAATACTCAGGCTAGGGTAGTGATCAGCTTCTAAGTGGAGGGCACGCGTTGCAAGCGCGCGCCAGATTAGGGGTTTTCAGGAATAATTTTACATCTTCTTCCTCTCAGCTTCAACGAAAGAATATATTTCTTTCTCGTAATTGGTAAGTTCTATTAGATTGTAATATGCTTGAAGGTGCTCTTCTGTTTTAATTTGATCTTTATTGTGCATTATCCAATCTAATGCCATTTCGCAAATTAGTCTTAAGACAATTATTTCATCTTCGTATACTTCATGGATTCCTTTATGAACAATTTTATTACGCTGATCTGCAAATTCCTTTAATACATATTTACTATTAGAACCCGGTAGTTTACTCTTGTTAAATAAATTTAGCCTTCTAGCTACTTCTTCAGAATTACCATGAAAAGATTTAGAATAGGTAATACGTTCAGCCAATTGCCAAAGACTAAGAAATGCCTGATGATCATGTATGGCATCCATAGCTTGACCGTAAAGGCGGAGGCAATCAGCAATTAATGCTTCTATGGAGTTTTCATCATCATTTAAGAAGGATACTAACTTGGTAACAAAAACAAAATTACTTTCAGCGGTCGCGTTGAGCTTAGCAGGTTTAATGTCTTGCTTACAATCAGGTGTCAGAGGCAGTACTTCTAATTCATTGTTTTCATCCCTTGCTATTGCTAAGTCCGGTAATTCTAAGAACGTTCTTTTCCTGAAATCTTTTTTATATTCCCTAAGAGGATCTGGGCCTACACCATGATGCATAGAGAAGTCAACAATTCCTCGTATCAAATCGTAATATTTCTCTACTTCTTTCCATAAAGATTGATGTTCTAAAGCATAAACTTCTGTTTTCAAGAAGTACTTTGGAAGTTGCTCAATATATTTGTCTTTATCGCGCGGTAGAACTTTGGAGGGAGGGATCCGCTCCTTTAAAGATTTAATAACATCATCTTCAGATAGCAAGTCCAACTTTTTTACGATATAGAAAATTTTTCCTAGTACTGATATTTTAGTTATTTCGGTTTCAAGATTAAAAGGAATAAACAGGGACCAGTGCTTTTTAGGTTTATTATTCTTTCGGTGAATTGAAGCTTTTACTGATGAATATATTTTCTCAAAATCTTCTATAGTTTCTTTATTCTCAGTCTTCAACTTTAATAGGGCTGAATCAATCCATCCTTCATCTATTTTTTTAGACTTTTCTTTACTACAAAAAGAAGCACTTAGTTCTTTCTTAATAAGAAAGCAGTAAGGACTATCTAAATCATTAACATACAATAACAGTTCATCTAGCAATTTTTGAGCATTTCTGCGGTCATCTTCCTTTGTCCAAAGTTTCTTCATTCGGCACTGTTCATTTGATCAATCGTATCCATAGAAGGGGGCACTTCTTCGCTCGCCCAGGCTTTGTTAGGTTCCTGGCCCATTTCCAGTACCAGGGTGCCTCCCGCTACAATCTCCCGGTGCCAGATGTAAGCGCGGTTGAACGGTTCACCATCTAGGCTGGCTGACTGTATGTAGCGATTCTCGGCGGAGTTATTCTCAGCCCGAATGGTAAACGGTTGCTCATCGACCGTGATGGTTACTTCATTGAAAGTAGGGCTGCCCAGCACGTAGTAAGGCATACCGGGGGCAACCGGATAAAAGCCCATCATACTGAATACCAACCAGGCCGACATTTGTCCGGCATCTTCGTTACCGCTGAGGCCACCGGGAGCGGCACTGTATTCTTCGTGGATAATATCGCGTACCCGCTGCTGGGTTTTCCAGGGAGCTCCGGCGTAGGCGTACATATAAACCGTCTGGTGACCGGGTTCATTACCGTGCCAGTAATAACGCTGATCAAAAAGGGTATCCAGCCGCTGAATGTAGCGCTCTTTCCCGCCCATGGCTTTCATCAGTCCGGCGGCATCGTGAGGCACGTACCAGGTGTACTGGAAGGGTGAGCCTTCGGTGATAAAGGGGGCACGGGAGGCTACCGGGTCAAAGGGTTCGTACCAGTCGCCGTTGGTGTGGCGGCCGCGGGCATAGCCGGTGGTGGTGTCGAAGACGTACTGCCAGTTCTTGGCACGCTGGTGTAGGGCCTCATAGTCTTCCTCTTTCCCCAGTTTTCTGGCTACCTGCGACAATACAAAATCATCAAACGCATATTCCAGGGTGCGGGAGGTTTGTTCTTTCTGATGGAAGGAGTCGGGCACGCTGTCTTCCAGAGGGATGTAGCCGTACTGCAAGTATGATTCCATCGCCCGTCGCCCTTGTCCGTTGCGGTAACTGGCAGTATCGGTGTTAGCTTCAAAGGCATTTTTGCGCATCACCTGGTAGGCCAGCTCCTGGTCAAAACGGTCGATATTTTTCATCCAGGCATCACCGATCATGGCAATGGCGTGGTCGCCGATCATGGCGGAGGTATAACTGTTCCAGGCGGGGAAGATAGGCAGCCAGCCGCCTTGCTCGGCTTTCTTCAGCAGCGACTGCACCATGTCGGCCGAGCGTTTGGGGTTTAGGAGCGTTTGCAGGGGGTGTACTCCCCGGAAGGTATCCCACATAGAAAAGTCGGCGTAGTAGTCGAAGTCTTCAGCCAGGTACACCTTCTTGCTGCCGCCAAACCCCAGGTAGGCACCGTCGGCATCACTGAAGACACGAGGCAGTAACATGGCGTGGTAGAGGGCGGTGTAGAACATTGTCTTTTCCTCATTCGTACCACCCCGGATCTTTACTTTATTCAGTTGATCCTGCCAGATAGCTTCCGAGCTGTCGCGTACGTGTTCAAAGCCCCAGTGGGGAATTTCGGTGGTCAGGTTCTTGCGAGCCTGGTTGATGCTGGTAAAGGACGTTCCCACTTTCACGTTGGCGGCATCTTCCGCAGCCAATCGCACATAGGCGCCAATCCCTTCTCCCTTTCCTTCGGTCTTTTTCACCTGCTCCTGCACTGATGTGCCGCGCCATACGCCATAATCGGTAAACCCATTCTCTACCTGAATGACGAAGTACCCGCTAAAACCTGCCGACTCGCCCCAGCCCTGGTAGATGCGGTGCACCGGGTTAAACCCAACAATTTCATTACGCTCGGGAAAGATCTCAATAAAGCCTTCGCCTTCATCGCTGTTCGGCTCAATAATCAGGTTAATAGAATCTTCTTCGGGGGTAAAACGTAGCAGGGCCGCTCGGGAAGTAGCGGTTACTTCGGCGCGTATCTGGTAATCAGCTAAGGTAACCGCGTAGTACGAAGGGGTGGTGATTTCGGTATCGTGAGAGAAGGAAGAGGCTCGTTCGTTGGCTTGTACCCGCACTGCTCCGGTCGTAGGCATAATGGTAACACTGCCGTAGTCCTGGGTGCAGGAGCCGCTCATCCAGCGAGAGCCGCGAAAGCCTTGCATCAGGGAATCTTGATAATAGTAGGGTGACAGGCACTTTTCTTCGGTAGCCCGGGTCTGGGGTGTCCATTGGGTCATGCCGAACGGAACCCCCGTGGCGGGGAAGGTCTGGCCGCGTAATTCGGAGCCTGCCTCGCTGTGCAGTTGGGCGGTTTCGGTTGTGCTGGGTGCCGTGCCAATCAGAGGGTTTACGTAAGAGAGCGGAGGAACCGGGATGTAGGGTTCATCGTCGTGCTTACTACAAGCGGAGAAGAGAAGAACGCTAAAAAACAGGAAATAATTAGAGAGGCGAGTGGTCATACGGCGGTTGCTAACAGAAATTTAACCCCGATAATTTCCGTCATTCTGTACAATTAACCAAATTAGCCGGTAGACACCGCGTTCTCTAATCCCTGACCACGCCTGAGATGAGTCTCAAAGCCTTGATAGTCATTGACATGCAGAAAGTATCTTTTACTCCCCGCACCTTTCGCTTTGATGCGGCCGGAGTAATTAAACGCATCAATGCATTGAGTCAGCAGTTCCGGCAAGAAAAATACCCTGTAGTATTTGTTCAGCACGATGGAAGCAAAGAAGGAGAATGCCTACCCGGTACTGAGCCCTGGGAACTACTGCCCGAACTGGAAATAAGTACTAGTGACCTGATCGTCCCGAAGACCGCGAATGATGCCTTTTACCGGTCTGACCTGCACCGAATCTTAGAGGAGCATGGCGCGGATGAACTGGTCATTACCGGCTGTGCTACTGATTTTTGCGTGGATGCCACAGTGAAGTCGGCACTGGTACACGACTATGAGGTGACGGTGGTACAGGACGGGCATACTACGGCTGACCGTCCGCACGGGAGTGCTGAACAATTGATTGCCCACTACAACTGGGTGTGGCAGCATATGACTCCGACTCGAGACCGCATCCGGGTCTTTCCCTCTTCTGCAATTTTCTCACGACCGAACTAACCGCCAAACCATACTACATGAACCGCTTATTTATTTCTTCCGCTGCCTGTCTGTTCTTTATGTGCCTGTTCACTGATTCCGCCTTCAGCCAGCAATGGTACCGGGGCAACCTGCACACCCACTCTTACTGGAGCGATGGTGACGACTTTCCCGAGATGATTATCGACTGGTACAAAACGCACAATTACGACTTCATTGCCTTATCTGATCATAATATACTGGCCGCCGGAGAGTTCTGGAAACTGATGCCTGATACCGAAACGGCCCGGCAAAGCTTTGAGAAGTACCTGGAAAAGTATGGTGAAGACTGGGTAACCTACCAGAAGAACGACGAAGGACGCGTTGAAGTAAAGCTGAAGACGCTGGAAGAGTACCGTCCCCGATTTGAGGAGCCGGGTGCGTTTCTGATCATCAAGTCCGAAGAGATTACCGATGGCTACGAGGGGAAGCCCATCCATATGAACGCTACCAATATCAAGGAGCTGATCGAGCCGGAAGGGGGCAGCAGTGTGACCGAGGTGATGCAAAACAACATCAACCAGGTGCAGGCCCAGCGCAAACGGACAGGGCAGCCCATGTTCCCGCATATCAACCATCCTAATTTTGGCTGGGCCATCACGGTAGACGACATGCTGCCCCTGACGGGCGAGCGTTTTTTTGAGGTATACAATGGCCACCCGCTGGTGCATAACTACGGAGACGACACCCGACTAGGCACCGAAGCCATCTGGGACATACTGATTACTAACTACCTAAAAGGGGGAAAACCTGTTATGTACGGACTGGCCGTAGACGATTCGCACAGCTACCATGAGTTTAACGGGGAGAAAAGTAATCCCGGGCGGGGCTGGGTAATGGTGCAGGCCGATGAACTCACACCTGAAGCCATCGTCACCGCAATGGAAGCCGGCAACTTCTACGGTAGCACCGGCGTAATGCTGGAAAACGTAGTCTTCAAAAGCAAGACCTTAACTATAAAAGTGCAACCGGAAAGTGGCGTTAACTACCGCATTCAGTTCTGGGGAACCAAACAGGGAGCCCCGCGAGAGCAGATGGGTCAGCTACTGAAGGAAGTGGAAGGAACCGAAGCCTCGTACCCCTTAGCCGATAACGACCTCTACGTGCGAGCCAAGATCATCTCCGATAAACCCCAGGAAAACCCCTACCAACCCGGCGACACCAAAACTGCCTGGACGCAACCGGTATATTGAAGTATAAATGGTAGGCAGGAGGCGGTTGGCTGAATGCGGGAGATAGGTAATGGTTGTTTGATAGAAATATCCAAACCACAACTCCTCACGATTACCTATTCCCCACTAATAGTCACCGGCCAACCGCTCCCTGCTTCCCGCATCTTATACCTTCCACCTGTACATCCCTGAATAGGGTTGACCGTTTTAAGAATTGGTTTCATGGTTAAAAATAGTAACGATTGGTCTTTGTTTCCTGCTTAAAGATGCCCAATACTGCTCAAAGACCATCGGGGACATTCTTCCCAAATGATTATGGGGTCTTTGAGCATTGTAGTGATTGACCGCCTTCTTGGTATAGCGCCGTAATTGGCTGAAATCTTTTGGCTTCCAGTGATCTAGATACTCTTCTTTAATTGTTCGATTGATACGTTCGGCATACGCATTCTCCGGGGCCGATAAACACATACTCAGCGGCCGCCGCGCGGTTGGCACCCCTTGTGTTTAAGCAGGCCAATATACTTATGATATAAATATTGACTGCCTCGGTCAGAATGATGGATCTTGGGAGCTTTGTGTGCTTTGAGTGCCATTTCCAAGGCTGATAGATTGGCTGTAGCCCGCATATGATCCGACACCTGATAGCCTACTACTTCCTTCGTGTAGACATCCAATAGAAAAACGGCGTAGTAGTAACGCTCTCCTACCATGATATAAGTGATATCGGACTGCCACAGTTGAGAAGGCCCATCTACTTGCAGGCCCTGGATCAGATTGGGGTAGTAAATCCGAGAAGCCAGGGTGGTGCGCCGATAGTTCTTCTTTTTCTTTAGGCGATAACCCAGCGACATCATTAGTTCTATAAAACGATCCCGCCCGATAAATGTGGGCTGAAGGGTATAGTACATCTTTTCCAGTCCACAACCCGGGTGTTGCCGACGCAACTCATCCGCTTCTAGGATCAATTGACTCACCTGCTGATCAAACAGCTGTTGTCGCTTAGCATACTGATAGACCGCTTGTTTGCTGATTGCTACACTTTGATACAAGGCATTCATACTGAATCTCCTTTCCTGTTTGTGTTCTTTGAACCACTGTAGGGTAGGGTGTTGTAATTTTTTTTAATATCTATCCCTAATTCGCCCTGAGCCAGGTCAATCATCTTTTCCAAATACTCTATCGTGATCTGCTTTCGGCCTACCAGAGCCTCTAGCTCTTGGATGCGAGATTGAAGTTCATTGATTTTCTTACTACTGCTGGCTTGATGTTCCACGATTCTATACCCTTTTTCATTGAACTGCGAATATTTATAAACCCACCGATAGATTAGTTGATGGCGAATACCGTACAACTTCTCTAATTGTCCGATACTGTAACGACCGCTCTCAAATTCTTGCACCAGTTGCTGCTTAAACTCTTCTGAATAATAGCGATACTTTTGAACATTTCTTAGGTTTGCTTTCATAGTTTGCCACTTTAAGTGGTCAACCTATATCAGGGACGTACAACCCTTTACCCCTCACCGTCAACCCTTAACCCTTCACCCCTTTGCCATATATTTATCCAGTGCTTCGCGAGTGCCTTTGCGCACCTGTTGCCGCAAGTAGCTGGTAAAACCCAGAACACGCGCAGTGGGGCCCAATGCCTGAGCCGCCCAGCGCCAGAAGCGAAACTGGTCGGTGTGTTTGATGATCTTACCATCGGTGATGACAAACTGGGCCTGGATGATATTATGCACCGGTCGTTTGGCTTTGCTATAAAGGTAGCGCGCCTCCCATGTGGCTGTGCCTCCGGTAGGAGTGCCCAGCACATCGTAGAAGTCCACTTTCAGGCTGTCCTGCCCACGCTCAATCAGCATCCTCCACATTGCTTTGGCCTCCTCGCCCCGCAGCTGACCGAAGGCCGGGTCTTCAAATACTACATCGTCATCGTATAAAGAGACCATCTGCTCAGCATCCAGTTGCTGGAAGGCGGTGTAGAATTGCTCAATGAGCTGCTGATGTTGCTGTTCGATAACCATAAGTAAAGTAGGTAGGAGAGTGGTCGGTTCTAATCCAAGCTAGCAAAAATACACGATTCACCCAAACCTGATAGTCACCAGTCCAAATCCTTCTTCGGCCACCCGTTGCTTACTTCCGGATGATCCAGCCTCCGTAAAAATAGCTGGTCATCACCCGTTCCAGACTGGAGAAACCGGCTTCCATGATCAGTTGCTTCAGGCGGTCTTCCGGTATGTGGAAGATATCGTCTCGGATATGCTTTATTCCGGCTTCCAGCATCTCCGGGTCAACGTCACCCTGTAAGCTTTCCTGAAGGCGGGAGAGCTGTTCCTCAAAGTCTTCGCAGTGGTAAATATCTACTAGCAGCAGCTGCCCGGTAGGTTTAAGCCGCTGACAAAGCTCGGCGAGCAACTGTTGTTTAGGGCCATCATCGGATAAGAAATGCAGCACTAATACTAGGGTAGCCACATCAAAATCTTTTTCTTTCACCGCTTCAATGGTGCCGTTTATCAGCTTCACGTGGGGCTGTTTGCCGTACCGGGCTTCGGCCTGCCGGATCATCTCAACGGAAGGGTCAAAGCCAGTGATGCTCCAATGGGAGGAAAGGCTCACTTCGGGTATCTCTTTCCCAGTGCCGCACCCCGCTATCAGGATAGACAGGGGCTCATTCGGACGAAAAGTTTCTTGCAGGTGGTGGGAGATAAAGGCATGAAAAAGGTCATAAGCGGGAATCCAGCGGGTGATGGCCTCATCGTAGTGTGCAGCGCGCTCGCCTTCAAAGATTACAATATTTTGCATAGCAGGAAGGGGGGTTAGTGGTCTTGTTTAAAGCTATACTAGGTAAACGGAAAGAGCGGTTAAGAGAGCCAGCGTTTAAACCACGTAAAGGCTTCACCTTGCATATCAGCTTCAAACTTGTGCAGGCCGGGGTAGAAAGAAGTACGGTAGCGGTCGGTGGCATCGGCTTTGGTGAAGACCTCCTTCAGAATGGCATCCGACCGTTGCATCTCCGGCAGGGTGAAAAGTTGATCGTCGCTATTGCTGAGCACTAGGGTGGGGCGAGGAGCGCGCATGCCCAGCACCTCGGGGAAGTCGAGGAACTCGGGGAGGCGGGGGATGTAGGTCATCCAGGTGTGGGTGTAGGCTTTGTTGAGCAGGAAATCGTTCCAGGTAGTCATGAAGCCGACGCATACGGCACAGGCAATGCGGGGGTCAATCCCACCCAGATACGCAGTACGCAGCCCACCACCGGACAGGCCGCAGCAGCCTACCCGTTCGGTATCCACCTCGTCGCGGGCGCAGAGCACGTCCAAGGCACGTTGGTCTTCGGCCAAGAACACTCCGGGCCAGGTAGTTCCTCCGCAAAAGAGCGATTTGGACAATATGTGCTCGTGTAATCCGGCCCACTGGTTATAGTCGGTAATCGCTACCTCGTCGGTAGGGTTGGACTCGGTTTTCCCTTTGGTTGTTATGTCTCCCCAGGTGAGCCCTTCTACATCTTCGTACTTCACTCGCCGACTGCCAAAAGCAAAGGCATCGGGCACCAGCACCACGTACCCCTGTTTCGCCAACTCATTAGCCCAGGCACGTCCGCTATAAATCTTCTTCTGAAGGGCTACCATCATGGGGTGTTGCTCGCCGGTGTGGGTAATCTTCTCCAGTCCGAAGTACTTATCGCCACTGTGGTCGTGCAGGCCGAGCACGGCGGGGAGCGGCCCTTCGGCACCTTCCGGTTTCAGAAGAACCGCTTTTGTTGGGCGTCCGTAGGGTAACTGCCAACTCAGCTCTTCTACTTCCAGTCCATCGTAGGTATACTTCCGCTCTACCGTGACAGCAGGAACACCGCCCGTATCCGGTACGCCCAGGTATTCCAGCGTCTTGCTTAGGGCTTCTTTCCGCCAGGCATCCACATCCTGCCATCGGTCAAGCCGAAACGATAAGGCCGGTGGGTCGGCAGGTAAGGAGGCGGCCCAGGGGCCGTATTGTCCGATAATGCTGGTGGCAGGAGCGGGTGGTGTCATAAAGGTTTGCTTAGGGTTTAGGTGAGGGGCCTGGTTATTGGCTGTGCCCAGAGGCCAGGTAGAGGCGACTAGTCCGGAGGCCGCAGTGGCCTTCGCTGTAGTCTTCATAAATGTTCGTCGGGTTTGAGGCATGGGGGTTGAAGGTAAACGGTTTAAGGTTAAGGGTAGAGGGGCGCTACGGGACTTTCTTTGCTTCGGGGTATGGATAGAGCAGGTCAGTCTGATAATCGTTGGGTAATGGCTCGGGTAGTTGTCGGGCTTTTTCCTGGTAGGCTTCCTCATTGTAATAGTACGCCGCCTGTCGGAGCAACTGGTCCATCTTCTGGTATACTTCGGCCATAGGGGTTATTTGCTGGTAAGGCCAATCTTCCTGATCGGTGGCGTACGGTATCAGGAAATCCAACGTCTTCTTTATGGACTGCTCCTCCGGCCCCATGTATTCAAAAATGGAAATACCTGCTCGCTCACCCAGAATGCCTAGTGCCATAAAGAAATCGGTATTGATCGCCGAGTAACTGAACGCGCGCGTCCGCTCCAGTTCCAGAGGCTGACTACCGTCGGCTTCAATCTGCTGATCAATTCGTTTTGAGGGCACACTCTCGAGAAGCTGCCGGTATATATCCTGCCGGTTTAGATACAGGGCTAAAGCAGCCGTCTGCATGTCATACGAGGTGCCATGGTTGTTAAAGCGTCTCCGCTCATCCTGCCCAAGCGGACTGTTCCATAACCAGTCCAGGTACTGCTCCAACCAATTTTTTATCTCCTGCTCAAACGGTTGGGAGTATGCCTCTGAGCTTCGGAGAAAGTTGATGGCATCGGGTAGGTGAGCAAAGTCTCTGGTATCAATAATACCATACCCTCGGCCTTCCTCTCGCCCCGGTACGTGCTGCCCGTACTTTAAATGAGGGTTCATTCTGGTCTCCGGGTTCAGGAACCAGGTTTCCATCAGCTTCACTGCGTGGTCGGCATAGGCCTGTTTGCCGGTAAAGTAATAGGCCAGGGAAAGGGTTTGCACATTACTTACCATCTGGCCGAGGCGGTTCCGGTCAAAGTCAGCAATCTGCGGATTTGTCTCGCCATCCCGACGGATGTAGGGTAGTCCATCAGAGGTATTAGGGTCGGGCCACCAGTACCGGCCCAGACTCACGTAATCGTGCTTATCGCCACTGGGGGGTATGTAGCTCTTGTCCATTACAGTAAATATGCCTTCCTCCAGTGCCTCATCCGCTTTCCGGATCAGGACCTCAAGGGTGGGCATAATACTGGGGGCTTGGCGGCCTACGGCCTGTTTGCTTTGCGTGAGCAGGGAGTACTCGGGAAAGATAAAGCCCTGATTATCCTGAAGCGGGCCGGTCGAGGGACTGAGTGCGCCGGTAAACTCAGGAGCGGTTTGCTCGGCAGATGTCACGCCGGGCGGTAGTTCTACGATTCTCAGGTTACGAAAGTGGATCTCGGCACCTTCGGATTCCAGGCAGAGGTAACCTTTCTTCTGAGTGGCGTGGCTCAGCCCATTTACAAACTTACCGTTGAATGAGAGCTTTACTACTCCATCTACACAGACCACATCGTAGGTATTCCACTCGCCCCGCCCTTTGGCCCGGTGCTCGATAGACTTGCTTCGGGTGCCGCGGGGGTTGTCCGGTAGAGTTTCTACTCCGCCCACTCCGAATAGCTCGCCCTGCACGTAGGCCTCCGGCGGCTTCTCGCCATTGCGCTGGTTGAGGTTCACCCAGTCTAGCTCCAGCATTTGTATCTCTACGCCGTCGGGCAGACGGTTCTCTTCTCCGGGGATGGCACTGCTCCAGGCAAAGATACCCGAGTTGCCGCCCGCTTCCATATGCTTCCACTCCACATGCAGCAGAAAGTTTTCGTACTGCCGGGCCGAGCGGGCTATGCCAATGGGGTTACCGTAGCAGATTAGCTCATCGCCCTCTACCGCCCAGGTGCTGTCGCTGGTGTTCACATCAATCCATTGCAGAGGGATGGGGAGAGACTCCCCTTCGGAGATCATGTCGTTCCAGGGAGTTGCTTCCCCAAATGTGAAGGTCAGAGGCGACGGCTGGGCATAACTTGTTCCCCATCCTCCCCATAACAGAATGAGCGAGAAGATGATTGTTCTTAGTTGAGAAAAGGTGGTTGTATGGCGCCGTGTAATCATTACATGAAATTTCTCTCTTTATTTACTTGCAATTGCCTAAGCAGTAAGATAGCTAACACTATTTGAAATAACGCACGGTTTTAATTTTCTGCGGTTAGGCGCATCTCAATGGTGCCTTCTCCTTGGGGGAAGATGTAGGCGGGGATGCGGAGTTCGATACGTTTGAGATGGTTGATGGAGCGGTCTAGCTGGAGGGGTGGTGGGTCCAGGGAGATGATGGAGAAGGTTAGCTCGGGTTGGGAGAGGTTCTCCAGTTTCATCTGTTTGCCGTCCTGCCGGAGGATGGCGCCGCCTTCTACCAGTTCTACATCGGCGGTGGTCATCAGTTGCCAGGTGATGTGCTGAGTATTCTCATTCAGGTCTAGCTGGTCTTCAATCGTCAGGGAGTGGTCGCTGTCTTTTACAAAGCGGCGGGTGGCTTTGTCCAGGTTGCCGCTAAAGGCATTGGTTAGGTCAAAGGTGGCTTCCGGTTGTTCGCCTTCCTGAAAATCTACCAGTGGGGCGAAGCCATCTACATTATGTAACTGATTGTTAACCGTGAGGGTGCTGTGCCCGAAGTTGTTTTTGGTGAGCAGGGACCAGCGTTCGCAGTCCTGGCAGCGGCCCCACAGGTCGAAGCCGGTCTTTTCCAACTCGTGGTATGCTTGGTTGCCCGGATCAATCACCCAGCGTATACCGTTGAGTTCAAGAATAAACGAGCCGGCATCCATGTTGCCGTGGCTGGTTGAGCCTTTGCCACCTTTGCCGCCAAAGTAATAGTTATTTTCCTCACCCCGGAAAAAGACAATAGGGTTAGAGCCTTCTCCTTTCCAGGCTAGCGGTAGTGTCTCTTGGCCCTTCTCTTCAAACTGAGCCAGCCAGACCAGTCCGGCTCCGGCATACCGGGCCAGTTCGCCCATTTCCTGAGGGTCGTACAAGAAACGTTCTTTCTCAAAATACATATCGTTGCCGGTTTTGGCCGCAAACCAAGCCAGTACTAAGTCGCCATTCTCATTGCGGTGGTCGCCACAGTCGGCATAGTTATAGTACCAACCAGAGGGGGCCGTGCTCAATACCCGGAAGTCAGCGCTCGCTTTAAAAGCCGGATAATCGGCCATTCCGAAGTCGGTACCAAAAGCACTTTCCAGGATAGAGGCTGTCAGCACGGAAAAGCTGGTGCCATAGCTCCAATAGGTTGAGCCTTCGGGGTATACACCATCGGGGCCGTACTCTTCTAACGCATGCGGTAAGCCTTCCAGCGCCCGACTAATGGTTTTAGCGGCCAGCTCCGGGTCTTCTTCCGCAATAACGATGGAGGCGGCGATCATACCCCCGTTGCACACCTGGTTCCAGTTATTGGTTCCGTTAATCCACCCTTCATTGCCCTCGTAGCTGGGTTTAATACCCTTTTCAATCAAAGTTTTCTTCGCCAATTCTACGGTTGATGGTGGTAAGTCCTCGCCAGTCCAGTCCACCGCTAACGCTACGGCCATTGCCATCTCGGCTACATCCAGATAGTGAGAGGGGTTCCAGTCTTCGAAGTTGCAGACAGCTACCACCTCATCGTTGATACGGTTGAGTACAGTAGGGTCTTTGTCTATCCGGTACACCATGCCCAAAATGTTCATGCGATACAGCATCTCCCGCGAGGTATGCAGCAGACGGCGTCCGATCATTACCCGATCCAGTAGTTGCTCCTGCTGAATGTCTTCGGCATTGAGCTTAATGGCTTTGTACATGTTCTGCACTACCGGGTCGCCCTTAAGCTTCTTCTTCAACTGTTTCTCAATAGCCGGAGTCAGTACAAGCCGGGGGCTACTTTTGCGTAGGTTCTTTTTGAGGTACTGTACGCTCATGGGGTTCTCCAGCTTCACCGGTTCCGGTTCAGTGCTGGCCCTTGCCATTATTGAGAGGCATAGAAGGTTGATTAGTAGGTAGGTGCGTATTAGGTTCATAATGATTGAGTGAATGAGTGATTGAGAGTGAGTTAGTGAATGAGTGAATTGAGGTAGAGGGTTTGTACTTTTCTATATCTTGTTGGGGGTTTGGAATGAGATGGTGGTGCTTTGACCGGCATAGTCGCCTCGGGGTAGCTGAATGGTGATGTCGCTGTAGCCTTCGTCTTCGTTCCACTGGGCCTGGTAATTGTCGCCTTGCTCATCTATCGGGATGCTGACTTTCAGGTGGATGGAAGAGAGCTTACGGGTAGGGTCAGCTACGGTGAGCTTCTTCAGTCGGGTGCCATCCATTTCAAGCATGGTTAGGCCGGGAGTGCTCATGGTTAGATTTACGTCATCAGTAAGCTGAATGTCTCCGGCTTCGTAGAACGCAACCTGGCTGATCTGTAAACCGGTGTGCTGCACGGCTTGCAACTCGGGAGTGTTCTCCAGCACCTGAATGGGAGACTGGTTGCGGTACGCTTCGGCCCCTACTGCATCGATATTAGGGACTACCGTGTAAGCGTAGGTAGCCTTTTTTGGCTTCTTGCCATGATCTACCCATAGCGTAAACACATCGCGGGCAATCCCTTCTTTCGGGCTATCCGCCTGATGATTGATGCTATACCAACTGCCCCGGGCTTCTTCATTTTTCAGGTGAACGGTGGCGGGGGAAAAGAAGAGGTACGCCACACTGTCGTGCACAACCCCATCCACTTTCTTCAGCGTATGATCGCCTCGCTCTACTACCGAGTTGCCTTTGCCGTTCAGCACTACTACGTCAGACTTCAGGTAGCACTGGTTCAGGGTCGTGGCTACCGGGTAAGCTGTCGTTGCATGGATACCTGCTCCCAAGCAGACGTATTCATCATCAAACATAAACCAGGCTTTCTTAGCTTCCAGTGGGTCAAGCGTACTTTTAAAGTCAAAGGCCGCCGCTCCGTACGTTCCGTCGGTCACGCCACCCACAAAGTCGGTCAGTCCGGCTTTTTGTATTTCTTCTTCGGAAGGCAACGCTGGTTTTTGCACAACCGTAGTACCGGGAATCTTCTGCCAGTCCAGCACCGGAAAGATGTCGATGTACTCGGTGCCAGTGCGGGAGATGAAGTTGGCTCCGTCGCCCAGATGGTGGTTCTTTAGTCCTTCTCCGTTATAGGGTTCCTCCATGGTATGATTACGCGAGGAAAACATGCGGGCAGAGGTAAAGTAGTCGGGGCGCTGGTGGCTGAGGTATTCGGTGTGCCAGAAAAACTTGTCGTGAGTCAGGTTTGGTTGCTCCTTGCCTTCGCGGATGTTTACGATCGCTTGCAATTCATCCTTCCGGTAATCAGTGGCTTGCAGCAGTTTTTCGGGTAAGTAGGCATTCTGCGGACTTAGAGCGCCTTGTCGGGTAATTCCTCGGTTCTTGGCACCCGGGTCAAAGTATTTTCCGTAGACCATCGTTTTGCAGATACCATCCAGATAGAAGTCAACCAGCAGTTCAATCCGGTCTTCGGGAAAGCGGTATTTGGTGTCTGCTACTTTGGCAGCCCATTCGGCAAAGGCGTTGGCGTAGCCCAGCCCATACGAGAGGGTAGAGGTCACTCGATCTTTACGGTGATGAAAGCTCATGTCGGCCTGTAGGCCCCGGACGTCGTCGGGAGTGTTGCGGGAGGTCGCCAGGGCAATCTCGCTAGCCATGGTTTTTATAACGGTTTGCAAGGTAGACGAGTCGCGGGTGAAGAGGGCGTACTTACCGAGTATCCCGGCAATCTTGATCAGGTCGCCACCGGGGCGGGCTCCCCAGGCATCCAGGTTGGCGCGGCCTACGATGGGAGCAGCTTTCTCTTTCTGTTCCTCGGAAAGGTCATCATCCATGATCAGCAGCACACTCATCAGCCGGTCGGGAGTGCCAATCTGGTTCCACCACCAGTTGTCGCAGATAAAATTGTTTTCCAGCCAGAAGTTGAGAGCCTTATCAATAGCCGCTTTCACATTAGGGTTCTGATAAAATCGGGAGGAAGGTTTCTGGTAGGCCCGGCTCATTTCAACCATGTTTTGCAGGTGGCGGGCATGTTCAAAACCCGTGCGCGATACATCCTCGTAGTTGATATCCGGCCAGGTGCCATCGCTCTGAAGTGAAGTAAGCAGTTGGTTTATCTCGCTCTCATCTACTTCCGGCTGCATCAGTTCATCCACTACCCGTTGGCGCAGAGTTTCCAGGTCAGGGTCGCCGTAGTTTCTGAGGGGCTTCATCAAGGTGGGAAAGCTCCAGGCGAAATGGTGAACGGGGTAGGAGAGCGGACGGGCGTCGGCTACAAACTCTCCGTAGGCTTCATTCCCATAGATGCCTTGCATGGCTTCCATCAGATTATAGGGCCATCTTTCGGGCGATCCGGTGTTAGGACCTTTAAACCACTTCCACTCGTCGGGGTGCTGCTGGTAGTATAGTAGATAATCCAGGGCAGCTTCAATAGATTTATCGCCTTCTTGTAAGGTGAAGAGGTCGGTACCTTCGGCTTGCAGGGCCACCCAGCAGGCGGCGGTGATGGGAGCCAGCGAGAAATAGGTGTACCAGATGCCATTCTTTTCCCGCCGCACTTCCTCGGGCATGTGCCCGTCTTCGGCAATCTTATGGAACAGGTCACTTTTGATGAGACGGATATTCTCGGCTACCTGGGCGGTATCATCCAGCAGGTGAGCACTTAGGATAGAGCCTAAGCGGCCCCAGTCGGCCCAGTTGTTTTTGCGGTGCCGGATCTCATCGGCGGCTTTTCGGTAGACGTTCGTCACCCAGGAGAAGAACTGTTTCTGGTCTGAATTGGCCCAGCCATCGTAGGGTAGAAGCAGTTCGGCGGCCATGATCATGGCGGTGCCCGAGTAGGCCATCACCAGGCTACCGTCATCCTCAGAATACCTAGTGTTGGTATTAGCCCAGGCCATCAGGAACTCCAATGCTTTTTCAGCATACTGCTGTTCGCCCGTCAGTTGGTAAGCCAGGGCAGAGGCGTAAGCATCGAAGGAGTCTGATTGCAGGGATTTTGAGTTTTGGCGGTGTTCTTCCGGTTTTACATAATAACCCGGCACGCTGAAGTCGGCCAGTGCGTGGTGTTGGTGCTGGAGGGCTGAGTCGGCGTAGGCTCTTAGCTGAAGGTAAGCGTCGTAGTACGGCTGGTTCTGCTGCTGAATTTGCTGTTTGACAAAATCAATTTGAGCTTTGGGGTGCATGCCACCGGGATGTTCGTAGGCAGCTGCGTAGACGTTGGCAAGTAGTAATAATAATGAAACAAGTAATAAGCGACGAGCTTGCATAAGCTTAACAAATTATTCGGTTGTGTATTAGGTCCCTATAATTTAGGAGATCGTAGGTTGGTAGGCAAATTGTTAAATGGTTCTATTGTTCAATTGCTTGATTGTTGAATTGCTGTTCAGAGTTTGGAGTTCAAGGTTCAGAGTATAATGCTTGAGTTCACTGGTCTGTCGTTCTTTGCCTTATCGGGGGTTAGACTTCGGAAGTTTTGGGCTCTGATACGTTCTGGTTGCTTTGTTTGCTTACACTTCCGGAGTCTCCGACGAGCGGAATTCTCCGGTAAAGTTTACTCCCAGCTCCTTGCTCCAGACACTCTGCCTCAAGCTCTTAGTGTTGGAAAAAAACAAGCCCGTAGATGCTGGGCTTACGGGCTTGTTTTGTGGCGGGAAAGTTTGTTTTCCCTGGCTTGTCTAAACACTATCTACTCACTGGCACCCCAGCCTGGATTTTGACCCAGATTCGGGTTTTGAGAGATGGCACTGATGGGTATAGGCCATAAGTAGTGTTTACTTTCATCAAAGACTGGATTAGCATAGTCGGTTCCGGCGTATACATCCAGGTACGGAACACCGTCTACTTCTGATACACCAATGGTTACTTCCCCGTTGGGGTCAATCCGGCTTTGGTTGGCGGCATCCCATCGCATACCGTAATCTTTAACTTCCAACTTCTTTCCTTGCTTCCAGCGGCGCAGGTCATCATAACGAAAACCTTCCATGAACAGCTCAACGCGGCGTTCACGACGAATTTCGGCAATTAAGGCTGATACTCCGTCGCTAGCGTAGCGAGGGTCCATAGGAACATCCATCGTCATATGAGGCATGCCTACCCGGTCGCGCAGTAAGTTAATACTCATGTCCAAATCTCCTTGTGAGATGGTACCCAGTTCGGCTTTAGCTTCAGCGTAGTTTAATAAGGCTTCTCCAAACCGCAGGATAATGGCTGGGGTAGAAGAGACGTTATACGTTGCATAGGAAGCATTATTCTCATATACTTTAATAATATGATAACCGGTGGTACTCTCCTGTCCGGGGATGGTCATTCCCTGGATCTTCGGGTAATTCGCTACATCGGATGTCAGGTTTCCATACATGTAAATGTCCTGGTCATCCGGGTGAAGCACTGTTTGCCGTAAGCGGGGGTCTCGGTTTTCCCAGATATTTTCGTACACTTCATCTCCCTGGTACTGATCAGAAAGAGTAATGGGTAAACCATCGGTGCACAGGTAATCTTCTACCAGACTTTTTGTTGCTCCACCATTATAGCCTCGGTGGTAGCTCTGCACGTGGTTAGTGAAAATGCCCAACTCGTAGCGTCTCCAGTATAATACTTCTGAAACACCAGTAAGGTCAGTCATGCGGTGAATAGCGTTGTAATCACTGCTTGGATCGCCGGTAGAATAGAGTGAATAGGGACCGTTTTGGATTAGCTCCTGGGCTGCATTGGCAGCTTCTTGAAGCCACATTTCAGCATCAGCACCGCCGTGATATTTGCGCCAGGTTCCTTCAAAAAGGCAAACTCGGGATTTTACTAGCAGGGCTGCCCAGCGATTTAATCGCCCGGGAGCATTACCATCGCCCCAGTCGTCAGGTAGATTCTGTGTAGCGAAGGTAAGGTCTTCCAGTACTTTACTCATCACAAACTCGTGATCATCCCGCTCGCCGTTGAGAATATCTTCATCATCCACGCCGAGTGTTTGTTCTACCCACTGCACGTCGCCAAATTTCTGGGCTTTTTCGCCGTAGAACCAGCCTCTGAACAGGCGAGCTTCTCCGATATACTGATTACGTACCTCTTCTGATACGTCGGCCTTACCGTAGTTCTCCATTCCGAAGTTGATGGCTCTTACAAAGTTCCAGCCTTTGTAGCCAAACCAAGCCGGGTTGTCTGGAACATTATGTTTACCCGCCCGCACTCTTTGGTAAAAGTCATGCCGGGAAGCACGGGGAGCGGTGTCATCAGAAAACCCTGATAAGTGCCAAATGCTAGCCCAATGGCTGTTGAATCCATCAAAATGACCCATTAGAATAGGAACATTATCGTCATCTCTCGCCAGGTCATACAAACTGTTGTTGTATACTCTCAGATCATTCTCCGTATTCCAGAAAGCCTCGTTGTTGATCTCATCCAGTGGTTGTCTTTCCAGAAAATCGTCGTTGCAGCCAAACATGATGACGGCAAGCACTAAAGATATTTTTGAAATATATTTTCTCATTTTGTTTCTCTTTTGGGATGATTAAAAGGACACTCTTACACCCATTGAATACGTGCGTTGCTTGTAGTATTCCTGCGTTAAGGTAGGTCGTACCTCAGGATCCAGCGGCTTGCGCATTTTAGTGTATTCCCATATGTTCATACCCGCAAAGTAAATTTGCGCGTTGGCTAGCCCTAACTTACTGCCAATGCTTTCAGGCAGATTATATGCAAGGGTCAGGTTTTTCAGGCGGACGTAAGCGGCGTTTTGCACATAGCGAGATTGCGGCAGGATATTCTGCTTGGTATTGGTAGAGATGTGAGGCGCGGCAAAATAAGCATCCCGGTTGGTTTCGCTCCAGGTATCGGTCAGATAGTACCCTTCTACGTGACCAGCATTATAGGGGTAGAACGCTTGCCAGTTGCCATTGGGTGGCCAGTATTGGTATTTTAAGATACCCTGGAAGAATACATTTAATGAGAAATTTTTCCATCCTACTGAGCTATTTACCCCAAAGTTGTATCTCGGGTTTTCATACGCAATGATCTTCTGGTCACCGGGATTTTCCAGCGTATTGTCACCCCGGTTGATCACGCCGTCGCCATTCAGGTCGGCATAGCGGATATCACCCGGACGCCAGTTAGAGCCGATCTGAGATTGATCAGGAGCATTCGCTACTTCATCTTCGCTTTGGAAAATGCCAACCGTTTCGTATCCCCATCGCTCTCCTAAATTACCGTCTGCCACCACTTGCCCTTCGTAATACTCATCAAGAGAACCGGTAGGGTTGTCGTATTTAGTGATACGGGAGATATTGTCGGATAAGGCCAGATTAACGCTGTAGTTCCAGTCGTTGTTGATTCGGTTTTGCCAAGTGGCCGAAAGCTCCCAGCCCTGCGTTCTCAGGTCGGCCGCATTAGCTCGAGGAGCGCTCGTACCCAAAATAGCCGGAAGTTCTACGTTGGTAAGCATGTCTTTGGTATCCCGAGAATATACATCAAAAGATACATCAAGACGGCTGCCAAATAAGGTGAAGTCTAACCCAATGTTCTGGGAGATCACCGTTTCCCAGGTGAGGGTAGGGCTTACCAGACCTGGTGCTGCAACGTACGGGGTGCGGGAGCCAGAGGTCATCATGTACGGAGAGTTCCCCGATCCTAGTGTAGCGATGTAAGGATAATAAATGGGGTTGTCATTGCCGTCAAATAAGAGCTGGTTACCCAACTGACCGTAAGAGGCTCTCAGCTTGAGGTTTTCCAACCAAGAGGACGTTCCGCTCATAAAACCTTCGTTAGAGATACGCCACCCAACTGAGAAAGAAGGGAAGAATCCGAAGCGGTCATCTTTAGGGAATCGGGAGGTGCCATCATAACGGCCATTGGCTTCAATCAGGTAACGATCATCAAAGATGTAGTTTACCCGATAAAATGCCCCGCGTAAGGCAGTATGCTGATTGTCGCCGTATGTTTCCTGATTACCAGTGGTAGCGTTGATATTGGTGATGGTAGGAGTAATAAGGCTGTAGGCGCGGGTGGCGATTCCTTCAAACTGTCCCCACTCCTGGTTAAAGCCAATCATGGTTTTCAGGAAGTGCTGACCCTGGTCTATGGTGTAATCAGCGTAGGTGTTGATCACATAGTACTGATCATTTTCCGATTCGTTATAAATCCAGTCGTTACCGCTAAAGCCGTTACCAATGATCAGGCCACCAGCCAGATCCTGGTTCTCTATGATATTAACTTTGCTTTGTACGTCCTGCTCATCTCGGTAAGTTAGGTTTGCTGAGAACTCACCCCGGATATTCAATCCCTTGATTGGGCTAAGCGTGGCTCCCTGGGTTAAGATAATATCGTTTCTGGTCCAGGTCTCTCGTCCGCCATCTTCTAGGTAAGGCAGAAAGTTGGTGCCGCCGAAATACATACCAATATACTGCTCGTACTCACCCCGATCGCCAGGTTCCAGATAGTAAGGAAGGTCTGGAAACTGAATTGCATCTATAGGATCTTGTCGAGCAGATGTGTTGATGTTTACATCCCAGTTGTAGAAGTGAGGCTTATCACTTTTTTCGGTAGTTACCAGTGCCCGGCTATCCAGACTAAGCCAATCGTTAACTTCAAAGTTTCCTTTCAGCAATACATTATATCGCTTGAAGTTTTCGTTTCTTTCCTCATTCTTCAGATAACCATCTTTACTTAGATAACCGAAAGATGCGTAGTACGATGCCTTCTCAGAAGATCCTGACACACTGGCGTCGTACTTGCGCTGAGGGGCAAAATCTGTAATAAGGCGGTCAACATAGTTATTGTATCCATAATGGCGAAGACTGCCATTGTAGACTCCCCAGGCGTTCTCAAACGTAGGGTTATCGCTGTATCGTTTAGTTCCATCAATGTAGTCTTGATCATACGCTGGCGCACCATTAGTTCGCTGATTTGCCATGTTGCGAGCCATTACAAACTCGTACGGGTCCGTTACCGGATCTATAAAAAAGATTGGTTTGGACATTGCCAGTTCAGCTCCGAAGGAGACGTTGATTCTATCGCCTTTACCTTTCTTGGTGGTAACTAACACTACACCATAGGCCGCTCGGGCCCCATATACGGCGGCAGCCGAGGCATCTTTCAGGACGCTAATACTTTCAATATCATTCGGGTTAATTCTATTAAGGTCCATGGGTACACCATCTACCAGAATAAGAGGTCGTCCTCCATTAATAGATTCAAAGCCACGAATGTTAAAATCAATAGGCTGAGAAGGGTCGCCATTACGGATATTGACATTTAGGTTAGGAACAACCCCTTGCAGTCCTTCCCCTACATTAGCAATAGGCCGTTTTTCCAGCACTTCCCCATCGGTTACACCAACGGCGCCGGTTAGGTTTACTTTTTCCTGAGTACCGTAGCCTACAATGACTACTTCGGAAAGTGATTGGATATCAGGCATCATGACCAGGTCAATGGTAGACCGGCCATTTATTGCGACTTCTTCGGAGGTGAACCCTACTGAAGAAAATACTAACGTTTCAGCGCCGGTAGGAACGGTCAGCCTGTAGTTTCCATCTACATCAGTGATGGTACCATCGGTAGTCCCTTTAATTAAGACGTTCACTCCGGGGAGTGTTTCATTGTTGTCACCATCGGTAACTTTTCCGGTGATGGTGTTTTGAGCTAGGAGAGTAGTTGGTCCCCAGAGGCATAATAGCCATACCCCCAGAGCCCGCATTAGGCGTGGTAGAATGTTTCGCATTGTAAGCTAGGTTTTGTTAAGAAATAATTAATGAAAAAGCGGCGTGGTGGCGAGATTAGAAAAATCTGGCCGGATTTAGTAGTTTTTTATCATATAGGTTGAAGTTTTAGTAAAAGGAATGTGTATTAGATTGGTGAAATTATTTTTATTTCAATAAAGAAACACAATAATTATAGATTATCAATAATAATGTTTGGATATTTTTAACTTATACCTATTAATACACACACTTCACTTTTTTAATGAAATATTGCTGATCATTCAATTTTTCCACTGAAAAAACTGATTTTTTTATAATAAAACCCGGCTGATTCTAAACTAGAAACGAGTGATTTATTAGGATTTAGATGAGACTTTTGTCGTCTACCGGTCATAATGTGGGTTCCACATAAGTGAAAAACAGCGCAGCCACAAATTATTCTTGAAATGTCTGTTTTTCTAAAGTTTATCTCTCTTCAATAGCTAATTAGCAAGCTCTCAAAGTGCCATTGAAAAAAAGTAGACAAAATATTCTTTGATAGCTTTCTATTTTCTGATACCGGTCTTTATTATTAGCAATAATAGTTTTCTCTCTCGAACTGCTAGCGGTTTAATATAAAAAGCTATTACGCTCATCTGATGATTTTGTGCCGCTAATTGCGTAAATGTGGATATAGATTTAGTAGTACTTTTTTTCTGTATTTTCTCAAGATAGAAAAACACGTGTCAGATATCATACTGAATGATATATACCGATTTTGTTCGTACATTGATTTGCTTTACGATTTGGGTGGTCTGCGTTTACACGATGTTTAGTGACTGAATGGCTGATTGAGATAAGTAATCTGTTATCCCGGATTTGGACAGCTATCTTTTCTATCACAATCTATCCTGAATCATTATGTACATCTTGGCTCAGCTTGGTTTTATTGTCACGACCCTGTTTTGTCTGTGGCTTATTCTGAAGCAACTGCGTACGGCGCTTATATTGGTTGATTTTAGTGCAGCTCAACGACAGCGAGTGTGGTTGGTTACTTTGTTGACAATCGGAGGGTGGTTGGCATTTTTAAGTATATTTTCATTAAACGGTTTCTTTGGTAATTTCTCGAGCCGCCCTCCGCGAATAGCAATTGCTGCGCTGGTTCCTTTTGTGGTGCTTCTGGTCATTACCTTTTCGCGATTTAGCACCCCTTTGCTAAAAGTGATTCCACCTCAGCGCTTGTTGTATATTCAAAGCTTTCGCGTGGCCGTAGAACTATTGCTGTGGCTGTTGTTTGTTCAACATCGATTACCCGTTCAAATGACGTTTGAGGGGCAAAACTGGGATGTTCTAATTGGGCTTACTGCGCCTGTGTTAGCCTATTTTTGTTTTGTAAAAGGAAGTTGGTCTCGCTCTATTGCTCTGGTCTGGAATGTATTGGGGTTGTTACTGCTGGCTAATATTGTTACCATCTCTATTCTCTCCATGCCTACAGTATTTCGGATGTTCATGAACGATCCTCCTAATATTATTATGGCTCAGTTTCCTTTCATTTGGTTACCAGGGGTTTTAGTGCCTATTGCTTATGCTATGCATTTCTTCTCTATAAAGCAGTTGTTGATGGCCCGGCGCCCCGAACCCAAAGCGCAAACGACTTCACCCTGATCAACATAGCTGGATGGGCAAATAAGAATTATCTTTGCAAGAGGGCGTTTGTAGACGATACTTGTTTATTAGGGAGCCAACCTGTACTTTTCGCTAAAGTATATTTTTTATGACTCGATTGTTTTTTGCGCTTTTAGTTCTTTTTGGTCATGTCTTGCAGGCTGCTACTGTGGATACTGTTCAGGTAGCCAGCGGAGCTATGCAGCGTGATATTCCGGCGATTGTTATTACTCCGGATCAGTATGATGAGGATGAAGGGCAGCGATTTCCAGTTATTTACTTATTGCATGGGTATAGTGGTAACTATTTAAACTGGGTTTCCAATGTGCCCCAGGTTCAGCAGATGGCAGATCAGTATCAGGTTATCTTGGTTTGCCCGGATGGAGACTATAATAGCTGGTATCTGGATAGTCCGGTAGAAGATAGCAGTCAGTTTGAAACGCATGTAGCAGAAGAAGTGGTACGCTTTGTTGATGATCACTACCGCACTATCGCTCAACCTGCCGGGCGAGCGATTACCGGACTGAGTATGGGAGGGCACGGGGCATTGTTTCTGGCAATGCGACATTTGGATACTTTTGGAGCGGCCGGCAGTATGAGCGGGGGAGTGGATTTAACATTTAACGTTAATAACTGGGATATTAAAGATAAGCTGGGAGCTTACGAGGAGTATCCTCTGCGTTGGGATTCACTATCAGTGGTCAATATTGCACCAAACCTTCAGCCTGATCAACTGGCACTGATCATTGATTGTGGGGTAGATGATTTCTTTTATCAAATTAACCGCCGTTTGCACGAGATATTACTGGAAAATGAAATACCGCACGATTTTATTGAGCGACCCGGGGCCCACAACTGGCCATACTGGAGCAACGCAGTAGCCTATCAGATACTATTCTTCCGAACATTCTTTGATCAGGCAAGCAACCAACCCTAACCGCACTATATTGTGGGCTTCTGCAACTTGCTCTTAATAAATCAATATAATTAGGTATGGACATAAGGAAAGGCCTTTTCTCCTTCAAACCTTAGAGCTGTATGAGTGAAAAGAAGGTTATAACGATTATAGGCATGGGCGAAAAAAATGGTTTGTCCCTGGCCCGGAAGTTTGGAAAAAACAACTTTGTAGTGGCTATGCTATCTCGTAATGAAGATCATCTGGAGCAATTTCAGAAACAATTGAGCAGCGAAAAGATAGAAGCCTATTATTATTTAACGGACGCTGCTGACGAAGACTCAATACAGTCCAGCATACGCTATGTGCATGGCTCATTGGGCAACACTGATGTATTGATCTATAATGTGGCAGCTATTGGCCAAACTCATCTGACTGAGGTTAGCACTGAGAAGTTAATGCAGGATTTCCGGGTCAACGTTGTAGGGGCTATTGTGGCTGCACAGGAAGTGCTTCCCGGTATGGAGGAGCGTAAAGAGGGAAAGATATTTTTCACGGGAGGTGGTTTATCACTGAATCCTAATTTCCGGTACGGGTCTTTAGGCATTGGCAAAGCCGGGATACGTAATGCAGCTTACAGTTTGCATCAGGAAGTCAGGGCGAAAGGTATTCATGTAGCAACCGTCACTATTCAAGGCTACATTCAGCCCGATGATGAAAAGTATAATCCGTCAGCCATTGCTGAACAGTTCTGGAAGCTCTATGAGCAACAGGAGGACTTTGACGTCGAAATTCAATATTAATGGCTCAATCTACCGATGCTATTCTTTCTTCCTGGCAGGCAAACGCTCAACAGTGGATTGCCACCATTGACAGTGAAGAACTTGAGAGCCGACAGTTGGTCACGAACCAGGCAATTATACAAGCGGTATTGGCTTACCGCCCCAAAACACTACTGGATGTAGGGTGTGGAGAAGGGTGGCTAAGCCGGGCACTATCAGAGCACGGCATACGCACATTGGGCATTGATGCAGTTTCAGCTCTTATTGACAACGCCCGAAAAAAGAGGAGTGGAGAGTATGAAGTAGCCTCTTATCAGGATCTAATTCAACAGAAAGCTTTGTCATCCGGTCCGTTTGCTGGTGCAGTAATCAACTTTGCTCTACTGGACAAAGACATGACTGAGAGGGTTGTTCCTGCGTTAGTACACTATCTTCAGAAGTCAGGATTGCTATTCGTCCAGACGCTGCATCCGGCAGTGCTTTCAGATGGGAGGCCTTACCAAAGCGGTTGGCGTCCGGGATCATGGGATGGTATGAAGCGCGAGTTTACCCAACCGTATGAATGGTACTTTCGCACGTTGCAGGATTGGGTCGCTTTATTTTCTCAATCGGGCTACCTTATAAAAGAGATAAGAGAGCCATTACATCCCAAAACCGGACAACCCGCATCAGTGATATTTGTATTGCAACAGAATGGCACCTAAAAAGAAAGGGTTAGCACATTGAATGTACTAACCCTTCAAATAAAAGTTATTTAGATGATCACCCCAATGCATCAGCACCGGCTACAATCTCAAGGATTTCCTTGGTAATGGCGGCTTGGCGCGTACGGTTGTAGGTGAGTTTCAGCTCTTTTAACAGCTCGCCAGCGTTATCAGTTGCCTGATCCATAGCGGTCATACGGGCACCCTGCTCTGCAGCATTAGATTCAAGATACGCTTTGTAAAACTGCACTTTCAGCGATTGAGGAATAAGTTCTTCAACAATAAATTCCTCGGAGGGCTCGTAGATATAATCAATATTATTAGTAGACTGCTCTTCCTCCGTAGTCGTTTCTACCGGAAGAAACTGCTCAGTAGTAGGAATCTGCGTAGCTACATTCTTAAACTGATTGTATACTAAAATAACCTTATCTACTTTACCTTCTTTGTACAGTTGCATGACATATTCTGCTGCTTCCCGTACATGATCAAATGAAGGGTCAGAAAACAAATCTTTATAATCACTTTTCAGATCGTATCCACGACGCTTATAATAGTCAAATGCTTTCTGTCCTACTGTCAATACTGATAAGCGTTGATTACGCTCATAAAATTCGTATTCATTGGTGATAAATTGCCGAGTATATCGGAATAAACTGGCATTGAATGCACCACATAATCCCCGGTCAGAAGAAAAAGCAACTAGCAGCACGTTTTTTACCTCACGGGCTTTAGCGTACTCACTAACATTTTCTTCACTGAGGTTAGCAGAGACATTGGCCAGCAGCTGAGTCAGCTTTTGAGCGTAGGGTCGCATCTGTAACAGACGATCCTGGGCTCTTCTCAGCTTAGAAGCCGCCACCATCTTCATGGCTCGGGTAATCTGCTGCGTAGACTTGACCGACGATATCCGGTTTTTTACTTCTTTAAGACTTGGCATACATATTCAATTAACAATGTGCAATGAGCAGTGAACAAATACCTATAAAACTTTCTTCACATATGTTCACTGCTAACCGCACACTGTACACTGCTAACTGTTAGTTGTAGTTTTTCGCTAGATCAGAAGCTACTTTCTTGATTGCTCCTTGTTGCTCTTCGCCCCATTTTCCGGAACGAATTGCACTCATAACATCACTATGCTGAGCTTCCAGGAAAGACAGAAATTCTTTTTGGAAATCCCGCACTTTCTCAATAGGTACTTTATCTAATAGTCCACTGGTAGAAGCATAGATAATAGCTACCTGCTCTTCAACCGATACCGGAGAGTACTGAGGTTGCTTCAGAATTTCTAAGTTACGGCGGCCCCGGTCAATGGTTAGTTGAGTGGCAGGGTCCAGGTCGGAGCCAAATTTAGCGAAGGCTTCCAACTCGCGGAATTGTGCTTGATCCAGCTTCAGTGTTCCGGCCACTTTCTTCATCGGTTTGATCTGAGCTGAACCACCTACCCGAGATACCGAGATACCTACGTTAATAGCTGGGCGGATACCTGCGTTAAACAAGTTACTTTCCAGGAATATCTGTCCGTCGGTAATAGAAATTACGTTGGTCGGAATATACGCTGATACGTCACCAGCCTGTGTCTCAATAATTGGAAGTGCCGTAAGCGACCCTCCACCTTTTACCTTAGGCTTAATAGCTTCGGGCAAATCGTTCATTTGAGATACAATGGCATCATTATCGTTTAGCTTAGCAGCACGTTCTAACAAGCGAGAGTGCAGGTAGAATACGTCGCCGGGATAAGCTTCACGCCCGGGAGGACGACGTAACAACAACGATACTTCACGGTAGGCTACCGCTTGCTTAGATAAATCATCATAGACTACCAAAGCCGGGCGCCCGGTGTCACGGAAGTACTCGCCAATTACTGCTCCGGTGAAGGGTGCAAAGAACTGCATAGGAGCCGGGTCAGAAGCGGTTGCTGCTACTACAGTGGTATAATCCATGGCTCCGTTTTTCTCTAACGCAGCTACTACACCAGCAATAGTTGAAGCTTTTTGCCCGCAGGCTACATAAATACAGTATACAGGCTCACCTTTCTCGTAGAATTCCCGTTGGTTAATGATTGTATCGATAACCACTGCGGTTTTTCCAGTTTGACGATCGCCAATAACCAGCTCCCGTTGGCCGCGGCCAATTGGAATCATAGAGTCAATCGCTTTGATACCGGTTTGCAGAGGCTCACTTACCGGTTGCCGGTAAATCACGCCGGGGGCACGTCGCTCCAGCGGAAGCTCTATTACTTCGCCTTCAATCGGGCCTTTTCCATCAATAGGTTGGCCCAGGGTGTTAACAACCCGCCCGACAAGGCCTTCGCCTACTCGGATGGAGGCAATACGACCAGTACGTCGTACGGAATCGCCTTCTTTAATATCACCTTGCTCCCCTAAAAGTACGGCACCAACATTGTCTTCTTCCAGGTTGAGTACCAGGGCATTCAGGCCATTTTCAAATTCTAATAATTCGCCGGATTGGGCTTGGGTGAGACCGTAGATTCGGGCCACACCGTCTCCAATCTGGAGCACCGTGCCGACTTCTTCCAGTTCGGCCTCAGTTTTAAAACTGGATAGCTGTTCGCGTAGTATTGCTGAAACCTCATCGGGTCTTACCTCTGCCATGAACGTTTATGTTTAATGATAAATAGATTAGATGATTATAGGTTGCCTGACTGATTCATTCATTAATGAGAACAGGCTAACCATCAATTATTTTAAAATTCTTTATTGTAAGTTTCGTCAGTAAATTCGTATTCCAGCGCTTTGAGCTTAGACTTTACAGAGTTATCCATCATCCGGTCGCCAATTTGCAGTACAAAGCCGCCAATCAGGTTAGGATCTACTTTTTCTGTAAGATCAACTTTTTTCCCGGTGCGCTCTTTAATATTGCTGATCAGTTTTTGCCGAAGCTCAGATGTTAATGGAACAGAACTGGTAACAACCACTTTATCAATACCATTATATTGACGATACTGGCTGATGAACTCTTCGGCAATCGATGGTAGAATGGCTTCTCGGTTCTTACGGGTAATAATATCGAAGATAGCTAAGCTCGCTTCATTTACCCTTCCCTGGAATATCTTATATAGAATTGCCTTCTTCTTATTGTGATTGATGATAGGGTTCTTCAACATGAGCAGGAAGTCACGATTAGACTGGCAGGTTTCGGAGAAAAGCTGCATATCCTTGTAAATGTCTTCCAGCGCATTTTTTTCTATGGCTAGTTCTATTAATGATTTTGCGTAGCGCGACGCAACCCGAACATCCGTCATATCTAATTAATCAAATAGATGAAGTATAGTTTTCTTAGTTTCTGTTTAAGTCGCTTACCAACTTATCGATATAGGATTTTTGGGCTGTTTCCCCTTTCAGATTTTCCCGAAGAATTTTTTCGGCAATCTGCACTGATAATTCAGCTACCTGCTGCTTAACTTCCGCTAAAGCTGCTTTCTTTTGGTTTTCAATTTCGGCACTAGCATCTTCAACCATACGCTTCCGCTCGCGTTCGCCTTCTTCCCGGGCCATATCTTTAATTTTGCCCGCTGCTGCATTAGCCTCTTTCAGCATGGTTTCGCGCTCTTTTCGAGCCTCGGCCAATAGTTGTTGGTTACTGGCTTGCAGTTGTTTCATTTCTTCTTTGGCCCGTTCGGCTGAAGCCAATGCTTCTTCAATAGAAGATTCCCGCTCGTTCAGGGCAGTTAAAATGGGTTTCCAGGCAAATTTGCCCAGGATGAATAACACCGCCAGAAAAATAAGCAATTGCCAGATAATGAGTCCCGAATCTGGTGATATTAAATCCATAGGATAGTATTTATAAGTCTATTGATTAAACAAAAAAGACCCGAAGCAGCCTAGCGCTGACTTCGGGTTTCATTCAATTAAGCAGTGGCGATGATCAGACAGATAATCACACCAAACAGGGCAACCCCTTCAATCAGTGCGGCTGCAATAATCATAGCCGTTTGAATCTGCCCACCAGCTTCTGGTTGACGAGCAATGGCTTCCATTGCTGAGCCACCGATGCGGCCAATGCCTAAACCTGCGCCTATCGCGACAATTCCGGCACCAATACCTGCACCTAGTAAACCATAACCAGAAGCAGCTTCGGCTGCTTGTAATAAAAGAGCTAACAACATAGTGTTAAACAGTTATATGAATTGAACAAAAATTTAAATCATAGCCGAATCCTGCTGGAGTTCGGGAGCCATATCTTCTCCTTCGTGGGCATGGTGATGTTCCTCAACGGCACCACCAAAATATATGGCTGATAACAGCGTAAATACATACGCCTGTAGGAAAGCTACCAGCAATTCCAGGAAGGTCATAATCGTACCGAAAATAACACTAACCGGGCCTATAGCAACGCTTTCAAAGATGAAGATGAGCGCAATTAAGCTCAGAATAATAATGTGACCCGCCGTAATGTTTGCAAAAAGACGAACCATCAGGGAAAATGGCTTGGTAAATAAACCAATAATCTCTACCGGAATCATAATAGGTAACAGCCATTTTGGTACACCCGGAGTATTGAAAATGTGATTCCAATAGCCTTTGTTACCATTAAACTGCGTCATGAAGAAAGTAATGATTGCCAACACAAACGTAACTGAAATATTACCGGTAACATTGGCAGCACCAGGCAGAAGACCTAATAGGTTATTAACAAGAATAAAGAAGAAAACGGTCAGTAAGTACGGCATAAAACGCAGGTATTTCTTGTCGCCGATAACTGGCCGAGCAATGTCGTCACGAATAAATAAGATGATAGGCTCCAGCAAAGACTGTAAACCTTTAGGGGCTTGGCGAGGGTCTCCCTTATATCGGTTGGCTACGGATAGAAAAATCAGCAGCATCACCACCACACTAATAAACATGGCAAAGACATTCTTAGTAATTGAGAAGTCATAGAATTCATGTCCATCTTCCGCCACAATATGAGAAGCATCGTCACTGAGTCTGTATCCATTATAAGGTACATAGTTGTGGTCTTCTCCGTGAAATTTGGTCGTCATGAATGCTTCCAGTCCGCGGTCTTGTGAAAAAAGGATAACCGGAAGCGGAAGCGTGATATGAGAGTGGCCAATAGTGATAAAGTGCCATTCGTACGCATCCTGCACGTGATGGAATATAAACTCGGTTGCTCCTTCCGTTTCGGGGTCTGGGTCACCGTGCCCGCCTTCTTGCATCGAAGCGGCTGGTAATGAAGGAAGTAGTGAGAAAACGAAAAACAGTAATATTATGCTATAATTGACTTTGCCCATGTCGATTGGTATCCTTTTCCAAATGCGCGCGCAAGTTAGTCAACAAACTATAGATTTCAAACCCCAGGAAAGCTAAATACACTACGGCGAAATTGATAACAAAGGTTATACGGTCTTCTACGCCGTTTATTAAGGCGAAAAAAATAACAGAGGCATTGATCAGTAAACGGAAGACAGTAGTGGCTAAATACACTAATACCATGCGTTGCTGGTCTTTATTTAATGCCTTGAAGATAAAAAAAGAGGCTACCCCATTAATCACAAAAAAAAAGGGAACCCAATAAATGCCTGTCGGGTGTATATAAGGAAAGCGAATATATTGCAAGCCTACGATGAGAGCACCCAATACTACAGCAAGAAGAGTTAGGGAAGCCAGATGCTGGCGATAAGTCAAAGGTTATTCGTTTTTAGGTAAGTTGCGAATAAGTACATAAAGTGAAGCTCCGAAAGCCAACAGGCCAAAGACAACCACAAAAATTGGAAAGCGGTTTTCTAAGTGGTCGTCCAGGCGCATGCCGCCCCAAACAGCCAACCCCATCACCGCTATCATCTGAAAAGCCAGTCCCGAATATTTAATATAGGTACTAAATTGTGCGCGACTGGGTTTCTTCGGCTGATTCGGTTTCGGTGTAGTCGTCGTTGGTTTCTTCGGGTTCATCGGTGTAGGTCATGTCGCTGACAGATACTCCCATACGGCATGAACCGTTGAAGGTAGCTCCGGCTTCTACGATAAGTTTGTTAGTAATAATATCGCCATGGATTACGGCGGTTGGCTTAAGAGTAAGCAGCTCGCCCACTTCAATAGAGCCTTGAATTTCGCCGGCAATAATGGCATTCTCGGCCAATACTTTACCTTCTACATAAGAAGAAGAGCCTAAAGCTACTTTAGCCTGACAGTTTACATTACCTTTTACTTCACCTTCTACGCTGATGTTTCCGGTAGTGACGATGTCACCTTGTACGGTTGTGCCTTTACCAATGCTGCTGGTACTGCCTGAGTCTTCCACTTTGGGTTTTTTATCTTGCTGGTTGCTAAACATACAAAGTTAATAGTTTAAAATGATACAAATTCTTCGGGGTCCATGGGGTTACCATTATACCATAGTTCAAAGTGCAGGTGCGGGCCAGTGGTCAGCTCCCCGGTGTTACCAATAATGGCAACAACATCTCCGGCACTTACAAAATCTCCCATTTTCTTAAGTAAGCTTGAGTTATGCTTATAAACGGATATTACGTTACTACGGTGCTGCACTGCAATTACGTAACCGGCATCTTGTGTCCACGAAGCCAGAATAACGGTGCCATCAGCCACGCTTTTAATGGGCTCATTTTTCTTTGAGACCACATCTACTCCGTAATGAGCAATCTTCGGATCATATGGAGCCGAGATAATGCCGCCCAAAGGTGAAAAGAAAAATAACTCATCTAGCTGGCTGGAAGGGGCCAGCGCCGACGAAGTTAACATTTCTACACCGCTTTCTTCAAATTCTTTTCGAAACTCTGAATCAATCTCAGACGGCTTGCCGCCTTTCTCTTCCTGGGTATTATCAACTCTGTTTTCAGTGGTTCGGTTATCTACATTTGCTAAATAAGCGTTTTCTGTTTCTAAAGTGCTATCTCCTCGGACAATATACTGAAATGAATTAAAAAATTGATGGCTTTGGGCCACCTCCTGCTCTAAAGAATCTATGGTTAGTGAAAGTTCAATGAGTTTACGGTTAGATTCGGCCTGTGCATAGCGCGGATCAAACCATTGTTTTAGCAAAGTATTGACGAGAAATAAGCATATGATAAAAATTATCATACAAACCGATACAATGAACAGGGTAAGCTTGGCGTAAGTAAAGGTAAGCGTGGTTTTCTCGGCGAAATCCTCTTCATTACGAACTATTACCAGGTACCTGTTGGTTAATCGGCTAGCAAATGTTTTTCTCGACTTCAAAGCTTTCTATTTATTTTCACAATCGCTCAGTGAGCATATCTCGGCACATCACTATGGGTGGGTACCATCCTTATAAACCGCTAAAACAAATCTAACCATTTAATAATAATACACTAAATTGCGTTCCCTAGGAGCTGAGTTGTAAGCCGTTAGCTTTATTTTAAATCTAAATATTATTCCATTGAAGGTAAAAGATTTTGGGAAATATTACATTTTGATTGGGGCATGTATGGCACTCCTGAGTTCGGCTTGTGCACCTGATCAGAGTGGAGTTATCTCCAATGTGTACCATAATACCACGGCAAGATACAATGCATACTTCTATGCAAAGCTTCAAATGGACGAAATTGAACAGTCTATTGCCGAAAGCCAGGAGAACAATTATAACAAAATCCTTAAAATCTTTCCCGAACCAGACACTACCCTGATTAACGGATTAAGCGAGCAACTGGAAAATTGCCTGAAGAAAGCATCGATTGCCATCGAGCGGCACCCTAATAGCCGCTGGGCGGACGACTCCTATATACTGGTCGGGCAATGCCGGAACTACAATCAGAATTATATTGATGCCATACAAACATACAAGTTTGTTAATACCCATAGTAAAGATGATGAGGCCAGGCATCAGGCACTAGTGCAGCTTATGCAAACTTTTATTGCTGCCGGAGAGCAAAACAATGCGGTTGCTGTTTCTGACTATCTGCGGAAAGAAAAATTAAACCGCTATAATAAGGTGCAGTTTCATTTGACTCGGGCCTATCTGGCGCAGCTGAATGAAGACTACAATGCTATGGTTGGTAACCTGCTAATTGCTGCGCCCTTAATGGAAAACAAAGAAGGACGGGCCAAAATATTTTTTATTCTGGGGCAATTGTACCAGCAATTGGGTTTTGATGCTCAGGCTTATCAGAATTACGAAGAAGTACTTCGTAGCAATCCTGAATACGAGCTTTATTTTTATGCCCGGCTAAACATGGCTCAAGTGTATGACCTCTCCCGAGAAAGTGATACCAAAAAAATTCGCAAATACTTTAAGAAGTTACTGAAGGACCAGAAGAATGTAGAGTATCGGGATAAGATTTATTATGAAATGGCGCAGTTTGAGCAGAAGCAGGAAGACCTGGATTTAGCCATTGAATATTATAATGAGTCAGTGCGAGCCAGTATGGGGAACAACCGGCAGAAGGCTTATAGCTACTGGGAGCTAGGGAAAATTTACTATGACGATTACGCCAAGTACGAATTGGCCAAAGCCTATTATGATAGCACCATCGCCGTATTGCCGCAGGACGAGCCGGAATATGAATCTATTGCGGCCCGGCAGAAGGTACTGGCCAACTTTGTAGAACAATTGACAATCATTCAGGTACAGGATAGTTTATTGACTTTAGCCGCTATGGACACAACCGAGCTAAGCGCGTACTTAGATGAGGTAGTGTCTGCTCAGGAGCAGCAGCAACGGCAAGAGGAACGAATGGCTTCCCGTCAGGCCCGGGTGCGAAGAACCACTAACCAGTTTGGCAGTGCCCCTAACCCCTTTGCCACCAATAATGAAAATAATGATGCCGCAGCGGGAGAGAACTGGTATTTTTACAGTCCTGCTGCTATCAGTCAAGGACAAACTGCCTTTGTACGAAAGTGGGGCAACCGGCCTCTAGAAGACAACTGGCGTAGGTCGGATAAAAGTATTGATGCCAATTTTGCTGCCAATGATGTAGAACAGATTGAGGTAGATGATCCCGTTCCAGGCGATCCGGCCGCCGATGCGGTTGATATGTCAGCTAGCGCCAAGCAGTCATTATACGCGGACATTCCATTTACTGAGGAGCAGAAAAAGGAGGCATTTAAGAAAATAGAAGATGCTTACTTTAAGCTTGGGGGTATCTATAACTTCGATCTGGAAGAAAAAGCGAACTCCATAGAAACTTTTGAAACCTTATTGTCTCGGTTTCCGGCATCCGAGTATGAGCCGGAGGTGCTATATCAATTGTACTTATTATACCAGGAGCAGGGTGACGATGCTACCTCTACCCGCTATAAAAATCAATTATTAGAAAATTTTCCGGAAAGCATTTTTGCAAAGATTATCATCAACCCTAATTATCGGGAAGAAAGCAATCTGGCCAGTGCCCAACTAAAAGAAGTATATAAAGAGGCTTATCGTCTGTATCAGAAAGGAGCTTACCAACAGGCTGCCCCTATGGTAAAAGATGCGTTGCAGCAGTACTCCGATAACGATTTTGTCGATAACATGAAGCTGCTTCAAATCCTTATTGCTGGAAAACTGGGAAGCGAGTACGAATACCAGATGAACCTGCAAAACTTTATAGATGAGTATCCGGAGAGCGAAATGACCGCATATGCTCAGGAATTGCTTACGGCTGCCCAGGGTTTCAAAGACAAGCTGGCGGCACAGCAAGGAGCCAAATATATTCCTGAATTTAACGAGAAACACTCTTTTATCGTCGTATACAAAAATAAGGGAAAGCTATCTAGCCAGTTACCTCGAGTGATTGATGCTTTCAATGCCGAATATTTTGGAGAGGCGAAATTGCGCACAGCGAATCTAATGCTGGAAGATCAGCAAGTAATGATTATTGTGGAAGAATTTCCCAACCAAGAAACAGCCTGGCAGTATTTTCAACAGTTTAATAGTGATGTGTCGCCACTTGATAAGCTGCCCGAAAGTAAAAATTACGAGCGTAGCGATATTACCAGTAATTTTATCATTACTGAGGATAATCTGCCTATCTTGTATCGTACCAAAGATGTAGATAATTATCTGCGTTTTTTTGAAAAGCATTACACTTTTTAGCCTGACTGGCAAATCCAAAAAAATTTGTCTGATTTTTGTTTGACCGTGATAGATTGATATAAGCATATCAAACTTACCACTCCTAAAATAGGTTTAATTAGCAGAAGTAGATACCACAAAGATGTCTGAAACCAAAACCCCAAAGAAAAAAGATAGGACCAAATTATACACCTGGACGGTTCGTGGTGCATGGGTTTTATTTTTGTCTTTTTTCATTTTATTTCCCCTGTATGTTTATACTGTAAGTATCGACTTTATGGGTCTTTACGGAGGCCTTCCTAGTTGGGCAGCATTAGAAAACCCTAAAAACGACTTGTCTTCAGAGCTCTATTCGGCTGATAATGTTCAACTAGGCAAATATTATCGGGAAAACCGAAGCCCGGTTACTTATGAAGAACTATCGCCTAATCTGGTGAATGCGCTGGTTGCTACCGAAGATATTCGTTTCACCGAGCACAGTGGTATTGACCTGCAAAGCATGGGGCGGGTAGCCTGGGGGGTATTCAAAAAGATTGCTACGCTCGGAGCTAGTAGCCTGGAAGGAGGGGGAAGCACACTTTCTCAGCAGACCGCTAAGAACCTTTTCAAAACCCGAGGGCAAAACGAAGGACCACTCATGAAGATTCCGGGCCTGCGTATGCTGATCATTAAAACAAAAGAGTGGATAGTAGCGGTAAAGCTGGAGCGGTATTATACCAAAAAAGAGATACTAGCCATGTACCTCAATACGGCTCAGTTTAGTGGTAACTCTTTCGGAATTAAGGTTGCTGCCAAAACTTTTTTTAACAAGCCTACTTACGATCTGAATGTTGAGGAAGCTGCTGTGCTGGTAGGTATGTTGAAAGCCTCTACGTATTATAATCCTGCCCGGAATCCTGAAAATTCTCAGCGAAGGCGTAATGTGGTTATGAATCAGATGCGTCGGTACGGATATCTGGATCAGGTAGCATACGATACATTAGCGCCTCAACCCATTGCACTTAATTATAAGGTTGATAGCCACACGGATGGCCCCGCCACCTATTTTCGAGCAGTTATTCGACGTTGGCTGTATCGCTGGGCCGATGAGCACGGCTACGATTTGGATGAAGACGGTTTGAAAATTTATACTACATTGGATAGCCGCATGCAGGAGCACGCCGAACAAGCGGTGAAAACCCACATGAAAAAGGAACAGGCGTTATTTGAAGAGCACTGGGGAAAAGAAAACCCCTGGCGCGATGAGGATGGTAAAGAGATAAAAGGATTTGTTGATATGTTGGCCAAACGCTCTCCTCGTTATAAAGCGCTGGAGAAAATATATGGCAAAGGCAATGACTCTATTGATATTGTCATGAATACGGCCGTTCCTACTACCGTTTTTACGTGGGGGAACGATAACTTTGAGAAAGATACTATCATTAGTCCCATTGATTCTATCAAATATACGCAGCGCTTCTTGCATGCTGGCTTTATGTCAATGGACCCGCACAGCGGCCATATTAAAGCTTGGGTAGGAGGAATTAATTACCAGAATTTTAAATATGATCACGTAATGCAGGGCAAGCGGCAACCGGGTTCTACCTTTAAACCATTTGTATATGCCGCTGCTATTGATAATGGCTATTCCCCTTGTTACGAGGTAGTAGATGCGCCAGTAACCTTTACGGTATATACGGATGGAGAAGAATCTACCTGGACCCCAAAAAATGCTGAAGGACGCTATTCCGGTGAAAAGATGACGATTCGGCAGGCGATGGCCCGTTCTATGAATTCCATCACGGCATTTATTATGAAAAGAATAGGTCCCCAGACGGTAGTGAATTATGCTAAACGGATGGGAATTAATAGCAATATTGAAGCAGTACCCAGTTTGGCTTTAGGAGGTGGTGGTGATGTTTCGGTTTACGAGATGGTGGGCGCTTACAGCACTTTTGCCAATCATGGAACTTGGACTGAACCGGTATTCATTACGCGTATTGAAGATAAAGATGGCAATATAGTATACGAACATCCTACAAAAACCCGGGAAGCTTTGAGCGAAGAGACAGCGTACCTGATGCTGTACATGCTTCGGGGAGCCACTGAAGAAGAAGGTGGAACGGGTAAAGGGATTCCTCTGGAAATACGCGAAGGAAACGAAGTTGGAGCCAAGACAGGCACTACGTCAAATTATTCTGACGGATGGTTTATGGGAGTAACGAAAGATCTGGTATCCGGAGCCTGGGTGGGTGGTGATAACCGTAGTGTTCACTTTAGGACTTTAGCCTTGGGGCAGGGTGCTAGAATGGCGATGCCTATCTGGGTAGAATATATGAAGCTCGTATACGCTGATGATCGTCTGGATTATGAAAAAGGAGCTTTTGAGCGTCCGCGTACCGGGCTATCTATTGAAATTGACTGCGAGCAATATCAGACTGATGAAACATTAGAGCAAGATTCGCTTCTTATGGAAAAAGAGTTAGAGGTAGATGAAGACGAAATTTTCTAATTGAAGTGAAAATATATTCAAAAAACCACTCAAACGGGTGGTTTTTTTGTTTCTTGGGCAGAATTTGCCAAATTAATTACATTAAAAGTAGAACTTGGGATTTTAGAACAGTAATTGTATAATCCCCTATTAATTTGTCGTAGTAATAACCTACGTAATCTGTGGAGCAAACGTATACGGAAGACCAAATCCTTATTCAACGGATCAAAAGTGGCGACGAGGCCAGTTTAGTTGAGATTTACAAACAGCACCGACCTGCTTTCCTGCAATGGGCCCAGCATAGCTACCGGGTTGATGAAGAAAAAGCTGCCGATGCTTTTCAAGATGCAGTTGTATGCTTGTACCGCAATATTGTACAGGGAAAGCTGGAAACCCTGACCAGTTCCCTTAAGACCTATCTCTTTGCCATCGGTAAAAACGTCATTCGAAAAAAATTTCAGCAACCAGTAGCCCTGGAAACGGACGAGTTATGGATGGTAGAGAACCTTCATGCTGAACCCATTGATCAGTTTGCGACCAACGAACGGCAGCAATTGGTAGCCCGACTGATGGAGACTATTGGAGAACCTTGCAAGAGTATTCTGGAAATGTTTTATTTCCGCGGATTTAGCATGGAAGCTATTGCTGAAAGGCTTAAGTATAAAAATGAAAATGTAGTGAAAACCCAGAAGTTACGGTGCTTGACCAGCCTGAAAAACATGGTGAGGGAACGGTATCAGAGTGAGGATCTTATGTAAGATGAATAGAGGACCGATGGTAGAAAATCGCTGGAATCAAATTGATCGATACGTAAACGGCACAATGTCCGAAGAAGAGCGTACTGACTTTGAGCAACGCATGCGGGAAAATGTGGGGTTAGCCGAAGGAGTACATCTTCACCGGGATATACTGTCAGGTATGGAGCTACATTTTATGCGCGAAATGAAGCAGCGGTTAATTCTGGCTGATCAGCCGCAGAAAAAGTCAAAATGGAAAACGGTGGCCCTGATTGCCGGTGGTGTGGTGCTGGTAGCCGCTGTCGGTGCGGCGGTTTATTATTATCTCCTGACAAATAATTAACCACGGCAAACAACATAGCCAAGTTGTAATCTAGCCGCTGGTCTGGTCTTTACGCACTCTACTATCGTAGCGTTAACAAAGCCACATTTTCCACATGATGCGTGTGAGGAAACATATCAACCGGTTGCAACTTCTCTACCTTATACTTTTCATCCAGCAACGCAATATCGCGCGCCTGGGTAGCCGGATTACAGCTTACATATACAATACGAGGAGCTTCAATACCGAGTAGTTGGTTTACCACATCAGCATGCATACCAACCCGGGGTGGATCAGTGATAATGACATCCGGTCTTCCGTGTTGATCAAGAAATTCAGGCTTTAACAGTTCTCGCATATCCCCTGCAAAAAAAGAGGTATTGTGAATATCATTGATGCGTGAATTAACGTGGGCATCTTCAATAGCCTGTTCCACATATTCAATTCCTACTACCTGTTTGGCCTGAGCCGCAATAAAGTTGGCAATGGTGCCCGTGCCAGAATACAGATCATATACTGTCTCCTGACCACCCAATTGGGCAAAATCACGAGTGGTCTTGTAAAGGTGATAGGCCTGATCAGAATTAGTTTGGTAAAATGACTGGGCACTGACCCGGAACTGCAGGTTTTCCATCTGCTCTGTAATGTAAGGGCGGCCCGCGTATAACGTCATCTCCAGATCATAAAAAGTATCATTCATCTTCTTATTGATCACATACTGAAGAGAAGTGATCATGGGAAATTTCTCTCGCAAAAATTGCATAAGCTCATTAATCACTTCAGGTGCTTCTGCGGCATCGCGCCCAAATTGTACCATCACCATTACTTCGCCAGTATTAGCCGTGCGGATAAGCAGGGTACGCAGTATGCCAGTATGCTGTCGCATATTATAATATGGCAATTGATGCTCCTTAGCGTATTGGTCTACAGCCAAACGAATATCATTTGAAGGGTCGGGTTGCAGGTAGCAGTGATTAATCGGCAATATTTTCTCGAAGCTGCCTGGTATGTGAAACCCTAGTGCCCGCTTATCTAATGCTTCACCAGTGGCGATTTCCTCGCGGGTAAACCATCGCTGATCAGAAAAAGCATATTCCAGCTTATTGCGATAGTAGCGCGTTGCTTGCGAGGGTAAAATCTGATCTACTTCGGGTAGCGCCACTTTACCAATTCGCTCAAACTGATCAATCACCTGCTGTCGCTTATAAGCTAGTTGTTGCTCGTAAGGGATATGCTGCCATTTGCAGCCACCACAGATGCCAAAATGCTCACAGAAAGGCTCAGTGCGCTGCTCAGATAGGTGATGAAATGCAACAGCTTTGCCCTCCCAGTGCTTTTTTCGGGCTTTAGTAACCTTGATATCAACTATATCGCCGGGTGCAGTGAACGGCACAAAAACGGCTCGTCCTTCGGCATGGGTAAGGCATTTACCTTCAGCAGCCATGCGCTCAATCTGTATATTCTCTAGTAAAGGAAATTTGTCTCTTCTTGCCATAAGGGATGCAAAGGTACACTATTTGTACTTTTTCGGTAAATAAGTAAAAGATTTGTAAAGAGTCAGACCAATTTTTTAGTGAAAATAAGTATCTTTAAGAAGTAACAGGGGTTGAATATTGCCAAAAGTACACTTATCAACTGCTCAGTGGTAATCCTTAGTGAATGAAGAAGTTTACGCTAAGCCTGCTAATTTGCTTCGTTTTTATTAAAACGATAGAGGCCAGCCATATTGTAGGAGGAGAATTTGAACTCAGGCATCTGGAAAATTACCAGTACCGCCTGAACCTCATTCAGTATTTTGATGATGTTAATGGTAATGAAGAAGCAGAAGACCAGTTTGCCATTGTATATATTTTCAGAAAAAGCGATGATGGGTTTGTGGCAAATGCCCGATTAGACAATGTCGGTTCAGAGTTTGTAGATTATACGAACCCGGAATGTGAGATTCCCGAATTATCTACCCGTAAAATACTATATACCACAATCCTTGAATTACCTCCAAGTATTTACAACGACCCTGAGGGGTATTATGTGGTATATGAGCGCTGCTGCCGCAATTACGTAACGCAGAATCTGCAGATACCCGATCAGACCGGGCAAACATTCTATTTGGAGTTTCCGCCAGTTACCAAAAATGGGGCCCCATTCGTAGATACTACCCCAATACTGTTTCCACCTCTAAGCGACTATGCTTGCATAAATCAACCGTTTTATTTTGATTTTTCCGGCTCTGATCCCGACGGTGATTCTCTGGCTTACTCGCTGGCTGCGCCGCTGAATAGTTCTGCTTTTGAGGCTTTACCTACTCCTACTCCAAATCCACATAGTTCGGTAGAATTTAGCGAGGGTATTGGTGTTAGTAATATGGTACCCGGGACACCGCCGTTGCGTATTAATCAAAGAGGTTTGCTTACTGTAACCCCCTCGCAGCTGGGGCTGTTTGTGTTTGCAATCAGAGTAGAAGAATTTCGCGATGGAGTGAAAATCGGAGAAGTTCGGCGCGATTTTCAGATGCTGGTTATTGACTGTAATCCGGGTGAAACGCCTGAGATTCAGGCGCGGGTAAAAGGCAGTACGGCCTTTTATCAGGAAGGGACTATGTTGCAATTTGGCTTGGAAGATGAAAAATGCCTGGAGTTGTTTATAACTGATGCTGACCCGGAAGAAATTATCACCGTAGAGGCGAAAGGAGTAAACTTCGATCAGGATATTCAGGCACTGGTTTCCCGAAAACTAAGCATTCTGAATGGTCCTACTGATACGCTTAGGTTGGATTTTTGCCTTCCTGATTGTCCCTATGTGCGAGGTCCGATGATTATTGACCTCATCGCTTATGATGATGCCTGTAGTGTGCCTTTGCGTGATACCCTACGGCTTACGGTTGAGGTGGAAGGCCCGCAGAATAGTGATCCTTTTATCGTTGGAAACCCCAATGTGCTGAATGTTGACCTGAATGTAGGCGAAGAGTATGAGCTTGAAATACAGGGACTGGACGAAGATGAGGATATACTCATACTGGAAGCCTTTGGCGATGGGTTTGATCTGGATGATCTGGGCATTGAATTACAGGAGAGGTTACTGGTACCAGGAGAAGTAAAAAAAGTATTGACCTGGACTCCCGACTGTGAAGCTTATGATTTTCGGTCGCAGAATGAGTTTACAGTTTTTGTGGAACTGGATGATGAAAGCGAATGCGGCTTGGGTGAGCCAGATCGCTTGGAGATTCGCTTTACCGTAAATTTACCGGATAACAACCGGCCCAAAATAACCCTGGAGGGTTTGGAGGAAACCGAGATTACCGTACGTATCAATGAACAGCTCTCATTTGATGTGATTGCCGAAGATGTCGATGACGATCTGTTGGATTTGCGTGCTATTGGCGATGGGTTTGATTTAGCTGATTATGCTATTAACTTTCCCGGTAACTCAGGCATTCGGAGAATTCGCTCTCCTTTCAGCTGGCGACTGTCCTGTAATGATATTGATCTGGCCGAACGAAGCTCGTTTGATATTATCTTTCTATCCACTGACCAGACGGGATGCAGTGATCCAGCTACTGACTCACTGCGCATACGCATCAATGTATTACCACCCGACAATGAGGCTCCCACGGTGTTCATTCGCGATGTAGAAGCTGATTCTATACGGGGGGCAGTAGGAGTACCAGTAGTACTGGATGTGATTGGTACTGATGAGAATGAATTTGATATTCTTACCCTACGCCTAACAGAAGTGAAGCTGAACGATGAACCTTTAGATCTGGAAGTAGTCAATTTCCGCTTTACCAATGTCCGAGGGAGAGGCACCGTTGGTTCACGCTTATTTTGGGTTCCTGATTGCTCTATTTTATCTCCTGATTTTAATGAAGCATTTTTCACACTGACCTTCACTGTAGAAGATGATCAGTGCTTTAACAGTAAAAGTGACACTACTTCTATTGTGCTCAGTATCGGCGTGCTGGGGCTCAACTTTGAAGATTTTGAGCCTAGAAATGCTTTCACCCCGAATGGAGACGGCTCAGGCGATTTCTTTCACTTAGATTTCTGTAATAACCCATCTAGCGGTTGTGATCTGCCAATTGGCACGTGTGCTAACAGTTTTCAACGTATTGAGATTTACAATCGGTGGGGCCGGATGGTTTACGAATCAGCCGAGCCAGGTTTTGAATGGGCTGCTCAGGACATGTCGGCCGGAGCGTATTATTATCTGGTGCATTACAGCCGTGAAGTTTATAAGGGACAAGTATACATTCATCTTCCCGAACTGGAATAGCTATTCAAACCGAAGTGATTCTATCGGATCTAGCTTTGATGCTTTGTAGGCCGGGTAATAACCGGAAAATAGTCCGACCCCAATACAAATGGCGAGAGCACTCAAAATCCACACCCAGGGAACAATAAACTGGCCGGCATTCATGAATTGAGCAACTACATTTCCAATTCCCATCCCCAGTAATACACCCAAAATTCCACCAAGCTGGCAAATTACAATTGCTTCCATCAGGAACTGCTGGCGAATTCTTTGCGGAGTGGCGCCTAATGCTTTCCGCACTCCAATCTCTCTGGTGCGTTCAGTAACTGACACCATCATAATATTCATGAGGGCAATGGAAGCTCCCAGCAGCGTGATAAGCCCGATAGCAAATCCGCCGATCCTTAAATACCCGGTAATTTCGCCCAACTGTTCACTCAGCGATTTTTTCTCCTCAATCTCAAAAGATAGCTCGCTTCCGATAGGATCCTGTCTGATGGCTTGCATCAGGCTGGTAGCTTCGCCCATAGCCATATCAATAGTTCCCATATTGCCCACATTGGCAGTAATTGTATAGTCAAGAGCCTGATTGCTTAATTGCCGACCTTTATCAAGGGGGATGACCACGCGCCGGTTGGCATTGTTTCCGGCCATAGCCCCTTTGTTTTCCAGCACCCCAATAACTTTAAAGCGGCTGCCAAACAATGTGATGTTCTGATTAATAGGGTCTTCACTTCCTTCAAATAATGTGTTAACCAACTCATCACCAACGATGGCTACCTGAGTTCCTTTTTCCAGATCAAGGGTAGAAAAATTGCGGCCTCGGCTTAAGTTGATTCCTTCGGTGATAAGGTAGTTCTCATCGCTTCCCACCACTTGAATGTTGGGATTTGTTTTCTTGGAACGGTGCTTTACTTCCGCATTTCCAGTGACATAGGTCTTTACTGAAATCTGAGCAGGGTAATCATACCTTTTCTTAAAAGACCTTACATCGCTGTATCGTATTGGTGGATAATTTTTTTCACTGCGCCCTTGCTGACTGCGCTGGTTGCCCCCTCGCTTTTGCCGAATGGTAAATGAGTTCACCCCTAAGCTGGCAAAACTATCATCCACGGACGCTTGTATGCCATCAATTGCTGTCAGGATACCTACCAGTGCGGTAATGCCCATAGCAATTATTAAGGCCGTCAGCGTGGTTCGGAGCAGGTTATCCCGAATGGCTTTTAGGCTTTCTTCCACATTATTTAGAAGATTCATAGGATAAGTTACATTGGTAGAACAATTCGGTAAACTCTTGTGTACTAATTTATAACATTCGCATTTTTTCCTTACTTTCAAAATAATGTCCTGTAATTTATATTGATATTTTTTCAAACAATAAATAGGTTACTTGCTCATTCTATAAGTACAAAAAGGGAGGTATGATTATGATAAAATTTGTGTTAACGACCACTTTGGTAGTATTAGTCTCTTGGTCCGCATGGGCATCGTACATTTTAATGCCAATGGATCAGGTTCAGGCTAACCATTTGAAAGCATACGGCATAGCTTATTGGTTTCTGGAGCAAGGAGAAGAAGTAGACTGGCTGTTAAACTATAGAGGCGGAAGTTTTGCCAGCAAGTATTATCAGAAACTAGAAAATGAATGTGTGATCCGGGGGGTAAGCTACGAAGTAATTTCAGACGCCCAGTATAATCAGATCATCAGCGTGATTGCCAGCCCTTCATCCAATAAAGATCTGATGAAACTGGAGAAATCTCCGAAAATTGCAGTGTACTCACCTAAAAGCAAACAACCTTGGGACGATGCCGTAACACTGGCTCTGACCTATGCTGAAATTCCCTACGATGTGTTATTTGATGATGAAGTGATGTATGATAAACTGGCTGAGTATGACTGGCTTCACTTGCACCACGAAGATTTTACCGGGCAGTATGGAAAGTTTTACCGAATTTACCGCAATACTCCTTGGTACATAGAGCGCCAGCAAAAATACGAAGAGACCGCTCGCAAGCACGGTTTTGATAAAGTGTCAGAATTGAAACTAGCTGTAGTAAAGAAAATCCGGGATTTCGTATCTGGGGGTGGTTTCATGTTCGCTATGTGCTCGGCAACAGATACCTATGACATTGCCCTATCGGCGGATGGGGTTGATATTTGCGAGTCTATGTACGATGGCGACCGGGCTGACCCGAATGCCCAGGCCAAACTAAATTTCGAAGGCACCTTTGCCTTTCAGGACTTTCAACTGGTGCGCAACCCCTACGAATACGAGTACTCTAACATTGATGTAGATCCTCGGGAACGAGGCTTAAGCCCGGATAATGACTATTTTAACCTCTTTGAATTCTCTGCCAAGTGGGACCCTATCCCTACCATGCTTACTCAAAACCATGAGCGGATCATCAAAGGATTTATGGGGCAGACAACCGCTTTCCGTAAAAGCCTGATTCGTCCGGATGTAGTAGTGCTGGGCGAAACAAAGTCAGCGGGTGAAGCCAAATATATTCACGGTGTGTTTGGAAAAGGCTTTTGGACATTTTATGGTGGACATGATCCTGAAGATTATCAACACCGGGTAGGAGAGTCACCTACTGATTTGAACCTGCACCCAAATTCACCGGGCTACAGGCTGATCCTGAACAACATCTTATTTCCGGCAGCGAAGAAGAAAAAGCAGAAAACCTGATTATTTTCCTTTAGGCACGTAGACTATATATTTCTGTACGAATAATGGCTCCTGAAAATAATCAGTGAGAGAGTGAAGTACGTAGTTGACGTGAGCTTCCTTAAGTTCTTCATTCAGGTCGCCCCCTTTCAAGGCCAGTAAGCCGTTTTGGATAGCATGAGTAGAGGTTGCCTTAATGTGCTTCCGACACCACTGTAACAACATGCTAAGGCGAGCCACCGCCCGGGTAATTACAAAATCATAACTCCCTTTTACATTCTCAGCCCGGATGTGTTCGGCTGTAACATTCTGTAAGCCTAAAGCATCAGCCACGGCCTGTACCACTTTAATTTTCTTATTGATAGAATCTACCAGATAAAATTCAGTCTCAGGGAATAAAATGGCTAGGGGAATACCCGGAAAGCCGCCTCCCGTGCCTACATCTAAAATTTGCGCAGCTGGTTGAAAAGAAACTACTTTAGCAATGGTCAGAGAATGCAATACATGGCGAATGTAGATGTTCTCAATGTCTTTCCTGGAAACAACATTGATTTTTTCATTCCATTCCTGATACAGTGGATATAGTGCTTCCAGCCTTTCCTTCTGCTGGAGTGATAGCTCAGGAAAATAGGTGAATATGCGAGATACGTCAGCGTGAGGCATAGATAAAAGGCGGTTGGTAGAAGCTAATTCAGAATAACCCGTCTTCTAAATATGTTCTTTTTTGTTTTTAACCAGGTCGTACATGAGCTCTCTCGCTCGGTGTAGTTGGGCTTTTACTGTTCCTAATGGAGCATCTAATTCCTTGGCAATCTCGTCGTACGAGAATTCCTGAAAGTAACGGAGCTTCACCAAACGCTGGTATTTGGGGGGGAGCTTGGTAACGAAAGCACGGACCAGTTCCTTCTTCTGTTCTTTAATAGCTTCTTCCTGCGGGTCAAGATTGTTATCCTCTACATCAATATTGACGGCATCGCCATTATCGTCTTTAAAGGAAGTATTCAGGCTCAGTGTCTCTAACTTCTTCTTTCGGATAAAGTCAATAGCGTTATTAGTGGCAATACGGAATAGCCAGGTGCTGAAAGTATAATCTTTCTTAAAGCGATGCAGGCTTTTAAACGCTTTGGCAAACGCCTCAATCGTTAGGTCTTCAGCATCATCTACATTCCGGACCATTTTCAGAATCATATGGTAGACGGGCTTCTTGTAGCGGCGCATTAATTCAGCGTAGGCTTGCTCATCATTGTTTTGAGTTGCCTCATCAATGAGCCGGAAATCTTCTAACGCTTTTTTGGAAAAATCCTTTTTTACTTCCATCTGATATGTTTTGAAAGCAGGGCAGTGGGACCAATGCTTATATAGTAAATAACGTATAAAAAATCGAATATTGGCAGCTTTACCATGCTAATTGGATCATTCAATTTTGCAGATGCTGCCCGGAGGGCTAATCCTATAACCCACCAGCGCGATAGTAATAATACTGTGGGCCATATCCATTCATCACAAATTAGTAAATAACCCCATCCTACCCAGGTAGCAATGGTTGTTGCTGAGAGTAGTCCTAACCAACGTTGATCTTTTTTCTTGTACCATTTTCCAACACTTAGGTGGCGAACTTTTTGCCGTATATATGCTGCCCATTTCGTTTTAGGAACAGAATACACCAGGGCTTCCTGCTGAATTGCGACAGCGGTATTTTCACCTGAGGCATGGCGGTTCACAAATAAATCGTCATCGCCTCCTGTCACATGCCAGAAACCCTGAAAACCACCTTTCTCTAAGAAAAACAATTTCCGGTAAGCTAAGTTCCGGCCTACCCCCATATACGGATGTCCTTTTAAGGCTGCGCCTATATATAATAGCCCAGTATGTAAGGTTTCGTAGCGAATAAAAGAATTCAGCATGCCAGTGTGACGCTCATAGGGAGAGTATCCAAGCACAAAATCACATTTACCAGATTGTTGCTCTACCATGCTACTAATCCAATGAGGGCTTACCGGTCTACAGTCAGCATCTGTTAATAGAAGCTGGTCATATTGCGCTGCCCTTATCCCTAAGGTTAGAGCATATTTTTTGCCTTGTACATGATCAGGCCGGTGACGGACCCATACAATATTAATTTGTGGATATTTTTCTTTTTCTCCTAACAGAAAGTCTAATGTACCATCGTAAGATGTATCTTCTACGACGACGATTTCAAACGTAGAATATTGCTGCTGCAACAATAGGGGAAGAAGAGTTTGTAGATTATCTAATTCGTTGTGAGCACAGACAATGACTGAAACTGGGGGACGAAAAAGGGATGTCGGGGTAGTAGGTGAACAATAGGCTTTCCACGCATTATAGAGCGTATAGTAACACCCAATCTGAAACAGTACGGATGTGATATAAAGCGGTGAAACAACCCATAACATAAATTCGTAGGACTTAGCAATAGTGATCTTTAATGCTTAAATTAGAAGTTAGTACTAGCATTATTTTTGCTTACTTTCAATAAACCTCTCCCGTAATGATCTTGAGTGCGCAGGAACTTAACATGTTGGCTCTGTATTGTATCTTAAATCATGTAGTACATTAATTTTATCTGAACGTGACGATTGACTTCTTCTTAGCTGCAATTTTAGTACTTTTTATTCAATATGCAGTAGTGTATCTGTTTATCCGGATGGGAAGTCGATGGTCGCAGAGCCGTTCGGTAGGTTTTTATGCCATTGCTGCGTTGGTCGGCACAGTAGGGTTTAGTCTAATCTTCGCGCTCTTTAAATGGTATTTTGGATATACCTTCGTCAGTGCTGACTTTGAGTTTGCTCGAAATTGTTTAGGGCTACTTACCTTTATGATGATCAGCAAAATCTATGGACTCATGCCCGTTGAGTTTATGGTTCGTCATCTACCTTATTGATACACCTTCCCTTCTTCATATTCTTTTCTAAAGATTTATCTTCTTTTTATCTCACAATTTGCAATGGTTAAGGTTAGCATAGGGTATTAATTAGAAATAAAATATCCATAACCTTATGAGTTTACAAGGAAAAGTAGCAATTGTTACCGGTGCCTCCAGTGGTATTGGTGAAGCCACCGCGCTTATGCTAGCTAAAGAAGGAGCAAAGGTAACTATAGCCGCCCGGCGGGCAGAACGATTAACTGAATTACAGAAAAAAATTGAGGATGCGGGTGGAGAAGCCTTACCCATCGTTACAGATGTAACGCATCGGACAGCCGTTAACTATCTGGCAGATCAAACGAAAGAAAAATTTGGCCGCATTGATATTCTCATCAACAACGCAGGAATTATGCCTCTATCTCTCATGAAAAACCTTCATATTGATGAATGGGAGAAGATGGTTGATGTGAACGTTAAAGGAGTTCTATATGCGATAGGAGCGGTTTTACCCGTAATGCGAGAGCAAAAAAGCGGACATATTATCAATATATCTTCTGTAGCCGGTAGAAAAGTGATGCCAGGCGGAGCCGTATATTGCGCTACCAAATTTGCCGTAGCGGCCCTTTCGGAAGGCTTACGGATGGAATTATCCCCTTCTGATAATATCCGCGTAACCTCTATTGAGCCAGGTGCAGTAGAAACTGAATTGACTAATACAATTACGGATGAGGAGGTAAAGGAAAATATGAAGTGGCTTGAAGAATTAACACCTCTTCAGGCAGAAGATATTGCCGAGGCTATTCGGCATACCTTAACTCAGCCGAAGCATGTCAGTATTAACGAAGTGCTGATTAGACCTACTGAGCAGCCAGCCTAAAGTGGCTTAGATTCAGGCATCTGAAAGGGGATTCTCTCAGATGCCTTTTTTCTACGGCTATGCTTCGTTCAAAGCGGATACCAATGCATCGGCACCTGCTTTTAAATCTTCCCAGGGGGTGTTAAGAGCTGGAACAAAGCGAATAGTATCAGCACCAACGGCACTGGCAATCACACCATGCTTAAGCATACGTTCAGCAATGGGGCGAGCAGGCTGGTTTAGTTGGGCACCAATCATTAATCCTAAACCACTTACTTGGATAATAGCGGGGTTTTCACCAGCCAGTCCGCAAAGATACCCTATTAATTTTGCACCAGATTCGTCGGCTTGTTGAGCTAGGTTCTCTTCCTCCATCACTTCTAGGGTAGCTAGCGCGGCAGCGCAGGCCAGAGGGTTCCCACCAAAGGTTGATCCGTGGTCTCCAGCTTTCAATACATCGGCTATCTTTTGCGTGAATAATGTAGCTCCTATAGGAAAGCCGCTTCCTAAAGCTTTAGCCATCGTAATCACATCCGGTTTTATACCAAAGCGTTGATAAGCCATAAACTTCCCGGAACGACCAACTCCACATTGAATCTCATCGAAGATCAGAACAATGTTATGCTGCGTACACCACTCACGAAGAGCCTGAAGAAATTCTAACTGAGCTACCTGGATGCCGCCAGCCCACTGAACTGGTTCGACCAATACCGCAGCAATTTCATCAGAATAAGAAGCTTTTAGCGACTCAATATCGTTATAGGGAAATTTTGCAAAACCCTGAGGGATTGGGTCAAAGCCTTCCTGATATTTGGGACTACCTGCGGCTGTAGTTGCCAACGTTCTTCCGTGGAAGCACCCTTCAAATGTGATGATAGTGCCACCTCGCCCATGTTTGTGAGCATATTTACGAGCCATCTTTATAGCACCTTCTACACCCTCAGCCCCGGAATTGGATAAGAAGACTCGGTCCATGCCTGAAAACTCGGCTAGCTTCTTAGAAAACTGGGCTTGAGGTTCGCTTAGTAACAGGTTTGAGATATGCATTAGCTGACCTGCCTGTTGTTGGATAGCCTGCACTACTTTCGGGTGGGAATGCCCGACACTGGTCACGGCAATACCCGCCAGCATATCAATATATTCGTTTCCTTCGGTATCCCAAAGGCGGCTTCCCTTTCCCCGACTTATAGTAATTGGGTAGCGATTAAAAACAGGTAAATAGTATTGTTGATCTAATTCGGTTGCGTTCATGATTTATATACATTAAGGTGCCAGGCGTTGAATATGCCATTGGCCTTCGTGAGTGAGTTGGTAAAATATTCGGTCATGTAATCGGCTGCGGCGCCCCTGCCAGAACTCTACAGCTTCCGGAGTGACGGCATAGCCACCCCAATGCGGAGGTTTTGGCACTTCCTGACCGGCAAATTGTTGCGTAAATGTTTCTTTGCGCTCATCTAATAATGAGCGATTGTCTATAGGTTCGCTCTGAGGGGATGTCCATGCTCCAATTTGGCTGTCTCGCGGACGGCTGTGGAAATAATCAGTAGAGATTTGCTGATCTACCTGAGAAACAGTCCCTTCTATGCGAACCTGCCTCTCTAGTTCTGGCCAGAAGAAAGTAAGAGACACATAGGGAGTATGGGTCATTTCCTGACCTTTGCGGCTTTGGTAATTGGTATAGAAGAGAAATTTTTGGTCTTCTATTCCTTTTAGCAACACAATACGCCCCGAAGGTTTTCCCGTAGCAGATACCGTGGCCAAATGCATGGCATTAGCTTCAGGTACCTGAGATTTTGTGGCTTCGTCAAACCATTGGGTAAATTGTTGAACCGGGTCGGTAGCAACATCGGTGATATCAAGCGCACGCTGCGTATATTCTTTCCGCATGTCCGCAATGGAAGTGCTCATGGCAAAAGTAGGTGTTAAAAGGGAGCTTCTCCGTCGGAAGGAGTGCTGGGTTTATCCGGACCGGAATCGTTCTTTTTGAATTCAGGATTATTTGCTTTACTGGTGTACGTAATAATATTGGAAGCATCATTAAACTCATTTCCACCTCCTGCACTCACCAGCGAGCTTCCGTAATTGGTATCACCCATCGGATCATCCAGGTTGGTAAATCGAGTATACTTTCCAATAAACTTAAGGTTCACCGTATCCAGGGCACCATTACGGTGTTTAGCGATCATTACTTCGCCCACTCCCTGTACCGATTGGCCTTCCTCGTTTTCAGTCAGGCCGTAGTATTCAGGGCGATACAGGAACATAACCATATCAGCATCCTGCTCAATACTTCCTGATTCCCTTAAGTCGGAAAGTTGAGGCCTCTTGTCACCACCCCGTGTTTCCACGGCCCGACTCAACTGTGATAGCGCAATTACCGGTACATTCAACTCTTTAGCCAGGTTCTTCATAGCCCGTGAGATGGAAGCAATCTCCTGTTCACGATTTCCCCCATTGTTTTTAGAGCTATCTCCTGACATTAACTGAAGGTAGTCAACAACAATCAGTTCAATATTACTTTGAGTTTTCAGCCGCCTACATTTAGACCTCAGTTCCCGAATATTCAAGGCGGGAGTATCATCAATAAAAATTGGCGCCTCGGTAAGGGCTGCGGTTTTGCTATATAATTGCTGCCATTCGTGGTCTAGCAAGTTTCCCTTTTTGATCTTTTCACTCTCTAGTTCAGCTTCTGCAGAAATGAGACGATTGACCAACTGCACAGCCGACATCTCCAACGAGAAAATAGCGACGGCATGGCCAAAATCTACTGCGGCATTTCGCAGTGCTGATAAGATAAAAGCTGTTTTACCCATACCCGGGCGAGCTGCGATAATAACTAAGTCGGATCGTTGCCAACCAGAAGTAAGTCGGTCTAATACGGTGAATCCGGTAGCCACCCCAGTCAAACCGTCTTTTCGGTTCTTTTTTGCTTCAAGCTCGCTAATCGCCTCTCGCATCATGGAGCGCATATCAGCGTAGTTTTTTCGAATGTTAGCTTCGGATACATTAAAGATGCGCTGCTCGGTTTTATCAAGCAAAGCAAAGGTATCAGTCGTATCCTCATAGGCCTCCCGTTCTATCTCAGAAGCTATGGTGATCAATTCCCGTTTGATGGCCATTTCTGATACAATACGGGCATGGTACTCAATGTTAGCCGCAGAATTAACTCGCTGAGTCAGGCCACTGATGACGAAGGGACCTCCCGCCAAGTCTAGCGTTCCATTTTTACGGAGCTGGCTGGTAACGGTAAGGATATCGATAGGCTCTGATTTATCGAAAAGCTCTAATATTGCCTTATATATTTCCTGATGAGCCTCTCGATAAAAGCTTTCTGGCTGAAGAATTTCAATAACCGTTGTAAGGGCTTCCTTTTCCAGCATCAGTGCTCCTAATACAGCCTCCTCAAGGTCTACAGCTTGAGGTTGGACCTTTCCTAAGGTAGCATTACCTGCCTTTTCAAGCATTTTACGCATGCGATTGCGCGTATATTCACCACCTCGTTCCGATGTATCTCGTTTGGGCTGGCCGTCGCTCGATTTGGCAGTATTCATAGGTGACTGGTAATGGTTATATTTAGTTCTAAAAGACGATTCTACCGCAGTGGCAATCCCATAAGATAGAAAAAATAAGGAAAGCGGACAATGAGTATTTATCTTTCCTTTTCTATCAGCGGGGTGCAAACATACTAAAAAGTCAGCCTAATTTGTGTCCTTTTTCACGACTAAATTATAGTGAAGAAATGCGCAATGTAGGGAACATTAAAGTATTAATTCTGGTATTTTATCCTAGCTGATTTGACAGTCAGGGAGTTACAAAGATCATATTTTAAATAGCGCCTCAAAGAAACCCATGTTGCTGTTTTTTTCTTTCACGATAAAAAGCGGAATATTATTTTTATAGTGTAATAACCTTTCTGCGACACTTCCCAAAAGTATTGAGGCGGCCGCTGTCCTTCCCCGTGAACCAATGACTAAAAGGTCAACATCTTTTTCTTCCGCGAAACCAAATAGTTCATCATCAATTTTAGCATCTTCGCTGAGCTGGTAACGCATTTCACATAGGTTCTCGCTTAAATGATATTGCTTAAAAAACTGTTCAGCATCTTTTTTAGCGTTGTTTTCCATAATTGTTTTAAACTCCTCATAACTTTTGCCGGTTTTTGAGTAACCATGAGGAACCTGGTAGATATGCTGGCCATAGATGGTTACATTGCGTCCCTCTTCCGCAAATTTGAGAGCCTGCTCCAGTGCCATTTTAGCATGCTCTGAGAAATCTAATGCTACTGCAATTTTTTCAATTTTAATATCAGCATGTTTTGGAACAAAAAGCACTGAACATGCACTAAGCTCAACTACTTTTCCCAATTTGATCTTCTGAGCTTGTTCATCAGGTTTGCCCAAGATAATCAGGTCGGCATCTTTCCGCTTTCCATACTTAATAAGCTCGTCGGTAGGTCGACCTTCTAAGATGTCAATAGAGCATGCGGTGTTCTTTTCCTTGGCAAAGTATTTATCTACGGTTCCCTGTACTTCGTGCTTGATCGTTTCGTCCACGGGGGCTAATACATCGCGGTATTGCTTATCCAGGTTTTCAGGGAGGTTGAGCGTCTCGGCGATATGTACAAAATAGATGGTGTCCGCATCCATAATCTGGCTTACGATTGAGGCGTAGCGGATAACCTCTTCGTCTAGATCAATAAGATTTACAGAGACAACAATGCGTTTAAGATGATACATGGTAAAAGAATGGTTAACTAAAAAATGTAGGTATAAGCTGTAAAGTGCTCTCTAAAATAAATAATAATGTCTACTAACGTTACTTTCTTAAAAAAAATGTTTAACACCCATAACGATCGCTTATGCATTAAACTCTATACACAGACCTTAAAAGAGATGATTGCTTAATTTTAGTGCACTGGTAATAATGGATTATAGACTGAACCGGTTCATTTAAAAGTTTCGTATTACTTATGTAAGAAAAGGTGCAGTAACTATTTATCCATTTGGGGAAACTCAACTATTTTCGTAATTATTAATCAATTATACTAAAATGTTGACCCTGAACGACTTCGAAGATCTATCGTTTTACGAGAAGGCCCAGTATCTTTGGGATCACGGAACGTATCTGGCTGATCGTACCTATAGCCAATTTCGTATCACGTTATATCATCTTGATGATTTTTTTGCAGAAGTCATGTATAATCGGATTGGCAACAAGATTATTAGTATTGCCAGTTATGAGCATCAAGGGATTTTGAACAAGTATGTTGATGAAGTATCGCTTTCTGATTTATATTAGATAGCTTATGCCAAGCTCCTGGCATAAAATTGATTATTCTTTTCAAGCAAAGGTCCCCCCAACAGAGTAGCAACTTGTAGGATTACTTTATCTAACTTTAAGTTGTTAGTAATATTTGTTGCAATAAGCAATTATCTTCTCAATTCTCTTCATCTGTACATTACATATTCTTTAGTTTTTTTGATACTATCTTGATTTGAGGGTGTACCCGTTAAAAGCGTGGAGCTTATAATGGAGGGTAAAAGACTAAGGATAAATTTTGCATATCCCTAGATAGCATTCAATTGCATAAAAGTTGCTGGACTGGTTATAAAACTTATTAGGTATATAACTGCTAATTTGATCAATTACAGCCAACAAAAAATGGTGAGTATGTCTCGATTAATGTGATTCGATAATCTATCTACTGCTATAATAAAAAGGCTGATAGGTAAAAAAACTTACCATAACTATTGTGTTAAACTTACACGCATGTTTTTTTTTACTATTTTGGAAGTCCAAAGTAGATATAAACCTTCTCATAGAGAATTATAGGTTTATTTACATCATAAATGGGTTTTGTGTAAATCTGATATAATATGCTGTAAGGATAACTTCTCTGGAAATCAACTGGGATATAAGTGTTTTGGCAGAACTGAAGAAAGTATTACGTGTAGCAATTTTTAGCGACTGCTTCTCAATTTTTGAATAGAAATTTTATCTGTTATAATTGTTTAGTAACGATATAGCTTTTACTTTTTTATAGTATATACCATATGGCTAAAGTTCTACTAATTGACGATGATGAAATCAATAACTTTACAGTAGAGGCAGTGCTGGAAACGGTAGGTTTTATTGAAGAGTACGAATTTAAAGAGAATGGTTGGGATGCTTTGGATTATTTAAAGCAATGTGAAGCAAAAGGTGCCTTTCCTGATTTAATTTTTGTTGATATCAATATGCCGGAAATGGACGGTCATGAATTTATTGAGCGTTATGAAGTCTTGTTTTGGGAACGGCATCCTAATACAAAAATAAGTATGCTAAGCAGCTCGATAAGTGAGGCTGACCGACAGAAATCTCTTTCTTATTCCTCAGTTTCAGAATATGCGCATAAGCCTCTTACCAGAGAAAAGTTAGAAACTATTGTTCAGTAAATAAAAAAATAAGCCTTGGTAAAAAATACCAAGGCGACTCATCTATAATACTACTGATTAAGTAGCACGCTCACCTACCGTAAGCTGGTTTCATTATTTTCTTATTTTGCTCTTTCTCTTACCAAAAAAATGCCAAATCTCTTAATATGACAAAATAGCCTACTTTGTGTCATTTTGTCATATTAAATACTTAATGGTGAATGCATCAGCTGCCAGGGGCATGTTTTCATTACTTGCAGACATTCTTGCTTTACTATTTTTATTTTATCCACAGTCCAGATATGATGCAGCTTTTCAAGTTGTAGCCAATGCTCGGCAAAGTGTTGGTAGTAACGTTGTGCAAAGCTTCCAATTTGTTGAGGAGTGATCTCGATATCCGATATAACAGGTTGAGTAACCTGAAGTGACTCTTTAGCTATGGTATAGAAGGTTCCTTGGTACTTCAAATAGCAACCTACTTCGGGTAAAGCTGGTAAATTATGTTTGTCTAACACACATTGTAATAAGGGGTTAGAAGCAAAATCTACGGCATAAGTGCACAAAGTGAGCTTAATAGTTGATTGGTTGTTTTCTTGAGCTAAGAGAGCCAACAAAGCATTTTTGGCATTAGCAGTTCCTCCGTTTTCAGCAACTTGCAATAGAGATTCTGAAGAGCCTTGCATTGTTAATGGTAAGGCACTCAGGTGGCGTATGGCTGAAAATGAATCACGAATATTCCTCTTTATAAAAAAAGAAGAAATAGTGGACAAAGAACTAATTGAGAAATTCGGCATTTGCTTCATTACTCGGTGAATATGAGGTAAATCAGTAATTAGATGCATAACTATATAGAAAGGTTGCATTGTTATACGCAAAGTACTGGCTAATGTTAGGTACAATGTAATACAAAGTAGTGGGTTTTAGCAGAAAAAAGCAATTAATTGACCTAGTTTTTTCTGGACCTTACAATTTTACGCTGAATAGTACGTCTAGGAACTTAAAATATTGATGGAATCAATAAAGAAGCAGGCTATATCGGAGGAAATGAGATTTGTGTTTTTCTTTTCAGAAAAGCATTACATATGTAATGAATGGTACGGTTTTTTCTTAGTAAAATAATAACTCTTACAAACGCAGCCCAGCACATTTTTTAAAATGCTGAAGCAACTTAGGGGCAAAGCAGGTGACTTAACTACAACCGGAGACCTTTTTTATTCCCTTTATGGGTTTTTGGATTATATGAATGTCTAATGCAGTAATTATGAAAGCGATTAAATTAATGGAGTACAGTACACAGATGAGATTAACAATTAACCAAAGCTATCAGCAAGGGTGGGCAAAATCGCTAGAAAACTTTGAAAAGAATTTACGAGATACGCCTTTAAAGGGACGCAGGCGCCCCAAATTTGTAGCTCATTAAGACTAACGCTCTAATTGATAGGTTTGCAAAGCTCGGTATAGTTTTTCAACAGGTAGCCCCATTACAGTAAAGTAAGACCCTTCAATATTGGTAATACCTATCATGCCGATCCATTCCTGAATAGCGTATCCGCCAGCTTTATCTAAAGGACGGAACTTGTTTACATAGTAGTCAATCTCGGTAGCTGTAAGTTTAGCAAAACGAACGGTTGTCTGATCAGAAAAGCTTTGCTGAGATGTTTTTGTTGAAAGACATACACCGGAAATTACCTGATGAGTACGGTTAGAAAGCTTTTGTAACATACGAGCCGCATCTGGTAAGTCTTGTGGCTTGTTAAGAATCTCATTGTCTAAAACTACTGTTGTATCGGCAGTAACAACCAGTTCGTCAGCAGCCAACGAAGAAATGTGAGCATTTCCTTTTTCTACAGCCAAGTATTCGGCAACGTTAGAGACGGGCATGGCAGAAGGGAATGTTTCCTCGGTACTAATTACCCGTACCGTATAAGAAAATCCTAAATCTTTTAACAATTGCTGTCGCCGAGGCGATTGAGAGCCTAAAATCAGTTTATATTTCATCATCTTTAATAGAGCCAAATACGAAACCACAGATGGCTTTTGGGTAAAAGTAAGTGGACTTTTGAGGCATAATATGACCACTATAGCAAATACGTTTTATTTCTTCTATAGTAACTCCATTGGTGATCAATGCCATTTGTATTTCTTGTTTGCCCACCCGATATAAGCAATTAGCAAAACTGCGCTCGTAGTTAATGTAGGGTGACTTTGCCTGATTAGCACGAGGGATCCCCAGTACTTTTTCCATAAAGAAATAATGTATCACCACGGTATCTAATTCTTTTACTTCGAGTGGCAAGTCCCAATCAAAAGTCTCAAATGCTTCAGGTTCCAGGCGAAGCTTATAGCACTGCTCATCAAGGAGTAATCCGAACGTCCAATGCTTTCCAGCTATAATCTCCGGAATGTCAGACGGATTCTCAATGGGTTCAATAGTAAAATAGTTAGAAGCCTTTTCCAAAATCGTTTTTGCTGAAAAACCAGGTAAATTTTCAATTAACCGATGGGTAGGCAGAATGAGCAAGTCTTCTGATTCGGTATTTGTCAAATACATTAAATGGTAGTTATACCCTTCTTGTCCGTGGTGTTGAGGGTTACTCGTGGTGCGGTTTTTACGATAAATGAGCGAACCTTCATATCGGTGGTGGCCATCTGCCAGAATAATTTGCTTGTCGTGAAGCGTGGTAATAAACTTCTCAATTATCTTAGCATCAGTGATTATGCTTAGTACATCGCGCACGCCTTGGTAGTCTTCTGCCTGATAGAAAGGGTTTTCTATACTTTGATCCATTAAGACTTCTAATTGGTGCTCAGGATCAGTATAAAGGCCATGCGTGGGGCTGGCATTAAGTTGTGTGGCTGCCAGCAGGTCTACCCGGTCATTTACTGAAGTTGGAATGGTGTCCTCGTGCCGGAGTATGACTTTTTCTTGCCAATAAGCGGCTTCAATCATGGCAATAAAGCCTTTCCGGCAATAGGCTGTGGGAGATCCCGGTAGCTTAAAATATTGATAGTATATGTATAGTGCCGGAGTAGATTCATGCTGAATAACACCCTTTTCTTTCCAACGTGAAAGTGTCTCTGCGGCTGATTGAGCAGGATGCTCTGAATTAGGAACCGATAAATGGATGCTATTATGGGGTTCCTGATACAACGCTTTTCGTTGCTTGGGCGAGACCACATCAAATGGAGGGGAGATAAGCTTACCGATTTGCTCGGTAAAGCGAGGGGCGTACCGCCAGCCACGAAAAGGTTTTATCACTGCCATAGGCTATTGCTCAAAGTAGCGAGTTATCATAAAAGGTAATGATGATATACCGTTTCGCCATAACTATTCAAAACGGCGCTTACGCCATGCACGATCTGAATGGGCATTGACCTGATTGACCGGACTGGCTTTTTCAAAATGCTGTTCCCATAAATGTACTGCTAAGGCCGTGGCCAGAGCTTCTTCATCGGGCGTATTTTCTTCGGATAATTCTTCCGGTCGAAAGTGCTCTTCTACAAATTTGGTAGTGAATGTACCTGAAACGAAATCCGGATGCTGTAATACCAGTCGGCAGAAGGGTAGAGTCGTTGCCACGCCGCTGATCTGATATTCATCGATGGCACGGAGCATCCGGGCAATGGCTTCGTCGCGGTTGGCACCGTGGGTAATCAGTTTGGCGATCATAGGGTCGTAGTAGATGGGAATTTCCATGCCCTGCTCAAATCCATCATCTACCCGTACTCCCGGGCCTTGCGGACGGCGATACGTTTGTAAAGTGCCGGTATCGGGCAGGAAGTTATTGGCCGGATCTTCAGCATATACCCGTACTTCTAGGGCGTGCCCCTGAATGGATAAATCCTCCTGCGAGAATGAAAGTGGAGTTCCTTCGGCAACTCGAATTTGTTCTTTCACCAGATCTAGCCCGGTAATAAGTTCAGTAACTGGATGTTCTACTTGTAGGCGGGTGTTCATCTCCAAAAAATAAAACTGCCGGTCAGCGCCTACCACAAATTCTACTGTGCCAGCACCTACATACTCACATGCTCGGGCTACCTCAATAGCAGCCTGCCCCATAGCTTCTCGCATCGGTTGGCTCACTACTGGCGATGGTGCTTCTTCAATCACCTTCTGATAGCGGCGCTGTATGGAACATTCTCGCTCAAATAAATACACATAATTCCCGTGCTGATCACCCAAGATCTGAATCTCAATGTGCTTGGGGGCAGTAATAAATTTTTCAATAAAGACAGAACCATCGCCAAATGCGGAGGTGGCTTCACCAATAGCCCGTTCCATTTGCTCTGGCAATTGATCTTCTGAAGAAACAATGCGCATGCCCTTACCACCACCACCAGCGCTGGCTTTTATAAGCACGGGGTAGCCAATTTTCTGCGCAGCCTCCTGAGCCTCTTTTATATTCTGAATGGGTTTTGACGTGCCCGGGACCAATGGAACGGCGAAAGATGAAACTGCCTCTTTCGCTGCAAGTTTACTTCCCATCGTTTTAATTGCAGAAGCTGGTGGCCCTATGAATATGATACCTGCTTCCTCTATCTGTTGAGCGAATACTGCATTTTCCGATAAAAAACCATAACCCGGATGAACCGCATCTGCCTTAGCTTGACGGCAAGCTTCTACAATGCGATCAATCTTTAGATAAGATTCAGAGGAGGGTGCGGGGCCGATATAAATAGCCTGATCAGCCATTTGTACATGCAGACTCTGGCGGTCGGCATCACTGTAAACGGCCACTGTCTCGATACCCATTTCCTGAGCCGAACGTATAATTCGGACAGCAATTTCACCCCGGTTGGCAATGAGCAGACGTTGAATAGAAGGCATGGTTTGTTCGTTTAAAAGGGTTAATGATTGCAACGAAATAAGATGTAATCGGAATTATTTTGAAATATAATAAGTTGTAAGGCGAAATATGTGATTGTGTGCATTGGAAGAGAGGCAATTAATAGTAAATTTACCCGATCATATGTTTTGGTGAAATTTAATATTACGAAGCTAAAACCAAATACGCGTGGATTTATTTGAAAAGTTTACTGTGGACATGGGTCCTCTCGGCAAACACGCCGGGATAGAAGAAGGTTATTTTATGTTTCCCAAGCTAGAAGGGGAAATTGCACCTCGAATGAAGTTTAGAGGTCGTGAAGTGTTGACTTGGAGCCTGAACAACTATTTGGGGCTGGCTAACCATCCTGAAATACGTGAGGCTGATAGGAAAGCCGCTGAAAGATGGGGACTGGCGTATCCGATGGGTGCCAGAATGATGTCTGGCAATACCGATTTGCACGATGAATTTGAAAAGCAACTAGCCTCTTTTGTTAACAAAGAAGATGCAATGCTGCTAAATTATGGCTATCAGGGAGTGCTTTCCGTGATTGATGCCATGATAGATCGCAAGGACATTATTGTATACGATGCCGAGTCTCATGCCTGTATTGTAGATGGTGTACGTTTGCATCTTGGAAAACGCTTTGTTTATCCGCATAATGACATTGCTAATTTAGAAAAGCAACTGGCTCGAGCTACTCGCTTAGCAAATGAGTCTGGTGGTGGCATTCTTGTTATTACTGAAGGTGTCTTCGGGATGTCCGGCAATATGGGTGCTCTTAAAGAGATTGTAGCCCTAAAAGAAAAATACGACTTCCGTTTATTTGTAGACGATGCTCATGGATTTGGTACTATGGGGCCTACGGGTGCTGGTGCCGGAGAAGAGCAAGGAGTGCAAGATGGAATTGATCTTTACTTTTCTACTTTCGCCAAATCAATGGCAAGTATTGGTGCGTTTGTAGCCGGTGATGAACAAGCTATTCATTTTTTGCGATACAACACTCGCTCTCAGATCTTTGCCAAGTCTTTGCCTATGCCCTTTGTAGAATCTGGCATTAAACGACTTGAATTACTGAAAAGCAAGCCCGAATTACGTTCCAAGCTGTGGGAAGTTGTTAACGCTTTGCAATCAGGTTTCCGTGAGCGGGGCTTCAATATTGGAACCACCCAATCTCCTGTAACACCCGTTATTCTAAAAGGAGGAATTGTAGAAGCTGCTGGTTTGGCTTATGATTTGCGAGAGACCTATAACCTCTTCTGCTCAGTAGTAATTTACCCGGTTGTTCCGAAGGACGTAATCATGCTTAGAATTATTCCTACGGCTGCTCACACACTGGAAGATGTGAAAGAAACCATAAATGCTTTCGAAAATGTTAAACATAAATTAGAAACAGGTGTTTACCTAAAAAGCGAGTTGGCTTCAGCGTTTGAATAGTAACAAATTTGACTATTTTTGTTGTTTCTAAGCCATATTCGCTATATTGGCATAAATCAATTAATTTTTTTGTCCACAACTGAACTAACTATGAAAAGATTTGATCAATTAAGAGACCTGGTTATGTCCCTAGAAGGTGACTTCGAAAAATTTTATGACAAAGAGAATCAGGCAGCTGGTACTCGGGTGCGTAAGGGCATGCAGGAGCTTAAGAATTTAGCCCAAGAGATTCGGGTAGAAGTACAAGATATGAAGAATAAAGCATAAGTAAATGCTTAATAGTTACGAAGAGAGCAGCCTAAAAAGGTTGCTTTTTTCGTTTAAGAGGGTTCCGCTTCTTTTCGAATTGATACAAGGCGCACATAACGCATGATCAATTCACATAAATCGTAAAGCGAACCCGCCCGAAACATAAGTTCATAAAAGGGGTGGTGTTCAGGAATATCGCACCCAATTCGGCATTTTGCATGGCTCAGTGCCAATATCTTATCTAATACCTCATTAGATTCAACATCCAGATGCATCAGGTAATCGAAGCGGCTGTTAATGAAATCGATTACATGTTCTGCTTTAATTTTCCCAAAAGCTGAGATGTCTCTATCTGAAAACTGAAGATAGCCAAAAATCTTATTACGCGCGCGCCGTTTGTCGTAACATAATACCTGAACTTCCTTGTGGTCAGCCGTGAAATGAGCAATAAAATCATCTATTGTATGTTGCTTTTCATGATCGGTGAGCGTCACTAAAATGCCGATACGTTGAGCCTCGTCATAATTTACTGTCTGACGCTTAACAGTGCTCTTTTTGAGTAATTTGGGCAGCTGAAAACTGATCAGCTTATTGGTAAAAAACATCATATCTTTTTTGATTTAATGCGAGGCAATCATATCCAAAAACTCTTGTTCTGAAATAATCTTTACTCCCAGCGATTCTGCTTTTTTTCGCTTAGCGGGCCCCATATTGGTACCGGCCAGCAGAAAATCCAGTTTACCGGAAACTGACGAAAGCACCTGCCCGCCATTCAATTTTATCTTATCTTTTATTTCCTCCCGACTAAATTGCTCAAATACACCGGAAACTACAAATGACTTGCCTTCCAGCGCCTGACTTTCAGTAATCTGCTCCGACTTATGTAACTCAAACTGCAAGCCTGCGTCTTTTAGTTCATTAATCAGTGTTTGGTGATCTGGGTCGGCAAAGTACTGTATAACACTCTGAGCAATTCTTTCTCCAATTTCGGGAACGTCAACTAATTGCTCTAGCGATGCCTGAGCTAGCTGATCAATACTACCGAAGTGATTGGCTAGCTTATCAGCAACGGTGCGGCCTACATAGCGAATTCCTAGGGCAAATAGCACATTACTGAAAGGGATTTGTTTAGAGGCTTCAATTCCTTGTAATACATTTCGGGTAGACTGATCCTTAAATCCTTCCAATGGAAGAATATCATCATACGTTAACTTATAGAGATCAGCAATATCTTTTACTAACCCTTGTTCATAAAATAAAGCCACTGTTTCTTTCCCCATGCTATCTATATTCATGGCATTTCGCTGAATGAAATGCTCTATCCGGCCTTTAATCTGTGGCGGACACCCTTTATTATTTGGACAGAAATGTACCGCTTCTCCTTCGTGGCGAACTAACGGGGTATCGCAGGCGGGGCATTTGCTCAGATACTCAATAGGTTGGCTATGAGTTGGCCGTTTACTCAGGTCTATGCCGGTAATCTTTGGGATAATTTCTCCGCCTTTTTCTACAAAAACGGTGTCTTCATAGCGAATATCGAGCCGGGCAATTTCGTTAGCATTATGCAGAGATGCCCGTTTTACAATGGTACCAGCCAAAGCTACTGGTTCCAGATTAGCGACTGGGGTGATAGCTCCGGTGCGTCCTACCTGATAAGTAATATCGTGAAGGACTGAGGCGGCGCTTTGTGTTTTATATTTGTAGGCAATAGCCCAGCGAGGACTTTTAGCTGTGTTACCTAATACTTTTTGCTGCTGTGTGCTGTTGACTTTAATGACGATACCGTCTGTATCTAACGGCAGGGTCAGGCGTTTTTGGTCCCATTCTTTGATATAGGCAAAAACTTCTTCCAATGTATGGCATTGCTGATAAGTGGGTGATACCTGAAACCCCCATTCTTCCAGTAATTTAATAGCGTCTTCGTGCGTGTCAATCACTAAGTCATCCGTGGCAAGAGAGTATACATAGCAATCGAGCTTCCGTTTGGCTACCAAAGAAGAGTCCTGCATTTTGAGCGTTCCTGAGGCAGTGTTACGAGGGTTAGCCAACAGTGCTTCTCCGGCAGCTTCTCGCTCTTGGTTGAGTTCAGTGAAAACCGCTCGAGGCATAAAAACTTCGCCCCGCACCTCAAAAGTGGATGGAATGTTGTCAGCTTTTATTCGGAGAGGGAGTGAGCGAATGGTTTTAGCATTGGCAGTAATATCATCGCCCCGCACACCGTCGCCTCGGGTAGCAGCTAGCACCATCAATCCATTCTCATAACGAAGACTGATGGCCACCCCATCAAACTTTTGCTCACAAAAGTAATCGTAATGTTGTTCGGGCAGAGCTTTGGCAACACGCTGGTCAAATTCCTGTATTTCTTCTTCCGAGTAGGTATTGCTGAGTGAGAGCATAGGGTATACATGGTACACTGTCTCAAACTCTTTGGTGATAGTACCGCCTACTCGCTGACTGGGCGAATCAGGGTACCGCAATTCCGGAAATTGCTCTTCTAACTGGATTAGTTTTTCCAACAACTGGTCAAACTCGTAATCGGAAATTTCAGAAACACTTTCCTGATAGTACTTATAATTATAGTAATTAATTTTCTGACTGAGTTGCTCAACAGCTTGTTTAGCTTCTTCGGCGGTCATAGATAATGGGTTCAGACAACAGTAATAAGGTTGAATCTGAGGAAATAATAATGGTCCCTAATAAATAAGGTCTTTTCTCTCCTATGGAAGTAAAGTAAATAAGTGGCTATTATGAGCAAAACTAGCAGATAAATCATTGTCATACTAACATTTCTTAGCATCCATATTTCTAGGTATAATATTTCCTAAAGGACTCTATGTTTCTTTCTCCTCCAATAATAATCATGGTATCACCCTGCTCAAATTTTAAATCACCCGGCGGGTTAAATGTAAATCGGGCTGACTGATGTTTGAAGCCAATAACCGTGGCACCCGTATGATGCCGAATGTTCAGCTCTCGTAAAGTTTTATCCCGGTACGGTTCCTGAAGCTCATCATACATGATATCTTCTAATTTAAGACTGTCGCTACTTGCGCCGGATAAGATGCTTAGGAACTCAATAACAGAAGGTTGAGTAATCAGTCGGGCCATGTGTACGCCTCCAATGGCATCGGGCATCACCACTTGGTTTGCCCCTGCCCGGTATAGCTTTTTTTCGGCACTCTCATCGGTAGCCCGAGCAATAATCCTCACTTTAGGATTTAGCTCACGAGCGGTAAGGGCAATAAACACATTATCCGTATCGCGGGGTAGGGTAGTAATGATAGCATCTGCTCGCTCAATGCCAGCAGATAATAATACCTCGTCCATCGTTGCATCGCCAATCACATATTGAAGATTAGATGATTGGTCATACTGTTCTACCAGATCAGATTTTAGTTCTACTACTACAAAGGGGCGGTTGCTTTTTTGTAGTTCTTCGCAAGCGCGAGAACCGTTGCGGCCCATTCCGCATACAATGATATGGTTTTTTAGTTTGTCCACTTTTTTACCAGTCATGTATCGTTTAAATAGTTCAGCAAATTCTCCTTCTACAAAGTAGGAGGTAATAGTACCAATGGCATAAGCAAATATTCCTAAATTTATAATAATATAGAAACTTGTGAAGAGGCGGCCAGTATTAGAAAGCGGACGCACTTCGGTAAACCCTACTGTAGACAAAGTGATGACAGTCATGTAAAACGCTTCAATTAGGGTATAATCTTCTAATAAAATATAGCCTAGCTGGCCAATAATCAGGCTGGCCATCAATAGCAATATTCCGAAGCTAAGCCGTCTGATGACCAACTCTCTGGTCCAGTGTATACGGGATTTTAAAGATTTCCTGAACATACGTGATGAATCACTAAGGACTGACGAGCCAAAATAAGTACATCTGGGTATTTCCTGATGGCAAAGTGAAAAAAAATTACATAGTAGGAGTATATTTAAGCGATTATAGAACTAATATAATGTCTATATAATAGCGTTTATTCCGATAATTATGTAAGCAATTTTCTTTTGAAAGTCTTATCTGACTGGGCAGGTAAGCATCACCGAAAGCGGTCAGCAGGAGGCTGTACGGGTGCATGCCTTCTGCTTCCTATCATGTTTCTAGAAGAAAATTAGAATAATGTCTAATGAATAATGCTGGTGCTATAAAAATACTACTAACATGTAATTTTTAGGTAACAAATATTGGGAAGAGTATATAAAATAAAATGAAAGCCCCGCTCTTAAAAACATTTTTTGAACCTTGATTTTTTGGTAATTTTCATTATCGTCAAATAATGATATCAATCAATGCGGATGTGTGAAAAATATGTATATTACAACAGTTATTTTTGACCAATTAAGCAGAGAGGCTTTCCGTAAACAGTCAGGGAATAAGAATTACCAAGTGTCTATGTGGGTTGGCACAGTTTTGGCAAATGAATGGGAAAGTCGCAATTGATCTATGATTTACTTGTGTAGAAAAGTATTACTGGGGTTAATAATTAGTTCGTTGCTGGGGGGGATACAACCGCTTCAGGCACAGGCTGATGTTATTAACAACGTACGTGATGCTTTAAAATCAGGAAGTTCAAGGGAGCTTAGTAAGTATTTGAATAACACCGTTGAAATTAGCATTAACGGTGAAGAAGCTAGCTATAGCCGCAACCAGGCCGAATTTGTATTAAAAGATTTCTTTAGCAAATACCCCCCTCAAGATTTTCGCTATGTACACCAGGGTTCTTCCAAGGAAGGTTTAAAATATACAGTAGGTACTTTCGTTCATGATAGAGGGGAGTTCCGAGTATTCATGCTAATTAAACAGTTTGGTGGAAGCTATCTGGTTGATAAGATTAATTTTACTCGGGAATAATTCCCGCCTTTTCTCGAAACAACAATTGAACCATGCAAACTCAGGAGCGGTAACTAGCTTACCGCCTCCTGAATTATTGTTTTTGCCTCTTCTAGAGCTTTATCTAATCCACTAATATCTTTTCCGCCAGCCGTAGCAAAAAACGGCTGACCACCCCCGCCACCCTGAATGTGTTTGGCTAGCTGCTTTACCATTTGTCCGGCATGCAATGAATTATACATTTTCGTGAGGTTTTCATCTACAACTACGGCAATCTGAGGTTTACCACTAATGTCAGCTGCTAATACTAGCACTAAATCGTTTACCTGGTTTTTCAGACTGAAGGCAAGCTGCTTCAGCATGTCGGCCTGGGGCAATGAAACCTTATCTATCAGCACCTGAATGCCATTCATAGGCTTTATTTTGTCCAGAAGCTGCTGTTTAATGTTAGCAGATTTTTCTTGCTGAAAGGCCTCAATCTGCTTCTGTAGTTGGTTCTTTTCCTCTAATAACCCATCCACTGCTTTCTGCAGATCACGGGGATTCTTAAGTGCTTCTTTAAGACTGGACAATAACGCTTCCTGTTCATCAATATAAGTTTCGGCAGCCTGCCCGGTAATAGCTTCTATTCGGCGGATACCCGCTGCTACTGAGCCTTCCGAAATAATTTTGAAGAAACCTAGTTGTCCGGTCGCCATTACATGAGTACCACCGCACAGCTCTACTGAATAATCTCGGTCAAATACGATTACACGCACTTGTTCGCCATATTTTTCACCAAAAAGAGCCATGGCTCCCATGCCTTTCGCCTCATCAATCGGAATACTGCGTAGTTCTTCTAGCCGAATGTTTTCGCGAATCTTCTCATTCACTCGATGTTCTACCTGCTTGATTTCCTCTTCGGTCATCTTGGCAAAGTGAGAAAAATCGAAGCGCAGAAGTTGGTCGTTAACCAGAGAGCCCCTTTGTTGTACATGGTCACCCAGTGTCTGCCGAAGGGCTGCATGCAATAAGTGGGTGGCACTGTGGTTATTCTGAGTAGACAGCCGTTTCTTTCCGTCTACTTTACATTGAAAAGTAGCCTGCACACTAGCCGGTAATTTCTTAGTAAAATGAACAATCAGATCATTTTCTCTTTTAGTATCAAAAATGTAGATCTGTTCCTCACTTGTTTCCAAAATACCAGTATCACCCACCTGGCCTCCACCTTCGGGGTAAAAAGGAGTTTTATCCAGTACCAACTGATAGTAAGATGATTTCTTTTCCTGTACCTGCCGATACTTTATGATTTGGGCTTCGGATGTAAGCGTGTCGTATCCAACAAAAGATACTTCCGTGTTTTCTTTCAGCACCGTCCAGTCACCCGTATCGGTAGAAGTGGCGGCTTTAGATCGGGTTTTTTGCTTTTGCATTTCCTGCTTAAACGCCTCCTCATCTACTGAATACCCACTTTCCCGGGCAATCAAAGCCGTTAGATCATAGGGGAAACCGTACGTATCGTACAACTCAAACGCAACTGCTCCCGGTATTACTTTTTCCGCCTGATATTCTTCTTTAATCTGCTCCAGTTTACGCAAACCTACTTCCAAAGTCCGCAGGAATGAAGCTTCTTCCTCCTGAATGACTTTGCCCACAAATTCCTGCTGGTTTTTGAGTTCGGGAAAAATGTTTTCAAACTGCTGGCACAAGGTGGGTATGAGCTTGTAAAGAAATGGCTCCTGAAGATTCAGGAAGGTATAGCCATAGCGAACCGCTCGTCGTAAAATACGGCGAATTACGTAACCTGCCTTGTTGTTAGACGGCAGTTGACCATCAGCAATGGTAAAAGCAATGGCTCTAATATGGTCTACAATTACTCTAATAGCAATATCGTTTTCTTTAGTATCACCATATTTCACTCCGGCCTGTTGGCTTACCTGAGCAATAAGCGGTGAAAAAACATCGGTATCGTAATTAGATTTTTTGTTTTGAATGGCCATCGCTAACCGCTCGAATCCCATTCCGGTATCAATATGCTGGGCTGATAAGGTATGTAGTTCGCCCGAAGCCATACGGTTAAATTGCATAAACACCAGATTCCAAATCTCTACTACCAACGGGTGGTCTTGATTGACCAATTCTTTTCCGGGCACTTTTTCAATCTCTTCTTGCGGACGTAAGTCTATGTGAATTTCCGAACAAGGACCGCAGGGGCCAGTGTCGCCCATTTCCCAGAAATTATCTTTTTTAGAGCCCAGCAAAATCCGGTCTTCGTCGATAATAGATTTCCAGTAATCATGAGCTTCTTGGTCAATAGACAGCTTATCCTGCTCATCGCCCCCGAAAATGGTAGCGTAAAGTCGTTCTTTGGGCAATTCATAGACATCAGTAAGCAGCTCCCAGGCCCAGGCTATGGCTTCTTTCTTGAAATAGTCGCCAAATGACCAGTTGCCGAGCATCTCAAACATGGTGTGATGATAGGTATCTAACCCTACCTCTTCTAAATCGTTATGTTTACCAGACACCCGCAGACACTTTTGGCTGTTGGCTACTCGCTGGTAAGGTGCAGGCTTATTTCCTAAAAAATAATCCTTAAACTGATTCATGCCCGCATTGGTGAACATAAGGGTGGGATCATCCTTATTAACGATAGGGGCAGAGGGCACAAATTGGTGTTGTTTTTGTTTAAAAAAATCAATAAAGGCCGATCGTATCTCCTGAGAAGTCATGGAATAAAGAGGTTTAATATACTGCAAACCTTGATTTCTTAAAATAGTGCAAGGTTTTATGCTTTTTTGTACAAAAAATAGTATCTTTAGTGGATTATTTTGTTACAAAGGATGTTCTAAAGTCAACAATTTGCAAAAGTAAAACGAAAAGCGATTCATAAGTATCTCTTATGTCAAAAATAAAATACTATTACGATACGGAAACGTGCAAGTACGAACGGGTGAAAGTCAACCGTTGGGACGTACTACTGAATATCTCGGGGTTCATCGTATTGGTGTTGGTAGCAGGCATTTGTCTGGTTATTGTCTTCGATACATATTTTGAGTCTCCAAAAGCGGCCCGTCTTAAGAAGGAAAACGAAGAGTTAGAGTTCTATTACGATATGCTAAATAAAGATATGGAGCGGGCTAATGACATGTTAAGCTCATTACAGGAGCGAGACAATAATGTCTATCGCACAATCTTTGAAGCTGAACCTATTCCACTTTCGGTGCGTAATGCCGGGGTTGGGGGAGTAGATCGTTATAAAGAAATACTGGAAAATGGGCTACACCGCGAAGAAGTTATTGTCAATACATTCCAACGTATTGATCAGCTTAAGCGGCAGCTATACATTCAAACCAAGTCATATGATGACTTATTGGGGATGGCCGAAGATAAGTCGGAAATACTAGCTTCTATTCCTGCTATTCAGCCGGTATCTAATACAGAGTTAAGAAGGTTGGCTTCGGGGTTTGGAATGCGGGTACATCCTATTTATAAAGTAAAAATGATGCATCCCGGTATCGATTTCTCAGCACCGCAAGGTACTCCTATTTATGCAACCGGATCAGGAAAAGTATCCCAGATAAAGAACTCTTTTACCGGCTACGGAAAACAGGTAATCATTGATCATGGCTACGGATATATGACTCGTTATGCGCATATGCAGGAATACAATGTGAAAGTAGGCCAGACTGTAGAGCGTGGTCAGTGTATCGGTTATGTTGGTAATACCGGCACCTCTACTGCACCGCATTTACACTATGAGGTGTTTAAAGACGATGAGCGAGTAAATCCTATTCATTATTTCTACCAAGATATTACTGCGGAAGAGTACGAAATTTTGGTGCAATTAGCTTCTATTGAGAATCAGTCGCTCTAACTATTAGAACAGGTTAATTATATAAAAAAGCAGTGTCTTGGCACTGCTTTTTCTTTTTTAGCTTTTAAAACTTTCAGAACTCACGTAGGTTTGTTAGAAAAAAGTTGATTCCTCCTTCGGTTATTTCAGCAGTACAAATTTGCGTTTCATTAGGCATTCAAAAAGCCGTTATTTCACCTGGCTCGAGAAACGCTCCGCTAACTATTGCGCTGGTTCGCCACCCTGATATTCAAACCTATACGATAAGTGATGAGCGATCGGCTGCATTTATTGGTCTGGGTATAGCTCGGCAGCTACTAGCACCAGTAGCCTTAGTATGTACATCAGGCAGTGCGGCGTACAATTACGCTCCGGCCGTAGCCGAAGCATATTTTCAACAGATTCCCCTAATCATTTTTACTGCCGACCGCCCTCCCGAATGGATCGACCAGTTGGATGGGCAGACGATCCGTCAGAGAGGAATTTATGGAAAGCATGTAAAGGAAAGCTACGAATTACCAGTAGGCCAAACTGAAGCTGATCTATGGCATGCCGGACGGTTGGTGGCGGAAGCCATTAATCTTAGTAAAAGCGTGCCTTATGGCCCAGTACACGTAAATGTGCCCATTCGGGAGCCATTTTATCCGGAAGAAGGAGAAGAACTCCACTTTGATTCCGAAGTGAAGGTTATTCGCACAGTATTAGAGAAGACTGTTTTATCATCAGAGACAGTTCAACAGTTATATTCTGAGTGGAATAAGCATGAACGAAAGTTGATCGTTGTTGGGCAGCAACCATTGCAACCAGCGCTGGCTACAACAATAGAAAATGTTAGTCAGAAACACCAGATTCCCGTTGTAGCAGATATTATTACTAACCAGCATCCGGTAAATGAGGCTATCAGGCATGCGGACACTTTTTTAACATTAAAAGACGAAAAAATTGCCAGTGAGCTTCGTCCGGATTTACTGATTACCTTTGGGCTTTCAGTGATATCAAAGAACCTGAAACTTTTCTTGCGTAAACATCGCCCTAAAGAGCATTGGCACATTCAGCCAAGTGGGCAGGCTGCCGACACTTTCCAATCGCTTAGCCATGTATTGCCTACTGATCCAGCGACTTTTTTCCAGCAAATAGAAGACTGGGAGGCTTCGGGAGATGCTTCCGAATTTTACCAAAGCTGGATAACCCAAGAGCAGCACGCTACAGAGCGGATCAACAATTTTTTTAAATCTGTTACCTCACCGTACAGTGAGTTTCAAGCAGTTTTTACAATACTAAAAAGCCTACCTAATCAGGTCAATTTACACTTGGCCAATAGCATGGCAGTACGGTATGCAAACTTGATTGGTTTATCAGAAAAACAGGGTCAGGTAGAGGTATGGGCTAATCGGGGAACCAGTGGTATTGATGGAAGTAATAGTACTGCGGTAGGAGCAGCTTTGGCATCAGATCGATTGAATGTGCTGATTACCGGAGACCTAGCCTTCTTTTATGATCGTAATGCCTTTTGGCATAATTATCCGCTACCTAATTTGCGCATTATCTTGCTGAATAATCATGCTGGGGGTATTTTCCGAATGATTGACGGGCCCAGTCGCCAGCCGGAATTGGAAGAGTATTTTGAGACAAAGCAGCAGCTTGAAGCTGAAAATACCGCTCGTGATTTTGGCATGGAATATCAGCGACTGGATTTTACAAGCAGTAGTGCCATCCAAAAACTAAATGCATTATTACCCGGTTTCTTTCATGATCATTCAGATCATGTTAAGATTGTAGAAATTGTTACGGATAGTGCCGCTAATGCTTCGGTATTTCGGCAGTTTAAAAAAAATCAGGAAATCAGATAGCCTTGATAAATGGCAACAGTCAGGAATTCAGGCTATTGACCGAGCAAACTTACAGGAATTATGACCATGTCATTTGATAATATTCGGGTAGGGAAGAGATACTACTTGAGTAATTACGGAGAGGAGTCACGCTTTGAGATATTAGAAGCTCTGGGTGATGAAAATTTTAAAGTGAAAGATTTAGTCTCAATGGATATCTACGAGTTACAGGATCTGGTGAAATACGGTACTTCAGATGATTTCGAGCTTCTTGAAATTCGCGGAGAAGGTTAACAGGAAACTGCTATTTTACAAAAGAGAGTTCTTTTCTACTGAATATGCTGATAAATAGGAAAGCTATGGATGTAGAAAAGAATCTCTTCAGGAGCGAGGTAGATATTTTCCTTGTATCGCTTATAGCGATCGGAAGCATCTGACTGGTGCAGGATATAATATTCCCAAGCCAGGGCCTGCCAGCCTAGCCCTCGTTCAATAGTCCGCTTGTCTACCGCTTTTTCCAGCGTAGCCTTTGCCTTGCGGCTCAGCAAATATTTAATTCCCAGCCACAGTACGTTAAATCCGCTCCGGTTCTGATAATCCAGAATGTGTGCATATTCATGCCCTAGTCCACCTACCTGTGCATTAAACGACATTTCTTCTAATAAAACTCCCTGTTGATCTTGTACCGCCTGGTCAATGAAAATGCAATAAGAGCGATTTTTTCTTCCTCGAAACAAGCTTAACAGACGCGGACGGGCTGCCAAGGTCGTTTTAGTATCACTCAGCACAAACCGTATTTTTGTATTCTTTAATTCGGGATAAAAAGAAAGTGCGACCAAACTGGGCAACAAGCATTCATTTTGTAACTCCTTATTACTTCCGTAGGATTCCTGTAAATCCTTTATAAAGGCATAGCACGCTGGGCGTTTGAAGTTTCGCTGAGGAACTAATAAAGTAGAAAGGTTTTCCGGGAAAGGATAGTTTTTCTCTAATAACGGCACTAGAGACGGCGGAGCATTAAGTTGAGCCCAAACGCTTTCTAGGCTGAAAAATAATATCAGAACAATAGATAGAGCTTTTATCATTGCGCGTGGGTAAAAATAGTCTTCGGACAAAATCGTCTCTAACTACTTCGTACAAAAACAGCGCACAATACATCTTAGATCGTAGTTTGCTCTTTATTTTGATGTACTATTCCGAGATTAAATATAAAAAGGCAGTCGCTGTGTAGTGCCATTGCAAGAGCGGTAGGAAGATAGCTGTAAGCGTTCATGATAATGAAATGACTACCTACTGCCAACTGCTTACTAATCCAATAATTGAAGTTCAATATCACTAGCTGATAACCCCCGAGCCAATTAATTCTTCGTGGTCATACCAGGCGGCAAACTGCCCGGCGGCAATACTTTTCTGAGGCTCATCAAAAACAATATATAACCCTTCGGCAGTCTGGTGAAGAGTAGCGTCTTCTAGCGCCTGACGATAGCGAATGCGTACCTGATAACGGGCAGATTCACCCATTGAAAGTTGTACATCCTCCCGAAGCCAGTGTATTTCCTCAGACTTAATAAATAGAGCAGGTCGGTGCAACCCTGGGTGATGATCACCTTGACCTACGTAGACAATATTATTGGTAGTATCAGTAGCCAGCACAAACAATGCCTCAGGAGTACCACCCACACTAAGTCCTTTGCGTTGACCGATTGTGAAGTAATGAGCGCCCTGGTGTTCCCCTACTACTTTTCCTAGGGAAGGATCATAAGCATAAGGAGCGGCAAGTTCAGGTAAATCGTCCATCTCAGCGTCTCCTATAGCTACAAAATGCTTTTGAAAGATAGAGGCATCTTTCGGAATCTCAATAATAGATCCTTTTTTAGGTTGAAGCTTCTGTTGTAAAAACTCAGGCAATCGTACTTTTCCCACAAAGCAAAGTCCCTGCGAATCTTTTTTGTCAGCTGTTACTAAATCTAGTTCTCGAGCAATTTTTCGTACTTCTGACTTTTCCAGCGCTCCAATAGGAAACATGGCTTTGCTGAGTTGGTACTGGTTTAGCTGGCATAGAAAATAGCTCTGATCTTTGTTACGATCTTTACCAGCCAGTAAATGATATACTTTTTCACCTTGCTCGTTTGTGCTTTCAGCTTTTCGGCAGTAATGCCCTGTTGCTACAAAATCGGCACCGAGACGTAGAGCCGTTTTTAAAAATATATCAAATTTAATCTCCCGGTTGCAGAGTACGTCCGGATTGGGCGTGCGGCCTTGCTCGTATTCGTTAAACATATAGTCTACAATACGCTCCTTATATTCTTTACTTAAGTCAATAGTCTGAAAGGGAATCCCTAACTTTTGGGCTACAATCAGTGCATCATTACTATCTTCTACCCAAGGGCATTCCCGGCTAATGACCACACTGTCGTCATGCCAGTTCTTCATAAACAGGCCAACCACATCGTAACCTTGTTCTACCAGTAAGTGCGCTGCTACGCTGGAGTCCACTCCGCCGGACATACCAATTACTACCCGTTGTTTCATGGAATATCTGAGTTTTGGTAAGTATACTGCTTTCCTGTAAAAATGGTTCGGTAAACGAAACCATTACTGTCACCCAGAGTTGTTCAAAACTGATGAACGTTTTCTCTCAAGCTCGCGAAAAATATCGCCCTGATAAAGCCAAGTTATTATTTATTACCGAGGCCCCTCCCCTCGAGGAACGTAACCGCTACTTCTATTTTGAGCAGGTTCGCCGAGGTGACAGTCTGTTTTTGGAGATGATGAAGGTATTATTTGCTGAAGAAGTAGCCGCTTTTGAAACAGTAAAAAGTCTGCGTGCTGAAAAATATTATTTTCTGGAGCGATTTCAAGAAGAAGGTTTTTTTCTGATGCATGGCTTTGATCAGCCCCTTCCTAACACTACGGGCACCATGCGCAGCAAAATCTATAAAGAGAATGTACCCAATCTGATACAAAACATTTTGCGAGTGGCCTCACCAAATACTCCGATTGTACTCATCTCAGCAGTTATATTTCAGGGCATTGGAGAGCCGCTAAGAAAAAGTGGTTTTAGAGTTATCCATGATGAGCAGATTGAGTTTCCTAATTCGGGGCAGCAACTTAACTTTAGGAGAAAGCTTAAACCTTTATTGTTACAGGAAAAACTTTTGCCGGCGGCTCTCTGAAAATCAGATTCAAATAAGGGTGGGTAAGATTACCTCATCTAGATATCCGGCCAATTTATTAGTATCTTCGAAGGCATTAATATACACCTCCAGTGAAACAATATCGTACTGATATTCCACGTAAAACTTATCAAGTGCGTAGAGCCGAGTTACCAGATCCCCTGCTTTGGTAATGGTGAGAAAATGGGCGCGTTGATGGATCAAATAAATTTGTTGCCGTACAGAGTGTTGCTTAAAATCTCGATAAGTCATATGCTTTGATAGTAGATAAACAAATGAACATGATTGATTTAATATATACCGCCCGAAATCTGACAATAGCTTACCTGAGACAGATTTAGCTGAAAGTGGCAGACTGCCTCTAACTTTTTATCTTTGCTCGTATGAAAATTCTTACTCAACCTCGCCAATTAGGTCAGAAGGATCGCTCTCTATCAGGTTGGCTAACTACCTCAGTAGATAATAGCCCCCTGATCTTATTTAGGGTAGCGTTTGGGCTACTGATTGCTGCAGAAGGTGGTGGGGCAATTGCAACGGGTTGGGTGCGTAACGTCTTTGTAGAACCTGAATTTACATTCAATTTTATTGGGTTCAGTTTTCTTCAATTACTGGTAGGGGAAACCATGTACATGGTGTATGGCCTCATGGCAGTAACGGGCATCATGGTGATGTTAGGGTTTCGGTATCGGCTGGCTATATTAACTTATACGGTATTATGGACTGTGAGCTATCTACTTCAAAAAACCAGCTATAATAATCATTATTACCTTTTGATGCTGCTATGCTGGATTATGGTACTCATGCCGGCAAATCGATATTACTCATTAGATGTTCGCCAGGGATATGTGAAAAAGTCAGTAACTTGTCCTCGCTGGTGCATAGTTATATTTGGGGCACAACTGCTGATCGTTTACACCTTTGCTTCTCTGGCTAAATGGTATCCGGACTGGCTCGCAGGCGTTCCTATTCAGCTTTGGTTTGCTAGTAAAGCAGATTTCTGGCTTATTGGGCCTCTGCTACAGAAAGATTGGGTACAAACAGCCGTTATTTATGGGGGAATTGCGTTTGATGGGCTCATTATCCCTGCCTTACTTTGGAAACGAACCAGGCCTTTTGCTTTTGCAGCAGCACTGTTCTTTCATGGGTTCAACTCGGCCGTGTTTCATATCGGTATCTTTCCGTATTTAGCTATTGCGCTCTGTATATTCTTCTTTCCAGGGGAACAGGTTCGCCAAAAATTTTTCAAAAGAAAACCTCTCGTAACTCCCGAAATACAAGCTCAGACATCATACACCATTGCGACTTGGATGCTTGTCTTAGGGGGACTGTATTTTCTCTGGCAGGTATACCTACCATTGCGCCATTATTTGTACGAAGGCAATGTGTTCTGGACGGAAGAAGGGCACCGGATGTCCTGGCGTATGATGCTGCGGACTAAATCAGGCTCTGTACGCTTTAAAATGGAAGACCTGAAAACCGGGGAAACCTGGTGGGTAGAACCACGCGACTATCTTACCTCCAAACAAGCTCGCAAACTAGCCACTCATCCCGATATGATCTGGCAATTCAGCCAGTTTCTGGAAAAAAAGTACCGTAACCAAGGGTATGAAGACGTAGCTGTCTATGCACATGGTAGCGTAAGTCTCAACGGACACCCTCACTCCCCATTGGTAGACAGTTCGGTTGACCTTACTACTGTGTCTTGGGAGCCTTTCCGGCACGCCACCTGGATTTACCCTGATCGCGACAGATCTACACCTGATTGAAAGGGAGGGCTTTGCCTAACAGGCAATACAATTTTTACTCTCCTTATTCGTCTTTTCAGAAAATTCAATCATTCATTAATTATCTCATTTAATCCTTAAGAGGAAAGGAGTATATCATGGATAGTTTCTCAGAAACCGTAGTATCCGCGGTAGAGAAAACCAAAGGTTCAGTGGTAAAGATCGATATTCTTAAACATCAGCATGGTAAGCTGCGTCCTGCCGGATCGGGGTCAGGCTTTATTTTTTCTTCCGATGGTTATCTCTTTACCAATTCACATGTGGTGACCGGCGCTGAACGCATCCGGGTTACGTTGCTTGATGGAATGGAAGTAGAAGCTCAACTCATCGGGAATGATCCCGATACAGATCTGGCTATTCTCAAAATTTACGATGGTACCTATACAGCAGCTAAATTTGGTGACACTGAACAACTTAGAACCGGACAGTTGGTCATTGCCATTGGCAACCCCTATGGTTATCAGCATACTGTGACTACCGGAGTGGTCAGTGCTTTAGGTCGTACTATGAGAACCCAATCGGGGAGATGGGTAGATAGTGTTATTCAAACCGATGCGGCTTTAAATCCTGGCAACTCCGGGGGGCCAATGATTAATGCTGAAGGAGAAGTAGTTGGGGTAAACACAGCTGTACTTAGTGGAGCGCAGGGGTTGAGTTTTGCTATCAATATCAGCACGGCTCAGGAAATTGCCACTCAATTAATCAGCACGGGAAAGGTCTTTAAAGCCTATCTGGGCTTGATGTTACAGGAAATTGAGCTTAACCCGAAAATCATTCGTCATTACCATCTTCCTACTACTCGCGGTTTGTTTGTCGTAGGTATTGAAGAAAACTCACCTGCCAGCCGGTCTCAGGTAGAGGAAGGAGACATTATCATACGGTTTGATAATCAACCGGTTAACAGCACGCATGATTTATTTAAGCAGCTGACAAAGGACAAAATGCTGGAATGGGTTGATGTGATGGTTATCCGCCATACCGAACGTCTGAACTTCGGTATTTTTCCGGTGGAGCGAGCTGCATAGGTTTGGGTGCGTGCGAAGGTTTAAGGTACTGCTTGTAGCCAAAAACTAATAATAGGGTTTCCCAACAGAATAATTAATCCGATGGCAACAATGCCGATCACAATGCCGGTACGGGTAAAGTCCTGCGTAGTGACATCTCCTTTGCTGTAGGCAATTGTATTAGGTGGCGTACTGATAGGCAAGGACATAGCCAAAGATGCAGCTAGTGCAATACTCATGGTTAATTGTATTGGGCCAATGCCATCGGTATTCTGAAGCGCAAAAGAAATACCAATAGGTAATAGCAGGTTAGCGGCAGCTGTATTAGAAATGAAAGTGCTAAATAAAAGTGTGGCAATCACCATAGCCAGCAGCACTGTACTACCCTGATCAGGCAAGAGAGAAACAAAAACTGTATCCAAGCCGGTAATTTGCATACCTTCTCCTAGGGCTAGGCCACCCATTATCAGTATCAGAATGTGCCATTCCAGACTATTTACATCACTACGAGTAAGCAAGCCCGTAGCCGTAAAAGCCACCGCCGGGAAAAGAGCTACTACGGCGGTTGATAAGCCATGCCATTGGTCTGAAAGCCAGAGCCCGACCGTTAGCAGAAGTACAATAACGACGTACCACCCTCGGCCATCTATAGTCTGAGGCGAGGGGCGGAGAATAGTGGAGGGATCAGCAGGGCGGAAAAGTCGGGAAAGGAGAAACCAGGTGAATATTAGCAGGGCCACCATCAGTGGAACGGCAATCAGCACCCATTCCAAAAAGCTAACATTATATCCTGCCTGAAGCAAAAATGATACAGCAACTGCGTTGGGTGGAGAAGCTATGGGTGTTCCCATACCCCCAATATTGGCAGCAAACGGAATGCATAATAACAATCCTTTACGCAAAGGGTCATTTTTTTGCAATTGGTTCAGCATAGGAGCTACCATGGTGATCATCATAGCAGTAGTTGCCGTATTGCTCATCCACATAGAGAATAGAGCGGTAATAAACATTAGCCCTAACATTACCATAGCCGGTCGCCCTCCAAAGGCTCGTAATATACCACTAGCCATCGCTTTATCAACGCCCTCTTTCAGCACCGCATGAGCCAGCAAAAAGCCACCAAAAAACAAAACAATAACCGGGTTAGCTAAGGGAGCTAGAAATACCCGATAGTCCGGCGAATTTCCATTACCGAAACCTAAGCCAGGCCATGCTCCCGGGTTAGCAATAAAAATGATTTCTAATAAAATAATGAGAATAGCAGTAGCAAAAAGCGGAAGAGCTTCGGTCATCCAAAGCAGAGCTGCCAGTACAAAAATCCCCATCATATAGGTGGCTTCCTGAGGTAAATTGGTTTGGGCGGATAGCCAGAATACCAGGATCAAGGCTACTAGCAAAGATGCCAGAAATAACAGCACATGACGCGAAATAATAGGAGGGCGCTTGCCAGCTAGGTGTTCGAGGAGATGGAGACGCTTGATCTCCTCAGTAAATCTAGGGAATGTAAATGCCACGTTGCATATGCAATAAAAAGTGATGAGAAAATATCAGTACAATTGTATGAGGTTGCTGTCAAAACGGGAGGTTTGATGAAACGAAGATACAAGAGAATACTATACAAAAACAATCCAGATCTGATGAGCAGACAATTTCTGCTGTTTATTAATGGCAGTTTTAATAAGTGGCAATAACATCCAGTTAGGTAGCGAAGTAGTAGAAAAGTACAATACTCACAGAAAGCAGCACTACTATAGGATCGCTATAGAATCACTATACAAACGGTATATATACCGCTTGGGGTAAATTCGCGGAAAAATACTATTCAATCATTATCTTTTCTGTTGCTAATATCTGGGTAATTATCATATGAAAAGATGATATAAATCACAAAGTGGTAAGATATAGATCATAGAAGATTAACGCAGTTTTGTGGTCCTTTACTCTCGTCAATAACATATGATATCAGTAACCACAAAATACCTACACCATGAAACGTACTAATTTAGTTTCTATACTCGGAAGCCTGGAGCAGTTGGGCATTCATAATCCTAAAGGCGTCTTTTGGAATCTATACCCTGCCGAACTGGTTGAGGAGGCTGTTAAACGAGGAGAAGGAGTGCTCACTGATACCGGTGCTCTAATGGCCAATACCGGAAAGTTTACTGGCCGCTCACCTCAAGACCGCTTTATTGTAAAAGACGAAGTTACCACTGATAAAGTATGGTGGGGTAACGTTAATATTCCTTTTGACCCTGAAAAGTTTGATCGTTTGTATGAGAAAATGATAGCTTTTCTGGATGGCCGTAAGATTTACGTCCGGGATGCTGCTACCGGGGCTGATCCTTCTTATCGCCTCAACATTCGCATCATTGATACTCAGGCGTGGCATAATCTATTCTGCTACAATATGTTTTTGCGTCTTAACGCTCAGGAGGTCGCTCATTTTACCCCGGACTTTACGATTCTGGCCATCCCCGAGTTTAAAGCAGACCCTGCTATCGATGGCACAACACACGAAAACTTCGCTATTATTAACTTCAAACGCCGTATGATTCTGGTGGGCGGAACCGGGTATACTGGCGAAACTAAAAAGGGCATCTTTAGTGTATTAAACTTCCTGTTACCCGATCAGAACAATATATTATCTATGCACTGTAGCGCCAATATGGGTCAAGAAGGGGACACTGCCATCTTCTTCGGATTATCCGGTACTGGAAAAACAACCTTGTCTGCTGATCCTAACCGCAGCTTAATTGGCGATGATGAACATGGCTGGACTGAAAAAGGTGTTTTTAACTTTGAAGGTGGATGCTACGCGAAAGTGATTAATCTGACTGAAGAATCTGAACCAGAAATATGGAACGCTATTAAGTTTGGTGCTATTCTGGAAAATACGCGCTTTCAGCCAGGAACGCGGACCGTAGATTTTACCAATAAAGAAGTTACTGAAAATACGCGAGTTTCTTATCCTATCCACTATATACCAAATGCAGTGAAGCCTTCTGTAGGTAGTAATCCGAAAAATATCTTCTTTTTAACTGCCGATGCTTACGGCGTGCTGCCCCCAATCGCTCGTTTAACCAAAGGTGAAGCGATGTATCATTTTATTTCCGGTTATACTGCCAAAGTAGCTGGTACAGAAGCCGGAATTAATGAACCCAAAGCCACATTCTCAGCATGCTTTGGCTCGCCCTTCATGCCCCTGCATCCCACTAAGTATGCGGAAATTCTGGGTGATAAAATGGAGAAGCATCAGGTTAATATCTGGCTGGTAAATACCGGTTGGTCAGGTGGCCCCTATGGAGTAGGAAGCCGAATTAAGCTGAAGTATACCCGAGCAATGATTACTGCCGCTCTGGAGGGCAAATTAGATAATGTAGCCTTTGAAGAGCATCCGGTCTTTGGGGTTAATATGCCAACTTCTTGTCCCAATGTACCACGCGAACTACTCAATCCCCGAAACACTTGGCAGGATCAGGATGCCTACGATGTACAGGCCCATACACTAGCTGAACAGTTTAATCGCAACTTTGAAAAATTTGCTGAATACGCTAATGAGGAAATCAAGGAGGGCGCTCCGAAAGTTATGAGCAAAGCTTAATTTAACTATGGGGTGCAGAGTTATAAAAAGCGTATGAATAAGCTGATTCATGCGCTTTTTTTTATTCGTAATTGGTCCCACCCGAATTTTTAGTAAATTCCCCTTTTAACCTGATCTAACCTTATAGAAATGATAAAACCTATACTCCTTTTAGTATTGGCCAATACACTGCTATTATTGCCTGGCTTTTCTCAGAATCTGAAAGAGCAGGTAGATAAAAAAGCAAAAGAAATAGAAGAACAAGTGGTGGCCTGGCGTCGAGATTTTCATGAGCATCCTGAATTGTCAAATCGAGAGTTTAGAACGGCTGAGAAAGTTGCCGAGCACCTAAAATCCCTGGGAATTGAAGTAACCACTGAGGTAGCCCATACCGGAGTCATTGGTATTTTGAAAGGGGGAAAGCCCGGCCCGGTAGTTGCTCTGCGGGCTGATATGGACGGACTGCCAGTTACCGAGCGGGTAGACATTCCCTTTGCTTCTAAAGAAACGAGCGAGTATAATGGTGAGGAAGTGGGCGTAATGCACGCATGCGGTCATGACACCCATGTAGCCATCCTGATGGGCGTAGCCCAGATCATGAGCGAAATGCGCGACGATCTGCCCGGAACTGTAAAGTTTATTTTTCAACCGGCCGAAGAAGGAGCCCCTCAGGGAGAAGAAGGTGGTGCCGAACTGATGGTGAAAGAAGGAGTAATGAATAACCCCGATGTGGACGCTATTTTCGGCTTGCATATAAACTCTCAAACCGAAGTAAATCAAATCGGATATCGTCCGGAAGGAACTATGGCTAGTGTGGATCAGCTGGAAATTAAAATCAAAGGGGCTCAAACCCACGGCGCTTACCCTTGGGGTGGGGTAGACCCTATCGTTACGGCCTCTCAGATTGTTTTAGGCTTACAAACCATTGTTAGCCGTAATTTGGAAATTATCAAAGCACCTGCCGTCGTTACCATCGGCAAGATTGATGGGGGGGTTCGAAGTAATATTATCCCTGAGGAAGTTACCATGATTGGTACAATCCGAGCATTAGATACCGAGATGCAGGAAAAAATTCACCGGCGTATTCGGGAAATAGCCACCAATATTGGTGAAAGTGCCGGTGCCGAAGTGGAAGTCAACATCACCAAAGGCTATCCGGTCACTTACAATGACCCGGAGCTTACAGCACAGATGCTGGAAACCCTTCAGGAGACGGCGGGAAAAGAAAATATTCTGTTGCGCTATCCTGTTACCGGAGCTGAAGACTTTTCTTTCTTCGCCCAAGAGGTGCCAGGTCTCTTTTTCTTTCTAGGTGGTATGCCCGCCGGAATGAATCCCGAAGATGCCGCTCCCCATCATACACCGGATTTCTTTATTGATGATAGCGGATTAACATTAGGCGTACGTGCTTTGAGCCATCTCACCCTTGAATATATGGAGCAGCATGAGGGCGAAATGGGGAAGTAATTCCAGAAAAATAGGTATTTGCCGTAGTATGCGTACGTAATATTTTTAAATATGCTCAAAGCATTGTAGTTTGCTTACGCCAATTTGTGCTACGTAACAACCTAAACTTATATGATCCTTGGAGTGCTGAAGGATGACGACAATCGGGTAGCCCTAACTCCCGACGTGGTCCAGAAACTAACCGCTCACCACCAAATTTGGATAGAAGCCGGAGCCGGTGAGGCTGCTTTCTATTCCGATCAACTTTATAAGGAAGCTGGAGCCACTGTAGCTTCTGCCAATGAGGTTATTCAAAAGGCTAACGTGCTGGTTCGTATAAAACCTCCTGCTTCAACTACTCTGGAGCAACTGGCAACCAATAGTGTGGTCATTTCTTCATTTCAACCATTTAATTATCCTGAAGTTGTCGAGCAGCTAAGTCATTATCCATTGACTGTTTTTAGTATGGATATGCTGCCTCGTACTACACTGGCGCAGGATAAAGATGTGCTTTCTTCTATGGCTTCTATTGCCGGATACCGGGCAGTTTTAGAAGCTGCCACCCATCTGCCTCGCTATTTTCCTATGTTAACAACGGCTGCGGGGAGTATTCCTCCAGCAAAAGTATTGGTGTTAGGAGTGGGAGTTGCTGGTTTGCAGGCCATCGCTACGGCTAAGCGGCTGGGCAGTGTTATTGAAGCATTTGACACCCGGGCGGCAGTGAAAGAGGAGGTGCAAAGCCTGGGAGCTAAATTTGTGGAAGTAGAAGGTGCTCGAGATGAAAAATCTGCCGGGGGATATGCGGTAGAGCAAACCGAAGAGTACAAGCGCCGTCAGCAAGAGCTTATCGCTGAGAAATCAGAAAAAGCCGATGTGATTATCTCAACGGCCCTGTTACGGGGTAAGCGAGCTCCTATCTTAATCACCAAGGAAACAGTCGAGAATATGAAGCCCGGCAGTGTTATTGTAGACCTGGCAGCTTCCGGAGGAGGTAACTGCGAGCTCACTCAGAATAATAAAACCATTCAGCACCAGGGAGTGACTATTATCGGCGACTCTTCACTAGAGGCAAAAATGCCGATGCACGCCAGCCAATTATACGCAAAGAATATTTTCAATTTTCTCAAGATTCTTGAGAAGGATGGCGAGCTATCCTTAGATTTTGAAAACCCGCTGATCAATGGCTCATGCCTGGTGCACAATGGTCAGCCTCATTATCAAGTACCTCAGCAAACCTAAATGACTATGGATGGACTTATGAGTTTTATCAGCGAAAATTTGCTTATGGTATACATATTAGTGTTCGCTGTTTTTTTGGGCATGGAAGTAATCTCCAAAGTGCCTACGGTTTTACATACTCCCTTAATGTCCGGGGCTAATGCAGTAAGTGGGGTGGTAGTCATCGGAGCCATTTTACTAATTCGGCAGGCCGCATCGGATGATTACCTTGTACTGATTTTAGGTTTTCTAGGTATTGCGTTGGCCATGATTAATGTAGTCGGTGGCTATGCCGTGACCGATCGTATGCTTGATATGTTTAAGAAGAAAAAAAGAAACTAGCATCAACCTCCTAACATGTTAGACACAACCTTTTACGACCTCGTTTATCTTATCAGTATCATTCTCTTTATTGTAGGACTAAAACGCCTTAGTAGCCCCGATACAGCCCGCAATGGAAATCTGGTTGCGGCTGCCGGGATGGGCATTGCTATTATCATCAGCATTTTTTATCCGCTCAACGGTGGTGAAAATAATTACGCCTGGGTAGCGGGTGGAATGCTCGTAGGATCTGTTATTGGCTACACGGCTGCCCGTCGGGTAAAAATGACGGCTATGCCAGAGATGGTGTCACTCTTCAATGGGCTTGGTGGTGCTTGTGCTATGATGATCTCTTTAGTTGAGTTTTATAACTATCCTGCTGGTACTTCTTTATTAAATGGTGCTGTATTTACCACCTTGTTTGCTTTGTTTATAGGAAGTATCTCTTTCACAGGTAGCTTAGTTGCCTACGGAAAACTGGAAGGCTTCCTGCGAGATTCTCTAGTATTACCTGCACCTAAAATTATCAATCTAGTTTTGCTGGCTGCCATTTTAGTGTTGGGCGGATACATTATGGCACTGCCTGACCTGAACTTTACACTTGTTCTCATTTTCTTGGCTTTATCGTTAGTATATGGTGTCACCTTTGTCACACCCATTGGTGGTGGTGATATGCCGGTAGTAATTTCTCTCTTAAATTCTTTCACTGGTATTGGCGCAGCTCTGGCCGGATTAATTTACAATAATCAGGTCATGCTGGTGGGTGGAATTTTGGTAGGCGCATCTGGAACCATTTTAACTATCTTGATGTGTCAGGCTATGAATCGCTCATTGTTTAATGTTATTATTGGTGGCTTTAGCAGTTCTGGGGGCCCTACCGGTGAAGGCCGAGAAGAAATTGTTAAGGAGGCAACACCAAATGATCTGGCAATAGAGTTAAAGTATGCTAGCAAAGTAATGATCGTTCCCGGTTATGGATTGGCAGTAGCTCAAGCTCAGCACGTAGTACATGAGTTGGAAAGTATGTTGGAAGAGGAAGGAGTAGACGTGAAATATGCTATTCACCCGGTAGCAGGGCGCATGCCTGGTCATATGAACGTATTATTAGCAGAAGCTGATGTGCCCTATCCTAAACTGTTAGAGTTAGAAGATGCCAATAAAGAACTCACAACAACCGATGTAGTATTGGTAATTGGCGCTAACGATGTTGTAAACCCTGCTGCTAAAGAAGATCCCTCCAGTCCTATCTATGGAATGCCGATTTTAGATGTAGAGCAGGCGAAGAGTGTAGTAGTCCTAAAGCGAAGCATGAGCACTGGCTATGCGGGTATTCAAAACCAGCTATTTTTTGGTGAGCGTACCAGAATGTTGTTTGGGGATGCAAAAGCTTCTCTAAACAAGCTTAAAGAGGAAGTGGATCAGGCATAATAGATGATAAAATTTTGACCAATTCCTTGTTTGTAAGAAAAACACTTTTTGGTAAACTTTTTTAGGCGCCTAAGTTGGGAACTCTAAAAACACCTCTTATATTTGCAATCCCAATTCGCAGTAACAGACGGTTCGCGGATAAAAAAGCAAAATATTTTTCCTGATTATTTGGTAATTCAAAACTTTTTCCGATCTTTGCCTTCCCATTACGAAAACAGGGGGTAAGAAACGGAAGGAAGGGGTTACAAAAGGTAGTGAGAAGCGCTGCTGAAAGTGGGAAAAAGAAAGTTAAAAAAAAGCAGTTGGGCGGTGAACTTTTAGAAACCTGCTCACTGTTAGAGAAAAGCTGCTCGGCGGAAGGCCGGTAGCGGTTGTGAGAAACAACACTCATTCACAGTTCTTTATTAGTAAATTTTATTCTTGTAATAAAGAAAGTTGAAGCCACGACGTAAAACCAGTTGGGTTTTAGGTCATCATGTTCTTTGAAAAGTTGATCAACGTACAAGCTTAAAAAGCAAACAGGTAAAGCTTGTAAGTCGTAAGAAAGGTAACCCTTTTTTGCTACTTACAGCTCTGCAGTCAATTTTATTTATCAAGCCAAGCAGCCAGGCAGAAGACAACGAGTAAGCCAGGAATAATCTTCGGATCATTCTTGTCACTTATTCACCAAATTTA
>NZ_JAINFL010000079.1 GCF_022458895.1 Roseihalotalea indica | reverse complement strand
GCTGGGGGCCGGTTCTGCCGGTTCTGCTCCTGAAGCCCGCGAAGTTCCGGCTTCAGGGCTGCCAGCGCCCGCGTCACTGCGTTATCTTCCTGCATGATCTGAGCGGCCTCGGCCGGGTGTTCTTCCAGTTCTTTGGCCATTTGCTCTAATCGGCGTTTGGCTCCCCCGGTCACGCGCATACGGCGGGGCTGGCTCTTGTCGTTCTGCATGATGCCTTTGATATTAGTGCTTTCGATCATCTGGTCGCTGATGTCCAGAATCTGCTCCCGTATCATGTAGTA
>NZ_JAINFL010000078.1 GCF_022458895.1 Roseihalotalea indica | reverse complement strand
CGAGGGAAAGTACGGATTGCCCCGGCTTGAACGGCACAGGGCGTTAAAATGGCTCGTTTGCTGAATCCGGCACTTTGTGGGAAGATTTCCGGCTTTTGTCAGAAAACGAACCATTTAGGCGGCCTCTAAGCGATGATCTCGACCCGGCTGGATAGAAAGCTCTGTTTTACAGCTGCTTCGGCGGTGTGTCGGTCGGCTCTGGCTCTACCTTCTGGGCTGCCGGTGGCGTGGCTGTCTGGCCGTTCTCCGGCAATGTCTCGCCGGTCGTGGTGACGATGGCT
>NZ_JAINFL010000077.1 GCF_022458895.1 Roseihalotalea indica | reverse complement strand
TCAGTAAACATCAAATATCCGTGGCGGCTCAGCATTGGAGACCACGTTTGGATTGGCGAGAAAGTCTGGATCGATAACTTAGCTGATGTACAGATAAGAAGCAGCGTATGTATTTCTCAGGGTGCCATGCTGCTAACTGGCAGCCATAATTACAAGCAACCCACATTTGATTTGATCACTGGCCCTATTACGTTGGAAGATGGAGTATGGGTCGGGGCGCAGGCAGTAGTGTGTCCGGGAGTAACCTGTCGCTCGCACAGCGTACTTTCGGTAAGCTCAGT
>NZ_JAINFL010000076.1 GCF_022458895.1 Roseihalotalea indica | reverse complement strand
AGCTACTGCGCTCAGTACCGGGTATTGGTCTGATTACGGCTGCTGCTCTGATCCTGGCGACCAATAACTTTACCGCTTTTACAGATAGTCGTAAGTTTGTCGCGCGGCGAACCGCTTCCTACTGCGGGACTGCTCCCTTTAAACATCAATCTAGTACCAGTTACCAGGGTAAAACTAGAATTAGTCAATATGCTAACAAGCGGATAAAAGCCCTTTTGACAAATGGAGCCAACTCAGCTATTCAACATGATCAAGAGATCCGAGCCTACTACCAACGGAAG
>NZ_JAINFL010000075.1 GCF_022458895.1 Roseihalotalea indica | reverse complement strand
AGCTACTGCGCTCAGTACCGGGTATTGGTCTGATTACGGCTGCTGCTCTGATCCTGGCGACCAATAACTTTACCGCTTTTACAGATAGTCGTAAGTTTGTCGCGCGGCGAACCGCTTCCTACTGCGGGACTGCTCCCTTTGAACATCAATCTAGTACCAGTTACCAGGGTAAAACTAGAATTAGTCAATATGCTAACAAGCGGATAAAAGCCCTTTTGACAAATGGAGCCAACTCAGCTATTCAACATGATCAAGAGATCCGAGCCTACTACCAACGGAAG
>NZ_JAINFL010000074.1 GCF_022458895.1 Roseihalotalea indica | reverse complement strand
GCTGGGGGCCGGTTCTGCCGGTTCTGCTCCTGAAGCCCGCGAAGTTCCGGCTTCAGGGCTGCCAGCGCCCGCGTCACTGCGTTATCTTCCTGCATGATCTGAGCGGCCTCGGCCGGGTGTTCTTCCAGTTCTTTGGCCATGTGCTCTAATCGGCGTTTGGCTCCCCCGGTCACGCGCATACGGCGGGGCTGGCTCTTGTCGTTCTGCATGATGCCTTTGATATTAGTGCTTTCGATCATCTGGTCGCTGATGTCCAGAATCTGCTCCCGTATCATGTAGTA
>NZ_JAINFL010000073.1 GCF_022458895.1 Roseihalotalea indica | reverse complement strand
GGTTGCAGTACATTCTGGGCGCTATCACGATTATCTTTTTTACTGGTTTGAAGGACGATATGCTGGTTATTTCTCCTAGTAAGAAATTTATGGCTCAATTGCTTGCTTCCGGTGTTATTATTCTTGGAGTGCACTTGCAGCTGGAAAGTTTTTACGGAGTGCTGGGCGTTGGAGACCTTGCTAATTGGTTTAGCCTGCCCTTTACACTCTTTGTGTTTGTTCTGATTATCAATGCGTATAACCTGGTAGATGGCATCGATGGGTTAGCCAGTGTGTTGGGG
>NZ_JAINFL010000072.1 GCF_022458895.1 Roseihalotalea indica | reverse complement strand
CCCCAACACACTGGCTAACCCATCGATGCCATCTACCAGGTTATACGCATTGATAATCAGAACAAACACAAAGAGTGTAAAGGGCAGGCTAAACCAATTAGCAAGGTCTCCAACGCCCAGCACTCCGTAAAAACTTTCCAACTGCAAGTGCACTCCAAGAATAATAACACCGGAAGCAAGCAATTGAGCCATAAATTTCTTACTAGGAGAAATAACCAGCATATCGTCCTTCAAACCAGTAAAAAAGATAATCGTGATAGCGCCCAGAATGTACTGCAACC
>NZ_JAINFL010000071.1 GCF_022458895.1 Roseihalotalea indica | reverse complement strand
TGATTTTGCTCACATAACGACGAAAAGGATCACCACTGCCGATCAAATGTTCATTGTGAAACATAAGATAAGAAGTGAGATCAGTCCCTTGATCACGTATAGTACCCCAGCGCTGAGAGACTAACCACAAAGGCTGGTAATCCTGAGAGGCAACAGAAAAAAGCGTGCCTACCTTCACATGGGCCGAGTCTAAAAACTGTGAATATGATGTTGTGGTGCCTAGCCCCAAGCAGATAAAACTTATAAGGCAGAACTGTACAGCACCAATAATGCGGCCCGAT
>NZ_JAINFL010000070.1 GCF_022458895.1 Roseihalotalea indica | reverse complement strand
CCCCCCCCCCCCCCCCCCCCCCCCCCCCCCCCCCCCCCCCCCCCCCCCCCCCCCCCCCCCCCCCCCCCCCCCCCCCCCCCCCCCCCCCCCCCCCCCCCCCCCCCCCCCCCCCCCCCCCCCCCCCCCCCCCCCCCCCCCCCCACCCCCCCCCCCCCCCCCCCCCCCCCCCCCCCCCCCCCCCCCCCCCCCCCCCCCCCCCCCCCCCCCCCCCCCCCCCCCCCCCCCCCCCCCCCCCCCCCCCCCCCCCCCCCCCCCCCCCCCCCCCCCCCCCCCCCCCCCCCC
>NZ_JAINFL010000007.1 GCF_022458895.1 Roseihalotalea indica | reverse complement strand
GGCGGCGACCTTAGTGCACCTAGGCTGGTGATCAGGCGGTGAATATATGGATAACTCATCCGAGTTACCCACATATTCACACCTCAATAGCAACAACTGCTTTCTTAGAATTTTACTACAACACAAACCTAAAGGCGGCGGCCGCTTTTTCCATCGATGAAAAAGTATGCAAAAAATCTAGGAAAGCTTGAAACTCGCTGCGCTCAGACAGCAAGCTTTCCCCTATGATAGTGAAAAAGGCATTGAGCATTATTGATATTACTTTTCAACTTTCTCACTCTCTCTGCTCACTTTCCTCGTAGCTTTCTTCATCTTCTTTGCGTTCTACTTGTTCGGTTTTTACCTCGCGGTCATGGAAAGTGTAACGGGGGTTGGGGATCATGGGAAGGCCGAACGCCAGGGCCAGACAGGTTAATAGGATCAGCATGTACATACCAATCCGTTTTAGTATTTTCTTTACGCTATGCATAGCTTATTGGAATAGATCAGAAAGCAAGCGTGCCTTACTGATACTGGAGTGAATAAAAGGATGAATGCCACCGTAAGGGGGCGATAAGAAAAAGGGGAAGCTATCCTAAGAGTAAGGGAGGCTGGTTATCAGCTGAGGCCGGACGAAGGTGAGATAAGCGGTAAAGTGGCTGGGCAATAAGGCGTAAACGAGAATCTTTAACCGTGCTTTTTAAGCGTACTGTGCTTTGTGACTGTTGAACCAATAAGCAGTATGGCTCTGAGAGAAGCCCTGCCAGGAAAGCCGAGAACCTCTGCTTTTGTAAGGCTCCCTGGAACGAGAGTGTTCGCCTGACAGCAGTAGGCATCTGTACGACCCGTTCGGTTGTAGAAACCTGAGGCAACTGATCCAGCACTCGAGCCGGGCAGGTGGAGAAGAACAAGGCTGGTAACAACACACTCATCACTAGCCACCAAGGGGTAACATAGCCTTTGCTTATGATGTCGGTTACTTTCTTCATGACATACACAAGATAGTCATAATGGTTCTAAATGGTAGTATGATCATTGATATTCATCACCGTTTATATCTTTTTCCAGTAGCACAGACTGATATTTAGTAGACAATCGTAAGCGGTAGCTCTTTGAATGTGTGAGACTTTCCCTGTTGCTGATGATCAAACTCCAGGGTAATGTGATGTTGCTCTGTCGGTGTAAAAGCTATAGTGAAGTGCTCTTCGATAAAATCAGTAAAGGAGTTTTGGTAGTTTTTAAACGGTACGCCTAGCGTTACCTTCGTAAGTTGTCGGATGCCTGTTGCGTGGTCTAATGGTTCATGGTTTTGATATTTGTACTCTGTTTTAGGCAGGCGGCAGGTCCACGGTAAGTAGGGTTGAGTGGAGTGAGGCAGAATAGTAAACACGGTACCCGGTGGAGTATAGGCAGGTTGATAGGTGATACTATCGCTAAATAAAGAAGCAACATCGTCTGTATTAGCCAGGCACAACCCAAAAGGTGAGTAATTTGTCTCTGAATAGTGCACTCGTTCCCACAAACCGGTAGGTGCTATCCGCTCACTTTTCAGTTCATCTTTGTCAGATTCCCAGATAATTTCCAGGAAAAAGTTGTTGAAATAGAACTTTCGATTGCGCGTTCCCTGCCCCGGATGCACTCGGTTACTGCCTTCCGACAGTCCGAAGTTCACCAAAGCATCGGCATCTTTACCCTGATGATTAGAGCATATGAACAGATGATCCAGGCGCATCTTAGCAAAAGCTTTTGTCTTATTAGTAAGATAGCCAATTAGACCGTACGGAACAATGGGTATAAAACCAGAAATCAGGGCTTATCGGTTGCCTTAACGCGGCTTTCTTTTCCTAACCAAAGCAGGGCATCCAGCACCAGGGTATTCTGAATGTTGTTCTGAAAGGTGAAGGAAAGCTCCTCGTTGGTGCCATGCTCGTAGTCAATATCATTGTGGCCCATGTTCAGGTAGATCATTCGGTAGTTCTGGTTAGTCCATACAATGGGGTAGTAGCCACGGTGCCAGATCTCATGAGGTTTGGGTCCGGTGCCCAGAGGAAAGCTGCTAGGGTCAATGGATAGCAGGATGTTAATGTCCGGATTCTCCCGCAAATCATGCTCCCAGCGGTACCATTCGTTGGGAGAAGTCTTGAATGTATCGGGCAGATGTTGGGTGACGGGGTGCGATTTATCCTCTACTTTTAAGATAGCCGACGTAGGACGCCACGTATTGCTAGCGTACTGCCCGGCTCCAATGAACTGTTCATGGTACCAGTCCCAGTCCTGGGGAAAGTCGGATGGAGTTAAGCTAAAGGCAGAGAAGTGGAAACCCATCCAGGCACCGCCCTGCTCCATGTATTGCTGAAAGGCCTTTCGTTGCTCGGGTTTCTCCGGGCGGGTATCCAGAAAGATAACGACCTGGTAGTTAGATAGTACGGCTGGTGTGAGGCTATCCCAGTGGGTGGTAGCATGATAAGTAAAGGGTTGTTCTTGGCTTTGCTGGGTAAACCATTGGTTGGCTTCGTGGACAAAGCTGATATGGGCCTGATCGTTTTTAGCGGTGTAAAAGGCAAGGATGTTAAATGCTTGTTTTTTGTTTTGAGCTTTAAGGGGGGTGGTTGTGTAGGTGGATAGTAGAAGGATGGTTAGTAAAAGGAGGGGTTTGAGGGGGTTCCTTTTTGTGAGGTTGGGGGTGTTGAAAGGGTTCATGGGGTGAAATTAGTAAATTTGGGGGAGTTTTTTCTTTACTTTCTTGGTGGTAGCCCTGAAGCCGGGCGGGCTCATACTTTTTCCATCGATGAAAAAGTATGCAAAAAATCTAGGAAAGCTTGAAACTCACTTCGTTCGGACAGCAAGCTTTCCCCTTAAGTAAAGACAGCTGCTAAGAAGGGTGTTCTTAGTTTATTCACTGAGAATTGAGGGGGTGTGGGGACGTTCAAGGGGAGGGTTGTTATAGTGGGGGTGGTAGGATGGAGCTATTTCTTTTGTGGGTTGGAGAAACTTCTGGTGGGGGCTTGGTTCACTGTGCGTAGGGTGAGGGGGATAAAATAGTGTAATCTTGGTTGTTACTAGGGTGAAACATTAGCAACAAAACGGGGGAAAAGTCTGTCTGTATTAGTAGTTACTATGTTCTGAATAGGAAGTCTTTTCCAATATGCTATAAGGATGGATTTAATCGAAAAAGCCTTTACCACCTTTCCAACCCTTGAAACTGACCGGCTATCGCTGATTGAGATTAAGCAAGCCCATCTGAAAGACCTGTTTGCCTTGTTTGGAGATAGTGCGGTAACCCGGTACTACAATGTAAAAACCCTGCTCTACGAAGAGGATGGCCAACCGCTGCTAGACTGGTTTCACCGCCGGTATCGGGACCGGCAAGGGATTCGCTGGGGCATTTCGCTTAAACGAAAGCCGGGGATTATCGGCACCATTGGGGTTAATCATTACTTGCCAAACCATCGGGCCAACATAGGTTATGACCTGCAATCGCGCTACTGGAATCGGGGTTATACTACGGAGGCGGTGCGGGCTATCGTAGATTTTGCGTTTAATATCCTTTCCGTTAACCGGGTAGAAGCGGAAGTAATTGACGGAAACATCTTTTCGCAGAAGGTATTGCTCAAAGCCGGTTTCACCCACGAAGGTATGCTTCGGCAGTGGATGTACTGGGATGATCGCCACTTCGATATGCACATGTTCTCTATTCTTAAAGATGAGTTTCTAAAAAAGTAGGCTTTTTTGCTTTCAGCTTCCCCAGCTCATACAAGCAATCTCAAGGCGGGGCTCCCATGCTTCTCCGTACATGCCTACTCACACCCGCTGAGCTTTTAGTCTAGCGCACTAGAAAGCTCTGGTTAAGAATAGGTAGCTTTTTGGGTAGTTGTCAGGTGCTAACGGTATCCTATAGGAAACGAGTCTGAAAAATGCTGATGAAGAAGCGTGCAACTCCATTAGGAGGGTTTTTCGACTTCTCTAGAGGACTTTTCGAACTTCTCAAGAGCTTTTTCGAAAAGCTAGGAAGCTTTTTCGAAAAACTACAAAGCTTTTTTTAAAAGCTTCCTAGCTTTTTGTCTCATATTGGGAAGAATTTCAGGAAAAAACACAAAAAAACCCAAGGGCAACAGCCCTCGGGTTTTTCTACTCCAATTGTGGTTTGAGTTACGTGTTAATAACAGGCCCGCCGTTGAGCTGAGGCGAACTATCTTTTTTCACCTTCTGGTATTTTAATGTCTTTAAGGTATTCTGTAATTCCGGGCCGGCTTTAAAGCGGTAATTAGCTTTCTTTATCTTGGTATGGTTTACTGCTTCTTCGGTATCGCAGCCTTCGCTATTGATAGTTATCCGGATCGATCCTAACTCTCCCAGCCGGATAATTTCACCTCTTTCAATGTGTCGTGGAATAATCATCACCAAAGATTCCAACGCGGCCACCGCATCGGGCAGGCTCACTGTGGTAATCTCTGCAATCTCCTTCGCTAAGGTTCGAAAATCAACCTCCCCATTACTTTGGGCAACGGCGTAATACTTCATTGGCTCTTCCCGGTTCAGCGGGTTGGGTTTCGGTATAACATTGAATGGAATGCTCATCGTGATTTTCGTTTTAACAGGGTGAAAAAATCAATTCGCTACGCACAATAACAAGATTCTCTCTTTTTCTTCTTCCATGCCACTCAAGAGCTTTTAATTCGGTACACATGTACTATTTCCCCTAAAAAGCCCAAGCTTATGAGTAAAGTGAACAAACAACTAACACCTGAATAGATGAAATACCTCATTCATCAAGAGCATCTGCACCATTTTAGAGAGGTAGCCTATAAATTGCTTGAAAAGCTGGTCAGCAACCTATTGTATACTTTAACCAGTAGAAGTTTCTTTTACCGAAGAAATCTCTCTGACACCCCAGAAAACTACCCAGGTAGGTAATATGAAAACCCCGTTGATTTCCCCTCTCCCCGCCCTGCCTCTACTGCGGAAGTCGCCTTACGTACGCCGATCGCTCTGATCTTTGCTTCGAAGTGTACACTACTTTAGGCAGACACCTTCAACAGTTCCTTAGAGCCTGATTATCAGAAAGTAACAACCCGCCTGTCAGTATTTACCCGGAACTACTTAGCGAAAGGCAATTATTGTACTTATCCAAGATGCAACTGCCGCCAAACGATAGGCGCTTATCTTCGTTTATTGGGTATAGTAGCCGGTATTTTATCACCTTAACCCCCATTAAAATTACTGCTGGCCACATATTTTTTTATATAACCGTTGCTAACCTACCACCTCATGTTCTACTTTTTTAACTACACCTGTTCCTATAACTCCCCCCTGCTTAACCGTGCCTTGATTTGGGCACTGCTGATTTTTGGAATTAGTGCCTGCGAGCAGGAAGATGACCTGATTGTGCCACCTCCGGAAGAAGAGCCTAAGGTGCTAACCGATGAGCATGAGTATTTCCTGAAGATCAGTCTGGAAAGTGAGCTGGAAGACAACCCGGAGCGGGTAAAAAAATGGCGAGATGATATGCGTATCTATGTGGTTGATACTACTTATACCGAACTTATGGATGAACTGGATGGGGTTATGGCTGAGATTAATGCGTTGAGCGGAGGTATTACCTTACAGCGAGTATCTACCCAGGATGAGTCTAACTACCTGATTTATTTTGGTGACCGACGGACCTATACCAGGAAATATGAACCGTCGGCCTCACCGTTGGTCGAAGATAACTACGGGGTTTTCTGGATTTACTGGGATGATGAGTACCAAATTTACCAGGGCAGTATGTACGTAGATATGGAGCGTACCCAAGAAACCAACTGCCAGAAACACCTCTTGCGAGAAGAACTCACCCAGTCGCTCGGCTTAATGCAGGACTCTGATGACTACCCCACCAGCATTTTCTACCAGCAATGGACCTGTCTGCCCCGCTACGCCGATATTGATAAACAGCTCATTCGCTGGCAACTCAGCCCTGATATTGAAGCCGGGATGCGCCGCGACGACCTGCTCGCCCTGTGGGGCTTTTGAAAAACCTACCGCTTGCACTCAGGCACGGTAGGCTAAGTAGGGGTATTTCACCCCCTCATTGCAAACGAGGGCACGAGGGAAGCAATCTCTTTCCATGTGGAAGACTGTTTCTATAAAGACGGGAGATAGCTTCGGCGCTTCGCTTCTCGCTATGACGTTGTGCAATGTAGTTGAGCAATACTCGATAGTTTTTTGTAGCTTTCTTTTCGTTATTGATCACACCTGACCTTAAGAACTGCGGCGTTGCCTGCATACGATTGGGGAACTACCCAGTCGGGCTTTATAAAAAAGTACATCACATCACGTAAAAAACAGAAGCGATGCTAGGACACTATACTAAGGTTTTTTTTAAGGTTCTGGGGAGAAACAAGATTCCTTATACGCTCAACATTCTGGGGTTGCTGGTGGGGATGACCTCAGCCATTATCATTGCCAAGTACGTTGGTTATAGCTTAACGTTTGATACCTTTCATGAACACCAGGAAACTATCTTTCGCCTTAACCAGGTAGAGAAAAGAAACGGGAACACCGAAAGTGTGGGTGGGGGAACCTACCGGGGAGTGGCGGTATCTGCTCAGCAGAGCCTTCCCGAAGTTGTTAACTATACCACCTTTAACCCGCAGGTAGAAACGCTGGTACAGGTTACCAATGAAGCGGGAGAAATTATCAGCCATAATGAGAGCCGCATCTTTGGGGTAGACTCTTCTTTTCTGAATATGTTCACCTTTAAAGCCTTGCCGGGAAGCCAGAAGAACGCTTTGTCGGCACCCTATTCAGCGGTGATTACCCATACCCTTGCTGAGAAATACTTTGATGACAATAATCCACTGGGCCAAACCATTACTACCCGGAAGCCATGGGGCGAGCACCATGATTGGACAATCACCAGTGTGTTGGAAGATTTGCCCCGTAACTCCCGCTTTCAATTTGATATGTTATTGGTAGGGCTTCCCGGAGATGAGCTTTGGGATGGTCCTTTTTATCATCAGTTTATTAAGGTAACCGAGGGCACCGATCCCTATGAATTGTCTCAAAAGCTATCAGGGTATATCTCCGGCTTACCTATTTTTAAAGATGAGGGTCGGGAAGTTTCGGTGTTGCTATCGCCCCTTACCCCCCGGCTATCTGCCTTTGAGTGGATGCTGGCCCTGATTGGGTTGTCCGTATTAGTGCTGTCCTGGATCAATTTTGTAAATCTTTCCATAGCTCAGTCCCTGAACCGGTTTGGGGAGGTTGTCATTAGAAAAGCACTGGGTTCATCCAATAAGCAGCTGGTAGAGCAGTTTGTTTTTGAGTCGTTGTTCGTAAACTGTATCGCCTTAGTACTCACCATTTTGTTCCTAATGTTCTCGTATGATTATTTCATAGAACTAACGGGTTACCATCTTTTACCGCTGTTTGATAATAGCCTCTACATTAATACGCTCTTTTTTATCACATTTTTTGTCGGAGCTCTCCTCACTTCTCTCTATCCATCCACCTTTCTGGTGGCTAAAAAGATCAGTGGTTTGTCGAGCACAGGTAAGATCACTGACCTGCGCGGAAGGGGACTACGCAAAGGGTTAGTCGTAGCGCAGTTTGCCATTTCATCGGTCATGATTATCGGCACCTTCGTTATTTCCTCCCAGATGGACTTTATGATGGGTCAGGACTTAGGGTTTAACCCTACCAACAAGCTCATTATAAAACCGCCGAAAGACAGAGGGCAAGGTAAGCAAAAAAGGATGTTTGCCATTAAAAGAGCGTTCGCCGACCTCTCCTGGATAGAACAGGTCACCACATCGTCTACGATTCCCGGCCAATCGTATCGGCACGAAGTGTACTTTTCGCTAACGGGTTCGGATAAAAAACCGCTGTTGTATATTAATCAAGTAGATACCAGTTTTATACAAACTTACGGAATACAGTTTCTGGCAGGTGGTACTTTCTCAGCGGCGGGCGGGGAGTTTTCGAATAATGATAAGGTTATTATTAATGAAACCTCGGCCCGTATGCTAGGCTTACCTCCCGAAGAAGCCATCCACCAGACCCTGATAGATCAGGAAAATGGTGAGACCTATACGATTATCGGGGTGGTGAAAAACTACCATAAGACCTCGCTGAAGGAGACTATTGAGCCTATTATTTTAAAATACAACCCCAGAAGAGGCTACATTACCGTGAACTTTACTGCTGAGGCAACGCATACGTTGAGCGATAAAGTGGCTGAACTGAAGGAAAAGTGGCAAACGGTTTATAAGGATCAACCCTTTGAGTACTTTGTGTTGACCGATATATACTACGCTCAATACGATGCTGAAACATTCTTTCGTAAAGTCTTTCGGGTCTTCACCTTCGTATCGGTGTTCCTAGCGTGCCTGGGTCTTATCGGACTTTCCCTGTTTGAGGCATCGAATAGTAAGGTAGAAGTAGGCATTAGAAAGACGTTCGGCGCTTCTTCTCAAGCTATTTTGGTATTGTTTTTCAAAAAGTATTTGCTTCTACTGCTCATAGCCACCGCCATTGGTGCTCCCATCTCGTACTACGTTATGGACTCGTGGTTACACGAGTATAGCTACCGGATTTTCCTGGGTTTCCAGCATATTCTGGTGCCATCGCTCCTATTGTCTGTGATCGCCATTGCGGCTATTTCTATGCAGATTATCCGGTTAAGCCTGGTTAATCCAGCGAAGATTCTTCGGGAAGAATAGGTAGGTTTGCTTTTGCAGTAGTATTCATCCCCTGACATGTTTCTTTGCACAGGGGTCATTGATAAGCGTGGTAAAGTGTTTCCTATTTTTCTTTTGATTTGCTTTACTATTCAAAAACACCTAATCATAAGGCTCAGCTTCTTTAAGTATTGAAACCAAATTGGTTCAATACAAAGATTATTAAACAGCCATCTTACGAGCCACTTTGCCAATGAACCTTACTTTTACCACCGCTGCCTGTTATTTATTTTTTAGCCTGATAGTACTCTCACACCCATCGTTAGGGCAGAATACTGGCGAGCTTAGCGGGTTTGTGAGAGACTCGCGCACGGAAGAACCCCTGATTGGCGTCACAGTTCGGCTGGAAGATACCGAACGGGGATCTATTACCGACGTGAATGGTTTCTTTACTATTCAGAGTATTCCCACCAAAACTTATAATGTAACGGCCTCTTATGTAGGCTATCAGTCCAGCACTCGTTACAATGTGGTGGTGCGTTCCGGGGGGAATCCGAACCTGAACTTCGCACTTAAAGAGTCGGTGGATGAATTGAGCGAGGTGGTGGTAGAGGCCAGTCCGTTTGAGAAGCTGGTAGAAACTCCCAACTCCGTACAGCGGTTGTCGCAGGAAGAAATCGCTACCTACCCCGGTGGTAATAACGATATTGCCAAAGTAGTGCAGTCGTTGCCGGGAGTCTCCGGTTCAGTCGGCTTCCGCAACGATGTTATTATCCGCGGCGGAGCGCCCAATGAGAACGTTTATTACCTGGATGGAGTGGAGATTCCCAACATCAATCACTTCGCTACCCAAGGCAGTGCGGGTGGTCCGGTGGGGCTGCTGAACGTATCGTTTATTGAGGGTGTCACGCTTAGCACCAGTTCTTTCCCGGCCCAGTACGATAATGTGCTGTCGGGTGTCCTTCAATTTGATCAACGGATTGGCAACCCTCAGGAACGTCGCCTAAACTTTCGCCTCGGAGCCAGCGAAGCCGCCGTAACGCTGGAAGGGCCTTTATTGAAAGTTCCTGAGGAAGACTCGCTGGCCAACACCACATTTATCTTTTCAGTCCGCCGCTCATACCTTCAATTTCTCTTCCAGCTCATCGACCTTCCCTTCCTACCCGACTACTGGGATTACCAGTATAAGATCAATCATAAAATAGACGACCGCAATGAAATCAACCTGATTGGCATCGGCTCACTGGATAACTTTCAGATCAACCCACCGGAAGATGCTACTCAGGAGCAACAGGCAATCCTCGATCAGGTACCCGTTATTCAGCAATGGACCAGCACCATTGGGGTAAGCTGGCGTAAGCGCTTTCGGGAAAACAACGGTTTTTTTCGGGCCACGCTCAGCGGCAATATCCTGAACAATAACTTCCGCCGCTATGCCGACAACGTAAATGAAGCCGACGAGCTTTTCAGCAATGTGTCGGTAGAAGACGAGAATAAACTACGCTTTGAGCTTACCAACTTTGTAAACGACTGGACGATCAACAGCGGTTTCCTGGCACAGCACTCCCGCTACACCAATACTACCCGCGATGTAGTCAATAACGCTGAGTACGAAACAAACCTGAAGTTCTATAAACTCGGCTTATTTGCGCAGGTATCCCGCTCATTCTTTCAGGAAAAGCTAACGCCCTCCTTTGGCTTTCGGGCGGATGGCAACACTTTTACGGATGCAGGTATGAACCTGTTTAACACCTTCTCTCCCCGATTTTCTCTAGCCTATACTTTCTCTCCACGCTGGACGATCAACACTTCAGTAGGCCGTTATTATAAAATACTGCCGTATACGGTGCTCGGCTATCAGTACCAAAGCGGAGAATTTACCAATCAAGATGGAGATTATACCCGCAGCGACCATTACGTGGCCGGGCTGGAGTTTCTGCCTCGCCGCTCAACGCGCATCACGCTGGAGGGCTTTTACAAACGATATTCGCAGTACCCCGTGTCAGTACGGGAAGGAGTATCACTGGCAAATCTGGGTGGGGACTTTGAAGTGCTGGGCAACGAAGAAATTTCTACTACGGGCTTAGGCCGCACCTATGGGTTGGAATTTCTGCTACAGCAGAAGCTTACGCGCAATTTCTACGGTATTCTGGCCTATACGCTCTACTGGAGTGAGTTCACCGGCCCTAATGAAAGCAATTACCTCCCCTCTCGCTGGGATAACCGGCACCTGCTAACCTTTACCGGAGGTTATAAACTACCCCGAAACTGGGAAGTAGGTTTGCGAGTGCGCTACCTGGGCCGGGCGCCTTATGCTCCGGTTGATGTAGAAACGACTACCGATACTTACCCCACCATTGTGCTGGATTATGATCAGCTAGGTGTTACGCGCTTGCAACCCTTCAACCAGGCAGATATTCGGATTGACAAGAAATGGAATTTTACCGGGTGGACGTTTAATCTGTTTTTTGAGATACAAAATGTACTGGGAAGTAATTTACCGCAGGCACCCTCATATGGGCTGGCGCGCAATGATGCAGGGCAAATTGCTGAACCCAGGGCATTAGTGGAAGTAGAAGATGCTGATAATAGCGCCACGCTGCCAACGTTGGGGATAGTCATTGACTTTTCGTGGTAGCTTCACTGAAGCTACTGTGCCTGTTTAGCTTTATTCATGAGTGCTATACTCTGCTTAATTAGTTTACTTGTACCTTGGGTCTGAACTTTGCTAGTATGAATCAGGTTCTGGGATGCATTATGCTGTCGCACAATATTGGCAAGTGTAATATACATTATGTTAGGTTCTGTCTTCATGGTTAGTTCTGTAGTTTGTTTTTGGAAGAGAAAATAATGCAAAAGCTAGCGATAAGTATTAACAGAGAAAAGCCTACTATAGAAGGACTGTTATTAATCATGCTGCTAAAGTCTATTCCGAAAAAGCTGGCCTGTTCAGGATCGTTGGCGGTTATATTAGTTAGTATGGTACTGACTAACCCAAGACATAAGCCTATAAGTGCCAGTACTAATCCGATCCAATTTTTCATAGCGTGTGTAGTTTGTCTTTGTATTATGCAAACTTGATGCAATTTGCATTTCTCAGGATTTTAGCAAATATATATTCCCAGTTTGTGGTTCTCTTTCCCCAATTATTAAGGCATGCTGAGGTATAAGTACCCTATTTCATTTTTCTTTATGATTCAAATTGGTTCTAACTTTTACTGTATATACAAGTTGTAACTACTATGAATGCATTTACTATTACTCAATATGGCACTCCGGAGGTATTCCACGCCCATAAACTCAGCACCCCTCTGATTGGCCCTAAAGAAGTACTTATTAAAGTAATTGCCTCGGGGCTAAACCCTATGGATTTTAAAGTTAGGCGAGGCGATATGAAGAAAGTAGTTCCTATTAAATTTCCTAAGATATTAGGTGCAGACATCGCTGGTATCGTTAGCGGTGTAGGAAGCGAAGTTACCGATTTGCAACCGAACGATGAGGTATATGCTATGTTACCCACACCTCAATGGGGAGGTTATGGTGAGTATGTGACTGTTAAAGCAAAATACCTGGCTAAGAAACCAACAAACCTTTCTTTTGAAGAAGCGGCATCTTTTCCAGTAGCCGGACTCACCGCCTGGCAGGCATTGCGGAAGAAGGCTAAAATATATCATAATTCCCGAGTTCTGATCAACAGTGCCTCGGGCGGGGTTGGCACTTTTGCTGTGCAGATTGCTAAAGCAGCCAGAGCTGATATTACCGCTGTATGCAGTGCTAAAAACTTTAATCTGGTAAAAGACCTGGGTGCTAACGAAGTCATCGACTATAATAGCCAGGATTTTACGCAGCTTCCTTATCAGTATGATGTGATATTTGATGTCATTGGCAATCGGTCTTTTTCGGAATGTAAATCTATTCTTACACACAACGGGGTATATATTACTACTACCCCGGCTTTGCCAGAGGTGGTAAGCTCAGTGCTTACGAAGGTAGGCAGCAAAAAAAGTAAGATAATTACGGTAAAACCTCGCAAAGAAGACCTATATCAACTAGCCCAATACGCTGAAGCTGGCATGATCAAACCGGTTATTGAGAAAGTCTATAACGCTTCGGAAAGAGAGTTAGTAGAAGCGCATCAGCGGATGGAATCTGGCCACACCGTAGGGAAACTGGTGATGGCCATGAACTTTCCAGATGCTGACAAAGCTGATTGATCCTATCCTAATCCAGGATATTCGAAACAGTCTTCTTTAGTAATGGGCGTAAAATAATCAGCCTCTTCCAGCAACACGGCGGCGGTAGTCTGTTCTACAGCAGCAATCTCTACACGCACCCCTTCTGATTTAAGGTGGCGGATCAGTTCAACATAATCTGCATCGCCCGACAGAATAATAATGGCATCTACTTTATGAGCTAATTGGGTAGCTTTTATGCTCAGAGGGATGTCAGCTCCTTTATAACAAGGCACTACTGAGCCATGATAATGCTTGCGAAGCCGCTGCTCCAGCTTGGATGAAATGCTGCTTCCTTCTCGGAAATAAATCAAACGATTTAAGCCGCGCTCCCCTAACAAACGGGGAATAAGCGTATCATAGTTAAGCATAATATTGTTCTTGCCAAACAGGTTATGCAAGCTGATTTCAATATTATTTCCGTCTACCAAAATAGCCACCGACTGGCTGACAAATACTGACTGATTGGGTTTATTCATAGTAAATGATGAATGACCGATGATCAGTGATTAATGAAGTTTATCATTATTCACCAATCATTAGTCATGAAATTTAAACTTTAACTTGATCACCCGATTTAATGGCTTTGTAGATAGCTTCTACAACGCGCATATCGCGTAAGCCTTCTTCACCGGGTACGCGCATAGCTTTATTTTCCATGATGCAGTAGGCCTGCTCGTCCATCTGTACGGCCTGTTGGAAGACATCCGGAAACTCAATAGGTCCGTTTTTACTTTCGCCTTCAATACCACGGTAGGCCGAGAAGGGGTCTAGCTTAAACCAGCCATCTTCGGATGTCACATTCAAATAGTTCATGCTCATTCCAAAACTAGTGTGCAGGTTCGCCAGCGCACCGCTCGGAAATTCCAATTGAAACATGGTGGTTTCATCTACTTCGGTAAACATTTCCGGGCGAGATGTAAACGATTGAGCGGTTACCGCAATGGGTTCTTCACCCGTTACATAGCGGGCAGCCTGTAGTGCGTATACGCCCATATCCATCATGGCCCCGCCGCCCATCTTTTTATCCAGCTTCCAGTGGTCAGCGCGGCCTTCGCGGTAGCCCGCTCCGGCACTTACCAGCTTTACCGGGCCAAATACTTTCTCCTGTCCCATCCGCATAATCTCCTGCGTGTGCGGTTCAAACTGCATGCGATACCCAATGGATAACATCCGCTTGTTATCATTACAGGCTTTGATCATAGACTCGCACTCTTTGGCATTTAAAGCCATAGGCTTTTCGCAAAGCACGTGCTTCCCGGTATTAGCCGCCCGAATCACGTATTCGGCATGCATAGCGTTGGGCAGCACTACATAGATGATATCAATATCGTCGTTGTCGGCAATGTCCTCAAAATTATCGTAGTTATAGATATTCTTATCCTCTATACCATATTTCTCCGCCCAGACCTTTTCTTTCTCCGGGGTGCCGGTCACAATACCAGCAAGGTAGCAGTTCTTAGTCTCCTGTAAAGCAGGAGCTAACAAGTCAGTGCTATAATACCCCAATCCGACCAGCGCAACTCCTAACTTTTCTTTGGGGCGTAAACCAACCAGATTGATTGATTTATTCCAGATAGCGGGAGTCATTGCCAGAGTGGCCGCAGCAGCGCCTCTTTTCATAAACTGCCGACGGGTAGTATCAGGTTGCTTTTTCATAATAATGGTTTTAGTTGAGTTTAGTGAAAATAACAGATTGACCAGAAAAATCAGAGCAGATTACCAAGAATTAGCCGTTCTCGTAAATGCGCAACCCTGGTTCTACCTCACCTCTGCGCAACTGATTAACCAGCTGGTGAGCTTGCCGCGTGACCTCGGGAAGACGGAAACGGGTAAGGCACAGGCTTACTACTGACAGGGCACTTTCCAGATCGGTACGGTGGCCCGGTGAAACATAGATAGGTTTTACATTATCACGAGAGCGTAGTGCTACACCAATAATCTCCTGCCGGTCGTAGATGAGAGCATGGGAGCCTGCTTCCGGGGCCAAAGCTTCGTGCATACCCACCAGAAGTTTCTTGGCACAACCAATCGTGGGCCGGTCAATCCACACGCCGAAATGAGAAGCAATTCCCAACCGCCGGGGATGGGCGATCCCATGTCCGTCTAAGACCACCACATCGGGCTTAGTTGGCAACTGATCCCAAGCCTCGAGCAGTGCTGGCATTTCTCGGAAAGAAAGCAGACCTGGCACGTACGGAAATGTAGAACGCGTAGTCACCAACGAGTGACCGCAAACTTTTAAAGAAGGAAGCTTCAGAACAACGAAGCCCGCATGAAATACATCAGAACCACGGTCGAACGAAATATCAGCACCTGCCACATACTGAATAGCATCAGTGATCGGTTCAAGTTGTACTTTTTTTCGAACTTCTTGCTGAATTTTCACCGCTTCAGCAGGGCTGACGTTCCATGAATGCAGGTTTTGAGGCATAAAAGTAAGTCTTTTGGGTAGAGCGTGCTTAAAAAAATGCAAGGAATAGAAAAATACTTACATCAGTAAGGCAAAGCTAGTAAACGATTATACAATTAAGCTAGTATACTCCATCTTTGTTTCGTCTTCAGTTAACGGTAACCATCTCGTGGTAGCCGCTGAAGGTGTAGAATTGTTTCTCATAGTTTAGGTAGTTTTAGGAAAGCCTGCTCGTATTACGAAGCAGGTTTTTTTGTTTTGACCCCTTGGGTTTTTGGGTTTTTGGGTTTTGAAAATTAGGTTTTAGGAATTTGCTAGTCCGTATGCACTGTATCAACCTACAGTTTCCGGCTCTTCAAACATCAGTACCTGAAACCATCAAAAACATACCCCACGCCACAGCTCCAAACCCCAAAACCTAGCACCTATCCCCTTACGGCTGCGTTACTTCTATCCATTCTCCTTCGGTACTGCCATTAATCGTGTGATCGTACATAGCTTCACAGTATAGGCCCGGCCGATAAAAACGTCCGGCATACGCTGCGTTCAGCACTACCGTAAATGTCTTACGTTGATTGGCCGGAAGATCAAAATAGGTATATACCCGATCATCACGAATATCCTGATGCTCATAGGTATCCTGCTGATAGAATTCCGTTGAACCTTGCAGACGAGTATTAATAATCTCCCAACCGGAAGGCATAATGTGAGATAAAGCCAACTGCTGAAGGTTACCCTGAGTACCAGTATTATAGATTGTTACTTCGGCCAGAAAATCAGTACCCTGAAGCAGGTTTTCCGGTTCTACCGGTTCACCGTTCATGCCTTTATAATGTACCTGTAAGCGTAATCCGTTTTCCTGCGTTTCTTCTTCATTGATGTCCGGAATTCCTCGTAGCACAATACGGGCGTAAAGGTCACCTTCGCTTTCGTTAGTTACCTGGGCAGTGTACCGCCGCCCTTCCTCTATTTCTAATGGTCGTTGCACCAACGACATCTCCGAACGAATTTCTCCCTGAGGTACTCCTCCGGCAATCTGGTAAGAGAACTGAATCTCCTTTTCGGTAGCTACTGTTTGAGCATACTGAGTCGCTGCTACCAGACAAAATGCTGTCGTCTGTGTACTCATCCAAAGTGACTCATTACTCAATGCTGACGAGATACGTTCGTATAACCGCAGTCCCTGTTCCGGCTGCTCAAGTAGCGTAAGAGTCTCCAAAATCATGGCTTCATCACGATAAGCAGAGCCAAACGTTCCATAGGTTTCCTGATAGTCGGGAATATCATTATCCAACCCACGAATCATCTGTTGGGCCACCTCTGGTTGCTCAATCAGAGCATAGGCAGCAGCAAGTCTCCATTTGGCCGGTAGTGAAAGCTGACCTTTTTCACGCAAACGATTCATAGCGCCCTGAGCAGGCTCTCCCGCTAGTGCCAGGGTGTAAAGTCGGTAGGCCTGCATAAGATCCTCGCGGGCATAGCCGGAACCAGCACCCCACTGTACGGCTCGTCGCTGTTGATATCCCCTCCAGGCGCGAAGTAGCCCTGAAGGTACGGAATACCCTTGCCGCTGAGCTTCCAGCAGAAAATGCCCCGCATAGCTGGTGCTCCATTCGTCGGCATCTTGGCTACCAGGCCAGTAGGCAAAAGCTCCTTCATTTGTTAAAAAAGTATTTAGCTGATGAATAGCGGCTTTGATATTGTTCTCAATACGTCGCAGCTCATCTTCTGACAGCTCTTCAATAGCGCTAAGATATAATTGTGGAAACGCGGCTGACACCGTCTGCTCGATACAGCCGTGCGGATATTGCGTCAAATACTCCAGACGTTTGCTCAAATTCAGCGGAGGGATGCTCGACACTTCCAGGGTAGCCTGATTGGTACCAGCCATCCCCACCGGTTCAAAAGAAGTACTCCAGGTATCCCCCGACTTTACCAGACTACTGATGGCCCGGGTAACCGGCGGATTAGGATTTCTAATATCCAATTCAATACTGTCAGATGTCCGATTAGGTCCGGCAGCTGCATCAATCTGCACCTGCCCAATACCCACCTGGTTAGCTGTCTTCAGCGCAAAATCAACCAAGTTATCTCCCGGCCGGGGAAAAAACATATCTTGGCTCCGAGCGGCCTGATTTGACAGCAGGTTATTGGTATTTACACTCACCCGCACATCTTTCACCGAGTTATCCATGGCAAAAACGTTTACCGGCAATCGCACTTCTTCTCCCGGCCCCAGCACCCGGGGTAGTGTGCCCAGTACCATTAGCGGTTGGCTCACCGTAGCGGCAGTATCAGCACTTCCGTAGGCTCCTTCGTAAGCACCCACCACCATCACTCGTACCGAACCCACGTAATTAGGCATTTTGAAAGTATGCTCGTTCACGTCCCCATCATCCAGATAAAATGGGCCGAGGAATTTTACGACCGGCTCGAAGCGATTCGCCTGCCGGTCGCCAGTGTTGGATAATTCCTGATCACCGCCTACCGACAATAAGCGCTCCAGTTCGCCTCCGTAAGCCCCGATCACATAGTCGTATACATCCCAGGTTTTCACTCCCAGGGCTTCCCGGGCATAAAAATAGTCGTGGGGTTCAGGAGTCGTAAAGTTGGTGATGTCCAGCAGGCCTTCGTCAACAACGGCCACGGTATAGGCCATTTCGCGTTCATTGGCTTCGGAGATGCGTAGCGTCACTTCGCTCTCCGGCTCCAGCTTCTCAGGTAGCCCGATGACGGGTTGCAGATGAGTTTCGGTATTCTCTACCTCCAGGTTAATGACACCATACATGCGGATAGGCAGGTCGTTGGTCGTTTGCTCGTGGGGTTGTAACAGGGTTACATTCGCGTACACATTAGGCACCATGGCTTCGGTCACTTCAAAAGTAAATTCCATATCCGTTTGCTGGCCTACGGAATCCCCTTCAAGCGTCACCCAGTGTGTTTCTAAAACCTGACTCCCATTTTCCAGACTAACCAAGGCTCGGTTGCCGCTTTGTCCCGGTAGGTACAGCGTGGCTTCTTCTCCCACCTGATACGTATCCTTATCAGATGAAAATGACAACATAGTAGCCCCTTCGGAACGACTCTGATCCTCCTGCGCATACGGAGAGTCCAGATAGATCACCTGCCCGGTGCAGTGGCCCGACTCGGGATCACAAACGCGCAATAAATACCGGCCCCAACCGTCATCATTCACTGATAATTCCCACTGCGCTTTTCCACTCTCTGCATCAACGGTAGCTGATTGTACCGGCTCGCGATAGGTATCATTCACGTATTGCGCTAATGAGCGATCAGATTGATCCCACCACCAGCGCCAGTCCAGTTTGTACAGTTTTACCTCCAGGTCATCGCGGTCTACCGCTTTGCCATCGGCATCTACCACGACCAGATTGATCGTGTGATTTTCGCTAGTGGCTAAAGCTCCGCCCCACCCTTCGCCTTCAGGTACCTGGATTCCAACGTACGAGCTGTAGGGATAGTAAGGAAGGGTAAGCTGGTCAGTACTGAAATTACCACCTTCTTCAAATACCTTCCCATTAAAAGTGGCATTCAGGGTGCCGGGCACCGGGCTTTCGGTTGACAAATCTACCCGGAACGAAGCATTGCCCTGTTCATTAACGCGCCCGTCAAATACTTCGCGCCGTTCCCGTTCAAACGTCAGGGCCGGATCATCGAAAGTATAGTTGGGGTACTGACTAAAGGTAGTGGTGCGGGGGGTCAGCAGTAGTTCATACTGGGCTCGCAGATTCCGGGCGGTGGCTCCGTTCAACCAGGCTACTGAAAGATCGGCCGTTACATCGCGATTACGCGAAGTGAGGCGCTGGGTGCCAAAGTCCAGATCAGCACGAAGACGGTTGGGCTTGATGGTTTCAATACGTATTGCTTTGGTGAAGGTCGCGCCGCCTACCTGCACCTGAGCACTCCAGTTACCGGTGGGGGCTGAGGAAGGGGTGGCGGTGCTGAAGTTATAGATATCACCCACGCCATCAGTGCGAACGATCCGTTGAACCACCTGGCCCTGCGGGTTGCTTAGCTCGAAGATGACCGGATGATGTTCGGGCAACCGTTCGGTCTGATCTTCCAGAATAAAGTTAATGTGCAGCGAGTCGCCGGGCCGCCACACGCCCCGGTCACCGTACAAAAAGCCTTTGATGCCTTCTTCTACCGACTGCCCGGAAACATCAAAGTTACTCAATGATAAGGCATTGCCATCATCCAATCGCAGATAGCTTTTTTCTGTTCCTTCTTCGGCCACGGCCAGAAATGGGCTTCGTTCGGTTTCCACCTCCCACCAGCCGTCACCATCGGTGCTGCCTTCGGCCAGAAGCTGATGTTGAAGGCTATACAGTTTGATGGAAACCCCGGACTGTGGCTCGGTGCTTTGCAGGTCGGTGACCCCGATGCGGTAATGATGCCCATCTTCCTTTTTGGCAATCATGCCCAGGTTCGAGACCAGCAGGTTTTTCTGTACGTTGCGCCGCCCGCCGTAGTACGAAGGCGAACAGGGATTGTCCCGCTCTTCCCAATTATAGTTGGTTGCGTAGTAATAGTCTCCGTAACTTTCCCAGTACATTTTATCCGGATCACCCCAATCGTCGTCCGATGGGAGGTTGCTTTCCAGTTCATCGGCATCGCCTGCTCCGCAGGAATACACAGCGTGCTTTTGCCGGAATCCGATATTAATCTGGTACAAAGCTCCGGGCTCAGCTTCAATAATTTTCTCCAGATCCAGCGTGAAACGGTTCCATTTTCCCAGGTCGGTCACTCCCGAACCGTTCAGAGGAATTTCCTGCTGCACTACGGGTCGGCCTACCCGCCGTATTTCCTGCTTTCCGTCGTACTGGTTCACCTGAAAGAACTGAGGCACATTTTCTTCGAATACTCGTACCACGGTAATATCTACCGCTTTGAGATTGACCGCTTCGAAAGGCAATACCATTCCATTGGTGGTGGGCAAGATCACGCCAGCGTCGGCAACCCGTACGGCTGGTTTTACAACTTCAAACTCCACATCAACCTCCACGGTAGAGGGAAAAGCATCGCCCCGAGCATTTTTAATACCTTCGTTGACGATGACGGTAATAGGGCCGGACAGGCGGTTGGCCGGATAGGCTTTAATGACGTTTTTCTCGATGATGTAGCGTATCTCTTCTGAGTTACCCGAAAGCTGGATGAGCCCTTCAAGCTCCTGTTCGGATTGCAAAGGATCGGAAAACCGCAGTTCCAGGTACTGCTCTGGCTCCTCTACTACCCGGTAGTTGACCAATTCGTAGGTTTCCAGCGAAGGAACATTCACATCGTAGGTTTGTGATTTGGTTAGGGTTAGCGGCTCACCGGTGCTTTCTACCACCACCTGCGCTTCGCTGTTACGGCGAACAATATTTTCCACGATAAACGTATGGCTTCGCTGATCAGTAGCGTGGTTCCACTGAATGGCCAGGGCCTGATCATTCTGACGGGCAGAGAGCATTCGCTCCACCGCCGTGGCTTCGGCTACATCGGCCGTTAAAAGAGTACCCTGTAGTTGTTGCTTTACAAATTCGCCTTCTTCTTCGGGAGTAAGGCCGACTAGTTCTACCGAATAGTTTTGCTGAATGGTCTGAAAGGCAAATTCAAAAGACTCATAGGCATCCGGCACTTCTATTACTTCTTCCAGATCAAATCTTACCTGATAACGCTGCCCGGCTGCCAACGGTGTTTCTGGCAAAAATTCAATCGTACTCTGATCCACCCAATACGACTCTCCCTCTACCGATGGATTAAACTCAAACAGGTCATCATCCGTCAACTGCCCCACCTGCGCACTGTCTGCCACCGGATAGGTCAACCGGACCCGCACCGGTGATTCTACCGAAAGCACTCCTGCACTGTAGGATGAAATATAGGCTTGATAGGCAGGATCTACCGTTTCGGAGCCAGAAAAATCATCCGATGAAACGTAAGCAATGATAGCCACCAGGATAAAAACTGATCCGGCCACGATAGCGGTGAACCAAATCCGTTGTTGTACTGTAAACTGAAACCAACGTTGTTGTATTTCTGTAAAAAAATGGTGCAAGAACGCACGAACTTTGTCCATGAAGATTAATAGCTACCCAGTAAACTAACACAAAATTAGACAGAGAACGAAGAAATCAAAGGCGTATTTCGCGAATCGTAGGTGTTATATTGGGATTTATTATGTTAGGTAAAACACCAAGCCATGACACTAAATTAGCCTGGCTGCTGTTTTATATTTCATATAATAAATCATAAATATGAACTGGCAATCTGTAACAGTAGATTTACCTTCGGATATATTACTCACATTAAATGGATCGGAAAGCGAATTAAAGCAACAGATCAAACTTTCCCTGGCCATCCGACTCTATGAATTAAAGAAAGTGACCATCGGCAAAGCCGCTCAAATTGCCGGACTCTCGCGGTGGGATTTTGAAGCAGTGTTATCCGAGAATCAAGTGCCTATTTCTAACCTTTCTGTTGAAGATGTCATGCAAGATAGAGAAAAGCTAAAGTAGTATGAAAAACGGACTAGTCATTGCTGATTCAGGACCAAAATTCTCTCTTGCTGTTATTGATAAACTTGAGCTATTAGAACATTTGTTTGATAGTATCAGGATACCTATAGGAGTTTGGAATGAGATTACCCACAATAAGTCTGCTGAGCATTACGAAAAGATATCGACCTTCTTTTTGGAAAAAAAACAAGAGATTAAAGGTTTTAACGACCTCACCTTCGTGATGGATTACGGGGAATCTGAAGCGGTGATACTTTATAAAGAGTTACAGGCTGACTTCCTCTTGATAGATGACAGAAAAGCCCGAAACATTGATGAAAATTTTGGTCTGAATTGTATTGGCACTATTGGCCTACTTTCAGTTGCAAGAGATAAAGGGCTAGTTTCATCTTTGAATCCGCTCTTTCAACTTTTTTTGAAGAAAAGCCGATACTACTCCCTTAACTTATTAAATGCTATCTTAACGCATCATGGAGAAGAGACTATATCAAAGATCTAACGTTAGTAATTATTGCTAGCTCTCTTCTGAAAGTCACTGTAAGAAAAACGTAAGTATCGGAGGTGGAATCATTTTAGTCTTTCTTGAGTTTGTAGTATATTCGCAGATAAGAATTCACAAGAAAGGCGCTGCTAGAGGCGCATGTTCTTTACCATATTGAAGATTACCCGCTTGGGTCTAATTTTGTTTTCTAAATCCAACACTTTAGACCATACCGAGCGTAGTTTGCCACCAAAACCGGGCCTCACCCTGGATTTACTTTAGGGCATTTAGCTTGCTAAATGTTAACAGTGGAGGGTTGCGATGGCGTAACAGCTCAAATCCTGTTTAATTCGGGATTTAGTAAAACCATGACAGACTCAAGTTGGGTTTTTTTCCAAACTTTCCTGCCGCCCCTGTTGCAGACGTTTCGCTTCCCGCAATGCTTCCTTCACGGTCACCCGTTCTCCATCCACTTTTGCGACTACAAACGCATCCTGAATGCCCATCTGCTGGATATCTTTCTGAAAAGCCAGTGCTTTCTTCAGATCCCGGAATTTGCCTAAGGTGTACTGGTCCAGCGGTCCGTTATAATCAATATTCATTTTTACCAGATCATCTTTATAGTTAGCCAGATCAAAGTGTTCAAAGGCTCCGATCTGCACTTCATAGAATACCCCCGTATAGTAAGGTGAAAGTTCTAACAGCATATCATTCACCCGGTACAGGCTGTCCATTTGCGCTTTCAGATAGCGGTTTTCTTCCTGAGCGGACTGTAAAGATTGTTGCACCTCGGGCCAACGGCCAAAAAGTGGGGTAAAATGTTCTATAAAGATCAGATAGCCCAGCAGCAGCACAATGAGCCCTCCGCTGAAAATCAGTGCTTGCTTGAGGGCTTTGTTATATCGCTGAATGCGGCTTTTCTGTTTACTGACTTGCTGATATTGTTCGGCTAGCGTTTCCATACCTGAAAAAGTAAGCGTTCGGTTCTACATCTTCGAACGTGAAGATAACAGGATAAATTTACGGTTCTATTTGTATAATCCTCGCAGGATTCTATATTTGCTGTTACAATGAGCAATTATCAGACCTATACATTTACTTCATGGTGGTGGCGCGCAATCCAACTTCTTTGCGTGAACATGAGGTAACGTATGGTCAAAACCATATTCTAATGATTAGCCTACTGTTTTCGCAGTAGGCTTTTTTTGTTATAAACCCTAACCGTTATAAAATGATTACAGAAAGCACCTCCGATGTTTTTGCGCTTACGACCCGCTCGGAGCGCCTATTAGCGGACACGGTGACGCCCGTCAGCATTTACCTGAAAATCCGCGACCGCTACGAGAATCCTATCCTGCTGGAAAGCTCTGACTACCACAGCAGTGATAACAGCTTCTCCTTTATCTGTTGCCAGCCGATTGCCTCCTTTTCAGTGCATCAGGGAGAGGTAACGCAGTCGTTCCCCGATGGCAGTGAACAGACAAGCACGCTGGAAAACCCTCAGGATGCCGTACAACTACTTACCGACTTTGCTGGACGTTTCCGCAGTGAGAACTTTGATTACCGATTTTCTACTAATGGCTTGTTCGGCTACATGGCTTACGATGCCGTGCAGTACTTTGAGGATATTGATCTTTCTTCCGAAGAAAAAACCAGTTACGATATTCCCGAGATCCACTATGCCGTTTATCGTTATGTGATTGCCGTGGATCACTTTCGAAATGAATTATACGCCTTTGAGCATCAGTATGCCGAGCAGGAAGAGAAAAGCGAGCTGCCTAACCTGATTTCGCTGATTAACAATAAAAACATTCCGACTTACCACTTTAAGCGTAGCGAGGCGGAAAGCAGTAACTATACGGATGAGGAATTTCTGGATGTGATAGCAAAAGGGCGAGAGCACTGCTTCCGGGGCGATGTTTTTCAGATTGTACTCTCCCGCCGGTTCCAGACCTCATTCAAAGGGGATGAGTTTAACGTGTACCGTACGCTGCGCTCCATCAACCCCTCGCCCTACTTATTCTACTTTGATTATGGAAATTACAAATTATTCGGCTCATCACCGGAGGCTCAAATCGTGATCAAGGGTGAAACGGCCAGCATCTACCCCATCGCTGGCACCTTTCGTCGTACGGGTAATGATGAAGCGGATGCCGAACTTGCCCGCAAACTGATGGACGACCCCAAAGAAAACTCCGAACACGTGATGCTGGTGGACCTGGCTCGCAACGACCTAAGCCGTAATGGAGATGAGGTAACCGTAGAAACGTTTAAAGAAGTACAATACTTTTCCCACGTCATCCACCTGGTTTCTAAAGTGACGGGTAAACTTTCCGGAGAAACATCCCCCATTCGCGTAGTGGCTGATACCTTCCCGGCGGGCACTTTATCAGGAGCGCCCAAGCACATGGCTATGCAACTGATTCATAAGTATGAAAGCACTCAGCGAGGCTATTACGGAGGTGCGCTGGGCTTTTTAGGCTTTAACGGTGATTTTAACCATGCTATTATGATTCGTTCATTCCTGAGCCAGGATAATACGCTGTACTATCAGGCGGGTGCTGGAATTGTGGCTAAATCTGAAATTGAGAAGGAATTGCAGGAAGTAAATAATAAGCTAGGTGCTTTGCGGAAAGCGTTGGAGGAAGCGGAGAAGATTGCAAATTAGCGGTTTCAAGTTTATTGAGTTATGGGTTTAAGGCTAGAAATTACGAGTAGGACACGAAGGCAATAGGCTATTCGTGGTCATTATTTCAGAAAACACCTTCAACCTCGGGTTTAACAATTTTCAATTTTACATTTGCAATTTGTCATTAAACATGAAAATACTAGTCTTAGATAATTATGATTCGTTTACCTATAACCTGGTTCATATTCTGCGTGAACTGGAGGTGGGCGATCAGATGGATGTGATCCGAAACGATAAGATTTCGGTGGAAGAAGTGGATCAATATGATAAGATTCTGCTTTCGCCCGGGCCGGGGATTCCTTCCGAGGCAGGCATTATGATGGATGTGATCCGCACGTATGCCCCCAAGAAAAGCATGTTAGGCATCTGCTTGGGGCATCAGGGCATTGCCGAAGCTTTTGGCTCTGAGTTATACAACATGCCATTGGTACTGCACGGCTATGCCGATAAGGTATATCTGGAAGAAGAAGCCGGACCACTGTTTGAAGGACTACCCAAATCGTTCGGGGTTTGCCGCTACCATAGCTGGGCCGTAAATGCTCAAGCACTGAACGGCGATCTGCAAGTAACCGCCCGCGACCTCAAAGGCGAAATCATGGGGCTGCGCCACAAAACCTACGATGTGCACGGCCTCCAGTTTCACCCTGAATCCATCCTGACCGAACACGGCAAGCAGATTATTCAAAATTGGTTGGTGCGGTAAATTGTTAAATGGCTGAAGGATAAATGGCTGGGCTGCATTATTATAGTTTGACTAAAATTCCTTGATCATGGGTGAGAAAAAATTCCTCATACTTAATGATATCGAGTCATACCGTATCGCTTTTCATTTGAGTAATCAAGTTTGGGAAGCAGTGCTCGCTTGGGACCACTTTAACAAAAGTACAATAGGACAGCAATTCATTAGAGCTGTTGATTCAATTTCGGCTAACATTGCCAAAGGTTTTGGTCGTTACGGGAAAAAAGATAAAATTAAGTTTTATCGATACGCCTTAGGATCAACTTATGAATCACTTGATTGGAGTGAAAAAGCAAAAATAAGAGGCCTCATTTCAGATGATATGTATGAGGTTTATTTCTCAGAACTTCAAAAGTTACCAAAAGCTATCAATGCGCTTATTAAATTTACCAACAGCAATTTAGCAGTCTAATAATTTAGCCATTAAACTCTCATGAAACAGATTCTAAACGACCTGATCGAATATAAATCGTTAGATAAAGAAACCGCCAAAGATATTCTCGTACGCTTAACCCAGGGTGAGTTTAATCAGAGCCAAATGGCCGCCTTCCTGACGGTTTTCCTGATGCGGAGCATCACCGTGGAAGAGTTAGAAGGCTTTCGGGAGGCAATGCTGGAGCTGTGTGTTCCGCTGAATATTGCCGAGTACGATGCTATTGACCTCTGCGGCACGGGCGGTGATGGAAAAGACACCTTCAACATTTCTACTACAGCTTCTTTCGTGGTGGCGGGCGCCGGGCAAAATGTAGCAAAACACGGTAATAATGGAGTATCATCGGTTTGCGGCTCATCAAACCTGCTGGCCCACTTTGGCTATGAGTTTACCAATGATGCTGATAAGCTGAAGCAAAGTCTGGATCAGGCGGGTATTTGCTTTTTACATGCGCCCTTGTTTCACCCAGCCATGAAAAATGTGGCGCCAGTACGACGGGAGTTGGGGATGAAGACTTTTTTCAACATGCTGGGCCCAATGGTAAATCCCTCATTTCCGAAAAAGCAATTGGTAGGCGTATTCAGCCTGGAACTTGCTCGCTTGTATGCCTATCTCTTTCAAAAAACAGACAAGCAGTTTGTAATTCTGCATTCACTGGATGGTTATGATGAAGTTTCTCTAACCGGCCCATTTCGCATGATTACCAATGCTGGTGAGTACTTGTTGTACCCGGAAGACTTAGGTTTTCAGACGCATGCACCCGAAGATCTTTACGGTGGTGAAACGGTAGAGGAAGCCGCTCAGACTTTCTTACATATCTTGAATGGAAAGGGAACGGTAGCCCAGCAGGAGGTAGTACTGGCTAATGCCGGCATGGCCATTCACTGCGGTAAGCCTGAGCTTTCTTTGAAAGAGAGCATTGCCTTGGCCCGAGAATCGCTGGAATCGGGCAAAGCACTGGGCACCTTCCAGCGCCTGGTCGGTGAAACTGCATCAGCTTAATGCTCTACTGGCTCTCTGAAGACTTGATTTTTCCTCCGGTAGACCATGCCGAAGACTGGGGCGGGCTGGCGCTGGGTGGCGACCTTTCTCCCGAACGGCTACTACTAGCTTACCGGTCCGGTATTTTTCCCTGGTACGAAGAAGACCAGCCTATTATCTGGCATGCCCCGGACCCGCGTTTTGTACTATTTCCTGAAAAACTTCATATTCCCCGCAGCCTGCGCCCGGTACTCAATCAGAAAAAATTTACCATTACCTACGACACCGCCTTTAGGCAGGTTATCCGGAGCTGCCAGCAGACAAAACGCCCTAGCCAGCCCGGCACCTGGATTACCGAAGAGATGCTAGAAGCGTATGTTCATCTTCATGAACTTGGGTATGCTCATTCAGTAGAGGCCTGGCAGGATGATACTTTAGTAGGAGGACTATATGGTATTTCGATAGGACAGATCTTCTTTGGAGAATCTATGTTCTCGCGAGTAAGTAATGCCTCTAAAGTTGCTTTTATTACTAAAGTTCGTGATCTGCACCAACACGGACTTAAACTGGTAGACTGCCAGGTTCATACCCCACACCTAGATCGCCTGGGTGCCGAAGAAATTTCCCGCGCTCGCTACACGCAACTTTTGAAAACCGCAACCGCCTCTCCCACTGCACGTGGCACCTGGGCTAGCCGCTTTACCTGATCAACTTTTCGACAGTTGACCTTATTAAATCATTCTTACCTAGACAATACAAATATTACCTAGCGGTTTACACCTATTTTTTGCAAAATAATGTCTAACTAAACCTTACTTGTGAAAGCTTTTTCATCAAACAGATCAATGTGCAAGATCATGAATTCGTAATATTGACTAAAGCGATATATCCACTCAACATGCTTGCATATAAAAATAATTACATACCTTCTCAAAACCCTTTCCATTTTATTAATAGCTTGCCTACCGCTACCGTTCTTATTGATAAAAAGGGGAAGATCAAAGAAATAAACTCTTTAGCCTCGGTGCTACTTGGCGCCACCCCTGATCGCCTGATAGGACGCCCCCTAATAAACCGCCGTTGGAATATGGTGGACACTTTTGGAAACCCTTTAATAGCTGCACAAACATTATTATCTGACCTTCCCAATCATAAAAATGATATCTCTGAGCTTGAAATAGGTATTACTTGTAAGCAGGGACTTCGCTGGTTATCACTTCATACCTCCCCCTTACTTTCAGACGCAGATGAATACCAAGGAGCGTTTGTCAGTTTTTTTGACATTACTGACAAGAAAAACACGGAAAAGAAATTACAGCAACGAGAACAATGGCTGCTTTCCATCACTGAGTCACAAACAAGCTACGTAATTCGTACCGATCTGAACGGGCACTTTGTATACCTGAACAATGCAGCCCTACAGCATTTTGGATACTCTGCCGATGAACTACTGAATCAGCCAGTATATTCAATAATGGATCGCAACAGCACTCATCAGTGCATCAAAGCGAAAGCTTACTGCCTTGAGAACCCAAGCCGCCCTACATCTATTGAGGTAAGATGCCACAACAAACAGCAGGAGTATTTCTGGACAACCTGGGAGCTGGTAGGAGTGTGTAACGAGCAAGGAGAGGTTACTGAGATTCAAGCAGTTGGCCGGGATGTCTCCAGAAAAAAGCGAGAATCTGCTTTATTGGCAGATACTAGCAGAATGGCTCGGGTAGGTGGCTGGGAGATCAACGAACTTACCAAGCAAATAAGCTGGACACCCGAAACGTACCGCATTCACGATTTGCCGGAAGGTTCGCCCGTTACCTTAAAAAGAAGCATTCATTTCTATCACCCTGATGATCGACCTATTATAAGAAAAGCACTGCGCAATATGCTGTTAAGGGGCGAGTCCTTTGATCTGAAACTTAGAATGGTTACTGCCCAGAAACGAAATGTATGGGTTAGGGTAATTGGCCAATACGAAAGTATCTATGGCAATTATACTCGGGCATATGGAGTTATTCAGGATGTTACGGCCTCCCAGCTTACCGAAGAGCGTATCAGACAACGAGAGTGGCTACTAAAATCTGTTTTTAACAGCACCGCTGATGCTTTATTTCTGATAGACCTGAAAGGAAAATTCATTGACTGCAACGAAAGCGCTCTTCGGATTTTTGAGGTTGACCGGAAGAAGGATATTCTGGGGAAATATGGTATGGATTTTCAGAAAAACCCTTTTTCTGAACTGGAGTCTGAAACCATTCGAGATACGGTTTCTAACGCAGGAGTCTGGAGAAGCGAGGAGGAATTTATTACTGCGAAAAATATGCCTTTTTGGGGTAATTTAGCAATTACGGCCTTCAAAGGTGCTGACTTTGGAGTAATGCGGGTGACAGACATTACCGACCAGAAAGATGCCGAAGCGCTGCTTATTGAAAGTAACCAACATCTGCAAAAGGTTAATGAAGAACTGGACCGTTTTGTTTATAGCGCCTCTCATGACCTGCGCGCCCCCCTTACATCTATTATGGGGCTAATCACCTTATCGGAAATGGAAGAGATGGGTGAAGCACTGCAGGATTACTTGCAACACATGAAGAAAAGCGCGAACCGGCTGGATACATTTATTACAGACCTTACTCATTTCTCTCGGAATGCACGTTTAGAAGTAAAGGTAGAAGCTATCTGTTTTGAGGAAATCGTACAGGTGCTCTTTGAACAATACCAGTTTATAGACCATACCATTCCGGTAAAAACCCTTCTGGAAGTATCACAAACTAACCCATTTTACTCAGATCACAGTCGCTTACAAGTTGTTTTGGGAAATATCATTTCCAATGCACTTAAATATACCCGGGAGCAAGAAGAAGAATCTTATGTAAAAGTGAAGGTTTCAGTAATAGCTGAAGAAGCGATTATTCATATCATTGACAATGGCATAGGCATTGACCCCACTTATATTGAAAAGATCTTTGATATGTTTTACCGGGCTAATCACTTTAAACCAGGATCAGGATTGGGGCTATACATTGTGAAAGAAACCTTGGAAAAACTCAAAGGCACCATAAAAGTAAGCTCAACGCTGGAAAAAGGTACCCGCTTTACCATTCGGATACCCAGCTTACAATCTGAAACATAGAAAGTATTACCGCGCTCAGGCTTTGGGTAGAAATACCTCGGCCATCATACAGCGGGCACTTCCCCCACCGCAGGCTTCTATTGTATTCAGCGGGCTATACACAATGTCGGTAAATTGTTTGATCTGCTGCACCTGCTCAGCTGATAATGACTGAAAAGCCTGTTCAGACATCACCAGCAATCGCTCTCCATCTTTGTTTTTTACCTGAAGCATATTTCCGGCAAAGTGGTTACATTGCTCTTCGGAGATAAAAATCACGTCTTTCCCAGTATCTCGAATGGTGGCTACGATATCCCGCCTTTCCCAGGTGTTCTTCAAAGCATCTCCGCAAAAAATAGCAAAATCCTCGCCAATGCTCATCATCACATTAGTATGGTAAATTTCAGCAAAGCCTTCGTCAATCATCTGGGAGGCAATAAACACCAAAGGGCGATAGCCAAACTCCAGGCAAAACTCTTCCAGCAAATTCAGGTGCGTACGGGGCGATACACAAGCATAGGCAATCCGGTTTTGCCGGTCTAACACCATACTGCCGGTACCTTCCAGAAACTTTTCCGCCGTCTCAAAATGCGAGTAATCTATTTTCCGGCGAATGATATATCCGTAGTCTTTTATCAACGTGCTAAGAATGTCATCCCGACGCTCCAAACGCCGATTGGGAGCCCACATGGGGTAAGTTACTACGGTTCCATCATCATGAAAAGAAATCCAGTTGTTAGGGAATACGGAATCAGGGGTGTCTTTCTGAGCAGTATCGTCAATGGCAATAACGTTTACTTCCCGTTGCTGTAGCGTGGCTACAAACTGGTTAAATTCCTCCAGGGCCCGGCGCTGTATTTCTTCGGGCGGCACATCACTCAATGCCTGCTGGTAGTGATTGTTTTCAGCGGTTTCTACGTTATATCCGAACTTTACCGGCCTGATCATCAGAATGGTATCTGTAAGCTGTTGGTTCTTGTTCTTCATAGTTTACATCTAAAATAGATAGAAGTTTTTAGTTCAAGGTTCAGAGTTCAAAGTTTAGAACTGCTGTGGCCCGGTTCAGAGTGTTGAGTACGGGGTTCAAAGTTATATGAACTGCAAACTTTGTACTCAGACCTATGTACTATGAACTTAAAAACTACTACGCCCAAACATCTACCTGATCTCGTAAGAGCGGCATACTCATGCAGTGAGTTCCCCCACGGGCACGGGACAGTTCCCCGGAAGGTAGCAAAATCAACGTATCGCCAGTCACTACCTCATCAATGCTTTTGCCTTGCTCTACCTGGGTAATAATATCGGACGAACGCAGCACAGCAAAGCCTCGTTTTCGGAACTCATCTTCCGTTTTGATATTGCGGTCGTAGCCAATGATCACCCCTTCTCGCACGGCCAGAAAGTTACAGGCATCTGTCCATTGCTCTCGCTCGCTGTAGGGAAACTCACCCCCAGCGCTGGGAATAATTTCACAGTGCGTTGCTCCAAAATCCTCCTTACTCACCTGTTCCAGCAGATCGTCCAGGTAGTCTAGCCGGGTAGTGAGGATGCTGTAGGAGCTATTGGCTTCGGGTTGGCGAAAGAACTGCACAACTTCCACCTCATGGGTAGGCTCGATATTTTTTTGTCCCTGAATAGCCCCTGCCACATTAAACTGTTTAGCCCGGTTAATTTCCTGCTTGGTAAAGGGGCTAAACACAATCCAAGTATCCCGCTTTACCTGCGTAAAAACGGTGTCAATGTGCATGTACGCTCTACGACGGGGAATTTTGATGATCGATATTTTCTGGATCAGATCACGCTGAAAGAGATTTTCTACCAACTGCTCTACGGCGGGCAACGATGTCCGCTCGCTCAACCCGACCAGTAAGTGTCCTGGGCTGATCATCATCACATCGCCTCCTTCAACGGTCACTACTTTTTGTTGTGTTTCCTCCTCGCTGGATACATAGAAGAGATTAGGCTCTTGCAACTCGATAACCTGCTGGGCTAACTCATCCGGTTCGTGGGTAGTGGTTTGGCGCAATAACTCAAAATGGGCAATGTACTTGAATAATAACGCTTCCCGATCGCGGGCATCTTCGTAAGGCTTACTCAACAGGATATGATCATGAATAGTGATGCCAATATCCCGAGTGAAGATCAGGTTGGGAATGGGTGGAAACAGGATAATCTCCTGTCCGTTCTCATCTTCCAGAATACCGGTAATCAAAATATTCGCTAGTTTCTCCGGTGGCGTTTCCAGCAGTTGTTTCTGGGTGCGTAGCCCACACTTTTCAATAGCACATACTGAAGGAACCAGCAGATATTTCACTTCTTCATTTTGAAGAATTCGCTCCAGCATTTGCTCTACGTTCAGCACCATTTCCGAATCAAAGCGATTGTTTATTACCGAAGCCTCGTAAGCCGCATCACCCGCTTTTCCCTGGATCTTATCGGGATCAAGAAAGCAGAGCAACACCCGAAGGTACTCGCTGTATTCCTGCTGCATCTTATCCAGATAGACAATATCATCGTACAGAAGCTGGTCTTTAATGCGCGGCACAATTTTCCCGATACCCGCATCCGGGCTGTGGATAAGCAAGCGTTTGAGGGTACCGATCTCTGAAGTTACGTGGACATTGTGGTTCATATAGCGGATCCGTTTGGTAGCTGTAAAGGTAGCAGAATTGCGCAAAAGAGCGCAGTCAGGAAGCTGATTCCTAAGCGGGCTAAAAAAAAGAAATAAACCAGCATGATTACAATCTATTGCTCAGAGAAACTCATAGTTAGCAGGGGACAAAGCTAATTTTTCCTGTTTCAATGTGTCAGACTTCGCAAACTTTGTTGTAAACCAAAATACTTTTGTATTTTATTGGATAGAAATATGAGACTGACTCACATTTGCCAACTCGAGCCGCAAAAATCTACTTAACCGGATCTAAAGCTACCATACCCAAGATTCATGATACTCTGCACATTACTGCACCGGCTTATTATCCAGCAAAGGCTTCCTGCATTTGTTCTCATTGCATTAGCCCACGGCCTTTCAGCCCAGAATACTCCAGCCGATGGCCTTCTCCTCCAGCTAAAGAAAAAAGGCCCAACCGATACTACTCGCATCAGCCTTACCCTGAACATTGCCGATCAGTTATTTTCTTCGCAGCCCCATCAGACTATTGAGTTGCTGAATGCCATCAGCCCGCTTATCTCACAAGCGAGCCCAGGGCAGCAAGCCGATCATTTGCACTACTATGGTGCCGCCCACCATTCGCTGGGTAATATGGACTCTGTCGCTTATTATCACCAGCAAATTTTATCCCGTCTTACTAAAGAAGAAGACGAACGAAGGTATGCCCGAGCCCTCAGCAATTTAGGAGTAGCCTTTCGGGTGCGAGGTGAGCTGGATCAGGCAGCCCTTATGTACGAAGAGGCTCTTGCTATCTTTGAAACCCGTGCCGACACCTTCCCTCGCGGCACCATCCGCAATAGCCTGGGACTAATTTACGATGCCCAGGGCGACTACCAGTCGGCAATGAAAGTGTACCTGGAAGCACTGGATATTTTTAAGTCAGTTGACCATAAGGGAGCACAGGCGGTAGTACTTAATAATATCGGACGAGTTTACCAGGCGCAGAAAGACCACCAACGAGCCATTCAGTATTATCAGCAGTACCGGGAGATGAGCAGAGAAACAGGGCAGCTTCAGGGGGTTGCCAACGCTTTAAATAATATTGGCGCAGCCTATACTGATTTGTCTGCACTGGATAGTGCTACTTACTATCTGAAGGAAAGTATCAAAATGAAAGAAGAGATTGGTATTATTAACAACCTATCAACATCGCTCAACAACCTGGGTAAAGTAGCCAATCTGCAAGGCAACTATCAGGAAGCTATAGAGTACAATCAGCAGGCCCTTACGCTGGCACGGGAGCACGAAAACAAAAGAGATCAGGCTTTTAGCTTTTTAGAACTAGCCCGCAGTTACGAGCAACTAAGAGATGATGCTGCCGCTCAAAACTATTACCAGCAAGCTCTGGGGCTGGCCGAAGAAATGCGCGACATGAACTTACGCTATCAGGCTCAGGAGGGACTATATCGTGTCCATAAGAGCAGTCATCCCGAACGGGCCATTGCTTATCTGGAGGCCGCGTTTAGCCTTAAAGACTCTATTTTAAATGCAGAAAATGTGGAAGCACTGACGACCTTGCGGCTCGAGAATGAATTTAGTAAAAAAGAGCTAATCAACCAGCAAAGAATCACTACGTTAGAATTGCAGGAGGCTCTTCAATCGGCCCGGGTTTCCAATCAGCGCATTGCTATTGCAGGACTACTGGCAGTGCTCTTGATACTGGGTATATTGCTCTACCAGGTTTTTCGGCAAAAAGGGCAGATAGAGCAGCAAAACAAATTAATACAGCGGTCTCTAAAAGAAAAAGACGTGCTGATGCGGGAAATTCATCACCGGGTAAAAAACAACCTTCAGGTAATTTCCTCTCTGTTAAGCATACAATCGCGGCAGGTAACAGAGCAGGTTGCCGTAGATGCTTTAAATGAAGGGCGAAGCCGCGTACAAACCATGTCCCTTATTCATCAGGATTTATACCAGCACGAGAACCTTACCGGCATCGCCATTCGCACGTATTTTGAGAAGCTAATCCAAAACCTGTTTGATACTTATAACATATCACGGGAGCAAATCCGGGTTGAAGCGCACATCGATGACCTTATACTGGATGTAGATACTGTCATTCCCCTGGGATTGGTGATTAATGAGTTAATTACTAATGCGCTTAAGTATGCTTTCCCCACCGGAAAGGGGCGCATTGAGGTAATTTTAAGAGAGGAAGATGATGGCCTGTACCTTTCTGTAGCAGACAACGGTGTGGGTATCGCAAGTCCGCAAGAGGTAATAGATGGGAATTCATACGGCTATGAACTTATTCAGGCCCTGGTGGATAAGCTGGAAGGCGAACTGGAAATCAATGGGCAGCAAGGCACGCAGGTGGTGGCCGTATTCAAAGAATATCAAACAGCAGCCTGATGCAGTCTCGCACCAACCTGAAAATACTTATCGTAGAAGATGATCCTATCATCGCCACCGACATCAAATCGTTATTACGCAGTGAAGGTTTTCACGTAGTGGGTGTAGCCAAAAATGCACTGCGGGCCTACGATCTGCTTAAGGCAGCAAATCCTAACTTTGCCATACTGGACATTTACCTGGGCACTGGCCCCGGCGGTATTGACATTGCCGAAGTCATCCACGATCAGTACAAAATCCCCTATATCTTCCTTACCTCTTTCTCCGATGAAGAGACTCTGACTGCTGCTCAGGAACAAGGTCCGTACGGTTACCTGGTAAAACCCTTCCAGGAGAAAACACTCATCACCACCATTTCCATTGCCTGGAGCAACTATCAACGTCTTCAGCAACAGAATGAAATAAACTTTACTCGCTTTGGTGTAAAACTTACCGAACAGGAAGAGCGGATATGCCGCTTACTGTGCCGGGGTGCTTCCTATAAGCAGATCTGCGAACAGTTATTCATTTCTATGAATACCCTCAAATTCCACGTCAAGAATATCTACTCCAAGTTTGATGTAGCCGGACGAGCCGAACTCACCGCATTGCTTTAACTACTTTTTCTTTGAGCCAACCTAAATACTACACAAAGGTGTGGGGCCATTAGCGGGCTGTCATACTAGCTTTGAAGAAAAAGAATTATGATAAAGCTGGTATGGAAATTCCAATCACCGACTTCCAAGTTAACTCTGAAAACAGATCAGAAACTCACCCGGATTCATGCCAGACAGCAAGCTGAGTGGGAATGGATAGACCGGCAACTTTCCGAACATTTTCAACAGGAAAGCCACAAAGCTCCTTCTCATTCACCTAAGATAAATTCCTGAATCCCATTTTATAAACCTAAATATTTAAAGTTATGAACAGAAAAGAATTTCTGAAGAGCACCATGATGGCCGGAGTCGTAGGGACCGCCACTACCACAACCTGGGCCAGCTCCCCCGCTTCTCGTGAACCTGTTATGTCGGCTAAAATTATTCGGGCAACCGAAGGTAAGTCGTTGAACGTTATAGGCGATCACCAGACCATCAAACTCACGGGCAAAGACACCAACGGTCAGTTTACCCTGATAGAAGAGGAAAATGAACCAGGCACCGCCATTCCTCCCCATGTGCACGAAGATGAAGACGAAGTTTTTAAAGTGCTGGAAGGACAAATGGAGCTTACGGTGGGCGATAAAACTACCATCCTTAGTGCTGGCGATCTGGCCTTTGGTCCGCGGGGTATCCCTCATACCTGGAAGATTGTCGGCAACCAAAAAGCCAAAGTAATTCTGAGTGTTTTCCCCGCAGGTATTGAGAACATGTTTGAGGAGATAGCCCAGCTACCTGCCGGGCCACCCGACCTGGAGAAAGTAGCTGAAATATGCGGACGCTATAACATTCGCTTCCTTTAGCCAGACTTCCACTTTATTCCAATTCATGATCTAAGCCAAAACTAACACCAAACCCCATGAAATCTAGTAGCATACTTTTACCCTTTTTTTGCCTTATGACGTGGTCCTGCCATGATGAGGCAGAAATCCCCGTTCTCCCTACCGAGTTTGAAGGCCCTAAAGTTGCCGTTGGCAATGGGAACGCCTGGACTTTTATTATCACCAACGACATCCTGGAACCGCAGACCATTGGCATCCGCTTTAACGAAAGTGCACTGGAAAACCTCCCGACCGGGTCTATGCATGCCGATGAGTTTCAGCTAGCTATGCCAACTGAGCTTTCGGTACCGCCGTTTAATCACGCCACCTTAGACTGGAATGAGATGGGACACGAACCACCGGGGGTGTATGACATCCCTCACTTCGATATGCATTTTTATTTTATATCGCCTTCCCAACGCGATCAGATTGCCCCGACCGATACGGCAGCGTTTAATAAGCCTTTAGAACCTCAGCATCTGGCTCCAGACTACCTGGAACTCCCGGGTGGTGTTCCACGTATGGGAGCGCATATCATAGACCTGCTTTCGCCGGAAATTGCCGGTACCGGCACCTTCACCCATACGTTTATCTATGGAAAGTATAATGCTACCATCAACTTTCTGGAGCCTATGGTCTCCAAGCCCTTCCTGGATAGTAAAACCACGATTACGAAGCCGATCCGCTGGCCCGAACGCTGGCAGGAAACAGGCTATTACCCCGAGCAGTATACCATTTCGTACGATGCAACCACCAGCACATACTCTATCGCACTGGAAGGGCTCACCTGGCAAGACCGTTAACTAGCGCAGTATATCTACCAGAGAAACCGTATGGTACTTATCGTTAAAAGTTACAGCCTTAGAAGCAGGAATTAGGCGGCCAACTATTCCGCTTCCATACGGTTTTTCCCTACCTTTGCTCATACAAACCTACGCGAATATGAGCATTTTAGATACCATTGTCGTACGCAAGAAAGCGGAAGTGGCCGAACGGAAAGAGCGCCAGACAATAAATACTTTAGAGAAAAGTTCTCTGTTTGACCGACCCACATATTCCCTTTCGCAAGCTCTCCGGCAAACTACTCCGGGCATTATTGCTGAGTTTAAAAGAAAGTCTCCTTCCAAAGGAATAATCAATGATCAGGCGGGTGTTTCTGATACCACAAGAGGCTACATAAAGGCGGGTGCGGCGGCTCTATCCGTACTGACCGATATAGACTTTTTCAACGGAAGCGATGAGAATCTGCAAATTGCCCGGGAGCAGAACGTCGCCCCAATTCTTAGGAAAGATTTCACCATTGACGAGTATCAGATCACCGAAGCTAAAGCCATTGGAGCGGATGCCATTCTGCTGATTGCGGCTATTTTACCTCCCCCCCGAGTGCTTGCACTGGCCCAACACGCTCACCGGCTAGGCTTGGAGGTTTTGCTGGAAGTACACAACGAAACCGAGCTCCAGCAAACAGCGCTGAACGATTTAATTGCGCCATTCATTGATGTGGTTGGCGTAAACAACCGGGATCTAAACACCTTTCATACTACCATTGAAACATCCATTCAGCTTGCCCAGTTGATGCCTAAAGAAATCGTCAAAATTTCTGAAAGCGGGATCAATGATCCGGCTAACATCCGCACGCTGATGGATCATGGCTACGAAGGTTTTCTGATTGGCGAATACTTTATGAAACAGTCAAATCCAGCCCAGGCGTGTCAGGAGTTTATTCAGGAAGTAAACGCACTATCGGTATGAAGCTCAAGATATGTGGGATGAAGTTCCCGGAGAACCTGTTAGAAGTAAGCGCGTTGCAACCCGACTATCTGGGGTTTATCTTCTATGAGAAATCGCCTCGCTATATGGCTGACACCCTGACCCCGGAAGACCTTATCCCCTTGCCGGACCGTATCCAGAAAATTGGGGTGTTTGTGAATGCTAAAGCTGAAGAGATGATAGCCCAGGCTCAGAAGTTCGGATTAAACGGACTTCAGTTACACGGAGCAGAGCCTCCCGAAACCTGCCAGCAGCTACATGAAAATGACTATGTAGTGATCAAAGTATTCAGTTTAGGGAAAGGCGACTTTGATTTTTCCCAACTGCAAGCGTATCAACCATACGTAGATTATTTTCTGTTTGACACCCAAACCCAGCAATACGGCGGCTCCGGTGAATCTTTTGACTGGGATCAGCTAAAAGCTTATGATCTCCCTACCCCATTTTTTCTCAGTGGCGGCATCAGTTTAAACAACCTGGACAGAGCATTGCAGGTAGACCACCCTCAACTGTTTGGTATAGATGTGAATAGCCGTTTTGAGACGGAACCAGGCCAGAAAGACATCCCCCAGTTACAGAAACTCGTAAATCAATTGCGAAAATCGGAGTAACTGAACTACCCTAATAAGAGTAATCCATCAAAGGCAGATAGCTGTTCAGCAAACTTATAAGCTGTATTTTTATTAATTTTAGAACACAAAATCTATCAGAACCCGTTATAGAAAAGACCGTCGTTAGACGGTTTTATTTTTACCTTTACAATCACATGGTACGCCAGCTAGATCATACTATAATCAAAGTTTTCAACCATGCTTTGGCTGTTTTTTTAAGAACAAAAGCCCTTTTCTGCAAGAAAGTAAAGGGCCATATGTATGCCACTAGCAACAGCATGAATCGTATTTTTAGAGGCTTACCCCTGGAAGGCAAACCAACCCCTGATCAGACACCCTCCTATGGTACTACGGTTCAGGGAATATTTATTATCCTTTCCTGATATTCTTTACCCTAATTAATAAATAGTTTAACCGACGATTTCAGTAATTTTTTACACCCATGCCAAAAATCCTTGTACCTTATACCCTACCCGAAGAAGGGCTAAAACCGCTTAGAGAACACTTTGAGGTAGTATACCCATCGGATAAACGTGCGTTTTCTGCTGAGGAAATCCTGGAGCAGATTGCCGATGTAGACGGCTACCTGGCCATTAATGTACCCGTCAATGCAGAAACAATTGATGCTGCTGCAAAATTAAAGATCATTGCCAACTACGGTGTAGGCTACGACAGCATCGATGTAGATTATGCTACCGAAAAAGGCATTACTGTTACCAATACTCCTACGGCAGTTACCGAAGCCACCGCTGAAACGGCTTTCGGACTGATGCTGTCCCTAATGCGAAATATCACCTATTGCGACCGTAAACTTCGCGGAGACCGCAGTGATTTTACCTGGGGCATGTTGCAGAAACATACCGGACACTCCTTACATGGCAAAACTCTGGGTATTATCGGCATGGGGCGCATTGGACGCGCCGTAGCCCGACGTGCCATCACTTTTGGAATGCGTATTGTGTATTATCAGCGGCATCAGCTTTTCGAGCACTTTGAAAATGAAGTGAGCGCTACCTACCTGCCCTTAAACGAGCTGTTGGAACAAGCAGATATTGTGAGCCTTCATACTCCCCTCACTGAAGCCACTCACCATTTGCTGGGAGCTGAGGAGTTAGAACGAATGAAACCGGGTGCTTTTCTGATCAATACTGCTCGCGGACCAGTAATTGATGAGCAAGCCCTAATCCGACAGTTACAGGCAGGAAAACTAGGTGGGGCCGCTTTGGATGTTTTCGAGGAAGAGCCGCACATTTCTGAAGAACTGCTGACGATGGATAACGTAGTGCTCACTCCTCATATCGGTACTGAAACGATTGAGGCTCGTATCGCTATGGCCCATGAAGCAACCCGAAACCTGATTACTTTCTTTGAAGGCAAAACTCCCCCTCACGTGGTAGGACGTCCCAAAGCTTCATAACCGGCATTGAAGAAAACAAAAAGGTGCAAGCCAATAGAATAATCGTTTAGCACTAATACGTTTATACAAGGAGAGGCGATTAAGTGATTTACTTACAATTTGGATTATCCACCTGCCATTACCATCTGATGAGTAATCAATGATCCTTATAGCCTCTATTTTACCATCTTAGAAAGGCATTTAGCTGATTTAAAACTATTGCAGACTAGATCTAGACCCGATACTAACTACTTATCATTTTTTCTTCAAACTATAACTTCCTGATTTGATTTATTCCATACCTACCTTGTTTGGTCCCCAATTAGCTACCCTCGTTAACCAAAACTTTGGGTTTGCTGCTGGCCGGGCGGAGTTTAGGCTTACCGGTATCTTTTTGTTTTAATCCAATAGCTACCAGAAAAGTGACGATAGAGAGGATCAGCCAGAATACATCTATCAAGAAGATATCATCGTAACCCTTAGTATAGGTAATCCATATCCAGTTGCCGGAGATGATGCCATTGGCTATCGGCACTAGCATGCCTAATACCGCACCGATGATCAGACAAAACTTATTGGTAAAGAAGTTATCTCGTTTGGCGGTAAACAAGACAATAAACGCCAGCCAGGAATAGAAAAAGATATGATAAATGGATGTCATGCGAGAGGCATCAAACTCAGTGACAAATAACTTCACGCCCAGGAACGTAAACGCTGTGGTCGGATACATGCTGAGGCAGATGGCCAGATAGACCCACCCCAGCCAGTTGTTAAACTTACGTTTCTTTTCATCCATATTCCGCTTATCGCGGGCCACCAGCCAGATAAGCACCCCGGAAAGGATGACGAAGCAGGAGACAATTCCCAGCACAAAATACACAACTCTCAGCCCGACTCCGCCGAAATCTCCGAAGTGCAGCCGGTACAATATCCCGGAGGCACCGTCCAGATAGGAGGTATGACTGAATGGATCTTTTTCGGATACAATCTCCCCACTGGCGGCATTAAAAACCAACTCGCCTTCGCCCAACAACTTGGAGGTATATTCCGGGTGGCCCGTCACTGCCACATGCATACTGGCATCACCGTAATTGTACAGGTTGACCGATCTGACGTAGAACTCAGGCCAGCGAGCGGTTGCCTGGTCTACAAAGCGGTTAAGGTCTATTGCTTCGCTCTGCTTCTCCATCGCCATAGGAAACTCCTTGGTGCCATAGCCGAAGTCATCGTACATCTTTTCGGTGTCTCCACCATAAATATATTTTAACACCGGGGGCGACATGATGGTGGTACCAACGATCAGGAAAACACCAGTGACCGCATACACGAACTGGTAGGGTAGGCCTAAGATACCTAAAGCCGTGTGGGCGTCTGTCCAAATGTTTTTCAGGCTGGCCTGGGGCCGGAAAACATAAAAATTAGAGACGATTTTTTTCCAATGCACCAGCACCCCGGTTACTACGGCAAAGAGGAAGAAAAAAGACACAATACCTGCGATCAGGTACCCAGATCTTCCGTAAAGATTAAGCTGGGCCAGAAAATGCAGCCGATACAAAAACTCACCAATGGAGTAGTTGCCAGCATACGTATACGTCTGGTAATCGTCAACATTCATAGCGAAGTACTCGCCTCTTCTTCGGCCACCCTGTTGTTGGGCGGTAGTGTCTTTAGGAGCGGAGAGGCTTACTGCAATGCGTTGGTCTTCCACGTAGCGGGTAAAAGAAATATCCCGGCCGTAGGTATCATACCGCTGGCTGAGTGTGTCGAGTAGCACATTAAGGTCCAGGTCCGGAATGCTGCTTTCCTGCACAGGCTCGTTCCGTTCCCAACTAATGATCTCATCCCGAAAGAAAGAAAAAGAGCCAGCAAAAAATATGACGTACAGAATCGCACTGATCACAATCCCACTGATGGTATGAGTGTGAAATAAGATGTTATAAACCCGGTTACTCATTTTCATGGTAGGATAGGATGATAGGTATTACTGAAATAAAAGATGACCGAAAAAACCAGGGTGATCAGCAGGTAAAGCCCCCAGATTTTCCAACCGTTTTTCACCAGAAAGGCAACGATCAGCAAGCCAACCCACAGGATGAACCCGCCGAATCTCAAGGTCATGATCACATCTACGTGATTGAAATAGTGGGCCAGCGCCAGATGCAGCGAAACGGTGACCATATAGCCGCCAATAAGTCCCGCAGTGATTTTAGCGAAACGCTGGCTGGGGCTGCTTAGATATTTTTTCTGTGCAGGCATACGTCAAATGATTTCTAGGAGGATGGATAGTAAAAATACTCCGGAAACAGTTCGGTAGTTGATGTATTGCAGGGGCGATAACAGTATAATCAGACTGCCCACCGTCATGAGCATGACAAAAAAGGAGAAGATTCCTGAACCCACGCCAAATTGGAGAATACAGAGTATCAGTGCCACCAGAAACAAAAAGCCGCCAGCATATTTAGCCGGCTGATGGTGGTCCTGCACCCATATCTCCAGCCCGTTGGTACGGATGAGCTTAGCTCGCTGGGAGGTATTATAAAACATATAAAAACCTAAAAAAGTAAGAAAGAAACTAAGAGTAATCATAGCGTGGGCAGAATCTTAAAAGCGAAACAGTTAAATATCAATCTTCTGAGTAGCGCAACGCCATACCGATTTGTAAGCGGCTTTCTTTGTTTCACCAGCCTCATCTTTATGGTAGACGGTTGCTTCCAGAAAATGCCGTCCCTCCTCTTCCAGGTCAATTTCCAGTACGCCCTCCGCATTGCTTTCTATTTCTTTGGTTTCACCGGAAGGTAAGAAGACGGTGGTAGTTACGTTGCCTTTTAGTTCACCATTCAGGTAGGTTTTGAAGGTTTTGGTTTTATCGTTTTTCAGGGAAGAACCTTCTTCAATCAGTGCTAAAACATTGTTGTTACCTGTAATGGGAGGTGTAGGCGAAGCTTTGCCTACCTGTACATGGGCAAAAGCATTGAACTGGTAGGCGGTACCATCACCCGGATCTTCGGCGGTATGATTGATCTCCAGCCGGTAAATGCCTTGTTGCTCAGGTACAAACTCCGCAACATAGTGATCATCCTGCGCCGTGGTTGGCAATTGGCTTCGCTTTCCATCAGGAGCCACTACCCATAGCTCAAATTTGGCCACATCGGAGTACCAGTCTTTGATCTTCTCATCTTTTCGGTCGGCAAACTCGCTGTAGTACACTTTTACCGCGTGACTGGAGCCGGACTTACCCGTTACCTCAGTGTCGATATACAGGGCATGGGCATAGCTTGAGCTTAGGCTGACGATAGAAAAGAGCAGTAGTAAACAAAGCCCTTTTATGTTCTTTTTCATAATTGTTTTCAATTTAAATGAGTAAAGAAAGTGATTGAGTAGTTTCTGTTGTCTGCGTGTTGAATATTTTTCCAGGAACCCCAACAGCATAAGCCCTGCGTGAGAGATTATGCTGTTAGGGGAAACAAAAATCTAGTACGTCAGCATGTTGATGGCTGTAATGATGCCACCTTCCACTTCAAGCCCTTGCGTAGCCGTTGCGCTGGCTACGTCAATGTTGTACACAAAACTTCCGGTCTCGGTGGTTACGCCTACATACACTGTGCTACCATCTTCGGAAACCAGGTTATTGCCACCCGTGGTTACATTGGTTACCGTGGCCCCATCAGGCATGCCGGTCACCCAGCTAAAAGTCTTATTGTACACATCAATGATGGCGTATTCAGTACCACCACCCCAGGCAGTATTCATTTCAGCCTTGTTTTGCATGATGCCGATAAATTTGCCATTGCCAGCATAAATATGAGAATCAATCACGTACCCGTCAGAAGCTTCTTCCAGGTTAAAGTAATAGTCATCAAAGTCTCCGGTAGCGTTGGAAACCCGGGTCACCGCCGATGGCAGGGTTGGGACAAGCTGATAATCAGCGTCCATGGGAACCGCTGAAGAAAAAGCATAGCCGTCGCCCTGTTCATCGAAGGTGAGTCCACTGGTGAAATACCGGCCAATAAAGCTGGTTCGGTCATCGGTTAGCGTCTCCAGTAGTTCCATTTCAGGGTAAGAGTATACCGCTATGTTGGCTTCATCGGGGTAGTCAGTTCCCCAGTTTCCTTCCGGTGTTCCCTTGATGGTGAAGTAGGGCAGGTATACCTTGTCATCTTTAGGAGTAATCCACGAGAAGTAAGACAGTTCCCCATTTTCCTTATCAGCTACTTCCTGGGCGTTGATCTGACCTTCGTCTACAATAGTCAGGGAATTGGTGCTGATGCGGTACCAGTATAGATAGGGATCATCGGCACTGGCGGTCATTTTAATGGTCAGGATATCGTCATCCACTGCGGCAAAGGCGCGCACCGTTTCCGATTGAAAATCCGACAGCATTTCCAGTTCTCCTTCGGCGTTTAACTCATAGGTGGTTACGGCACCGGGGTTTCCCTGTCCGTACAGCATGCTAAAGAATTTGTTATTGTTGGTCACGTAGTACCGGTAGGTGCCGTCCTGTTCAATACCATTACCGGTGGTGCTTACGCTTCCGGTGCTCAGATCATCTGCTGTCAGAATATAGTCTGCCACGCCTTCAGAGGCTAAGGGGGTTGCCGTTATAATAAATTTTGAGCCAGATTCGGTTCCTTCCCCCAGATCAGGAGTTGGCGTATCGCTTCCTTCATCGTCACAACTGCCCAATAGCAAGCTGCCAACAAGTAGAATAAAAAATAAATGAATGCTTTTCATGGTTATATAGTGTTTAAAATATTAGAAAATGTTATATCTGATTTTGCCGGTGAAGTTTCTGCCGGGCTTTTGCAGACTGAAATTGTCATATAGTTTTCCGTCAGCCAGGTTTTTGCACTCGGCGGTAAACTGAAACTTGTCGTTCAGAAAGTAGCTAAGCGTCAGCTCGTGGGATATCTGTTCGGGGATATCAAATTTTTCACTACCCTGACTGGGCCAGTACAGGTAAAAGGCATGCACGTAGAGCAGGTTATAACCGATATTCAGGCGGTGCCCTTTGTTCCACAGGTTGTCAAAAGTATAGGTGACATCACCGTTGCCAAACAGAAAAGGTTCGTTGGGTATACGGTCGCGGTATACGGAGCTCTCAATGGTTTGTCCGCCTTCAAACTGGGTATTGTTGCGCAGGTCCTGATAGGAAAGGTTGATCCCCGCGCTTAGAGCGTTTTTGTGCTGATACCGGATTTCGCCATCAATCCCTACATTGGTTACACTGCCGAGGTTGTCCATCACAATCATTACCTGATTGTTGTTGAGCCGGGGTCGGATAAAGTCTTGGGCGTGGCGATAAAAACCACTTAGATTGACATTAAACCGGTTGTATTTATTAGTATTGATCCAGGCACTTCCTCCCAGATTAAAATTATTACTGTGTTCGGGCTTTAAATCGATATTGCCCTCCAGGTTGATCAGATCACCGAACAACTCATCCGATTCAGGAAGCCGGTAGCTTTTTTCGTAGGAAGCTTTAAACTGTAGGTTATCGTTCAGGAACCAGGTAAGAGCGGTTCCGTAGCCCAGGCTGTTAAAGGTATTTACTGCGTCGGTGTACTCATAGTTATTGTATCCTTCCAGTTCGGTCACCTTGGTGAACTTATTCTGCTGGAAGTAATCTTTCACGAAGAGCGAGGCATTCCAGGCATCACTTTCAAAGGTGTAGCCAAACCCGATAATGTTCTTCAGATTTTTGCGAGGTTCGTTAAAATCATCATTGTCAGGGTTGAGTTGGTCCTGGCCCTCGCGGTCAAAAGAGTTTAAAGTATTACTCAGGGCTAGGGTGTGCTGTTCCCGGAATTTATACTCCGCATTGGCCATCACTACTCCGGTATTGTTACGGTATTTGTACAGAGAATAGGAGCGTTCTCCACCGGGTGAGGTGTATTCGCGGTACTGCCCAAACCAGTTGTAGCGGCGGTTCAACGTATCTATATTCTGTTCCGACCCCAGATTGTAATTAGCGTTTAAGCGTACGTTCAGGCCCTTGATCAGCAGATCGTCTTTCCGGTACTTGAGTCGGGGCATCACGATATCGCCTTTTCGGTGCCAGGCTCCATAGACTGCCGCTACCCGGGCACCGGTCTGTATTTCGCGATAGTTCTGGCCCAGGGTAGCACCCACCAGCAATTCGTCGGCATAAGGCTTGTTAACAAACCCAATGTAGGCGATGGCCGTCTCGTTATGATAAGTGTCGTGAAAGCGCTCTACGGTCTGGTTGCGAAAGTACTCTCCGGTATTGATGTCGGCCACATCAATATCCCGCATCTTGTAGTTGTTGTTGGAATAGTTCTGAAAGGCGTTCAACTGAACGGTAAAGCCTGATTCAGGTGCTACATAGATGGCATTTACAATGGTTCGGTGGGTGTTGAACGATCCGTAGGAGTAAGAGACATCCAGGTGGCTTTTGTTGTAGGTGTTGGTAATGATGTTTACCGCCCCGCCCAGGGCATCGGAACCTAGACTGATGGGCACTACACCTTTATACACCTCAATCCGCTCAGCCAGCCCCACGGGAATGTTGTTCAACTGAAAGGCCGAACCCAGGTTATCCATAGGAATGCCATCAATAAAAATCCGTACCTGGTTGCCCCGAAAGCCATTGATGGAGAAATTCATTTGAGAACCTACTCCACCGCTTTCCCGCACCCTTACTCCCGAGCTTCGGTCCAGGGCGTGAGCCAGGTCCAGTGAGGTGGCGTGCAACCCTTTGGCATCAATGACCTCTACATTAAAAGCCTTTTCCCTTACTTCCTGTACCATACTTTTGCCAGTCACCGTCACTTCTTCCAGGTCTACCGCGCCTTCCTGAAGCACAAAGTTTTGCGTAACCCGGGCATTTCCTCCTAGCTCTACCGCTTGTTCCAGCGTACGATAGCCTAAAAAAGATACCCGCAGGGTAGTCAGGCCCTGTGGTAATCCTGAGATGGTGTATTGCCCATCTATGTTCGTGATGGCCCCTTTATCGGCGTCTACGACGAGTACGGTTGCGCCGGGAATCGGCCCGCCATTTTCATCGGCTACCGAGCCGGAAACCGTGACGGTCTGGGCTAATAGACCCGAAAGGTTTGATAAATATATCAGAAACGATAGAGCGATAATAATACTCGATTTGGTCATATGAGGTTATATTCGATTATGTTCTCATTTGAATCCCGGTATTCCCAAGGACCCAGTAGTATATAGCGTGGTAATGAAAGCCCCGCGCATTAAGATGCCGGTAATTGCTTCGGAAGATTCTGCCTTGAGAAAATTGATGTTGATCCCGATTTTCTGTATCAGTTCGTCTTCGTTAGTAGCTTGCATGGCTGTAATCTGCAGCTTGAGTTGTACCATTCTCATTTTTCTGGTTTATATCTCCTGCCAGCTCCTGTACTTATATGAACAGGTTCATATTGTTTTTCTCTGTAACCAGGTGAAACAAGGCTTTGCCGTCAGTCCGATATATAAACTTCCCACTTGGGTAGTGATACCTGTATGAGCCATATCGTCATTCATGCTCAGGTTTTCTTGAGTGACATTAGTGATGGTAGCTGCATCCGGCACTTTATTACCGGTAAAACCATTCAGCGAGAAATTCATCCGAGAGCCTAACCCCGCCGGTTTCCCGCACCCACGCCCCGAAAACACGGTTCAGAATAGTATTATGGGGCTTTCGGGCATCAATGGTCTGCACCTCGTAAGTCAGTTCTTTAGTTTCTTGAAGAGCACTTTTCTCAAACACGGCAACCGCATCCAATTCCGTAGAGGCTTCCTCCAGCAACATTCAACTTGATAGTTTGCCCACCTCGGATAGTAACGGTCTCTATATAGGAAGTGTATCCTAGCAAAGATATTAACAAAGTGTACTTTTCGGAGGGGATGTTGTTGAGGGTTAAATAGCCGGAAGCGTTAGAAGCTGTACCCAGCGTGATGCCCTCCAGCAACGCGGTTGAACCAGGTAGCTCCTGCTTATTGGCAGTATATGTGTATCTGGTAATTATGCCCGTCTGAGCCTGAGTTAAAAAAGGGCAAATAATGTTCAGACTCAAAACCATAAGAGTCTTGACCAAATAGAATATCTTTTCCGACATAGTGTAAGGTAGTACGAGTAGGTGACGCTTATGCGCACCTTTCTGTTAAGTGTAGTATTAGAATACTGAATTACGAGTTATCAACTGATGTTATAATTCTGGTTATTTAGAATGATTCAAAATTAAACAAGAGTTATTTCTAAGTCAATACCTATCATTAGCTCTTTTTAAGTACTAGTACTAGCTAATAATTGAAGTCTAAAACAATTATTAAGAAAGCTGGTGATAATAGTCCGGGCTACTTTTATAGAAGGAAGAAGAGCGTTACTCTACCGGCTTAATGTCTGTATCATTGATGCTGGTCATGTTCATGACGAACTTACTTTCTAATAAATCATTACCCTGAAGCTGAACCTTGGCAATATTTATATCCCGGTATACTCACATCTCACTTTCCGGACTGTCCAGGCGAATTAGCTTTTAGCTGTTCCTATATTCGGGTTGCTACATCTTGGAAAACTGTTTCTTTTCCATCAGTTATCCAAGGAAAAGGTTTCATCAACAGGTCAAATGCTATCTCATGTTTCTCTTCTGTATGGAGATTGAGATTTAGTAGTAAAGTAGTGTTTCGTGTCTGCTAACGCAGTGCTTGTCTACAACCATATGCTAGATTATTTATGTGGAGTAAAAGCAATTTCTCTAGTAAGAAAAAACCGGGACAAACTGCCCCGGATTTTCTGCTTCTAGCAAGTGAAATTTTAAAATTTTAGTGCTTCAATTTTTTAAAGGCTTAGCTTATTTTTTCCACTCTTAAGTTCATGGGTTTTATCCTTCCAAAGAAAAGTGCCTTCCGTACCTTCCGGTAAGATAATCTCGGCCTTCAAACTGTTCCCGGTATTATCGTAATTTACTGCAATCGTACCTTTCGGATGCGGCATTTCTCCACTTATGGCAGGTACTTCACCTAGATGAGGCTCAATCTTTACCTTTTCAAAATTTGGAGCATCACTCTCGATGCCCAGTACGATTCGAAAGAACTCAATATTAGGGCTGGCTCCCCACGCGTGACAGTCTGAACGAGTGGATTCCACCTGGGAAGTCTCACCCCAGGTCGTGAGTCCGAGCTCCATATTCTTTCGCCATATACCCAACCAGCTAAGATAGTCATCTCCTAAACCAGCCTTAGCCAGGGCCTGGTGCAGATAATATTTAAAGTAGATGGAAGCCGGGGCCAGGGATGTATCCGCAACCATGGTTTCACCGATTTTCTGAGCCTCTTCAGCTTCCACCAATCCGGCTAAAATAGCAAGAGAGTTTGCGTGTTGAGAAAACAACTTCTTATCAGGGGTATCGGCAAAAAGAGTGCGTGAACTATCCCAATACTTGCTTTTGATGGTTTGCGATACTTGCCGAGCGTAGGATTGATATAAATCAGCGAACTCTTGGCTACCCGCGTATTCCTCTAATTGAATGGCTGATTGTAAGGACAGCAAGAGCTGTAGATCCATGAGGGCAGAGGAGCCATCTTCACTAGCCGGAGCAGTACCGAAGTTCCACTGCGGCACCCAATCGGTAAAATTCCACCCGGGCACATTTTTTAGCGAGCCGTCGGTATTCAGGTAGCTGATGAAGTAATTAAGAATCTGTCGGGAGCTCAATAATTTATCTTTGACAAAATCAGCATCGGTCCCGTACATCATATAATTATACAACATACTGATATACCATAAAGAATAGGTGGGGATCACCTGATTCTGAGTGTCTGGGTAGCGGCTCAGGGTATACCCATCCGCTTGCCGGGAATAGTCCATCAGATTCAAGGCATTTTTTGCCAGCCGATCGTCACCACTATTGTAAAAGGAAACAAAGTGCTGAATTCGGGTATCTCCAATGTATTGCAGTCTTTCGTAATAAGGGCAATCCATGTAGGTATCTACGGCACATAACCGGGCCGTTCGCCAACCAACCTGGAGCATATCGTTTAATTCATCAGCTTCCGAATTTAGTTGAGCATTTAGCTCAAACGGATAGCCAGTAAAGGTTCCGTACACGTCCTCAATCACTAAAGGACTATCTTTCGTATTCACCGTTAGCTCAACATAACGATAGGTTCGATAAGCCAGTGAAGTAAAGTTCTGGTTGGTAGTGCCATCCGAGATGATACTGTCCCTTCTACCCATAATAGTCTTTCCTTCTATGATATCCCGGTCTCCTTTTTCCCCATTTTCGTCGTACAACCCTTCGGAATAGGTGATGGTGATGTTACTGTTTTCTCCACCGCTGAACAGTAACGTAAAGTAAGCATTGGTGAGAAAAGTCTGGTCGAGCAAAATTTTCGCGGTGGTTTGTCCGGGAATACGAACCGATGCTTTCTGAGCCGGAAATACGTCAGGCACTGTCACCCCTTCGGACCTTCTGGTTTTAGACAACCTTTCTGGGCTTAATTCCATCTGAGGTAAAATGGAAGAAGTCAGTTGCCAGCCATCTCGCTGCCGAAAGCCAAACCCTCGGGTTTCCTGTTCAAATACTGGCTTGGCCGGTTTCCACTGACTATCATCAAAAGCTAGTTTCTGCCAGTCTTTAACCTGATCGTGCATATCAATCAGATCCCCGGCCCCGGCGGCATAATACCCTCGGATATTCTGGGTCAAAGGTGAATAACTTTTGTCCTGCGTGCATAACCACGATTCGTTACTATTCACTACTTCGGTAGGCTCACTGGCACCCTGCATAATGAATCCTGTCTTCCAGGAAAACTGAGCTACTGCTTTAAAACGACCTTCGTTCCAGACTTTTGCCGCAATAATGTTCTCACCAACCTGGAGATAAGAAGCCAGATCGACGGTTTCATAATTCCAGTGCTTGAGGTCCCCAAGAGATGGACCAACCGATACCAGCGATTCATTGACGTATAGCTTATAGCGATTATCGGCCGATACATGAACTTTAAACGTATCCGGTACTGCCTCTAAGGTCACAGTTTTCCTAAATAAGTATAATCCCGCGCCATTTTCATCAATTTCCGGTACGGTAACCCATTGAGCCTTCCATTCTTGCTCAGGACGGGGAGAACCGAATTGGGCATGAGCCCCGTAGGTTATCAGTAGTAGCAGAATCGCTAGTAGTTGTTTCATAGTAGATAAAATAACTTATGGTTTGAATACTTAACTATTATTTTCTTGTCAGGACAGTCGGCCGATGGATCGCCACATCTCCAGCTCAGTATGAAATCTATCGTAGGTCACCTCACACTTTTCATCAATCCGCATAGTGGCCCGGTCTTCCCGATTGAAAGCAGGCCACCGGGGAACTCCTTCCGCTGCCGGTTTTCCAGTTCGGGCGAAGGTCGCCCACAGTTCCGCCATTTTCCGAGACGCCTCGTATCGCTCCGAACGGGCTCCGCCCAAGCCCATCCGGGGTTGCTCTCCTTCTTTGGGTGGAACCTCATTATTGAATTTGAAAGAGATATCCATGGCATGCGGCGTGCCCATCGGATAATCGGTACCCGGCACTTTCATCTCCGACTTATAGCCGAAATTATAGAGGTACACCGGAGCTCCATTCTGCCGGGCTTTCTTTTCGGCGATCTCAATAGAACCCAGTCCCATCATCACGATGGACGAAACCGCTATAAAGATATCGGTGGCTGAAGCATCCAGACGGGCCTCCCGGTAGGCAGCAATGACTGCTGGGGTATCGCTGCCGTACTGAGGTTCCAGCTTATCCGCCAAACCATCAAAGTCCAGATTAAAGGCGCTGGTATCTTTCCGTTCCCAGGCAAAAAACGTGTATTCATCTTCATTCCAACCCACCATCAGTGGTTTGCTGCTGGAAATTTCCGGGGCGGTGGGATCGAAAGGGTGATTTTTGAGCGCTACCCCATCGACCACTGGACCAAAACCACCAGTGGCGGGTTCGGTGATGCCTAAGGTTTTGGTTTTTCGCTGATATGGGGGTACGAAAGGAATCTTTGACTGCACACTGAACAAGTCAGCGGCCGGTACTTCCAGCAACTTCCTCCAGTTCTTCGGACTGATCCCTAACTCTTTCAACACTAGCCGGGTCGTTTGAGAGGCCATTTCGGGGGTTAGCATTCGCACGCCCGGACCGCTCTCGATAGAGGCCTTATTAAAATAGGACGCTGCTTCGGGCATAGCGTACAGGCAGGACGTTTTGGCACCGCCACCCGATTCGCCAAAGATCATCACATTGTCGGGGTCTCCACCAAACTCCGCAATGTTTTCGCTTACCCACCGTAGTCCGGCGGTGATATCCAGTACCCCCATATTTCCCGATCCGGCATACTCTTCTCCCGCAATCTCGTCCAGGTACAGAAATCCTAATAGCCCGAGGCGATGGTTGGTTTGTACCACCACTACATCAAAATTACGAGCAAGATTGGATCCGTCCTGACCAGCCGCTGCCCCGGAACCAATGACAAATCCACCTCCGTGGCTATAAAACATCACCGGTCTTTTCTTAGCATCATTGGCTGGGGTCCATACATTCAGAAACAGGCAGTCCTCTGCGGGTTCTGGTTCATTCCGCCGGGGTGGCTGAATGGCCGGTGGGCCAAACTGCAGAGCCTCTCGTACTCCCGCCCAGGGCTTCAGAGGGGCGGGGCGACGGAACCTACGATTCCCGGAAACGCTTCCTGCATAGGGTATGCCTTTGAAAATATTCACCCCCTCGCTGCTGATGCCCCGCACTGTTCCATGAGTTGTATCTGCATCCACAAAAGCATCTATTACTGGAAAATTAGCGCCGCTTTTAGAAAATGCCCAAGGTGGAATGACCATAGCCGCAGCTGTTGCCAGAGAGGTTCTTTTGAGAAATTGTCTTCTATCGGGTGATGTCATACAAATTAAAGATTTAGTCAATCTAGTTATATTCTAGAAGTAAGGACTCAACAGTGCTTCGGCGGCAGGAAGTGGGAAGGTTTTACTGAAATCCTGAAATGCAGAAGGACGTAGCTCGACATCGGCAGGGAAATAATAATCTTCGGGATTTGCCCTGATCCTGTCTCCGTAGGGTCTTATCACTTCCTCCACCCTATCCGTACGAACCAGATCCAACCACCGCTTATTTTCTAAAGCTAGTTCCACTCTTCTTTCCTGAAGAATATCATCATCCGTGAGTGAAGCAAGAGGAGCAAGACCGACTCTATCTCTTACTTGATTAACGTAGGTGAGCGCTTCGGCATCATTACCCTGGTTGTGCAATGCTTCTGCTAAGAACAACAATACTTCTGCATAGCGATAGATAGGCCAGTTTGTATCTTCTCGTAAAAAGTTATCAGCAGGTTGTAAATATTTCTTGGCGTAAGGCATCATTATCCCATTGGCCATTCCAAACCCAATGGTAGCATCCAGTCTACGATCTCCCGCCTCATAGGCCGCAACAAGATCTGGTGAGGGAATCATGATACCTCCCTGAGAACGGGCCTGAATATCTGCTGGGGGAGCAATGCCATTATCTTCATAAATTGTGGTAATTTCAGCTGCGGTAATGGGTTGCGGCCAGAACCAGAACATAAAATTACTGGCAAATTGAGGAGCAGACTGAGCAAACTGCGCTTCGAAAATCATCTCCGAATTACCCTTATTGCCGGGAAGAAATACTTCAGCATAGTCACTTAAAAGGCTATACCCGGTTACCTTTTTTAGGGCAGTTTCAGCATTAGCCCATTCCTCTAATACCACATACACATTACCGAGCAAGGTGTTAGCAGTACCAGACGTAGCTTTTCCTGGTGCCTGATCTTCTACAGAAGGCAACAAACTAGCTGCTTCCGAGGCATCCTGAATAATCTGAGCGTAGACATCATCAACGGATGATAAAGGCAAAGCCACATCATCAAACGAGGTAGAGGGCTGTAGGTGTAAAGGAACCTCACCATAATACTGCACCAGATCAAAGTAAGAGAATGCTCTTAAAAAAAGGCTCTGACCTTTAATATTGTCTTTAAAAGCCTGATCAAAATCCGTGTCATCAATTCTTGCTAATACTTCATTGGCCCTTCCTATGATTAAATAGCTGGTTTGATACCTAAGCGTCACCGCAGCATTGGCCGGATCATAGATAAAGTCAGCAATATCTTCCTGGGAAATCGTTGCTCTAAAAGCCAGGTTATAGCTGTATCGCACATTGTCAGAATGCATTTCACCCATAACCATAGCCCCACTTCCGGCATTGGCACCAACTTCATAAAAGGCCCTCAATGGCTCATAAACTCCGTTTACTGCCTTTTCAAAATCCTCCCGGGTTTGAAAAAATGATCCTGTGGATAACTCCGTCTCGGAGGGAATGTCTAGCAGATCCTCACAGGAGCTCAGGGTAAAAAGTAGGATTCCGGTTAATATGATATAATATTTCATAGCTTATTTTTTTGCGTATTAATGATCAAACCTCATGGCTTCATAGTAATTAAGCGCTTTGCATTGATTAAAAACCGACATTCACCCCCAGAGTGTATGTTCTGGGAATAGGGTATGCCCCATAATCAAATCCAAGTTGCAACGCACTTACATTGGTATCACCGACATCGGTAGTGCTTATCTCAGGATTTACACCCCGGTAGTTTGTAAATAACGCTAGCTGTTGGATACTCCCGTAGAACCGGACATTCTTTAGCGCCTTGCCCTGCGAAACAGGAAGGTTGTAGCCAAGCGTTAAGTTTTTGATAGCAAAGTAACTTCCGTCATCCACGAACCGATCACTACCCCAGTCACGTTCGTCGGATGCCGATATACCATCAATACTGGCACCATACCTCCCTGCTCCCGGGTTACCTGGCCTCCACCGGTTTTGAACATCCTTATATACATTGAATATCCCGTCAAGATTGGCAGCTCCTTGATCTAACATGACAAACACATCATTTCCGTACGAACCGGAACATACGATAGAGAGGTCGAAATTTTTATATTGAAAGGTATTGGTAATACCATAGATGAAATCCGGTGTTGGATTACCAATAAAAGTTCGGTCATCCTCATCACCGCCAAAGGTAATCCGGCCATCTCCATTGACGTCCCGATACTGAATAGTACCCAGATCTGACCGCTGTGCTTTGGGGGAACTATCAAAATCTTCCTGATCCTCATATACTCCTATCCAGTCCATACCCCAGAATTGGCCGATGGGCTCACCTGGCACGGTAAGGGTGGCATAAGCTCCCCCTCCAAATCCATCATACAGCCGATCCACCCCCGGTATTAAGGACACTGCCTGATTGCGATTGAATGAAATATTGAAATCAGTAGTCCAGCGAAGTTCTCCGGTTAAATTTCTAGAGTTAAGCGTAAATTCATGTCCCCAAAACTTAAATTCTCCCAGGTTGGATGAGATGTTAGTAAACCCTGATTCCTGGGGTACATCCACATTGTAGAGCAGATTAGTCGTATTCTTAGTATAATAATCATATGTGAAGGTGATCCGGTCATCGAGTAAACCAACATCTAAACCGACATCAATTTGCCGGGTAGTTTCCCAACCAAGGCCCTTGTTTTCAATGCCAACTACTGCCGATCCGCTGGCCGGAACACCATTATAAACCACATTGTTGGTGATAGATACATTGGCGTACTGGGTGTAATTACCAATATTGTTATTTCCGACCACTCCATAACTACCTCTTAGCTTCAAAAAAGAAACCGGGTTTGCATCGGACATGAACGGTTCATCGGAAAGCACCCATCCGGCTGACACTGACGGGAAATTGCCCCACCGATTATCAGTACCAAACCTTGAAGACCCATCTCGACGGATAGATGCTGTAAGCAGGTATTTACCTTTATAATTGTAATTTAATCTGGCCAGAAAAGAAAGCAGACTCCATTCTTGAATATTTGTTGACGTGTTATCAGGATCAATGATCACTTGTCCTACTGTCTGGATACCCTGAATCCGGTCATCGGAAAATTCCTGGGCTACTATTTGCTCCCTGGTTGAACTAAAGTTCTGAACACTGAATCCACCCAGGACAGAAAGGTTATGATCGCCGAATTCTTTGGTATACGTAATCAGGTTTTCATTGAGCCAGGAAAGATAGTTTTCGTTCCATCGAGTGGATTGGGAAGGCCTTGGTGGCGCTATCCAAAATTGCAGTGATGTGGTGGTGGGCTGGAAATTAAGAAAACTGGTACTAGCCGCGTCAACATTAATCGTCGATTTTAAAGATAGCCCTGGCAAAGGTGAATAGTCAATAAATGAATTGGCTAGTAACCGAAGTATCTTGGTTTCATTCGTAATATCGGTCAAAGCCCGGTAAGGGTTAGGGAATGTCGCGAAACCAATTCCGGGGAAGGCGGCCAGAAGAGGAATACTGCCATCCTCGTTCTGATACGGAACCATCGGGTTGGCTAGCATAGCGTTGTAAATAATACCACCATTGAAAAATGCTCCTTCCGAATTCGGCGAATTTCTTACGGAATAGTTGGGAGCTAAATTCACTCCTAGTTTTACCTGATCAGTAATGCTGAATTCAGAATTAAGCCGGAAAGAATAACGCTCAAAATTTGAATTTTTCATGACCCCGTCTTGGCTGAAATAACCCAAAACACCGGAAGTTCTAGCCCGATCACTACCGGTGGCTAATGTTAAATTATAATTCTGAATGGGTGCGGTTTGTAACATGGCATCATACCAATCGGTGCCTTCGCCATATTGAGCAGGGTTTTGTAGGTAATCCGGCACGGTAGCATCTCTATCTTCGTACCTTTCTTTTAAGAACTGGGCAAATTCTGTGGCATTCATCATGTCTGGCCTCCCCCTCTGGGGTACCTGCTGAACTCCAACATATGAATTGAAGGAAAAGCTGGGCTGACCAGCTGTGCCTGATTTCGTGGTGATTAGAATAACCCCATTGGCAGCTCTAGAACCGTATAATGAAGTAGATGCAGCATCTTTCAACACGGATATAGATTCGATTTCATCGGGATTTATCGTACTGATATCACCTACAATAGGAAAGCCATCCACTACATAGAGTGGATCATTACCCGCATTCACGGAAGCCTGCCCCCTGATTCGAACCTGCATTCCCTGCCCCGGAGCACCCGTGGCCTGGTTAATTTGAACGCCCGCCATTCTGCCCTGAAGTTTTTGGGTAATCTGCGCTACCGGGAGATCTTTCAGTTGCTCGGCGTCGATTTGCTGAACCGCTCCGGTAACTTCTTTGGCAATTTGTGATCCGTACCCTATTACCACCACTTCACTCAGACTTTGTATATCCTCGGCCAATGTGATGTCAATGGTACTGCGTCCGTTTACCGGAATTTCTTCGGCAATAAAACCTACGGACGAGAAAATGAGCGTATCATTTTCGTTAGGCACGTTAATCGTATAGTTACCATCTACATCGGTGATCGTACCTACACTGGTGCCTTTAACCAGCACGTTAACTCCGGGTAATCCGGTGTTATCCGAAAGAGAAGTAACCTGGCCGCTCACCCCCAGGTTAGGACGAATCTCCACTTCAATCTCATGTTGAGGCTCCTGCTCTACCGGACTAACGTGAATGGTATTGTTAAGCTGTTTAAACTTTAATTTGCTTATTTTAGAGACTTCTAATAACACCTCTGCCACAGATGTATTGTCAAACTGCAATGTTATTGCTGATCGGTTGTCAATTTGTCTTCTGTCAAAGGAAAAGTAAAAATCGGTTTTGTTTTCTATGTCCTGAAAAATTTCCAGCAATGTGGCATCGGGCATGTTCAACGAAATATAAACTTCCTTTACGTTACGTACTCCCTGAGCTACTCCATTAAAAGCCAGCAGGGTGCTAAGAAGCACCATTTGTAGAAGAAAGCCGCCAAAAAATATCTTTGACATATAAATCAGGCTGTGTATACGTTTATTTTTCATAAATTTGTGATGTTTTTGATTGTACTTCGGTAAAATCAAGGCATACTTATTCTGAACAGGCAAATCTCCATTCCCCAATGTTTGCTTTGTCTGTAAAGAGTAATCCTCAAATTTCTAAGGTCGGCCGCGAACGCAAGGGGTCGACCTTTTTTGGTGTTAAGAAGTATTCCAGGCAGTTTTCATAAGAGGGTTGTTGTTAGGTTATTTTTTTTGAGATATGATGACGTGTTTATTGTCTATTTCAAAGTCAAAGTGCTGCACATAGCTCATGCCTTCCAGCACATTCTCGAGGCTTTGCCGTTCAAAAACCCCACTGTATAGCCAATCATCCCCATAATCTCCGTCGATGACGATATCCACTCCGTACCAGCGTTCCAGCGTCTTTGCTACTTCCGGTAGCGAGGCATCTTTGAAGTAGAGGATACCCTCTTTCCAGGCCAGTCGTTCCATTTTATCATAGTCGGTCATCTCGAAACGATCCAGTTTGGGTTGATACTTCAACTCCTTACCCGGTTCTAAAAAATACGTCTGATGGGCAGGTTTATCTACTTTCACTTGCCCGGTAGCAACGGCTACGCTAAGGGTTGAATCTCCTTCGTAGGCGTTAACATTAAACGATGTCCCTAACACGGTAACGCTGATATCCTGAGCCTTAATCGTGAAGGGGCGGCTACTATCGCGGGCTACATCAAAAAATGCCTCTCCTACCAGAACTACCTCTCGTTTATCCGTTGAAAACTTTTCGGGATAAGTAAGTGTACTTTCGGCATTCAGAATCACCTGGGTACCATCGCTCAGGTTCACGGTTAATTTTTGACCGCTCTCTACGTCCTTCCGAATCATAGTTTGCGGTGAAGGCCGGGGCATGCTTTCTGCCAAAAACTGATAGCTTGCCCAACCAATCCCCAGTCCTACAATCAGGATGGCAGCCGCTCTGAGCCAGTTAGAATAACCAGGACGGATGCTAATGGGAGTTTGAGTCGGTTCGGAAAATAAGCGGGGATTTTGTTCTTCGGCCTGAATTCTGGCCTGGATATTCTTTAGTATAGCCGGCGCATCATGGTCATTGGGCAATTCTTCATACTCTTCCCAATGATCAGCCAACTGCTGCATGAAATCTTCGTCCTGCTCTTCTTCCTCAAGCCAGCGGATGACCAAAGCTTTTTCTTCGGCGGAACATTTTCCCTGATAAAATTTATTGAGCAAGTGTATGTCCATGAGTGAGGTTGCTACTGATTTATTAGTAATTGCCACAACCTGGCTTTTGCACCTACTCCAAACTGAAAAAAATTTAAAATTCTTTACTGAGTACTAGACATTATTCTATTTCTTTCAATGACGTCCCAGGAAGCAGTTGGCAGTCAGCAGGAGGCTGTATGGAAGACCGGCCTCCTGCTGACTGCCTCCGTTAATACACTTACCTACCCGGTCAGACCTGCCCAGTCAGATAAGACTTTCAAAAGAAAATGGCTACTTCCATAATGATCGGAATAACCTCTACTATGAAATAGCTTCTTAACACAAAATAATCCATTCAGTTTCGCTGAATTACTATTTGGCAAGGGTAATACGCTTTAAAAACTCACTGGTTTTTAAAGGATTTTTTTGGTGCTTTAGCCCATTATCAGACAGGATAAGAAGCGAGTAACTTCACCCCAAAACAGACTTAACCCGGATACACTCTGGATGAGTAGTAAGCGGTAATGTTCGTTTATCCTTTAGGCGAGAAAAAACAAAGCGAAAAGCAGTAACTGGCTATCGTAGTGGGTTAATTCCTCCCGTAGTACTCTAAGTGCTTTGTTAATGTGGTTTTCTACGGTGCTTAATGAAATGTTAAGTTGATAGGCAATTTCCTGATTGTTCATTCCCTGAAACCGGCTCATGATAAAGACCTGTCGTCTCTTGTTAGACATGGTATTGATAACCTTATGAATGGTGGATTCCAACTCCTGATATTCGTACAGATCTATTGAGCTAAGACTGCTGGAAGCGGATTCTTCCATCCGTTGCTGCTGGTATGCTTGATCTTGAGCGCACCAGCGAATAACTTTATAAATCAGGCGTTTGGTGATTGTGAATAAAAATGATTTGAAACTTTTGGTTTCATCCAACCTCGACCGATTCTTCCAAACCTGGTAAAAAACTTCTTGCACGATCTCTGCTGCATCATCTCTTTCAGGGAGTAGACTAACCGCATAACCGAAAAGGCGATTTTCATAAGCATAAAAGAGATGAGTGAAAGCAACGGTATCACCTCCTCTTAGTTTTCGTACAGCCTCCTGCTCCTGTTGGGTAGTGAGTCTCATGATCAGCAAACAACCTTATAATGCTATAATAACAAAATAACAGCCATAAGATAATACTTTAACAAAGTGAATACAACAAGATTATTCTATTTTGCGATTTCATTAAGCAAGACCTCATTATCCACGTAAAAACACTTATACTGTTCATTACTTTATACTTGGTGAATGTATCTCGGAATAAGCCTGTTTTTTACTAAAGATTAAGTACAAGACGCCACACATGAGCCAGGCAGGCAAGGTTACAAAAGATAAGAAAATGTCTAGCGAGATAGAAAGAAAATAAAAGCCTACGGCGGTCAGTACCCACGCGGCAAAAACAGCTTTATTAAACTTAACACGATCACCATTCCAACCAATACCTAGCCGTTTTCCAAAGAAGTAATCAAATACCACGATTGCTCCCATTGGCGCAAGCACAAAACCGTATAAGGCAACAAAATCTAATAACTTCATGGCAAATGCGGGAAATAGCCCAGCCACTGTCGCCAGCCCTCCGGCCATGATCGTCACCCAGAAGGTTGAGGTTTTGGGCAAAACAGATTGAAATGCTAAACCAGCCCGATAGATGGTTGGGTTGGCGGTAGTCCAGCCCGCCAATACCACCGCGATGATGCCAAAAAAGCCAATAGCATTATAGGCTAAAGGACCAGGTGCCACCGGAGGTGCGGCTCCGCTTGTCATTAACGCTTGAGCTTCGGGCGACTCTAAGTAAACCGCATACAGCAATGCTGCTGCAATCCAGGCCATATAATGACCGACGTACATACCAGCGGCGGTCGTCCAGCCATAGGAAGCGGATTTAGCATAGCGTAATACCGAAAGATCGGACATGCCAATATGCATTGCTGCGTTGGCAAACCAAGACCAGAATACTACATGCCAAAAAGTGTATTTAATCTGGCCGGGAAATGGCTCAGAGCCTTCTCCCCAAATAGCCCAAAAATCAGAAATAGAATGTACATTCAACTGCCCCAGAGCCACGATACCCGCTATTAAAAAAGCGAGCACGATCAGCGGTGACATCCAGTTGGCGGCTTTTGAAACTGTATCGTACCCTCTGGCGGCTATGAAGGAAATCACCACTCCCAACAGAAGTACAATCACCACCCAAGTAATACCGTTGGGCATGGTATCAGTAAGCCTGGGCATTTCCATATTGAAAGGTATCCCTACCGCAGTGGCCGAAACTGTAATCATGGCTCCGGCCAGAAAGCAAAACAAGATGCCATTAGCTATATTATAAACCGTCACCAGGTTTTTACCACAGATCTGTTCAAGATGGTAGTAAAGAGTGAGACGGTACCGCACCGCAATCTCAGCCGTGAGGTATCGCCAGGATAAAACTGCCAGCAAATTGCCAATCAAAAGACCTATTATCAGGTCGAAAGCGCTGACCCCGGCGGTTAAAAATAGCGGCCCGATGACAAACTCCGTTCCGGCCGCATGCTCACCGGCATACATGCCCAGAAAACTTTTCCAGCTTTTTAGCTGGGTTTCCGGTACCGGCTGTCTCTCAAATTCATTTTTAGGTTGTGTATTGTTCTTAGTCATGGTAGAATTTTCACTAGGTTTAAACCAAATATTTCGGCAAATCTTTTATGGAAGGGCTACAGACTTGCTCTAATACCTGTTGAAGCTGTTTTTTTAGAATGGATATGGTATGGTTTCCGCCGTGCTTTCCTAAAGCAGCCACACCATACATAAAGGACCGGCCGAGAAAGGTAAACTCGGCACCAGCGGCCAGGCACGCCGCTATATCCGGACCTGATCGTATTCCGCTGTCCATCATAATTTTAATTTGCCCCTTATATTTCTGAGAAATTGGCATCATAGCCCGGACGGCGGACTGTCCATTATCCAATTGCCGCCCGCCATGATTGGAGACAATCACTCCGTCCAATCCTAGTTTTATGCATTTTTCCACATCCTCTTCACTAGCCACACCTTTTAGTACCAGTTTTCCTTTCCACCTATCACGAATCTGCTTCAGCTTATCTTCACTGAGTCTGCCGTCAAACGTCTTATTCATGAACAGGCCGAGGTGTCGCAAGCTCATCCCTTTCGGAATGTAGGGTTTTAGCGTTTTGAATTCAGGCTGTCCGGCAATCAGAGTATTCAATGCCCACGAGGGGTGAGTAACGATCTCTAGCATATTTTTTAAGGTCATACGGGGAGGAATCGAGAGACCATTTATTATTTCTTTGGACCGATACCCGAAGGTGGGCACATCCGAAAGTACGACCAATACCGGATAGCCAGCCTCATCTGCTCGGCTCATCAGGTTGTTGCGAAGAGTATCTTCAACTGGATGGTATAATTGAAACCAGGCGCTTCCTTCGGTAATCTCGGCAATGGTTTCAAGGCTGGCCGTCCCGACTGTGCTTAGAATATAGGGGATATTATAATCGAAAGCTGCTTTTGCCAGAATCTCCGATGCCTTCGGCCACATTAACCCTTGTAATCCTATCGGGGCAATTCCGAACGGCATGTCATAGACCTTTCCAAACAGTTCGGTTTGCATACTAGGCTTACTGTACGTTCTTAGATAATAAGGCTTGAACTGGATATCCCTGATCTCTGCCGTATTTCTGTGCAGGTTTACTTCCGAATTACATCCGCCATCCAGGTACTCGAATGCAAATCGCGGAATTCTCTTTTTTGCTCTTTGTCTGAGAAATTCAATATCAGGATACTTTGAGTTGATATACTCTTTCATTATAAACTATTTAAAGTTTTGGTATCTTTAAAATGCTTCTTAAGATGATGTTGATCAGACACCAGTTTCGAGATCATCAATACGGCTCCCAAGGCCGAGCCCAGTGGTGTATGGGTAGTCAAAAGATCAACCCCCTTCAATTCCCGGGCAAGAAGCTCTATAAAAATTTTGTTATCAGCAAATCCACCATCTATATAAAGCTTTCTAACCACTGTATCCCCAACGGCCAGTTTGATAGAATTTACTTGCAGTTCAACCAGTTCTATCATCAGTTGGTGGTATGCTTCTTCAAAATTACTAAAGTTATCCAAACGAGTTTCCGAAGGATTCTCCCCTTCTCTACGAATGGACTCAAAATGAAACTTTCTGGTGTAATGGTCAATCAGGGAATGATACAACTCCTCATTAAAAGCAACATTTTTATGAACACTGGAAGAAAGGCCGAAGTGACTGATAAGCTTTTCTACCTGTCTAGTATACTCGTTGCCCAGAAATAGCCGGGCAGCCCGCACTGGTTTACCATCAGTCCTTAAAAAATTTAAGCAATCCTGCTGAAGATGGTCACGGGAAAGGGGTTGATAATTAAACGGATTTATTACAATACTCCAGGTACCGGTGGAGAGCAACAAAAAGGGATCATTATTTACTCGTAAATACGGTAGCAATGCAGCAGAGCTATCATGTAGGCCCACTCCTACTGTAATACCAGTACCAGGGTAGTCGACATAGTTGTCGGAAACCTCCAGCGGGGCCAGAACCCGATCTACACCTTCGGCGTAGACCCAAGAGTGATAATCACTTTTAGTAAAATCCCAAAGCATGGTGTGGCAACCTATACTGGTGTATTCGCTATATGCTCTTCCTGTTAAGACGTAGCTAAGATACTGAGGAAAATGCAGGGAATACCGGATACGACGGAATACTTCAGGCTTTACCTGCTTAAGCCAATACAACTGTAAACCTGAGTTTAGCATGCCTAATTGAGGAGAAGAGGTTGCCTGAGCCATAAACCAGGGGTCCCCGTATTGTTGATAGAAAGCTTCCAAAACTTCGTTTGGATAAGGCTTGAGATAATTGTAAAAAGGGGTTAGCAAAGTTCCCTCTTCATCTACATGAACCAGGCTTGCTCCGTACGTAGAAAAATTGATCGCTTCTAACTCATATTTGGCCGAATGCATGAATTTGCCCAGAGTACTTTTAATCCAGCTGACGATGGCCGCAAGATCGTCACAGGGGTACCCATCATCATCTTCTATTTCATTGAAGGTCACGTATTCTTTATAGACCTCATTGAACTCCTGATCAAAAAGGAAGAATTTCTTATTCGTTTTCCCTATATCGAAAATTGCCTTTACCTTCATCGATCAGAGCCCTGTTGCCATCACTTTTCTTCCTCTGGATTTGATAAGCTGGTTTCTGACATCCAGTTGGCGATATAAACCGATCGGATCAATCGCCCCGCCGGAATTCAGCCGTGCCTGGGCAATAAGTGGTCTTACATCCGTTCGGTAGGCTCGCTGTAAGATCTCCTGACACCAGGTCACATCATTCGCCTGTTGAGCATCCTTCAGGGCTTCCTGGTCTACCAGCAATGCCTGAGCGTAGGCTATCAAAATTGCTTCCAGCGACTGTATCAGATCCTCCAGAGGATCTTTGATATTATGACTGGCATCTATCATCCAGGCTAGTGGTGGGTTTCCGGTATCGTTCCTTTGCATTCCGTACACCAGTTCGTTGAAAATAAGAAACAACTGATAGGGTTTAATGCTACCACAGGTCAGATCGTCGTCACCGTACTTACTGTCATTGAAATGAAACCCGCCGAGCCGCCCCCGCATTAACAGGGTAGCTACAATTTGCTCAATATTTGTATTTGGTAAATGGTGCCCCAGGTCAACCAGGGTATGCGCCCGCTCTCCACACCCTTCAGCCAACATCAGTGAGGTTCCCCAATCCTGGATGACCGTAGCGTAGAAGTTGGGTTCATAGGGTTTATATTCCACCAGCATGGTCCAGTCATGGGGAAGGTGAGCATAAATTTGCCGAAAAGAATCCTGGGTGAGCTCCAACGCCTGACGGAAATTTCTCTGTCCGGGAAAATTTGCCCCATCCGCCAGCCATATAGTAAGCGCTTTACTACCCAGCATTTCACCATAGCGGATCACCTCGATATTGTGCTCTATAGCCTGTTGCCTACTTGCTGACAGATTACTGCTTAAGGAACCGAATCGGTAGCTGTTTGCATTATCCGGCTGATCCTGAAAGGTATTGGAGTTAACGGCATCAAACTTGATTCCTAATGAACTCGCTCTTTCCTTGATACCTTCAGGATCCGTAGGAATATCCCAGGGAATATGTAACGAAATAGCCCCTGCGGCTTGGGTTAGTGCATGGATCAGCCCGACATCCTCTATCTTTTCTTCCAGGCTGCCTGGTTCACCTCCGCCGGAGAACCTTCCGAAGCGCGTACCTCCCGAGCCTAATGCCCAGCTTGGAATCGCCACCTGAAATGCCTGTAACTTCTCAACGACGGAAGAAGCATCGCGTCCTTTTTTATCCAGTTGCAGACTCAGAAAAGCATAGGCTTCCTGATGTTCGGAATGAATCTTCTGATTGAAGTTTTCTATTTCTTCGCTTGTAATTCTCATACCTGTTTAATTATCTGACAAACGCTTCGGCCATGCCGCCATCCACATTGATTGTACTTCCCGTGCTTTTATCGAGCACCGCAGTCAATGCGAAGACTGCGTTAGCAATATCCTCGGGTCGTATGATCTCGTTCATTAAGTTTCTTTTGGCATAATAGGCAGGTAATTCATCCACCGTAATGCCGTACGCTTTAGCTCTGCCTTCTGCCCAGGAGCCTTCCCAAATTTTGCTGCCAATAATTACCCCATCGGGATTTACCGTGTTCACTCTAATTTTTTCGGGGCCTAATTCAGCCGCTAAAAGCCTTGTCATATGCTGCTGGGCCGCTTTAGCTGTTCCGTAACCTACGTTATTTTTGCCTGAAACCAGCCCGTTCTTACTGGCAATATTGATGATATCCCCTCCCAATCTCTGGGTTCGCATAATTGCCGCACCTTTTTGGGCCATAGTAAACTGCCCTTTTACCAGTACATCCTGTAATATGTCCCAATCCTTCTCCGTGGTTTCACCCAAAGGTTTAGAGATCGCCAGACCTGCGGAATGTATCACCATATCCACTCCGCCAAACTCCAGACAAACTGCCTTAAACGTCTTATCGACCGAATCTCGATCTGTCACATCACAAACCCCATAGCCAGCAACATCGCTTTTGTAAGTAGCACAGGCTTCTTTCAACCGGCTTTCTTCTATATCAGTAAGGAACACATTAGCGCCTTCAGCGGCCAGCTTATCGGCAATGGCTTTACCGATACCCCCACCAGCCCCGGTGATAATAGCAATACGACGTGACAAAGGTTTTTCCGGGGGCATTCGCTTCAGTTTATCTTCTTCTAACAACCAGTATTCAATATCAAAGGCTTCCTGGCGAGGAAGAGCCGTATAGCTTGAAATAGCCTCCGCACCTCGCATAACATTAATAGCATTGATATAAAACTCGGATGCCACCCGAGCCGTCTGTTTATTCTTGGCAAACGTGAACATTCCTACTCCCGGATACAGGATAACCACCGGATTGGGGTCACGCATGGCAGGACTATTACCCCGCTTATGCGCGTTATAGTAGGCTTCGTATTCCTCACGATACTGCTCAAAAGCTGGGGTAATTTTATTCTTTACTGACTCAGGGTCGCTCAGATCTTCACCCGGAGCAAGGTCTAGTACTAAGGGCTGGATTTTGGTTCTTAGAAAGTGATCCGGGCAGGAAGTTCCCAGGGGAGCCAATGTTGGTAAGTCATGACTATTAACAAATTGTAACACCCGCTCATCGTCCGTAAAGTGTCCTATCATTTTATTTTGGCTGGAGCACAGCCCTCGGAGCACGGGCGCTAACAAAGCAGCCTGTTCTTTACGCTTTTTTTCTTCCGCACTTTCTAGTCTGGCCCCACCAAAAACCGGACGATCAACCCCTTCTCGCTCACTGATGTACCGGGAGGCAGCCTCGATAACTTCCAGGCTATTTATATAGCATTCATGGCTGGTATCACCCCAGGTAAATAAACCGTGGCTTCCCAGCACAATACCTCGGATTCCCGGATGATCATTCAGGCACTTCTCTAGTTGAAGGGCAAGGTCAAAACCGGGCCTCTGCCACGGTACCCATCCCATACTATCTCCCCAAATTTCTCGGGTGACAGCTTCACTGTCTTTGGCGGCGGCTACCGCAATAAGTGCGTCGGGATGCAGGTGGTCAATATGGTTAAAGGGTAGCAATCCATGCAGCGGGGTATCTATCGAAGGGGCTCTGCTATCCAGATCATACAGGCAGTGGTAATATAAGGGAACAATTTCATCTTCATGCTCAATGCCTCGGTACACATTCTTGAGGCTTCTCAGTTTCTCAACATACAAACCGGCAATACCATCCCGGGTTAGTGTGCCAATATCACCTCCTGATCCCTTTATCCACATCACCTCTACCTCCTCACCTGTAAGGGGATCTTTTTCTAACGTCTTGCAAGAGGTATTACCTCCTCCATAGTTAGTGATTCTAAGGTCCTGCCCTAACACATTTGACCGATATAGAAACAGCTTAACCTGATCATCACCGTGCTGATCCGCGACAGCTTGATCCCACAGATCATTGACATGATTAAACTCAGTAGGTTTCATCGTTGCGTATTTAGAAAGAATTGGCTTCATTCATTTATTCATTTTAAAACATTTGCTAAAATTGAAGAATGAAGATAGCCTGATTAAAAAGGAATTAGTTGTAGTTATTGATATTTCATTTGCACATTTTGTCCCTGTTCAGATTTGAAGAATTTTTTTAAGTATCTAACATCCAGCGAATCGGATAAGCAGTGGGGACTTTACCTCACTGTATCAGGAAGGTATCATTCATTGCCAGGAGCAGAATACCCTTCTAAGGCGCACCCTACTGGTTATTATTTTGATTGGAACAATGGCAGGGCGCTGGATGAGTATCAACTAAATTATATTACCGAAGGCTTTGGATATTTAGAGACCTCACAGGGTCTTTTCAAAATTAAGCCCGGTATGGTCATGATTATCCACCCTGGTGTGAAACACCGATATCGTCCAGATAAGAAAACTGGTTGGGTTGAAAACTATATAGGCTTCAAGGGGAACCTGGCACCCCATTTTTTAAACTTAGCATTCCGAGACATTCCCTCGCCGGTTCTTAGCTGCGGAAACCGGGTAGAAATCATTGATGTATATCAGAAAATCTTTGACTTAACACAAATTCAAAAGCCGGCATATCAGCAAGTAGCCTCAGGGATGATACTAAAATTAGTAGGATTACTACTTTCTATTCAGAAGCAGAGCGGGATTGAAGGAAAGGATATAGAGGACCTGATTACTACTGCCAGAGCCTATATGTGGGAAAATGTAGATAAGACCGCTGACTTACAAGCGTTTGCCAAAAGTAAAAACTTTAGTTACTCCTCCTTTCGGAAATTATTTAAACAGTATACTGGAATAGCCCCGTATCAATATTTTCTTGACCTTAAAATTGTGAGGGCTAAAGAGCTCATTGCCTCTACCGATAAAAGCGTGAAGGAAATGGCTTATGAGTTGGGGTTTGATTCTATCCATTACTTCAGCAGATTATTTAAAAAAAAGACAGGCGTATCACCCAGTGAATTTCGGAGAAGATTTTTATAACGAAGCGGACAGAATAGCAGCTCATCATGCTATTTAACTTATTTGTTGCTCTGTCAAAGTTGGACTCATATACGAAAAATGATGATAAACAATTAGTATTGAGAATGAATAATATATACAAACAGGTATCATGCAAGTATAGGATGGTAAGTTGTTATGAGCTTATTATTTGTATACTTGCTGGGAACCCCCATGCAATTTTAGAGCTATAAAGAAAAAGCCGCCTGTGGCGGCTCGCTTCTTGAAAAAACTTTAATCCGAAGAGTCCTTAGGTTTTTCAGCCGGTTCTATCATGCCCGGAAACTGCTCATGAAAGAATTGGTTTCTCGGTGAATCCATACTACCAAACCAAAGTCAAGCAATGATTTTGGTAGAAGCTGATGAGATAACTTACGCAGATTGCGGTGCATATCATTCAAAAGTTGCACTCGTTCCTCCAGAGAGGTTTGGAGGGGGAGTGGCAATTGGCTCTGTATAGTTTCTAAAAAAAGCTTAACACTTACCAACGCAGGACCATAGCCATCATGAATCTCCAACGCAATCCGTTTGCGTTCCGCTTCCTGCCCTTTCCACAGTGCTTTTAAGGCGCAAGACTCTGCTTTTCGCAGTTCAGTAATATCCTGTACCACTCCAACAACGTGAGTCGGGTTCTGCTCATCGTCAGTTTTTACTTTTGAATAGCTACGAAGTATCTTTTGGGTACTACCCGTCTGTTTGATCCGGCATTCCCAATCAATTACCTTTTTTTCCTGAATCGTTCGCAACTGCTGGGTTGCCTTAGCCCGGTCAGCGGGATGAAACAGGGAGAAGTAACGTTTCCAGTTTTCGGGAGAATCGGCTAGAGAAAATCCATAGATTCGATCAATACCGGCTAAAGACCTCATTTTTTGAGTCAGCAAATCCAAATCATAGGTGCCTAATTGAGCCAAAATTTCAGCTTCTTCCATCAGTTCGCCCAACTGCTTCAGTTCTTCCTCATCATTTACATCATGGGTTATCAAAAGAACATAAAGGTCTTGAGGCTCAGTAAGCCGTTGGGTTTTTACTTGCAGTTTGATAATTGAACCACCAGATGTTTTTCCGGTTATTGGTAATGATACTCCCTGGCTTTTTTGTAAGAAATTAAGGACTAAGGAATTTTTCCAACCCCACTCATCCACTAGCAGATGAGTAAGAACTTTAGGAAGCAATGCTTCGGAAGGATAGCCAAATAACTGAAGGGCTATAAGGTTAGCGCAAAGAATCTCACCTGACCCACTGATCAGGATGATGCCTTCGTAAGCTAGATTAAATAAGGCTTGCGTAAACCCATGCTTAAACCCCGGAAGGGACGTAGATAAATGGTCGGCTGAAATCATAGTAAGACACCGAAAATAATCATTTAAATTTAGTAATTTTTAGAAAGCTTAATAGTCATATTTTCTAATCTGATGGCACCCACGAAGTGAGGTCATTGACCATTGTTACTGCGTACAACTTCTCAAATTAGAGTATATTGATTGCTTGATGAAACTTATTCTTTAAACTTTCTATTTAGTATCCATCATTCATTAAACGAATGATAGGGCTCTGTTTGGTTCTAGTGATCTAGCACTATTTTTTTAGTACAATGAGTTACGATCTGATTCTAATAGGCACTGGTTTTGCCTCAACTTTTTTTCTAAAAAAATATTTGGAGAAATCTCCTTCCACGGTAAAGGTACTGGTATTGGAACGGGGCAAATTCATTCCGCAACAGGCTCGGTTGCAAAAGGTTCGTGATGAATATTTCACCAAACTACCTTTCAATGATCCTCCGGATTCTATCATTAATACTACTCCTGACAAAGTATGGTGGTTTGAAGCTAATTTCGGTGGAGGATCGAACTGCTGGAATGGCAATACTCCCCGGTTTATGCCCAATGATTTTCGGATGAAAAGCCAGTATGGGGTTGGAGTGGACTGGCCGATCACTTACGAAGATATTGCCCCCTACTACGACGAAACGGAAGCTATCATGGCAATTTCCGGCCCTTCAGAAACGGCTTATCCCCGCAAAAGCGACTATCCCCTTCCATCTCACCAACTGAGTACCGTAGATCGGATACTGGCCAAGGAATACGGCCCCCTGTATTTCTCTCAGCCTACGGCCCGGGCCAGTGCAGCCACGGGACAGCGCGGAGTTTGCTGTACCACCACGGTATGTCACCTCTGCCCGGTGGATGCGAAGTTTACAATAGAGAACTCCCTGAAACATTTGTATGATGACCCTCGGGTGGAACTGCGGATGGGGGCCCAGGTCTACCAACTAGGGTTATACCAGGATCGGGTTCGTTCAGTGCACTATTACCATCAGCAAAAAGAACAAACCGTGCAGGGAGAGGTAGTGGCTATGGGGGCTAATCCGCTGTTCAATGCCCATATTTTGCTTAATTCGGGTGACTCTAACCCTCGAACCGGTAAGGGGCTATGTGAGCAGGTAGGTATTGAAGCGACTCTTTACCTGGACGATCTTCCCAACGTAGGAGGTAGCTCATCCATATCGGCTAATGGCTACTTTATGTACGATGGCGACCATCGCCAAGACCGGGCGGGATGTCTGATAGAAAGTTATAACGGAAGCTTTTTCCGAAATGAATGGGGTAAGTGGCGAAATCTTATGAAGTTACGTTTTGTGTATGAGGACATACCCCAGGAGCAGAATTATGTAGCCCTTTCGGATGACTTGACCAAGCCTCTGGTGTATTTTGAAGGATACTCGGATTACGTGCAGCGAGCTATCGATCGGTTAGATAGTGATATTCATCACTTCTTCGGTATGCTGCCTATCGAGCAGGTAATGGTGAGCAATGCTGTTGAGCCTACGGAATTTCATATTTGTGCCACTACCCCCATGAGCACGCTAGCCAGCGAAGGGGTAGTAGATCAACACCTGATCCATCATCAGTATCGCAACTTGTTTGTGCTAGGCAGTGGGGTTTATCCCACAATTACTCCGGCCAACCCAACGCTTACCCTATCTGCACTTTCGCTGAGGGCTGCCGATCAGGTGTTTTAACAAATATCATATGAAAAAATTTGGTATGGAACGACGTACATTTCTGAAACTGATAACGGCCGGAGGGGTTACTTCGATCATTGGTGGCAGCGTCTTGATCCCAAGTTTCCGGCGTGCAGTTCATCACGTTCTCCAATCTATTCACCCGACGCTGTATGTTTCTCAGGAGATCAGTGATGCTTTTTTTGATGAGGTTACCAACGTACAATTATGGGGCCGGCTTAAGATTGGGCACAAAGAGCAATGGGTGCTGATGGTCTATACTATACTGCCCCCCGTTTCGTACCTGCCCTATGCCAGATATTACAAGCAATTGAATAAGCGTATTGAGAGAGTTTTTTTACATGCCACCACATTTTTTCAAACGATGGATGCTACCCGGCCGCTTCACTATACCGGTTTGTACAATCCGTACAATCCTTGTGGCTGCCCATTCTCCTCTCTGTACTACTCCAACTCATCCGTGTAATACCAAGGCAGAATGAGATTGCTGGTAATGGGTCGGCCGAGGCACTTGCATTCTTGATCAGCGACCGCCGGATAACTCTCTTTTACTCCGGAAAGATATTCTTTCAGATCTACCATCATGAGCTTACCGCTCCTCAGATCATATACACCCGAACATCATCATCAAAAAATATCGTGTTATCATGGTAGGATGGATCGAAGAAAGATACATACTATGGGCCGTTTTCTATGTACTGGGTAAAGTATATATAAGTCTTTCCGGTGGTTTGTGCGAACGTGGATACATAAAAGGTCTCGTTATGATAGCGGATACAACTCGCCTAAGAATCCGACGGTCTGCTCTGGCCCCTTCTCCAGTTCAAGGGCATCTACATATCCAGTACATCGTAAGTGTAGTTGATCAGATCCATAGATTTTATAATCGACACTCTCGGCCTCATATGTATGTTGGTATTTCTCATATAGTATGTATCTCCCACTCGTACCACCGACATATCAGCTACTTTAGCGTGGATCACCGAATTTTTGGCTTAGTTATTTTGAGCAAACGCAGGGGGTGAGATGAAAGTGAGCAGAACCAGAAAAGCCTAGTAACTATACATACTCATCATTTACCTACTGCTGAGTACTGAATCATTACCTTCGTAGCGGAACCATTCAAATGAAGCAGTATTTTCCGAGTCCTCGCCCGACGAGGTGGCATACATTGCCAGAAGCGTTCCGACAAAACCGCCCGCGTCCTCAGTACTCAGAAATTTGCCATCCACATTCTCCCGAAGCACCTGCCACTCTCCATCAGTTTCGGCATACAGAAACCGGTAATTAGCTCCATCAAAATCTATCTTAAGCTGAATATTTTCTCCTGAGACCGGCTGATTGACCAGTTCGGTGAGTTCTTCTTCCGTCGATTGAAGCAGCTGTACCACCGCATGCCCGTCTTTCACCGACTTGGCCAGCAGATAGTGATGCGCTTCGCTCTGAAACGCCAGCAAACCGGCCTTCTCGTTTTCATTCTCGGGCTTAAAGTCCAGGGAAGTTGAGACACTACCCGTATGGTGTTGCTGCCGATGACCTACAAAGCTCGGATTGGATAAGCCGGATGCAGTCTCAGGCCGCAATTGCATCGTGAGGGCTCCATTTGATAGCTCATACCACTGTTCACTAGGGGTACGCAGGAATACGAAATTCATGCCCAATGAATCTTTCTCAAACTCATCCTGGATGGTGAAATTGCCATTATAAGGAAACAGGGTGGTATCTACTTCATTACCCATGGGTGTAGGATATGCATACTGCACCTCTTCAAAGTCCGGATTGATGATGGGCCAACCGTCCTGCCACTCGACCGGGGTGAGGAAGGTTTCCCGGCCGATGTTAAAGTAGTTGCCTTCGTAAGGACGGCAGGCCAGAAACACCGCCCACCAGTCGCCGTTATCCAGTTGCGCCATATCGGCGTGCCCGGCGGTGGTGACCGGGTTGGGACGGGATGGATCCAGATGACGCTGAGTGAGAATGGGGTTTACCGGCCCGGGTTCATAAGGTCCTCCAACTTCTTCACTGCGGAAGATTACCTCTGAGTGGTTATAGGCAGTGCCACCTTCGGCACACATGAGGTAATAATAGTCGTCAATCTTGTAGATATGCGGAGCCTCAATCCAGACCGGCTCCTGACTGATATCCACCCCTCCGTTGACCAGGATGGTTTGTTTGCCAGTAGGTTGCAGCGTTTCGCTATCCAGTTCGTACATGCGGATCGTCCGGTGTCCACTGTACTGGGATTTATTGTTCGGCGGAACGCTGTTATACACGATATATACCCGACCATCCTCATCAAAAAATAGCGAGGGGTCAATCCCGTTCAGCTCTCCCAGGTAGATGGGGTTAGACCAAGGTCCGGCCGGGTCGGTGGCGGTGATCACGAAGTTGCCGCCTTTGTCTACCTGCGTACAAACGATATAAAAGGTGCCCTCGTGATAGGTGATGGCCGGGGCAAACAATCCCCGGGAAACGCCCTGACCTTCGGTGTTCAGTTGCTCCGGGCGATCCATCGCATGGCCGATCTGTTTCCAGTTAACCAGGTCGGTACTTTCAAAAATGGGAAGTCCGGGAAAGTAGGAAAATGTTGAGTTGGTCATGTAGAACCGGTCACCCGCTTTACAGATGGTAGGATCGGGGTAAAACCCGGCCAGGATGGGGTTTTGATAGGTAGGAGTGTCAGCCGTTAAGGTTTCCTGTGCTGCCTGATTTTCCGGTTGGCAGGCACTGCAGAGCCAGCCGAAACATAGTGAGAGAATGAAATACTTCATAAATGAAAATGATTTTACGGCAATAATGGCTTCGCTTTGAGAAAATATGAGGTTGGGGTTGGTCATTAGTTACAACTATTTTTTGGACATTGAGATAATGTTAGATGGATTGTATACCTGGAAGTTTGATGGAAATACATAGCTACTTCACTTTATAGTGAGGATGTAAGCTAAAAGCAGCATACATATGAGATTTCTGAAAAATCTATTCATTTCAGAGTTCATTCCTTAAAGATCAACTGCGCAAACCCAAACAGGTCGTGACGCCACACCGGCCAGGTATGCCCGCCAGCGTATTCACTATACTGGTACTCAAGCCCTATATCATCAAAGCGTTTCATCATGATCTGATTATTCTGGTAGGCGATATCCTCCTCGCCCCCCTGAGAAATCCAGAATACCTTCACATTGGAATTGATCTCATCGATATTGGCTTCCATAAAGGCATACTCCGGGTCGGAAAGCTGGGTGTTATCCGCCCACCAGCCCGAACTGAAAACCCCCAGATAGGCAAACATATCCGTATTCTGTACTCCGGCATGTAACGTTTGTAGGCCGCCCATAGATAAACCTGCCAGGGCACGGTGGGCAGCATCGGTCTTCACCCGGTAGTTGTTCTCAACAAAAGGAATAACCGCATTCATCAATTCGTTGGCAAAAGCCTGTAAGGCATTCCCGTTAAATGCTCCGGGTCCGCCCCGGAAGCCGATGTTCCCATCCACCATCACAATGAGCATAGGTTTCGCTTTCTGCTCGGCAATCAGGTTATCCAAAATCAGGTCGGCTCGGCCCTGGGTGGCCCATCCCCGCTGGTCTTCTCCTCCGCCGTGCAGCAGGTACAGTACCGGATAGGTTGCATCGGAGTTATCGTAGCCCGGCGGGGTATAGATGTACATTTCCCGCCAGGTGTTCAGCACGTCAGAATAGTATTTTTTGATGCGAATATCGCCGTGGGGAACATCCTTCAGGGTATAGTACTCTCCGCCTTTGTAGGGTATCTCAATGCCGCTGGCCATGCGGCCCATCCCGTAGTAGGTCTCGCTGCCGGGATCAGCCACCGCTACCCCGTCGATCAGCAAGGAGTAGTAATGAAATCCCCGGCTGATGGAGTCGGTCGTGACCGTCCAGTAACCCGCCGTGTCTTGTACCATATCGTATTTCTTGCCCAGATCAATCTGTACTTTCTTGGCATCGGGAGCTTTGATGCGAAAGATCACCCGGTGGTCGGGCAACACCTGAGGGTAGCTGGCATTACGGACGTTTGATGTCGCGGGAGTGCCTAACAGGGAATACTTGGTAAATGATGTTTTATCCACCGGTTTGAACAGAAACTGCGAAAACATAAAGAGTCCGTTTTTCCACACCTTAAAATCATGTCCGCCCGGCTCCAGGTAGTAGATATGCGGTACATCGTGTTGAAAGAGGTACTCATGGGTACGCTTACTGAAGGTGATTAAGCCATCATCCACGCCGCACGAGATCCAAAGGAGCTTGAGCTTCTCCTCTGCCTCTTCGGGGTCCGGTACCAGTTCCGGCGGCGGAAGGGTATTGGGTGCCGATGAAAAACCACCCACCCAAGCGAATTGATCCAAATTTCCCAGCCCGAAATTCAGGGACTGACCACCGCCCATCGATAAACCGGCAATGGCCCGATGCTCCCGGTCAGAAAGCACCGGATATTTCTTTTCAACAAACGGAATCAGGTCATTCAGCAGATCTTGCTCGAAGGTGGCGAAGGCGGCTACCTTTTCCGGATCAAACACGTTGCCGACGGCCCGGTCGTCTTTCATGGCCCGGCCATTGGGCATGATCACGATCATGGGCTCTATTTTCCCGTCCGCATACAGGTTATCCAAAATGACTTGAGGATTACCACCGTTCAACCATTCTTTTTCGTCGCCGCCTATCCCGTGCAACAGGTAGAGCACTGGGTATTTTGTCTTTTTGCTGAATCCCGGCGGGGTATATACCAGGGCGGTACGGGTGGTACCTACAGTCTCGGATCGGTACCGGATACTGTCTATTTGGCCAGTGGCAATGCCGGTTCTTGCCTGATCAAACCCTTCCGGTGCCTGCTTGGCAATTTCCTGAGCCGGAGTAAAAGTTACTGTCAATATCAGTACCGAAAAGGCTATAAGTAGCTTCTTCATAGGTTGTTTAGTTTCCGGTTAATTTATTCATGTATTTCCCTCCAATTTTAAGGAGATTGCTTAAAGATGAGCCCGGCGATTACCAAAGAGACTGGCGGTAGGTCTAACTCTCTAAGATAGACTGACTCCCTTTCTCAGAAATCAACCACCTCCCAGTACACCTCCTTAGGCTCCAGATTTTGATCAAACAATAGCGGGTAGTCTTTCCGGCCCCGTACCGGAAAGTTGTCCAGCCAACTGTGACGGTCGCTGATGTTCCAGAACGTCACTCCAGTAAGGTGCTGTTGATGCTTACGGAAAAGCTCGAAGCACATGGCATACACCTCCCGTTGTTGCTGTTCTTTTTCTGCCGTGAAGTCATCGTTCTCATCTTCGGGTCTGCTTTCCCGCGCGGAATGTTCTTTGGGATACACCGAGATATCCAGCTCCGTCACCTGTAAGGTAAGCCCGGTTTCGGCAAAGTCAGTCAGTGTCTGTTCCAGTTGATCCCTTGAGGGCTCATTGACCGCCCAGTGCCCCTGTAGCCCGATACCGTGAATAGGCACTCCGGCTGCTTGCAGATCGCTCACCATCTTAATAATCTTGGACCGTTTCAGGCTATCAATTTCATTGTAATCATTATAAAACAGCAGGGCTTGCGGGTCGGCTTCGTGGGCGTACCGGAACGCCTCGGCAATGAAGTCTTCCCCGCATATCTGGTACCAGGGCGAAGGACGGTAAAACTCATCAGCTTTATCAGATATAACCTCGTTCACCACATCCCAGGCGTAGATCTTTCCTTTGTAGCGGGACACCACCGTAGTGATATGGTCTTTTAAGCGCTTGAGTAATACCTCCTTAGACACGGTATCGCCTTGGACATCCACAAACATCCAGTCGGGGGTCTGATTGTGCCAGCACAGGGTATGCCCGCGCATTTTCATGTTATTACGCTGAGCAAAAGCTACGATGGAGTCGGCATCGCCCCAAAAGTATTCGTTTTCCTTCGGATGGATCGGGCCCATCTTCATGGCATTTTCAGCGGTCATACTGTTGAACTCCTGTTTGATCAGGGCGGCTTCATCCGTGTTCAACGCTCGGGGCGAAACGGCTACTCCGATCGGAAAGTAACCCGAATAATAATCCTTAAGCCTCTCCTTCTTTTCTTCCGAGGGAGTCCCGGATTGCTGCCCGCATCCATTCAACATAACCCAAGTAAATACTACTAATGACCAAATTACCTTTTTCATGAATCTTACATTTAACAAGTTAATACGGCTGAATTTCAAACTATTTAAACAACTGTGGTAATGAGTTGGCCAGAAATAGTTTGCAATTCATCCAGGTATGCCCGCCGGACACGATTAGCGGCTCTACCTCAATATTTTTTTCCTCAAACATAGCAATATTCTCTTTTACACTTTCGTACAGAAAATCGTCCGTTCCCACACTGACGGTGAACAGCGCTAACTGTTCGTTCATTTTCTCAGCATCCGGCGACCAGTCGGTGAAGTTCTCTTTGAATTCCTCGGTAGCGGTATAGGGAGCGTAGGAGCACACGTACGCAAATTTATCGGGATTAGTCAGACCGATGTTCAACGTCTGACCTCCGCCAACGGAAAACCCGGCTACGGCCCGGTGCTGACTATCGCTAATAACCGGGTAGTTATCCTCCACAAAAGGAATAATATCGTTGATCACGTCCTTCGTAAAATCGGGCATGGGATCAGGACGAACATTCCCGTAGGGCATCACGATGATCATCGGCTCGGCCTTGCCTTGGGCAATCAGGTTGTCGGCAATCAGATTGGCCTTGCCTACTTTGGTCCAGGTTTCCTCGGTATCGGAGCCGCCGTGAATCAGGTACAAGACTGGATACCGTTGGTCTCCCTGCATCTCAAAACCCGGAGGAGTGTAGACCAGTAGCTGGCGGGTGGTATCCAGGGTGGATGACTCGTAGTAACGGTAGTGGATCTTTCCGTGGGGTACATCCTGAAGAGCATGAATCAGCGGCTCATCGCCCGGAATCTCCACGATGCTTCGTTTAAAGCGTTCATTGGCAAAAATGTATGTATTGTTGGGGTCGGCCAGCCGCACGCCATCTTCCTCAAAGAAATAGGGATAAATATCCGGCTCTACTGGCGGGACTGTGACCGTCCAAATGCCTGAATCTTCCTGGGTCATGGCTATAGGTTCGGTGAGAAACTCTCCGTGCAGCATGAGTTGTTGGGCCTCCGGAGCATGATAGCGGAAGGTAATGCTATGATCAGCGTGTACATCCGGTGAGCTGAGCCGGGGTGGTCGTTGGGCCATCAGGTGCAGGCTTACCAGCACCATGAGAGTCGTGATTATCAGGTATTTTTTCATCGTTCAGATTATTGAAAGAGTAGCTGAGCGGTTTCCGCAAGATACTTTTTGGTGTTCATCCAGGTATGTCCTCCACCGCTGATCAGGCTTTTGTAATTGATCTGGTGGGTTTTAAGGTAATCCATAAATTCTATGGTACCATCGTACAAAAAGTCTTCATCCCCTACACTAACCCATAGCAGGTCCAGTTCCTCATTAGTCTCTTCGGGATCGCCAGCAATGGAAGCAAACTTATTATTCATGTCTTCCGGGGTGAGGTAGGCACTGTAGCAGCAAATCCAGGCAAAAGTATCCATATTGCCAAAAGCGGTGCGTAATGTTTGACCTCCTCCGCGAGAGAAGCCGCCGATTGCCCGAGATTCCCGGTCGCTGATGGTGCGATAGGAATTGTCTATGTAGGGAATGATGTTATCGACCAAATCATCTTCAAAAGCCTGAGCCCGAGCCTCGGCATCGCTTCCGCCCCGCATGGGATCGTCCGGCTTGGGTTGGTCTTTTTGCTCCGCCACTCGGGCAGCGATATTTCCGTAGGGCATCACGATGATCATGGGCTGTGCTTTTCCCTGGGCAATGAGGTTATCCAGAATCAGGTTGGCTTTCCCTACTTTGAACCAGGTTTCTTCGGTATCAGTCGTTCCGCTAATCAGGTAGAACACCGGATAGTCTTTATCAGTATCCTCATCGTAGCCGGGCGGGGTGTATACCACCAGAGAGCCGGTGGTTCCTTCGACCGAAGGATAATACTCGTACGTAATAGTGCCGTGGGGCACGTCCTGCAAGGCATGTACCAAAGGCTCGTCGCCCGGGATATCTACCAGGCTGGCCTTAAACCGCTCATTCGGGAAGTAAGCCTCGTTGGCGGGGTCCATTACCGTGATACCATCCACTTTAAAGCTGTAGGGATAAATATCAGGCTCGATAGGGCCGACTGTGACCGACCAGATTCCCTGTTCGCCTTTTTCCATAGGCACAGGCTCTTTGGCAAACTGCCCGCTAAGTAATACCTCATGGGCATCCGGCGCCAGATAGCTGAAGGTAACGGTTTTGTCGGCGTGCACCTTCGGCGAAACCACAAAAGGGCCCCGCGGGGGCTGAGCGTTGACTACCTGAAAAAGGCCGATCAAAACACTCGCGATAGATAGGCAATAAACTTTACGCATGTTATTATTAAGTACAAGGACTGAATTGTTGAAGGATTGAATGATAGAATAAATAATTGATAATCAATAGTCTATAAAATTCTCATTGTAAAGTAAATAGGTTCAGTTACTCATCAGATAAAGAATACGGTTTAACTCTTTTTATTTACTCAAACTACGTTACTAGCTACTCCTTCATTGGCGGCACAAAACCGGACTGCGGTCTAAGGCTGGGTGAATCTCTGGTTGGAAAGTCGGCGGGTAAGGGGTAGGTGACTTTGCTGGTAGCCAACCACTCCGTTGCCCTGATGACGGTAGTTTGATAACCAACGCAGCGATAAGCCGGTGGATATTTTTCTCCTTCCCACAAATGTCCCAGGCTTGAATTATAAACCTTACCTTGACCGTAGGCTACCACCCACTCTACGGGCCACGTCTTTTGCGTATCGGTGCTGTCATACGCATACGATAATACCGTCAGATTTTCGGCTGGCCCCCGCGGGAAACTATACACCTCAGTGTTTATCGTCTGCCAGGCTTCCGGGTAGCCCTGATTGATTGGGTGCCGGTTTAGAATTTGAATCAAGGCATTGAACCGCGTCCCGTGGCTGGTACCCTTTCCCTCGCCGGGGGGATGTTGTAAGATTACCGTCCCAGGCACTATTTCCAAAGCAACCCCGACGGTGTCGGGTCGCCAGCCCAGGCCAATCATTTTATCGTATTGTTTCCAGTGAGGGAAAGCGTTGTTAGCCGAATGAAGCACATACAACCCGCCGCCCTGCTGCACATAACGCTCCAGCGCCTGCTCTGCGGGCGTAGGCCAACGCAAGCGAGTATTCTGAATATTGTTGGTATTCTGGATGACAACGGCATAGCTGGAAAACTGCGGCAGCCATGACGTCCAATTGCTACTGTCGGCCGGTATAGTGCTCACGTCTACCTGAAAGCGGCCGCTTTCCTCCAGTATCCACTTCGTGACGGCCGTGGTTTGCTGCCAATCATGATTACTGAAGCCGTCAACAATTAATACCGGTATCAACGGATCGTTTTGCGCTTTCGTTTCGGTAGAAAGCAGGCCAGCCAGGACAACTGAAAGTAAGAGCGTATGACAACAAGTAACTAATATGCGTTCTATTTTCTTCAATAATGCTCGTTTCGGCATCTTTAAGGTTATTTAGGTTGTGTAATTGAGCAGTTTATACCATTCCCTTTATCTGTCTGTTTGATGATCACTCGGAAGCAACCAGCGTATAGGTTTTTCCGGCTTGAGTCGGAACATCGTAAAGCATCGTTTCTTCCAGCGCAAGCGGAGTTATTGTTGCCTGGTCTGAGATGACAGGCTCGGGTGTTTCCTCTACCTGATAAAATGGGTTCTCATTTTCACCCGTGGCTACGGTTAACGAATTCCCATTCTCCAGTTCCAGTGCATTAGGGGCTCTTACCCGAAGATTGCCTCCCAGCGTGGATTCAACGGTAACCTCTACCAATTTCCCCTCTTCCCAGTGCATACTCACGATTTCAAACCCACCCCTGGCCCGCAGCCCGCTGATGCTACCAGCTGACCAAACGTCGGGAAGGGCGGGGAGCAGATGCACCGACTCATCGGCACTTTGCATGAGCATTTCGGTGATGCCGGAGGTACACCCAAAGTTACCGTCGATCTGAAAGGGCGGATGAGCATCAAACAGGTTGTTATAGGAACCGCCGCCCTCACCTCGCCCCATCTTTACCGGAGAGAGCTGGTTCTGAATCAGCTTATAAGCGTGGTTACCATCCAGCATCTTGGCCCACCAGTTGACCTTCCAGCCCATGCTCCAACCGGTGGATACATCGCCCCGGTGAATGAGGGTTGTTTTAGCCGCACTGTATAACTCAGGGGTACGATAAGGCGAGATTTGGTTAGAGGGGTAAAGACCATATAAATGAGAAATATGCCGGTGATGATCATCTGGACTGTCAATATCCTCCAGCCATTCCTGCAACTGCCCATGCTGACCAATATGCATAGGTGGCAATTTCTCCCGCATCTGCTCCAGCGTATCCACAAAAGCAGCATCTTCGCCCAGAATTTCGGCGGCGCGCATGGCGGTGCTGAATACGTCAAAAACGATCTGATTATCCATAGTGGTTCCGGCATCTAGGGAAGAACCACCGTGGGCTGCCGGAGCATTTTCCGGCGAGGTACCCGGGTTTACCACCAGCCAGCCGTTATCCGGGTTTTCCACCAGATAATCTACGTAAAAGGTGGCCGCGCCTTTCAGCACCGGGTACACCGAAGCCAGATAAGACGTATCACCACTGTACAGGTAATGTTCCCATAGGTGCTGGCTGGTCCAGCCGCCACCCCCACTCCAGATACCCCAGAAAATGGCATCCACCGGGCCGGTAATGCGCCAGATATCGGTATTGTGGTGGGCCATCCAGCCTCGGGCACCGTACATCACGCGGGCCGTTTCCTGGCCGGTCTCCGCCATTTCTTCTACCATGCGGAGAAAAGGCTCGTGTAATTCGGCCAGGTTTGTTTTTTCGGCGGGCCAGTAGTTCATCTCTGCATTGATGTTGATCGTGTACTTACTGTCCCAGGGCGGATTCAGATGAGTGTTCCAGATACCTTGCAGGTTAGCGGGTTGACCACCCGGCTGAGAAGAGGAAATTAACAGGTAGCGTCCGTACTGGTAGTAAAGTGTCACCAGTTGAGGATCATCAGACGTACGAAAATTTCTTAGCCGTTCGTCGGTGGGAAGCTTTGCAGCCTCGGTCATCCCTAAGTCCAGTGACACCCGGTTGAAGTATTGCTGATAAACTGGCACATGAGCCTCCTGAATTGTTTCATACGATTTCGAATAAGTTTCCTGCATATAGTTCGCTGCTCGTTCGTTTTCATCCCCGCTAATGTCCTGGTAATTATTGAAGTTGGTAGCCATGGAAATATAGATCGTGGCTGCGTCAGCATCGCTTACGATCAGGGCGGTATCGGAAGAAGTGAGCGTACCGCCTTCCGGTTTGATGCGGGCGATTCCTTTGAATTTAACCTTACCCTCTACCCCTTCGTGGTCGGGAGTGGTTCCGAAGATGGTCAGTTCATTGTCCGAGGTTGTTGCCACTGAGGCGTGCGGTTGGGGTGTGGAAAAAGAAGCCGTAAAAGAAACACTACTTGGCTGGTTAGCCGTCAGTCGCATGACGATGACCGAGTCGGGGAAGGAGGCCAGGACTTCCCGGGTGTAGGTCACGTCACCTACTGTATAGGAAGTTTTGGTAACGGCCCGCTCAATGTCCAGCTCCCGGTAGTAATCGGTATACTCATCGTGCCCGTCGAAGTACAGGTTGAGGCTGCCCACTGGCTGAAACATCTGTCCGTTGGACTTTTTGGTCTGAATGGTTTTAGCGGCCAGTTCTTCGGCTTCCTTTTGCTTACCCGCAAAGATCAGTTCGCGTATTTCCGGCAGGGCCGCCAGCGCATCCGGGTTATCATTGCGGTTGGGACTTCCCGACCATACAGTGTGTTCGTTTAGCTGAAGGATTTCCTGTTCTACATTCCCAAACACCATCGCACCCAGTCGGCCGTTGCCGATGGGCAGCGCATTTTCCCAGGTCTCGCCCGAGGGGTTATCGTACCATAACTTTAAAGTGGTCGTATCCTGGGCGAAGCTTGAGATTGAAAGAATCAGTAACAGTAATGAAAAAAATTGTCTCATCAATATCTATAAGTTGAATGGGTTAGGTGTATCGTGTTCTATCATTGAAACGTTTCCGATTAACTGATATTCCGGACATGATCAAAGCTCAATCATGGCTTTAATAACGCCTATCTCCGGGTTCAACCAATGCGCAAATTCAGTACTCACTTCATCAAAGACTGCCCGGTGGGTAATATAGGTAGAGGGCTTCACTTCCTTGCTTTTTAAGGCGCTGATGACTTGCTCGAAATCTTGTCGTGTAGCGTTGCGGCTACTCATGAGCGTACCCTCCCGCTTATGAAACTCCGGATGACTGAATGAGATATCTCCCCGTTGTAACCCGATCAGCACGTATCGGGCGCCGTGGGCCATATACTGAAAAGCCTGGTTGATTGCCTTCAGGCTTCCGGTAGCATCCATCACGACGGTAGGCATATCTCCCCCGGTAATTTCTTTCAACTGCTCCGCAACATCGGCATCCAAAGCGTTAATTGTATGCGCGACCTTGAGTTTGTCTTTACAGAACTGAAGTCGTTGGGCATTGATATCCAAGGCAATCACCTTCCCCCCGGCAATGCGGGCAAACTCCATGGTTCCCAGGCCGATAGGACCCGCCCCTACCACCAGTACGAATTCTCCCGGCTCAATCGCTGCCCGCCGGACGCCGTGGGCTCCGATGGCCAGCGGTTCTACCAGGGCCATTTCATCCAGGCTTAGTCCATCACTGTGCAATAAGGAAGCGGAAGGAACCGAGAGGTACTCCGCCATGCCCCCATCTACGTGCACCCCGCAGACCTGCATATGCACACAACAGTTGGGCTTGCCGCTTAGGCAGGCGATACAGGTACCGCAGTTAAAGTAGGGAATGAACGAAACAATCTCACCCGCTTCAAAGCCCGGGGCATGATCACCCTCTACCAACACTCCGGCCAGTTCATGGCCTAAGATGCGGGGATAACTCAGAAACGGCTGAGTGCCTTCAAAGGCGTGCAGATCGGTTCCACAAACCCCAATACGTTTTATCTTGATAATGGCCTTGCCTTCCACTGATTCCGGGCGTTGTCCTTTTTTATACTCAAACTTTCGTGGTTCCGTACACACTAATGTCTTCATCGATCTTTCGGTAGGTTATTAATTAGGTTCATAAGAAGCATCACCTTCCGTTCACTGATTTATTAATTTCACCATACTCCCGGCTGATCAATCCTTCGGTTTTAAGGGCCTGCCAGAACGCATGAGGTATCACCTGGTTAGGCAATAAAAGATTTTCCTGTACATGCCTGACCTCGGTGGGATTGAGGGCCACACTTTTTACCCCCGGTATATGCAGGGCAAACTGCACGCAGGCCGCCGTAGGAGCTACATCAAACGCTCGGCAGATGGAAAAGAACTGATTTCTCCAGTGAAACAACCCATCACTTTCCGGGGAACCTTCCTTAATCAGCTTATAATCAAAATAATCCCCTCCTACCAGGAAGCCCGAATGAAATACGGCGGAATTAATGATCGTCACTCCCCGGCTGTCAAGATCGCGGATAAAGTCAATCAATTCCTGGGGGTGGGTTTTGATCGTAGCGCTGTTAGCAAACATCACCCAGTCGAGCGGTACATCGCAGGCAATTTTTCGGATCACCTGCCAGTCTTTGGCTCCTACCCCAATGGCTTTTACCTTACCTTGCAGTTTTAGTTGTTCCAGCGCCTGGTAAGCTTGCAGGATGTTCTCATACCGTTGCTTTTTTTGCAGTAGGTCCTGGGCAGTTTCCAGGTACTCGTCTGGGTCGTGTACCGAGACCATTTGCGGAGAGTATCCATCCAGCAGCTCGTTCCCTTGTTCGAAGCACTCCATGATACCGTCATAACTGATCTTTTGCACCGCGTCGTATTTCAGATCTTTCCAGACGCCAGGCTCAAAAATGGGTTCTTCGGATGCCAGTTCGGTCCGTAACCATCCCAGCTTGTTACTGATAATAGCCCGCTCCGGTACTACATTTAACCGCTTCAGGCACTTACCCAACACTTCCAGCGACAGTCCCGCTCCATACTTACCCGCCGAATCAAAGACCACAGTACCTTTTGACAAGCGCACGCATTCACTCACAATCGTGTATTTGGCTTGCTCCTGTAGCACCTCGAACATATTCCCCAAACCACTGGTCCCGAAAATTACCGGCGAAAGCTCCAATTTTGGCGTTTTCAATGCTTTTCCATTCGTTAATCGCTCAATCCTCATGCGCTACTTTCGGTTGCCCGTTGGTCAATAGGTACATAGAAGTGAAGTAAGGAAAGTATCCATATTAACAGCGTTAGACTGTTGTGACTAAAAATACATTTTTTCCCGGCAAGAATATCAATGGCTGGACAAACCGCACAAGAGATGACCGGGTAGTGATACCCGATCATCGTGATTGCTTATCTTGGTACTACTGTGCCGCCTTTAGTATCCCGGATTTTGTTGCATCTCCTGATTGCGAAGGATTTCATTCGCTTCTATGGGAAGGAAATACATTTTTTCCTCAAAATGTCTTTCCAGCAATTTCACGGGTGTATAGGTTTTCTCTCCAGTATTAACATCTTTGGTGATATCCATACCATAGATGGGTTGGTTTTCCACCTCCATGGCAATTTTCCATCTTCGCAAATCCCAAAACCGGTGCTCCTCAAAAGCCAGTTCGATCCTGCGTTCATTGTATAGTCGTCTTCGGAGTTCTTCTCCGCTTACTGATGCCGGGATAGGCGGCATTCCTACCCGGGCTCTCACTTTGGAGAGGTACTCCCGGCAAGTAGCTTCATCTCCCAGTTCAAACTTCGCTTCGGCATAATTCAGGTATATTTCTGCCAGCCGGAAGATGACCCACGGATTGGTATAGGGCTGTTGCCAGCTAAGAGGAACGCTTTCGTCGGGCATGAATTTTCTGAGTACGTAGTTGGTGCGCGGGTTATCACCACTTTGCTTGTAGGAGTCAAATCCCCAGGTATTAGCATCGCTAGCTACCCACATTTCAAAAAAGTCGCCGCGATAGGTCGATTCATCGTGGATGATCGTGGCGTCAAAACGCGGATCGCGGTTGGCATAGGGGTTTTGAGGATCATAGCCCGAAGCAGGATTAATCGTCCCATCGGCCAGGAATGCTGGCTCTCCGTTGATCATGTCATAATCGTCCACCAGATTTTGAGAGGGACCGTTACTTGCCCACCATCCGCCGTAGGCCCCGTACCGCCGATTGAGATTGTCCATGGGAGCCGCATGCGCATTAGAAACCGAAAAATTTCTGACAAAGATCAACTCACTATTGTCTGATCCACTGGTCTGATTGAAAAGTGTTGTATAATCGGGATGCAGTTCATAGCCACTATTTAGCAAAGCCTCGGATGCATCGGCCGCTTTTTGCCACTTGGACTGATCATTGGACGTGTTGTAAAGAGGCGATGCGGCATATAAGTACATACGCGAACGTAGTGCCTGAGCAGCATCCTGGGTAGCCCGACCAAAGTTGGCATCGGTTGAGGAGTATTTCTCGGGTAAATCGGGCATTGCCTCGCTCAGGTTTTGTTCGATAAATTCCACCACTTCCTCAAAAGTATTTCGGGCGAAGGTTACCTCAGCTCCCATCTCATAACTTTCCGTTACGATCGGCACCTCATGAAATCTTTCGGCCAACAAGAAGTAGATATAGCCTCTTAAGAATTTGGCCTCCGCTATCAATCGGGCCTTATCCTCAATTTCAATTTCATCTCCGGCCATTTTCTCCAGGAAAATATTGATCTGCCGAATGTTCTGGAAACCCGAATTCCAGTAATAGAGATTACCTCCTCCGGTCCAGTGAGTATCGGCTACGCTGGTTACATTATCGGGCGTGAGTGTACCGATGGGGACAATACCGATATCCCAGTTAATGGCGCAGTACGCCTCATCGGTTGCTTTGGATTGCATATGAATTTTAAACCCGTGCAGAATGCCATTGTATAACGCATTATGGTACGCTACAATCAGGTTCTCGTCGCTCCAAACCGCGTCTTCTGAGATACGGTCCTGAGGCGGTGCATCCAATACATCATCATCGCATCCGAAAAAGGATGTCATGGCAAATAAGAATATTACTAGTTTTTTCATGTTTTCAGCTTAAAATTTTACGTTAACTCCCACGTTAAATACCCGCATCTGAGGGTAGTACAGCAGCCCTCCATTAGCCTCAGGGTCAGCCCATTTGATCTCCTTTGCCCAGGTGAGCACATTAAATCCACTTACGTAGAATCGGGCATCGGTTAACTTCACCTTTGAAATCAGTTCCCGAGGTAGAGAGTATCCCAGCTCAACGTTCTTAAGCCGAACGAAGGTGGCATCAAACAACCACATGGTGTTGTTGCCGGGAGCATTACCGTCGGCCCGAGGCATGGTGCCATCCGGGTTGTCGACGGTCCAACGATCGGTAGCGCGCGCCACCAGGGCATTATCAAAAGCTGAGTTTCCCAGCGCTCCAAAGCGATCATCGTAGTTGTAGGCATTGGTCTGGCCCTGGAATAACACATTCAGGTCAAAGTTTTTGTACTGTAAGTTCGTGGTCAGCCCAAAAACGTATTCAGGGGTTGAGGTGTAATCGAACCGAAACTGATCAGCTCCATCAATTTCACCATCATCGTTCAAATCCACAATCTTGATATCACCGACCTGCGTATTCGGGAGATGGGGGTAAGCATCCAGTTCTTCCTGGGTATTGAATATCCCATCAGCTTGATAAAACAAGCCAGCTCCTACCGGATGCCCCGTCTGGTTTTTGTAAGGCTCGTCCTGTGGCACCTCGTCCATAAACTCGATTCTATTTCGGGCGAATGCGGTATTGGCGGATATCTGGTAATTAAGCTGCCCTACGGAATTCTGATGCGTCAGCACCAGCTCGAATCCCTTGTTTTTCACCTTTCCGATATTCTCATCGGGCAACCCGGAAAAGCCAAATACATTGCTGATCGACACATTTCTGGTGGCCAGGATATTGGAGCGATTTTCCCGCCATAAGATAAACTCAAAGCCTAAAGCTCGGTCCCAAAGCGTACCTTCAATCCCCAAATCCAGCTTTTCACTCACCTCCCAGGTGATATCAGGATTGGGCAACACGTTGGGAGTCACGCCGGGCACATCGCCGCTGCCGAACACATAATTATCTCCAAAGGAATACGCTTGCAGGTATTGGTACGGATCGACCCGATCATTTCCGATTTGTCCGTAAGACCCGCGTAGCTTCAATTGGTTCACAAAACCCAGGCTACTCATGAAGGGCTCTTCCGATATACGCCATCCGGCTGAGACCCCGGGAAAGAATCCGTATCGCCCTTCCTCAGGAAAGATCTGAGAACCGTCGTAGCGGAACACAAACTCGAGCAGGTATTTCCCGGCATAATCGTAGTTCAGTCGACCAAAATAATTATTATATCCTCCGGTAGTGGCAGAACCTCCGTTGTTCTTATCTGCCGGATCGTTGCTTCCCACATTGATCTGGTCAATGGCCGAGCTGACAAAATTTCGGCGGTAAGCCTGTACCCAGGTATAGTTGTTCTCCTGCTGCTCCGTTCCTAAGAGCACCCCGACATGGTGCTGATTAAAAGTTCGGTCGTAATTGATTCGAAAATTGTATAACTCGGTGGTCCATTTCCGGAACGTATCCCACAGTTCCGCACTGGAAGATCCGGTACCCTGCTTACGGTCATACTCTTCCGTCTGCGTATTGTATTCGTAAAAGTAGTAGGGCAGCCGCCACCGTTTTTCGTGCTGATTATTCAGGTCGTAGTTATAGCTACCTTCCAGCTTCAGCCCTTCCACAAATGGAACCTTGTATGAGGCCGTAAAGGTGGAAAACAGCGGAGAGTCATCTTGGTTGAAATACCCTCGTTGATCCAGCAAGAGCGGGTTCTCCCCTAACCGCCCCGCTCCAATCAACCCATTCGGGTACCGGGACACCAGGGTGGGATTGGCTAGATAAAGATTATGAAAATTTATCCAGACCTCGTCGGCGGTAGCGACTGACGCATAAGTTTTATCGTTCAGTATAGCCGATAAGTTCGCTCCCACTGTAAGGTTGTCGGTAAGGTCCACATCCACCTTGACCCGCATGTTGTACTGCTGGTAATTGGTAGGATCGTTCTTGAAACTTCCGTCCTGTGTGGTGGACCCGAATGACAGAAAATACCGGATATTCTCGGTACCGCCGGTAGCTGACAGATTTAGTCGCTTTTGTGTGGAAGTTTTGAGCACCTCATCTACCCAGTTGGTATTAGGATACAAAATAGGATTTGACCCGTCGGCGTATTGTCGAATGGCATCGTTTGAGTAGAAGGGTGTCCAGTCATCGGGACGACCGGCTCGGTACCAGGCACCTTCGTTAAATGTCTGAGCAAAGGTTGGCGCATCCAGCACATCCAGCACTCTGGTAGGGCGTTGAAGTGCATAGTTGTAGGAAAGGTCAAAGACCGGCTTTCCTTGCTTGCCTCGCTTGGTGGTAATCAGAATCACCCCGTTTGCCGCTCTTGCGCCATAAATAGCCGCCGATGCATCCTTCAGTACCGAGATACTTTCAATGTCCTGGGGATTCAGTCGGCTCATATTGCTTCGGGGTACCCCATCGATAACGACCAAAGGGCTATTTACCCCATCGTCACCAAAGGTTCCACTACCTCGGATTAAGATATTAGGATCATCTCGACCGGGCTCGCCCGAACGCTGGTTTACGACCAGTCCCGGCAACCTACCAGCTAAGGAATTGGAGACGTTGGGAGTAGGACTTTTCGTAATCTCTTCCCCGTCGATATTCGCTACCGAGCCGGTGATTGTTTCTCGTTTCTGCTCTCCGTACCCGACAACTACTACTTCATCGAGCGAAGTAATATCCGGAATCATCATCACATCGATGACCGACTGGGTGCCTACCACTATCTCTTCGGAAACAAACCCAATAGAGCTAAATACCAGCACTGACTCATCAGAAGGAACTTCTATGCTGTAGTTTCCGTCAACATCGGTTATAGTTCCCTGAGCAGTACCTTTGATCAGCACGTTCACGCCAGGTAGCCCTTCCGGGTTTTCATCACTGGTAACCCGACCGCTAACGGTTCTCTCCTGAGAGACCTGCTTCTCAGCCAGAACGATCCATTCGGATAGACCATTCGTTGTTCTTAGGTGCTTACCATCATCGGCATAGCCTCCGGCGAAGCCCCAGGTGTATAAGATGCACTGCGCAATAATCCCGATCAGGGCGTACTTTGAAGGCACCTTAACTGGATTGAGTAGGTTGTTTTGCATAAATTTACAGCGTTAAGGTAAAACATAAGTTTACTTCACCAATTTGTTTTGACCGACAGTGGTGAGGTAAAAGACTTTAACATCTCAGCCAGCCACCTTCGTGGCTGGTTTTTTTTATCAGTTTCTTCTTATCATTTATTCATACTGTAGCGTATTGCCCTTTCTAAGCATTCTATAGTATGGCGATTGTTTGCTCGCATGACGATCTAAGTTCCATCTCTGCTACCGTTCACCGATAGGCATCGAGTTATTTTGAAAAACTATATGACATAACCCCCATCCTACTATCCTGGAACAGATAGCCGGTTCGTCTGTAAAAAGAAGCTCCTGCTATGCATTGCCTCTCGCGGAAGGTTCGCTCAGGATTTTACTTTATCCGGTACATTTTGGCTTGATTAAACAATGAAAGCAGAAGAAGTCACCTCGTACTCAAGATCACATCATGATTCTGAGGAGGTAGATAAAATTTCTGGATAGTAGCAATGATTCATAAAGCATTATTAGGTTGAATATGAGTTAACTATAGGAAAGTAACAACCCTTTGGCTTCCAAGACTTGCCGCCTGATTTTAGCTTATCTACAGTAGAACCAACCCGGGTTTTATACCGATTTAAAGGTAGCTATTCGGGTGATCTTTATCCAGTCAAACGTTTGCGCAGTTAATAACTTAATGATTTTGACCGCACTTTTTTTGTTTATTTTGTAATATGTATTTTTATGGCGAGGATTTACTATGAAAAGAATAAGTATTACCGATATTGCCCGCGAACTGAATGTTACCCCCTCTACCGTATCCAGGGCGCTGAACGGCGGACCCAGAATCAGTGATAAGACCCGGGCCTCGGTGCTGGAACTGGCCCGCCAGTGGGGCTATCGCCCTAACCCCCTGGCAAAGGGGCTAGTCAGTCGCAAAACCTTCAATCTCGGACTCATCATCCCTGAATTTACCCATCACTTTTTCAATCAGGTCCTGCGCGGCATAGAGTCTTTTGCCGTAGCCAAAGGTTACCATCTGATCATCTGCACCTCAGACAACGAATATGAAAAAGAAAAAAAATCCGTACAGACCCTACTGGATCTGCGCGTAGATGGGTTTTTAGTAGCCTTGGGAAACAACACTCAGAACTTCGATCATTTCCTGGATATTTTGTCTCTGGAGTCCCCTTTGATCTTTATCGATCGAACGTGTGAGGATATTGAGACCTCTTATGTTATTACCGACGATTTTAACGGAGCTTTTCAAGCTACCGAGTATCTGATATCCTCGGGATGTAGACAAATTGTCTATGTTCAGGGCCCCACGCATATTTCCACCACCTTTAACCGATTCGTGGGCTATCAGGAAGCGCTGAAAAAAGCAAATATCCCTTATCGAGAAGAATATGTTGTGGATGGTAGCAACACGCAAACCTTACGAAAGAAGTTGAGGGAAATCTTACAAACCCACCCGGTGGATGCCGTCTTTGCCCATAACGATTACCTGGCTCACGAAGCATTTGCCGTGCTTAAAGAACAGGGGCGGCAGGTGCCAAAAGACGTTCTCCTGATGGGTTATGCCAATGAGCCTATCTCCGAATATATGTCGCCACAACTCTCTACGGTGCAACAACCCGCTTTTGAAATGGGGAAGTGCGCCGCCGAGCTATTGATTCAACAATTGGAAAGCGGGCAAATCCAGCAAGAACTTTCAACTCAGTGTATTCCCACCTCATTGGTACTGAGAGAGTCTACTGCGAGATAGGATAATTCAACCGGGCTAGACTATACATACTTTAACTATAAGCAGATTGCTCAATATGGGCTTTCGAGAAGAATTGCGCAGTATATTAGCGAATGGGAGTCAATGTAGCAGCAAAACCACCACGGCGAAGTAGCGTAACGTCTACTGAACTGGTGTTGTCTACGACCAGATACTGAGTCGCAAAATCTTTATCGTGCTCACCGTCCGAGATAAGCGTCAGTTTATATCTTAGTTCATCGGGTAAAAACCCAAAAGTCAGCGTCTTTCTTTTCTGCTTTATTTCGCCATTGATTCCTCCTACATACCATTCATTTCCTTTACGGCGGGCCATGATAACATCCTTTCCGGGGTAACCATCCAGAAGTTTGGTATCATCCCAGGCGCTCGGAACATTTCTTAGAAATGTCTTGGGAGCATCTGGCAATTTATCATAACCCTCCGGCCGATCAGCCATATGCTGCAAGCCGGACTCGAACAACACACTCAATGCCAGTTCGTGGCCATAGGAGGTGACATGCGGGTATTGGGAATTGGTAAAGGTTACGGGGGTATAATCCATGGCTCCTACCACGTTTCTGGTAAAAGGAAGAATGGTGTTATGCTGCGGTGCTGCCATCGTAAAGAACGGCACATTGTTATACCATTCAGCCCCCATTACTCCTTCGTAGGTCATCAGGTGCGGGTACGTCCTCTCCCAGCCTCGCGGTACCAGACACCCATGAAAATACACCATGATTTCAAACTGCGCCGCGTCATCCAGAATATCCAGATAATAACTAATCATATCCTGTTTTTCGCTTTCGAAGAAATCGATCTTCACTCCGACAAACCCCATCTCCTGAAGTTTGGCGAATTCTGCCATGCGGCTTTCATGGGTCAGCATCCGGTCTTTGGGCGTAGCCGAAACCCAGGTATGATTCCCTCCCGAATTGTACCATAACAACGGTTTCACTCCTTTGGAATGAATATATTTTACAGCATCCTCCAAGTCACCTCCATTGCCCATGGCATCCCACTCCCAGTCCAGTAAGGTGTAGGGCCAGCCCATTTCTGCGGCAAGATCGGCAAATTCACGAACCACCTGGTAGTCTTTGGTGCCATGATTGTGCGACCAGTAATTCCATGATACCACTCCGGGTTTTACCCAATCGGTATCTTTTACTACGGATGGACTGGAGACATCGTCCACCAAGGTCGATTCCACAATGTTCGCGAGGCTGCCTAGGATAACAACTCTCCAGGGTGATTTCCACGGCAGGTTGATGGTAGGAGTGGATTCTCCCTGCCCTCGGCCGTCCCTGGCATCGGGAAACGTAATTTTGTATTTCGAGGAATCCCTCGTATTGCTGAGCTTGGAACCGCAGTACGAACGGTTTACATCGGCCTCATGTAACAGGTACCAGAACGAACTATCTACCGATTGGACCAGGGCCGGATAGCCCCACTCCTGTTGCTCGATGATAGTATCGCTCATCTCAGTGTAAGTTCTCTCATTAGCCGGATTCCATTTCTCCATCCAGCGCGTTGATGCGGATGGAACAGTATAGGCTGTTAGCTCGTCTTGTATCACGAAAGTGCCCTGCTTCTCCGGAAATTCATACCGGAAGGTCACTCCATCGTTGTAGGCCCGGATAATCACGTTCATTTTCGCCTTGCCCGGGTTCTCGAAGTAAGCAATAACCTCATTTGCCTTATTGCTTCGTTGCAAGCGTTTCCCGTGCAATACGGTATACTGCTCATCGATGGATTGAGCTTTGCCAGCTTTTAAAAACGTAAGCTCTTTTGAAAATTCCTGGTCGCTTCGCAATAGCCCTAGATCTATTCGGGGAATGGCTTCAACTGCTTTTTCATCTGTTACATAGCTGACTCTTAGATACCATTCTCCCACGTCGGCATTCTGGTCATTGAACAACTCAACCCTGTTTTTTTTATTGGGTGACTCTACGGTGAGCTTTTGAGCAAATGAACTAAGTGGGCTAAGCACAAAAAAACCAATAATACATAAAAGCACATTAAAATTCTGATTGACTATTGTTTTATGCTGGTGGATTTGAATAACTGTTTGAGTCATTTTATTATCTTCTGCGTTATCTTAACTTTCAAATTAGTGAATCCTATAACCTTGTGTCGGATCTTACGAAGTGCTTCAAAGAGGCCCGTCGTAAATCCATAGTTAGCATTCGATGGGTTGTAACTGATTTTACTATTTGGCAATAAAGTTTTTGATCGACTATTGAGTCCATTCCTCTCCTTCCGGCGTCCTTCTCCAGTGAAAGTAATCATCCAGTATTTCGAAGCTGAGTAGCGCACCTTGTGGGGGTGCTTGGATATGAATTCAATAAAACAATTAATAACTTAAAGTAGCTCTCTTCTCTAAATTAGACAGTCAAATAAGAAGTCATGGCTAATACTAACCTGTATGAAAAGTAGTTTATCAGTGTATCATTATCCAGTCAAACGTTTGCGCAGCTAAAAACCCAACTACATGGGCAGCGCTTCTTGTTTATTTTGTATTATGCATTTTCCAACCGGGAATTTGCTATGAAAAGAATAAGTATTACCGATATCGCCCGCGAACTGGATATCACCCCATCTACCGTGTCTCGAGCCCTGAACGGCGAACCCAGGATCAGTAAAAAAACGCGCACCTCGGTGCTGAAGTTGGCTCGCCAGTGGGGTTACTGGCCTGATATACTAGCCGAAAGATTCGCAAGCAGGAAGACTTATAACATCGGCCTTATCATTCCCGAGTTCACTCACCACTTTTTTCACCAAGTGATGCGCGGCATTGAATCCTTTGTCGTACCCAAAGGATACCACCTGATTATCTGCACTTCGGACAATGAATATGAAAAAGAAAAAAAATCCGTTCAGACCTTGCTAGATGTGGGCGTAGACGGTTTTTTAGTGGCTCTGGGCGACAATTTGCAATCCTACGAGCATTTTCAGGACATCTTCTCCTTAGAAATACCATTAGTTTTCATTGATAGAACATATAAAGATATTGAAGCCTCCTACGTGTCTACCAGCGATATTGAAGGCGCTTCTCAGGCCACCGAACATTTGATCTCGGTAGGCTGTAGACAAATTGTCTATATTCAGGGGCCTACTCATATTTCTACCGCTATTGACCGATTTACGGGTTATCAGCAGGCATTGAAAAAAGCGCAAATTCCATTTCAACAGAAATACGTGATAGATGGCAGTCAGACACAGGAATTAGGGCAGAAATTGGCGGCCGTCTTACAACGCCATCCGGTAGATGCTGTCTTTGCCCACAACGATAATCTAGCTTACGAAGCGATGCGAGTCCTCCAACAGCAGGGACGGCAAGTGCCTAGAGACATCCTGGTGATGGGCTATGATAACGAACCTATCAGCCGGTTGGTGACACCACAGCTCTCTACCGTACAGCAACCCGCTTTTGTCATGGGACAACGTTCAGCTGACCTTTTAATTCAACAGTTAGAAAGCGGGTATTTCAACAAAGACCTATTGACTCAAAATATTCCTACCTCATTAGTGCTGAGAGAGTCTACTTCAAGAGGCTGTTAAAAGCGTGAATAAGTGATAAAAAAAGAGTGATTCACCAGTTGATCTTTACGTATATGGGAGTGGTTAAGGCATTGCCATCGGCGAACCTTTTCTTTCAGGAGCTCTCTACCTGAACAGTGCTATCCAGTAGATAATGGCTTTTGTTAGCTGAAATTACAATAATGATGTATTGATAATTGAGGCATGCTAATGGAATTCCAATGCTAACGAGTTTCCGTTTACATCGGGCAATTCGCGACCTTATACGGGAATATTTCTTTTATTCAGCAATAGTCATGGTGGCTGAATCAGGATCGTCTATATAGTTTAGCACCGCATTAGCGCTGTGAGCGTGTCCCGCTCACAGTTTTACTTCATAGTCACCAGTTTGCGTAAAGGTATAGCTGTGTTCTGCTTCGGTAGAGAAAACTTCACCATCCAGACTCCAGGCATATTCAGCAGCACCTTCCGAACAGTTTGAGAATTGTACTGGCTCACCTACCTTACCCGTGGCCGGAATCCAGTCGAAGCAGGCTTTTGAACCGGTCGCTTCGGGATCATCACTACAAGACACACTAAAGCCAAAGAAGGTCAGCAACGAGAAATACACCCACAAATTTCTCATAATTCCTTCTAACTAGATTTTATTGATTTTTAAAGCCTAAAAATCTCCATTTTGGATGGGGTTGTCTAACCAATAGTATTTGCAAACATGTGAAGTGGATCGCACAATCTACAACGCCAGCGGCGGGCTGCATAAACAGTCAACTGTATTAAACTCTGGTATTATTATTTTTTATTCCAGTAAATAAACGTGCCCCGGTTGGTTGAGGTAATGATATCTACTGCTCCATCATTGTTCAAGTCCACGGCATCTACCTCCGAACCTGCCCCGGAGCGGTTGTGAATAAGTTCGGGTACAAACTCAGCCCCTCCTGGTGCATCAGGGTTTCGCACAGTTCGGTACCAGTACAGCACCGGCGGGCTGTAAGGGTCCGGATCATAGTAATTATCCAGGTGGGTAAAATAGCGCTTCCCAACAATAAAATCCTGAACCCCATCCTGATCGATATCGGCAAAGGTAGCCCCATGCGGTTGGGAGAACGTTATCCCTCCCACACTTTCTTCTGAATAATCATCGCTCAGCATGTGCTGCACAAACGATATTTCACCCTGATCATCACGGCGTTGCTCAAACCAGGCAAAACCAAATCCGTGCGCGTTTAGATTCGTCACCACATCCATCAAGCCATCGCCATTGGCATCGTATACGGCCATAATGGTGCCGCCAATACCTCGGGCCCGGTGCCCGTAGCGACCAAGCGCAACCGGGTGGTACTCCCACAGCGTTTCATGGTTCAGTTCGGCCGGTTGCTCCCACCATCCATACGCATTCAGTATATCGATCCGGCCATCACCGTTGATATCGCCGGTTCCGATTCCATGCGACAAACCATAGCCTTGTTCAGAAACATTATATTCGTCCCAGGGCTGGGTAGGATCATCGGCATTTGGTTTGGCGTATCTGACCGTTCCGTTTCCCGAGTAAACTAATTCCGGCTTACCATCCTGGTCAATGTCTACGAAGTCAGTTATTTCGCTTTGTGATACGCCCGGCAGAATGTTGTAGCTTTTCCAGTGCCGCCGCTCTCCTTTAGGATTCATATAAAGCGTGGTTGCAAAAGCACTGCTTAATACATCAGGCCATCCATCATTATCAAAATCGTAGGTGTCCTGAACCCGGTTATAGGGAAACTCCAGTGAGGCACCTCCCGCAATAGCCGGAAAAATCTCCCGGTGTTTTGTATAATCAGGACCGTAATAAATATAGGGTCCCGCCACTATATCCAGAATCCCATCCCGGTTAAAATCAGCTGCATTGGCCGCCCAGGAATAGTACATATCATTGATACACTGAACGGTAAAATCCGGTGAGGATTCTTCTTTAGGAGTCACTCTCACCGAAGCATCTTTCAGCATAATATCCTTATACCGCACCTCACCGGAACCTCCGACGTACAGGGCTATCGGGCCATATCCATGAATTCCGGCATCTGCCTGGGTTGAATCATTTTCATCAATTGCCCCACCGATCTCACTCCCATCATTTAAGAAAGTTCTGATGACGTTTAAGTCCAGAAATACCTCGACCTGATTCCATTCACCGGGACGAAGTTCGGTATTGGGGATTGATATGGGTAGTTCTACGTCCGGGGCCCGGCGTGGTGGTATTCTATTGCCTCTTGGCGCCTCAGCCTCCTCAGGGGGTGGCGGTGCCAGGCGATACCAGATCCCTCCGGCCCCCCTCAGTTGCTCGCGGGTTAGCTCTTTACCCTCAGCATCCAGCGTGACCTGATAGGGTATTACCTCGTCTTGAATGGATACCAGGACCCCTTTCATACCTTCGTCGGTTTCTTCCATCCGAAACAGTATTCCGGTTTCACTACCGCCAGTGCATTTAAACATTGCATGAAAACCAATGTCCTGATAGGAGCTGTCGTAAACCAACCAGCCCCCGCCACTACCTGAATTTGCCGTGCCAATCAGTTCGCCATCCTGGGCACGCCATTCAGCATCGCCCACCACATGCCAGCCCTCAAGGCTTTCGCCCTGAACGGTATAATCAGGAATAAACGTTAGGCTGGGATCTATAGGCATTTCATTTGATCCTGACTGGGCCACAGAAAAGACCGATACACTCACAAATATTATAGACAGAATAATGGACTTCATACGATATGGATAGTTAGGGCTGTAGTGTTTTGTGTACTGTTCATTTTTATTCGGGTAGGGCATACACAACATAGCCACCCTGCGGAGTAGGCTCATCGGATGGCGCTTCTTCTTCTCCCCGCCCCCATCGGAAAGATGAGGTAGCGCACACCACCAGATAGTTACGCCCTCCGACCTCATACATCGCCGGAATACCTTCGGTAGCTCTGGGAAGTTCTCCGGTCCATAATACTTCACCATTATCAGCGTCAAAAGCATAAATTTTCCCGTCTTTCGCTGTAGAGAATACTAGTCCGGTAGAGGTCACGACCATTCCATTTCGCTGGGCTCGGGGCACTCCCGTATTTTTACCGCCTTCTTTAGCCGCCTCCAGGTCCTGTCCGATGGGTTTTCGCCATTTTACTGTTCCCTCGTTCAGATCATAAGCGACAATAGAAGACCAGGGTGGACCAATTACGTAAGGATACTGTAGCCCCCAACCGGGTGGAATATAATACCGAACGGAAGGAGCTTCGGCATCTTCCGGGTAAGGATCGCCAAACTCTTCGGGCCCCATTCGAAACCCCATGCTGGCTGGCCCTACCACTTCGCGTCTTTCCAGTCCTCCGGGCACACCTCCTGAAGCAACCACCGGCCCATCCGGCGTCGCGTTCTCATCATCTCCCATTCCAAAGAACATACCTCGGGAGTTGCCTTCCAGAAAGCTGTATAAATTTTTCATTTGGTCTTCGTTGATATGGGAAAAAGCAGGCATTTCGCCCCTTCCCGCAGCGACCAGTTGCTGAAACTGATCGTAATTGAATTGCGACCGTAGATTAAGCAGTGAAGGGCCAATTGCTCCGGCCCGGTCCTCTCCGTGACAGACCTGGCAGTTTTGCGCATAAATATTCTGACCACCAGCAATCTGTTCTTCCTTGGTTGGCTCACCCGGTCGGGGCGCGTCTCTTCTGCCAAGTTTTCCGTAGAAAGAAGGATAATCAATGCTTAACGCGTAAAACATACCCTTTTCTGGGTTTGATGCCGTATTGCCCCAACTTACCCCTCCTACAGCTCCGGGCAAGGATACTGTCGCTTTCTTGTCCGAAAGTGGAATAAAAAAGCCCGTCTGCATGGAATCAATTTTTGCTTTCCACTCCGCTCGCTCTTCCGGAGTAAGGAAGAATGGAGTAATATCCTCTGACGTCATCCCCTGTCGAGAAATGGGGGGTAATACGGTTGGGTAAGGCTGGGTAGGCCAGGCCTCTTCGCCGGGAACTTCGCTGGGAGGTACCGGTCGCTCCTCGATCGGCCACAGCGGCTCTCCGGTTTCCCGATTAAATACATATAGAAACCCATTCTTGGTAGCTACAGCTACTACGTCAACTTCTTTGCCCTCGTGGTCAACGGTGAGCAGTTGGGGAGCGGCGGATAGATCGTAATCCCAGAGGTCGTGGTGAACGGTTTGGTAGTGCCAGATCCGTTTCCCGGTTCGAGCATCCAGCGCCAGAATACAGTTACCAAACAGGTTGCTGCCAATCCGGTCGCCTCCGTAGTAATCATAAGTCGGTGAACCCAGAGGATAGTAGGCAATCCCCCGTTCCACATCCACCGATATTTCACCCCAGGTATTTACGCCGCCTATGTATTTATGGGCATCTTTAGGCCAGGTATCGTACCCGAATTCTCCGGGCAGCGGAATGGTATGAAAGGTCCAGACACGCTCACCGGTCACTACGTTGTAGGCCCGAAGATAGCCTGGAGTAGACATATAACTTTCTCCGGTGCCACCCCCGAGAAGAAGTAGGTTTTCAAAGATTTTTCCCGGAGTGCCAGATTGAGCTCGTGTAATGGTTTTAGGATCGCGCCCCAGGCCTTCTCGTAAATCAACCAACCCATTCTCACCAAATGACAGGATTGACTTACCCGTTTGGGCATCAATGGCTTGCAAGTAGTTATTGATCTGAAAAATTAGTCGTCGGTCTTGCCGGTCTTCGCTTTCCCAATAGTTAATACCGCGCCGGGCCATTCCGGGCAAATTGGCGTGAATCCATATCTCTTCACCGGTGCGGGCATTTAGTGCTACCAGGGAGTTGTTTTTGGCCAGCACATACATGACACTGTCCACCACAAGCGGGTTAAACTGGTAGACCCGGTCATCGCCAGTAGGGTAAAACCAGGCCACTTCAAGTTGGTCCACATTAGATTTATCAATTTCATCGAGCACTACATACTTTGACTGGTCAGCGCCGCCGCCGTAGTCTTGCCAGGTCTTATGCTGTTTGGTGACCGACGAACGATCATTTCCATAAAGATATTTCCGACCAAAACCGGAGATTAACAGCCAGCCAATAACTCCACCAGCCACCAGCAGCAGGGCCGTCTTCCAAACCAAAGCACGGGTGTTACTGGATAATTTTTCCGAGCGATTCAAATTCATATGAGACATTATCCGGTTTATGATAAGTGAACGGAAGTATTTTAAAGATGCTAGCAAGCTCGGCCGGGCCATCGGCACAACAGGTAGTCAGGCACGTTAGTGTTCAGCCTACCATTATGCACTCATTCCGAAGTGTCCATAAATCAATTTCTTCGGACTGGCAGCCCGGACCGACCCTTGCAGCAATAAGCGACAGCCTGAATCTCTCCTTGAAGATTGATAGTAATTCATCTCACTATTATGAACCCTAACAACTCACCTCTTAGTAAGAAAGCATGTATCGCCAAGCATGGAAAAGTGCTAAGGGAAGTACGGTCAGTAGAACATACCTCCCCGATTAGCACTTTTATGATTTAATAGCCGGGATTTTGTTCAAGAAGCCCCCCGCTTAAGCTTATTTCAGCCTGAGGAATGGGGAATATTTCATTGATACCATCTCGGAAACCAGAACCTTTCGCCGTACCGTATTTCTCAGCATAAGCACGCAGTACATCTCCGGCTCGTCCCTGACGTACCAGCTCATAAAAACGTTCGAACTCCTGGCCAAACTCCACGCGCTGCTCATGCCAGATAATTTCTCTGAGCGCATCTTTATTGGTTTCGGTAATATTGGGCAATATGTCAGGATTTCCTTCTCGGGCGCGTTCACGAATCATATTCAACGCATCTAAAGCCTCCTGGGTATTTCCATTTTCATTGGCAGCTTCGGCGTACCATAAAAGTACTTTACCCAAACGCATATAGATATCATCACGGCCGGGCTGCAAGGCTCCGCCGACTCTCTCGTATTCGGGAACGTAGTACTTTTTATTTAAATAGCCTGTTGGAGTATTTCCCACATTGGCTACCAGTCCATCGGGCATAATATCACCTTCTTTGTAGACACTATGGCCTAGCCGGGGGTCGCCCTCTTCAAAAGCATCGACAAAATCCTGGGTAGGACAGTTAAAGCCCCAACCATTTCTGGCTCTGCTGCCAAAGACAATATTTAACTGGTTGTTTGCTGGTTGTGCTCCCTGATCATTGTGGAATTGCGCCTGAAAGATGTGTTCCGAACTATTCTCACCTTCGCGGAGGAACATGCTATAATAATCCGGGTGCAATGAGTAATCTCCGGAGTTGATTACTTGGGCGAACCACTGTTCAGCATTTACAAAATCATTCAGATAAAGATAGACTTTTCCCAGATAGGCCTGAGCGGCACCTTTGGTAGCCCGGCCTCGGTCGTCATCTGCATATTCGCTGGCGGCAGGCAACACTGCTTCCGCCTCTTGCAAATCTTTAATAATCTGATCATATATCTGCTGTCTGGGGGTACGAGTCAGGTCATAGGCTTCTATTTCAGAAGTAAGTACCAAGGGTATATCTCCAAAGGTTTTTACCAGGTTGATGTAGTACCAGGCCCGTAAGAATTTAGCTTCGGCCAGGTATCGCGCTTTCAGGTCTTCGTCCATCTCAATATCCGGAATATTATCCAGCACCAGGTTGGCGCGGCGTATTCCGATATACTGAGAAGACCAGGCAAATCGGGTTGCATCATTGTCTGCCGGAATATTAAAGAGCGATACCTGCTGGGCATACAATTGGTCAGACCCGGACTCGCCTCCTTTTTCAGTATCATCCGAGGCCACGTTAGCCAGCACCCAATGCATAAATCCGCTATTTCCCCAGGCACCACAACACCAGTTATTTGCCTGAAGGGGATGATAGGCAGCAGTTACGGCTCTTGCCGCATCTGACTCGGTTACATAGGCATTATCGGTGCTGATAAGCGCTAAAGGTTCTTTCTCCAGGATGTCGTCGCAACCGAGGGTCATCCAGCAGAAGAAGGTACATGCGATATATAAAAGACGTTTCATAATCTTAGGTTGTTTTAGTACGGTGAATGGTGAAATTCATCATTAAAGTTTTAGTTAACTGCTTAGATTCCCACGTTGATACCGATTGTATAAATACGGGGTACCGGATAGTTGGTCTCATCCAGCCCTATGTACAGAGGGTTACTGTCACGGTTTGTGCCAATTTCCGGATCAAATCCAGGATACTTGGTTAAGGTCAGGGCATTTTGAATAGAGCCATAGACCCGCACACTTCGCAGGTTTATCACGCTTTGAGGGACCCGATAGCCAATCTGGAAATTTCTTACTCTCAGATAAGAGCCATCTTCCACATAGTATTCCGAGGATCTCATATTGTTATTCGGATCATTCGTGGTCATCCGGGGTACGTCATTGCTGGTACCGGGGCCAGTCCAACGGTTTTCCCACACATTGCGGGTATAGTTAAAGAAGTTTGACCCTTCGGTTCTAAAATTCATGGCCATGTAAATATCATTGCCGTACACTCCCTGAAATTGCAGTCGCACATCAAATCCTTTATAGGAAAAACTAGAGTTTAATCCGTAGGTAAACTTGGGCCAGGGGTTGCCAATAATTGTCTGATCGTCGGCATTGACAACTCCGTCTTCATTCAGATCAACAAACCGGATATCTCCGGGGGCCGTACCTGTGCTCTGAAAAGCATGGGCATCAATCTCTTCCTGGCTCTGAAATAAGCCATCGGTTTTCCAGCCGTAGAAGGAAGCAATTGGGCTGCCTACTTCGGTAACGTTTACCAGACCGATAAAACTAGCCCGATAATAGAAGGCCGAACCATTATTACTAAGCTGAGTAACCTCATTTTTATTGTGAGCTATATTTGCCGATATATCGTAATTAAAACCACTTGGGGTTGTATTCTGATAGCCCAGCATCAACTCCACCCCTTTGTTAACCACATTTCCGCCATTGACGTACGGCGACTCCTGAATACCGGAATATTGAATGACCGGCACCTGTAATAACATATCAGTAGTCTTTTTATGATACCAGTCAAACGAAGCCGTTACTTTTCCTTCAAATCCCATAAAATCAAACCCGAGGTTGGTCTCATCGGTAGCTTCCCACTTCAGATCAGGATTACCTACCCCAATAGGTGCCTGCCCTCTGATCACTTCCTGAGGCCAGCCGAAGGTATAGTTAATATTTGGTGTCACCAGACTGGCAAAGGCATAATTAGGTAATGAGCTTTGATTGCCTAATGAACCCCAACCGCCTCGCAACATTAAATTGTTGAGCCAGCTTTCGCCTTGCAAAAAGGCTTCTTCGGATATCTTCCACCCGAGCGAAAAGGACGGGAAGTAACCAAATTTATTGTTCTCTCCGAAACGGGAGGAACCATCAGCCCGGAAATTAACCGTGGTAAAATACTTGCCTCCGTAGTTATAGTTTACACGGCCTAAAAAGGATAAAATACCCCATTCGCCAGCATCACCCTCCACCCGGTTGCCCTGAGTAGAAAGATCCAGATAGCGAAGGTTAGGGTTATCAGTGGCATTTTCAGGCAGCCCGGCAGCATAAGCCGAGATAAACTGGGTAAAAGACTCCTGGGTGGTGATCCCCCCTAATAAATCAAAGTTATGTTTACCGATTGATTTTTGATACGTCAGGGTATTGGCCCAGCTATGCTCTCTGAAGCGGGTAGTATTTTCCTGTAAGGTTGCCACCTCATTAAAGCTTCGCGAAGAAATGCGATATACCGGATTAAAAACAGAGTTTTCCGCATAACCAATGTTAAAGTTAAACTGAGAGCGGAAGGTGAAGTCTTTCAGAAAGGTAATATTAGCATATACATTACCGTTGATCACGGGGCGGCGGGTGTCATTATTCGTATAGTGAATGGTAGCCAGCGGGTTGGTTGAGTTTAAGGATGTTTCTGAATATCCCCACCCGCCATCGGGCATTCTCACTGGCACTTCCGGGTTGGCTGTCAGAGTGTTACCCAAAACCGACCCAAAATTAAACTCGGTGATTTGCTCGTACTTAGCAAGGCTTCCGGAAAGGTTCTGCCCTACTGTAATTGAGGGAGTTATATCATGAGATGAGTTAATACGCAGGTTGATTCTATCGAAGGCCGAGCCTTTCAAAATCCCTTCCTGATTCTGGTAACCCGCTGAAAAAAAGAACTGACTGGACTCGCTACCCCCACTGGCCGAAACGGTAATATCGTTCATCGGTGCTACCTGAAAAACTTCATCTTGCCAATTTGTACCTTCGCCTAATGCATCGGGATTCGGATAGATTGGCGACTCCCCGGCATTCACCAGACCTTCGTTATACAGTATGGCATATTCTCGAGCATTGGTCATGGGTAAGTTCCGCTGAAGTTGCTGCCAGCCCTGTGAGAAGTTTACATCAAGCTGTGATGCACCGGCTCGGCCCTGCTTAGTAGTGATGAGTATAACCCCGTTGGCACCCTGGGCTCCGTAGATGGCCGCCGCACTTGCACTTTTCAGCACCTGAATACTTTCTATCTGCTCAGGAACCAGGTCCAGAGGATTGACATTCGGATTCCCGTCTACTACATAGAGGGGTTCGGCATTATTTACCGTGCCGGTTCCTCTCACTCGTATCAGCAATCCTGAGCCGGGCGCTCCCGAGTTCTGAGACACCTGCAAACCAGCCACTTTTCCCTGCAAGGCCTGTCCAACCTGTATCACTGGTTCATCCTCAAAATCATCAGAACTGACTGACCCGATAGCTCCGGTCACGTCACTTCTCTTTTGGGTACCATAACCTACCACCACAATTTCCTCTAAAGACTTTATATCCGGGAGTAAAACTATGTCAATTGAACTTCGTCCTTCAATAGCAACTTCTTCTGACAGATAGCCTATAGAAGAAAAAATTAATGACGCTACTTCATCACTAACGGTAAGGGTATATGAACCCTGCAAGTCTGTAATGGTCCCGTTAGCCGTACCCTTGGCAATGACATTGACACCGGGTAGCGGTTCACCGGTTTCGCCATCGGTGACCTTACCACTTACGGTAATCTCTACCAAATCTGCCATAATTTCTTCCACTTCGTTGATCTCTTCTTCTTCCTGCTTTAGAATATGAATATTCTCATTGATTCTTTTGAACCTAAGTCGGGTTTGTTTGGATATCTGCAACAGCACAGTGGCTAATGACTTATTTTTTGCCGACAGCGTTACTTTTTGTTTTTCGTTCAGGTTGCGGTGGTTGTAAGCAAATTTAAATCCGGTGAGATTTTCAAGCTGTTCGAAGACCCCCGTCAGGTTTTCATTTTTTACTTCTATTGATACGATAATATCATTAATGCTTTTCCTCTGGCCCATACTATTCACAGAAGCCATGAGGATCGTCATGGTGCAACACTGAAGTACTATTCCATAGAAAGCATATCTAGACATAGTTAATGTCTTTTTTAGTAAAGAGATTTTCATAACTTTGTGAAGTTAATTTTTTAAAAAAATTAATAAGGTTGATCTCAGTCTTATCCCTTAGAACCGGCAAATTCTTATGATAAGACAGAGAGGAATCGGGGCCAGTTTTAACTGGCCTTTCTTTTTTTCGGCTTTGTTTTCTCCATAGGTAGGTTGTTGTAGTGTAGTTTTTTGGTTTATATATAGTTATCTAGGTCTGATTAAATACCGAGGCTTTGAGGCAGCTTTGATCGTCTAACCTTCGGTATGGCGCAGTAACCCTCCAAGCGAAAAGGCTTATCCTGGACTGATATAGTTTCATATGCAGCGGGTTTACAAGCAGCGCTTTATTGCTCAAAACTTAATTGTAGACATATACTTTTCCATCTTTGATTTCATACTCAAACTCTGATGAATATGCTATACCATGCATAACATTTTCCAGCGTCTCATTTGTAAACTCTCCGGTGTAAACATTACTCATCTCAAAACCAGGAGCTAACTCAAATTCTACTCCGTACCACATAGAGAGCTCCTCCTTTATTTCAGAGAAAGTTGCTCGTTTGAAGGATATAATTCCATCCTTCCAGCCGGTTACATACTTCACATCAAAAGTCGTTTTGTTGATGTTATTATCTTTCCCGATCAGCCCCATTTCGTTCGGGTTTAAGATCTGAACCTCCCCCAAGGTGTTACTTACTTTAACCTTGCCACTGACTACTGCGGTGAACTGATCTTCACCATCGGCATAGGCCTTAATGTTGAACGACGTTCCCAGCACCTCCGTGATCATTCGCTCTGTATTAATAATGAATGGCTTTTTCTCGTTTCTTACTACTTCAAAGAAAGCTTCACCTTTCAGTATGACTACCCGTTGAGAATCTGAGAATATTTCGGGGTACTGAATACTACTGGCTGAATTAAGCATCACCCTCGTTCCATCGGGAAGTATCAGGTTAGATTTAAGGCCTTTGGGGTTATCCACGGTTTTCCACTCCACAGCCACCGGAAGTGACTCTAGTGGTTCATTAGGAAAAAACTCATTAACTACCACCGCCGACAGAAAGCAGATGACCAGTATGGCGGCTACTTTCATCCACTGGCTTAGGCCATAAAACATTGTCTTGTTTTCAGGTACTCTACCTTCAGTAAAGCGAACGGGCTCCTCATCCGCCATTATTTTATCAAGCAGCCCATCCAGTTCGTCGGGAGCGAGTTGCTCTTTAGAAAACGTCATTCTCTCGATAAACTCTCGTGCTTTTTTCACCTCGCTAATGGACTCCGGGTGTTTTTCCATCCATTTTTTCCAAAACGTATTACTTTCCTCGTTTGGGCTCAACACCCAATCCCGAAAGTCTTCATTGGTGATTAAATACGAGAATATATCAGACTCAGTGTTTTTCAAAGTATTGACCGTTACTATTTTTATAAGGGCTAAACTGTGGGGATGATACCGAAATTTATATTTTTTTTTAGCATTTTTCTTTAATAAGTATTTCTAAGTAGCCCAGGGCAGTTTCTTTTTGCTGAGCATGATCAGAAATGCTTCTTTAAAAAAAGTACTCTTCAACTTCTAAATCTTCTCTAAGGCATCGATTTTCATTGTACGGAAAAATAAAGTTATATTTGATAGCGTAAGTATTAAGCCTTTATCCTGCTCGTTATATTCACATTACGATTGGCCTAGCACTTTTTGCAAAGCGGCCAACCAGTGGTGCAGTATATTCATATGTTTTTATGGAAACAAAAAATTTGAAACATTAAAATCATAATGAATCTTATTTTTAATAAAATCATATTTTCTTTATGTTGTGCTGAAAATTTGATAATATAGAAGTATATTTAACTACACAACCCAGATCACTCACTTTTTGCATGTTTTTAGAAAGTAAAATTTCTACCTCTACCTGCTCGAACACCGAGCGAAGCGGAACCGACGCTGATCATAAAGAGAAATTGTCGGACCAGTCGCTGTGGGCCTTATTCAAGCAGGGTGATGAATTGGCGTTCATTAGCATCTATAACGACTACGCCAACATGCTTTATAGCTATGGGTGCCAGTTCTCAAGTGATAAAGAGATTGTGAAGGATTGCTTACAGGATTTCTTTCTGTACCTGCGAAAGAACCGAGAGGGGTTTGGGAATACTACTTCTATTAAGTTGTACCTGCTAAAGGCGTTTCGTAGAAGGGTTATCGATTATCTGAAAAAAGAAAGCCGGGAACGCCACATTCATGAAAACTTTGCATTCTCTGAATTCTCCGTTCAACTATCCAGCGAGTCTATTTACATACATCGCCAGATAGAAGCTGAAAAACTGGCCAAGCTTAACAAGGCCCTGGAATCATTAACCAGCAGCGAACGAGAAGCGATCTATTACTTTTACTATCAGGGCCTGAGTTACGCTCAAATAGCCGAAATATTCAATTTTACCCACGTCTCTTCTGCCCGTAGATTAATGTATCGTGGCTTAAGCCATCTGCGAGAGTTTCTACAGTAATAGTTTCTTCCCAACCGGTTACTAAAAAGGCGGAAACTATTACTAATTCCGCCTCGCTATCACTTTATATTTTGTTAGTGAAAAACACTTATTCTGGCTCAGTCAGGAAAGCTTATATGTTCGAACATCTTATAGTTATCCAAACTTGTAGCCGGAGCAAAAAAGCAGATAACCTTCATCTCGGTATCACCGGTATTTTTCAGCATATGCACTTTTCCCTGTTCAAATAAAATGGCCGAGCCAGCCCGAACCTCCCCTACTTCGTTTTCTATCATCACCTTTCCACTACCCGTGATTATGTAGATCAACTCTTCGCTCAATGGGTGAGAATGTGCCGGTCGTACGGTCTCTCCGGGCATCACTCTGATTACGCAGACGGATAAGTTTTTTGCTGGTAGAGAATCTTCATTGGCCAGCCATCGCATATACCGGCCGGGGTGTTCTACTTCGGGCACTTCGCTTTCGTGAATAATAGTCATCTTATAAGGTCTTTAAAGTTTCTGCAATTCGATCACTCAGATGTTCGGCATCCAGGCCATACCGAGCCGCCAGCTCATCATAGGTGCCCGAGTGAATATAATGTAACCCTTCGGGGTGGGTGGTGGTATTAATGGGAATCAGCTTTTGCGTATTGATACGAGACTCCTGAGCGAACAATACCTTTCGGAAGTTCGTCCATAGGTAGCCGTTATTCTGCTCGACGATGAACACCGGTTTCCCGGAACGGTGCATGTCCAGTATAGCTTCTTCGTCTATGGAAGGCATATCAACTACGTTTACATGTATCCCTTTCGCCTCCAGCTTTTCGGCGGCGGCTAATGCTTCGTGTACTCCCCGACCACTTGAGACAATGCTCGCCTGGGCATCTTTCTTGGATTTTACAGGGTAAGCTTTACCAAACGTAAAGGTGAAATCATCTTCGTAGAGCGCGGTGGCCGGTGCTCGTAAGATTCGCAGATAGACAATGCCTTTGTTCCCGGCCATAATCCATTTCATCACTCCCAGCAACTGCTGCGGACAGGATACATTGATAATTTTTACATGGGCGGCTTCGTTGAGCAACAACGCATCGTCATTACCCATATGGGTAGCCCCATTCGACTGAGTATCCAGATCAGCCGCCGTCGCTACCATCGTCAGGTCAATACCGTGACCTTCAGACAGCCATCCCTGATCAGCGATCACTTCCAGGCGTTCCTGATGGCCTACCGCAATTCTTCGAAGCACTTTCCAATCATAAAAAGGGCAAAAGGTGCTGATCCAGGCATTGGCGCCTAATACTCCGAAGGCTTCCCCGATCAGCATCATGTTAGCTTCCGCTACTCCCACATTCAGTGCCCGGGACTTATCCACGAAACCTACTCCGGACTGAAGTCCACTCGTAGAAGCCAGGTCCGAATCTACCGACATCACCCGCTCATCTTTAGCAAACACCTGCATAGCCGATTCAATGACTTTATGAGCCGCGTAATCTTCTCCTTTCTTGAGTTTGGGTAAAGCATCAGCAGCGTAATGGATCTGCTTATTTCTGACGGGGGCTTTTTTCACTTTAACTGTCACAGATTTATTCGTGACCTGCGTAGCCTGCTCATTTTCCAGCTTGATGTCAAGACCCATACGGTCGGTATGCTGGCGAAGCAAGGTTGTTACATCCGAATAGCTCTTGTCTTCAGCAATTGTATTGAAAAACCGGCAAAACTCTTTCTCCCGATGCTTTCGTTGCTGTTGTTGCTGATTCGCTTCCTGATCCAGCACATCATCGGTAATAGAAGTCTTATGCTTGTTCATGAAATCGGAAAAACCACCGTGCCCTTTGGTTGACTTACAGATAATAGCCGTTGGTCTTCCGTCTCGCTCACCGTATTTAAAATCCGACAGGGCATTGTACACGGTGTGGTATTTGGTAGCATCCACCTCCAGAACGCGCCACCCAAAACTGGTAAAGCTACCCGCCAGGCCATGGTACGGGAAATGCAGATTGTTGACGATATCCAGTTGCCCGCCGTTGTTATCCACCATCACGCACAGGTTATCCAGCCGTTTAAATCCGGCGTACATAACGGCCTCCCAGATTGGTCCTTCCTGTAATTCTCCGTCGCCGGTTACGGCATATACATCAAAATTGGGGCTTTCCTGTCCGGCAATCGCAAATCCCTGGGCCACGCCCATCCCTTGTCCCATAGGGCCGGTAGCAATGTGGACCCCTGGCAAAAGAGGGCCGGGATGACCGTTAAGAATGCTGGAAACCGAACGTGAGTTCTTCAGGATGGCTTTATCAAAATAGCCTAAATCGGCGTAAATAGAGGCCAGGGTTGCGACCGCGTGCCCTTTGCTTAAAACAAAGATATCCTGATCGGTAGCGGTGGGTTGCTCAATATTGATATCGATGATACCTCCGTAAAACAGACTGACCATCGGGATAGTCGCCGAGGAAGCACCGCCAATATGGATAGCGTTATCTACCGCGTGCCGGCACTGATGTAGGTTCAACAGTCGGATCTCAGCGTCTTTGATCTCGAGTAGCTGGGTGATTCCTTTTCGGATTAAAGACTTCTTATCTTCTAAATAAATCAATGTAATGTACGGTTAAGGGAAACTCTCAAAAATATTCGGGCACTCACCAGATGTTCTTCCGAAAAGCAGTAGGCTACAGCATAGACCAGCCACCATCCACAAAGTAGGTAGCTCCGGTCACAAAAGAAGCTTCATCGGACGCCAGGAAATACATCACATTGGCGACTTCCTCAGCGGTGCCCAGCCGTTGAAATACACTTCTCGCTCCCAGGAATCGCTCGGTTTCGGCAGGGTCCGGGGAGTCGTTGATGGACCCTCGCAGCAAGGGAGTATCAATGGCACCGGGCACTACGCAATTCACGCGGATGTTGTTTTCGGCCAGATCAAAAGCCATACTGCGCGTCAGGGTATCGATAGCTCCTTTGGATGAAGAGTAAGCGGCTCGCTCGCCAACTACCCGGTACCCCAGGATAGAACCGGTGTTAACAATGGCTCCAGCGCTCTTCTCTTGCATCATGGGAACAAAGGCCCGCGACATGTTGTAAAGGCCCTTCAGATTGATATCATATAAGCGATTCCAGTCTTCTTCCGTGCACTGCATGATGCTGCCGCGCACCTCAAGTCCGGCATTATTGACCATCACATCTACTCTTCCGAATCGCTCTTTAGTGATCTGGGCGGCCCGTTGTACCTGCTCTTTATTGGAAATATCGCACTGGCAGAAGATAGCATCCACTCCCATCTCTTTGATCTGCTGCTCCGCTTTCTTTCCTTTCTCCTCGTCAATGTCAATGAGCACAACATCATAGCCGTTTTTGGCAAATTTCACTCCGGCAGCATAGCCGATTCCCGAGGCTCCTCCACTGACAATTAATACTTTATTACTCATGTTGATCTGGTTTTTAGGTGATTGATTACTCTGTTTTGGATTAGCCCATTCCATTAGGCTTGGTCGCTACTTTGATGGCCCCGTCTTTCCGGTTTTCGAAAGTATCCAGGGCAGTTTTGAAGTCCTTTAAAGGAAAGCGATGCGTCATCAATGGCTCCAGATTGATCCGGCCGTTGACCAGTAACTCAATGGTTGCCTGGGCAGTGTTAGGGTTGGCTCGGTTGCCTACCAGTTCTACTTCATCCAGTACCATTCGTTTGAGCGGAAGCGCGGGGTCGGCATGAGGAATCCCGATGACCGAAACGACGCCGCCTTTGGAAGCGGCCAGACATGCTTGCTTGATGGATTGCGGAGTACCCGCACATTCCAGCACTGCTGGTGCACCTCGACCGTTGGTGAGTTCTTTCACTTTCTCAACCACATCTTCCTCACGATAATTAATGGGTATCGCTCCCAGTTCTTCCGCTTTCTTAAGCCGTTCGCCACTGCCCGCCGCGATAATACGTCCGGCTCCCAGCGCTTTGGCACAGAGCGTAGCCATCAGTCCCTGCGGCCCCGTGCCCAGAATCAGCAGATCATCTCCGGGCTGCATGCGGGAACGTTTCACGGTATAGAGAGCAATACTGAGCGGGTCTACACAGGCCGCATATTCTAGCGGCATGGAATCGGGCACTTTGAAAATACTTTTGACCGACGTGCGCATGTACTGGGCGTAAGCGCCGGGAGTGTAGTGTCCGTACTGCCGGTGTCCGCGTTCCTCGTGTCCGTAGTTCAGGCAGATATTGTAGCGGCCCTTCAGGCACATCTCGCAGTAGCCGCAGCCACAGTGCGAAATACCACATACCCGGTCACCTTCCTTCCAACCCAGGGCTGCTGCTTTTGGTCCGGTCTGCACCACTGTTCCTGACCATTCGTGGCCGGGGACAAACGGATAGCCAGTCGGCCAGAAATTGGGAAAATCACCGGCGATGATATGAGGGTCAGTCCCGCAAATGTAGGTGGTGTCCACCTGGCAGATCACTTCATCCGCGTCGGGTTCGGGTACAGAAACAGTATCAATTGTGAAATCTCTGACACCGTGCAGGACCAGAGCATCCATTTGTTGAGGTAAATTCATAGTTCGTTTTTATCAGTTATTTTTCCGGAACAATCGCCACCCCTCGGAAAGGTGAGCCTGAACCGCCTTTTAGTTTGAGTGGCAGTCCCACAAACCAAAATTCGTGGGCAGGAATCATGTCCACCTGCGCCAGATTTTCCATGTTGAGAATCTCGCGTTCCCGACACACAATATGCGCCGGTTGCTCTCGCACCACCGCTACTTCATGGTGACTGTCAATACTCGGAGCATCGGCCCCAATGCTGACGGCTCCCAGGTCATTCAGGTATTCTATGGCACTCCGATCCAGACCGGGATAGCCTTTTATGTATTCGTAAGGCTCTTTCCATTTCTTGTACCAACCAGTATGGTACAGCACTACTGACTGAGGTTTGATTGTCACCCCGGTATCTTCAATCGCCTTCTCAATGTCGGCCCGGGTGATGTAGCTAGCGGGCTCCTTATGCGAAAAGTCAAACCAAACTCCCGGAGCCATGAACCACTCCAGCGGTAGTTCATTGATCGCCCGGGCATCCGGTTCATTCACCACATGGTTAATAGCATCTACGTGGGTGTTGGAGTGATCGCACATGGTAAACCCTACCACTTTGTAAGAATAGGGTGGTTTAGTTAGCCCAATTTTCTGGGTTTCTTCGTGGGTCAGATGGTCCCAAAGCAGCGTTCGCTGATGTCCGATAAACGTAGGATCATCCTTGCTAATGGTATGGCTGAGGTCCGTCACCGTGCAGTCGATGCCCAGGAAATTTAGTTTCGTTTGTAGGCTGAAAGGCGGGCAAAAGGCTTTATTCATTGCTTGAAAAGTGAAAGAATTAGAAGTTTGATAGGTTGTTGTATTAGCAGTGTTTACTCATGCTTAGAATTTACGCGACCATTCTTTCGGCCATCGTTCCACCACTACTTTTGTCTGGGTAAAAAACTCGATGGCATGACGTCCCTGCCCGTGAAGGTCTCCAAAGAAGCTTTCTTTCCATCCGCTGAAGGGAAACTGGGCCATGGGGGCAGCCACCCCGATGTTAATTCCGATATTGCCGGCATTCGCCTGATTGCGAAATTTCCGGGCATTGGCACCACTACTCGTAAATAGGCAGGCCATATTTCCGTAGTTACCACCGTTGATCAGCTCAAGCGCATCCTCTACCGTTTTCAGCTCGATAAGACTCATGACCGGCCCGAATATCTCAGTGCGGATGATCTCACCGTTCAGCGGCAAACCTTCCAGGATGGTAGGTTTAATAAAGTTTCCCTTTTCAAAGCCTTCAACGCGGGCATCTCTACCATCCAGCAATACGCGTCCGCCTTCCCGTACCCCTTGTTCTATCAGTTGCTCCACCCTGCTGCGGCTTTCGCTGGTAATAACCGGCCCCATTTCTACGGTTTCGTCCAGGCCATACCCGGTCGTCCTGGCTCGAGCTGCTTCATATAGCGACTCTTTGATTCTTCCCTCATCCCCTACGGTGATGATATTGGAAGCAGCCAGACAACGCTGCCCGGCGCAGCCGAAAACACTGTCGGTAATAATCTGGGTAGACATCTCAATGTCCGCATCCGGCAATATCACCACCGGGTTTTTGGCTCCGCCCTGGGCCTGTACTCTTTTGCCATTGGCGGTACCCCGAGAGTAAACATATTTAGCTATCTTGGTAGAACCAACAAAGCTGATTGCCTTTACTTCCGGGTGATCTAATAGGGCATCTACTGTTTCCCTACCTCCTAACACCATGTTGATCACCCCTTTCGGTAGATCCAACTGCTCAATCAATTGGAATACCTTGATCATCGTCAAGGGTACTTTTTCCGAAGGTTTGAGGATAAAGGTATTTCCGCAGGCAATGGCATAGGGAAGAAACCAGAACGGTATCATGCCCGGGAAATTAAAGGGAGCAATACAGGCACACACGCCTAAGGGTTGGCGAATCATGAATTCATCAATGCCTGAGGCAATGTTCTCAGAAAACTCGCTCTGTATCAGGCTGGGAGTGCCGCAGGCCACTTCTACATTCTCGATAGCTCGTTGCAACTCCCCTCTTGATTCGGCCAGGGTTTTGCCGCATTCCATGGTAATGGTCCTGGCAATATCTTCAGCGTGCTCTTCCAGCAATTGCTTTAGCTTATACAAAGGTTGTACCCGCTTCATCACTGGCACCTGGCTCCAGGAGGTAAACGCCTGGGAAGCAACCGCTACCACATCGGCTACATCCGACGCAGTTCCTTTCCCGCTGGGCACTTTTCCGAGCACTTCCTGAGAGGCCGGATTCACCACGTCTACCGTACTTCCCTCCTTACTGCTGACCCAGTTACCCCCAATATAATTTTGTAAAATTTCCATAAATAGTCTATGTGAATAGTTCTTCAGTTAATCATAGCTTCGGTCAGAACACAGACCGCTATATCAATACGTTTAGCATCTAACCGCCTTTGCTTTAAGCTATCGGACCAGGGCAGGAAAACTAAGCGTAGTCTTTAGTAATAGTAGAAACTGGCTAAATAGAAAGTCTGGGGAGATTGATAGTAAATCCGGAGGCCACCTCTTTTTAGTATAATATCAAACTAATAACTTTACACCTCTCCCATCAACGATAATATTGGCTACCGGTGATTCGCTTTAAAATTTATTCCTTATACCAGCACGATTTCATTTATGCCGTAAAATCATACCCTAAGCCGGCCAGGTAATCCCGAGAATCTTTTGCAGCTTCAAATTCGGTTCGAGTTGTTTTATTATTCCGGTCGGAATCCAGCTCGAACATGATCATACCAGCCATTTCTTCTCTTCGGGCTTCCAGCATGTTAAGTATCTTTTTCAGCTTTACCTTTCCTTCTCCTAAAGGAGAGTAACCCAGATAGCCATTGTCTCCCCCGACAAAATCTTTGAGGTGAACGTGCTCAATCAATGGCATAAAATCCTTAACAATTTTCACAGGATCAGCTCCACCTTTTTGCAGCTGCCCTACATCCGGGCCAAATTTCATGTAGGTGGTATCCAGGTTTTCCATGACGAAGTATACTTCCTCCTCGGTTTCAATTGGCGTACCGGTATGCGGATGCAAGGCACACACCAGCCCCTCATCGGTGGCAGCCTTGGCATATTCATTCATGGATTCGATGAGGCTCTTCTTGTGTTCTTTATAATCATACCCATCCCGATTGATCCCCGAGGGGCAATATTCCACAACTTTCCCCCCATTCTTTTTGAGAAGTTTAGCCCACTTTACCAGCTTCTTAACTTCATCTTTTCGTTTGGATGGGTCCAGTACATCCGTCATACAAAAGGCCGAAACGATAGGGACTCCGTGCTTTTCTACCACCTCGCTAAAGCCACCACGGTTCTCTTCCCATTCCTGAATAACCTGCCCGAATGTTTCAAAGGAGTGATAGCCCAGTTTTGCCATGTCCTCCAGTGCAGGTTCCAGGTTATCGGCCCCGTAGCCCCAAAGGATAAAGGTAGAGCCAATTTCAAATTTTTTGGCAGCTTCCCGGAAAGCCAGACTGGGTGCCAGCAAGGAAACAGCACTTCCTGCTCCGGCAATTTTCACAAAGTTCCTCCGGGAGATTAAATCCTGATTCTTCATAATACAAAAAGTTAATGCTTCTATCTGGCAAATGTGACGATGCTCACTCCCCCGATGAGCAGTAATACTCCAAGAATTTTCATGAGAGAAAGCGGTTCTACCGGAGAACCCAGCAGCCCAAAATGAGAAAATACCATTCCGGTAATCACCTGCCCGGCGATCAGCAGCACGAAGGCAGGGCCAGCCCCGATTTGAGGGATTGTCCAGGCAATGCCAAATACCAGGGCAGCTCCCATAATACCCGCGGTTAACAACCAGAGAGGCACCTCTTTCAGGCGCAAAAACACCTCAGAGTCCCAGGAGCTAAAGCCAATCATAATAGCGGTGATCCCACCGATTGTCCAAAAAATAGCGTTACCCATTTTTGGGTTTTTTAGAATGACACCGACCTGGGCATTCATGGTCAGGTGAAGGGTCAGTACAACCCCAATCAATAGCATGATAGCAAAGAGATAGATTTTCATAGTAATAGTATGATATTCGTAGTTTTATTGGTTTTTCACCCAAAGATTTAACCTCATGAATGAGGCTGTTTGAGTGATGTTGTTTTTTCGCATGTTTTGGCTGACTGGCCTCGCCATACGAAGATGAATATCCTTGAAAACCTCAAGGGATAGCTAATAGCTCTTTAGCTATATTGTTCAAGCAGGGGGCCCTTCTACTTGTATTCTACTTTTATAAGGGAGAGAATTCTGTAATGATACCGGGTATGCTAAAAAAAATTTGTTTTTTGACTTTGAGTATGAAATCAAAAGACTTTCTACCATAAAAGGGTAAAAGCAATCATTGCCACAGATGTTGTCATTATTCTTTTTCCGAAATACCTAACTATCAGATATAATACAATAGCGGACCCTTTATTCCAGGTTTTGTTTTATTGATTCAATAGAAAACTGAACTAGCTACTTGTGGTTAGAATTCTAAGACGGCACACTATCTGGAAGGTTTCTAAAGGATGAGTTTTACCTGGTAATGCCCTACCCTTTCTTTTACGTCTCCGTTGTGCCTGATAAATGATAAAGCGAAATAGGACTTTAACAATCCCTATGCTTATTCTTGTAGTATAGCCGACATCATGTCCGTTCAGGTGAAAGCGGTCTACGAACTCATGGGCAGAGCAATTCAGATGCTTCGCACAGATACAAACCTAGCTGTATTAAATCTATTCCTGTCTACTATTTTGACTAATAATTGACTTGCACATCCTACAGCAAGTTCAATTTTTTAGCTGAGCTTCCTTTATTCATGGGCTACACCGATGACATTTTTTTATTGGCCAACACTCCAGAATCACTCCATCAAGCTGCGAAAGATCTAGCACTGAGCATAGCCCTCTTCCAAAGTGATCCTATCACTCTGTATGTTTTAGATGCCGATGCCCGGCAACGAGCTTGCAAAACCGAAAGCAGACAACTGGCACATACAGCCGCACTTTTGAAGCTATACCAGACACGACATAAACCGTAAATTATTACTTGGGTAAGTTAAATGACATTCCCTTTATGCCATCCATTTCTTTATGCTGACCTATTGAGAGCAAAAATTGAAGTCGTGGTCAATTGATCGAAAACAAGACCAAATCAACAGAAAAGGACCTGAAATTATCCTTGAATTATAATCAAACTTCCTAAGCAATTAAATTTATGCCAAAGGTTTGGCAATGAGCAGTAGTATCCTGATGGCCCCTCATGCTTATGAGTGTTGTGGCATGTATTATTTTGTCTTTTTCATTTAACAAGAGACCTTTTCTTAGTGGACCGCTAAATCCAATGAATTTCTATTCTCTGTAGTTCGTTCGCTTCGCTGTTTATTATCTGAGCATTCATCTTCATTTTCGTTGAGACGGTGGTTGCCGTTGATCAAATGGTTTAATTCAGTTTATATTTTTCCCTATATTCTGTTGGGCTGATGCCTTCTTTCTTTTTAAATAGTCTTGAAAAGTAGGGTGGGTATTCAAAGCCCAATTCATAGGCTACCTCAGAGATAGTTTTATTGGGGTTTAGCAAAATATTCTTGGCCTCATCAAGAAGGTATAGATGCAAGTGCTCAGTGGTGGTTTTCCCTGTTTCTTTTTTAAGTGTATCGCTTAGGTAGCGCTGCGAAACCGACAGCTTGTCGGCAAGTTGTTCAATGCTAGGAATTCCATGTTCCTGTAGTTGTCCCGAATCAAAATAGTCTTCCAGCTGCTGATTAAAACGATCCAGCAAGTCATTAGAAAGCTCCGTTCGATGGATGAACTGCCTTTCGTAAAAGCGATGGGCATACTTTAATAATGTGCTTAGATGAGAAATGATGATGTCTTTGCTAAATGAATCGGGGTTGTTCTGGTATTCAAGGGCGATATTCTCAATAATCAATTCAATTTGCCTTTCTTCTTTGGGCGAAAGGTGCAGGGCTTCATTGACAGAGTACGAAAAGAATCCGTACTTCTTTATCTGATGAGCCAACTCGGTTCCTTTCAAAAAATCTTCATGAAAGTTCATGGAAAAGCCATTTTGCTCAAAAACTGCGCTGTCATCCCACTGCAATACTTGTCTTGGTGCAATGAAAAACAAGGCACCATTGGTAAAATCATACTTCGTGCGTCCGTAGGTTAAATCGCCCTTTACAAATTTCTTAAAGCTAATGGAATAGCAATCGTTGGTAATGGGCGGTGAGCTTTCTTTCGGGCAGGGAAGAAAACCTTTACCCATAGCAGAAAACAAACTAAACATGGGGTGCTCCGGGCTCGGAAGTTCCAGATACTCCAAGTAAGCCGATAAGGTTTTGAAATGCTGCATCTTAGTTTTTCTTTTCGTTTTCTACGGATAACAGTTGTTTATGGTAGGCATCGATTCTAGCATAGGCTGTGCCGTCAATCAATAAAATAACCACCAGCATGGCCATGGTTGTAATCATGCTAGCACGCCAGATAGGTGCATTTGCAAAAAGAAGCACCAAAGAACAGGCGGCACTAATCAAAGGAACGGCTGTAAAAACAATGTTTTTATATTCCTTCAAGGTATCTTCGGCCCGTTCAATCTCTGCAGCGACAAAAGCTGAGGCATCCGCAGTATAGTCCTTTTCAAACTGCGTAATCCTTGATTTATTGGTAAAAAATAACCCAAGTCCAATAATCAGAAGTAAACCACCTGCTACTAAGGTGGGGATAATGTAGGCCCTCGCCATGTCAGTTCTTCCCAGTTGCCAAAACCCCAGGCTTGCCGCCAAAAATACAACTCCGAAAAGAATGAAAAAAGGCGTTGAAATTAGCTCGGCTTTTGCCCAATCGGTGGCTGCTTTTAAAATATCCATGATTCTGCGTTTTTAAAGATTTTTAATTTATATATTCCACGCTACACCTGTCACTTTTTCTGAGACTTCCCACAACGTCTCTGCTACAGCTTTGTCTTTTGCGTGTGGCTCTAATTTACATTCGCCAACGGGTCCAGTCCAGTAATTTCGTCCTGTAGGACCATAAAAGCCATTTTGATCCAGGCTTGGTTCTGTGGCACACATTAACTCTGGATACGAACCTTTTTCGGCCGATTGCACCAGGGGAGACAATTTCATGATTTGCCAAACGAAACGGGTTATTAAACTACCGCTGGTTTTGATCAGTGATGTTCTGGAAGCACCCGGGTGGCAGGCATATACTTTTATACCCGTCTTGCCCGCCTTTTTCAATCTATCTTGTAATTCATAGACTGTCATGATCTGGGCTAGTTTACTCTGGCTATAGGCATCATTGCCATTGTAATCTTTGTCCCAGTTCGTATCATCAAACTTGATGGTTTTAAGACCTAAGTTATATCCCATACTACCTACCGTTACGATCCGTCCTTTGGATTTTTCAATCAGTGGAAATAGCAAACCTTGTAGTGTGAAATGACCGTAGTGGTTCACGCCAAGTTGGCTTTCAAAACCATCAACGGTAAGCTTCTGATTGGGCACTTGGGCAATGGCACCGTTACAGATCAATGCATCAATCCGAGTTACTTTCTCAAGTACTTCTTGTGCTGCTTTTCGCACAGAAGCCTGTTCTGCCAAATCTACTAGGATAAATGACACATCTATGTTATTACCGAGCTTTTGTTGTAAAGCCGCAATGGCGTCTTCTGATTTTTTTGGGTTACGGTTTAGCATCACCACTTTTGCGCCCTTGGATAGAAGTATCTGAGATGCTTCAAACCCGGTGCCACTTGTAGCACCAGTTATTAGGTATGTTTTACCTTTAAGAGACCCGATTCGCTCAGGGGTCCAGCCTTGTTTTCCAAATTGGTTTTTAGTACTCATCTTTCTCTATTTGTGTTATTAAAAGAATAAGACAAAGATCAGTACAATGATGCGTAGGGGTCTTATACGCAATTTCGAAAAGTGTATACTTTTTGGTTTTACTTAATTATAGCCAACCAAAATAACTGGAATGTATGTATATGCTAAGTCAGGATTTTTTTATTACTTTTGCCAACTTTCCCCTACCTATCAATAGTAGCCAAGCTTAACAATTTGAAGGAGGCAGAATATCCTCTTGATCACTCACCATTCCCAACACCCACCCTTCGTGGCAATCAGCCCATCAAAGAACCCTACCTCCTAAACTGTCTTCTGACCGCGGTAGAAATATGGATAGATCTGCGCGTTTTCTATTGACTGTAATCCGGACATAGACCGGTACTTTTACCTAGGTAAGATGATGCTTCTTGACAAAAAAGGTGATACTAAAAGTGTTTTTGGATCGCATAGTACTCTCGTTTAAATGGCTATATACTGTTTTCGCAGTGCATAACCGAAAGTGGACACAAAATGAACATCAAACCAATGCAAAACGGACTAGCTTTTATTAGCACAAATAATTAACTATCAACCACTTACACTCATTTTTGTATCCAAATGCGGGAAATAAAAATGGACCACGAAATGGACATATTTTTATTCATATTCTATGCATGTTTTGGGGGGTAGAAAAACAAAAAACCCCTCAAATCCTGCGATTTAAGGGGTTTTGGTAAAATTTGGTGTCTCAAGTGTCGGGATGACTGGATTCGAACCAGCGACCCCCACGTCCCTAACGTGGTGCGCTAACCGGGCTGCGCTACATCCCGAAACTTCCTTTGAGAAAGGTTTTATTCTTGCAAATATTACACCTCTCTCGTTTTTGGAGTGGCAAAAATAGGCTTTTCTTTTCATTTTTCAAGTACTATCGGTAAGATTATTGGTTATCGAATAACAAAAAAGACTATCTTCGGATTGGTAAGAAATTGATTATTGACCTTTTACATTGTTTAACCTTCTCTAATATGCGGTGGCGACTTTCAGCGCTGGTAATTTTTCTTTGTGTATGTAGCGTTGGTTGCCAAACTACCCGCAAGGCACTCAAGTCTATGCATGATCAAAAGTGGGAGAAAGCAGAGCTAACCCTACAAAAACTTCGGACTAACGAAAAAGACAGCTTATTTCCGGATGTTTACTATGCCTATTCTCTTCTTTACACTGATACCGCTTATCAGCATTACCAGATTGATTCTGCCTATGCGTATATACTGCAAGCATCGCAGGATTTTCAACAGACCCCCGAAAAGGAAAAAGAAAAGCTGGCTCGGGCTATACAACTTACCGACAGTACGTTGCTCATTCAGAAGCGCCAGCTGGATAGTTTAGCGTTTATTCGGGCTACCGAACTGTCTACTGTGCCTGATTACCAGTATTTTATTGACCAGCATACCGATGCTCCGCAGCAGAAGGAGGCAAAGCAACTGCGTAATGCATTAGCCTTTGAAGCCGCCAGCGAACTGGATACTTATCAGGCCTATCGGAATTTTCTTGATACCTACCCGGAAGCAGAACAGGTTCCTTTGGCGGAAGAGCGCTATAATACTTTGGTGTTTCAGTCTCAAACTGCTACCGGAGATCTGGAAAGTTATTATCAGTTTTTAGAAGCTTTTCCTAACTCTCCCTATCGTCCGCAGGCGGAGGAAGCCATTTTTCAAATTATTACGGCGGATAACCAACTGACTCATTATGCGCGCTTTGTTCATGATTTTCCTGATAGTCCGTATGCCCGAAAAGCCGTCAACTGGCTGTATCATCTGTATAAAGTAAATCATCCGGCTGACTCATTTTTTATTCAATATCCTGATATTCCTTATCAGGATTCACTTCGTACTGCTAGTACAACAGCACAGCGATTTCTGCTACCCTGGCTCAATCATGATCAGTTTGGGTTTATGGATGCTAACGGGCAAACTGTTATTGCTCCTCAGTTCTCGGATGTATTCCCGGATTATAACTGTGAAGGTGTGGTATCCGAGGTTATTTTTGCTTCTCGTGACTCAGTCTTGCATATGCTTTCTAAAAAAGGTGAGATACTGTATGCATCGGCTATTAGAGGCGATGGCATCCTGCAGATTAATGAGTTGGGCGGAGGGCTTTTCTGGATAGGTAGTGATGTATCCGGTGAAGTAGTACATATCTCCGGGGATGTAGTCATTTCTGCAAGCGAGCAGGTAGATGAAGTAACACTGCTTCCCAGCCCAATTGCTGCTGTAGAACCTGTGCAATTTATCAAATTCAAGAAGGCTGGCGATTGGGGACTCAAAAGTTTTACCGGGGTCACGCTCATTCCGGCTGAGTACGATGATATTCAGGAGTACAATCACTTCATTGTGCTGGAACGAGGAGGACGACTGGCCGTGACAAACCGCCGTATCGTTAGCAATCAGGTAGTAGAGCCCTCTTTATCGCTAAATTTTCAGTATGAGGATGTTACCTTACTGGATGATGATCACCTGATTGCCTACACCCGAAATTATGAATCAGTCATTGATACTACGCTACAGTCAGTAGTTCCGTTAGGCCGTTACACTGTATTGCGAAAGGTTGATTATGGTGCGCAACAACAGTGGTTACTTAAAACAAGTGAAGAACAACAAATTGTCCAGAACGATAGCCTGATCACCAAACGAACAGTTCACTATTCCTTGTATCCGAGCACTGATGGCAACAGCGATATAAACTTTTCTCAGGCGTTTTACAACGATCAGTGGGTGGCTTTGAAAACCGATCAGCATTATTTTTTACTGGATAACCAAACGGCTACCTTTCCTACTGATCCTTACGATTCTGTTAAGCTAATCAGCGACCATTTTGCTGCAATCTATCACGGTTCCAGTCAGGACCTGGATAGTATGGACCTACTAATAGCAGAACAGGCTCCTATTACCTTTCGGTTCTCTAAACACCCGGTTCAGGCAAGCGACCTGCAATTCCGGTTAATCCGCACTCAGAATACCCAGAAAAACGATCAAATTGAAGAATCGTTATTAATCCGGCAGCCTAACCAGGCTGAGTTATTATTGAATCAATCGGGTGACACGGTGCTGGAAACTTCTTTACAGAGTGTGTCGGCTTATCCTCATGGCTTGTACGTTATTGAGCAGCGAGCCAAACAGGGTATTATTGATCAGGTGGGAAATGAGTTGGTGCCAGTGCAGTATGACCGGATCGGTAGCTATCACGCTTCAGGGTTACTTAGTATTTTTCATCGCCAGAAGTTCGGGGCTTATCATGTAGAAACCAGTACACTGATCAAACCCGCTTACGAGGCAGCCTTACAACTGTATGCCATTGTGATTCCGGACTCCATACCTCAGCCGCTTTATATTGCCCGGAAAAACGGGAAATATGGCATTATTGACGGACAGGAGCAATCGTATCTACCTTTTTCTTTTCAGGCAGTACGTTACTGGAATGATACGAGTGCCCTGGTACAGTACGAGGATCAGTGGCTCATTTACTCTTTTGCTTCTGAAGCGCAGAACAGACTTTCTTTTGACGAAGAAAAAGCCTTCTACTCAGCTATTGAAGAGTTTTCGCTGCTACCATCTACAGAGCCGGAAGTGCTTATAAAGATCTATAAAAACGGTGGATATGGTGTTGTCAGTAGCCAGCATGGTGAATTATTATCACCTACGTTTGACGATGTTCTGTTAATGCGCAACCCGGAAAATGATGCGCCGATCTACCTCACAGAAAAATATGTGTCTGAAGCTAAACTACATATCCTTATCCATATGAATGCCCAGGGAGAGATCATCCGCCGAGAGGCTTACTCACCGGATGAGTACGACAAGCTCTATTGCGAGCAGTAAGGGCTAATTGTCATTTGTAGACTTCAATCTTCCCTTTCTTGATGCGGGTCAGGAACGAACGCATATCTTTTTTTACCAGCGGAGCCAGAATGTAGCACCCAATAAGGTTAGGTAATGACATGGCAAACAGCATCCCGTCACTGACACCTATCACCGGTTCCAGGCTCACCGAAGCTCCAATAACAATAAAGATGCAGAATATTACCTTGTAAGTGATGATGGCCGCCGGAGAGTCGCCAAAGAAGTAGCTCCAGGCCTTCACCCCGTAATATGACCAGGATATGATGGTAGAAAAGGCAAATAGCAACACCGCGACCGCCAGCACGTAGGGAAACCAGCTGATCACGGTAGCAAAAGAATTGGACGTAAGCGCGACTCCATCTGTTTCTCCTTCGTATAGCCCGGAAATGACAATCACCAGGGCGGTCATGGTACATACAATGACGGTATCCACGAACGGCTCCAGCGAAGCAACGAAGCCTTCCGTCACCGGCTCGCTGGTTTTTACGGCTGAGTGGGCAATGGCTGCCGAACCTACTCCCGCCTCATTAGAAAAGGTGGCCCGCTGCATCCCAACAATCAGGGTTCCTACCAACCCACCCGACAAAGCGTTTCCTCCGATAGCTCCTTCTACAATGCGCGCAAAAGCATCCGGCACATGCCCGATATTAGCGATAATGACCGCAATAGCAGCCAGAATGTAAATGCCGCACATAAAGGGGACGATCTTTTCCGTTACCTGCGCAATGCTTTTGATACCGCCAATAATGACCAATGCTACTAGTATGGCCATGATCACCCCGAAAAGCCAGGTATTTTGGCCAATGAAGGTATCACTACCCCCGGTAATTCCGATAAACTGCGCTGCCGCCTGGTTTGACTGAAACATATTGCCTCCGGCAAAAGAAGCTCCAATGGTCATCATGGTGAAAATACCAGCCAGGAAAACGCCTAATCGCCCCATTCCTTTGTGGGCTAATCCCTTCCGCAGATAATACATGGCGCCGCCCGAAACCGTGCCATCGGCGTGTTCATCGCGGAATTTCACTCCTAATGAACACTCCACAAACTTTGATGACATACCGAATAAGCCGAAAATGATCATCCAGAAGGTAGCTCCGGGCCCACCCAGGGAAATGGCTACTGCCACCCCCGCAATATTTCCCAGGCCTACGGTTCCTGACAGGGCAGTGGTCAGCGCCTGAAAATGCGTTACTTCACCCACATCGTCTTTATGGGTATACTTTCCCTTTATAATATCAATTGCAATCGGAAGGCCTCGTATATTGATGAAGTTAAGATAAAGCGTAAAGAATATAGCCGCCGTAATCAGCCATAACAAGATGAAGGGTACTTCTACGCCCCGGACCGTCAGAAGAGGGTAAAAAATGATGGAAGTAGCAACATTGGAAATTGGGGTGAAGACCGTATCAATAATTTCATCAATATTTTTCTCCTCCACCTTCTGGGCAAATCCTGAAGAACAAGTAAATAGTAGTAGTAGAAAGGTAGGAATAAAAGACCTCCGCATGAGTCGGTAGTTGGTTTATGAAAAGTGACTTTGCCAAAGGTATACTGCTCAGACGACCGAGTCAAATCGGCATACCGATTCAATGGTATAAATATCTCATTATCAGATCAATCACTATTTCTCTGACACTTAGATAATCTACCAATGTTGTCAATAAAAAGTCTACTACTGATATTATGTCTGCGTATGAAGCTGAATAGATATACAGTCCCGGAATAGATCCGGGACGAAGAATATTGTATGTGCTTACTTGTAGACTTCTATCTTTCCTTTTTTGATTCGAGTCAGGAATGACTGCATATCATTTTTAACGAGGGGAGCCAGAATATAGCAGCCCAGAATATTGGGTAGCGACATCGCAAATAACATTCCATCGGAGAAATCAATTACCCGGCCTAAACTAATAGAAGACCCTAAGACAATGAAAATGCAGAATATGGTTTTGTAAAGAGTGACTGATAAGCGGCTTTCTCCAAAGATATACGTCCAGGCTTTTATACCGTAATACGACCAGGAAATCATGGTGGAGAAGGCAAATAGAATAACAGCGACCGATAATAAGTAAGGGAACCAGTCAATCACTGTTTCGAAGGCCGTAGAGGTGAGTGCAATACCATCTTCTACATTTTGCCCTTTGTAAGCTCCGGTAATGACAATCACCAGGGCAGTCATGGTACAAACAATGACGGTATCTACAAATGGCTCCAGCGAGGCTACGAAACCTTCCGTCACCGGCTCGCTGGTTTTCACAGCTGAGTGAGCAATAGCCGCCGAACCCACCCCTGCTTCGTTAGAGAAGGTTGCCCGGCGCATACCGGTAATTAATGTTCCGATCAATCCGCCGCCCAAAGCTTCTCCGTTGATGGCACCTGATACGATCGTGGAAAATGCCTCTGGCACCTGCCCGATATTGGTTATGATGACGACCAATGCTCCCAAAACGTAAAGCCCGCACATGAAAGGAACAATTTTTTCGGTAACGCTAGCGATACTTTTAATACCCCCAATAATCACTATGGCTACTAATACTGCCATGATTATACCGAAGATCCAGGTATTCTGACCAAGCACCGTATCGCTGCCCCCGGTAATTCCAATAAACTGCTGCGCGGCCTGATTAACCTGAAACATATTGCCTCCGCCAAATGAAGCGCCAATGGCCATTATTGCAAAAAACCCAGCTAGAAAACCTCCGAAACGGCCCATTCCTTTGTCAGCCAGCCCTCTTCTCAAATAATACATAGGCCCACCCGAAACAGATCCATCCGCGTGTACATCGCGAAACCTTACGGCCAGAGCACACTCCATAAACTTAGATGACATGCCAAACAGACCAAATAACATCATCCAGAAAGTAGCCCCTGGCCCACCGGTAGCAATTGCCACGGCCACTCCAGCTATATTTCCTAAACCCACGGTTCCGGATAATGCCGCCGACAGTGCCTGAAAGTGGGTTACTTCACCCGGATCACCTTCGTGGGTGTATTTTCCTTTAACAATATCAATAGCCGTTTTAAACCCTCGGATATTGATAAAATTAAGATAGACGGTAAAGACAATCGCCCCTGTAATCAACCACAGTAAGATAAAAGGAACTTCTACCCCCTTGATCGTGAAGATAGGGTAGAAAATAATACTGGCCACAAAATCTGCCGCTGGGCCAAAAAGATCATTGATTTGCTGATCAATACTTTTCTCTTCAACCGCCTGGGCAAATGAGGGTATATGAGATAGGATAAACAAAAAAAACGTTAGGGGTAGTGACTTCCGCATAAAACTCTTCATTTCAAGAAAAACAAAGGCGGAATATACACAATATTGGAAATTTTCCTCTACAACGGATGGCAATAATTCAATATCCCCTTTTTTAATGGCAAAAAGCCTATACAGACTGATCCACGATCTTTCTCAGCAACCTTCTAATTGAGATATTAAACACTATTCTGATTTTCTTTTGGCGGCGTACCAGGAAGCAGTCGGCAGAAGACCGGTTCTTCCGTATAGCCTCCCCCTAACTGCCTCAAGATGATGCTTTCGCTTAGGTACTGAGTACGGCTATCTGCTGGCTTACTAACTCCAATCCGGCGGGGAAGGAATGAGGCTGGTAGCCTAATTTTTTCTTGGCTTTCTCTATAATCAGTCCGGTTTCGGGTGGACGACGGGCCGGTTGGCTAAACGCGGAAGCATCTGTACGAGAAATTAACCCACGCTCTAACCCAAAACAATCGGCCACTAATAGAGCCATCTGATAAGGAGTCAGTACTTCACCCCCTGAGATATTAAATACTCCTTGAGCCCGATGTTGCATAGTTAGGTAGCACCCCATTGCCAGATCTTCGGCTAGCGTTGGGGTGCGGTACTGATCGTCTACTACTCGAATGGCTTTCTGTGCTTCCAGACTGTTTTTCACCCAAAGTACGATGTTTGATCGGCTCATACCTGGCACAATACCATAGACCAAAGCGGTACGAAGAATGGCATGCTTTACCCGGCTCTGTTTTACCAGATGCTCTGCCTGAAGCTTAGACTGACCATAAAAATTGACAGGGTTGGGCGCAGCTTCTTCGGTTAGGTGGCGCTGGTCGCCAGCAAAGATGAAGTCGGTAGAAAGATGTATGAAGAAGCTATTATACGCCTCTGCAGCATGCAACAGGTGCGCCACACTTTGCACATTGGCTTCCCAGCAGGCATCCTGATGCTGCTCGCAGTAATCTACATTGGTCATGGCGGCCGTATGGATAATCACATCAGGGCGCACCAGATGAACAATGTTAAATACCTGATCTCGTTGGGTGATATCCAGGGCGTAGTATTCCACCGGATAAGCGGACTGAAAGCGCGCCTTCCCTTTAGAAGTAGCCACAACCTGCACATTCTCACTAGCCACTAATAGCGGTAGTAGTTTTTGCCCCAACAGGCCATTAGCCCCCGTTACCAGCACTTTTGTCTTTACAGCACCCATATCAAATTATTAAGCGAATGTTATGACTAGCTCTTTACTCAGCCGGATATTCGTATCCGTACTCCTTAGTAATTTTTTTCTTCGACATCTCTTCTACGCTGACCGTCATGTACATATCTTGAGTAGGTTTCTCCCTAACTGTAGGTTGGGCCGCAATAGAGTCTATTATCGACAAACCATCAACCACTTCACCGAAGACGGTATAGGTATCATCCAGGTGAGGAACGCCGCCTATTGTTGTGTAGGCCTGCAATCGCTCGGCGGGATACTTTCGGTCAACATTTACGCCTGTTTTTTCTTCCACATCAGGCTTCAAAGAAATCATCTTTTGAGTATAGGCATCAAAATCCTGAGCGTTGTATAAGTCGAGTAGTTCCTGACGGATATCTGCATAATCATCCCGAGTTAGTAACTCCTGAATACCCTTACCCAGCTTATTCATATCAATAGTTAGCTCCTGCTCACTTAGCACCTTCCCCTGCACAATGTAAAACTGGCTTCCGCTGGACTCCCGATTGGGGTTGATCTGGTCGCCCTGACGAGCCGCAGCTAATGCACCTTTTTTGTGAAACAACGTATCAACAAATTCAGCAGGAATTGTGTACTCTGCAGCGTCTTCAGGAGTAGCTCCCGGTTTGGTAGAAAGATCTCCCCCCTGCACCATAAAATCCTCAATAACCCGGTGAAAAATAGTGCTATCATACTGTCCACTCTGCGCTAATTCTATGAAGTTCTTCTTATGCTTGGGAGTAGCATCATATAATACAGCATGCATATCACCGTAATCGGTATGGATGGTCACCAGATAATCTTTTTCGGAAGAGCATCCCATCACGGATAGCAGACTGACAACGCTTATAAATAATACGACTGATCTGATACGCATGTATTTTCTGATTAAATCAATAGGTATGGTAACTTACTTTGTTTTTATATCTACTAAGATAACTCGCGAATTTCCTGTAAAATCTCTTCTCCACCCTGCTGGATAATCTTTGCTGCCAAAGCTTGCCCTATCTCCTCAGCCTGTTGCACCGCACCGGTGACCTGATCCTGAAGCAAGGTTTTTCCATCCAGACTTACCACTCCTCCCCGCAACGTAATTGCTTCTCCCGAGAGTTCAGCCAGAGCAAATACCGGCACACTGCATCCACCACGCAGGGCCTTCAAATACGCACGTTCCGCTATCAACCGGTGCTCTGTATCACTATGGTTTACCAGGCGACGTACAGCATTCTTTTTCTCAGTATCCAACGATGCTAATGCTTCAATAGCCACACTTCCCTGCCCCACGGCCGGAATCATCTGCTCTAGCGAGAACTGATAAGCAATGGAAGCATCATAGCCCATGCGGTGTACCCCGGCATAAGCCAGCATAAGGGCATCGCACTGTCCGGCTTCCATTTTGGCAATGCGGGTCTGGAGATTCCCTCGCATCTCCACCGTTTTTATATGGGGGAAATGGTGAAGCAACAACGCTTTCCGACGGGCTGAAGATGTGCCAATAGTCAGCTCTTCATCTTTAGTAAGGTCAATATCTTTTTGGCGGCTTACCAGCACATCTGGCACTTGCTCGCGCTCGGTAAACGCTACAATCTCAAAAGCGTCGGGCAAGGTGGATTGAAGATCTTTGGCGCTATGAACGGCTAGATCAATGGTTTTCTGCTGAAGCTGCAACTCAATTTCTTCGGTAAACACTCCTTTAGTGCCAATCTCGGCAATGGCTACATCCTGCCGAAGGTCGCCTCGGGTGCTAATAATAATCACTTCCGTTTCTATACCTCCGGCTCGCAGCTTTTCGGCCACATAGTGGGTTTGCCACAGGGCCAGCTTACTTCCTCGGGTGCCAATACGTAATGTCATACTCGCTTAATCAATTTTCCTACCTGCAACGAAGTATCTAGCAAAACAATTTTAGGATTAGCATTTCGCTCCAGATGATAATAAGCCTCATTCAACAGATAGGTGAGCTTTTCTAAAGCCGATAAATCTACCACTTTGCTAAAGTTAATCACAAAATCCAGATCTTTTCCCTGAGAGCGTATCAAAGTCTTTTCTTTCTGAATGATATCCTCCGATCCGTCCTCCGCCAGCTGGCTTACCGATTGGTGCATTAGAATTTCCCGCATCATGGTTAACCCATAGCTGAACAGGCTTTTCTGGGTTTCTTTGCTTTGTTTTTGAAACCGATCAACAAAAGGTAAGAGCCTCTTATAATCCTGCACATAACAGAGCCGCATCCAATCTCGAAATAGCTGGTGGCTGTCGTCCTCTATTTCATCCAGCAACTGCAAGCCGTGGTAGAGGTTACCCTCCGCCAGCGTAGCGATGCGCCGCAAACGTTGTCCGTCAATATCACTCTGGTCTGAAGCATGTTGCTCCAGCATCAGCACCATTTCTTCATCACTAAATGCCCGGATATTAACGATTTGGGTACGGGATAGAATAGTAGGCAACAGCTGCTCTGTGCTCTCTGCTATCAGCAAAAACAGCGTGCGTTCGGGAGGTTCTTCCAGCACCTTAAGAATACCATTGGCTGCCGCGGGATGCATACATTCCGGATGCCAGATAATGACAATCTTATAGCGGCTCTCAAACGCTTTAAGGCTGAGCTTACGAATGATATTGCGGCTTTCTTCTTTAGAAATATTCAGTGCTTTATTTTCTGCCCCCAGATACTGGCTCCACTCTCCTAAAGTTCCGTAGGGATGCTCGGTAAGGAAAGTACGCCACTCGGTAATAAAGCTGTCGCTTACTACATCTTTGCCGGTTACTTTCTTGGTAGAGCATACCGGAAAGACAAAGTGCAGATCGGGATGAATATATCGGTCGGTGCGTTGCCCGGCAGAGTTGTCAGTACATTGCCCGTTTTCCTGTCGGTCTTCACAATTGAGATAAGTGGCATAAGCCAAAGCCAGGGCGAGGTTAGCGCTCCCTTCCGGCCCCAGAAAAAGTTGGGCATGCGCCACCTTATCAGCGTTAGCGGACTGAATAAGATGCTCTTTCACCTCCTGTAAGCCTTGAATATCCGAAAACTGCAAAACTGAATGGGTTATGCGATACCTGAAAGTACAAAAATAAAAAAGTCTCCGATAGTTTTACCGAAGACTTCATCCTGTCTGCTGGTTTTTAACAGACTATTTTTTCTTGTAACGGCGATTGAATTTCTCAACCCGACCGGCAGCATCTACATACAGTTTCTTACCAGTATAAAATGGGTGAGAAGCCGAGCTTACTTCTATTTTCACCAGGGGATACGTGTTACCATCTTCCCATTCAATATCCTCATCAGTCTTGATGGTAGACCGGGTAACAAATTTGTGATCACTGGATGTGTCGTGGAACACTACCGTTCTGTACTCAGGATGAATATCTTTTTTCATGACTTTGCTGATTTTCTTTTCCCAAACAGGGCAAATGTATTTTCGGTTCCTTTTTAAAAGGACCGCAAATATACAAATTTTGTATAGTTCTGAAAAGCACGACTATAGATTTAATCTTAGAAAAACAGGTGCGACCTTCCGCGAGCACCTACAAAAAACACGTTGGACTGTAAAGGATACGGTCGGGAAGCATCGTCAAAATACTGCTCATATGCCCCAAAAACGTCTAACACCCCCTTTTCTCCGCGAATACTTAAACCGGCTTCTGCCCGGTAATTAAATTTCCAGGCCTCTCCCTTATCGAAAAAAGAAGGATTTACCCAAGCCCGGGCATATGTGGCGATTACATCTGACCAATGAAAATTGTATCGACCGCCCAGCAGAACAGATGCCCGTAAATGCTGCCAACTCTGTTCCTTCTCCAGATATTCTGGTCGCCGGGCATCTACCCGATATGTATAAGCATTCAGACGGCCATATAACCGGTACTCCATCTGCTGATTTATCTGCCGGTAAGGCGTGCTCAGTGCCGAATAAAGTGCGGTCATTACCAATAACCGACGGGTAGGGCTGTAATCGGCATCATCAATAGACTCGTCGTTCGGAACGGTATTGTCAATCTCATGGCGGCAATGGTGCATCATTCCTATTTCTAATGTACCAACACTCGTTTTTCGGAAGAAAGCCAGAGACTCATTCCAGATTGCCCCCCGCATGTGAAAACTAATCTCATTATGGGGGTTAGCCGTAAGTTCGTGTGATAAGGTTCCAGCAATTGTAGCTTTGTCGCTAAAGCGGTAAAGCTCTACCAGTCCCACGTATTTGGCATTCCAGGCCTGTTCTCCTTCAGCAGAGCCGAACCCGTGCATTCCTTCGGCGCTAAAGGCAATGTTGGGCAGAAACGAACGCTCGCTGGTGGTATCATCCAACGGAGCGGGAAAAAAATTTCTTCCGATAAAAATTTGAGCAAACGCACTCTGACTAATCAGCAACAATGCCAGCACTCTAATAAAAGCAAGAAACATAGGTCAATTTTTGGTAACGAAATCAAGATACAGCTTCAGGCGAAAGAATACCGAAGCATGTAGGGTTACTTGAAAAAGTTAACAAAAATGCGATCAGGGAATCTGCATAAATTTGTGTACCTGCAGAGAAATGCGCCACTGAGGGTGGTCCTTTACATAAGCAATGATCTTAGGAAGCATTTTTTCAGAAACGCTCCACTCGGGCTGTAAGAATAATTGGCAGTCAGAGTTAACGCGCTCGGCAAACTGCTCAGCCCAGGCGAAGTCACTCTGGTTATAAACCACCACTTTCAGCTCGTGTGCCCGCTCGTAGATTTCGGGCAAAGGAGCTTTGAATTTTTTAGGGGAAAAACAGATCCAGTCGAGGTCACCACTGAGCGGATGCGCACCGGAGGTTTCAATATTTATTTCAAACTGGTGCCGGTGCAACTCATCGCAAAGAGCCGTCAGATCGTGCATCAGTGGTTCTCCACCAGTAATGACGGCTAAGCGTCCTGGGTGTTTGGCTGCTTCGGAAACAATATTGGTAACGGATACCTGCGGGTGTCGATCCGCATCCCAGGATTCTTTCACATCGCACCAATGACAGCCTACATCGCATCCACCCAAACGGATAAAATAAGCGGCTTTCCCCTGATGATGCCCCTCCCCTTGTAAGGTGTAAAAGGCCTCCATTACGGGTAAGCTCATCTTTTGTCCAACCTCATTTTTCATATCCCAACTATCGGTGTCTGATAGTTTATGAGTACACTGTTCAAAGTTCATTCTCTTTATTGATATTTTAAGCCTTTTTTGCTCGTATTCCTGAGAAAATTGATAAGGCTATTTAGCATTTTGGAAATTTCCTGGCATAAAGTATAGACCTCTTTAAACTCACTCTCAATGAGATAATTTCTATCCATTGCACGATACAACTGAGACTTTACTTCAGCACAAGATGCCTTAGCAATAAAAAGAAATTGAACGAACTCTTTGTTCCCTCCTCTTTCAAAACCTTCTGCAATGTTATCCATTACTGAACCACTGGAACGTAATAATTGGTCTTTTAAGGAGAAGTCACGCTTGAGAGCAGGCTTATTACAGAGATCAAAGTATTTTGCGCATAGCACTCTTGCTTTCTTCCAGCACTCTAATTCCTCAAACCTTTTAACTCCTGCCATACACACTAGAATACACTAATACTCTGTACCAAGTTGTGGTAACTCTGAACAATGAACTTTGAACTATCTACTTCAAAGCTTATGAACCAAAGACTTCCTTCTTGGCTGCCAGCATGGCATTATACAGTAGCGCAGCTCGCGTCATGGGACCTACTCCGCCGGGAACGGGAGTGATATAGCTACACTTTTCGGCTACTTCTTCATAATGTACATCTCCTACGAGGGCATAACCGCGAGGGCGTTCGGGAGCATCTACCCGGTTGATGCCCACATCAATTACAACCGCTCCTTCTTTCACCATATCGGCGGTCACAAAATGGGCCTTACCAATGGCTGCAATCAGAATATCAGCCTGACGAGTAATTTCGGCCATGTTTTTAGTACGGCTGTGGCAGATGGTAACCGTTGCATTACCGGGGTAAGACTTGCGAGACATAAGTAAGCTCATGGGAGTTCCTACAATATCGCTACGGCCAATCACCACGCAGTGCTTGCCTTCCGTGTCGATGTTGTACCGTTCCAGCAATTGCATGATGCCTAGCGGAGTAGCCGCCACATAAGCCGGTAATCCTTTAGCCATACGCCCTACATTTACCGGATGGAATCCATCCACATCTTTTTCTGCCTTGATGGCGAAGGTTATCTTCTCCTCATTGATGTGCTTAGGCAAGGGGAGCTGCACAATAAACCCGTCAATATCCGGATTGTCGTTTAGCTTATGTACTTCCTTCAGTAAATCTTCTTCCGAGATAGACTCATCCAGCCGTACCAGGGTAGAATCATAGCCTACCTGCTCGCAGTCCTTCACCTTATTGCGCACATAGGTATCGCTGGCGGTATCATTACCTACCAGTACAGCGGCCAGATGAGGCACCTTCCCTCCTTTTGCTTTAATTTCTTTTACCTGTTCGGTCAGTTCTAGTCGAATTTGCTGGGCGGTTTGTTTACCGTCGATAATAGTCATGAATCGTAGGTTAGATTTTATGAAGTACGTTCTTGAATATTGATTAATCTAGCTTTAATACGGCCATGAATGCTTCCTGCGGGATTTCCACGTTACCGACCTGGCGCATACGCTTCTTGCCTTTCTTCTGCTTTTCCAACAGTTTACGCTTCCGGCTAATATCCCCACCGTAGCACTTGGCTAGCACGTTTTTGCGCATGGCTTTCACCGTTTCGCGGGCAATCACTTTGGTGCCAATAGCCGCCTGAATGGCAATCTCAAACATCTGACGGGGTAATAGCTCACGCAGTTTTTCGCAAAGTCGCTTTCCCCAGTCGTAGGCTTTATCGCGGTGTACGATGGCGGAGAGCGCATCTACTTTCTCGCCGTTCAGCATGATGTCCAATTTCACCATATGAGACGGACGGTAACCGATGGGGTGATAATCCAGGGAAGCGTAACCTCGGGAAATAGTCTTGAGCTTATCAAAGAAGTCAAATACAATTTCGGCCAATGGTAGCTCAAACGTCAGTTCCACCCGGTCCTGGGTCAGGAAAACCTGGTTTTTGATGACGCCCCGTTTCTCCATGCAAAGCTCAATGATTCCACCAATAAATTGAGACTTGGTAATGATTTGGGCTCGTATAAAAGGTTCTTCTATACGGTCCAGATGATTCGGCTCCGGCATTTCTGATGGTGCGCTTACCTGCTTCATGGTATCATCCGTCAGGTAGGCATGGAACCCAACCGAAGGCACCGTAGTGATCACCGTCATATCAAACTCCCGCTCCAGACGCTCCTGCACAATCTCCATGTGAAGCATCCCCAGGAATCCACAACGGAAACCAAAACCTAAGGCTGCCGATGTTTCAGGTTCCCAAACCAGCGAAGCATCATTGAGCTGCAATTTCTCCATAGAGGTACGCAGCTCTTCAAACTCGGTAGTATCAACCGGGTAAATTCCCGCGAAAACCATGGGTTTCACGTTCTCAAACCCACTGACGGCCGGGGCAGCATTTTTTACATGGGTAATGGTATCTCCCACTTTTACCTCACTGGCAGTTTTAATACCAGAGATCAGATAGCCAACATTTCCGGCTTTAATAGTTTCTGAAGGTTGCTGCTTCAATTTCAGCACTCCAATTTCATCAGCTCCATAGGTACGCTTGGTGTTCACAAACTTCACGTGGTCACCCTTATTGATCTGCCCGTTAAACACCCGGAAGTATACTTCTACACCCCGGAAGGGGTTATACACTGAGTCGAAGATCATAGCTTGCAATGGCGCATCTACATCTCCTTTAGGATGAGGAATACGCTCTACTACTGCCTGCAAGATTTCAGCAACTCCTAATCCTTCTTTCGCACTGGCCAGCAAAATATCCTCCCGGTCACAACCGATGAGATCAATAATCTGATCGCTTACTTCTTCTACCATAGCGCCGGGCAGATCAATCTTATTGAGCACCGGAATGATTTCCAGATCATGATCAATCGCGAGGTAGAGATTAGAAATTGTTTGGGCTTCTACCCCCTGAGCAGCATCCACTACCAGCAAAGCGCCCTCGCAGGCTGCAATAGAGCGAGAAACCTCATATGAAAAGTCTACGTGGCCGGGGGTATCAATCAGATTTAACACATACTCTTCATCCGGCTGACCTTCTTTTTGATAGGTATAATTCATCTGGATGGCGTGGCTCTTGATGGTGATACCCCGCTCTCGTTCCAGGTCCATATTGTCCAACAACTGATCTTGCATATCCCGCTCGTCTACCGAACCGGTTAGCTGGAGTAATCGGTCGGCCAGGGTACTTTTTCCATGGTCAATGTGAGCGATAATGCAAAAATTACGAATATTCTTCATAGGCTTTGTTCATCGGTTCATCCCTAAGGGCCCCAGGCTGGAGCGGCCTCCGAACCGATGGGCAAAAATAGCAATAATTGTTGGTCTAGTAACACGGAAGGCACAGGATTTAGTTTAGTGCCTGCCACGAATCTTCTTCGGATAAACTAAGTTCGCTTTACGTTGTTGATATAGTATATGGAACATGAACCAGCAAAAAATGTATTGGGTGGGCCTCTGCAGGAATGCAGTCAGCAACCTAAAACCGGGTTTTACCGCACGGGGTGCTGTGAAACCGGTCCTCAAGATACGGGACGCCATGTGGTTTGTGCCATTATGACGGAAGAGTTTCTTCAGTTTTCTAAGACCCGAGGTAATGACCTGATCACTCCGAGGCCAGTGTATGATTTTCCGGGATTACAACCGGGCGATCGCTGGTGTTTATGTGCTTTACGCTGGCGAGAAGCGTGCGAGTTCGGCGTAGCCCCACCCATTGTATTAGAAGCTACTCACGAAGCTGCTTTGCGTTATCTTACGCTAGAAAGCATGCTTTCGCATACATATATAGTACATAATTAGTATGGCCTTACTCTAATGTAATAAAACCTATCTGCACTTATGTAGAAACAGTTGCCACTACAGGGAAGTGATCAGAAGCGAATGGGTAAGTGCGCCATACCGGCTCTCCGTTTTCACTGTTGCGGTATACGCGAGCATCTTTCACCCAACTGCCGGGTACATTTTTTGAATAAAGAATATGGTCAATCCAGACCTGGTGCCAGGTATTATTGAAGATGGGATCTTTAAAATTTGTGGTATAGATATCTGAGAAATCCAGGTTTTGTTGGTCTCTTTTGCTTAGCTGATCAAATAAAGCATTGCCAAAGCAATATTCCGGCTTCCAGACGGTACCCATCAACCGCTCAATGCCACTACCAAAGAGGCGCTTTTCGCTGGCATCTAACCCGGGGCCATCATTAATATCTCCGCATACGATAAGGGGAATATTTGATTGGGGGCTTTCAAAGTAGGTATCTAGGAAGCCTAAGCGAATACGGGTAGCCTGGGCTAATATTTTCCGGCGATTGGCATCAGCAATCTGCCACCACTTGCTCCATTCATAGGATGCAAAAATGCCTTTACTTTTCAGGTGCAAACCCAAAATTCGGAAAGGGCTACCGCCTTTAGGATATATCTCAGAATACAACGGACGGCGGCTAAACTGATATTGCTCGGTGATTCCATCCTCATCCACATCTATCTGAAAAGGATCAAACACTTCCAGGTTGTTGGTGTCAAAGGTCTTAAAAGGATTTGTCTCGAAACGCTCCTGATCTGTTCGTACCGCCAGGCAGATGTTCTGAACCTGCCCTTTTCCCGGCTGCACGTAGGTTTGCCAGGTACCAGGCATATCTTCATCAAAGAATAATTGCAGTTCTCCCGTGCGATTGGGGCCTTCTACCAGTACGAGCACATCGGCCTGCAACTCCTGTAGCAAGCCCGAAAGTTGCTCTCGTCGCTGTTTCACCGTAGCATCCGGATGATGGTAGGCAACCTCATTGTCTGGTTTAAAGGCTGGTGCCTCATCGTTGGGCCCGAATAAATCATTCATCCACTCTGCATTCCAGACAGCAAGCGTAAGATCAGCCATAGTTGTATAGGTTAAATGATTAAAAAGTACTGTATAGCAACAGTAGTAGACTTGAGAGGACGCCTCAAGATAAGAACTTTGATATCTTAATACTGCTTCTCTACCGTATAATTAGTAGAAATTTAGTACTAAATGTAACCTGTTTTATGGGCTTTGGCTATACAAACCCGTCTGATCATTCTCAACCTAATTCTCCATTTATCTATCGGAAGAAAAGAAAGAATTTAGGTTCCGGTGATATTGATCCTGAGTTCCAGCGTAAATTCATCCCTAGCCAATCGGCTTTAGATAAATGCTTTGCTCACCAACAGCGAAAACGCGCATCTTCATGGGCTGGCAAACTCGGCAATCTTTTGGTTGTTGCAGGGATTATTTTATTAATGCTCTCATCGATCTACTTTGTTGCCAGCCGAACTGGTTTTATTTAGCCCTATTCTGTCAGCCTATTTTTGTGCCCATCATTTCTATATTCATCTATCTTTATAAAGCTGCTGATTTTTTGAGACGCATCCGATAATAACTTCGGTGTACTAAATTTCTGTCTCATCTCTGGTTGGTTTAGTAAAACAAAAATTATGATGAGGCTAATAGTTCTTTTATTTTTTTAGTAGCTTCTTCTACATTATCCACCCAATGCCATGTACCTTTTTCGGCAAAATCGCACAAAAATTTTACACTTACCCGAGATTGGTTCAGAAATATTACATGTCGCTTTGATTTAATAGCTAAGGCTATTTCCGACAGCGTGCCGGCTCCCAAACCACAAATTACTACCACCTTTGCGGTCAGAATATTGATGTTATTCCGGGCGCTCCCCATACCGGTTAGTACCGGAATATCTATATAATCAGACGTTTGCTGAGCGTTATCTCCTGGCAGTATTCCCAATGTCAGCCCGCCGCCATCTTGTGCTCCTCGACTTACGGCATCCATTACCCCGACATTGCGCCCACCGCTTAGTGTTACCCACCCTTCCGCGGCAATGCATTTTCCCAACTGGTAGGCCATTGAACAGTTTTCGGGTGTAGCCTCATCCCCTGGGCCCATCACCCCGATAATAGTTTTTGCTGGCATAATAAGGTAGTTATCAGATGGTTAGTGTTTGGTGAAACTATTTTTTGTGGCAACCGATAAACATAGCACTGATTTACTTATTAGGAAAGCAGATACATTAAAAGTAGAAAATGATGCTTGCTTTCCCTATTTTCGCGAAAATTTAGAACGTTCAGAAGACAGAACTATGAGCCAAGTAGAAGAGAATTCTTCCTTAAACTTTATAGAACAAATTGTTGAAGAAGATTTACGCAATGGTAAGAACGGTGGTGTGGTGTACACTCGCTTTCCGCCAGAGCCTAATGGTTTTTTGCATCTGGGACATGCCAAATCTATCTGCCTCAATTTTGGGTTAGCCAAAAAATATGGCGGAAAAACTAACCTGCGTTTTGATGATACAAACCCAGTTACTGAGGATACTTCTTATGTAGAAGCCATCAAGGATGATGTCCGTTGGCTAGGGTTTACCTGGGAAGGGCATGAATTATACGCTTCCGATTATTTTGATAAGCTATACGAAGTAGCTTCAGAACTCATTAAACGAGGAAAGGCTTACGTAGATGATACGCCGGTGGATGAAATCCGACGCATGCGAGGCACCCCGACGCAACCCGGCGAAGAAAGTCCAAACCGCAACCGCTCAGCTGAGGAAAACCTGGAGTTGTTTGAGAAAATGAAAAACGGGGATTTCCCGGAAGGATCTCACGTTCTGCGGGCAAAAATAAACATGTCTTCTCCCAACATGCACCTCCGCGACCCTATTATGTATCGTATTCTGCACCGGCACCATCATCGCACCGGCAACACCTGGCATATTTACCCTACCTATGACTGGGCCCACGGGCAGAGCGACGCCATTGAGAATATCACTCACTCTATCTGCACTCTGGAGTTTGAAGTACACCGCCCTCTCTACGACTGGTTTGTGGAACAGATTGGAGAGTTTGACCCGGATATGGTGCACCCCCGCCCTCAGCAAATTGAATTTGCCCGCCTGAACGTGAACTATACAGTTATGAGTAAGCGGAAGTTGCTGGAGCTGGTCAACGAAGGCATTGTTAATGGGTGGGACGACCCCCGTATGCCGACGATCCGTGGGCTACGACGCCGGGGCTATACCCCAGCCAGCCTACGTAACTTTGCCGAACGCGTAGGAGTGGCCAAACGAGATAATGTGATTGACCTGAGCCTGCTGGAATTCTGCATTCGGGAAGATCTTAATAAAACCGCACCCCGCGTAATGGGCGTGCTTGACCCGGTAAAATTGGTAATAACAAATTACCCGGAAGGCCAGACCGAAGAGTTAAATGTTGAAAACAATCCGGAGGACCCGGAAGGTGGCTCTCGCATTGTGCCCTTCAGCCGCGAGTTGTACATTGAGCGAGACGACTTTATGGAAGATCCACCAAAAAAATTCTTCCGCTTAGGCCCTGGACGGGAAGTCCGCCTGAAGGGTGCATATATTATCCAATGCGACTCTTTTGAAAAAGATGAGCAGACTGGTGAAATAACTACGATCTATGCTACGTATGATCCGGAAACAAAAAGTGGCGAAGATACCAGCGGCAAGAAGGTGAAAGGTACCATGCATTGGGTTTCGGTTTCTCATGCGCTGCCGGTGGAAGTACGGTTGTACGATCGCCTGTTCAACGACCCCAGCCCCACCGATCATAAAGATGATGAGGGTGAAGCGGTAGATTATAAACAATTTATCAATCCGGATTCGCTAGTCGTGTTGGATAATGTTTTTGTGGAACCCAGCTTACGAGATGCTAAGCCTTTGGATCAGTTCCAGTTTATGCGGAAAGGTTACTTTTGTGTAGATCCGGATACCACAGAAGACAAAATTATCTTTAACCAGACGGTTACCCTACGTGATACCTGGGCAAAAGTGAACAAGAAATAGTTAGGGATAATTGAGCGTAAACAACAAATTAATTAATTGGCTGTTAGCGGTAGTAAGGGCTATAAACGTTTCGTTTGCAAGTCCTATATACCGCTGACTGCTTACTAGCTCATCAACTTGACAAATACTAGTTTAAACTTTCGTATTTCTCAATGATATAGGCGAACGTTTCTTTCAGTTCGTCAATTTCTTTTTCGCAAGCCTCCCGGTAATGGTCTTCCATATTGGAAACGTTGACCATACCTTCAATACGGCACACAGCCCCCATGAACCGATGATGGTTCAGATCATGAAGTAGATTAATGTGCAACGATTCGTAGCTTTGCTTTTTTTCCAGGTAGTGCTTTTGGACATAAACAATACAGCTATATAAGATAATGTATGAACCTACAATTGCTATAATGTCAATATATACAGGCGTCACATTAGCAAAGGGAAGGGTTACGTAGGTCATGTAGATGCCATAAACCAGAAAAGCAGATACAATTATTTTCATTACATAATCTTTCCGGGGAATTGTAAGCATCCAGCCTATGGCAATCAACAGACAAATAAAATTAACGGAAAAAGACCACCAGAATACGATTATATTGTCATAATAAGGAATTTCAATATCGGCAGGAATAAACCTCCAGCTATTATATACTAGAGGCACTAATACTACCAGCCCCAGACATACCCATTTTCGTTTATCAGTGCGTAAAAAAGCTACGCTTTGATGTAAAACGCTAAAATTTGGTTTATTAATTACTTCCATATTAGTTTTTAATACACAATACGGTATACAAGAACAGTGGCCTGTTTATACAAAACTACCCGTAAAATAGAAAAATGTAAACAAATTTACACTTTGTTTACATTTTATTTAGCTTTTCAGGCGAAAATCATTGTCAGTTATTATTGCTTAAAAAAATATCAGTGAATCATATCTGCCGATCTCTCTTTACCTCCTATCAACAATCTACGCTATTACCGCTATTCTTACGCGTGTAATGTTTTAAAAATTAGAGGTTTGACCCATATGTGTTCTATCAAGTACTTTTGACACATATACTTACACACGTAAGATTTTGTGAAATTTTACCTAAACAAATATACTACTATGAGAACTCTGTTGAAAAAAACTGTGCTAATGGCCATTGCCTTTTCTTTTCCTGTAATGTTTCTGGCAAGTTGTGAAAGCGATATGGTTGAACCAGAAAATGCTATGCCACCCAAAGATCAGATGCAAATGCCTCCCGGTTTGAAGAAAAAATAAGAAGTAATATTTTTTGCCGCATGTAACACAAATGCCACTAAATGTTGAAAGACATTAAGAGCTTCCAACAGATTGCGATTTAGCATGAACAAACGAAGTTCAGATTTAATACTACACTGGTTGGCAAACTTCCGAGCTTAAGGAGCTTATCTAGCACCTAATAACAGGAGCCAGGTAATAGTTATAAATTCACATTCAGTTACCGGAACAGAAACTTCCAATTTCTGATCAGGGGTTAATATGTCTTTTTCTTGATTATGGTTTGTTAACGAAGCAGGCTTTTGTAATCTAACAATTACAAAAGCCTGCTTTTTACTATTTAAATACCACCTGAACTCACATTATAAGTAACTCCTTCTTCCATTAACTGCCCTCCCAATCTCCCATGTAAATCTCTTGATAAAACGGCAACACCAAATGATAGTATCTAAAGCGGATTTAAGCACCTTTTATTCTATTTGGCAACTCTTTATCAGTCTACCACCACCCGCCTTTACCTAATTATCACAGCAAAAATGGTATAGAATACCCCAAGCCTGACTTATTGTCTACTTGTAACTGCTATTTTGATAACGGGATTATTAGAGGTTATTCCGATCATTATGGAAGAAGCCATTTTCTTATAAAAGTATTATCTGACCAGACAGCGTTACCGGAGGCGGCAAGCAGGAGACCGGGTAAATATCCCGTCCTACTGCTACCTGCATTCTATCATATCTTTAAAGAAAATCAGTATAATGTCTGTTGAGAATATAAGGTCAGAACAGAGTCGCTTTCTAGCCCTCTGATTCAAACTGAAAGCCTAGTTTCTTTAGCCCCTCCTGCACCTCGGGAGCTGACATAAACAGATCCCAGAGTAAGCCGGTCCGGTAGTTCTCCATCATTACGACAATAGGCCCCTGATCAATGGCCAGATAGCGCGTGGGATAATAGCCTTTCTGTTCACTGAAGGCATCGTAAAAACCATATTCGCCCCAGATTTTATCACCCAGCGAATCGTAAAAATAGCGCATGGCTTGCTGGCTGGCTTCCGGAGTATACGGGAACGATGAAAGGGCAGCGGTAGGCGAGATAACTCCCAGATCATTACCGGGACGATGTCCGGCGTAGCCTTCGGGTGAATAGCTGGAAGTGAGCCCCCAGCAGTTTTCACCGTAGCCTTCGTAGCCCTCCGGATTATCTTTACAGTATGCCAGATGAATGAGTGCCTGATTCTGGGTTAGCTTCCAATAGTCCCCGTACTGATCACTGAGGTTGTGCGGGTTAAGTCCTAAGTACGAGTAATGTGCCCAGAATAGCGGCCCTACCGGAGCATCATCGTGTTCGAAATAATCCAGTACCAGATCGTAATCGTAGTAGGTTTCCTCACTGCGAATATCTCCATTTCTTGCCCAGCCTTCGTGGTATACCTCCGGTTCAATAGTATGCGTGGGCGAGGCCGCGGCTAGCACATACATAATCAAGCACTCATTATATCCACCTACCGGAAAATTCATATCCCAGGCATGGTTAGGCGACCAGTGCCAGTAAAGTACATTTTTGCCCTGCGTATACCAATCCCATTCCACCCCCTTCCAGAGTTCATCAATCTGAGCGGCCAGTGCCTGTTCAGCCTCATTACCATCGGCAAAATACTGTCGCACAGCAAGTAACCCCTGCACCATAAAAGCAGTCTCTACCAGGTCTCCCCCATCGTCTTTGGTACTAAACGGTTTTACCTTGCCGGTTTCTCCATCAAGCCAGTGGGGCCATGCTCCGTGAAATCGGTCAGCATTCTCGAGGAAATCAACAATCTGTTGCAAGCGCTTCTGGCCTTCTTCCCGGGTGATGTAACCTCGTTCAATGCCTACCAGAATAGCCATAACGCCAAAACCGCTTCCGCCAATGGTGACCACATGCTGGTCGTTCTGAGGGTAGTCACCATCCATATGGATACGTTCAGCGGCCATACCGGAATTGGGTTCGGCTCCATCCCAGAAGTACTGGAAAGTGCGGTATTGCACCAGATTAAACAAGGAATCATCGCTGATGGAAGAAGTGGTTTTCGCCGATGTTGTCTGATCGGTGGATTGAGTACAGGCGATGGTTGAGAAGACAAGAATGATTCCCAATAACAGGCTGTACCAGTGGGAAAGCAATGATTTTTTCATAGTATGGTAATTTTCTGTAGTTAGTAGCAGCAGGGTATTGTACTATTGAAAATAGGGCTGAAGCGCTTTAAACCTCGTTTTGGCAGAGCAATCGGCCTAAAAGCTCATCAGGAAGGTTCTTTTGTTCGTGTAATCTTACTTAACATGGCTAATTTGTCTCTCTTGTTAGTAAAAAGCACATCTTAAGCCTTTTTTGTTAGCCCCCAAGAGCATTCATGTTATGCCCGTTCGCCGGGAAGGCTTCCCTGTTAGCGGGAAATTATTCCGAAGCACCGGAAGTTATTCCCTGTGCTCCGGTAAGTTATTCCGAGCCACTGGAAAGGCTTCCCTGTTAGCGGGAAATTATTCCGAGGCACCGGAAAGTGCTTCCTGTGACTGGGGTTGGGAATCAGGGGGTAGGTGTTGGAATATATTTCACCTCATATGGTATCTGACTTCTGATACCTAACCCCCTAAAACCTAACATCTAATTAATACCCCGGATTCTGGGAGACTGCCCCTTCGGTGATATCAATCTCGCTCTGCGGCACCGGGAAGAGCTCGTTTCGGCCTTCCTGAAAGCCCAATGGACCTAATACGGTGGGGGCTTGACCGGTACGTACCAGATCATAATAGCGCTCACCTTCAAAAGCCAGTTCAGCCCGGCGTTCATCATAGATCAACTGCCGTAAGGTAGCTTGATCGGTAGCAGTAATTGGAGAATCTGGCATGGATCGCATGTGCACCATGTTTAGATAGTCCAGGGCAGCGGCGGAATTATTGTTTTCGTTTGCCGCTTCGGCAGCTATGAGCAGCACATCAGCATAACGTAGCATTTTACGGTTATACCCAAACTGAGCCTGATCAATGCCGGGCATAAATACCTTCTGGTTATAGGTTTCCAGTTGATCAACTTCACCCGTGCTGGTAAAAGTAGTATCAGGCGTGCCTCCATCACCGAGGACAATCTCACCATACAGGGTATCACCCAGGAAGATCACTGAGGCATCCATACGAGGATCACCTTCGGGGTAAAAGTTAATGATATCCAAAGTCGGTCGACCAAATCCCCAGCCTTTACTAACCGTATCACTGCCTACCACTACCTGTCCGCGCACCCCCTGGGTCTGTCCGTACTGATTTCCCCCATTTTCATAATTTTCCTCAATAGCACTGATCTCAAAGACCGAGCCGGGGCCCTGCACCACACTAGGTGAGTATTCATCGGCAAAGTTGGGCGGTAGCGAATATTCTCCGGAATTAATTACGGCTTCTGCCAACGCCTGAGCATTAGTAAAATCTCCCCGATACAAATAAACTTTAGCCAGCAACCCCTGGGCAGCTCCCTGGGTAGCTCGCCCTAGATCATTAACGTCGTACTCGCTTTTCAGGGGCAGGTTATCGGCGGCAAATTGTAGATCGGGAATGATGATTTCATTATAGATTTCATCAACCGGCGAGCGGGGCAATTGTCGATCCGGGGTGGCAGTCAGGATTTTGGGCAGGTCACCGTACGAGCGAGCCAGCTCAAAGTAAAAAGATGCTCGTAAGAAACGAGCTTCGGCCAGCAGGCGGGTTTTCAACGCTTCATCCATTTCAATAGCAGGAATCTCCTCAATCACAATATTGGCGCGGCGCACTCCCACATACAGTGCGGCCCAAACATTAGAGAATGCTCCGTAACTAGAGGTAAAGGTAAAGTCATCCAATTGGTTAAGATTAGCACCATCCTGAGGGCTACTCCCCTTCACCATATCATCCGACATGATATCGGCAATGGGAAAGCCGCCGGTTACATACCAGGCACGGTAGGCATTATATATAGCATTGGTGGATAGTATGGCATCTTCCTGGGTTTCAAAATAGGCCTCCGTGGTTAAGTCGCCCAACGGCTCTTTGTCCAGAAAATCTTCGCAACTGGTGCTCAGCAATAGTATTCCAACGAATAGCGGAACGATGGATTTTTTTATATAATTCATGTTAACGTATGGTTAATGAGTGAAAAAAAGGACGAACACTGGCTCCATGCTTGCGTGATAAAGCCATGTTCATGCTCACTATTTCCTTAAAAAGTAACATTGACCCCTACCGAATAAATAGACGTTACCGGGTATACCCCCAGGTCAATACCGGCGGCGGTGGGTGTGCCGTACGAATTATTATCCGGATTGGCTACACTGATTTCGGGTGAATACCCACTGTAGTTGGTAATGGTAAACAGGTTCGTACCTCGCACGTAAAGCCGGGCATTGGTCAGGCTCAGATTCTCAGCTACTGTGGCCGGCAGATTATACCCTAAGGTAACCGTTCGCAAGCGCAAGAAACTACCGTCTTCAACAAAGAAGGTGGAAGGTTCAAAATTCACCCCACCCGAACTGGCGCGGGGCACACTATTGCTGGTTCCAGGGCCAGTCCAGCGATCTCTCCAAAGCCCCTGATAGTTAGCAAAGGCAAAACGCTGGGCTCGCTTACCATTGTATATTTCATTGCCCAACTGCCCCTGAAAATCAGCCTGTAAATCAAAGCCTTTATAGCCCAGATTAAAATTAAAACCATAGATAAAATCAGGAATGGGCGAGCCAATAAAATTCCGGTCCTCCTGGGTAATAGCGCCATCGGCTTGTCCGCTTAAGTTGCCGCTTTCATCTAAGCCATTCTGATCAACATAGCGAAAATCACCGGCACCCTGACCGCTCAGGCTGGCGGAGTTATCTACTTCTTCCTGGCTTTGGAAGACTCCGGCTATCTCGTATCCATAAAAAGAACCAATGGGCCGGCCTACTTCGGTGCGGGTTACCGTCTGACCATTGCCCAGGCTACCGCCCGTAATGAATGAATTCACTCCGGCATCCGACCCGATATTCAGCACTTCATTATGAACGGTAGTCCCATTCGCGGCAAAGCCATACCGGAAGTCACCCACCTGATCGCGCCAGCTAACAGTGAACTCAAATCCCCGGTTTAGCACCTCAGCCGTGTTGAAGACTACGCTTACGAACGGACCGTTGCCAAAATAACCGGGTACAAAGACCGGTACCAGAATATCACGCGTGGTACGATCATAATAGTCTCCCTCTATATTCAGGCGGCCTTCCAGGAAACCAATTTCCAGCCCGACGTCTAACTGAGTTGTTTCTTCCCAGCGCAGGTTTTCGTTGGCGGTTACACCGATTGTTGCTCCTGGAGTTAGTATCTCATTGGGTCCGAAGATGGCATCAATAGATGTATCAATCAAAGCGAAGCGCGCTTCCGCACCAATTCGGTCGTTACCGGTAACTCCCCAGCTACCTCGTAGTTTTAAATTGGATAATACGCCATTATCCTCCAGGAAAGGTTCGTTGGCAATGTTCCACCCTAAACCTACTGAGGGAAAGAAACCATACTGGTAATTGGCACCAAACACCGAAGAAGCGTCCAAACGGCCCGTAACGGTTAACAGATAGCGGCTATCGTACGAGTAGTTGGCCCGGAACAGGAATGATTGAATCGCCTGATGGTCGCCATTGCCATCGGTTTGCTCTTGGTCGGTCTGTCCTGAATCTATGTAACGAAGGTCATCATTTCCTCTGACCAGACCTTCGGTACGGCTTTCCAGAAACTCAAACTGTTCTTCCTGCAAGGTAAAACCAACCACTCCATCCACGCGATGTACTCCAAACTCCTGGTTATAATTCAAGGTATTTTCCCAGAACCAGCGCGTATCATCCTCGCGGCGCACTGTCAGGTCACTAAGGTCATTCTGCTGATTGGATGAGACAAAATACTCCGGCACAAAATTTACCCGCTTGGTGAAGTTCGCACTAATACCGTAGCTACTGCGCAAAGTAAAGTGATCCAGAAAGGTTGCTTCGGCATAGATGTTACCCACCCCTTGCAGACCCGTCAGGGTATTATTATTGTAAGCAATAGATGCCAGAGGGTTGGATAGCGAAGGCACCTCCGAGAAACCACCATTAGCGGTATAAGGCGCAATATCCGGACGAGCCCGGTATACGGCTCCTATAATACTACCCGGTTCATCATTGCGCACCGAGCGAGCCACCGAAATGTTGTGCCCTACCGTGATGTTGTCCGAAAGCTTATAAGAATTGTTCAGACGCAGCGATATTCTTTCATAATCAGAAGAGGGAATCACCCCGTCCTGTTGAAAATAACCGGCAGCCACATAGTAACTTATGTTTTCACTTCCCCCCGACACGGATAGGTTAGCATCCAGTAAGCCGGCGGGTTCATCAAACACCAAATTCTGCCAGTCGGTACTGGGCACATCAGTAATGGGAAAAGCGGTAGGGTCGACCTCATTTGCAAACTGTCGCCACTCCGGTCCATTTAGCAAATCAATTTTTGTGGGGATTGTCTGGAGTCCATACGAGACATCCGCATTCACCCGGGCGGCGCCTTCCTCTCCTTTCTTGGTGGTGATGATTACTACCCCGTTGGCTCCCCGTGCTCCGTAGATGGCCGTAGCGGAAGCATCTTTCAGCACTTCCATCGACTCAATATCCTCAGAGTTAAGGTAGTTAATATCTTCCGGATTCCGCAGCAATACACCATCTACTACAAACAGAGGCGACGCATCATTTAAGGTACCAGTACCGCGAATACGGATAAAGGGTGCCGCCCCTGGTGCTCCCGAGCTACTGGTTACCTGCACACCTGCTACTTTTCCCTGCAACCCCTGCACCGGTGATTGCGATGGTACAGAAGCCAGTTCGCCTCCATCCAACTTAGAAACCGAGCCAGTAAGGTCGCTCTTCTGCACTTGTCCGTAGCCGATAACCACTACCTGGTCTTCCAGCATCTGCACATCAGTGTCCAACTGTACATTAATTTCAGATTGACTACCAATGGGCACTTCCTGAGCTGTATAGCCTACTGATGAAAACACTAATATTTCGGCATCATCTGGTGCATTAAGTGTATAATTACCGTCTAAGTCGGTAACGGTTCCAATGGTGGTGCCTTTAACAAGTACATTTACCCCCGGCAAACCGGTACCATCACTTGCATCGGTTACCTGGCCGGTAATGGTTTTTTCTACCCAGGTATGATCTTCAAAGAATATTTTATTTGGTGCTTCGGCACTTACGGTAAATGAAAGTGCTGTAGTCACCACAGAATGTGCTTCGGCGGTCTGCGCGTTTGAAGCACCAAGGGCAATCCCTAGAAAGACTGCCCAGCGGGTTACGTTGTGTAGGTGATGAATCATTATAAAAAATATTAGGTTAAAAAACGATTGTCTTCTAATCGAATAAGCAACAAAGTGAGCGTCAACGAAAAATGATTCGTGAGGCGTAAAAAGGTAGTAGCGTAGGTGTAGAGGAGTTTAAAAAATCTCCTTAAATATGTAGCTCGGTTGGTTGTACATAGATAAGCAGTATGGCTAGCAATTGGTTTAGAAAAAGGGGGTTATTTATTCTTCTGTGAATATTAACCCTTATAGTAACCGCTCGTTTGTCAAACTCTTACCATTTCTATTTTTATACTCAGGCAAAACGGCATGAAATTTCTTACTTTTCGCCGGATAAAAACGCGCAAAGTATAAAATTCTGAGCAGGTAAAAAAACAGGTTCATTTTACTATCAGCCCGGTGGCAATTTTGGTGTTACGCTCTCCTTACGAGCGATGAGCTCATACAAAAAACAAAAAAGCCCGAATGGTCGCCAGCTACAAAATACCAGCTTCCATACGGGCTTTAATCAAGATTGAAAGAGCGCCTCTTATACCAGACTACGCCCTACCGCTTGGGCAATGGGCTGAATGCTGCGGTACAGTGCCCGGAACTCATCCAGGTTCAGTTGTTGCGCGGCATCCGACTTAGCCACCTTGGGGTTGGGGTGCGACTCAATCAGCAAGCCGTCCACTCCCATTGCCACGCAGGCCCGGGTAAGGTCCGGCACTCCGTAAGAATAGCCCATTGCGTGGCTGGTATCCAGAATCACCGGTAAGTTGATATGTTCTTTCAGGTACGATACTCCGCACAGGTCCAGCGTAAAGCGGGTTTTGGTTTCAAAGGTTCGGATACCCCGCTCGCACAGCATTACCTGCTCATTTCCGCCCGACAGAACGAACTCGGCCGCCTGCACAAACTCCTGTAAAGTAGCCCCAAAATGCCGTTTCAGCAGTACTGGTTTTCGGCTTTCCCCACAGGTACGCAGAATACCCTGATCGTACATGGCTTTGGCTCCAATCTGTACAATATCCGCATATTCAATCACCGCCTCCACCTGGGTGGCGTCCCGCACTTCGGTAATGATATTGAAGCCGTACTCTTCCCGGATCTGAGCCAGCATCTTCAGCCCTTCCATACCCAGGCCCTGAAAGGAATAAGGGGAGGTACGAGGCTTGAAGCAACCGGCTCGTAAGGTAGTGATGCCCAGCTCTTTCAGCATATCGGCACAAGTCACAATCTGCTCCCACGATTCTATAGAGCATGGCCCGGTAATCATCAACGTATTATTAGTAGCTCCGCCCACCGTCACATGGTTGATCGCTACTTCGCGCGTGTCTTTCTGGTAAGTACGGCTGGCCAGTTGGATGTCAGAGGCCATCACAAAGTGTTCGGTGGCATGCTCCTTCAGAAATGCGGGTATTTCTTTCGTACCCGAAGAGGTGATAAGCACCGGCTGCTCGTTGCGGCGAAAATACTGAGCCTGCGCTCGTTCGGCTAGTTGAGCGGCTTCTTCGTGGCTTACACTTTCTTTCAGATGAATGATCATATTGGTCAGGGTTAACGAGTATTCAATAAAAGCCGCAATATAGGGATATTTACTATGGTTTGCTGCGATAGATTTTTTTGAAATATTTTGCTTGTCACAGCATATTCTTCTTAACTAGTATTCTTTAACACGCCTCTTTTTAAGATAAGAACGTACCTTTATATGTAAATAAGGTTATGTTTTATTAGTTGCTAAATTGATCCTAATCATAATGCTCAATAACCACCAACTAGAAGCATTTATCAACCAGGGTTTTGTGCGTATTGACGAAGCCTTTCCCCGACAATTAGCCGATGAGTGCCGGGCTATTCTCTGGAAGGATACGGGCTGCAACCCGGAAGATCGGAGCACCTGGACCCGCCCCGTTGTTTGGCTGGGCAATTATGAACAAGCTCCATTTTTACAAGCGGCTAATACCCCGCTGCTCCGGGAGGCGTATGATCAGCTAGTGGGTAAAGGACGCTGGGCGCCTCCCCAAAGTATGGGTTCGTTTCCGGTGCGCTTTCCGACTAATGAGGATACCAGAGACACTGGCTGGCACGTGGATGCAAGCTTTCCGGGTGAAACCTCTGATCCGGCCAATTACCTAAGCTGGTACGTGAATATGCACTCCCGAGGTCGGGCTCTGCTGATGCTGTTTTTATTCTCGGATATTGGCGAAGAAGATGCCCCTACCCGCATCCGGGTCGGTTCGCATAAAATAGTAGCCAGGCTGCTGGAGCCTATGAGCGCAACCGGTGCTCCGATTACGGAGCTTAATCTGCAAATAACAGAAGGCTGCCCCGAAGTGCAAGCCACGGGCGAGGCCGGAACCGTCTATCTCTGTCACCCCTTTCTGGTGCATGCCGCTCAGGTAAACCGGGGAAAACATGTTCGCTTTCTAGCCCAGCCTCCGTTATTACCGACCAAACCGTTTGAAATATATAAAACCGATACTGATCATTGTCCGGTTGAAGTAGCTATCCGGGAGGCATTAAACATAGAATAAAGCCGCTTACCCCTCGCCCCGGATCAGGTTGTTGAACATCAGGGTGCCGGTAAGCTGCTGCTGGTCATTGACCACGGGCAGAAACAGGATGGGAAACGACAGGTCGGCCACAAAAGCCAGCAGATCTTCCACCGTAGCATCTTCGGAGATACGCACCGGCTTGGCATTCACCAAGGTTGCCGCCGGGATATTTTGCAGATCATCAAGGTGCTGTAACAAGGCGCGCCGAACATCGGCATTGCTTGAAATACCGGTAAGCCGCCTTTCTTCATCTACTACGGCAGTAAACCCCAGTCCGTAATCTTCAATAGACTTCAACACCGAGGCCAGCGTTACGTTTTGCTGTGATAGTTGCGGCACATCCTGAAGATCCATCATAAAATCTTTCACCCGGTAGTGCGAGCGTACTTCGTGCATCTTAAGGCCGAGCAGTGCCGCTCCCATAGAGGTATGATTCACCAGAAAAGACCCGGACACCGCCGAATCTACTCCCAGACTTCGCAAGATGAACGAAACCTCATCGTTCACGCCCCCATCCACATGAATTTTTTTGTTGGTGTACTGCTTTCCAAATCGACGGATACGGTTGAAGTTATCTTTACGAAACACTCCCCCGCTCTGCCCCGGCGTGGTGGTCATGAGCAGAATAAAAGAACAGACCTCCTGGTAGGGCTCAAATACTTCCAGCGGAGTATCAGACACCACGGCTAACCCATAGACCGTTCCTTCAGGCGGAGCGGGCAGCAGTTTTCCCTGCATGGTTTCATACTGAAATTGCACATATTCTACCTGATGCTCTTCTATTAATGCATAATATTTTTCCGGCTCGGCCGAGATAATATGCAGATCAATTGGGGTATCACTGAGCTGTTTAATCTCCCGGATATCGTCGAATACCGCAGGATCATCATTACAATCAATATGGAAAGCATCTATGCCTAATGCGTCTAATTCCTGTACTAATTCTTTGAGTGGGCGCTGACGGTTAGAGTATAGAGAAGCAGATATTTTCAAAACAAAGGTGTCGTTGAGGTTCTACATATTGCGGGCGCAAATTTCCACAATTTCTACGAATATCCCAGAGTTGCCGGTCAATCAAATATCTGGGGCCTTATCGTGATGTTTAGCAGGATCATCGTAACTTGGCACCATTCTTTTTTGGGATGCCATAAATAGTTGCGTTATTTCCAATTAGATTTACCTAGAATTATGAAGGTAACTACGGGCGATGTGCTTAGATTTGCTGCGGATGAGGGGGATTTTCGCAGGCAATTTGAACGACTATATTTTGATCATGTTGATGCTCTTTTTCAATACGGAGCCAAATTCCGGGCAAATCAGGAACTGGTAGAAGATTGTGTACAGGAGCTGTTTGCTGACCTCTGGGAAGATCGTGATACGCTGAGCACCGTCAAATCAGTCCGATCCTACCTATTAGGAGCTTTACGAAGGAAGATCCTGCGAAAGATTTATACCAACCACGAATCTCCACTTGAAACAGAAGATATTTTCAACTTCCTCCACCAACATCTGGCAGAAGCACAAAGCCAGGATAATACTTTAACCGAAGAAGTATCTGAGCAATTAGTTACGGCCTTACATCAACTTACCAATAAGCAACAAGAGGTATTGTACCTACGCTTCTATAACCAACTGAGCTTTCAGGAAATTGCCGAGATCATGTCTGTACAAACCCGCACGGTATACAAACTGGCCCACCGTTCTCTTTCAACCCTGAAGCACTACCTTTCTGATTCTCTACATGCCTTTCAAGCTATCCTGTTATTTGTATTTTGTCAGTAATTCCGCGTAATCATTGAAATTTCATCAACGTGAATCATTGTTTTTTATCTACAATATAATTTTACAAAAAATCTCATTTTTAATGGGGCACAAATAGCGCCTCTCGTAACTACCGGGTATAGTCTACACCTATGCACCATCAGGATTACGAAAAATACCTTACATACCGGACCGATGATTTCCTACTGGACTTGGATTTTCAGCAGTGGGCTCAAGGCCAGGAAAACCCATTTTGGGATAAATTTTCAGAAGATCATCCCCAGAAACGAGATGATATTGAAGAAGCTCGCCAGCTTATTCGCCGACTCAACCCTCAGGAGAAACCGCTTCCTTCTGCTTATACAAAAGCCCAGTTAGCTGGCGTCTACGCTACCATTGAGAAGCGCAAGCAACCACAAAAGCGTCGTTCTCTTTTCCAGACAAACTACTTCCGTTATGCAGCCTCGGTAGTTATTCTGCTAGCCGCCGCCGTAGCCTTTTATTTCTACCAAAGCAATAGTCACCAGGTTTTCCAGACGGCTTATCAGGAAACACAAACCCTACAACTGGAAGATGGCACCAAAGTAACGCTCAATGCCAGCTCTCGGCTAAGGGTAGCTCCTGATTTACAGAACCAACCCGTGCGGGAAGTGTGGCTGGAAGGTGAGGCATTCTTCAACGTAAGCAAATCGTCGAACCCCGATGGCTTCCGGCAGTTTATCGTCCATACCTCCATGCTGGATGTAGAGGTTTTAGGCACTGTGTTTAATGTAAAGAGTCGATCCGATAACACCCAGGTGCTGCTGGAGGAAGGCTCGGTAAAAGTAGCGCAACCTATTACCCAAGAGCAGTTGCTCATGATTCCGGGTGAGGTAGTAGAAATTCACTCGAATGATCAGAAGATCAGAAAAAGAGTCATTGAAGAAACCAAACCGCTGGCCTGGCGGGAAAACACGTTTGATTTTAATAATGCGTCCCTAGAGATAGTAGCCCGGCAGATTCAGGACTATTATGGGAAAGAGGTACGCTTCAGTAACCCGGCTATCGCTGATTATCAGTTTACCGCTCGTGTATCGCGCGATGACCTTGACCTGCTGCTTTCTCTTATTACCGGTGCTTTTTCTGTCCGCATCACAGAGCAGGATGATACCCTGACCATTTCCGAACAAGAACTCAACTAACAAGGGTGGCTGGCATTCCCAAACTGCCGAGTAACTTTTATATATAACTGTATTTTATTATGACAATGAAATGTACAATGCGTCCGAGAGCTTGGTTGCTCTTACTTTACCTTTTGTTTTCGGGTTCGTACCTGAGTGCGCAGTCTCTGGCATCGCATTCTCCGGCCTCGTCGTCTCTTCTCAATTTTCATCAGAAAAATCAGGTCTCACTGGTTAATTTTTTAAGTGATCTGGAAAAGGAGCATCAAATCATCTTTGCGTACGATGCTAATTTGGTGAAAGACAAACTTGTTATTCTTCATAAAGGCCGGCACAGAAACCTGGACCGCACTCTTCATGAGGCACTTGCCCCCTTAAAGCTTACGCATAAAAAAGTGGGCGATCATCATTATGTTATTCAACCTCAACAGTCAAAAAAACTGCCTGAGATTAACTCGGCAGAGGATAACCGCCAAGCCAGCCTGCCAAGCGTACTGCCTCTGGTTGGATCTTCATCTCAAGCTACCCTGGCAGCCGTAGAGCAAACCATCAGCGGTAAAATTACCGATGGTGAAACAGGTGATGCACTTCCGGGAGTAAACGTACTGGCCAAAGGCACCAGCTCAGGGACAGTGTCTGATGTTGATGGAAACTACCGCTTAACCGTTTCAGACGATGTAACCACCCTGGCATTTTCTTCCATCGGCTATCTTACTGAAGACATCGCCATTAACGGACAAACTACCATTAATGTCGTGCTGATGCCCGATATACAATCGCTGAATGAAGTGGTAGTAGTAGGATACGGTACGCAGAAAAAATCAGATGTGACCGGTGCCATCGGAGTGGTAGATTCCGAAGAACTGCTTAGAGCGCCCGTGACTAACGCTATCCAGGGTTTGCAAGGCCGGGTAGCCGGGGTAAACGTATTCCTGAACTCAGGTTCTCCCACCAGCAGCCCCCGGGTACTGATCCGCGGTCTGGGTACCATCAATGCTAACTCTTCTCCCCTATATGTAGTGGACGGAGTGGTAATGGAAGACATCAAGTTCCTGAACCCTAATGACATCCAGAGCATGGAGGTGCTGAAAGATGCTTCTTCAACCGCTATCTACGGATCACGCGGTGCCAACGGTGTGATTCTGGTAACTACGAAGCGAGGTGCCAATACCGAAGGAATTACCGTAGGTTACAATGGATTTGTCAGTGTGGGTACTCTGCGCAAGAAAATGGATCTATTAAACGCTGAAGAATGGTTGGAAGTGGTTCGTACTGGAATGGAAAATACTCCTAAGTATCGCCCTGATAGCAACCCGGTATTCACGGCTGATGACCCTAACCTGTTTGATGAGAATGGAAACCCTTTATACGATACCGACTGGCAGGAAGAAGCCACCCGCACTTCGGTTTCGCACAACCACCAGGTTTCTATCCAGCAGCGTAGTGAAAAATCAACCTATGGTGTGTTCCTGAACTACAACCGCACCGAAGGTATTATGCTTAATAACTACCTGGACCGGGTTTACGGAAAAGTAGCCTACGAAGGAAAACCTAAAGACTGGTTTACATTTGGTTTTAACCTGCTGGCTAACGTTACCAAAGAAAACGAATTTGACGAGGGAGGCGGATACCAGATGCCCCGTCGTACCATGATTGAGATGCCCCCGATCTTCCCGGTGAAATTCCCAAATGGCACTTGGAGCAACAGCCAGATGATCTCTGACCCCTACAACCTGGAAGCAATGGCTAACCCGGTACACGTACTGGAAACTCAGGATCGTCTGCGCAAAAGAACGCAACTTTTTGGAAACGCCTACTTCATATTCCACCTGGCTGATGGCCTGGATTTAAGAACGCAATTCGGTTTTGATAAACACGATCGTCTCTTTCAGGAATACAGCCCCACTGACCTGATCAACATTTCTGATCCACTAGGGCGGGCCTACCAGGCTAACGAGCGCATGAACTACTGGCAGCAGGAGACCTTCCTGAACTACAATAAAGAAATGGGCAACCATCGCTTTAATGGTGTATTAGGATTAAGCTGGCAACAACGTACTGAAGAAGGCTTTGGCATCACCACCGAAGGTTTTGCGGATAACTTCTTCCGATTCAATCGTATGCAGGCTGCCAGCCAGCCCGGAGCACCATCATCTTACTATGAAGAATGGGCTCTTAACTCGTACTTCCTGCGGGGCGGTTACACTTACATGGATAAGTACCTGTTGACCTTAACCGGTCGTTTAGACGGTTCTTCTCGTTTTGGTGCTAATAACAAATATGGATTCTTCCCTTCTGTTGGATTAGGCTGGATTTTGTCGGAAGAAGACTTCCTGGAAAACTCTTCGGTTATCGACCAACTAAAAGTTCGTTCCAGCTTTGGTATTACGGGTAACACCGAAATTCCTATTTATCAGTCGCTGGCTACTGTATCTTCTGGCACTGTGTTGATTAACGGTGGACGGGCTACTGAGAGCTATGTAAACCGACTGGCCAACCCGAACCTGGAATGGGAAAAAACCAAAATGTTTGACGCCGGATTCAACGTAACGTTACTGGATTACGCCGTATCATTGGAATTTGATTACTACTACAAGTTAACAACTGACTTGCTGTTGGGGCGTCCTCTCCCGCAAACTACTGGGTTTGGTTCCGTACTGGATAATATCGGTTCGGTGTCTAACCAAGGTGTAGAGCTTATGCTTACTACTACCAACTTCTCTAAAGACGCGTTTCAGTGGACTACTACATTGAACTTTAACTACAACCAGAACCGCATTGAGAAGCTGGGTGAGAACGATGAGGATATCTTCCCTGGCCCTAACTGGGTATCGGGTAGCCAGACCATTCTGCGGGTAGGCGAGCCTCTTAGCTCATTCTGGGGATACGAACGCCTGGGCACCTGGGGCACTGATGAGGCTGACGAAGCCGAAGCTGTTGGCGCCGTACCGGGAGAAGCCAAGCGCTCTGCCGAACAAAAAATCATTGGAAACGGCTTACCTGACTGGACCGGAAGCTTGGTGAACAATGTGCGCTACCGCAACTTTGACCTGAGCGTCGACTTACAATTCGTTGTAGGGGCGGATATCATGCAACAGTACTACCACTCTACCGAAGACCGCTCTGGTATTGCTAACGGGCTACGAACGATCCTGACCCAAGGCTGGACTCCCGAAAACCAGAACACCATGGTACAGGAAATCCGCAACCAGGCATATGCCGGCCAAAACAGCCAGGTAGACAGCCACTGGATTGCCGACGGATCATACCTGCGGGGTAACCTGATCACCTTAGGATATAACTTCAGCAACTCAATGATGGAGCGGCTAAACCTGCGTAATTTCCGAGTCTATGCCAGCGTACAGAATGCCTTCGTGGTAACGGCTGATGAGTTCCAGGGACTGGACCCAGAGTCTACCTCATGGCTTGATAACCAATGGGGACAGAACATTTTCTTCTTCCAGTACCCTCGTCCTCGCTCTTATACGCTAGGTCTGAACTTCCAATTTTAATCTACATTCTGACTAATTATGAATCATACAATAAAAATATTTCTCGTTCTGCTCCTAGCCATGGTGAGCTACGGATGCGATGACTTTCTGGAGGAAGCTCCCAGAAGCGAGATCAGCCTTGATCAATTCTTTACTGAACCGGAGCATGCGCAAAATGCCATTAACTCTTTGTACCGAACCGGTGCACCTCAACTGTATACCAGTGGTGGGGTTTACTCAGGAAAGCAAGCTATGTACGGACAGTATATGTCTGGTTTCTTCGATAATGAATATAAAGGACAGGAACCCTACATTCAGTTTGCCCAGCAGCTTACCCTGAATGCAATCAATACCGACGGATTTATGAATGATATCTGGTCTGGTATGTACGCATCAATTGCCCGGGCTAACAACGCGATCCGTTACATACCCGAAACCCCGGGTTTATCAGAAACAGAAGCTAACCGACTGATGGCCGAAGCACGTTTCTTCCGGGCCTTTGCTTACTTTTACCTGGTGCGCCTGTATGGTGAGGTTCCTTTGATTTCTGAGCCATACGAATCGCTGGAGAACCTTTATCAGGAGAAAAATTCAGTAAGTGAGGTTTATGATCTGATTGTGCAGGACCTGACTTTTGCTGTAAATGAAGGCGGTCTTTCTGATAACTCTATGGTGAACAATGCTTACCGGGTAACCCGCGGTGCGGCAGCTACTTTGTTGTCTGATGTATACCTGACCATGAGTGGCTTTCCGCTTCAGGAAGATCATTACGCTGATGCTGCCACCATGGCCCGGCAGGTGATCAATAGCGGATCTTACTCTCTGGTGCAGAATGACCTGATGGAGAATGGTGAAGTAGATTTTGCCAATAGTGCTTACAATAAAATTCGCCGAGACGAAGCACTGGCTGAGGAATATGTTTATGTGGTTGAGTTTATGGTAGGCATTGATAATTCCACCTATCCTCAGTGGTCTTACCCAGTTGCCCTAACTTCTGAGGTAACCTACGCCATTACCAATGGTGCTTATCAACCGGTAGATGAGTTCTTATGGGGCTACGATGCAGAAAATGATTTACGTCTGCAAAACAAACAGTATTTCCATACGACTTACACCGATGATGAAGGCAATGAGACGACCTTCCCCCCTACTCCTTACATCTGGCACGATACCGAAGCGCTTTTTGAAACAGCTACTTCTGGCAAAGATGCCCGAATATATGGCTATTCTGAGGTGCTTCTTCTGGCGGCCGAAGCCATTGCTCAATCAGAAGGAGTGACGGCAGAAGCGGTAAACTATCTGGCACAGGTGCGAAGTCGGGCTTACTGGAAACAGGATATGGAGACCATTGAGCAGGAACTGAGTGGCCTTTCTACCGAAGCCTTTGTGCAGGAAGTATGGAAAGAGCGCTACCGCGAATTGGTGTTTGACTTCAAACTTTGGTTTGATATGACACGAACCCGCACCTACCCCCTTACCTCTGAAGCTGGTAACGGTGATATTACTTTTGTAAACTTGGTAGGTCAGGAAAATACCTGGGGACAAACTTTCCAGGATAAGCATCTGCTATTACCTATTCCTGATCGGGAATTGCAGCGAAATCCTCAACTAGTGCAGAATACAGGATACTAACTCTTAATCGTTCTGTCTTTTCTTTTAAAAACGCCTTCTCTAAGTTGAGAAGGCGTTTTTTTATGCTCTGATTGCTGCATTAACAACTTATGGAACTGCCGGGATAAAAACGCTTCTGCATAAAAAAACCATTCACCTTAACGATGAATGGTTAATATTGGGAAAAAAGTGAACTACGCGTATTGACGATGGGTGGTCTCCTCTTCATTGAGAAAATCAGCAAACCCCATTGTCGTGCTTTTTACCTGCTTGGTGCGTCCTTTATATTTGGTTCCTTCCTTCAGTTTCTTGATACCCCCGCGCTTATATTCTTTCATATAGGCAATGAGGGTAGTTTTTGAGATTTCGCAAATACGGCATATCTCATTATGCGGCAATCCTTTGCTTTTCAGATACAATGCTTCCATTTTTTGCTGCACCCGCGCACTGGGGTTGTGAAAACGTTCATAGCGCAATGCCTGCACGTCTTGTTCTTTGAATTGAATACGAATCATAGGTTAAATAGTCTTGGGTTCAACTATAGGGTAAATCTGTACTTTTTTACTTACGAAAGATGAGCAATATTTTATCTTTTCGCTATCACCTTACTGTCGGGATTTTTTGTAATGTATTTTCTCAAACAGGGTGATTTGCTCTCACCCTTGCACTAATTCAGCAAGGAACTTTACACGCAGTAATTTACAGATATGCAGAATAAAAAGAACCAAATACTAATTTAACTTTTGCAAAAGTTAACAAATCTGCTATTCACTTTATTATCTTCTGATAAGATGCTAAAAGAAAAAAACCGCCCAAATGAGCGGTTTTCGATATCTTAATACAACACCAACACAATCAATTCTGAGGGGTTAGCGTGTAGGATACTTGCAAACCTGCTAATCCACAACAAGATACGGAGGCATACTGCAAGTCAAAGGTAATGACTCCGGTATCAGGGTCATACGCTGTTCCACCCAATACCTCCAATGAGATTTGATCTCCATAATCTCGCGAGGCAGAAGCAACCGAAAGTTCATTGCAGACATCGGTGAAGTTATACGCAACAGCAAACCCTCCTCCAAAAATATCCATTGTAATATCACTGATGGTGTATACACCAGAAGAGACCTCTGATACGGTCACCGCCTGGCTGGCTACTTCTCCATTTGGGCAATTAATACATTCAGCAAGATAAGTCCCGGCCAGATCTGACGGGCAGGCTACCGGATAGTTGATAAAGACCCGGTAAATAGACTCAGGCGAGTTATCAAGCAACGCGGGGCTCCAGCCACTCAGAAAACGCCCATCTTCCATTCGAAAGTCAGCAGTAAAATAAAATCCATCCCCCAGCCCCAGCGTTTCGCGGGTCAACACATTATCGGGAAATAAGCTAATCAGATCGTTTACGGTTAAATCAAAGGTTTGAGGCCAGGTGGTAATATTCTGTACTATTTCCTTATGCTCCGCGCCGGTTGAGGCATCAGTATAGGTCACCGTAACATCAATAGACTCTACCGGAGCAAACTCCAGGTCTCTCCCCTTCTCGTCAGTCATGCTAACAGTAAAGCGCAGGCGAGAGTCATCCGGGTTCAGGAAGTTCACCAGGCCAGTATCTTCGGTTTCAGGAGAAATGTAGACCATAGCTCCTTCCGGTACCAGATCCTGTACGAAGTTCTCGTTTTCACAGGCCGTCAGGAGAAACCCTCCTACCAGCCCCATGCATAGTGTTTTTATTATTCTCATAGTCATGGCATTATCATTTGCTAAGCGATTGGAATGATAAGTGTTTTATCAAGAGTAAATTGACAGACTAGTCAGCAGTTGGCAGTAGGCAGTTAATTTGCTCGTTGCTGACGCATACTGCCAACTGCCTACTGCTAACAACCATATAATTAGTTCGCCCATCAACGCTTGAAGTAACACTAGTTAGCATCCCAGAAAACTTTAGTTGCTGTTGGGTTTTGTTGCTGAACATTCGGGTTAAGTTCTACCTCGGTAGCTGAGTAGGGTAGCACGGTCGGAAAATCCTTAGAGGCATTGGTAAAGCTCAGATTATCCGTATCCGGATCATAAAGTTGCGGGTAACCGGTACGACGATAATCAGTGTAAGCATCTACTGAGTACCCAAAGGAAGCAATCCACTTTTCAGCCATGATAATCTCCAACTTTGTATTGTTATCTCCGGCATCGTAGCGTGCCAACACACTGTTGATATAAGCCTCAATATCTTCGTCTGAGATTTCCTCGGGGGCATCCTGCTCTTTAGCATCATAGTTAGCTACCACTTCGTTCACCTTATCAAAAGACGCTTGCATGGCGCTTTCCAACAATGCCCTAGCATCGCCTGAAGTAACTCCGGCTAAGGCTAATTCTGCCTCAATGTACAAACGGGCGTAATAAGTTAAGATACGCTGGGGCACATCGCCGGGGGCATCGGTCTGGGTAGGGGCAATAGCACCGCCATCATCAAAGCGCCCACCTACGGGGTACATTCCTAAAATGGTTTGTGACTGATCTTGCAATCCCGCCTGATTCGGGCCAGTAGAACCAAAGTAAATAGATAAAAAGGCTCCATCGCGGTATTCAGCCGGACTCTGGGGTGAAGCGCTTTCCGAAAGCTGATTGTACCAGTAGTACGGCACTCGTGGGTCAGAAATTCCATTCAGCAACGCTGGGTTTTGGCCGGTTAATGTTTCGTAAAACCATACGCTAATGTAGTAGATTCGGGTCCCCAGGTTATCCGCGATAAAACCAGGGTTACGGTTATCCGGCGACTGACTTTGTCCGTATGCCAGCTCAAAATCCTCTTCCTGATCGCTGATCAAATCGTCTTCCGCTAGCAGCGCATTCACTTCGGAAGATACATCCTGTACCAGACGTAATTGGTTGTATAGCTTAAGCTTGACTGTTTTGGCAAACTTTCGCCAGCTATCAAGATCACCCCCATAGATCAGATCATCGCTCCCCGGAGATAGGGTAGACTCTTTTTCCAAGTTGGTAATGCCCTCATCCAGCATAGTAAAAATCTGCGGATATATTTCCGCATCGTCATTAATTTGCGGAGTGTAGGTTTCAGGGGAAGTATTCGATTGGGTAAACGGAATATCTCCCCATACATCTACCATCTGGCTGTAGGCGTAAGCCTCCAGGATCTGAGCAATCCCTACATATTCCCAGGCTTCTTCTTCCTCACCAATCTTTTTCATTTCCCGAATATCCTCCAGAGCAATGCTATAAAACTGACTCCAGGCCTGGGTGATTGGGTAATCAGAACCTAGTACGTTGTAGGCATCAAAACCCTGCCGACGAGTAGTCTGGTGCATGTATACCGATAATATAGCGGAAAGCCCGGAAGTACTCATACCTAAACTATTCACTACCGCCAACTCCGTGTTGGTCAGTAACAGATCAACCGAGGCTTCGGTAGGGTTATTCGGGTCGTCGTTGATATCAAAAAAGTCTTCGCAACTGCTCATCAGGAACACCCCTAATGACAGCCCTATGGAAATTAGTTTCTTCATGATGTTTTGCATATTAGAATGTCACATTGAGGTTGACCCCGAACCGTCGGGTGGTGGGCGCTGAGGCATATTCAATCCCCTGGGTGTTGGTAGATCCAAAGCCATTGACTTCGGGGTCAAAATTGGTGTACTCCGGCATATTCGGTGCGTTGTACCACAGGTTACGCCCGGTAAAGGTGAGCGTTACCCGGCCAAAGGGAAGCGTCTCCAGCATCGATTGGGGTAGCGTATAACCGATAGAGGCCTCCCGTAGACGAACGACTGTACCATCGTAGACCGTCCATTCATCTTCAGCATTAATACCGAAAGAGCCACCTCCGTTCTGAAAGTAAAGGTCGTTGGTACTAACCTGTATGGTATTAGGGATCTTGTTTCCATTTTCATCCAGCAGAGGCAGGCCGGTGTTCGGATCACCTAAGAAGCCCGGCACAATACGCGAAGCGTCCCGATCTTCGGTATCTTTGGTTACCCCACGGCCCAATAATCGCTCTACGGTAGTAGTGTAAATATCTCCGCCATGACGGTAATCAATTAGTGCCCGCAGTGTGAATCCTTTGAAAGAGATGGTATTGGTTACTCCTAACAGAAAATCCGGATTGGGATCACCGATCTTGGCCTGATTCAGTGCTTCAAACAGCATACCATCGGCGGGGTCAATCAGCAGGTTGCCTTCATCATCCCGGGCACTGACCGAACCGCGCAGAATACCGTAGGGCTGTCCTGGTTCAATAACGGGGGTTACTCCTCCACCAAACAGGTTCCGAACATTGAAGCGATCGAGCCCTTCGGGAATCTCGAGCACCTTGCTCTGGTTTTTGGTAAACGAACCGAAGATATCCCAACGAAGGCCATTGTTCAGTTGCAGAGGTACCAAGTTTAAGCCGATTTCTATTCCTTTATTTTCAATGCTACCCGCATTGGTCACGAGTTGCTGGAAGCCAGAGCTTTCCGGCACGCTTACGTTTACAATCTGATCATACGTTTCCCGATCGTAGTAGGTGAAGTCCAGCACGATTCTTCCCAGGAAGAAATCCAGCGTGGTTCCTACTTCAAACTCATCGGTAAATTCCGGGTTAAGATTCGGGTCAAACGCAATGGGATCGCGTGTGATGCCGGGCTGCCCGTTAAAAGGCAAGTCGTTATCAGGTATAGAGGCAATCAAATTAGAACTGGCGCCTCGGTTTACTGAAAACAGGTTTGTGAGCTGATACGGATCGGCATCATTTCCTACCCGGGCTACACTCAACCGTAGTTTTCCCTGAGAGAAAATGTTCTCGTCAGTCTCCAGCCATTCGGTAAAAATGACGGAAGCGCTGGCTGAGCCATAAAAATAGTTGCGCTTATCAGCAGGTAGAGTAGACGACCAGTCGGTACGGCCGGTAAGGTTCAGGTAGATAAAATCATTGTACCCGAAAGTAAGGTCGGAATAGATTCCCATCAAACGGCGTTTTAGAAAGTCGCCTCCAATGGCCGTTACGTTCACTGTATTATCCAGATCGAAGATGCCAGGGGCAATGATATCCACGCCCTGCACTTTCTGCTGTTCTTCCTTACGCTGGTTGATATTATGACCAACCAAGCCTTTAAAGTAAAGCGACTCACTCAGATCGCGCTCCACCGTCACGATGAAGTTAGATTCTATTTCCTGACGATAGATATCGTGGTCTATCACGGCACCAGAACCTCCGAAGGCCACAGAACCTTCATTCCAAACCTGCTGCCGGCGGTCTGTAAACTCATTAATACCAATGCGGTAATCTACACTTAACCAGTCGGTAATATCATACCCCAGGGTAGCATTGGCGGTTAGGCGATCCAGATCGCTGGTGACTCCATTGTTTTTCCAGGACCAGAGCGGGTTATCCTGATTGGTGAAGAAGAGGGAGTTACCGGCCTTATCCTGATACGGAAGGTTCATATTCCATGTTCTCCCCAGCCATAAGGTGCGGGCAAAAGAAGACGCCGCTGCCGGATCACTAGCTCCGGACTCACCGAAGATGGGCCCGTTTTGTTCGGAAACCGAGTACGACAGATTACCTCCGGCCCGCAACCCATTCTCCAATGTTGACTGAGCTCCTATGGAGAGGCTGGTGCGGGTAAAGTCTGCTTCGGGAATATATCCTTCGTTTTTCAGGTGCGAGGCCGTTAAGCTAAACGACGTATTTTCGCTACCTCCCTGAATAGTGACCGAGTTATCAAGTACAAAGCCATCGCGGAATAAATCCTTTACATTATTCGGTTGAGCAACGTAAGGAATACTGTCGCCAAATAATTCGGGGTACGCATCTTTGTAAGCCGGCCAAACTTCTACCGAATCGTACCAGGCAAAGGGTGAACCCCAGGAACCGTTAGAACCTGATCTGTACTGAAATTCCGTTCCGTTACCATAGGTATTTTGGTAATCAGGAAGGTTACCAATTTGCTCTATTGAATACGAACTGCTAAACGATACTTCTAGTCCTTTCCGCGATAACTTGGGGCTTCCCGATTTAGTAGTTATCACAATTACGCCATTACCGGCCCGAGAGCCATATAATGACGCAGCGGCAGCTCCTTTTAACACCGAAATAGATTCTATAGCATTTGGATCTAATGCCGCTAGCGGAGATGCGTACGAGGCCCCGCCGGTTAGTTGATTGTAAGAAGTATACTGCTCAGCAAAATAAGGGGTTCCATCCACCACATAGAGAGGCTCGTTGTTTCCCAAAAAAGAAGACTGCCCGCGAATAAGCACCCGGGTAGCACTACCCGGAGCACCCGTAGAACTACTGATGTTAACGCCCGGAACTTTTCCCTGCAATGCTCGCAGCGGGTCTGGCTCGGATACTTGTTGTATCTGCTCGCCCTGAAGGTTCTCTACTGAATAACCCAAAGCTCGCTCGTTTCGCTCAATGCCAATAGCCGTTACTACTACTTCAGAAAGCTGTTTAGTATCGGGAATTAGTTTCAGATCAATAGTAGATCGGCTGCCGATCTCAACATCCTGGCTTTGGTAGCCGATAAAGGAAAACGTGAGTGTAGTGCCATTCTGGGGTACACTTAAGCGATAGTTGCCATCGATATCCGTGACGGTACCGGCAGAAGTTCCTTTAACAATGACATTAACTCCGGGTAAGCCACTTCCATCTTCCGAAGAAGTCACCTGCCCGGATACGGTAGATTGTGCGTATCCTGCCACCGCCATCCACATGCAGCAACAAACGCCAATAGCAAAGCGGTAAAATTTTACTTTCATAAAACGGATCAGTTAAAAGATCAAACATGGTAAAAAGTTTGCTCTGCAAGGCGATTTATGCGGCATGCCTAACAAACCAATGTACAAAGGTGGATAATATTACACTGAGAGGATATCCCGTAAACTCAGGTATTTTTTTATTTCAGGGTGAAGAGTGATAATTACTGCGATTTCTTTACTTTTTATTAGAGTGATTTTTTTCATTAACTACTTTGGTATTCCTATTTAACCTAGTTTATACAGAAAAACAGAATTTTAGCCAAAGTCTATTTTTGACAATTTGACAACTCACCTAATCACCATCGAATGATAACATTTTCTAAAATAGTCCTGTTTTATTAAATAGTTTTATCCCTCATTTTGGGGGATATAATTATTGATTGAATCACTCAAACCCATCTTTTCATCCCCCTTACCGGGTTACGTGTTAGCCCGTACCAGTACCCTAAACTGGGGTAAAAATAATGGTGTTTTAACCCTCTTTACCAATAAGTACGCTGTTTTACCCCCCTATTGTAGGTATACCTCCCGTTAAAAAAACCCTACAATCGCGCTATATCTTTATCAGAGAGATCAGGGTACATTATAGTAAACAACAATACTATCCCCTCATGTGTTATACCTCCCCCTCTCTCACAAAATTATTTTGTCTGGTGCTTCTATGCCTTTCCGGCTCGCTTAATAGTTTTGGACGCACGCAGCATATTTTCCACCTGACCAATGGGCTATCCAGCGCAGAAGTACCGTTTACCCTGGTTGATAATCTTATTATTGTAGAAGCAGTAATTGCCGGAAAGAAGTCAATGAACTTTCTTCTAGACAACGGAACCAGTAATCCGGTAATTTTTAAACGAGCCTATATCAAGGATTTGCCTTTGGAACTGGGCCGTCAGATTAGCTTTCGTGGTGTAGGATCAGGTAAAGCAGTGCAAGCCACTATTATTAATGGCACATCGCTTCACCTTTCTGGGGCAGCCTCTGACCGGATCGGCATGGTAGTGCTGGATAAAAGCCCTTTTCCCCGCCATACGTTTGGTGGTTTAGAGGTGCACGGGGTGTTAGGGGCTACCCTCTTCCGAAGTTTTGTGGTAGAGATAGACTACCCCGGCCGGGTGCTTCGCCTGCATCAGCACCGCGACTTTCTGCCACCTCAAGATTTTCACAAAATGCCTATGCGGGTGATAGAGCAGAAGCCATATCTTACGGCAACAATCCAGGGAGCTAACGGTACATTAGATGCCCATTTTATGCTCGACCTCGGTTTTAATAATTCTCTGATGCTTCAGATAACCGACTCATTAGCCAAGACGATGCTTACCCAACGGATAGTTACCAAGATTGGCATCGGATACAGCGGAGCCGTAGCGGGCCGTAGTGGGCAGGTTGCTTCTGTACAGATTGGTAACAAGCGATTTTTGGAAGTCCCAGCGGTTGTTCCGTTCCAGCGAAACTATACGATGACTCCTGTAAGTCAGGATATTACACGCATGGGGAGCATTGGAAGTACCCTCTTTCTGGATACATCAATTATTCTTAATTATCCCGATGAGACTTTTTACTTTAAAGGCACGGTTCCCTATGTGGCCAACCGGGAAGAGGGTACTCAGCTTCCGGTACCGGCTATAGAGGAGAATGATAATATGATTTTTTGAAAAGATGAGGCAGGCCAAATCATTCCATTCACTATCGGCAGTCCAAAATTATTATACCCTGATTATCAATCAAATAAGTCGCTGTTTGATGGCCTTTTCAATAGCATCGGCTTTGCTATTAACCTGTAGCTTACCGTAAATATTCTTGATATGTGATTTGATGGTTTCTTTGTGGACAAATAAATCATTGGCAATGGCTGAGTAACTTTTACCCTTGGCCAGCAGCTCCAGTACTTCAGTTTCCCGCGACGTTAATGGCGAATCAGTGCTTTTCTGAAAGGATTGCACCACCATCCGGGCAATCTGACTGCTCATGGGGGCGCCCCCTTTTTTCACTTCGGTGATGGCATCCAGGATTTTAGAGTGTCCGGCATTTTTGGTAATGTAACCGCTGGCTCCGTTGCACAGTGCCTGAAAAACCAGTTCGCTGTTGGTGTGCACTGAAATTACCAGGATGTTAACTTCAGGCACTAGCTTTTTGATTTTCCGAATACCATCAACGCCGTGCATTCCGGGCAGCTCCAGGTCCATTAGAATGATATCCGGCCGGTCGTATGACAAGTTTTTAATGGCATCTTCGCAGGTTACATAGGTGTTTACAACGCGGTGCTGGCTTACACTGCTGATGAGCAGAGCAAAGCCTTCCCGAACGACATCATTATCTTCAATAATGATAATATTGGTTTCTTCAATGGACATGGTTGGAGGGGTCATACTGGTTTATACGTAGTTTAAACAGATGATGGGCACTTTTTTTATACCCCAATTTGGGTGATTTTTCCTTTTAGCTGGATGGCAGTTCCGCGCTGGCACCTGGAGTCTAACTGCAAATCCACATTAATTTTTTTGGCTCGGTCTTGCATATTTCTGATACCTCGGAAAGGCTGATGCACTGCCTGAAGATCAAATCCCACGCCATCATCCTGCAAGGTGGCCTCAAATGCATCATCACACACTCGGAATTCCAGTTGTACCGTGTGCGCTTTGGCATACTTTAATGCATTCGTTAAAGCTTCTTTAAAGATCAGCACAATCTGCCGGCTCCAGCCCGAAGGTAGTTTAAGGCTTTGCTGACCTTCGCAGGGCTCAAAGTTTGCCAGAAAAACCACCCCGGTATTCTCGAACAGTTCATCTCCAAAATCCTTCAGGTTAAAGTATACCTCCTGCACGTTATCATTCTTCGGGTCAATAGCCCAGATAAAATCCCGGGTGCCGTAGAAGAGGTTTTTTGAAGCGGTATCAATTTTAGCCAGCAGGCTGCCAATACCATTGGTTTGGTGGCCCAGTTTGCTCTGAATAATCTGCGAAAGCACGGATATGCTAGCCAGATTGTTTCCCATTTCATCGTGAAAATCCTGGGCTACTTTCTTCCGCACTTTTTCTATCTCCTGTGTCAGCTTTACTTTATCCGTCACATCACGGCTGGAAGAAATGAAGTGTACCGGTCGCTGGTTTTCATCAAGAATAGGCTTCAGAAAGGTTTCGTAATAGTGATAATCACCTGATTTGGTCTTAAACCGCAAGGTGGTACCGTCCAATGTGCGTTGCTCAATGACTTTCTGCCGAAACGCCTCGTAGTGCTCAAGATCGTCCGGATGCATAAAATCGAAGGACATCTTTCCCAGTAGATCTTCCGGGTCGTGCCCGGCAACTTCCTTGATACGGGGCGAGACGTAGGTATAATACATGTCCAGATCCTGCAAGGTGATAATATCCTGAGTGTTTTCAGCCAGAAAGCGGTACTTTTCTTCACTTCCCCGCAGGGCAAACTCTGCGCGCTTGCGTTGGTCAATATCCATCAGGCTGCCACTAAACCCCGTCATACTACCATCCTCATCCCGCTCAACCCGAGCAGATAGTTTTCCCCAGACAATGGCTCCATTTTTCTTTACCAGGCGTAACTCATCTTCAATGTAAGGGATTTTTCCATCCAGCATTTCCAGTTGAGCACTAACGTGCCGGTTGCGCTCTTCGGGGTGCAGAATCTCTACAAAATGATGCCCCAGACTCTCAGCTACTGCGTACCCGGTAAATTCCTCCCACTGTGGATTTAAAAAGGTAAAGTTTCCTTTCAGGTCTGTTTTGAAAATCATTTCCCGAAGGTTGTTCACCAATAAGCGATACTCGCGCTCCTGCCGAACCACCTGCTCCTGATGCTTCATGCGTAACTGTACTTCTTTTTCTAATTGTCGCGTTGAAGCTTCCAATTCATATGTGCGCTGAAGCACTCGCTCTTCCAGGCTATTATTCAGGGTCTGAATTTCTGTTGTGCGCTTATGCACTTCCTGTTCCAGTTCTCGCCGACGGCTACGCTCGTTCCGCAGATTCCATAGCGCATACAGGCGAATTAATACGGCAATGAAGGTTGCTAGCACCAGGTAAAACCACCAGGTTTGCCAGAAAGGCGGAGCCACCTTAAACGAAAACTGAATGGGAGAACTCCAGGCTCCCTGGCTGTTCTGCGCTCTTACCTGAAACTGATATTCTCCAGGCGGAATATTGGCATACACTGCTTCCGTACGATCGGTGATGGGCGACCACTCTTCATCAAAGTTAGCCAGCTTAAACTGGTATTTCACTTTGTCGGCATTCTGCAAACTAACTGCCTGATAGGTGAAAATGAGGTGATTTTGCTTATGAGACAGTTCCAGATTTACCGGAATCTGAAACCACGATCGTATACTATCAGTACACTTCTCCCAGTCAACCGACTGGTAATGAAGCTGAACGCCGGTGAGGTGAGGAATTACCGGTAGCATAGTAGCATCCAGCGTGTTGGGTTTGAATTTATATACGCCATCCACGGTGCCTATCCAGATACTCCCATCTTCTTCCACCAAGGTAGCATTGGAGTTAGCCTCCATGCCCAGAAAGCCATCCTGCTTTCCGTAACTGAGCATCTTCTGTACCTCTCCTTTATCGTCTAGCAATAGCCGAAATACCCCGCGCTGAGTACCCATTATCAGGCTTTCATCTTGAGCTATTGCCATGGTATACACCATGCCGGGTGGCACATCCGAGTGCTCATGCATCATTACCAGTTTCTTGCTCGGCAGATTAAAGCGATACAGCAAACCATTGATCGTGGCAAACCAGAGATTTTCAGCATTATCCTCCACCATGGTTAAAATGTACTCGTTTTGAGACGAGTGCGATTCTAGTAACGGACGAACTACATCGTCATCCAAAATGTAGATACCTTCGTTGGTCCCGAAGACCATGCGTGAATCTTTAAGTTGCCGAATGGTTGATATAGCATGTGAAAAGCGCTCGCCATCTGATTTTATCAGGGATAGAAACTTCCCCTGCTGATACAGTACCGGACCTTGCCCGGTGCCAAACCATAGCCGGTTTGACTGATCTTTGTAAGCGGATAACACTTTATTATTCGGCAAAGCATCTGGGGGCATATTGGTAAAAGAGGTGCCATCGTAACGTATTAGTCCGTACATAGACCCGAACCAGAGGTTTCCGATGCTATCTTCCACACTGCAGTGAATAAACTCGTTCGACAAACCTTCAGCCTCCCCATAGTGATAAAACTGCTCACCATCGTAACGATCAATGCCTCCGGAAATATGACCAAACCAATAGTCACCACGCCGGTCTTTAAGAATAGAGAAAGTGGACTTCTCGTACATTCCGTGTTCGGTACGCAGATAAGTAAAGGTTTCACCCCTGAATTTGAATACGCCATCGTCGTACGCCCCAAACCAGAGATTTCCCTCCCGATCTTCAAAAATATCTCGTACCACTGAGCCGTCCAGCCCGTAGCTGTTGTGATCTATTTTTCCACTATCGGGCATGAAATAAAAAATACCATTAGAAGTGGCCGCCCACATGCGCCCGGTCTGGTCCTGCTCTAGTGAGAAGACCATCCCACTGATGGGCTCAGTAAACTGAAACTGCTGAAATGATGTATCCCCCGGATAATAGGTGAAAATTCCCTGCTCGCCCATCAGCCATAATTTCCCGGAATTATCCTGGTACAAGCCGTTAAAGTTAGGATGCGCCGGGTGGGTTATTGGCAGAAACTCCCAATGCGTTCCATCAAATTTCAGTAGGTCACCATCGTAGGTAGTAGCCCAGTAGGTTCCGTCCTGGTTTTGTACCATACCGGAAAGATATTTTTCCTGGAGGGTATCCGGCACCGGTAGCAATGTAGTTGTATCTCCATCCCAAAAAGCCAATTGGCTATGAGGCAACAGAAGCAAAAGGCGTCCGTCAGGATGTTCAAAGATCTTGCGAACTTCCAGTGATTTACCTTTCTCGCTGGTGATTTTATGTTGGGTAAAGGTATGCCCATCGTACAATGTAAGGCCATTGTAGGTGCCAATGGCCAGTTGGTGGTTGGTGGTTTCCAGTAGATAGGTTACATAGCTGCTGGAGAGGCCATCCTGCATGCCAAAGTTCTGAAAGTCCCGTCCATCAAACCGGCTTAGTCCACCAGAAGTAGCAATCCAGAGGTAACCGAATTGATCCTGAGCAAAATGATTAACCGAGGTTTGCGGAAGTCCCTCTTCGACCGAATAATGAGCAAAACTGTAGTGCTGTGCCAGTGAATTTTCACTGAGTAGGAATACAAGGGGAAAAGTAGCCAATAGCAGCCACTTGTAAAAAGAAAAGGTACGAGTTATTAACATGAAGGTTGTCAATCACTTACAACCTTAAAGATAGCCATTTGTATTTAGAATTTGCAGGGCAGAAAGGCATAAAAAAATCCCCCGGATTGGGGGATTTCGTGATAACGTAACTGGTTCCGGTTTCAACTTTTCCTGTTCTCTCCGGCCATGTATCAGAAAAGGAAGACAAACATACGTATATCAACCAAAGAAACTATAAACCTTCCCTATCTTCATAGCAGCCCATCAATTCATCTGGCCCATTACGTTCTTGAAGTTATATACGAAATAACCCCTATGGCCGGATCGATTATTTATCGCTCATTTTTTGAAGAAAAGCAGGAGTGATTTACACTTCACCCATCACATACATCGCTTCCATCGTAGGTGCTTCGCTGCCGCCGAGCGGTTCCAGGGTAATGGCAAAAGCTGATGCATTGGCGATCTGCGCCATGGTCAGCAGATCATCACCGGCGTCTACAGGAACAACGCCAGCACTTACGGGCTTACCGTCTACAATGGCCCACAATTGGTACTGCTGGTTGGAACCGGGCTGAGGTAGGCCAGCCGAATTAAGAAACACGCTTTGGGCATTGGTGTTCCAGTAAACAACGGCTTGCGCATCCGGAGCAATATCCAGCCCCTGCAAAGCAATACGCTGCACGCTGGGGTCAGACAGGATATCTACCTGCTGCTCGAGAGACTGACTGGTCCGCTGTATCCGATCGTATTGCTGGGCTATTTCCACATTTTGCGCTGAGGCAATCTGCAAATCTTCTTCTGTTTGCTGCCACTGCTGCCAGAAATAAAGGGCTGCTCCGGTAGCGAGTACAATCCAGGTAACAGCCGCCGCCATACTTACCGGAACCCACCGAGGCAACATACGCGTAGTAGTGGTCTTTTCAGTGGATTTAGGCGAAGGAGGATTTAAGGCTTTACTGTCACTGCCAGTAGACAAAGAAGATTCTGCATTAGTAGCGGCTTCATCTACTCCAATCTGAGAAAATAAAGCAGCACGAGCTGAATCGGGGGGAGTAATGGCGCAGTCAAAAGCTAACTGCTCCTGGGTATGTTCTAAGGCATTCAGTTCTTCCTTAATTTCCGGATGTTCCTGAGCCATACGTAAGACCTCCTGCTCTTCAGCTTCGTTAAGCTCGCCGAGGACATACGCTTCTAATTTACCTGACGCTATGTATCGTTCAACGTTCATCAAACACGTAGTAGTTTTCGAAGTTTAAGCATAGCACTCCGTACCCGGGTTTTCACCGTTCCAAGGGGAATATCAAATTCTTTGGATAGTTCTGATTGACTGTAACCACGAAAATAGAGCATTTCTACAACAAATTGTTGCTCTTCATTCAGCTGGCCAAGCGTATTCCGTAGTCCAATATCAGACACATCGGGGTTTACGGCGTGTGTGCCTTCCACCTTATGTACGTAGTCGGATATCGAATCGGTTTTATGGGTTGATTTATATTCTTTGGATCGCAGTCGGTCGCGGGAGGTGTTTCGGGTTAAGGTAAGCATCCAGGTAAACAGTGCTCCCTTACTTTCATCGTAATGGTCTATTTTATTCCAGAATTTGAGAAAAACATCCTGAAGCACTTCTTCAGCTACTTTCGGCTCGGTAACAATACGAGATATTACCCCAAATATAGCAGGAGAATAGTGATCATACAGGTAGGTAAAGGCCTGTTTATCCTTATTGCGTAATCCCCGTATGAGTTGTTCTTCCGACAAGCAGCTATCCAGTTAGGTCTCGTGTATCTGTGACAAGCTAAGTTATAAAAAGTTTAGTATGTTTCAATTAGCGACCATAAAAAATTGAAAGATTCTGAGCTTTTATGTTGTCTTTCTTTCGCGATTCCCGAACTTTGCACGCATCATACTAAAACGGAGAAAACTCATTAATTATAACCAATCGACCTTTCCGGCGTCACTAGACCGCACCCAGCGCCAGTACCTGCTACTGATTGCGGTGTTAGCCATTGCCTCTTTTTTTATCTGTCTGGGGCATGCCCCCCTTAAACATGAAGAACCCCGTCGGGCTCTGATTGCGCTGGAGATGCTTTTTCAGGGCAATTGGATTGTGCCTACCGAGATGGGAGAATATTATTACAAAAAGCCCCCCCTGTATAACTGGGTGATCATCGGCGGTTTTAAGCTCTTCAGAAACTACTCAGAATATGCCGTTCGCTTTTTCTCAATTCTATCTTTTTTAGGAATGGGAGGCCTGGTTTTTCTGATGGGTCGCCGATACGTTAGTTTCTCGCTAGGGGCGTATGCCGGGCTGCTCACCTGGATTATGGTAGATATACTGTTTTATTTCTCGGCCACTGCCGGAGAAATTGACTTGTTTTATTCCTTCATCACCCTGGCTAGTTTCTTTACGATCTACCATTTCTACCAGCGGCAGCAATATTACTGGCTATTCATTACCACCTATGCACTAGGCGCTTTGGGAACGTTAACCAAAGGATTACCCTCCCCGGTGTTTCTGGCGGTTTCATTGGGCGTTTTTTTTCTGTATCAGGGTAACTTCAGGAAATTGTTCAGCCTGGCTCACCTAACAGGCATCTTAACCTTCCTCTTGATTGTGGGAGGGTACTTCTGGTGGTATAATCAGTACAACCCCTTTATGTACTACTTTACAAGTGAAGACTCCCTCTGGTCTCAGAGCAGTGAGCGTACTATGCTGGAAAATAAGTTGACAACCCTGCTACCACACTTGTTTTTGTTTCCGCTGGAGACCCTAAAAAACGTAGCTCCGGCTTCTTTGCTACTGCTATTTACCCTTCGGCGTGGCATACCCACCGCTATCCGGCAGCAACCCTTTATTTTATTTTGCCTTATACTCTTTCTGAGTAATATTGCCGTATACTGGATTTCCCCGGGCACCCGTTCTCGCTACGTGTACATGCTGTATCCGTTGCTAGTGGCAGTACTGGCCTATAGTTATACCAGTTTTACATTGAATAGCCCGTCACTTCGGTTTCGGTGGTTTCATGGCGTTGTTACCGGGTTAATTGTGCTGGCTGGTATGACCAGCGTTGCCTTGCCATTCATCCCTCAGCTAGAGGAAATCCCTAATAAAGTTGTGGTAGCCGTAGTAGCGAACGTAGTATTAATCGCGTTACTGGTGCTTCATCTTCGCAAGCCTACCTACGCCCTACTTAATGTGATTATGCTAGCGGTGATTCTTCGCTTTATTTTTGCGCTGCTTATTTTGCCTTACCGAGCTTTGGAAGGGAGCGCTGCTTCGGATAAAGAAGATGCCCAACAGATTACTGAAATCACTCAGGGGCAACCGCTTTATCTATACAAGGACTCTCGCTGTTCGTTATCCACGGTTTTTTACCTGGAACGAGCCCGAGAAGAAGTACTTAGCCATAAACAAGATACTGCTCCACAGGAATTCTTTTTAGCTGACCGGCGTTTGCTGACTGACGTTGAATACGAGGTTTTTTATACTTTTACCTACGAAGATTTAGAATTTGTATTGATTAAGTTTCGTGACAGCTAACCCGACGCAACCGATCCCTAAGAAGTCAGCTACCCGCCGTAGGCTTAGTTTTTTGCTTAAACTTTTGCTTTCGGCTACAGCCTTATTTTTTGTGTTTCGCAAGATTGATGCCCGCGAGGCACTAGACACATTGCTGCAAACTCACCCCGGTTACTTTCTGCTGGCTTTTCTGGCTTTCAATCTCTCTAAAATAGCGGCGGCATGGCGGTTTAAGGCCTACCTAACGGCACTAGGCATTCGAATTAGCAACCGGTATAATATAGAGCTCTTGTACCTGAGCATGTTTTATAATCTCTTTTTGCCAGGCAGTATTAGTGGCGATGGGTATAAAGTTTATCTGCTGAAGCAACGCTTTCAGGCCAAAACCAAGCACCTGATTAGCACCTCGCTGCTCGACCGGCTTAGCGGGCTGGTACTGCTGCTTATAATGGCCGGGATATTCCTGCTTTTTAGCTCTTACTCCAGCACCATACCCTATTTTGATACGTTGGTAATTGCCGGAACGCTATTAGTATTACCAGGGTACTACGTCTTTAATAAATTGCTTTTTCCGCTTTTTACTTCAGCATTTTGGTCTACCACCCACTGGTCATTCTGGGTACAGGCAGGGCAGGTACTTACTGCACTGTTGTTACTCTATAGCTTGTCGGTTGATGCCCACTATCTGGATTATCTGACGTTGTTTATGGTCTCGTCGGTAGTGGCAGTATTGCCTTTTACTATTGGTGGAGTAGGCGCACGTGAATTGGTGTTTCTCTACGGTTTCCAGTACCTGGCTATTGAACAGGAAACCGCAATCACTTTTACGCTGCTCTTTTTTCTGGTTACAGCCCTGGCTTCGCTGATTGGCGTATTTGTCTCCATAAAGAAAGATAATTAAAGCAGAAAACTCCGTTCCTGCATCATGCCAGGCTATTCAGCCAGCCTAATAACTGCGCTTTATCTTCATGTAACCCTTTATAGCGAAGGGCATCTTCCGACATAGAGGTTACTGCCCCCGACAACGCCTGTATCTCGGGTCGGGGTAGTTGATGAACTTCTTCAAAATAAGTACGAATGGTGAATAATACCGCCTGGACTTCAGGAAAGCCGGTTAAGGTCTGCCGTTCTACCCTTACATACAATTGAGGATGATTGGGATCAAACGAACGCCCCATCCACTCTTGAGAAGTTATGCCGGGCGGTGGTTTCGGATGATGGTTCAGGCGAGTATCAGTGCCAAGCCCCCAAGCAAAACGTACCCAGGTTTTGGGTTGCAATAGCGAACGTAGCATGGGCTGATAACGGCGGCGTAGGGCATCCATACCGGCTACCGGGGCATGAACAAAAGAGAAGGGCCTGCCTACTTTATCTGCCGGAGCCCAGTGATTGGGCGAACATAGATGAATCGTAGATAGATAATCTTTTTCGCCGTGTACCTGCCAGATAGCGAGGTCTTCCGGTACCTGATCGGCCAGCCCGTCTGATACTGAAGTGTATATTGAATGATCCAGCAATCGGCCTTCTTCTGTCCACCTAAGCGCACAGTTCCGAAGGCAATTGGTGAGCTTATATTTATCGCCTGACCGCTCCAACTCAAACTGACTCGGATACTCTTCTGCTAATTTTTCTGCTATATAGCAGGTAACTGCCTGCAGCGTGTCGGGAAACTCTTGTGATCGAACATAATATTTTCCGATCCCTTCTCTTCTGCAAACTGCCTTATTCTCTATAAAATGAGCATACTGATGATCCAGTTGAAAAATGTGCTGATCGCTGGCCCCATTACCAAAGTCCGTATTCAGTGGATTGAGGCCAGGTGCGACTTTGTAGTGACCTGATATAAAAGGACGGTATTGTGCAGGTGTAGCGAGTGACACAGACAGCTAGAATGTTTTACTGATTATAAAATAAAAACAAGCGATGAATCACCTGTTCATTGATAAACGAGAAAAAACCAAATAGTGCTTTCCAGCCTACACCTTCCTGAGCTTAGGTCAGCAATCTTACTCTCACTTCCCCCACTCCACAATTACTACCACCCTTCGGTATACTGACGGAAATGAATGATGTCCTGTTCACAATCAGCTATATCAAATTCATGAACATCCCAAACCTCTCCATCTTCTAAACCGAGCCAATCGCGCATCTCCGCATATTCTGTATGTGACGGATCATTTACGGTCTCAACCAACCCATAGTATCCGTTGATGCCACCACAATCTTCCGGTGGGCAGGCCCCTTTGCCGCCGAGGCAGCGAGGAGCAATAATCTTTTCATCGGTTATTTGCTCTACGAGCACCGTATGGGTCCAGCTATCTCCAAAGTCATACTCATACGCTATTTCCTGCTTTTCGTGGGTTAAATACTCTCTAATGCGGGTCTTGCGGGCATCCGTGGTTTCGCCACCCATAAAATCATCTTCAAAGGGAATACCAATATCTTCTCCCCGATGACCATCGGGCCGGAAAGCGTACAGGTGCATATTTTCCCATCCCATCACCGTCTGAATAACAGCATGCAAATCATGAAAGGAAAAGGTGTCTGGTACTAGCACCTTCCTCCATATGGGTGGTTTATTGCTGTAATCCAGCGATATTTTTAACTGAAAAGCCATAATCTAATGTAGTGGTAAATGGTTAGTATTATACTTGCCGAGCCTTAGCATATTTCGCCCGGAAGGTGGCAATACATCTTTCTGAATACAAATTGATGCTTCTTAGAGTGCGTCACCAGATGCATGAAAATACATCCAGTCCAGGATAAACAGTGATTGGTCGGGAGCTTCCGGATTTCGAAAGAGTAAGTACACATCGTGTTTTCCTTTAGTGGGCTGTACTGATGCAGCATACTCATTCAGTGCCCGGCGGTCTTCGCTCGGAGTTACGTTAGCCTGACCAACCAGCGCCCCCTCCGCGCTATCCAGACGAACTTCAATTGTTCCGCCTACTTGGCCACCCGCTGAAAAGGTAAGAGAAGCAATATCAGTGAGATCAATATCATGGAAGCCGATGTAGGCACCATCTACAATATTGCTGACAAAAGCGAACTCTCCCCCATTGGGCCGTTGCCGCGACACCTGACTGAATTCCTCATAATCTTCGGCTTGTACCCGCGGATGTCGGAGAGCAATGGTCTTACGGGTAGTAAGCGGCGGCATTCCATTGCCACCCTGATCGGTATACTGAGCACTAAGATAATAGGCTCCATTTTCCCCCTTATGGCGGTTCAGCACATAAGTCCCCTCTAACGCTGAGGTATTTGCAGAAGCCCCATTGGTATCAGCCAGTGACAGGATATACTGGGCCATCTGGCTGGTTTCTTCTACGCTGTGCTGGGGATGAGCGGCCATCAAGCTATGCCCCCAGTTGCCGTTTCCTCCGGTAATAATCTTGTTGGCCAGATAGGAAATAATGGTATCAGGAGAGGTATGGTAACGTCCGGCTACATCCTGGTAACTGGGGCCAATAGATTTCTCCGCCAGGGCATGGCATGATTTACAATCGCTGCCATCAATCAGTTGCTTTCCTTTAAGAAAAGGGGATACAGACATACCACTACCCAGCAGGGCCAGATCTTTGCTTTCCTGCAAATAGTCAAACCGCACCGGTACGGCCTCGGGAGCAATTTGCCCAGCCTGCGTGCTGCCATCTTCCTGGTCGGAAACCTGCACCTTATAATTTAGCCGCTGATTATCAAAGTAGAAGCTTTGGTTGCCGTCAATACTAATGACCACCTGAGGAGGTGCATTCCCTACCCTGATTTCTGTTTGGGCAGAACTCGTGTTTCCTTCCTGATCTTTCACGACCAATCGGGGAGTGTATACTCCGGTTTCTTCAAACGTAAAAGTTGGTTCGGCTTCGGTTGATTGAACTTTATCGTCACTAAAGTACCATTCATACGAAAGCTCATCTTCCGCATCATAATCATAAGAAGATAAGGCTGAGAACTGCACGGTGAAGGGTGCCGCGCCTACTTTTTGCTCTGCCGTTAACTGAGCGATGGGGTTACGGTTTCCTTCCGCATACTCGATCTTCACCAGCCGGGCTTCATCGTTGTTGGCGAAATAGTTTGCACCGTATTCCAGCACATACAAAGCTCCGTCTGGCCCAAATTCCATATCAATAGGCTTAGAAAGCGGCATGTCAATCGGAAAAGGTTCAATCTTATTAGGAAGTCCCTGAGCATCAAAAGACACTACTTTAATCCAGCTGCGGGCCCACTCGAAAATAAAGAATTTACCATCGTAATAGCTGGGAAACTTTACTTCTGAGAAAGGATACTGATCAGAATAATAGATTGGCCCGGCCATAGCACTACGCGAGCCAGTTCCCAGGTTGGGCCATTGCTCAGACTCGCTGTATGGGTACCAGATCATAGCTGGCTGAGCAGGTGGCAGGTGTTTGCTTCCGTAATTGTTCGGCGATTCGTTGACCGGATCAGCCGGGTTGTAATACGGGCCGGGGGTGTCGGTATAAAAATCCCAGTCGGGATAGGCTTTGTTATCGGCTACAAAGTAAGGCCAGCCGTAGTTTCCGGGCTTCCGGGCCTGATTCCATTCATCGTAGCTCTGGGGGCCCTGTATTCCATCCTTTCCCACATCAGGGCCTACATCGCCCCAGTATAGCCAATTGGTCTTGGGGTCAATGGTAATACGGAACGGGTTACGAGCTCCCATGATATATATTTCCGGTCGTCCTTCTGAACCATCTTTGGCAAAGAGGTTTCCCTGAGGTATACTATAACTACCATCATCATTCACCCGAATACGCAGGATTTTACCTCGCAAATCGTGGGTATTGCCAGATGACTTCTGCGAATCAAACGGCCCACGACCAGGACGCTCATCGAGCGGACTATAACCGTTGGATTCTTTAGAGCTGGTATTATCTCCGGTAGATAAGTACAGCAGTCCATCCGGACCAAACTGGATAGAACCACCGGAGTGGCAGCAGGTATACCGCTGCACCGGCACGTCCAGTAACTTCTTTTCGCTACTTAAAATGAGGCTGTCTGAGGAAAGATAAAAGCGAGACAAACGCTGTACAGAATCTACAGGATGAGAGTAGTAAAAATACACCCGGCGGTTCTGGCTGAATTTTGGGTCAACGGCTACACCGAGCAACCCATCTTCGTAATTCCCTTCGGTGCAAACATCAAACTCGGTGAGCATTTTCCGCTCCTGAGTTTCAGGGTTATATAAGAAGACCTTACCCCTCCGCTCAATATAGAGCACGCGTCCGTCGGGCAGTATATCCATTTCCATGGGTTCGTTCAGGTCATTATCCAGCACAATGCGGGTGAACCGACTAGCGTCGGGCACACGGGGTGAACGGGCCAGGACATAGTTTACAGGATGGGCCGATGCTTCGGCTAAAATCTCGCTTAATTGATCCTGACTAATTTCATCGGGATTTGGCAGTAAGGCTACATATCCGCCATCAAACGCTACTCCTGCTGTTGCGGAGTGGCCCTCGTCATGGGTGCTTACTTTTTGCACCAGCGTTTCCTCAGCTTCTTCCCCAAACTGACTCGCTAACTGCTGATACCAGGGCCATTGGTACTGCGGGGCCAGGTTTGTTCCAACTGACACCAAACCGCCTCCGGCCTGCACGAAACGCTCCAGGTCCGTTTGCTGCACGTAGGATAGTGAATGCTCGGGTAGCTGCCACAATACCAAGGTGCGGTACTGCTGTAATGTGTCTTCATCAATGGCTGCGAGATTAGCCACTGTATTTACTTCTAACCCCTGCGACTCAGCCGCTTCCTGAAAGGCAGATAACCCTTCGGGAGAAGCCTCCGTACAGACGATCAGCATACGCCGGGATGAGTCGTGGCAAGCAAATAACAGGAATAGCAGAGAAATCCACCAAAATCGTAACATATGAAGGTGCTGTTAGGTTGATCAACCTTCAAAATTAAGGAGATTATCCCGATTAACAAACCACAAGATAATGATTGATGAGTAATGACTGATGATTGATAGTGGATGAATGGTTAAATGGTTGATTGCTTTATTTACGCACCTGTCACTTTTCATTAATCATCAATTACTACTCATTCATCATTACCCATCACATCGGGTAGCGCGAAGGCCACGTATTGGTCGCCGTGTTTTTTGGTAATTTTTCCTCCTCCGGCTGCAATAACGATGTACTGCTTGCCATCTACCTCATAGGTACAGGGGGTAGCCATACCAGCGGCGGGTAAAGCATGCTTCCAGAGTTCTTCTCCGGTAGCCGAGTTAAATGCTCGTATTTGAGAATCCTGCGTAGCCGCAATAAAAACCAGCCCCCCGGCAGTCACCACGGGGCCGCCGTAGTTATTGGTACCCGTCTTAGGAATTCCTTTTTCGGTCAGTTCAGGATACTCACCTAGGGGCACCTGCCACAGTATTTTGCCTTTGTTGAGATCAATGGCATTCATAGTGCCCCAGGGTGGTTTTACCGCCGGGTAACCATCAGCATCGGAAAAGCTTTTGTATCCTTCAAAACTGTAGCGTAGCTGCCCGGCATCGTTTATAGAAGCTTCTTGCACGATTTGCTCTGAACTCCCTTCTTCCTTTAATAGGTAAGCCGTTACTGCATCAATCTGGATATCAGATAAATACGCAAAAGAAGGCATAGCACCTTTACCTTCCCGTACTCTTTCGTGCACCTGTTCTTCGTTCATTCGCTCGGCTAAATCAACCAAAGCCGGTGCTTGCCCATGAAAGGTGGAACCTTCCAGGTCAGCACCATGACAGCCCACGCAGTTGCTTTGATATACGTTTTGCCCTAGTGCCATCAGGTTTTTCGGCTGCTCGTTTTCCTGCTCAATCATTCTGAGTATCCAGGGTAGCTCGTTGGCATTTACATACAGGACACCCGTGACCGGATCATACCCTGCACCACCCCACTCTCCTCCCCCATCGAGGCCTGGAAAGATAATGGTACCCTCTACACTAGGCGGCTCAAACTGCCCACCGGACCGGACTGATTCAAATACTGCCAGTAGGGAGTCGCGAAAGCGGGAATGCGGGTTAATATCATCTGCTGTCATGCTCTGCCGGGCGAATGGCGGCGGCTGAGTGGGCAGTGGCTGGGTAGGCCAGGTTTCTTCCCCGATAAGGTCTGATTCGGGGTACGGTTGCTCTTCAATGGGAAATAAGGATTCGCCGGTTTCCCGGTTAAACACATAGACAAACCCCGATTTGGTGATTTGAGCTACTGCATCTATTTTTTCACCTTCCTGCTCTACCGCAACCAACGTGGGAGGAGATGGTAAATCCCGATCCCAGATGTCGTGGTGGACGGTTTGGAAGTGCCAGCGTTTTTCTCCGGTTCGGGCATCCAGTGCTACCAGGCTATTGGCATAAAGGTTGGCTCCTTTCCGGTTACCTCCGTAAAAATCAAAAGAAGCCGAACCCAGTGGGGCGAAGACAATACCCCGCTCTTCATCCAGGGTCATACCCGCCCAGTTGTTGACACCGCCAATGTAGCGGTAAGCGGTAGAATCCTCCCAGGTCTCGTAGCCTTCCTGACCAGGTTGAGGGATGGTATGAAAAATCCAGGCTTGCTCGCCGGTACGCACATTGAAGGCGCGAATGTGGCCGGGGGCGGCAGGCAACCGTTCTGCGTTAAGCGCCCCCATAATGATTAAGTCCTGGTAAATCGTTCCGGGGCTATGATAGGTGTAGGCGAGCCCCTCTATATCCCGACCTAAACCTTCCCGAAGATCAATATACCCCTGACCACCAAATGCAGAAACAGGTTTACCGGTAAGAGCGTCCAGAGCGTATAGTTTTTCCCGGGCGGTAAAATACAATCGATGATCATCACCTTCGGCCCAATAAGAAAGCCCGCGCGTAAAGCTGGTCTGGTTGGTGCCTTCAAACGGATTAAATTCCCAGATAGGCTCGCCTGTGGCAGCATGCACCGCAAATATTTTCATACCCGGAGAAGCGCCGTAAAGAATGGTGTCTACAACCAAAGGGTTGCACTGTATGTAGTTGTTCTTACCAATCTCACCCGACTCGTAGGTCCAGGCTACTTCCAGCTCCTGCACATTATCCCGGTCAATCTCACCCAGAGAAGAGTAATGCGTGCGAGCTGGATCACCCATATAGTGACTCCAGGTCTGGTAGTAAGTTTGATGCTCTTCGGCAGTTTCGGTAATATCAGCAGTTTGGCAAGAATTGAGAATTGCAGTGATGATAAGCGAATAGGAAAGTAACCGGATGTTGTTTTTCATTCTTAGAGGTTGTAGTATCTGGGAAAATTAGGAGTTATGAGGGAGAAATAAAAGAGGTCAATTAACTGGCGTTTATCTCTTTTCGTGAGTGGCTGCCACCAATCTATTTATTTGTCGTATTCTGAAGACGGACTGTAAACCCAACATGAAAAACAGGAACTCTGTATTGAACAGCTACAGACGTACACCAAAAACTTTCTTTACTTTGCCTTTTGAAACCAAGCTAACTCAAATGTTTAGAGCGATCATGAAAGCTTTGCTTACGATGGCCAGCCTATAGAAATTAAGTATGATGACTTTTGCGGAACACATTATTCAATTCAACAAGCAATTGCAGCTGGATGCCGACCTGCCGGAGAATATAAGGGTGATGAATCCCTTCCAGGAAAACCCCGAAGTGCTGGATATCTCATCGGCCTTTTACCATAAATTCTATAACGACCATAACCCCAGAACCTTGATTTTGGGGATTAATCCGGGCCGCTTGGGGTCGGGGGCTACAGGCATTCCATTTACCGACCCGAAACGGCTGAAATCGCACTGTGGGATGGAATGTTCGTTTTCGCTGCATGAGCCTTCATCGGTTTTTGTTTACGAAGTAATAGATGCCTACGGTGGCCCCGAAGCGTTTTACCAGGATTTTTACATCAGCTCGGTTTGTCCGCTAGGCTTTGTGCTGATCAGCGAAGAGGGAAAGGAAACAAACTACAATTACTACGACAGTGCAGCGCTTACGGAAGCGGTGACTCCCTTTGTCGTAAAATGTATTCATGCTCAGCTTGAGTTTGGTCTCAACCGAGAGATTGCGTTCTGTATGGGAACTGGTAAGAACTACAAATTCTTCAAAGCACTTAACAAAGAGCATAGCTTTTTTAAACGAGTAGTACCCCTGGAACACCCTCGCTATGTGATGCAATACAAAAGCAAAACCAAACCCCAGTATGTGGAGAAGTATCGGCAAGAACTAAGTCTTTCTCAGAACTCGACAAACTAGCTTCCTTTCCCGATCGTTCTTACCTTTACTCAGTGAATACATGAACTTTTATCAGTACAGAACCCAACCAGTTGTCATGAATATTTTACTGTATATACTTGTCTTCCTGCCCTTTACAGTTTTTGCATCTCCACCCGAAAGCGATTCTGTTTATTTGTTTTCATATTTCAAAGGCAATGGTGAAGACGGCTTACACCTGGCCTACAGTGAAGATGGCCTCACCTGGACTGCCCTGAAGAACGACGGCTCGTTTTTGCAACCGCAGGTAGGTGAAGACAAACTCATGCGTGACCCTTGTATCATTACCGGCCCTGATGGGGAATTTCATATGGTCTGGACTGTAAGTTGGCATGAGAAAGGTATTGGTTACGCGCACTCTTCTGATCTGGTTCACTGGTCGGAGCAGCAGTATATTCCGGTGATGGAACATGAGCCGGATGCGAAGAATTGCTGGGCACCGGAAATTTACTACGATGAACCAACCGAGCAGTACCTGATCTTCTGGGCGACCACTATTCCCGGTCGTTTTCCTAAAACGGATAATCAAAGCAGTGAAGGACCACCTGCCCCCGGCAACAATCACCGCATGTATTATACCACTACAAAAGATTTTGAAACGTTTAGTGATACTCAACTTTTTTACGAGCGAGGCTTTAACGTGATTGATGCTACCCTAATAGAAAATAAGGGGCAGTATGTGATGTTTCTGAAGGATGAATCTAACAATCCTTTTCCAGCACAAAAGAACATCCGCCTAGCCTTCAGTACAGCAGCGGAAGGGCCTTATTCTTATCCTTCAGAACCTATTACCGGAAAGTATTGGGCTGAGGGCCCTACGGTTATTAAAATAGGTGATACGTGGCATCTTTATTTTGACAAGTATATCGAGCACCAATATGGATTACTTACCTCTCAAAATCTGGTATCGTGGGAAGATCATTCTGAGGAACTACAACATCCGGAAGGAATGCGGCATGGTACGGTATTTCGTGCTCCGCGATCTGTGTTGGAGGGGCTTGTACCCTAATCTTAAACAACTGTTTTTCAACTATTAGCGTTTATCCAATAAACCATCTTATTTTTTAATGTTTGCACTTATCTATGTTAGCCAGGCTATTCATTCTTTTGACGAAGAAGATATTTACGACCTAGAATCTCATTCATGTAGTAAAAACAAGCGGCTGTCAGTCACGGGTTATCTGAATTATAAAAAAGGAAAGTTTTTACAGTACCTGGAAGGAGAAAAAGAAATTGTGCTTGACCTGATGGCGACGATTGATCAGGATGATCGGCATAATGTGCTTCGCACTATTCACTTACCAGATTTGGAAGAGCGCCGTTTCAAGGACTGCTATATGCGCTACTGGACTTACAATCAGTTAGTTCAAATTAAAGTGGACGATATGTTGGAAACAGTGCTTTTAAGAATGAGTGAACGTATTTATGGAGAAGACAAGTTACGCAATCATGTGCTCCGGCTAGTAACCCGCATGGCCGAAGTGCATAAGCTGCACCCGCAACCGGTTCGTTAAATACCTCTTCATTTTACTAATCTTATCATTTCATGTAATAAAGCCTGGTAAACATGGCAGGATAACATTATTATAATAATTTAAACCTTATCCGAAAGGAAGCGGGTATAGGCAGACCTACTATAAAGTGCTTCGGGATTCTAAGAGGGCTACTTAATAATCAGGTATTTTTCTTTACTTTAAGCGTTTATCGCAATCTACTACCTGCCTATGAGAAGTTTTACCACGCAGCGCATACTAATTGGCTTAGCCATCTTTAATGTTGGGTTTCACCTGCTTTTCTACTACATTTTAGAGTATCATCGAGATGAACTGTTATATTTCTCCCAAGGGCAGCATCCAGCTTTTGGCTATGCCAGCGTGCCCCCACTCACTGGCTGGATTGCCGGGCTGACCACCGCAATCTTCGGGTTTTCTGAGTTTACAGTACGGCTAGTACCCGCCTTGCTGGGGGGCATTATTGTACTACTTACCGCAGGTATTGTCCGGGAGCTGCAAGGTAAATCTTACGCTCAACTCTTGGCAGCAGTAGCCGTCATCTTCTCTCCCTTTGCCCTGCGAACCTTTTACCTTTACCAGCCAGTGGGCTTTGATGTTACCTTCTGGACATTATTACTATTCCTCGCGCTGCGCTACCTGAATACGGAAGATGGAAAGTACCTCATCGGCTTAGGTATTGCTTCGGGTTTTGCCATGCTCAACAAATATCTGGTAGCCCTTCTTATTCTGAGCTTACTGCTCATGTTCTTAATCAGTCCTTACCGCACAATATTCCAAAAAAAGAAACTATATCTTGGTCTGCTGGCGGCTTTCCTTATTTTTCTTCCTAATCTCATCTGGCAGCTGACGAATGGCTTGCCTGTCATTGGCCATATGCAAGAATTGAACGAGACTCAACTTGTATACGTGGCCTACGGTGATTTTCTGAGCAGTCAACTTCTGATGCCCTTTGCAGCTACCCTCCTAACGGTTCCCGGACTTATATACTTATTTGTGCATCCAAAAGCCAGAAAATACCGGCTGCTAGGGTGGACAGCAGCATTTGTTGTACTGGCGTTAATGCTGCTGCGAGGTAAAAGTTACTATACTATGGGGATATTTCCGATGCTTATAGCTGCCGGAGCGGTATTCTACGAGAGGCTGATTCGCATCAACCTGATTCGTTGGGCTCTACCTCTGCTGCTGGTAATCATCACATACTTCATATTGCCTTTGGGCCTTCCGATTTTTGGCCCCAACGGGCTGGTCACATATTTTAATACGCTGGAAACTGAGTACGGGATTGATGTGGGGCGGCGCTTTGAGGATGGCACCATTCACTCTCTACCGCAAGACTATGCCGATATGATTGGCTGGGAAGAACTGACTGCCATTACCCGAGAGGCGTATGCGTCTATTCCACCTTCAGAAGAGGGCATTATTTACTGCGAGAACTATGGGCAAGCCGGTGCTATTTTTATGATCGGGAGAAAATACGGCCTGCCCGAACCCCTAAGTTTTAGCGATAGCTATGAGTACTGGGTACCCGATTCCATCCCCACCAGCGTTACTCACCTGATTTACATTAATGATGAAATGGGTGATGATGTAAAAGACGCTTTTGGCCAGATTAAGATTGTGGGTAAAATTAGTAATTCTCACGCTCGGGAAGCCGGGACTACGGTGTATCTTTGTTCTTCGCCCCGAGCCTCGGTTAATGCTTTGTGGCAGCAAGCCCTAGAGCATGTACGAAATAGTCCATGAAGCTATAAGGTAATCCTTGGGGTATTTCAGCGTTTTTTTTACCTTACAAAAGCCAACAACCTATATTGTGATGAATACCTCTCTTCAGGAATTTGGAGTCCAGGAAGACTCTTTGACAGATGATGAAAAAGCTTTTTTGGAAGAACATGGTTATGTATCGCTCGGTCAGGTATTAACTCAGCAGCAATTACAGCAGATTCGGGAGCGATTGCAAGCGTTGCTGAATGAAGAAGGCGAGCGGGCCGGATCAGAACTATTGGATTCCCCTTACATTCGCCACCCCAAAGAAGAAGGCGCGGACCGGCTGGCCGATCTGGTGAACAAAGACCCCTTATTTGATATTTTCTATACCCACCCCCGGGTGCTGGCGGGAGTTGCTCAAGTAGTTGGCCCGAACCTGAAGCTATCGTCCCTGAACTACCGGGCGGCACTTCCCGGAAAAGGCAAACAGAAACTTCATGCCGACTGGCACGAGGCAGTATCACCGGGAGATTATAAAGTGTGCAATACGATCTGGTTACTCGATGATTTTTCGGCCTCGAATGGTGCAACTCGACTAGTGCCCGGCACACATCGCTCCGGTATTCTGCCCCAGGAAGAACTGGATGATCCCTGGGCTACCCACCCTGATGAAATATTAGTGGAAGAACCAGCGGGCACGGTAGTAATCTTTAATTCGCATACCTGGCACGGTGGCACCGATAATCATACGGATAATCCTCGTCGGTCTGTACACAGCTACTTTTGCCGGCGCGACCAGCCACAACAGGTAGACCAGCAACGATACTTACGACCGGAAACTCGCGCCCGTATCAGCGAAAAGATGAAATGGATACTGGGTGTTGTTTAGAGACGAGCTCTTTCCTCGGCAATACTTACTTATCCATGCCCGTTACAATAAACTCTACTCGACGGTTCTTCTGCTTGCTTTCAGCCGAAGTATTTTCCGCAATGGGTGTGGTCTCTCCATACCCTTCTGCCAGAAGCCGATCACTAACTATACCTAATTGAGTTAAGTGCTCTTTCACTGCAATGGCTCGGTTTTTACTTAGTAATTTATTGGCGGCATCATTACCATCAGAGTCGGTATGCCCACCGATAAGCACTTTCATACCAGGATTACGCTTCATAATATCTGCTAACTGGTTAAGCTCAAAGAAAGATGATTCCCGGATGTCATACTTATTAGTATCAAAATACAGATTATTAATCACAATTCTGGCTCCTTCCTCTATTGGGGTTAGGTATAGATCACGTTCTACTTCTTCGTATTTCTTCACCTGCGTGAGATCCATACTGGCTGACACGGGAATGTAACCGTCCTTGGTAGCTGAGAAACCATAGTTGTCACCGGCAGGCAATACAATTTTGTATGCTCCCGTGTTAGGATCTGATTGCGCCCGCCCTACTTCTACACCTTTGGATAAGGAATGGTAAATAATCTCTGAGCTGATAAATGATTCGTCTTTCTGGCTACGGACTACCCCCTGTACCAATACAATGGGAGATGGCTTCAGCGACTCCGGCATTTTTGCCCGGTAAATATCTCCTTTCCCCAGACTTGATTCCTCATAAGAAATAAAGTAAACATAAGACCCGTCGGCCGGAGTGGTATAGTAAGCATCCCACTTAGGAGTGTTCAACTGATTGCCCAGATTCACCGGTTCCGACCATTCTAACCAGCCATCGCCAAGCCGCTTGCTCATAAAGATATCTTTACTTCCGTAGCCGGGAAAACCTGCTGATGCAAAGTAGAGTGTTCTGTCATCAGCCGCTAAGAAAGGCGACATTTCACTATCGGCTGTGTTTAAAATAGCCCCCAAATGCTGCGGTTCTGCCCAAAGGGTATCATTTACCTTTTGAATCACATACAGGTCTTTACTGCCGTACGTGTCATTACGCTCTATCGCAGCGATCATTACGTTGCCACTATTGGATAGTGAATACTCACCATATGCGTTATTATTGTAAAAGTTCTCAACCGGAACTTCTACAGGAAAAGACCAGCCATCCGCCGTTTTTTCCGTGAACGAAATACCAGCGTCAGATGAGCCGTCGGGATGATAAATATTGAGTAGTAGCGCTTTCTGTCCGTCAGGGGTCATACTTAGCAAGGCACTGTTACTCTTTCCATTAATAGGCTCAGGGAAACGATAGGCCTCTTTATGTTCTACGCTGTCCAGTTCGCAAACCCAAATGTTCTGCTTGTCAGTTACGATGTTTTGAGGATGCCCTACCCGAGAATAATATAGCACTTTTCCATCTGGCGAGATAACCGGGCAGAGTTCATCAAATTCAGAATTCACCTTATCGCTCAGATGCTCACGCACCAAAGTGTCCATCACCATTACCTCATTGATTTTAATATCAAAATTATCGGCAAAATCGGCAATTCCGATGGCATCAATCTGGTTATACTCACCATCAATGCTGGTTTTCATGGTAACTTTCACCCCGCTCACCTCATAGGCGGTACGTGCTACAGACACTTTCAATAGCCTTCCGCCCCCAACAGATGCTGGGTTTGCTTCCTCAAAAACCATATGATAATTACTATCAATGTCTACCAGCTCTACTTTCTGAACAGATCCGGCATTAAAGTTCTCATTAATAAATACCTGCTGCACCGGCTGAGGGTTAGCAAACCCTACTTCTATATATTCTCCTTCGGCTTTATTCTGGGTAGAAGGAGTAAAAGCGCAGGGTGTACTACCAAAGCCCGACAGTACACTGGGTGTGCCAAGTGCCTGATCAGCTCGGTACTGCTGGGGAAATTTGTCGTAGTTAAACTCAGAGGAAAACCGGACCACTTTGCTGGCCCACTGTATGTCCTGCGCGTAGATGACTGTGGATAATAGCAGGATACATAATGAGATACAATATCTTCTCATCAGTGAAAGGAGGATAAATAGTTTGACTTTGTACTAATCCTTCACGAAAGCCAAAAATCCTGCCACAGGAAGCCGCTTTTCCTGCATTTTATTAACGATAAGAATTCAGTAAGTTTTTAGCAGTTTTTGAAATTATTGCAGATCATTTTCACTGGATTAGGCGGGTAAGAAGATGGGAAAAAGCCATTTACCTAAGGAAGAAATCACAATCGGACATGCCACCGACGCCGAATCAACCAATGGTCGGCTAACTGAATGGCCGCAAACATGGTTACAACGAATGCGACAACTACTTTGTGAGATAGCATATACGCAAAGAAAGGCGGATAGGCATACCGAAGTGAGAACAGGCTAATCAACAGGGACAGGGCAATAATCCCCAGCGTTAATACTGACTGACGACGCGCCTTGCTTCGGGCTTTCTGCTGCTGTAAATGGTGCGCCTTGGATGCTACTCTTTCAGAAAAAGATAGGGGTATATTTAATTCCGGCTCCTGTCGTAATGCCTGATATAAGGCTTCATACGCCTTTACATCTCCTTCATTTTCCAGATTCTTCTGAATCACTCCCTGATCCAGCATTTTCTGTATTTGCTCGTCGTGCTGTTCGTTCTTCATAACTCCTCCTGTTGAAACTGTTTTTGCAACTGATCTTTCAATAATTTGCGAGCGCGGAACAAATAGTTTTTCACCGTTCCTTCCGGCATATCGGTTACGGCTTGTATCTCCTGCAAACTCATTTCCTCTAAATGGTATAACGTTAATACGGTTCGGTAATGTACGGGTAATAACGCAATTTGCTGATGAATGTGCTGATACAGATTCTTTCGCTCCAGCATTTCCTGGGCTGATAGTTCGTTGCTTGCAATCGGTAAGGTGTCATATATAGCGTCTGTAGTATACTTTTCTTCTTTTTTTACGTAATTAAGGGCCGTGCGGTAGGCAATGGTGGCAATCCAGGTTGATAGTTTTGATTGAAACTGAAAGAGATGAATTTTCTGAAACACCCGCATAAATACTTCCTGGCAAATGTCTTCGCTATCTTCGGCCCGGTTCACAATCCGGTGGACCATATGAAATACCAGGCGCTCGTGCTGCTGCACCAGTTGGCGAAACGCACGAGCGTCTCCTTCTATTACCCGGGAAACCAAAAGCGAATCATCGTTCATTGATGCATGGGACAGCGTTGGAATAAAAAGGTTGCAAAAAAAATTGAGAAACTTCTGCAACCTTCCGGAAAAGGGCCTGTCTTATGGAGCAAGATAGTAGTTCACCATTAACCAAAAACTAATATGCATGACGGATTAGCCGGTGCCATTATCGTAGGAGTTATTTTCTATGGCATCGTAAGTATTGTTAAAACCATCACTGATTACCAGTTACGACGAAAGTTGATTAGCCTGGGCCATGTAGATCAGAAGTCGACGGAGATTTTGAGTCAAACCAGAAACAGTCATCTGGATTCCTTGAAGTGGGGGTTGATTATCTTATTTGGCGGCATCGGGTTTATTATCATTAGCATCCCGATCATTAATATTGACTCTCCGCTGCCTTTTGGTATTATGTCAGTATGTATTGCCCTTGGCTTTTTGCTGTATTTCTTTATTGCGCAGCGTATGACCGAGAAAGTGGCTCATAAAAACGAAGTTTATAGCTCCTGACCCCATTACTTTATTGACCCTGAACTGAGCCTGCTGATTTTATCATTTGCAGGCTTTTTTAAGCATGTTTAGCCCGAAAGAAGCACCTAATCGCTCGTAAAGGTGGTGAACCCCCAATGCAACCATTTGCGAAAGTTTTTCTAATCAGAACTAACGTGTGCTAAAATGAGCGTAGTCTGCCAAAGATGCCATTTTCCTTTGCACACCTTACTGACAGACTACGCCAGGACTGCCTTAAACAGCTCTCTTATTTATCGCTTTATTATTCCCGTTCGCTTAGTTACTGGCCTGTCCTTCGCTCCAGGGCGGAGTAATTCCGTTCATACGTGAATAAGCGATCAGTTGCCCCAGGTGCTCATTGGCGTGAGACATCATGATCATCATGGTAGACATACCGGTGAACTCACCTGGGAAAGGGAACTCTACTTTTTCTCCCAATGAGGCCTCATCAGCATTTTTGATAGTTTCTGTAACCAGATCAAATGATTGCTTCAAAGCACTGGTATAGTCTGTTTTAGAAGACAGATCATCCTTTAGTGTTTCCATATTAACACCTTCGGGAAGCTCAGCACCCAGCTTGGTAGAAAAGAAATAGTTAGCTGAGATAACGTGCTCCAGCACTCCACTAAACGAGCGAACGCCCTCCTCCGGACTCCATTCGTATTGATCTTCAGGCACAGCCTCAGCCAGCTGCATTATTTTGCCCGAGGCAGCAGCAATAAAATTAGATGTCTCTTGTTGAAATTGCCCCTGCCCAAAAGCGGAACAGGAAATTAAAAAAGCGGCGGCGAATAGTAAATTTCTCATAAGTATAAAGGGTTAGTGGGTGACAAATGAACAATGGACAAGGTGCAATGTACAAACTTAACTACACACCGACACTACTTTAAATAAGTCCCGCATCTGACATATAGCCTTTTAGGGTAGTTACATCTTTTTTCATGACGGCAATGGTCTGCTTCACTTTTTCTGATTCGGATAGAGAGTCATTTTCTTCGGGCATTTCGTATTCAAAGTGTACGGAAATGGGGGCGGAAATGCCCAGTTCCTTTACTTTCTGAAAGTACGCCGAAAAATCTACCATACCTTCTCCCAGGGGAGTATTAAACACTTTCCACTCGCCATCAATCTTTTCCCAGCGGAAGTCTTTAATAACCAGTGTATTGATATGCGGATGAATAAACTGCAAGCCTAGCGGCCAGGAATATCCGCCTTCTACGGTTGCGTGCCGTATATCGTACTGGCAGCCCAGATTAGGATGGTTAATTTCCCGCAGGATATAAGCAATATCCCAAATAGGCGCCCCCATATAATGCGGGCCGGAATGGTTCTGGTACCCTCCCATCAAATTATATTGCTCATTAAGCCGAGCCAGAGCCGCCAGCTGCTGCTGAAATTTGGGAATGACCTGGGCTACATCCGCATCTTTTTGGTAGTGAAGCCAATTCGTACGGTAATAACGGATGCCCTGCTCACTGGCAGCTTTCAATACTTTTTTATTGGTAGCATCCTGAGCGTCTATCACGGCCGTAGTCATCAGCTTAGCCTGAAGCCCGGCTCCTTTGATAGCGGAAACTGCTTTGGGCAAGTCGGTTTCCACATTCTCGGGCAGCACATGGCCTTTTGGGCGCACTGCCAGATCCACTCCATCAAAGCCAACTTCAGCGGCAGCCTCAGCCATATCCTTATAATCAAGAAACTGTAGATGCTTGGAAAACACATGGATCGTCATGGCATCGTCCTCTGCGGATAGTGCGCGGGGAGTACGTGCTTGAGAGGGTGACGTGACGAATCCGCTGCTAAGTGCTCCACCGGCTACAGCCAGTGATCCTAAAAAATCTCGACGGGTATAGTTTGGTTGTTCCATAGTAAAGAGTAGAATTTCAGAATACGATTCTAAGGTACAAAAAAAGGGATGGAGTAAGTCATCCCTTAATGATTTTTCGCCAGAATCCTCATACCCACAAGAGGGTCCAAACAAGTGCTTACGGTAGTGTAAAAGCCACATAACTATCTCCGGAAGGCGTTCCGCACTTTCCGCCACCTCCGGCAGCGATTACTATGTATTGCTTGCCATCCAACTCGTAAATACTGGGCGTGGCGTATCCTCCGGCGGGTAATTTGGCCTCCCATAGTATTTTGCCGCTCTGCTTGTCAAAAGCGCGGATTTTTTCATCCATTGTTGCTCCTACAAAGACTAGCCCTCCCGCTGTAGCTACACATCCTCCCAGGTTCTGAGTGCCCGTAGGTGGTAATCCCTGTTCTGTCAGTTCTTCAAACTCACCCAGAGGCACCTGCCACAATAGTTCTCCTTTGTTCAGGTCAATGGCATTGAGTGTGCCCCAGGGGGGAGCAATAGCCGGGTAGCCATCTTCATCTAAAAACTGATTCCACCCCGTATGCACATAACGCACCTTTCCGGAAAGCGCCGTATTATCGGTAGGCCGATCCGGATTATAATGCCACACATAGTTAACAATAGCTTCCCGTTCTTCATCGGACAAATGGCTAAAGGATGGCATCTGCCCCCTTCCCTGAGATAATAACACCTTCCCTTCCCCCTCACTTAATCGCTCCGATACATCAACCAGAGCAGGAATTGCTCCGTGCTGCCCCTCCAGACCAATACCGTGGCAGGTAGCGCAGTGCAGTTGGTACCGGGTTTGCCCGTTCATATCCGCTGATGCCAACTGGGCCTTCGTGTCATTCTGTCTGGCCAGGGGGTCTTGCACTGGTTGCAGGGTAATCACATTGGGCAGTTCGTTGGCATTCACGTAGAGAATACCACTTTCCGGGTCGAACGAAGCTCCACTCCACTCGGCTCCACCCCGCGTACCCGGAATCTGTAATGAACCTCGAGTGGTGGGAGGCGTAAAAATACCATCGTTACGCAGTTTCCCTAACCAGTTTCGGGCAAACTGGTTAGCCTCTTCTGATACTGGCGTTAACTCCTCCGCCGTAATAGATTGCCGCACGAAAGCGGGTGGTTTGGTCGGAATAGGTTGGGTCAGCCAGGCTGACTCGCCCAGCAGATCGCTACCCGGCATTGGGCGTTCTTCAATGGGGAACAGAGGTTCACCCGTTTCCCGGTCTAACACATATACAAAACCTGTTTTGGTTACCTGAGCCACCGCTTCAACCTGCTCTCCATCATGCTCAACGGTAATCAGGTTGGGAGAGGATGGATGATCGTAATCCCAAAGGTCGTGATGAACGGTTTGATAATGCCAGATGCGCTTGCCAGTGCGGGCATCCAGTGCTAATACACAGTTTGCAAACAGGTTTTGACCAACCCGCTGCCCACCGTAGAAATCAAAAGCACCCGAACCAGTAGCCGCAAACACCCAACCTCGCTCTTCATCCAGGCTTAAGCCACTCCAGGCATTGGCACCACCGACGGTCTCCCAGTCGTCTTCTTCCCAGGTTTCATAGCCTACTTCATCCGGATAAGGAATGGTATGGAATATCCAGGCCAGTTTACCAGTGCGCACATTATAGGCTCTGATATGGCCGGGAGAGGCTTCGTATCCCTCACCCAGAGCCGAACCAATAATGAGCATATCCTGGTAGATGACACCGGGGGCAGTCATCCAGACATTGAGCTTTTCCGGATCGCGGCCCAGATTTTCTCGTAAGTCAATCTTTCCGTTGGTGCCAAAGGTAGGTATAAGCTCCCCAGTTGCGGCATTCAGTGCATACAGGTAGGGTCCGGCAGAAGTTATAATACGCCGGTCTTCGCCCTCTTCCCAATACGTTACTCCCCGGTTCACGCCAGTTCCTTTCCACTCCTGAGCCGGATCAAATACCCAGCGCTCCTGCCCGGTAGCAGCATCCAGCGCAAATAGTTTCAGCTGGGGTGAGGTAGCGTATAGTGTACCATCTACCATGATGGGGTTGCACTGAATGGCCGAACGATCAGTAGCGTCTCCGGTCTGATACGTCCAGGCAACCTGCAACTGATTCACGTTTTCAGGCGTAATCTGATCCAATGGCGAATACTGATTACTTTCCTTTCCGCCTCGGTATACTGGCCAGTCGCCCGATGCCTTCCCCGATACAGCCATTTCTGATTGCTGTGTAGCAGTACACTGCATGCACCAGAGGCCAGCACATAATAATAGATACGCTAATTGTTTCATGGATGAGCTTTTTGAGATTCGTATTCCTTGATCACTGATTTCAATTTCTGATAATGCTTCATTTCTTTCTGCGATAAGTTCTCAAGGTTAAGTGGGTGTTGCTCGTTCAGGTCCTGGGCAAAATGATAAAACGTACTATCACCGTAAAGTTTATATTGATGGTCCTGGGCGTAGTGTACCACCGGAAACTGAGATTTTCCGGAATTATAATCGCAATAAATCCATTCCCGAGGGCTTCCCTTCTGGTCCGTGATCTGCGGTAAAAAACTACGTCCGTCGGTTACGAAGTCAGCTGGTTTCTCCACCTGAGCAGCTTCCAGCAGGGTTGGCAGCACATCGGTGAAGTCAATAAGGTCGTCCACTACCCGCCCCTGCCCCGGCTGACCGGCCCAATGCGCAATAAGTGGTACGTGGGTTCCGGCATCCACCGGCAATCCTTTCATGCCAGGAACCCGACGCGAACCCATCCAGGATACCACGTCGCGGTCAGTTCCGTTGTCGCCGGTGAAGAGGATGAGTGTATTATCCTGAATACCGAGTGTCTCTACTTGTTTGGCAATTCGGCCAACCTGCTGGTCCATGAACGAAACCATGTCTCGGAAATAAGTGGTATCGTTTAGCCCTTCAATTTCATAAGTTTCAAAAGCATCCTGGTTAGGAGTAGGTTGAAAGGGGTCGTGTACGAGACACATAGGATAATACACCAAAAAGGGGTCCTCTTCTTCGGCAGCCTGCTGCATAAAATTCAGAATAAATTCAGTAAAAACCTCGGGGCCGTAGCCCCCCTGGGTGTCTTTCCGTTTTTCGCCATTTTGGTAAATAACCGGATTTTTATAGCGGTACCAGAAATCGCCGCTACGGATTTGCCATAAACAATACTTATCGAACCCAAAATGGGCCGGAGCCTCTTCTCCACCTTCCAACTGCCATTTCCCGGCAATCGCGGTCTGGTAGCCAGTATCTTGCAACAGGTTAGCAAAGGTTCTTTCCTTTGGATTCAGATAGCCAAATCGTTCGTAATTGCGAAAGTTATATTTACCCGTCATGATCTGCACCCGGGAGGGCGTACACAGAGGCATCGCATACGCATGGGTGAAACGTACCCCTTGGCTAGCAAGCTGGTCTAAGTGCGGAGTAGCATATGATGTACCACCGCTGCTCCCCAATACCTCATAGCCCATATCATCGGCCATGATCAGGATAATATTAGGGGTATTCTGACCCCAGGAAGGGGTTAATGCTAACATCAATAGCAAAAAAGCTCGAAATATCATTGGTTGTTGTCTGAGAAGGAATCAAGCTAAAAAAAATATGTCAAACAAAAAATGTGTACCTTTCAAAAGCGGATAAGGAAGGCCGGCGTAGTGAGTCAGGATAAAGCAGCTACTTGCATTGTAACAATCAGCCATTTAATAATTTAGTAATTGAACAACTAACTATGAAACCCACTATACTCTACACCCTTGGCCTATTGATTTTAAGTGCCTGTGATATTACTATCAATACCTCGCAAGAAGAACCGGGCGAAGTGCAGACGATCACCCAGAGCATTGAGCCTAAAGGGGTAAAATCAGTTTCTACTTCTATTGAGATGAAAGCCGGAAAATTAAAAGTAACTGGCGGTGCCCGTAAGCTGATGGATGCTGATTTCACCTTTAACCGCGAATCATGGGAGCCGGAAATTTCTTATGAAACTCAGGATGAAACTGGTTTTTTGTCGATTGAGCAACCCGATTTGAAAAGCTTCAATATTAACTTTGATGAAGACGATCAGATCAATGAGTGGGTAGTGCAGTTGAATGATGACATCCTCCAAGATCTGTCCTGCAATATGGGGGCAGGAGAAACCGAACTTGATTTGCGAGGCCTGCTGCTCAACAGCGTTCATATCAATGCCGGAGTAGGTGAGCACACTATTAACTTACGCGACGCTTCCGTACCCGAACTAGACATTAAGGCTGGAGTGGGTGAAGTAAATGTTGACTTAAGCGGCGAGTGGCGCAACGATCTGGATGCTGAAATTAAAGGCGGTATTGGCGAGCTCAACCTCAAACTTCCTTCGGATGTTGGCATTCGGCTGGACGTGGCCGGAGGCTTAGGATCGGTTGAAGTACCCGACGGCTTCACCAAAGATGGCCGCGAATATACCAACGCTCTGTATAAAACAGCCGAGCACCGTTTGGAATTTGATATCAAAGCCGGGATAGGCAGTATCAATGTGGAGATAGAAGAAGTGATTTAAGTACGATTAAGAAAGAATTGACAGTGGGCTTGAGAGAAGGCGGGAGGCCGTTTGTCAGGCAATGACCGGTTACTAGCGTAAGATGGTACGGTGCGACCAAAGGTTTACCGCCTCCTGCCTCCCGCGAGGCAGCCTTCCGCCGACATCATTCGTTATTACAAAATTGATTGTACTTAGTCTATTTCACCACCCAATCTGAAGCGTTCACCCGGAAAACTACATAGTTTACCCCGAATTGAGTGGTACCTGCTTTATTACCATCATTCAGACGCACATTTATCTTGAGGAGACGGTATCTTTGACACATAACATTTTTTACGTCTATGAAAAAAAGATATGTCGTTCTATTGTACGCCCTTGCGTTCTTTTTACTGATTGCCGGCCTTATTTATTTAGCCGGTCGCGATTTAACAATTGAAATCACCCAACGTCAGTTTGAGCAGATGCTTCGCGAAGGTGAAATTCAAGAGGTGATTCTGGTTTCTAATGAAAACCGGGTAGAGGTTACCCTCGATAACGAAGCTTTACAAAAGCCAGATTATTGGAATGAGTTAGTGGAGCGCAACCCTTTTGCCCTTTCATCTGGGCCTCAGTACCATCTAATAATTACTAACCCTGATGTTTTTGATGCTAGTTTTTTTGAAGCCCAGCGAGGTTTACCGAAAAGCGAATGGGTAGGGTATCAGGTAGAAGAGCGGTCTGGTTTAGGAAGCCTTTTACTGAACTGGGGCTTCTTGTTTCTTCTCTGTGCGTTAATATTTGGCACTCCCATCTTTATATTTGTACAGGCTGCCCGTAAGCGCAATCGTAGCGCCGAATTAATTTCTCATGAAACTGGCTCTTCTAAAACACCCCAACCCGAGCAATCGCTAATTAACTTTCCCCACAAAGTGGGAGATCGGGTGGTCTTCACTCCTATCAATGAAATTGCCTGTTTTTTTGCTCAGGACAACCACGTATACCTGTATGATGTGCTGGGAAAGGAACATTTGGTAGAATACACGCTTGCCGATTTGGAAGGAAAGCTTCCGGCCCAGTTTATCCGAGTTCACCGTGCTTATATCATCAATGCTCACCTGATTCAGGAAGTAAAAAAGCAGCCCGGCAGCCGGTTTGCCATCAGAATGCAAGATGAGCAGCACAAGGAGATTATGAGTGGGCAAAGCTATGCGGCACCAGTCAAGCAGTTGCTGGAGATTTGAAATGATTGACTGTTCTATTGTTAAATGGCTGATTGTTGATTGCTCTTGTTTCCCACTGTCCATGCACTCCCGGCCCTAAGCTCTTCGCTCTATTCATTCCTCTACACCTTTACCCCTTCTCGAGTCCCCCGTCCCCAACCTTTCTACACCAAGCCCCCTGCTCTCGCCTGATAGAAATTTTCTTCTTTCCCCTCCTATTTTTCTGAAAATCAGCGTAAATTGCTGAATTGTTTGTCCTGAAAAAGTATGGAAACGCAACCGTTTTACAAATCTACGCTGGAACCGGTATCGATGTGGAGCAGGCTGACGGGCCACCGGTCTGAGAAGAATGCTATCATCGAAATCAATAATCTCTTGTCGGAAAAACCCGTACTGGAAATTACCTCTGAGGATATTCAGGCTATTCTGAATAACTATCAACTCAACCTATACACCGATTTTACGGACGGGTCGCTACGGGAATTGTACAAGACTTATCTGCGCTACTGCTTTGATGATAATCATCTGGATGAGGACGAGATCAAGCGGTTAAAGCATTTGAAGCGCTTATTAGGCCTCAGTGAGCAGGATGTAGAGATGGCTCACCACCGCGTCTGTCAGGAAATTTACGAACGGGAACTGGATGCCGCGCTGGAAGACCTGCGGCTTGATGAAAAAGAACGACGTTTTTTGCGCAACCTGCAAACGCGCCTTCAGCTTCCTCCTCAGGTAGCGCACCGACTCTATCAGCATAAAGCTCAGACTATTATTATTCAGTTTATCAAAGGGGCTATTGCTGATGAACGACTATCGCCGGAAGAAGAGCATGAACTGCAAACCCTTATTGACCATCTGCAGGTAGACCTCAAGCTGGACGAAGCCACTCAGAAACAACTAGCGAAATACCGGCTGCTCTGGCAGGTTGAGAATGGAGACGTTCCTACTATTTTCGTTCCTATCAAACTACAACGGCAGGAGCATTGCTACTTTCTGGCCGATGCCGTTTGGTACGATGACCGCCGGGCTGCCTCTAAGCAAAAGCCAGCAGAAAAACCACTACGCACCCAGTTGCAAGAAGGTGACTATTGGAAGCCATCGGCCGAACCGATTACTCCTGATGCAACCGGTACGCCACCAGCTACCGGAAAGCTATACCTTACGAATGAACGCCTGCTATATCGCTCTGGCAATCAGGAAAAATCCATTCGTCTATCCAGCATTGTTGGTTTTCAGGCATATGCTGATGGTATGCTCATCGCTAAAGACAAAGGGAGAAACACTATTCTTTCTATGAAAGATCAGGCCGATGTGCTCGCGATCCTCTTGGGCCGGGTTCTGCGGGACCTGAAGTAGCTTGACAGTTAGCCGTTGGCTGAAGGCAGAATGTTTTTACAACTGCCTCCAGCCAACCGCCTCCCTACTATCCACATTTTCTCGTTTTCGGATTCCGCCCTACCGCCCCCCCTTTTATTCCTCATCCCGCTTGATTATCTTGCCCGGCATGATTCAGCTTGACGGCGTTTCCTTCCGATATACCCCGCAATCAGATGTGCTCCGGTTTCCCGACTGGTCAGTAGCTCAGGGAGATCATTGGGTGTTGCTTGGTTCCTCTGGTAGTGGTAAAACGACGCTGCTTCACTTGCTGGCTGGCTTGCTGCGGCCGCTAAGTGGGCAGGTTATTATTGGTGATCGGGACATAACTCAACTCAAGGGCAGCAGTCTGGACCGTTTTCGTGGGCAACAGTTAGGGCTGATTTTTCAGCAGCCCCATCTGCTCTCATCCCTCTCCCTCGAACAAAATTTACTGCTTACGCAATACCTGGCCAACCTTCCTCAAGATCGCGATAAAATCCGCCATACGCTTACCTCACTCTCACTGGAGCATCGTAGAAAAGCTCGTATTACCACACTGAGCCAGGGTGAAGCCCAACGAGCGGCCATTGCCCGAGCCGTGCTTAATAGTCCGAAAGTTATATTGGCCGACGAACCCACGTCCAGTCTGGATGATCAGAACTGTGAGCGCGTGTTGCAACTCCTCCAAGCCCAAGCCCGTCAGTACCAGGCGACCCTGCTTATTGTCACCCACGACCAACGAGTGAAAAATCATATCCCTCAACAACTGACGCTTACAACCGCATGAATTTATTTGCCCTCAGTTGGAGTTACATCAAGACTAAGCCCCTCAACACATTTCTAAATATACTGTTGCTGGCTCTGGGCATTGCCATTATTACGGTGCTGCTGCTGGCCAGCAAGCAGGTAGAACGTTCCCTAACCCAAAATAGCCGGGGCATTGATCTGGTGGTGGGCGCCAAGGGCAGTCCGCTACAAATTATTCTTTCCAGCATTTTCCATATTGACTACCCTACCGGTAACATTTCGTTAACCGAAGCCCGACAACTCTCGCGTAACCGGCTGGTACGCAATACTATTCCGATGGCTTTGGGAGACAGCTATCAGGGCTACCGCATTGTAGGTACTAACCATGAGTATGCGTCGCTATATGAGGCAGCAGTAGCTCAGGGAAGTCTGTGGGAACATCCGCTGGAAGTTACGCTGGGTGCTGCCGCCGCCCAGCAACTAGGATTGTCCGTAGGTAATATATTTACCAGCAGCCACGGGCTGGCCGATGATGGTATTAATGTGCATGATGAGCAGCAATTTAAGGTTGCCGGCGTTCTGGCACCTACCCAGACGGTTATCGATAACCTTATCCTTACAGCCGTAGAAAGTGTCTGGCAGGTGCATGATACGCATGAAGCCGACAGTGCAGAAGCCCACACTGATCATCGCGCTAACGAAACGAGTATCACTTTAGAAGGGCTGCCCGAGGGCGGGCCAGACGATGAAATCACGTCTTTGTTAGTACAATTTCGCTCGCCTATGGCAGCAGTGCAATTGCCCCGTTATATTAACGAACGCACCAATATGCAGGCCGCATCGCCCCCCTTTGAGACGGCTCGCTTGTTTTCGTTGATAGGAGTAGGCGTCGATATGCTTCAGGGATTTGCCTATGTCATTATTGTTATTGCTGCCCTGAGCATCTTCATTGCTCTATACAACTCATTAAAAGCTCGCCGTTATGACCTGGCGATTATGCGCTCGTTAGGAGCCTCTCAACAAAAACTATTTACCCATGTAATACTAGAGGGCTTTATCATTACACTGGTAGGATGTATAAGCGGATTACTATTAGGGCACCTGGTGCTTTATGTAGCCACCCAATGGTATGCCCGACCCGGTCAACTCGGTATTTCTCCTTTCCAATTTGCACCCGAAGAACTCTGGATTTTACTAGCCAGCCTACTGGTAGGTGTGATCGCCTCTCTAATTCCGGCCGTAAATGCGTACCGTACCAACATCTCTGAGGTGTTGGCAGAGCGGTAGCATCGTTATTAGTTTTTCAAAGAAATATCTGGTTTGTTAGTATAATCAGATCATATCTCCCGAATTATTATTTTTTTTTTACTTAAGTCAATTTTTTTCTACCGATTAAGCTTTGCATTCGAGATAATATTCCCTTATTTAGTATTTTATATGGATTTATACAGCATATACTACTGATTGCTATGACTCTTTCCTCTTTTTATCGAATGATCTACTACACTTTCTAACTTATACGATATAATTCTATGAAAAAAGTTGAAGCCATTATCCGAACTTCCAAATTTGAGAAGGTTGTTGAAGCCTTAGCCGACGCCGGAGTTACGTTCCTTTCTTTCTATGATGTGAAAGGGCATGGTTTAGAAAAAGAGTACCGCACCTACCGAGGAACAACCTATGATGTGGGTTACATTCCACGCACCAAACTGGAGATTATAGTATCGGATGATTTTGCCCAGCAAACTATTGACACCATTCTTAAAATAGCCAATACCGGAAAAGTAGGCGATGGAAAAATCTTTGTCACCACCTTAGATGACGTCTACCGCATCCGCACCGGGGAGCAGGGGCATGATGCTATCAATTAATTCTACATACATGCTATAGCAGCTGTATTCAAATCTACTTCATAAAAATTAATCATTTCAAAAAATCTACCTGATCCTATGGAAGGAATTTTCACAACCAATAATCTCTGGATGATGATGGCCACCATCCTGGTTTTCATCATGCACCTGGGTTTTGCTACGCTTGAGTCTGGGCTTACTCAATCTAAAAATACAGTTAACATTCTTTTTAAGAATGCTACCATTCTACCTATTGGTTTGCTAACCTATTGCCTATGGGGCTTCAACATCATGTACCCCGGGGGAGATTTTGCCGGTGGCTTTTTTGGATTTGCCGGATTTGGACTCTCTATGCCTGAAGGTGATGCCGGGCTTATTAATTACGCCGACGGAGCATATACGTATTGGACAGACTTCATCTTCCAGGCTATGTTTGCTGCTACTGCTGCTACCATCGTATCCGGTGCGGTGGCCGAACGGGTAAAGCTGCATAGCTTCCTGATTTTCACCTTTGTATACGTAGGGTTTTGCTATCCGATTGTAGGCATGTGGAAATGGGGTGGTGGCTTCTTAGATGCCATGGAAACTCCTTTTTATGACTTTGCCGGTTCTACGCTAGTTCACTCTGTAGGTGGTTGGGCCGCTTTAGTAGGAGTAATGATGCTAGGTGCACGTTTAGGTAAGTATGTTGATGGCAAGATTCGCCCTATTCCTGGCCATAGCATGCCACTGGCAACCATTGGGGTATTTTTACTATGGTTTGGCTGGTATGGCTTTAATGGTGGATCTGTGTTAAGCGCTGATCCCGGGCTAGTATCGCTTGTGTTTGTAACTACCACACTTGCCGCTGCTGCTGGTGCTATTGGTGCCCTGATTACCGCCCTGATTGTAGTTCGCTCTAACGACCTTTCTATGGTGCTCAACGGTATCCTGGGTGGCCTGGTAGGTATTACTGCCGGTGCTGATCAAATGGGAGTTACTGATTCTATTCTGATTGGATTAATTGCAGGCGCATTCGTAGTATTAGCAGTTGTATTCTTTGATCGTATGAAGTTAGACGACCCGGTAGGTGCTCTTTCCGTACACTTAGTTTGTGGAATCTGGGGAACATTGGCCGTGGGTATCTTCGGTGCTCTGGCAGGCTTCTCGCAGTTCATCAGCCAACTGATTGGTGTCACCGTTATTGGTGTATTCTGCTTTGCTTTTGCCCTGCTACTGTTCTATGTATTAAAAGTAACATTAGGCATCCGGGTTTCCGCAGAAGAAGAAATTGAAGGACTGGATATTGGAGAGCACAAAATGCGGGCCTACCCTGATATGGTAGAAGACCGTACAAAAGAAAAAGTATTCAGTTAAGAATATAAAACCAAACTGTATATTACAGGAAACACCTGCTTACCGAGGCAGGTGTTTTTTTATTTTTAAGCCATAGAAGGTTCTTCTACTTCGTCACGTTCTCGCACCGGCCCATCAATTGGTAAGATCACTCCGGGGGGAAGATCCAGCTCCGGTACGTCCCACTCAAAAGGCAACCCACCATCGTTATTAGAACTGTTGGAACGCTCATCTCGGATAATCTTCAACAGCACTAGCGTAAGCGCTAACAGAAATAAGAAAAACAGAATGATGTAATCAAGGGTCATGACGAACTGGGGTTATCTCGGTTATTAACTAACGTATGATTAATCTGACTTGTAGCACATCTGGCTCGTGATTCAGGTATCAAAAACTGAACCTGTTTTATCGCAAAGCGCTCCTTTTCGGAAAGAATGATAATCTTAATCAGTTAGTTTCTTCGGAGGTATTTTATTTCTCCGATTTTTCAGCAATTCCAGGGTAAACAGTACACGACAGGTTCGGGTGAGGGTACTAGGAGGTCTTCTATTTTAAAGAAGCATGAATAATACCAATTCGGTTTGTTTAATCAAAATGAATCTACATTTTTGTATTTTTTTACGAGGCCCAAGATTAAATTAGCCCTATGGAAATTCAAGGAAAACTTATTGAACTATCGGATACCACACAAGTGACAGATAGTTTCCGAAAACGTGAATTTGTGGTGGAGTACGCCGATAACCCCCAATACCCGGAATATGTGAAATTTGAGTGTATTCAGGACCGTTGCGACTTACTGGATAGCTTTCAGGTAGGTCAGGAGATTATGATCAGCTTTAACCTGAAAGGACGAAAATGGGTAGACCCCCAGGGAAACACCAAGTACTTTAATTCTTTGCAGGCCTGGCGTCTTCAACCTGCCTCTTCTTCTGAAGCACCTGCTCCCCCACCACCATCATCCTCTTCAAGCAGCTCCACCAAATCATCCGGAAATGATGATGCTTTGTTTTCAGCCAGCGACGATGAAGACGATCTTCCTTTCTAGAGAAGATCGTTAACTCTCATTCAAAGAATAGATAGCCCAGCAAATAGTAAATACTATTAACGGTAACCACTAAGTTTATGAACTTACACCGCCCTACTGATTGGCAGGTATTACGTCGCTTGTGCCAGGTTCATGCTCCGTCAGGAAACGAATCCGCACTGAAGGAGTTTATTCTGGAATATGTGCACCAGCATCAGGAAACTTGGAAGGTACAGCCTACCGTGGTAGAAGGCCCCGAGTTTCAGGATTGTATGCTGCTGGTCTTCGGTGAACCTCGTACCGCCGTCTTTGCCCATATGGATACAGTCGGGTATACCGTACGTTATCAAGATCAGTTGGTGCCCATTGGTAGTCCGAAAGCAGAAGAAGGTTACAAACTGGTAGGCGAAGACCATCTGGGTCCTATTTTTTGTGAATTATTGGTGTACGAAGGCAAGCAGGATAAATACAAGCAGGTGCGTTACAAGTTTGGAAGGGGTATTGCCCGGGGCACTGAGCTGGTTTTTGAGTGTGATTTTCGGGAAACCGACGATTACATTCAGAGCAGCTATCTTGACAACCGGTTAGGAGTTTATAACCTGTTAAAAATTGCTGAAACACTGGAGCATGGAATTTTGGTTTTCAGCTGTTGGGAAGAGCACGGTGGCGGGTCCGTTCCCTACCTGGCTAACTATATTTTTGAAAAATACGGCGTTACCAAATCGCTGATCTCCGACGTCACCTGGACTTCCGACGGAGTTCATCATGGCGAGGGAGCCGTCATTTCATTACGCGACCGAAACATTCCGCGTCGTTCTTTTGTCAACCAAATTGTAGCATTGGCCGATCAGTCGGGCATACCTTATCAACTGGAAGTAGAAGGAGAAGGATCGAGTGATGGGCGGGAACTTCAACTTTCGCCCTACCCTTTTGATTGGTGCTTTGTGGGGGCGCCGGTAGCCAATGCCCATTCCCCTAACGAGAAAGTGCACCAGTACGATGCCACCTGCATGATTGCCCTGCACCGCTATCTTATAGAAAATTTATAACTGCTTTAGTCCCTATGCGCATTAAAGACCTTGACTTCGAGCCTTATTTATCAGAAGACCAAATACAACAGCAGTTAAAGAAATTAGCAGAGGCCATTGACCGGGATTACGCAGGAAAAGATCCGGTCTTTATCGCTATCCTGAATGGTGCTTTTATGTTTATGGCCGATCTGGTCCGGCACGTCACTATTCCATCGGAGGTTACTTTCGTAAAAGTAAAGTCTTATGAGAAACTTCAGTCAACTGGCGAACACCGCAAGTTTATTGGACTGGAAGTGCCTATTCAAGATCGGCACGTAATTATTGTAGAAGACATTGTAGACTCAGGAAATACCATTCGTTTTCTGTTGCAGCAACTTACGGAGGAAAACCCCAAAAGTATTTCCATTGCCACCTTATTATTCAAACCCGATGCATTAAAGCACCCCATTGAGCTACCCTATGTTGGCTTCCGCATTCCTAACGACTTTGTGGTGGGGTATGGATTAGACTACGATGGGTTTGGCCGCAACCTGTGCAGTATCTACAAAATCGCCAAGTAGCACACTTACCCTCTGACTTTCAACCTGTTACCACTTATATTCTATAGGATAAATGCATAAAGTGTTTTACCTGCCACAAAAGAAAAATTTTCGTTTCCGAACCTAGTGTCGTAAACTTGCCTTATTATATATTGTATATAGAATTACGGTACCCATGTTAAATATTGTACTATTTGGCCCTCCGGGCGCAGGAAAAGGAACTCAAAGCGCGAAACTGATTGAAGAATTTCAGCTCACGCATATTTCCACCGGCGATTTGTTCCGAAAACACTTAGGCGAAGGAACCGAGCTGGGTAAACGAGCCAAAGCCTTTATGGATGAAGGGCGCTTGGTACCCGACCAACTGGTAATTGACATGGTGGATGATAAGCTTAAAGAAGAAAATAACCCTAACGGAATTATCTTCGATGGCTTTCCCCGCACTATTCCTCAGGCAAAAGCACTGGATGATCTGCTTAACCAAAAGAACACCCCCATTACCGGGATGATCGCCCTCTCTGTGCCCGATAATGAACTCATACAACGAATTATTGAGCGAGGAAAAACCTCAGGCCGGGTTGATGATCAGGATACCAACAAAATTGCTACGCGTCTGGACGTCTATAAAAATGAGACCCTGCCCGTAGCCAACTATTATGAAACGCAGGGCCGCTACGTACAAATTGATGGTGTAGGTACTATTGATGCTATCTATACCCGCATTAAAGAATCTATCCAGCGGCTACAAGCCTTGTAAAAGCGCAAAGCTGGGTGGTTGGAAAAGGGAGAGCGTAACAGAAAGCCTTGACTTAAACACATGAGTGAACAACGCCAGATTAAGGCTGCTTCATAGCGTCTCTATAAAAACCTAAAACAATTAACAATCAGCCATTTGGCAATCGAACACTTACACCATTCCCCTACTTAAATGTCTTCACCCAACTTCATCGACTACGTAAAATTTCATGCCCGATCGGGTAAAGGTGGAGCGGGTTCGGCTCATTTTCGCCGGGAGAAATTTGTTCCTAAGGGAGGGCCGGATGGCGGTGATGGCGGACGAGGCGGCCATATCATCCTGCGGGGTAACACTCAACTCTGGACCTTACTGCATTTGAAATACCGGAAGCATGTTATGGCTAAAAACGGAGAAGGCGGTGGCCCTTCCCGGAAATCCGGAGCTCAAGGCGAAGATATTATCCTGGAAGTGCCGTTGGGCACTATAGCCCGGCTGGATGAAACTGACGAAGTTGTTGCTGAGATTACAGAAGATGGACAGGAAGTGATTATTCTGGAAGGTGGCCGCGGCGGTTTGGGCAACGATCATTTTAAGTCGTCTACTAACCAGTCTCCGCACTATGCCCAGCCAGGCGAGCCCAATAAGGAAGCCTGGTTCATTCTAGAATTGAAGGTGCTGGCTGATGTTGGGCTGATCGGTTTTCCTAATGCCGGAAAATCAACATTACTCTCTGTAATTTCCGCAGCCAAACCAGAAATTGCCGATTACCCTTTTACCACCCTTACCCCAAACCTGGGAGTAGTAGAATATAGAGACTTCCAGTCGTTTATTGTGGCTGATATACCTGGAATTATTGAAGGTGCAGCAGAAGGCAAAGGGCTGGGCACGCGCTTCTTGCGTCATATTGAACGAAACTCTATCCTATTGTTTCTCATCCCGGCTGATGCGGATGACATTAACCAGGAATACCAAACGCTATTGCAGGAACTTGAAGCTTATAATCCTGAAATGCTGGATAAAAAGCGATTGTTAGCCATTTCCAAAGCTGATTTATTAGACGAAGAACTTCAGACCGCCATCCGGTCAGAAATTGACGTATCCCTCCCCTTCATTTTCATCTCATCTGTCAGCCAGTACCATATTCAAGAGCTCAAAGATCTTATTTGGCAAACCCTGCACGCCTAAATCTGTCAATCTGTCATAGTTGTGAGCTTGGCAAAAAAGTTGCCGTCTAACAAACGTTTCTTGAACCAAAAGTTTGAAACGATGGTAGATAAAGAGAACCAAAAGCCAGAGAATGATCCTATGGTAGAAGATAGAACTACGAACGAAGACATAAATAACGAAAGCCAGGAGCAGGAAACCCCTGACATGGAATCTGAGCAGTTGAATGAGCAACCGCAAAACGAAGAAGCTTCCGAAGAGACATCCGAAGCAGACAATGCGGAAATAGCCATTGCTGAAGCTAAGGACAAATACCTCCGTTTATACGCTGAATTTGAAAACTTTCGTCGCCGTACGGCTAAGGAGCGAAGCACGCTGATCAAAACCGCCAGTGAAGATATTGTCTCTGCCTTACTTCCGGTAGTAGATGACTTTGAGCGGTCACTGGATATATTCAAAGATAACGAAGCTGTAGCGCCGATGTACGAAGGCATACAACTGGTACACCAGAAGATGTTAAAGATACTGGAGCAGAAAGGTCTTACCCGGATGGAGGTATCGCAGGGAAGTGACTTTGACAGTGAGTATCACGAAGCGGTAGTACAAACCCCGGCACCGAGTGAAGAATTAAAAGGAAAGGTAGTGGACGTTATCGAAGGAGGGTATTTTATGGGTGATAAAGTGCTCCGCTACGCAAAAGTTGTGATTGGATCATAAAACAGACTTATGTCAAAAAGAGACTATTACGAAATATTAGGAGTTTCCCGCGATGCTTCTCAGGATGAGATCAAAAAGGCTTATCGTAAGACAGCCATTAAATTTCACCCCGATAAGAATCCGGATAACCCCGAAGCAGAAGATCAATTTAAGGAAGCTGCTGAAGCTTACGAAGTGCTATCCGATGCTGACAAGCGCCAACGTTATGACCGCTTTGGGCATGATGGCGTCCGCGGTGGTGCGGGCGCTGGAGGCTTCGGAGGTAGCGGTATGTCCATGGATGATATTTTCTCTCAGTTTGGAGATATCTTTGGTGGCAGCGGCAGCCCTTTCGAAAGCTTTTTTGGTGGCGGTGGCCGCTCTTCTCGCCAAAGACGAGGCTCCAATCTACGTATTAAACTGAAATTAACACTGGATGAGATTGCTCATGGTGTTGAGAAGAAAATTAAAGTAAAACGCTATCATACCTGCGATGTATGCGGCGGAAATGGTGCTGAACACGGCACAGCGCTCCGCACCTGCCCTACCTGTAGTGGAAGCGGGCAAATCCGAAAGGTAGTCAATACGATGCTGGGCCAAATGGTATCTGCGAATACCTGTCCTAACTGCGGTGGTGAAGGTAAACTAGTAGACGAGCGTTGTGGTAATTGCCACGGTGAAGGTCGTATTCTTGAAGAAGAAGTAATCTCAGTCAAAATTCCGGAGGGAGTTGGCGAAGGTATGCAGCTTTCCATGTCTGGCAAAGGTAATGTGCCTAAACGAGGCGGAGTGCCCGGTGATCTGCTGATTGTGATTGAGGAGACTGAGGATGAAGAACTAAAACGCGATGGAACAAACATCGTATACGATCTGCATATCAGTTTTATTGATGCTTGTATGGGCACTTCCGTTGAAGTTCCAACCGTTGATGGAAAAGTAAAGATTAAAATTGATGCAGGCACCCAAAGTGGCCGAATATTGCGACTACGCGGTAAGGGCATTCAGGACATTAACGGTTATGGCAAAGGCGATCAGTTAATCCACGTTAATGTATGGACACCAAAGAGCCTGACTTCTGAAGAGAAAAGCATACTGGAAGGATTACGCGATGCACCCAACTTCCAACCGCAGCCGGGCAAAAGTGACAAAAGTTTCTTTGAACGGATGAAGGAGTTTTTCTAGTAGCAAAATTCCCTAGTAGAATAATAATTGCTACTTAATTGTACCGGCTTTTCTTATTACAGTAAAAAGTAAAGTTTATTATACTTTCTTGCTAATTATTAGGTAGTTATAACCTTTCTCTATTGACTTCCGTAGTAAGTCAACATGAGATTATATGCCTTATTGGTTGCTTCAATTATGCTCTATGCAACCGAAAGCAAAGCGCAGGAAAAGAAACACTTCCATATCGCCCCAGTAGGTGAGCAGGAGAAGGTGAGCCTCAACGTAAATGCTTCTACTGTTAATTGCCGTATCAATTCCACATTTAATACCCATGTAGTCAGTGTATATGGCTACCCAACTTCGGCAGGCTTTAACCCGGTGGCGCAATCTGAAGTAGAAAGTGGCATTCGGAATGTTACACTTGATTTTGAGGACGGAACCCCTAAAGATTTAAGTTCGAGCCTTTCTGCCCACGTATTTGGTGGATTTGCTGCTAACAATACTGGCCCGGAAAAGCCCTGGTATATTTATCTTTCTCGTAGTGTTTCTTATGATCTGTCTCTACATTATGGAATGGGCAGTTCTATGGTAGATCTCTCAGGCTTAGCAGTAGAAAACCTGAAAGTGAATACTGGAAGCGCAAATATCCGAATCGGATACGCGGCCAATACTCCCAATGAGGTGGCTATGGATACATTGTATACCAAAGTTGATCTGGGCGTTCTCCAACTTGATCAAATTAACTTATCGCGCGCCAAAGACATTATTGCTGATGTTGGGTTCGGTAAGTTAACAATGAATTTTTCAGATGATATTATTCAGACAAGTCGGGTGCAAGCGAGTATTGGAGCAGGGTCATTAACAGTAATTTTCCCTGAAACAGAAAACCCAGTTATTGTTCGGTTAAATAATTCGCCTCTGTGTAGAATTACGATGCCTAAATCATTTCGTAAGATTCAGAACAACACCTTTATCAATAAATATTATAGCCAGGATGCAGCGAACCTGACTTCTTTTGATATTGATGTATCAGTAGGAAATGTAGAGTTTATGATGGCTGAATAGCTCTACGCCCGCTTTTTTAAAGGAAACAATGGTGATACGCTCTTAAAAGAGGGTATTTTTTTTGCCTGATGAAAATCAGTCCGCCAAATTTCGCAGCTTTAGTATAAGATCAGTTTTGGTAGTAAACAGTTTTTCTTCCAGCCCCACTGGGTAGCTGTGCGGGTTTACAAACCGTTTTACGCCTTTGGGCAGTTCGGCTAGACTTTGTAGTGTAGTATCTCGAATTGTTTGAATATTGGGTGACTCATAAACGGGTTGGCCATCGCGAAAAACGGGGATCAGAAGCTCTTCAAAAGATGCCTCATCAGCCTGAATAACTTTCCGACGCGTAATATCCATGGGGTCAATAATTTTATGCTTGTCTCCCAATGGCTGTAGAGTATCATAAAGCATGTCTGCTAACAGATGCTTACTACCGTTTTCCTCATAGTAAAAACGACGCACCTGTTGGATGCCCGGGTTGTTCACCTTTATAGCCTGCTCAGACAACTTTATCTTATACTTCCACCCATCTTCCTCTTTTAAGGCAGAAAGCTTGTACACAGCGCCTAAGGCAGGCTGATCATAAGCCGTCACCAGCTTTGTCCCGATGCCCCACACATCAATTTTAGCATCCTGAGAGCGTAAACTGCTGATAATATTCTCGTCCAGATCATTGCTGGCTACAATTTTGGCATTGGTGAAGCCGGCTTCATCCAGTAGTTTCCGAGCCTCAATACTAAAATAAGCCAAATCACCAGAGTCAATGCGTACGCCTAGCAGTTCTTTTCCTTTTTCTCGCAGGATTTTTCCCACTTCAACCGCCTTTTTTACTCCCTCAAGAGTGTTATAGGTATCAACCAGAAGAATACAGTTATTAGGCATAGCTTCAGCGTAGGCCTTAAACGCACTCAACTCATCGTCAAAGGCCATAATCCAGCTATGGGCATGGGTGCCGCTCACCGGAATGCCAAAGAGCTTGCCAGCCAGCACATTGGAAGTAGAAGTACAGCCTCCGATATAAGCGGCCCGGCTGGCAGCAATAGCTCCATCAATACCCTGAGCTCGACGCAAGCCAAATTCCAGCACAGGCTCGCCCTTGGCAGCTACATGAATTCGGGCCGCTTTGGTGGCAATCAGGGTCTGGTAATTAATAATATTCAGCAGTGGCGACTCAATCAGCTGGCATTGAATAATGGGCCCCTTTACCCGAACCAACGGCTCATGAGGGAATACGACTTTTCCCTCAGGGATTGCGTCAATATCACAAGAGAACTTAAGGTTTTTGAGATATTCCAGGAATTCAGGCTCGAAAAGAGGCTTATTGTCCTGCCCATTAATGGTTGCCAGATAAGACACATCCGTATCAGTAAAGCGAAAGCTCTTCAGCAAATCTATCACATACGATAGTCCACTGTTGATAGCAAAACCACCGTTGAACGGATTTTTACGATAAAATAAATTAAATACGCTTTCCTTTTCTGCAATACCCGTCTTCCAATAGCCATAGGCCATGGTGATTTGATAAAAATCGGTGAGTAGGGCAAGTGAACTGGTATATAAGTTATTCGTAAGATTCATCAGCTAGTTTAATGATTAATGAGTAATGGTGAATGACTGATCGTAAATAACCGGCATTTACTCATCAGTCATTAGTCACTACTCATTGCAATACTATTTTACCACCTGAATTTTCACCATATTCGTACGATCCTCCCAATGAAGCGGCATACTAGCCGTGCTGATATAGGTATCGCCCTGATGCAATAATCCTTTGGTGCGCAAAATTTTCTCTAAATCGTCAAAAGTTTCGTCGGTTGAGCGGGTGCCATCATAGTAAAACCCGTGTAAGCCCCAGTATAGGTTGATAATATTTAACAGGCGACGGTTGGCGGTAAAGATGAAGATATTGGCTTTAGGTCGGTGTCCTGAAATGCGGAAACCGGTATACCCCGACTTGGTCATGCCGACAATAGCTGCTGCATTTACTTCCTTACTCAGTTTACAGGCGGTACGTACCAGGTTATCATTAAAGAAGGTAGGCGAGTCGGGTTGTATCTGTGATAATTTATCATAAACGTCATCACTTTGCTTCTCTACGGCCAAAATGGTTCTTACCATACTTTTCACCGTCTGTATCGGGTATTTGCCTGAAGCAGTCTCTGCGGATAGCATGATGGCATCGGCACCATCAAGCACGCCATTGGCTACATCGTTTGTTTCAGCACGAGTAGGGCGAGGATTTTCAATCATGCTTTCCATCATCTGAGTAGCAATGATAACGGGCTTGGAAGCGTTATTACACTTCTGAACCAGCATCTTCTGCACCATCGGCACATCTTCCATAGCAATCTCCACTCCCAGGTCACCCCGGGCTACCATCAGCCCATCAGTGGCTTCAATAATATCATCAATATTGCGAATCGCCTCAGGCTTCTCAATCTTGGCAATAACCAGGGTTGCTTTTCCTTTTGATTTAATGATTTCTTTCAGATCATATATATCGCTGGCTTTTCGTACAAACGACAGGGCAATCCAGTCTACATCCTGCTCAATACCGAATAGTAAATCTTTTTTATCTTTTTCAGTAAGCGAAGGGGCTGATACATTCGTGTCAGGCAGATTCATTCCTTTACGCGACTTCAGCGGGCCACCGTAGATGACCGTGGTTGTCACTTCATTACCTGAAGCACTTACCACGCGCAGCTCGATTTTACCATCATCAATAAGAATAGTATCACCAATGACAACGTCCGTAGGCAGGGACGTATACGTGGTGCTCACTTTCTCAGATGTGCCCACCATCTTTTCAGAAGTAATCGTTAGGCTTTGGCCTGGTACTATTTCTACTTCTCCGTTTTCTACTTCCCCGATACGTATTTTAGGCCCTTGCAAATCCTGAAGGATACAAATATTGGTACCCATTTCTTCGTTAACTTCCCGAATGTATTTGATTACCTGAGCGTGTCCGGCATGATCTCCGTGAGAGAAATTGAGTCGGAATACTCCCACTCCTGCTTTCACCAACTCCGTCAGCATTTCTTTGCTATTGGTGGCCGGACCTACTGTGGCCACAATTTTAGTCTTATTAAAAGGTAAATGATCCATGTTAAAACAATAGGTTATCTTTATTTGCGAGTAAATCTACCGAAATTTGCGAAAAGCTCTCGATATCAGGGATAGTTTTCAAATTTTGTTGCAGTTGAGAGAGGGAAATATGCTCTCCCGGGTCGTGCAGCCAAAGTAAAAAATTCCATTCAGAAAGTTCGGGCATTAGATAGATATCTGGGAGCCCTGACTCACTCGGTCGGTTTTCCAGCAACCGCCAAACCTGGCTAGCCCGCTGATAACGGTAGTGAGTGAAAGAAACAGTGGCAGCACCATCTTTATTCAAGGTAATATCCTGATCTTTCTTAAAATGGCAGATGCATGTTTGGTTAAGCAACCAAGCTAATTTATACTCTTTTACCGGAGAATTGATTCCAAAAAGCACAAAATCATACTGAAAAGAAATATCAAGAGATGTACGCACAACAATAATTTTCAATCACCTACAAACCGCCTTGCTGCAAAAAGTATAAAGGCTTCGGCCCTTATATACTCAATTTTAAGAAAAAAGATAGGAAAAAATTCGTTTGACATTATTATATTAAATCTCTTTCTTTGCGCCGTTAACTTTAAATGCAAATAAAATGTCTGAAATTGCGCAAAAAGTCAAAGGAATCATCATTGACAAACTCGGAGTAGAAGAATCTGAAGTTACTCCCGACGCTAGCTTTACTAACGATCTCGGTGCTGATTCTTTAGATACCGTTGAGTTGATCATGGAATTTGAGAAAGAGTTTAACATTTCTATTCCTGATGATCAAGCTGAAAATATTTCTACCGTTGGTCAAGCCATCTCTTATTTGGAAGAGAACGTAAACTAAGTAGATCACTTTTCCCTTTTTTATGAAGTCTCGGAGAGTTGTTGTAACCGGGTTGGGCGCGCTTACTCCTATTGGTAATTCAGTAGCCGATTATTGGCAAGGATTATCCCAAGGAGTAAGCGGGTCAGCCCCCATTACCAGTTTTGACACCGAAAAATTTAAAACCAAGTTTGCCTGCGAGCTTAAAAACTTTGATCCTTCCGATTATTTCGATCGTAAGGAAGCTCGCAAGTTAGACCCCTGTGCTCAGTTTGCCCTGGTCGCTGCCGATGAAGCCGTGCAGGATGCCGGTCTGATGCAGTCAGGCTCAGGCTATACTGAGGGGGTTAATCCAGATCGGGTTGGAGTCATCTGGGGATCGGGTATTGGTGGACTTATTACCTTCCAGCAGGAAGTAACCCAGTTTGCCCAGGGTGACGGAACCCCCCGCTACAACCCCTTCTTCATCCCGAAGATGATTATTGATATTACTCCGGGACACATTTCTATCAAATACGGGTTCCGAGGTCCTAACTTTGCTACCGTTTCGGCTTGTGCATCGGCAACGCATGCTCTTATTGATGCCTACACGTACATCAAATTAGGCAAAGCGGATGTTATCGTATCGGGCGGTTCGGAAGCGGCCATCTGCGAAGCAGGTGTGGGTGGCTTTGGAGCCATGAAGGCCTTATCCGAACGTAATGATTCTCCTGAAACGGCCTCCCGGCCATTTGACCGGGACCGGGAAGGATTTGTATTAGGTGAAGGAGCTGGCGCCCTAATTCTAGAGGAACTGGAGCATGCCCAGGCACGCGGTGCCAAGATTTACGCGGAGATTCTGGGCGGAGCCATGACGGCCGATGCCTACCACATCACTGCTCCTCACCCGGAAGGAACAGGTGTAAAACTAGTAATGCAAAACGTACTGGCTGATGCTGGTGTATCTCCTTCTGAAGTAGACTACATCAATGTTCACGGCACGTCAACTCCCTTAGGAGATATCAGCGAGACCAATGCAATCATTGATGTTTTCGGGGAAAATGCTTTTAATCTCAGTATCAGTTCGACCAAATCTATGACGGGGCATTTGCTCGGAGCCGCTGGTGGCATTGAGGCAATAGCCTGTATTAAGGCAATCAATCACGGTTTGGTACCTCCCACGATCAATCATTTTACCGACGACGAACGCATCGATCCGCGGCTTAATCTGACCTTTAACAAGGCGCAGGAGCGGGAGATTAGGACGGCAATCAGCAATACTTTTGGATTTGGGGGGCATAATACATCGGTAGTTTTTCGAAAATTTGAAGCCTAAGCGTGGCGGGATCTTTCGTCAGTCATCTTATTTCCTATTTTCGTTCGGCCGTGCTGGCTTTACCGGCACCGCTCTCTTTTCTAAGTCTTCAATCTAAGAAGGACAAACAACTGACCCGTTGTGTGCACCGGATGGTCGGGCGAGCCCCGGCCAATATCGGGCTGTATCGTCTGGCTTTTAAACATGTATCGGTGGCTAAACGCAACCGGTATGGGCTGAAAGAATCTAATGAGCGACTAGAGTATTTAGGCGACGCAGTACTTTCAACCGTGGTAGCCGAATATCTTTTCAAAAAATTCCCCTTCCGCGACGAAGGCTTCCTGACCGAAATCCGCGCCCGGATCGTTAACCGGGAATCGCTAAACGGAGTAGCTCGCAAGATCGGTATTGACCAGATCATCGAGTATGATAATTCTCACCGGAGTAGCTACCGTTCTCACAAATCTATCAATGGCAACACGTTTGAGGCGCTAATTGGGGCAGTGTACCTGGATCACGGATTTGCCTTTTGCCGCCGGTTTGTGCTGAACCGCATTCTCAAACCCCACTTTGATCTTTCGGATATTGTGAAGAACAATACGAATTTCAAAAGCATGATTATTGAGTGGGCACAAAAGAACAACCGTCAGGTTCGTTTTGAAATTGTTGATACCCGAGGGAATAGTCATCATAAGGAGTTTATTGCCCAATTATTTCTGGATGATAAACCTATCTGCCAGGGTAGCGGTTATAGTAAAAAGAAGGCCGAACAAAGTGCTTCCGAGAAAGCCATTCAGGAACTGGAACCTGAACTTGAGTAGCTAGTAACGGCCAAGTTTTCATCTCACTTTCGTACGCGTATGATCCTCACCGTAGCGGGAGCTACCCTTAATCAAACTCCTATTGACTGGACCGGGAACCTGAGCCGCATCCATCAGGCTATACAAGAAGCCCGTAAGCAGCATATCGATATTCTGTGTCTCCCTGAGCTATGTATTACCGGATATGGCTGTGAGGACCTGTTTCTGAGCGATTGGATCTACCAGAAGGCCCTGGATGTGTTACCGGACATTGTTTCGGCCTGCCAGGATATTACGGTGGCCGTTAGCCTACCGATGTTGTATGAAGGCAAACGTTATGATACTGCCTGCCTGATTCACAATCAGCAGATTTTAGGGTTTACAGCCAAGCAGTATTTGGCCAATGATGGAGTTCACTACGAACCCCGCTGGTTCACTCCCTGGGCTGCCTATGAGCAAGGTCAGGTAGAAGTCCATGGGCAATGGTATGATTTCGGTGATGTCATCTATGAGGTAAATGGTATTAAGGTCGCTTTTGAGATTTGCGAAGATGCCTGGCGAGAAGACCTGCGTCCGGGCTGGATTCATAAAACGCGCGGAGTTGACCTTATTCTTAACCCTAGTGCCAGTCACTTTGCCTTTGGAAAAACCCACTTCCGGGAGCGACTGGTACTGCAAGGCTCGGAAGCGTTTGATTGTTCCTATGTGTTTACCAATATGCTAGGCAACGAAGCCGGACGCATGGTATACGACGGGGAAATTCTGATTGCCCAGCAGGGAAAGCTACTGAAGAAAAATAACCGCCTTTCTTTTCAGGATATACAACTACTAAGCTGCCGCATTGATTTTTCTCAGCCGGAGAACTCCGAAACTGCGCCTAACACCGATGATTACGATAAAGAAGTAGAATTTACCAAAGCCGAAAGCCTTGCTCTGTTTGACTATCTGCGCAAAAGCCGATCCAGAGGATTTGTACTTTCGCTTAGCGGTGGTGCCGATTCATCTTCCTGCGCCGTGCTGGTATCAGAAATGGTGCGCCGGGGCGTGCGAGAACTGGGCCTGCCTACCTTTCTGGAAAAACTTGGTATGTCGCAATGGCTTTCTACGTTTGATGAAGGAGCCGACGAGCAAACGATCTTTCGCACTTTGCTGAATCGTTTATTGATTACCGCGTATCAGGGCACCATTAATTCATCCGAGCAAACACTGAACGCCGCTCAAACCCTGGCCGACTCGCTAGGGGCGACCTTCCATCAATGGAAAATTGACGATGAGGTGGCCGGATATACCCGGAAAATTGAGGAAGCCCTGCGCCGCGATCTCACTTGGGAACAAGACGATATTACATTGCAAAACGTGCAGGCCCGGGCCAGAAATCCTGCTATCTGGATGCTGGCTAATATTCACAATGCACTTTTACTCACCACCTCCAACCGTAGCGAAGGCGATGTTGGGTATGCAACGATGGATGGAGATACCAGCGGAAGTATAGCACCCATTGCTGCCGTAGATAAATACTTCATCTTGCAATGGCTAAAATGGGCCGAAGAGGCACTGGATTATCCGGGACTACACCCGGTAAACCGACTGAACCCTACGGCTGAATTACGACCGCTGGAACAAGCGCAAACCGACGAATCTGATCTGATGCCGTACAATATTCTGGTCGTGATTGAACGGCTGGCTATTCGGGATCGGCACGGCCCGCTGGAAATTTATAAGATTATTCAGGAGCAGGACTTAGTCACTGATGCCCAGTTGAAAACATACATCGCCAAGTTTTTTCGCCTCTGGTCCCGAAACCAATGGAAACGGGAGCGCATTGCTCCCTCCTTCCACATGGATGACTTTAACGTTGATCCACGATCCTGGTACCGCTTTCCTATTTTATCCGGGGGCTATCAGGAAGAACTGGCGGCGCTGGAGAAGATGTAATAAGCTTATTAAGCGTAAGTTCCTGAGACGAATAATCTTCCTGAAGTGATATTGCTGAAACGCGCTTATCTATCTCGAGAAGCAATACTTCCTTTATTTCAGTGGAGGACAAGCATAGATGTAAAGACCTTGCAAAAAGCAATCATTGAAAATATTTGGAAACCTCACTACTTAATCGTAATATTGCAATAAGACAATTAAAATATGGGAGTCACTAAAACCGATCTTTTTTCGGAAGCACAAAATAAAATGGCTATGGCAGCAAAAGCCTTTGCTCACCCGGCCCGGGTAGCGATCATTCAGCATTTGCTGAAGACCAATGCCTGCATTAACGGAGATTTGGTGCAAGAATTAGGATTGGCTCAGGCGACCATCAGTCAGCACCTTCGAGAACTGAAAGACATTGGCATTATTCAGGGAACGATTGAAGGCTCCAGCATTAGCTACTGCATCAATCCGGTTCGCTGGGCTGAGATTAAAGGTCAGTTTGATGAAATCTTCAATCAATTAGAGTCTCCTGCTTCAAATACCTGCTGCTAAAAAATTTACCTAGACCCATCGTAATATTGCAATAACATAAACTCATAAATTATGAATACCGAACAGGAATTAAAAAATGTGGTGAAAGAGAAGTACGCTCAAATAGCCGAACAAGGAAAAGTGGAAAACGCCGCTTCCTGCTGTGGTGCTACTACCCCTTCTAATAAGGTGTACAACATCATGATGGATGATTACACCGGAACTGAAGGATATGTTGAAGATGCCGATTTAGGCCTGGGTTGTGGCTTGCCTACGCAGTTTGCCAAAATACAGAAAGGGGATGTAGTGGTCGACCTGGGTTCCGGGGCAGGAAATGATTGCTTTGTTGCCCGACACGAAACCGGGGCCGAAGGAAAAGTAATCGGCATAGACTTCACTCCCGCCATGGTTCAGAAGGCTCGCACGAATGCCGAGAAACTGGGGTACAACAATGTTGAGTTTCGGGAAGGTGATATTGACAATATGCCGGTTAATAATGATGTAGCCGACGTGATTGTCAGCAATTGCGTGCTCAACCTCGTGCCGGATAAACAACAAGTAATCGGTGAAATTTTTCGGGTACTGAAACCCGGCGGGCACTTTAGTATCTCCGATATTGTGCTCGTGGGTAGCCTACCCGACCAACTGCGGGAAGATGCCGAAATGTACGCTGGCTGTGTAGCCGGTGCAATTCAAAAAGATGAATATCTCCAACACATCAAAGAGGCTGGATTTCAGAATATCACCTTACAAAAAGAAAAGCCCATCAGTATTCCCGACGATATTTTGAGCAAATACCTATCCGCTCAGGAAGCCGATGATTTCAATACAGGTGAAACCGGAATTTTCAGCATCACGGTGTTTGCCGAGAAACCGGGGAGTACATCTGAAACCAAACTTTCTGACCTCCCATCTCAGGACAGCGATTGCACGCCAGGTTCAGGATGTTGTTAACTGTAATTCGATGGATAAAATCATGCGAAAAACAAAAGTCACCATGTTACCCGAGCTATTCCCTACGATTGAAAAAGCAAAAAGTCAGCGTATTTCCAATGAGCGAAAACAGGTTTTAAAACCTTTGATTGATTATATACAAAGCAAGATTAGTCAGGCCGAAGTTGTGAACCTGAATTTCATCTGCACCCATAATTCACGCCGAAGCCAGTTTGCCCAGATCTGGGCCCAGACCGCTGCCGACTATTTTGGTATTCCCGCCAATTGTTACTCGGGTGGTGTGGAAGTAACGGCTTTCAATGAGCGAGCTGTAGCCTCTATCAGGAAAAGCGGCTTTAGAGTGTCGTCCAAAGGTAAATCCAACCCGGTGTATTTCGTTTTCAATTCTGATGATGCTGAACCCATCAGTGCGTTTTCAAAACTTTTTGATGACCCCATTAACAAAGCTGATCAGTTTGCCACGGTGATGACCTGCTCTCATGCTGATGAAAACTGCCCTTTCATCCCGGGAACCGAAAAACGTATTCCGGTTCGCTACGATGACCCGAAGGAATTTGACGATACCCCGCAGGAAGCGGCCAAGTATGACGAACGGTCCCTGCAAATAGCAGCAGAGATGTTTTATGTATTCTCCCAGATTAAAAAGAACTAATGACCGCAAAACCCAAACAACTAAGCCTGTTAGATCAATACCTAACCTTATGGATATTCCTGGCCATGGCAGTAGGCGTTGGCATTGGCTACTTTTTCCCCTCAAGTTCCAGTTTCATTGATTCCTTTAGTAGTGGAAGTACCAACATACCCATCGCCATAGGTTTAATCCTGATGATGTATCCGCCCCTGGCGAAGGTGAACTACAAACTACTGCCTCAAGTGTTCCGAAACGTAAAGATTCTTTCAATCTCCCTGCTTCTAAATTGGGTTATCGGGCCGGTTTTGATGTTTGTTCTGGCTTTGGTGTTTCTTCAGGATTACCCCGAATACATGGTAGGGCTGATACTGATTGGTTTGGCCCGTTGCATCGCTATGGTGCTGGTGTGGAATGATCTGGCCGAAGGAAGCCGCGAATACGGGGCTGGCCTAGTAGCCTTGAACAGCATATTTCAGGTATTTGCCTATAGCTTTTATGCCTGGTTGTTCATTACGGTACTGCCGCCTTATTTTGGGTTTGAAGGAGCTATTGTTGATATATCCATTGCTACCATTGCCGAAAGCGTGGCAATCTATCTGGGTATACCTTTTCTGGCCGGGTTGTTAAGCCGAATGCTGCTGGTTCAATGGAAGGGTGAGACTTGGTACCAAACCAGATTCATCCCGGCCATCTCCCCCCTAACGCTGATTGCTTTACTCTTTACCATTGTCGTCATGTTCTCGCTAAAAGGTGAATTGATTGTTCAGATTCCGCTGGATGTTGTAAGAATTGCTATTCCGCTTCTGGTGTACTTCTCATTGATGTTTTTGATAGGCTTTTTCATCAGTAAGGCTATGGGTGCAGAATACGATAAAAATGCTTCCATTGCGTTCACCGCAGCCGGTAATAATTTTGAATTAGCGATTGCCGTAGCCATTGCTGTTTTCGGTCTGAACTCAGGACAGGCTTTTGCCGGAGTCATCGGGCCCCTGGTAGAAGTTCCGGCGTTAATTTTACTGGTGAGGGTTTCATTTTGGCTTAAAAGAAAATATTACGCAAAAACCAATGCTTAAAGCCGTATTCTTCGCAAGCTTTGCTGCAATGCGAATTAGGGGTACGCCAGCATTGGGTTTAAACCCAATGCTAAAAATACAATACAGCAGATTTGACTCGCGCAGGTCGTAAAACAATCGGTACTATCTGCCAGCAGAATTTTCCTACTCACTCCGTAGGGCTTTGGCTGGGTTAGACCGGGCCGCCCGTAAGGCTTGAGATGATACAAACGCCAGGGCAAACAGCAGCGCAATGAGACCGGTCATTGGGAAGATCCACCAGTGAATATCGGTATGGATGGGATAGCGTTCCAGGTAGGATGACAGCCCCCACCAGGCAAACGGAGAGGCAATCAGGAAAGCCACAATCACCAGCACAGAGAAGTCTTTAGACATCAGCGAGACAATGCTGAACACAGTAGCTCCCAGCACTTTGCGAATGCCAATTTCTTTAGTGCGCTGCTCGGCGGTATACGAGGCCAGTCCGAATAATCCCAGGCCGGTAATGACCATAGCCAGGGCGGTAAACAGGTTAGCCAGATGTTTGGTCAGGTTGATGGTGGTATATTTTTCCTGAAATTCGTCGTCAGCAAACTGGTATTCAAACGGATAGGCCGGGTTGTATTTCTTGAAGATTTCCTCCACTCCCGTTAATGAGGCTGATAAATCTCGGGTGCGGGCTAACCGCAGGGTCACGCTGCCATTCCACTCGGGGTTGAGAATCACAAACATAGGACTTACCGGCTGATACGGCGACCCCATCAGCACATTATCCACAATGCCGACCAGGGTTCGTTTTTCACCCCACAAGTCAAGCTGGGTACCTAAAGGCTCTTCCAATTGCATAATGTCTATCCCGGCCTGATTCACCAGGATGGCAGTTGAGTCATTAGCAAATTCTTTTGAAAAATCGCGCCCCTCGAGCACTTTAATGCCCATAGTTTCGGTGTAATCGTAGTCGGCGGCAATGGTAGTAAAAATCACGCGCTGCTCTTCCGGTTTGCCGGGCCAGCCGAGAAAGTTATTGGAATGAATTTCGGTAATAGGACTGTTAGAGCGCGTCATGGCTTCTACCAACCCGGACTGAAGCAATTCATTTTTCAGCACATCGTAGTTCTTCTGGATACCTTCATTGCTGCCCAGGGTAATGAGTTTTTCCTGACTGTAACCCAGCTCCCGGCTTTGCACCAGACTAATCTGCTGATAGATGACGATGGTGCCAATGATGAGCAGAATGGAAAAGCCAAACTGAAGCGTGACCAGCACCTTGCGAGGAGTAGTGGCACTTTTACCGGCTTTCACTTTACCCTTTAGCACTTTCACCGGCTGAAAAGAAGACAGGTACAGAGCGGGGTAACTTCCCGCGATAATCCCGGTAAATAATATCACGCCTAGACTTGCCACCCAGAATGCACCTGAGCTATAATCAATAAACAGTTTTTTATCTACCAGATTATTATAACCCGGCAGAGCCAGTTCGGAGATCAGAATAGCGATTAAAAAGGCAAGCAAAGAAATAAAGATAGATTCGCCCATAAACTGCACGATCAGTTCCCAGCGGTTGGAGCCTATACTTTTGCGAATACCAACTTCTTTGGCGCGTCGCTCAGAGCGGGCAGTAGCCAGATTCATGAAGTTAATGCAGGCAATCACCAGGATGAATACAGCAATAATGGTAAATAACTGCACATAATCGATGATGCCGCCTTCCTCCACGCCATTCTCAAAATTAGAATACAAACGCCAGCGCTCTAATGGGTACAGAAACAGCTCTCGTTTAAAATCAAGCTTTCCGTTCTTGTCCACAATATCCCGGATGCTGTTTTCCACATCGGCTTTATGTGATGCATCATCCAGTTCGGCGTATATCTGGAAAGAGTGGTTATCCCATTCCTGCTGATTGTCTTTGATCCACTGGTTTTGTTCGTTTAACTTCCAGGGCAACAGAAAGTCAAACTGGAAAGAAGAATTGGCGGGAATGTCCTTGAGTACGCCGGTTACCTGAAGTTCGTGCTTGTCGTCTACCCGAATTACTTTCCCCATCGGGTCGGCATCATCAAATAAAGCCCTGGCGGTTGATTCGGTGATTACAATGGATGAAGGGTCGTTAAGGGTGGTGGGCGCATCTCCCTGCAATAAGGGAAACTCAAACATCTGCAAAAATTCTTCACTCGCAAAATGGCCTTTCTTGATAATCGGGTTCTCTTCTACCGATAGCAAATGATTACCGCCCCAATCCGATACGGCAACCCGGCTGATATGGCTATTAGCTGTTTTCAGGGCCTCATAGGCGGGCAAGGGTAATGCTTGCTGAGAACCAATCTCTTCTTCCCACTGCGCCTGCAACCACACCTGATACAAACGGTCGGCTTTGGGCTGGAAGGAATCAAACGATGTTTCGTCCTGCACCCACAGCAAAATCAGAATACTACAGGCCAACCCGATAGAAAGCCCTGCAATATTGATGAATGAGTAAATTTTGTGCTTGAACAGGTTACGAAGAGTGATAAGCGCGTAGTTCTTCAGCATGATTGGCAGATTAGTAATCAACCATCAAACCCAATGAGTGTGCCAAATGCCCCATAAGGATAAAACGCCAGAAAACGGGATTTTTCATCATTCCTCATGTTCGCTTCTGAACAGTGCCTGTACTACTTTCGAACACTTTCTAACCACCTTCTCTCGTAACCCTGCCCCAGATGGCTCTGGTCGGATATCAATATCCGGGTGAAGTTATTGACCTCCACAAGCTATCATTGAATTTACCGTTTAGTTATCATAGCCAAGCTGAACTTATGAAAGCCTTACCATACCTTGGGTTGTTTTTCTTCCTGTGTGCTATGCATCCGCTGAAGGCCCAAACGGCAAAGAAGAATATTGTGGGTATTGTTAAAGATGGTCAGACGCTTCAACCTGTACCGTATGCTCATGCATTCAGTTCATCGTTGGGCACATATACCAATGAGAGGGGGATATTTTCACTTCCGGCCGATACCGCTGATATGCTCCACATATCTCACATAAATTACCAGTTTCACCGGGTTCCCGTGCGTGACATTCAGCATGACACCCTCTTTGTCTTTTTAAGGCCGCGTGATAAAGTTTTGGATGAAATACTGGTTCGTGGATTACCCACTGAAGAGAAATTCAAACAGCAGATACTAAATACTCAGATTGAACCTACTGCGGAAGAGGTGCACGCTAAAAATAATATTGGGCAAACGAAAAAGTTATTTCTATCGGGTTATGTACCAACCATGGGCAGTGAAGATAATTACCGAAACTACACCCGGGGGCCGCAGGGAGTGAGTTTTTTCTCTACCGGTCCGTCCAAAGGCTTGTTTAAGGCATTTGGCAATATTTCCCGGAGCCGACAGCTTTGGAAAACTATTTCACTCAGTACACTACCCATAGCAACCGATACGTTGTGGAATCGCATCGGCTTTCCAAGACGAGATTCTTTGGTTAGCGACTCACTGCAACCCGCTACTACGAAAACTTTCCATGAATAGACAGCATTTCGCTTTTCTTTTATAGACGTACCAAGCAGCGGGCGGCAGGTAGCTTCGCATAAAGCAGTCTCCCTTATTTTCTTGTAGTGAAAGTGTTGTAACTTGATGCAAAAAAAACGATAATCGCCCTTGGAGGTTATCTCAGATATCCGTCACTATTAACCTGTTTACTATGCTCATCTCTCGAGATATTCAACTAACGCGTATTTTAAAACTCACCTGGAAGACCGACTTGTTTCTGATACTCTCCTGCGGTCTGGCGTATCTGCTGGATGAATACGTATTGCGAGAGCTCACGGAATTTCCGACGATGATTCCGGCCCTGCTGGGTACGGCGCTGGCGTTCTTCATCGGTTTCAATAACAACCAGGCGTACGACCGCTGGTGGGAGGCCCGCAAGATATGGGGAGGGCTGGTTAACGATTCGCGCTCCTGGGCTCGGGGGGTGCTGTACTACTGCTCATCTCCAGATTCAGAGAAACAACCGCCTCTGTCTCAGGCCCAAACCCGAATGGTTCACCGGCACCTAGCTTTTCTGTATGCACTCAAAGCCAACCTTCGTAAAACAAACGATACTACCTATTATCAATACCTTTCCGAAAAAGAAATTTTACAGTTAGCCCGACATTCTAATACCCATAACGCCATTCTGGAGTATCAGTCAAAAGATTTAGAATGGCTCTCCCAGCAAGGCCACATTGACGGCTTCCGGTTTATGGAGCTCAATGAGATGATCGTCCGTTTTTGCGATGGAATGGGAAAGTCCGAGCGGATTAAAAATACCGTCTTTCCTACCTCCTACCACTACTTTACCCGTCTGTTTATCTGGGTATTTGTTATCCTGATTACTATTGTGTGTGCTCAATCCATCGGGGCCTGGGCTATTATGCTGGGCTGGCTGGTTGGCTTTGTCTTCCATACCACACACCTCATTGGATTATCCCTGCTTAACCCTTTTGATCCCATCCCTTCCGGTATTCCGCTCGACCAGATTACCCGTACCATTGAAATAAATCTGCTGGAGATGCTGGGCAAAGCGGAAATTCCCGAGCCCGTTAAACCAATCAATCACGAATATGTGATGTGAAACGATTAAAGTACCGTTACGCCTAATAACAGAGGAATAGTGATCATAGCCAGTAGGGTTTGCACGGTAATAATGCCCGCTATTAGCTCTTTATCTCCTCCCAGCTCCGAAGCCAACGTATAGGATGATACCGAACAGGGCAAGGACGCATACAGCACCACCACTCCCCGGGCTAACCCTTCTACGGGAAACAGCAGGCACAGTCCGTAAGCCAGTCCTGGTAATGCTATCAGTTTAGCGATACTGCTTACTGTGATAGGCGCAATGCATTTACCCAATGCGCGTATCTGTAAGCCCGCCCCGACCGAAAGTAACCCCATCGGCAGCGCGGCCTGTCCCGGAATGGCGATCAGCCGATCGGTACCCAGCGGCAATCCTACTCCAGTCAGGTTTAATACTATCCCTACAATACAGCCAATAATGAGGGGATTGGTGAATATGTTTCGCAACACTCCACTTACACTAGGAGTGCCCCGCGGTAACCAATGAGCAAAGCCCAGCACACTAATGATATTAACCAGCGGAATAACGCTGGCAATAGCAATCGCCGTAATAGCCAGCCCTTCGGGACCAAACAGGGCCGCTGCTCCCGCCAGGCCCACATAGGTATTGGGCCGGATACTGCCTTGCAGCACTGACGTATACGCAGCATTGCTCCAACCCGTAAAAGGCTTCACCAGCCAAATCACCGAAGCGATAATGATAATCGTTAACAGCAGTACCAACGTCATTGGAATCAGCTCTGGTCTGTTGAGTTCAGCCTGGGCCAGCTTTTCAATCAGAAGGGCAGGAAATAGCACAAAATAGGTGAGACGATCGGCATACGGCCAGAAGCTGCTACCCGGAAAATCAAGGCGCTTCAGTACCAAGCCGATTACCACAACACCAAAGACAGGAAACAAGGCTCCAAGTACCGGAATCATATCAAACTATTTCGTGTGATCTTGCTCACAATAAGGCGCCAAACAGGCTGAAAATGCCTAAAATAGTAGATTAGAACAGATTATCACCTAAGATCTTCGATAGAAATAACAAAAGAAGGGAGACGAATGCCTCCCTTTTTTTCATATTCTTTATTACGGTTCATTTTGCAGGTAGTATCCCATCTTCCTCTGACCTCTCCGAGCGGCCGGCGCCCAGTGGCTCTGAATATCATGGATTATACCTACACTGTGGCTTTCAGCTTTGTTTACCGGCTTACTAAACAAACCGTAATCATATTTAATGAGTGGTTAATATCCCGGGTTTTGCTCAAGCTGAGCATTGACATCTAATTCTATCTGAGGGATAGGATAGATGTAATAGTCAGAGTTTGATACGCCCAATTCAGCAGCTTTTCCAGCTCTTACATAATCAAACCAGGTCTCCCCCTCCAATACCAGTTCCCTTCTTTTCTCTTCTACCACTTCGTTAATGAAAGCGTCTACTGAAGTAAAGGTGGATATATCGGAAGGCACACCAGCGCGGGTTCTTACCTCATTATAGGCCTCAAATGCTTCTGGAGTAACCGCTCCGGCATTACGAGCAGCCGCTTCAGCATAAATCAATAGCACTTCGGGCATTCTCAAGAGTGAGATAGCATCAAAATTTTCTAAAGACGTATATTTTACCACATAGTATTCTCCATTCTGAGGATAGAGCGTTTCCTGAAAACGAATATCAGCTGAATCATAGAGTTCTACCAAAGGATACAGGCCATTTTCTCTATACACGACGAGGGGAGTGCCTGCTGTCCCGTTGTAAGGTTCTCCAGAGGGTAAAGTAAGTGCCGATAAAGCATTATAACCACTGCGTTGATCAAAAGGTATTTCCAAGAGGGTTTCAGATTCATTATTACTCACAAAGATTGAACTGAAATCCGGTGTCAAGGAAAACGATTTCTGAGAAATAACCTCGGAGGCTAGTGCTTCCGCCTCCTGGAAGTTACCATTATACAGATACACCTTTGCTAATAGTGCCTTAATCAGTAGCAAAGAGGCTCGGTTGGGCTGACTATAATCGGCCGGCATCATTCCTTGGGCCGTTTCAAGGTCATTCAGAATTTGGGCATATACCTCTTCCACAGGTGCCCTGGGCAAGAATATTTGTTCAGCTTCCGTATTAGTAATAGGATCAAGGTAAAGGGGCACTCCACCAAACAGTCTTACCAGATTAAAATAATGAAAGCCTCTTAAAAAGTAAGCTTCTGCCATGAGCCGGTTTAAAGTAGCTTCATCCCCTTCTGCCCCCGGTGCGTAGGCAATAATCTTATCGGTAGCCTGGATAGCTTCATAAATAGCTCCCCAGGTATCGTCCAGAAAAGAATTGGTTGACTGAAGCTGATGAGTATAAAACTCATAATATTCAGGACTACCATCCGTAGGCTGCTGTAAATCTTGCGCTGAAAAAGCAGTGATCAGATAAAAGTTTCGGGAAAGGTACCCCTGATTACTTTCACTGCTAGCACGGATCATAGTATTGTAGGCACCAGCGGTAGCCGCCTCTACATTGGATACGTTGGCAAAAACCTGATCTTCTGATAAGTTTGAGCCAGGCTCCTGATTTAAGAAGTCATCACAACTAGTGATGATAAATGACAATAGAACGAGATATACTATATTTTTCATGATGGTGCAGAATTAGGAGATTAAAAAGTGACGTTTACACCCAACAGAAATGTGCGGGCTCGAGGATAGCTACCATAGTCAGCTCCAATCATAGAACCTCGGTTTTCATACACGTTAATTTCAGGGTCGTAGCCACTATAGTTGGTAAATACAAAAAGGTTTTGCGCCTGCACATACCATCTCATAGTACCAATTTTCAACCTATCACTAGCGACGGATGGCAGGGTAAATCCTAGAGTAATATCTCTAATTCTGAAAAAAGAGCCATCTTCAATCCAGCGGGTAGACAACAGGTCGTTGGTATTCTGCCCTATTGCCGGACGAGGATAAGCAGCATCAGTATTAGACTCGGTCCAATAGTCCAGGCTTTCTTTAGAAATATTATTGGCGGCACCTACCAGCCGATCATAATTCCGCCGTGTGAAATTCCAGATATCATTACCATACACAAACTGCCCTTGTACACTTAAGTCAAAAGGTCCATAGAAAAAGCTGTTGGTAATTCCGCCATAAAAATCTGGATGAGGGTTTCCGATAATAGTCCGGTCATCAGGATCGGTGGCCCCAGGTAGAGAAGTTTCTCCATCCCCGTCTAAGTCCGCATAAATAATATCTCCTGTGGCCGGATCTATACCTTCGGCAATGTAGCCATAAAATGAGCCGATCGGATACCCTTGTCTTACAATATGAGAAGCATCATCTAATCCGTCCAGTACTTCCTCGCCCGCGAGGTAAGTAACTTTATTTCTGATGAATGACATATTCAGGCTGGTATTCCAAGAGAAAGCACCTTCTATATTTCGGGTAGAGAGTTCAAACTCAAAACCTTTGTTCTCCATATCTCCTAAGTTCACCGTGGTGAATAACGTTCCGGTACCCTGAGGCATGCGATAACTGGTTAGTAAATCTTCGGTTTGCTTGATAAAGTAATCAGCCAATAAGTTAACTCTACCATCCAGTAAGCCTAAGTCTAGCCCAATATTATACTGAGTGGTAGACTCCCACCCCAACTGATCATTTCCTATAGTCTGAGGAATAAAGCCAACATAATTTCCGTAATAGGCACTTATGCTGTAGAGAGGAACGGCATTATAGAAGTCACGGGGTTGGTTTCCTGATTTACCCCAACTCGCTCTCAATTTCAAGTTAGAGATGGCAGGAATGCTCTGAATAAAATTTTCTTCTGATAATCGCCAGGCTACCGCCACTGACGGAAAGGCTCCATAAAGATTTTCTTGGCCAAATCTTGACGAGCCATCAATACGATAGTTAGCAGTGAAAATATACCTGTCTTTGTAAATATAGTTGATTCTGGATATGAATGATGCCAGGCTCCAGTTATCGTATCCTTCACTTGCATTATAAGAAGTAGCATTATTTACAATCACTACTTCATCTGTGGCAAACCCTGTAGCATTGGTATTTAAGCGATGAATATTAGCACGTTGCAGGGTGTTACCTACCAGCGCCGTAAATTCATGATCTCCGATAGTTTTGTTATAGCTAATGGTATTTTCATTAAGCCAGGTAAAGGTTAAATATCGGTTGGTGTTTCTTATACCCTGCCGTTGCATACCGGCTATGAGTCCTTCTCTAGGGCGGTAAAATTCCCCTTCGTTATCGGTTCGGTCAATACCGAAAGTAGATCTTAGCATCAGGCCTTCCAACGGTTCCACCTCTACATACATATTACCCAGTATCCGGTCAACCTGATCATAATAAGTAGGCACTTCAGCAGCTGCTATAGGATTATCCCTACTTATGAGGGTATCAAGATAATAGTCTCCGTTTTCAGTATAAGCAGGAATATTTGGCCGGGTAAGCAGAGCAAGGTTTACTGGGCCTGCCCCTCCAAAGTCTTCAACAATTCGGTTAGTAGTACCCCGGGATAAATTTAGATTAGTTCCAAACTTAACCCATTCATTCACTTCATGCTCCAGGTTAGTCCTCAGCCCTAGTCTCTCGTAACCGGAACTTTTAATGATACCTTCCTGATTAAAATAAGAGCCGGACACATAATAGGTAGTCTGATCGCTACCGCCGCTGGCCGATAGGGTATAACTTTGAATAGGTGCTATATTTCCGTTCTCAATAAGCTTATTTTGATACAATTCCTGCTGCCAATCAGTATATGTATCACCCAGAGCATAACCGGGATCTTCCCAATCATTGATAGTAGCCAGATCAGCAATATACTGTCTGTATTCTTCCGTGGTTGCCATATCAATAGTATTGGATAACCGCTGAAGCCCATAATAAGCATTCAGGCTCACGCGATTATCTCCACTCTGGCCTTTTTTGGTAGTAATCAGCACCACCCCGTTAGCGGCTCGAGCTCCATAAATAGCTGTAGCAGAAGCATCTTTGAGTACTTCAATAGATGCTACATCTGCTGGGTTGAGCGAAGCCAGAGGATTAATAGTCTGGCGAGCGCCCGCACTTACTCCTCCGTAATTATCAGAATTAGTAGGTACGCCATCCACTACATATAAAGGCTCAGTAGTACTGGAGTTTAAGGTAGTAATACCCCGCACTCTGAAATTGAGTCCGCCGCCGGGAGTTCCTGAATTTTGCGTTACCTGTACACCGGCCACTTTGCCCTGCACTGCTTGATTGAGTCCTACAACCGGATCAGATTCAATTTCTTCGCTTCCCAGCGATGAGATTGACCCCGCCAGTTTTTGACGATCAATAGTTCCATAACCAACTACTACAACTTCTTCCAGTTCCTGGGCCTCGGTATTCATGGTGACGTCTAGTACATCAGAATTACCAATGGGTAGCTCTTGAGATTCATAGCCCACAAAGGAGAATACTAACGTGTTTATTTCCAGAGTATCTGGTAGTGCCAGCGTGTATTGCCCTTCACTATTAGTTAGGGTACCCTGCTGCGATCCTTTGAATATTACATTTACTCCGGGCAAAGGCTGTCCGTCTTCGGCATCTGTCACTTCACCGGTAATGGTACGTTCCTGAGCATAAACCCAGTTACCAACCATTAGGTGAGCGCACAATAATAAAAGGTTAATAAAGGCTGTTTTCATACGATTTAAGGATTTAAAAAATTGAAGCATTGTGAGGCTGCCCTAATAAAAATTTGAAGCCTCGTGAGGGTTTAGATAAAAATTCGGTTTCGTTGCGAAAAGCGACTAAAAAATATGGTACAACCGATAAAGTGCAAGGCGTGCTTAAATCATCCTATTTAAGCTATCTGTTTTCACTGAAACCTAAGAGTTTGAAAAATGTTTCTACTACGGATAATAATTAGAGCATATTACCTATTCCCGTACACTACTGCTAAGCCTTTTCCTTATAAGTCCTATTTTATATAATTGCTTTACGAGCATTACTGGCCCAAAAGATATGCTTAAATAATGTAGTGGATTATGAGATTCATCAAAGCATTAATACTCCTGCTAAAAAGAAAATACCTGATTAACGGTAAAAGTTTTATGGTGTCCTATTGTGAACAATGCTGTGTATCATAATGAAACACCTCGGTTGCTGTAAGGGCCTTATAAGGCAGCCATAGCCTTTGGCATAGCTCATGTACGTCACTACTCAGACATATAAGTTTTATTCCCTTCTCACTACCAGGCTATTAAATTATGCTGAAAAATTATCTGAAAATTGCCTATCGGAACCTTAGTAGAAACAGTATTTTTTCACTCATCAATATTTTGGGGCTGGCAATTGGTATGGCCGCCTGCTTACTGATTGTGCATTATATTTCCTATGAAAAAAGCTATGATCAATTTCGCAGCTCCCGGCTATACCGGCTGACTGAGGCTTTTTATGGAAACCAGGAACTTGTATGGCAGTCGGCTCAAACCAGCCCTGCCCTTGCTCCGGCCGTGGCCCGAGATATACCTGAAATTGCCCGTACTGCGCGTCTGGTTGATACTGATAAGCTCATGTCTACCCCGGTAATGCAGATTGAGGATCGTAGTTTCTTTGCTGACCATATTTATTATGCAGATTCATTATTACCTCAAATGCTGGCGTATCAGTTCACAGAAGGCGATATAACAACCGCCTTAAAAGAGCCGCAAAGCATTGTGCTTTCTGAATCTACGGCGGCCAAATACTTTCCTAACCAATCAGCACTGAATAAAACTATAGTCTTTCACCGGGGCCAGCGAAGTCAGGAGGTGCTAACGGTAACGGGCATATTCAAAGATATTCCAACAAACTCTCACCTTTATACGGATATGCTGGTGTCTTTCAGTTCGCTTGATGCATGGAACCTGGATGAAGTGTGGGACTGGAGTAATTATTATACTTATATACAATTAAATGATCGCACTGACCCGGCTACGGTAGAGGCTAAATTGCCCGCTTTTCTGGAACGCTACATTGGCGATGCGCTAGCCCAAAGGCGAAGTGAGGGTGGTGACTTTCAATTAAAGATTCAGCCTGTTCAGGACATCCACCTGAACTCGCAGCTATGGGGCGAAGCTGAGGCGAATGGCAATGAAACCATCGTGCGCTTTCTGGGGCTTATTGCAGCCTTTATTCTGTTCATTGCCTGGATCAATTATATTAATCTGGCCACCTCCCGGGCTGTACGACGAGCGAAAGAGGTAGGTATCCGGAAAGTAGTTGGTTCCGGGCGCACACAACTGGTAGCCCAGTTTATGGCCGAAGCGCTGCTGGTTAATTTGATCGCCATGCTGCTGGCGATCACCCTATCCCAAGTCCTGCTTCCAACATTTCGTACAGTGGCGGGAACTGACCTCCCAGATGCCTTATGGGCATATCCTATGCTATTAGTTGGGGGCATTGCGGTATTTCTACTAGGTGCGGCCGCCTCCGGCTTTTATCCGGCACTTATTCTTTCAGGTATTAACCCCTTAAAAGCCTTCAAGAAAATTACTCTACGGGGACGGCGCTTACGTCAGGGGTTAATCGTATTTCAGTTTATGGCATCCTCTGCTTTGATCTTCGGTACGCTGATCGTATGGCTTCAACTACAGTACATGCAGGACCAGGCGCTAGGCGTTTCTCTTGACCAGACCCTTATTGTTCAGGGGCCGGGAGTAAAGGGGGCTGATCAGGCACAGCGTTTTTCCACATTCAAACAGGAAGCAACCCGGCTTTCTGAAATACAACAAGTCACCGTGTCTTCTACTGTGCCAGGGCAGGAAACGAGCTGGGGCCGCACTTTTTACCGAAAGGGGCATCCCGATGAGGCAACCAGCCTGGATATTGTGACCGTAGACGAAGATTTTTTCAGCCTCTATGGAATTTCTCTGGCGGCCGGTCGCAACTTTACTGCTGCTCCATCGGCTGACCAACAAAGTGTGATTCTTAATGAAACAGCACTGAAGACGCTCGGCTTTACTGAGACAGAACAAGCCATCGGGGCAACTATTCTGTGGAATGAGAATGACACCCTTAAGGTTGAAAAACAGGTCATTGGTGTTATCCAGGATTTCCACCAGCAGTCATTACACAGTGACATTGATCCAGTTATTTTCGCCCTTAAACGACACCATGAAGCCCCCTGGGCAGGAGAATACTATGCCCTGAAAATGCCTACTGAACATTTGTCTGCTACTTTAGCTAATGTGAAGGCTCTGTGGGACCAGTCTTTCCCCGGCAACCCCTTTGATTACTTTTTTCTGGACGACTACTTTAACCAACAGTACCAGGCTGACCGGCGCTTTGGAAAAGTGTTTGGCCTGTTTGCCGGACTAGCCATTTTTATTGCCTGCCTGGGTTTATTCGGGCTAGCCTCTTTTACTACACTTCAGCGTACACAGGAAATTGGCATTCGTAAAGTGCTGGGCGCCTCTGTGCCAAACATCCTGAAGCTGTTATCGATGGATTTTGTGCGCCTGGTGATCATAGCCAGTATTATTGCAATGCCGTTTGCCTATTGGGGAATGCAGGAGTGGCTCGCCGGATATGCCTACCGAGTTTCTATGGCCGTTTGGTGGGCCGTCATCCCTCCGGCCCTGATCCTGCTACTGGCATTGTTCACTATCGGGTATCAGACGCTCAGAGCGGCACTGGCAAACCCTACGGATGCCCTGCGATACGAATAACCAGTAGCACCGCTTTGCGTATATGTTAGGTAATATCAACTTATACCCTTCACCATGACGCGCTTTGCCCTCCCTCTTTGCCTTATTTTACTATTCGTTGCGGCCTGCCACCCGTTTGATTCTACCAAAATTATAGAACCTACTGATTACCAGATCCAGTCAGTGAGCTTTCATTTGAAGAAAGATATTGTGCCCACCAATATGGTAGCCCAAAAGATGGAAGATGACCAGAAATTTACCCTGGTAGGGGCTAGTCTGAAGAAGGGGAACAAAGAGTTTATCGGCTTGTGGCTATTCAATAATGAAGACCCGGATGATATCCACAGTGTTAATAAAAATGCCACAGATTTTTCAGAATTCCCCCAGCTTCAGGCATTTAATGTGGAAGCTGAAGCAGATAACGTAATGGCTTTTCTGAACCGGTAACGGTTCTCTTATAACTTGTGATGGTACTTAGTTAGAACGTTTCCTGGTTGCATAACACGGACTTGTTTCACAATTAAAGCTTTTGAATTTTGTGCTTTGCCTATTATAAGCCGGATACAGTATTGTAGTACATTCCTACCTTTTGTCATTTTGCCACCAAATTACGTCATCAAAATAATTTGTTTCCATTTTAGTAAGTTGACTAAATATAATTTCAAAACATGGGTTCGGGGATGATTTCCAGTTATAGTTTTCAGGGTTAAACTTTTGCCGAATAGTAACCCTGTAAGCGCCATTCTCGAGTGGTATTTCTAACTCTGAATTTTCGTTTGATGGGATTTTTTCACTTTCAAACTGAGCTACCATTGTTAAGTCGGTATAGTTGACAAGCCATAACTTTTCATTAGTTACTTTGATATTGGAGCACACTTCTCTGAAGACTTCATTTTGGGAAGGCTCATCAAGAATATGAATATTCATAAAACTGGGTTCTCCTGTTGACCAGATCACACAGTTTCCTAGATTAGTCTGTTCTGTAAATCTTCTTAAGATTCCTTCTAATTCCCAATCTTCATCTACAAATCCACTATATAGGTCATTGTTTATTAATCCAATAAACCCAGAGTCGTCTGAGATTTCTAATTTCTGCTTTGTGCTCTCATTTTTTTTAAACCAAGAGAATAACCCCATAATTACTGAAATTGTCGAGCTTAGTATTTTTTTAAATGTATATTTCTACAATAGTAAGTGCATGCGCTGGTGCGGGACGTAAGGATAATAGTACATGTAAAATATTGTTTGCAGTAATAATTGCCTCTACTTTTATAATATATTTTGACCTATCCCTTTTATTGTTGACTAACAAAAGCAAAATCTTTTTTAGATGATAATGCATTACTATTTAACTACATCAAAACTAGCAACTCCTTCCATTCCTTTAAAATAAAGTGCTCCAGCATTTTACTCCCTCAGTCAAGTGGGGAAGATGATTTCCACTGACTCATTTATCAATATTGCTACATTAGCGCAACTAACAAGCTCGTCATCCAGCTGCCTGACACGCAAATGATGATAATAACTCCTCATACAATTTCAATTTTTGGTAAGTATATCCGCTTTACATATGCTTTTTTCTCATCATATGGGTCATCTTCCATCTTTGCTTTTGATTCATCAGTTTCAGTATTCCACTCTTTAACTTTTGATTATATAAATTGGAAGTTCTATATTGAAGTATCGCCTAAAAACAGCGTTAAGCGATTATATAATAACATTAGCAGCCATGCAATACTTCTTTCAACATAAGTTAGAAGCATAGCTTAAGAGCAGGACATACCTTTAACAAAATTCATTGTTGCAGGCCAGAGGAATGATTTATACACCCTTCCCATGGGGCTAAAGTAAAGGCTTATGACAAGCTATATAAAACTATTGGTTTGTGTCATATTACTAACCCGATGTTCCCCTGAACCCGAAAAGCCAACCAGTAGTGACCTAGCCACTTTTGAAGAGAACCCCCACGGTATTGTTATCATCTTTGATAAGAAAGGGGAGTTTGAAAAAAGACCTACCCCCGGTATTCTCGTCAATACCAACTATCCTGAAATCATTTACATTGATGACGATGGCATTGAGCAGCGTATTCAAAGCAAAAAGACTGATCAACAGGATACGTTCTATCTTGAAACCAAACGGGAGAAAGTTTCAGTGTCTCATACTTATTTTCAGATGGATCAGCTGAACTACCTGTTTGAAAATGGTGATACGGTGATTTTCACCTATTCCGATGGAATGCCCTTTGCTACCGTCAATAACCGAAAAACATCTGATATTGATCTTAATTATGAATTTGAAAAACGTAGGATACTTGGGCAAACGGACAGTCTGCAAGGCCAATTTTATTATGATTTGAGCACTCTATACAATCATACCCGGGAAGAAGATGTGCAATTTGCCCATTATACCCAGGCCGTTTACCAGAAAGAAAACAAGTTGCTGGATTCCCTGGTAGATTCGGGTGCCATGAATCGTGACACCTATCGCTATCATAAAAGTAGGTTAGATTTTGAGCTTTATACGTGCTCCTTATCCCCAACGTACGGAGAACTGTTTTCTGAAAGCCTGGCTTACAACTTTATGGAAGCAATCCTTAATAAGCCTGACCTGGCCCACCACCGCTTCTATCTGAATGCGCTCACCAAATTTTTGATTAAAGAATACAACATTGGAATGGTGAAAACATCTTCCGCCACTTTTCCCCATTACCCTCAGGCCTTCGATTTTATTACGATTCAGAGGGAAACACTCGATCCGCTTGTCCGAAAGGTCCTGCTTAACCGGTTTGCCCTGCGTGTGGTTAAAGATTTCTCGGTTGCAGAAGCCAGAAGAGTCATTGATGAACTGTCAACCTACGCGGATAATCAGGGTTTTGCGAGCCGTTTGCAGGATGATTACCTGTTCTTATCCGACTTGCAGGCTTACCAGCATGAATCAGAAACGCTGATGCTACTATCAAAAGACCAGGAGAAGTTGACACTGAATCAGGTTCGGGAGAAATACAAAGGTCATGTGATATACATTGATTTTTGGGCGAGCTGGTGTACGCCCTGCAGAAAAGCCATGCCTGCTTCCCATACACTGATGCGGGACTATCACAATAAAGATGTCGCGTTTGTCTATCTATCCATTGATCGTAGTATTGACAATTGGAAAAAAGCGGTCATTCATGAGAAATTAGATGGCTACGAAGATAGTTATGTTTTACTCAACAAAGGAACATCAGACTTTATTCAACAAATAGACCTTCAAGCTATTCCCCGGTATCTTATTTTTGATAGGCAAGGCGCACTAGCTCACCAGAATGCCCCCGGCCCGGATAGCGATGAGACACGAATATTGTTTAACCAATACCTTGATGAATAGATTATTGTTTTTATAAAGCCTCATGTGTATCATATAGTGCAATGATAGGGATTAGTAAGCCTTCGAAAACTCTTACTAAAGCAATCGTCAACCCAAGAATTTCACTAAGATTCTCCATATTTTTTTCAAGTAAAAATGTTGTTCTGCCCAATCGGTAATGGGCTGATAATCCTAGTAATTGTTTATTTTTAGTATAGGCTTTACCAGCGTATTCATTGTGGCATCTGCTAATTATCAATTTAGACTACGGCTAAAAATTTTGGTAACACGCTTTCCTATTTTTCTGCAAACTGGCTTTTAAAATAAAGCCATGAATGATGTTCATATAGGTTGAATCTGCCATGCGATTACAAATTAGTGCATAATCTACGATAAAAGTCGTAGTTATATTTGGAAGTACGACAAACATCGTATATAATTGCTGTGCGATAAATGTCGTAGATTATGAAAGAACTTCCGAAACCCACTGAAGCCGAACTGGAGATACTGCAAGTAGTATGGGAGCATGGCCCCTCTACCGTTCGCTTCGTACATGACCAACTGGCTCAGAAACGAGACATTGGTTATACAACCACCCTGAAAAACATGCAAAACATGGCGCAGAAAGAGCTACTCACTCGAGATGAATCGGCTAAAAGCCACGTTTATGCGGCAAATGCCCCTCAGGAATCTACTCAGAAATTATTAATTGATCGCCTGCTGGAAACAGCTTTTGGCGGATCGGCCGGACGAATGGTGATGCAAGCACTGGGCCACCGTAAAACATCGAAGGAGGAATTAGATCAGATCAAAGCGCTCATTGATAAACTGGAAGGAGGTAAATCATGACAATACTACCCGAAGTATGGACCCAAACCCTGGGCTGGACACTGGTGCACAGCCTGTGGCTACTTACCGGAATAGCCCTCGGGCTGCGTCTGCTGCTGTGGATTATTCCGCGCCGGGCCTCCCGGTTCCGTTATGCTGTTTCAGTAATCGTTTTGATGACCGCTCTAATAGCTTTAGTTGTTACGGGATACCGGATTCATGACCCTCAGGAAACGGCTTTGGCAACCCCCTCTGCTGCTCTTGTTTCAGGAATGATCGTTGCCCCACCTTCTTCCTCCGCGGTTTTAGTAGAAGACTCCTGGAGGCATCAACTCACTGAAGCCGGGCAAAAATTACAAGTGTGGCTTACTCCTCATTTGTCGGGCATGCTGGTGCTGTGGTTTAGTGGGATGCTCTTTTTTCTGCTTCGCACCGTCGGGAAACTGGTCTACCTGCACCGCCTTACTCGAGTGGACACATACCCATTATCTACTGAATGGGAGGCTTCGGTCGGGAAGCTTCGTAAGGCTCTGGCTATCAAACGTAAAGTTTTAATTCGGGCTTCGTCTCGTATTCGCACCCCTTTCGTAACCGGACTGTTCAAGCCAGTAATTCTCTTGCCCGTTAGTGCTTTTTCTCAGCTGAATTATGAGCAACTAGAAGCTATTCTGGCACATGAACTTGCCCATATTCGCCGCTGGGATGATGTTATTAACTGGCTACAAACCGCCATTGAGATTGTATTGTTCTATCACCCTGCCATCTGGTGGATTTCCCAGATCATCCGCGATGAACGGGAAAAATGTTGCGATGACCTGGCCGTTACGGTTTGTGGCAATCCCCTGGTCTATGCCAAGGCACTGGCCCATATGGAATCGCTTCAGCAGTCTCCTTCCGAACTGGTACTGGCTTTTGCCCGGCAGGGTGCCAGTTTGCTGGGGCGTATAGAACGGTTATTACAACCCCACGCTTCTTCTTCCCGCACCTCAGCGGCTCCCGCTATCGTCAGCATGCTTCTGGTGCTTTCTTTTCTGATTACGTATCGCATGACCACCTCTATAGCCAGAAACCCAGACACCAGTCCTACGTCATTATATTCCGGCGCTATTTTGAGTATTCCTCAGCTTCAGCGTTCAGAGGGCGGTATTGCTGGCCCACACTCGCCCTGGCAACCCAAACTACCCGAATGGCTGATGGAGGAAGAAATTTCTGTGCTGGATACCGTACCTTCTCCTGATAAGGAAGACTCAACCCAATGGTACCGGTTCCGCTTTGCCGACGAGTGGGCAGTAGATGTAGACATAGATAATGATGTGGAGGTAGAGCTGGATAATGACTTTGATTTTGACATGGACATTGATATCGACATAGATACATTTCCGCCGTCGGCCTGGGTAGGTTTTGACTCTGCCTTCTTTACTCTGAAATCGCCCAAATTTGATATGGCGGGCTTTACTATCATGGCTGACACTAATATCATCTGGAAAATTGATTCCTCATTCCATTATCAGTTCAATATAGCGGATACCCTCTTGCCACCACAGATGCTTAGCGTGCCGATACCACCCATGCCGCCTATGCCTGACATGATGTTTTTGAACGACTCTCTAAACTTTTATGAAGATGTTTGGCGCGAGTACGAACGGGTTTTTGAGCATCTGGATTCTGCCGAGTTCTGGGAAAACTTTTCAGAAGAACAGCAGGAGAGATTAGAAGAACAGCAACAGCGCCTGGAGGAAATGCTGGAAAAACGGGAAGACCAGCAGGAGCAGCAGCTTCAGGAATGGCAGGAAAGATTAGAAGAATGGGAGCAACGTCAGGAAGAACAAATGGAGCATTACCGAGAGCGCGTGCGAGAATGGGAAGAACAGACGAGAGACCGTCTGCAACAGCAAGAAGAACGCTACCGGGATCGTCAGGAAGAACAGCGGGAGAGAAAGCAGTCCGGCGAGATCCTCCAGAGAAAACTACAGGCGCTTCAGGCCCAGACCCAGCTTACGTTACAAGGTAGCGAGCAAGAAATTCAGGAGCTTCAAAGGTCGCTTCAGCAATTGCAGGTAAACGCCGCTCAGCAAAAGTCAAAAATCCAACAGGAGAGCGTGCGGGCTTACCAGCAATTGGTGCGTGAGTTGCAAACGCAAGTTCGACAAATGCAGCACGCCCACTAACCAAAACACCTTACATGTAGTAGCCCACGGAGAGATTGTTGCAAAAGCAAAGACGCTCTCCAGGGGCTACATCCTTTTAAGTATTATTTTTTTGCTATACATACGACATTTTCCCCTCATGGCTTTTCATTTTTGCTAATTTTCCAGTAATTTTTGTTTCGAAATTAGCACCGATCGTGCTTAAAGCAGAAGAGTTTTGTCTGCCTACCTAAACTTGTTATTTTTGAACCGGAAACTGGGTAGACCATGAAAGATCAGAATCATCGCTTCGAACAATTATCACTAGAAAGAAAATGTCGTTATATTCTTAATCACTGTACCTTCGTTGCCACCCGGTTCGAGAACCAGGGCAAACGAAAATTCAGGATTAACTTATACCACCAAGGTAGCTTCTACTACGAGATCTGGTATAACAGTGATTATCATTATATCGGTGAAGTGCGCATCACGCAAAATCGCTCTATTGTAGATGCCTACGCCTCCACCGTACAACTTCAGTTTATAGACTAACTTCTTATTAGCTAGGCCTAACCTTCTGCCGGTTGTTGCCGGTATTTCCGCTTCATAATTGCCTGGGCAGAAAAGCTCAGGACGATTAGTGCAGCAATGGCGACTCCTATACCGGCCCATTGTTGTAGCTCTAATGTTTCCAATTCAAAAATATCCCGAATAGCCGGAATGTAGATCAGCAATAGTTGCAGAGCCAAACTAGCGACCATAGCAATCCAGACCCACTTGTTGGTAAATAACGGAATGTTAAAAAAGCTGCGAACGGCCATTAGCAACACAAACTCTGAGAGCACCAGAAAGCTAAAAACAGTCGTTTGAGCCAATGTATGATTATCGCCCTCGGTGCCCCCTACCCAATAATATAAGGCTAAAGCAGCAGCAGTAGCACACACTCCCAGAATACAGGTCAGGATAAGTTCGACACGGGGAAGGATACCGGTATCTCCCCGTTTGGGTTTGCGTTTCATAATATCGTTGCCGTAAGGATCAACGGCCAGCGCCAAAGCAGGCGCTCCATCGGATACCAGGTTAATCCACAGTAGCATGATGGCAGTCAGAGGGAGGTTCCAACCTAACAGGGTGGCAATAAAGATAATCAGCACCTCGGAAAGATTGCCCGAGAGCAGGTGCATAATGGCTTTCTGAATGTTATCATAAATACCCCGTCCTTCTTCGATGGCATGAACGATGTTGGTAAAGGAATCGTCTAACAGCACAAAGTCTGAGGCCTCTTTGGCTACATCGGTGCCCGAGCCAACAGCGACTCCAATGTCAGCTTTCTTCAAAGCGGGAGCGTCATTCACGCCATCGCCGGTCATTGCTACCACATGTCCTTTTTCCTGTAGTGCTTTGATTATTCGCTGCTTGTGCTCCGGCACTACCCGGGCAAACACGTTAGTATCTTTATCCAGATGCCAGGCCAGCTCTTCATCCGACATTCCTTCCACATCCTTACCAGTCAGCACTTCGCCTTCAATGCCGACATCTTTCCCAATAGCTTTCGCAGTTTCTTTATAGTCGCCGGTAATCATAATGACCCGGATGCCCGCGTTATGGGTTTCGGTAATAGAATCTACCACATCCGGACGAGGCGGGTCAATCATGGCCTGTAGCCCTACGAAGGTAAGCCCATCTTCATCAAACTTACCGGAGCCATTCAGTTCTTTATAAGCAAAGGCTAGCACCCGGAGCGCCTCTTCTGAAAATTCATTAATCTGATCCGAAACTTCTTTTCTCAGCTCATCGGTAAACTCAACCGCTTCATTTCCCCGTAAGATCTGAGAGCACACATCTAGTATCTGGTCAGGCGCTCCCTTGGTGTATATATATTCTTTTCCTTCTTTTTTCACCTTTACGCTCATGCGCTTGCGGTCCGAGTTAAAAGGAATTTCGTCCAGACGCTCCAGGTCATCTTCAATTTTTGCTTTACCCGCAGAGACAATGAGAGCGGCTTCGGTAGGGTCACCGGCTACTTTCCATTCATCTTCTTCCTTCGACAAAGAGGCATTGTTGCATGCCCTCCCGATTTCAAATAGCAACGGATTTACTTCATCCTTCACTTCGCCTTCGGCTTCGTAGCCTGAACCTTCTACTTCAGCCACGCTTTCCAGGGTCCAGGCTTTTTTTACGGTCATCTGGTTTTGCGTGAGTGTTCCGGTTTTGTCGGTACAGATTACGTCGCAAGAGCCTAATGTTTCTACGGAAGCCAGTTTGCGCACCAGTGCTTTTCGCTCCAGTAACTTTTTTACTCCTACACTTAAAGAGACTGTAACAACGGCAGGCAGGCCCGAGGGAACAGCAGCTACGGCTAAAGCCACAGCCACCAATAGCGCGTCTAATACCATCTCCCAGGAAAACCCATTGGCTGAATATTCTTTAAACCCAATAACTCCGAGCACGATGACGCATATGATGATGACAGCAATACCTAACTGCTTCCCGAATTTATCCAGACGCTGCTGTAAGGGGGTAAGTTGCTGTTCGGCGGTTTTCACCATTTCAGTGATTTTGCCAATTTCAGTATCCATCCCCGTCTTAACAACCACCGCTTTGGCAGTTCCGTTCTGGATATTCGTAGACGAAAACAGCATATTTTTCTGATCGCCAATCTGAGCTTCTTCGTCCAGATCTTCCGCATGTTTTTCTACCGCCACACTTTCACCAGTCAGGGCCGATTCTTCTACTTTCAAATCAGTAGCATTGATCAGGCGGGCATCGGCGGGCACTTTATCGCCTGGTTCCAGACTGATTACATCACCGCGCACCAGGTCTTTAGAATCTACTTCTTTGGTATCACCATCGCGTAGCACCTTGGCTTTTACTACCCCCATCTGTTTCAAAGCTTCCAGCGATTGTTGAGCACTAAGTTCCTGGTAATATCCGATAATGGCGTTGGCAATCAGAATACCAGCAATCACAATAGCATCGGCATATTCGCCCAGCACCAGTGAGAGCACCAGCGCAAACAGCATGATGTAAATAATGAAGGATTTGAACTGATTGATGAGAAGCTTGAGCTTATTGATCTTGGTTTCAGTCTGTAACTCATTCGGCCCATCTTCTTCCAGCCGTTGTTTGGCCTTATCTTTACTGATGCCTTGTTCAGAGGTTTCCAGTTCCTGGTAGATCTCGTCCAGTGATGCTTGGTAGTATTCCACAGTCGGTTCGGTTAAAAAATTAGGTGGCGCGTAATTATCGACAAAAAGACCGCACCACTAAGGGTGCGCTCGATTGGTTAACTACTTTCTGGGAAAATTGATTAGGATATTTCCTGCAAGACCGCAAAAAATTCGGCCAGAATCATGGCAGTGGCACCCCAGATCACCTGGTTATGAATCATATAACTGGGTGCATCGAGAGTAAATCCGCGCACCGTAATGGTTTGCACCGACTGGTTTTGCAATTGCAAAAAATCATAAGCCGAAACATCCAGGGTGGCTGCTACCTCAAAAGGATCAGGTTCGTACAGGGGCACCTTATCGGTGTAGGCTACTACGGGACTGACAATAATCCGGCTCACCGGAATATACAAATCAGTTAAACAGCCCAGCACCTGAGAACGGGTAACGGTCACTCCTATTTCTTCCTGTGTCTCCCTTAAGGCAGTATCAATAATGTCCTGATCCTGCGCTTCTACTTTGCCGCCCGGAAAAGCAATCTGCCCGCTATGCGCTCCATCATAAGTAGGCCGCTGGATTAATGGAAAATAGAGCTTCTGTTGATTGCCAGGGTACAATAGTATGAGAACCCCTGCCTGCCGGGCCGAAGCGGGTGGTCTTAACCGGGCCGACCGGTGAGTTTCCGTAGCCATACGCTGCTGGGCATCCCAACCCGGCAACGGATGCTGCAATTGTGCTTTTAAAGCCGTAATTAATTCCTCAGTGTAGTTCATTCTATATACAACGAGCCATTTGCACTGCTCTGGTATGTTGACATTTTCTTTACCTTTTGCGTTCACCAAGCGGCTATTAATGATTATCTAAACCTAATAATGTGTATCAGAAAGTGAAATTCCCATAAGCCTTTTGTTGATTGATGGATTGTTGGCGGGAAACAGGAGGCGGGAGGCGGTTGGCAGGAAGCCATAAGCGTAAAATGCAGATTCATGACTCGCTTACGGCCTCCTGTCTCCTACCGACCGCCTCCGCATTAGTATTCTTCAATGAAACACCCGATTTCTGCGCTTGAAACATATTCTTAAGAAAACCATACTATTTGCGAGGGGGTATGGAATATTGCTAGTGCTTATTTTGTTGTGGGAACGAGACACACACAACGAACGCATCATGCAAAAAATCATATTTAGCACGCTCATCATTCTGGCCATTCTGATGGTAGGAGGATGCAGCGGCAAGGTTTCTCTGGACCATTTATTAACCTCGAAAAGCCCCTACGAACAATATGTATCATCACTAAACAAAGCTTCTTTGCAGCACACCGTACTAGGAAAAAGCTGGCTGGAAGCTGGGGAAAACAGCCTGAATGATTCTCTGTATGTGGACCTGCCCCATGCTGAGAAAGGGTATTTTTCTGATGGAAAGCCCACCGCCGTATCGCTTCGCTATAAAGTGCAACAAGGCCAGTCCATTTCTATTACTTTACTTAGTAACCTTTCAGATTCGGTAAAATTCTTTCTGGATGTATTTGCTGTAGACGGTGATAAACTGGACCCAGTAGCTTCTTCTGATACGCTGCGAGCACTGGCTTACGAAGTTGAAGAAAGCGGAGTGCATTTGTTACGATTACAGCCGGAATTGTTAGTCAGTAGTGGCTACGATCTTCGAATAGAATCAAGAGCCACGCTGGGCTTTCCGGTAGCGGGCCGAGACCGCCTGGCAGTAGGAAGTTTCTTTGGTGCCGACCGGGATGGTGGTGCCCGTAGCCATAAGGGTATTGATATTTTTGCTCCCCGGGGAACGCCCGTAGTAGCAGCGTATGATGGCATGGTTTCTCCTTCTATGCAGAATCGCCTGGGCGGGAAGGTGGTTTGGCTATCCAGCCTGAAGAAGAAGTTTAACCAGTATTATGCCCATCTGGATAGCCAGATTGTAAAGCCCGGGCAGCGCATTAGCCGGGGAGACACCATTGGTTTTGTAGGGAATACCGGTAATGCCCGCACTACTCCACCCCACCTCCACTTTGGCATTTATTCCTTTGGCCGGGGCGCAGTTGACCCCTACCCTTTTGTGATTACCAACCCATTAGACGAGGCTGCACTGGCTGTCGATAGCAGCCTGATTGGCACGGAGGCCCGGATACAAACGGCTTTAGCCAATATCCGACAGGCTCCCACTACTGACGCTGCTATTCTCCAGACAGTGCCTCAATACACCCCGGTGCACATATCCGGAGCTACCGGGAAGTGGTATCGTATCCAGCTACCCGATGGGAAGAATGGCTTTGTACATCACAGCTTACTTCAGGAAATGGATGCGCCGCTTTCTACGTTGGTCATTACGGAAGATTATCAGCCTTACGTAACCCTAAACCCGGCACAATTGATTCCCCAACTCTGGGCCGGGGAAGAAGTAAAGGTACTGGCCAGTTACCAATCGTATTGGTATGTAGAAACTCTGGAAGGTGAGCGGCTTTGGATGCAAGAAGCTGCCTAATTTATCAAGAAGCAGCCTCTATTGTCTCTACGATGATGTTATGGTTGGTATAAATGCAGATGTCAGCGGCAATGTGCAGACTCTCTTTGACCATCTCTTCCGCTGACAGATTGCTGGCGTGCTTCTTCAGGGCGATTCCGGCTGCCTGGGCGTACATGCTACCGGAACCAATGGTGGCAATACCATTATCCGGCTCAAGTACATCACCCGTACCCGAAATGATGAGGATTTCCGAAGCATCCGCGACGATCATCATCGCTTCCAGTTTACGAAGATAGCGATCGGTACGCCAGTCTTTGGCCAGTTCAATAGCCGCTCGCTTCATATTTCCCCCGTAGGCACTAAGCTTCTCGTCAAATTTTTCAATGAGCGTAAAAGCATCGGCGGTAGAACCTGCGAAGCCAGTCAGAATTTTACCATCTTGCAGACGTCGGATTTTTTTTACATTGCTTTTGGCTACGGTATTGCCCATCGTGGCTTGTCCATCGGCACCAATGGATATTTGGTTTCCGTGTTTAATCGCTACTACAGTTGTTGATTTTATAGGAGTTTGCATGATATATTAACTTAGTGAGTTCAATAAAAAAGGCTAAACATATTGCTTAGCCTTGAGGACGTATAAATCGCTGAAATGTTTTAGATCATAATCCGGATAGGGTCTTCCAGATAAGATTTTAGCGTTTGCAGGAATGCCGCACCTATCGCTCCATCTACCGCCCGGTGATCGCAAGACATCGTTACTTTCATGACGTTGCCCGGCACCAGTTGCCCATCTTTCACGATAGCTGTTTGCTTAATACCACCTACAGCCAGGATACAGGCATCAGGTGGATTGATGATGGCAGTAAACTCTTCAATACCAAACATACCCAGGTTAGAAATGGTAAAGGTGCTTCCTTCCCAATCTTTAGGCTGCAATTGTTTGTTCTTCGCTTTACCGGCTAGTTCTTTCACCTCAGCAGCAATGTGCGACAGCGACTTGTTGTCGGCAAAACGCACGACCGGTACTAATAATCCCTCTTCTACAGCCACCGCTACTCCGATATGGATATGGTGGTTTTTGCGGATCTTATCACCCAGCCATGATACGTTTACATCAGGATGCTGACGTAATGAAGCGGCTACCGCCTTCAGCACGATATCGTTAAACGAGATTTTTACCGGTGAAATTTCATTCATGCTCTTTCGGGCCTCCATCGCCTTATCCATGTTGATTTCCATGGTCAGGTAAAAATGCGGCGCCGTAAATTTACTTTCGGATAAGCGCTTGCCGATGGTTTTGCGCATTTGCGATACGCGGATTTCATCGTAGCTTTCCTCGCCTACCACTTTAGGCAGTTCTACTGTTTGAGGCGCAGAAGCAGATTCTTTCTTCTCAGGTTTGGCGGCTGGCTCGGCCTGAGGCTTAAATTGTTCCACATCGCGCTTTACAATACGGCCATTCTCACCGCTGCCGGGTATCTGGGCAATATCGTACCCTTTATCCTCAGCCATCTTTTTAGCCAGTGGTGATGCCTTCACCCGACCGTTACGGGTAGTGCTTTCGCTCCCTTCGGATCGACTTGGGGTAATTTCCGGTGCTATTTTTTCTTCAGCGCCATTATTAGAAGCCTTAGACTCAGCAGATTTTGGCTTTTCTTTCTTGCCTTTATCCTCTGATTTTCCGTTGCTTTTTGATTTCTGAGCTTTCAGAAGCTTTTCGTAATCAGCCCCTTCTTCACCGATAACTGCGATTACGCCGTCAATGGGAACAGAACCGCCTTCATCTACGCCAATATAAAGCAGGGTGCCATCTTCGTAAGATTCCAGCTCCATGGTGGCTTTATCGGTTTCCACCTCGGCAATAATATCGCCTGACTCTACCTTGTCGCCTACCTTTTTCAGCCAAGAGGCAATGACACCTTCTTCCATAGTGTCGCTCATCTTGGGCATTGTAACTACCGTAGCGTTCACATCAGATGCATCTACGGCCTCATTGCTTTCTTCTTCAGCATCTTCCGGGGTATCGTCTGAAGCTTCTTCATCAGAGCTTTCTTCTGAAGAAGCGCCTCCGCCCTGTTCTATATCTTTAAGGAGATCATCGATATTTTCACCTTCTTCGCCAATAATGGCAATCACACCATCTACCGGAACCGACTCGTTTTCCTGTACTCCAATGTGCAAAAGGGTACCATCTTCGTAAGATTCCAGCTCCATAGTGGCTTTATCGGTTTCCACCTCGGCAATAATATCGCCTGACTCTACCTTGTCGCCTACCTTTTTCAGCCAAGAGGCAATGACACCTTCTTCCATAGTGTCGCTCATCTTGGGCATTTTTATTATTTCGGCCATGTGTGTATAGAAAAATTATCGTTTAACGTCTGAATAGGATTCTGAAAAGTGAACCGGCAAATTACTGATCAATCCAAATTATAACAATGTCAGGTACAAAAAATGTTTAGCAAACTACGATTGTACCCGAATCTGCGTTTCAATCTGGATAGAATTACTGAATTTACGTGTAGCATATAATACATTCGTAGGCTCTTTCAGTTGAAATGAAGGAGAATACCAGCCCAGTATAGGATCAGTTTGTCCTCGCACAATCGCTATTTCCAATGATGGATCTGTATGGATCTCCACCTTTCTGGCTTGCTCATGCGATAAAGTGTATTTTTCCGTACCAGTCTGCTCTATATGTATCGCTGGATGAAAATGTAGAGGAAACTCAAGCGAATATTCACGAGACTTCTTTACTGTAACATCGTCAATAATTGTCAGAATTCCCTGGTGTTTATCAAAAGAAAATGCCCGGCGATGTACCACACCTAGTTTTCGGTAACCATAATGCTCAGCAACGATGGTATCCTTAGCATCGGTAACCAAACTTTTGATAGGTTTTACTTTATAATGGTTTACCCACATAGTGGGCCCGGTACTCTTTGCTTGGTTTGTCTCATTGATCCGAATAGTATTATGAGCTAACGTACTGATAAAGTAATCGCGCCATTCACGGTCAGTATGATAGGTATACGTTCCGGAATCGGTAATAAAGGGAAAACCATCTACGTGCAGGTCAAATGCCAGCGCATCGGCATGCCCGTGGGCAGCAATAGATAAGAAACCGAGTGGGGCGCTATCAATGTGAATATAGGTTTCTTTAGCATCCTGCTGTTTTCTTAGGAAATAGTGCCCTTCTTCTGGATAAGCCCTGCTTTCCTGATTGGAAGTATCTGTTTGAACCGATTCAAACGTTTGTTTTCCTTCCTCGCCAAATAGTACGGCATTTTTGTTATCCCAGCCATTGCATTTATTTTTCCATGCGGCTTGGCCAAACAGCACTACCCCGGAAGTAAGTAGCGATTTAAAGTTATCTACATGGCCTGATTCAAACTGTGCTACCTTTCCATCGTCTTCATCGCCATAATATGGGATGTTTCCGCGAACATCCATCATAGTGAAAATATAACCCAGAATTTTCTCTAACTGCTTACGATAACCATCAGAAAACGAATTACCGGTTTTTTCCGCCACTACAAACGGAATCAGGAAAAAGTCGGTAATAAATTGAATGTACTCAGCTGCTTCTTCCTTATTAATTCCATTAGATGAATGCTGAACAATGATTTCTCTTTCTAACCCTTTCTTGGCATGGTTTAGCCAGGTATCTGACTCGGCAAATTTCCAGAAAGAGGCAGCCACAAACAACCCGGCATACTCACTGATTAAATGATTATTAGCGGATGAGTAATAAGACGGGTTTTGATAGCTGTACTGGCAGTGCAAATAAATAGTGGGCACCCACTGCTGCTCTACAAAACTGCGAAATGCCTTATTCTCCTGCATTAAGGTGTTTACATCCAACAACTCCCAACAGAAAAACCAGACAATAAGCCGGATATTCACTTCAATATTACTGTACCAATTCACTCCAATCAGGTAAGGGTTTTCTTCAATCCAGGAGGCTACTATCTGTTGGAACTGTTGTAATACCTGTTCGTCGTGCGACTGCCGATACTGAAGTGCTAATAGGGGCAAAAATTGTAGACGGTTGACTTCCCACACATGTTTGGCACTCCCGTATTCACTTGTACGAATGTTAATATCTTTGGCAAAAGACTTGGGGAACCGGCGCTGAGACGAAATATCGAGGTGCCAGTCAATGGGAGCCGAATAGTCAAATGATTGCCCAAAAATATTCATCGTGCTTTCGGTAACACTTTGAAAGGAGCTATTTAGGGGCAATACTCGGGCCGGTGGTTTTAGTAATGAAACATTAGGTTTCATGCCCACATACTTCTTTTTCTCTTTTTGCTTTTGTCGATACTGCCTCACTCGAAAACCAATTTCGGGTATCGACATTGTCTGTAATCGATAATAATACCAGGATAAAGGCATAATTTCTTTACTTTTCTTGCAAGTTAACGTTTAAAGCGAATTATAAGGAATCAAAACGGGACTGCCCTGAGCGAAGGTTCGCTGGCCGTTATTAGTTTTTTTTCATCATTAACATATAATTGTTAGCAAATAACAGCATTAAAATTTAATTATATAAATTAATATTATAACTTTGTAAGTAATTAAAGCTTTTAGTTTAAAAACTAAATTACATGATTGACAAAATATCCAATAAAATATCTTCTTTAGTAAAGCCAGACAAACAGTTTAAAGACAAGTTACAAATACATTTTCCACCCCGGACCATGCGAGAGTCAATGGCCCGGAATGAGAAGGTAAAACATTTGTTAATCATTGGCTTGCCCCGAAGTGGCACCAGTATCTTCCAACGCATTATGAATTCGTTTAGCGGGGTTTTCGTTGCCTTCGAATCTATATATATGCCTTTTTTGGGAGATAATTCCGTAGAAAGTCTTCAGGCCTACTTCTTTGAGATGATCAAACAGTATCATCATCTGGCAGTCATTAATCGCGACATATTGCCAAAAGAACGTATTAAGCCATTTACCTTCGATGAAACGTACCACTATTTTGGTGATAAGGCTATCTATAATACCTCAGATGATTTTAGAAGCCGATTAAAAAAGGCAGCAGACTCTAATATCGTTGATAAAATAATCTTCATTGTTCGAGACCCGCGCGATCGGATGAATTCTTACTTTAACTGGGTTGACTACCGCGATGAGCATTATACCAACACTGTGAAGCCTTCTGATAGAGATGTTACTGAGACCATACGGAAGGAAAGTGAGAAATGGAACAAGTTTGCCGAAGATGTTCTACATTATGACCGTAATTACGATAAATGTATTACAGTTACTTATGAAGATTTAGTGAAACCTCAAGCTAAGGGTATTGACCGCGTTATCTCCCATTTGCAACTTCCCAGTGACGAAATAAATTTAGATTACTATCATTCTTCTGTTTCTCGTACCTCCATTGATAAGTGGAAAGAAGAACTGGATGCTGATATCAGTCGGCAGATTACCGAGTATTGTAAGGATTATATGGCTCGTTTTAATTATCAGAAATAAGATTTTTCCCGATTACAATCACAAATCCTATTTGGACGCTTGAAAACACTTGATAAAAAAATAGCCAGCGGTATTGGTTGGACCACAATCTCTACACTAGGAAATCAAGGGCTACGGTTGCTGATTAAACTAGTGCTTGCCCGGCTATTATTGCCCGAAGATTATGGGTTAATTGGTATGGCCACGGTGTTTATTGGCTTTGTGGATGTGATTTCCGAGCTAGGTATGGGAGCTGCCTTAATACAGCGAAAGCAGCAAAAGCTTTCTTCCATCCATTTTAATACGGCTTTCTGGACAAGTCTGGGCATTGCAGCCGCAGGTTACGTTATTATCACCCTGATTATAGCTCCATCTGCTGCTTGGTTTTACGAAAAAGATATTCTGATCAAGCTGATTCCTGTACTGGCCATTCCAATTGTTACCAATACTTTCTTTCTTATTCCTAAGATTAAGCTTTCTCGTGAGTTAAATTTTAAACCTCAGGCTATTGCTGAGATTACCTCGGTAGTAATAGCAGGTATTGCGGCCGTTATTCTAGCCTGGCGGGGGTTTGGTGTATGGGCTCTCGCTTTCAATGGTATCATTACTTCTCTTACATCTATTTTACTCTATCATATTTTCTATCGGTGGACACCAAGTTTAATCTTTAGCAAAGAAGCTTTTCAGGAACTTTTCAATTTTGGGGGTTATGTGATGCTTCAACGCATTTTCAATTACCTCACCAGTAATATAGACTATATCCTGATTGGTAAACTTATTGGCAGCTCGGCTTTAGGCGTGTATACGTTAAGTTTTATTTTAACGGACACCTTCCGCAGCCAGATTATGAATATGCTGAATAAGGTTTTATTTCCAGCGTATTCATCCATTCAGGATAATGTAAAGAAGTTAGGCCAGTACTATCTGCGAATTGTAAAGATTAATGGATTATTACTCATTCCCATTATGACTTTCTACATTGTTCTTGCCCGCCCTATTATTGTTTTGGGGTTTGGTGAAGAATGGGAAAACGCAGTCATTCCACTTCAGATATTATCGTTAGGCGTTATCATTCATGCGATTAGTGGCACTGTTACTACCGTATTGAAGAGCTTAGGACACGCCAAACTGATTGTAAAGGTGAACATTATCAATAACCTGCTAATTGCGGTACCCGCCATCGCCGTTGGCGCTCATTTTTATGGAATTAATGGAGCGGCCATCGGCATCTTAATTTTTAAAATAACCGGGCTTGTTATTTATCAACGGTATATTGACCGTTACCTGAATGTATCATTTTCTCAGCTTCTCGGTCAGGTTATGTGGCCTCTTATGGTATCTGTAGGGTTAGGTGCTGTTATATTTGCAACAAACCGAATACTGGACCTTTCTATTATTATAGAACTTGTTGTTGGCACCATTGTCATACTCGCAGGTTACTCCGCTTACTTGTTCACTATTGAAAAAAGTTTTATACTTCAGATCAAAGGCATGTTATCAAAAAAGTGATTTGAAGTTTTAGTTATTGATTAAGCTACTCTGAATTTTTTAAGCTTACAGGTGGGCCAGAAATGAAACTCACGGATAAGATAACTGCCTTATAATGGCTCAGTTGCGCCCTTCAACGCGTAGTTTTAATTAATTTTTTGCTTCGCTCCTCATAACCTTGCATAGAAGGGAAAATCACATTCTTATTCGTGCATTAAAAGGTTTTTCCACAGATACAGAGAGTACTCTCTTTTATATAATTGAAGAGGATGCAACTACTTAGTTCACAAAAGTGAACAGATTACCACTATTAACCATCTGTATCCAGACTTATGGATATATGCAGTGCTGAGAGCTTTATCCTAAAAGTATATAGTAGTGGTCAAAAAATTGTAAAAACAGATATAGGCGAGTCGCTTAATATTATCAAAATGAAATAAATTTCTCAAATCTCGAACCACATATTTCTTTCATTAAAAATTTCTCTCTTTTTTCAAAAAAAATTTACTCTGTAATATTGCCCCTCTTTTTATACTCTTTATGCTTTGTTTACAGATATAATTATACTCTAAGTGCCAATGGTTAAAAAAACCGATAAACCAAATTTCTATAATAGTACTTCTATCTAAAATGAGAGTAAGTGCCTTATCCGGTTTTTAACATTTAGAATAATATATGTAGAGTGGTAGGTCATCTAGTAGAATTTAGTCATTTATTAACCCTACTACTTAACATGAAGAAAGTTTATTTTGCTCTCACGATTTTGAGCTTGTTTTGTTTCACACAATGTGCGGAAGAAGAGCTTTTTACGGACGGGTATTTACCCTCAGACTTAAACCTAGCCTCGGCAAAAGTGATGGACCCCAAGGTGCCAGTAATTACTAATGTCAGCAATAGCGGTTCTAAGGTGACTATTGAGTTTACCAACGCTGCTGCGCCTAGTAAGCCCGAAGGTGGTTTTGAGTTAATTGTTAATGGAAAGAGAACGTATATTTCTATTGTACCGCGTTTGTATTCTAGCGATAAGAATATGAAAATGGCATTCTCGATAAGTAATCCCAATCAGACTTATCAAATTTACGCTCGCTGGAATAGTGGTTATGTGCGATCCAATAAAATGAAGCCAGGAGAATCTTCGGGCGGTGGTGGCAATAATCCGGACCCGGAAGAGCCCTCAGACTCAGGAACGCCTCCTTCCAATGTAAAAGAGCCTCAAATTACCGGTTCTAGTATCAACGGTAACAAAATAACCCTGAAATTTACCAACTATGCCGCACCTAGCAAACCAGAAGGTGGATTTGAGTTAATGGTAGATGGCAAGCGGACTCAAACAGATATTATTCCACGTGTTCATTCAACAGATAAGAACATGAGTATGACTTTCCCCATTGGAGAGCCTGGAAACCACTACTACCAAATTTATGCTCGCTGGAATAGCGGTTATATACGTTCTGAGAAGTATTTTCCTAACCAATCTGGTGGAGGTGGTAATGACACTCCCACAAACGGAGATGATGATGACGACGATGATAATGATAACGGCAACTCGCCTACGTCTGGTGATGACGACAGCAATCCTTCCGCTCTTCCCTCATTAAAGCTATTAAAAGGCTATGAATTTGAAGATAATATTGGCCGCAACGTTAGCAGATCTCAAGATGGACTGGCAGTACACCACTTGGGACACAAAAATGGTAAAGTTGCCAAGGTAGATGGTGTAGGCGCTTATCATTTCAAAATCACTCCTGGTAGTTATAGGGAGTCAGACGTAACATATCGACAGGAATTGATACCACGCGATTTGCCCTCACCTTATTTTTACCAAGGGTTTAGACCAAAATGGGGACAAGAATATATCTATAAAATCCGCCTAAAACTGACTGATAATTACGATATAGGCAGAGAATATTTAACTCTTTTCGGCTTTAAAAATGATTATTCAGTATATCGTTATGCATCCTTCTGGGTACAGACTGAAGGTGATCACTATTTCTTGAGACAAGCTTATGCCACTAAATCAGGAGTAGGAACTAAAGGGGCAACCACAATTTATACTCGTTATGATGCTAAAGGAAATGAGTTGGTGCGCGGTAGAGATTATGATGATGGAAGCAAAGAAGGCTCTGGCTATCCAGGCATTGAGCAAGATAGAGAAAAGTGGGTAACCTGGACAGTTCATGTAAAATGGGCTTATGATAATTCTGGATTTCTTAGAGTCTATAAAAATGATGATTTGTTCCACAGCTATAATGGTCCTACTAGTTATAAAGACGCTTATCCTCCATATGTAAAGTTCGGATTATATAATGCATGGTGGAAAGAGGGAAGTAGAACCGGATCAGACTCTCAAGAAATGTACGTAGATTACTTACGGGTTTACGTACCTAAATAAATACCCCCTTAAAAAGTAATAAGATTCAAAGGTTAGTTGAAATCAACTAACCTTTTTTTATGATCAATTTTATCACTTATCATCTCTGCCCATTAGTTTATCAATTTAGGAATAGGTAAATTATTCTTATCAAAAAAGCATTATTATTATAATTTATTCTATGAATGTAATTTTTATGTGCGATCGTGTATTTTTAAGCGTAATTGGCTCTAATCAAATTAATCGTTACTGTAAAAATATTTTTCAGTTTTTCTCGCTTTATTTTAAATGGTAATTGTGTCTAAAAGACTCTATTACTTACCTAATTGAGCATTCTTATTAAAAGAAAAACAAGAAGAGGGAATATGATTTGAAGTTATATGGGTGATAGATAATTATCAACCGTTAAATCTATTTGTGCTATGAATTTGAAGAGATTGATTATTGTATCCTTATTATGTTTCCTTCTCGTTCCCTGCTGGGGACAAATGCTTACCAGCGTTCCATCTGTTCCTAAAGAACATCCAAGAGTTTATATTCTGCCTTCTGATATCCCTAATCTCAAAAAGAAAATTAATGCTCCCGAATTTTCTAATATAAAAAACACTATTTATGGCAGTAGCCAATCAACGTTGCAAGCTTTCCGCTATTTATTAGATGGAAAAAAAAGTGATGGGCTCGGAGCCATCCTATCAGCCTTAAAAAGTTTAACAAACATGGATGCCGAAGCCGATGGGCGAAAGGTTTGGAACTTAGTTTTTCAGGCAGCTTGTGTGTATGATTGGTGCTATGACTTACTGACTTCAGATCAGAAAAAACAGTTTCAAAATCAGTTCGCCCGTATACATAATGAGCATGCGCCCTATTGGCCTGCTAGGAACGCAGAAGATGCCTTAGTTGGACATACAGCGGCGGGTTGGTTCTGGAATCAAATAATTGCCGGACTAGCCATTTACGACGAAGATCCTAAGATATTTAATAATGCGATGAAGATATTTTTTGAGAACTTTCAGGACTCCAGAAATTTCTATTATAAATCGCATATGCACCACCAGGGACACTATGGCGGAGGCTATTATACACCTGAAATACAAATAGCTTGGCTTATTAAGAAGATTACAGGTAAGGATTTATTCGTCTCTGATATGCAATATGTACCTTATCAATTTATCTATAGCTTACGCCCTGATAAACAAATGATAAGACGAGGTGATATTAGTGATGACAGCGGGGTATGGACAAAAATTAAGGGCCCTTTAGGGCTAACTGGAGAGTATTATGATGACCCATATCTGCGATGGATCACTGACATGGAGATATTTAAGGAATATAATAAGGACATGACTGATTTCTTCATTCAGTTCCTTTTCCGTCCCGTAGATGCTCCTAAAAAGTCCATAGCAGAACTGCCTTTAACTAAATATTTTCCTGAACCAGTTGGCTCTGAAATGATTGCCCGCACTGGATGGGATTTTTTAGGAAAATTTTCTCCTACTGCTATTGTACACATGCGTATTGGGCAATATTATTGGGGAGCTCATCAACATAAAGATTTTGGTACATTTCAGATCTATTATCGGGGTAATCTAACCGGCGATAGTGGATTGTATCAAGAGAGCTCAACCAGTAAATTTAATTCTAGCCACTGGAAGAATTACTACCGCTCAACTATCGCTCACAACGGACTTATTATCTATGATCCGAAAGAAAAGTATGGCGGAGAGGGCTGGACGAATGTTAAAGTAGATGGTGGCGTGCGTTGGCCATTAAATAATGATTTACAGCCTAATTATTTTGATGATTTAATAAATCCAAAAAATGGTTATAAATACGGTGCAGTGCTTGCTCATGAGTTCGGTCCTGACCAGATTAAGCCTGAGTATAGTTACCTTAGCGGAGATATCACTGAAGGATATAATTACTCCAATGGAGTAAACCGAAACCGTGCGAAGAAGGTGACCCGTTCTATGGTTACTTTCAACACTGATGATGCTAAATATCCGTGCGTTTTTGTAGTTTATGACCGGTTAATTTCTACTGACGCTTCATTCAAAAAAGCTTTTCTACTGCACTCAATGCACAAGCCTGAAATTTCAGGAAACAAGTCTACTATTCTAAGAAAAGACGGTCAAAACGGTAAATTAGTATCATACACCTTGGCACCGCAAAACCCAAATATTAAAGCAATTGGTGGGCCTGGAAAAGATTACTGGGTAGTGGATCAGAATTTCCCCGGTGGAGAAGTTACCACCAAAGCGGCTGAAGAACTCAAATGGAGAATAGAGGTATCACCTTCTAAGGCTAACACCGACGATGAGTTTTTACATGTAATGGCAGTAATGGATGCAAATACTTCGGCCCCTGATGCAGAAAAGATTGTTAGTGGAGATTTGATTGGCGCAAAATTTTTAGACCGTATTGTTACATTCAGTAAAAGTGGACAACTGCTAACATCTGGTAGTTTTGACATTGAAGGGGATCAATTGATGAGGGTTTTACTTTGTGATGTTGAGCCTGGTTTGTGGTCAATTAAGAGAAATGGCAAAGAGGTACTCACAAAAGAAGCAAGTATTGATGGGAAGGCATTGTATTTTAAAGCTTTACCCGGGAAATATGAAATGATTCATCTTTCAGAAGATAATATTGTAATGAAATCTAAACCTTGACATGCATATTTAATCTCGGTTAAAGCTGAAAATTTATTTATGTGTTTTCATATTAAGCATGTTTACACTTCATTTTAATGGGAAAAATTAAGCTTATACTTTATAAAGAAAAACTCATCAATTACTAGAAGATAGTTTTAAAGCAGCAAATGACAGAATGATATCTTAATCTTGCTTCTTTACACTTAATGAAATGTAAACATGTTTTTATAACTTATCATTAATATTTTTATAGTTTATATTTTAAATTATCATTAAAAAAGCATATTTTTAAAGATGACACTATGACTTTTAAGCAATTCATACAACATCTTTAACAAAATAATATTGCTATGCTTAAGAAAATATTTAAAGTGTACTCTAAAAATGCAAGAGCAAACCGTGGTAAACTATTTAATAAGCTTATAAAACCATCTTTAGAAGATAATATATTAGATCTTGGTGGTGGAGATGGTGGCCATATTGCAACTGTAATTCCCTATCGGGAAAATGTAACGATTGCTGACATTAGCACTAAAATGCTCAATAAAGCAAAAAATAAATATGGATTTAACACATACCAACTCGACGAAAGTGGTAAATTGTCTTTTCCCGCTAAGTATGACGTTATATTTTGCTCTTCTGTTATTGAGCATGTTACCGTCGACAAAAAAGAAGCACCAACTATTGATACCAATAGTGAATTCAAAGAAAAGTCTTTAAGCCGGCAAGAAAAATTTGCTAAATCAATTAGATCTAGTGGAAAATCCTATTATGTTCAGACACCTTATAAGTATTTTTTAATCGAAAGCCACACATGGCTGCCTATTTTATTCATTTTCTTACCTAGAAAAGTTCAAATAAGCATTAATGAGTTCTTATTAAAATCAAGTTTTTGGCCCAAGAAAGTAAGATGGTTAGATTTTAATTTACTAACTGTAAAAGACATGCAGATGCTTTTTCCAGATGCACAAATAATTAAGGAAAAGTCTTTTGGATTCACCAAATCTTTAATTGCTTTGAAAATAGATGGGTCTAGAAAGAATTAGTTATTTTTGCCATCAATTATGAAAATTGTAATTATAAGTCTTGTTCCCGCTCCCTATCGGAATCCCGTTTTTGAGCGTATTAATAAAAAATTCGGTAACAATTTCACTGTTATTTATTGTACCCAAACTGAGCCATTACGGGGTTGGAAATATGAGATTTCCACTTACAATCATATTTATCTTAAAGACAATTATAAGGAGAATACACGGCGTGATAAACGTTTATTTGTTCATAACAACTTAGATGTTTGGGGGCATCTTTTAAGAATAAAACCTGATGTAGTAATCTCTTGCGGGTTTAATCCCACTCACTTATATGGTTGGCTTTATACGGTACTATTCAGAAAAAAGCATATCGTCTGGATTGAAGGATGGAAAATGATTGACGACCGCCTTACATCTACCCATATATGGGTCAGAAAGATGGTCTATAAATATACACAAGCATATATTGGGCCGGGCGAAAGGACTGCAGAATCGTATAGAAGCTATGGTGCAAAAGACAAACAAATTTTCTATAGTCCCCTTTTTGCAGATGCTGAGAAATTCAATCAGTATATTCCTTGGCAAGACCGCCAATACGACCTTATGTTTTCAGGACAATTATATCAACGGAAAATGCCTTTATTTTTCGCTGAAGTTGCCAAGCAGGTACATAAGGTCTTTCCCAAATTAAAAGTTTTGGTTGCAGGTGATGGTCCAGATAAGGATAAGATGTTAGCTATACTGGATAGTGCAAATGTCGCTTACGAGTTTCCCGGATTCTTACCATATGAAGAATTACCTCACTACTATGCTAGCTCAAAGATATTTTTATTTCCTACTGAACTTGATGCCTGGGGAACTGTAGCCAATGAAGCTCTGGCTACTGGTACACCTGTTATCACTACGCCTTACGCTGGCGTTGCCGATGATTTAGTAAAGAGTGATGAGAATGGATATGTGTTAGAAGCAGAAGTAAATAAATGGGCTGATAAAATTATTGCCCTTCTTAGCGACCAGAATATGTGGCAAAGATTCTCTGATGCCAGCCGTGAGACACTTACTCATTTTAACCAAGAAAAGGCAGCCCAGGGAATCATAGATGCTTGTTATTATGTATTAAATGCTTCACCTCAAAAAAAACAATATCAATCATAAAGCAACCTCTTCTTATTGCATTTTTTTGACACCTTTCATGCCATAATTTTTTAAGCAAACAACCCTATGTAAATGAAAAGCAACAGGATCGAGTTTTGGGATTTCCTAAAAGGGATTGGTATATTTTTAGTTGTTTGGGGCCATTGTATGGTGCCAAGATCAGCCTATATCTATTCCTTCCACATGCCGTTATTCTTTTTTATTTCAGGTTATTTTCATCGTAATGATGATACCCGCACTTTTTTGCTAAAGAAAATCAATAGATTAATCATACCCTTTTTTTTCTTTTATATAGTATCGTGGTCTTTTTACTTTCTTTTGATGATTGGTAGTGATACTGAGCAGACAATCATCAAGGACCATCTTTTCAATTTACCTTATATGCTACTAGGCGTGCCGAGGAATGGAGGGAATGATACTATTTGGTTTTTATCATGCCTATTTTCGGTATCTATTATCTATCATTTCCTTACAATTAATATTCATAAAACATATTTACAGACAATAGTAGTAGCATGTATCGGATTAATTGGTTATTTAACGGCCATTTATCAAATAAGCTTACCGTATAAGCTGCATGTGGCATGTTCCACATTGCTTTTTTATCACATTGGTTATGTTTTCTATTCAAACCACAGGTCAGTGGTTCCTTCAATTAAAAACCTCAACTGGAATAAGTTTATCCTGATTCTCTTGAGTTTGATTTTGTTCCATATTAGCGTAAACTATATTAATGTAACAAATTTCTCCATTGAGAAAGTAAATACAGTTAACAATGAGATGGGTGATTATTTTTTATTTCTGATATCAGCTTTAGCGGGAACAGCTTGCTATTTCCTTATATCTGTCAAGGCAAATTATCAGACTTTCATTAATTATATAGGAAGAAATTCGTTGATAATTTTAGCTGTTCATAAGCCACTTATTAACCTTGTTTACAGGGCTAATAATTCATTTAATATAGGAGTTGACCTAGAACATTCTATCATTGCTTTTGTGCTAGCTATTCTGTTGGTACTACTGTCTGTAGCCTTTATTGAGTTCTTCAATAAAGTAACCCCCAAGCTTATAGGCATAAAACCTTTCTTTGATATTATTCCAGAAAAAAATCAAAAAAGAAATGTATAATTTATTGGTATGGGTTTCGAATATTAGTGTTGATTAATATTTTTCTTACCAATTTCAATAGCTTAATATAGCTATTATTTACCCTAACGTTAGTCTTATCATTATAAGAACTGTACGTTGGGTAACGACTCTTCTGCTGATGGCGTTTGAACCATGCCTGGTACTCTTTATCTGATAAGCCTTGAAAAGGAGTTAATTCAGCTACTCTGCTATTGATCTGTTCCTGATTCAAATTTTCCGCATCAACCCTATTGGCTGCTAAATCGTAGCGAAAAAAATGCAGCTTCGCTTTACCCTTTTTATCCGGAGATATCTCTAAGGCTAGTTCTTCTAATACCTTGGGAGAACTATATTTCAACTTTTTGTCTAGATAATTGACTTGAGGTAACACAAAATTTCCTAGAGAGTAGGCAATAATACCATCTTTATAATATTCTACTCCCTGCACCACATGTGGGTGATGTCCTACTACTGCATCTGCTCCAAGATCTATGATTTTCCTGGCCCACTCTCGATCTGCTGGTTGAGGATAAGCAGCTAGCTCATAACCCCAATGAATAAAAACTGTAATAAAAGTATCAGGATGCGCCCTTTTGAAGCTTGCTATTTCTTGAATAGCACGTTCAGAATGAAATTCATTTAATGGGCAATGCTTTCCTTTGTTTCCTCCAGTGATAAAGGTATATGTCCCGTAGAATGCACAATCAACTCCGCTTACTTTAATCGTTGACCAACGCTTGTCTGTAATTCCAAAATAGTCAATTTGACTATTTTGTAAACTAGTAAGCGTTTTGTTATGCTCTGTTTCAAAATCGCAAAAATGATTATTGGCTACGCTAACCGAGGCAACCCCCACCTCGTTTAGCAAACTAATTACCTCATTCGTGCTATAAAGATTATAGTTATGAGGCTTAACAGCCTTTTCAATGGTTGGTGTATCGATAATTGGTCCTTCTAAGTTGCCAATGAGAGTGCTATTATTAAAATAACCTTTGAGCTGATTAATATCTATTGCGCCATCATAGGGGTAAGCAATATCACCAACGAAAACTAAACTCATAATGTTAGATCCAATTCTTTAATACGATTAATTACGAGTTTAAACTTACCCGATTTAGAAATAATAATATCTTCTTCTTTTACTTTCCTTAACTCATAACGCATATTGCCGCCCAGCCTGTACTGCAAATTCGCAACAATTTTTTTCTCATCCTCTGCCGAAAAGTCAGGCGTTACCACTAGATTGAGGATAAAGCTATCAGGTTGCTCTTGAATAAACTGGGCATATTCTAAATGATTAATACCTTTTAAAACTACATCAAGACGGCCAACTTTAGTACCATCAGGCATTAGCAACACATCGTCGTCTCTTCCTATAATCTTATCTATTTTAAACCTATTAGCATCTTCGGTACTTGTGTATTTACTCGGTTGGATAATATCCGTTACTTTATACCGGATCAACGGAAATGAATTGTCTATTAAACTAGTAGTAATTGTACAATCTTCCTGATACTCATTTACCGAATAACAGGGCGACTCATAATAGCTACCATCTGATCTTTGCTCAATGGCTATAGTCCGCTCAGCATTCCCGTACCGATCAAATACCTGCGTTTGAAAAGCATTTGATATTTTGCTTCTTTGATTATCATATAACATCTCTGAAGCTGTAAACACATAAGGAACATTCAGTCTTTTATCAATACTGAGCAGTATATTGGCCAAATTGTCAACAGAACTAGGATAAGCAATTATTGCATAAGGTGAAAAATCTTTAATTTGATTATAATACCAGTTCGCGTTTTCCTTTTTGATATTATAACTTGACAGATACAGCACATTTGCGACTTTATCATGTCTCATCATTTCATCACGCCCCAAATCTCCTCTTAATGAAACGGTTTTTAATCCGGGGAGGTACCCAAAACCACTCCGCCAAGCCCAGATAGAGGCCTGCTCTTCAACAATGGATTGATAAGAACGATAAATTACCAAAGGACTTCCTGAAGTACCACTAGTATATCCCTTAGCTTTCAAAAGAGGGTTCCCTATATAGATGTCATCTATACAGTCTCTTATCTTACTTTTAGTAATTACTGGTAGCTTGGAAATATCTTCAACAGATTTTATGTCATGCTTACCAACGCCATATTCAGCATATAATTTTTGATAAAATGTAGACTTGGAAATAGCAACATCGAACAATTGTAGAAACTTTTGATTCTGAATCTCTAATTGTTCAGCATTACTCATTTCTTTTTGGCTTAGCACCTCCTTTAACTTCTTCTTATATATTGGACTATATCGTATATGATAGTCCATGAAATGACGTATCTGATTTAACATGGCACTATAGTAAAGTTGGTAAAGCTGAAATAAGCCCCTATTGCAGATTAATTAATGAGTAGTTACTGATCTTAATCTATGAAGAGTAAAAGCTCTTATAAAAGAAAAACATATACGTCCTAAACTGACAAACATATACCCGATTTTTAAGGGACTGTGTCTGATGGACCAATAATAGATTAGCTTCAGATTTACTGGTGACTTGATAGTAAAGAAAGAAGAGAAAAATACTTTAAAAGTTGGGTTCAGAACATAAGTTAAGCCAGTGTTTTCCACGGCACTAATTACAACTGCCTTGGTAGCAACAACCAGTTTGTACCCAGCTTTATAAGCCCTGCGTGCAAAATCGTGATCAGCAGCATAATGGGGGAAATGTTCAAAGTCATAAATACCTATTTTCCGAAACACTTCGGAAGGTATTAATGTACCACGCCCCGGCAATACATGTGATACAATGCAATCATAATCTTTCACTAATTCAGAATAAGGGCGTAATGGAACGGCATGATCTGATTTACCAGTATAGAAATTACGTCGCTCACCTAAGAATTCTATTTTCTCCGGATCACGATTATCAACTGCTACTGACCCTACTAAACACGGCTTATTGTGATCAGACACCTTTACTAACTGCTCGAGATAATCAGGTTTTACTTCCAGATCATTATTAAGTGTTAAGATAAAGTCATTGTCTACAGCATGCTTTAGAGCATATTCCACTCCCATATTTGTACCACCCGTCCACCAAAGATTGCCATCCCCCTGCAATACAGTAGCTTCTGGAAACTGTGTATTGATAATGTGGGTAGTTCCATCTTTTGAACCATCGTCAACAACAATAATTTGATAGTTTTTGTAAGTCTGTTCTGTTAATGACTTCAAGCATTTAACGGTGTACTGAATTTTATTAAATACCGGAATGACTATGAAGATTTTACGTTCCATACTGTTAGTAATTTGCAATGAAGTTAACTTATTGGAAAAGGTTGATAGCGTGTTGGTACCAATTATTACTCAATGGTAATTACCTTTCCTGTTTGTAAACTTTCAATCGCAGCTAGTGTAACAAGAGTAGTAAGCTTTAATGATTCAAAGCTTACGGGTGCCTTGCCTGCGCGCATTCCATCCACAAAAGCTTTCATCTCACCACTTTGCCCTTTATCTAAAGAAATATACTTCTTACTCTTATTTTTCCCATTAGAGTAAATCTTCACTTCTTTAAAATTAGAAAAATCAATATTAGTACGATACCCTGTGATGGTCATTTGCTCTTTAGGATAATTTTTATCACCATCGGCTAAATAAGCTATGACAGCGGTAGATCCATTATCAAATTTAATGGTAACGAATGTATTGTCTTGCTCAGGCATATCCGCTGTTTGAGTTGCACTGGCAAACACAGTTACTGGTTTGGCTGACAACAGATATTGTACTGTATCTACAAAATGCCCAACTTCTCCAATGATTCTTCCCCCTTGTTCAGGTGCCTGATACCAGTCTTCTTTAGGAATAAACCCAGCGTTTACCTGATAATAGATAGAGTAAGGAATCTGAGCATTCATTTGCGCTTTGGTATATTTAATAGAAGGTGCAAATCTTCTGTTATACCCTACCATCAATTGTGCTCCTGAATTTTGATAAGCTTCACTGATAGCATCAAGTTCTTCCCGACTAATAGCAAGGGGTTTTTCTACATACACATTTTTGCCCGCCTGCAGCGCACTTACTACCATGTGAGCATGTTGATTATGTCGCGTAGCGATTAAGACTGTATTTACTTTACTATCACCTAACAAAGACTGATAATCTGTAGTGGCATATTGAAAGCCATTCTTTTCAGCTTTGTCTTTGGCATTGATACCAGTAGCAGTAGCTAGCCCTATCAAACTAACGCTAGGATTATGCTTTAAATAAGGGAACAACATGGTGCTGGCATAATTCCCTGCTCCAATCGCTCCTAAGGCTACTTCCTTAACGCCGGTAGTTATTTGCTCGCCTGTTGAAATCGTTTTGAACGAAAGATCAACCTCGCTATTATAAGTAAAAACTACACCTAAGTAATCTTCTTTCCCCTCTTTTATGTCATTATACGCCGTGTCTGCGTTTTCAAATGAAAATTCATGCGTGATAATTTTTGAGAAGTCTATCTTTCTATCTCTAAGCAATTGCAAGATTGACTCCATATTACGCTGCTCGGTCCACCGAACATACCCTATGGGATAATCATTTCCCCCTTCTTCATAACTGGGATCATAACGCCCCGGACCGTATGACCGAGAGAAACGGAAGTCAATTTCTTTATGATAATAAAGATCCCAAGGCAAATCCATTTTGGTGATTCCAATATCTACAACTTTAGCCTTATCGCGCGCTATTTTACCTGCAGTAACAATGGGGCTATTACTTTGAGTAGCTGTAGTAATGATGACCGAATCACAGCCATACCCATTGGTCATTGCCATAATTTCTTCCTCAAAATCTTCTTTATCCGCTACCGTTGCAAAGAAAGCTCCCTGTTCAATTGCTAACTCACATTTACGAGGGTCGATATCAAATCCAAACGCACGACAACCATTGGCAGTAATGAGTTGTACCAGAATCTGCCCGAGTAACCCTAAACCGATGACCGCCACGTTTTCACCAATCTGAGATTCTGTCTGGCGAAACCCTTGCATAGCGATAGAGGCAATGGTTGCAAATGAAGCCTCCCTCAAGTCTACCCCTTCCGGAACTTTCACACATAGGTTTTTAGGCACATAGTTTACTTCGGCATGATTGGCATAGCCAGCTCCTGCACACGCCACTATATCTCCAACTTTTAATTCACTCACATTTTTGCCAACCTCAACTACCTCTCCTGCCATACTATAGCCTAGAGGAGTCATAGAGTCTAGTTTGTTCATTACCTTACGGTATGTAGCCATAGGCCCCAACTGAGTGACGGTGTTAATTACCTGCTTGGCTTGTTCAGGCTTTGCTTTCGCCATTTGCAGATAGTTCATATCAGCATTTTTAAGCTTCATTTTCTCTGTACCAACACTCACAGCCGAAGCGATCGTCCGCACAAGCACTCCGCCAGATTTGCAAACGGGCACGGGCACCTCTTCTACTTTTAATAACCCTTTATTTAAATTTTGAATTACTTGCTTCATAATGTAATAAGCTTAATTATGCGCTATATTTATTTTATATATTGACCTTTTATGATCAGACTAGGATGAGCAAAATGGCAACAATGTATTTGGAGAGTTGCTGTTCTACTCTGAAATGTTGTTTGCATCCTCTCTAAGGAAAGATAAATTGCTATAGCTTTCTTTAATAAAAGCGACTGTTTTGGCAATGTTATGACTTACACTACTACTCATACGCAAATGAATTTCAGAAAAATAACCACTATTATATTGCTAATTCAGGCGATTTAAGGGATGTCACTTCTTTGTTTGAGTGAATTTTTAACTGATAAAGGACGGCTAATATTAGTGTACGGATAAACTCTTTTGCTGAGTAATCTTCGTGAAGATCCTTATATAATTTGATTGCCTTAGCAAACTCAAAATTCATTATATAAGTCTTTAAGAACTCTTTTTTCTCCCGAACTAAATATGCATTTGAAAACTTTTCATAAAATTCTTCGCCCAAATTATTTGAAATACTTTGCTTCCAAAATTTTAAGGATGATTCCAGCCCATTAATTCGCTTCTCATAATGAGTCGTCATTCGTTCTCTTGCCTGATCTACCCCAGCATTTGGAAATGCCAAATATCTATCAACTGATTTAATATTAACACCTGCAAAAGCTAAGGTTAACCATAGATCATGATCTACTCCAGTTTTTACATTTTCGTTATAACCACCATACTTTTGTAGGGTTTCTAAATAATAAAACTGTGAGGCTACAGGGGGCGCATGACCAATTTTGCAGTAATCTAGCAGCTTACCTTCAAAGTTAGAATACTTATTTTCAATCTTTCCTAACCTCCCCTTCCGGCGAGTTCCACTTACAAAACACCAATCTTTATCATACTGCTCTGCTACTTTTACCATTTCTTCTAAAAAAGTAGGTGCCCACTCATCATCATCATCAATAAAAGAGAAGTATTTACCGGTACCATTAAAAATAGCAGTATTACGGGCTGCTGCTAACCCTTTGTTTTTCTCATGCCTTAAGTATCGTATATGAGGAGATTTATCAAGAAGAGTTTTAGCTACTCTCTGCGTTTCATCTGAAGAGCAATCATCTACAATAATGAGCTCAATATTAGTATATGTTTGTTGTAGTACAGATTCCACTGCTTTTGGCAATAGATCACAACGATTATAAGTACAGATATTTACAGTAATAATAGGCTCCATATAACTTATTGCCTATGAAAGGCGTATTTTTCACTTATATGTTCTTCAGCGTACTCTTGGTCTTCGTCAAATACGCTATTTGAACTAATAACTATATAAATAAAGACCAGTCCCCAGAAGAAAGGTTTATCAAAATAGGCTTCTGCAATCCCCATCATTAACATCAATATTATGAATGGCCACGCCATGAATCGATTGATGTTTGAAAAATTGATTAACTTCTTAAATGATAGAAATATGGCTCCGAAGTAAATCAAGGCTCCAATAATGCCAAATTGAGCGAAGTGTTTAGTAAGTCCATTGTGCCTTGCCATTACATCTGTAGGATCATAAAAGGTGAGTTCAAACAATCCCCTCCCAATCAAGGGGTTTTCTTTTAAATCTTCAATGTCGGCAAGTCCACTGCTAAGTCTAGTATGGCTAATATGCCCCCGTTCTTTTACTTCTTCACTCAAATTACCTTGTTCAACTTCTCTTTCTATTTTTTCTCCTAAGAAAGGAATGCTAGTAAAGGCATAAATGAACCCGATAACTACGATAGGTACAGTAATAATTTTTACAATTAGTTTCTGATTAAAAAATAAATAGCTAAAAACCAGAAATGCCAGTAGTACAAATACTGAGGTTGATAGAGTTGAAATCAGAGTTATAATAAGTACTAGGCTCTTCTTATCGGTTAGGGAATTAGTATTGATGAGGTTGAACATTAAAGCAATCAGCAGAAAGCCGCCATGAGCAGCAGGCTCCCAGAAAGCTCCACAATTACGATACATGCCTTCAGGCCGATCTAAGTTCAAATGGTATACAATGAGAGATTTTTCACCTCCTTCACCGAAAGGTGAACTTAACCCAAGCGAGTTAAAGAGGTTTCCAAACTCTTGACTAATAAAAATAGGGATAAAAATGAAGAAGCTAATGATGGATAGGTAGTAGATAACGTCTACATAATAATAGGTAAACTTTTCTTTAGTCAGCGCAACAACTAGGTACCCTAGTGATATTTTAATAAATAGACCTATATAAGTATTTGTCGGAAAATTATCAAAGCGGAGACTATGCAGACAGACCAACACCAAGAATGCAAATAAGATAAAAAAGTATCCTCGGTGAAAACCCTCTTTACGTAACAGAAACACTAAAAAGGCTAAACCGAATGTTCCAAGTACGGGAATATCTCCACTAAAAAAGGGCATACCTGATATCGCAGCTAGTAAATATACTAGCAGGTAATCAATGCTGATTTTTTGCTCAGGTATGCTAATTCTCATTAATCGTAATTATTATATTTTCTGTTTTAAGTAATTTCTAAGAAAGACCTAGTAAGGCTTCAACCTCACTCCACATTTGTTCATTTCGCCTTTTATGTTCTTCTACTGTATCGTTAATATTTTGCATTACCTGCTTTCTAGTGACTTCAGTGTTTAACTCTTCTATTTTTTTGCCTACCATTTCAGGAGCATCCGTCGGCGAAACCAGGTAATCACTACATTTGTATTCTTCCATTACCCGCTCAAACTTATGGGCCCAACGAGTGCCTAAGCAGGGAACAACCTGAGAAAGCGTGCTAATCAGACCATGAAACCGAGAGCTTAATACTATATAGCACTGTGAAATGACTCCTCGTAATACTAAAGGGTCATCATCATATACAATGTCTATCTTTCGCCCTACTAACCTCTCTAACTCCTCGGCTACCGCATAATCAACCCGCTCATGTACCAATACGAAAGGATTCATATCAAGTTCAGTGAACTTATCGAAGCATTCCTTAAGGAAGGGTAGGTAGCGCGGTCCTACCTGATCATCTGTACTATCAATCATACGGTGATTCGGTATAATACAAGCCTGTCGCTGCCCTGGGGTATACAGGTCACTCTTTGTTCCTTTCAGTGCGCCAGTGAAATCTGGAGCTTGCTTTATTTTCTCGCTAGGTCCGTTAATGCCTGTTACGTATTGATAAGACGATTGATCCCGAGCATATATCAGGTCAGCATGGTCTAATATTCTCTGAAATTGCTCCCTCACTTTGGGATCTTCAAATGAACCTAATGATTGAGGTAATAAAACTATTTTTTTACCCTGTTTCTTCCACCGAACCACGTCATTGGCGACCTGTTGCACATTAGCAGCTCCCCACTGATCTCCGTAAGCAAACCCAGAAGCATCTAGTATAGCCGTTACATCTTCTTCTGCTACTAAGCCGTATTTTTTTCTTAAAAAAGAAGGAAACGCCGTAGTAACCACCTGATTTACCGGATTATTTAAACTCTCAAACCAAAAGCTCTGATAAAGTCCTAGGGAAGCTCTTTTTTTATATTCGGCTACTTTAGGTAACAATGTCAGGTCGGTTTTCTCGCTCAACCTCTCAATAATGGCGTGGAGCATTAAACCATCTCCTTTATTTGTATAATTCCCTATCTTAAGATGTACCATAGTTAGTTTTCAGATTTCAGTAAGAAAGTATTTTTTTAACCCGGCTTCCTACTCGGTATGCTAATGCATCCGGATGGCGTAAGAAGCTACCAAAATGCTTTCCGATTACGTGCACATTCGCCTTCCAGGTTTTTTTTATCGCATTCTTTTTATCAGTAGTCATTCTTGCTTCTCCATGCTCGTGATATGCCGCAGTAATATCAGGCATAAAATGTACATGATAACCATATTTTACGACCACTGTACGGAAGAATTCACTATCAATACCTCGGGGCATCTGGGTATCAAACCCGCCTACTTGTTTCATAATGGCTCGTTTGGTCATTACAGTTGAGTTGTGAATGATGCCATTCCCCTTCAGCAAAACTGTCGTTAGGTTGGAAGGCTGACTAACTGCTTTGATAACCTCTTGATTATATTGGTCAATCACTTTTACCCCACTACAAACAATTCCCAGTTTTTTATCACTGCTCTGCTGGAAAATAGCTATTTGCTTACTTATTTTATCCCTATCAATCCACTCGTCATCGTCATCCATAAATGCCACGTAGGTTCCACGGCAGTTTTCCAGGGCAGTATTGCGGGCATAAGCATTACCTCGGTTTTCTTGATGACGGATATATTTTACTCTGTTATCAAGTTCACAGTATCGCTGAGCCACTTCAGCGGTGTGGTCTGGAGAGCAATCGTCAACGATAATAACTTCTAAGTTCTCGTATTTTTGAGATAGTACTGAGTCCAGACATCGCTCTAGTAAGTTTGCTCGATTATAGGTTGTGATGTTAACGCTTACTAACGGATTACACTCTTGTTCCAAATCAGAATCTTCTGAATTGGGCTGCATCTCTAACTGTTTCATAAATCGCTTTGCTTCCCCTGTGGACTGAAGCGTGATAGGAATATGATAAAAGGCCAGTAAAATGGTTTCGCTCCATGATAAGGAAATATTCTCGGCTGTGGCCTTCCTTTTTATCCGTAAAGGATTTTTTGGATAATGTCGTCTTAAGCCAAAATAATTTTCATATCTGCTTCGGTACTGTTCAGGATTATAATGAGCTAACTGGCAAATACCTCGAGCTACTCGTTTGGATTTCTTAACTAAGGATGAATACTTCCAGCGCGCCGGATGTTTCAACACTACATCGTCCAGATAAAGCTGTTTAAATCCTGCTTCGTGAACCCGCCTTCCAAATTCATAATCGCCACCTGACTCCAGCCGCTCATCAAACAAACCAACCTGGTCTAAAATCTCTTTTCTAATGCTCAGACAGCAGGTAGGAACAAAATTATTATGGATCAGATCACTCTGGACTTTAAATCCATTCAACTGATTATACTTGGCTGCCAAGGTTTTTTTATCACTGTAAACATGTACCCGGCACCCTATATAGCTTATTCCATGCGACTGAAATGCGGAAAATATTTTTTGAAGGTACGTATCAGGTGCAGTCATGTCGGCGTCTATAAAGCAGATGTATTCGCCTGAAGCTACCCCAATTCCCTTATTACGGGCAGCATACGATCCTTGCTTCTGATCCTCTATGACCAACTTTACTTTATCTGGGTAGTTCTCCACAAATTGACTGGCTACCGTAATAGTTTCATCTGTTGATCCGTTATCAGCAATAATAATTTCATGAGATATGCCTCCGACTTGCCGAAGAAGAGAATCTATGGTCTCTTTCAACCCTACTGGTTCATTATATACCGGGACAATTACTGAAATCATTGCATCAATTAAATATCACACAAAAATATAAAAAAAATTACACAAATACTTATTTAGTTTATATTAAGTGAAATTTTTTCTAAAAATTCTTTAGGAGCACGAGACAGCTCATAAACTCTTGCGGTTAAAGTATAAATGTCTTCAGTAGTTTTATTAAACAGTTTTGCTTCTGAGTCATACGTAAGATCAATTTGCCTTTGTAGCCAACACTGACTTTGAGCAATAACATCTTCCATGCCTGTATGCATTAAAAATTCAGAAAAGACATATGGTATTTCAAAACCAGGAGGGTTGTAAGCAAAACTGAATTTGTTTCCCTCTACTCCTTCTTTGTATTCACTAGACAGTAAATAGTCAGCAATTTTTTGAGTTTTTGGATGATTCCATATTTCGTGTTCGGGGTAGGCTTGTTTCAGCATTGTAAATGCATACACATTAAATGCCTGATAACCAATAGATTTGCACTTCATTTTGTCCCAAAGCAGCACTTTTTTCTGAGCCGGAGTGAGAGGTTTTTCAAGTAACCCTAATTGTTGCAGTACCTGTTTAAAGTGATGTTTTACTTTAAAAGAGGAGCTTTCAATCTTCTCTTTTTGGTATGGATCTTCTAGCACTCTTTCAAGTTCATGATAAATTAGACCAGAATCTAAAAGAGAAAGGTTCTCCCAGAGGCTATCTAAGAAAATGTCTATTTTCTTAGCAACAGCTTTATTTTTTTGTCTCAAAGGTGAGATACTTGCCGCAAACCAAAGTTGATGATTAAAAGCATTATCAATAGGAAGAATAGCGCCATCAATCTCAACAATATTCCATAAACCATATTGTTCATTAAACACATGCTGTTGAAATACCTCTATTGCTCTATCAGTATACCTATCATCACCTAAAATTTCTGCCGCCGTAATTAAAGCTTCAAAGGTCCATGCTTGTCCAACCAATCCATTACACCGATCTTTTCCTGGCACATCGCGATGATGAAAGCTATAGCCGTAGGGTCTGACTTTGCCAGAGACCAGCACTGGCGACCATTTTTCTAGTTGCAGCTTATATTTTTCTTCTCCAGTCCATTTGTACAACTGCCCTAGTGTTACTATCCAATGCCCTTGATTCCGAAGAAGTGTTTCTGGATGATGATATGGACCATTGTGTCCTGCCTGAAGGTACTTAAATGGATCATTAATGCACTCTTCGCCTAAGTTTATCAGAAACTGTAAAGCACTAATTTTCATAAGTTGACTGTAATATGGTTACCGGGCGTCTGGCGGCATTATTTTTTTCACCAGCAAAAATAAAGTCATCAAAGCTTTAAAGTCCGCAAAATGTTTTTGAGGTTGCTGATCCTCCGACAATGATTTAGCAGATTTAGATAAAACACCTAATAACAATGCAAGCAAAGCCCCTGCCAGATAGCTTAACCGCACTTTTGACCATCCTATTATTCCAAAATGTTTATAAAAATAATAATAATCGCTCTGCACATGAATCATATCCATTAGAGAAGCCATTTTTCTAGTGCTTCCACCTTGCTCATGTTTTACTTTAGCCGCGGGCACAATATATCGCTTCCAACCCGCATTTCGGGCACGCCACGCAAAATCTACTTCATCAGAATAAATAAAGAAGTTACCATCCATAGGGCCAATGTCCTTAATACACTCTTGTTTAATCATAAAACAGACACCTCGGGGACGCTGAACGGGCTGAGGGTTACTGGCCACTTTTTTAGCAACACCCTTATCTTTTTCTATAGATAGCTCTCGTTCTTTAACAACCAATGCTTTGAGTGTTTTCATTCTTGGAGCAATTTCCCATTTTGAGCGTTCATTAGGGTACCGAAAAGGATAATGAGATACTTGAGGCGCACCATTTGGGTAATACAATTGAGGAGTGCAAATCCCTACTTCTGGATGACTGTCCATAAAATCTACAATTGTAGAAAAGGCATCATTAAGGGGTTGGGCATCTGAATTAAATAATAAAAAGTAACGGCTATCGGAAATGGCAATAGCTTGATTTACTGCGGAGGGAAATCCTACATTTTTCTTATTTTCGATGACTTCTACTTCTGGAAACTCTGTCTTTAACATAGTTACAGAATTATCTTTAGATGCATTGTCTACTACAACTACACGATAAGATACTCCTTTCGTTTTCTCTATAATACTTAGAATACAACTTTTTAATAGCTCACTAGTATTATAGTTTACAATACCAATAGTAAGATCTAATTTTTTCATAGAAAAATCCTATTATATTTTAATTTTAATATACCCTTGATTCAAATAATCAGAACCATATTAGGAAAAAAGGCCGTTCTTAATTTTTAAGTAACTTCACTTTGATGATGGGAGGCCGAACCTGAGATTCACGAATAATTCAGCATACAATGAGCAACAATGCATCGAAAAATCGGTGCCTGATTTAATCAAGAAAAGGGGTTTTTCGTTTTGTTAGGTTTTCCAGTCAACCGCTTTTTGGATTGTTGTGTATAATATCCGTCACTGTTTGAGAGATAACCATAACCATATTCAGCGGAGAACTTCACATCGTTAAATAACAGATAAAGGTTCTTTATCTTATTCTTGGCGTAAAGGTCATTAATTCCACCCAGAATATTCTTGTTAGTATAATTGTACCGAACAACAAACAAACTAATATCAAAATGTTTGAGCATAACAAAATAGTCAGCAACATAACCGATAGGCGGAGTTTCTATGATTACATAGTCATATCGGTCGCGCAAACAGCGGATTAGCTCTTCCATTCGGGCAGACTCAAATAAGTTGATGGGGTCTTCCTGAGGAATACCGGGGGCAATTACATCAAGCTTACGGAATTCTGTAGGCTGGACTATATCATCGATAGAAACCGACCCGCTAAGGTAATCCGATAACCCCGGGCCTGAAAGATCAAAGAAATCCTGAATACGTGGCTTTCGTAAGTCTCCTCCTATTAGTAATGTCCGTTTGCCTGATTCGGCAAAGGCAGTACTTAAGTTTGCTGAACAGAACGTTTTACCTTCCCCACTGATAGATGAAGTAACCCCAATCACTTGTTCATTATTCTCCTGGTGAAAATATTGCAAATTGATGCGAGCAAATTTAAATGACTCAGCAATAGCTGAATTAGGAAGAGTGCGAGCAACCAACTTGGCTTCTTTAGGTCCGTTAGCAATCATACCTAATAAAGGTACTTTTACTTGCTTTTCCAGTTCATCTTTATCAGTGATATTATTATTTGATAAATCCTTTATTAGCACCAGCGAAAAAGGAATAATAAGGCCGATCACAAAAGCAATGGAGAACGCCAGCGTAGGGTTAGGTTCCACTGGACGATACCCCGTTTTCTTGGGCGCATCAATGACCTCTACGTTATCAGTGTTAGTAGCCAAGGATAACTCAGCGTTGGCTCTCTTTTGTACCAAGAAGTCTTGCTCTTGGGCAAATTTCTCCTGACGGCGCTGAAGAATCTGTAGTTTGCGTTCATCCTGAGGCAGCTGATTCATGCTGTAACGGATATTGCCGATACGTTGATTAATGCTTACAAGATTGCGCTGTTGAGAGGCTAAGGCGCTCTTTAATTGCTCTCGGATAGCACTCCTGGTATTTTCCACCTCCTGCTTAATACGGATATACAGGGGGTTATTAGGCTGAGCATTAAATCCAGCATTGTTTAATCTAGTGACCAGATTAATATAATTCTCTATAAGTTTATTAAATAGAGGGTCTTCATTAATACCAGCAGAAGAAGGTGCAATTATTTTATTATAATCATCATTGCTCTCTAAATAGGCCAAGGTACTTTTGTAATACTCTATCTTTTGTTCTGCTTCTGCTTTATTATTTTGTAGTGCATTCAAACCTTCTACTGAAGTTCCTATAGCAGCATCCATATTCAGTATTCCACTACTTGCCTTAAAAGTTTCCAAAGCAAGCTCAGCTTGTTTTAAAGAATCAGTAACTCGAGCTATCTCTTTATCCAAAAACTCTACCGAATTTGAGCCCCGGTTATTTTTCTTAGACAATCCTTCTGCTGCATAAACATCAATTACTGAATTAAGGAATTGCATTCCTTTGCCATCAATGCTACTCTTAATGGATAACTTAAGCATACGGTTTTCCGCATCCATTTCATCAAATGGCTGAATATTAAGTTTTCCCTGGTACTGCATTGCCAGATCCTCAAGTCTAGTCACTTTAAAAGCATAGTCCAGATCGGGGCTCTCATTCCCCCCTTTTTTATCTACTGTAATATTGATTATATCACTGGCGAAAGGCTTTCCAAACTCCCCAACTCCTTCAAAGTCATAGTCAAAAACCTTACGGCCACCATTGTCAGCAAAGGCAACGGCGTTAACCTCATCATTCTTAGCAGTAACCTTGTACTCTGTCTCCGATATCGCTTCTATAAAAATTGGAACATTTACAAGTTGCAACTGGCTTGAATCAATTTTTATTTCATAAGGAAATGATGAATATGTTTCGTTCAACCAATCCTCTCGCATGAAACCTGGCCAGAAGCTTTCTACATTATAGTAAGTGATACCAAAGTCTAACCGCTCTAATGCTGATTTAATCAATGAATATGAACTAAGTTTTCCTATTTCATTAGTTAACGCAATACCAGAAGGGCCATCCTTAGGGCTGTTGTTCAATAGGTCGGTTGTTTCTTCTGATCCACTATCTTTGCTTTTAAGATAAATGGTAGATCCAACCTCATATTTTTGCTCAGCGAACATTACATAAATTAGAGCAATAGAGATTGTAATAGCCAAACTGATAGCAAAGAAATACCAGCGGCGCACCATCTTGCCTAAAAGTGCAAAAATGTCAATCGTCTGATTTTGGTTATTTATATTTTTTGCTTTGTCCATCGTTTATCACGAATTATGAATGGCTAAATCTTGAAAAAAACTTTCCAAATAATTATTATTTACTATTGTTAATTGATATAATCAGGTTTACTACTGATATCAATGCCCCTAACCCGCCAAAAAATACTCCTAAAGGTTGGGTATTGGTTCTTCGTACCTGGGCTTCTGAAGGTTCTACGTAAATTACATCATTTGGTAACAGATAGTAGTACTTTGATTTCATTAGATCAGAACTGGATAAGTCCAATAAAGTAACTTCTACTCCATCATCAGTTTGCCTGATGAGCTTAATGTTATTCCTGTTTGCAAACTGGTTTAGATCTCCTGCTTTACTTAATCCCTCTAATACTGAGGCTTGCCCATTATAAATATAATAATATCCTGGATTATTTACTTCTCCTAAAACAGAGATCTTGAAACTCACTAGCTTTACAGCAACTGACGAATTAAGTATGTATTTATTAGCTTCCTGCTGAATTATTTGCTGACACTCTTCAATTGTCAGGTTTTGAACCTTAACCTTACCAATTAGCGGAATACTAATAAACCCGTCTTTATCCACATTAAATCCCATCAGGTACAGTACTGATTCACTTCCATACCCCTGCCCGGTATCCTGGTTGCCGTAATTAAAAAAAGCAGATGTCTCATTATCAGGATTCTGAATAGTGACATGAAGTACATCGTTCGGTTGTATTCTATAGTCAGGTCTTCTGTTTTTTATCTGCGTAGGATAATCTGACGAAAAGCTATCATCCTGTAGATATACTAAATTCTTCTTAGAAACACACGAGAATAATGTGCCTAAAATTATGGTCAACATAACACCTGAGTGAAGTAACTTTCTTGTTTTTCGCTGTTTTTGATACATTAGTTATAATTTATATAACTTTTCAAATTTTTATTTGAACAAAAATAGAAACTATTTTGAAATTTTAAAAAGATTTAGTGATAAAAAATAATTATTATCACTGAAAATTGTATTTTATTGACAATTACTCTCTTAGAGCTAGAGACTGCTTATAAAAATAGTATCAACTTTATGGAGTACAATAATGTACTTTTTCCGCTATTTATTCAAAAAATGCTCCAAAGTCATGTTATAAACCGAGCTTGCATCTTTATTAGAGATTAGAACATGACTATCTACAACAAAATTCATTGGCTCCACTATGCCTAACGATAGATGCTTGACACTAGCCTGATGCATAGCCTGCTCAAATGCCTCTTTCTCTGAAGGCGATACACTAACCAACACTCTACTCTGTCCCTCGCCAAACAAAAAAGCATCCTTTCTGATAGAATCGTCTGTTTTAATAGAGAAACCGAGGTTTCCGGCCATAGCAGATTCAGCAAGTGCAATAAACAAACCGCCATCTGATACATCATGTACAGAAGCGACCATCTTTTTACTGATCAAATCTTTAACGATCTGCTGTAAAGCATATTCTTTTTCAAGGTTAAAATAAGGAACGGGCGAACTACTAATCTTATGATAGCTATACAGGTATTCCGAACTGCTAATATCATTTACTGATTCTCCAATCAGATACAGTAGATCTCCCTCATTTTGAAAGGCCAGCGTCATTTTATTCTCAAAATGCTCTAATAAGCCTAACATACCAATAGTCGGTGTTGGGAAAACTGCTCCACCATCACTAGATTGATTATAGAAACTCACATTACCTCCGGTTACCGGAGTGCTGAATTTCTCGCAGGCTTTCTTCATTCCTTGTATTGCGCCAACAAACTGCCAATACACCTCCGGATCATACGGGTTACCAAAATTCAGGCAATTAGTGATGGCCACAGGCTCTCCTCCGGCACATACAATATTCCGGGCAGCTTCTGCTACTGCAATAGCGCACCCTTCTTCAGGATCCGCATGAACGTAACGTGCATTACAATCTACGGTCACCGCAATGGCCTTATTGGTCCCCTTGATACGTACCACCGCAGCATCAGCCGGTACATTGGTGGTAGTAGTGCCCGTACCAATCATTGAGTCATACTGTTCAGCTACCCATTGCCGTGATGCAATATTAGGATGCCCCAATAAGAACTTGGCAACTTCTGCATAATCGTCAGGCTCCGGCACATCTTCTATACGAAACTTTTTGTACTCTTGATAATAAGCAGGCTCACGATACTCACGGTGATACACTGGAGCCCCGCCACCTAAGACTAAATCATCTGCCGGAACGTCTGCTACCACTTCTCCATGCTGATGGAATACGAGCCGTTTAGAATCTGTGACTACCCCGATTTGCTCACATTGCAAATCCCATTTTTTAAAGATTTTCTTCACTTCCTCTTCACTCCCTTGCTCAACCACAATCAGCATACGCTCCTGCGACTCAGAAAGTAGAATTTCCCAGGCTAACATATCGTTCTGGCGGAGTGGCACTTTATCCAGCCAGATGTCCATACCGTGCTCACCTTTGGCGCTCATTTCAGAGGTAGAGCAGATGATGCCAGCCGCGCCCATATCCTGAATACCCACTACATGACCAGAGGCGATAACCTCTAGGGTTGCTTCTAACAAGAGTTTTTCCTGGAAAGGATCACCTACCTGTACTGCCGGAAGATCTTTAATGGAATCTTCGCTGATATCTTTAGAGGCGAAAGCTGCTCCATGAATACCGTCTTTTCCAGTAGCGGAACCTACAATAAATACCGGGTTATCCACTCCGTAAGCAATGGCGCTCGCTACCTTATCTGTTTCTACAATTCCGGCAGAAAAAGCATTTACCAGCGGATTAACCTGATAACAAGGGTCAAAGAACAGCTCGCCACCAACTGTAGGAATGCCAAAAGCATTTCCGTAATTACCAATACCTTTCACTACGCCTCGCATCAGCCATTGCGTTCGCTCGTTATTGATATCACCAAATCGTAATGAGTTGAGTTGAGCAATAGGCCGAGCCCCCATCGTGAAGATATCCCGGTTGATTCCTCCCACGCCGGTTGCCGCTCCCTGATAAGGTTCTATAGCTGAAGGGTGATTATGAGATTCTATCTTAAAACTACAGGCCAGACCGTCGCCAATATCCACCAACCCAGCATTTTCCTCTCCGGCTTCGGCCAGCATCCGGTCTGAGCTTTTAGGCAGTTTTTTTAGCCAGGCAATAGAGTTTTTGTAGGAACAATGCTCAGACCACATTACTGAGAAGATACACAGCTCAGTAAAATTAGGCACTCGTCCTAATATCTTCTGAATTTGTTGGAATTCTTCTTCCAGTAATCCTAAGTCTTTGGCAGTCTGTACAGTCGTTAAGGTTTGTTCCACGGTATTAAGAATATTACGATTAAACGATAATATAGATAGATAGTTAACCTATCAATAGAAATATGAAAAGCTAGATGAAAATTATTATAAGGATCAATGCGCCAGCCACTGCGCATAGTCTTTAGCAAAATAGGTAAGGATAATGTCGGCACCGGCCCGCCGAATGGAGGTTAACACTTCGAGCATGGCTTTTTCCCCATCAATCCAACCATTTGCCGCGGCAGCCTTAATCATGGCAAACTCTCCGCTCACATGATAAGCAGCCACCGGAATAGGAAAATTATCTTTCAGTGCCCGGATAATATCCAGATAAGCCAGCGCGGGTTTTACCATCATCATATCTGCTCCTTCTGCATAATCTAATTCCGCTTCCATTAATGCTTCCAGGCGGTTAGCCGGATTCATCTGATAAGTTTTCTTGTCACCAGATTTGGGAGCAGATTCTAAAGCATCCCGGAAAGGGCCGTAAAACGCAGAGGCATACTTGGCGGTATACGCCATAATAGATACATTCTGATGACCGTGTTCGTCCAGCAAGTTTCGCAGATACCCTACCCGACCGTCCATCATATCTGAAGGGCCGAGTATATCAGTGCCTGCTTCGGCCTGTGCAAGCGCCATTTTTCCCAGAATCTCTAAGGTTTCATCATTCAGAATTTCCCCGTCTCGCACCAAACCGTCGTGCCCATCAGAACTGTAGGGGTCCATAGCAATATCGGTCATTAGAACTACATCGGGAAATTGCTCTTTAATTTTCCGAATAGTTCGGGGAAACAGCCCTTCGGGGTTATGCCCTTCTTTTGCAAATGGATCTTTATGGGCATCGCTCAGGGCAGGAAAAGGGGCAAAAGTGCGAATTCCCAGTTCCCGACAGACAGCTATCTCTTCAAGCAATAAATCCAGACTATACCGTGAAATGCCGGGCATAGAAGGTATTTCTTCCTGCTTATTTTCGCCTTCTATTACAAACACCGGAAGAATCAGGTGTTGAGTAGAAAGTTGGGTTTCTTCTACTAAATCCCGGATTACCGGAGATTTACGATTTCGGCGAGGACGTCGTAGCATGCTCTTTTTTCTTGCAAATATAGCAGGCAAGTGGTAGGATACAGAAGAGATGTCTTATTTTTTGCCTACCGTAACAGCCAACCTCTATTTTAACCGCCAAAGCGAATCGGTAAAAAGCCGCTGCTGATCAAAAAAGTTATCGGCAATTTCAAATCCTGATTTTTGAGCCAGGTTTTCAATATCAGATAAACTGTATTTCTGGGAACGTTCCATATAAATGGCTTCCCACGCGTCAAAATGAATAACTTCGTCAATAGCGTTTATCGATACCTGCTGCTCTTTAGTGCTGACCAAATAACTACGAATGCTTCCTTCCATAGGGTCGTAAATTGGAAAATACTGGAAGGCATCAATGTTAAAATTTGCGCCTAATTCCTCATTAATGCGCAATAGCAAATTGTGCTTAAAGTTTCGGGTAATCCCCTGCTTATCAAAGTATGCGTCTAAAATACGCTGGGGATCCTTTTTCAAATCAAAACCCGTCATCAGCAAATCGCCAGGGGAAAGGTGTACTGCAATTTCTTTTAAAAACTCAATACTTTCGCTATGAGAGAAATTGCCAATATTTGCGCCCAGGAATAATACTACATTACGCACCCGCTGTCCATTAGATGGCTGGCGAAGCTGCTCAATAGCCCGGAAATAATCGTCACAGATACCTTTCACGGTAAGGTCAGGCATATTTTCCTTTAAATCAGCGGTCAGTTTTTCAACAATATTGGCCGAAATATCAATAGGGAGGTAGCTAAACTGGGCATTTTTCCGAAGAAACTGCCGAAGTAATACTTTAGTTTTGGTACCGTCCCCGGCGCCGAACTCTATCAGCCGAAAAGGAATTTCTCCTTCTGCAAAGTAGTCCAGCATACGCTGGCCGTGAGTTTCAAAAATTTCGTATTCCGCCCGGGTTGGATAATACTCTTCCATAGCCATAATCTGCTGGAAAATCGCATCACCTTGTTTATTGTAAAGGTATTTGGAAGGCAGATATTTTTCTTTGGCGGTTAGTCCGGCATACACATCAGCAGCAAACTCTGGGTTATTGGATTTTTGTGTCACCGTTACTTGTAGTCCGCTTCCGTTCAAGATAGCGGTAGTTTTTTCTTCTCGATTAGTACGTTGAGCCATCTAGATATATTCGGCAAGCCGGAAGCCCGTAAATTGCCAGCGTTTGTCAGGTTGAAAAAAGTTTCGGTAAGTAATTCGCATATGGCTCTCCGGAGTAGCGCAAGACCCGCCCCTTAGCACCATCTGATTGATCATAAATTTGCCATTATATTCGCCTAAAGCCCCTTTTACCCGTTGATAAAAAGGATAAGGCAGATAAGCACTCTGAGTCCACTCCCACACATCTCCTACCATTTGCGCTGGCACCGAGGCAGTTCCGGCTGCCTGTAAGGCCCGTGGATGATAATTACCAGACTCTACCAGATTGGCCGGTGATAAGACATGAAAGTCGTGCTCATACCCTGCTTTGCGGCAGGCCACTTCCCATTCAGCTTCAGTAGGCAGACGTTTGCCTTTCCAACGGGCATACGCTTCCGCTTCGTAATAGCTCACATGGGTTACTGGCTGAGAAAGATCAAGCTTTTGCAAACCATGAAGTGTATAGTGATACCAAACCCCATCCTGCTTATGCCAGTAATGCGGTGCCGTAATATGCTCTGTCTGTAACCAGGCCCAGCCATCAGATAGCCATAAATCAGCATTCAGGTATCCACCATCCTCAATGAATGCCAGAAACTCACCATTAGTCACTAAACGATTAAGCAACCGGTAATCGGCCAGATATACCTGATGATACCCGTCTTCATTATCAAAATGAAATCCTTTTCCCTGAAAGCCAATAGAATAATTACCACCCGGAACAAACACATACTCCTCCCGCTCGGTAGCAACTCCCGATACTGACGAACCGGATTTGGCGTAGGCCGGAAAAAGGGGGTTATGCCCTAGAATATACTTTAAATCGGTTACCAGCAGCTCCTGATGTTGCTGCTCGTGGTGCAACCCTAGTTCTACCAAATCAGCTACAGCCTCATGAGCTCCTTCGTCAAGTACGTTCCATAATTCTCGCATATGCTCATCTACATATGCCCGGTATTGCAGCACTTCATCGGTAGTGGGCCTACTCATATTTCCTCGGTCGGTCCGCACCATCCGGTCTCCTTTGCTTTCGTAATAGCTATTAAAAAGAAAGTTAAATTGATCGTTGAATACCCGGTATTTTGGAAAATGGGGAATTAAGATAAACTGCTCAAAAAACCAGGTGATATGCGCCAAATGCCATTTGGGCGGACTTACATCAACAACTGGTTGCACCACATAGTCTTCCGGTTTTAAAGGTTGACAAAGTGCTACACTTTGCTGACGTACGGCTTCGTAACGGGAGGCGACCAGCGGAAGGGTGGATTCCGAAAAATATTCGGTAACGGTATCTTTCATAAACAGGTTAGATCAATATGTTGAATAAATGGCCTTCCGATGAACCGGAAAAGGCCATGTTTCTAACATCACGAAAAAATTGTTAAATGCGTTGCCGCTAAAAAGATAAAAACGCTAAGACCTGCTGAAGCTAGGTATTATTTCCAGAAAACTCAAAAAAAGAATTAAAACAGGTAAATGATCCTGCCATTCTGAGCATTAATGCTTATTTCAAGCATAATCAATCTCAAATTGCACCAGATCTACAAACTCCTGCACGCGTTCTTCCAGTGCATCGGCAGGTAGCCCCACCAAACGTTCGGGACCAAATTTTTCTACGCAAAAGGAAGCCATTGCTGAGCCGTAAATCACCGCCCGCTTCATGTTATCAAAAGAAATATCCTGACTTTGGGCCAAATGACCGATAAAACCTCCGGCAAACGTATCTCCGGCCCCTGTTGGATCAAATACGTCTTCTAATGGAAGCGCCGGAGCGAAAAAGATCTGCTCATCGCTAAAAAGTAGGGCACCATGTTCTCCTTTTTTGATAATCAAATACGTAGGCCCCATTTCTCGGATAGCCCGCGCTGCTTTCACCAGAGAGTATTCTCCCGAGAGCATTCTGGCCTCTTCGTCGTTAATGGATAAGATGTCTACCTGTTTCAGCACTTCGCGTAACCCTCCAATAAAAGGTTCTTCCATCCAGAAATTCATGGTATCCAGCATTACCAACTTAGGCCGCTTCTGCAGACGGTTTAATACAGTTTGTTGCACGTCAGGGGTTAAATTACCCAGCATCAGGTACTCACACCCTTGGTATGAATCAGGAATAATAGGATCAAAGTCGCCCAGAACGTTCAATTCTGTCACTAGTGTATCGCGGCTATTCAAATCGTTATGATAACGCCCCGACCAGAAAAAAGACTTTTCGCCTTCTTTTATTTGTAGCCCTTCGGTATTGATGCCATGTTTCTGAAAAGACTCAATATCAGATTGTAAAAAGTCTTCTCCTACCACCCCTACTAGGTTAACTGACTTTGTGAAGTATGAGGCAGCCAGAGAGATATACGTACCTGAACCACCGATGATTTTATCGGTCTTACCAAAAGGGGTCTCGATAGCATCAAAAGCTACGGAACCTACAACGAGTAAACTCATAATGAAAAAGTGAAAATGTAAATAGTTGAAATTTTATTTTAAAACGGCTTGGCCATTTTCTGATATGACCGGTTCTACGGGACATACCGGAAGTTGTTTTCGGTATACCCAGTAATGGTGGTGAGATTTACCGTCTAACTGCTTCAATAAGTATTGCATAGCCGTGTTATCATCACTTACCCGACTGGTTTCAATCATATCGTACACATCGTTATGCACCTGTAAGAAGCTTAATACTGACTCTATTAAGGCCGAACCTACTCCTTTTTTCTGAAAAGCCGGCACAACGCCCAATAGAACACTGAGCAAGTTCTTATGTTTGCTCTTACGAAAATAAGCCTCCCGTATTTTACGGAAAAGCCCATCTCCTACCTGTTTACGAGCCTGATTGATATCGGGCAAATTAAAAAAGAACCCAATGGGCCGATCTTGGTAATAGGCTATTACAAAAATATTTTCGTCAATCCAGGGAAGTAATTCTTCCAGTTCGGTCCGAATCTGTCCATCAGAAAGCACATGATAAGATGGATGTTGCTGCCACGCCTCTTTGTATATCAAAGCAATGTCATGCACCATCTGATCCAGTTTTTCTTTACAAAAAGGGAGGATTTTATACTCCGCATCCTCCAGAACAGCTTTTGCCTTTTGTTGCATAGATGCTGGAAGCGCTAAAGCACTGAGAGCCCGCCGGTATGTTTGCTGCCGGAAATGTTTTTGAAACCCAAACGACTCAAACAGTCCCTGATAATAGGCAGGGTGGTAGTTAGAGCCATACACTGGAGAGTGATCAAACCCGTGCGTTAGCAGGCCTGATTTGAGAAACAAACTGGTAGGGTTGGTGGGAGCACTCAACACCGATACCTGTTGGTTTTGTAGCCAAAGCATGCCTTCCTCTAGCAACCGGGTAGCGGCCTGTTGGTGATCAATGCACTCAAAAAAACCTAAACTCCCCTTGGGGCAGCCTGGCGTATCACCCTCTCCCCGATCTACAAAGGCAGCGATTCGGCCAATGGTGGCTCCCCGGTAATTTTGAAGAATCCACCGACTCATATCACCATGCTGAAGAAATGTGTTCTCTTCAGGTTGAAAAATCCGTCTTATTTCCTGCTCTACGGGTCGTATCCAATACTCATTGCTTTGATACAACCGATCCGGAAACCGAAAAAACTCTCGCTCCGAATAACCGTCTTGAACTTTAAGAATGTGCATGAATGAAGTACTACTGTAATTTTACATTGATTTTCAGTAGGTTAGCATTTTTTTATCAGGCTTATTGAGGCACGGTAACAAATGTGCGCCTAAACTTTTTATATTTGTGCAGTTCGATTTTAGCCTTAAATAACATCGGTGCTTACGCACGCTTTCAGCTTGGTTTTCCAAGCAATAGTACAAATTTACAATATTTTTGTCGAAATATTTACGCACCCTCGGCCTAAACAACTAACAATTGATCCATGGGGAAAACTATTGCCATAGCAAATCAAAAGGGAGGAGTGGGCAAAACGACCAGCGCAATCAATCTGGCGGCTAGTTTAGCAGCCCTGGAGCACAAAACGTTAGTCGTAGATGCCGACCCTCAAGCAAATTCAACGTCAGGTTTGGGATTTAACCCCAAAGAAGTAAACGACAGTATTTACGAATGTATGGTGGACGAAGCCGATATTCGAGAGGCTATCGTTCCTACCGAACTGGAATATCTCCACCTGCTTCCCTCTCATATTGATCTGGTGGGAGCTGAGGTAGAAATGGTTAGCCTGGAGAACCGGGAAGGCAAAATGCGCAAAGCACTGGCTCCTGTACGCGACGAGTACGAATTTATTATTCTAGATTGCTCGCCTTCACTGGGTTTGATTACCATTAATGCCCTTACGGCAGCCAATTCAGTACTGATTCCGGTGCAGTGTGAGTATTATGCGTTGGAAGGGCTCGGTAAGTTGCTTAATACCATCCAGATTATTCAGTCCAGGCTAAATACTGGTTTGGAGATTGAAGGTATTCTGCTAACCATGTATGACTCCCGCTTGCGCCTTTCTAATCAGGTAGTAGAAGAAGTGAACGCTCATTTTCAGCATATGGTGTTTACTACGCTGATTCCCCGAAATATTAAGCTGAGCGAATCTCCCAGTTTTGGGTTACCGGCCATCATTCATGATGCTGACAGTAAGGGGGCAATCAGTTATTTAAATCTGGCTAAAGAATTATTGGAAAGAAATGGGCAGCTGGCCCGCTAATCTATGGAAGTTGAGGCATGGCCGGATACCTACCGCCCACATTCCTCGTTGAACATAGTAATTAAAGACTAATTTGAATGAGTGTTAATAAAACGTCTGGAAGATCTACTCGAAGAAAAAACGCCTTGGGAAGAGGCTTAGGAGCGCTGCTGGAAGACTCTTCAAGAGATCCGCAGCAGGCGGAAGAATCCGTTCGGGAATTTAGCTCTATCAATGAGATTCCCATCGATAGCATTGAAGTCAACCCATTCCAGCCCCGTACCCATTTTGACCAGGAGGCTTTACAGGAGTTATCCGACTCTATTGCTGTTCAAGGTATTATCCAGCCCATAACAGTACGTGCCATTGGCCAGGATAGATACCAGATTATCTCCGGTGAACGGCGGGTACAGGCCTCTAAATTAGCCGGTCTTCTTAATATTCCGGCCTATGTGCGGAAGGCCAACGACCAGCAAATGCTGGAAATGGCCCTGATTGAGAACATTCAGCGCGAAAACCTGAATGCCATAGAAATTGCCCTGAGTTATCAGCGACTTATTTCGGAGTGCGACCTGCGACAAGAACAACTGGGTGACCGGGTTGGTAAAAACCGCTCTACGGTTAATAATTACCTTCGTCTGCTAAAGCTCCCCCCTGATATTCAGGCAGCACTGCGCGATAACCGCATGTCTATGGGGCATGCCCGAGCACTGATCAATGTAGATACTGTAGAGCATCAATTACATATTTTTCAGCGGATTGTGCAGGAAGATTTATCGGTACGCAAGGTAGAAGCCATGGTCCGCGACCTGTCTGCTCCCAAAAAACCCAAGCCAACTCCGGCCTCTAACCAAGTATCTCCTGAAATTCAGTCTATACAATCACAGCTTTCTTCTCATTTTGGCACCAAGGTGCACATCAAAAGCACCGGAAAAGAGAAGGGAGAAATCAAAATACCTTATCTGTCTACCGAAGATTTAAACCGAATTCTCGAACTAATTCAAACATGATGCGAGTGAAAGGATGGATGACCATAGCAGCGCTCCTGCTGGGAATTGGCCCCCTCCTTGCCCAGGAAGAAGGCGAAGCAGCACCTGATACTACAGTAGTAGTAGAAGACACCTTGCAATTAGATAATGGTGCAACCATTGGACCCAACCAACCCGGAGTAAATCGCCCCGACACGGTTGTTATTAAATCAATGGCTGCTGGGCACTCACCCCGCAAGGCAGCACTATTTTCAGCAGTGTTACCCGGACTTGGGCAAGCCTATAACGGTAAGCCCTGGAAAATTCCCATTATCTATGGTGGGTTTGCCACATTGGGGTATTTGATTATCTATAATGATGATCTTTATAATCTCTTTCTCCGGGCGGAAACGGCTCTGGCTAACGGAGAGGAAAGCCCTTTGGATGGTTATGCTGGTAGTTCTCGTTACACAAGTAATAATCTTTCCATAGCTGTAGATGGTGCCCGAAGAGATCGGGACTTTATGGTGATTCTGACGGCCGGGCTGTATGCCCTTAATATTATGGATGCCATTGTGGATGCTCATTTAATTGAGTTTGACATTAATCCGGAATTAAGCTTTGATCTTAAACCGATGGCGGGGTCATCCTTAGCCTACACCGATCATCTCACTCCTACCCTACCAACGTACGGATTTTCATTTACTATAAACTTACCTTAACTCATGCGCATTATTCTCATTGGCTACGGAAAAATGGGAAAAACCATTGAGCAAATTGCTCTCTCTCGAGACCATCAAATTATAGAACGTATTGATCAGGATAACCCCCAGGCCTGGGATGCACTGAACCAGAATTCTGCCGATGTGGCTATTGAATTCAGTCAGCCCGATGCGGCGGTGCAAAATATTCGCCACTGCCTGGATCGTTCTATTCCTATTATATCGGGTACCACTGGCTGGTTAAACCACAAAGCAGAGATAGAAAACTATTGTAAAGAAAAAGGCGGTACCTTTTTCTATGCCTCCAACTTTAGTATTGGCGTTAACTTGTTCTTCCGGCTAAATAAGTATCTGGCTAAAATGATTGGCCAGTATCCCCAATACCAGGCCAGCGTAGAAGAAACTCACCATACTGAAAAAAAAGATGCTCCTAGCGGAACGGCCATTACGATTGCAGAAGGCATGCTGGAACATTTACCATTAAATGGTTGGTATCTGGATGATGAAAAGCAGGAAAAAACCGAATCCCAACTTCCCATACGCGCCAAACGAGAACCCGACGTGCCCGGCACGCATGTAGTACAGTATCAGTCAGACATGGATACCATTGAAATTAAGCATACAGCGCACACCCGAGAGAGCTTTGCCTTGGGGGCAGTACTGGTAGCCGAGTGGATTAGTACTCAGCAGAAATCAGGCATTCTTACGATGAACGATTTCCTGAAAATATAGGTATTTCTTTAAACACACACTATTTTAGCAAGAATGCTGTTACAAGCAGGAAAGCATATTTGAATTGAGTACGTATGGCAACGTTTATTAAGAAAAAAGAAGCACAGGACACCCAAACTAAACATAAGGCTCCCAAATCTAAAACCCGGGAGTGGGTAGATGCTATTGTTTTTGCCGTCATTGCAGCCACCTTTATCCGGTGGTTGTTTTTAGAAGCATTTACCATTCCTACCCCATCTATGGAAAACTCCTTGCTGGTAGGTGACTTCCTGTTTGTTAGTAAAATGCATTACGGCGCCCGTACTCCGAAAACCCCACTGCAAGTCCCGCTCACCCACCAGAAGATATGGGGTACGGATATTCCGTCATACGTAGACTGGATTCAACTACCTCAGTACCGGTTACCGGGATTCTCCCATGTAAAGCGGGGGGATGTTGTGGTTTTCAACTTTCCTACGGAACACCAGCACCCTACCGATCTAAAAACCAATTATATTAAACGCTGTATTGGCACCCCTGGTGATGTAATTCAGGTTACTGACCGGCAGGTATACGTAAACGATGAAGTATTTACTGATCCTCCTGGCGTACAATATCGATACTTCATCGCCACCGACCAGACCATTAACCAACGGGTTTTTGACAAGTATGGAGTTTGGGAATATAACCTGGTGCAGGGCGGTTACATTGCCTACCTGACTCCTGCCATTGCGGCTGAATTTGAAGCACTACCCTTCGTCAATGCTGTAAACCCGGCTACTACCTCAAAAGATCAGGTGAACCCTGAAATTTACCCCGACCCAAGCGTGTTTCCGTGGAATGCGGATTATTTTGGCCCCTTACAGGTGCCCGCCGAGGGACAGCAAATAGAGCTTACCCCAGAGAATATTACTAAGTACGAATACGTGATCAAGTACTATGAAGGCCACGATAACGTAGAAAACCGCGATGGAAAACTTTTTATTGACGGCGAGCAAGCAGATACTTATACCTTCCAGCAAGACTATTACTTTATGATGGGCGATAACCGCCATAACTCGCTGGATTCCCGTTTTTGGGGATTTGTTCCCGAAGATCATATTGTAGGAAAAGCATTCTTTATCTGGTTATCTATTGACCCTAATGAAAGCTTTTTCAGCAAAATCCGTTGGAACCGCCTGTTTAAGTTGATCGAATAAAAAAGGCCCTCTATGGGCCTTTGCTTTACTATATTAGTGAAAAATTTAGCGGTTATCTGGAAAAGTTGTTTTAAAATTTGATTTTTGCATCTCTTCCGAAGTCAATTCAGAAAAGAGAGAAAGATCTAACTCGTCACTATTTTCTCGCACCTTTTCGGCAAACAGATCTGAAAAGAACCAAATTGATCCTGACAGCATAGCACTAATTAAAGTAGTAGAGACAATCTGCGGTATTTCATCATTCCAAGGTGCATAATACAGCAAATTAGTAGCAAACGAAGCAATGGCGTATATATTCGAAGCCAGGCTTTTTCCGTGCAGAATAGACATTAAAATAGCAGCCTCAATAGCAATAGCGAATACTATTGCATGAAACCAATTGACAGCTTCTATACGAATCTCACCTATATTAAAGCCTAAATCAGCCACACGTACGGTTTCAAATAAATATGTAGTATGCACAGTTTGACCGAATAGTACGAAAACTAAGGTCACGAAAATAAACGACTCTGATTTTATAAATCGTATAACTTTTTCCATACAATATATAATTTTACCTATTGTAATGCTAAAGTAGTCTATAAAGCTGATTTTTGCAGCCCTATATGAATCGTTATTTGCTTTTTCATTACTTATGTAGGTTATTCATCAGAATTACAATCTACAGCAGGAAGCCGTAATTGGTAGACAAACTAGTAGTGCCACTATAGTTTTAAAGACCTACCAATCAATTTCGTCTTTACTATGCTGGCGCAGGTATTCGTTGGTTTTTTTAAAATGCTCATTTCCAAAAAATCCGCGGTCGGCAGCAAAAGGTGAAGGGTGCGCTGATTTGAGAACAAGATGTTTAGACTCGTCGATAATTGCACCTTTTTTCTGTGCATATGCACCCCAAAGTAAAAAAACGATTTGCTCCTTCTCATCCGATATCTTCTGAATTACGGCATCCGTAAATTCCTCCCAGCCCTTTTTCTGATGCGAGCCTGCCTGTCTGGCCCTAACTGTAAGGGTTGCGTTTAGCAGCAATACTCCTTGTTTAGCCCATCTCTCCAGATTGCCACTATCCGGAACAGGCTTGTCATATTCGTTTTTTACTTCTTTGAAAATATTAATTAGTGAGGGAGGTTTAGTTATACCTTCATGCACCGAAAAAGCTAGTCCATTTGCCTGTTTGGGGCCATGATAAGGATCTTGCCCCAGGATAACTACTTTCAGCTGGTCAAAAGGAGTGAGATCAAAAGCGCGGAAAATTTCTTTACCCAGAGGATAAATCACATGGTCTTTATACTCAGTCCGAAGAAACTCGGCCAGCGTAACAAAGTAGGGTTTATTAAATTCTTCTGATAACTTTTCCTTCCAAGAAGGAGCAATACGAACATCCATAGTGAATTGTGTAGGTTATTTCAAACTAATCATTAACTTTCGCCGTAAAAAGAGGTATTATGGTTACAGAAATCACAGAAGGCGTCAAGGTTAGCATAGAAACGGAATACCAACCCGAGTATTCTGATCCTAGCCAAAGCCACTATGTGTTCACCTACCATGTCACCATTGAGAATAACAGTAATTTTACCGTAAAGTTATTACGCCGCTATTGGGAAGTAACCGATGCTGCATACCCCAAACGTGAGGTAGAAGGTGAAGGCGTCATTGGTAAGCAGCCTACCTTAGAGCCCCGTCAACACCATCAATATGTATCAGGCTGCAATCTTAAGTCGGGCATCGGTAAAATGAAAGGCACTTTTCTGATGGAAAGAGTCAGCGATGGTAAACGTTTCCGAGCCATTATTCCCGAGTTTACCATGTTTGCCCCCTATCGGGCCAACTAGTATTAGCTATATCCATGTTTTCATTTTGGAAAAGGCGCTCATTGGCAGTGGGTTATTGGCATTATTGGCTAAATGCAGTTAACCAACATTCTCTTCATGCACCTTTCGTATACCGGTTTTATCAGGAAGTAATTCGCCCCACATCCGATCATCCCGAGGCAGCGGCAATTGAACAACTGCGCCGCAATTTGCGCATTTCCCCTCAAAAAATTCAGACGAAGCCGTTAGGCGCTTCTTCAGCGGTAAACGATTCTCAAATCCGATCAGTAAGCGATATTGCCCGTCATTCATTAAGCTCGCCCAGATTTGGCCGATTTCTTTACCACCTTACTCAATTTCAGAAACCCCGCATCACGCTGGAATTAGGCACTTCGTTAGGAATTACTACCTTATACTTATCAGCAAACTCTCAAAATAAAGTTTTGACACTGGAGGGTTGCCCTGAAACGGCTAACCTGGCCCGGCAAAGTTTTCAATCGCTTAAACGTACCAATATTGAGCTACTAGAGGGAGATATAAATGAAACGCTACCCGCTCTCTTGGGTAGAATTGACACTGTCGATTTGGTTTACCTAGATGCCAATCACCGAAAAGAGCCGACATTGCGCTACTTCCAACAATTGCTACCTAAAATCAACGCTCACAGCATTCTGGTTTTTGACGATATCTACTGGTCATTTGATATGATAGATGCCTGGAATACCATCCGGGTGCACCCTCAGGTTACCTTGTCCCTCGACTTGTTTGATGCAGGCGTCATTTTTTTCTGCCCCCTTTCCCACAAGCAACACTATACGCTGATGTTTTAAAAAACTAAAGACCTTGTCGATTATAAGGCATAGTTTGGTTTTCTGTAACATGGTAGGAAGGGATGGCTGATACCTGTACGGCCTTTCGCTGACCGCCTCTGGTAACACTTCCCTACCCAGTCAGACCTGCCCGGTCGGATAAGACTTTCAAAAGAAAATAGCTTCTGCCATCATAATCGGATTAAACTCAGTGAGTTAGGCTTGAACAGTTAAACGCGCTTCAACCCTTTGCTCTTTTTTGTAGATTGATGAATAATTCTCTATTCTGCCGGGGAGGAATGGAGTTATACGCTTTTTCAAAGGTGTGAAATCGAAAATAAGGGGCAAAATAATCTTGATATTCCTCCTTGTTCCCCCCAAAGGGTGGGTGGTCCGTAAACAAAGGATCGTCGAACAATAAGCCCACCAACCGGCCATCCGTTTTTAGAAGATCATACATTTTTCTGGCATATTCAGGGCGTTTGTTTGGAGACAAAGCGCAAAAGAAGGTTTGCTCCAAAATAAGATCAAATGAATCATGTAGAGAAAAGAAATCCTGATGGAGTATCTGATGAGCTGGAAATTGAGGGTATCGCTGCTTGAATTGCCTTAATGGATACTCACTAATGTCTACTATAAACACATTAGGAAAGCCTTGTTCAAAAAGGTAAGCGGCTTCATAGCTATTTCCGCTTCCAGGTATTAAAATTTTTATATTTTTGTCGGCAAGTTGATCGATGTAGGCTTTTAAGGGCGTAGTAATCCCGCCGGCATCCCAACCTGTTTGGTCATGTAGATACCGATGATTCCAATAATGTTCATTTAATGTTTCCATTTTCTATAAATAATGACTGAATTTTTTTTTGACCAAGAATTGTTCAATCAACAAAACTATTCAATAACTCATGGAAGAAACCACAACTCCCAATTCTAACAAGAGAAAAACGCTACTGATTATTATTGGTTTGCTGGTGCTAACCAACCTGGTAGTGCTCTTCCTATTTTATCAAAACAACCAAAACAAAACCACGGAGCTGCAAAGCAGCAAAACCGAGCTGCAAGAAACATACGCTAAGTTAGAATCCATTAGCAATGAGCTCGATCTTAAAATTCAGGAAATACAGAAGCTAGGAGGTGATGTAGAAGAGCTTCGCCTTATTCGTGAAACCCTGGAGCAGGAAAAAGAACAGTTGCAGAATGATCAGGTACTAGCCCAGAAACGTTATACTCAGATTCGAAACCGAGTAGAAGGGTACCGAGAACTACTGCTGAAAAAAGATGAAGAAATTGCCGAGCTACAAAAGCAGAATGAAATGCTATTCTCTGAGAATACGGAATTAAAAGAAGAGAAGCAGCAGCTAAACAAGACAATAACGCAGATTGAATCAGACAAAAGCCAGTTAGCCAAAAAAGTAGCTCAGGCTTCACAACTGGAGGCTGAAAATATCAAAGTGATGGGCTTAAACAGCCGGGGAAAAGGAAAAGAGCGCGACCGCTATCGCAGCAATCAGTTAGAGCAAATTCAGGTAAGCTTTAATATCGCTAAAAACGACGTTGCCCCAATTGAGGGAAGAGATATCTATGTGCGCATTCTGGAGCCGGACGGTAACGTGATCTTTGATGTAGCTAAAGGCTCAGGTACCTTTATGTACGATGGCAAAGAAGTATTCTATACGTTAAAGAAAGAAATACTCTTTGACAACACTGGTCAGGCACTCTCGTTCCTCTACGAAAAAGGCAGTGATTATAGCGAAGGCCGCCACAAAGTAGAGATCTACGCCGACGATTATGTTATAGGAACGACTAATTTCGAAGTGCGATAACATGCGATACCTACTAACCAGCCTTATATTGCTGCTAAGCCCCTTAACCTGCATAATAGCCCAAACTTCTTCTTCACTAGACATACAAGGTCACCGCGGATGCAGGGGCCTACTTCCTGAAAATACTATTCCAGCATTTTTGAAAGCAATAGAGCTGGGGGCTACTACCCTAGAGCTAGATGTGGTAATCTCTAAAGATAAGCAGGTAGTAGTTTCTCATGACCCGTACCTTTCTCACATGATTTGCCTAAACGCCAAGGGCGAAGCTATTTCTGAAGAAGAAGAAAAAGAATACAATCTCTATAAGATGTCTTATGCTGAGATTGCTCAATGTGATTGCGGCAGCCAGCCTCATCCAGGATTTCCCGAACAGGAAAACTTTACTGTTTATAAACCTTTGCTCATTGATGTAATTGACACAGTAGAGCAGTTTGTAAAGCAGCAGGGATTTGCACCGATCCGGTACAATTTTGAGATTAAGTCTAGCCCCGAAGGTGATGGAGTATTTCAACCTAAACCGGCTAAGTTTGTCCAACTTGTGCTGGATGTGATTAAAGATAAAGGCGTACAAGACCGAATGTCTATTCAATCATTTGATGTGCGCCCTTTGCAGGTGATTCATAAAAAGGAACCCTCCTTCCGGTTAGCTTACCTTATCGGCAATGGAGATACTACTCCCCAGGAAAACCTTAAGAAGCTAGGCTTTACGCCGGAGGTCTACAGCCCTCATTTTAAGCTCGTAGATGAGTCCCTGCTAGACTTCGCCCGTCAGGAGAATATGCAGGTAATTCCGTGGACCGTAAACGAACCGAAAGACATACAAGATATGCTTGATTTAGGCGTAGACGGCATTATTTCTGATTACCCTGAGCGGGTAGTAGAGCTTACCAGCAAATAGAAGAAAGCTTAGTTTCGCCGGGCGCTGGCTTTCTTTTTCTCTACCATAAAGCCTTCCGCAAATACTTTGTATTGATCAAAGATAGAGCGGACCGCGCCTTGCAAATAGCGTTTGTCAGTATAAAAGCTGTCGCCAAATACGCCAGAGGCATATCCCTGCCAGATAGATTTCTTTCGCTCCCGGTCATACATCAGCACTAAAAGCGTTCCCTGACGAAGGTTGTATTTTACCGGGTCCATCTCCTGATCAATGTTCTCTTCATATTCAATAAAAAGCTCTATATCAGGCTGGTCGTAACCGGTAAAGAAAAGGCTATCGTAGAAGATCTTGTATGAAACCAGTAATCGGGGATCACGGGTAGTATACTCATACCCTTGCAACTCCATACGGGCGCGAATAGCATCTTCAATGATACTGTTCTGTAAGCTAGAGTCAACCCCTGAGCTGCGGGTATCTAAAAAGTTAAAAGTCTTATAGCGGCGGAACTCCCCTTCAAAACTGTAGTCGGACTCTACAGGGAATTCTTTATACCCCATGCAGCTTACTATAAATAATAGTAATAAAACAGCAATCGTAGAAAATGCTTTCATAGAAGAATAAGTAGCTTTTGAGTTTAAACAATCAATATAGTAATAAAAAACTTAGGCAAGAAATACTTAATCTATGAAAAAATTATGGCTATTGTTAATTTATCATTGTAATGCTTGCAAAAAAACATCTTCTTCGATGATTTTGCCATAGTCTAAGATTTCCCCCGGATATAACTTTTCTAAAGTACAATCGCAATAAGTGTCGCCGACCTTACACTACAACTCACAAAGCATTGGCCTGCCACACAATATATGAATAAGCTACGAACCGAAGGAAGCGAGTGGATGCAAAGACCAGATATTTTTTTGCTGGAAATTCTACTGATCCTATCAACATGCTGACACCTGAGAAAGGCAGAGGGGTTAAAGCCGCCACGACAATCAGAAAAGCCCCAAACCGATGGAAATATTGCTCATAATGCCCAAAAACATTTTTCTGCAGATAGGCATAAAGCCGGGTATGGTTCAAATAGTTACCAATGAGATAACCCAGCACACCAGCAGCGTAAGAGATAACTGCCAATGCCCCAATATTGAGTATATAGTTGGCTAGCTTTCCTAAACGTAATGACCAGATCATGAAGATTTCCGGAGGAATGATGCCAAAAAGTAATTCAGAAGACGAATAGATCAGATATACCAGCAACGGTTTTTCGTATATCGGGGCCAACCACTGAAAATAGTCTACATCAATGCGGTCTTTTAGCAGCACAAAGCCACCGACCAGCAAAGATAACCACAGCAGCCCCCGCCCCAGATTGCGTGCAAAAAACCAGAACTTTTCTCTATCCGACATTCAGTATCCAAGACAACAGCGCATTAATAATAGATAAAACCACTCCGAACAAAAGAGCCCAACCGAAATTCTTAATTTTTAATCCGGGTAAAATAGCATCGACTAACATTAGCAGAAGGGCATTAATCACCAGAATAAATAAACCTAGTGTGAGTATAGTGATAGGAATAGTCAGAAACACTAGAATAGGCTTGATGATCGCGTTGACAATAGCTAGCAACACCGCTGTTACAATAGCTGTCCAGAAATTTTTTACGGTAACACCGCTTAATATATAAGCAGCCAGAAATACGGCCACAGCATTGACTAAAAGAGAGATTAACATAATAGACTAAAAGGTGAGTAGTTATGATAATGTTTCTGGTGCTTTGTACGAAGCCAGGGTTGCGGTATTCTGCGAAACTTCCTGCCAGTGCTCCACTGTAGGTTCAATAATAGCAAACCCTGCCGGGGCCACGCTTCCGACTTCTTCTCCGGTAAGATACTCAATCAGGTAACTTACTGTTAGGTTATGCCCCACAATCATAATACGCTCATTCGTATCCTCCTGTTGATTGATAATAGACAGAAATGTTCTTAGAGAAGCATCATATAGTTCATTATTGGACTGAATACGCTGAGCCGGGTAGCGAATTTGCTCAGCAATCATCTGAGCACTTGCCATAGCTCGCGTAGCCGAGCTGCTGATCATTAAGTCGGGCTGCCAACCCAATCCACGCAGATAGTTGCCCACCCGAACGGCATCCTGATACCCTCGGGCAGTCAAATCCCGCTCGGTATCCCGTTGCTGATTCTGGGGTTCTCTGGCTTCTGCATGACGTACAATGAGTAATTGTTTAACCATTTTTTCGGTGGTCAGTTAAAGAGGTCACAATTCTTTTTGTTTATTTGCAGATTCAAGAGGTGTACTGTCAAACATTTTTATTCTACGATCCATGAGGAAAAAGTGTTTTCCAGAATTACTAAAACCTCATAAACCACAAAAGTATTAAGATTTATGGCAAAAAATATAGTGATTGTTGAGTCGCCAGCCAAAGCCAAAACCATTGAGGGGTATTTGGGGAGCGACTATATTGTGACCTCCAGTTATGGACACGTACGGGATTTGCCTAAAGACGATACCGGCGTTGACACAGCTAATGGCTATCTACCCACCTATCAGGTTTCGCCTGACAAAAAGGAGGTGATCGCTCAGTTGAAGAAATTAGTAAAGGGTGCCGATACCATCTTCCTGGCTAGTGATGATGACCGGGAAGGTGAGGCTATCTCCTGGCATTTGAAAGAAGTGCTGAACTTAAAAGATGAACAAACACGCCGCATTGTTTTTCGCGAAATTACCAAAAAGGCGATACTGAACGCGATTCAAACGCCCCGGGGTATAGACATTGACCTGGTCAATGCGCAACAGGCTCGGCGTATTCTAGACCGCCTGGTGGGGTATGAGCTGTCGCCAGTGCTGTGGAAAAAGATCAAACGGGGTTTATCAGCCGGGCGCGTACAGTCCGTAGCCGTGCGGCTGGTTGTTGAGCGCGAACGCGAGATTACCGAGTTTGAATCCAAATCTTCGTACAAGATTACCGCCAACTTCCTGCTGGAAAACAATAGTGTGCTGAAAGCAGATTTACCGAAAAAGTTTGATACTGAAGAAGAAGCCCGCGAGTTTCTGCAAACCTGTCTCTCGGCTGAGTTTACCATAGAAAAGCTGGAAAAGAAGCCAGTAAAAAAATCACCCGCGCCCCCCTTTACCACGTCTACTCTTCAACAGGAAGCCTCTCGTAAGCTTAGCTTTTCGGTTTCTCAAACTATGACCTTAGCCCAGCGGCTGTACGAGGCAGGTAAGATCAGCTACATGCGTACAGACTCAACCAATCTATCCGAAGAAGCGGTAGAAAGCGCATCAGGCGAGATTTTAAATGCTTATGGCGACCGCTACCTGCAAAAAAGAAAGTATAAGACCAAATCTGAGTCTGCCCAGGAAGCGCACGAAGCCATTCGCCCTACGGACTTTTCCAACAAAGAGGTAAGCAGCGACCGCAACCAGCAACGACTCTACGAACTCATTTGGAAACGAGCCATCGCTTCTCAGATGTCTGATGCCCAGATTGAACGAACAACGGCTACCATTGGCATCTCCAATAGCCCCTTGAATTTGGTGGCTACCGGTGAGGTCATCAAGTTTGATGGATTCCTGAAAGTATACATTGAGTCTACGGACGATGAAGACGATGAAGATCAGAAAGGAATGCTGCCACCTTTACAGGAAGGGCAAAAGCTGAACCTGGACGAGATGAGAGCCCGACAAACCTTTACCCGCCACCCGCCTCGCTACACAGAAGCAAGCCTGGTGAAAAAGCTGGAAGAAATGAGCATTGGCCGACCATCTACTTATGCGCCTACCATCTCTACCATCCAGAAACGAGGCTACATTGTGCGGGAAGACCGCGACGGCTACGACCGGGAATATAAAGAGATGACCCTGGTCAAGAAAGAGAATAAGGTAAATGAAGAAACACTGACCGAACGCACTGGTACGGAAAAACGCAAACTCTTCCCTACCGACGTGGCGATGGTCGTGAATGATTTCCTGGCTGAGCATTTCGACACCGTCATTGATTATTCTTTTACTGCTGAAGTAGAAAAAGAGTTTGATGAGATCGCTCAGGGCAAAAAAGCCTGGGATAAAATGATTGATGAATTCTACCAGCAGTTTCATCCGAAGATCACAATTTCTGAAGAAATCGACCGCTCTACGATCAGAAATGACCGGCACCTGGGAGAAGACCCCAAAACCGGCCTACCTGTAATTGCCCGCTTAGGCAAATTTGGTCCGGTGGTGCAGATTGGCGAGACCGATGCCGAAGAAAAACCCAAGTATGCCAGCATGCGTACCGGCCAGTTCATTGAAACTATTACGCTGGAAGAAGCTATGGAGCTGTTCAAGCTTCCTCGGGATATAGGCGAATACGAAGATGAAGTGATGACTGCCGCCATTGGTCGCTTTGGCCCGTACATCCGCCACAAAGGTAAATTTTACTCGCTGGGCAAAGAAGATGATCCGCTGACGGTAGAAGACGATCGTGCCATTGAGATTATCGAAGCCAAGCGGAAAGCCGATGAAAACAAGTACATTAAAGTATTTGACTCTGACCCCGAAGTGCAGGTACTCAACGGGCGATACGGCCCGTACATTAAAGTTGGTAAAAAGAATGTGAAGATTCCGAAAGACAAAAAGCCGGAAGAACTCACACTGGAAGAATGCCTGGAACTGGCTGAAAAAGCTCCCGAGAAAAAAGGACGCGGTGGCGGTGGACGCCGAAAGAAAGCGAAATAACCTACTTATCACCAAAAAGCCTTCAAGCTACCAAACTTGAAGGCTTTACTTTTTTCATGACGAGAACGTCGGCGTGGCACCAACCGCATTTAGTGGGTTTTCGAATTTGTACGTTCACAACATTGGGTTGAAACACAATGCTGAAGGGTTCTGGATGACTTCATGATTGGAGACTTCCGAAGTTTTTAGCCATCAGTCGCCCTCTCCATAGAATAATCCGAAACTTCGGAAGTCTGCTCCCACGGAATGTGGTAGATCGTTGACCCCATAGATTCACCTAGAACCTGCTGAAAAACATTTCGCGTGGTTTGCAGATCGGTGTATCCGCCTTTCTAGATCTTCTCCAACGCTGCCTCCATATCATTAATCAAATCATCAACATTCTCCAGCCCTACCGAGATACGCATGTCTCCCAATGAAATGCCCATCGCGCCGAACTGCTCGGGGCTTAGTTCTTTCAGGTAACTGATGGCTGGTGCATAGATCAGACTCTCATGTCCTCCCCAACTCACTCCGATCTTGAAAACTTTCAAACTGTTTACGAATGTTTTAATCTTATCCAGATCTTCGGTAGCCAGTTGAAAACTCATCAGCCCGGTATATCCCTTCATCTGTTTCTGGCCTAAAGCATACTGCGGGAAGCTTTCTAACCCGGGGTAGCGCACTAGTTTGATTTTCGGATGAGCATCCAAAAACTGAGCAACTTTCATCCCGTTTTCCTGATGCTGGCGTAAACGGATGGGTAACGTACGTAAGCTGCGGAGGATCAGCCAGGCTTCAAAGGGGGCGGTCTTGGCTCCCAGCCATTCGTATTCGCGGGTAGCGATAGCGTCAATATCTACTGCTTTCCCCATCACTACCCCGGCGATGATGTCACTGTGGCCGCCAATGTACTTGGAGCAGGAGTGCACTTCCAGATCAATGCCCATAGAAAGAGCAGGTTGTAGGATGGGAGTTGCCCAGGTATTATCAATAATGGTCCGAATGTTTCGGGCGCGAGCCAGGGCAGCCACTGCTTCCAGATCTTGCAAGCTAAACACCGCCGATGAGGGACTTTCCAGGTAAATTAGCCGGGTACGATCCTGAATGGCGGCTTCAAAATCTTCTACCTTGTCGCCCAACACATAGGTAACTTCGATACCCATTTTCTGCTTCAGGTACTTCGTCAGCAGGTTGTTCGTCGGACCGTAAATATTCTTGATGGCAATTACATGATCGCCGGCATTAAGGCAGTGCAATATGGCTGCCGAGATAGCTCCCATACCGGAAGGAAATAACTGAGCCTTTTCCGCCCCGGCCAGTAGCGCCAGTTTACGCTCAGCAATCTGTACGGTAGGGTTCTTCCCCCGGGAATAGATGAAATGATTGGTACGGTCCTCGTACGCCTCGTCAATGGCCTCCCAACTCTCGAAGGTAAAGAGCGAATTCTGAAACATCGGCGGCACCACCGCTCCCTCATAAGCACTGCGATCTTCGCCAAAATGCATTAACAGTGTTTCTAGTGATAAATCTTTGTTCATAGGGTTGATTGTTCGATTGTTAAATGGCTGATTGGTTAAATTGCTGAATTGTTGATTGTACTTGAGTTTGGGATTTAGCGTAAAGTGTTCGTTCGGTTTCCTCGGGGAAAAGACATCGGAAGTTTGAGCAACCAATTCTCCCCAGTATGCATAACTCTCCAAAACTTCCGATGTCTCCGACAGCGTGCCCAACAAAATCTCTATTTATTATTCCATCACCTCAAAACCAGACCATAGCGACTCTACTCCCAAATTGTATACGCCAACTTCCCTACGCCTTACACATTACCCGATTTCCGGCCTCCGTGCACCTTTCTTCCGTTTTCCGTTTACTCCTAGCACCATGCTCCCCACTCTGTCCGTCTCCATATACCGTTTACCTTTCACCATTTACCATCTTCCGCTCTTCCGTTTTCCGTTCCTTGTAAAAGCACCCGATACCCGTTATTGCCAGAACCGGAGCCACAATCAGGTTTATTAGCGACAGTAGTTGCCAGTGCCAGTAATCGGCAAAGGGCACTCCCAGCGTAGCGACCATGAAAATAGTTGAGGCAGTCCAGGGTACAATACTCTCAATCATTGTCCCATAATCTTCAATAGAACGGGATAGCACATTTCGCGGAATACCAAACTTATCGTATCGCGACTTAAAGGCGTCGCCAATAATGAAACTGGTAGCATTCTGGTTAGAGGTAATGGCATTGGAGAATGCTGTGGCAAATAAAGAAGAAATAATCACAGCCGGACGGGTGCGCGTAAAAGAAAAAACCTTATCTACGATAGTCGGCATCACCTCTACCATATCCATTGCCCCAATAAAGATTAGAACCATGATGGTAAAGATAATGGGCTCATTTAACGCGTATAAACCGCCCCGGTTAAATAACGCCGGTATGTTTTCCGGAACTGAGGTTAATCCATCGGCCATCGCTACATCAAAGCCGGTGTAAGAGGCCTGAAGTATGTCATTGCCGGAGTAAGGCTGGAAAACAGCGGCCAGCAGACACGCTACCAAAGCAGATGTAAGCAAGGTAGGCAGCGTTGCCATTCTTTTCAGCGAGCCGTACAGCACAATTACCGGCGGAATGAGCAGCAATATATTGAAATTGAACATGCTCTGAATGACCGCTAGGGTTTCAGTAATCTGCGGATCAGTAACATCAGTTTTAGCCGGTGGATAAAGGTACCCCAGCACAAAATAAATGACTCCGGCAATGAGGGCCGAAGGCAACGTAGTGTACATCATGGAACGGATGTGGGCAAACAATGGTATTTCCGTAGCCAGCGCCGCCATATTAGTGGTATCCGATAAGGGCGACAGTTTATCTCCAAAATAAGCTCCGCCAATAATCGCCCCGGCGGTAATGCCCAGATTAGCATCTACCGCATGAGCTACTCCAATCACTACCGCTCCAATCGTGCCTACTGAGCCCCAGGATGTACCGGTCAGCATGGAGAAGATGATAGGCGTAAAAAACGCCAGTACGTACATGTAACTTGGATTAATAAGCTTGATACCATAGTAAATCAGCATCGGAATCGTCCCGCTCACCATCCAGGTGCCAATGATGATACCAATGGCGAACAAGATGAGCAACACCGGAAACCCCTGGGCCAGCTTCGCGATAAAGGCTTCCTGAATATCCTCCCAGGCAAAACCCAGCAACAAAAGCTCTCCAATAGTAAAAACAGCCGCCAGCAAAAAGACAATCTCCAGCGGAAAAGGGGGCAAATCATAATACAGAGGACGAAGTACCAATCCGTACGCAATCAGCACCGTCAGAAAAAGTAGGGGAAGAATAATGAAAATAAAGGGTAAAGGTTTCCGGGGCTGCGATGAGGGCATAGGTTCGTCAATGAAAATGTACAGTGGCCGCGACTCCGAAGTACCTGTCAGTTTTTTATGAACTGATTGTCAGAAGAAAGATTTAACGATCAGTCAATTTCTCCCACACTTCGGATGAGTAGCAAATGTACATTTTTTTCTCGCCCAGCATTCAGAAGTTCAAAAAACCGAAGGCATCGTAGGTGGGATCAAAGACTTCGGAAGTTTTTTAATAAAAGCACCAAAACTTCCGAAGTCTATATTCCGAAGTACAGAGACTTCAGAAGTTTAAGAAATAAAAGGTCCCAGAATTGACCAAGACTCGCAACTTCTGAAGTCTGTATTAGCTGAGTACCCGAAACTTCCGAAGTCTCTGCGATCCGCGCTATAGACTTCGGAAGTTTAAGAAGCCAAAGCCTTCAATCAGGATGTTTCTCAATTAGATATTTCCAATACCGACGAGGTACGTGTTGTAGATGCAGCTTCAGATTACGCCGCTCAGGAATATCTACACTCTCAAAATACGTTTGCCATAATCGCTGATACTCCGATTCATCAGAGGTTAGCATCTGTTCCGATACTATTCTATGGGTATTGTCTTCCAGCGTTACAAAACGGGCAGAAGGAGATTCGTAGTACAGTCCGTAATGACGTTTGGTATCATAGATCAGCCAGCGCATAGCCGGATAACGACTGCGAAAGTGAGGTTCCAGCAAAGGCAGGACATTAAAATCAGGAGAAATGAAGGCCACATAAAGTTCATCCTGGTTCTTTTGAAAGCGGACGAAGGCATGCATTCGGTGCACCTCCCGGTGCATTTGCCGTTCTATACGGTGCAATTGCCTGATGACCGGCTCCCGAAAATTTTCAAGCACATTTTCCTTACTTTCTACCGCCAGTGCTACCAGACCATAAAGCATCATTTCAATGCGAGACTGTTCCGATAAGAAACAATGATACATAAACCGTTTGCTACCATCACCACAACGTTTGTTTAGACCTTTTACAACGCGGGCAGCATTGTCTGGCTGAGTGGGCACAAAAAGTACCGAGCCGAATAAACCAGGTTGGTGCTCGCTTTCAGTAATGATATTTTCGGGCGCCTGTTTGAGACGATACGTTTCGAAAATAACGGATAGAAAACCGATAAAGGTGCCATCATAGGTATAGGTCATGAACTGAATAAAGCTAGTTGGGGAGAGTACTTCCGAACGTTTTGCTCGTGTAGTATGCGCTGCTTCAGCAGTGAAGGCTCCAGCGCCAGCCAGCGAAAATCCAGATCGGCAGTTACTACAAAATAGCGAGCCCGCTTCCAAACTACTCCAATTTGCTGCAGATGCTCACGTCTCAGCTTGCCGAACCGGCGAGCCTGTACAATTTTCTTAGCTGATTTTACCCCAATGCCAGGCACCCGCAGAATAAGTTCGTAAGGAGCCGTATGTACATCTACCGGAAACTGTTCCGGATGCCGAAGCGCGTATCCTAGCTTAGGATCTACATCTTCGTCCAGATGCGGATGAGTTTCATCAAGCAGTTCTTGCACCGAAAAGCCATAACTCCGCATCAGCCAGTCGGCCTGATACAGGCGGTTTTCGCGTTTGAGTGGCGGAGTGCTCAGCATCGGCAAGCGATTATCGGTGCTGACCGGAACGTAGCCTGAATAATACACCCGCTTCAGCTGCTGCTGCTGATACAGGCTATCGGCTAAGCGCAACACCTGTAGGTCAGACTCGGGCGTAGCCCCTACTACCAGTTGGGTGCTCTGACCACCCGGGGCAAAGAGCGGTGTGGAAGAAATTTGCTTCTTTTCTTCGCGATAGCCGACAATAGACTCGGCCAGAAAATTCATAGGTTTATACGCTGACGCATAATCTTTCTCGGGTGCTACTTTTTTCAGGCTCTGCTCGGAGGGAATCTCCAGATTTACACTCAACCGATCAGCGTACATTCCAGCTTCATGAATGAGTTCATCGCTGGCTCCGGGAATGGCTTTCAGGTGAATGTATCCGTTAAATTTATGCTCTTGCCGCAGTTTTTTGGCAATGCTGACCAGCCGCTCCATGGTATAATCAGCATTCTTGAAAATGCCTGAGCTTAGAAATAGCCCTTCAATATAATTTCTCTTATAAAAATTAATCGTTAGGTCTACCACCTCCTGCACCGTAAAAGCCGCTCGCTTTACATCATTGGACCGCCGACTGATGCAGTAGGCACAATCGAAGATGCAGTGATTGGTCAGTAAAATCTTGAGCAGCGAGACACAACGACCGTCTTTGGTATACGTATGGCAGATTCCCATCCCCTGGGAGTTTCCTAGACCATCCTTTGTATTCTTCCGATAACTACCGCTGGAAGAGCAACTCACGTCATATTTGGCAGCATCTGCCAGAATAGAAAGCTTTTCTTTAACTCGTTCGTTCATACTTTCAAAAAGAAAACAATATACTCAATATAAGTATATCAACCTCAATAAACACTCCTCTGTTCATAATTGCAGTCCTAATTATCCATATCGGGTTTAATTGCTCCCGAAACTGTTCTTTATATCCGTTTCAGCCTGCAACAGCGCTTCTAAAAATTATCATTTAACTTCATTTTCAGGAGAACATAGCTTATGTTTGCAAAACATACCAGTTAGTATCTTTTATGTCGAAAGCTGAAAATACCCGGCTCACCATCTTGCAGAAGGCATTTAACCTGATCTACAAAAATGGTTATCAGGCTACCAGCATAGACCACATTATTGCTACCACTTCGGTTACGAAAGGCGCCTTTTACTACCACTTTAAAAACAAGGAAGAAATGGGGCTGGCGATTATCAATGATGTGATGTACCCGGGAATGCACCAGGCAGCTATTGCTCCATTACTGCAGTCTGATGATGCTATTGCCGGTATTTATAAGATGATGAAAGGTATGCTGATGGATACCACCTTTTTTGATGCGAAGTACGGTTGTCCGACTATTAACTTAATTGAAGAAATGAGCCCTTTAAACTCTGCTTTTAGTGAAGCCTTGCAACGTATTACCAGTCGCTGGAGTGAGGCTATTCAGGCAAGTATTGAAAAGAGTAAACAACAGGGGACAGTACGAGATCACGTCAATTCTGAGCAGGTGGCGGTGTTTGTGCTAAGCGGCTATGGTGGCATCCGAAATCTGGGAAAGATGCAGAGCGCCGCCTGTTATCAGGTTTACCTGAAAGAGTTAAAAAACTATCTGCAAAGTCTGGCTTAAAAATTTTATCTAAAAACATACCAGTTAGTATGTTTCAATCTTTTAAAATCTATTCTATGTATTCCGTTCTTCTAATTCTGCACAATGTATTTCGCTGGCTGGTGCTGATCAGCCTGTTGTACAGCATCTTCCGATCGTTCCAAGGTTACCGTGGCGCCTTGCCATTTACTCCTCAGGATAATTCCATTCGCCACTGGACGGCCACGCTGGCTCATATTCAACTGCTGCTGGGCATTGTGCTCTATACCCAAAGCCCTCTGGTGCATCAGTATTTTGCTACGGATGCCGGCAACCTGGAAAGTCTGTTCTTCAGCCTCATTCATATCTCGCTGATGCTGTTGGCTATTGTTTTGATTACGATTGGCTCAGCCAAAGCCAAACGCCAGACTATTGATTTACTAAAGTTTAAAACAATACTCGTCTGGTTTTCCATTGCCTTATTCGTGATTTTCATTGCCATTCCCTGGCCTTTCTCGCCGCTGGCGCAACGACCTTACCTCAGATTACAATAATGATGAAACAGTTTTTTAACACCTCACTGGGCCGTTTGCGGCTCATCGGCTTTCTGGAAGGAATTTCCTTACTAGTTTTAGTATTCATCGCTGTGCCCATTAAGTATTCTTTAGAAGATCCATCGCTAGTCAAGCTAATGGGGCCTATCCACGGAGCTTTATTCCTACTGTTTGTATTCAATACCCTTAATGTGGGCGTAGAACAGAAATGGAAATTTAGCCAAACCACCTGGAAAGTACTGCTCGCCTGCCTGATCCCCTTCGGCACTTTTTACATTGACCGGAAGATACTTTCCAATAGGTAATAGGATTTGGGGAAATATGACCAGAAGCTAAAAGCTGTAAACTCTCCCTGGGGCTTAAAATTTAACATTCTAACCACTCAATCTCATGACAATTTACCTACTTATTGGCGGACTGATGGCCGCAGCGTATGTTTTTTATAAAGTATACAGCAAGTCTCATCTGGATAAAAACCTGGCTGGATTAATTAAAAACGGTGCTCAGGTGCTGGATGTGCGGACAAACCTGGAATACCGCCAAGGTCACATTGAAGGTGCTATCAATATTCCTCTGAGTAGTTTACGAGAAGAAGACTTGCCTCTCAGCAAAAAACAAACTTACATCACATGCTGCTCGCACGGCTTGAGAAGCGTAAAAGCCGTACAGCTTTTAAAGGAACGTGGCTTTAAACACATCTACAATGGCGGGGTCTGGAAAGACTTGGAACGTCAGACCAATATGAAGAAAATGTAAAACCGTGTTCTTATGCGCTGGTCAATTCCAGGTGGCTAGACATGGTGATCTAAAAGATGATGGGTCAATGAATTTTGTTAATAGAATATCGTAGCACTTCTTTCATTCTAACAAAATAGTATATTAAGGGGGCGAATAACAGGCTCATAGGTGAAGAACAAGTATTAAAGAGGCTATCCCTTACTAATAGCACGAGTGGCATTCGCATAATAATCTGATTGTAAGGATTATGCCCAACTCGTTATTCGCATGGATGACCTTCTGTCAGCTATGGCATGCTGACTTTTAATAACTGTATCTGTTCGGCTACCTTATAAACCCTAAGTATTATGCATGACTCTACCTACTCAAGAAGAAACTTTGTACGAAACACTACGCTGGCCAGTGCCGGAATAATTGTGGGTACTGACCGAAGCTTACTGGCTAGTATCCGCTCTGCTGATGAAATCCAAGTGCTAAACCCCAAAGATCAGGTACCCATCAGTTTTATCATTGATGACTCCACGGCATTGGTGAATATGGCCTACTTCGGTATTCCTCAGTTTAAAGAAATATTCCCGGATCAATACTTGCAGGACTGGCGCAAACTTCCGCAGGAAATTCCTGATGATTTTGTGCGGGAGTTCCGGGATTACTGCCTGGAGCATGGGGTAAAGGGGAAATACAGCATGGTTCCCTACCCTGCCTGCACTGGTTGGCTGGATCGTTTTATTCCAGGCTGGTCTAAAGCAGATTTGCAGGAGAGCATCAAGCTGGTGCGGGACACCATGCAACCCAACTGGGATATTCACCCCGAGATGATCAGCCATACCCGGGTGGTGGATATAAAAACCGGCCGCCCCTTCCCCCAGGCCAGCGAGCAATATATGGAAAACTGGGGATGGAGCCAGAATAAAAGTGCCGATGAACTAGGCGAATACCTGGCCTACGCCCTCAGTGTTCTCAAAAATGTGGATCTCTACTGTGAGGGAGTAACTACTCCGGGTGGCTTTGCCGGTCAAAATAAAGAAAACCTGGCTCAGGGCACGTTAGCGGCGGTCCGAGAGGTATATCCCCAAGTAGATGTAGCGCACTACTTCCGCGATTTGTATACTGAACCCGAGCAGAGTGTGGCACCGCTAGTCAAGTACCCGGCTGATCTGCACAGCAATAACCCCAAATGCGTAGTGTCAATTATTGGCTGTACTGGCGACTGGTTCGGAGGCTGGGATGGGCTTACTCCCGGGTCAGCCGAACAATTTATTACTGAGGACCTTTCCTCAGGCCGCATGGTAGAGGTGATTGAAAAAGGAGAACCGGCCATTCTGGTCTGCCACTGGCCCGGTTTGTATTACAATGGAGAAAAGCACGGCTTTAAAGTTTTTCAGCAGGTAGTAAGTCGCCTTGAGCAAAAGTATGGCTCCCTAAACTGGATGAAAAACAGCGAGATTGCCCGATATTGGGCCGCCAAGGAGTTGACTGAAATAATTCCGGATGCACAGACAATTCGTATGTACGCCCCTTTTGCAGCTTCTTCTTTTACCTTACAGATTCCTTCCCCGAAAAAAGGTGAGCCTACTTTAAACACTCGCCAAACCAAACTACGGCTGAAACAAGTTAAATCTCGTCAGCAACTCACCGCTGGCACTTACCTTCAGCAGAACGAGCAAAAGGTAGTTTGCTTTGATCTGCCCAAGGGTAATTCGGAACTTAGCTTAGGTTGATGTGAAATAACTTTATACTTTGGGGGTCAATACAATAAACATAGAAATACTAATAGTTACAGCACTCCTGATATTGAAAATCACACAAAGTAGATTAATTGGAATTATCTGAATTTAGCATTACTTTTCATGAGGAGGCTCGGTGTGGCCCGAAACTAATACAGGAATGCAACCTAACGGAGACACGAAGGACAGGCACCTTCTCATTAAGCTTAGGGAAGGAAACCAGGAGGCTTTTAATGCGCTGTTTTTTGCCTATGAGCCCGTGTTATATACGTATGCCCTAAAGCTTACTCATCATACCGAAGACGCAAAAGAGATTGTACAGGAGGTGTTTATAAAAGTCTGGGAAAAGAGGTATGAAACAGACTCGAAACGCAATTTTGGCGGCTACCTTTACACGATAGCAAAACACTTGGTGTATAATAAAGCAAAACGGCGGGTTTATGATTTTGCCTACAAAGAATATCTGACTAAGCAAAGAACGCCGGTGGCGCTCGATACTGAGAATCATATCCAGTTTAATGAGCTAAACGAATTAATCCATACAGCCTCCCAAAAACTACCCCCTACAAGAAGAAAAGTCTTTACCCTTAGCCGTAGAGACGGGCTCAGCAATCAGGAAATTGCCAATCAGTTAGATACCAGCACCAGTAATGTCAAAAACCATATTAACAAAGCATTGCGGTTCTTGAAAGAACAGATTCAGATACACGAAATGATTCCCCTAATCTTTCTGTCCTACATACCCCTGTTTTTTTAAGTAAGCACCCCAGTTTTTCCCTCCCGGCAACAACCCGTTTCGCCACCCATTGCCCTTTATTATCTCTCTGAGTCGTAAAAATTTTCAAGATTTTTTTGAATGCGAAGTGGCCCTATCCGGGAGTTGATTGTATAGTAGGTAAAGAACAATATCTGCCATGGACAGTCAACTACTGGACAAGTTTTTCAGAAAAGAATGCTCCCCCGAAGAGGTACGGCAGGTACTGGCATGGTTTGAACAGCAAAACATCTCCCCCACTCACGAAGAGGCAATGCGAAGATTGTGGGAAGAGGCCGAAAACCAAAAACACATCAGACAAAACCCGCATGAGGCTAAAGATACGCTAGCGTCAATTCATCAACAGATAAAAAATAAGTCCCAGAATTCTGCTCCCCGTGCTCATAAAATACCAAGTAACCGAGGCTCCTGGGCTTATGGCTGGCGAGTAGCGGCTATACTGCTGATAGCATTTACGTTTAGCTGGCTCCTGAACCTTCCATCACCCGAAGAACAGACCGTTGAGCTCCCAACGATGGTTGTCATTGAAACACCGCCCGGTATGAAGCAAACCACAGTGCTGCCGGATGGCTCGCAAGTCATTCTCAACTCCCGCAGCCGCATTGAGTATCTATCCGACTTTGGTGAACATCACCGGGAAGTAAGTCTGAACGGCGAAGCGTTTTTCGAAGTGGCGAAAGACTCTCTGCATCCCTTCACGGTGCAATCCGGCAAACTTTCTACCACAGCACTGGGCACTTCATTTAACATTCGTTACCGCCCCGAACAACCCGGCACCGCAGTTTCCTTAGTAACCGGTATCGTAGAAATTGCTGCTAAAAACACGGCCAGCGCGGTGAAAACGACAAAACTTCACCCCGGAGAGCAGCTTAACTATGATTTGACAAAGAATGTATTCTCAACCCAGGCATTCGATACGTTAGAAATTCTCGCATGGAAAGATAACATTATCTATTTCAAAAAATCCGGACTTAGTGAGGTGATCCGGGAGTTAGAAGATTGGTACGGTGTAAAAATTCAGGTAGAAGGAATGCCGGAAAATAAATCGGCAGAAGGGTGGAACTACACCGGAACCTTCAAAAATCAAAACCTGAGAAACGTACTGACCGGCATAAGCTACGTAAAGGATTTCTCCTTCGAGATAGAAGGAAAAAATGTAAAACTAATATTTCACAAAACCCCAGCTCCATGAAGAAATAGCATTATCAACACACAACAACCTAACAAGCACGTAACGCCCCCACAAAGCAAGACGGTGAAGCATACCACGCAGCGACCGTTTGCTTTGAGACAGGGAGCTTACGTTTTAATCAATGACAAACGATCAATTAAAACACTACTAATGTATGAAAAATGAACTACTAAGACTACTCATCATGATCAGTAAATATGTGGGCATCGGTATCATGATACAGACCATTAGCTTCACCGTACTGTTTGCTACGGATGGAGTGGCTCAGTACGAAAGTGTAAAAGACACACGCGTTACCTTGCACGTAAAAAATGCCACGTTTGCCCAGACAATCCAGGTTATAGAAGCCAAAACGCCCTTCATCTTCACTTATGAAGAGAAAGATATGGTGGGGCGCGGAAGGATTTCCGTGCAGGCGAATGAACGGTCTCTGGAGGATGTGCTGCTGGAGATAGGTAAAACCGTGCGGGTTCACTTCAAACAGGTGAACCATAACATTCACGTAAAGCCCGTGGCTGAACAGATCCGAGAAGACGCCGTCATCGTTTCGCAGGCAATCGGGGTATCGGGAACTGTGTCTTCTGCCTCGGATGGGGGCAGTTTACCGGGCGTTAACATCCTGGTAAAAGGAAGCAGCGTTGGTACCGTAAGTGATATCAACGGTGCGTATAGCATTAATGTACCCAGTGAGAATGACACGTTGTTATTCTCTTCCATTGGGTATCTGACTCGAGAAATTCCGGTAGAAGGAAGGGGGACGATAAATGTGCAATTATCAGAAGACGTGCAAAGCCTGAGCGAAGTTGTAGTTATTGGTTATGGTACGCAGGAAGCCAAAGATGTAACCGGCGCAGTAGCCACGGTAGATCAGGAGGCCATTGAAAATTTACCGGTTTCTTCCATAGATCAGAAAATAATCGGGCAGGTGGCCGGAGTACAGATACAACAGGTATCGGGAGCACCAGGGGCGGGCACTTCGGTAAAGATCAGGGGTAGCGGCTCGCTGGGGGCGGGTAACGAACCTTTGTATGTAGTAGACGGTATGCCATACTCTTCGGGTATGAACCAACGACTAAACCCCCTTACCTTTATTGACCCGAATAGTATTGAATCTATTACTGTTCTGAAAGATGCTTCCTCTACCGCCATTTACGGTTCAAGAGGTGCCAATGGGGTCATTATGATTACCACCAAAAAAGGTGATTACGAACAAACCCAGGTCAACTTCTCTTCCATGTATGGTATGCAGCAGGTGCCTCAACGTGGCAGGCCCGAGCTGTTGAACCAGCGGGAGTTTGCCCAATTCCAGCGAGACAGAATAGACATTGCCGTGCGGCAAACCGAAAACCGTGAACCAACCCTGGCTGATTACCCGGAAGAATACCGCGACCTGGAAAGTCTCACCGGGCAAGGCACCGACTGGTATGATCTCGTATTACAGACAGCCCCTATACAGGATCATAATTTCAATCTTCTTAAAGGGACCAAAGACTCCAGAATCAACGTGAACCTGGGGTATTATAAGCAAGATGGTGTACTGCAATATACCGGACTGGAAAGGTTCAGTGGCAAAATTGGTATTGAATCTTCTATTGGCAAAGCTTTTACCATAGGAGCCTCCTTACAACCTTCGTATATCCAGCAAGATCGGGCCAGCACCAACGAAAACCGGGGCGATGTGTTAGGTGTCAGTCTTTGGGCCAATCCTATCTCAACGCCCTATGATGAAAACGGAGAATTGAAACCCTACATCGTAGCTCCTCAAAGCAGCTTTCATTCTGCCTGGAGTTTTGCTAACCCATTATTCATTTTACGAGAAACCACCCAGTCGCAAAAAACCTTCCAGAGCCTGGGGCTGGCCTTTGTAGAATGGGAAATACTGCCTAACCTGCGCGTTAAATCTTCTCTCAATACGATCTTTGAAATTGATAAGTACTTCGGATACGTTCCCAGCACTGTCGGCTCCCCCAACCGCCCCCCTACTCCCGGTACAGGAAGTTCCAGCAACATCCGGGGTGACAGCTTTAACTGGCTGATTGAGAACACCCTGAACTATGATAAAACCTGGAGTGACCATCGTATCAATTCCCTCATTGGGTACACCACTCAAAAATTCCGATCCAACTCAATCAACCTGAGTGCCAGCCCGTTTCCTAACGACCTGATACGAACCATCAACGCGGCCCAGGCCATTGACTCCTGGGGAGAAGGAGTGAATGAATGGAGCATGATATCTTATTTAGGAAGAGTAAACTATGCTTTTAAAGACCGTTACCTGCTAACCGCAACATTCCGCTCCGATGGCTCTTCTCGTTTTGGAGTTGAAAAAAGATATGCCTTTTTCCCTTCTGTGGCTGCGGCCTGGCGTATTTCTGAAGAAGCTTTCTTCCAAGATAACAACCTGGTCAGCGACATGAAGCTTAGGATAAGCTATGGTAAGAGTGGCAACAACAACATTGGTAATTATGCCCATCTGGCTTCCATCAATGCAGGCTCGTATGTCTTCGGCAACACCCAGGTAACGGCATCCAGTGTGGGGTTGTCCAACCCATTCTTAACCTGGGAGGAATCTCATCAAATTGATGCCGGGCTTGATATCGGGTTATTTAATAACCGGGCTTCACTGGCAGTTGATTATTACCATCGCAAAAGCAATAATATGCTGCTGGATGATGTAATTCCGGCTATTACCGGCTTTAACTCGCAAACGATTAATCAGGGAAGTGTCCGGAACACCGGAGTTGAGATTGCTTTAAGCGGCTCTCCGGTTGCAGGAGATTTTACCTGGACAACGAATATAAACTTTGCCTTAAACCGGAATAAAGTGCTTTCCCTAAACGATAACTCGGTGCGTATACTGGCGGGTAATAATGATGGTAACCCTACCCATGTTTCGGTGGTGGGCAAGCCCATAGGCCAGTTTTTCGGGTTTATACTGGAAGGGGTTTACACCCAGGAGTTCCTGGAGAACCCCGATAACATCAACTCTCCCCAGGTTTACGAAGGCAACGTTAAATACAAAGATGTTAATGGCGATGGCATTATTAACGATGTGCTCGACTACACCATTATCGGCAACCCGCATCCTGACTTTATTTTTGGGTTTACTAACAACTTTGCATACAAAAATTTTGACCTCGGCATTATTGTTAACGGCCAGTATGGGGGGCAGGTGATGAATGGACTACGCCAAACAACAGATAACCTTCAGGGATTTTTCAATGTAGACCACGACTGGGTAAATCGCTGGCGCAGCCGGGAGCAACCTGGCGATGGCATCCACTCAGGCATACCGCAGGTGAGGCCTAGTTGGGGTCACCGGGTTTCTACGCTATGGGTAGAAGATGCATCATTCCTGAGAATAGCCAACCTTACCCTGGGCTACACCTTACCTCAGAACCTGATGAGCAGCACCGGGTTTATCAAGAATTCTCGCATTTACCTGACGGTTCAAAACCTGGCGATGTTTACTAATTACAAAGGGGCCAACCCCGAAGGACAAGCCATCAATCAGGATAACACATTGGCCCCGGGGTTTGATATGACTTCTTATCCATTGTCAAGAACAACGTCAATAGGAGTGAATCTATCCTTTTAATTTGTAGAAGTCATGTTACATCTCATCCCCAAAATCAACAACCTAGAACTATCATGAAAAAAATACTATATATACTGAGCTTGCTCGTTATCAGTGCCTGCTCTGATGATTTCCTGACGATCTACCCCGAATCAACCCTGAATGAAGGGAACTTCTACCAGTCAGAAGAAGAACTGATTCTTTTAGCCAACGGCTGCTATGTGCCCATGCGGAACTATGAAAAAAATGTGCATTGGGTGCTGGCCGAGCTTATATCCGACAACGCCAGTTTTCAATATAATATTCGCACGGGTGAAGCCGTAAGAGGAGTCATCGATCAGTTCATTATTACGGCCGACAACCGCGGGTACGCTGAATTCTGGAACTTATCCTATAATGGCATTACCCGCTGCAACAAATTGCTCAACGAGATTGACCGCCCTGAAATCAACTGGTCTGATGAAGCCTACAAGCACCGCTCCGAAGGTGAAGCCCTATTTCTTCGTGCACTCTATCACTTCAATTTGGTACGGCAGTTTGGTGACATCCCGCTGGTTTTAGAACCTATTACCTCGCAAGAGGCAGTCAATATTAAGCGGACTGCCGAAGAGCAGGTTTATGAATCCATCATCAGCGATTTAAAGGAATCGGTTGCAAGCTTTGCTATGGCAAAAGATGTAGAAGAAAACGGAAGAGCCAACGGAGAAGCGGCCAATGCCCTACTGGGCAAAGTATACCTAACCTTACATCAGTATACAGAAGCAGAAGCAGCCTTACGATCAGTAATGCAGTCGGGTAAATACTCATTGCTTCCCAACTATGCCGACCTGTTTGACCCCGCGAATAAAGATTTTGAGGAAACCATTTTTGCCATTCAGTACTCCGAAAACAACCAGGAACTTGCTAACCGCTTCATTTTTCTGTTTGCTCCCTGGAGCTCGGAAGGTGAAGTAACCAATCGCCCCAACATCAATATTATTGGTGCGGGCTGGAATCAGCCTACGGAGGATCTTATTGCCGCTTTTGAGCCCGGAGATCTTCGCAAGGATGTATCCATTCACTACTGGACCGGTGAAGACTGGGATGGTGAAATTCGTGATATTCCGTACTGTGGTAAATACAAACCTCCGGTTTCAGCGCCCGATGACCGGGCCGGAGACAATTTCCCCGTCATTCGCTACTCCGATGTGCTACTCATGTATGCTGAGGTTTTAAACGAACAAGGCCGCACGGGTGAAGCCGTTCAGTATGTAGAGCAGGTCAGAAACCGAGCCGGGCTGACTGCCCCACTGACCGGGTATGATAAGACGGCCCTGGAAGAACTGATTGCCAAAGAAAGACAGGTAGAGTTCTGTTTTGAAAACCAGCGATGGTACGATCTGAAGAGGACTGAAAAAGCCGTTGAGGTAATGACGGCGCACGGCAACCGGGAAAACGAGAGAAAGCCGTTTCTATACAACAATGCCTACCAGATTGAACCTTACAAGCTTACCGCTCCTATTCCGGCCGAACAGGTGCTGATTAACCGGTTAGAACAGAACACCGGGTACTAATCTTCTTTGTCGAGGGCAGCTATTGGGTTACAACACCTGATATCTACCCTCAAGACAAAGTGTAGGCAATTAATTATTTTTTGACTCAATTTTTAACGATATGATACGCTCACCTAAAACAGCAAACTACCTCAGAAATGGACTGATCCTGTTAACCCTTACCATCAGTATTTTACTGACTTCTTTTTACCGGATAGACCGCCCGACACTCCCGCCTGAGAAACCCAACATCATTGTGGTATTGGCAGATCAATGGAGAGCCCAGGACATTGGATATGCTGGAAACCCAATAGTCAAAACACCGCATTTTGATCAGTTAGCTAGCGAGAGCGTGGTTTTTAATACTGCCGCTTCGGTGCTTCCCGTCTGCTCTCCGTTTCGGGCCAGTTTGCTTACCGGGCAGTATCCGCTCACGCACGGTATATTTTACAATGACAAGCCTTTGCGCAATGAGGCCCTCACCATGGCTGAAATTTACAAGGAGGCCGGATACCAGACTGGCTACATTGGCAAGTGGCACCTCAACGGGCACGCAATCAACGAAGAGCCCTTTAGCGCCCGGGACCAGCCGGTGCCTCAAAACCGACGGCAGGGATTTGACTACTGGAAAGCAAGGGAAGTAACCCACGATTATAATAACTCTTTTTACTTTGACGAAAATGATAAACGCCAGGAATGGGCAGGTTATGACGCCTTTTCTCAGACTGACAGCGCCATCAGCTATATTCACCGTAATCGGGAAAATCCGTTTCTGCTGGTGTTGTCCTGGGGCTCACCCCATGCTCCTTACCAAACGGCTCCGGAAAAATACCGCAAAATGTATAACCCGGACGAAATTACGGTAAGACCCAATGTGCCGGAGAATTTGCAGGATAGCGCCCGGCACCTTCTGGCCGGCTATTACGCCCACTGCACCGCCCTGGATGACGCAATGGGTAAGCTAGTAGCCACTCTTGAAGATGAAGGCCTAACAGAGAATACCATTCTCTTGTTTACTTCTGATCACGGAGATATGTTATTATCGCGCGGGGTGCTAAAAAAACAAAGACCCTGGGATGAATCTCTGCTGGTACCCATGCTACTGCGGTATCCGGCCCAGTTGTCTCACCAGCAAATTGATCAGCCCATTAACACGCCAGACCTGCTGCCCACTTTACTAGGATTAAGCAATATAAAAATACCGGCAACGGTAGAAGGTAAAAATCTATCGGATGCCCTGACTGGAAAGGAAGAGTATCCTAAAGAAGCCGCTTTTATTCAGGCCCCGGTCCCCTTTCATCAGTGGAATTTTCAGAACGGCGGGCGGGAATACCGGGCCATTCGCACCGATCGCTATACCTACGCCCGAGATTTGCAAGGTCCGTGGTTACTTTACGATAATCAGCAAGATCCTTATCAGCTTACCAACCTCGTTAATCATCAAAAATATCAGGATGTTCAGGCTGAACTGGAAGCTATATTGCAACAAAAACTGCATCAAACGAAAGACGCGTTTCTTCCTGCCGATGCCTACATGCAGCAGTGGAACTACCGATACGACAATAATGATAGTCTTCGCTCGGATAGTTACTCTACAACGCGGAAGTAATAAGCATGTGTATAGAAACGAATACAATCCCCCGGACTTGCACCATATGTATATATGAAAGTCAACTTATAAGAAATCACGGTAATTTAGAGCATTGGTTTCCGACTCCAGTATTGTTGGAAACCTAGGCTCTAGTCAGACTCAACTTATTTTTTCTTAAGGTTGTAAGATGGATAAACAACGTAGTATTATGGCTATGCCACCTTACCCTTCTAAAGTCAGTTATCTAACATCAAAATTATCCATCACACCTCCGCAATTGAGTTTACTGTATAGAGCAGGTTCATTACCGTAATGCAATAGGCCTTATTACCCGTTTGCCATTCAATAATCTAATATATTTAACCCCGAGAAGTCTGATAACCCGGTGGCTGGAGAACTGAAGTTGATGGCAAAAAATTAAGTAGAATACGAAAAGTATACTTAATAATAGTACCGCTGCTGTGGGGTGCAATAAAGAAAACGAGACTACCGCTACCAGAATTAGCAGAACATTCCCAATACCAAGCAGTAAGGTTGCGTTCATGTGACTGAAATTTAGTTTAATCAGCAGGTGATGAATGTGATTCCGGTCTGGATGAAAAGGCGACTTTCCTCGGCGTATCCGCAGCAGAAATACTCGAAGGACATCAAATAATGCTACGCCCAGCACAGCCACGGCTATGAGCGGCGCATTATGTAAATGGTAGCTACTACTTTCTACCTGACCATTCATTTTAATAAATTGCAGTGCCATGGTGGCGCACAGCATTCCAATGATAAGTGAGCCGGTGTCTCCCAGGAAAAT
>NZ_JAINFL010000069.1 GCF_022458895.1 Roseihalotalea indica | reverse complement strand
GTATCCTGATGCTCAAAACGGTTTTAGATCAGTACGACAATTCCTGGTATCACCCGGGCAAATCCTCTTTATACCAACTACTCTGGTATGCTGTAAACAGCCTTGTTTTCCAGAGCGCACTGTTTCCGGTCAGCAGGTTAAAAGTGCTGCTGCTCCGCATGTTTGGTGCCCGGGTAGGATGTGGAGTTACCATTAAACCTTCAGTAAACATCAAATATCCGTGGCGGCTCAGCATTGGAGACCACGTTTGGATTGGCGAGAAAGTCTGGATCGATAACTTAGCTGATGTACAGATAAGAAGCAGCGTATGTATTTCTCAGGGTGCCATGCTGCTAACTGG
>NZ_JAINFL010000068.1 GCF_022458895.1 Roseihalotalea indica | reverse complement strand
CTATATTTAAGTGTTTTTTTACTGAAAATTGTCCGATCTTCCGCAATGGTTTCACCATTCGGGTAAAAGGCAGTGGCCGAAGATCATTCTTTTTCCAGGCTAATGCATCTTCCTGATTAGCTTTCCATCTGTTTTTCAGACTCCCGTTACTGATTCCTCCCACCCGCATTCGCACAATAGTTTCATCAACATAGCCACAGGCAAGCTCATTTTTGTACAAATAGCGAAGCATTAGTTCATAGTCAGCCGAGCAGGTAAAGGACGTATCATACATCCCATGCTGATCAAAGCATTCTCGCTTCATATAAAAAGTTGGATGCGGGGGCATCCAACCGCTCAGAA
>NZ_JAINFL010000067.1 GCF_022458895.1 Roseihalotalea indica | reverse complement strand
TTCTGAGCGGTTGGATGCCCCCGCATCCAACTTTTTATATGAAGCGAGAATGCTTTGATCAGCATGGGATGTATGATACGTCCTTTACCTGCTCGGCTGACTATGAACTAATGCTTCGCTATTTGTACAAAAATGAGCTTACCTGTGGCTATGTTGATGAAACTATTGTGCGAATGCGGGTGGGAGGAATCAGTAACGGGAATCTGAAAAACAGATGGAAAGCTAATCAGGAAGATGCATTAGCCTGGAAAAAGAATGATCTTCGGCCACTGCCTTTTACCCGAATGGTGAAACCATTGCGGAAGATCGGACAATTTTCAGTAAAAAAACACTTAAATATAG
>NZ_JAINFL010000066.1 GCF_022458895.1 Roseihalotalea indica | reverse complement strand
GGCAGAACTGTACAGCACCAATAATGCGGCCCGATCTGGAGAGTATACTTTTACGATGTGGTATCACTTGTGGTAAATTTTGGGAGTTAACCTAGTAGTGCGCAGCTAATCCTGTATCAGGTACCTGCTGTGCAATACTCATTGCTTTATTGGTATGTTCTAGTGAGGAAAAATCTGTGGAAATCCGGGTTCGTTTTATAAGAGCAGGGTTGCCTTGGTAAATTTTGTAGGCATCTAAGTCTGATGTAGCTACTGAGCTTACCGAAAGTACGCTGTGCGAGCGACAGGTTACTCCCGGACACACTACTGCCTGCGCCCCGACCCATACTCCATCTTCCAACGTAATAGGGCCAGTGATCAAATCAAATGTGGGTTGCTTGTAATTATGGCTACCAGTTAGCAGCATGGCACCCTGAGAAATACATACGCTGCTTCTTATCTGTACATCAGCTAAGTTATCGATCCAGACTTTCTCGCCAATCCAAACGTGGTCTCCAATGCTGAGCCGCCACGGATATTTGATGTTTACTGA
>NZ_JAINFL010000065.1 GCF_022458895.1 Roseihalotalea indica | reverse complement strand
AAATTACAGTCAGCGGTGTTTAGGGATTTACTTTTTTATACGTTTGCTTTTTCAGCATTCATACCGATATATCAGGCATATCGGTCCCCTTCAAGACTTTATGAGTTGCCATTTCTTTATGGTGTTGCCTGTTATGTATTTATTATTCCTACCCTGTTTTTTGTAAAAGATGATTCATATTTATTAACTGATGTGGAGTTTAACCGCTATTTATTAAATGCTATTATCTGCTTTTGGGGAGCTTTGGCCGGATATTATAGCATTAATACTCAGCAGAAGTATACGCAGATTAGCAGGCAACAAATCGTTAAATACAATGAGAGTAAAATGTTCTTTGCCTTGCTTCCATTTATAATCATTGGCATTAT
>NZ_JAINFL010000064.1 GCF_022458895.1 Roseihalotalea indica | reverse complement strand
ATAATGCCAATGATTATAAATGGAAGCAAGGCAAAGAACATTTTACTCTCATTGTATTTAACGATTTGTTGCCTGCTAATCTGCGTATACTTCTGCTGAGTATTAATGCTATAATATCCGGCCAAAGCTCCCCAAAAGCAAATAATAGCATTTAATAAATAGCGGTTAAACTCCACATCAGTTAATAAATATGAATCATCTTTTACAAAAAACAAGGTAGGAATAATGAATACATAACAGGCAACACCATAAAGAAATGGCAACTCATAAAGTCTTGAAGGGGACCGATATGCCTGATATATCGGTATGAATGCTGAAAAAGCAAACGTATAAAAAAGTAAATCCCTAAACACCGCTGACTGTAATTT
>NZ_JAINFL010000063.1 GCF_022458895.1 Roseihalotalea indica | reverse complement strand
GTCGTGACCTGCCCCAGATCATCGGTCACCGTCACTTCAAAAAGCGTCGTGACTGACGGCGTGGCTACCGGATTCTGTGCGGAGGCATCATCCAAGAATGCCCCATTATCCCAGGCATAGCTATAGGGTGGTGTACCACCTGAAGGAACCGCGGATAATTGCGTGCTTGCCCCTTCGCAAAGCTCATCCGGGGTTGCCGAAGCGCTCGCTGTCAAGGCACCCCCGGTCACTGTCACCCGAACCACGTCCGTGGCTACACAACCATGAAGATCATCGGTGACTTCTAAGGTAAAGTCGGTGGTCGATGTCAGATTCTGAGTTACCGGGTTTTGGACCGATGGATCAACCAGCTGAGCGGCCGGGGTCCAGCTATAACTGTAATTGCCCGAGCCATTGCTCGCCGATCCACTTAGCGTGGTATTCGTCCCAGCAGGAATACTTTGATCGCTACCCGCATCCGCCGATAGCGTGATGATCGTCACCGTGGCCGAACCGCTACCCGCTACGACACAGCCGTTGGCATCGGTGACATCTCCTACAATCGTATATCCGGTCGTGGTGGCGGGGCTCACGGCAATAGCCGCCCCACTAGTATAACCGGTCACATTCGTGCCATCGCTCAACACAAAACTATACGGGGCTGTGCC
>NZ_JAINFL010000062.1 GCF_022458895.1 Roseihalotalea indica | reverse complement strand
CCCGAAGGAACCGCGGATAATTGCGTGCTTGCCCCTTCGCAAAGCTCATCCGGGGTTGCCGAAGCGCTCGCCGATAAGGCACCCCCGGTCACTGTCACCCGAACCACGTCCGTGGCTACACAACCATGAAGATCATCGGTCACAGTGACAATAAAATCAGTCGTAGTCGTTAAGTTTTGTGTAAGTGGATTTTGAGCAGTAGGATTCACTAATGAAGCAGCAGGCTCCCAACTGTAGCTATAAGCTCCTGAGCCATTGCTCGCCGCCCCACTTAATGTGGTATTTGTTCCAGTAGCAATACTTTGATCGCTACCCGCATCCGCCGATAGCGTGATGATCGTCACCGTGGCCGAACCGCTACCCGCTACCACACAGCCGTTGGCATCGGT
>NZ_JAINFL010000061.1 GCF_022458895.1 Roseihalotalea indica | reverse complement strand
TAATCCGGATGTGAGTCTGGGAGTGAATGCTCAGGATGGCAGTGTTTGCCAGGGCAGCGGTACCAACATTATTGTCACGGGCAGTGAGGTTGGGTATGATTATCAGCTACGCAATGATGCCGATGACAGTGTGATTGGTGGGGTAGTAGCGGGGACAGGTGGACAGATCAGCTTACCGACAGGTAATTTGACCAGCAGTACGACTTTCAATGTGTTGGTCAGCAATGGGGTGTGCGTGGATCAGGAACTGACCGCTACGGCTAGTGTGACGGTGAACACACCACCGACTTCGGCGGTATTATCGGGTGATGCGACGATTTGTGCGGGTGATGCTACGGATCTTACAGTGGCTATTACCGATGGCACAGCCCCGTATAGTTTTGTGTTGAGCGATGGCACGAATGTGACCGGTTATACTAGTGGGGCGGCTATTGCC
>NZ_JAINFL010000060.1 GCF_022458895.1 Roseihalotalea indica | reverse complement strand
CCAGGTGAATTTATCCTTTACTAATGCGTACCCATTACGACCAAGTGATAATAATTCAGACTCAGAAAGTTGCTCCAGCGTCTGTAAAGCTTGCCCGTTGCCCTCAACGCCAGGATTGACGCACACTGCGGCATTGGCCTGAAAGCCCTCTGGCAAATTGCACTGGGGCGTTATAAGCACTGGCAACTGGTAAGACCAGGCCTCTAATACTGACATTGGCAGACCTTCGCTTAAGGAGGGTAAGATGAAAGCATCAGCATGCAAATAAGAAGCAGCTTTATCTTTGCCCAATTGGCTCCCTACGAAAAGAATAGTTTCTTGTAAACCGTGTGTTCTCACCTGCGCCTCTAATGCGGCACGGTGCCCTCCCTCATCCCAACCAGCGATGACCAGGCACCAGTTTTTCATACCTGATTGATCCATTGACCACGCCTCAATTAAACTGGCAAGCCCTTTTTTAGGATGGATGCG
>NZ_JAINFL010000006.1 GCF_022458895.1 Roseihalotalea indica | reverse complement strand
CCCTGGTGCTCATCTTCTTGCCTGATGATCAGGAAGCCGTCTACACGCTGGAACCTGCCAAACCGTTTGATCAGTATGCCAACGGCGAAGTACTGGCCTCGGCCACAGATGATGATGGATTGATCGTATCAGCCAGCGTAGTGTCGGGAACTCTTCCGGCAGGGACAACCCTGAACAGTGATGGCAGTGTCACCGTCAGTGATGCCGGACTGCTCACCGCTGGGGTGAATGTGGTCGTGATCAGGACGGAGGATGAAAATGGAGGTACCACTGAGAGCACGATCGGACTAGTGATTGACTCGATCGGAGCTACAGACATAGAGGCCCTATATACTGTAGATACTCCAAAACCAGTAAATGATTATGTGAATGGCGAGGTAGTGGCTACAGTAAGTGATAATGACGGACCTATTACAGCATCGGCAATTGTTGCAGGATCATTACCCGCCGGCATGAGTCTGAGTGCTAATGGCACAATTAGTGTCACCGACGAGAGCCAACTTTCTGCAGGTTCAAACACCCTGATTATTATGACTACCGATGTAGCCGGAGGAAATACGCTTTCTAATATTACTATAGAAATCAACCCTTCTGATATCGAGGCTGTTTACACCCTAGAGCCCTCAAAGCCGGTAAGCGACTATGTAACCGGCGAAATTATTGCCACCGTTACTGATGCAAATGGTGCTATCATTAGCGCTACTGTTGATAGCGGTAGTTTACCTGCCGGTGTAAGCATTAATAGTGACGGCACAATCACTGTATCTGACGCTGATTTATTAGTCTCCGGATCAGTTTCAGTTACCGTTACAACATCTGATATTATCAATGGACTTACTGATACTATTCTTGAAATCATCTTTTTACCGGAAGATATAGAATCAGTTTATGATATTAAACCTTCTAAGCCAGTCAACGACTACGCAAATAATGACACATTGGCTACTGTATCCGATGAGAATGGTGATATTATCTTAGCGGTAATAAGTTCAGGAAGTCTTCCTTCCGGTACCAGTATTGCCAGTGATGGAACCATCGTTGTATCTGACGAAACAGCAATACTGGAAGGGCAATATGTTATAGGCATCACTACCACGGACGAAAATGCCGGTATTACAACACAAGATATCACTATAATCATTGGTGCTGATGACATTGAGGCAATATATACTATTGCGCCTGCTAAACCATCAGATGAATATATGAATGATGATGTATTGGCCACAGTTACTGATGAAAACGGTGATATTATTGATGCTATCGTCAGTTCCGGCTCGCTGCCAGCTGGGGTGGAATTGTCGTCTAACGGCACAATAACAGTTAACGACAGTACACAAATTGCACCCGGCACCTATAATTTCATCGTCATTACTACTGATGAAAAAGGTGGGACAACGGAACATTCACTCACTCTTCAGTTCAACTCCGAGGACCAAGAAGCGGTATACGTAGTGCACCCCTCTAAACGACAATCAGAATATAACAACCAAGATACCTTAGCGACCGTCACCGATGCCGATGGTAGCATCATAGATGCTGTTGTAACACAAGGTGAACTACCCCCCGGAACGAGCCTGCAACCCGAAGGAACAATTACTGTATCCGATTCTTCTGCATTAGTTGCCGGTAGTTATACTCTTACTATAGCAACAACAGATAGCGCAGGCGGTACAACTGAAAATATAGTGGTATTAACAATTGATGACAATGATCAGGAAGCGGTCTATGTAGTTCATCCAACCATACCAGGGGTTGATTACCAACCCGGTGATACCGTGGCCAGCGTAACCGACCCTGACGGCCCGATTGTTGATGCCCAGCTAACTGAAGGAGACCTTCCCCCCGGCCTTGCTTTACAACCTGATGGTACTATTCTGATTGTAAACCCGGATGAACTAATAGATCAGGAAGTTACTGTAGTAGTTACAACCACCGATGCAGAAGGAGGCACATCTTCAACAGAAATAACAATACGCACACTTCCTTCTGATATTGAAGCTGAATATACGCTGCGTCCCGCCAAACCAGTTAATGTATTGATCACTGGTGATACGCTAGCGACTGTCACGGATGCCAACGGTATTATTACTGCTGCAGTTGTTGAAGGAGGCGCCTTGCCACCTGGTACCCTACTCCAACCGGATGGCACTATTATCGTTTATAGTCAGACTTTATTGATCGAAGGCATATATTACATTACTGTGAAAACCACAGATGAAGTCGGTGGAACAACATCTCATGAATTAGAAATCAGGATACTACCTACGGATGGATCGGTTACCCCTCCCGATTTTGAAGTCACTCCTCCGAAGCCGTCTGATCAATACGAGGCCGGTGACACACTGGTAATAATAATAGACCATGACAGTATCGTTGTTGAGGTAATTGTTGATGAAAGAGATCTACCCCCCGGAACTGACATTGATGGAGACGGAAATATCATCGTCACCAACCCTGAGGATCTAGTTCCAGGTGACTATTATATAACCATTTATTATATAGACCAATATGGTGGACGAGGTGAGGCAGAAGTAGAAGTTTCTATTGATGAACCGTTAGAACAAGTTGATCCTCTTCCTGGGTTCTCGCCTGATGGTGATGGCGTAAATGATTTTTGGGTAATCAAGGATATTACCGATTATCCTGAAAATGTAGTCAAGATATTTAATCGCTGGGGGGAGCTAGTATTCACCCAAGAAGGATATGATAACGAGGCCCGAGTGTGGACTGGAAATGCCAACGAAGGTTTATTAACCGGTTCAGGTAGGCTTCCGCAAAGCACCTACTTCTTTCTCATTGATTTAAAAGATGGCTCAAAGCCATTAACAGGTTACATCGTATTAAAATATTGATAAGAATGAACAAGCTAAAGAATGGTCTGCTATACACTGCTATTCTGATTTCAACATTTGTATGGAAGTCATATGGGCAAGATAGACCTATTTATACCCAATACATGTTTAACGAAACGGCTTTCAATCCAGCATATACAGGTGTGCCCGACCAACTGAGCATGACTGGTCTCTACCGAAAGCAATGGGTGGGAATTGATGGTGCTCCCTCTACACAAACGTTTTCTATCCATTCTCCACTAAAAAATGAAAAGCTGGCGATTGGATTTCAGGCATTAAGAGATGCGATTGGGGTTACAACTTGCACCGAGTTACAGTCTATGTATGCATACCGGATCAGACTTAATGACAAGTCTAAATTATCAATGGGAATACAAATGGGTGTGCGCTGGATGAGCGAAGACTTCAGTCAATTGTATAACGAAACTGAGGATTCACAGTTTAGTGAAAGCAATCGACAAGCCAAATTTCTTTTTGGTACTGGGCTATACTATCACACCGAACGTTTTTATGTTGGTGCTTCGGTTCCGGTAGTACAGACTAAAAACAATGCAAAAAACCACTATTTTATAACTTCTGGTTATGTTTTTGACCTGAGTAGCCAGCTTAAATTAAAGCCAAATGTATTAATTAAATTGGCTGATAATGCTCCTGTATCGTATGATCTGAACGCTAACTTGCTCATCAGCGAAATAATATGGTTTGGGCTTTCCTACCGTTCACTTGAATCGTTAGGAATACTTACTCAACTCCAGTTAACAGAAAAATTAAGCCTAGGATATGCCTATGACATGCCCGTAACTGGAATTAGCCCCTATGGCAGTGGCTCTCATGAAATCACACTTAATTATAAGATTAAAATTTTACCCACCTCATTCCAGTCTCCTCGTTATTTCTAATTATTTTGCCAATGCGTTATCTTATAATCTTACTGCTCTTTTGCACTTGCCCATTATACGCTCAAAGCATTATGGCTAGTCTGAAAAAAGATGCCAACAAAGGCGATGAATTATTTGAATTCGAGCATTATGATGAAGCCATTCTTCACTATCAAAAAGCTCTGGAAGAATCTCCAGATGACTTTAGACTTAAACTTCAGATAGCTTCCTGCTATAACATGCTAGATGAGTGGGAACTTAGCAGAAACTGGTTTCAAAGTGTTGAAATGAGTAACGCTCACCTGATCACTGGTGAATATGCATTTCAATATGCTGATGCTTTACAGCACCTGAAATGTTTTGATAAAGCACGGACCTGGTATACTACTGCTAAGTATAGCCAGACTAATTATAGTGATCATTTGATAACTCGTCTGGAATCGTTGGATAGTATTAAGTCTTACTATGAAGATAGCAGCCGATATTATGTAACTCCCCTTCCCTTCAATACAGATGCTGCTGAATTTGCACCATTCCTTTATCAGGGGGGGCTGATCTTTACCTCTTATGCGCCTAAGCAGCGGGATAAAATACCGGATTTAAGAAAAGACGTACGGTATGACATGTACTTTTTTCCATTGAACAATACCAGTCAGACGGCGACGCTTAATGGACAGTTTGACCAGGTAAATTCGGCTAATCATGACGGAATACTAGCACTCTATAAGGAAAATACTCGTATGATATTTACCCGTAGTAATACTCAAGCTTCTAAACACCAGAAGGAAAAAGGGGTAAAAGTTAAAAACGTTGGCCTTTTTGAAGCTAGTTTCGATGATTCAAAAAATACCTGGACTAATGTTCAGCCACTGAATCTAAATAATATAGAATACTCTGTGGGACACCCAGCCATCACCGAAGATGGGTCTACTCTTTATTTTGTCTCCGACATGCCAAACGGTTTTGGTGGAACAGATCTATACAAATCAACTTATAGCAACGGCGAGTGGGGCAGCCCGATTAACCTTGGGCCAACCATCAATAGTAGTGAAAATGAATTGTTTCCATTTGTCCATAACGACTCAGTACTATATTTTGCCTCAGAAGGACATCATGGTCTGGGAGGCCTAGATATCTATAAAACAACGATTACTAATAGTTATAATGAACCGAAAATTGAGAACATGGGATATCCCATCAATTCTACGGGAGATGATTTTGGTATTATTATCAGAAAGAACAATCTGGAAGGTTTTTTTGCATCGAATAGGCTATCAGAAGAAAAGAATGATAACATTTACCGGTTTGCAATCATCACTGACTATGAATTAGATGAGAATGACCAACTACTGAGTAAATCCTTGGGGAAAGAATGGTTCAAACTTCAGGGCACTGTCATTAATAAAGAGAGTAAAGCACCTTTGCTCAATGCAAGTATTTCTGTAACAGATTTAGAAAGCCGCGAAACCTTTGAGACTCAAACCGACTCTATGGGCTGGTTTGCGGTAAATATTAAAGTGACTGAGGGATATCACATCAAATCAGAAAAGGATAAGTTTTATACTTACAAAACGAGTATTCCTTTCGACACTCTAGCGTGCGAACACTTTAATCACTCTATTGAAATGGAGGAAATTGAAGTAGGCCAAAAATTCCAATTGGATAATATTTATTACGATGTAGGTGCGTATGAAGTAAATGAATCCGCCACTAACTCTCTCAATACCCTCGTAGAATTTTTAAGAGATAATCCTAACATCAAGATCGAGTTAAGCTCTCATACTGACTCTAGGGGAAGTAACTCATTTAACCTGTCGCTTTCTCAAAAAAGGGCAAAGGCAGCCGCTGAATATATTATTGAGCAAGGAGTTGATATCTCAAGAATCAAAGCAGTCGGTTATGGTGAAAACCAACTTTCATTCCCTTGTGGCAACGATATTGATTGTGATGAAGAACGACATCTGATGAATCGAAGAACAGAATTCACGATCCTTGATCATTAAACCTCAGAGGTTCTACTCTATGAGGCTGTATAAATTTTAAGTAATAGTAGAGTTTATTCCGATCGTTATGGAAGTGGCCATTTTCTCTTGAAAATATTGTCTGACCGGGCAGGTAAGCATTACCGAAGACTGTACAGGGGAACTACCTTCTGTCACCCACTTCTCTGGTATGTTATTGAAAGAAATCAGAATATTGCCTAGTTAAACCAGTAACATTCAATGTATAAAATGTAGTATACCTTATCCATTTGATGGCATGGTGATACCATTTGAGAAGTAACAAACTTACAGCCAAGTGTAGCCACTTCTCTGAGGGTTTGTAACCTGATTCATATGGCTTAAAATATGGGCTGGCCGGACTCACCAAAATCAGCTTACATCAAATCTTACCAAGCTAATAACGTTTAAAAGAAAAAAACTACCTCTCCGGGTTACATCGTGCCCTATCAAATCAACTAACATATGATCTATCAATCCGGCAGATCTCTTTTTACTGCCGAATTGAAGTTTTTATCATATAGCCACAACGACGACTAACCTTGAAACATGCTGCTGCATTGTTATTTGTAGCGCTTTTAGCTATTGCGCTGCTCCTGTTTATCACCAACCCTGAGTTGCTGGAAGATATCTGGCTATGGATTATCGGTTTTATTGGCTATATCATTTTAATCATTGAAAAGGGCGTAAAGTCAATAAGTAGAGTATTTAGTTCAAAGGTGAAAGATAAGCAGCTATCACTTATACCCCATCAATCTCAGACAATAGCTTCTGAGAAAAAAGGCAAAGCACTGGAAGAACCTCTGGCACAGAAGATCGAGCGTATTGAACAGCACCTTCGTAATGAACCAACTACTGAATCAAACCTGGACAATACCACCCTCACTGTGTTACGTTATTTGGACGATGGTGAAACCTCGCTTGGGCTGCTTTTCCTTCGGGATAAATTCTTTGCCTATACCTTAGAAGATACTTTCCGTGCTGAGAAAGTGAAAAGTAAAACCCGCATTCCATCTGGAAGCTACAACCTTGCTTTTTACGAACAGGACACAGACCTCACTAGAAAATATAGAATCAATCGTCCGTGGTTCAAATACCATCTTGAAATAAAGGGGATTCCTAATTTCCAAAATGTATACATCCATATCGGTAACACTCATCAAGACACTGCCGGGTGCCTTTTGATTGCCGACGGTGTACATGCTTACGGGCCAGAGAAAATGATTCTCCAATCCCGTATTGCTTTTGAACGATTTTATAAAACCATAAGTGCCCTGCTTCAGTCCGGAGAGAAGGTAACCATCCGAATCCTGAATGAAGATTGGTTTGAGCACGCTAAACTACAACCTGTATGAAACCTGCCCTTAAACTCTTACTAGCCCATATTATCGGGACTACCCTCATTGCTCTGGTGTTTATCATTCAGATCGTCCCCAGCTTTAGCGACAGCGCTCGCCCGTTTAGTTATGGATTAGCCATTATGGTTGCTCTGGCGGTTATCTATTGGTTCGTAAACCGCTATCTCATTACTACCAGTGGCAAAACCACCAGCCGTAATCCCTACCATCATTTCTTCTTTTCGGGCACAGGAGTGCTTACCACCATTCTTACCATTGTAGGCTTGCTAGGGGCATTATTTGTCTACTTTGAGCATTCCAATCTTTTCCAGGCACTGGGATTAGTCGTTTCCATTATCTGGGTAGTAGTATTTCTGCGCTACTTCATGTGGTCCGTGTACCACTACAACATCAACTATGGGCTGACCGATCAGGATTGGGAAAAAATCTTTGAAGCCCGAAAACGCTTGAAGCAGGGACTTCCCGTAAACAAAGAAGATCTGGAAGCACCTGACAAAAATCCGTACCGCAGTCAAACGTTTGGACTGCCTCCTGGCACAGTACGAGGCATGATTGCTTTTACCCTGTTACTAGGTGGCCTTTCACTGCTGATCGTAAGTTTTGGCAATGAATATTATACAGGTGATCAACTAGCGCTTATTCGCCAGCAGTTTGAGTTCTTCGAGACCGCTTTTCTCATGATGATCGCCTTCTACTTCGGTGACAAATCTCTCAAATATTTACAGCGACGATGGACAACCACTCAAGGCCCGGAAGTTGAAGATGAGTCAACTCCTTCTACAAAAGAAAAGCCCCTTAGTACACTGGAAATGGATGATCTGGTATTGCAGCATGAAGACTGGGAACTGGAGCAAATGGAAGATAGCAGAACTCCGCCCCTAACCCAATCCCGTCATTTACTTTCCCAATCAGTGGAAATAGAGGCAACCAATACCATGCTGGGAGGATTTGTGCAGGTTCGAGATAATATCTTCAGTAAGGTACTTAGCGATGAAGAAATTCAGCAGGGAATAGAACAGCTGCGGAAAGAAGAAGGAATTGAGCTATCAATGCCCGTGCTGAAGGCCGTGGTTGAAGTAGAATCATCCGGAAAAGGACACCTGGCTGAAGGAAAGCCTAAAATCCTGTTTGAAGGTCATAAGTTCTGGTACTGGCTCAAACAGTCGGGAAAAACCGAGGATGAACTGAAAGAACTTCAGTCCCGACACCCTACTATTCTTTACCCTCGCTGGACTACCGAATACTACCAGGGTGGTTTAGAAGAACACAAACGGCTCAAACTAGCCAAAAGTATCGATAAGAAAGCCGCTGTGTACTCAGCTTCCTGGGGGTTATTCCAGATGCTGGGCGAGAACCTGGAGCACAATCTTAAAAACCGCCTGCGGCCCGATGCTACCGATGATGACCACTTTTACCGTGATTATGAAGACTTTGAACGAAAGCAGTCCGTTTCGGAATACTATCATTTCCTTGACTTCCTGGAGTTCATCAAAACCAAACGAGTAAAAGGAACCCGGCTGATTGATTTCATTTCAGAAAAGAACAAAGGTAAGTATGACTGGGAAAGCTTCGCCTACGGCTACAACGGCCGGGGATACAAAAAGAACCAGTACGACATCAAGCTTCAGGCAGCCTATCGCAAGTATCAAAGTACCTACACCGCTCCTGAGAAAGATCGTTCGGGCTTCATCCCCATTATAGATGCCGGCCACGGTGGAATCATTGATGGCAAGTATACCACCAAGGGCAAACAGTACCGATACGATGACGGTCTTGAAATCTTCGAAGGGGTGATTAACCGGAAAATAGGCAAATACCTGATTGAACTACTAGAGGAGGCAAGTATTCCCTATCACAACCTAACCGTAGACCATGAAGAAGACATCAGCCTGACTGACCGGGTACGCGAGGCTAATGCCCTTTATGATACCAATTCCAATTATTACTTTATGTCTATCCACAGCAATGCAGCCAGCACTGGCACGTCGGGTAACGGATCAAATGCTGCCGGTTTTGAAGTATGGACCAGCGTAGGCCAAACCAAGAGTGATGAGCTTGCCACCGTAGCTGCCAAGTGGTACAAACAGGAGTTTCCCGATTTCAGATTCCGGCAAGACATGAAGGATGGTGATGCCGACAAAGAGCATGAGAAGGAAAGCGAATCGTTTTTTGTGCTTCGCAAGACCAAAGGGCCTGCTTTCCTGGTAGAAAACCTCTTTTACGACAACCGCACAGAGGCGCAGTTTCTGCTAAGCGAGCACGGCCAGCGCCGCATTGCCCGGTGCCTGTTCAAAATTGTTCAGGAAATCCATCAAACCTACCGAGCATGAGACCTACCTTTCACAACCAATTCACGTACCTGATCCTTATCTTATTAAGCTGGGGATTGCTCTACTCCTGCCAGAAAGATGAACGTGGACTTGTAGTCGGTAAAATCCAGAGTGCCAGCGATCTGGCTACGACCGAGTTTACGGTTGATAAGATCGTTCATGGCACCAAAACTAAAAAGATTGCCTGGTTCATTAAACTTAGCGAAGCTCGCTTCCTGGCTTACTCCCAGGCAAAAATCAAAGCGGGTATTGACCTGTCTGAGATTCAAGAGCGTGACATCGTTATTGACCGCAAAAAGATCACACTCCAATTACCATCAGTCAAGGTCATCAACTTCTCCTATCCTCCTTCCAGCTTTCAGGAAGATTCCCTCATCTCTGACCCATCGGCTTTCCTGAATACCATCAGCGTGGCCGATCAGGAGGTATTCTTCCGTGAAGCGGAGCTGGACATTCGTAATAATTTGGAGTACATGGGTATCGTAGAAACAACTCAGGAACATACCCGTACGCTGCTTACCCAATTGCTTCGCAACCTGGGGTATGAGGAGATCTATCTGACCTTCAAGACCAATAGCTTGACTATTGATAAGGTGAACCTGTTGTTGGAAGATGAACCCGACGCCGATGATTAGTCTGGTACTTAAGAACTGGAGGTTTATTCTGGATGCCCTCCTGATCGTTGCGTTGGTAGCGCTCGTCTTCCTGCTCAACCCATTCGGCATATTCGGGAATGGACTATCCCTGGGCACCACGACCAACATGGTTACGGAAGTGCGGCAGATCGGGCAGCTAGTAACCGCTGAGTATTACGGTGAGGTAATCTCTTCTATTGATGAATCTCGACTAGCGCTGGTTGAAGAAAATAATAGCCAGCAGGAGGCTAATCAGTGGTATTCCGATATAAAATTCGCGCTGTTTGATCTGTATCAGTACCAGCAACTCTCCAAAGAAGAGCGGACTCGTGAGTACAAAGCCAGTGGTGAAGATATAGACAACTGGCGCAGGATTGTGCGACAGGATGTGAGCCGACGCAACATTGTTGAAAAACTAGAGTTTCATAAACTTCTTGAAGAGAGAAACGACACCTTTACCCAGGTAATTGGGTTTTTATGGCGCGAAAAACTGAATCATCAGGATGAGCGGGAACGTGATGAAGATCATCAGCTTGAAGAAGTGTTATTTAACATGTACTCGGAGCTAGCGGAGCGCCACGCCCGCAGTTCTACCGAAGGATTCGCAGGCTATCTCAATGATGGTTTCGAGTTCTCAGCCAACTACACCGGGTTTATTCTGGATAATGAAGTAGCAGCCCTCCCCCGGGCTGAGCGAAAGAAGAAGCTCGCAATGGTCGGGCGGGGCTGGGTGAAGGCCGGGTTTGACTTCTCAGAGCTCGATGAGCACACATTTTACTTCCACGAAGAGTCGGGTGAGCTTCACTTTTTTGGTTTGGAGCCACAGATACTCAATGCCGACATCAACCCCTGGTTCATTCCCGAGCGGGGCATCCCGGGTTTTGAGATCATTGACTACCGGGGCGAGGTAAATTTCAAGGATGCCCGGAAGGTGAAGCAGCACTGTATTGACAAATTAGCGCTTTATGCCCTTCAGGCCGATATCATCGGGCAGGCAAGACGGCAGGGTGCGGAAACCCTCAAAAGCTTTTTCTCACTGATCACCGGCAAAGAGGTCACCCAGGTGCATTTTCATAATGACATCCTTACCCAAACGGCTAACATCATCAGTCAGGATGAGTACGTAAGCTACTACGAGGGCATACTGGTGGACTCTCTACTCCAGCGAGAGCAACGGGCCATAGACTCCCTCCGAAGTGCCAGGACTAACCGCACTAAAAACCAAAGCCTGGCTGCTGAACGGGATAACCTGAGGAAGGTAGTAATAAAACAGTTGCGCCAGCTACCCTTTGAAGATGAAGCGGCGGGCGAGCTTTTCAACTACTATTCTACCCTGACTTACCGCATTGCTCTGGACTCTATCGTAGATCAGCATGAACAAAAACTGCTACAACAGTCCCGCTGGGATATCACTCAGGAAGAAGATACGGCGAATATCAAGCGGCTTTCTGCTTATTATAAAAGCCCGAAGTGCTGGTTTGAAGATACTCTGGCGCTTACCATGCAGTATAACGCTGCCCTGGATTACCTCCGGCAGTTACCGGTAACCGTAGCCGATACTTTCCAGCGCACGTTACCCAACAACGCTATTGAAGATTGGCTTAAAAATACTCCGGCTCGGGTGCTAAACTATCAGACAGTACAGGACACCACCCGTATCACGTACCTCGATACACTTACCATCCGCACCGATTCGCTACTGACAGCACTCCGGTATCCTTACGCTTATCACCCTGATACGTTCACGCAATACGTGCGGGCGGACAGCTTACTGAGTACAACAGTCAATTATCCACCCGACTATCAGCGACTTTCTGGTGAAGACTCCTCGGTACTGGTGGTTGATCCTATGGCAGCCACGGCCGCCATCCTGTGGATTCACCCCCGGCATTACATTGACTCCTTGTTGATTAGTAGATTAAATGATAGCATCATCACGGATAGCCTCACTTTTATCCTGCTACCGTATATGGCTTATACCAACGGGGCAGAACGATGGAATCTTACTCCCCAGCAACAGCAGGAGCTATTCGTTTACTATTGCCAGTTGAAAGGAGCATTTATGGAGTATGAGCAGAAAGGTGCTATCGTCAAGGCTAGTGAGTGGGTCCGGCGGCAATTTTCTCATTCAAAAGACTCTGTATCAACCGCTAAAAGCCTGGGCGCATTCTTCTTTAATTGATGCCATTCGACCCGAAAGTGCTTTATTGCTTAGTAGATCAGAGGCACTCGAGTGAGCTCTTCCTGTTTCAATGCTACGATTTTCGTACAGTCACAATAGGGTTTTGGGTAAAGTGTTGCCCCAGTACACAACGTGAGTCAGGGAGGCTGGGAAGGCAGTCTATCTACCTGGCTCAGCTTGCCACGATCGGTTCCTGCTAACCATCAATCATGTTAACAACCGCTGGGTATTTGCGGCAGAGAATAGTTCTCCGGCGATCAGTTGGCTATACCGCAAAGCAGAGAAGGGCACCAGACCAATTTACGGTAGTGAATCCGCAGAAGCAATACTCCGTAAACCCAATGATGAACCAGATTCTTTATGATGTAATTATTATTGGCGGAGGACAGAGTGCTCTGGCAGTCGGTTACTACTTGCGAAAGACCTCATTGAACTATCTGATACTGGATGATCAGAAACAGGCAGGAGGTAGCTGGCCTCATTACTGGGAGTCGCTGCGGCTATTCTCACCCGCACAGTATAGCTCGCTGCCTGGAGTGCTGATGCCGGGTGGGGCCGACTATTACCCGAGCCGCGACGAGACCATCGAGTATTTGCAACGCTACGAAGAACGTTATGATTTCCCTATTAAACGTCCCGTTCGGGTGCTTGAAGTCAAACGGCAGGAAGAACAGTATAGCGTGCTGACCAGCCAGGGAGAATACCGCGCCCGAACAGTAGTAAGTGCGACCGGATCATTCCGAGAACCTCATGTTCCTACCCTACCGGGACAGGAAGCCTATCAGGGAGTATTGATGCACTCGTCGCAGTATCAACAGGCCGAACCGTTTAGTGGTAAACAGGTAATCATTGTGGGTGAAGGAAATTCCGGGGCGCAGATTCTGGCCGAAGTGAGTCAGGTAGCGGAAACCACCTGGGTAACGCTAGAAGAACCCACTTTTTTACCTGATGAAATTACCGGACGCACCCTCTTTGACTACGGTACAGCGGCCTATGAAGCCCGGAAGCGAGGCGAGTCGTATACTCCGCCATCCTTGGGAAATATCGTATCAGTACCTAAAGTAATTGAAGCTCGGCAACGAGGGGTGTACCAGGCCGTGCGTCCGTTCGACTCCTTTACTGAAAACGGCGTTCGCTGGCCGGATGGTCGGGAACAGCGCATTGATGCGGTTATCTTTTGTACCGGTTTTCGTCCGGCCCTCTCCCACCTATCACCGCTGGGTATTGTAGAAACGAGTTCCTCTGCACCCGATGGAAAGGCAACCAAGCCTATAGTAGCAACCAGGGGCACGCGAGCCTTAAATGCGGAAGGGCTGTGGCTGGTTGGTTATGGTAGCTGGACCGGCTTTGCCTCAGCCACGCTTATTGGGGTAGGCCGCTCTGCCAAGCAAACTGTTAGCGAAATACAGCGCTATCTGCAATCAACTACTGCTGGATGACGCTAGATCGACCTGATTATGAGATTTTTTTGCTGCTATCACCAGCATGCTAAAAAAAATGCCGGAAACGAATCCGGCATCTATGTAGTAAGTTGTTGTAAGCAGATAAATTCTCTCTGGTTATTCAATGAGCCACCATAAATGACTTACGCTCGCCACTCTCCTTTCCAATGCCCACTATTATGCTACGACCATACCAAACGCTTCCAGTTGCTGAGGATCATCCTGAAAGGCATATCGGGCAATGTACCGGAAGTCCTTCAGCCAGGCATGAAGCTCCTCAAAGGCAGTCAACCGCTGCTTGGATAACCGTTGCACTGCGCTGGTGCCGTGGGCTTGCTTGATCCGGGCTTGCGCTACGGCCTGCACCATTGCGTCACCTTGCTGTAATTCTTCAATTGTGATTCCAACCTTAGACAGTTCGCCAATATAGGCCGGGGCATTACGATAAAACGTAGCAGCCTGCTCCAGCCATCCGGCCAGTGACTTTTGCCTAGGCACATCAATCTTCAGAGGCCGTTGCTTCTCAATAGAATCTCCGAACACCAGCCGGGCCAGGCGTACATGCCGCATATAAAGCACGTGCGCGTTCTTCCGGTTCACCTGCAATGTTTGAGATGCCTGTAGCTTGTTGCCATCCTGCTGATGACGTTCGTCGGTAAGCTGATCTATCTTTTCCAGAATGGCCTGTCCGTCCTGCGTGCGCTTACGATCAAATCCATGCTTCGCCAGAGCCTTCTGTTTGTCATCGTCGCTTTGCAGCACCTGCACTACTACCCGGGCGGTCTCATATTGTTGATTCTGTTTCATCGTCACTGATCCAGTTAAAGTACTCTGCAAAGGAAATCGCTAACCGCTTCAAGTGCTAACCAATAGTAGCGCATACCCTACTCAGTAAGGTTTCCCGTTTTTTTGCATGAACTAACTAGGATTATGCCCCCAGATTCAGCTCTTTTACTACCTTAATGCCGAGCTTCTCTAACTAAATGCAACGGTAATGGCATTTCAAAATACCATTCTTTACTCAATAACCTCCAACTCTTACGTTAGCAACCAAGTGCACTTTACCTGCCTGAAGTACTAAAACAGGGCAAAAACGCACGACTTGCTGCTATGTAGGTTAGTCTGATGTAAGGATGACGCACGGATTGGTCGGATATGAGGAGGTTTGATACCAGCGAGAAGTGCGTCCTGGTCTGCAGGAAGGTGATGAGATCTACGTGGGAAGTACTTCTGGGACTGACCTAAGTTGGTCTTATACCCCCAGGAAGCACTACTTAGCAGCCTCTAAGCTGGTAATCTCTTACGCATAATAGATACTTGCTAACCAAGGACCGCCTTAAATACTTTGAAGGAGAGTATTTCTGGGACACAGAAACCGTTTTACGCTCTATGGTTTCCACGGCTCATTTTATAGGAAGCTGCAACAATAGGTGTGAGAAAGGCAGTTGCTTGTTCATCAACCAATCAAGTAGATACCCAGTACCATAAATAGTGATTCGGCTCAGAGGCCTATTCTATAGAAAACCAAAAGTCTGCAACTTCGCTAGCATAAAACGGTAGACAAAACGCTCCTCCATCATAAAAAAAGGAAGCTAAAACTGCTTTAGCTCCCTCTTATTCGCAATTGTATCAGAAGAACTATTGAGTAATCCATTCCTGCGCCTGCTCCTTATCAGCCAGGGTGAAGTACTGCACCTCCGCTTTGGTAAAGGGGCTGTAGGCTTTAGTAATGGCTTCCTGCCACTTTTTCTCTCCCACTACGGCTACTTTCTCGTAATCACTGGTGTGTTTGAGGTCTACTTTCAGGTCTTCCCATACGGCCCACGGTTCCCAGGCTTCATCATTCTGTAATTCGTAATACCAGCGGATCTTCTCACCCCGCTCCGTAATATTCCGGATAACCGGCTTGATCTTCTCGTAGTCCTCTTCCGTAACGGTACCTACCGCGCGAGTGGCTAATACATTGTCTTGTGTGAAATCTAATACTTGTAACATGTGTACAAATGGTTAAGATGAAAAAATATATACTATACTGACGTCCGGCAGCCTTCCGGCCTATCTCCGACGCCTTATTCGTGCTGTACTCACTATCGTCACTACTAATAATCATGCTTGGGTTTGACCATCACCAACGTGAGCATTCCGGCAATGGCAGCCACCAGCGAAGCAATGAGAATACCAATCTTAGCTTCCTGAATCAGCCCTTCATCGGTGAAAGCCAGGTTGGTAATGAACAACGACATAGTGAACCCGATCCCTGCAATCAGCCCCATGCCGATAATATGAGTAAACCGCAGCGACTCTGGCAACTGGGCAATACCGAGCTTACTACCCGCAAAGCTGAACAGGCTAATACCGCTAACTTTACCCAGCACTAACCCCAGAATAATGCCCAGCCCCAGCGGATCTGATACAATCTCAGCTACGCCCAGATCAAGCTTTACTCCGGCATTTACGATGGCAAATAATGGAATAATAAAGAATGCATTAAACCCGGTGAGCGCATTCTCCAGTCTAAGCAAAGGTGGCCGGGAGCTCTTTGTATCATGCTGAATAGCATCCAGCACATCCTTCTGCTTTTTGTCCTCAATGGGGTCGAGATGCTCAAGGTCGGCATAGTCCAGCTCATTGATATTCTGCTGTACGCGGTCTCGGAAATCACGGCTATCCATCTTGGGACGTATGGGAATGGTTAGTGCAAAGAGCACACCGGCAATGGTGGGGTGCACCCCGGAGTTGAGGAAGAAGTACCAGAGTACGCATCCGCCCAGTACAAACCATATCAGACGTTTTACACCGAATAGGTTAATAGCCATTAGTGCTACAAAGGTTGCACCACCCAGCCCCAGAAACAGCCAACTGATCTCGTCACTATAGAAGAAGGCAATCACTAAGATGGCCCCGATATCATCGGCAATAGCCAGGGCTACCAGGAAGACCTTCAGCTCAGCCGGTACACGCTTCCCCAACAGCCCGATGATCCCCAGGGAATAGGCAATGTCGGTAGCCATCGGGATTCCCCAGCCGTCGATATTCTCTGAACCGGCATTGAAGGCCACGAAGATCAGGGCCGGAAAGATCATTCCGCCCAGCGCTGCCAGCAAAGGGGTAGACGCCTTGCGTAAGGATGATAGTTCCCCTACCATTAACTCTCGTTTCAGCTCCATGCCAGCTACCAGGAAGAAGATAACCATCAGGCCATCATTTACCCACTCTTCTAATGTGAGTCCAAACTCAAAGTAATCAGTAAACTCGAAGAAGAACTCATTCTTAAGATAGTGATGATAAGTTTCTGCCCAGGGAGAGTTACCCAGGATAAGGGCAACGATAGTAGCAGCAATTAACGCTAAGCCACCGGCCGTCTCACGGTCCAGAAAGTTAGTGGCCGTTCTTCGGATGTAGCTTAACCCCGACTCTTCTTTTACAGTTGTGCTCATGAATGCTTAATAACTTCATTATAAAGGTATAAGAGGTTATAAGTTTCTTTTCTCCAGTTCTGCTTTCGTTATAGCACGTTCCAGGGCTTCTTCCTTGGTGCACTGTCCGTTGCGGTACAACTCCTCAGCATACTTCAAAGCAGTTTTCCTCACCTCCTCTTCTAGAACTTCTAATCGAGGATTCTGTTCCTGAAAAGGTTGGAGATGTTCATCAGACATTCGGCAGGTTTCCGTATCCAGTTCCGTTTCCAGGGTGTGGTGCGAAAAGGGGTACGACTGTAAAACCGCTTTGGCTGCCTCCTTTACCGCGAGTATCTGCCCGAAGTTGTCAATGTGCTTCAGTTTAAGGTGAGAAGACAATACGTGGTGCTCCCCATCCAGTGACCAGATATGGGTATGGTGTAATGAGTCTACATGCTCGATGTTCAACAGCTTCGCTTCTATCTCCGAGAGGTTAACATCATCCGGCACTCCCTGCAAAAAGATGAACAGCGTCTCCTTTAATCTGCCAATAACATTCCAAAGCACGTACGCAGTAATCAGTAAAGAAAGTGCAGGGTCCAGATAATGAATGTCTTTGAACTGTAAGACAATGGCTACAATAAGCACGGCTACCCAACCGAGCACATCCTCCAGCAAATGCCAGGAGACAACCCGCTCGTTTAGCGACTTGCCACCGCTTAGCTTCCAGGCGGCATACCCGTTTACCAGCACTCCCACAATGGCGAAGATGATCATCCCCTGGGCATCGGAGTGCTCCGGCTCCAGAATTCGCCCGACTGCCTCAGTAATCACATATACTGAGCCGCCAATCAGCACCAGGCTGTTGATCAGCGCTCCTAATAGAGAGAACCGGGTATACCCGAATGAGAATTTCTCCGTAGCTCCCTGCTTTGACTTATGATTCAGGTACCAGGATGTGCCCAGTGAGAGGCTATCGCCCAGATCATGCACTGCATCCGAGAGGATAGCAACACTGTTGACGTACAGCCCGCCGATAATCTCGAGGATAGTAAAGCCCAGGTTTAGAAAGAAAGCGACCTTCAAATTACCACCTGAGTGGTCGTGATCGTGTGAATGGTTGTGTCCCATAAAGTAATGCGTTAAAAAAATTGGTAAAGAATGAATGGTTTACCGGACCGGCTCCGAGTTAGGACCACCGTAGCAGAGCATACCTCAGAACCAGACCGGTTTTGATCAGTTATATTCCGTGAAGATGCGTTAGTGGCTGTGCTCAGCTTCTCCTTTCTGCATTTCGGCTATCAGGTAGTAGGCATTGTTCAAGACAAAACGAGCGTCCTCCGGCACCTCTTCCAGAAACTTCACCTCTACCCAGCCATGCGATGCCACGCCCGTAGTGACTGGCACCGGAGAGAAACTCCACGACTCGGCAGTGTCGCCTGCTTCTTCATTAGCGACAAAAGCCAGCGACTGATTACCGGAAGTAGCCAGTGCATCTTCGGGCAACGCGAACGTATCTACGCTATCCGTCAGAATCTGCCCTCGGATGTACATACCGGGAATGAGTTTGCCAGTTGTATTCTCAATTTCCGCGTGTACGTGGACTGCCTTAGGGCTTTGCTCAAACTTCTTCCCGACCGAATAGATCTTGGCAAAAAGCTCCTCCCCTGGCAGCGACTGCACCGTGAACCGCACACGCTGCCCCTGGGCTACCTTATGCACATCTTTCTCAAAGACCATCAGGTCGGCATGGATATGGTGCGTATTGACAATCTCAAACAATTCTTTCTCGGGGGGCACATACTGTCCGGTTTTCACCTCCACATGCGTTACCGATCCTTCAATCGGGCTGACCATAGGCACCCGATCATAAAACTCTCCCTCCCGCAAGCGCGACGGGTTAATACTCAACTGCCGCAGCTGCGACTCATAACTCTTGATGAGTGCCTGCTTCGACTGATACTCGGACCGGGTTTGCTGGAAAGCCTTACCCGAACCCACTTCTTCTTCATATAGCCGTTGCTGCCGTTGAAACTCCTGCTCCAGGTATTGCAGACTGCTGTACGCCTCCAGGTAATCACTTTGAAGTCGGGTAAGATTGGGGTGGGTTAGATAAGCCAGCACCTGCCCTTTCTTTACATCATCCCCCTCAATTACCTGAATAGAGGCGACATTAGCCCCCAGAATAGCGGTGACCGTCGCTTCGTTTTGCGGTGGCACTTCTAACCGCCCGTTGGCTTCTACTACTGAAGACACATTCCGACGAGGCAGCGCCCCTACTTCCATATCCAATGCTGAGAATTGTGCTGCTGAGAAGTGTACCCCCTCTTCCTCCTCATGCTCATGGTCACCGGTGGCCGCCATAGATGCGTCGGAATTGTCTTCTTCTGGCCCCTCCGTCGTACTGGTTTGGCATGCACCAAGCAGCATCAGACTAGCGAAGAGAGTTACTAAATATATTTTATATATGTTCATTGATTTACTGATTAGATGCATTCAGGTAATACTCCATTTGAAACTTAACCTGCAGGTACTGATCCAGGGCTTGCAAGCAGTTGAGCTCGACCTGAACCGTTTCTTTCAGGTTCTGAATAAAAGAAATGTAATCAATAGCGCCTTCGTTATAGGCCAGTATGGCTCCCTGCTGCTGTTCCTGGGCCAGCGGAAGTGCTTCCTCCTCATAGAATTGCCAGGATGCGTACCACTTCTGATACTGCTGCCGCAATGATTGATAGCTGGCTTCCAACGAGAGTTGGGCTTCGCGATACTGTTGCTCAGCCTGTTGCTGTTGAATTGCCGCCGCCTGTGCCCTTCCCTGCTGGGCTGAAAAGAACAGAGGCACCGAAACTCCTACCTGAAACTGATAGAAACCCGGCTCACCGCCTACCTCCTGCCATCCGTACTGCGCATTAAGCTGAGGCAGATAGTCAGCAGCTACGGCCTTACGGTTGGCATCGGCCACGGCAATCTGCTGCTGAGCCACCTGTAGCTCGGGATGAGAGCTAATAGAATCATGTATCGTCAGCGATTGCAACCATGCGGGTTGTACGGTCTCGGTAACGGTAAACAACGTATCACTCACCAGCCACAGGTTCAGCTTGTAGAGTGCAGCACCATAGTCATACCCGGCCTGCTCCTTTTGCAAAGTAAGCTGTTTTACCTGATTGGCAGAAGCCAGGTAAGCCAGGCGGGACGTTTCCTCAACCTCATAACGAATGCGGGCTGCCCGTTCAAACTCCTGATACACTGAATCCAATTTCTTGTACAAGGCCACTTTCTGCCGAGCTACATAGGCTTCAGCATAGGCGGCCTTCACCTGTCTTCGCAATTCGTATTCATTCAGCTGCAAAGCGGCTTCCGCCAGAACCACGCGTTGCTGCTGCAAATTGCGGGTTGGGGCAATACTAAAGAGGTCTATATTCTGCTGCTGCACCCCGACTGTAGTGTAGACACCTCCTCCCTCGCCCGAAGTATTAAGTTCTTCCCCTCCGGTAAAGATCTGCGTATTCCCTAAACTCCAGGCTGTTTTCTTCAGTGCCTGCTGCCGGTTCATCTCCAGACGGGCCGCCTTTATCTTCGGATACCTTTCCACTGCCCTATTCACCGCATCCTCCATCGTCATTACGGGCAGCGTTTCTTCCGGCTGAGGCTGCGCATGAGCAAAACTCATTGAGCACCCCATCAGCAGCACGGCTACCGAACCTTTGACTAAGGCGGGTCGCAGCGAGTGGGTCTCGGTCCACCGGTACAAAATGGGGAGAATAAAGAGAGTCAGCAAGGTAGATGTTAGCAGCCCTCCTATAACCACTGTCGCCAGAGGCCGCTGCACTTCCGCACCCGCCGATGATGACAGTGCCATTGGCAGAAAGCCCAGAATATCGGTTAACGCGGTGAGTAAAATAGGGCGTATCCGTCTTCGGGCACCTTGTCGTATTCGCTCATTCAGGTCATTTGAGCCTTCTTCCTTGAGTTCATTCCAGCCGCTGATGAGCACCAAGCCATTGAGCACGGCTACTCCAAACAATACGATAAAGCCAACGCCAGCAGAAATACTGAATGGCATCCCTCGCAACCACAACGCAAACACTCCTCCGACTGCCGCCAGTGGAATAGCCATGTAAATCATCAGCGTCTGTTTGAAGGAATGGAGGGCAAAAAAGATAAGTATGAAGATTAACGCCAGGGCAATGGGCACTACAATGCGTAGCCGCTCGGTGGCTCGTTCTAAGTTCTCAAAAGCTCCGCCGTAGCGAATATAATAACCAGCTGGAAGCTCCAACTGCTCATTCAGCCTTTCCCGTATCTCCTCCACAAGCGACTTGATATCCCGTCCCCGCACATTCACACCCACATACGTCCGCCGATTGGTGTTATCCCGGCTGATCTGCATGGGCCCGGGGCGGTAGCTAATATCCGCCACTTCTTTCAGAGGAATCTGTGATCCTTCCGGGGTGCTGATATACATATTCTTGATATCGTTCAGATTAGAGCGATACGTTGAATCCAGACGGACTACCAGATTAAACCGCTTTTCGCCTTCAAAGATGACACCCGCAGTGCCTCCCGCAAACGCAGTCTCGATCACCCGATTGATGTCGCTTACGTTCAGGCCGTATTGAGCGAGCTTCCCTCTTTCGTAATGGATAGTCATTTGCGGTAATCCCGCCGTTGCTTCCACCTTCATATCGCCTACGCCCGGTACCTCGGCAATAATATTCCCCATTTCCTGCGCTTTATCGGCCAGCATCTGTAGGTCTTCACCGTACAGTTTGATTGCGATATCCTCTCGCACTCCCGTCAGAAGTTCGTTAAAACGCATCTCGATAGGCTGAGTAAATTCATAATTGACGCCAGGTATGACGCTGAGTTGCTCTTTCATCTTGGTAATCAACTCCTCTTTGGTCTTGGCCGATACCCATTCATTCTTCGGTTTGAGCGTGACGATACAGTCTCCAAAATCCATAGGCATGGGGTCGGTGGGTACGTCGGCCACACCAAAACGAGTCATGGCATGTTTAACCTCGGGAAAGTTATCTAGCAGCACCTTTTCAATCCGGGTAGCGGTCTTAATAGATTCCGATAGAGCACTGCCTGGTTTAAGGATCACGTGAAAGGCAATATCCCCCTCGTCTAACTGGGGGATAAATTCTGCGCCCATGCGCGTGAAGGTGAGCACGGCTAGAACCATTAGCACTACGGCTGTTCCCAAAATAAGCTTGGTTCTTTTAAGAGCGTGCCTCAAGGTTTTCTCATACTGATCTTCCAGCCAAAGCACAATTCGGTCGCCCCACGATTGTTTATCAGATACACGAATCAGTAATGAGGATATCATCGGCACATAGGTGAGGCAGAGCAACATGGCCCCCAGCATGGCGAACATGAACGTAAGCGCCATTGGAATAAACATCTTCCCTTCCACACCTTCCAGAAACAGGATGGGCAAAAACACAATAAGTATGATGAGTTGCCCGAAGAAGGCGGAGTTCATCATCTTGCTGGAAGCATCAAATGCCACCTCATCGCGCGTTTGGCCATTAATGTCTTTACCTTTTCTCAAGTGTTGAACCATAAAAAACACGGTTCCCTCTACGATGATCACCGCTCCATCCACAATAATCCCGAAGTCAATAGCGCCCAGGCTCATGAGGTTAGCCCATACGTTGAACACCTTCATGAGGATGAACGCGAAGAGCAATGAAAGCGGAATGGTGGATGCGACAATGAGCCCGCCTCGCCAGTTACCAAGCAAAAAGACCAGCACAAATATGACGATCAATGCCCCCTCCAGCAGGTTGCTTTTTACCGTACTGGTTGTTTTACTGATTAATGTGCTACGGTCCATGAAAGGCTCTACAGACACTCCTTCGGGTAAAGATTCCTGTATTTGCACCATCCGGCCTTTCACTGATTCAATCACTTCATTGGAGTTAGCACCTTTCAGCATTAGAATCATTCCTCCTACCGCTTCCTGACCGTCTTTGGTAAATGCTCCGTATCGTACGGCACCTCCCAGATGCACCCGGGCAACATCTTTTATCCGTATCGGAAGCCCGTCTACCGTTTTGACCACAATGTTTTCAATGTCGGCAATGCTTCGGGCCAGACCTTCCCCTCGGATAAAATTGGCCTGGTGGTCTTTTTCTATGTATGCCCCCCCGGTATTCTGATTGTTCTGCTCCAGGGCATCAAATACATCGGTAATAGAAAGATCAATAGCTCGAAGTTCGTCGGGGTCTACCGCTACTTCATATTGCTTCTGTGAGCCACCGAAGGCATTCACTTCTACTACACCGGGTACCATCGCCATTTGCCGGCGTACAATCCAGTCCTGAACGGTGCGCAGGTTCATAGGAGTATATTGGTCCTGAAATTCAGGTTCTACTTCCAGAGTGTACTGGTAAATTTCACCCAACCCAGTGGTAATGGGTCCCATGAAGGACTCGCCAAAACCCTCGGGTATCTCCTCCTTCACCTGGGCCAGTTTTTCGTTTACCAGTTGCCGGGGCAGGTACATCCCCATATCGTCTTCAAAGACAATCGTGACTACGGAAAGACCGAATCGAGATACGGAGCGAATTTCTCTGACTCCGGGCAGATTCGCCATGGCTACCTCCACCGGGTAGGTGACAAACTGCTCGATATCTTCGGTGCCTAGATTGGGGGCTTGGGTAATTACCTGAATTTGATTGTTCGTAATATCCGGAACCGCATCAATCGGCACTTCGGTCATGCTCCAGGTACCCAAGCCAATTAGAGCCAGGGTGAGCAAACCGATGATGAGCTTATTCCGGATGGAAAAAGCAATAATCGTGTTGATCATGAAATAAAATAAGTTAAGCCAATTTGAAATAAAGAGCATGAGGTGATCAGATCACTCAGGTGAACTGACTGCTCAAGAAAAGAAGAGTTGGCTTAAGCTTTGGGTGGATGAAAGACAGCGCCCGGAGAGCGGAATGGAGCATCGGGAGCTCGTAATGCGGTATATACGGGAATGACAGACGGTTTCTCGAGAGAAAATTTATTGATTGCCGGCGTCTGAAAAGAAATGCCACAGCAGGAGCACAGGCAAAGTGGAGAGCATAAATCTGAACCTGGTTCATTTACACCGTGCGTATGCGCTGCCTGAACGCTGACATCAGCTAAGGTAGCCTCTTCTGCTTTATCCGCACAGGGAAAAAGAGTAAGCAAACTAAGGTATAAAGCTAAAATGTGCGCAATCTGGCTCATTGGTTACAAAAGTACGCAATTAGAAAAATAGTTCCCAGCGGCTTATTAACTGAGCGTAAAGCTAATACTCTGAGTTTATTGATGGATTGGTAAACGGTTGGCTGTAGGCGGTCAGGAGTATAGATGTATTGCTGACGCTTATTGCTTCCGACTAACCGCTAATAGCCTATCGTTTAGCCTCTTAACTCGCTATTAATAAAGCACCTGTGCACTACTTGCGTGTATTTTGCTACCGATGCAAATTCTTGTTAAGAAGCCGCTGGAACTTAGAAAACCAGAATTATGCCTTCTTCGAGCGCATCATTACCAGCCCGATAATCAATACCGCTACGCTGATGATCAAAGGAGTCCAGTTAGCACTACTGACGCCAATGTCCAGACCAAAAAGGGAAAAGGTTTCAGAATCCTGAAGCGCCTGAATGCCAGTGATTAGTGTGCCGATCAATCCGATGACAAAAAGAATAATACCAATAGTACGTTGCATGAGAAAAAATTTACAGATTAAGTTAAAAAGTAAGATTTTAGAGCTAAAGACGGTAATACGTTTAACTCAGATTAGATACCCCGCCCACGAATCAAGCGTAGAATGATAGCAATTAGTGCGATTACCAGTAAGATGTGAATCAGACTGCCTACGTCATAAACAAAAAAGCCGAGCAACCAGCCAATAATTAAAATGATTGCGATAATGTACAGTAAACTGCTCATAAGATTAGGAGTTTGGTTAGTGATTTTTGGAAATATAAAGAATTTGTGTCAAAATTCCAGGATTAAACGCTTAGATAGGTCTATCCTAATCAGCTATAAAAATCATGAGCTAATAACCTGATACTCTTTTCTAGACACTTTTTGCTCAGCCAGTGGTAGAGCGAAAGTGAAGGTACTTCCTTTACCGGGTTCACTGGTTACTCTGAGTTCGCCACCATTTTTGTTTACTAACTCTTTACACAGAACTAATCCAAAACCACTGCCTTTTTCATTGGCGGTACCTGTACCGCTGGTCTTCTTATCTAATGAAAAAAGCTCATTTATCGTAGCCTGATCCATGCCTACTCCTTCATCGGTTACTCCGACAATTACCTCATCCTTGTTTATAGAAGCATTTACTGTAATGGTTGAGCCAGGGTAAGAGAACTTAATGCTGTTGGCAACCAGGTTTCTCAATACAGTATGTATTGAGTGCTGATCCGCCCATGCAAACACCTCAGCATCTGTATTATTTACCAATGATAACTGCTTTTCGTTTGCCGTTGGCGAGTACAGGCGGAAAATATCGCTGGTTAAATCATGGAGGGATACAGGCGTGGGATCTAATCGACCTTGCTTTATCTGGGAGAGCGACCAGGTCAGAATATTATCCAGCAGCTGAAGTAAATTTTGTAATGATTCCTCAATATGATCGCTTATTTCTTTCATTTCCTGTCGGCTCATCATTTCAATTTGCTCGCTTAAAATGAAAACAAAACCTTTCAGGCTATTAAGCGGCCCTCTGATATCATGCGAGATGATAGAAAAGAAACGGTCTTTGGTCCGGTTCATTTCCCGTAGCTCTTCTTTTTGCTGCTGTATTTCGTGATATTGGAAGGTTAGTAGCTTTTTCTGTCGGCGGTTAACCCGATAGGCATAGATAAAAATTGTTAGCAAGATCAGTAGGAGTATGATGCCGCTCAGTAACACTTTCTGGACGAGTTTCTGTTGCTGAAGATATGCATTCTGAAGTTCTTTTTCCTTTTCTAATAATGCAATCCGATTTACCTGTTGCTCGCTATCAAACTGAGCCTTCAACTCATCCAGATGATTAGCTTGCTGTTCAGTAAATAAGCTATCTTTTACGTCAGTATAAAGCTCCAGATAACGATATGCTGCCGCAAAATCATCCAGTTGCTCAGAAAGTTCAGCAAGCAGGTGGCTGGTTTTCTGAATACTTAGAGGCGCTTCGTTTGCCTGGGCAATTCTCAGACCTTCTACCGCATAAGCCCGGGCCACCTGCAATCGGCCTTCTGAGCGTGAAAGCCGGGCCATAGCATTCAGGTTGCTAACGATCCCTTGCTGGTCCTGAATAATTCTGAATAATGTATCAGCTTTCTGATAGTAACGCCAGGCCTCCCGGTTAATACCCATATCGTAAAAAACGCTGCCTAAATTGGCATATGAACGAGGTAAATCACTCGTATCCCTTCGCCCCTCCTTGATCTGAAGCGATTCTAAGAAATAGTCTTTCGCTTTGGCTAAGTTTCCGGCACTTCGGTGAATTACCCCAATATTGTTAAGCAATTGAGACACACCTTTGTCGTCGCCAAGCTTTTGAAAGAGAGTCAGCGTTTCTTCAAAATACTCCAGAGCCTTCGGATCATCGCCAGACATTGCATACACAATACTAATGTCATTGAGCGCATTGGCCATTTGTGCACTATCCTGAAGTTGGCTATAGATACTTAGAGACGTGGTAAGATCTTCCAGTGCCTCATCATAGCGACCGTCTTCCCTTTTTAAACGCCCTCTAGTAATTAAAGCATCTCCTCTCCCCTTTTCATCACCCAGCTTCTCTGCTAACGAAAGCGACTGCCGCACGAGATGCATTGCCGTATCAGGCATTGAAAACTGGTAGGCCATAGCAAGTTGAAAGAGCGCCCGTACTTTAAGGGTGTCCTGAGTTGTGGAGATGACCTGCTTTAAACTATCAATCCGGTGAATATTTTGAGATGAAACAGTGGTAGGCAGAACTACAATTTGGATAATTACCCACAGTATCAGAAGTAAATAACGGATCATAACCTTAGGGTAGGTTTATTAACTTACATGAAAGTCTGGCGCAAACTACATAAGTCAAACGCATAAATAACTATAATCATGTGTAGAATTATAGGTAAAAAACCTCATAAGTACTAGCAACCGCTATTAAAGTTACGAACCCTTAGATAAAAGTGAGTACAAATCGCTAACTCATTTGATCCAGAGTCGTTCGTTAAGAGCTAATAGAATGCTTTTATGTCTGAGTTTTGGTCACTCCTTCTATGAGCCAGCGAATGTAACCAATGCGAACAGGGCGCCGATGGTGCTATAGCCAGGGTGCTCGTTACTGTCACCTGCCATTGTCGGTACATGGTCGGGACGGATTGGGCCTCGGAAACCGATGTCGAAATAGACTTGCGTGGCTTTAAACATATCAATTTTCTCTCATCATGAAAGGTTTCTTCAAAGTTGTTTTTGTTGCCTCGTACATCCCGAAAATGAATAAAATGAACAAAATGAATAGTATTTCTTTTGCCGAAGTATTAATGGCAAAAGGCCATTGCTGGAACTTGGCACCAGTTCTATCAGACGCTTGAAAGCATTAACCGATGTCAAATAAAGGGAATTCCGCGGATACTATCGATGGGCGGATCATCGGGATGCATTGCCAGTTTAATACCGTTTTTCTCTGCTTCGGGCACCACAGCTTTTAGAAAGTACTCCAGATTATTCCACATATCAGCATGTGTGAGTTTTCCGTATTCGGTAATTTCTTCTTCTGCTGTGATATCTTCAATATCAAAAGCACTCACCAATGCCCCTCCTCGGCTAGCCCGATCAATCGTTGTTCACGCCCAGCTGATCACCGGCATCCAGTTATAGCATACTGTATTAATGCTCAGCTTTGCGATGTTCTGCACGAAGGTGATAAAGTTCTCAATCTCCTAATCTCGACCTTCCAACCCTGATTTGGTTTTGGTATAAAGTGAAGGTGGCTCTTCAATTACTTTGAGCGTAGGCCCTTCGGTTGCCCAAGCTTCTTTTACGGCTTTAATCACGTTGTACTCCCAGTTATTGGCGTCATCCATACCGACTATCTGAGGGCTAATTCCGCCAACAGACCCCAGCACATCCATTTGGCGGGCTACTTTAGGCGGTTCTATACCCCAGAAATAAGGCAGGCACATCTGCATACCAGCATCCTTAATTTACCCAACTTCTTCTGGTGAAGGAGTATTTCTTTTTGCGGGAGGAAAGGTGTTATTCAACCCGCTGACCGAAAGTGCCGCTATTGAAGCACTTTTTTTCATAAAATCGCGGCGGTTGTTTTTCGTTACGTTTATGCGGTTGTTATACTATTTTATCTGAGTCAGCTTTTTTGTTTGGCTGTTGGGCTGGGAAACAACGGACTGGGTGCTCCTAACCGGTACCAGCAGTAACCAAATGCCTCCATCAGAATGTGATAGGTACCATCTTCAGCCACTTCATTTTTCTCATCTTCCAGCAAATTGATCAATGTCTGACTCTTATCATCATCGTTCAATTTTAATGACACTTCGCGGGGCTTCTCATGGAAGTTGTGCAGAATGATCAGGGTGCTTCCCTGCCAATCGTAGCGCATCACTAATACATCGGATGCTTCAGTTTTTAGAATTGCCCAATCGCCCCACCCTATCTCCGGGCACTCTTTCCTCAGACGAATCATTGTAGAAGTCCAGTTTAGCAATGAATCAGAGTCTCTTCGCTGAGCTTCAACATTCACTTTATGGTAGGTGTAAGGTCCTTTGTCAATAACCGGATGGATGGTATTTTCCGAAGAAGAAAAGCCTGCCTGAGGTCCATCATTCCATTGCATGGGAGTGCGGACTGCTTCGCGTTCTTTCAATTCCAGATCATCTCCCATCCCGATTTCGTCACCGTAGCGAAGGACCGGAGTGCCTGGCAGGGAAAAAACCAGGCTATAGGCTAGCTCCAACTGAGGTCGGTTGCCTAACATAGGAGCCAGACGCCGCCGAATGCCCCGATCGTATAACTGCATGTTTTTTTCCGGACCAAACTTTTCAAATACCTTGGCCCGTTGCTCTTCGGTCAACCGCCCCAGGTCCAGTTCGTCATGATTCCGTAAAAACACCGCCCATTGGGCCGTAGGAAAAATTTCTTTAGTCGCCTTCAGTGACTCAGCTAGTGGTTCAATATCCCCGGAAGCCAGAGCGTAGAAAAGATGCTGGTTCACATAAAAGTTGAACATCATGTGAATACCATCCCCGTTGCCAAAATACTTTTTTGTCACCTCCGGCAATACATTGGCCTCACCTAGTAACACGGCATCACCCTGGCGCCACTGCAAGAACCGCCGCATTTCGGCGACGTAATCAAACATCATTTCGGGTTCTTTTTTACCCGGCTCTGATGTCTCTATGATAAAGGGAACGGCATCTACCCGGAAGCCCGCCACGCCTAATTCCAGCCAAAACCCCATGATACGGTCAATTTCTTCCCGCACTTCTGGGTTTTCTATATTCAGATCAGGTTGAAATTTGTAAAACCGATGGTAAAAGTACTTTTGAGCTTTCCGGTCGTACGTCCAGGTAGCCTCCTGCACTCCCGGAAAAACCATTCCTTCGTTCCAGTCAGACGGCTTTTCTTTAGACCAAATGTACCAGTCATGGTAGGGCGATTTTTCATCACTGCGAGACGCCTGAAACCAGGCATGCTCATCAGAAGTATGGTTCACGACCAGATCAATAATGACTTTGATGCCTCTTTTTTTCGCCTGATGCATAAACTCCACAAAATCGCCACTTGAGCCATGGCGAGGGTCTACTCCGTAATAATCCGAAATATCATAGCCATTGTCACGGTTGGGAGTGGGCTGAAATGGGGCCAGCCAGACGGTTCCTACCCCCAGCGAGTGCAAGTAGTCTAATTTGTGCATCAACCCCTTGAAATCGCCAACGCCATCACCATTGGCATCCATAAAAGTTTCAAGGTCTAGGCTGTAAATGACGGTATTCTTATACCAAAGGTCTTCAATCATAGTAAAAGTCTTTGGTTAAAAATAACACAATTTTGGAGGGGAGCGCCCGGTTTTTCAGAAAAGTGCAGGGATTGGTTACGAGAAAGGGACGCGGTTGCCAGGAGGCAGTAACTATTCACTAAGCTACCTCCTGCCGACTGCTTCTAATTTGTTAAAGCCCCACTTTCAGATAAACCCTTCCAGAAATAAAAGATGTAAGCTTAGCTTTCCGCTCCGTTTTTTCCGGTATCTAATACTTTTGGTACGCGAAAGAACTCCTGATCGTGCTTTGGCGCTAACAAGAGTGCTTTCTCACGATCCAGATGTCCACCCACCTTATCTTCTCGCATAACGTTCAACTCGTACGACATATGCATCAAAGGTTCTACTCCTTCGGTATCCACTTCGTTGAGTTTCTCTACCCAATCTAGAATCTCACTCATGCTGTCCATCATATCTTCTTCTGACTTAGGATCATACTCCAGCCGAGCTAAATGGGCGATTTTCTTTACGGTTTCTCGGTCAATTTTCATGAGGTATCGGGTTTGCCTGGTGGTATTTCTGTAATTCCTGCTCGATGATGGCAAACGTTTGCTCCCGCAGCGCATTCACATCCGCTTCTACCATCCCTCGGGTCTCAATCGGTGGATGAATAATCATGACGGGACGACGGGGTCGCATCAGCAGTTTATCGTCATCGGGCAAAATTAAAAAATTGAATGGAATGGTGATAGGCACCACCGGAATTTGTTTTTCAATAGCTACTTTAAAAGGGCCATTTTTGAAACGAGCCAGTTGAGGTGGGTGCTCACTTTGAATCCCCCCCTCGGGGTACATAACTAGGCTTTTGCCTTCATCTGCTGCTTGTTTGGCTAGTTGCAGTGCCTGGTACCGGCTTTTCAGGCTTTTGCGATCTACCGTAATGTGCAGCTTTTTAAACATAAACCCAAACAACGGAATTTTCGCTAATGATACTTTCCCGACAAACACAAAGGGTTTAGGTATGTACCCCATTACTGCAATATCTAACAGGGAAAAATGATTGGGAGCCAGCACATAGGTCTGATTCTTCTTTAGATGTTCTCTACCGTATACTTTAGCTGGCACGCCCATGCCCATCAGGAATGCTCTGGACCAGAACTGGTTGAGCAAAAGGGCGTAACGATGCCATTTACGGTTCAGAAGGGCAAGACTAAATAAGGGAAAAAGGATTAGAAAAACACCTCCAAAAACTAGTAGCCCGTACGTTGAGTAAAGCCTCAGCCATACTTTTCCCATAACTTAATTGCTTTCTTCTCCTGCGTTATAACGCTGATATAATTTGATTTAACGATACTCCCAGCACCTGCTGAGCGATTATATTAAGCTGGGCGGTATCTCCTACCAGATGCACCGTTGTATGCGTGTGGGTTAACGATTGCCCCGGTGGTAATTCAGCAGCCCATGAAGAACTCTCTAACTCGTAAAAAGGCCCTAATTGCTCACCACCTCCCTCTACTGCGCCATCATTATAAGCATTTACGACATCCCCTCCGTAGGGTTCCGACTGTATTTCCCACATAGAATTTACGTAATTGGTCGCATTGGCATCATAAGAAAAGTGTACTAGCGTAAGTGTTTTTTTTCCGGCATCGTAGCTACCCAGCACTGACCTGGCTCGCCCGGGGGGCACACCAATTTTGCTACGGTATTTCCCGTCCCCCTTGAAGTATATCACTTCATCGTCAGTCTTTAACCGCTCATCAGGCACCTCTCCAAAATAATGGCTGTTTACTATGGGAACAGAAGAGGCGGATGCCGGATTGTAAGGCACCACCATGGTGGTTTGGTCAGAGGGATTGAACATACCGAGAATCCAGATAGAAATCAGCCCTCGCTCTTTCTCCCAGGCATTGTCTCCGGTATTGGTCACTGTATTTTCAGAAGCAAACGCAACATAATCTACCGAGTCGGGCAGTGAGAAATTCAAACGACTTTCTACTTCAGCTCTCGGCAACATTTGGATAGCCCGATCTACCTGCAACCGGAAGGTGAAGCCCGCGTAATTGGTTAGCTCCATAGCACGGGTGAATGTTGCTGAGTGCTCGTCTGAACTAATTAGCTCAAATGGCTCAGTATCAATGGCGGCCGGCGTCTTCCAGTTTTCAAAGGTAAATTCCGATTCAGGTGGAAAGAATAAGGCGTATTGCCCTCCTTCAGGACCAAGCCAGAAGCGGTCTTCCCCACCATACGCATTAAAATGAGGTTGTACTTCCTGAGCCTGAATCAGTTCGTGGTTGATCCAACCAAAGCCGGGTGAGTTCATTTCTCCGGTAGTGCTGGTCATCACCCGTCCCTGATAAGCGGGCGCTACCACGGCCTGACCGAGCCCATCGGGTGCTTGTAACAACACGAGATCCTGATGAAAACGCTCCAGAAAATTAAGATCGTAAGCAAAACTGTTTTCTACTTTCTCCACATCATCTACATTAGCACTGTTACGGTCCTCGTCTTCACCGGTGGTAGCTCGCTGGCAACTACCGAGCAAAATTATAGCTAACCCAAACCGGTAAAAACTTCCGTAAGTAAATTGAACCATATTATACATACTGTTTGGCTATGGCCAGAGCCTGTTGTCCGTAATGGCCGCCGAAGAGATAGAAATGATTAAGGTAATGATATAACTGATACAAAGATACCCTCTCCTGCCATCCGTCAGGTAATGGGCTATATTCCTGATAAGCGCTCCACACCCGGTCAGAAAAGCCACCAAACATGGCCATCATAGCCAGATCAAATTCTCGGTCAGCGTAATAACAGGCCGGATCAATCAATGCCGGGCCATATTGAGAATACATGTAATTACCCGACCAAAGGTCTCCGTGGTTCAGCGAGGCTTTCGGTTGATGATCGATTAATTCAGGCAGTTTATCCACCAGTTGCTCATAGATCTGATGCTCCTGCCCCCGTATAATTCGGCGAGCCTCAATGAGTTTCACCAAATGCCAGATACGCTGTTGACCAAAAAAGTCTACCCAGTCATTGTTCCAATCATTGTTCTGAATTGTAGACCCACAATAGTTGTCGTGGTCAAAACCGTATAGGGGCTGGATATCCTCATGCACCTGGGCAATACCCCGGCCAAGGTACTCATCCTGATCTGATTGTTTACCCTCATACGGAGATAAAAATTCCGTTACTAAAACTCCCGGCACCCCGTCCTCAGGCGCACGTGCCACTATTACTTTTGGGATACAGAGGCAAGATTCTACGTTTCGTAGTGTTTTCAATCCCTCAGACTCTCGCAAAAAAAGATCATCCGGCCCCTGATCATTCCACTTTAAGAAAAAGTCTCCAACATTCGTTTTTAGGCGCATGGCATGGTTAATACAACCACCACCAATAGCATGGGATGCCTTTACAACAACTGTTTGATTCAGTGCATTGCTTAAGCTACCCTCTACAAATGCTCTTACTTTTGGAATCAGTTTATCAGGCAAAGGGGTACATCTATTACAAATTAAACAAGTATTGTTACCTAACCTCCAATGCGCGCAAACACCTCAAGATCTTGCGTTTGTGTTTTTAAGAAGTTTAAAGTAATCATTTGTAAACCAGTTTTTCAGAGCAATATACTATTGATCTTTAATCAATTCCTAAGTAATGAGCCATCCATTACTTAAAAAAACACAAAATTTTGCTATGCTTCCGTACTTTTCAGAACCGGAAAGATTATACTAATTGGAACCAACTCTAGAGTGGCAGCACTTCCAATTAACTCTTCATTACTTTTACTCTTTTCTATATTTTTTATATACCCTCGTCACAATACGGTATATTCCTAAGATGACTACCGTAATAATCAGTAAACCGGTATAGCTTCCACCGGGTGGATTTTCAAACAGTTGAAGCTGCCCAAGATCACTCACCACAATGCCGATTGCAATCATAATGCCCATAAGTGCTTCGCCGGTAATTAACCCGGAGGCTAATAATAAGCCTGCTTTACTGGCGGAATCACTGGCCGCGTGGTGATGGGCTTCATCTTGAGTGCTACGTTGTTTTTTCAGGTATCGGGATATAACCCAGGCAAGTAACCCTCCAATAAAGATGGAAGTATCTAATTCTAAAGGAAGATACAGGCCAACCGCCACGGCAAGTACGGGCATACGGAACGAACTGCCTTGCCGCTCCAGATAAACATCTAAGGCAATGATTACCACGGCAATACCAGCTCCTATCATCACCATATTCCAAGGTAGCCCTCCCCCGAAAATACCCACGGCTACGCTTTGCATCAAGGTTGCCTGAGGGGCTGCCAGGGCATTGGGTTGAGCATCGGTTGGTGCTCCTAAACCATACCCAATAAGCAGGTAATTGAGCACAGGAGCAATGGCAAAAGCTCCGGCGGCTACTCCTACTACCTGCATAATTTGTTGTTTATAAGGGGTTGCCCCCAAAATATAGCCTGCTTTTAAATCCTGCATGTTATCACCCGCTATGGCGGCAGCGCAGCAAACAACAGCACCGATTAAGATAGCCGCCGCCGCACCTCGCCCGGGGTCAGCCGTTCCCATCAATGCCGCCAGCAACAGGGCAGATGACAGAATTGTGGCAATGGTTACACCGGAAATCGGGTTGTTTGAACTACCAACCAACCCAGCCATATAACCCGCCACTGCCGAAAACAGAAAACCAGCAATTACCATAATCACTGCCATTAATGCGGTGATGGCTACATCATGGATTTCCCGCAGATAAATGATGAAAACCGGCACAACCAACACCCCGATACCAATTAGCACCCACGACATGGGCGTGTCCATTTCGGTACGTAATTGGTTTTTTAGCTGATCGGCACCGGCCCGAAACGCTTCAACCCCTGATTGTAAAGCGGTAGCTAATGATGTGCGTAAACTAATTAATGCCCAAAGGCCTCCTACAACCATGGCTCCAACACCCAGGTAGCGAATTTGGCCACTCCAAATTGCAATCCCCATGGTCTCGGGGTCGGTAATTCCTTCGGGAGGGCCTACGGTGGCAATATAGGCTGGAATAGCCACGTACCAGCTAATAGCACCACCGAGAAATACCAGAAATGCAATGTTCAACCCCACAATGTACCCTACTGCCACCAGGGCTGGCGATAAGTTCATTCCGAAGTAGAGATATACTTTTTGGTTAAGAAGTGCTGCTTTTTCAAAGGTAGCGTGCCACACGTTCAGCACTGCTTCGCAGATTTTAAACAAGCCACCAACCAAGCCGCCCCAAATCAGGTATTTAACGGATTTACCACCTCCTTCACCGGTTTTGAGCACCTCGGCAGTTGCCAGTCCTTCCGGAAATTTTAGTTTCTCTTTTACAATCAGCGCATTACGAAGAGGGATGGTAAATAAAATACCGAGTATCCCGCCAGTTAGTGCAATTAGCGTAGTTTCCCAGTAGTTAAATTCCGACCAATAGCCCATAATGACCAGTGCTGGAATAGTGAAGATCACCCCTGCTGCCAGTGATTCACCCGCCGAAGCTGCAGTTTGCACCAGGTTGTTTTCCAGAATGTTAGAGTTTTTGAAAAGGCGTAAAATAGCCATAGAAATAACGGCTGCTGGAATTGAAGCCGAGACGGTAAGGCCGGCAAACAAGCCAAAATACGCATTGGCAGCCGAAAGGATTACCGATAGTGTTGCCCCAAGCAGAATTGCTTTTAAGGTAAGTTCCGGTAAACTCGTTTCCGGGCTGATATAAGGTCTTTCCTCGTCTTCATTGTTCTCTGCCAAGGGTTTTTCCTCTATCATGGATGCTAAGGTTTGGTTGGGTTTCTAACAAACATACCTAAAATTTTAGAAAATATTTGAAGTGCCGGCACCGTGAATGAAGGGTTGATGGAGAACGGTTAAGGAAGCCAGAAAGTGTTACCGGAGGCAGCCAGCAGGAGGCGGTACAGGCGACCAGCCTCCTGCTGACTGATATCTTATTAAAAAAATCAGAATAATAGCGGCTGACTCATAAAAAAAACCTGAGAATAAGATTCCCAGGTTTTCCTACTAAACTAACCAAACCAAACTATGCTGCGTGAGATTCGATATTCGCCTTTGCCTGACGATCCGACTCACGGTCTTCAATAACTTTCTTTATTTTTTGAATAGCTTTAGAGGCTCGCACGGTATCCATACTGTTAATTCCCTCTATCATTTTATTTTTTTCTTCGTTCGTGATAGCTTTGTTATTTAGTAACAATAATAACTCGGTTTTCTGTTTCACGGTTGCCATTTTTTTAACAACTTCTTCGTTTTTTTCTGAGTTATCTGTCTTAGTGCCACCATTTTCCACATTTTCAACTTCAGAATTTTTCACTTTTTTGGTATCATTTGCTGTAGAAGAAGCTTTTCGGGCTGGCTTCGATTTCTCAGGTACTGATTCCGTCATATAGTCCATCTCCTCGGCCGGGGTAGGTTCGTATCCTGCCGCCCGGATAATCCATGCCAGAATATTCCGATACGCTTTACCAATAGCCCGCGTCTGGGCCATAGAGGCAATGGCAAACTCCTGATAATTACGCTTTCCGTTCTCGCGATTACTGCAGATGGCAAACCCTGAACCCACAGTTTGTTGCGTCTTCAGATTAAGCAATCGAACTTTAGCCTGATACTTAATTTCAGCTTCGTTCAGGCTTACATTCGTCAGATCATCAATCACGGGTAAAATGCCTAAACGGGCACCGGCATACTGCCACCCTTCTACATTAACGTAGGCTTTGCCCTGAATATGATGGAAAAGTTTATTCTCTTTGATAAACCGAGCCAAATCCTGAGCCAGATGCATTGTTTCGTACGAATTAGCAATGTCATAGCTCTCAATTGTTTTTTTTCGTTCTGCGGTCTGACCGTCAGTGATCTGACTATCGGTGGTCTGATCAACGTTTTTGGAGGATGTACTCATAAATTTCTGCTTTGTTTTCATGATTAAAACGGTTGGGTGTTATGAAAAGTGCGATTATTAACAAATTTTAACGAAATTAACTTATTGTAAATCAATGCTTTATAATCAAATTTCAATAATTCACCTTAATACCTTATACGCATTACAAGAATACAAGTTCTTAAAATAAGAATACAATTCAAAATTGTGGCCTGGTTCTTTTATTATTGCCTGAATTTCAAGTATTTCGGGGCATGGAACCCACATTAACCACAGTAGAAACTACTGCATATCATTGGCTGAAAAAATATTTTAAGCTTCCGCCTACGGAGGAACAAGATGTTCTTTTCCATCAATTACAGCAGTTTATTGAACAGGAATCCATTTCGCATTCCACTTTTTTAATGATGGGCTATGCCGGCACGGGTAAAACCACCATCATTCAGGCACTGGCTAAAACGGTTCGCAAATATGGTTACCGTACGGTGTTGCTGGCACCCACTGGTAGAGCGACCAAGGTATTGGCTAAATACAGCAAGCGGAAGTCATACACCATTCACCGGCAGATTTACAAGCAGGTTCAGAATCCTTATTCTGGTAACATCGTTTTCAAGCTGCGGAAGAACTATCAGAAGAAGGCTGTCTTTATTGTAGATGAAGCCTCTATGATCAGTCATGAGAATGATGCCGGTGAGGAAACCATGCTTTCAGACTTATTGAATTATGTGTTTGAGCATCCTCATAATAAGTTAATCATCATTGGTGATAAAGCGCAACTTCCGCCCGTAGGTCAGGCACTAAGTGTAGCCCTGAATGCCGAAATTCTCCAGCATGCCTATGGCCTCACGGTCTCAGAGTTTGAACTAACGCAGGTTGTGCGGCAGAAAGAACGCGCCGGTATTTTACACAACGCCACAACCCTCCGAAAAATCCTTAAAGCTGATACTCCATTGACTCACCTGGAAACCCAGCCTTATTCAGATATTTTTCGGATGCAATCCTCCAAACTTAAGCAAGGGTTGAGTTATGCGTATCTCAAATACGGATTAAAACAAACGCTGCTCATTTGCGCCTCTAACCAGGAAGCTACCCGATACAACCTTCGCATTCGAGAAGAAATTTTGCACCGGAAGAAAGAACTTGAATCGGGTGACCTGCTCATGGTGGTGCGAAATAATTACCGGGCATTACCGAAGTCTAGCAAAGTGGGTTTTCTGGCGAATGGGGAATTTGTGGAAGTAGTAGAAGTAACCGACGAAGAAGAAAAATACGGATTTCAATTTGCCACCTTACAGCTTCGGTTACCCGATCACCCTCGCGAGCCTCCTTTCGAAAGCAAGGTGCTTACCGATACGCTCCATAGCAGTTCTCCCACCCTGACCCGGGATGAAAACAAACACCTTTACGATGCCGTAGCTCAACAATACGAGCATATCCCCCAGAAATCAAAGCAACTAAAAGCGATCCGTAAAGACCCGTATCTTAATGCTTTGCAGGTAAAATTTGCTTACGCCCTCACCTGCCACAAAGCTCAGGGTGGACAGTGGCCCATCGTATTTGTTGATCAGGGGTATCTCAAACGTAACGCCAACACGCCCGATGCCATCCGCTGGCTTTACACCGCCTGTACCCGTGCTACGCAGGAGCTCTACCTCATCGATTTCCCCGCCAGCTACTTCTCTAATCCGGAATAAGGGTGAATGGATCAGGGTTCTCCACTGGTCATGTTAAAACCTCTTTCCCTGCACGAACAAAAGTATTAAGCCATCAGCCATTTTGCCATTAGCAATTACTCAGCGTGATGGGCATTGAGCAGCTGTTTTACTAGTTTAGGAACCCCCAATGAGGCCAGTTCGGCCATAGCAGTAATGTTTGGCTGGGGATGATAGTCTGGAATATTAGGGTCAATGATGAAGACCGGAATACCTTGAGGTACTTCATATAATAAACCAGCTGCCGGATACACTTGCAGGGATGTACCAATGACCATGAAAATATCGGCCTGAGCTGCTTCTCGCTGGGCTACTTCCATCATGGGTACCATTTCTCCGAACCAGACAATGTTCGGTCTGAGCTGTCCTCCCCTTTCACAGAGATCGCCCAGTTTTAACTCCCAACCATCAATATCATAAATCAACGCTTCATCCAGCGTACTTCGCGACTGAAAAAGGTCGCCATGCAGGTGCACTACGTTTTTAGAACCGGCTTTCTCATGCAGGTTATCTACATTTTGGGTGATGATAACCACTTCGTATTGTTGTTCAAGATCAACCAGTGCTCTATGACCGTCATTAGGCTCTACCTGTAAAGCTGCCCTTCGCCGCTGGTTATAAAAATCGAGGACAAGTTCCGGGTTCTTCTTCCAGCCTTCCGGCGAGGCTACTTCCATCACATCGTGTCCCTCCCATAAACCATTGGCATCACGAAAGGTAGGGATGCCACTTTCTGCACTAATTCCGGCTCCCGTCAAAACAACAATCCTTTTTTGCATAAATATTTACGATATTAACCGCAACGAATATACATTTGGAGTGTAGAAACTCCAATTAAGCACTACTATTGCCCTCAAAATTTGCTGAATAATGCCTACAGCGACCCAGAAGAAGAAGAAGCGCAACCCCATTCTGATTATTTCAATCATTGTTGCGGTACTATTGCTACTCATATTCATTGCCCGACAATTGGAATGGATTGGTGGTGAAAATGCAACACCGGTTCGTTTTACCACGGTAAGCCAACACTCCATTATTGAGCGAGTAAGTGCTTCGGGCGCGGTGCAACCGGAGGTTGAGGTGAAAATTTCTCCGGAGGTACCAGGCGAGATTATTGAACTCAATGTGGAAGAGGGAGATTCGGTACAGCAAGATCAGTTGCTGGTTCGTATCCGGCCCGACAACTTTGAATCGGCCCTTTCCCGTACACTTGCCAACTTAAATCAGCAACGAGCCAATCTGGCCCAGACCCAGGCCCAGGCCAGCAGCTCTCAGGCCCAACTGGGGCAGGCCCGCCTTAATTATGAGCGAAACAAAAAGCTGTATGACGACCAGGTAATTTCTGATGCTGACTTTGAGCAAATCCAAAGTGATTATCAGGTGGCTCAACAAAGTTATGAGTCTGCATTACAAAACGTAGAAGCCGCCCGTTATGCGGTGCGCAGTGCTGAAGCTACCGTAGATGAAGCCAGAGAAAACCTCTCACTTACCAGCATTTATGCTCCAGTTGGTGGCATTGTGTCTAAACTGGATGTAGAGCAGGGAGAGCGGGTGGTAGGCACCTCACAAATGGCCGGTACCGAAATGCTTCGGATTGCCGACCTTAGCCGCATGGAGGTACGAGTAGATGTAAATGAAAACGATATTATCCGGGTCTCGCTGGGTGATACTGCTATGATTGAAGTGGATGCTTACAGTTATGAAAATTATCAGTTCAAGGGAGTGGTAACCGCTATTGCCAATACGGCTAATGAAAAACTTACCGATGAGGCAGTGACCGAATTTGAAGTGCGAATCCGATTGCTGAATGAATCTTATCAGGAGCTTTTAGACACCAAAGGCCCCTTCCCCTTTCGCCCCGGCATGACAGCCAGCGTAGATATCCTGACAAATCAGAAAGATAATGTTTTAACGGTTCCTCTTTCAGCAGTCACTACCCGCCCTAAACAAACTGAGAATCAGGATCAAGCCTCTGAAAGCGCATTTGCGTCGCAAGAGGATATGGATGAGGTAGTCTTCCGCAAATCGGGGGAAGAACGGGTAGAAAAAGTTATTGTTAAGACCGGCATCAGCGATTACGAATTTATAGAAATACTGGAAGGGCTGAATGAAGGAGATGAAATTGTGTCAGGCCCCTATATTGCCATTTCTACCCAACTGCAAGACAGCAGCAAAGTTGAGCTAGCCAAGAATTCTCCTGGCAATGGCATAGATCAGGCCACTCCGTAATTTTAATCCTCCCATTGGAATAATTATAGATTTCCTGTACTTTTCACGTCCTAACCTTTACGCCTTATTATGAATTTTAGCACTCGCGCTCAGCTCTCCGGTATGATGTTTCTACAGTATATAGTCTGGGGGGCTTGGTATGTTACTCTGGGAACGTACCTGGGAGCAACTTTAGAATTTGAAGGGTCACAAATTGGCTTAGCTTACAGTGCCTTTGCCATTGCGGCCATGATCTCTCCCTTTTTTGTAGGCATGGTTGCCGACCGCTTCTTCCCTACCGAGCGCGTGCTGGGAACACTTCATCTGATTGGTGCGGTTCTGCTCTATTTGTTATCTCAGGCAACCGAGTTTGGCCTATTCTACCCGATCATCATCGCTTATACCCTATGCTTTATGCCAACCATTGCCCTGACCAATTCGCTGGCATTTCAGAATATGGATAATCCGGGTAAAGAATTTCCGGGAGTGCGAGTACTGGGCACGATCAGCTGGATCATTATCGGCATTATCATTAGCCGACTTGAAATTGAAGCGCAGGCATTGCCGATACTTATTGCCGCAGGAGCTTCGGTAGTCATGGGGCTGTACAGCTTTACCCTACCCCATACCCCACCCAAAAGCAAAGGGCAGAAAGCTACCTGGCAGGAGGCAATAGGTCTAGATGCACTAAAACTTCTGAAGGAGAGATCATTTGCGGTACTGTTTATTGCTTCGCTTCTCATATGCATTCCCCTTTCTTTTTACTATAGCTTTGCCAACCTATACCTCAATGATATCGGACTACCCTTTGCCGCTGAGAAAATGACGATGGGACAAGGCTCGGAAATTCTTTTTCTGCTTCTCATGCCATTCTTCTTCAAACGGTTGGGTTACAAAAAGATGCTGATGATCGGTATGGCCGCCTGGAGTATTCGTTATCTGTTATTCATGTATGGCACTCCTACTGATTTGGTCTGGATGCTGTACGGAGGCATCATTCTCCACGGAATTTGCTATGATTTTTTCTTCGTTACCGGACAAATTTATGTAGATGAGCGAGCTCCTGAGAACATCAAGAATGCAGCTCAGGGTCTGATTACGTTTGCTACTTACGGAGTAGGCATGTTCATTGGAAGCTGGCTTTCCGGAGTTGTGGTTGAAAATTATACCACCGATCAATCCACTTATCTTTGGGATAAGATATGGGTGGTACCCGCTATACTCGCCGTGGTAGTGCTAATCTTATTCACCCTGTTTTTTAAAGAAAAAACCGCTAAACAAACCGCAGAGGAAATTAAAAATAAAGCATCTCAGGCCATGCCAGAATCAAAGCCGGTTTAACCCGAATAAGGCTATATTAGAAATCGAGAAACTCAGAAGGGTTACTCAACTAATTGATGGGTAAAGAAACCGATTGAGACTTAGCTTATCCCGAAAAAAAGTTATCTTTGCGCTTTTGTTCATTATCCCATTAAACATTAAGACACTACTGTGAAAGCTTTATCTATTATTTTAAATGTTGTATTACTTATCGCGGTCATTTATTTGTACGTTCTGCATTTCAGCCAGGGTGATGCCGCTGTTTCAACCAATGAGGCAGGAGAAGTAATTGCCTCTGGTAAGATTCCGCGCATTGCTTATGTAAATTCTGACACGCTGCTGGCTAACTACAAGTTTTTCCAGACCAAACGAGGTGAGTTGGAAAAGAAGGCAGAGGATCTGCAGAAAGAATACGAAAACCGGGCGCGAGGTCTTCAGAATGAGATCAGCAACTTTCAGGAAAACGCCGGTACGATGACGATGAACCAGGCAAGAGCGGTTGAAGAAGACCTGCGTAAGAAACAGCAAAACCTGATGCAATATCAGCAAAACCTGAGCAACCAATTAATGGAAGAAGAAAGCAAAGTGAATAACGAGCTTTACGAGAAAGTATCTGATTACCTGGAAGACTACGGAAAAAACCAGGACTTTAAGCTTGTACTTACCTACACCAAAAACAGCGGAGTTCTTTATGCTGATGACAGCCTGGATATCACCACGCAGATCATCAAAGGGCTTAATGATGCTTATGATGGCAATGCCACTACCAATGCGGCCGACTCTACGGCAAATTAACATTTAGCTTACGCTCAGAAGATTCAGTCCGACAAGTTGTCGGACTTTTTTTTGCACTAATTTTTATTTATTAGGCACCTTAACAAATCAAGGGGTTACTATCAGCAGCAAACAGTACATGCAGAATCAGCACGCTCGATTCAAATTTCCATAAAGTCGCCCCTGTAAAATAATGGTTTCGGCACTATAATACTCAGCTCGTTAACGCACCCGAATCGTTTTAGTGTAAAAAAACCTATTATTTCAACTTTTTTCGAAATAAAAATTCTTGCGATTTGCATCCTATATTCTAAAAATTCGTACATTGAGGCATTAGATTTTTGAAATTATGGTAGTCCACGATCTCTAAGAATGTAGCGCAACCTCTTTTTTTAGATATTCTTACGCTATAGTTTCATCAGTTTTCATAATTAATTTTTCTATCATGAACATTTACGTTGCGAACCTTAACTACCGGGTTCAAGATCACGAACTTCAAGCTCTATTTGAGGAGTATGGCGAAGTCTCCTCTGCTAAAATCATCAAAGACCACGAAACCGGACGTTCTCGAGGATTTGCTTTTGTAGAAATGCCTGACGATCAGGAAGGTACCCAGGCTATCAATGAGCTGGATGGTGCTGAAGTACAAGGGCGAAATTTAAAAGTGAGCAAAGCGCGCCCTCGTCCGCAAATGCAGAACCGAAGCTACTAAAAAAAATATATCAGATTAGGCAATAGCCAGCAATGTACTGCTGGCTATTTTTCATGCATCAGAGTCTCAATCTCATCGATTTCAATAGGAATATTTTGCATGAGATCCAGTATTCCATTTTTTTGGATCACAAAATTATTTTCCAAACGAATACCTAACTTCTCTTCTCTGATGTAGATGCCCGGCTCTACCGTAAATACCATCCCTGGCTCAAAAGTACGGTAGACATTGCCAACATCATGTACATCTAACCCTAGATGGTGCGATGTGCCATGCATATAGTACTTCTTGTAGAGCGGATGCCTCTCATCCTGCTTACTAACTTCTTCACGACTTAGCAGCCCCAACCCGATTAGTTCGCTTTCCATAATTTTGCTCACTTCCTGATGGTACTCTCTCATAACCTGGCCGGGTTGTAATAGTTGAATAGCCTCCTTCATTACTCGAAGTACTGCATTATACACGGCCTTTTGTCGATCGGTGAACCGGCCATTGGCAGGAATAGTGCGGGTCATATCAGCATTGTAGTTTGCATACTCAGCGCCTACATCCATAAGAATGAGATCCCCACTTTGGCACGGTTGGTTGTTGTCAATATAGTGAAGTACACAGGCATTAGCTCCGGAAGCAACAATCGGCTCATACGCAAACCCTCGCGAGCGGTTTCTAACAAATTCATGCAGGTATTCTGCCTCAATCTCGTATTCCATCACGCCCGACTCTACAAAAGATAACACCCGCCGGAACCCCTGTTCGGTAATGTTACAGGCCTTTTGCAGTAAGTCAATTTCCGGGGTAGATTTAACTGCCCGCAAGTGATATAGCAACGGAGCTACTCGCTCGTACTGATGCAATGGATAACGATCTTGACACCACTGAATAAAACGGGCATCGCGGGTTTGCACAATAGACTCTCCTCGCAAACGCTCATTTGTATTTAGATACACGTGGTCAGCCTGACTCATAAGCAGACTCAGTATTCGATCAAACTGCGATAACCATACTACCTTTTCTATACCTGAGGTTTGCGTAGCTTCTTCTTTCGTGTATTTATGGCCTTCCCAAATAGCAATTTCTTCGTTGGTCTCCCGAAGGAGAAGTATTTCCCGAAAATTTTCATCGGGAAAATCAGGAAACAATAGTAGAATGGATTCTTCCTGATCGATGCCAGTGAGGTAAAATAAATCACTATTCTGGACAAACCGCATAGTACCATCCGCATTAGTTGGCATGATATCATTACTGTTTAGTATAACCAGAGAGTTGGGCTTCAGTAATCGGGTCAGTCGCTGGCGGTTTTCAATAAAGAGAGCGGAATCTATCGGTAAATATTTCATTGTGCGGGATCATTCATGAGCATGAAAATTACAAAAAATAGGATAAGTTGTCGCAAACCCGTCACCCGAATTAGTGGTGAAACATTTTAACTTATCACATCCTCGCCTATATTTGCAGCATGAATTTCTTTTCACTTCATCGCCATCATCATATCCACGCTCATTAGGCACCTCTCACTGTGGTCTATGTTGATTCCCGCTATTTTTATTAACTTTTATTCATGGAACAAACCATCAGAATTGCAATTCAAAAGTCCGGTCGTTTAAGCGATCGATCCATAGAGCTTATTAAAGAATGTGGCATTCATTTTAACAATGGAAAAAGTCGCTTAAAAGCCGTATCCTATAATTTTCCGGCTGAATTTCTGTTTCTCCGCGATGACGACATTCCCGGTTATGTGGAAGATGGTGTGGCTGATCTGGGAATTGTTGGAGAAAACGAAATGTTTGAGAAAAATAAGGATGTTGAGCTCATTAAAAAGCTTGGTTTCTCAAAATGCCGTTTATCTCTGGCCATTCCCCGCGATAAGGAATATCCCGGAGTTTCTTATTTTCAGGATACCAACATCGCCACATCCTATCCGCGAATTTTGAATGAATTTTTAGACAAACATACTATCAGTGCTCAGATTCATGAGATCAGCGGCTCCGTAGAGATTGCTCCCAGCATCGGGCTGGCTGATGCAGTATGTGATATCGTTAGCTCTGGTAGCACGTTGCTCAGCAATGGACTGAAAGAGGTAGAAACGATTTTCAAATCAGAAGCCGTGCTGATTGGAAATCACCGTTCCATTCAAGAGAAAAAGAGCCTGATCGACCAACTGGTATTTCGTATCAATTCGGTGCAGGCGGGTAAAGGGAATAAATACATTTTACTTAATGCTCCCGTAGAAGCTACCGACACCATTGTAAAACTACTACCTGGTATGCGAAGCCCCACCATTGTGCCCCTGGCGATGTCCGGGTGGAACTCCATCCATTCGGTGGTTGAGGAGGATCAGTTCTGGGAAGTTATTGAAAAGTTACGGGAAGCCGGAGCCGAAGGTATTCTGGTAGTCCCGATTGAAAAAATGATCGTATGAAAGTCATTGTAAATCCTCCCCGTGATGCCTGGGCTAAACTTACCAGGCGACCGGCTCAAAAGTTTAAGAAGATTGAAGACGTTGTTGAGCCTATTTTAAAAAAGGTGAAGAAAAAAGGTGACGCTGCCCTGCGGCATTTTTCTTTGGAATATGATCACGTTGAACTCGATGGCTTGCAGGTTTCTAAAGAAGAATTCCGATCAGCTAACGAGCGTATAAATACTGAATTAAAAGAAGCCATTCAGGTGGCTAAAACCAATATTGAAAAATTTCACGAAGCTCAAAAAACACCCTCATTAGAGATTGAGACCATGCCGGGTGTTCGCTGCATGCGGCGCAGTGTGCCTATTCAGAAAGTAGGGCTTTATATTCCGGGTGGCACTGCTCCCCTATTCTCTACCGTATTGATGACCGGAATCCCTGCTAAAATTGCCGGATGCCAGGAGATTATTTTATGCACCCCGTGTAACCGCAGAGGGCAAATTCACCCAGCCATTTTATACACAGCACAACTCATTGGCATCCACAAGGTCTTTAAAATAGGCGGTGCCCAAGCAATTGCTGCTATGGCCTACGGTACTGAATCTATCCCAAAAGTTCATAAAATATTTGGCCCTGGTAATCAATACGTAACGGTTGCTAAACAACTGGTAAGTAAATCTCAGGTAGCCATTGATATGCCCGCTGGTCCTTCGGAGGTAGCTGTTCTGGCCGACGACTCGGCAGACCCGTCCTTCGTAGCGGCAGATCTGCTGTCTCAGGCCGAGCACGGCGTAGATAGTCAGGTGGTGTTGGTGTCAACCAGTGAGCGGCTGGTGAAAGAAACCAAGGAGGCAATCAAGATTCAGCTTAAGCAACTGCCCCGGCAGGATATTGCCCGGGAAGCACTCAGCAACAGCCTGGCTTTTGTGGTCTCCTCATTGAAAGAAGGATATGAGCTCCTGAATGAATATGCAGCCGAGCACCTGATTGTTGCCACACGTAAACCGGAACAGGCCATTGAGCATATCCACAATGCGGGCTCTGTTTTCTTAGGGCATTATACTCCTGAATCTGCTGGTGACTACGCCTCCGGAACGAACCATACTTTACCTACCAACGGCTTTGCCCGCTCGTACAGTGGCATTTCTCTCGACAGCTATGTGAAGAAAATCACGTATCAGGAAATTACGCCCGAAGGCCTTACCAAGCTTGGTCCACATGTAGAGAAAATGGCGGAAGCCGAGCTGCTCGATGCCCATAAGAATGCCGTTAGCATTCGGCTCCAGAAGATCTCGCAAAAATCATTGACTTCCTCTTCATCAAAAAACACGGTGCGTTAGGTTATGGACTTTGATATCAAACAATTGGTTCGCCCCCATTTGCTTACGTTAAAACCCTATGCATCAGCGCGCTCTGAGTTTTCAGGACATGCTCAGGTGTGGCTGGATGCCAATGAGAACGCTTACGGTACTCCCGGCCGGGAAATATCCGAGGCTTTTCATCGCTACCCTGATCCTTATCAGACTCAACTGAAAGAAAAAATCAGCGAGCTTAAGGGCGTGCCGCATGAACAAATTTTTTTAGGAAACGGAAGTGACGAGGCTATTGATTTACTCATCAAAGCGTTTTGCCGCCCGGGACGGGATAACGTAATTGCACTGCCTCCCACATTTGGGATGTACGAAGTAGCGGCTGCCGTCAATGACGTGGAAGTACACGCCGCCTCTCTGACTGATGATTATCAGATAGACCGGGAAGCCGTTGAAAAAGCCATTGATGCCAATACTAAGCTTTTGTTCTTCTGCTCGCCCAATAACCCCACAGGCAACTTACTGAACCCGGATGATATTCGTCATTTCCTAGACAGTTTTCAGGGTATTGTAGTGGTTGATGAAGCGTATATTGATTTCACCGGACAGGCTGGGTTTCTACCAGAATTAGCTAAGTACCCCAATCTGGTAGTGCTTCAGACTTTTAGCAAAGCCTGGGGCATGGCTGCATTGCGACTGGGAGTAGCGTATGCGTCGGCTGAGATAGTAGGGATACTTAATAAAATCAAGCTTCCTTACAACGTCAGCACGCTAACCCAACAAACGGCTTTAGCTATTCTCGAGAATGCCGATCATCACGCAGCTATGGTCGATAAGATTATGAAGCAACGAGCGTGGTTGCAGGATGCGCTGCAAAGACTGACTACGGTTGAGAACATTTATCCGAGTGATGCCAATTTTATGCTCGTACGGGTGCAGGATGCTCACCTACTTTATGATTTTTTGGTGCGCGAGGGGGTGGTTGTTCGGAACCGGGCCAATGTGCGTTTATGTGAGGGCGCGCTCCGCATTACGGTGGGCACTGAAACTGAAAATCAGGCTTTAATAGAGAAAATAGAGCAGTTTGAACTTGAGCATCAGGTTCATACAAAGCAATAAGCCGGCATTTTAACCGGCTTATTTTTTTTGATGATTATTCTCCAACAATAATTGTTTTGCGAACGACGGCCGATGCCTGGAAAAACCCTATACCTGCCCCATCGGGCCCTTTGATATTCGTTCGGGGATTTGTTGGGGAAGGGCCAAACATCCCGCCATCACCGTTGAGAGTAATATCAAGGTCTTTGTAAAATAGATAAGCCTCCCGACTGATCCGGTACATGGTAAAAGTAGCCTCATCTCCCTGGCGGAAATACGCCGGTGCTTCCAGACCATAAATGTATCCACCAATCAACTCATCGTCCGCATAAAATAATCCAGTTTGAGAATCGAAGTTTTGCAGCGAATCGTTGCGATAAAATTTAAAGAGATAATAATCCACTGTTTCCTGAGGCTCCCGGGCAAAGATTCTCAAAGAGTAGAATAATCCTTCCTCTTCAGGATCTTCCTGTTCCTCCTCGTCTATTTCCCAGGTTAAGCTATCAACCGGCTGCACTTCGTACATTTGATCCGATGCTGTAAACGCTTCGCCAGTAGGCATGGTAACCTGCATAGAATACGTTCTGCCAATTTCACCCTCAAACCGAGAGGTATATAACCCCGGTTCGGTTTCGCTCTCTATAAAGAGATATTCATGATTCTGATCATCACTAACAACGACTGAGGCATCCGATACTCTTGGTGTACCATTCTTATTGTAAAAATCCGTAGAAGTGGAAATCTTCACATAATGGTCGGTAAGCTCATTCGTTACTGATCCTTCAATAATATAGCGTGGCGGAGCCTGATCAGTATCTAAATCGACGGTTTCTTCGCATCCCCAAAGGAGAAGCACTGCAAATAGAGGTATGATACTATATTTATACATGGGTTATTCGATTAGAAAGTTAATTTCCAGGATACAGAGGGTAAAATAGGGAACAGATAGACCATTCGGGCTTCTTTGCGATTAGGATCAGTTACAACTCCGTCATCATTCTGGGCTGCCCGGGTATAAATGGTAAAGGCATTTTTGCGATTGTATACATTATAGATAGAGAAGCTCCACGACTGCTTCATGCGGCGCGTTTCATTTTTCCGAGGTTCAAAATTGGCAGAAAAGTCTAGACGGTGGTAAGCCGGTAAGCGGTACGAATTACGCCCGGAATACAAATCCACATTGTAGCCATCATACGTGTATCGGCCTACCGGTAAGGTGAATGGACGCCCCGTTGAATAGGTGAAATTTGCCCCAAACGACCACTGATTGCTAAACGCATAGTTTGCTACCCAGTTGGTTACATGCCGACGGTCATAATTAGCGAAGAAAGGTAAACTGTTATTTACGCCGGGAATGTCCAGCCGGGTTTTGGACCAGGTATAGCTACCAAATCCGGTAAGCGCCCCCTTCTTTTTCTGCACATAAACTTCTACTCCATACGAAGTGCCTTCACCCTGACGGTATTCTGCCGGAGCGTTTTCATTGAGTAGCAGATTGGCGTTATCAGCAAATTCGGTAACATCATGCAATTCTTTGTAATACCCTTCTACCGAAAATTCGTAGCTGTTATCCTGAAAGTTTTTGAAATACCCTAAGGCCAGTTGGTCGGCCAATTGAGGCTTCAGATAAGGCGAACTCGGAGTCCAGGTATTGAACGGAACCGGCAAGGTTGAATTTGAAAGCAGATGAATATACTGCGCCATTCTATGGTAAGAGGCTTTGATGGAGCTTTCATCGGTTAGCAGATAACGAGCACTAAAACGAGGTTCTAGGTTGAAGAATGTCTCTACAGGTTCTAGCGGTCCGTATGTTGCAGAATCCAGAATAGAGATATTCACATTATCGGGCAGCCCTTGTTCGTTTTTAGCATATTCGTAAATAGTAGCTTCGCCTACATTCTGGAAAAGGGATAACCGCAGGCCATACAGTAATGATAGCCTTTCCGTAATCTGTTGCTCGTTTCCTGCATAAAGAGCGTAATCAAACGCATAGGATTTATCAAATTCATTAGACACAAAGATGGACGTTTCGCTCCCTGGCTTGATATTGCCGGGTGAGAATTGCCGGAACGATGCATGAACTCCCATGCTTACCGTATTTTTAGGACTAGCGAAAAAAGTAATGTCTTCCTTCACCGAAAACTCCTGCAAATCGGCAGTCCAGTTAAATTCCGACGCTGTGGACTGGCTATTAAGTTGGTAATCGAAGTTGCTGGCAATCAGGGTGGTATTAGAAAACAGCCGTTCGTTAAACAAGTGATTCCATCGGAAGGTGGTTGTTTTATTGCCCCAATTGAAACCAAACTGATCATCGAGATTAAAAGCATCGCGTCCTACATACGCCGCCAGGAAAAACCGATTGTTATTATTCGGCTTCCAGTTCACCTTCGCATTAATGTCATAAAAGTAAACCTGGTTGTTGCGGGCATCTTCATTCGGTGAAAACTGCAGGAATACATCGGCGTACGAACGGCGAGCTGAAAGCAGAAATGACGCTTTATCCTGTTGAATAGGACCTTCCAGCAATACTTTACTGGCTAACGTGCCAATAGTAGCGGAACCCGAAAAGTTCTGATTGTTACCATCAATCGTCCGGACATCCAGAATAGAAGACAAGCGCCCGCCAAACTGGGATGGGATACCTCCTTTATAGAGTTCAGAGTCTTTGATGACATCGGCATTGAACACCGAGAACAGGCCAAAGAAATGAGAAGGGTCATAAATAGGGGCCTCATCAATCAAAATAAGGTTTTGGTCGGCACCACCACCTCGAACGAAATAACTGGAGGTCCCCTCACCGGCAGAAATAACTCCGGGCATCATCTGCACAGTTTTGAGAATATCCGGTTCACCAAACAGGGCGGGGGTTTTCTTTACCAGCCCCACATCGATGTCGTTCTTGCTCATCTCAATACGCTGAACATTCAGATCTTCTTCAGCACTTTCTGCACTAATTACGATTTCCTGCATCTGGGTGGTAGCATCCTGAAGCTGGATGTTTAGCTCTTTTTTAGCGGTAAGCTTTATTGACTTAGATATGGTTTCGTAACCTACGTAGCTGAAAGAGACATCGTAGCTTCCCGGTGCGAGAGTTAGGGAATAAAATCCATAGGAATTGGTAACCACTCCGTTTTGAAGTTGATCAACATAAATGGTCACTCCAATGAGCTCCTCGCCATTGCTGGCATCTTTTACATACCCGCTAAGGGTAACTTTCTCCTGGGCGGCTAATGGTCTGGTTAGCATAACCAAAGCCAGGAGAGCGGTAAAACTTATTGATTTCATGAAAATAGTTTTCTGGATTATGGGTTAGTTAAGTTCTTGGCTTATTCCTCTGCATTGAAATAAGCTTCTCCGACCTGATCTTCATTTGAGCGAACTTAAAGAGAGCAGATTCAAGAGGTCTGATTTGAAGCGCTTCGATACTAATACCACAGAAAGCTTCTTTACCCTACCTCTATCTCCACTTTTTTTGTAATTTGCCCCATATTTTATGAGCATGGCACAAAAAATTCTCTTTATAGATCGTGACGGAACTATAATACAGGAGCCGGAAGACGAACAGATTGACTCCCTTGAAAAGCTATCTTTTGTACCGGGAGCGATCACTTACCTGCGAAAAATTGCGGAACAAACCGATTATCTTTTTGTGATGGTTACTAACCAGGATGGCCTGGGAACAAGCTCTTTCCCGGAAGACACTTTCTGGCCGGCTCATCAAAAGATGCTTTCTATCTTAGAAGGTGAGGGTATCACTTTTCATGAAATTCTTATCGACCGTTCTTTTCCTCAGGATAATGCGCCTACCCGTAAGCCCCGCACCGGACTGCTTACGGAATATATGCACGGCACCTACGACCTAAACAATTCGTATGTGATTGGGGACCGAACTTCTGATATTGAGCTTGCTAAAAACCTGGGTAGTAAGGCTATTTATCTGAGTGAGAAAACAAACGATCATGCAGACCTCACAACGACTGACTGGCAAAAAATTTACCAGCACCTCGTATTATCTAAACGCGCTGTAACCCATCATAGAAACACAAAAGAAACGAAGATTACTGTTGAGATCAACCTGGATGGTAACGGGCAGACGAATATGGATACCGGTTTAGGTTTCTTTGACCACATGTTGGATCAATTGGGGAAGCATTCGGGTATGGACCTGGCTATCAAGGTGCAAGGCGATCTGCATATTGACGAACACCATACCATTGAAGATACTGCGCTGGCTTTGGGGGAGGCATTTATTAAGGCGTTAGGTACCAAACGAGGCATCCAACGCTATGGTTTCTTACTCCCGATGGATGATGCTCTGGCTCAGGTGGCTATAGATTTGGGCGGTAGACCCTGGCTGGTATGGGATGCTACGTTTAACCGGGAGAAGGTGGGCGATATGCCTACTGAGATGTTTTACCACTTTTTCAAATCTTTCTCCGATGCTGCCAAGTGTAATCTTAACATTCAGGTCCAGGGTGATAATGAACATCATAAGATAGAGGCTATTTTCAAGGGATTGGCCAAGGCTATAAAAATGGCAATCCAGCGCGACGAAAGCCGGCTGGATTCTCTGCCTAGTACAAAGGGCACATTATAAAGTTTTGCCTGTTATTTACCGAATGCTTCGCGGCTATGGTCCATGTTGGTGCTGAAGACCGGAATACTGATTTTCAGCATCGCATAAAATCCGCGACCTTTAATTCCCGGACGAGCACCAAGCTCAGCTCCGTAGGCCCAGCCTAATTCCCGATTATACTTCCCGTCTAATCCCAACCGAAAGCCCCAGAATTTGGTCTCTACCACATCGGAAGAAAATTTTCGGATGCTATTGTTCAGATTAGGGTCACGGTACTGAACGGTATCCAGGGCAATGCTGGGGGCAATCATAATATCCAGATAGGTTGTTAAAATCAAGTCATCTACCAGCACACCGTACCCTTTATCAGGCTTGATTGCCATGTTCTTAATCCAGCTCATTGAACCACCAATGTAACCGCCCGTCACTACTTCGTTTGTAAAAACGTATCTGTTTGAAGGAAATGCCTCACCGGCTTCATCAACCAGGCTCACGTTTTGGTCCTGAGTGATGCGTTTTAGATCAATGGATGTATCGTAGGCAAACCCACCAGCTCGAACTCCGATAACTTTCCGCACTTTTGAAGGAACTACGGTATGCTCAGGCACATGTGATGCCCAGCGATTTCCCTTGGCATATTTTCTGGAATATAAGATCAACTTGGTTTCGGTATCGCTCTCTTCGTCTTTGATATGATAGGTTCCTCCCAACTCAAAATATGTGAAGTTATTGGGAGTATTCATGATCTCCTTATTTTTAATCGCTGCATCGCGGGCCAGATCGAACGAGCGGGTATAGGCCTGCCGAAAGTTAGCATGAAAATCCGCTTTGTCTTTCATGTAATAATTGGCAGCAATCCCGAAACCGGCATTTACATTTGTAGCAAAAACATCGGCATACAACGGCTGAAGGTGAAGAAAGAACTTATTGATCGCATATGGATCATCGTACAATTCTTCGTAAGTGATAGCCTGATTCCCAAAATTCTGTGCTTCTGCAAACTTTGTGGTAATGAGGATCAGAAGCAATAAGATAATTCGTTTCAAGAGTACCTTGGTTTAGACGGTTTATTCTTGATCGCTAAACTAGATACAATCTGAAAAAAAACTCATGCAATCATCCTCATACATTGCATACGTAATAAACGCTTGAATTTCAGTGAGAACCGGACTTAATGAATAGCCTTTAGAGACTCGTAGTTTGCCTCTACAATGCTATCTACCAGCTGATCAGTAATGGCCGTAGAGATAAATAATGCCTCAAACTGAGAGGGTGCCAGATAAATACCTCGTTGCAACATTTGCTGAAAATAAGCTCCAAAGCGTTTGGTGTCGGATGCGCTGGCTGACTGAAAGTCATACACTGCATGTTCGGTAAAGAACAGGCTAAACATGGAGCCTACATGGTTGATGGTATACGAAACATTTAGTTTCTTCATGTTTTCGCGGATACCCTCAACGATGGCAGAAGTAGTTTTAGTTAGTTGATCATATACTTGCTGCTTTTTGTGAAGCTGCTTTAACATGGCAAAACCAGCGGCCATGGCAATAGGGTTTCCCGACAGTGTGCCTGCCTGATATACTGGCCCAGACGGAGAGACAAAATCCATGATCTCCTTCTTGCCACCGTACGCCCCTACCGGAAGTCCACCTCCAATAATTTTGCCCAGCGCTGTCATATCCGGAGTCACTCCGTACAATTCCTGGGCTCCGCCCGGTGACAGGCGAAAACCGGTCATCACTTCATCAAATATCAGTACAATTCCATGTTGATCACACCGCTCGCGCAATCCTTCCAGAAAACCTTCTTTAGGTTCTACACACCCCATATTACCCGCTACCGGTTCAACAATAATGGCGGCAATATTATCAGGATTGCTCTGAATTAGGCGGTCAACGCTATCTAGATCATTAAATACAGCCAGAAGCGTATCCTGGGCAGTTCCTTTGGTAACCCCGGGGCTGTTAGGTTCTCCCATAGTCATAGCCCCGCTACCTGCTGCAATCAGGAAAGAATCACCATGACCGTGGTAGCAGCCTTCAAACTTCACGATTTTATCGCGCCCGGTATACCCCCTAGCCAAGCGGGCGGCCGACATTGTGGCTTCAGTGCCGGAATTAACCATCCGTACTTTCTCAATAGAGGGCACCATCTCAATGATAAGTTTGGCAATCTCTACCTCTCGAGCAGTTGGCGCACCATATGAGACAGACTGGGGAATAGCTTCTCGCAACGCGGCTTCTACTTCCGGATTCGCATGCCCTAAAATCATGGGACCCCAGGAATTGATCAGTTCAATATACTGATTATCGTCCTCGTCGTAGACGTACGCACCTTTAGCTGATTTAATGAAAAGAGGATTACCGCCTACAGCCTTGAATGCTCGTACGGGCGAGTTTACACCTCCGGGAATATAGTGTTGAGCCTCGTCAAACAGTGACTGGCTGTGTTTTGTCGTTAACATGAAATTTTAATTTGAAGAAGAAAGGATGAGCGAACCATTCTCAAAGTGCAGAACAGGAACCACCTGATTGTCGTTTGCTTGGAAATAGTTGTATCCTTTAAAAAATACGCTGGGCACCGGCTCACTATCCGTGAAAAATTCCTGAAAATAAATTCCGTACTCATTCAGCATCTGCCCCAGAAAATACATGGTATCGTAACCAATGAACACGTTCTTGCTGGGCAGAGTATAGTATTCATCCCGGTAGCGTTGTTTAAATTCTCTGATCTTTGGATTACTGTAATCAAGGAAAACCGGACTCAACAAGTAAGTACCTAAATCTTCGAGCTGTTCGTAGGAGATCGTGGTAAAATCAAACCAAGACTCGCTGCCAATCACTTTTAGCGGCGCTGCTGACATTACTAAGGCACTAATTGTGTTAGTAATGACTAGCTCCTGATCGGAAGCTACATAAACGACTGTTTCGCCTTCTTCACTCATCTCAACTAATTTCTCCACAAAAGTATCCATCGTTTCTTCATTGTAATCCTCAATCACCTCCATATATACCGGTCGGTCTGAATCAGCCTGAAAGTTCTCAATGAAAGTAAAAACCCTGGCGGAGTCTCTCTTGGTTGGGCCAGTTACTACCACTGCCCGTGTGGCCTGTAGCGAATCTAGCGCGTACCGTGCCGCCATTTTAGCCTCGGTGGCTGAACTGGGGCGCAACAGATACGAAAAAGGGTTATCACCAATGATTTGCGGATTAGCTGACAGAGGATTAAACATATACACCTGATTTTTCAGTGCATACTCTGATACAGCTTTCACGGGTCCCTGGTATAATGGGCCAATGAACGCATCCATATACTCAATTTCCTCTTCCGATAACAGTCGTTTGGTAACATCATACTCCCGCTCGGTATCATAAGCGTGCAACTGCACATTGATTCCTTCTTTCTGAAGATCTTTGCTCGCGAGTTCCATACCACGGTAAAGCTCAAGAATAAACTGGTTACCTACTCGGTTATCAGTGAGCGAAGAAGTGGTAAGCTTATTTTGAAAGAAAGGTAAAAAGGCCGCCACGTGATACACTTCCTTCCGTACTGAAGCTGCCTGGCTGGCAATGCCCAACTCTGACAGATCTATTGAATAGGCTTGCACCAAAGAATCTTTGTAGCGAATATTTTCTTCGCTGTATACGCTATACGTGAGGTTGGTAACCAGTTGCTCGGCAATGGCTTTCTCATCCGGAAATTTCACCAACAAAGTACGAAGTATAGAATCAGGGGTTTGGGCAATATAGTATTGCTTCATATCGCTGGCGTCTTCCCGTAGCTGATCATCCGGTTGGCTTCCGGTGGTTAGCTCAGCAGTCATTGCAAAGGCCTGATCGTAACTTTCTAACTCGTAATAAGTGTTAGCTAGTCCGTAATTTACCTCTGGCATACGCTTCCACCGTGGATATTTATCTTTGATCTGCAAAAACATATTTTTAGCCAGATTATAATCTTCAGTCTGGAAAGCGGCCATTGCGTAAAAGAAGGAGGCATATCGCACATAAGGATTTCCCTTTTCTTCCCGGCTTAGCGGACGAAGGATATCAATAGCCAGATCGTATTTACCCTGCTCATACAACGCTTTGGCCCGAACGTACCGTTGCTGGTATGATTCGGCACCGGCATCCTGCGCATTGGCTGGTATCTGAGTAAGGTAGGCGCTAATGATGATAAAAAAAGCGTACAAAAAATAGCGTACTGTCATTGTCAATTTTTTTCTAACAAACTGATTTTACGAACAATAGTTATTCCCACTCAATAGTAGCCGGTGGTTTTGAACTGATATCGTATACAACGCGGTTTACTCCCTTTACCTGATTGATGATCTGGCTGGAAACTTCACCCAGAAACTCATACGGGAGATGGCAAAAATCGGCAGTCATACCATCCACACTGGTTACGGCCCGAAGGCACACGACTCGCTCATATGTTCGTTCGTCGCCCATCACGCCTACTGCCTGAATGGGAAGCAGAATAGCGGCTGCCTGCCACACATCTTTATAAAGGTTATGATCCTTCAGTTGCGAAATGAAAATATGATCTACCTCTTGCAAAATATGCACTTTGTCTTCGGTAACATCACCTAAAATTCTGATAGCCAGTCCGGGCCCGGGGAATGGATGCCGGCCGAGGATGGCATCGTCTATTTCCAGCGTTTTGCCAACCAGCCGTACTTCATCTTTAAATAGCATGCGAAGTGGCTCTACCACTTTCATATGCATTTTCTCCGGCAGCCCCCCCACATTGTGGTGCGACTTGATGGTAACCGACGGCCCTTTTACCGAAACTGATTCTATAACGTCAGGATAGATCGTTCCTTGCCCTAACCACTTAACATCCTGAATACGATGTGCTTCGCGGTCAAAAATATCGATAAACGTTTTACCAATGGCTTTCCGTTTTCCTTCCGGATCGCTAATACCAGCGAGCGCCTGGTAGAAATCCTGTCGGGCATCTACCCCCTTCACATTCAGCCCCATATCTTTATAGGAGTGCAGAACATCTTCAAACTCATTCTTCCGCAACAAGCCATTATCCACAAAGATGCAATGCAGGTTTTTACCAATTGCCTGATGAATAAGCATGGCTGCCACCGAAGAATCTACCCCACCGGATAACCCCAAAACTACCTTATCGTCCTGAAGCTGTTCTTTAAGCGCAGCTACAGTGGCTTCTACAAACTGATCAGAGGTCCAGTCCTGAGCGCAACCGCAGATGTGGACAACGAAGTTTCGCAGAATGGTTTTTCCTTCGGTAGAATGAGTTACTTCTGGGTGAAACTGAATACCGTACGTTTCCTGATCTTTGATCTTAAACGCTGCTACATTTACAGTAGCCGTACTGGCAATAACATCAAACTCGGTAGGAACCTCAGCAATGGTATCTCCATGCGACATCCAGACCTGCGACTCAGGAGTCATTTCCTTGAACAGGCGCGCATGCATGTCTAGCTTGTGCAGGCGTGCCCGGCCGTACTCGCGGATGCGGGATGGAAGCACCTCTCCCCCACGCAGCTGAGCAATTAACTGAGCCCCGTAGCAAACCCCCAGCACCGGGTATTTCCCTAGCAGATCGGAAAGTTCAATTCGGGGCGAATCTTCATCCTTCACCGAACAGGGACTTCCCGACAGGATTACTCCTTTAAGATTGGGCAAAGCGGCCAGCTCCGGCAGGTGGTTATACGGATGAATTTCGCAGTACACATCTAATTCCCGAACTCTTCGAGCAATCAGTTGGGTATACTGGGAACCAAAGTCAATTATTAGGATTGTTTCAGGCATGCCGCAAAATTAACAGCAATTGCCTAGTTTCTAACGCTTTCGCTAAAAAAATCGCTCACTAGGCATATTCTAATATGGAACCCCAGTGATTAACAGATGATTCCTTTTGCTTTTTAAGATCCATCCTTAGAGGAGATAGTCGCTACTTATGATTCTTTTCAATGGCCCTGGCTCATAAAATATCGCTTATACCCGCATGGTTTAACATTTTTTAACAGCATCAGAGTAATTTATCCCTCAACGAAGATGTTAGCTGTACGTAAGATTGAATAAACCGAAGCATTGGAATGATAAAGTTCTGAACCGGACTTTACTTGAAAAAAAGGATTTTCATTAACCAGCCAAGGTTTTTTCAGTTGAAAAGATAGAACCGAAAGTATTACTAAAATTACGATAACATAAAAATAGACGACCCATGAAGAACATGTTAACAACCGTACTTGCTGCGGTTTTTGCTAGTATCATTACATTGACTGCGTATATCTACTTTGTAGATGATACTCAGATTATTCAGGTAGATGAGTCGACCAAACCAGCCTTTGCCAGCTATATTGCCGACCGCTCTACAACTGCCGCACCCTTCGATTTCACGGTTGCTGCTGAGAAAGTTACTCCCGCAGTGGTTCATATTACCTCGGTACAACAATCCGCTTCCGCCTCCAATGGGCAGCAGCAACAGATTCCTGAGTTTTTCCGGGATTTCTTCGGTGATCGCTTTCAGCAGGCTCCCCAGGGCCCAAGAATGGGATCAGGATCGGGCGTTATCATCAGCTCTGATGGGTATATTGTAACCAATAACCACGTAGTAGCTGATGCCGACGAACTGACCGTGGTATTAGTTGATAACCGAAGCTATACTGCCCAGGTAATTGGTACTGACCCCACTACTGACCTGGCCCTTATCAAAATTGATGAAGAGCGATTGCCTTCTTTAACTTTTGCTAACTCTGACCAGGTTCGCATTGGCGAGTGGGTGTTAGCCGCGGGTAATCCTTTCCGATTAAATTCTACCGTAACTGCGGGTATTGTTAGTGCCACGGGTAGAAGCATCAATATTTTGCAAGACCAGTATGCTATTGAGTCATTTATTCAGACAGACGCTGCCGTAAACCCTGGTAACAGTGGTGGTGCCTTAGTTGATGTGGATGGTAACCTGATTGGTATCAATACCGCTATTGCCAGCCAGACTGGTAGCTACGTTGGATACTCATTTGCTGTACCGGCTAATATCGCCAAAAAAGTAGTTGATGACCTTCGTGAATACGGTACTGTTCAGCGCGGTTTCTTAGGAGTACAGATTGTAGGGATTAACTCCGCCGTGGCCAAAGAATTTGACCTTGATAGAAACCAGGGAGTGCTGGTACAAAGTGTTGTAGAAAATGGCTCAGCGGAAGAAGCTGGTATCCAGGAAGGTGACATTATTGTACAAGTGGATGAACGCAAGATTCTGCAAAACTCTGATCTCTTATCCTACATCGGACGCAAACGTCCCGGTGACAGTGTAACGGTGACCATTGATCGTGGTGGTGATGAAAAAACCTTTGAAATGGTACTAAAAACTCGCGATGGAGATCTGAAACTGGCTAAAGCCGAACGAGGCCAGATGTTTGAAGAGTTAGGTGCTGAATTCAGCGAACTTTCCAAAGACCAGTTGGATGAGTTGGATATCTCCGGTGGTGTTCAGGTAAACCGAGTGTACCCTGGCCGATTACGTCAGGCGGACATCCAACCCGGATTTATTATTACTCGAGTTGATAAACAGCCTGTTCGCTCACTAGATGATTTGAATGAGATGCTAGACGAAGCCAGCAATGGAATACTGCTTGAAGGTATCTATCCTGACAACCCTTCTGAAACGCTATTCTATGGTATTGGCCTCAGATAATGCACACTATAACCTATAAAAAAAGCCTCCCTAGGGAGGCTTTTTTTATGATATGCTTACCATAAATTATTGTTCCATCAAATCATCATCCTCGGGGATGTCTGCCCGTTCGGTTTCAGTCATAATCAAATCCCGAAACTGAGGCAGATCATTGGTAATAACACTCCAAATTTGCTCATGGCCATGTTCCCAGGCATTATCAAACTTTACAGCTTTAAAGGTATCCAGTACGTGATAATCTACATCGGTAAACTGGCTCGTAAAATCTTCTGACAGTAAAGAAGCGGCCTGGCCAATGTGTTGTAAGTTTTCAACGACTGTCATTCGCACCTCTTCTTCACCCTGAAAGTCCTGGTATTCCATACCTTGCACGTAACTTTCAATTTCGCTGATGTAATTGGCGATGTTATTTAGATGGTATTGATCTTCTTCTTTCATAGCTGATTGATATTAAAAAAATAAACTTGTTTCAATCAGTAAAACACTACTTTCCAGAAGTTGTTTGCGCGTCTTTTTTCAAACTTTGTTCAAATCCCTTATCAATTAGCAGATTATTGCCATCGGCCTGCATCACAGCCAGTTCATCGCAACGCTCATTCTCAGGGATACCGGAGTGCCCTTTGATCCACCGCAGCTCCACATCATGCTTGCGGTAAATTTGAATGAATCGCTTCCAAAGGTCCGGGTTTTTCTTGTTTTTGAAGTCCTTTTTTTGCCAGTTCCAGACCCATCCTTTGTTCACAGCATCTACAACATACTGAGAATCTGAATAAATCACGACTTCCATACCGGGTTTTTTCAACGCTTCCAATCCAACAATTACAGCCAAAAGCTCCATACGGTTGTTGGTCGTTTGTCGATAGCCAGCAGAAAGCTCTTTCCGATGATTTTTGTATAATAAAACGGTTCCGTAGCCACCTCTACCTGGATTTCCCCGTGACGACCCATCGGTGTAAATGGTTATCATCTACTACTTTATTATTTAGGTTAATGGTGTTTTACCACCGATAAAAAATGCGATTGTCATGAGGCAAACACCCAAAACAAATTACATAAATTGATTTTTGAATAGCTTAATCGCTATCGCCAGCAAAATAATGCCAAACACTTTGCGAAGAATATTGAAGCCAGCTTTGCCAATTTTTTTCTCTAGCCAAACCGACGATTTTAGCACAATATACACTAAAAAAAGATTAATCACGATCCCGACCAGGATATTCGGATAACTGTAGGCAGCACGCAGGGAAATAAGGGTTGTCATGGTACCGGCCCCGGCAATAAGGGGAAATGCCAGGGGTACAATAGAAGCGCTGGTACTATCTTCCGAGTCTGGTTTAAAAATCTCGATGCCCAAAATCATCTCCATCCCAATTAAAAACATCACCACCGCACCGGCCAAAGCAAACGAGGCCACATCCAGCCCAAATAATGCCAGGATACGGTCACCTAAAAACAGGAAGCCAAACATGATCATTCCGGAAACCATAGTCGCTTTACCCGATTCAATGGTTCCTGATCTTTTTCTTAAATCAATAATGATTGGGATACTTCCCAAGATATCAATTACGGAAAATAAAATGAGCGTAACTGAGAATATATCTTTAAACTGTAGCATAAAATTCGTCATATCCGAACGTTGTACGGAAATGCTAGCTCAACGTTGGGGTGAAATGCTCAAGAAATGCAATTAATTGATTAATCTCATCGGAAGAGATGGCAGGAAAGTTGGCAATACGCAGTGTAGTACTCTTCAACTCGCCGTATCCATTGCCCAGCGTAATCTCCTGTTCCTTAGCCTTTTCTCTCAGCTGGTTAATTACAGACGGTTGGGATGAAAAAGGAAGCACTGTGATAGAACGAGTTACTTCATTGCTAATCAGCGGCCTACTATGATCCATAGCAAGTAATGCTCTTAATAACTTTCCGTATCGTTCTTTTAGCAACTTTTCAGTTTCACCGATTATTTGGCGATGCTCTAATGTACGCATGAGCAAATAAACTCCCAGCACATTGGGCGTATGGGTAGTTTGCCGTCGTCTACCTTGCTCAATCATAGAGAGTAGGCTGTTATAATGTTGTTTTTCGTGCAGGTCCTCAGCGCGACGTACCGCTCTGGGAGAAAGAATAAGGACGGCCATACCCGCTGGCAGACCAAAACACTTTTGCACTGAAGCATACCATACGTCACCCGCAGACCAAGGCAAAGAAATGCCCGCCATAGAAGAGGTCGCATCTACGGCAATGAGTGGGTCAGTAGAGTGCTGTCGTAAGGATTGTATCCATTCTGAGGGCAAGGCCGTGCCATTGGAAGTTTCATTATGAGTGATACAGACCATATCCGCAGAATCCGGAATAGCTAAATTCGCTATTTCTGGCAATGTCTCAGGATCAAAGGCAGAGGCATCGGCCTGGGGCACTAAGCCGGTAGCGTAACGGTGCCACTTTTCGCCAAAAGCCCCATTATAAATATGAAAGGAGTGCTTCTGTACCAATGACTGGCAAATAATCTCCCAGCACTCGGTGGCCGAGGAGGCAAATAGTACCGAGTAGGCTTCGGGTACCTGTAGTTTCTCCTTTACCAATTCCACCGTACGTCCGAAAATGCTCATAAACTCAGGGCTACGGTGGTTGATACTTAATATACCAGCAGCATGAGCGTCCCGCACATAATCAGGAATTTGATCATACACTTTGGAGGGACCGGGATAAAATGAGATCATACATCAAGGATTGAATGATAACTAAAAGCAGAGGTTTATATAGCAACTAACAGGAATTGTTAGCTCAGAGGGTCAATTATTTTCCTGTACAAAAAATTCAATGGCTAACCGGTACCCGGCTAAACCTAAACCAACAATAATACCCCGAGCCACCTTGCTGAGGTAGCTATGGTGACGAAAAGTTTCCCGGGCATGCACGTTGGAGATATGCACCTCAATTACGGGGGCGCTAATTGCAGATACGGCGTCGGCAATAGCCACTGAGGTATGGGTGTAGGCTGCGGCATTCAGGATAATCCCATCAATAGAAAAGCCCACCTCCTGTAATTTGCTAACGAGTTCACCTTCCGAATTACTCTGGAAATAAGACAGATGTACCTCAGGAAACTGCTTGGTTAATTGCTGAAAATAATCGTCAAAGGAAAGGCTTCCGTACACTTCTGGCTCGCGCTTACCTAACAAATTCAGATTAGGACCATTAATGATAATAAGATGCATACTATTGTCTGGTTATTGGCATTGCAAGTTAGAATGATTATTTTAAAAAAGCTGTACCTTCGTTGAAACGACCAACACTAACCTATGAGTCCAGAGTGGAATTTGTACATAGAGGAATTCGGAGACTATTTGCGGCTGGAGCGGTCCCTATCCAATAATTCTCTCAAAGCATACCTCAGCGATATTGACAAACTTCAGCAGTTTGTGGATTTATCCGGTTGGGATATTTCACCTCTTCACCTTGAACAAAAACATCTACTGGCTTTCCTGGAGCATATTTACGATTTGGGAATGACCGCCACCTCGCAGGCCAGAATTCTGGCGGGAGTCAAAGCGTTTTACAAGTTCCTTTTATACCGAGAGCTGATTGAAGAAGACCCGGCTCTGTTGTTAGAAGGGCCTAAAATTGATCGAAAATTACCTGATACCCTTTCTTTCAATGAAATTGAGCAGATTCTAGCCGCTATTGATCTTTCTTCTTCCGAGGGCATCCGCAACCGGGCCATCATCGAAACATTATATAGCTCAGGAATGCGGGTAACGGAGCTTACCGAGCTAAAAATCAGCAATTTATATGCTGATGTAGGCTTCCTTCGTATCATCGGAAAAGGCAATAAAGAACGTATTGTTCCTATTGGCAGCGACGCCCTTAAATATGTTCAGCAATACATAAAATATGTACGCAGCCAATTGGATATACAATCAGGACAAGAAAATTATTTATTTTTGAACCGGAGAGGTAGCAAACTAAGCCGGGTTATGATCTTTAACATTGTGAGGGATGCTGCCGAGCAGGCGGGGTTGACTAAGAAAGTCAGTCCTCATACATTTCGCCACTCGTTTGCTACGCACTTGGTAGAAGGTGGAGCTAACTTAAGAGCCGTGCAGGATATGCTCGGACATGTTTCTATTACAACGACCGAAATCTACACACATCTGGACCGAGATTACCTCCGTCAGGTTATCACGGATTTTCATCCTCGTTCCAGACGTCCTATTAAAGATGAATAATTAAATCGCTGTGTATAAGTCCATTATCAGGTCTATTTTATTTCTTTTTCCACCCGAACAAGCCCATCAGTTAACGGTGGGGCTGCTACGTTTTGCTATGCAGATTCCGATGATTCGGCGTATGTTTTATAATCGCTTTACGGTAGAGAGCCCCCACCTAACCCGTAATCTTTTTGGTTTGACTTTTAAAAATCCGGTGGGCCTAGCCGCTGGCTTTGATAAAGATGCCAAGCTGGTTGATGAGATGGAAGCACTCGGTTTTGGCTTTGTGGAAATCGGAACGGTTACCCCCCGTCCTCAGATAGGAAACCCGAAACCCCGTTTGTTTCGCCTATCGGAAGACCAGAGCCTGATTAACCGAATGGGCTTTAATAACGAGGGGGTTTATGCGGCGGCGCACCGGCTTGCTGAACGGCGCTCAAAAATTCTGGTTGGCGGTAATATTGGCAAAAATAAAACCACCCCCAATGACAAAGCGCTGGAGGATTATGAAGCGTGCTTCGAGACGCTCTACCCAGTAGTTGATTACTTTACTGTTAATGTAAGCTCGCCCAATACTCCCGACTTACGACAGCTTCAGGAAAAAGAGCCGCTCTATAACCTGCTTTATCATTTAAAAAAACTAAACGAGCTTAAGCCTCAACCGAAACCCATACTGCTTAAAATCGCTCCGGATCTTACGCATTCTCAACTGGATGATATCCTGGACATTTGCCTTACGGTGCCGGTAGACGGAATTATTGCCACCAACACGACCATAAGCCGGGAAGGGTTAAGAACCGATAGCACAACTGTGAAAAAGATGGGCGCTGGCGGGCTCAGCGGAAATACCATCAAAAAAATGGCTACTGAGGTAATTCGTTACCTTCATCAAAAATCTGAAGGGAAATTGCCTATCATTGGGGTAGGTGGTATTTCTTCACCGCAGGATGCGCTGGAGAAGCTAGAGGCCGGTGCCAGTCTGGTTCAGGTCTATACTGGCTACATTTACGAAGGACCTTCTTTGGTGAAGCGCATTAATAAGTTACTAGCGAAGCAGAAGCAGGCTCAACCTTCCTCGAATGTGACGATCTAACCAACATGCCTATTTTTTATCAGCCCCACGTCCGACACGGGGATTTTTATTTAGATGAAGAGGAAGCCCGACACTGTGCAAAAGTATTGCGTAAACGCCCGGGAGATGCTATTACTGTTGTGGATGGGCTAGGCACTTTTTACGAAGCAATAGTATTAGATTCTCACCCCAAAAAATGCAGTTTTGAAGTAAAAAGTGAGTATAAAGAACCGGAGCCGACTTTTGCGATTCACCTGATCATTGCTCCTACGAAGAATACTGACCGGATGGAGTGGATGGTAGAAAAGATTACCGAGATTGGAGTGAATTCTATTCAGTTTGTAGAGTGCCAGCATTCGGAAAGGAACATTCTAAAGCTGGATCGTCTGCAACGAAAGGCTATTAGCGCCATGAAACAATCAGAGCGAGCGTTTCTACCTCAGCTAAACCCCATGATTCCTTTAGCATCCTGGAAATCAGAAGCAACACGTCCATCGCAACAGTTTATCGCCTATTTGAGTGAAAAACCTCCTCCCGAGCTCTTTCAGGTAGCCAAACCCAGCCACGATTACTTTGTTTTAATTGGGCCCGAGGGAGATTTTAGCGAAGAAGAAATTAGCTGGGCTACTTCCGAGGGTTTTCAACCGGTAAGCTTAGGCAAGAACCGTCTCAGAACCGAAACTGCCGGGTTGGTGGCTTGCCATACCTTTCATCTGGCTAATACTCGTTAGCGATTTCCTGATCGTAATAACCAACTAAACGGGCCATATCATTAGGATTGGCAATGTCAAGTGAGTGTTTTTTAATAAACGCTCTTAAAATATCATCGTGAGGCGCGAAAGCTTTGAGTACTGACCGGGCTTTTGGTTTGATTTGCTGTACCGATTTATCGGCTTCAATCAGGTAGTACTGAGGGTTAGTCTCCGTAAATTCATCAAAATACCGCTCCTGACTATATCCACCTTTATAACTGGCTCTTCGGAGAGTTTTATGCCGTTCAGCAACCACTTTATAATCGCCATCATACAATACCTGGACCATCTGTTCCGGTTCTACCAGGGTAGTAAGCCCATCAATATAGCGGGCTTTTATAAATAGTAGTGGATGTTTTTCATCAGGTAATGTGAGAGCAAAACTCTTTAAAGTATGATGAAAAATAATTATCTCTTCCTGTATTTGGTTTTTTACCCATAATTCATCCTGATAGACATCATACTTCATAGGGACGTTAGGGTATACCTTCCCATCAGCATATTCTAATCGCCCCTGATGCCAATCAGCATTCAGAAACGGCGAGCCTTTCACACCCTGATATCGGCTATCATAGGTTTGTACTGCTCCCATATAACCATCCTGCCCAACCTGATTTGCCATTTGTTGCTTTGTTGGCAGATCAGCATTCTGGGCATGGGCTAAATAACCAACCAGTAATGCTGTTGTCAATAGTAATGATTTCATAGGAATATCCATTTACTTCGAAGATAGCCTATTATAGCTTCATAGTAAACGCCTTGTATAGGTTTACTCACTGGGCCGAAGGATTGAATGTCTCCTTAAATTTCCCCACCAAAGAAAATTGAAAGAACCTATTTAGGCCTGTTAAACACCGTTCTGGTATCAGCAAGAGGATTTAAAGCAAGGTAAAGCACCTGATAAAGAAACCCAGCTAGGAGCCTCGAAACACGGGTTTACGCTTTTCTAGAAACGCCTGAATACCCTCCCGGTGGTCATGGGTGCTAGCGGCCTGATCCTGCATGGTAGCTTCATAATCGAGCACTTCCGGCAAAGTCATGTGATACGATTTATTGAGCATCTCTTTGATTAACCCAATGGCTTTGGTGGGGGCAACGGCAAATTTGCGAGCATACTCTTGCACGACAGCTTCTAATTGATCATCGGGAACCGCCCGGTTGATCAGCCCGATTTGCTCGGCCTCCTGAGCTGGCACAGAGCGTCCGGTACTGGCCAGTTCAAACGCCTTTAAGGAACCGATCATGCGAGGTAAAAAGTACGTTGACCCGGAATCCATGATCAAACCAATACCGACGAAAAGTTCAGCCAGACTTGCTTTTTCACCGGCAATAATCATATCACAGGCTAGTGCCAGTGAGCAACCGGCACCCGCCGCAATACCGTGTAATTGGCAGATAATAGGTTTGGGCAGGTTGCGCATTGCCAGAATCAATGGATTGTAGTACTGTCGCACTGCATCCGAATAATGACTACCTTTTAATTCTTGTTGGGCGGCTTTCAAATCCTGTCCCGAGCAAAAAGCCGGTCCTTTGCCAGTCAGAATTATCACCCGCACATCACTATCGTTTCTGGCTTCAACAAATGCATCCTTCAGGTCTACTTTAATTTGATTATTCAGCGCGTTGTATACCTCAGGCCGATTGAGTGTAATGGTAGCTATTCCGTCTTCTTTACTATAAAGTATATGTTGATAATCCATATGTAGAATGATAGAAGCTAATGTGGAATGTCCGGCGTAGATATAAATAGATATTTAATGATCGGCACTCAACAAAACGCTTTGTTTATGAGTAGTTAAATTCAAACTATTATTTCAAGGTACAAATAAATTTCTGTTGAATTGACTGTTTGCAGGCAGATTACCGAATTACATCAGACGTTCCATCTTCCGTCTTCATGAAATTTTAGAATACCTCGCTTTGTTTCCTGAAAGATTATTACCTAGTTTTGCGTCCTACTTGCGCACGTGGTGGAATTGGTAGACACGCTGTCTTGAGGGGGCAGTGCCTTAACTGGCGTGGAAGTTCGAATCTTCTCGTGCGCACCAGGCTTCTAGTTTAAAAATTAGAAGCCTTTTTTATTGCCGTAGACTCTCACTTCCCCCATTAACAAACTCAAAAACGCGCTTAAGTTTACCCCTGATAAAAATTTGCTTTTGGTCCCAGAACACCCGGCTTTAGCACAAATAATGATCCCGCCAGCGGATCGGTTTCCTTATCAGTATCTTCTGAAATTGTGGTAATATAAAGCGTATCCAGATTTGGCCCTCCAAAAGTGCAACAAGAAGTTTTTTTGGCAGGCACATCCACCCTATCCAGTATGTGGCCATTTTCCGGATTAATGCATAATATACATCCTCCTCCGTATACTGCCACCCATAAATTACCTTCGTTGTCAATCGTCATACCATCGGGATCACCTAATTCGGTATCAATATGAGCTACATCCCGCACGTATTGAATTTCTCCCCGCTCTCCGTCGTAAGCATAACATTCTATTTTGTGCTTTAGTGAGTCAATATAGTAGAACCACTGCTGATCAGGAGACCAGGCTAGCCCATTAGAGATATAAATCCCTTCTAATTTCTTAGTAACCTGCTGATTGGCATCAAGCTGATAAAATGAACCTTTCGGCTCTTTTGGTTCTATCTGCATGGTCCCTGCCCAAAACCTACCCTGAGGATCCACTTTTCCATCGTTGAAGCGATTTTCAGGAATATCTGCCTCTGGGTCGGAAATGGGTGTCAGCGTTTGGGTAGTTTCATCATAGAAAGCAAATCCATGATGCAGTGCGAGAAGCAGCCCGCCTGTTTCCCTCGGTACTGCTGCACCAACGTATTGGCCAATAGCATATACCTGATTTTTATCGGTGGCAGGATCAAACCGATAAAGGTGTCCTCTGATAATATCAACCCAGTACAGATATTGATGCCGATAATCCCATACTGGTCCCTCACCTACTATCGCATCCCATTTTAGTGCTAACTCTGCTTGCATTACAAATGATTATTTGTCTGAAAAATGTGTCGATTAATTGCCATTTATCCAAACTATGAGTCCGATTTATTCCTAAGCTGGGAAAAATGTCCCACTCGAGGATAAACTCAAATGATAAATAGGTTTATTTTATGAAAAAATTAAACATTTCTTACAAAGGTCAGGTTTTTGCGCTTTATAAATCAAATTAATACATAAAGTATGAATAAGAATACACTACAATTATTTTTATGGGTTATCTACGTTGCTACGTTAGCCATTAGTGTATCCGGGTGTCGAGAACCAGATGATTTGACGGTTACCAAGGAAAATCCGGTCATCATCAACAACCCCGCTGGTCTTGATTCGCGGATACAAGTCACTGAAGGCGACGTGATCGTTCCTATCAAAGAAGCACCTCAGTATACCGCTCAGGGGCGAGTTGAAGCTGAGCCACCGGAAGATTTGAACTATGTTCTTATGTTACGAGCTGAAGTTGATGCTCCTCAATGGGAAAACCAAACACTACAGGCCTCTCATGTTTTTGTGCAGAATAGTCTGGCTTATGTTACCTACAACACCCAAGGCAGCAGTTTCCGGGGTGGACTGGATGTTATTGATGTTAGCAATCGGCATGCGCCCGCTTTAAAATCTCAGGCAATCTTTCCGAATACGGAATTCAGTTCGGTAGCGGTTAATGACAGTATGGTGTACCTAACGGGGGCACAATTAGACGAAGAAGAATTATCATCTCCGGCAATTATTGAGATCATTCCTTATTCATCAGAAGGGTTAGCCGAAGAGCGTACTACTATTGACCTGCCTAGTTATGTAGGAACTGATATCAAAGTGGATGACCAGTATATTTATGTAACATACGGATCAAACGGAGGCCTGAGTGTGTATGATATTGCTACCCTTGAGCTGGTCAAGCAAATCACACTAGACGACGCGCGCTCGCTAATTTTATCAGATAATGACGTACTGGTTATGCAAGGCAGCCCGGCTCGAGTCTCAGTGATTTCTAAGACCACCTGGGAGGTTACTCGCAGCTATGCTACGGATGGTGCTGACCGTGTGGGAGCAAAATCTATTTTTGACATAACGGATGATGCCCTGTTCATACCAACTGGAGAGGAAGGACTGAAAATTTTAGATCGTCAGGATGGAACATTGGTGGAACATATAGCGCTTCCTACTTTGGAAGATATCAACCCTGAAGATATCAGCACCAATGGAGTTTCAGTGGCTAATGATAAGATTTTTGCGGCAAATGGTGCCGCCGGGTTGTATGTCATGCACAATATTGATGGCGCATACCAATTATTTGGTTCAGCCAGTTTCGGCGGTTCTGTTAATTACGTGATGAGCCAGGGCAACCTGATGTTTGTAGCGACGGGTACCAGTGGCTTGAAAATCGTTGAAATCCTAGAGTATGATCCTGACAACGGTGACTATATCACGATTGGCGATTGGGACGAATATGGTCGGCCGAACTACCTTTGCGAAACTGAATCAGCTATTGATGCTGATCTGGAAGCCCGCATTAACGCTCAGTTTATGAAGGATGATGACCTTACACTTCGGCAATCTGCCTGGTTTGAAGAGTCAGCTTTAACCGAAATCTTGTTCAAGGAAGATACTGATATTGAAATTACCGTTCTCAGCGAGACTACGCATCATAAAAACACGTTTGGTTTTTACACCTATGATCCTGAGAATATACCTACTTCCTCCAATGATTTGAAGGATATGACCGTAGTGTTCCCTAATGCAACTGTAACCACCAGCGGAAGCCACCTGATGAAAGGAGATAAAGTATGCCTATCAGACTTTAAAGCTGGCTCGCAATTAGGATTCTTCCTGGCATTTAAGGGCTTTGTAGATGGAGAAGTGACTACCGGGTACAGAACTCATTACAGCAGCCGTTGGCTGAATAAAAATCGAACAATAAAACAACAAAATGTGCTGTTGGCAGACCCTGAAAATCAGACGCTAATCCTCGCCTACGAAGATATTCAGCGCCCCTATGATGATCAGGACTTTGACGATGGAATATTTCTTATTACCTTTAGTAATGCAAACGCCGTAGATTGGTCGGCTTTCCTAAAATTACCTGAATAACGAGAACTACGAGAACAATTTCTACCACAAAAAGCCTCCGAAGATTATAAATTCTTCGGAGGCTTTTTTTATTTTTCCGCTTTATAAACGCTTATGCCGCATATCATTACTGTACGAGATTTCACCCCCAAAGTGGGACAAGAATGTTTCCTGGCTCCTACCGCTACTCTCATCGGCGATGTCTCGCTGGGTGACTCCTGTAGTATCTGGTTCAACACTGTGTTACGGGGAGATGTAGCCAGCATCACGGTGGGCCATCATACTAATATTCAGGATGGTACAATTATTCATGGCACCTATCAGCAGGCAGACACTACCATTGGAAATTATGTATCAGTCGGGCACCGGGCGCTGGTGCATGGTTGCACGCTGGAAGACTATGTGCTGGTAGGAATGGGAGCCATTGTGATGGACCATGCGGTTGTGCAAAAGGGAGCATTTATCGCCGCCGGTGCAGTCGTTTTAGAAAATACTATTGTTGAACCGGATACCTTGTATGCCGGAGTACCCGCCCGCAAAATAAAGACATTAGACGCTTCGCACCGGGAGCGAATGAAGCGTATTGCGAATAATTACACCATGTACGCTTCCTGGTTTGAATCAGAATAAAATTCTGCGACAGCGTCCATAGTCAGATTTTCGTAGTATATTTAAGACTTTACTCAAAAATTCTACCTATGCGCAGCTTTACCTATCTTCTCTCGTTATGTTTTTTAAGCCAGATAGCATTTGCTCAGGATGATACTCAGGAGCGGGCCGACAAGCTGGCTCATCAGTTCATTATTATCGATGGGCACGTAGATTTACCTTATCGCCTCAAGGTCTCGGGATTTCGATTACAGAAAGAATATATTAAGGATATTGAAAATGAAACGCAAGGTGACTTCGACTATCCCAAAGCGCAGAAAGGAGGCCTTGATAGTCCGTTCATGTCAATCTATATTCCTTCATCCTATCAGGAAACCGGTGGAGCTAAGGAACTGGCTGATTCTCTCATCGACATGGTGCAAAATATTCCGGCAGAGTTTCCGGATAAATTTGCACTAGCTAACTCTCCTCAGGACATCCAGGAAAACTTTGACAAGGGCTTAATCTCACTGCCCATGGGTATGGAAAATGGCGCCCCCATTGGAGACTCCATTGAAAATGTGCAATATTTCTTCGACCGGGGTATTCGCTATATTACCCTGACCCACGGCAAGCCTAATCAGATCAGTGACTCTTCGTACGATAGCACCCGCGTCTGGAATGGCTTAAGCCCCTTTGGCGAAGAGGTGGTGAAGGAAATGAATCGGGTGGGTATTATGGTGGATGTATCTCATATTTCAGACAGCGCCTTTTATGATGTTATGAACACCACTAAAGCTCCGGTTATCGCTTCTCATTCTTCCTGTCGGGCTTTTGTACCTGGCTTTGAACGGAACATGAATGACGATATGTTGAAAAAATTAGCCGCCAATGGTGGGGTCATTCAAATTAACTTTGGTTCTGGTTTTCTGGATGGCGAAATCCGTGAAAAGTCTGAGGAGGCCCGGGCTCACTTATCCAAGTGGATGGAGGAGCGTAACCTGACCTATGAGGATTCAGCTTCACGAGCTTATATTGCCGAGTATCGCAAAAACAATCCGGCTTTCTCCACCGTTCAGAAGGTGGCTGATCATGTTGATCATGTCGTGCAACTGGTGGGAATTGATCATGTGGGCTTGGGATCTGATTTTGATGGCGTAGGCGATACGCTTCCGACAGGCCTGAAAGATGCCTCTGACTACCCTAACCTGATTGCCGAGCTACTAAAACGCGGATATACTGACGAAGACATTGAGAAAATTTGCTATAAGAACGTATTCAGAGTTTGGAACGAAGTACAGGATGTGGCGCAGGTGCTCACTCAGCAGAGCAATCCTGACCGTAGCGCTAATTAGTTTTTTCTCCCTAGGCGGCCAGGCGCAGGAAAAGAAGCCTGTACCCAGTCGCATTCCGGCCACTTATGCTCATAATGCCCGCCTAGGCATTGGCTTTAGTGCTTCCGGGATTCTTTCAAACATTGCCAATTATTTTGAAATTATAAATGGCGTAAACATGGATAGACTTCCCGTTATTGGCGGGATGTATCTTTATTCTCCTTTTAAACGGGTAAGTGTAGGGGCCGGAGTTGCCTACCAGCATTTTTCCTTAACATATCAAGACCCAAACGATAACAATGCGCAACGTTACGGATTGATAGCTAATAAGTGGAACGTTGCTGCTATAGGCCACTTTTACTACGTTCGCCAACCATCCTTTCAATTATACAGCGGCCTGCGACTTGGCTTCTCAAACTGGAATGTTGACACTGAAACCGGGTTTCCGGTAGATGTGCTGGATCGAGTTATTAACTTTGCACTGGGAGGTGCTTTTGCCCCGCAGTTTATTCTGTTAGGTGGAGAAAAGTATTTCACCCCTAATGTGGGCGCTCATGCCGAACTAGCGATCGGTTCCCCGCACGTCTTTGGCTTCGGTCTCAGTTACCGATGGTGATTCCGTAGCGGCCAGATGGTTCATTAACTCTTTCACTTGTGCCTCTAATGCTTTTAGTAACTGGGACTGGTTTTCTAAACTTGCTTCCAATTCAGCCACCTTGTTCTCTAATGATTGATTCTGTGTCTGGAGGGCATGAATAGAGTCCTGCTGGGCTTTAGCTGCTTCTACCAGCACAGGAATTAAGCCTTCATAATTAACCCCCTTGTAGCCATCTGAGCGAGTTTGTACCAGTTCAGGATACACTTTTTCTACCTCCTGAGCGATTAGGCCAATCTGAGGCTTGTTTCCAAACTGGTTTTCTTTCCAGGTATAGTGATAGGCCTGAAGTTGATTCAGGTTTTGAGGTGAATAATGTAACTCTTGAATATTTTCTTTTAGTCGAATGTCACTGGGCGATGGTCCAAAGGCAACCGCTGTCACTCGCCCTTTTGCATCAACGGTAATGGATTCCACATGATTGGGGCCACCGCCATAGGTGCCAGCAGTAATTAAATCGGGGAAGCGATCACTGGGCAAGGTGCCAATAGCAAGATTATCGGCATTCAAATTAAGAATACCATTGCCGTCAGTAGCAGTTAGAGTAGTAAAATTCCCATCAACCGCCGTTAATGTTGTGAAATCTCCGGTGGAAGGTGTTGTACCCCCAATGGGTGTGTTATCAATAGTGCCACCATCAATATCCACCGCTGTTAATGTATTTAACGTAACAGCACCCGTTTCATCAACACTAATAGCACCGCCAATAGCACCTATTGTAGGCACACCGGCGTTACCAAAAATGATGGTTCCGGTAGCCATTGCTTCCAGTTTACTTACCTGGATTCCAGCCGTTACACCAATATCTTCATTGAGAATGGTTTCGTTAACAATGGTACCAGAACCCACCGCATCAGCCGAGAGATCAGCGCTGCTTATAGAACCATCTAATATTTTAACACTTGTGATAGCTTCGTCGGCAATATCAATAGTAGTAACCGAACCATCTAAGATTTCCGTAGATGCGACCGAGTTAGAGGTCAGTTCGGCATTGGCGAGGCCATCCATTGTAATATCTCCCTTAACTTCCTGTACGCTCACATTTGTACCACCACCAATCAGTATATTTCCTTCTCCTCTAAGGTCTACTGCTGATGGCTTATTTCCGGCATTACCAACGTATACATTGCCAAATTCAAGAAACGTTTCACCAAATAATGTTTGATTCTCCCAAAATACCGTACCGGCGTTTGTGGTAATAAGTACTTTACCAGCTCCCGGGGAGGCCAGATCATCGGGCAGAATAGTTTCATCAGCAATTTTTGATGACACTACTGCATTATCGGCTAAGTTTGTGGTTTCTACCGATTGCTCTGATAATTGCAGATTGGCGAATATTCCGGTAACATCCCCCGCTGCGACCGTCTGTACAGTTACATCATTAGTTGAATCAACATCACCAATGTTGACAATTTGACTTTGCTCATTAATAGTAATACCTTCCCCAGCTTCCAAAATTTGCCCTAGCGTTCCGCTAACCAAAGGCATCCATGCATCATCTGACCAAAAATAAAAACGCTTCTCGGTCAGGTCAAACACCAACAGTCCATTGTCTTCAGATGAGAGATTGTTTACAAAGTCAGCACTGGTTCGTTGTTCGGTGCTGAGACTGGGAATGAGAATGCCTTGATTGTTATTTTGAGATACTACATGCAGCGCGGCATTTGAACTTGGGGTATTAGTTCCTACCCCCACTGATTGTGCCATTAACTGGCCCGAGAGCGCCCCACAAAAAAGTAAACCCAAAATGAAGTAAATAAATCTCATAAATCGGTTAGTCAGTAGTTCAATGATATAACGGTAAAGTTACATCAATTTATATCCATAATTCGATAAAATAGCCGGTCATCATCAGCGGCAACAGACCGTTGTATTCTCAACGGTTTATAGGGCCGGATCTGGTCCAAGGAAATTCCATTGAGCTGCCGGAATTCTTCCTCCGTCATTCCGGTGCTTTCTAAAAGTGTTCCCCCATCAACATTGGGCCTCATAATACGAGTGATCACATCGGATTGCAATGTTGAATCTAATCCAAAAATATCAAATTCCACCCGCCGGTTCAGTTGCTGACTGACAAAAGCATTGGTAGATGTATACGCCGTAGAAACTCCTTCGGCATTAATTGCCAGTGCAGACCGGTCTACCCCCTGCTCAATAAGATAATTAAACGCCATCTCTCCCCGTTTCTGGCTTAGCAACAGATTATATTCATCATTTCCCAAACTATCGGTAAAGGCATTAATCTCAATAGAGATACTGGGATGTTCCTGATAAAAATCGGCCAGCTCTTCCAACACCTTTTGCGCCTCCGGACGTAAACCATCCTGGTTGAAATCATAAAAGATAGGTTCGTATGCCTGGGTAGGCACATTGCTCTCTAGAGCTCTTAACTGCAAATCCTCTACCTGTAAGGAATCCATCAAGGAGTCTACCGCCAGCACCAGGGAGTATTCTGCATTAGGCTGGATGTTTACCATTCTGAAATTCCCCAAAGCATTCGTTGTAGTAATTTTGATCACCTCGCCATTACCATCTCTTAATTGCACCGTTTGCCGGGACAAAGGTGTTGCTTCTACCCCATAGCGCAAAGTTCCGGTAATTACTCCGAAATCAGCATTAACTAAAGTATCGGTTGAGAAGGTAGTTAACTCCAGCAGGCTATCTGCTTGCTGAGAGACGATACTGCTCAGCGAAACCGACGACACCTGATTGGGTGAACTCTGACGATTTTGTTGGCGGCTTTGCTGAAACCGAATATCATTAACATCAGAATTTAGAATGAACCGGGTAGCACCGGACTCTAACCGTTTCTGCTGGGCTGCCTGCACCTGAATCCAGTCCCTGGTTTCGCCAGGCACACTAATATTTGTAGTAATAACCTGGTCTTTAAAGATAGAACGGCGCCCGTTGTTTATAACCTCAGACAGAACCTGCCTTCCTAACAAGCACTCCTGCCAGGTTTGAGAGCGTTCTTTCCGGAAGAGGTAAATATCAAAATTACCACCTTGATGCGATGACATATATCCTAGTTGCTTGCCAAGTACCATGTAACCATCGTCAGCACTGGAGTTGAAAGGCAAAGGCAAATGATGTCGCTGCCTTTTGGCTGAATTACCGTAGTCACTGATAAGGTACGAATCCATGCCACCAAACCCCTCGTGACCATTAGAAGCAAAAACCAGCAGCCTTTCATTGCTATTATAAAAAGGGGTTACTTCATCAGAAGTGGTATTCACTAGAGAATCAAGGCACAGCGGTGGTGTCCAGGTATTGTCACCGGAACGAAGGCTCATCCAGATATCCGTTCCCCCTACTCCGCCCGACCGGTCAGACACAAAAAAAAGCGTATCTCCGGTTAGAGATAAAGCTGGATGCTTAGTATTAGTATTCTTTTGATTAATAGTTTCAGGCAATGATTGAGGGGCAGTCCACCGCCCTTCTTCCTGGCGGATGACCTGAATTTCGCAGAGCTGGTTGTCAGGACAAAATGTATAGTAAAATTCATTTCTCCCCGGTACATAATACCCCGCCCCTTCGCTGGCTTTGGTATTTAAGTTTTTAGCCAGGATGGACGAAGGGTTCCACCCACCATCTTTTAGCTGAAACTCAAAGAAATTGGCATTATTTTCACCAAACCGATAGGATAAGCGCTTCTTGTCTGAAAAGCGGGTGCTGGTAATAGCCAGTATAGAGTCATTTTTTAAAATCAGAGGTGCGTAATCATGGTAAGCGGAATTTACCGGAGAGTCCAGTTTGTGCAAACGTACAGCCGAAAATTCGGCAGCAGAAAGCTGCATTTCGTAACATCCCTGCAATGCAGTTGCTATATTCTCCTTCATTCTTCCCATTGAGGCAATGGGTTGCTCCTGTAATTCTTTAAACAGGGAAATTGCCTCACTACAGCGGCCCAGATTCTTAAGCATCAGGCCCTGATAGTATATTGCTTCCGGAAAATTACGACTAGCTTCTTGATGAACTAAGGTATACCAGGGCAGCGCCTCACGATAGTTAAATTGTTGCCGGTAGCTCTCGGCCAGCCGGAAAGCCCGCTGGTAGTCGGAGCTATCCTGCTTTAAGGCTACCAGATAGTACTGAACTGCCCGGTAATATTGCTGGGCCTCAAAATACTGGTCACCCATCTTTCCGGCATTTCCACCATTTAATGATTGACTGTAACCTTTACCCCACCGGCCCAGCACCAAGACTCCTACCATCAAAACAAAAGTGAAAACGTGAATAAGCTTCGAATACGACATGCCTAGAATAAAGGAGTTGACTGCTTTTTTGGTGATTTATTAGTAAACCACTGGTACTGAAGAGATACCTCCATAGCATATTGATTAGACAGGCCCCTCCGGTCAGAGGAAGTATTGGCATCGTAAGAGATCGCCGCTTGCCATTTCCGCCCACCCAGGCCAATCAGGAAAACCATAGCAGCATCCTCCCGATACCAGGTTCCAGCCATCAGTTTAAGGTCGGAAGGTACAGGGTTGGTAGGCGTACTGTATTGAGTCTGGTAGGTAAACATGCTGCCCACTTGGTAAGTAAAAAACTGATCCTGCCACATAGCCAGCACATCCGGCGATAAAAATAAACGATGACTCAACGTAAATGTCCCGCCCGTCTGAGCACAATATCCCCTTGCCAAAGCATTATCGGAACTGGAGATCCAACGTAGCGAAGGCTCATTCAGATGGTTTACACTAAATCCGGCAAATAAACGAAACGGTGGCGAGTCCTGAAGCGGATTCGTGGTTGGATCGTACATCCAGAGTATTCCCGCATCAATACCAAAAAACCCCAACTGATTATTGTAGGCTTCTGAGGGATTTGTACCGCTGGTAAAGCCATTATAACGAAGTTGAGAAGGCCATTGCAAGGCAGAGAAATTTACGCTTGTCTGCTGATAGCCCGTTTGGATGCCTAAACTGAACCATTGGGTTCCATATCGGTTCAGATACACATTATAAGCAGCACTCAACTGCGCACAACTGGTCCGGTACTCACCGCTTTGGCCAGCGACATCCTGCAAAAAGCTTGCTGCAATTCCACCACTGGACAGTTCTTCCCGTTCAGAAAGAAATAATGGCAGGGCAATAGAAGCAACGCCGGTTCTATAGGCCACCGCACCAAACTGCTGAAAGCGGGAGTTCAGATGAATTACAGGATTAGAAGAAGCGCCGGTCATGGCGGGGTTTACATAGATGGGCGCAGCCTGATATTGCGAAAACCGTATTTTCTGCCCTTGAGCTTGGTGCCAGCAGACCATATTACTGACGAGCAGGCCTATCAGGGTGATATGTAGTTTTGTTGCGTGCATATCAGCGAAACAAGGTAATAGAGCCCGTTTTTTCTACGGTTTGATTGGTTTCAAACCTACCGCGCAACACATAATGATAAACGCCGGCCGGCACAGGGTCATTCGTTTGTGATCCGATTCCATTCCACCCTTCTGCCAAGGCTTCAGATAAAACATCGGTCTGATAGACAACCTGCCCCCAGCGGTTAAAGATGATGAAAGAAAACTGATCCGGCACCAGGTTAACGGCATAAACCTTCAGCTGACGGTCTTCTACATTCTGAGCTTGCGGTGCAAAGGCAGATGGGACAACCACGCTGTTTTCCACCGCATACTCGGTTGTTAAGCCCAACGCCAGAATAGATTGATTAACCGGCAGACGGCTCGTAACCCACCCATCCTGCGGAGTGCCTTGCCGGGTTGATTGACCAAGATTGGTATAGGGGCCGCCAACTTTATCAGCCTGCGCTACAACCGCACCTACCAGATCTGAAAACCCATCTTCGGAACTAACGGGTAAAGTGGCAAGCGAACCATCAAAGCTTCCGTCAATCAATTCCAGGTTCCAATAGCGATACTGACTGATTCTCTCCAACCTCTCTCCTTCTTCAGAATCAGGATTAGGACTGATTACTGATACTTGCAACCGGGGATTGACTCCCTGCACGTCTTCCAGAACAAGGGGGGCAAATTCTTCTTCTGTGCCAATGGGAATGTACCGATACCCGGTTCCGGAACATTGAATAGGTCCCAGCACATACGATTCAGCATTTCCCCCGTCTACAGTTGCCTCTGGTAGTAACTGAATAACATTTGCTGAAGAGGCTTCTAATAACCCCAAGGTTAGATATAGTGTATCGGCAATGTTGACCGGGCTCTCTAGTATTTTTCTACCTCCCCCCTCTACCACTAAGGTTCCAAAAGTTTGGTTCTGATGCTGAATCAATTGATCGTCGGCTCCCACCAGCACTACTTTCCCGTCTCCGGCATAACTCCGAGTATTACTCCAGTCCCCAGGCACAGAGATGGTTCCCTGATTCGTGAGGATACCCTGGTTAGTCATAGAGCTTTGCAGGGTTACTGTTGCACCCGCGCTTATACTTAAAATTTGATTTTCGCTAATATAAAGAGATTGAGCCTGCAGTAGAGTATGCCCTCCGAGCATAAAAACAAACCCAATAAAATACCCTCTATACATAGCTGTGCTTAAAAATTCCCGGAAAAAATCTTGAAACCGAGGATGAAAATAAAAATAATCCAATTGCCTGGAAAAGGATTTGTCTGAAAATTAAGAAAAAGGGGATAAACTTTCAGTAAATTAAGCATCATTCCCTACAAAAGTAGCAGAAGATGCCGATATAGCATCATCACAATGCTGCTTCCTCCCTGCACGGGCGCACAGGCAGTGTTGGTACCCGCCCTTACTATTTCTTCCAATTCATTAGGCATTAGTTGATAAAAACCCAGAAATGGAACAGAGTTCTGACTAGGATGGAACGTTTAAACCCTACACTAAAATAACTTCCGGCGTTTAAATGCAAAAAAGCAGCGTCAGCAACCGGGTATTACCTGATTGCTGACGCTGCCTTTTCTATTAAGTATCTGCTTTATCCTGTAATGCCTCGTGGCTCAGGCATGCTGCTCCTGAATCTGCTTTTTGATCTTCTCAATATCCACCGCTGAGCAGGAACCGCAACCTTTGGCACAGCCTTCTTTCGTGGTGAAATGGGTGTATACTGAGCGACCCAGATAAGCCAGAGCCGCCACAAATAAGAGTGTTATAATAATCGTCTGAATCATTAGGAAAAAAGTTGATATACTGCAAATGCTGAAACGTAAGCCAGCACAGTCATATACAATAACTGTAACATAGGCCACTTCCAGCTTTTTGTTTCTCGCTTGACAATCGCCAGAGTACTCATGCACTGCATGGCAAACGCATAAAACACCAGCAGCGAAAACGCCACTGCCGGAGTAAAACGAGGTCCGCCGGTTTCCGGATTAATCTCATTCCGTAACCGGCTTTTAATGGTGCCTTCGTCTTCTACTTCTCCAATGCTGTACAGGGTGGCAATAGTTCCGACAAACACCTCCCGGGCGGCAAACGAGGTAATTAAGGCAATACCAATTTTCCAATCGTAGCCCAGTGGGCGGATGACGGGCTCAATCCACTTTCCAAACTGCCCGGCATAGGATTCCTGCAAGCGTACGCTGGCAATGCTTCGATCCAGGCTCTCCGCCAGGGTTTCGTCCTGCTGAGCCTGCGCCCTCACTCGTTCTTCTCCCCGTTGTATTGCATCACCAGGACCGTAAGAGGCCAGTACCCAAAGAATGATCGAAACGGCCAGAATAATTTTCCCGGCTTCAAAAACAAAGGTCTTTGATTTTTCCAGCACGGTAATGCCCACATTGGCCCAGCGTGGCCAGCGGTAGGCAGGTAATTCCATAACCAAAAAGCCCCGGCTCTTGGCTCGCATAATTTTCTTCATAGCCCAGGCCGAAATGATGGCGGCGAAGAAGCCCAGCAGGTACATCCCCATCAACGTCAGTCCCTGTAAATTGAAAACACCCCAGTAGGTTTCGTTAGGCACAACCAACCCGATCAGGATAACATAAACCGGCAGGCGAGCCGAGCAACTCATGAATGGGGTAACAAAGATGGTAATTATTCTGTCTTTCCAGTCGTCAATGCCTCGGGCAGCCATAATAGCGGGAATGGCACAGGCTAAGCCGGAAATCAGCGGCACTACGCTACGACCGTTAAGGCCCACCCTCCGCATAAGTTTATCCATCATAAACACCACCCGGGCCATGTAGCCTGACTCTTCCAGAATGGTGATAAAAGCAAACAGAATCGCGATTTGCGGGATAAAAATGACGATTCCGCCAATGCCTGGCACCACCCCTTCCGATAGCAGATCAGACAAAGCTCCTTCGGGCAGGGTATCATGCAGCCAGCCACTGAGCTGACCAAAAAACAGATCGATAAAGTCCATGGGTACGGCCGCCCAGGCAAAAATGGCCTGAAAGATAAAGAGCAGCAGTCCGAAGAAGATGAGGTATCCCCACACCTTATGGGTCACCATTCGGTCTACCTTTTCCGTGAAACTGGAAGGCTTATTCGTGGCTACCGTAACGGCCTGGGCCAGAATATCCTGGATGCGTTGGTACCGCTCGGTGGTTTCTTTGATTTGCAGTGCTTTGCCCTCGAAGCCAAACTGTTGCTTGGCGTCTGCTAGTATCTTTCGTTCCTCCGGGCTGAGAAACCGCAGCGACTCTCCGTATTGCAGGAGCAGATACGCCTGATAATAATTCTGGCAATGAAACTGATGCTTGATTTCTGCAACGGCCTCCGGAGCTACCGCCTGAGGATTATAAAACGATACCAGTGGCGGCTCTACTCCCTGCTCAAGTACTTCTTTCAGTTCGGAAACTCCCTCTCCCCGCCGGGCATTCATCGTAACTACCGGAATATTCCCTAACGCCTGACGCAATTTAGCCACATTCACTTTCAGACCCTGTTTATGCGCCAGATCGGCCATATTCAGTACCAGCACCAGGGGCAGCCCAAGATCGAGCAACTGGGTAAAGAGCAACAGATTGCGCTCCAGGTTAGTGACATCAGCAATCATTACGACGGTGTCTACCGGCTGGTTTTTCAGATCCAGCAAGGTGTTGGCCACTACTTGCTCATCGGAAGAGCGAGGGTAGATACTATAGGTTCCGGGCAGATCGATGATCTGAACCGTTTCTCCGGAAGGTAATGAGGTAGTCCCGGTTTTACGGTCAACGGTCACACCGGGGTAGTTACCTACCTTCTGGTTGAGTCCCGTCAGTAGATTAAACAGACTGGATTTTCCTGAATTGGGATTTCCTACCAGGGCAATTTTCGCCAGCCCGGTAGATCGTTCTACGGTTGTGGTGGCCGATGCTTTACTCATGTAACCTCTACTAATTGAGCCTCGTCTTTGCGCAATGAAAGCTGGTATCCGGATATTTGTACCGCAATCGGATCGCCCAAGGGGGCTGTAAAATTAAAACGGATAGGTTTGCCCGGCAACAACCCCATCTCAAGTAACTTTATGGTAAGATCCGATGATTTCAGGCTATGAATGATTCCCTGCTCGCCGGGAAGAAGTTGATCAAGGGTTTTCATGAACACGGACGTTTATAAGATCGGAGACTTAAGTTTTGACAAATGTAAATTTTATTTAGATTTTCTCTAAATAATAAGATAAAAACTACTATGGTTTAAAAGTTCCCGGCCAGAGTTTTTAAGGTAATTCTCCGCGTGTTAGCTGAAACGTCCATTCATCTTCCGGTTGAGGGGCGGTTGCCATAAATTTCAGGCGAATCAGCGGGTGATCCCAGGTTTGCTTCAACCGCTCATCCGTAATAGCGATTTCTTCAATCTCCAATTGAAACTTGGCCGCATCGTACTGAATTTGCAACGATGTATCAGAAGTCCGGCTCTGCAAAAGAACCTTTCCCGGACTGTTCTGAGCCACGGTAAATGCCGTCATCAGGGTTTGAAAAAATTCTCCGCTTACCTCTTCTACCCGAAAGCTGTCGGTCATCACCAATCCTTCGGCACGGTTCAACTCCAACGAACGCTGCCAGCGCTGCACTTTTGCCTCTTCGGGATAAGCCAGCACCATATCCAATCCAAACGTAGCCCGGTCTTCATTAGCATCATACTGAACATCCTGCGCCATAAACTGACGCCCATTGTGCTGCAGCACCCCATTGATGGTTGGTACGTTATGGTAGGCCGATTGCATGGTCCAGATGGAATACCGCTCGTCGCTAAATGTTTTTTTGGTGTATTCTTCCACGCCGATGTCGATGATTGCGGGCTCACCATCCAGGTACAGGATAAAGTTACCTACATCGTTGTGGTTATGGCTTTCTTCGTTGTGCCCACCCTTCGCGGCCAGATAAAACCCGTCAGATGTACTGGCTTCCGAACGGGCGGCCATTACCTGCAAGTCGGGAAACCAGACATCGCGCACATAGGGAAAGCTTCCGTCGTAATCAGCAATTTCCTGGTAAGAGAAAATAGTGTTCAAGTGCCGGAACAGGTTGCGATCCTTGGTTAGTAGTTCTTCCGCCGTATTAATTTGCTGAACCTCCGCCGCTCCGAGCTTCATCATCATCTCGTCGTTAATCTGCTTACCATACTGGTAAGTAATGCTGCCATCCAGATTAATTTTAGCCGAGGCATCGGCAAAATTCACAAAATACGGATCATCGATAAAGACCTTATAGATATAGCTGCCCATTTTCTGAATGAGCGGCTCATCGTAAAAATAGATAGCTCCATCCGAAGCGGTACGCAGCAGTTCCAGACAATCAAAGACCGAGGCTCCGGCCCGGTTCCAGTACCCCGGTCCTTCATCGCAGCCTCCATCAGCGGGATAATCATTCAGAAAGTTATCCAGGCTCCGCAGTGCTTTGTGGGTATGCCGGGCGCGGCGTTCCGGGTCTTCTTCTACCAGCAGCACGGTGGTCAGCCAGTTAGAGATGATCCAGGGGTTCCAGTTGTTGACGTGCCGATCGCGGGCAAACCCCATCCACCAGAAATCATCCCGGCTTTGCAGAGGTTCCAGTATTCTTCGATTAATCTCGGAATAAATGCGCTCCCGCACCATAGGCGATACTTCATCCAGCTTATCTCCCAGTAGGTATGTTGTCCACGACAGTAGTGAAGAGGTTTCAGCCGCGAACAGGTCTACGGTGGGTTCATCTACATCGGGAAGACCGTATCCCTTCGCCTGCAAGTACAAATGAGCTGGTACTCCCCAGAATGATTCTTCACAGATGGCCCAGATGCCGTTGACAATCGCTTCCATAAAGCGCCCTTCTCCTTCCAGGCATTCAGCCAGTACCCAGTTTCGTAGTGCAGAGCGACGGTCATCCCGAATCTGTTGAAAGTTGGAGCGATTCCCATTAGTAGCAAACTCCAGGAATACACTGGCGGGTAACACCTCCCAAGTCTCGGCCATATCGGCTTCAGCTTCCCGGATATACTGCTTTTTGATAGCATCGGGAATTTGCTGCCAGGCATCGCGTTCCTGAACGGTCGGATACGGATGATATTCGTTTCTGGAAAGTAGTTCATCAGGCAGATCGAGATAAGAATGGCTTTTACTTAGCAGGTTAAATTTCCTTAAAGCATCACTTTCATTCTGAGAATATATTTCGCTGATTATGAGTAGATTGAATGATGTCATTAGAAGTATAAACTTCTGTAATTTCATTAAGCGATACATAGGTTGTTATATTTTAGTCAAGTACATCAGTCTGTAAAATAGCAAATTTGCCTTTAACGTGATGTTCCTTTTATCTAAAGCAAGGCCAGGGATGAATAGTCTCAACTAAACCCCGCACAAAAGACCTAATTATATTTTGTCGTCCTGTTTGTCAACGTACTTGCGAATACCCACCTTATTTGCTATCTTTTGCCAAGATGTCGCTGTTTTTTAGACTTACCTGTATTCTGCTTTTTTGCAACCTGCCCGCCTTGCTTGCCCAGGAACCTCCACTTTCCTTCGAAGAGCAAATCCGACCGGTGCTGGATCAGCATTGCTTTTCCTGTCATAATGTGGGCAAGGTAGCCGGAGGCATTAACCTGGAAAAATATGAGAATGCCGGTCACCTGGTTGATGATGGGGAAATCTGGCTCAAGGTAGTCAAACAGGTGCAGGCCGGACAAATGCCGCCCGATAACAAACCTTCCCTTACACCGGAAGAGAAAACCATTCTAGTGGATGGTATCAATGATATTCTGATCAGCTCCCTCAAAGAAAATAATCCGGGCCGGGTAGTCATCCGCCGTCTTAGCCACAGCGAATACCACTATACCATCCTGGACCTGACAGGTATCCATTTTGATGCTACCCACTTCTTCCCGGCCGATGGTTCGGGTGGTCGGGGCTTTGACAATTACGCGGGCACCTTATTCTTCACTCCCCTGAAGATGGAGCGTTACTACGAAGCAGCCTCGCAGATCGTAGATTCGCTGTATACCCAACCCACCCTGTGGCAGAAGCTGGTTCCCGACACTTATCGCCAATCATGGTGGGCTTCGCTGACCCAATGGTTTGCCCAGCTTTTTTCGAATGATGTTGATCCGCTGGATGCCCCCACCCAGGTAGCCGAACGAAGTATCTTTCCGTTTGCCAGCCGGGCCTACCGGCGTTTTCTGACTGCCGATGAAAAAGAACAGTTTCGCACGCTTTTCCGCAAAATTTATGAGCAGGCTTCCGGTTCCGATGCTTTTGATCAAGCGATGCTGGCTACGTTTAAATCGGTGTTGGTATCTCCCTTCTTTTTGTATAAAGTGGAGGATGAACAGCCCACGGATGCTCCTTATGCGCTCAGCGGCTTTGAACTGGCTACCCGGTTATCCTACTACTTATGGGCCAGCTTGCCGGATGAACAACTGTTCACTATCGCCTATCAGGAAAATCTGCACGACAGTCTGGTGCTGCGGCAGCAGGTAGAGCGTATGCTAAAAGACCCGAAAGCTAAACGATTTTCCGAAAGCTTTTCTACCCAGTGGTTCGGCATCAGCGAACTGAAAGACCAAAGCCCGGTAGACCCCGAGCGATTCCCGGAGTTCACTCCCACGCTGCGGCAAGCCATGTATCAGGAAACGGTTGAAGTATTCCACCATACCCTCACCCAGTCTCGAAATTTCCTGGACCTGCTGGACAGTGACTATACGTATCTGAACGAAGAACTGGCTCAGCACTACGGCGTACCTGGCGTGAAAGGGCCCGATATGCGCTATGTCGCGCTGGAAGATCGGAATCGGGGCGGAGTAGTAAGTATGGGCAGTGTTCTGACCGCTACCTCCCTACCATTGCGTACCAGTCCGGTACTACGTGGTAAATGGGTGCTGGAAGAGATTATGGGAACGCCGCCACCTCCTCCACCGCCTGATGCGGGAGTGTTGCCGGAAGAGGAAGCCGCCCGCCCGGATGCCAGCCTGCGGAAATTACTGGCTGTACACCGGGACAAACCCGAATGTTTCAGCTGCCACCAGAAAATGGACCCTATTGGGTTGGGACTGGAGAATTATGATGCCCTTGGCCGCTGGCGCACCCATTACGGAGAAGAACCCATTGTGGTCTGGGATACTTTATCCAGCGGAGAGGTATTTCAGAGTCCGGCCGAACTGAAGCAGATTCTGCTAAGCAAGCAGGAAAACTTTGCCCGTACCCTAGCCGAGAAAATGTTCACCTACGCCATTGGGCGAAACATTGAGTTTGTGGATGAACCGACCATGCAGAAACTCACAAATAATCTGCTAACGAACGGGTTTGACCCGCAGGAATTTATGATGGAACTGGTCTATAGCTATCCGTTCCGCTACCGAATCAACGATTTTCGACCTAAACTAAAATCTTCATGAGCAAGTCCTGGCAAATCTCCCGCCGCCGCATGTTAAAAGGGTTGGGCGCGACCATCGCCCTTCCGTTTCTGGAAGCTATGATTCCTACCGGCTTACATGCTGCGGCTACCCGCTCCTATCCTACCCGCAGTGCCTTCATGTTCATGCCTAACGGCGTTCACCCCAACCTGTGGACGCCAGGTACCTGGGGCAAAAACTTTGAGCTTTCTCCTATCTTACAGCCTCTGGCCAATGTAAAAGACGACCTGCTGGTGCTCAACGAACTGATGAACCAGGCTTCTATCTTTGATGGGGCTGATGGCCACTACGCCAAAACGGCCAGCTTCCTGACCAGCCTACCGATTTATAAAACTACCGGAGATAATATTCACAGCGGAGGTATTTCCGTAGACCAGTTGATTGCCAAACACCACGGACAGGGAACCTTGTTTTCTTCCCTAGAATACGGACTGGAGCGGATTAACTCAGGCATTGATGCCAACGTAGGCTTCACTCGTCTTTATGGCTCCAGCATCGCCTGGAAATCGCCTACGCAGCCCTGCTCCAAAGAAATTGACCCAAAGCTGGCTTTTAACCGCCTGTTCCGCGATTATATCCCCAACACTCAAAAAACGGAAGATCCCTGGAAGCAGAGCGTGCTGGACATTGTGCTGGACGACGCCAAAACATTGCAGCGCAAACTGGGACGTTCCGATCAGGATAAGCTGGAGGAGTACCTGGAGTCTATCCGATCAGTAGAAAAGCGCATTGATAATGAAACCCAGAAGAAGGAGTTTGAAGCCCGCCTAACGCCCGATATGCTACAGGAAATTGCCCGACTCAACCTTCGGACCGATGAGTTCTCGGAATACTACCTGGGAGAAAATATTACCGAAAAAACCCGGCAGATGTTCGACATCATGACGCTGGCTTTCTGGAGCGATGCTACCCGGGTGTCAACCTTTATGTTTGGCAACTCGGTCAGTAATCGTAACTTCTCATTCCTGGATGGCGTGCAGGGCAGTCATCACCAGCTATCGCACCATCAGGATAATGAAGAAAACCTGCGGCAATACGCTACCATCAACCAGTGGCATATGGAGCAGTACGCTTACTTTCTGGAAAAACTCAAGTCTATTCCTGAGGGTGACGGCACCTTGCTGGATCATAGTATGGTCATGCTGGGCTCCGGACTGCGGGATGGTAACCGCCATTCTCCCCGCAACCTGCCCATTGTAATCGCCGGAAAGGCCGGAGGACGATTGAGAACCGGTCAGAACCTTCAATTTGCTGAAAATACGCCGCTGGCAAACCTGTATTTATCGCTATTGCATGTACTGGATATTCCTTCCGAATGCTTTGCCGACAGCACCGGAGAGCTTTGTGAGATTTATGCCTGACAATGACAGAAGATACTTTACTACAACCTAACTGGCTTCAGCAGGTAATCCGGTACCGATTCGGATTACTTCTGCTGAGCCTCTTACTCTTCAGTTTACCCCTGCTTCCCCCTACCCAGCCCCCCGTTTCGGACTGGGTCTATTTTTTAGGACGCTTTCATCCGCTGATCATTCACTTTCCCATTGTATTGATAGGCTTACTACTACTGCTGGAGGCACTTAATACGTTCAACCTAATCACCTTTACTTCTCCCATACGCTGGCTCATGCTGGGGATGGCCATGCTGAGTAGCCTGACCGCGATTCTTCTAGGTTACCTGTTGTACCAAACCGGAGAATACACCGGCGACGTGATGCAGGTGCACCTGTGGGCGGGCATTGGTGTCGCAATAGGCACGCTTTGGCTAGGATTTCTGCTGCTGCAATCGCTGGCCCATCCTTCAATCCGATACCAGCAAGCCTATCTGGTTGTGCTACTGGCGACCAATGGGGTCTTGGTTTTTGCCAGTCACCAGGGTGGCTCTCTCACGCATGGCACGGATTACCTGACGGAGTACGTTCCCAGTTTGCAACCCGTTCCGGTCAAAGCAGAGGAAGAAATGCTGGTGTACCATGATGTGATTGTCCCGATGCTGGACGCCAAATGCTACAGTTGCCACAATGAACACAAAACTAAAGGAGACCTGCTGCTGACCAACCTGGCTGATATGACCACCGGCGGAAAAAGCGGCGAACCAGGCCTGACACCCGGCGAACCTGAGCAAAGTGAAGTATGGAATCGTGTAGTGCTACCCGAAGACCACGACGACCACATGCCGCCCGAAGGAAAGCCCTCCCTTACCGCTACCGAAATGGACATACTGCGCTGGTGGATAGAAACCGGCACCGATCCCAACACGGCGTATCTGGATGCACTGGCGGATAGCAGCATCGCTCTTCCCATAACCGATTACGTAGCCGGTCTGCGAGCCGCCCACCGCATGCAGTGGAAAGCCGAACAGGAACTGGCCGAACTCGTAAGCCAGGTTGTGTATGAAGAAGCACCGTATCTGATCGAAAATGATCCGGAAGCTCCGGACTTAGTTACACTACAGATGCGCTTCCCGCCCGTCGCTTTCCAAGACCAGGACTTGATTGCTATCCGTCCGCTATATGAACAACTATCCGAAGTTTCCCTCATCAGTAGCGAGATTAGCGATGATGGCTTGTATCATATAGGCCAGATGAAGCAGTTACGGTCGTTGAACTTACAGAAGACTAATATTGACGGCTCTGGCCTGGTTTACCTTACCGAGCTTCCCCAACTGGAAACGCTGGATTTATCTCATACAGATGTTACTGATGCCAACCTCCTGTACATTACCCGTTTTCCGGCACTCCGGGAGTTGTATCTATACGAAACCCCAGTTAGCAAACCTGTGCTGGAAGCGCTTCAAACCCACTGCCCTTCGTTGACGATTAACATCACACGTAACCCAATGTACTAAGCATCTCACTTCCGGCATTTTTCGTATCTTTCTCAGGAAACAACCTGCTTCAATGCCCAGCACCTTAACGAAGATCGGTCTTGTGCTACTGGTAGTCTTTCTTCTTCCAGCCATTTTCTATTCGGTACGGGAGCTGAAGGCCGTTCAGGAAAATGAACTGATGATTGAGGAAATCTACAATAATCAGCTCGAAGCCATTCTGTTCTCGGTAAACCAGTATTCCGAAGACATTGTGCGCTCCTGGACGCAAGACTGGAGTGGTATTGTACGTGACTCACTGCTGGATGATCCCGAAGCAATGAACCAGTTTTTTGATGAGAACTACGCCATCAGCGAAGTATTTCTTCTTGATTCATTAGGCGATCAGGCCCCTTCGCTTTATGCTGGTGAGGGCGAGCGGCTGTTTTCAGAAAATGCTCCTCGCATTCAAACGATGATTCGAGACCGACAGGATGTTATTGAACGGTTGTATCGCTACCGAGAGAGTGGGTATCTTAAAATTCAGCCCCTGACTTCGGATAGTGTTAACCTAACAACCCTGGTCTTTCTGTCCGGTGAGCCGAAGCTAGACCATAAATTATACGGTTTTGTGCTAAATGCTGAAGTGTTTGTTAATGATTTTCTTGGCCCTCGTATTCATGCTATTGCCCAAGACCAATTTATTATCTCCGTCCATGATCACACCAACGCTGTTCCATTTTATAGTACGGCTAATTCTATAAAAAAAGGAGTAAAGCCGGAGCCACAAAAAGCTCTTTGGCTTTTACCAGATTATTACATTACCATTCGGCTCGATGAACAGGACAAACCAAGCCTGGCTCAACAGCGCTTTACCACTAACTTATTTTTGATTATCGGTCTCAATGCTGTGCTATTGTTGGGGGCCTGGTTCGTATTCCGCACCATCAAAAAAGAAATTGAACTGGCCCAGATCAAATCAGACTTTGTTTCGAATGTATCTCATGAAATACGCACTCCCCTGGCACTGATTACAATGTTCTCGGAAACACTGCTGATGGGGCGAGTCAAAAGTGATGAAAAGAGACAGGAATACTACCGGATTGTCAATCACGAGGCCCAGCGCCTGACTAGCATGGTGAATAAAATTTTGAATTTCTCTAAGATGGAAGCAGGCAAACACCATTTCCACTTTGAGGCTATTGATTTGAATGTGGTTGTGGCTACCGTGCTGGAATCATATGATTTTCACCTGAAGAACAAAGGTTTTACCTACCGGTTTTATCCGGCTGAAGTGGAGCTCACCATTACTGGCGACCGGGAATCTATCGCCGAAGCGCTTATTAACCTGTTGGATAATGCCATAAAGTATAGCGAGGATCATAAGGAAATTTCCATCCGCACCGGTATCAACGAAGATTATTATTTTGTGGAAGTTCAGGACCGGGGTATAGGAATTTCGGAGACTCATCAGAAATCAATTTTTGAAAAATTTTACCGGGTAACTCAGGATGCCACCGCTGACCGAAAAGGAACGGGCCTGGGCCTAAGCCTGGTTCAGTACATCATGAATGCCCACAAGGGTTCTATTGAACTAACCAGCCATAAGCATGAGGGGAGTAAATTTCGGTTAAACTTCCCGATCCGGTATAAAGTAAGTAAACTGATAGCCAGCGAATGAAAAAAATACTGATTGTAGAAGATGAACCCAGCATGCGGATGGGGCTGAGTGATAACCTGGAGTTTGAGGGCTATGAAGTGGTTTCAACCAGTGACGGTGGGGATGCACTCAACAAAATTCTCCATGAATCCTACGACCTGGTTGTTCTGGATGTTATGCTACCAACGATGACGGGGTTTGACGTATGCAAACAGGTTAGAAAAAAAGGGAACCTGACCCCCATCATCCTGCTGACTGCCAAAGGCGAGGAAATGGATAAAGTACGCGGTCTGGAACTGGGAGCAGATGATTATATCACCAAACCCTTCAGCCTTCGGGAGCTCCTGGCCCGCATCAAAGCCGTTCTCCGCCGTCATACCTCCGGCATCACTGCTCCTCAACCATCAGATCAACCTCTATCAACTATCGAGATTGGGCAATTGCGAGTTCATCTGGATGCCTATGAAGCTTACTCGAATGAGACCCCTGTGAAAATGTCGCACAAAGAATTTGAGATCATCCGCTACCTCTGGGAACATGCCCGAAAAACGGTTAGCCGCTACGACCTACTGGAGAACATCTGGGGGTATGATGAAGAGCAACCCACTACCCGCACAGTGGATAACTTTATCGTTAAGCTGCGCCAGAAGATTGAAGCTAACCCTAACGAACCTCGGCATATACTCACAGTTCACGGAGTGGGCTATAAACTTATTCCCTAATAATGATAAAGATGATTTGGTGACATTTTTTTACAAGCTTTGACGCAGCCGTGGCAAATGCAGTGAGGGTATTTGCGTACTTACTATAACAACACTTACCCTCATTACTATGAAACTCCCAGCCCTCCTCGTGTCGCTTATTGGGTTGTTCTTATTTGGCTTTACGAACGAAACCTATGAATACGTAAAAGTGATTAACTGGCAATACAAACCCATTATTAAAACGAATCTGAACGGAAAAACGGCTTATTTTCTGGTAGATACCGGTTCGGATATTACGGTATTGCACAGCAAAAATGCGGATCGATTTGATTTTCAACCACTCATGGCCAGCAGCCAGCATGTAGAGGCGATGGGATTTACCGGCAGCCGCCACACCATTTACAAAGCCAAAGATGTTGACCTTGTGATTGGAAGTACTCCCATTAAGGCACTTTATAAAACCTATGACCTAACCGGAGTGGTGCAATCGCTGAATAATCGTGTTAACGTTAAAATTGCGGGCATCATCGGCTCTGACGTGATGAAACGATATGGCTTTATCATTGACTATCAGAAACAAACTATTGCCATCAAAACCCGAAAGAAATAACGGTTTCTCTTGAATCGTTAACTGCTTATATAGTGGCACCAAGCCACAGAAACAGGAATTCTTTATGCTCAACACTAAACGTATACTCTTACTGGTATGTCTGCCGGTTTTCCTGACCGGATTGTCGCATATCGCCTTGGCCGGTAACTGGAAAATGGAATTGAACCTGGCGGGCGCCTGGAAGTTTTCCATCGGCGACGACCTTCAGTGGGCCTCTCCCAGCTACGATGATTCATCCTGGGAAACCATGCAGGTGCCCTCTCCCTGGGAAAGCCGAGGCTTTCACGGATACGACGGGTATGCCTGGTACCGCAAAACCTTTGAACTACCTGCTCACCTGAACACTGATAACCTCTATCTGGCTCTGGGATACATTGATGATGTAGATGAGGTATACCTCAATGGAAAACTGATTGGTTTCTCGGGCTCTTTCCCTCCCTACTTCCATACCGCCTACGATGCCGACCGACGCTACCCTATGCCCGCCGAGTGGCTAAACCCCAATGGAAACAATGTGATATCTGTCCGGGTATACGACACCCGGCTAGACGGAGGTATTATTGCCGGAAGAATTGGAATTATGGTCGACGATTCGGAAACGCACCTGGATGTAGACCTACGAGGGGTATGGAATTTTTCTTTGGGTGATAAACCCGGCTGGAAAGAACCTGATTGGCAGGATAACAAATGGGAAAAAATTATGGTACCCTACTTCTGGGAAGCTCAGGGGTTCTTTAATTATGATGGCTATGCCTGGTACCGCAAAACATTCTTCCTTCCCTCCGACTATTCCAATGAAGATATGGTACTACTACTCGGCGCCATCGATGATTATGATCAGACATTTGTAAATGGAGTAGAAGTGGGGTCTACGGGTTATCTTAGTAATGGAGAAGTTAATTTACGGGATGATATGGCCTATCAGCAGCAGCGCAACTATCCGGTTCCGGCTAAGGTGCTCAAGCCTGGCACATTCAATACGGTGGCCGTCCGGGTGTATGACAAATACTTAGATGGAGGTATTTACCACGGTCCGGTAGGGCTTATACGGCAGGGCAGGTATACTCGCTTCTGGAGAATTTCTAACTGAGGCGGTTGGCGGAAATTAAAAATGAAATAAAATAAAGCATTGCCAATTGCTCTCTTCACCATTCTTCCAAAACAGTTTTATTGTCAATAAAGAAAAAGGCAACCAAGGCTGAGAGCCAGGCCAGAACGGCACTGTAAAACATGATTTGCTGATACATTTTGATGAATGACTGATGAAAAGCATTCTCTACTTTTGATTGCAGCTGCTTAGGAACACTCTCGGGGACTTTGGCTGCTCCTAAGTCAGGAGCTTGTTCATACACTGCCTGTTGTGCTTCTTCCAGCAAATCTAACTCCTGAGTTGGGGCAATTAGAAACTTTGAGAAGAGTACGATGGCGAGTGCCCCAAATACTGCATTGGCAAACACACTGGCTAGCCGCGTCATAGAATTACTCACTCCTGAAGCTACACCCGAGTGTTGATCTTCCACAGCTCCCATGACGGTAGTAGTCAGGGGAACCACCGTAAAAGCCATTCCTAAACCAAACACCAGGACACCCGGCAGGTAGGTAGTCCAGAAATCGGAGGGCCCTTGCGTTTGCCCCACCCGGGAAAACAGATAAAACCCACTTCCAACACAAAGCGAACCAAAGACAAGGAGCCATCGGGGACCGTAGCGGTCGGTAAGACTTCCTGCCCAGCGGGCAAACGAAGCCAGAATCACCGTAAACGGCAGCATCACCATCCCGGCCTGTAATTGCCGGTAGCCCTGTACCTGAATCAGATTTAGCGATAAGAATAACATGGCGGCTCCCAGTCCGGTATATAGTAGAAAAGTCAGAAGGTTAGCCCCGGCAAACGTACGGTTTTTAAACAGATACAATGGAATCATCGGATTTGACTTTCCTTTTTCAATCCGAAGGAACCCGAGCATACACACAACACCTAACCCTAATGGAACATATACTTTCCAGTCACCCCAACCAACCTCAGGAATTTCCAGGCAACCGTAGGTCAACAAAGCTAGTCCACTCGCAATAGTAAAAGCTCCGGAATAATCTAACCGGCGATCCGTATTTTGGTCAACGCTTTCCGGGACTTTGAAGTATAGCATAAGCAATGAGGCCATACCCAGTGGTATATTCACATAAAAGATAAACCTCCAAAGCCCGGCATCGCCCAAAGCCCCACCTAACAGCGGTCCTCCCACCGTCATCAGGGTTGTCACTGCCGACCAGGTGCCGATTGCCCGACCTTTTTCTTTACGGTGAAAAGTTGCTGATAAAAGGGATAAGCTTCCGGGTATCATTAATGCTCCACCAATCCCCTGAAGTAAGCGGGAAATAACAAGCCACTCCACGCTGGTTGATAAACCGCAACCTGTAGAAGCGGCCATAAAAATGGCTATCCCTACCATAAATACCTTCTTACGGCCCAGCTTGTCACCTAAGGAGCCGCTAACCAGAATCAGCGAGGCCAGCATTAGCAAGTAGGCGTTCAGTATCCAGAATATGTCCGTACCTTTGGCTTGCAAATCCTGTTGCAAAGAAGGCAGAATGACGTTGAGAGCGGTAGAATCGATAAAGGCCATGCTGGAAGCCAGAATGGTAGAGGCAAGCACCCAGCGTCCGGTAGCGGACTTTAGAGTTACTTCGGAAGACTGCGTTTCGGTGGTCATAGAAGCGGATAAATTACAGAAAAAAAACGCAGAGGTTTTGCATTTGCCGGAATAAATAGTATATCGATTCCCAGTAATTACGAAGTAAGCAGGATTGTTGATTTATGAAGGACTCAGCGAAGTACCCTAAGAACTTTTTCCGTCAGGAGTACACCGATATTCCTCCGGTATTTCATTCGCACAGCACTAAAAAGCCATTTGAAAACTGTATTTCGTGCAATCGCCCGCTATTGGCTCCTGATACGCAGTACTTGGTAGAAAAAGCGTTCCGCCACTATCGGGAATTCAATACCACTGACGTTATCTTTGAATATGCCATCTGCCTGGGTTGTGCCGAACGTATGCGTAAAGAACTATCATTATCATCACTGTCCCGCATACAGGAATATTTCGATGAAAAAGTAGATCTGCACCAGCGCCGCGAAAAATTAATGAACGACTCCTCGCCCGATGCTTCACAATGGTTAAATGAGTGTCTGGTGACCGGAGCTACAGCTGACTCCATGGACGAGTACCAGATTTACGGCCACTTTATGGGAGATCGCTGTGTGTTTTCTTTTATGCCCTATATGATTGGTGGTCCGGCAGTGGATGAAATTACCAACCTCCTATCGGCTAAGACGCTGGGAGAGATTGACCGGTTTATCGATGAGAATTTCGGCCTGCCACCCGAGCTCAAAAAGCCCATTAAAGATCACCCTATCCTTTTAATGTGATTCCTGAACGGTTAACCGGATAGATGCATAGATTTATTTTTTTTCTCCTGATAGGAGTTATTATTTTCTCGGCTTTTGCCCCAGAGAATCTTACTGATGATGCGTTTACCGGATATGCTGTTGCTTCGGTAACACCCCGTTCTATAGAGACGAAAGGTATAGGCTGGGCTGATAAAGAGAACTCTGTTCGTTACAGCGAAAATACTATCCAGCCCATTGGCTCCATTAGCAAAACATTCATTGGTGTTTCGTTGCTGATAGCCCAGGAACAGGGTCTGGTTGATCTGGATAAAGACATTAATGAATATCTGGACTTTAAGGTTGTCAATCCGCACGCTGATGAGAGCAATATTATTACCTTACGGCATTTAGCCACGCATACGTCCGGAATCAGGGATCATGAAAAGTACTACGAGCTGGCATACACCAAAGGCAAAGAGCCTTCCATGAGCCTGGAAAATTACCTCAGGCAATACCTGATAAAAGGCGAAGCCATGTACTCCCGGAAAAACTTTGAAAAGCATGAAGCCGGCACCTACTATAGTTATTCCAACATAGGGGCTGCTCTGGCGGCTCATGTTCTGGAAAAAGCCACCGGAGTTCCATTCAACGAATATACCCGACAGAATATTCTAGAGCCTTTAGGAATGAAGCATTCGGGGTGGTCGTATCAAGCAATTGATCAAGCAAAGCATGCTACCTTATATGATGAAGAGAATAATCCTTTGGAACCGTATACGCTGGTAACGTATCCCGATGGTGGATTCAGAACATCAGCCAGCGATCTGGCTCTATATTTACAAGAATTAATAAAAGGATACCATCACCAGAGTGATTTAATGAGCAATGCCGCATGGGATGAGCTGTTTAAAAAGAACTTTACTGAGGAACATCCGGTAGAAAACATTGACCCGAAAGAGCCAAATACGGGTATTTTCATGATCTACTCCCGATCCGGAAAAATCGGACATTCGGGATCGGACCCCGGGGTATCAGCCATGATGTGGTTTGACCCGGAAACCAGTGAAGGCGATCTGTTTATGGCTAATGAAGACCTTAATGAAGGTAATGTTGAGACGTTCAAAGCTATCTGGGAAAGCCTGAAATAATCATTAGTTACCTCACTTTTCTGGCCGGAACGCCCGTGTACACTCCTGCTTCGGTAATATCCTGATGCACATATGAGTGAGCACCAATCATGACATCATGGGTAATGGTAACTTCCTGTTTAATCGTTGCATGACTTCCTACAAACACGCGCTTCCCCAACGTCACGCCTCCATTCACAATAGCACCGGTGGAAACATGGCAGTGTTCGCCCAGGGTGGTATCATGCTCTACGGTAGCTCGAGTATTAATAATACAATTGCAGCCAATTGAAGCTCTGGAATTAACCAGGGCAAAATGCATGACCACCGTGCCTTCAGCAATGTGAGCGTACTTGGATACCCGAGCCAGAGGTGAGATGATAGTTACTAATTGCCCCCCGGCGGCTTTCAGTTCATCATACAAACGAATACGTGAAGCAGGCGATTCTAACTGCCCCACCGTGACCAGAAAAAAGCGATTTTCTTTTACCAGGGCTTTCAACTCCTGATCCGATGCCAGAATTCGATAGTTCAACACCTTCTCTCCTACTTTCTCCGGCCGGTCAACCAACCCGGTAATTTGATACTGCCCTTGAGCTTCCACCACATCAATCACCGAGCGGGCATGTCCGCCACCACCGATAAGCCACAGCTCATGCATGGGTTTTAATCGTTGAAGGTACGTTGGCCAGATGATCTTCTGCCCATTGGGCATTCGGAACCGCAGCATGGTATGGGCTGGCAAATAATGGGTGCTGATGGAGCGATGGCCAGGCCGCCCGGGTTTTGATTCCCGCCGCATTAGTTTCGGCTACAAAAACATCCCGAGATTTTTTGTCAGGAAAGATGAGGGTTTGAAGCCAGTAATTGGAGAAAGTATGGGCAGGTTGCTGAAATAGCTCAACGTCCTCATCTTTCACCAGTGCCTGATACCAATCTTTTAGCTGTTGTTTTCGCTGAATGCTCTCATCCAGATTTTGCCATTGGGCCAATCCCAGGGCAGCATTCAAAGCTGGCATACGGTAATTGTATCCTACCAGACCCAGTGCAGCACTATTTTGTCCGGTTGATTGTAATGCCATAAACTGGGCTTTTTGGGCGAGCACTTCGTCCTGGGTTATCAACATGCCCCCCCCACCGCTGGTTACAATTTTATTGCCATTGAAACTTAGTACTCCCACTTGCCCAAATGTTCCTACCGGCTGTCCTTGCCGGGTGCTACCCAGACCTTCGGCGGCATCTTCAACCACCGGAATATGATAACGCTCACAAATAGCCGTAATTTCTGTAAGGCGGGCCGGATGACCAAAGGCATGCACTGGCAGGCAGGCCGCAATTCTCCGCCCGGTAGCAATGTGGTAACACTGTTTATCGTCTCGGACTTCCGCTTCTGCACGGAGAAAGTCCTGCAATGCTTCCGGACTAAGGCCCAGCGTTTCCTGATCAATATCAGTGAACAGTGGTTTGGCTCCGGCATGAAGAATAGCGTTCACCGGCGCAATGAAGGTAAATGGCTGAGTAAGCACAAAATCACCAGATTGCACGCCGTTGACCAACAGCCCCAGGTGCAAAGCAGCGGTACCACTAGAAGTGGCAATGGCATATGCGGTGCCGACCCGTTGAGCAACGGCTTTTTCAAAAGTTGTTATTTCCTCCCCAATGGTAGACACTATACCTGAATCCAGACATTCTTTGATATACTGGTACTCATTGCCGTACATTGCAGTCTCAATCAGGTGAATGGTACCTTGAGGACGTTGGTAAAATTCGCGTACTTCCCGGATAAACTTCTTAATCATACAGTCAGATTGAAGCGAGCCAAAAATAGTAAAAAGAAACTGATAATCATTTTATGTCCGTATCCGAGTGGTGGCGCTCCGTCGCAGCGATTTCGTTACGAACAATACCTTGACGCACTGGTGCGAGCGGGCTACCGTTATCAAATCTGCTCATTTATCGACCTCAAGACGAACCGTATACTTTACCAGCCAGGGCATACCCTACGGAAAGCCGGGGGAATTGCCCAAGGTTTTTTGCGACGAATACGCCATCTCTTTATTTCCCGAAATGCCGATGCCGTGTTGATCCACCGGGAAGCTACTCCGCTGGGTCCGCCCTGGGTAGAGTGGATTATCGCTAAAATTCTCCGTAAACCCATTATTTATGATTTTGATGATGCTATCTGGCTGGAAGACCAATCGGGAGTTAACTCCTGGGTTTCCCGGCTCAAATGGAGAAATAAAGTAGCTAAGATTTGCCGTTGGAGTTATAAAGTAAGCGTCGGCAATGCCTATCTGGCCGATTTTGTTCGGCAACACAATACCCAGGTAGTAGTGAATCCCACCACTATTGATACCAACCACCACCACAATACCCTAGTTGATCAATCAGCCTCCCCCGTGACAATTGGCTGGACTGGCTCGCACTCCACGCTAAAGTATCTCGATACCGTTGTGCCGGTTCTGCAAAGGCTGTCTCAGTCTCATAATTTTCGCTTCATCGTCATCGCTAACCGCCCTCTCGAATGGAATTTACCCAACCTGGATTTTATTCAGTGGAAGCAGGATAGTGAAATTAATGACCTGATGCGTATACACATTGGGATCATGCCCTTACCGGACGATGCATGGTCTAAGGGAAAATGTGGTTTTAAGGCGTTACAGTATATGGCCCTTGGCATTCCGGCTGTAGTTTCACCCGTGGGTGTTAACAAACAAATGGTTAATCATGGAGAGCAGGGATTCCTTTGCCATACTGAAGAAGAATGGTATCAGTCATTAGAAAAATTACTGGTGACCCCAGAATTGCGTAAAAATATGGGACGATCGGGGCGCCAGCGGGTGGAACAGTATTATTCGGTACAATCCAATACCGCTAATTTTCTGGCTTTGTTTTCCTAATAATCGTAACGCACCCGGTCGATATTAACCCGCACTCCTACTGAAGTGTAGTTCGTGGTTCGATCCAGGTTGGTCGCTTCTGCATATTCGTGGCGGCGTAACAGGCGAAGGTCAACGAAGATGTCATGCCATACCTGATAGGTTGCTATTCCCTCCAGCATGGTCAGTTCGGTTTTGACCCCTTGTTGTAATTCATTACCATAATCCTGCTCACGGGTGCGGTTATCCAATAGAATATTATGTCCCCAATTAGAGTTTGGGGTATCGGCACCATATTGGGCCTGAAGCCAGCGGGCCTGAAGCGATAACCGTCCGAAAGGCTGATAGCGGGCAATGAACACAGTTTCCTGCAAGTTAGCACCGAGCGGATGGGCCAGTGGTTGGCGATAATGGGTGTACGCCCGATACAGGTCTTCGTGGGCATAGGTGTAAGGACGCACCCGGTTATATTCTACCTGCAAATCCAGATTTTTAATCGTTAACGCATCAATGTATTTTCCACCAATCTGGACCGCATACTTATTCCCCCACCACCCCTGGTTATCGCGCAGCTCCCCCACAATGAGTTCATCCAGTACAAATTGACCATAGATATTCCAGTGCCGACCGAGAATCCAATCGGCATCCAGACCAACCAGGGCGTTTCCATTGCTGCCATTCTGTTGTTCTACTGCCCGATAAAATACAAAGGGGTTCAGATAACGGGCATCAAAGCGTTCATTCTCGTCACCGTAGACGATCGTCTCAAATAAGCCCAGGTTGATGTTATCCGAGATATCTACCCCTACTCGATGAAAAGCAAAGTGCTTGATGGGAAAGCTCATAGTACCAAAAAGTCCCGTTCTATTGCCGATAATATCCGCCGTGAGCTGTCCTAACAAGTAGGTATAATGAATTTTCCAGACATTAACCTCACCCCGGAAATAAGCGTAATTGTTGCTGAAGTCAGAAAGTATCAGGGAGCGATACCCATTACCAATGAAGTGTTTTCCATAACCTAGCTCCAGTTGCACGTGCTGTGATGCCGCAAAATTGATGTGCCCTCGAGTATTCAAAAAATCGACACCTCTTTCGCCATACCCTTTCCAAAAACCCTGATACGGGAGAGTCAGCGTCTCGCGCACATAATCGTTAGCATAAGATGGCATAACCATCTGGTTTTCTCCAATATACGTGTAAAAACCAATCTTATCATCAATGGTGCCGTGTAGTTGAATACCCCGGGTGTTGATGAAAGGCGTACCGGGTTGATCGTCTTTTCCTACTTCAAAATGCAGAACCGGATTCACATGAAGCAATAATCCCTTGGTCTTCACATGCCAGAAATCGCTGGGCCGCTGATAAAAATACTTTAAGACGGGAGGGTTGACCTCCGTTGTCAAGCTATCCGTAAAAGCCCAATTGTCATTACGTAAGTACTGTATATTAAACTGATCGGCCGATGACCCAATAAAATCGAGAGAATCTAAAAAAGAGCCCAGACTTGAGCGTCGGTACGGTCTGGTATTCGAGTCAAACAGGCTGGCTTGCTTTCCGTTCAGTATTTCGTAGCGAGAAACAAGGTGATAATAGTCATTATTGAGGGGCACGGTACTTCCCTGCCCCCAGGCTATATTCACTACTACCGAAAGTAGCAGGTTAAGAAGAAACGGAATGAGTACTTTGTGGTGCTGACTGAAGCGCAACTTTTTTCTTTTGTTCATTCGCATGATACCAGAGAATAATCAGTCCGGAAAGGTAAAAAGGAAACATAGGAATTTTGTACCGGACCAAACTACCAAAATTATATGTTGAGATTCCGACAGCAAAGCTAAAGGCAATTGCAAACAATAAACAAAAGAGAATGATCGGATTACTTACAATGAGTTTTAAAGCTCGCAAAACACCGGCGCGATAGAAAACATACAGTGTTAGTAGTAAGGTTGCCAGGCTCTCCAAAGCTGAAAGCAGCATCACCGGATTATAGGCTTCCCACAGATAAGGGCGGAAAAGCGTTACATTTACCGCCAATGGAAACTTCCGCAGCATCCCGGCTGGGCTATAATCAAAATCTCCTAGGGTATACACGGACCCTCCTTGAGACTCACCCATATATGACAGATAGCGGGCAGTAATCTCGGCGGTTTCCGATACTTTCTCCAGCGCATACTGCGAATTATCTTCTCCGATTTTTACAACAGCGAAGTATCCGAGAACGGCAGAAATAATGATGACCGGCGGCCCAACCATCCAGCGAATCGGGGCGGAAGGAATGCGTGATGAATAGCTCATGAAAATCCATAATACTGCCGCAGGCAAAAAGCAAAGCACTATGTATATTTTAATGGCGTAAATGGTGTACAGCGATGCAAGCAATATTAATAAGCTGCTCAAGATGCGTTTTCGCTCAAAGAAAACCCGCACTAGTGCCCAGGTTGCCCACCCCAGCGCACCAAGGGTAACAGTATCCTTTAACACGCCTGAGCCCCAGAAAACCACAGAAGGCACAAATAGTATTGCCACTGCTAGCTGAAAATGAAGTCTGGGATAGAACTTATAGAAAGTCCGGTACATAGCCCAGACTCCGGAAAAGCTAAGCGCCGCAAATAGAATAGCAATAGCCACATAAGAATGCAAGGTAAATAGACCAAGCACGGTGATAATCCGAATAATAAAATATTCAGTAGGTGAGCGAAACCAATACATTCGGGAAGCATAGGAAAAAATCTCGGGGGTATATTTTCCGTCGGCCATAAATAGCTGCAACCCGACCGAAGGGTCATCCATAAAGGCCTCGTAAATGATACCTGCGTTCTGATGGTAGTTAAATGTATCGCCACTAGGTCGCCCGCCTCCGTAGTAGAATTGATAGATAAAACCCACAGCCAACGCCCCAAATATTTTCCCTCCCAAAGCCAGCATAAAATAAGGGCGGATTTGCGGATTGGTGAACCAGGGGCGTAGGAAATAGGCAAGCCCCATCACCATAAACAATACGACCGGAGCAACCAGCACATCTAGAAACCCCATAGCTTAGTAGCTTACGGGTTTACCCTGATAAAAGTCCAGCACTTTCAGGCTTAGCAGATAGTTGTACTTAGCTTGAAGTAAGTTAGCCTCAGCCCCCGTCAGGTCGTTTTTGGCCTGATTATAGGCATAAATATCGATGGCCTGGGCCTGGTACCTTCGCTCTGTATCCTGAAAGGCCCGTTGCAAAGATACGACTCTACGCTGGGCAGCCTGATATTCTTTAGCGTTAGATTTAACATCCAGGTATACCTGTTCGATGGTTTGACGTACGCTATTTCGCTGATTCAGGGCATTAAGACGAGACTGCTCCAAGCCAATCCGAGCATTAGATACGTTGGAGCGAACCTGCCAGTTATTGAAAATCGGTATGCGTAAGTTTACCTGCGCGTAGCGTTGCAGGTTAGAGTTTACCTGGTTAATATAAGTGTTATCTGTAAACTCTGATGGGCCAACGTATTCGCTTAATATCGGAATTCTAGTTCCCGGATCAACACCAGGAATGCCCGATGGTGCCAGCAAAAAGTCGCCGGTGGGCAATATGCTGGATACATTGTTTACCCCGGCTTTTGGTATTTGAGGGGGGGCAATGCTAGAATAGCGGGAGAAAATACTACCACTAAGTGAGATAGAGGGGTAAAAATCAGCTTTGGCGATATCAATACTGTATTGCGCTGCGGAAATTTGATCATTGGCTTGCTTTATTTGAGGCAGGGTATTTAGTGCCTGAGCATATATTTCGTCAACAGAACTAGGTAAGTCAGTTGTTTCTGGTACATCTACATCGGGTACTATAATTTCGATATCCTGATCATCAGGAATTTGTAGCAGTTGTTTCAGGTTTAGCTCGGCCAGCGCCAGATTGTTTTCGGCATTGATGATATTTAATTCATCGGTAGCCTGCTGGGCCTCAAGCTGTAGTGCATTCGCCATCGGAAGGCTTCCTGCTTCCACCAACCGGCGGGTTCGTTCCAGTTGCGACTGGGTTGTATTCTCAGTAAATTGGGAGTTCCGCAGCAATTCCTGGTTTAGCAGAATCTGGGTATAAGCCTGTACTACATCCAGTAAAACGTCGTTTTTCTGAGCTTCCAGTCCGTACTGACTGCTGCTTAGGTTCAGTTTATTGCGCTTAATGGTTTTTAGCTTTCGAAAGCTATTGAAAACCACCACATCAGCCGTAACACTCATGTTTTGCTGCTGAACCGGCTCATTTACGTACTCATAACTGTACTCGTTGATGGTACGCCCTACACTGTAAGAATAGCTGGTATTAGCGTTCAAGGAAGGTAAGAGATCGGCCTTCGACTGCTCCAAAGCGGCCTGATCTGCCAATACATCTAATTCGGATAAGCGAACCGATACATTTTTTTTAATTGCCAGATCTATGCAGTCGACCAAGCTTAAACGAAGCACATCTGCTTCTGATGCTTCCTGAGCAGCGGCTAATGAGGGAAGCAGCCACGCTATAGTTAGGAGCCACGGGCCAATAAACTTCATGGTTGATCATTTACGTACGCCCCAATTTAGCCATAAAACTTTCGCGATACATATCTCCCAGAGGAATTTCTGTCTTAGCCACCAACAAACTTCGCCGACTCACCGATTCCAGATGATCAAAATTAATTATATAGCTGCGGTGTACCCGAAAAAACTGGGCAGGTAAGGTATCTTCCAGAGACTTCATGCTCAGCAGTGCAATAACAGTCTTTTCGTCCGTATGGATTTTCACGTAGTCTTTCAGACCTTCAATATAGTAGACAGTATTAAAGGCCACTTTGACCATATCGTAGCCTGATTTAACAAACATGTACGAAGATGCTGGCGGCATTCCAGGATTTGCCTGCTCGGTGGCAATATGCTGCTGGGCTTTATTGGCTGCTTTCAGAAAGCGCTCAAATGTAAAGGGTTTTAGCAGATAATCTACCGCGTCTACATTAAACCCTTCTACCGCATGATTGGCATAAGCCGTTGTAAAAATGACTTTGGGTGGGTTTTCCAGGCTTTTGATAAACTGTAAACCGCTGATGTCGGGCATCTGTATATCCAGAAAAAGCAGATCAATCGTTTCTTTCTGAAGAGTATCCAGCGCAGTGAGGGCACTGCTGAACGACTGTACCAGTTCTAAAAACGGAATTTTTTCAACAAAATCTTCTACCAGGTCAAGGGCAAGCGGCTCATCGTCAATAGCGATACATCGAATCATGGGTTAATTGATTTGTATCGTAAGATCGATTAAAAATTCATTTATTTCAGGTTTTATCTCCAAAGAGTGGCGATGCGGATAGAGCAAGTCAAGTCTTTTTTGAATATTAACCAGCCCAATGCCAGAATAGGCATCCTTCTGCCTGTTTTGCTGGTCTACTGAGTTTTTTACGCAAAAATGAAGTTTTTGCTGATCCACTTCTAATGAAAGGGCAATTTCTGCCCCCGGCTGATGAATATTCCCATGCTTGAAAGCATTTTCCACAAAGGGCTCCAGCAGCATGGGAGCAATGGTTTTTCCCTGCCAGTGCCCGTCCATTTCAAAATGTACGTTGGCCTCCCGGTGGGTCCGTAATTTTTGCAAATCCAGAAAATTCTGTAAATGCTCTATCTCCTGTTCCAGACTGATCTCTTCAGCGCTGGAATCGTACAGAATGTATCGCATCATTTCCGACAGCTTGACAATCGCTTTCGGGGCATCCTCAGATTTTCTGACGGCAAGCGAGTAAATACTGTTCAGGTTATTAAATAACGAGTGAGGGTTAATCTGAGACTTAAGGAGGGCTAGCTCCGAAGCGATCTTTTCTTTTTCGATCTGATTCTTCAGGCGTTCAGTCTTAAACCATTCCCGGGTCATTTTTAAGCCGCCACTAACGGCCAGCACCAGCATGCCTAACAGGGTAGCCCGTTGAATAATAATGCCCTGATACCATCCATGACTATAGTAATATTCCGTATTGAGAGTACGCTGTACCCACAAATCCCATAAGATTAGTACGAAGATACAGGCCAGCACCGCCGCTATATAAAAGGTAATTTTTTTACGAGCCAACAACTGAGGAATAAGCAAGGATGTATTCGTGTAGAAAAAGGCTATCAGGGCCAGCATCACCAGGAATATGCGTAGTATTGAGTACGGCTGCGACTGCGATGGCCAGGCAAACACCGCCACAAGCAGCACAAAAAAGGCCATCCACCCTAAAATATGAATGAGGTTTTCCTGCCTCCGGGTGATATAAGATTTTAGTAATGGACTTGTCATAACCTAAAGGTACATAAGTTGCCGAGGTTATAGTCAGAAAAAAGACTAAGCCACTGGTATGTTAGACTAGTAGCATGCCGTATTCGCTTAACGCACTTATCAGATCGGCAAATAAAAATCTCCCCGCTGAGGCGCTCTTTTTAGGGGCAATCAACCATGGAACCCTTAGGAATGTACCTCTTAATAATCCTCATAAAGGCGATGGAGTATCTGTTCCATTTCTACTTTAAGCACTGAAGAAGAGGTGATATAATTATTATGCATAAAGCTGAAAATCAGCTTCTTCCCTGAGCGCGTATATAAAAACCCACTCAGCGCATTTTTATTACTCAAGGTGCCGGTCTTGGCGAAAACGTAGGGTTCTCCTCCGGGATTGGCATACCAGTTTTCAATGGTTCCGGATACGCCACCCGCTGGAAAAATGGTTTTAATCCGCTCATCCGACAGTTCCTCTCCTACTTTTCTCAGCAAAGCCACCATGCTCCGGGGAGTTTGTAAGTTATAACGAGAAAGCCCAGAGCCATCAACCCAAATGGGCTCATCCGGCAAATCAGCCAAAAAGTTTTCCTTCGCATACTTTATCATCCACTCTGAACTAAGTGTATCGCGCTGAGTTGAGGAGCAAACTAGCAGTAACTGTTCGGCAAAGAAATTATCACTAATCTGCATCATGCGTTGGAACACACTATCTGATGGGAGGCTATACAGCACGTCGGTCCAGTTACCAGGATATTCCGGCTGCCGAGTGATGCGTTGTTTCAGAGTGTCTTGCAATAAATCCAGTACCAGCGGGGTTGACTGAATGAACGGAACATCGCGCGTAAACGCCATCGTATCAGGTTTGGGGCTGTAGTGAAATGCGTTCTGATACTGGTCTCTTATCAAATACGATGACTGCGTTGAGTCCGGAAACCCCTGAATGAAACTGGTGAAGTACGTTGGGTAGGCTAAAGGCTTGGGAATGAGCTCTTTGAACTGAAACCGAACAATGTTTGCGTAAATTGGAAAAACTGATTTTTCGGTAGAATAATAATAAGCGTAATCACCCCACGCCCATCCCGGACCAAAATAGTCGTCGGTCGTAGGTCGTTCGGTATAGGCGAGATTCTTTCCTTTTAGAAACTGATAAACGTGATGGTTGTAGGTAGTATCTATGCTCTCAATATCGGGATGCAAAAAAGTAGGGTCGCCCGTACCAGCAAAGGTGAGCGTGTCGTTTTGGAAGCGGTATTGTAAAGCCGGAATTGAGTCTCCCAGCATCTTCAGGCAGGTATATAAAGTGAAAATCTTGGTATTAGATGCGGGGGTAAAGTACTTATCGGACTGATATTCGTAGACCATCGCATCCTGCTCAGTATCGTAGAGGGCAAACCCGGTGAAACTCCGTTGAAAAACCGAAGATTTATCGACCATTTCCTCAAATTCCTGGCTTTTAATGCCAGGTCGGGTAGCACAGGCAGCCAGGATACTTAACAGCAAACAAGAGGCGAAGAGGCGGGGCAGGTATTTCATGCCCCGAAAATAGCAATTTTTCGTTTTCTCAAAGCTACCCGAAATAATTATCCAAAAACCGGAGCTCCGGAAACAGTTTCTTTGGGTTTGAGTGAACTTCCCTGAATGACATGCTCTACCGACAGACCTACCAGCAGCGATGCTATGGCCAACCCGTGCTGCCCCTGCTGATGGAAATACATCCAACCGGCCGCGCCGAGCACTTCCATCAGGGTAAACAGGTTGGTTTTGAAGGTACCGGCATAAATCCACAAACTCCTACGCTTCACCAATCCCATTTCGGCACTATGCTCTAGCAGCATCAGAATGTACAGCACCACCGCGCCCCACAGGTGACCTAAATCGTCAACCGTATACCACCAGATCACCCAGACGACAATCTCGGTAAACGTGATGAAGGTCCAGCCGGCAAATTGCTGCCAAACTGGCACCTGACTGCTGGTGATGCCTTCTTTGGGCCGATACACCTTTTTTAGCCAAAGGGCGACGGCCCCTCGTTCTATTCCAAACCCTATCCACAACAGAATATTGGCTAGTACAAACTGCCCGATTTCCATATAGGTAAACCAGAAATGCAGAGCGATAAACTCACCTACCGTGGCAATAAGAAACGGAAGGACATCCGATTTGAAATTTAGCGAAGTTGTCATGGTTAGTAGTGGTTATGGATAAGGCGATGAATGGCTGATAAGCCGGGGAAGAAGAAATATCCTCCCCCCTTTACTTCTACAAAAGGCGGTACCTCCTTTAAGCGGCGGCGAAAGGGGTTTTCCGGTATTTTGTAGTAGGATTTACGAACTTCCTTTCCGTTACCCATTACCCCGGAAATCGGATCTACCTCTTCATACAGGCCATCGAATTTTTCGTTATTGCACCAGGTATTCTGGACAAATTCAAACTGCCGTTCAATGTCAGTATTGAAACAGATAAAGTTTAGACCTCTGGGTTCGCTCTCATCCGGTGCTTTGATCATTTCTTCAATGTCGTAAGTGTCAGACAGGGGTTTTCCGTAAGCCCTTCCCCGACGTAAAATCCGGTGCTTACGAGCCGCATCCAAGGACTGAACAGGATCACCTTCCACTGAATCACGCGGGTTTGTACGGCGGATATGTGCTCCGTGCGGGCAACCTGTTCCTTTCAGATCGGCGTGGTACCTAAAGCTGGTTTCCTGATTGTACCGAGTATCATCCGGATCATTGGTGAGCGTGGTTGGTGATCCATTGGGCCAGCGTCCTACCATTTTGGCTCCGAGGTAAATTGCCTCCTGTATATCTTGCTGGGTTGAGGTTTGCGATAGTAAATAATCCCAAAAGGCCTTCACCTTTTGCTCTAATTGGCGGAATACCAGATAGCTGCCATTTTCGCCTATGTGTAATGGGGCATGGGGCATTTTCTGATATTCATTCGGGTAGCCAAAAATAAATTCCCCGGCATTGAGCAAGTCGTTTTTATCAGCCTTACGCCCCGAACCTTTGATAATGGGCTGACTGATGCCATCGGCAAAACCAAAATGCTCTTTAGGATCAAGGCGAGAACTGCGGACAAAATGCACCATCCGAAGGTCATATGTTTTCAGGCCTTCTTTTATCTGATGCAATCGTTTTTCTAGTGTATCCTCGCTGTCGGCAAAGCTTACCAGTAATACATCGATAGGTTCATGCTTTCTGCTTCCCCATCGCCATTGTTCCGGACTATTAAACACATAATCACCTAGAATTCTATTCCGATGATCGGTATCCATTCCTTCAATAAACGCTCGGGAAAACCCCTCGTTTTCGTTAACTTCTATGTCAAATTTTTCCAGCCCACTTTTTCCTAAAGCAATGGCATAACAATACTTGGTTGGGCTTTCCTGGCCGTTGGCGACTTCCGGCAAAATGGTTTTTAGCCACTGCTGACTCTGCTTACGATCTCCGGCAAAGCGAAGCAACAGGTAATCGGCATAACGCAGGTGTTTGTAGCCGTAAAGCAACATTCCCTGAATATCTTTTTTATTGACCGATTTACCCATACGTGCAAAGGTTTAATGATGAACCAAAGGTGAAATTTTAACCAATAAATATTTGACAATCAGCAACTTATAAATTTAACTTATACCAAAATGCGCAATTACTTTTATCAAAATAACGCCAGCCACTGTTTTGCTTCAGCTTCGGTCATGTCAGACTTGAGCAATCCCTGATAAATGAGGGAGTTATTCAGAATATTGCGCACCGATAGGTTTTTATAGGCACTGTACCAGACATCCGTATAAACCTGGTGTGCACGAGTCCAGGCTTTGAAGCGCTGCTCATCCCGGGCACCTCGTAATAGCAGTAACAGGGTACGAGGAAACCAGCGGGTGTTGCTCCAAACTCCCGTGAGCCCTACTGAAGCTTTGTCAATAAAATCTCCCAGGTAACTTTCCCAACTGCCATCGTAATTACTGAAGAACAGCAAGCGTTTACCTCCGTCAATCCGCACCCAGCGGGCAAAATGAATCGTGGGTATGTTTCCCAGCTTACCTTTGTTGTATTTGTAGACCGACAACAACTGAATGGCGGTAAGCACCACTTTCAACAGCATACCGCGGAACGGCGAAAACTTAATCTCTACCAGGTGCGTCAGTTGATTCTGAACAATATGGTCTTCCTGACTTGCCACGCCCTGGGTTTTTTCAGCGTTGGAGTAGCGGTGCTGAAAAGGCTTCTCAAACAGTTCATACAGCCGGAGCATTATCAGACCGAACAGCAGGAGTAGAATCCAGATGGGGAGAAAAATCAAGGCTACAACTGACAAGAAAAGAATGCGAGGCCGGGCAAACTGAGGATAAGCTACGGGTTGGATGGTAGACAGCAGCTCGTGCTTTTTAAAATACGCTACCATGCTTTGCCATATTTCCTGAGGTGGTAACGTTCTATCTGCTTGTTCATCAAGGAAGGTTTCGGCTAGCTGTCGTATCTTTTCTTCATGCCTGATGTGCAGGACCGTTTTCCCCCAGATGCCTATGTAAAAGTACGCTCGGTAATCGCTATGTTTTTTTAGAAATTTAATGCACGCATCGGTAGTAGCGTTAGCAGCAGGGCCATTTTCACAATGCCCAAACACTTCGCGAAAGCCATCGCCGGACTTCTCTACGACCTCACGAAGATGGTCATTCAATTCACCATCATAATTTGTAGAAAAAACCAAATAGGCCGGATAATGATGCTCTTGTTTCCGCTCACTACGATGCTGATCCAGAATAAGCAACCGAGCGAAATGGATCGTCTCCATCTGGATAAAAGGAAACCATTGATTGCTCTCCACATCTTTATCCACAATGCCATGCAGCAGTCTACGAAGAGACTCTACCTGATTAGCCACTACGGGAGCTAAAAATGTAAAAGCGTGCTGGGTAACCATAACAAACCAGTGTGTTTTTATTACCGGCTATCTGCTTAGCCGAACAATAGTTGTTCTACCAATGCACATAGCAGAAAATCTAAAAATTAGTCCACACCCATAGGAGTTTGTAACCCACCATCATCAGATTTTCTCATTTATCGTTGATGGTTCGCTTAGCTTAAGGTTTGTTATAGCTTGAAATTTCTCAATTGATAGGTGAATGTCAACATAGCATACTGCTGCAAAACCTGGGTTTGAGTATCTTCAATGTACGCTTCAGTGACGTTACGCTGTATACTTTGGTTTTGTTTTAGTAGGTCAAACACGGTGAGTTTAAGTTCTCCCTTCCGGTCTTTCAGAAACTTTTTACCAACACTCATATTCCAGAGCAGGAAGTTTTGATCATACCCGGCGGAAAGGCCAGAATACAACTGGTGATTTAACTGCGTTCGGAACACCATTCCCTTCCAGAAAATCAAGGTGAGATCAGCGTTGGTACTTTGGTTGAAGTACTGATCATCGAGTTCCGGTCGGATAGTGTTGGTGACCCAGTTGTAGCTGGAATTAGAAGAAATGGTGAAGTCCACGTTTTCGCTGATATTACTGCTCAGCACTACTCCAAAACCTGCATTGGTGTTAACGGCTTTGTTTTCTTGTCCGTTGATTAAACCCGGACTTTGGCTTAAACTGCCAGTCAGGTTTAAATTCAGATTACTTTTTAGGGCGGCAATAGGAGTGCCGTAGGTAATAAATGACCGAAGACTTTGTTGTTGCCCCATGTTGACAGATTGTGAAAGCTGCCCACCTTCTGCCAGCAATACCGCTTCCCCAATCAGCGTGTCCTGCTCGGCGATTAGAGTAGAGTTACTGATGTAATTGTCTTTTAAAGTTCCCCCCAGCATCGCAAAGAAAGTGCTGGATTTATCCGTATTGGAGGAAGAGTACCGCAAGAACAAACTATGCTGATATTCCTGATCCAGAGCCGGGTTTCCAATAGATAACTGCAAAGGATTGCTGTTGTCTACAACTTCCTGTAGTTGCGTGACTGAAGGCGCATTGGTATTGGTTCGATAGAATAATCGTAAATTTTTGCTATCGCTGATCTCGTACCGCAACATGGCAGAGGGTAGTAGGTTGGTGAAGCTTCGATTCAGGACAAATTCAGATGGAAAAACCTGATCACTGCTTAAGTTTGCCCACTGGTACTCAACATCAGCTGAGAACATCAGCGCGCCGGTACGATAGCGGTAACCAGTGCCAATTTCCTGCGTGATGTACAGGCTGGAAAACTCATTGGTAAGGGTTGTATCCAGCAGAGCATATTGTTGAGTGGCTTCATCGAAATCATAGGTTTTCTTATCAGATAACTCTCGCCGCACATTGGCCCCGTAGCTCAGCTGCATCATCCCCGGACCTAGCGGTTCAGTATAGTTCAGGTTCGCTCCCATCGCCCACCCATTTCTCAGGTAATCTGCCACCTGATCCAGAGAATCATTCAGGGCACGATTCTGTCCAAACGATTGGTTTACGGCAGACAGGTTGCTCGCTCCATCCTGATGATTGATTGTGGTGTTTAACCTGGCAGAAAAGGTGCGCCCTTGTTTAGCAAACCGGTGCCGGTAAAGAAGGCTGTTTGAAAAATCATATCCGCCCAGATCAGAACGGTATTCATTATCGGTTTGATTGAGCAATTGCCCGTCCTGCTCGGTTGATCCGTATTGTAAGGTGGTTCCCCGATTTTGCTGAAAACTTACTCGTGGCTGAATGATCAGGGAGTTGCTCGAGTCTATCTGATATTCCATCCGCAGGTTGAGCCGATGGTTGAAGTTATCACTATAAGACTGGCTGTTTTCCGCATACTCTTGAGTCGCTCCCTGATCTAAGAAATAGGTGCGATTCAGCGACTCTACGGCATCATTAGAACTATTGTTAAAAAAGTAGCTACCGCTCACATCCCAGTTTTTACCCCAGGTATCGGTATAATTAAAGCCAAAGGCATTCGTGGTGGAAATGCCGTTTTGCTGCCCAACGAGAAAGTCACCGGCACTACCTCCCCCACCACGGAAACCACCACTGCCTCCGGGCGAGAAGCCGCCTCTTCCACCACGACCTCCCCCTCCTCGAAACCCTCCCCGTCTTGATCCACCTCCGCCACCTACTACGCCTAATAAATCTTCCATCGCAAAATTCTGCTGGTTGATGTTGTTGGCCTGCCCAATAAAGGATAATCGGGTATCTTCTTTAAAAATGTTGACATTGCCACCCAATTGATATTTGTTATTATATCCGTAACCGGCGTACACTTTGCCAAACTGCCCGTTTCGCCGATCAGCCCGGGTAACGATATTAATGGTTTTAGCGGTCTCGCCATCATCAAAGCCCGTAAACTGAGCCTGATCGCTCTGACGATCGTAAATCTGTATTTTGTCGATAACCTCAGCCGGCAAAGTCCGGAGCGCCAAGGTAGGATCATTGCCAAAAAATTCTTTTCCATCCACCAACACCTGCTTCACATCCTCTCCCTGCGCCTGCACGGTGCCATTTTGAATAACCACTCCCGGTAGCTTTTTCAGCAGTCCTTCGGCATCAGCATCAGGGTTAGTTTTAAATGCTTTGGCATTGTACTCAGTAGTATCTCCTTTTTGAATTGACTGAACAACCTGTCCCTGAACCTCCACTTCATCTAGTGTAGCAGTAGAAGCAGCCAGAACTAGCTTTTCCAGCGTACGATCACTGTCGCGCATCATGATCCACTTTTCCAGCGGCTTGTAGCCCACGTAGGTGATAGTGAGTTTGTAGCCTCCTGACGAAAGCTTCTCAAAACGAAACTCGCCTTTTTCATTCGTGATAGTTGCCAGTTGATTTCCCTCATTCACGGTAGACAAAATCACGTAAGCACTCGCTAACCCTTCCTGATTGGCGCTATCCAGCGCAGTACCGCTTAGGGAATAAGTCTGCCCGAAAGCAGTGAGTGATAGGGAAAGCGCGCAAATAGCGAGGAAGTATTTCATGTAACGGGAAGTTGGAGAATCAAGGGTTAGATACTCTTCCCGAGTAAAGGTTTAATATTGCTCAAAATTATTCAGGTTTTACGTATCTCATACGCTAGACACCACAACACTAGAGTATATTCTGATAATTGTGTAAGAAGCCATTTTCTTTTGAAAGTCTTATCCGACCGGACAGGTCTGACCAGGCAGGTTAGTGTATTAACGGAGGCAGTCAACGGGAGGCTGTATGGAAGACCGGCCTCCCACTGACTGCCAACTGCTTCCTAATACGCAAAGGAAACCAGGTCAATGTCAAATTTATGCTAAACAAAAAGACAATCTCCGACATTAAGTTGTAAGAATTTGATTTACAGATATTTAAGTCACAGAAAGTAATTAATAACCCCGCTTTAAAAAGGCCGGAAGTTGCAGATGATCACATCATGCTGAGCTTTTCACCCTCCAGTGTTTGATATTCTTTCATCAGATTCGCTGTAAGGCAAGAGTGAACGGGAAGCACACCGATGACATCACCAACCTGCACTTCTTCAAAATATGCGGGTGAAACACGTACGATACCGTGCTCTTGGGACAGAGCTTTTACGTAGCAATCGCTAATTTGATTGCTCCAACCACTTTCACTTAATCGAGCAACCTGCCCAAAATACACTTGTCCGTCTGACGCAGTCAATCGATCTTTAGAAAAATGTACTGCCCCACCATGAATAATTAGCTCCTGTCGCTCGGCCTGCTTCTCCACAATTGGGCACGCCATACAAACCGCTATCTCGGAAAAATCACAGGCGCCAATCTGCTGCTGCATCAGGTCATAAAAAACGAAGTTTCCCGGGTGCATCTGATCCACGCCCTCCCAGGAATCCACTAAACTGGCTGAAGGCGTATCACCGATGGCAATGCTCAACCGACCAAACTTCGCCTCCATAAGCTCCTGTAATTCAACCAATTGCTCTCTGGTAGACTCGTAAATAGCTTTTACTTCTTGTTGGCTGCGTGCCTGGTATGTGTGGCCGGGATGCACATAAAACCCTTGAAGATCAAGAAGCTTCTGAGCACTAATGGCCTCCAACAGTTGTGTTATTTCCCCTTTTTGGGACGACGGAATACCCGTACGTTGATTTCCCGTATCAATTTCAACCCTTACCCGCACCGGTTTTTTCAGCCCATTGCCTAACAGGTTGGCCGTATAGATTGAATTGATAAAAACGGTCAATTGTACCCGCTCGGCTAAAGCGTTAATGGCGCTGGCTTGCAAAATATTGACCGGAAACGCAATCGTGATATCATCCCAACCATGATCGGCAAAATAACTAGCCATCTTCACCGATGTAACCGTGATACCGTTAACACCTTCTTCCCGAAACCACTCTCCAATCTGGGCCGATTGATGCGTTTTAAAATGAGGCTTTAGTTTCAGGCCATGTTTACGAGCCTTCTCAGCCATCCGATGAATATTAGCACGGCAACGGAGAACGTCAATAAGTAGGGTTGGCTCCGTAATTTTCATAGTTTTGAACCAAATTGAATAAAAAGTATTGTTTAATAAACAACGGAAACACCAAAGTACGACACAATTATGGAAAACGATCCTGAACTTAACGGCAAATATTTAGGCACCATCACGAAAGACTTCGTTGTTGTTTCGGATACTTTAAAAGAAGCTTCTTATCAGATTCGCAAGCGCGGCTTTTCTGATTTTCCCATCTTTCCGATTTCAAAGGTTGAAATACCTGTAGGAAATTTACTGGTAGGCCGAGGAGAAATGGCGACCAACTGGCATTACTATGTTACCTATCTGGATGAATTCCTCCAACGAAAGCTTATTACCAATGAAGCTGAATTCAAACAGGCTTACAAAGACCCGGATGAGTTTTGCTGCCTATTTGTAGTTGATCAGGATTTCACCAACTTTCTGTTTATACCCTATCCAAATGATTGATAGTTAGTGATTAAAAGCAATCACCCTCTGCCTCGGAATTTCTTTACGAGCCAGAAAAAAACTACACCAACAATGGCGATCAGAATAATTGCGGCCCAAAATCCAGCTTTAAAAATTCCCTCGATGAGATCCCCTACTTGTAGAAGTACGGTTGAATAAAAAGCAATAAGCATAAATTAGGTTTGATTAGGTTTACTGATTAAAAAATCGCTACACTCAAGTATAGCGATATTAATTGATAATGTTTAGTTGTAATATGGAGAAATCTGCTCCATTCCGCCTTTAAAGTTATCCTATTGTATGAGAGCACCAACTGGTGGAATGGCTAAGCGTATTCCCTACCCACATTGCTCCTGATTCTAACTAAATGCCGATGATAAAGCTAGTTTAGCCCGCAGAAGTAATAAATAGCCTATTGTTAACCAAGGTATCAGAAGTTATCATAGCTATCTTGATAGTCTTCTTCTATCAAATTTCTACCAATAATGTAGCATGCTTTGAAGCCAGAGTTACAAGGGACTGCTTTTATTGATCACTCGACTGGGTAGAGTCTGAAAAATGGTTCCACCCTTGCGCTTGAATTGGAATAAGGTCACCCGCTTTGGTGGCTAACTGTATCCCATCCTTCTGCGGTTGTGCATACCCAATGCTATGTACGTCAGCCAGATTTTTAATTTTTTCATAATCCTCCTGACGAATGGTAAATAATAGTTCATAATCTTCACCACCATTCAAGGCACAAGTGATAGGACTCAAACGGAATTCAACTGCTGTTTCGTAGGTCTGATGATCAACCGGAATATTCTCTTCAAAAATTCGGAATCCTACTCCTGATTGCTTGCTCAAATGAAAAAGTTCAGAAGCCAGCCCATCCGAGACATCAATCATAGCAGTTGGCACAACCTGAAGGTCACGCAATTCATGTATTAAATCCATTCTGGCTTCAGGGCGCAATTGTCGTTTCACCACGTAATCGTACTTCTCCAGTTGGGGTTGTTGATCAGGGTTACTTACAAAAACCTGTTTCTCCCGGACTAGAACCTGAAGCCCCATGTATGCTCCACCTAAATCGCCGGTTACGCATACAATGTCATTTTCCTGAGCGCCACTTCGCTTGGTCACCACATCGGGTGAAGCCTGCCCCACCGCTGTTACTGAAATAATGAGCCCCGAAGCCGATGCCGTTGTATCGCCCCCCACCAAGTCAACTTTATAATTTTCACAGGCATAGCGAATGCCACGGTATAATGCCTCCACTGCTTCAACCGAAAATCGGTTACTAAGGCCCAGGCTCACCGTAATCTGGGTTGGGATACCATTCATGGCAGCAATATCTGATACATTAACCGCTACTGCTTTATAACCAAGATGCTCCAAGGGCACGTACCCCAAGTCAAAGTGAATACCTTCGGTTAGCATATCGGTGGTGATAATCACTTGCTGCTGCTCGCCAGGTTGAATCACAGCAGCATCATCACCCACGCTTAGTATGGTGCTCTCTAAGGTTGGCGAAAAGTCATGGGTAATGCGATCAATCAATTTGAACTCACCCAGTTGGTTAATATCGGTACGTGAAGTTTCAGAATCAGGCATAGGAATAGGTATTGAAGGGTGTTTAACAGAAATTACTTCAGAGAAGTTTCGTCAGCTTGGAAGAGCAACGCTTTGTCCATTACATGCTTTGACACAACTCAACGAGAACTCCATTGGTCGTTTTAGGATGTAAGAAGCAGATAAGTTTGTCATCAGCACCTCTTTTCGGCACATCATTAATGAAATCGAAGCCCTCTTCTTTCAAGCGTTTTATTTCTTCTTGCAGGCTATCTACCTCAAAAGCCAGATGATGGATACCTTCGCTTCGTTTTTCAATAAATTTATCAATAACGTTACCCTCCTCATGGCCTGCAATTAATTCTAACTTAGTATTTCCGAGATCATAAAAATGGGTTGTCACCTTTTCAGCATCCACCTTCTCTGTCTTGTAGGTTGTTTTACCCAGTAGCCGATTAAACAGTCGTTGAGACTTTTCAGCGTCAGCTATCGCAATACCAATGTGTTCAAGTCGCATCATAACAATAGAAACTTTTTTTTAAACGTGCCCGTTTTTTATCTATACCAGGGCTGTTGTACTAACAATTTTCACTGAGAATTTTTATTTCTAATCGCTTAATTGTAATCTTCAGGTTCGGAAAGCTAGACGGAATCACGCACGTAAGTTCCGAAAGAAACTTTCCTCATAAATCACCTAGAATAAACGTTTCTTTACGATGATAAAAATAACAGACAAAGCTAAGCATAAAATTAGTGCTTTGAGACTCGACGAAGGATTCTCTGATAACCACAACGTACGCGTTGCTGTTAAAGGAGGAGGTTGCTCGGGGCTGATGTATGACCTGGAATTTGACAGTCAAATTCGCGATGACGATCATGTATATGAAGATCAGGGGGTAAAAATCCTGGTTGATAAGCGTAGCCTGTTATACTTACTTGGCACTACGCTTGATTTTACTGACGGACTCAACGGTAAAGGTTTTCAATTCATCAATCCCAATGCTTCCCGCACCTGTGGTTGCGGAGAAAGTTTTTCAGTGTAACCTGATCCCACTCACATTCTCAAAGCCAAAATCAGTTGTTGATTTTGGCTTTTTTATTGTCTACTACTCACAACATCTCCTTTCTATCATTCACAATAAAAACGATATGTTAGAAGAAGAAAGTGTCAAGATTTATGCGGTAGAGGATGACCCTACGTACCGAAGGTTTTTAGAATATGTTTTTGGTCTTAATCCGGACTTTGAATTTCAGTTATTCTCCAACGGACAGGATTGTCTCGATCATTTACATCACAAACCCAGTATTGTTACGGTAGATTACTCTCTGCCCGATATGAGTGGGCAGGAATTGCTGGAAAAGATTAAGGCTTTTGATTCCAATATTTTTGTAATCGTAATATCCGGACAGGAAGATGTGAGCACTGCGGTACAACTTCTAAAACTCGGTGCATTTGATTACATCACGAAAGATCAGGATACTAAAAACAGGCTTCTCCACTCAATCAACAATGCACGAAAAAACCTTTCATTAGTCAATGAAATCGTGCAGCTTAAACAAGAGGTAAGCCAGAAGTATGAGTTTTCCAAAAGTATTATTGGCAACAGCCCGGCCATGAAGCGGGTGTTCAATATGCTTGAGAAGGCTGTAAAGACTAACATTACGGTATCTATCACGGGTGAAACCGGTACGGGAAAGGAAGTAGTAGCTAAAGCGATCCACTACAACTCAGACCGGAAACATAAAGCTTTTGTGGCCGTCAATATTGCAGCAATTCCTAAAGATCTTATTGAGAGTGAGCTATTTGGCTATGAGAAAGGTGCGTTTACCGGGGCAGCTGCTCGCCGCATTGGTAAATTTGAGGAAGCCCAAGGAGGCACTATTTTCCTGGATGAGATTGGTGAAATGGAGCCTAACCTACAGGCTAAGCTTTTACGGGTATTACAAGAACGAGAGGTCATTCGTATCGGAGGTAACCAGGTTACCAAGCTGGATGTACGCGTGCTGGTTGCCACCCACCGTGACCTGACTGAAGAAGTAAAGCGAGGAAATTTTCGGGAAGACTTATACTATCGTCTTCTTGGTCTACCCATCCAACTCCCCCCTTTAAGGGAAAGAGGTAATGATATTATATTACTCGCTAAGTTTCTGCTCAGCCAGTTCTGTAAGGAAAACAATATGCCTGGTGTAGTTTTCAGCAAAGCTGCCCAGGAAAAGCTACTTAAATATCATTTCCCGGGAAATGTACGGGAGCTAAAATCAATTATTGAGCTGGCAGCCGTAATGGCGGAAGAACAGCAGATTGAACCAGACGATATTCACTTTAATAGTATAATGAAGGAAGAAAACTTCATTATGGAAGAGCTAACGCTACGTGAATACACTTTCCGCATTATACTTCATTTTCTCAAAAAGTACGACAATAATGTACTTCTGGTAGCAAAAAAATTAGATATCGGGAAGTCTACCATTTATCGCTATTTGAAAGAGATTGAAGAATCAACCAGCCGGGAAGTGAATAGTGAAGCCTATGAGTCAGCTTAACGAAAAAGCCTTCCTTGAGTATATCCTTGACCAGTTGAATGATGCTGTTCAGGTAACCAATAAAGCTGGCGAATTAATATACATAAATCAGCGGGCCTGCCAACAGATTGGCTTAAGCAAAAAAGAACTGCTTCATCAAAAAATACAAAATATTGAACCTGATTTTCAGCAAGACAATGCTTGGGAACATTTTGTAGATGAAGTAAAAAAGAAAGGGTTCATTCTCCGAGAAAGCCAATCCACTCGCCCCGATGGAAGCCGCTTTCGTATTGAGTCCAGCGTCCGCTATTTCCGGATGAATGGAACCGGATATATTATTTCTGTAATTCGTGACATTAGTGCCCGCAAGCGCGAACAACAATTTTTTAAGAAAATACTGGACGAACTACCACTATCAATAACCGTAACCTCGAGAGATGGAAACCACTACTTTCAAAATCATTTCAATGCTCTTCATGCTAGTGGCAACCACCTTTCTACCTTGCAAGATTTATCGGCTTTTGAACTTATTACTCCAGATAAATCTATAACTAAAGAAGAAACTTTCACTGATTCGGATGGAAACGAGCAATGGTTTGAAACCACGCATAAAGCTTTTTCGGATGAGACCGTAGAGCAGGGTTTCTTAACAATAAAAGTAGATATTACTCAGCGAAAGCAGGATGCTGAGGAACTACTTAAGGCCAAAAAGGCTAAAGAGCAATTCTTGGCAAATATGAGCCATGAAATACGCACTCCCGTTAACGGAATTACCGGCATGCTGAACCTCATGCTTGATACTCCGCTTTCTGCCGAGCAGAAAAAGTACCTTACCTCAGTTAATGAAGCCACCCGCAACTTACGGGCAATTATCGACGATATTCTGGATATTTCGGCAATAGAATCTGGGAAGCTGACCATGGAACGTATCAGTTTCCGCCCCGACTATCAGATCCAGTCAGCCATTAATTCATTTCGTCTTCAGGCAGAAGAGAAAGGGCTTGTTTTACGTCATACGCTGGGTACAGATGCGGAAACTATTGTGGTGGGCGATCCACTCCGACTAAACCAGATTCTGCTCAACCTGATTGGCAATGCTCTAAAATTCACTTATGAAGGTGAAATCACAGTTTCAGCAAATGTTCGCCAGAAATCTGCTAATGAAGTCTGGATTGATTATTCGGTGAGCGATACTGGCATTGGAATAGCAAAGGAAAAGCTATCTGTTATCTTCGATAGCTTTCAGCAAGCCGAAGAAAGTACTTCTAGACAATTTGGAGGTACCGGCTTGGGGTTAGCTATCTGTAAACAACTTACCGAATTACAAGGCGGCACCATTAAGGTACAAAGCAAACTAGAAACAGGAACCACTTTTCTTGTAAGCATCCCCTATCCCCTGAGTCAGAAAATAGACCTAAAACCCCACCATCTAAAAAGACAAAAAGAAGACCATACTATCAGATTTAAGGCACTGGCTGGTATACGTATTCTGCTAGTAGAAGACAATAACATTAATAGCATCTATGCTAAAAATATACTCAAGAAATTAAAATGCCAGGTAGATCATGCTGAAAATGGCCTGATTGCTCTGGAGAAGATTCGCAAAAATACGTATGATGCTATCTTAATGGATGTTCAAATGCCAGTTATGGATGGTTTTGAAACTACTCAGACGCTCCGCGCTAAATTCTCTCCCCCAAAGTCGAAAATACCGGTTATTGCTCTTACCGCTAATGCCATTCTGGGTGACCGCGAACGATGTCTGGAAATGGGCATGGATCATTATATTGTGAAGCCTTTTGAACCTGAACAACTTTATGAGATCCTTTCTGAGTGTTTACCTGACCAGAAAAATATACAATCAATTGCAAACTCAAAAGAGATTGAAAATATGAATCGTGAAGTTAGCTCCCCTCATTCCTCGGACTCGAAATCAGTGTTGGATCTTGATTTCCTAACCTCAATATGCGATGGTGACCAAGAGTTTATGGATACCATGATTAAAGGTTTTATAGAAGATGTACCTCCATCTTTAGGCAATTTGAAGCAATTTATAGCAGAAGCTCGTTGGCTGGATGCCAGCAAGGCAGCACATCAGCTAAAGCCCTCTATGCAATTTATGGGGTTACATGAAACTCTGGAAAACGTAAGGTTTATAGAGATTTCTTGTAAAGAGGAAAAACACCTGTCCGAACTATCCTCTATGGTTCTGGCTGTAGAAAAGATTGTTGATGCCGCTATTAAAGAGCTAAAAGCAATTGACAATTCTTAAGACAGATAGGATCTCTTCTATAAACTATTACCTATCCACTCATCACGAATCTTTTATCCTGCAAAGTCCACTCTTACAATTCCAGATAAAAAAGCTCCCTGAATTTTTTTTAGTATCCTTTTTCTTTGAAGAAGGGCAATAGAACTATTTTTCGTACTTTCCGTGTTGAAAGCACCACATAACAACCTGGCTGATGTTTTTACGACCAAGATTGTGGCTGATCACGGGAATACTGCTGGGAGTCAGCCAAGCCTGCCAACATTCGGGTGATACTCTTTTTCAACGCCGCGATCCTGATCATACGGGGGTTCATTTCGCCAACCAGATCGTTGAAAATGATTCTCTTAATGTCATCGACTACACGTATATCTATAATGGCAGTGGGGTTGGAGTGGGTGACATTAACAATGATGGGCTTGATGACATCTTCTTTGCCGGCAACCAGGTTTCCAGTCAACTATACCTCAATCAGGGCGATTTTCAATTCAAAGACATTACCACAGAAGCAAGAATCGGTACCGACCGCTGGGCTACTGGCGTCGCTATGGTAGATATCAATCAGGACTCCTGGTTGGATATTTATGTATGTGTAGCCAGCAAATTTGCCGACTCCCTTAGTCATAATTACTTTTTTATTAATCAGGGACTTAATAGCAATGGAGTTCCTACTTTTAAAGATATGGCAAAGGAATATGGCGTGGATGATGACGGGTACTCTACCCAGGCGGCTTTCTTCGATTATGATCTGGACGGCGATCTGGATATGTACCTGCTTACCAATGGAATTGATGATTTTAACGAAAACCAACTGCGCCCCAAGAAAACACACGGAGAATCAATAACTACCGACCGGTTATACCGAAACGATTCTCCGGGCAATGCTGGCGGCAAACTTATATTCACAAATGTTACTCAGGAAGCCGGCATCATGACCGAAGGATATGGGCTTGGAATCGGTATCAGCGACCTTAATCAGGATGGATACCCGGATGTGTACGCGGCTAATGACTTTATCACGAATGATCTTTTATGGATGAATAATGGTGATGGTACCTTCACCGACAAAGCCGGTGCTTACCTTAAACACCAAACCCATAACGGCATGGGTACTGATCTGGCTGATTTTAACAACGATGGTCTGGTGGATATTGTAGTGCTGGATATGTTACCCGAAGATAACTATCGGCAGAAAACCATGATGGGAAAACCCAACTACGACCGATTTCAACTTAGCCGTGACTTCGGTTATACCCCCCAGTATGTTCGTAATACACTACAGCTTCACAATGGATTTGCTCCCGATGGCACTCCCTCTTTCAGCGAAATCGGACAGCTGGCTGGTGTTTATAATACTGACTGGAGCTGGAGTGCGCTTTTCGCTGACTATGATAATGATGGTTACCGAGACCTGCTTATTACCAATGGCTATGTGAAAGATGTCACTGATTTAGATTATATCTCGTACAAAAGCGCCGCTGCTCAATTTGGCACCAATGAGATCAAGCGGGAGAAATCTATTGAGCTTGCTAAAATGCTGAAGGAGGCTAAAATCCATAACTATGCCTTTAAGAATAATGGGGCTATATCGGGGGAAGGCCTTATTTTTACTGATAAATCAGAAGAGTGGGGTATCAATGCCTCTTCGTTCACTAACGGAACCGCCTTTGCTGATCTTGATCAGGATGGCGACCTAGACCTGGTCATGAATAACATCAATGAGACGGCTTTTATCTATGAGAACCTTGCGCCGCATGATGATAATCACCATTATTTACGAATTCAATTGGTAGGTCCTCCTTCTAATCCTAAAGGGTATCAGGCAGCGGTTACACTCTACTATCAAGATCAAAAACAATATCATTATCAATCTCCCTACCGAGGCTATAAGTCAACAGTTGAAACAACCGCTCATTTCGGATTAGGCCCCCATAGCACGATTGATTCTGTACGCATACAGTGGCCTGACGGACGAACCCAGCTTCTCACCAATATAACGGCAGACCAGGTGCTCACGCTTGATTATGAGCAAGCTACTAAGGCGAAACCTAACCCCCAAGCTAATCCAGGTCAGCCACTATTGAAAGCGGTTGCTAACCAATTGAATCTAACCTGGAAACATGAAGACAGTGACTTTATTGACTTTAACTATCAGACCCTGCTACACCGAAAATATTCGCAGGAAGGGCCGGGAATGGCTGCTGGAGATATAAATGGTGATGGGCGGGATGACTTTTTTGTTGGTGGAGCAAAGGGTGAATCTGGCGTTTTTTTTCTTCAGCAAGCCGATGGCACCTTCACTCAGCAGCTCTTAGCTCAGGATGAACAGAGCGAGGATATCGGAACATTGCTATTTGATGCCGATCAGGACAGTGACCTGGATTTGTACGTCGTCAGTGGAAGTAACGAGTTTGCTGAAGGACATGAAGCATTTGCGGACCGGCTCTACCTCAACGATGGAAAAGGGCATTTCAGCCGTAACACTACCGCACTACCTCAAATATACAGTAGTGGATCCTGTGTAACTGCGGCTGACTACGATCAGGATGGCGACCTTGATTTGTTTGTGGGTGGGCGAATAAAGCCACATAGGTATCCCCTACCCGTTTCAAGCTATATACTGCAAAATAATAACGGAACATTCATGGATGTTACCGCTACCATTGCTCCTAGCTTGCAGGAGATAGGTATGGTTACTTCTGCCCTTTGGACTGATTTCAATAATGATCAGCAAGTAGACCTTCTCATTGCCGGAGAATGGATGCCTATCACTTTTCTGCAAAATCAACAAGGAACCTTCACCAATGTAAGCAAAGAGATGGGATTGCCCAATACCTCAGGATGGTGGAACAGTCTGGCGGCCGGAGACTTCGACCAGGATGGCGACATGGATTACCTGGCCGGGAATGTGGGGTTAAATACCAAGTATAAAGCTTCGCAGGAAGAGCCCATTTGCGTATATGCTAAAGACTATGATACCAACGGAAGTATCGATCCTATTTTGTGCTACTACATTCAAGGTACTGAATATCCGGCTCACTCCCGTAGCCAGATGATTGACCAGTTGGTGGGAATGCGCAGGCGCTTTCCGACCTACGAAAGCTATGCCCAGACATCTTTCCATGAGTTGCTTACGTCTGATGAACTCTCGGGAGCTTATATTCTTAAAAGTGAGTGGATGAGCAGCAGTTACCTGCAAAACCAGGGAGATGGATCGTTCACGATTACCCCCCTGCCCACCGAAGCTCAATTCGCACCGGTACAGGGAATCCTGGTGGAAGATATAAACCTGGACGGTCGCCCCGATGCTCTTCTGGTTGGAAACTCTTATGCTCCCGATACTCAACACGGCTGGTACGATGCATCTATCGGCACTGTATTACTGGGCACGGAAGACGGACCTACTCACCCGTTGACATTGCAGGAAAGTGGCTTCTTTGTAGACAGTGACGCCAAAGCAATTATTGAGTTACGGCAAGCTTCCGGGCAACCTGCGTGGATTATCAGTAGCAATAATGATTCTCTAGCGGCTTATCAACGTACCAATTCAGTACTTCTTACCCACTTACTTCTCGAACCGGAAGACGCCTACGCACTGATTCGTTATGCGGATGGGAAAACCGAGAAAAGAGAGTTTTATTATGGCTCATCGTACATTTCCCAGTCCGGCCGAAGCTTTTCTATTCCAGATGATGCTAATGAGGTCATTATAGGCGACTTTTTCGGCCATGAGCGAACAGTAGATATCCGCTCAGTGGCGGCTAAATAGCTTATCAATAATTTTTTTTCTGAATGATGGGCATTAATCTCGCTGAAGTTTAATACATCTCAAGGTATTAAAAAGCACTGCATCTACGCTGTTTCAGCATTTTACATCCTCTTGCGAGTAACCGATGTTACTTTCTTCTGCAAACTATTTTTGTTTAATTTTTTCTGCGCCAAAACACAACAACTTGCTAGGCAGTTAAAAGGCTGTGAGTAATTTTTTTACTATAAACTTTATTTTTTTATGAACTTACAAATAGAAGGAAAAACGGCTGTTATCACTGGCGCAGATTCCGGAATAGGAAAAGAAACTGCTAAAATTCTGGCTAGCGAAGGGGTCACAGTAATATTGTCTGATATAGACTCTGATTCTTTAGAAGAGGCTGCAATTGAAATAAAAAGTGAAACCAATGCTGAACACGTTCTGACCTTTAAAGCTGATCTGACTAATGATGAAGAGGTAAAGCAGTTAGCTAATGAGGTAAAAACGAAGTTTGGTGGAGCTGATATTTTGGTTCAGACAGCCGGTGCCCGTGGTGCTGCTGGTGATTTTCTGGAGCTTACCGATGAAGACTGGCAGAAAACTATTGATATTGATTTAATGGGTACCGTACGCATGTGCCGGGCTTTTATACCACATATGCTTTCTAAAGGCTGGGGCCGTATCGTGACCATTTCATCAGAAAACGCCCTGCAACCTTATGAAGAAGAAAGTCCTTACAACGCCTGTAAAGCAGGGGTGATTAACCTTACCAAATGCCTATCTCGGGCATACTCTAAAGATGGTTTACTGATTAACTGTGTCTCACCGGCTTACATCGAAACACCAATGACCGATGCAATGATGGAAGAACTGGCTAAAGAGCGAGGCTCCTCCGTTGATGAAGCCGTTCAGTGGTTTTTAGATAATAAGCGACCTCATATTGCGGTGAAGCGACGAGGTCAACCCAAAGAAGTGGCTTCAGTTATCGCGTTTTTATGCTCGGAGCTTTCTAGCTACGTAAATGGAAGTAATTACCGGGTAGATGGTGGAGCAGTAGAAACTGCTTTCGGATAATATACCATCATACACCAGAGCGTAAAGGTTTTCTTATGCGCTCTGGTTTTTTCTATACACAACTTGATTATGGAACAGGAATCTGATAGCTTCATAAAATGGGGCCAGCAGGGAAAGACCTTGGTTTTTCTACATTATTTTGGTGGAGCCGCTAGTAGTTGGCAATGGACAATTGAGCACCTCTGTAACGACTATCAGTGCATTGCGTTGAATTTGCCCGGCTTCGGTGATACACCGCCCCTCCAACAACCAACAATTGACCATTTTGCCCAATGGATTGCTAAGACGCTTCTGGAACATGATGTTGATTCCTGCACCCTGATAGGCCACTCCATGAGCGGAAAGCTATCACTGGAAGTAGCCGCTCAACATCCTGAACTCAATACTGAGCAAGTGATTTTAGTAGCCCCTTCCCCTCCCACCACCGAACCCATGCCAGAGGAGGAGAAAGAGCGAATGCTACAACATCCTAATCTACAAGAAGCAGAAAAAACAGTAAAACAAGCCTCTATCAAATCTTTATCCGAAGAAAAAAAGAAGCTAGCTACCTATACTCAATTAATCATTGATCATCCGACCTGGATATGGTGGTTGCAGGATGGGATGAACCATTCTATTGAAGGGCATTTACCGAAAGTGAAGGTGCCCGTTAGCGTTATTGCCTCTAAAGATGACCCGGCTATTCCCTATAAATCCATTCTAAGTGATGTTATCGGATTACTCCCCCAGGCCAAACTTATCAGTACTGATCAGATAGGACATTTAATTCCATTAGAAGACCCGGAGTGGCTGGCTCAGCAAATCCGGGCAATTGTAAGCAAATAAATACACTTACTTTCTGCCTATCATCGTTGTCTAGCTAGTGTTAACCTGCTCTATTCATCCTTTAGGCACTGAACGGGATTCACGTTGGCAGCTTTAATTGTCTGCACCCCCACAGTAAACCAGGCAATAACCAATGCAACCACTCCTGCACCGGCGAAGTACCACCATTCCAGATCAATGCTGAAAGCAAAACCCTGTAACCACTGCTGAGTAATAAAATAGCTAATTGGTAATGCAATGAATATGGCTATCAGTACCATTTTAGTGAAGCCTGCTGATAATAAATACACAATATTGATGCTGCTGGAACCCAGCACTTTGCGAATACCTATCTCCTTCAGTCTCCTTTCTGCCATAAAAGAAGCCAGACCAAATAGACCTAAGCAGGAGATAAGAATGGCAATACCGGCAAAATATTTTGACAAAGTAGACACGCGCTGTTCAGCCACATACAGTGCCTGGTAATCTTCATCCAGAAAGCGGTAATTAAACGTAAAACCTACATTGAAATCATTAAATAGCCGCTGAAGGCTCTCAATGGCTTCTCGTTCTCTCCCGGCCTCAACCTTAGCCATGATATAATTGGTTGACTCGGGCGAAAAACGAAAGAACAAGGGCTTTACCTCTTCCCGAAAAGAATCAAAATGAAAATCTTTTGCTACACCAATAATTTCTTTATCCTCTCCCCATAACTGCACAACTTTACCAATGGGATCAGTAAGGCCCATAAATTCAATAGCAGCTTCGTTGAAGATAATTTTTGCGTTTTCTGAACTAAACTCTTCGGAAAAGCTGCGACCTGCCTGCATCTCAATTCCCAACATTTCAATCATATCGTAACCGACGGCTACTCGCTCAAACTCAGTTCTGTCTTCCGGGTCTTTCCCGGGCCAGACCACACCGTAGGTTCCCCCATTGTGCCCGGTCATGTCATGCTCACTGCTTGAAGCATCCAATACTCCCGGAATACGCCTAGCTTCTTCCAGAAACGTGTTTAACTTCTCCGCATCACGTAATGGCCCCTCCCGATTAAGCAGTAGAATGTTATCTTTTTCGTATCCCAAACTCTGATTTTGAACGTACTCTATCTGCTTATAAACGACCCAAACGGATACGATTAGAATAACCGATAAGGTAAACTGAAAAACCACCAATCCTTTCCGTATCCAAACCTCACCCGCCAGGTTATTTAACTTCCCTTTTAACACTTTGGCCGGGTTGAATCCGGATAGATAGAGGGCCGGGTAGCTTCCAGCAACCAATCCAGTGAGCAAAACAATTCCTAAGAGGGAAAGGGAAAAAGTAATATCCAGGGTAAGCGTAAGTTGCTTTTCGGTAATATCATTGAACTGGGGAAGAAATACGCCAACCAGAAGCAATGCCAGCAACAGTGAAAGAAAAACCAGCAACAGCGATTCTCCCAGATACTGGAAAATAAGTGTAGTCCGTCGCGCGCCAATTGCCTTCTTGACCCCCACCTCCTTCATACGCCGGGAAGCTCGAGCCGTAGATAAATTCATAAAATTGATGCAGGCGATGAGCAGAATAAACAATGCGATTATTGAAAATAATTGTACATATTCAATACGCCCGCCCGACTGCACGCCATTTTCATATTGATTATATAAATAGGCATTAGAGTATTTAGTAGCAAACGGCGTACGATGATCAGCCTGCCCATCCGTTTTAATTCTTACCAGATCAGCAATTTTCTGGTTGAATTGGGCTATATCTGTTCCTTCTTTAAATAAAACATAGGTTTGAGGGGCCGTATTAAACCAGTTAGTCACCCACTCGTTCTCGTCCCAAAAGCCTTCAAAAGTTAATACAAAATCGAATTGGACTGATGAGCGAGCCGGTACATTCTCAAAAACTCCGGAAACCTGGTATTCTTTTTCATGCTGCACCTCAATAATATTACCCACCACATTTTCGGCTGTCCCAAATAAGCTTCTGGCCAATGCTTCCGAGATTACAATACTTTTTTTATCGGATAACACCTGCGCTTTGTCACCTTGTACCAGATCATAAGAGAACACCTGAAAGAAATCCATACTCGCATAAAACCCATCAGCTTCAATATCCTCATCACCTACGGAAAGCATAAAGCTCATGACATGGTCCGAGGTGGTGGTGACCGCATTTTCTACTTCCGGCATTTCGCTAACCAGCGCTTGGGCAGTAGGTCCGGAAGTGGTTTGTCGGGTAATCATTCCACCAGCCTGATCAACATTTTCCATAATCTGGTAAAGCTGGCTGTCCTGTTCATGAAACTTATCTACGCTCAACTCATCAGTGACCCACAGATAAATAAATAAGACACAAGCCAAACCAGTGGATAGGCCAATCAGGTTAATGAAGAATGAGCTTTTATAGCGCTGAAAGTTTCGGAGGGCAAGAAGAAGGTTATGTTTTATCATTACGGGTTGGGTTAATGTATTATCAAATTGGAAAGAACGTATGAACATCGGCCGAAAATGCCGGAGTACGTTTAAGGTGAAGGTCCTATTAGCTTTTTGTGGTGAATATTGATGTTCTTTTTCAAAAAGCTCAACCAAATTTCCCTCAATCTCCTCGATATATTCATCCCGGCAGAACCAGCGCAGGAAGTGTAATGCATTTTTTGGTGGCGTAGGATAATCATTCATTACGCAGGGAGTCAACCGGATTCGATAGTGCGGCTTTATAGGATTGAGAACTGACCGTCACGATTGCTACCAGCAGGGCCAGTAACCCGGCCAAGCCGAATATCCACCAGCTAAGTTCAACGCGGTAGGCAAAGTCAGCCAGCCATTGTTGCATGACATACCAGGCCAGGGGCACCGCCACCACAAAACCCACGAAGACCAGCTTTATAAAATCCTGAGACAGCAATTGTATAATACTCCCTACTGAAGCCCCCAATACCTTACGAATACCAATTTCTTTGGTGCGCTGCCCGGCGGTGAAGGCCGCCATCCCGAACAGGCCCAACGAGGCAACCAGAATGGATAGCACCGTAAAAAACCCAAATATTTCACCCAATCGCTGGTCCGACTGGTACAGTTGGTCAAACCGCTCGTCCAGAAACTGATACTCATAGGGAAAAGGAGTATGAGGTTTTATACTGGCCTCAACAAAGCTCAGCGTTTCACTCAGATTCTCGGGGCGCACCTTTATGGAGAAGTAAGAAGAAAAGCCGGTTCTTAATTGCAGCATAAGAGGCGCAATAGAGGAGTGCAGGGAATGCATATGAAAATCCTTCACTACTCCGATAATGGTTTCCACACTATCGCGAACAAATTGCTTACCGATAGCTTCCTCGGGTGTCCATCCCAATGCTCGGACTGCGGCTTCGTTGAAAATACAGGCTTCCTCGGCATCGGTTGGATAATCCCGAGAAAAGATACGGCCGGCAACGAGCTCCATACCGAACACCTTTAAGTAGTCATAATCCACCCATGACTGATAAATAATTAATTCCTCATCTGTAATGGCATCATCGGTGAGAATGGTCTGGGAACTGATATTGGTCGGTAGACTTGAAGAACCGGTTGCTGATACTACTTTGGGGTATGCCAGCCACTCCTGCTTCAGGTTTTCGTACTGGTTACTCAACGAGGCATTCTGTACCGGGATGGTGACTATATAATCCTTGTCGAACCCCAGTTCTTTGTTTCGGATAAATTGAAACTGGCGGTAAATAACAATACTACCGATAATCAAGACAATGGACACCGTATACTGTCCAATCATCAGCCAGTGTTGGAAAGATATTTTGGAGGACTTCCGACTGACTGACCCTTTCAGTACCTGTACCGGCCGTAGGGAGGCCATCCGAAACGCCGGATAAGCACCCGATAGAACACCTACCACTACCACCAATCCTACCAGGCTGGGTAGAAGCCAGGTATTCGCCAGCAGATTCAGCTCCAGCGTGCGTTCAAAAAAACGATTGAAGACCGGTAGCAACAGGTGGCAAAGTACTAACGCCAGCCCCAACGCTATACCCGCGATGAATACTGATTCACCGATAAACTGACTGATAAGTTGAATACGTCGAGCCCCCACTACTTTTCGGAGCCCCACTTCAGCAGCCCGTTTGATAGATCGTGCCAGGGCCAGATTGACGTAGTTGATACAGGCCAGCAGCAGTACCATCCCGGCAATAAGGGAAAACAACTGTATGTAGCGGGTATTCCCTTTAGTGCCTATATCAAAGTTCGGTCGGGTTTCCAGATGCAGTTCGTTCAGCGATTGCGAGTGGTAGCTCCCCTCGAAAGGAAAATTCTCACCGTAATCGACATACTTTTGGTGGATGTCGGACAATTTTTCATCCAGCCCCTGGGGGGTGGCGTTATCCGCCAAAGTGAAGAAGGTGTAATAGTTGTTCGAGTCCCAGGATGTCATCTCCCTTTCTTTTACGTACCGGGAGTTTGACTGAATCGACGCTAAGTAGGTAAATTGTATCGTGGAATTGGTCGGCGGATCGGCCACGATGCCGGTTACAGTTAAGTATTGACCCATCCTGTCGGCAGAAGCGTACAATTGCTCCTTATTGACGGTGAGTTGTTTTCCGATGGCATCCGTACTTCCAAAAATCTTTCGAGCCAGCGATTCGGTCAGTATGATATTCTGGGGATCGCTTAGGGCGGTCTGAGGATTTCCTTCCACCAGCTCATACGGAAGAACTTCAAAGAAATGAGTATCGGTGAGCAATCCCCGCTCAAAGTAGTAGTTATCTTCTTCTCCAAGCAAAGCACTGTGCCCCTCTAGGGTTGTGGCCTGGACTACTTCCGGAACTTCATCTTCCAATGCGCGGGCCAGACCGGCCGGAGTGACCCCAAAGTAATCCGAACCCATGTACTCATTACCTGCCTGTCTTTGGTATACTCGATAAATACGATCAGCATTTGAGAAGAAGCGGTCGTAGGAAAGTTCGTGCTGTACATAGAGAAAGATCAATAAAAAGCAGCTTAACCCCACCGACAGTCCGCTGATATTAACAGTAGCGTATAATTTCTGCTTCAGCATACTACGCCAAGCAATTTTAAAATAGTTGTGGAGCATACCCGATGAGGTTTGTGAATGAAACGAGAATGATTTTATAAAAGCCAGTCGGAAGTGCCTTAACACATTCCAAGTAAACTGCCGTTTGGCTTTGGCAGGGGATTCTCGATGCTGTTGCTCATAAATTTCCAACAGATTGCCTTCTATCTCTTCAAGATAATCTTCCCGGCAGAACCAGCGCAGGAAGTGTAGTGCTTTTTTAGGTGGTAGCGGATTCATCAGCCGAAGGATATTTTCGGAATTTGCTGATAGATACTGGTGCGCAGCGCGTATTGCTGATCAAGCAGGCGTTTGCCAAGGGCGGTAACCACGTAGAACTTTTTCCGCCGCCCTCCCCGTTCCTGGGTTATTCCACCAAAGCGAGACTTGACAAAGCCCTTATCCTCCATCCGCTTCAGTGCTACGTGAATAGCACTGATATTCAAGCTTTTGTCCATTTTCTCTTCTAATCCTTCTAGTATTGCTACTCCATAAGCTTCATCATGCAGTGCCGCTACCATCAGCAGTACCAGTTCTTCAAATTCACCCAGAGATTGTTCTTTCATCATCAGGTTATTTACTTAACAAATATGAATATAATATATTATTTTTACTTTTGTTAAGTAAATCAACAAATTTTGATGACTGATGACTGATGACTGATGACTGATGACTGATGACTGATGACAAATTATTAATTGTTACCTTAACCACCAATCATCAGTCATTAATCATTCGCTCCGCAAGCTTTCTACCGGATTGGCTAGAGCCGCCCTAGCCGTTTGGAAGCTAATAGTTGTCATGGCTACTAAAAAGGAAATTACCCCGGCAAATAGAAACACCCAGACTCCAATAGATATTCTGAAAGCAAAACCATCCAGCCATTCTCGTACCAGAAAGTAGCTTATCGGTACCGCTATAAGGAAAGCCAGCATAACCAGCACAGCAAAATTCCGTGACAATACCAATAGTAGTTGCGACAAGGATGCCCCTAGTACCTTTCGAATGCCAATCTCCTTGGTACGCTGTTCAGTAGTAATCGAGGCCAGACCAAACAAACCCAAACAGGCAATAATGATTGCCAAACCCGCTATGATCGATACAATGCTGCTCATCTGCTCATCAGAACGGTACAGCGACTCAAAGTGCTCATCCAGAAATGAGTACTCAAAGGGTCGGTCACTGACCAAGCTGTTCCACACGTCTTCCACCTCACCAATGGTCTGATCCATGTGGTCGGGGTTGATCTTCACGGAAAGCTCACTGTACCCCCACTCCGGATGAACATGCAGACACAAAGTATTGACCGAATGATGCAGGGAATTAAAATTAAAGTCACCGGTTACCCCGACGATGGTGCCCAGCGTATCGTCATTATACCAGCCAAAACCGAAGCGGGCCCCTACCGGGTCTTCCAGCCCAAGCTCATCAGCCAGCGACTGATTAATGATAAAGCCAAACCCGGCATCGGTAGAATGATCTTTGGAGAAAGCGCGCCCTTCTTTCACCGGAATATTGTAGACCTGAAGAAAATCATGATCTACATTTACCTGCGAGACGGTAAGCTGTCGCATCACGGTATCGGTTTTCATTTTGGCTCCGGTCTGATGGAGGTTATTTCCCATACGCTGGCCAGATGCGGTCACTCCCTTTACGCCATTACGGTTAATTAACTCGCTTTTCAGCGTTTCATATTTCTCATTGGCTTCCCTACTAAGGGGAATCAACATCATCTGTTCCTTATCAAACCCAATATCTTTGCTTTTCATAAACTGAAGCTGCTGAACAGCCAGCACCGTGCCCACAATCAGCGCAATGGCAATGGAGAATTGTACAACCACCAGGCCATTTCGCAAAAACGACTTTCGGCTCAGGCTTTCAATGCGCCCTTTTAATACTTTAGCCGCCTGATAGGATGACAGGAAAAAAGCTGGATAAGCACCGGAAAGAACTCCTACGATACAAGCCACCCCAAGGATAGCAACCACCATTCCACCGTGTTCGGCCACTGTGAGCAGCGATAAGGACCGATTGGTTAATGAATTAAGATAGGGAATAAACGAAGCAGCAATCACTAACGCTAATATGAGAGCAATAAAGGTCAGCAAGACTGATTCACCTAAAAACTGCCGGATGAGCTGCTTTCTTAAGGCACCAATCGCTTTCCGGATTCCAACCTCGCGAGCCCGGGTTGCCGAGCGGGCCACGGATAGATTCATGAAGTTAATGCTGGCGATTACTAACACAAAAAAGGCCAGTATAGAAAAGACCTTGATGTATGTTCGGTCAAACTTCCGGTAATTCTGATAATCGTGCTCAATATTCATAGAGCCCAGGTGCACGTCTGAAAGGGGCTGAAGAAACAGCGTATACGCTTCGATAGCATCTTCTCCCATATGATCTATCAAAAACTGCGGAAACTTACTTTCCAGCTGCTCAACATCCGCCTGAGGCTCTAATAGCAGATAGGTGACCATAAAATTAGAACCCCAACGGTCGTTAAACTCAGGGTTTTCCCGGGTTACGGTATTGATGGAGATCAATGCATCAAATTGTAGATGAGAGCTTTCTGGTACGTCTTGCAATATACCAGTCACCTTAAAGTTTTGGTCATTAATCACCAATTGCTCGCTCAGCACATCGGTTCGGCCGAAGAATTTCAACGCGGTTTCCTCAGTCATAAGCACGCTATAAGGCTCAGCTAAAGCAGTCTGGCGATCGCCCTGAATCAATGAAAAGTCGAAAATCTGAAGAAAGGTTGAATCTACCACCGCCGTTCGCTGCACCAGCAATTCCCGCTCTTCCTGCTGATAGAGCATATTATCCCAATTCCAGAACCGGGTAAAATCAGCAATCTCCGGCATCTCATTCAGCAGGTTGGGCCCCATACCTGGCATAGACAAAGCCACATTCTGCGGGCTCATTCCCTCAAAAGATTGCACTTCATCCAGTCGGTATATCTGAGCTTTCTTTTGATGAAAGCCGTCGAAGCTAAGCTCATCGCTGATAAAAAGGAAAATGACCAGACAGGCTGCCATGCCGATCGCCAGCCCCAGAATATTGATTAACGAGTAGACTTTGTGCTTTGCCAGGTTTCGGAAAGCGATAATAAGGTAGTTTTTAAACATAGCGCTAGTAGTAGGTTGGTGGCCACTTACTTTTATTGAAAAAAGTATGCCACCGTAAAAATCTGCACACCAGGCAATGTTGTCGCTTTCCATTATGTTCGGTTAAGAACACTTCTGTACGTTATTGGACAGTATACTACTTTTTTATAAGTCTCGTATCTCCTCTGGGGTCTGGTTTGAGAAACCAGTACCGGAAGTGCTGGGCTAGTTCGGGTGGTATGGGTTTCTCTAAATTCAATAGTCGGTTTTTTGAAGTTGTTTATTCATCTTTCAGGCATTGGGTGGGGCTGATCCGGGCGGCTTTAACGGTTTGCAGGCCCACGGTGAACCAAGCGATCAGTAAAGCGGCCAGTCCGGCTCCGGCGAAGTACCACCAGACCAGATCAATTTTATAGGCAAAATCAGCCAGCCAGTCCCGGGCAATGAAGTAGCTGATGGGTAAGGCAACGCCTATGGCGATCAGCACCATCTTGGTGAAATCGTCCGATAAAAGACGTACAATACCAAAGTTGCTGGAACCCAAAATTTTACGGATACCGATTTCTTTCAATCTTCTTTCAGCAGTGAAGGCAACCAAGCCAAACAGTCCCAGACAGGAAATCAGAATGGCAAACCCAGCAAAGTAACTTGATAGAATTGACACCCGGTTTTCTGAGGCATAGAGCTTTTGATAATCTTCATCCAGAAACCGATAATCAAAAGGAACACCCTGATTAAATTCCTGATAGAATTCTCCCAGTTGGGCCAGTGTTTCCGGGGCGGTTCCGGTGTTGATTTTCACCACTATGTTTTCGGCCCGGTCCGATAAGGTAAAATAGAAAGGATGCACGCTTTCGTAGAGCGATTCAAAATGGAAGTTTTTCACCACTCCAATAATCTGTTTTTCCTCTCCCCGCACTCTCACAGTTTGCCCTACCGGATTGGTAAGCCCCATACTCTCGATAGCAGCTTCGTTGAAAATCACATTTGAACTTTCGGCACTGAAATCCCGGGAGAAGGCACGCCCTTCGGTTAACTCCATATTCAGTGTTTCCACCAAATCATAGCCCGTTCTTAGCATATAGAAATCGGTCACATCACCCGGAGTCTTACCTTCCCACTCCAAACCTCTTAAAAAGTTATGGATGCTGATAAAGTCGCCATCCAAATAAGAAGCATTCACCACTCCCGGTAGTTGACTGATCTCCGACAGAAAAGTTTCCGGCTCCTCAGCAACCTTTCCTTCTGCTGTAAAAGTAATCACACTGTCCCGGTTGAATCCCAGATTTTTAGACTGTATAAATTTCATCTGCTGGTAAACCACCAGCACTGATACAATCAACAAGATCGATAGGGTAAACTGAAAAACTACCAATCCTTTTCTTGCCCAAAGCTCACCAACTGAACTTCTGCTTCTACCCAGAGAACCTCCTCCTTTTAATATAGCTACCGGATTGAAACCGGAAAGATAAACCGCCGGATAACTGCCCGCGATGAAGCCGGTAAGAAGGGTAATACCGACCACTGACAAGATTAGATCTCGGTCAAAATGAAATGCCAGTTGCTTTCCGGTAATGTGGTTGAACTGGGGAAGAACAAGTAAAACCAGGATGAGGGCCAGTATCAACGACAGGCAGGTAAGCAGCATGGATTCACCCAGATACTGCATGAATAGGGTTTTCCGGTTGGCACCAATGGCTTTTTTCACTCCTATTTCTTTTAATCTCCGGGAAGCCTTAGCGGTTGACAAATTCATGAAGTTAATACAGGCAATCACCAGAATGAAAATAGCGATGATGGAAAATAGCTGTACATATTCTATCCTACCTCCTACCAATACTCCATTTTCATAATCGCTATACAAGTATCGGTCAGAATAAGGGCGGATGAATAAGGTGGTAAGATCTTCTTCATTTTTTAATTTGAGGAAGTTGACAATTTTATCATTAAACTCGGCCACATCGGCATTTTCCTTTAACAGGACATACGTGCTCGGGCCATTGTCTCCCAAATTCTCGAATCCATCATATACCTGCTGCATCAGTTCGTAGCTAAATACCATATCAAACTGAATACTGGCATTGGCCGGGGGGCTCTGAAAAACACCAGCTACCCGAAAATCTCCGCTATGCTGGTCTCCCTTCCAGGTTACCGTTTTTCCCACTACATTGTCGATGTCAGGGAAAAGTTGTCCGGCCAGTTCTTCCGATAGTACCACCGAAGTGGGATCGGACAATACCTGATCTTTATCTCCCTGAAGAAGCAGATAGGTGAAAATTCTGAAGAAATCATGATCGGCAAACTTGGAGCGGGCTTTTACATAGGTTTCGTCCAGAGAAAGAATGCCTTTATAGGTATGATCAGCCGGAGGAAAAACTGCAACGGCCGATTCCACCTCGGGCATTTCTTCGGCCAGCGTTCTCGCCAGCAGCGCGGGGGTCGTTTCACCGGTAGTAATTCCCCGGTCATCCGTACGGTTATTCATCACCTGATACAACTGGCTATCTTTCTCATTGAATTTATCGATGCTTAACTCGTCGTTTACCCACAGATAGATCAGTAAAGCACAGGCCAGGCCAGTGGATAAGCCGACCAGATTGATGGTAAACGAACTGGTATGCCGTTTAAAATTTCGGAGGGTGAGAATAAAGTTATGCCGGAACATGGCGTAGTAATTTAAGTGGGTTAAAGTCAGGTTTCTAATGGCAAAGGGGCGGAAATAATGAAACATCTGATACCAGTAGTTGAGCTTAGCTCTCCGAAGTGAGTACTCCTCGGCTACGAGAAAGAATTTCTCTTCCAGATCTCCTTCTACTTCCTCGGCTAATTCATCCTTTAGGAACCAGCGGAGGATGCGTAAGGCTAGTTGGGGAATATGTTGATTAGATGATTTCAATACTGGTTTTATCTGGATTATTTAGCATTACTCGGATCGTAAGTTATCCACCGGGTTGGCCCGGGCAGTCCGTACCGACTGAAGGCTGATCGTCGTTATGGCGATCCCCAAAATTCCGACAATGGCTACGATAAATACCCATAGATGAATGGGAGTACGGTAGGCAAAATCATTCAGCCAGGCATCAACGAGAACATAAGCGATGGGTGAAGCCAGGACCACCGAGATGAGGATCAGCTTGGTAAACTCGATAGAAAAGGTAAAAATGAGTTCGGATACCCTCGCCCCCAGCACTTTCCGAATACTGAGCTCTTTGGTGCGCTGCTCTGCCGAAAAAGCTGCCAACCCGAATAAGCCCAGGCAGGCTATGATTAGTGCCATGAGCGTGAACAGATTTAAAACAAATCCCATTCTTTGCTCGGATCGGAACGTATTCTCAAACTCCTGATCCACAAAACTGTACTCAAAGGGGATGGAGCTATCTATCTCGGCTATCACCTCCTTCACCTGCGTGATTAGTGATTGCAATTTTCCGCTACTATCAATGACCTGGGGGTTGATCCGCAGGGAAAGAAAATAGCGGCCGGTTCCGTAATTGTATAAGCGATCGTTTTCAGGATTCAGTATGACCAGCGGCCGGATGTTCTCCCTTACGCTATTAAAATTAAAGTTTCTGACTACCCCCAGTACTTCCATCTCATCTTCGTCTCCAAAAGCCCCCACAAGCATTTTGCCAATGGGTGAATCGATGTCATAGGTTTCCGGGGTCCCCCATCCCAGCTCCTTCACGGCAGCTTCGTTGAGAATGACTCCGTAGCGATCATTCAGACGCTGGGAATCGAAATTTCTGCCGGCCAGAAATTCTGCGCCCAATAAATCTAAATAATCACCTTCGGCCCGAAAATTACTAATGTCTATTACCTTGCTCTCGGGTTCGGCGGCTCGGTAGCGTTCTCCATCCCAAATATGGGGTGGAATCGCATACGATATTCCCAAATTGATAAAAGCTGGAATTTCTGCCAATGCTGCTTTGAGGGTTTCGGTATCGGCGCCCAGTTGATCCACATGATGAATTTGCAGAATGTTGTCCTTGGCAATTCCCAAATCCAGCGAAGAGGTGTAGGTTAATTGCTCCTGTACGAAGAAGGTGCAGATAATAAGAGTTATCGAAATGGTGAACTGAAAAATCACCAACCCATTCCTGATGGTTTTTCCCTTAAATCCGGCTCTCACCTTCCCAGAAAGGGCATCGAAGGGTGCAAACGAGGATAAATAAAACGCAGGGTAGCTTCCGGCCAGCACTCCCAGAAACAGTACAAATGCTAAAATAATGCCCAGCACCGTGGGGTCGGTCAGCATAGATAGTAGCTTCAAATGCTTATCCGCGACCTCGTTGAACCAATCCAATGAAAGTTGAGCCAGGATCAGCGCCGCTAGCGTGCTGACTGCCACAAATAGTACAGACTCAAAAGTAAACTGCACCACCAGGGATTTCTTTTGAAAGCCCAGAAACTTCTTAATTCCCACTTCCTTCGCCCGATTGGCGGAACGAGCCGTGGTGAGGTTCATAAAATTGATGCTGCACAGCAGGAGAACCAGCCCACCAATGGCCATGAATATCGTGACGATCTGGGGGTTGGCGTTCGGTCCGAACAGATGATGAGCCGGAGCTTTTGACAGGTAAATTTCTCTAAGCGGTTGAAGATACAATCTCCACGGTTTGCCGCCCGTGAATTCCTCCACAGTCTGATTAAAGATCTTCTTGGTGGTCGTAGCAGCCCACTTAGGGGGAATCGCTTGTAATTTCTCGGTCAGAGCCGCAATGTCCGTTCCTTCCTTTACCAGCCCATAGGTAGAGAAGGCGGTCCATACCCACTTCCATTCATCCCGTTTCATTCTTTCGTCAAAGCTGTTTAGCGAAACCAGAAGATCAAACTGTAGATGGGACTGGTGGGGCAAGTTAGCCAATACACCAGTCACGGTAAACGGCCGCCAGATACCATCGGATTGCTTTACTTCCACCGCTTTTCCTATAGGATTTTCCGAGCCGAAGTAGCGTTCGGCTGTTTCTTCCGTCATCACCATGCTGGCCGATTCAACCAGTGATATGAGGGGGTTTCCCCGGATAAAATCAAAGGTAAAAACGTCAAAGAAGTTTTCATCTACGGCAAAGTATTTTTCTTCAATAAAGATCGTGCTGGCTTCATTTTCCCGGTGAATACGAAGGGTTTGCCCGCCATTCATGGCGATTTTTAAGATCCGGGTTACCTCTTCAAGTTCTGGAATATCCTCTTGCAACGCCACGGCCACGTTGGGGCCGGTGGAAGCATACGGCTCATCCCAGTTATCCCATATCATCGATTGGTTGATCCGATAAATACGATCAGCCCGAGTATGAAAGGCATCATAGCTCAACTCATTGTGAACATATAATCCGATCACGATACAGGTAGCGATACCGATCGTAAGGCCCAGCAGATTTAAGATTGTAAACTGCTTTTGACGGACTGCATTTCGCCAACTGATGGTAAAATAGCTTCGAAGCATAGCGAGGTATATTAGAGAGAAATAGTCTAATCGTAGTTTCCTAAGGGCAAAAGGCCGCAGATAGTGAAAGACCTGATACCAGTAGTTGAGCCGTGCTCTCCGTACTGAAGAGTGCTCTAGAGTGATCAAAAATTTCTCTTCCAGATCTCCTTCTACTTCCTCGGCTAATTCATCTCGGAGGAACCATTGCAAAAAGCGCTGAGCAAGCTCAGGAGGTTGAGGTTTATGGGGTTTCACTACGTCTCTATTTATTGTTCTCTCACTCCGACCGCAAACTTTTTACGGGATTCACCTGCGCGGCTTTAATCGCCTGGTAACTCACGGTTATTATCGTAATGATCAAGGCACCTAAACCGGCCAGGGCAAAAATCCACCAATGCAGATCCGTACGATAGTCGTAATTCTGTAGCCAGTCGCGGGCAAAATAGTACGCCAGCGGAATAGCCATTACACATGCGAGCAGAATCAGGCCCAGAAAATCTTTGGATAGCAACTGCCACAAATTGGCTACCGAGGCTCCTAGCACCTTCCGAATACCTATTTCTTTGGTGCGCTGCTCCGCCGTATAAGATGCCAGTCCGAATAAGCCCAGACAGCTAATGAATATCGCCAAGGCGGCAAAGAAGCCCGCTAACGTGCCAATACGCACTTCGTTTCCGAATTTCTTCGCATACTGTTCGTCAGTGAAGTTATAACTGAAAGGATTGGCCGGGTCGATTTTCTGGAAAACGTCTTCGATTTCAACGATCGCTTGCTGCGTACTGACGTCCGGTTTTAATTTAATATTGGCCAGACTGGTGCGATCATAGTCAATAAAAAAGAACATTTGTTTAACCGGTGCGTAGGGTGATTGGGTGATCATATCGTTTACGACTCCGATAATTGTATAGACTCCATTCTCACCCCACTTCACCTGTTCACCCACCGGGTTTTCTAATCCCATGTATTCGACGGCCGCTTCGTTGATGATAAAGCCCACCGAATCGGTGGCAAATTCCCGGGAAAAATCTCGTCCTTCCACGATCTGCCAGCCAACGGTTTTTCCGAATTCATGGGTTACGCGCATGGTGGCAAACTCTTCCTGCATCGCAGGGTCCTTGCCTTGCCAGGTTAGGCCGCTATTAGTCACATACGAATCGGTAACGGGTGATTCGGATTTAGCCACTTCTTCCACTGCTCCGGTCTGCAACAATTCATTTCGCAGGGTCTCGTAATGCTGATTCACAGCATCACTCATCCACACGTGGATCAGTCGATTGAGATTATAACCAGTCGGGCGATCTTTCACGTACTGGATTTGCTGAAAAACTATCAATGTGCCGATGATCAAACTCACGGACACCGCGAACTGTACGATCACCAATACTTTACGCGGCAAACTAGCCATACGCCCGGCTTTAAAGGTTCCTTTGAGCACCCGAACGGCTCCCAGCGAAGAGAGGTATAAGGCTGGGTAACTACCAGCTAATAACCCGGTAAGCAGCATAAAACTTATTCCCAGCAACCAGAACCCAGGACTTAGCCACGGTACGCCGATTTCTTTATCCGCCACTTCATTGAACGAAGACAAACTCAGTTGAACGAGCATTAGAGCCACAACAAAAGCTAATGCCGCAATGAGTATTGATTCGGTGAAAAACTGATGAACCAACTGACGACGAAGTGAACCGATGGCCTTGCGCACGCCGATCTCTTTCGCCCGCTTCTCAGACCGGGCCGTGCTCAGGTTCATAAAGTTAATACAGGCTAGTAGCAGTACAAACAACCCAATAATCCCAAACATCCATACGTACTGAATACGTCCACCCACACTTACTCCGCCCTCAAACTCAGAATATAAATGCAAGCGTGACATCGGATGCAAGAAGAGTTGGGGGTTATACTGTGCCCCTTCATCCTCCGTCACCCGTTTCTTCTTCGCGTCTTTTATTGCTGCTGACGCCAGGCTCATGTCGGTATGCTCCGCAATCTGCACGATGGTCTGAAACCAGTTATTACCCCAGCTAAGCCAGTCGGGCAGGCTGCTCTCATAGAGATCCCAGGGTGCTAAGAATGTCATACCGGCAAAGGTGGAATTACTCGGTATGTCTTCGTACATGCCCGTCACTTTCACCTCAAACTGCTCACCAATCTGGATAACCTCTCCGATTGGGTCCTGGTCATCAAATAACGCCTGGGCGGTAGACTGGGAAATCAAGACCGAATGAGGATCGTTGAGCCCACTTCGAGTACCGCTGAGCATGCGTAGGGTGAGCATTTCGGGAGCGGATGGTTCCATGAAGTATCCCGTTTTAGACAGTACTTTTTCCCCCTGGCGCAAGGTTCGCCATTGCAGAAAAGTAGCCATAGTCACGTGTTCGAAGTACGTTCCGTAGTTTTCGCGAAGTTCGGTAGCTAATTGAAGAGGCTCATTATTATTCGTCTGAATCCCGGTACCACTGAACGTCTGATTCTGCATGACCCAGACGATACGGTCATAGTTTTCGTGATAGGTATTAAACGATAGTTCGTCGTACACCCATAAACCAATCATTATAGCCACGGCCATACCAATGGCCAGCCCACTGATGTTGATGAATGAGTAGCCTTTCTTTTTGAATAAGTTTCGCCAGCCGATCTTAAAATAATTCTGAAACATAGCGTAATGGGTTAATGGGTAGGTTGATTTAAAACTTCGTAAGGCAAATGGGCGCACATAGTGGAAAACCTGGTACCAGTAATTTGCCCTAGCTCTTCTGACTGAGCTTTGTTCTATGGTGATATAAAACTTTTCTTCCAGATCACCTTCCACCTCCTCGGCCAATTCTTCCCGAAGAAACCAGCGCAGGAATCGACGAGCAAGATGAGGTGGTATGGTCCGGTGCTCCTTCATATATGCATTCAGACACCGAAATTAAAATCGGGAGCAAAGGCTGGGTACTGCTTCCATAATGACACTTTGAAGTCACGGGAAATTTCTAAAGCGCGGCGCCCGTAGGCCGTAATGGTATAAATACGCTTTCTCCGCCCTCCCCGCTCAGCGGTTGCTTTTCCCATTTCGGAAGTTAGAAAGCCTTTATCCTCTAACCGGCTTAGGGTGGAATGTACTGCACCGATGGAAACCGAACGCTCGGTCTGAGACTCAAATTCTTCGGCCAGTTTGAAGGCATAAGCATCTTCGCCCAGAATACCGACCAGCAATAGAACGGTTTCTTCAAAGTCACCTAAACGAGTTTCTTTCATTTGTTACTAAATTGTAGAGCTAATATAGACAAATATTTTTATTTGTTATACAATTTAGCAACAAACACTCGCTTTGAAAATATTCAGACCACTAAATTGATGATAATGGTAAGGTAAAACTGCTTGAAAAACCCTATAAACAACAAAAGCTAAAGCATTGAATATCAGTTATGTAAGAAAATATTCTCACGTAACGAATCAATACTTTAGCTTTGCTAAAGTTTCTCTTCCGGCAGTGCCTGGTTTAGAAGGCAATTACATCAGGAAGGTACTTAGAGGCTAAATCTTCGTAGTACGGACGTAGCTCCTTTACATTAGGGGCTTTGGGTGACTTGGTATACAGATCGTACGGATTAAATTTGTTGACCCACTCGAACATGGCATGATCATGCTTATTCATCAGGTGATCATAAGCGCCCTCTCGGTGTTGAGCATAAAATGAATGATACCGCATGATGTAGAGCGCCGGTTCCGGCATATAATCCTTCATGGCCGTGTATAGATACTCATCATGGCCCCACGACATGTGTACATTGTCTAACCCGCAATTTGGCTCGTATATTCCATACTTGGTATTATACTGCTCGTTGTTAATATCGGGGTTATCTTGGAAGAATTCGGGGTACACAATCTTGTCAGAGAACTTACAGCCTACCGGAAAGGTATCACCTACCACGGCCCACTGAGGTTCGCCAAACAGGCAAAGGATTTTACCCAGATCGTGTAAGAACCCGGTCAGCACAAACCAGTCGGGGTGACCGTCGGCGCGGATGGCCTCGGAGGTTTGCAGCAGGTGCTGGGTTTGGTCCAGATCAATGTCGGGGTCCGAGTCATCAATCAAGGTATTCAAGAATTCCACAGCTTCCCAGAGCGTCATTTTGCGCTTCTGTAGCTTTTTGTACTCCGCTTCCTTGGCCATCACAAAGTCGTAGCTTTGATTATGATGGTTGAGCCGGTAAAACTCCCGTACCGTGTCTCGCCCGGGGTTGTCATAGTTACGGAATTCTTCCTTCTGCTTCTCTTTACCGGGTTCGGGATACCGCTCTAGCAGGTCTTCTTCCCAAAGTTCTTCTATGTCGAGGGGGTTTTTCACGTCTTTCATATGTGTTCCTTTATTAAATGCAGAGATTGAATTTTTGAATGATAGAATTATTGAATGAGTGAATGAGTGAATGAAATATGTAAATCTAATGATAGTTATGAACACTGTTTACTAAGCGAATTATTTTCTCTTGATCATTCTTACAATCCAGTCCCTGCTTGATTCACTCATTCCATCATTCACTCCTTCACTCTCTCAATCCTTTTATGTAATTATTAAACTGATAATACCTGGTTTAAGTTACTGCCCCAGCCATATGTACAGGGCAATGATCACGATAGTTAATACGATACTAAATGATTTTGCGTACTTCCAGGGATGCATATCCAGCACGTCGGTATCAGAATATTGATAGGTGCGAGTGTTCGGATAAAACCTGGATACGATAAACATTACGGCCATGTTCAATAAAAACTCAATGCCCCAGATATGGACGAAATGAATATCCACCTTAAAAATAAAGGTAGTTAGAATATAAAACAATAGGCCCACAAACAAAGCTGCTTTTGCCCCAGCCGCAGAAATGCGGGGAATGAACAACCCGGCAATCATAATCGAGGCGATCGGTATAAAGAAGATGCCATTCAGTTGCTGGAGTAGTTGGTATAACCCCTCTGGTGCCTGGGCCACAAACGGAGCCGCTACAATTGCTACCAGTGCCAGAATGGCTGAACAGAGCTTACCGGCACGCACCAATTGGGTATCTGATGCAGTTTTGTCTATAAGCCGCTGATAGATGCCAACGCTAAAGATCGTAGCGGTACTGTTCAACACGCTATTGAATGTACTCAGCACTGCTCCCATTACCACGGCGGCAAAAAAACCAACTAGGCTCAGCGGCATCACCTTCTTGATCAGTTCGGGGTAGATCATGTCTTGATTTTCGTAGAGCGAATCGCCAAAATAGTAGTACCCGATCACTCCTGGCAGCACGATGATGAGCGGCACAAACACCTTGAGCACCCCGGTATACAGCAGCCCTTTCTGCGCTTCTTTCAGATTTTTGGCCCCAAACGCCCGCTGAATAATGGTTTGGTTCATACCCCAGAAGTAGAGCTGATTGATGACCAGGCCCGTAAATAAGGCGCTAAACGGCAACACCGAATCCGGGGCACCAATGACATTAAATTTCTCCGGACTGTTCTCATACACCCGCGCCATTCCGGTTAGCGGGTTCCCGTCGCCTATATCAATGAGCGCCAGCAGCGGCACTAACAAACCACCAATGAATAAACCAATACCGTTAATAGTATCTGAATAAGCTACCGCTTTCAGTCCACCGAATATAGCATAGCAGGAACCAACCACACCGATAACGACAACGGTAATCCAGATTCCTTCGGTTTGCGTAACATCCAGGACTTCCGAAACATTGAAGATGCTTTCCAGATTGATGGCTCCGGTAAACAGCACAATGGGCAGCAAAGTAACCACAAACGAGATCATCAGGAAAAAGGCTACCAGCGTGCGGGTCATGCTATCAAAGCGCTCCTCCAGATACTGCGGAATGGTGGTTAGCCCCATTTTGAGGTAGGTAGGAATGAAATAGAGTGCCGCCACAATTAACGCAAGAGCCGAGGTTACCTCCCAGGCGATGATGATAAAACCATTTTTATAAGCCGAGCCGTTCAGGCCAATCAGATGTTCGGTAGAAATGTTGGTCAGCAGCATGGAACCGGCAATGACGACGCCCGTGAGGCTGCGGCCGCCCAGAAAGTACCCATCTCTCGAAGAAAGGGATTGTTTCCGCAACATGTACCAGGAATAAAAGGCTACAAAAGCGGTGAATCCCAGAAAAGATAGCAGTGTAAGCATGAATCAGGTTGTAGTATTTATGGGTTAAAGATTAGAAGGAGGGAATGATAGAATGAGTGAGTGAATAAATAGAGATTAGATCGTATCCATCATTCAATCAATCTTACATTCACTCATTCACTCATTTTCCTTAAAACCGGAAAGTTAAGCAAAAAACCAGAAATCCCGCACCGGAAGCTTCTCCCACGCCTTAAGTTGCGTCAGGATTCCCGCCCAGGCTTGCGGTGAAGTGACGATGATCATGATCTGCGGTTGATCTAATTGGGTGATACTCGCCAGTGATTCCAGGTGAATGCCATAAATGTTGTGGCCGATTTTATTAGGGTTATCGCACACCCAGTGAAAGGGTTCGCCTCGGGCTTGCAGCAAGCGGGCCATGTCCTTCCCCTTTCGCCCAGCCCCCCATAACACCAGCGGACGCTTAGGGTCACGATCCAGCTCAAAGAAATACCGGAGTTTCAGATCAAAGAAGCGGTTATCCTGATAGCTGCCATCGGTACGGGAGGTGCGATCGGGACGGTCGCGACAGAAATTTAGTACCTGGTTGATGCCCACAATGTGCAGTTTCTGCTTATAAAGGCGAAAGCACAGATCGTAATCTTCCGGGTACACTTCGGGCCGAAAGCCATCCGCTGCCACAAAATCATCCCGGTGAATGAGCCAGCATTGGGAGGGAATCACGCATTCCCGGTAGATCTCCTGCTGGTAGGTTTGATCTTGGGCAATCCGGTTCAACCAACGTTCGTAGCGCTTGAAGCCACCTTCCACCGCTCCCCCATCCATAAAATACTTGGTTCCCCCGGCGATCACTGCCCCCTTGCCGTGCGGCATCCAGGCCTGATACATTAGTTCCAGTTTGTTGGAAGGCATGATATCATCCGAATCCATGCGGTTGAGCAGCATTCCTCTTGAGTGCCGGAAGGATGTTTGCAAGGCCTGAATCAATCCCTCCCGATCCGTATCAAATACCCGGATACGGGGGTCTCGCTGGCTGTATTCTTTCAGGATTTCCGGGGAGCGATCTGAAGACACATTGTTGACTGCCACCAGTTCCCAGTCCTGAAAGGTTTGCGCTCGAATAGAGTCCAGGCACTCCGGCAGATACTGCTCGGTATCCCGAAAGGACATAAGAATGGAGATGGTGGGAGTTTGAGGCTCGATGGTTCAATGGTTAAGAGTTCAAAGCTAACGGATATCCATCGGCGATCAAATCAGCGTTGCTTATTCTTCACTACCAATAACCACTCTGGAAGGCCGCATTGGCTTGCTTCTTCATAAATGATGACTCCATACAGGATGCACCATTATACTTTCCTGGTAAACTGCCATTGGGCAAGGCTGCATAGTCATGATTGCCATCTATAATGAGCTAATGCAGGCTTGCATAGTCACTACTCCGACTCGATATGCGCCAATGTAACGCTGCATGGTCACTTATGGCGATGAAAATGAGGCAATGTAGGGTTGCATAGTCATTTTTTGAACAGAAAATATCACCATGCAGCCATGACAAGTGACATTTTGAATTAGAAAAATCTAGTTGCAGCCATGCATAGCCATTTTTTCGACTGAAAATGTAATGTTGCAAGCCTACATCGTCGCTTTTTGCGTCGAATATGTAAGGTTGCAAGGCTGCATCGTCACTTTTCTCCGTCGACATGTAATTTTGTAAGCCCTCCCAGCCATTTTTTTGGCGACATCGGTGGCTGTGCATCAAGCAATCACTACCTTTTATACTCCATTACTATAAAGACATCACTGCAAACTGACTGTTTTGTTTCACTCCCATATCAAGCTTCTGTACTACGTTTTTCTAAGTGTCCGATACTCAACATTACCGTCCGATAATGAACAATTTATGGTGAAGATTATGCGTTTTCAAGCTCTGAAGTATATATTATACCAGTGGCACGGTTTTGTGATTATATCAGGTGCTCAGACGTTATTTTTTAATCGCAACACCCACAATTATGTTCCGCAACTACCTTATCGTCGCATTACGAAACCTGGTTAAAAACAAGGTTTATTCAATCATCAATATCTGTGGGCTAGCCATCGGGATTGCCACCACCTTATTAATTCTGCTTTGGGTAGCCGATGAGCTTAGCTACGACCGCTACCACACCAATGCGGACCAGCTTTACCGCTCTATTGTCAACTGGGATATTGCTGAACAGCAGGTATCTTACTCTACCACTCCTGCCCCGTTTGGGGAATTCATCCAGAGCGAGATTCCGGAAGTAAAAAATACTACTCTGTACAACAAAATGGGGGCGACCTTACTTGCTTACGAAGATCAGCCCTACCAGGAAAGTGAAGGAGCTTATACCGAACCGGCTACGCTGGACATGTTTACTTTCCATTTTCTGGAAGGCAATCCCACTACTGCTCTTAATGATCCCCAATCCATTATCTTATCCGAAACGTTGGCGCAGAAGTATTTTGGAAAAGAAAGCGCGCTGAATAAAACCCTTCGCTTCGATAACCGGCATGACCTGAAGGTGACGGGCGTTTATGAGGATATGCCGGAGAACTCGCACCTGCGCTTTTCGTTCCTGATGCCATTTGAGCTCTTTAAGCAGAATCATAACATCGGTGAAGATAACTGGAATGATTTTAATTACTACTCCTACGTACAACTGGAGGAAGGTGCTTCTAACGAAGTGGTAGGCGATAAGATCACCCAACTATTTCATAAGCGGTTCCCGGAAAACACCACGCTGGCCGGTATCTTTCTGCAACCGCTCACCGACATCCACCTGTATTCTGACTTTGACCTGGACATTAGCGGCAACGGAGACATTCAGTATGTTTATATTCTTTCCATTATCGCCGCATTTATCTTATTAATTGCCTGCATTAACTTCACTAATCTGGCAACTGCTCGCTCAATCAAACGGGCTAAGGAAATCGGGTTACGCAAATCTATCGGGGCTATTAAGCATCAGTTGGTTGGGCAATTCCTGGGTGAAGCGCTGTTGTATTCAGTGATCGCCGTATTGTTAGCCGTATTACTGGTTGAGTTGGTACTACCCGTCTATAACGACCTGGCCCAGAAGCAGATCAGCCTGCAATTGCTGGATACGAAGTTCATCGGAGCTTTACTGTTCATCACATTACTTACCGGTCTGGCTGCCGGGTTGTATCCGGCGTTATTCCTGTCATCTCTCGACCCGGTTCGGGTACTGAAGGGAGCGTTTAAGGTCGGAAGTAGTGGAGTATTCTTACGGAAAGGGCTGGTAGTTCTTCAGTTTACCCTATCTATTATTCTGATTGTGGGTACGCTCATCGTGGATGATCAGCTTACCTACATCCGCAACAAAAAACTGGGTTATAATAAGGAAAATGTGCTGGTAGTACCGATGACCGGAACAGTTTATCAGAACCCTGAGACATTTAAGAACCGCTTACTGGAGCATCCAGCCGTACATAATATCACCACGGCTAGCCAGAACCTGACTAACATTGGTAGTTCTACCTCCGGGGGCGACTGGGAAGGAAAACCGGCTGATATGGATATGTTACTCAATCAGCTATCAGTGGATCTGGATTTTATAAAAACCTTTCAGATTGAGATGGCCGAGGGGCGAGCGTTCTCTAAAGAAAGTGGCACCGATAGCTCGGCTTTTATCCTGAATGAAGAAGCCGTAAAGCAAATGGGTTTGGAAGACCCTGTAGGCACTACGTTCAGTCTGCACGGCGTGGAAGGAACAATTATCGGAGTAGCCAAGGATTTCAACTTTCAGTCGGTACACAAAACCATTGCCCCGCTGGTGCTATTCATCTCACCCGACTGGCGCAGTAATATGTACATCAAGATTGATAACCAGGATATTCCGCAAGCATTAGCGGTAGCCGAAACCTACTGGAAAGAGACTAATCCCGCTTACCCTTTTGAATACCAGTTTCTAGACGAAAGCTTCAATGCCCTGTACAAAGCCGAACAACGCACCGGCAAGTTGTTTGACTATTTTGCCTTCATCGCCATTTTTATCTCCTGCCTCGGCCTGTTCGGACTGGCCGCTTATACTGCCGAGCTACGTACCAAGGAGATTGGGGTACGGAAAGTACTGGGCGCCTCAGTGAGCAATATTCTGATGCTTTTCTCTAAAGACTACATCAAGCTGGTACTCATCGCCTTCCTGATTGCCACTCCCCTGGCCTACCTTCTGATGCACACCTGGCTGGAAGATTTCGCGTACCGCACCAATATCAGCCCGCTAGTCTTTGTGCTAGCTGTGATCTTCGCCATCGGCATCACCTTACTGACGGTAGGCTATCAATCAGCTAAAGCGGCCACAGCTAACCCGGTAGATAGTTTGCGGAGTGAGTAGGAAAATAGATGAAGCGGGGCTTTACATTGTGCAAGAGCGAATGCTTTTGAGAGTTCTAGCATCCCAGGGTTAATTCATCTGAGGGAGAATCCAAAATCTTCAGAACCCGCCTCGCATTCCCATGCTTCTTCCAATACGGATGGATGATCAGCTGATCACCGGGCTGACTACGCGCGAGCACCAGCCCCAGGTCTATCGCTACTCTGGCTTCACCGGTAAAGCCAGAAGCAAAATCCTGCACGATCTCTCCGTTTCGTTGAACATGTACCTGGAATGGTACCGTCCGGACAGCCTCAGTATTCCTATTGCCCACCACTACGGTGAGCTCGCCCTGACTATGGATGCTGAACTGGCTGTAATCCAGCGGGTGCCCATTCAGCCGAAGCGGATTACCAGGAATCCTCAAGTCCCTAACTGTTTCACTTCGCTGATGCTCATTATTATCCATATTCTGCTTCGCGGGATAAGCCGGAGTAAAGGTTTCTGATTCCAACCCTGCTTTGGTACCGGACATTACGAGCATACCGAGTAATAGCAGGCTCAAACTGTACAATTTGGAAACACTAAAAGTCATATCTATTGTCGTTTATTTGGTTTTAATTTCTGTTGATCTTCTCACTCATTTTCCGAAGAACTTAATTCTTTCAGTGCAGCGGAAGCCTCTTCATTTTTGTGTAAATACAGTGATTTTTCGTAAGCCTCCCTTGCTTTGGCCTGATTGCCCAGCAGTCGGTAGCTCCTCCCCAGATTATTCCAGGCAAACCAACTGGACTGTCGCCGGGCATTGAACTCAAAAACCTGCACCGCGTCCGATAAGCGTCCAATCTCGATCAAGTGGTTCCCTAAGCGGCTTAGCTCTGGTTCTGCCATTCGCAGATTGTAGGTAAAGTAATTGTCTTTATTAGCACTTAGCTCATCAAAGAATGCTAGCGCCAGTTCCACCCCATCTTGCTTCACGATTTTAAACAGGGTATCATATACTGACTTCTTCGGCTTATTAAGCTGGGATTTATTTTCCAATACATCCCGCAGGTAACGAGTGGAAACTGCAATCTCTACATTCTGCCCGCTTTGGGCATCTCCAAAAGCCGAGGAGAAAATACCGACCAAATACCCGTCCGTATCAATCACCGGCGACCCACTCGATCCTGGTTTTAGTTTCGTAGTATCCGTTTTCAGCAGTATATCGTTTCCTTCCGTTCGAATAATCTCAGATTCATAGATAACCGTTTCTGCAGCTGAGTACGGATTGCTTAGGCGGTAGACCTTTTCACCCGGTAATAATGAAGTATAACGAGGCTTCAGGGGGTAAATCTGAGACGAAGTTTGCTCAATAGAAAAGATCAGCCAGTCTCGCTCAAGTATACTCGACTCCGGCCCCATCAGTACTTCACCTTTATCTTCGTTGATCAGTTTTTTAATAATAACTTGCTCTTCTGAATCACCTCTAGGGTGCATTACCCATTGTTTGAGCTCTTCATTTACACTCACACCGCTCTGCTTATGATTTTGCGCCGTCCAAAGAACATGTTTGGCGGTGGCAGCCAAAGTATCCGTACCAGTATCAATTAGGAAACCAGTACCTGCATAACCTATTTCCTTTAAGCTTGGATCATCGTAACTATCCCCATTCTTATATAGCACCTCGTTGACTAGCGCTATTGTCGGCCAGTCTTTGGATGGTTGATTTACCCAAGGCTCTTTTGGCTGAGCTAATAGGTTGACTGGCATAAATAAGATGAGCAGGAATACGTTCTTCATAATGTCTGGTTAGTAGCAATGAATTATCCAAAACTACGCTCAGGGGGATGCATGAACTGTAAAATGACTGTAAAAAAAGTGTAAATTGAAGGTAAAACGTTGGAGAACCCACGGAGTCATCGGTACTTTACCGCATTGCTATGAAACCAATACTGTTCATCACTGGATTTTTGTCGCTGGCCCTGCTGCTACTCTCGGCAATGACTTTATACGATACGGGTAATCGTTTCGAACTTAAAGGAGAACATACCGCACTGGTAGTACGAAAGATCGGCCATACCCTACTGCTTCATGCCGGAGACTCATCCTCTAGAGTTCTACCCGTCCGGCAAAGAAACGAGACTACTTTTGAACTAGCGTTTCAGAGCCCATTCGCTTTCATGCCTGACTCTCTGGTGCATATTGTCCGAACTCAATTGGATAGGTATAACTTATCGGCTGATTACCTGGTACAAGTGCTGGAATGCACTTCTCAGCAGGTTGTCTACGGCTTTGCTATTGGCCCGGAACAGGCGGACATTGTGCCCTGTAATGGAAGAGTGCAACCGCAGGGATGTTACACCATACAGATCGCCTTTACTGATCTCAATACTGGTAGTTCAAAGGGCCTTAACCTGCTATTTACTCTCGGGCTAGCCAGCCTTGCTGCACTAGGGTTTGTTGGGTACACCTGGGTTAAACAGTCAGCTTTACTTCCCGATAAAGCACAGCTCACTGTCGGCCACTATTCCTTCTATCCAGATCAATGCATCCTTGAGAGCAAGAATGAAACTATTTCTTTGTCTGTAAAAGAAACACAATTGCTACGCATTTTTGCAGCCGAACCAAACCAACTTATTGAGCGTGATCGATTATTGAAAGAGGTGTGGGAAGATGAGGGGGTAATCACCGGCCGGAGCCTGGATGTTTTCGTATCACGCCTCCGCAAAAAGCTCCAAAACGATCCTTCCGTACAATTAACCAATATACACGGCAAAGGCTATGTGCTTGAAGTGAATACTTAGCTTATCTGTTTTTTCGCTCATCTCTCAGCGAACAACCCTTTAGAAAATAGTTTTATTATCCGCGACCCAACAGAAAAAAGGGTAAGTTTGCATCAAAATTAACAATCCTATGAGTCAAGCAAACTGGAAGACTGTTAAAGAATACGAAGATATTACCTACCAAAAATCAGGCGGAGTAGCCCGCATTGCATTCAACCGCCCCAATGTCAGGAATGCGTTTCGCCCTAAAACGGTAGGCGAATTATTTGAAGCTTTTCTGGATGCCCGGGAAGATACTTCTATCGGAGTGGTCTTGCTCTCAGCCGAAGGACCTTCTACCAAAGATGGTGTTTACTCCTTTTGCAGCGGCGGTGACCAACGCTCCCGAGGTCATCAGGGCTATGTGGATGATGACGGAATGCCCCGACTTAACATTCTGGAAGTGCAGCGCCTTATCCGCTTCATGCCCAAGGTAGTGATTGCCGTGGTGCCTGGCTGGGCGGTAGGTGGCGGCCACAGCCTGCACGTAGTCTGCGACCTAACTCTCGCCAGTAAAGAACACGCCATTTTTAAGCAAACCGATGCCGACGTCACCAGCTTTGATGGTGGATATGGCTCTGCCTATCTGGCGAAGATGGTTGGTCAGAAACGCGCCCGAGAGATTTTCTTTTTAGGAAGAAACTACTCAGCGCAAGAGGCTTATGATATGGGCATGGTGAATGCAGTGGTACCTCATGATGAACTGGAAGACACAGCCTACCAGTGGGCGCAGGAGATCCTGGAGAAATCTCCCACCTCCATCAAGATGTTGAAGTTCGCCTTTAACCTAACGGATGATGGTATGGTTGGGCAACAGGTGTTTGCCGGAGAAGCCACCCGACTGGCTTATATGACTGATGAGGCTAAAGAGGGACGCAATGCCTTTCTGGAAAAGCGAAAACCGGACTTTAAAGATATTAAGTGGTTTCCGTAGCAGGGTGCAGGGTGCAGGGTGCAGGGTGCAGGGTGCAAAGATAATTGAACCCTGCCTCCTACCCCGAAAGCTTTATACTTTCTTAAACACCACAATACTATTGTGCCCGCCGAAGCCGAAGGTATTACTCATGGCAACTTCCATCTTTTTTGATTGAGCATCCCCCAGCACAATGTGCAAACCTTTCGGTACTGCTTCATCTAATTGTTGGGTATTGATGGTTGGTGGAATAACACTTTCCTGAAGAGCACGGATGCTGGCAATTGCTTCAATAGCTCCAGCTGCCCCCAGCAAATGGCCCGTCATACTTTTGGTAGCACTGATGTGCAGATGATCAGGTTGCTCACCAAATAGCTTGGTTACCGCTACCAATTCGCTTAAATCACCTACCGGAGTAGAAGTAGCATGCACGTTCAGATAGTCTACCTGTTCTGGCTGAAGACTAGCATCTTCTAACGCCAGGCGCATAGCATGGTAAGCGCCCAGTCCTTCGGGGTGCGTGGCGGTCATGTGGTAGGCATCGGCCGTCATGGCAGCACCAGCCAGTTCGGCGTAGATAGTCGCGCCCCGAGCCTTAGCATGTTCGTACTCTTCCAGGATGAGCGCACCAGCGCCTTCACCCATCACAAAACCATCCCGGTCTGCATCAAAGGGACGAGAAGCGGTAGCCGGATCATCGTTCCGGGTAGACATGGCTTTCATGGCACTGAACCCACCAATGGATGCTTCGGTAATAGGAGCTTCAGACCCGCCGGCCACAATGGCTTTAGCTTTTCCCCAGCGAATATAATTGAATGCGTCCATGAGGGCCGTATTGGAGGTGGCGCAGGCGGAAACGGTAGTGTAATTGATACCCATCAGACCATATTGCATGGAAATCATTCCGGAGGCCATGTTAGCAATGAGCTTGGGAACGAAGAAAGGGCTGAACCGAGGCTTGTACTCTCCCAGAGTATATTCTTTTACCTGTTCTTCAAACACTTCCATACCTCCCTGGCCACTTCCCCAAATCACGCCGGTATCCAACGGGTCCATCTTATCCAATGGCAAACCAGCATCTTGCATAGCTTCCTCGGCCGCTACCAGAGCAAACTGGGTAAACCGATCCGTTCTTTTAATCATGGCTCGATCCAGGTATTGATCCGGTTGGAAATCTTTCACTTCACAGGCAATCTGGGTACGAAACAAGGTAGGATCGAAATGGCTGATTCGGGCAGCTCCGGTTCGTCCTGAAAGAAGGCTTTCCCAATAGGATGACACATTATTTCCCACGGGTGTGATGGCTCCCATGCCTGTAATGACAACTCTTTTCATGCTTATTATTTAATCGGTTGATTCTTTAAAAATTTTCAATGATGACATCTCTCAGCACCTGCTGATGCATACGCTCATAAGTATCCTCTCCTAACACTCGGGATAGTAGCAAAGCTGATAGTAAGGTGGAAACAACCAGCAATGCCCGGTCATACGGTTCTCCATTAAAATGCAAAAGGCCTCGCTCCCGACCATGGTTTAGGCAGTTAGTCAGCCAGTCCAGAATATCCTCACCCATTTGTTTTACTTTGGCTTGCATTTTCTCAGGTAATGTTTGATAGTTAGGCGACAATGACCCCATCAGGCATATTAAATCTATGTCTTGATCGTGAGCATACATCTGCGCAAACATCCTTAGCTGCTCACTTTCGGGTAATTTCTCCCATGCTGCTTTATTTTGAGCAAACCGCTGGATAGTCTGATCAATCACTGCGATACCCAAATCTGCCTTGGTGGGGAAATAGTAGTGAATAGCCGCGTTCCTGACGTGCATCGGAACCGATAAATCTTTATAGCTAAAGGCATTGTACCCTCGCTTCCGGATCATCTGATCAGCCAGATATACAAGTTTCTCGCGGGTTTCCATAATGGCACAAACCTACTAACTTACTAGTAAGTAAGCAACTTTTGATCACATAATTACACTTTTTAGGAAGATGGTTTTCAGTTACCGCATCGGATAATCGTTTTACCCTCCCGGCCAGACTGAATACTATGAGATACTGCCTCAACTACTTTAGCTAAGGGAAAGGTGTTCCCTACGTCTACCTGCATAGCTCTGTTTTTCATCAGGTCATATACCTGCTTTGCTACTTTAGCGCGAGTTGTAATACTAGCCTCATTCATCCACCTACTTAGCCAGAATCCTTTCACTGTAGGAGTGCGGAAGATGGTTTGCCCATAGTTTAAATGCGCATCTTCACCACTCATTAGCCCGTAGATGAGCATCAGGCCGTTCTTGCCTAAACTAGCCAGTGCTTGCGTGCCAATCTCCCCTCCTACCGATTCAAAACAGGCCTGCACACCTTTGCCTTCGGTCAGACTTTTCACTCGTTCGACCAGAGAATCCTTCTCGGTATTAACCACTGCTTCGGCCCCAAGTTCTAACAGTGGGTGTACCTGTTCTTGCCGACGGACTGTTCCGATAACCCGGATACCCAGGGAAGAGGCTCGCTGAATAACCATTTTATTTAAGGAAGAGAACGCTGCCGTAAGCAGCAACCAGTCTCCTTTTTGCAGATTTGCTTCGTTCAGTAAAGTTACTACCGTAAAAGGGTTCACAAAGAACTGGGCTCCTTCCTCAAACGAAAGATTATCCGGAATAGGCATGATACTAGTGGCGGGCACTACTATGTACTCGCTCCAGGCCCCCAAGCCAGAAAATGCTACTCGCTGCCCCTGCGCAATCTTCAGGTCCGGACCAATACCGGTACCTATTACATCAACCTCACCCGCTCCCTCAAAACCAACGGGGCTGTCAGGAAATTGAGGCTGAATGCCGTATTGTCCCTGTATAAATACTACATCGGAAGGGTTCACCGGAGTGGCTTTTACTTTAATGCGTACCTCACCTGCCTTAGGCTCAGGTACCGGAACTTCTTTCACTGTAAGCACATCCTGCGGCTCACCGGCTTTATTAAATACTACTTTTTGCATTATATTAATTGTTGATTGTTCAATTGCTAAATGGTTGAATGGCTAAATTGTTTGATTGTTTAGAATGCCTAGTTTAGTGTTCAAAGTTCAGAGTCAGCTGGGTTTAGCGTATCTGGTGTTTAACTTATGTGCTTCGATGCTCGGATTCTCTGTGCTTAGAGCAGACTTAGGAAGTTTTAGGCATCAAATCACAAAGTTCACTATTGCTCGAAACTTCCTAAGTCTCCGACCGAGCATCCGGTTTTTCGTTCATCTGCAACATGCAACCTGTACTTTTGAAAGCTTCACCGCACTCCCCTCGCGCCCAGTTCCTTGCTCACCCTCATTCAAACAATCATTTATGCTTCTTCTTCCGCTCACATTTTTGTAATTTTCGCGCTTAATCCGGATGACTTATGAATGAGGTACAAGAAAAAATGCAGTTATCGTTTCAGGTGAACGAAGATGGCTATTACGGGCCGTTCGGCGGCGCGTTTATCCCTGAGATGCTGCACCCTAATATTCAGGAATTGCGCGAGCAGTATTTAACCATTATGCAGGATGCGGATTTCCAACACGACTTCCGCAAGCTGCTTAAAGATTATGTAGGTCGCCCCACCCCCCTGTATTTTGCCCAACGGCTGTCGCAAGAGTTTGGCGCGAAGATTTATTTAAAACGGGAAGATTTATGCCATACAGGTGCGCATAAAGTAAACAACACGGTAGGGCAAATTCTGCTGGCTCGCAGGCTGAACAAGAAGTTTATTATTGCTGAAACCGGTGCCGGACAACACGGTGTAGCTACCGCCACCGTCTGCGCTCTCATGGGCATGGACTGTAAGGTGTTTATGGGGGCTTTAGATATGGAGCGTCAGAAACCTAACGTGGAGCGTATGCGCATTCTGGGGGCAGAAGTGATTCCGGCCAATAGTGGCAGCAAAACCCTGAAAGATGCTACCAATGAAGCCATGCGCCACTGGATCAATAACCCGGTAGACAGTCACTATATTATTGGCTCCGTGGTGGGCCCTCACCCCTACCCTGATATGGTTGCCCGCTTTCAGGCAGTAATCAGTGAGGAAATTAAATGGCAGTTAAAGGAGGAAAACGGTACGGAAAACCCTGATTATGTGATTGCCTGTGTGGGTGGAGGAAGTAATGCCGCTGGTGCTTACTACCACTACCTGGACCGACCTGATGTGAAGTTAATTGCTGTAGAAGCTGCCGGGCTGGGAATTTCTTCCGGAAAATCAGCTGCAACTACCGCCTTAGGTAAACCGGGCATCCTTCACGGTAGCCGCTCGCTGGTGATGCAAACGGAAGACGGGCAGGTAGTTGAACCGCACTCCATCTCTGCCGGACTGGATTATCCTGGCATTGGTCCACTACACGCATATTTGTACGACAGTGGGCGAGCTAAATTCTACGGTGTTACTGACGACGAGGCTATGGATGCGGGTGTGCAACTTAGCCGCCTGGAAGGAATTATTCCCGCTATTGAAAGTGCCCACGCCATTAGTGTCCTTAAGCAAATGGAGTTAAAGCCTGACGATGTAATCGTTATCAACCTATCCGGCCGAGGCGATAAAGATCTGGAAACGTATATCCGCTGGGGGAAATATTAAAATGGGTTGAAGGAATGAAAGAATATTTGAAGAGAAAATAAAGGTCTAAAGCCAACAATCAGCAATTTAACAAATAACATACACCTCATTTATGCCCGAAGCCAATAATGATATACAGCCTTACCAGATATTTCATCAGGAATGCTATGGGCTTTCGGGAATTAAGTATGAAAGTGTAGATGCAGTGATCACCGATCCTCCGTATGGCATTGGCTTTCAGGCTCATGAATGGGACAAAGCACTACCCAATAGTCAAATCTGGCAGGATTGCTACCGAGTACTAAAGCCTGGCGGTTATCTGCTGGTTTTTTCGGCCGTCCGACTTATGCATCATCTAATGTTATCGGTTGAAGAAAGCGGTTTTCGCATCAAGGATGTACTAATGTGGGCTTACCTGAATGGCATGCCGAAAAGCCGCGATGTGGGGCTGGATATTGACAAAGAACTAGGAGTAGAAAGCACCAAAGTCGGCACGTATACCTATGTGCAGGGTTATAAAAAAGGCGGCGCTGATAACTACTATGCTGAGAAAGAAAAGTGCCGTTATGCCCCCGCCAGCCAGGAAGGTCAACACTTTCAGGGTTGGGGGTTGGGAGTAAAACCTTGCTACGAGCCTATTATCATGGTGCAAAAACCCCTGCCGGAAGGAGTCTGTGTGGCCAGAAACCTGCTGAATCATGGCACTGGGGCCATTAACCTGGAAGATACCCGCATACCTTTTGATGCTGGTGAAAAAGGCAAAGTCGGGCATAACCCCCACCCCAAAGGCCGTGTGCCTGGAAACGTACTACGAACAGACCCGCTCGCAGATGGGTACGACAAGTTTTTTCTGGTACCCAAAGTGCGGCAGCATGCAGATTCATTCAACCATCACCCCACCAAAAAACCTGTTAAACTGATGGAACATCTGGTAAAACTGGTTACCCATGAACAAGGGCTGGTACTAGACCCGTTTATGGGAAGTGGCAGTACCGGGGTGGCCTGTATTTATGAGCAACGACAGTTTATTGGTTTTGAAAAGCAGGAAGAGTATCTGAGCATTGCAGAAAAGCGCTTATCTTCGGCCCTCCTTACTCAAACAGAAAAATCCTAAAAAATCTCCATGCGACATGGCGTTTTTCTCACGATGGATAGCCTGGAAGGCTACGTCAGTGATGATGAACTTACGTATGAACCTCTGGCCCAGCTAGGCTGGCAAGTGCACAATATCTCCTGGCATACTTCCGATACTGATTGGAGTAAATATGATGCCGTGATTATCCGTACTCCGTGGGACTATCAGAAAGCTCCCCATGATTTTCTGAGAACCCTGGAAGCAATCGAGGCAGCGGGCACGCCAGTAGCCAATCAGCTACCGCTGGTTCGCTGGAATATCGATAAAAAATACCTTCGCGACCTGGAAGAGCAAGGCATACTGATTGTGCCTACTCAGTGGGCAGATCAGTTTCAACGAGATGCTATTGAAAACTGGTGGCAAGCCTGGAATGTGCCGGAGCTGATTGTGAAACCTACCATCAGTGCCAATGCTGATGACACCTTCTGGCTTTCTTCTAAAACTCCTTTGAAGGTTTGGGAACAAATGGAGAAGATCTTCTGTGAACGTCCACATATGGTGCAGCCCTTTCTTCCGGCCATACTGGAGGAGGGAGAATATTCACTATTCTTTTTTGGCGGCAATTACAGTCATGCCATCGTAAAAAAACCAAAATCCGGCGACTTTCGGGTGCAGGAAGAACACGGAGGACTGATTCGTTCTACCCAGCCTTCTACATCACTTCTTCGTACAGCCCAACAGGTTTATGAAGCCATCCAACCCGAACCTTTATATGCCCGAATTGATCTTGTTTGCCTTTCAAAAGGAGAATTTGCACTGATGGAAGTAGAATTGATCGAACCTTCGTTGTATTTTCGCACTGATGCTCAATCGCCGGTTCATTTTGCACAGGCAATTGACGCTTACTTTCGCTAACTTTACCTATCATGATTGAGACAACCCACCGTATAGACCAACTCTTTGAGCAGAAAAAAGAGCATATCCTATCAGTTTATTATACCGCTGGCTTTCCCCAACTAAACGATACCGTACGCATTGCTGAATATCTTGAGCAAGCCGGAGCCGATCTGATTGAAATCGGCATGCCCTACTCCGACCCGCTGGCCGACGGACCTACTATTCAGGGCAGTAGCCAGCAAGCTCTCAACAACGGCATGAGTATACGGATATTACTAGAGCAATTACAAGCCATCCGCGAAAAGGTAAACATTCCGCTGATTCTGATGGGTTACCTGAACCCGGTCATTCAATACGGTGTGGAGCGCTTCTGCCAGCAGTGCCAGCAAATTGGTATTGATGCCCTCATCATTCCGGACTTACCGATGCAGGCTTATCTGAACGAGTACAAGGCCATGTTTGAGTCGTATGGATTATATAATATTTTTCTTATCACTCCCCAAACCTCCGAAGAGCGAATCCGGCTTATTGATGAACATTCCCACGGCTTCATCTACATGGTATCTTCCGCCAGTGTAACCGGAGCCAAGGGAAATATCACTGAGCAGCAGATTAGCTACTTTAACCGAATCCAGGCCATGAAACTTCGCCACCCTCAGTTGATCGGCTTTGGTATTTCCAATCATGAGACATTTTCTCAGGCCAGTCAATATGCCCAGGGAGCCATTATTGGTAGTGCATTCATCAAGGTATTAACCGAGAGTGAGGATCTAAAAAAGGGCATTACCGATTTTATCCAATCGATTAAGGGTGCAGAGTAATATACTAACAGTATCTCTACGGATAGTATAAAATTATTCGCTGCGGTATTTAGTCATTACTTCTTTAAAAAGCTCGCCAGTGCTGGGGGGAGTATAGGAGATGGCATTAGCTCCCGCGGCGATTGTTTCTTTGATCGTCTCATCCTTTTTACCCCCGGTAGCAATGATGGCAATAGTATCATCCAGATCTCTAATTTGCTTCACAATATCGGGGGTGTTCCCAGCGCCAGAAACATTCAGAATATCAACACCAGCATCAATACGGCCCTTGATATCATCATGTGCCGACACAATGGTGATAACAACAGGTATGTCTACCTTTTCTTTTAACCGGGCAATCAAATCGTTGGGCGTAGGCTTATTCAGGACTACTCCTAATGCCCCCTGAAACTCGGCATCAATAGCCAGTTCAACCGACCGTTCGCCAGTAGTAATACCTCCTCCTACACCGCAAAAGATGGGCTTATCAGCGGCCAGAATCAGAGCGTGGGAGATCATGGGCTGGGGGGTGAAAGGATATACCGCAATGATAGCATCGGCATTGGTATTTCGAATAATCGCTACATCCGTGCTAAACAGAAAAGACTTCAGCAGCTGACCAAATACCCGGATACCGGAGCAGTCATCAATGATTTCAGGCACGGTCACGATGTTTTTTCGCAACCTGCTACCAAATGTGGGTATCTTTTTCAAAGTATTTTATTAGACATTATTCTGATTTTCTCTTAAAGGCGTACCAGGAAGCAGTCGGCAGGAGGCCGGTCTTCCATACAGCCTTCTGCTGACTGCCTCCATTAATACACTTACCTGCCTGATCAGACCTGCCCGGTCGGATAAGACTTTCAAAAGAAAATGGCTTCTTACATAGTTATCAGAATAAACTCTATTAGCAATGGAATAGTGAAAAATATATACTCTATCAGAGAATCAGGACCCGTTGATTCACCGTAGCCGGATCTATCGCCCCCGCTTGAGCAGGCCACCAGTTAATAATAATCTCATCACCCGGTTGAACGGGCGCTCCTGTAATATTACCCCAGGGAACGGTTTTCACACCACTATCAACAATCGTATTGTTCTCATCAGACACCGCTGCCCAATTGATGAGAGCCGCCGTTTCCGATTCTACGGCAAAATAAGAAATTGGCTGACCATATCGGTTATGAATTTCCAGTGTTTCGCCTTCAAGGGCCACTATGATGGTTCCATTGGGTAGAGGTTCATCGGATTGGCATTGAAAGAATATGATTGATATTCCTATGATCAAGAAAGAGTGTATGAGGGTACGCATGAGGTTTGTTTTTTTTCATGACACTACCAGCCGGCAGAAGGTTGGACCACCTAAAAAGCTAACCTGCCGGAAATGATAACGCTAACTATTTGGAGCAAAAGTGCTTCTTCAACGGCAGCCTTATAATTCTTTCATCCATGAAAACAAAACAATCATCGGGTTCCATTTTGTTATTCCTCAGATAGATTCAGACAAATGTGAATATTTTAGAAACAAACCACATTTCTTTTGCCTTTGGTAAAACCCCGGTAATTGATGAAGTGTCGTTGAGTGTCCCTGAAGGAGCAGCGTATGGTTTCTTAGGCGAAAATGGCACCGGCAAATCGACTACGCTCAAGCTGTTAATGGGTTTACTCGCCCCCAAGCAAGGTGAGGTGCGAGCGTTTGGGCAGCCCATGCACCGTCATGCCTATAAACTGCACCAACGTATGGGGGCACTCATTGAAGATCCTCCTTTATACCCTCACCTCTCAGGCTGGGAGAACCTTGAGGTAACGGCCCGGTATCGCAACCTGCCCACCAAACGCATTGATGAAGTGCTCGACTTGGTACGGCTGCGGCCTAATGCCCACCGCAAAGTAAGGGGATACTCTACTGGCATGAAACAACGGCTGGGAATTGCCCTGGCCCTGCTGTCTGATCCGGATATACTCATCCTGGATGAACCTACGAACGGGCTTGATCCTCAGGGTATTATTGATATCCGTCAGCTGATTCAGCAATTGCACCGTCAGGAAGGAAAAACTATTGTAATGTCAAGTCACCTGTTACACGAAGTAGAATCTATTTGTACCCACGTGGGTATTCTGCATCAGAAGAAATTGATCTTTCAAGGTGCGGTAGACGCATTAAAAGCCACCCAACGCACCAATGAACTAACGATGCATCTAGAGGTTGAAGCTCCTGAAAAGGCATTGCAGACCTTGCTCCCTTTTTATCCGGCCCAACGAATTGCAGAGACAGTAAGCGTACAACTGACCAATCGCGAACAAGTCTCGCCCATGATTGATCTATTACGACAAGCCAACATCGCTATTTATGCGGTCACCCCGGCGGAGGTACGGCTGGAAGATCTTTACTTACAATTAACCCATGAGCAGCTTCCGGCGTAGCATACAGGCAGAAATACTGAAAGGGAAAAACTCCTTTGCCTTCTGGCTGGCATTCATCGGGACCAGCGGGGTGGCTCTCTCCTTGTTCTTTCTGGCATTGTTTGATGGAATAGTTTGGGAAGAAAGCCCTAATTCCTGGCGTGCCTGGGTGCATTTTCATTACGCGGGCACCGACTTTATGCTGCTGCCGCTGTTCGTCATCATCATCGCCAGCCTTGTAACCTACCAGGAACACCGAAACCATCTCTGGAAACACTGGTATGTCTCAACGGTGTCTCGCTGGCATTTATATGCTGCGAAGCTGGTATATATTGTGCTGTTGTTCAGTGCTTCTCATCTGTATTTTGTGGGCTTACTGCTAGTATCTGGGCTATTGTTTGGCATCATTCAGCCCGATACCCAATTACTTACTCACTTCCCTGATGTTGCCCAACTAGGCGGACTGGCCGTGCAAACGATCACCACTATTCTGGGTATGCTCGCCTTGCAGTACTGGATTAGTTATCGCTTTCGTAGTTTTATCGTGGCTTTAGGTTTTGGGGTCATTGGCTTTGTTACGGCTAGCCTGATCATTGATACCAATGATCATATTTTATGGCACCCGTATGCTTACCCTTTATTGTATGTTCAGGCTCAATCGCTGGGCGAGAGCACGTTAGCAGCAAGCAGCAACCTATCGTTTTATAGTATAGGATACTTTTTGTTATTTACTGTCGTTGGATACTGGGATATCCGACGATTAGACGCCTGATTTATATGAATTTTATTAACTTTACCCGCCTCAACTGAACCTACTTTAGGCTTAGGCTGTTTTTTGAAATTGATAAGACTTACGCTACCTTTGTGGCCCTACTGTCGGTCTAAATACTTAACCGCTAGTACCTTTACTATGAAAACGATCAACCTACGTAACGTCCTGTTCGGCACTTTTTTTCTGTGGACAAGCTTCGCTATAGCTCAAGAGGCCGAGGAGACTGCAACTGCACCCCAAAAATTACCTCAGCAATTTCAGGAAATGGTGCAAGAGTCCAATTCTGTTAAGTCAAGCTCTGGCAATGAATATAAGGTAGTAAGTCTCAGCCGATTAAACAGGTTTTGGGAGAATGCCCGCGACTCGCTGAGCAATGTCCGGCAAGACCTGCGCCAAACGCTTGACCAGGTAGCCACTCAGGATGCCGAATTAAAATCATTGAACTCCAGCATTCGCGAGAAAGACGCCATCGTTGCTGCCAGCGAGCACGACAGCACGCATATTTCAGTGTTAGGTATGGATATTCCGAAAGAAGGTTTCCTTAATTTCTTCTGGATTACAGTGCTTATTCTGGCCTTGTTGCTGGGTGGAGCTATTTACCAATACCGTAACAGTCAGCTGGTTACTTCCCGCACCCGGCAGGATTACCGCAAACTACAGCATGAATTAGAGGAGTTTCGCAAAACATCGCTGGAGAAAGAACGAAGACTTCGGCGTGAATTGCAGACCGAGCGTAATCTGGTAGAAGAACTCAAAGTGGTTGCTTCTCAGAAGCGCTAGATCGTTTTCTTTAATTTTATGCCGGGCTCGGACTATCCCCTTTCCGTAACATAGCCCGGTTGTAATCATTCTTTTCAGTTAACTGGTACTCTATTGCCTCATGCATCGTTGGCTCCAATCCGGATGCTTCCATTAAAAGGCATGTAACCATTTTTATTTACGAGCAGCAGGAAAGATCTCTCGCAAACCATCAGGAAAGTGTAGGGCTTACTGGATTCCAATATACCCGACTGCCGAATTAATACGAGCCTTGGCCGCGTGCTCATGCGAAGAAACATCACCGAGACCGTGACGGACAAATACGCACACCGTACCATACTCTCCCAATCTGCAAAAAGCAAACTGCTCACCCCTATAAATCAGGAATCTGCCCACCAACCTTCCCTTGCGCCTCTTACCATTACTCACTAATTCTATACTTCACTGTTTCATATATTCCGTCCTTCTATCATTCAACTCTTCATTCATTCAATCCTTTGCCCCCTTCGTTCATTCTTCTTTATATTTGCGGCAAACCTAAAACGATGATGAGACTCAGTATTTTATTTTTGTGCTTCGTGGCTTTTTATGCTTGCCAGCCTTCTACCACTGAAACCGAATCCCCTGATTTTGACGAATTCACCCTGCACCGGGGCACTAATATTTCGCATTGGCTGTCGCAAAGTGAGCGGCGGGGCGAGGAACGCCGGAAATTTTTTACGCAGGATGACGTGAACTACCTGAAAGGGTTGGGCTTTGACCATTTGCGCATTCCGGTAGACGAAGAGCAGCTTTTTGATGTAGATGGCAATGCTGAACCAGAAGCATTTGAGCTACTAACCCATGCTTTAGACTGGTGCCAACAGGCCGGACTTCGGGCTATTGTTGATCTGCACATTCTTCGTTCACATCATTTTAATGAAGACGAGAAACCACTCTGGACAAACCCCGCAGAGCAGGAGAAATTTATGGACTTCTGGCGCATTCTGTCCGACTCGCTGAACCACTACCCAATCGGTATGCTGGCCTACGAGTTAATGAACGAGCCCGTAGCCGATAATCCGGATGACTGGAACCAACTGGTGGCGCGGGCCACTGCCGTGATTCGCGAAAAAGAGAAGGACCGGTTTATTGTTATCGGTAGTAACCTTTGGCAGAATGCAGATACGTTTGATGCGCTGAGCGTACCGGAAAATGATCCGAATATTCTGTTGAGCTTTCATTTCTACCACCCATTTTTGCTAAGCCACTACCAGGCTAGCTGGACTGATATTGCCAATTATGAAGGGCCGGTCCATTACCCTGGCGAGTTGGTGACTGCGGCCGAGTTTGACAGCCTGCCCAACACTCAGAAAGCCTATGTAGAAGAACGCATGCAACCTTATAACCGTGATTCCCTGGAAAATATGATGGCTAAACCCATCCGGGTAGCGAAGGACTTAAACCTGCCGCTGTACTGCGGGGAATGGGGTATTATTACCAGTGCGCCTTCTGCAGACCGCCTGCGCTGGTATAAGGATATGGTCGATATCTTTGAAAAGAATGACATTGCGTATGCTAACTGGGATTATAAAAGCGGGAGCTTTGGCCTAGTTGCGGACGATGGTTCTCCTAATAAAGAGGTGATTGATGCGGTTACTTCGGGAAAGGAGTGAGTTGAGTGAATGAAGGATGGAATGCTTGAATGATGGACTGGGGGCTTCTCGTTTAGATAGAATAGATAAGTGCAGGAATATCATCCATAAAATAAAAAAAGCCCGACCCGGAAATATTTTCCCAGTCGGGCTGCTTTTGAGATGAAACTGTTATTCGTCAATCTTACTCTTTAGACAGCAATTCGAACTCTTCATCAGTCAGTTCGATATCGGCAGCCTTCAGGTTTTCTTCCAGGTGAGTCAGTGACTTCGTACCGGGAATCAACAGAATGTTTTCAGATCGCTTCAGTAACCAGGCCAGGGCAATCTGAGCTGTAGTGGCATTATGCTTTTCAGCTACTGACTTAATTTTCTCGGCCATAGAATCCGGACCAGAGGCTAATGGGAACCAGGGGATAAATGCATATCCTTTAGATGCGGTATAATCTACTACATCCTCCCACTTACGTTCGCCCAAGTTATACAGGTTCTGTACCGACACGATAGGCAAAATCTCTTCTACCTGCTTAATCTGTTCAACACTTACCTCCGATAGGCCCACGTACTTAATTTTACCGGCTTCCACTGCTTCAATTACGGGTTGCAGCGTTTCTTCTACTGGCACCTCCGGGTCAATGCGGTGCAATTGCCATAAGTCAATCTGCTCCAGCTTCAACCGCTTCAGGCTACCCTCAATCCCTTCCCGAATGTGCTCGGGTTTTCCGTTGGGGGTCCACTGATCCGGTCCGGGACGTTCCAACCCTGATTTGGTAGCAATTTTCAGATCTTTCGGGTAAGGGTGTAAGGCATCGGCAATGAGCCTTTCGTTGGTCAGCGGACCGTACGAATCGGCCGTATCAATGAAGTTAACACCTAGCTCAACGGCCTTTTGCAATACCTTGATGGCATTCTCTCGGTCGTCTACTTCTTTCCAAACGCCTTTTCCGGTAAGTTGCATACCACCATAACCCAGACGGTTTACTTCCAGATCTCCAATTTTATAGGTTCGTTTTATATCTTCAGTTACCATTGTATCTAAATTTTGATAAAAAAATGATTACATACTATAAAGTGATTGACGAACATTTGGTTAGAATATTGGGGGCTTTTTTTCAAATTTCCGTTTCACCATGCTTTATATCGTTGCTAAGGCCTGATATATAAAGAGTGTTCGTTTTTTTACGTTCTCATCAGTCATCAAAGGCGCAAGATTGCAGATTGAACTTCAGAATATAGCCATCGAGAGAACAAAACTGGAGGTTTGATCCCCAATAACTACTATCGAGAGCACCGGATAGCGGGTTTTGAGCTTATGTACTACAACCCGATGCCCTCGATGGGTATTTCCGACTGGAAAAACCGCAATCCAGCGCTCTCGCTTGCTTTTGGTGAGCCTTCAATACGCCAACCCATGTAATTTTTTCGCTTCTCTGGTAGTCTGTTCTGTTATCCGGGTAATAATCTGCTCATCTGCCTCAAGAAATGGCAATAAAAATTATCGAAGCAAGTCTCTGCCCACTGAAACCTTCATAATGTTGGCAAATGGTACACTCGTAGGTTTCCCTATTTAAGCGTATGGGCAAAAGACCTGTGCTGGTCTATTTTTAGCTTGCTTTACTATAAGCAATTTTTCAACATTCTATTAATCACTTGTATGGGTACTAATATTGCAAAGCAATTTTCGGAAGCTGATACCATCATCCAAAATATTTTACGCAATGATGAAATGCAGAAGCATTTTGCGGCTTATGGATTTCCCCTCAAGCGAATAAAAGAAGGACAAACCCGGCTGAACACTGCCCGAGAGTACCAGAGACTTATGGACGAGCAGCATGAGAACCAGTATGATGTTAACCAGCAGTGGAAAACTGACTTGCAATATGCCCAACGTACCTATCAGGACTATGCCGCTCTGGCACGTATGGCATTCCGCAATGAACCCAATGTGCTTCGTAAGCTTCAGCTAGACCGCTCTACCCCCACCCGACAGCAGGAATGGATAGACCAGGCTCGCTTCTTTTATACGAAAGTACCTGCCTACGGTGCGCCGCTGGAGCAAAAGTTTGGAATAAAGCCCGAGGTGTGGTCACAAGCCCTGCTTGAGCTTCACGCATTAATCTCTTTTAAGCAGGAGCGATTACAGCACAAAGCCAATGCGCAACGTGCTACCGAACAACGGGATAAAGGGTTGCAAGAACTTATTGAATGGGTACGAGAACTGAAGTACATTGCTAAACTTGCTCTCAAAGATGATCCTCAACTACAAGAAGCTTTAGGGATTGTTGTAAAGGGATAGAGGCTGGCACTTCGCTGTATATCAAACATTCCATCAGTAGTTTTACAATAATTATTTTTACCTTCTCTCCATCTACCTTTCAATTCCTTCATTCTTTCAAACATTCACTCATTCATTTATTCTATCCTTCACTCATTCGTTCAATAACCTTCTTGGGGATTCTTACGTTTTGCAGTTATTATTTACGATAAGTTATCTGCATGACGGAGTTCAATGCGTATGTAGCGGTGATTGCTACCTCGTTGATCATTATTTTTTCATATCTTTTTAATGTCGTCTCTAAAAAAACCAATATTCCCAGTGTATTACTGCTAATTATTCTGGGTATTGGTTTGAAGTACGTAGCGGAAGCCCTGGGTATCCCTACGGGTGATTATCTGATTACCGTGCTGGAGGTGCTGGGTATTGTGGGATTAACCATGATTGTGCTGGAAGCCGCCCTGGATCTGACATTAAGCCCGGAAAAGTGGCCTATTATCTGGAAATCATTGGTGGTGGCCCTGGTGGCTCTGGTATGTACTGCTATTGCCGGAGCGTATGTAATCCAATATGCCTACGGTGAGTCCTTTTTTATCTCGCTGGTGTATGCGGTTCCGCTGTCTATCATCAGTAGCGCCATCGTGTTACCTAGCGTGGGTGGAATGAAAGATGAGCACACCCGGGAGTTTATGGTGTATGAAGCCACCTTCTCTGATATTCTGGGGATCATGTTCTTCTACTTCCTCATTGGTAATGCCGACACTGAGTCTACGCCAGCCATAGTCTGGGATGTATTCAGCAATATTACCATTACCATTGGGCTTTCAGTCGTTATCAGCTACGGGCTGGTATTGCTGTTTCAAAAGTTAGACACCCGCATCAAGCTATTTCTGCTGATTGCGGTGCTATTGCTGTTATACTCTATTGGTAAGCTATTCCACCTGTCGTCACTCATCATTATTCTGATCTTCGGGTTGGTGCTGAACAATTATAAGGTGTTTTTCTTCGGAAGACTGCGCAAATGGGTCAATCCCCGCTCAGTAAGCAGCATCCTGAATAACTTTCGGCTGATTACCATGGAGACGGCCTTTGTAGTGCGCACGTTCTTCTTTGTGATCTTCGGGATGACCATTGTTCTGGCTACCCTCTTCAACCCGAAAGTAGCCATCGTGAGTGGCACGCTGCTGCTGATCATTTTCGGCCTGCGGTTTATCCTGCTAAAACTTACGCTGCGTCAAGATATTGTTCCTCAGTTATTCATTGCTCCGCGTGGGTTAATCACCATTCTACTGTTTTTTGCTATTCCAACCGAGATGGAATCGCAAACATTTAACTCTGGGGTACTTCTGTTTATCATCATTATCACCAGCATAGCCATGACCCTGGCCCTGGTGCTCAGCGGCACCAAAATTACGGCCTACGACAACTTCACCTCCAACTATTGGGAAGCAGTGGACAAAGAGATTGACCGCATTGACACTGACGAACCGGAAGCCAACCAGGAACAGGAGCAAAAGAAGAAAGAAACGGCATGATTGGTAAAACGGGAATGACAAGAGGTTAGCGGGATGTGGTATGCTGTAGATAGCGATCCACAAATTCTGTTCGTACTATTACCTCTTTCCTGCCGTTGGCTGCCTGCCAGCCGCTTATTGCTTACCAAACATTCCGGGAAATCGAAAGTTTAGGTTATAAGAAAAACATCTATCTTATGGCTGATATTCGGAACGTATTAATCGTCGGTGCCGGGACTATGGGGCTGCAAATTGGCTTACAATCGGCCATGCACGGCTTTGAGGTTACCATTCACGACAAGTCTGAGGATGCTCTGGAAGCTGGTCAGAAGCGCATTCGTAAGCTGCTAAGTAAATTAGAAGGATATCGTTACACTGAGCCTTACACAACAGTAGAGGCACGGTTGCGCTTTACTACTGATCTGCTCGATAAGGCCTCAGAGATTGACATTGTGTGCGAATCAGTACCGGAAGATCCTGAACTTAAAGGCCAGATCTTTGCTGAATTGCACCAGCATGTGCCAGCGCACACTATTTTTACGACGAACACCTCTACCCTATTACCTTCCATGTTCGCCAATGCCAGCGGCCGCCCCGACCGGCTGATCGCTCTTCATTTCCACCCCGATGTCTGGACTTCCAATGTGGTTGATATCATGCCCCATTCGGGCACTTCTCAGGAAACGATTAATACGACCGAGACTTTCGCTCGCTCTATAGGCCAGATTCCCATCGTGCTGAGCAAAGAACATAGTGGCTATGTATTTAATACGCTGCTGGTTTCTCTGCTGAGCGCGGCAAATCAACTCGTGGTTGATGAGGTGACTTCTTTTCAGGATGTGGATCGAGCCTGGATGGGCATCATGCACACGCCCAACGGCCCCTTTGGTATTATGGACTACATTGGGTTAGATACTATTTATAAAGTAGTAGAATTTTGGGCACAGCATAACCAGGACCCAGTACAACAGCAAACCGCCAACTATTTTAAGGAACACTTTATTGATAAAGGACATTTGGGTGTGAAAACCGGACAAGGATTCTATCAATACCCCCAGCCCGAGTTTTCTCAACCTGATTTTTTACAAGTAAAGAATGAGAGAATGAGTAAGTAATCTATTTAAAGATCGCCTCATTCACTCGTTGTTTTTTGAACCCTAACCATTTTTTAATTATGAACGACGCAGAAAAACAAGAAATCTATCGTAAGCTTTGGGAAAAGCATCAGCACGATGCCGTGACCGATGATGAGGGCACGTATGTAAACCTGAAGAATTTTAATATTGCCGATCATGGTCTGAGCATGGAAGATACTCGGGTACCGGGAAATCAGACGCTCTCAACCACTACGCATCATGAAGGGGGATATTCGCTCCGTAGCAATGGAGGCGGATTCCGGCTTTTCAAAGGGATGCGATAAACCAAAACAGAAAGTAATAGGTAATGCACAATGTGTAGTTATTAGCTGCACATTGTGCATTTTTTAGTATCAGTAGAGTACGCGGAAACGGATCGTATTCTCAATGGCTTTCAGCTCAGTGATTACATCATCATCATACTTTTTGTCAATATCAATAATCACGTAGCCAATATCTTCATTGGTTTTGAGATACTGACCTACCACATTAATATGATGTTTTACCAGTACTTGGCTAATGTTAGCCAGTACACCTGGTTTATTATGATGAATATGCATGAGCCGGTGCGCATTTTTTAACAGAGGCAACTGCACCACCGGGAAATTCACACTATTAAAGGTGCTTCCGGTATTGATGTATTCCATCAGCTTACCCGGCACAAAATCCGCAATGTTTTCCTGCGCTTCTTCCGTACTACCGCCAATGTGGGGCGTTAAAATAACATTGGGCAGATCGCGTAACTCTGACACAAACTCTTCCTGATTGCTCTTTGGCTCCGTTGGGAACACATCTACGGCGGCTCCCCGAATGCGGCCATTCAGTATTAACTCGCGCAGAGCCGCTACATCTACTACAAAGCCACGGCTTAGGTTTAAGAAGATAGCCCCTTCTTTCATGTTGGCAAAATCATCTGCCCCAAAGAACCGCTGATTTTCTTCCCGTCCGTCTACGTGCAGAGTAACTACATCAGCAACAGACAGAAGCTCTTCCATTGAATTGCACTTGGTAGCGTTACCCAGGGCCAGTCTTTCCACTACATCATAGTAATAAACATCCATCCCCATATTTTCGGCCAGTACGGAAAGCTGAGAACCAATATTACCGTAACCGACAATGCCTAGTTTCTTACCACGGATTTCGTTACTATTCTTGGCTGACTTACCCCACTGCCCCTGGTGCATTCCCATGGATTTATCGGTGATACCGCGCATCAGCATTATAATCTCGCCAATAGCCAGCTCTACCACTGAGCGGGTATTACTGTAGGGAGCATTAAAGACGGCAATTCCTTTTTTGAGGCAAGCTTTCAGGTCAATCTGGTTAGTACCAATGCAGAAAGCGCCAATCGCTAGCAAGCGATTGGCATTCTCGAGCACCTTCTCGGTAACATGCGTCTTAGAACGGATACCCAGAATTGAAACGCCTTTGATCTTCTCAGCCAGTTCGTCCTCATCCATGGCGGCGGAATGAGTTTCTACCTGGTAGCCCTCCGCTTTAAGTCGGGCTTCTGCATCGGGGTGAATACTTTCTAAAAGAAGTACTTTGATTCGATTTTTAGGATAAGAAATAGCAGTGTTCATTTTATTGAGATACAGAAATTCGTCTAATGAGGGAGTGATATGATCCGCTTTCTCGATTACTGACCCTCGTTCAATATTTTCAGTAAACGCGTAAAATTTATTTGCCAACCCGGCTGCTTTGATTTTATAGTCATTATATCCATCCCCAATAACGTACACATCGCCGTTTAGATCAAGGTCTCGAATAATGGCTACCTTCCCTTCGTCGGTAGAAAGCAGGTTATTGGAGTCAAACCCGATGATATTTCCTTCATCGTCAAATGTAAAATCATTGGCAAACACGTGATCGTCAGGAATATCATACTCCCGGGTGACAGGCAGGATGAAGGCTTTAAAACCGTTGGATATTACGTAAATCTGGTCCGAAAAGGTTTTAAAAAACTCCTGATTTCGTTGAAAAGAGATAGAGACACTATTGCGTAGTTCTTCGATCAGTTCTGGCAAGTGGTTTTTGTGCGCGGGCAGTAATGCCAGTCTTTTCTCCAGGGACTCTCGGAAGGATATTCTGCCTTCCATGCAGGTATTCGTAATATCCTTAACTTCTGCTAGCACAACATCTCGTCTGGGGTCTCCTTTCAAGGCAATATCACACAGAACATCCAACGCTTCTACTTTGGTAAAAGTGCTGTCGAAGTCAAAAACAAAATACTTATTTGGTTTCATGAGTACGGATTCCATTTTGATTTTTTAGTTCTACGGGCAATTCTCCGCTTCGGATATGCAGATCACGTTGTGGGAACGGAATTTCGATGCCGTGTTCTTTAAACTTTTTAAAAACTGAATAATATAATTGACTTTTCAGGGCCCGGGGCCGCTGCACATACTGAGAGGTCCAGACCATCAGGTTGAAATTCAGCGAACTATCACCAAACTCATCAAACCAGACATCGGGAGCTGGGTTTTTAAGTATTCCGGGGTGCTCTCCCATTACTTCCATCAACAGCTTTTTTACCTCCTCCGGATCTTCCATATATGACACCCCTACCGGAAACCGGAAACGCACCAGGCGGTCATGATGACTCCAGTTAGTAACCCGGGATGAAATAAACTCAGAGTTAGGGACAATGATGGAAATATTATCATTAGTGATGATAGTAGTAGCCCGGGCCGAAATGTTAACCACATCTCCCGTTACATCTCCTACTTCAATACGGTCTCCCACCTTGATGGGCCGCTCAAAAAGAATAATCAAACCGGAAATAAAGTTGTTGGCAATATTTTGCAGGCCAAACCCTAACCCGACCCCTAACGCTCCGGCCAGCACAGTTAGCGAGCTTAAGTCAATACCAGCGGATTGAATAATAATAGTAAACCCTAATACGAGCAGGATATATCGAACAATCGTTCCAATCGACTGACGAATACCAATATCCAGATTATAGCGGGATAGTATCTGGTTGACAAGCAGCTTCCGAAATTTACCGGAAAAATAGACCAACAAAATGATACTGAAAAAAAACAGTATGATATCAATCAGATCGTATGACCGTTTGCTGATAAACACAAAATCGGTCGTAAACCACTGGTAAACTACCAGGGCCAACTCCTTGATTTCTTCCCACATGTCTTGTACCGGTTCTTCCATACCGAGCAATTTGGAGCAAAGTTATATAAAAAGACAGGTCAACGTAGCAAAGCCGCAAATTTTTCCAAACACATGATCTACTGAAAAAAAGTAATTTTTTTTTCAGTTGCGGGTGACATCTGCGCCAGTACCACTACTAATAGATAAACAAGGCAGAAAAAAAGAGTTTCTCATACGCAAATAGATTAATAGGTACAGTAGGAAGGTAGAATTACGTCTCATACGCGAATAACCGATTTCTCATGGAGATCGGTTATTTTTTTTATGGCCCCATCAAACTGCACTTCTAAAGTATCACCGGTGTATAATGACAAACCTGGCGAGTTCAGCAAGTAAATATTTTTTGTATCGTAATTTTATCCCTGCTTAAGCCAGCGTAACGGCGATCTCCCTCACCCGAATTCAGGATTCTCGCCTACTTTCCGTATTTTTAATAAGGCCACGCAACCGTTTATTAACCTTCTCTGTACTGACTATCAAAAGCGCTCAATGTGAGTTTAGCACAGCCTGATAATATCTTACCTCTGATCCAAGGGTGCATTGATCACCAACGCGACAGCCAGCAGCAGTTGTATCAGCAGTTCTATGGCTATGGCATGAGCATCTGCCTACGCTATACCCGAAACGAAGACGAAGCCATTGAGGTGCTGAATGATGGATTTATGAAAGTATATCAGGGGCTTAAAGGCTTTGATACCTCTAAATCGTTTCCGGCCTGGTTTCGTCGCATTCTGATCAATACGGCCATTAATCATTATCATAAAACAAAGAAATATCAGAACCATGAACCTATTGAGAGTCAGGTAGAGGTCTTAGCCGATGATTCCAACATCATCAGCCGCCTTTCCTACGAAGAAATATTTGCCTTGATTCAACAACTAAGTCCCATGTACCGCACAGTATTTAACCTGTACGTGATTGACGGCTATACCCACGAAGAAATTTCCGAAGCATTGGGTATATCGATAGGGACTTCTAAGTCTAATTTGTCGCGGGCGCGAGCCCAGTTAAGGGTGATGTTAAAAAAAAATGAACGGGTAGCATGCAAGGTATGAACGACAAAGACTTTGATGCGCTCTTTAAGCGAGCTGCCGAACAGCACCGGGTTCCGTATAACCCGAATGCCTGGGCCAAAATGCGTCGTAAACTGGATGGTGGTGCCGGGTGGTGGGGCACTAACGGGAAAATAACTCTGGGAATAGTGCTGCTATTACTGATTGGTGGGGTTTTAGGTACCTATTTCTGGTCACAGGATGCTAAAGAGAGCAAGAAGACAGAAGCTGAAGTTATGGCTTCTCAGTCAGCATTGGACACAAGAGAAACTGAGCCCATTGTTAGGGATAAAAATCTGTCGGGACAATTAGAGAATGTACCGCTTATCAATCCAGAGGAATCGGAACAGCCAGCAGAAGGGGCAGAAACGAGGGATGCGTTTACAACCGCCGATGTTGATTCTACTTCATATGCAACCGCACTCGTACAGGGATTTCTACCCCTTGAAGGAGTGGGCTATTTATCAGGAAACTCGGTTAAAAACGAGGCCGTTGCCGGTGGAATAGGTCAGGTATCTCTGGTAGGTCTCCCGGTAGCAGATGATTCTTCGGAAACAATTATTCCCACTGAAAATCAGCCGAAACCAGTGCGTTGGAGAATCAGTATGGGTATTTCGCCCGACATCAGCGCCATCAATTTGGGGGAGGCTTCTCAGGTTGGGTCTAAAGCTTCGGTTGGGCTGGAGTATTTTATTACTCCCAAGCTGAGCATTCAAACGGGAGTCATTTTTTCTAATAAGCTATATCAGGCGAGTGGTGAGTCTTATAAACCATACCCCGGTTATTGGAAAAAATATCCTATGCCCAATAGCATTGATGCCCATTGTGATGTGCTGGATATACCGATCAATATGCGTTACTACGGCATTACGATGCCCAAAAGCAGGATTTATCTGAGCGGCGGGGTTTCATCGTACCTGATGCTGACAGAGGATTATGTATATCATTATAAAGGTTATGGCTATCAGAAACCGTATGACTATAAACACCATGAGCGAAATAAGAACCGACATTATTTTAAAGTAGCGAATATATCGTTGGGATACGAACGAGCATTAGGTAAGCGGTGGGCTTTGCAGGTTGAGCCTTTTGTCAAAGTACCGGTAGCCGGAGTTGGATTTGGTAAGATCAGGCTGTCAACGACAGGTATGTTCATGTCGCTGAATTATCGCCTGCGCTAAACCGGTAATCGCTTAATACAATCACTTTTGTTTGGATCAGACAAGAGGCTGCGAATATTCCGGGGTTTCTGATCCCGGAATATTTACCCCATGTAACACCTTTAATACATCTATATTATGAATCATCATGCCATAACCCGCTGGGGAGCGGGACTGCTACTGCTATGCTTTTTCGCCAGCTGCGATGATAGTGATGAAGTAAGCTGTAATGAAAATTTCTCCCTGAGTGTCACCAGCCAATCACCTGCTCATTGTGAGAATACGGGGTCAGTCACGGTGGCGGCTCAGAACCCGAGTGGTACGGTACTGTACCGTTTGGGTACTCAGATGTTTCAGAATAGCGGCACATTCAATAACCTGGAAGCGGGCACGTATCAGATTACCGCTCAGGATGAAAATAACTGTGAAACCACACTAGCAGTAACCGTTGACGAAGAGGCATCAGACCTGATGATCAGCAGTGCTACGACCTCTCCCACCGATTGTCTGGAATCAGATGGCACCTTAACCGTAGTGGCTGATGGAGGCAATCCGCAGTATCAGTACCGGATTAATGAAGATGCCTTTCAAAGTGAGGCTGAATTTACTGCCCTGGCCCCCGGCGAGTATACCGTAACCGTGCAGGATGCCGATGGCTGCCTCACTGAAACTACTGCTCTGGTGATGTCTAATGTTTCTTACAGTGATACCATTCAGGCCATCATTAATACCAACTGTGCTGTAGCTGGCTGTCACGTGGCCGGGCAGGGAATCCCAAACTGGTCGGATAAAAGCAATGTCATTGCTAATGCCAGCGATATTAAGGCCCGTACTACTTCCAAATCCATGCCTCCTCCCGCCTCGGGCCTATCACTGACTGATGATCAGATTGCACTGATTGCCTGCTGGGTTGATGATGGTGCTCAAGATAACTAAACCTATTAACCACTTAAACTTACTCCGATGAAAACGCTCCACACTCCTTTCAAAGCATTCATTTTCTTAGTTAGTCTTATGCTGTTTTTTAGTTGTGATGATGAAGATAGTAATTCCGCCCCCCAAGCCACAATCAGTTTACGCACCGATGCTACGCTCGGTAGTTTTTTGGTTGATCAGGAAGGGCGGACCTTATACGTATTTTCGGCGGATGCCAATGGAAACAGTGGCTGCGCAGGCGGATGCCTGGACCGCTGGCCCGTATTTAATACCGATGAACTTATCTTGGGCGAAGGGCTGGATGAGGATAATTTCGGCACCATTCAGGGGAATGACGGAGCTCAAATCACGTTCAATGGCTGGCCTCTGTACTACTTTTCACCCGATGGAGACGGAATAGTAAAGGATACCGGTGAAACTCTTGGAGAAGGGGTGGGTAATGTATGGTACGTCGCCAAGCCTTACTCCCTCATGATTGCCCGGCAGGTAGTCACGCCCGGCGAAGATGCCGAACTGTTCCTGGTGGATGGTCTGGGAAACTCGCTATACTTATTCACGGTAGATGACCCTGGTGTCAGCAACTGTACCGGTGGTTGTATTAATGCCTGGCCCATACTTTCAAACCCCGGCGAACTTATTATTCCCTCCGCCCTGGATGCCGCTGATTTTAGTGTCATATCCCGCACCGACGGGGAAGGTGATCAACTCGTGTATCAGGACAGCCCGCTCTATTACTTTGCCCAGGATGCAAAACGGGGAGATACGCAGGGTGAAGGGGTAAATAATGTCTGGTTTGTCATACATCCATCCATATGAAATTAGCAAGTATCGTATTCCTTTTTCTTTTGGTAGTAAGCGCCTGCACGTACGACAACGAAGAAGATCTGCTAGGTGAGTCAAGCTGTATTGAAAATGTATCGCTGACGCAGGATGTTCAGCCTATCATTTCTGCTCATTGTGCCGTACCAGGCTGCCATGTTTCCGGTGGGCAATCACCTAATTTCAGCCAGACAACGACGATCGTAAACCGGGCCGTCGACATCAGGAACCGAACCAGTAATCGAACCATGCCCCCGCCCGCCTCAGGCATTACACTGACATCTGAAGAACTTCAGACAATCAGTTGCTGGGTAGAGCAGGGTGCCAACGCAAACTAAAGACTTATGAGAGTTCTATTATCTATTCTAGTTCTTTTCGCACTTTGTATCTCAAATTCTCATGCGCAACGGTATCAGTTGGCCTCTAGTGAAGTATCTTTTTTCTCGGAAGCACCTCTGGAGAACATTGAAGCAGTAAACACTAAGGCCCGCAGTGTATTCGATGCCAGCAAGGGTGAAGTAGCCTTCATGATTCCGATTAGCGGGTTCCAGTTTGAAAAAGCACTGATGCAGGAACACTTTAATGAGAATTACCTGGAGTCTGATAAATACCCGAACGCCACCTTTGAAGGGCAATTTCAGGACTTTGACCCGGATAATTCCGCAGAACAGGAGGTAACGGCGGAAGGAAAGCTTACCATTCATGGGGTAACCCATACGGTAGAAATTCCGGGAACCATACAAAAAGGTGCGGATGGCTGGGATATGGAAGCCACCTTCCCAATCACCATTACCGATTATAAGATCAAGATTCCCAAAGTGGTCTTTTACAATATTGCCGAAGTTGTTGATGTCACCGTTCACTTTATCTACCAAACCGATGCCCAACCTTAGATTATTCTTTATCCTTATTTTACAATTTCCCGCCCTGCTGATGGCTCAGGGGCTTCTCGACGAACTAGAAGCTACAGCGGAGCCCACTGATACCGTAGCCGAAGCTACCTTCAAAGGCACTCGCATTGTTAATGGGCACTCGGTAGCCCTATGGCACGAGGGAGCGCTGGGATTTATTATCTCGCACCGCTTCGGACGACTAAACGGTGGAGCTTATGAATTTTTCGGATTGGATGATGCCAATATTCGCCTCGGGTTGGAATATGGCATTACTGACTTTCTTAATGTAGGCGTAGGCCGAAACTCATTTCAGAAAACCTACGACGGTTACCTCAAGCTTCGTCTGTTGCAACAGCAAAGTGGACGAAAAACGATTCCGGTCACCGTAGTAGGTTTTAGTAGCCTGGCCATCAATACACTGAAGAATGCAGAGCAAGACCTCCCCTTCTCTGCCCGGGTAGACTACACCTATCAATTACTAATAGCTCGGAAGCTCTCTAGCCGCCTGTCACTACAGCTTACTCCAACGTTGGTGCACCGAAACCTGGTAGAACGCCGGGAGATACCAAATGATTTGTATGCTTTAGGATTAGGAGGGCGCTGGAAATTTAACTCCCGGGTATCGCTGAATGCTGAGTACTTCCTTCGGCTCAATGCTGAAACTGAGCCCCTTTATAATGATGCATTTGCTTTGGGGGTTGACATTGAAACCGGCGGACATGTCTTTCAATTACACCTTACCAATGCTCAGTCGATGATTGAAGAAGGATTTATCACTGAAACCACGGGTGATTTTTTTTCAGGCGATATCCACTTTGGATTTAATATTTCTAGGGTCTTCCAGTTGAAATAATGCATGGTAAGGGTATCTTTGCCCAAAAAGTGCATCATCCCGCTCTCGTCATAAAAATTGGTTCTAATGTTCTGGCCCGGCCCGATGGCTCATTAAATCTGTCATTACTGCGCTCGTTGGTACGGCAGATTACGTCAATCCGGCAGGCTGGTTACAATGTGTTACTGGTATCGTCCGGTGCAGTAACAGCCGGACGGAAAAACGTAAATCCCCTTCCTAAAACCGACACTGTTACGCAGCGTCAGGTGCTGGCTGCGGTAGGCCAGGCTCAACTGATGCAGGTGTATACTAAGTTATTTGGGAAGCATGAAACCACTTGCGCCCAGATACTGGTCACTAAAGAAGATTTCCGTAGCCGTCGGCACTACCTGAACATTCGCAACTGCCTTACAGGAATACTGCAGCACAGCGTTTTACCCATCATTAATGAGAATGATGTGGTATCGGTGACTGAGCTTATGTTTACGGATAATGATGAACTGGCTGGACTCCTCGCTTCCATGATGAATGCCCAGCGGCTTATTATACTTACCAACGTAGACGGTATCTACGATCAGCCTCCTAGTCAACCAGGGGCTCAGCTACTTCAGCAGATCACCCCTAACCAGCCGTTGGAAGCCCAGATATCAGCCGAAAAGTCTGATTTTGGTCGAGGCGGAATGCGCACCAAAAGCCGCATTGCCCGCAAGCTGGCAAATTTGGGAGTGGCAGTACACATTGCTAATGGAAGCACTCCTGGAGTACTGGAAAAGATTATAGCTGATAAAAGCGTGGGCACTCATTTTCTCCCTAAAAAGAAAGCCTCCCCCATAAAACGTTGGCTAGGGCAATCAGAAGACGCGCAAAAGGGCAGTATCCACGTAAACGAAGGCGCTTATCAGGCACTTACTCAACCCGAGCGGGCGACCAGCCTGCTCATGGTAGGGGTCATTCAGGTAGACGGAAATTTTGCTAAAAGTGAGGTAGTCCAGCTAAAGTATAAAAATGAAGTCTTTGGATTAGGTAAAACCTATTATAGTGCTGCCCAGGCGAGAGAACTCATGGGTCAGGCTGGTAAAAAGCCAATCATACATTACGATCATTTGTATCTGGATGGTAACTGAGTAGTGCATCTCCCCATATTGTTCCTCAGTTTGTTGAATTCGTTACCCAGTGATGCTCCTCTTATGCACTCAGTCGTATTCTGGCACTGTATTTTGCAATGGCATGGTATTTTCAATCTATCTAGTGAAATCATTTTTTAATTCTACATAAATATTTTTTGATATGAAAAAGCTAATCGCCATCGTAACCATAGGAGCAACCACTGCATTTTTGAAAGTGAACGCCCAAGAGGTACAACCTAAAGAAGAAACTTCACCTGAAGTACAACAAGAGGTACTTGATCAACGCGCTCAGCCAGAAGCAGACTTCGAACATAGCCAATATGGTACCTATCCACAAGGTGATCCTTCTGATCAGGATCGAGTTCAAATCACCAAATCTGACCTTCCTAAAGAAGTACTTGATAGCTTCGAAAATAGCGAATTCAGTGATATGGAAATTGTAGCTATCTATGAGGTTACTGATTCTGAGTCTGATGATATGGAGCAACTATCGGATCAGCCGATCAACGAACCTGAGTATGACAATACATTAAATGAAGAATCTCAGGCTGAAGATATTCTGAACGATAACGAAGAAAAAGCTAACAACTCAGAGGTCAACCCTACTACTAATCAGGAGTCTGAAGTTACCGAGGATGTAATGATTGAACCTCAGGAAGAAATGGAAGCCGCTCCTGAAGAAGAACCTGTGATTGAGTCTGAAAACAAATCAGAAGTAACTCAACCTGAGACAGAAACTACACTTTCTGAATCTCAAATGGAAGAACAAGATCCAGCAGTAGCTCCAACTGAGCCTTCTGAAATGGAACAAAATCAGTATACTGAGGAAGATAAAGCGGTAATGCAAGATGAAACTTCAAACACTGAAACCAGTGATAATCAGTATGCCGAAAAAGATGTTACTACCGAAGATCACGCTTTTGCTAATGGCACCGAGAATACAGAAGTTAAGTATGAAATTCAGGTGAAAAGCAACGATGATAATAAAGAAACTAAGCTGATTTATTCTGAAGAAGGAACCCTTGAGGAATCTTCAGAAGAGTCTAGCATGTAATTTACCTTAAGTAAAATTTTAAAGCGAGTTTCCATCGAAGCTCGCTTTTTTTTGTGCCTGATAAATAAATTTACCAAACATTTTATTAATTATGTAAATTAAACAGATTACCTTATTTTATTTCAAAGTATGATCGGTATACCATCTAATACATCGATACACCGCTCATTACCCCAACGAATATTTCAAACACTCAGCATTCGCTACCTGCTGGCGCTCTCTGGTATTGCGCTAACGATACTAGCCAGCAACTGGTTTGTAAAACAAAAGCTACAGGAGCAACTTCACGACTCTTATCTGCTAAAAGTAGCCAGCCAACAGGGTATTCTGGTCCAGAGCTTAGTAAAATCAGCTTTATTACTTATCTCAGCCGACACCAATTATCAGGAACATTACCGCCAGGATCTTGAAAACACCTTGGTGACTTGGGTTCAATCTCACGATCAGATGACCCAGTCTCAATTTTCTTATCCCCGCCCGATTCACAACAGTGAGGCAGTCCGAGATTTGGTTTGCGCCATCATCCCCTCTCATGATATTATTCTTCAGCGTGCCCAATTATTGTTGAATCTTTATCAAAACCCCGTACCTCCTGCCGAAAATGAGTATCAGGAGCATTTGAGTGAAATTCTGAAGCAGGAAGAAATTTACCTAAATGGCATGAAAGCTATTGTAAATCAATATGACCGAGAAGTGCAACAACGGGTAGATCAGTTAATATCTATGCAGCAGTTTCTAATGTACTTGTCGTTAAGCATCATTTTTCTGCTGATACTGTTTGTTTTTCAGCCGGTGGCCCGGTTCATCAAAAAATCGCTCCTTATCCTGAGTCAGTCGCGTTCTCAAGCCAAAGCACTTGCCACTGAAAGGCATGTATTACTACGTTCTTTAGAAGAGTCGCACAAGTATTTAACTAAAATGCATTTTGCCGTTGAGCAAGCAACCCTGTTTGCCAAGACTGATTGCGAGGGTCAACTGCTTTATACCAGTCCCCGTTTTCAGGAGCATTTGCAGCTCCCGGCAGACCAGCATCCTGCCACCCTGCAAGAACTGGTACAGATATCGCCTGAAGTACTACAAAATACCTTGGAGCAGGTACAGGAACATGGCTATGGCTGTATAGACTGGCAATGTGCTAATCACGATGAGCACCCGCTATGGCTGACCATCACTGTTGTTCCTATTAAAGATGAGAAGGGAAATCTTTACCAATACCTTTTCTTATGCATTGATATTACTGAGAAGAAGGAAGCCATTCACCAACTGCACATTGCTAACCGGGCAAAAATGAAGCAAAAGATACGAGAGCAGCGGATGCGCTCAGTGCTGGTTTTGCAAGCCCAGGAAGAAGAACGAAAACGCATTGCGATGGACCTGCACGACAATGTAGGGCAATCGCTCACGGCATTAAAATACAATGTAGAAGCATTAGCATCACTGGCCTCCCGAGGGCGAATGCGCGAACAACTGGATAGTATCGGGCAGCTGCTGCGAGAAACTATTGTGAAAGTAAGACAAACATCTTTTCACCTGATGCCTAGTATTCTTTCTGATTACGGATTGGCCCCCGTTCTACGGAATTTAGCTCAGGAGATGAGCCGGATTACCGGTAAAGACATTCAGTTTAAGAACCGGAATCATTTCAATCGCCGGTTAGATGAACACACTGAAACAAACCTGTACCGCATTGTTCAGGAGAGTATCACCAACTCCCTTAAATATTCCCAGGCAACCCAAATTTGCATTAGTCTTCGGCATACCTCCACAACTTTATGGGTTTCTATTGTGGATAACGGAGTAGGGTTTGAACCTCTTCAACCCCCAAAGGAGACTGCGTATCCCTCTGGCCGGGGTATCGGTAACATGGAAGAGCGCGCTAAATACTTACAAGGAATTTTTACGATTGATTCAACGCTGGGCAAAGGAACCAAAATCGTTATTCAGGTTCCTTTATCCGCACAAAAAGAAGTGCTTTATGGTAACAGTGATGTTGGCTGATGACCACACCGTGGTAAGAAATGGCCTGAAAATGCTTTTAGAAAGTGAAGAAGATATTTGTGTAGTAGGAGAAGCCTCCAACGGCACTGAAGCGCTGGAGAAAGTTCGTGAGCTACAACCCGACATTATTTTATTAGACATTCGCATGCCGGGGCTGGATGGTATAGAAACCACCCGCCAGTTGGGGCACTATTCTGATCACACCCGCGCTCTGATTATCTCTATGTACGCTCACGACGAATATGTTTTGCGCTCGGCTTTGAATGGGGCCTCCGGATATGTGCTAAAAGATGCCACCAAAGATGAATTAATACAAGCCATACGCACGGTCAGTCAGGGGAATAAATACTTTAGCGGAAGCATTTCTCACATTCTGGTCGATTCTTTTCTTAAGCAGACACCTCAGTCCAATCCGCTGGCCAACCCATATCACTTAACCAAAAGAGAACGCCAGATTTTAAAGCTCGTAGCGGCTGGTCACTCTAACGAAGAGATTGCTCAGAAGCTGAATAACAGTATTAGAACTATCGAAACCCATCGTTTTCGGATCATGAAAAAGATGGGAGTCAACCGAAAAAATGATATGGTAATGATCGCCCGTCAGGCAGGAATGGTATAGTACGTACGTAAAAACCAATTTGTGTTTTACCACTAATTAATTGAATTTTATAAATCACACCTATCATTATGAATTATTGGCAGTAAGATTTATTACTCGTACAAAATCTACGTAATTTTTACTCAGCTCATTTCAAATAATATTGTGAAATAGCTTAATTATTTAAAATAAGATAATAAAAAATACCTGTGTTGAGCAATTTACAATGGCATTTTAGTCTTACCGCCTATTAATTTGTACGTAATTTTTTGCGTATTAATTTAAATACTACTTACTTTCAAAATCGCAAAACAAAATTCTGTCATATTCTAAACTTACCTCACCTTATTTATGGAAATTGAAATTTTACAATCCACTCTACTGGCACAGGCAGCTACTGCGACGGCTGATTTGAGTAGCCAGATTTCCCAGACATTGCTTACAACCAACAATGTTTGGATGATGGTAGCTACATTTTTGGTATTTATTATGCACCTCGGATTTGCCGGAGTGGAAGCGGGTTTTACCCAAGCCAAAAACACGGTCAACATCCTATTTAAAAATACGCTTACCCCGGCTATTGGCCTTATTTCTTATGCCCTCATCGGCTTTAACCTAATGTATCCTGGGGGTGAAGGATTCATCATTAATTTTGCTGGATTCCACTTGGGGCCCGGTGCAGATTATGACTCTCTTACCTACGCTGACGCGGGCTACACCTACTGGACTGACTTTCTGTTTCAGGGCATGTTTGCTGCCACCGCAGCCACTATTGTATCCGGCGCTGTAGCTGAGCGAATTAAAATCAATGGTTACCTTATTTTCACCGTTCTCTTTGTTGGTTTAGTATACCCAATTATCGGTAGCTGGCAATGGGGCGGCGGCTTCCTGAGCACCTACGGATTTTATGATTTTGCCGGTTCTACGCTGGTACACTCAGTAGGCGGATGGGGCGCTTTAGCTGGTATTATCATCCTCGGACCACGTCTGGGCAAATATGCCAATGGAAAAGTTAACGATTTCCCAGGTTCCAGCGTGCCTTTGGCTACTATTGGAGTTTTTCTGTTGTGGTTCGGCTGGTTTGGTTTCAACGGCGGCTCCGTACTGTCAGCTGATCCTGAAGCAGTATCTAAAGTATTGGTAACAACTTCCCTGGCAGCAGCCTGCGGTGCTATTGGTGGCTACATCATGGCTTACTTCACTTTCAAACGACTAGACCTGGGTATGGTACTGAATGGTATCCTGGCTGGCTTAGTAGGCATTACCGCCGGTGCAGATCTCATGAGCCCTTATGAAGCTATGATCATCGGACTGATTGCCGGAGGACTGGTTGTTCTTTCTGTTATTCTGTTAGATAAACTTAAACTGGACGACTGCGTAGGTGCCGTATCTGTACACCTTACCTGCGGTGTATTCGGAACCCTGGCGGTTGGCATTTTCGGTTCAATGGCTAGCTGGAGTCAGTTTGTAATCCAACTGGTTAGTGTACTGGCCTGTGGAGCGGCGGCTTTCTCTTCGGCGATGATTATCTTCTTCCTTATTGAAAAAGCGATGGGCCTACGGGTATCAGCTCAGCACGAAAAAGAAGGACTCGACAGCCACGAGCACGGTATGCGCGGATACACCATCATTTACGAATAGTATCCCACTATCCCCTTTCCAGGACGAGATCACTGGTTGGTCTCGTCCTATAATAACTTTCCAAATCAAAATCTACCACTCACAATACTTTTCCTAAAATGAAAAAAACTACCTTGTTAGTACTGGCAATCATGGGATTGTCTACCGTAACTTTATTTGCCCAAGACGAAGATTCTTTTTCCTTCTCCGGCTCAGTAGATACTTATTACCGATATAATTTTAATTCATTCAATCGAGTAGTTGATAACGGCATTGTTTCTCCGGTTACATCATTTGCTGCCCGTCCTGGCTTTAGTATTGGAATGGTAAATTTAATTGCCGCATACGAAGGTGAAAAAGTAGGCTTTGTAGCTGATCTAGTATATGGACCTCGGGGAGAAGCCGCCGTTTTTAATTCTGTCGGATCTTCCAGCATAGTCAATCAGCTATATGTCTATTACAATGTTAGTGATGCCGTAACTTTGACAATGGGTAACTTCAATACGTTTTTAGGGTATGAGGTAATTTCTCCAACCGGGAATTACAATTACTCTACATCCTACATGTTTTCCTATGGCCCATTTTCTCATACAGGCCTTAAAGCTGATTTTGCCTTATCAGACGGATTTTCTGCCATGCTGGCAATTATGAATCCTACTGATTTAACTGAATTTAACAATGTTGGTACTTATACATTAGGAGCACAACTGGGCTACGACAATGAAGGAACCATTGCTTATCTGAATTTCTTGTACGGTGACCAAGACGGTAAACTGGTTGCTGAATTTCCTACTGTTTTTGGCGACGCTTCTACTGGTCCTACCTTTCAGGCAGACCTTACAGCAGGATTTGATCTTACTGATGCTTTCTATTTGGGTATCAATACCACCATCAATACCACTTCGGCGGGCGAGGAGATTAACGGCAATGACATAGAAGATGCCGATGGAGATGCTTCAGGGTTTTATGGCGCTGCTCTTTATGCGCAGTATGCAACATCAGAAACCCTTTCATTTGGCATTCGGGCTGAATACTTCGGAGAATTCAATGGTGGCTATGGTATTTTAGGTCAATACAACGCAGGTCTATACGACGAAGACGGTAATGCTTCAGTGATTGATTTAACCCTGTCTAGCAATATAGCCGTGGGGAACCTGACTTTTATTCCTGAAATACGGATAGATGCAGTCTCTGACGATGCATTTATAAATCGTGATATTGAAGCTCAATCATCACTGGCTTCATTTATCTTAGCTGCTGTTTACGCATTTTAAAGATCCATTTCTATGAAATTGGGAATTTCCCTTTCATTAGTATGTGCTACTCTTCTGGTAACCCTGGTGGGGTTCCAGTTGAGTAGTACTTATTTACAGAAGGTGGTCCCCATGCCAACCTTTACCCTTCCGGAGCTACGGTCTTATGCTCAAGATTACTTTCAAAGTGAGGCGTTTACCGATACGCACGATGATACTACTTTTTTGATTAGCAATGATTCCTCTTCCTATCAGTTTCAGTCTCAGTCTATGGTCTATAACCGTAGTGTACTGAAACATCCGGTTGGTCAGATTACGTACCGGACCACTATTGACCTGAAAGAAGAAAAAATTCGTTTTACTACCGACAGTGTTTACTTCCTGGAATATACCCGTAACCGCTATAGCCGGTATGTACCCGTGAACACCTCCCCCATACCACTTTCAGATTGGGAAGAAAGCTGGAGCAGGAATGAAAGCCAGAAATTTCCAGTCCAACTGGAAGCCGCTATCAATGAGCACCATCAGGCTTTTGTACACTTCCTTGAAAAAAAGAAGGATATTCAGCAGAACACTGTCAAACTAGAAAACTGGTAAACCGTACATCGCCCTCCTTTCTCACGTTCGCTCTACCACCACTTTATTTCCGAGAAAATCCGTAGACTCAATCAGTAAAATAGTCATTGTCAATCCTCAAATAAAAAAAGTGTCAAAAATATTAAGAGTACATCAATAACTTGCCCCCAGAATTACATAAAAACTCATCCTAAATTATGTGGTGAAGAAATCACCCTATAATATCATGAGTTAAGAAGGCCGCTTTAAAATACCGTTTTCCCACCTTACGTTGGGGGTTAGCTTGCCCGATGAACCAGACTTTGTCTTTCATTCTGCAATTGAAAAGAGCCAAAACGGCGTCTAGTTATTTAATTATCATATTCCTCAACGTAATAGTACAAAAATTTTATTTTTCGCTGTAGATTAGCAGCTTTGATCTTTAGATTACCTCCTACCCATAAGTTTCATATGAGGAGAGCTCAGGAGAAGAGAGCTTCTATCCTGAAGATAATACTCAACTCATTATCCAGTTAAAAAGGTAAGATTTAGTAGTAATTCTTACGAAGGCATTCTATACACAACTCTTTTATATGGCCTGGAATGAAACCTTTTGTACTAGTTTACCTTATTACAATTAGAGTCAATAGGTAGACTAATATGTATGGAACTGATTAACCCAATAAATTTAGATGATTTATTGCTTGTGCTTGAATTCCATCAGGATTTCATTTTGCACATAGTTCCCTTGATAATTCTGATTATGGTGCTCTATAATCTTAGTTTTATAGAGCCTGAAAGTCAGGATCAGGGGGGCGAACCCGAGCAATAGACCACTATAACCGAAGCATACTGCAGAGAAAAAGCTGGTTTTTCTGAATTATTTTTTTGCAGTATTGATACTCTAAGACAGTGAATTGTAACAATTCAATTCCCTGAACGATTGTACTTTGAGTATTAGTAACATTTGTAACTTTTTAAACTCTCATAACCTAATCGTTTATGCAAGATAATATTGCCCAACCTGTAGTGGTTATTACCGGCGCATCCGCTGGAGTGGGCCGGGCCGCTGCCCGAGAATTCGCTAAAAATGGCTATCAAGTTGCTTTATTGGCACGAAGTGAAGCCGGACTGGAAGGAGCCCGCCAAGATGTAGAAGCGCTCGGTGGAAAAGCACTTGCTATACCAGTGGACGTTTCTGATCAGAAAAAAGTGGAAGCCGCTGCCCAGCAGATAGAAGACGAACTGGGCCTGATCGATGTATGGGTAAACAATGCCATGCAGAGTGTTTTCTCCCCTTTTGATCAGATGACTCCCGAAGAATTTAAGTATGTGGTAGAAGTAACTTTTATGGGTCAGGTATATGGTACCATGGCCGCTCTTAAACGGATGAAACCCCGCAACCGAGGCACTATCATTATGGTAGGTTCAGCCTTAGCCTTTCGGGGTATTCCTTTGCAATCGGCTTACTGTGCGTCAAAACACGCCGTGAAAGGTTTCTTTGATTCAGTTCGTTCGGAACTTGTCCATGATAACAGCGATGTACAACTGACGATGGTACATTTGTCAGCGATTAATACCACTCAGTTTAACTGGGTAAAATCCCGGCTACCGAAAAAAGGTAAGCCCATGGGCAAAGTGTACCAACCCGAAGTGGCCGCTCGCGCAATCTATTCTGCCGCCAATCAAAACCGACGCACCATTTTTGTAGGAAGTGGGCCTTTTCAAACAGCCTTGGGTAATACATTTATCCCTGGCATGCTGGATCGTCTGCTCGCAAAAACTGGCTATAGCGGTCAGCAAACTGATCAGCCGGAAGATCCTGACCGTCCTGATAACTTGTGGGAGCCAATTAATGAGGACCGCGGAGCACATGGTTCATTCGATGATAAAGCATCAGAAGAAAGCCTGGAATTACAGGTAAGTACTAACCGTGGGATGGAAGCTGCTGTTGTAGCCGGAACAGCATTAGGGGTTGCCGGGCTAGTGTATTTACTTCGCAATTCCTGATCACAGATGTTATCTATTCCAGAATTGTAAGATAGTCTAGGATGATGGCTATAAAAAAGAAAGGGCCGTAGAGTTTGCCATAGCAATTCTCTTTGAGCCCTTTCAGCCTACCTACTGCTTGACCATTCTTTTTTGTGGTACTATTTTTCAGGGATAATTACTACGAGCATATGAGATAAGAGCGCTTAACGCTGCCCCTCCGCCAAACTCATTATCTCCAGAAGTATTAAACGCTGGTACTGAGGCTTCTGCGCTTTGCACTCCAACCACCCGCGGCCAGGCTTCGCCATTCCACCAGCCCCAAATCGGGCCGCCCGAATGTCCGCCGGTTGCATCATTAAAGTGCCCCATCACGAGCCCTGATTGGCCGGAAAGGCTTTCCGAAGAAGTGGAAGAAACCGAGCAATTTCCTTGAAAGGCAGGGCGTTGCGTACTGGTGAGGTCACCAGGATAGCCCATATGCTGCCATACAGCATCACCATTCCAGGAACTTGAGTAACTACGGTAACCAGGATACCCAACCATGTTGCCCACGTAATCATTCATAACCAGTACTACATAGTCAAAGGCTGTTTCCAGATCGGTTAGCCCGCCCATAGCTTTATTCCAGTAAATAACCCGAGTGGCATAAAATTCACCCCAAGGCCCATTTCCATTATAATATGCTGGCGAAAATTTTACCCAACCAGTTCCGCCACCACTGAGCCAGTTAATACAGTGGCTAGCCGTAAGCACCAACCGAGGACCAATGGTGCACCCGGCACAAGCACCGTTTTGAGTCCACACCCTACCGACAGTCCGCCAGGGGAAACTGGAATCTTGGTAAATGTAACGGTCATCTGTGCCGAAAATATTGGTGGGGCGATCTTCCCCATCTCCTCTTTTTCTGAATCGTTCGGCAATCTCCATATCCAGTTGAGACACCTGAGGTATAAACTGCATAGGCGCATAAGGAAGCCGGTTTCCGTCTATCCGCTCAACTTTACTGAATTGCTCAAAAATAGATGTATCCAGCTCTTGAGCGGGTAGCCGATCATACAGGTGCGTTTTTACTACTTCCCGATGGCTTTCCAGTTCTACGGGTTCTCCGGGCAAATCGGCTACAACCCGATAAGCACTGGGGTCGCTCCAATCTTTTTCAATTCTAGGCTCTACACTATCGGGTAAGTTAAATGCAGCGAGATTGACATGAATTGAGCGAGGGGGTTTACGCTGCGGCGGTTCGGGGTTAAGCTCTCTCAAACGATCGAGCCCAAGGGGTCCTTCATTGTTGGTCATAGTTGTTAGATTTAGATTATAAAAAATAAGCTGAATAAAGAGGCGTAGCTACCTAGTGGTATTCGCTACGACGACCAAGCAGGAGGAGAGGCTATTTATTACTTTGTGTGTATCGGAAAAAAATTGTAACCAGAGTTACCGAGAAAATTAACCAACTTCGTAATTGACATTATTCTGATTTCTTTTAATGACCTATTGGAAAGCGGTTGGCAGGAGGCAGGACACTTATATAGCCACCGGCAACACGTACCCACCCGGTCAGATCACTTCGGTAGAAGATTTCTTCTTACCTGAGTATTAGAGTAGCCTATGATAAGAATAAAATAGTGCCGCCATCATCTTGAAATCGGAATAATCCCTTGAAAAAATTTGTTATCTTCTGACTTAATTAACCTATCAAGTAACAACATTTATGAAGCCCTTTCTTCCTACCCTACTATATGCGGCTTTCTTTTTTCTTAATGCTTGTCAGCAAAAACCGGCTGCTCTAGATAACACCCCGCAAGCTACCACTGAAGATGTTTCTTTCCCGGAAAAAGCGGCGTCACTAACCATTTATGAAGTTAATATTCGTCAGCATACGCCTGAGGGTACCATCAGTGCCTTTATCGAAGATTTACCCCGCTTAAAAGCGTTAGGCATTGGTATGCTGTGGATGATGCCCCTTCAGCCAATTGGGGTAAAAAACAGAAAAGGGCCCCTCGGTAGTTACTATTCTATCCGCGACTATGTGGCTATTAATGAGGAGTTTGGAACAGCTGATGATTTTAAAAGACTGGTGAATACCGCTCACGACATGGGCATCTATGTCATATTAGACTGGGTGCCCAACCACACGGCCTGGGATCATCCCTGGATTACCGATCATCCGGACTACTACGCGCAGGATGACAAAGGTAATATTGTTTATGAAGCTGACTGGACTGACATTGCGCTGCTCGATCATACGAACCCTGAAACTCGCAAATCAATGATCAATGCTATGAAACATTGGGTTGACGAGTTTGATATTGATGGGTTCCGCTGTGACCATGCCGGACACGAAATTCCGATGTATTTCTGGGAAGAGGCTACGGCAGAATTAGATCCACTGAAAGACCTTTTCTGGCTGGCCGAATGGGATGGTGCCCGCATGCACCTGGAGTTTGATGCCACCTATGCCTGGGAGTTATTGCACCTTACTGAACAGGTAGCTCACGGGGAAGCTAATGCTGACGATTTAGACGAATGGATACAAAAAGACTTACAGGAATATGGTCATCACCCCTTACGAATGACGATGATCACCAATCATGATGAAAACTCGTGGAGTGGAACTATCGCTGAACGATACGGGGATGGGCAACAGGCATTTGCCACCTTTATTTTTACCGCCTACGGTATCCCGATGCTGTATAGTGGGCAGGAAGCAGGACTGGATAAGCGGCTTCGTTTTTTTGACAAAGACACGATCGATTGGAGCGATACTAATCGCCTACAGCCATTTTACAAGAAACTAATCACCCTGAAAAAAGAGAACCCCGCCATTTGGAATGGAGCTTATGGCGACATGCCCGAACGGATTAACCAAGACCCCAATATTTATGCTTTTAAACGAGAGAAAAATGGAAATACGGTGATCGGTATTATGAATTTTTCGGCAGAGCCTCAGGAACTGCATCTTACAGACTCACGAGTGTCCGGCACTTATACTGACTACTTTACCAATCAGTCTTATGAGTTGTCGTCGGAATCTGCAGTAAATTTAACTCCTTGGCAATACCTTATTTTTGCTTCTAACTGATAGCTAATAACGTAACAGAGAACCAAATTCATTTTAACCTTACTCATTGATTTTCCCCAAGAACATTGAAAGATTTATCAAAATACAAGATACCCGCCCAGACCAGCATTGGCCACGTTCACCTGAAAGTGACTAACCTGGATCGATCCCTGAAATTTTATTGTGATTTACTAGGGTTTGAGATTATGACAACTTATGGTGCTGACGCTGCTTTTATTTCTGCCGGAGGCTACCATCATCACATCGGATTGAACACCTGGTATAGTAAAGATGCTATGCCAGCCCCCCAAAAAGCAGCCGGCTTATTCCATACGGCCATACGTTACCCTACCCGAGAAGATCTGGCTGATATTCTTTATCGCCTGCTGGAGGCCAATTATCCGCTAACCGGCGCGGCTGATCATGGCGTATCCGAAGCCTTATACCTGGATGACCCCGATCAGAATGGAGTAGAACTTTACTGGGACCGCCCACGCGAGCAGTGGCCTCTCAAAGAAGATGGTTCTATTGACATGTACACTATTGCTTTGGACCTTGATGATCTGCTAAAAGTCCGAAAGACAACCTGAGCTACCAATGGATATGATTTTGGTTCTTCGTTTTCTGAAGCACTTACTGTACCCGCATTATAGCAAATTTGTACTTGCAAATATCCGTACCCTCTGCCATCTTTTTGAAGAAGCTGCCCATTAACGAAACCATTTTACTAATAGTTGTATTACTTTTACTGAGAAAAGGCAGGGGTTACTATGAAACACTGGGTCATTACAGACATCCACGGCTGTGTCAAAACATTTGAGAGGCTATTAGAAAAAGTTGAATTCAACCGTCAGGATACTCTCTATCTTTTAGGGGATTATATAGACCGAGGACCTGATAGCAAAGGAGTACTTGATCTCATTTTGCAGCTGAAGAAAACCCGACATAATGTTCATTGCCTGCTGGGTAATCATGAGATTATGATGCTTCACGCTTTAAACAACCCCACCTCCCAGGAAGCCTATTTTTGGATACATTACAACGGCGGAGATACCACCCTAAAGAGTTTTAATGCTGAACACCCCAAAGAAATTGACAGTGAGTACATTGACTTTATTTTAAAAATGGCTCACTACCAGGAAGTAGATCGTTACATCTTGGTTCATGCCGGACTGAACCTATCTATAGAAGACCCATTTTCTGATAAAGATGCTATGCTATGGATTCGGGGAGATCAAAAATTGAACAAAAAGTGGCTGGGTGAACGAATAATTTTGCATGGTCATACTCCCCAGATCAAACGGCGGCTAGAGACTGGAGTTAAACAGATAGAAAAGCACCCAATTGTTGGGTTAGATTGCGGGTGTGTTTACCCTCGCGAAGGAATGAATTATCTATGCGCGTTAGAGCTCCAGTCTCATCGGCTGGTCTTCCAAAAAAATATTGAAGATCAAACTAGTGTTGGATGAGGTATTGATTGACGGATGGGTAAGAAGCTGGCGGGAGGCAGTAGGCGGATGGCCGCTCTGCACCACCTTACGCTAGTAACCAGTCATTTCCTGACAAACGGCCTACAGCCAACTGAGGGGGGCAATCACTTACTGTCTCCGGCCACCCATATCCTCCCAAGCCCACTCGCCCATTCTTTCTTGATCGTACTTAGCTAGCAAGCAGAATTAGTGAATTTTATACGCTGTGGCATTTGATGCAGGCGCAGCAGGCACTGCTGAAACCGGCAAACAAAACTGGTAAGTGATCTCATTATCCCGGGCATTCTTAATGGTTCTACCACGTTCATCTTTAGCCGTCCAGGTGATACATACTTCTTCGCCCCCATCGTCTTCAATTTCCATCACTCCATACTGCCCGCTTTCTGAGCGATACCCCTCGGAATAAGGCCCACCTTTATAAGACCCGTACCGATCGAGCGGTGCCGCATGAAAAACCGGAATAGGGGCTCCCCCACCCTGCGCATAATCACTATTTGTGCCATCATCAATAGCCACCATGTGGGCATCTCCGGCAATAATGCTGATCGGAATCTGATGTTCTTTTACAAAATCGGCAATTACCTGGCGCTCTTCCGGAAAACCACCCCAATCATCATCTTCATCGCACAGATAATTAGGGCCGCCTTCATGATTGATGTAGGGAATGCCCGAGAGCCACACGACTACCTGCCCTGAATCTTTGGCGGTCAGCATCTGATCCTCAAACCACTTCAAATGCTCTTCTGAGCCAAAATTGGTACCGACTTTCGTTCTTTCACAACCAGAATACTCAGGCTTTACTTTCTGAGAGCGCAGGTCCGTCAGGATGAAACGTACTCGCCCCAGGGTAAATGACTGAGAAATAGGATCATCACTCTCACGAAAAGCCAGGGGATAATGCGGAATAAACTGACGGTAAGCCGCAATCGCATCTTCTTTGCAGGTTGAGGCCCCATCACTATTATTACTACCGAAATCATGGTCATCCCACATATACGCAAAGGCCGTACTCCGGTAAAGTTGAGACTGGGTGGGTGAATTAAAGACGCGGTAGTAAGCCTGCACAAAATTATTTTTACAATCACTGCTAATATTCTCGTAGTGCAGATCTCCCGTACTGATAAATAAGAGAGGGTTTTCACTCTGAATTTGCTCAAAGATCGGGCTGGAAGAACCAGTTACCATACAGGAACCGAACGCCACTTTGTAGGAGAATGGCCCATCTTGCGGTGTGGTGAATGTGCCGCTATAGCCCTCAAAAGCATTTATCGTATCGTTCACCTCAAGTCGGTAGTAATATTGAGTATTTGGCTTCAGGCTATCGAGTAATGCTTTTCCAATATGTTGGGTAGCCGTTTCAGTTTGGATGTAATCGGAGTACCGAGCATTGGCAAAAGTTGCCGCTTCAGTGCTAACCTGCACCCTTACCTTCGCTGGCCGGAAGGTATTAAAAGTGATTGTGGCACCCGTGGGAGTCACGCCTCCGGCTAACACGTAGGCTACATCTTCATCATTCAGGTTAGGGGTATAAAATACCTTATAAACAAGGAAGCTAATGATTACCACACCGATGATCACCACCAGGGCAACGACACTCTTTCGTTTCATGCTGGACGTTACAATTCGTTATTTTCCACTTGCTGACCAAACACCCTGCTTTCAAAGTGGTTGGTAGTTTATTCGCCAAAACTACACTTATGAATGTTTCCATCCAATTTCTAGGAGCCGCTCAGTCAGTTACCGGCTCTAAACACCTTCTTCATATCGATAACTTCCAGATTCTGATGGACTGCGGTCTGTTTCAGGGACTAAAAAAACTCCGGGAGCGCAACTGGGACCCGTTCCCGATGGACGTCACCGAGGTTGAGGCTTTGGTCATCTCGCATGCCCATATTGACCATATAGGGTATCTGCCCAAGTTAGTGAAGGAAGGCTACGATGGCCCCATCTACTGCACTACCGCTACAGCTGCCCTGGCTCGCATTATGTTGCTTGACTCGGCTAAACTACAGGAAGAAGAAGCCGAATGGGCCCGAAAGAAAGGCTACTCGAAGCATAACCCGCCCAAACCGCTGTATACAACCGAAGATGCGGAACAAACATTTCGCCTTTTTCAGGCCTACGAATTTGATGAGGATATTTATCTGCGCAATGATATTCGTCTTAAATTTCACAATGCCGGGCATATTTTAGGAGCCGCCTGGGTAGAAATCACCATCAGCGGGCCATCCCAACAGAAAAATTTGATCTTTTCCGGAGACGTGGGGCGTTACAATCAACCGGTGCTTCGTGACCCGGTTTCTATGTCGCACACGGATGTATTGCTGGTTGAGTCTACGTATGGTGATCGGGAAAATTTATCGGAAGATCCTACCGAAGAATTTGCCACGGTGGTGAATGAAGCTATGGATCGGGGTGGCTGCCTGCTTATTCCGGCCTTTGCCGTGGGCCGTACTCAAACTGTTATGTACTATCTGAAAACACTGATGGAAGCTAACAAGATTCCCAAAGTACCGGTGTACCTGGACAGTCCGATGGCCATCAATGTAACCAAGCTTTATAAACAGTATTTCACTTTCCATAAGCTGCGCGATCAGGACCTGGAGTATATGGAATCCATTTTTGATTACGAGTTTTTTAATTATTACCGAAGTGTGCCCGCATCACAAAGTATTAATGAAATTCGGAAGAATGCCATCATTGTTTCTTCTAGCGGCATGTGCACCGGGGGCCGGATTTTACACCACCTTATTCACCGACTTACTCGCCCGGAAGATACCATACTATTTGTAGGCTATCAGGCTAAAGGTACTCGCGGCCGTTCTATTTTAGATCAGGAAGAAACTATCCGAATTTTTGGGCAGAATGTACCGCTTAAAATGCAGGTTCGCCGCATTGACGGATTATCAGCTCATGCCGACAAAAGCGAGTTACTTCAGTGGACCAACACATTACGTGAAGTTCCGAAAAGAACATTTCTGGTTCATGGTGAAATAGAAAGCTCACAGGCTATGAAGCAGAGCCTGGAAGAAAAAGGGTGGTCTAATATTCATATCCCCGATTATATGGAGAAACATGTATTGTTTGAGGGTATTTGACTATTGAATTAAGGTTTAAAATTTGAGATTGGTTTTAAAGCACTAGTTCATACCTAAGGTATATGAGTTAGTGCTACCATCTTGCCACATCTTTCCCTCTTCCTGAGTAATCGAGGTTGTGCTTACTGGGCTGGGGCTGGCGGGTTAATCATGATATGAGCACGATGGGTACCGGGGTCCATGATCCAGGGCATACCAGGGGCCTCGGGGCCTAATGGCAAGCCGGTACTTTCGGGCGTGGCGTATGGGATATAGACTACATAGCGAAAATTGCCTTCAGTGACTTCACCCGAAGAAGCATCGTACTGTTCTTTTGGAGCAGAAAACACAAATAAGGTGGTAGGGTCTTCCGGCATTTTTAGTTTACCGCTTTTCACTTCCTCTTCCCGCATATCAAAAATTTCCTGAGAAGATTTCCCTTCTTTACGCAGAACGCGGCCCCGTTCCATAAAAGGCTCCAGATCGCGATGGTAGCAAGACGCACTAAAACCCTCTTGCAACGGATTATCCGCAATACAAACAAGATCGTTACTTCCTTCTCGCAATACTACCATTTCGCCTTCTTCATCATATCCATAAACCATTGCTCCTTCGCGCTGCTCTTCAGGGGCAGCCAATACCGCTGTTTTGATTTGAAGTTCGACAGAAGGAAGCGTTGATTGGGCCAGACAGGTAATGGCTAGTCCGGCAAGGAAAACAATGATCAGGCTATATTTCATAACGGTAGTGTGCTTTAATACGATTAACTATAGGTGGTATACTCTAATAACAAATAAAGATACGAGAATGCCGGATTTTTGAAAATTTCTATTCAAGATACTCTTCGCTATTGCAGTTAAACGAAGTCAATTTCAGCTTTTGCTTTAATTTTCATGATCCCGGTTTCTCACTTCGGTATATAGTGGTTGCAGGTTCAAGGTATCATCGTACTGTTTTTGCAATGCCTGAAGGTCGTCAAACAAGCTGATTAGCTTATTGGCATAGGCCGGATCATCCGCCAGATTCGTGATTTCATGCGGGTCTTTCGTTTCGTCGTATAATAACACTTCATCAGCTTTTGGGTAGACAATCAGTTTGAAGCCATCTTTTCTGATCATCCGCTGGTCATTGATATAACAACCGTATATAGCGTCGTATGCCCCTTGGTCAGAATTTCCCCGAGCAGCAGCCAGAAAACTGTTGAAATCTACATACTTCGGCTTTTCAATACCAGCCAGCTCCAGACTGGTCGCCATAATATCCTGAAGGTACACATCCGTATCTACCTTCTTACCTTCCGGGATATCTGGCCCGACCATCATCAACGGGACCCGCATGCTATGATCATACATGTTTTGCTTACCCATTAGTCCGTGTCGCCCGATAGCTAGCCCATGATCGGCTGTGAAGAAAATGTACGTATTCTCCATTTTACCACTAGCTTCTAAAGCATCCAAAATCTTCCCGATTTGCTCATCCAGATGGGTGATGATGGCGTAATATTCCTGAATATGTACTTTGGTGGCGTATTCAGTTCTCGGAAAAGGTGCCAGGGCTTCATCGCGCAGTTTTGGACCAAGCCCAATGGCTTCCTGATTAGGATATTCGGGAAGCCAGCTTTCGGGCAACGAAATACTGTCTAACGGATACTGATCAACAAATTCCTGGGGTGCTTGCCGCGGATCATGAGGTGCATTAAACGCCAGATACATAAAGAAGGGATCAGATTTTGCAGAAGCACTGTCAATAAAAGTCAGCGCATCATCCTTCAGCACTTCGCTCCAGTGGGCGCCTCCTTCCCAATATCCACCAAACTTAGGGTCAGATGGTGACCAGGAATCATCGTTCTCATCCAGCGGTCGGTAATACCCCACTGGTCGGTTTTCCTGGTCTCCCAGGGGAACGTTTCCTCGAGCATCTACGGGCATACCGGGGCGCACATGGCGTACCGTTTGGAAAACGGTATCTGCTTTCGCATCTACATGCCACTTACCGGTCATATATGTTGTGTACCCTTGTTGTTCCATTAATTTACCCCAGGTTTGCTCAATAGAATCGCCCTGAACCCAGTGCTGCCGGAACTGATTAGCTCGCCAGATAGAACGCCCCGAGATCATCATAGCGCGGGAAGCCACACAGATGGCACCATTCCACCCCCCCATGTTGTAAGCATGCGTGAACGTAGTTCCGTGCTGTACCAGCCTATCTAGATTTGGCGTTTTAATTTCCTCGTTACCTAGTGCATGGACTGCCGTATACGTTTGGTCATCGGCAAAGAGCAATACAATATTGGGACGATCTGGCGCATCAGTTTCTGTAGTTTTACTCTCTGCCATACAGCCCATTAGCATGGCCAGAAAGATCATCCACACTGAGGAGGAGAACAGTAGCTTTTTCATAAAACAGGAATGTTGTTGCAGCGCTTAGCAGAGTAAAGTAAAGCCCTCTCTTTGGGATTCAAGTATTTATATCACTCAGTCTGCTGATAGTCAAATAAAGATTTCGATTTAATTGCCTCAGATACTTCAGAAGGCACTAATTTTTCCCAGCCACTTTCTCCATTTTTAATCATAGTGAGTACATTATCACTGTAAATAGCCAGATGCTCTATATTGGTTGGGTGCAGATCTACAATCTGCTTGGTCTCACACAAAAACTGGTACAGATTATCCAGGTGGCTGGGTAGATCCATATCTTTCAGCGTAAACATTGACTTGGATTCTGGCTGATAAGAAGGAAACACGTATAAGCGAATATTACTTTTAAAGAGCGCGCCAAATGCTTCCAGAATTCCACCGTGCAAATCCCGATAATACGATTCATCAAATAACTGGTGCAGGCTTTTGATACCCAGCACAATGCCGATCTTACCTTTGGTTAATTGAGAAATATAGCCGGCCAGTGAATAATAACGCCGATAATCTGAAATAAGCACCTTCTGCCCTAACGAACCCAGGATATCTACTCGCTGAAGAAAATCTTTATCGTCAATACCGCTTTCATCCGTCAGACCGTGCAGCGTGAGTTCTGAAATACGGACAATGGAATCCTCTTCCATCTGCTCATCATGCATAAAGGCTTCTAACCCAACCCGTAGCATGTCCATGTTTACAAGGGTTACAGGGCGGAACCTGCCACGAAGGATCAAAATATTTTTTTTGTACAGCGCTTCCTGCGGCTGTAGTACAGTACCATCAGCATCAAACATAGTGGCCCGGCTAATACCGGTTTTTACTAGCTTTAATGCCATTAATCGGTTGTCTACGTGCGCAAAATTAGGTCCTCTTAACCGGAAAAAGTCAATTTCAATACGATCAGACGCCAGGTTATCGGTCAAAGAAAGCATCAGTTCTTCAGGGTCAGATAAGAAGCTACAGCCATATACCAGATTTACTCCTAGTATGCCTAAGGCCTGTTGCTGAAGACTAGAATCGTTATCATATAATAAGACATGAATGACACATTCGTCCATCGGGCCATTCGGCTCGGTTTGAAACCGCATACCGATCCAGCCGTGTCCCTGGTTCGTTTTATGATAGTTTAATGTTTCTATAGTGTTGGCAAATACAAAAAACTTGGTTGCATTCGCTCTTTCTGCCAAACGCTCCAGAATAAGATCCATCTCATGATCCAGCATTTTCATGACGCGCTCTTCGCTTACGTAGCGCTTGCTTTTTCCGTAAATCTCATCGCTAAACTTCATATCATAGGCCGACATGGTTTTAGCAATGGTACCGGAGGCGCTTCCGACTTTGAAAAAATTAGCGGCTGTTTCCTGCCCCGCGCCAATTTCGGCAAAGGACCCATACACGGTCTGATCCAGATTTACGGCTAATGCCTTTTCTTTTGTGGAAGGAGTTCGAGTTAATTCCATAAGACAAGTTAAGTGTCGAAGGATGGTTTACTAGAAAGCGACAATATAATTGATATGCATGACAATGATAAATTGTAAAAAGGAGTAATACGTCATAAGTCTCTGACATTTCACCTTCCTCACCAATATTACTACTTTCTTTGCATTGAAATATCTATTTAAACAGGGAAAAATATGCTCACACATCATATAATTAACTGATAATAAACACTTTACTATTCGAGCTATATGTTTTAACTAACATAGGTTGCTTGTATGTTATTAATAAAAACAGTATTTACAATTTCTTATATCACCGTTCTAATCCGAGAGTGATTTCCGTTTATTCTTGATGCCCTTATAAACAATGTACTGGTAAGCAATCGCCAGTGCTAACTCTGGAAAACAACCGTCTTACAAACACGGCAGCCCAAAGGCTGCATAACCTCTTATAACGTTCCAGAAATTGTTTTCATGAGGCACTATGTGTGTTTTTCTTTTACCTCAGTCTAGCTCAAGTGCTCGTTTGTCCTTCCTGAAGCTGGTAGTTAAAGTCATGAAGTGCGAAAAGTTCTTGAAAGCGTTGAAAGATCACTTCCATACACATATCAGGTGCTTCCCCATACTTACTGGTTTTGATCAGCACACTATACAGCATAAAACACCTACCGTAATTTCACGCAATACCTACGTGTTTGTACGATATAATTTTCGATTACTGCCCCTCAGGTCACTAAAAATTTTACTAGCCCTAGTGATTTATCTACTTTGGATAACACACAATATCCATAACAAATGAACCCACATTTTTCTCATCGCCACCTTCTTACCATCATCTTTTTCTTTGTAATAGTGACTGCTTGTCAGGATGAGCCACCGTTGCAATCTGCAAGTTATACTGGAAGTAGCTCCGAAGCATTAATTTTAAACCAGAACGAAAGTAATGAATCCAATGCTAGTATTGGTGAATTGATCCCTCTTGAAGAGGCTATTGCTCTTACCGATACATATCAAAGCAACAATCCTGATCAGCCGGCGGCACTTTTTATTGGCACTGATGCTATGCAGCAGCTATTGGATTTGCCTAATATGGTGGCTATTCGCTGGATCTTCGGTTACACCTCTTCTTCAGAACTTTCTGTTATTATTGAACCTTTGATAGAGGCGGCGGATGGCTCTATGTATGGGGACTCCGATCACCTCCTACAAGCATACCAGCCCTCAGGATACGAATCATCTTCGCCATTATTCCACGGTGAGGAAACTGAAGCTCCGACTATATCTCCTTCAGATGGCTTGGCTATTTCTCTTGATGATGCCCAAAGCATGGTTGACGCTTATATCGCTGGTACCGGTGAAGGCCGGGCGTTAATTCAGGGGCGCACCTTGCTTGAAACTCTTCTGACTCATCAATCTACTCCTGGTTTGTGGTTATACATCGGCCAGGATGCAATAGCCAATCAGGAAATTTTAGCAACCCCGTCAAATGTCGGCAATACGACACCTTCATATCCTGTAGCAGATCGGTCAACGGTATGCCCACCTTTTTGCCCACCAGGTTTTACATCTGAAATAGTTTTGTAACTTTCACTACGTGAGCGACCTGTTATATTTAAGTATTCTATTACCCATATTTCCTTTAGTAACCGGATTCATCCGTAATAAAGGCTCTAATCGACTTTCTAATCTACTATATGCCTTACTGACGTTTTCAATTTTTTTTGATATACTCAATACCATTATTTTACCAGCCTGGGGTATTACTACTACCCTGGGCTATCATCTGTTTACGGGGATAGAGCTCACTATTTACTTGCTTATCTTCCAACAGATACTATTTGGTAAGGTAATCCATCATATCATAATAGTGTGTATTATCCTTTTTTGGATATATAAAATCATTGACATCACGATTTTTACAGGGAATGAGCAACTCGATACCATGGCCATGACTCTGGAATCAGTAATATGCATCTTTTTTTGTTTTTACTTTTTCCACCAAACTCTTCAGCTGCTACGGATTCCCTGCCTGGAACGACACCCTCCGTTCTGGATATGTGCCGGTATTTTGCTGTATTTTTCCGGAAGCATACTGATTTTCTTATTTAGTTCTTATCTTGTCTCCCAAGATGTAAATTATTTTTTAGCACACTGGTACGTACACACCTTCTTTAGCTTGCTAAAATATGCAGCTTTTAGTATTGGATTATGGTGGATAACTCCTACCCTCAAGACGTATCCTTCCTGATCATTACAGCTACCGGCCTTGTCGGTATACTTGTCCTCTTTTTCTTGGTGTTTATCTTCTATTACCAGAAAAAACTTTTTCAACAGCAACATGCCAAACAATTGATGGAAACTCAATTACAAGAGCAGATGTTACTAGGCAGCATTCAGGGTCAGGAAAGGGAGCGGGCTCGTCTGGGTCAGGAAATTCATGATGGGTTGGGTGCTCAACTTGCCTCTATTAAACTGATGTTAGAGAATAGCAGATCCATGGAAGATATGATGTTGAGAAATCAGGCCGATGAACGGGCCATAGAGCTACTTCATGACTCTTTACAGGAATTACGCCGTACTTCCCAGAACCTTTTACCCCAACCCCTTACCCGCTTTGGTTTTGTAAAGGGGATAGAAAATTACTTTAAACAGCTTACCCGCACCTCAGGGATCACAGCTAGCTTTCATACTAATACGTCTCAACTGGCTCTAACGGCTTTTCAAAGTTTGTCTTTGTATCGGGTTATCCAGGAATTAACCCGTAATGCGTTAGAACATGGTAAAGCACGCCATTTCTCTTTATCTCTACATCTGGATTGTAATATATTAAAGATAATCTTAGAAGAAGATGGCCAACTCTATGACTGGAATAACTTAAAAGAGAACTTTTTATCTTCATCCGGCTCAGGTATCACCAATATAGAAACCCGATTGAGGTTGCTTTCTGCTAACCTTACCCACGAGCCACTTTCTAAAGGAAATCGCGTTTGCATTACATTACCCCTAGATTTTACTAATGACGATACTCATCGCTGATGACCATGCTATTTTTCGGGAGGGTGTTAAAAATTTAATAATCACTCAATACCCCGAAGATGAAATTCTGGAAGCCGAAGATGGCAAGCTTACCCTGGAATTGCTTTCCCGACATACATGCCATTTACTAATTCTTGATTTAAATATGCCCCAGATAGATGGCCTGAGTGTTGCTAAGGAAGTAAAACAAAAGTATCCCTCAGTTTATATACTGGTACTGACATTGTATACCGATTACGGACATTTGGAAGAATTATTACAAATTGGTATCCATAGCTTTCTTACCAAAGAAGCCAGCCGCGAACAAATGATGTATGTCTTTGATCAGGCAAGAAAAGGTGAAAAATATTATCCACAGTTTGTCTCTGAATGGATGCATGAACGATTGATACAGCATCATCGCTGGCAAAATGATTTCCGTTTGATTGAACGATTTAACCCTAAAGAATTGCAAGTGCTCCGTTTACTCTGCCAAGAGCATACGACTAAAGAAATTGCTAAGATGATGCATGTAAGTCATCGTACGGTAGAAGGCTATCGACAAAATTTATTACAGAAAACAGAAACCCGTAATAGTATTGGGTTAGTAAAGTTTGCTATTAAGACGGGATTATATGAACCGTAATTCTACGTAATCTTTGCGTATAAATACGGACTAGTTTCGATATCACTATACAAATTGAGTTGTTTAGCGTTATATGCAGAATAGTTATTCAGAATTTTAACCCAAAATTTATGAATCATTTTGATATCCTTAAACAACTGTACTGGCATGCGCGTGGCTTTACCTCTCATCTTGAGTGCAAACCGTCGGATGTACAGCAAATGCTTGTATGGGCTGAGTACGAAGCTCCCGAAACGGCTTATTTTTATCTTCAGCTTTTAGACAATATTTACTCTAATCAGCTTTCGCTTATAATAGATCAGAAATTCCGTTGTTTTTCCCAAAACAATTAAGATGGTCTAATCGGAGTTAATAGGATACTACAGAAGGCTCATTCCAACGCCCATCTTCCTGAATTAACTCAATTAGCTGATCTACCGCCTGTGCTGAGGGCACATTGCGTTTTACCACATCCTGCCCTCGGTACAGCGTTATTTTCCCCTTACCAGACCCAACATAGCCGTAATCAGCATCAGCCATTTCTCCGGGTCCGTTAACGATACACCCCATAATACCAATTTTCACTCCTTTCAGGTGATCCGTCCGACGGCGAATCATAGCAGTGGTTTCCTGTAAATCAAATAAGGTTCTTCCACAAGAGGGGCAGGAAATATATTCGGTTTTGGACATGCGAGTTCGTGCTGCCTGAAGTATGCCAAATGCTATCCCATTGGTAACTTTCAATTGGGCAAGCTTTGCACTTCGCTCGCCTTCTGGTGAAGCACTTAGCATTACCCCATCACCAAAACCATCAATGAGCAAACCGCCAACATCAGTTGCCGCATACAAAGGTAATTGGTCTGCTGTGGTATGGGTATATTTTCTACTTACAATGACCGGATTCTGAATTTGCTGCTCGGTTAAGGCAAAGAAAAACCTACGTAACTCCGGCATTGCGTGCTCATTTTTTGTGTCTAACAACAGCACCAATGTCTTATCATTTTGCAAAATGCTAACCAGACTTTCGCCACAATCACTGAGCTGAACACGCAAAAAGCTTAATTCTTTGTGGTATTCTGAAGCTTGCTGATATTCTTCAAGAGAACTAAACAGCGGGTATTTATGGTGATGATCCTCCTGCTGAAGCCAGGTATTATAATCACGAATCTCTTTTAGACCATTGGGGAGCATATAGTTAATAGGCCGTTGTCCGGTATAGACAAAATCGCATCCCTGATCATTCATGGTCCATTTATCTAATTCGGGTAAATAAAAATGTCCCAGTTGTTTCAAATCTGCGTCATTCCAGCCCTCAATTTCCGATATATCGGCCACTACCCTTGGCACATTCTCACCACCAATATTTAACACTTCATGTGTAAATCTTTTTGCGTAGGTATACGGATCTTTGGGGATAGCCTTAATAGCAGGAATAGGCTGGTGAGGTGAACGGTGTTCGTAGCGCTTCACCAAATGGTAGGCAACGGGTACTTCATACTCAGGTTCTTCCGTCAACGAAACTCTCACGGTGTCGCCCAGGCCGTCTTCCAGAAGCGTCCCTATTCCCACCGCCGATTTAATTCGCCCATCTTCTCCATCTCCTGCTTCGGTAACTCCTAAATGAAGGGGATAAGGCTGTAATCCTTCTTCATCTAGTTTCTGCACCAGCAAACGATAAGCCTGTACCATCACCTGCGTGTTGCTGGCTTTCATAGAAATGACAATATCATAGTAATTTAAGTCTTCGCAAATTCGTAGAAACTCCAGCGCCGATTCTACCATTCCCAAAGGTGTGTCGCCATACCGGCTCATAATCCGGTCAGAAAGTGAGCCATGATTGGTGCCAATGCGCATGGCTGTGCCGTACTCCTGGCAGATTTTTACCAGCGGGGTAAAACGCTCACGAATTCGATCTATCTCAGCTTGATAACTATAGTCGTCATACTCCAGCACTTCAAACTTCTTCTTATCCGCATAATTACCAGGGTTTATTCGCACCTTCTCAACAATACGAGCGGCGAGTTCAGCTGCGTTGGGAGTAAAGTGAATATCAGCGATTAGAGGAGTATCATGGCCCAGTTTGCGCAGCTCCTTGCGAATATTCTCCAGGTTCTGGGCTTCTTTCATGCTGGGAGCTGTGATGCGGATATACTCACATCCCGCTTCAATCATTCGCAGGCATTGAGCTACTGAGCCTGCCGTATCCATGGTATCTACGGTAGTCATGGATTGTACCCGAATCGGGTAGTCTCCTCCCATGGGCAAGTCGCCTATTTTCACAACCCGGGTAGGTCGTCGGGAATATTCAGTAAGACTATGGCAGTAATTTTTAAAGGCAGTAATTTCAGAAGCGAGCGTTGTCATACAGTATGGTTAACTCAGTTTCGTTTGTTTTGTATTGAAATACAAATATGCAAACATCGTATTGATCAAACACGTGTGCGGCTAAAATTGTTGCTATGGCAAATAAATCCTTTGGTGGTTTGACCTTCATTATCCCAAATCACCTAATTGAGGGCGAAGCAGCACCTCTTCTACCACCGACCTATCAGAAATTAAATAGGCATTAAGCACCACCGCAGCAACATCTTCCGGTCTCATAAACCGATCTTCAGGAATATCAGCCCCAGCCCAGCTATTGGTCAAGGTAGCGCCGGGCAGCACAGAAGTTACCCGAATATCAAACGGTTTCATCTCTTCACGCAGTACTTTGCTCATACCAAGCATGGCAAATTTACTAATGGAATACGACCCGCCGTTGGTGTAGGCAGTAATGCTGGCCGTAGAACAAATGTTAAAGATATGACCGCGCCTGAACTCTATCATGGGCGGGAGCAGCGCGCGGGTAAGATGATAAGCACTATACAAGTTTGTTTCGATCTGTACTTCCAATTGACCATCTTCTTCATTATGAACCTGCCCAGGAAAGTATAGCCCTGCATTGTTAATAACAACCTCAATAGGTATATCTAAAGCTTTTACCTTCTGAGCAAAATTGATAACCTCTTTTTTCTTAGAAACATCCACTGCATTAATAAAAACATCAAGCTCGGGGTATTTGCTGGATATTTCTTCTTGCAACTCCACCAGATCGGCTTCGGTGCGAGCGCATAATGCCAGAGAAAATCCTTCATTGGCAAAACTTTCGGCTAAAGCTTTTCCAATTCCTTTAGTGGCGCCTGTGATTACGGCTAATTTTTTCATAAACGTATAATTTATAGTTACGTAGAACCATTTAGTGTTTAATTGATTATCTATGCAAAAATGCAAAGCTATATATGAAAAGCATAGGCTCTTACTTATTGTTTATTGGAACAGTCTTCTCTCGGATGGAGGCTTTAAGTACGTATATAAAGCGTACAATAGATGAAGCCATCAAAATTGGTATAAACTCATTAACATTAGTAGCAATCGTATCTACCTTTATTGGCATGGTGTCTACCATTCAGACTGCGGCTAACCTAGTGAGTGCATTTATTCCCAGAAGTGTTATCAGCCTGGTAGTGCGTGACATGACGGTACTAGAGCTTGCTCCTACCATTACCTCGGTGGTGCTGGCGGGTAAAGTTGGCTCCAATATTGCTGGTGAACTGGGTACCATGCGCATCTCTGAACAGATTGATGCTTTAGAGGTGATGGGTATTAATTCTGCTTCCTATCTGATTGTCCCTAAAATAGTGGCAGCCATGTTGATGTTTCCGTTGCTGGTGATCGTTGCCGGATTTTTGTCACTCTATGGTGGATATCTGGTCGGGACGTTAACCAATGTTGTGACCGGGCAGGATTATGTCATGGGACTCCGGATGGAGTTTCAACAGTATTACGTTTTCGTTGCGTTGGTAAAATCAGTAGTTTTTGCCTTTTTAATATCTACAGTTTCTGCGTACCAGGGATATTATACCCGAGGCGGCGCATTGGAAGTGGGGCAAGCCAGCACGACGGCTGTAACCAATAGTTGTATTGCCGTGCTGATTGCTGATTACGTGGTAGCACAATTAATAATATAACCTTTTTAGCAGGTTTCACGCACAGTCAATTATGATTCATATAGAAAATATTACTAAATCTTTCGGTGGAAAGACGATACTAGACGGTATTAGTGGGGTTTTTGAGAAAGGGAAAACCAATTTGATCATCGGAGCCAGCGGTACGGGTAAAAGTGTACTATTAAAATGTATTGTCGGACTGGTTCCGCCCGATGAAGGTACTGTTTACTATAATAACCGGGACTTTACCCATGCGGATCGGGATCTTCGGACCGAAATTCGCCGTGAAATTGGGATGCTCTTCCAGGGAGTGGCGTTATTCGATTCTCTGACGGTGGAAAACAATGTTAAATTTCCACTGGACACACTCACCACGATGCCCGAAGACGAAAAACTGGATCGGGTCAACTTCTGTCTGAAGCGGGTTGGCTTGGAAGGTTCTAACTCCAAAATGCCTTCTGAGCTTAGTGGTGGTATGCAGAAACGAGTGGGCATCGCCCGGGCCATTGTCAACGACGTGAGTTACCTCTTCTGTGACGAACCAAACTCTGGTCTAGACCCTCAAACTTCAGTACTGATTGATGACCTGATAAAGGAGATTACTGAAGAGTTTAATACGACTACCATTGTAGTAACCCACGACATGAACTCAGTTATTGGCATTGGAGACCATATTCTGTTTCTATACAAAGGACATAAGTTGTGGGAAGGAAGCAATAAAAATATTATGGAGAATGACGTACAAGAATTACGTGATTTCCTCTTTGCTAACAAGCTCATGAAGGCAGGAGCTACTTTTTAATTGATCATTGCGTCTGGTAAAATACTACGTACAAAAGCTATGCTATCATAAACATAGTTTATCAGCGTTAGCATCCAGACCACAAATTGTATTTTTTTATGGAACCATTACAAATTGCAGCCACTCCTACATCGCCCGAAGTTCAGATGAATGCCCAAAAGGGACATTTTATCCTTCGCGGAGTTTCCGATGAAGAGGATGCCCTAGGCTTTTATTTTCCCTTAATTCAGTGGATGGATAACTATGTACAACATTCACAGGATCATACTACCCTGGATATTCAGCTTAAATATTTCAACACCGCTTCAGCAAAAGCATTATTCGAGATTGTTAAGCGAATGGGGGTGTTGCACAAATCTGGTAAAAATATTGAAGTTAACTGGTTTTATGATGCCGAAGACCCAGTGTTAAAGGAAGATATTGAGCAGTTTGCTGATCTAACCGATGTACCTATCAATGTTACTTCGGGAGCGCAGCTTTCTTAGTAGGGGAATCAGGCTCAAGTACAGAATATACGGGGCAAATGCCACTTTATAACGCATCAACGTTCCGAAGTTTGGCGCGGAAAACGCAAGCAGGACGCCGAGAATAACGGCAAAGGCGATTCCACCTAGCAACCACGGTAATTGTCCTGGAAATATGCCTTTGTGCCGATAAATCTGAAAAACGGCCAGCAAACTAACTGCCAGTACCAGTAAGTTTTCAATACCCGCCAGATGTTGTAACCATCCATGAGTTTCTCCCAACAGCGGGCGATACCAGGCAGAAACCAGTGCCAATGGCGCGTTTAGCAGCATGCTACCAATTGTTGAATCCAATTCATAAAAATTAATAACGTTCTCTGGATTAGAGATTTTAATAAAGACATCGTGGTTTTTAACAATTACATCCATCACTCGATGCACACTCAAATTAGGATGCAATAATGTTGGAACTAAAATGAGTACAGCAAAAATGCCAGCTAGTTTGAGAAGTGGAAAGCCAGGAGAGAAATTGACCTTCTTGGCTAATATTAAACTCAAAAGAACGGGAATTAATGCTGCTGCATAATAATATTTCATAATCCACAACAGGTAAGCGGCAATCCCCCACCCTATCCAGTAAGGCCATATCTGGTACCACCGTCGCTCACCCTGAAAATATAATTGCAGTGACCAGGCAACCAGTAAACTGATCAGTCCTACGGCAATGGATTCTTTCAGAATGCCCGAGCTCCAGAAAACAAAAGAAGGATAGACCAACCATGCAATTCCAATAGCTGGTTGGGTTTGTGGAAAGAATCTACTAAGCTGTTGCACCAACAGCCATACTCCGGCAAAAGAAAGTATTGAAAAATAGACAGAGATTATCCAGTAATTGTCATGAGTGATGATACAACCCAGACTCACAAACCGGCTCATTAGTAAAGCGCGAGGGAGCGAAGCATAGATCAATGACTGAGGTAAATAAGAGGTATCAACCCAACTTAATATGTATTCCTTCCAGTCTACCTCAAAAAGATCAGCTAGTGCAACACCATCCTGAAAATAATTCCAGGTATCTCCTCCATCATAATAGTACAAATACAGTAAGCCGACCAGTAGGCCACAAACAATTTTACCCCCAATTGCCGGAAGATACCAATTTGCTAAAGGTTGCCCCCGCGTATACCGAAACCCTATGTAAATGAGACCGGTAATGAAACAGCAATGAACTAATGTGAATAGCAAGCTATATGTTTGTTATCGAGTTAAGAAACAAACAAATGGCTTTTTTTCATAACTGCCGCACCAATACTACACTTTAAACATTTTTTTTTCTGACAGAAAGATTGGTATTGCTCTATCATCCCCTGCGTATCCAGTGCAGAATCTTTAACAAAAGATAGTTTGCTATATATCCGGGTAATACGGTTATTCTCAGGAGGTAACTTTTCCAATAATTGCCATGCATGTTGCTGAAGTAACTCTTCCCGATGAAAAAGTCCGTATGCAGTCAGTAAAGGAACCAGAACATTGATGATCAAATTTTCTATACTTTGTTTTCCCAGCGGTGCACTTGTAGCTGATTGCGCTTGAAATTGATTGATAAACTCTTCTAATGATAAAGGTTCAAATAACCAGGTAATACTCGCTTTCCAATGATATAGTAAGCCGGAAAGCTGAGCGATTCTTGCATGAGGAAAATTGGCCGGACGCATTCGACTGTAGCGCCAGATTGAGGCATTCAACTTCTGTCTGGCTAACTCAGAGGGGTAGATAATTTCAGGGCCAGCGTCATTAATATAGCCCGAAAGTCCTGCTTGCGTCAGTAGTAAAGCTTGAAGAGTGTCAGGTTGAGGATGATATTTCCTGACCCACCGCAAAGGGAATACTTTTGCTAACTCCAACATTGCCTCAGCATTTACCTGAAACCCAAAGCCCCTGAATAACCATTGGTAAGCAGTCTCTTCCCAATCACCACGGTTTTCCTCAACGAGTTTTAAAATTTCTTCGGCCTTACGTTCTAACCGTTGAGCAGCAGCCCGTTCAATCTGAGAAGTTTTAGTGAGAGATGTAACCTGTTCTGCTTGATAAGCGCAGGCGATTGATGGCTGCGTAGTATTTAATAATGCATCGATTTTCAATAATATAGCGGAGTCAACTCTATTTTTCAGTTCAAGAGTGGGCACGCTGGTACCATCTGAGCGATAAATTTCCTGGTCATATTGCCATACCACATGCAATATGACCCGATCGTACGCAGTGTCAAGCTGATGCTTATGATGATTCCATTCGGAGGATTTTACATGTATTTCTACAGAACCACTCCAATCCAGATCGTCAATAAAAAGGCGAGCCAAGGAAAAATCAGGGCCCGCGTCTTCATTATGTATCCCTACTGAAGATACGGTAATAGTTTGCCCGGAGACAGTTCTTAGATGAGAAAAGTCAAATGCCTGATGTTGCCACAGATAATGCAGAATTTCTTTTTTCACCTTTTTTCCCGAATAGTACTAAGAAAAGCGAAAGAATGCGTATCTGTTTTTTTGAAAAAGCTACAGAAGACAGGTGATCGTGAAGATCACCATTTATTGACATTATCGAGGTAAAGTTTCACTAGCTCCACCGTGTTGTTGACCTGGCACTTTTGCAGCATGTTAGCCCGGTGATTAGAGACGGTACGCTCACTTAGGAACAATCGATCAGCAATTTGCTTGGAATTTAAACCTTCTACCAGAAGCATCAAGACCTCTTTTTCCCGTTTAGAAAGGACATTAATGGGATTTTGTGTATTGTTTTCCTGATGCTTTTTGTCTTTAAACCCTTTGACAATAACCTGGGTAATAGGTTGACTATAGTATTCATCACCCTGAGCCACTGTTTGTATGGCTTTCACCATTTCATCTCGATCAGCATATTTTGTGATGTAGCCATTTACCCCACTGTTCAATGCTTTGAACACATAATCAGGCGTATCATGCATGGAAAGAATTAAGACTTGAGTTTTCAGCTGGAAATTTTCAATCTCCTGAACGATATCAAAAATAGACTTGCCAGGCATACTGATATCAGACACCAGTACATCCGGTTCGTTTTTTTTCACCAATTCTAAGGCTTGTTCGCCATCATTGACCGCACCCACCAAATCAATAAAATCATACTCTTTCAGAATACTTGCTGTTCCCTCAGCCAAGATAGCGTGATCGTCCGCCAGCACAACGGTAATCTTACTCATAAAGGACCCGTAGTAGTTATATGAATTAACTTAAGAAAGTCTTGTGTGAATCACAAATAAAAATACTTTCCAAAGTAACAAGAACCTTTCTGAATATACAACACAAAACGAAGTGCTTATAAACTATTTAGAACGAATTATAAAAGAAATTTTACCAGTAGATGTCGCTGCCGCTCGATTATTATCGCCAGTTCGGCTAAAAGTCAACTCTTCTACAGCCTCGCGATAGACCCGCTCAACTGCCGGACTCACTGTTTTTTCTAAGGTTCTAATACTAATTATTTCTCCTTGATCATCAATTGCAATTTGAAAAACGATTCTGCCATTCTCACTAGAATTATCCTGAGGCCGGGGGATGTAGTCCCAATTCCAACCTGCCATTTGCAGTGAGGCACCATCTGACGGCCCCCGAGCACCATATAATGCCCGATCATCAATCTTTCCCTCTTCTTTACCCTGATCGCCTATTGGCTTATCAGAAACTCCTTGGTTCGTGTTTTGAGATGGATACAGACTTTTAGGTGTGGGTTCTTTCACTGGTTCTTCTGGCTCTTCTTCCACCACCTCTGCCGTAGTTTCAGCAACCTCTTCTACTACTTCGGGGCTTTCTTCTACGGGTGCTTCGTACTCTATCTGTTCTACTGCTCTTTCTACCACTTGAGGCTGTGGCTCGGAAACTTCTTCAACCTCTATTCTCTCAACCTCTTCGGGCACCTCTTCTTCCACTGGTTCATCTTCAATTACGGGAGTAGGATCAGGTCGAACAGCCTCTCCAGCACCGGTCTCCTCAAAACCAAAATTAAGTTCGATTCCATATTCTGGCAGAGGCGGGTCTGGGGCTTGCCAGGCCAGCAAGAAGAAAAACAGAATAAGCAGGGCAGCGTTTACACCAAACGTGACCAAACCAGCTATTCTACGATCTTTTTTTTCTTCAGGGGAAAGCATAAATAATTGCTCCTTTTTTTAACCTAACGAAAACAGTAGTCAAAAGATTACTGTCTGGGCTCAGGTTTTGTGGCAATAGAAACTTTAGCTTCCAGCATTGTAGCAATGCCTGCCACCCTTACCAAGTACTCAACAGGTACGGACTTATCAACGTTCAGTACCACAACCCCCTCCTGCTCAGAAAGCGCTGCCCGCAGGGCACTTTCCAACTGATCAGCAGGCACTGCTTTTTCGTTTACAAAATATTGCAGATCGGGGGTAATTGTGACATTAACCCGTTGCATAACAATAGTTGATGCTTTGCTTGATGGCAGATTTACTGGTAGCCCGGAAGGAGTAACAAACGATGAAGTGAGCATGAAAAAGATCAGCAACAAGAAAATGATATCGGCGATTGACGAAAAGTTAAAAGTCGTCTCGATTTTGTTTCGTGCACGGAGATCCATAAAAAAATTAGTGAGGTTCCTGTAGTAAATCGATAAAATCTATAGAGGTGTATTCCATTTGGTGCACTACCTTGTTTACTTGAGCAACGAGGTAGTTATAACCCAGGTATGCAATAATTCCCACTACTAAACCTGTGGCCGTGGTAATCATAGCCTCATAAATACCGGTAGATAGCAATTGGGGGCTCACGTTTCCTTCTTCTTGCGCGATGGCAATAAATGCCTGAATCATTCCGGTAACAGTTCCTAAAAACCCGATCATGGGGGCTGCGCCAGAGATAGTGGCTAATAGCGTAAGATTTTTCTCGAGCCGATAAAGCTCAATTTTTCCTACGTTCTCAATGGCTGCTTCAATCGATTTCAGAGGGCTGCCAATGCGAGAGATTCCTTTTTCGATCATGCGGGAGATAGGAGTATCAGTTTGCGAGCAAACGAGCCGGGCGGCACTCATCTCCCCGCGAGATACCAATCCGCGAATTTTTTCGGTGAATTGCTCTGGAATTTGAGAAGCTCTTTTGATAGTGCGTAAGCGCTCAACGAAGATATAAATGGTAACTGCAAACAGAATAATGAGTGGAATCATGACCCACCCACCTTTCATTAGTAGGTCGAGTACGGAAACTGTTTCGGCAGTAGAATCAAGAGCGGTAGTGTCAACAGGTGTTTCGGTTGTGATTTGTAATAGGATCATACTAGTATTTTAGTATCCAAGCGTTTTCTCCATAGTTGGTTCGGTAAGTATCAATTTTTTGCATTCCGTCAGTAAAGGTTGCAAAGTCAGCAATGGCTACCCGATGAATTAGTGGTGCACGGCTAGTAGGATCGAGAATTTTAGAACCAACCCCCTGGGCCTCCAGCTTCTGAGCATAATCCATAGCCAAGTCATAGTCTACAAAGCTAGCTACTACAACATAAGTCAGACCAGTTGGTGATGAAACTCGTTCAATTCCGGCATAAGGAGTAAGGGTTGGAGTTTCTTCAACAATAGGCTCTTCGTATACGGGTTCTGGTTCTTCATACACCGGCTCCGGCTCTGGTTCAGTAACAACATATTCTGTTTGAGCTGGCTCCTCCTCACCAAACAAGCTGGCTATTTGCTCGGTACCATCAAAAACAAAAAGATAAACAGCTAAGCCAATTACAAGGATTCCACCCACAATAGCGGCAATGATTAACCCACTGTTACTTTCTTTCTCTTCCTCTTCAACATAATAGCGAGGCTCCTCAAATTGTGGCGGAACTTCCTCTTCATCCCGCTCAATCGGGTGAAAATCCGTTTCCGGCAATCCAAAATCATCGGAATCCTCCATGTGGTATCCAGTGTGTTCTCTCTCTTCCATAATGGATCAATTTACATGCTACTTGGTAAAACTATAATTATCAGCTAATTACGCTTGATAGTGCGAATTAACAGATGAATTTGGAATATGCCTAAGAACAATAGTAGTAAAAGTACATACGTACCAAATAGCCTCTATATCAATAATTTAAAAACTATAGCTAACCCCGCCCATAAACATAATTCCCCGCGATGGATAATTAAGAAAGCGTTCGTAGTTCTGTGCAAATATATTTTTTACTTTGATAAATGCGGAAAAACGGTTAGAAAATAAATAATCTCCCTGGAAACTTAGATCAACAATTGGGTCGAGCTCTCGAGTGTTTCCACTGGCTAAATTGAGCCCTTGAATTCCTGATAAATATTGTAACTCAGCGTTGAGTAGTATTTTTTCGTATAGATTCAGGCTATTGAGCCAGCTCACTGTTAATGTTGGCCGGTGCCAAGGTTCATCCACATCATTCAAATCATAAGCGTAAAAGTCGCCACGCAGGGAGGAGCGAAAACGCTCAGAACTGTTCAATGTTATCTCGCCGAATAAATTGAGTTGAAATGCATTATCCGAGGCATATAAAATCGTGAAACGGGTTGAATCCAAAGCACTGTTGGCATAAAAATACAGATTCTTATAATTGCTGGCTGCCACCCCCAAGTGAATACCGAAAAAGCTGGTAGCACGCCCTTTCACACCACCCCGAAACGTGAAATTCCGATTAGTATGCAACAAGGGCACATTGGGTTCAAGGTATGGGTTTTCCCGAGTAAATGAGTAAAGTGAAGTAGCTTCTACATCGCCATCTACTCCGGCGTATACCTGAAAAGATTCACTCAGATGAAGTGTTGCTAATGCGTACGGGTATATGTGGAGCTGATCAGCATTGTTGGCTGTATCATTTTCATAGACTACGTTAAATCCACCTTTCACCATCAGTCCTTCTCCAGGCTCTCCGGTTTGATAAGTAAAATACGGACGAGCCCGAAATAACCTCCGGCCCAACGAATTATCTTCTAAAGTTTCTGGATTTTGATCAGCGCGCTGCATCAGATACAAATCGCTTTCTACCCCAATTCCAAGCTGAGATGAAATTACGTAGCTGGCTTCCAGGTTTAACTCCACCTGATTTTCAGAAGCATTATATGCATCATCAATATGGATGAATTTGGCGTTTACATCATAATCCAGAGGTTCATCCACCTCTTCGCGAGAGATGCCTCCGGATACAGAGATTGTATTAAATAGTTGCTTGATAGAATCACGCTCTGGCTCAGGAGACAACAGAGGGCTATATCCATAAAAATGATACCGCTCTCGCTGATAGCTTGCTTCCGCATGAAACGTATGGCCGGTAGCAAAATACTTTGTATTCAATCCCAAGCGAGTATCGCTATTACCAGAATTGGCGCCGTCTACCGGGCCATACCTTGAGGATAAATGATATAGATGTACTCCAAAATCATACTCATCGTTGCGGGTATTATTGGCAAACAGTTCGGCATAGGGTGTTAGGAAATTACCAAAGCCAACTTTAGCATAATTACCGTAGAGCGGATCTAATGGTGGGTTTTTAATTTTTAAAGGACGCACCTGAGGTCTTAAGCCCGGCAACGTAGGAGTTACTTCCTGAAATTGGTATGTGATAGCCGTTGTAGGTTTGGTAATCGGCAATGGGGGTACACGCTCAAATCGGCGACTGGCTGTTGGTAGTGTAATTTCTCGCTCTTTCTCAATCACAACTTCAGCGTCATCAATCTCCCCTTCTTCGTCCCAGTCTGTTTCGGTTTCCTGTGCCCAGGCAGTCAGGCTGAGGAAAATAAATAAAATTCCAAAAAATGCTTTCATAAACCCGGTTAAGCGTGTGTTTAGCTAACGGAATAACTGTAAAAAAACGTATAGGGACGAACCTAGCAAAAAATAAAAAAGGACACAAACTTTCGCGTTGTGCCCTTTTACAAACTTTATATTTAATACCTAGAATAAGTCATCTTCACGTTCCAGCATCAGAATAGATGCCTGAGATACAATATAGTACTTTTCGCCTTCGTACATTACCTCAAACGCTCCTTTTTGCAGAAACATTGCCAGATCTCCCTCCTTCACTTGTAATGGGATATATTTTATCTGTTCATCCTGATCTTTCCAAGGCTCATCATCTTCAGCTGGCAAAGGTATAGGATACCCAGGACCGGTTTTCATGACGTACCCGGTTTGAACCTTTTCATGTTCCTGCACCCCCGGAGGTAAAAACAAACCACTTTTGGTCTTTTCTGATGCTTTTTTTGGTTTGATAAGGATTCGATCCCCAACAATGATTAACTTCTTTAACTTATTCTCAGCGGTTAATTCCATAATAATGCAAACTCTTTTTCACTTGAAACCCAATTACTATGCCTATTGTAATTTCTGCCATATTGACAGAAAAAACTGCGGTATATTCATAGATGGGTTACCAGCGAAAAATAGCGGCTAGTTCAGCATCCACAAATTCTTCGGGCAGTGCCTCCTTTTTTACCACGTACGTATGACCACCGTGCAACACAGTTTCCACTGCAGCTTTAGATACCAGATCGTGATCATTATCCTGCTGATTATCGTGAAGTTGCACCGAGTTATCTTCCCGATTAATACTACCCCATTTATGGGTCCCTTCAACCACAAACAAGGCATCTATGCGGCCATTAACGGCAGCAGGAGCAATTTCATTGATATCATATGATGCCTTCCCTGAACCAGCCAAAGCGGCATACCGGCTCATCTCCGATTGCTTATCTTCAGCAAAGTAATCTTTAAGAACCTCAGTTGCTTTTTGGTGTAAATCAGTCGGTGACTCCCGGTCGGGGTTCAGTTTAATACCTTCATCAGCCAACTTCAGTGACTTATTTGCCTCCCGGTAAATGGCATGCAAGGAATCTACCCCTGCCAGCACAACCGGACGGTTTTTATGTAGCACAATTTGGTCTAATACATCATTTACTCTCCGGAAATACTCAAGAATGTAGGTCTGCTCAGAGCCTCCATCGCCTCCTTGTCCGTGATAAATAGGTGATCCCGGTTCAGAACGATTAGCTCCGGAATGATACTGTAAATTCTTTTCGAACTCGTAATAGCTTAGGGCATCATCCATTCCTTCGGGCACCAGATCCTGAATATCTACTTCGCTTATCTCTTGTTCATTTCCTTCCAGCAAACGAATTTTATTCAAGCTAACCGCCAGAATATAAAATGGATGATCATCGTCAAGCAACGGAACAATCTGATCTAAATGAAATGAGGTAGATAGGGTGCTAAACTCCTGTGCCGCATAAGGCAACTTTATGTATTTAAAATAATTTTCTCCCAGGAAGACTGCCAATCCTTGTTCCTGATGACGCCAAAAGTCAGCATCTTCAGTCAATTTCTGAATTGGTTCCAGATATCGATTGGCCTCTGATTCGGATATATCCTTGTTTTTTAACAGCTGACGCATCTGTTGATAATGATTTTTTAAGAGTATTTTGTCAGCCCCTTCATTTACTTCTTTACCTTTTTTATGCGTAGGGATGTAAATACTTACACAATTGACACCTTTAAAATCAGCCAATGCCTGCAAATCTTTTTTTCTCATCGTCTTCATATCAAAAAATGGTTTTGTTCTTAAAAGTTGTTGCATCATAAACACGCAATGCAGAGTGTTGTTTGGTGCTACGATAAGTCTGACCACTCCTTGTTTACCCGATTTTGCATACCCATATTTTGAGTACTGCTCATTTATACCCAACCTACAAAAGAAAATTCAGGATTTTTTTTGCCCTAGATCTAAGCTTCTCCGCAGCTTTCCCTAACTTGCCCGCCATGTCTACGTTTTTTATTTTCCTTCCTTTCATTTTAGGATTTACCGTGGTTGCAGTGTATGCCGAACGGAAGATTTCTGCTTTCATTCAAGACCGGTTGGGCCCAATGGAAGTGGGTAAATACGGGTTAGTCCAGACCGTAGCCGACATGCTGAAACTGATTCAGAAAGAAGATGTGGTTCCTAAAGCCGCTGACCGGGCTCTTTTTCTAATAGCGCCTATCATCATTTTCACTGCCATATTTGCTGGTTTTTCAATTCTTCCCCTTACGTCAGACTTTCGCGGCTCAACCGCTGAAGTAGGTATCTTTTTCCTGCTGGCCATTGTAGCGCTAGATGTTATCGGGATTTTAATGTCGGGCTGGGGCTCTAATAATAAATATGCGCTGTACGGTGCTTTACGTTCCGTTGCTCAGATCATCAGCTACGAAATTCCGCTTGGGCTGTCTGTGCTCTGTGTCATTCTTATCTCGCAAAGTTTCGACTTACAGGTTATTTCCTTTCAGCAAGGCATTTGGGCACCTCAGGTTACTAATGACACAAACTATCTTTTTGGGATTTCCCGCTGGCAGATTGATGTGACAGCCATCGGGGGACTGGTCACCTGGAATATTGTGCGGGTACCCATTCTGTTCTTTGCGTTTATCATCTATTTTATTGCCTCACTAGCCGAGAGCAACCGCGCTCCTTTCGACCTTCCTGAGGCTGAATCTGAACTAATTGGCGGTTACCACACGGAATACTCCGGTTTCCGCTGGGCCTTATTTATGTTATCAGAATACGCTATGATGTTGCTGGTCAGCTTTTTGGGCGCCATCCTGTTTCTGGGAAGCTGGAACACCCCCCTACCCAATATTGGCTCCCTCATGCTGGCCGACTGGACTACCGGAGAGCCAGGAACCTGGATAGGCCACATCTGGAGTGCTTTCTGGCTTCTCAGCAAAACGCTGACACTGATTACCGTACAAATGTGGGTACGCTGGACCTACCCTCGCCTACGGGTTGACCAACTGATGACGCTCTGCTGGAAATATCTGATTCCCGCTTCATTGCTCTTAGTATTATTATCCGCCGTCTGGAGACTTTGGATGATTTAGTATGAATCCTTACTTGCTGGCGGTATTCGTCATTTTTGTATTCGGTTCTTCGGGTGCGTTTATTAAAATAATTGGCGTATCACCCATTGTGCTAACATTTTTCCGGACAGCCATTCCGTCACTGATTTTATTTGCTTACTTCAGCCTGGTCCAGCGAACGCCTTTATTTCGCACATCAGTTCGTTGGCTATTGCTGGGGTCATTTTTAAATGCCGGTCGTATCTTTTTGTTTATCCTGAGTTATTCGTATACCAGCATTGCGAATGCAGTGGTAATCTACTATTCATGGCCAGTGTTTGCGACCATTTTCAGCCGTATCTGGCTAGGTGAACCTATTCCCCGCCGTAATCAGTTTCTGCTGCTTTTACCTCTTTTGGGAGTTACCATTATTTTCTCTAATCAGAACTTCTCGTCGCAGAGTCAAGATTTGATTGGTATGAGCGCCATGCTGGGTTCGGCCATTCTGTATTCGTTTACCGTCATCATTTTTAAGCGCACCTCGTACCAGTATTCGGGGTACGAAACCGTATTTTTTCAAAACCTGCTGGGCGGAATAATTTTTCTACCCTTCGCCTGGACACAACTGGACGACTATCAGTGGCATACTTATGGGCTTATTCTCGGGTTCGTACTAAGCATTGGAGTGGTTGCTTTCGGGTTATATTTCCATGCACTGAAACAGATGAAAGCAGCAACTCTCTCCTACTTATCATACCTGGAAGTAGTGGTAGCTACAAGCTATGGGATTCTATTCTTTGATGAAACGCTTACTCTCCACTTCATTGCCGGTGCCGCACTAATCATTTTATCAACCTTATTATTCAAGAAAGGCTAAAGCCATTTCTTAACGTTTTGGTAATACGGTAGTCCGGCATCACAAGAAGAATCCCGTTATTTTTGTGGGATATGGATGGATCACTACAATTTATGGTCATCGGTGACTGGGGAAGGCGGGGGCAGTTCCGTCAGATTGAAACAGCTGAGCAAATGGCCCGCGTTGCGAAAAAAACGCTTTCTGATTTCGTAATATCGACGGGTGATAACTTTTATGACGCTGGCGTAGAAAGCCTGGAAGATTCTAACTGGCGTGAATCTTTCGAGGATATCTACCACCAAGACTCCCTTCAGATTCCCTGGTATGTTGTACTGGGAAATCATGATTACGATGGCAGCGTTCGCGCTCAGATTGACTATTCGCTTATCAGCCAACGCTGGAATCTGCCGGACCGTTACTACTCCCTCCACCAATATCTTGATCAAGAGGAAGTCTTATTCTTATTTACTGATACCAGTCCATTTATTCAGGAATACTATGAGATGGGCAAGTCTGAGATTATGGCTCAGGATAAATACCGGCAGCTAGAGTGGCTGGAACGAGAACTGGCTCAAAGTTCGGCCAAATGGAAAATTGTAATAGGGCATCATCCCGCATTCTCCTCCAGCCCTTACCACGGAAATGCTGACGAGCTGATTGATGCTTTTGTGCCTTTGTTTAAAGAATATGAGGTAGATTTATATCTGAGCGGCCACGAGCACGATCTGCAACTACATAAGCCTTTAGGAAACACCTACTACCTTGTTTCAGGGGCTGGTTCTGAAATGCGGGATACCGGCCGTTATGATATTACCCGATTCAGTTCATCTCAAAACGGTTTCGCGCTTGTTTCAATAGAAGACAATGAGCTATCAATTCGTTTTATCGATTACCTGGGTAAGGACCTCTTCCGAGAAAATATTAGCAAGCAAACGGCTTTAAGAAACTAATACATTAGCCTGTTCTACTTCTACACTTCCCCGATCATTGATTTCCTGCAAACTCACGGTGTATAATTCGTTGATCATGAGTGGATCATAGGGGGCACTTACCCGCACATAGTTTTCAGTGAAACCGTGGATACAATCATCTTCAATGTCTTCTTCAAATAACACCGTGGCTGTTTTACCCAGATTCTCCTCATAAAATTTCCGCCTTTTCTTTTCTGAAAGCGTACGGAGCATCTTGGAGCGCTTCTGTCTTTCTTTCATAGGTACCGCCTCAGCCATTTCTGCTGCGGGAGTGTTAGCTCGCTCAGAATATGTAAAGACATGCAGATAAGAAACCGGCAACTCGTTCAAGAAGTGATAGGTATCCAGAAAATCCTGCTCAGTTTCGCCTGGAAAACCAACAATAACATCCACCCCAATGCAACAATGAGGCATCAACGTTTTGATTTTCTGCACCCGGTCGGCATAAAGCTCCCTCAAATAGCGGCGTCGCATCAATCGTAAAATTTTATTGGACCCAGATTGCAGAGGTATATGAAAATGAGGTGCAAACCGCTGAGAATGAGCCACAAACTCAATAACCTCGTTGCTTAGCAAATTAGGTTCTATGGATGATATGCGGAACCGTTCTACGCCTTCTACCTCATCCAAAGCCTGCACCAGATTTAGAAAACGGCTGTTTCTTTTACCGTCAATAATGCCATAATCACCAATATTTACTCCAGTTAACACCACTTCCTTTACATCCGTCTGCGCTATTTGCTTAGCTTGAGTTATGATGTTTTCAATGCTATCGCTCCGGCTTTTTCCTCGGGCTAAAGGAATAGTGCAGAAGGTACAATGGTAATTGCAGCCATCTTGCACTTTCAAGAAAGTACGAGTACGGTCATTGATAGAATGAGCATGATGGAAAGTATTAGCTTCGCTTACTTCGGATGCAAAAACCTGGGGCTGAGGCTTTTTCTGAAACCCATCCAGTAAGTCTAATAATCGGAATTTTTCAGCAGCTCCTAGAACGGCATCAACCCCGGGTATTTCAGAAATTTCTTTGGGTTTAAGTTGAGCATAACATCCTACAATGCAGACATATGCGTTCGGCGAATACTTTAACGCCTCGCGCACGACTTTACGGCATTTCTTATCAGCGTTTTCGGTTACTGAGCAGGTATTAATAATATAGATATCGGCCCCTTGCTGAAACTCAGCCTTTCGGTAACCTCTATCTTCCAGCATTCGGCTGAGGGTAGACGTTTCCGAATAATTTAACTTACATCCGAGAGTGTAGAACGCCACTGAGCGCGACAAATCATTCATATGCTAACGTGTGTATCCTTATGGTACAGACAAAACTGGTGCAAAGTTCTGATAATTAGCATAGCAATACAAATTTGATAAGTTGCCAGCTAGAATTATGCTTAGTAAAATAGCAAGAGATTTTCGTTTAAAACCAAATATTATTTGTTGAACGAAGAACAAAATTTGGCAATTGCAGAATAATATTTTGGTGGTTTTTTTAATTTTTAGCAACATTTTTTAAAAATTATAAAAAATACATAGGCATTTATTATCAACCGATAAAAAATATTATATTCGCGCTTAACAGTTTTTTTATTTTGGATGTGAGTCCTTATACTAGCAAGTTCAAACAGCCAAACGATAAAAACATCATAAACCTAATCTAAATCTTTAACCTCTAACGAAGATTAAAAATGTCCAAAGCGAAACTTGAGTACATCTGGCTAGATGGCTACAAACCTACGCAAAGCCTCAGAAGCAAAACTAAAATTGTAAAAGACTTTGGTGGTACCTTAGAAGAATGCCCAATGTGGTCTTTTGACGGTAGTTCTACCGAGCAGGCCGAAGGTCGCTCTTCTGACTGCCTTTTAAAGCCAGTGGCAATTTTCCCAGACCCTGCCCGAAAAGATGGTTGGTTGGTAATGACCGAAGTATTAAACTCTGATGGTTCCGCACACGAAACTAACGGACGAGCTACTATTAAAGATGAAGATGATGACTTCTGGTTTGGCTTCGAGCAGGAATATTTTCTGTGGGACCCTGAAACTAACCTTCCTTTAGGCTTTCCTACTGGCGGATATCCTCGCCCTCAAGGCCCTTATTACTGCTCAGTAGGTGCCAAAAACGCATTCGGTCGCGAAATCATTGAAGATCATTTAGATCAATGTCTGGAAGCAGGTATCAATGTAGAAGGTATCAATGCCGAAGTTGCCGCCGGACAATGGGAATTTCAGGTTTTTGCCAAAGGGGCACAGGCTGCGGGAGATCATGTATGGGTAGCCCGCTACTTGGCCGAGCGCAATGCTGAAAAATATGGCTTAACCATCAACTGGCATCCTAAGCCGCTGAAAGGTGATTGGAATGGTTCTGGTATGCACGCCAACTTCTCTAATTCTACCCTGCGTAATGCAGCTTCTAAAGATGCATATGACACTATATGCCAATCTTTTGAGCCAGTAATTAAAGAGCACATCGAAGTTTATGGTGCTGACAATGATCAACGCCTAACCGGAGCTCACGAGACTCAATCGATTGATAAATTTAGCTACGGTATTTCTGACCGTGGGGCTTCCATCCGTATTCCGATTGCCACTGTTGAAAACGGATGGAAAGGATGGTTGGAAGATCGTCGTCCTGCTTCTAATGGTGATCCTTATAAGATTGCTGCTCGAATTGTTAAAACCGTTAAAGAAGCGTCAGCGAAGGTTTAAGAATTCAATATTTAGCCAACTAAAACAAAGAAGGAAGTCTAAAATGGCTTCCTTTTTTTGTTCAATGAAACTGAAAACTATGATACTAACTGAGTGTCACCTTCGCTTGCGTAATAGTAAGATACTCCTTTTCGGAAAGTGGCGTATTTCCGAATTTGTTTAGGTGGGGTTACGTCATCCACCTTAATTTCCTGCTTATCTACGTAGATTCCTTCTACTAATTTCACTTTTGCTGGATCATCCTGCCACAGCTCATGTTTAAACGATTGCAGCCATTCGTCAAATTTTTGTTCTGTAGAAAAAATGCGCGACTCGTGAATAATTTCTTTTACCTGCTCATGAGCAATACCATTTTCGCTGCTGATGTACCGTTCTCGGATTGTTGCTTTAATCATTAGTGTGCAAATTAAGGGTGTTATTAATGTTTGTTTTCCGGATGAGTCTGAATACCAGACTCTTTAAACATCATAACGCTCTAATATTCAGCATGTTGCTACCGAGTTTTTGGTAAATTGCAATGTGGTAATTTACCTTCTGTAATGTGGGAAATACGTAATCAAGTTAAATTAGCTTTTTCTCGTAAGCCAACCGGATCATTTCAGCTGTATTGGAGACTCCTAGTCTTTTCATAATTCGTGAACGATGAGTTTCAATGGTACGAACGCTTACAAACAAACGATCGGCAATTTCTTTAGTAATTCTACCCTCGGCTACTAATCGTACGATCTGAATTTCTCGCTCACTCAGTAGCACCTCTTTCGGTTTTTCACCAGATAAATCAGAAACAATCAGATCAGAAATTTTATTTTTAAAATACTTTTTTCCTTCATAGACCTCCTGAATGGCGGTTTTGAGCTCCTGCTCATCAGCATCTTTCAGAAGATACCCGTCTGCACCATGTCGCAGGCTACGCATGACATATTGTACATCATCATGCATGGTTAGCATAATACACTTAACCGTAGGAAAACGCTTTTTTATTATCGGGAGCAGATCAATACCTGAATCTTGAGGCATGGCAATATCAAGCAGGAGAATATCAGGAGTCTGAGATGCTAAAACGGTAAGAAGTACCGCCCCGTGAGATGCCTCTCCAACGATAGTTACGAAACCTGAAGCCTGCAACATAGCTTTCATGCCATCACGAAATAACTGATGATCATCCGCTAAAACAACGTTAATGTTGTTTGTGCTCATAAGATCGGTATTGTTGCAAATGCTCCTAAATGATTCTACGATTAATATAAGCTTTAGTAAAGTTAATTTAGCCTATTATTAACGGAATCAATCTTCATCTGCCAGTGTAACATCCCAGGTGTGGTCGGCTAATAGGGTTACTTTGGCAACATAAGCTTTAAAAGGGTGTTTTCTGCCCCATTCCTGTGGCGATACCAGAGATAGAACATCAACCCCGTTTTTCTTCTGATACAGAAAATACGTCTGAGAAATAATGGGTTCAAAATTCATCTCAGCGCTATAAATTCTTTCAGAGACATCTACTCTTTCTTTTATTGCCTGAGCCTGTTTTGCCAGTGTTTGGGCTTGTTCATACAACTGCTGCATCTGCCGATCAGTCTGTTGCCGCATAGCAGAGACGGCGCGGCCTTTTACTTTGCCCTGATCTTCTGGTCTGATCACAGCCCCTCCTACAGTATGAGGAAAAGCAATAAGCCCGGGCTGGTCGGTCGTTTTCTCCCGTTCTTTATCCAGGTCTATTTTAGAGACATCAATCTTTTGCTTATCGGTATCTTGACTCATAATAGGAGATTCATCACTTTAGCGTATCGGACGGTGCTATGCGTTCTTTTAAATTTGGCTTTGAACCCGGAAACGTTGTTTTTCTCGCAATATCAAAACCAAAATATAGCACTACCAAAAGAAAGAGAAGCGCAATAATCACAAAAAGCTTCTTCTGCGGTGTCATGTGCTGCATAGGCTTTCTTCATTTCTTTGGTGAACCACAAAAATAAAAAATAGTTCTCTAAACCTGATGTCTTCACCTAGCGTTCGTAAAATTATCCATATCGATATGGACGCCTTCTTTGCTTCGGTAGAGCAGCGTGATAATCCTGCATATCGGGGTAAACCCATTGCGGTGGGGGGCAGTAGCCGACGAGGGGTGGTAGCAGCAGCAAGTTATGAAGCCCGGGTATATGGTGTACGCTCCGCTATGCCATCCGTGCAGGCAGCTCGGTTGTGTCCTCACCTGATTTTCGTAAAGTCAAGATTTGATGTTTACCGCAGCGTCTCCCAACAAATTAGAGATATCTTTCATCAGTATACTGACCTGGTTGAACCTCTCTCTCTGGATGAAGCCTACCTGGATGTAACCCATAATAAGAAAGATCTATGGTCCGCTATAAGAATAGCGCAACTGTTGAAAGAGCAAATTAAAGCAGAAACCCAGTTAACTGCTTCGGCAGGTGTCTCATTTAATAAGTTTCTGGCAAAAATAGCCTCCGACTATGACAAACCGAATGGGTTAAAAGTGATTTTGCCAGAAGAAGCCACTCAATTTTTAGAACAACTCCCTATTGAGAAATTTCATGGAATTGGGCGGGTTACTGCAAAAAAAATGCACTCTCTGGATATTCGGTATGGAGCCGATTTGAAGAAGCTTTCTATGTCATCTCTAGTGCATTACTTTGGTAAAGTGGGACGCCATTATTACCAGATTGTGCGAGGTGACGATCAGCGGGAGGTAAAACCCAACCGCATTCGCAAGTCTATCGGTACTGAAACTACGTTCTCTATGGATATCAGCCTGCGGGAAGAACTATTCGAGAAACTGGCCATGCTTTCCTCCTCACTTGACGCCCGGGTCAGACAACAAAAAGCTCAAGGCCGAACCCTAACCTTGAAAGTAAAATTCGCTGATTTTACCGTAATTACCCGCAGTTCCACACCCAATATATTATTGTCTAGCTCCGACCAATGGTGGCCTTTTGCCAGCCAGCTGCTTGATGAAGTACTATCAGAAGCCTCAGCAATCCGGCTGCTAGGGTTGAGTTTATCAAATTTACAACCTACATCGGGGGCTCAACCAAACCAGCAATTGTATTTTGACTTTTTCTAGGTTACCATATCGCTCATATTGGTAAATTTTACTAAAATCTTACTCCTTTCACTTCATATTAACCAACCAATTCTCACACATTATCACCGAATTACTACATTTAGTATTACAATTTCCATCCATTATAGCATTATAAGCACATTTTCGCTTACATATTATCTTCCTGTTATTCTCAATATCTCTTACAACAGTAAGCAAATCCGATAATGATATCGGGCTTTATTTTTGCACTATTCCCATAAAATTATTCAACAGATAGTGCTTGTGATAAGCATTATTAGTAGGCAATGGTAGAAATAGCTCGCATGATGGTCAGAAAAGCCCATATTGTTTACATATTTTTTAGCATCCTGTTCAGTCTTATATTGATAGATCATCGCACCTTTGGTCAGTGCTCTACATATGCTAATCCGGGAAACAATGTAGAAAGTCCGCCCCGACTCTGTGCTCCTCATGATTTTCAATGGAAAGTATGGTATACGGTGGGTGGCTCCCCAACTACGGTAGAGTTTGAGTATGTGTGGGATGATGCGACTCCTAATACTATTATTCCGGCAGTAGATATTGGTGGTGGGAAATACGAAGCGGTTGCTGCTCACCTGTATCCTAAAGGTGGTGATAAATGTAATTACATTCCCTCTGTATATCTGCGTGTCAACGGCACTCAATGCCCGAATTCCCATCAAACTCAAAATGTTACCGTATGGGATACCGATGATGATAATGGTGGTGAGCCCCGTATCGATCCTGTTTTGTATCGGGTTTGTTTAGGTGAAACGGCCATTGTTAACTTCGACGATAATAGTATATGGAACTGCGTGCCCAACTCTGGTGAAAATGACCGGAAAAATAGTGCTGTGCGCTGGGTACAATGGGTGTATGGCACCGGAAGTGCCGCCAACCGAATTCCTGGTGTACAGATTGATGGTGTTGCCGAAACATATGATTTCGCGGGGCCCGTTGAGGTATTACCTGGCCCTATTGAAAACTCAACTTCTCAAAGTGAGTCTATAACGGTTTCAGTACCTAACAATGCCACTTACATCGGTAAAGAGTTTGAAGTCACCCTACGTAACTGGAATATCTGTAACCCTTATGATGCGGATACCACAGATGGTGATTATTTAAACCCTACCACTGGAAATGCTTTAGGAGACAGCACTTTTATTGAGACCAGAGCCCGAATAGTTGTCGTCGATAAATCTGCACCCGAGTTTGTCACGCGGTTAAATAATAGTTCTGGGGCAATCCAGACCGAATTTTGCGTAAACGAACGTATTTATTTTAATGACCAGACTCCGGGCATTACTGATGCCGACTTTCAATATCAGTGGGAATTCTATGACGATGCTGCCGGAACTGTGCTCTTAAAAAATTCAAGCAATCAGTTTCCTAAGCATGAATTCACTACTCCCGGCCAGAAACTTATCCGTCTTACGGTTACCGATAATAATTCCGTAGGAGGTTGCGGCGGAAGCATTGATAAAATTATCACAATTATTGAAACGGCTGATGCTGACATACAGATTGCTGATATCAATGGAAACCCACTTTCTCTCTCTTGTTACGACCCTGCCAATCCACAGCCGCAAGAAGTAGTCTTCCACGACGTATCTACCAACTTTAACCCGGCTACATCTACTTGGACCTGGAAATTTTATGACGAAACCGGCGCTGAAGTAGTAGCTGAACAAAAAAGTGGAGATACCACGCAGGATAGTATCAAAGTATTCATCATGAATCCTGGTACATACATGGCCGAGCTAATTGCCTCTGCCAATGGAGTTGACTGCGAAACGAGAGATACTGCTTACGTACACATTTATCATCCGCCCACGGCTGATTTTACCTTTGTAGCCGGATGTCAGTCAGATAGTGTAACTTTTGAGAGCTCCGCTACTCTACCGGTAGTAGTGAATGGCGATGATATTGTTACCTATAAATGGGACTTGGATGATGATGGTATCTACGAAACTACAGGAAAAGGCCCTTTTAAGCACAAATTTCCTGCAGTAGGCACGCATCAGGTGCACCACCAGGTTATTACCGATAAAAGTTGCTATGATGTAATTACCCAGTCTGTAACAGTAGAAGCTTCCCCTTATGTTTCTTTTACTCCAGATGTGACTGAAGGTTGCGCCCCCCTTAATGTGGCGTTTGCGATTGATACTTTGGTACCTGACCAGCCAGTTGGGGTTACCGAATATATCTGGCATGTAAAAGACCTGAACGCCAATACTACTCAGCAATACTCTATTACCCCTGCGGATACCTTTGATCTGCTTACATTTGACAACACGCTGGCTAGTTATGCTAATCAGGAGTACGAAGTGTGGTTAGAAATTAAAGCAGCCAACGGATGTGACGCAATCAGTGCCCCGGAAACCATTACGGTATTTGCTGGCCCGCCCGCCGAGTATGTGATCACTAATCTGTCGGGAGGGGATACCAATTGCTCACCTCGTACTTACAATTTTGAAGTAGCCGTGGCTACCCAGGCTCTCAGCCCAGAAGAATATATCTGGACTGTTTTTGAAGCAGATTCATCCATTGTTCACCAGGATACTACCACATCAGCTACTATCAGCTATACCTTAACAAACAACGAACCTTTCGTAAAAAAATACCGGGTTAAGCTACAGCCAGTAAAAACCGGAGCCTGCTTCGGATCATACGAAGATATAGTAGATGTTAACCCTTCACCTTCTTCAGCCTTCGATACTTTACAGATCGCAGCAGATTGCCAATTGGTTACATATAAAGTAGAAGCACAACAGAAGGGCCTGTTTTACGATTGGGACGTCAGCCCCCTTCCCATTAATAATCCTGACTATACAAAAGATACACTAAGTCTAGTTTATGTAAAAGATGTGTCAGGTTCATACCCAGTCAATGTTTCATTGAAAACGATCAACCTGGTTACTTGCAGTAGCCAATGGACCACTCAAACCATTACGATTGATCCTCAAGAAAAAATCAACGCTTCATTTCTGATATCCCCAAGTATTCTGGAAATGCCCAATACCACCGTATCAATCACAAACCAGACTAATGCCGGTGACTGGAGCTATGAGTGGGATTTTGGAGATGGCACCACATCTACTGATGTAGATCCAGGCGAGCATACATACGGCACACATGGTGAATATACAATAAAACTGAAGGCAACCGGGAAGTACTGTTATGAAGAAGATTCTGCCAAGGTCATCATTCAGCAAACCTTGCCACTGGTTAGCTTTGACTATACTGCTATTGAAGGCTGCCTGCCTCTGGAGGTTACCTTCAACAATACCACTGAATATGCCGATAGCAGCTCTGTTCTATGGAACTTTGGTGATGGCACCATTTCTACTGAATGGAACCCTACCCATATCTACGAAGTATCGGGTATCTACACCGTATCATTACAGGCTAGTAATGAACTTGGCGTGGTAGTAACCGAAGAAGAAGAGCTTATTGTTGACCTGACGCAAGGCCCCAAGGCAGACTTTAAGCCTCGCTTGGCCCAGCGGTATTTACGGAATGAAGACGTATTCTTCTCTAATCAAAGCCAGCGATCTGAGTTTTACTTTTGGGATTTTGGAGATGGTACTACGTCTACCGACGAAGAACCTGCTCACTTGTATTCGGAAGTAGGATACTATGACATTACCCTGGTAGCATCCAACAGGCTGGGATGTACCGATACACTGGTGAAGCAAATTTTTATTGAGCCGCTTTTACCGGAGGTTGATTTTACCTATGAACCTCCAACAGGGTGCCGCCCGCTTACGGTACAATTCCGTAACCTGAGCCGATACGCAGAAGCCGACAGCTATCGGTGGAGTTTTGGGGAAGGTGAAGGAGTTTCTACCGAAGAAAATCCGGTTTACACCTACTACGAGCCTGGTTTTTATACCGTTACTCTGGAAGCCAGCAATAGCGTTGGAGTGACGATTGTGGAGAAGAAAGAATTCAGTGTAGAAGTGTATGAAACACCCCGAGCCTATTTTAATCTGCGACCCGATAAAGCATTTTTAGGTGAGCCTATCTACTTCGTTAACCTCAGCTACGGGGCTGAAAACTATTACTGGGATTTTGGAGATGGCACCACCTCTACTGAAACAAACCCGGAACATACTTATGAAAATACTGGATCTTACGATATTCGTTTGGTGGCTGAATCAAACAAAGGTTGTCTGGATACTATCCTGATTGAGTCGGCAGTAATCATTGAGGATGGAGGAAAAGTACAGGTTCCTAATGCTTTTACCCCCAACCAATTTGGCCCTAGCAACTCGGAAGTTGTGGGTGGTGACGGAAAAAATGACATTTTTCTACCGGTTTTTGAAGGGGTTACTGATTTTCATATGATGGTGTACAACCGCTGGGGCGAAATGATGTTTGAGAGCTTTGACAAGAACCAAGGTTGGAATGGATACTATAAAGGCCGATTGTGTCCGAAGGATGCTTATGTCTATAAGCTGGAGCTAAAGTTCAGTGATGGAAATCATAAAACCATAGTAGGAGATGTTACGCTGGTACGTTAAGGAGCGGGTTGTTATGAACATGGAAGTTATGCGAAAAACATTTACACTAATTCTATTTTCTCTATTATTGAGTGTGGATGTAGTATGGGCTCAAGACCCACAGTTTACTCAATACTACTCCTCCCCTATTTATCTTAATCCGTCATTCACTGGAACCACCCGACAGCACCGTGCTTCGATAAATTATCGTAACCACTGGGCAAGTCTGCCCAAGGCATTTGTTACTTATGCCTTTTCCTATGATTATAATATCAAAAAATCCCCCAGCAGTGTTGGTGTAATTGTCATGGCTGACCGGGCAGGCTCAGCTAGTTTAAAGTCGACCAGTATTGGTGGGGTCTACTCGTACCGTATTCCTCTGACTAACGGGCTACAAGCCGTACCCTCCGTACAGGTAGGTTATGTTACCCAAAGCATAGATTACTCTAAACTGGTTTTTGCCGATCAGCTTCAATTTGGCATTCCCGATGCCCCTAGCACCGACCCGGCTTTGCGAAATCTGCAAAACACCTCCCATTTTGACTTTGCTACGGGTTTATTAGTCTATGACAAACGGTTATGGGCAGGTTTGGCTATACATCATCTTAACCAGCCTAATCAATCCATTCTGGAAGAGGAAAGCAAACTGCCTATGCGGATCTCGGTACATGCTGGCTACAAAATACCTATTAATTTAGGACCGTTCCGTAACCGTATGGCATCAAGTATCAACCCTTCTTTTCAATATCGGCAGCAGGGGAAATTTAATCAGTTGGATATGGGTTTAACCTATTTCTACCGCATGCTGATGTTAGGAGCCTGGTATAAAGGTTTACCTATTCAACGAGATATGCCTAAAACGATCAACCATGATGCCTTAGCATTTGCCTTTGGAGTTTCTATCAACGGGTTTTCATTTGGATACAGTTATGATATCACCGTATCCAAACTGGGACCGGTATCGTCAGGTGGGTCCCATGAAATTTCCCTGGCATTACAATTTTCTACTAAACCACGGCCAGGCAAGGTGAGTCGTAAAGACAAGCAAAACCCCTGCCCGGCCTTTATGCCCAATTACTTATGGAAGCCCTAGAACATAATACCAAAGCTAAAGGCATTCAGTTCTGGCCCCTTGCCTTCTACAAACAGCTCATTCAGGTCGTAATTTGCGTAAAAGTCAAAGCTTCGAAACCCTAGCTGAAAACGAACGCCATAGCGCCAGTTATTTACGTAATAGTTAGTTTTGTTCTTGGTACGTTCACGGTCACCTTCATCTTTCACTACATATTTATGGCGGCTTCCTACCCGGTAACCTGCATACGCTCCGGCACCTATACGAAATCCTGAATTTTCATCCCGATCTAGTGGAAACCATCCGTCGCGGCGGGCTTTTCCAAATTGCAACATTGGCACTAATTGCGCATTGAGATACGGAACTACCAATTTGCTTTTACGAGGATCAACTACATCCATATCCTCATAAAAATCTATCCCTTCATCCGTCTTATCCATACGGGTGCGAGCATTCTGGAATTTAAAATTGTACCAGTTCACATTCGTTCCCCACTCTAAAAATAAAGGCCCGGCTATCCTGGTAGTGTTGGTAACACCAAGAGCGACATTCCAGGATGCCAGCGGCTTCACTGCATATAGCTCGTCTGTTTCGTCTGGGAAAGTGCCGTTAGTAACATAGTTATTCAGACCAAAATCAAACATCATGGTAGAGTGGGTACCCTGCCTACGGTAGCGGGATGATGAATTGGAATTATAGTTTCGGGATGACTGAGAAGACCCGCTTGACATATCGCCTCTACGGTCAACTTGTGCCATTTTTTGCTCCAAGCGCTCCAGCTTTTCTTCTAAGGTTAGCGAACGAGACTCTTCTTCCTCAAAGTCGTATCGCCTCCCCGTTTGATCTTGTATTTCAATATAAATGCTTCCTTCCTGAGCAGCGTCATTAGACCGTTGCAGATCTTGCAAAATGGCATTCATATCGTAATTCTTCAATAATTCTACCTCGTTGTTATCTTTTGAGATAATCATGACTTCATCATCGTTGCCAAGACGTAAAATGATGGTGTCTTGGGCGTAGGGGTTAGCCTGTAAGACATAGCTTACCAGGACCAGTATATAAGTGAATACAGGTTTCATATCGTAAAATTAAAATGGGTTAATGAAAATTTATAGGTCATCGGCTACTCGGCCGACATAGGTTCTCGTTTATTTGAAAAAGCTTTTGTTAATAATTCTGTTTTGGCAGATCGTAATTCGGAAAACCCCACCCCATTCTCCTTGATGTTGTTTAAGAAGCTTACGGCTTTTTCTAAGGGGTTCTTGGTTTCTTCTTCCTCTACCGGACTATTGGTTCTGCCAGATTTGTAGATAATGGTTACTTTAGGTTTTGAGTTGGTTGATGCCTCTGCCAGTAAAGTTTGGTCAGGAAGGTCGATATGTGTGGGTGCAGAATGAGGTATAACTTCTGGTTGTACAGCTTCAATTTGCGCTAGCGGTTCGGGAAGATGAATTTGCTCTGGAGTATGACTCTGTTGCGCTAATTCGGGATCTGGTTCTTCAGACACTTTTTTATCAGCTACAGTTGTTTGCTCCTCTCTTGCAACATCTAAACTTGTTTCAGCAATTACGTTTTCTTGTTCCTCTAAAGTTTCATCCGGAACCTTAGGCGCCTGTAAGGCAATGGCTTCACCGGTTCTTGATGTATCCGGTAAATCTATTGCAATAGAAGTATTAGTCTGAGATCGGTAATAATTCAGGTAAAATACCCCACCGGAGGCTAAAAGCAGTGCAATAGAAGCAGCCAGCCAAAGCCATCCCCCTTTCTTCTTATGCTCTTTCTGCTGCCACGCTCCCTCTAGTTTCTCCCATGTATCCGCTGGGGGAGTAACCTGCTGGTGCTGCAGTTTTTCCTTAAAAAGTTGTTCAATATCTTTCATTGTTATCCAATTTGATCTTGATACGATGGGTCTAGTCGGTCCAATAGTTGCCTGAGCAGTTGTTTTGCCCGGCTTAACTGCGACTTGGACGTTCCCTCACTGATATTCAGCATGTTGGCAATCTCGGCATGAGAATAACCCTCAATAGCATAAAGGTTGAAAACCGTACGATAACCGATGGGTAATTGCTGAACAAGCGACAGCAAATCTTCGGCTTCCAGATGATCGTAGGTTGAAGCAGCTGTATCTCGGGCCTCTTCAATATCTACCTCTACCGACATATTTTTATTTTTCCGAAGAAACATGAGTGCTTCATTCACCATAATTCGCCGAATCCACCCTTCAAAACTTCCGTCTCCTTTATACTGAAGGATATTACTGAATACTTTCATAAAACCTTTTACCAGTACATCCTGAGCATTATCCTGATCTTTCACATACCGCAAACTCACCGCAAACATGGTGGGAGCAAAACGCTCATACACCATCTTTTGCGAACGACTGTCGTTTTTTCGCAATCCATCAATGAGTTCGTCCAAGGTTCGGCTCTGGTAAATTTTCAATCCCATAAGTATCAGGGCGTTTCAGTAGTAAGATGCACACTAAATTCCTGAGGTTGCGTGGGAAGAATAATTTTTTTTGTTTACTGTCTTTCCATAACCTTAAATTAGCACTTTGTTTGGCTTAAAAGGAATATTGATATGATTGATCTGCGCAGCGATACGGTGACCCGCCCTACTCAGCCTATGTTAGAGGCCATGATGAAGGCCAAGGTTGGAGATGATGTTTTCGGTGAAGACCCTACCGTAAAAGACCTTGAAGAAAAAACAGCCCGGTTATTCGGAATGGAGGCGGGCTTGTTCTGCCCTTCCGGCACCATGACCAACCAGATTGCCATCCGGGCTCAGACCCAGCCCCAACAGGAAATCATCTGTGATCAATGCTCACACATTTATGTCTATGAAGGTGGTGGAATAGCCTATAACTCGTTAGTATCTACTCGACTACTCAAGGGCGAGCGAGGGATTCTGACAGCTGATATGGTAGAAGAAAACATCAACGATGATAACATCCACTTTCCTGAAACCAGCCTGGTTTCTCTGGAAAATACTGTAAATAAAGGCGGCGGGGCATGCTATTCGTTAGATCAGATTAAAGCCATTTATGAGGTTTGCCAACGCCATCAGTTAGCTCTTCATTTGGATGGTGCTCGGGTTTTTAATGCCCAGGCTGCTACCGGAAACTCTCCGGAACAATACGGAAAATATTTTTCTTCTATCTCAGTCTGCCTGTCCAAAGGACTGGGTGCCCCCGTCGGTTCAGTTCTAGTCGGTAGCCAGGAATTAATCAGGAAAGCGAGAAGAATACGAAAAGTATTTGGAGGGGGTATGCGACAAGCGGGGTATCTGGCGGCAGCCGGAATTTACGCGTTAGATCATCACGTGGCTAGGCTTCATGAAGACCATCACCGGGCAAAAGTGCTGGCTGATGCTTTACAACAGCGCAACTTCGTCAAATCTGTACTTCCGGTGCAAACCAATATTGTGATTGCCACTCTGCAAAATATCACCCCTCAACACTTCTTAAGTCAGTTAGAAGCGGAAGGAGTCAAAGCGGTCGCTTTTGGCAAACAGGATGTCCGCTTTGTTACGCACCTGGATTTTACCGACGAGCAGTTGGAAAAAGTGCTGGGAGCACTCAAAAAAGTAGACCGACAGCCTGCATAGCAAGCTGCCGGTCCTTTCATCCTCCAACAATAAATTGTTCACTATTGGTAGGACGCTGCATTATACCATTTATTGTATGACCACCCTGGTTTCTAAAGGGTTGTAATCACGACTAGACTTTTTCCTTAAAAGGCTAATACCAGTCCCAATTACCTTTAAGATAATACTGGTAGAGCACGGGGTTATGGATCTGATTAATTTCCACACTATCGGATGCTGACACATAAATGTTTTTGCCAAAAGAGGTCATTAACTGCATGGCCTCATGGTTGATCCACTCGGTCGGGGTATTTTTAAAGGATAGCTGCTGTAAGCGCTCCTTTACATTTACATCGGATGTTGTTTTTACACCTAATACCCAGCCCCATTCTCCCATAGTAACTACTTGGTTATGTAGCATGGCAGTTTGAAAATCGGCCTTATTCATGGTTTCATAAATACACTTAAATGCCTGGGTAGCAAAATAGGGACTTCCTGCCTGGGTTATAAGCACGCCGTTTTTCCGTAAATGATGATAAGCCAAACGGTAAAACTCTAACGTATATAAACGATTTAAGTCAACTGACTTGGGGTCGGGTAGATCTACGATGATCACATCATAGAAGGTATCCGCCTTTTCCAGGTAGGTATAGGCATCCTCATGATGGATTTTCACTTTTGGACTATAAAAAGAACTATCATTCAGGCCAAGCAGCACCGGGTGCTCCTTCCCTAACTTCGTCATGGCAGGGTCAAGATCAACCAGAGTGATATCAGTGACGGACGGATACTTTAGTATCTCACGTATTGCACAACCATCTCCTCCCCCTAAGACCAAAACTTCGGTGGGATGAGGGGCTAAGGTCATGGCTGGATGTACCAGAGGCTCATGATAGAGCACTTCATCTACCGAGCTTAATTGCTGGTTTCCGTTGATATAAAGCCAGTAATCATCTTTCCACTGCGTAATAACGATTTTCTGATACCTGCTTTGTTGCTCAAAGATCACTTTATCTCGGTAGCGCTGCTGTTCACCAAATAGAATAACGGGCTTTGCGAAGACCACTCCACTTAGCAAAAGAGCTCCTACGCCTGCCCCGATGCTTCCGAGTAGTTTGCGGTTATTTCCCGACAGATGCTTCCAAAGAATGCCCAATAGTAAAATTGCCACTGAGAAATTAACGAAGGCCAATACGAAAGGAGTGTACGTCAGCCCTAAATACGGTAGACCGACAAAGGCGAAAAAAACACCACCTAGCAAACTACCGAAGTAGTCTTTCTCCATTACCGAAGCTACGTTGATGCGTAGAGCCTCAAACGTATCGTTTACCCGAATTACCAACGGAATCTCCAAGCCAATAAGCAGGCCGATGAGAATACACAGGCAGTAAATAATCAGTCCGGTGTATAACGTAAACCCGGAGGCTACATACGCAAATAGGGCAGAAAACCCGCAGAGTACAGATAAGGTGAATTCTACCAAGATAAATTTTTGCAGCAGATCTTTCTCAAAAAACTGACTGAGCCTACTTCCCAACCCCATAGAGAAAAGCATCAGCGAAACGATCATGGTCCATTGAAAGACTGAATCTCCTAGAAAATAAGTAGCCAGGGTAGAAAGAACATATTCAGCTACAATGCCCGCCAGCCCCGTAGCAAATAATGATAGTTTGAGAATATAAGATTTGGAAGGGTTAAACCAACGGGAGGTAGAATCTTCGCCTTTTGAAGAATGAGTTATAGACATAATGTAATGAGCACCGAACCACCTATATACGCAAAAGCTTCAATCAATCCCGCTCCAACGTTAGGCTGCTCCTGATTTACCAGTTCATCGGTTAGCTTGCGCCCTGGCAAGAGAATTTTATCCGTCAGCACGCGTACAATCGGTAAAAATGCCAGTCCGATCAGTACATCAATACCTACGTTGGTCAGTGTACCTACCCAATCAAATAAGTCCGTCATTAGCCCATACCGGATGAGATTGGCGATTGAGATGAGTGCGCCGGCAAAGCCCAGACCTACCGCAACATTATCTTTTTCAATTTCAGCATGTACATCATACGGGGTAATGGCTACATAAATGTTGGCCGTGATAATGAGCAGTAGCTGCCCAATAACCCAAAATGCCAAAGCTGACAGGAAGCCAGCTCCTTCACCGGAAACGGCTCCTAAAATAATCAATCCGGTGCCGATGGCGTTAGCACCTTCAATCACCCCGGTCCCAACGTTCTGGTCTTCAATAATTTCTTTGTAGACACTGAATTTTCGCAGGATGATTTTATCGTTGATCAGAATGGAGAAGTTAAGCAGAAAAATCGCTAGCAACCCATACGTGGTAATGTCAATAATATCGTAATAAAGACCATCGGAGGGTCCAACTACCGCACTGACTATGGCCAGTAACAAACCGATAAAATACCCAACATGGGCTACGGCAAAAGCAAAATTATCTACCTCTACTAATTCATGCTGCACTCGAATTTTCCGCTGAAATAAACGGTATACCCATTTTCCTATAAGAAACAATATAAAACATAACGCCAGATAGGTAATGGCGGACAGAATATTGTCAAGAATGATCATGAAACTGTTTGGTTAGTTGGTTATTTTCCAAACCCTCCGCTGCTCCTTGAACGTGAACTCGAGCTGGAGCTTCCACCCCACCGAGAACTGGAACGGGAAGTCCGTTGAGAGCTGGTTCGGAAGTTGCTACTGGAAGTTCGGGTACGCCAGGTAGTATTGGGTTTTGTAGTGGTGGTGTAGCGGCTATCGGTACCGTAAGCGCGGCGGTTATCAACAGTAGGGCCGTAATACGACCTTCCGCTACGCCGATAGGTTCGGTAATCATCGTAATAGGACCGGCGAACCGGGAAAGCGGCCATATTGAACAGGCTACTCAATAGGGCGTACTTACCATAAAATGACCAGAAGGATTCGCCGTTTGACCCTTGCTGCCAGTGCCCGTATTGCGGATTGCCTACATAGTTGCCATAACCCGGAGGTGCTGCCGTTTTAGATACTTCTCCTTCCCTATTTTTAGAGGCAATTTCCATTCCCATGTTGTCAATATTTTGGTTGAAGAAATCTTCACTGACAGTGTACCATTCTGTAATTTCTTCTTTAGGAACAGAATCCTGGGGTGATTCTTTTAAAATGCGATATTGATGTCGATACTCCGGAAAGAAAGTCCCCTGCTGATCCATATCGTATAAGATAATAGAGTAAGCCGGGTCGTTGGTCATGTTGCGGATCATCTCATCTACCGGACTTTTCTCGAAATTGTTAGACCGACAGGCTACTAAAGCCAGTATGGAAAACAGGACGATTATATATTTCATCATGACAGTGCTTGCTGCGTTAGGGTAATGAAGTTTAAACAAAAAAGGTCGTACATCAAAATACGACCTTTTCCGAAAGAATGTTCATGTATTTCCAGTATGGAAAGATATCCGAAACAATTCTGTATTTCTAATTAACTATTGAGTTACCAACTCATGTTCTTTCTTCTCAATCTTACGCATGGCTGTATTAGCTCGGCGGTCGGCAATCTCTTGTTTAGTAGTAAACCAACGGTCGCCCATTGCTTTGCGCATAGACCAGTCTACCGCCTGACGTACACTGATATTCATAAAACCTTTAACTCGCTTAGACAAGTGAGGGTTAAGCGAACGCAAGCTCATGCCGAACCCACCTTCGGTATACTCAATGTAGTGCCAGTACTCACCCGGCATAAATAAGGTGTCGCCATGTTTGATCTCACACTCAAAACCTTTTACGTAATTCAATCCCGGGAAACGATCGTAGTCTGGTTTTACCACGTTTACTCCGGTATGTACGTTGAGCGGGTAGCGGTATAGAAGATGCGAATATTCGGGCGAGAATAATACTACACGTCGCTTTCCTTCAAACTGCGTTAGAAATACGTTAGACATATCAATGTCCTGGTGCATACGGGCTACTGAGCCTTGCCCACCAAAAAACATGTAAGGGAACCCTTTCAGGAAGGTAGTATTGATAGGAGGAAATTCAAAGTCATCCATCAGTTGAGGGCAGTCTTTGAAAATATTCCACAGGTGAATACGCATGTCGGTAGGTGTCGTAGCGATTATATCCAGATAATCAGCAAACTTCATTTTCTTATGAGGTACCTTCATGGTTTTGTCCAGATCTTCCTCCCGGTTTTCAAATACACCGATGGTAAGGTCGCCCGCTACTTTCTTAAAGTATTCAAAATTCCACTCATCATAGGCCTTGGTACCTTTTAGCAGACCACGCAGAATAACAGGTTTTTGGGGGATTAGATATTTCTCTTCGAACTCGCGAAGATCCACATCTTCCATAATGTCAATAGGATAGTTATAGTCAAGTGCCATAATTACGTTGGATTTAGCGTGATTTTGGTTAAAAGGGTAAATTTATACGATTTTTTGAAATACTTTGGAATTTATTACACGAAAGGCGCCTGATAAGTTTACTTTCTTTAGATTGATTGCAAAAAACAGGCATGATAGACAACCCAATACACAACTCAACCCCGTATATACATCCATTGCCGCTATTTTTTTCAGCGTATTTATACAATAATAATCAGTAATTTTGCTTGAATTACTAAAGCTCATTCATATCAAATTAGTACCTGTGCGGAATTGGTGTATGATCATTGGTTGGTTTAGCTGCTGGGCACTGTCCATACCAACATGGGCGCAGTCTGCTCAATCCGACAGCACTCCGCTTAACGCCTCTACCGAAACTACCTCTACTGATACAAATGCTTCTGTATCTACTGATACGGACTTTATCACGATTGACCGCATTTTTGTGCTCGGCAACCGGGTAACGAAAGAAAAGATCATTCTGCGAGAATTAAGTGTGGCCGAGGGCATTACCTTCCCGTTTTATGAACTGAATGAGCTGCTAAAGAAAGACCGGCAGAAGCTGATGAACACCCGCCTCTTTCTGGATGTAGAGCTGCATATTGTAGAGATACATCCTGGCACTGCCGATATTATAATTCGAGTATCTGAGCGATGGTATACCATACCTACTCCTTACTTTCAGTTGGCTGACCGGAATCTAAATGTCTGGCTTACCAACCAGAACCGGGACTGGAGCCGGCTTATCTACGGTATTAAATTTACGCAATATAATTTTCGCGGGCTTAATCAGCGCCTGGCAGCTACTGCTCAGTTTGGTTTTACTAAAAAGTATGCAGTGCTGTATCAAATACCCTACGTTGACCGGGCTCAAAAAAACGGAATAGAAGTGGGTTTTAGTTATTCCGAAAATCGGAATATCAATTATATGACGAAGGATCATGTCTTTCAGTTCACCGACCGCGCACTTGAAACGACCTTAGACCCAGCCTCTCTGGAGGTTACCGCCCTAGTAGGATGGAACTACCGCCCTTCGTATTACAATACGCATGGGGTTACACTCTCCTATTCGGATGTTATTGTTGCCGATACCATCCTCAGCCTCAACCCATCTTATTTCCTGCATGAAGATAGCCGTCAGCAATATTTTATGCTAAACTATACGGCTGGTGGCGACCATCGAGATTATATCGGGTACCCGTTGGAGGGCTATCGCTGGCGGACTTCTATCAGCAAATTAGGCTTAGGCATTTTTGATGATGTAGACATCCTTAGAATTTCGGGTTTGTATAGTCATTACTTCAAGCTAGGAAAAGGCTTCTTTTTTGCCAGCTCGGTCAATGGCTATCTGAGTACCCCTCGCTACCAGCCTTATGCTAACTTTCGGGGGCTAGGGTATAACGGGCTTTGGCTACGAGGCTACGAGCTTGATGTGATTGAAGGACAAAGTTTTGTTATGCAGCAGAATACCATCAGCAAGCGGATTTTTTCCCAGGAGTTTGATATGTCTCGCATCATTCCAATAGATCAGTTTAACGTAATTCCAATTAGTATATACCTGAAGGGGTATGTAGATCAGGGGTACGTCAGTAATACCATTGAATATGAACAAAGCAACCGTTTAGCTAATCGCTATTTAATGGGATACGGCCTCGGTATTGACATCGTCTCTTTTTACGATACTGTCTTCCGCATAGAACACTCCTGGAAAATTGACGGCAACTCCGGATTCTTTGTTCATTTCCGGTCCGCCTTCTGATTTTCCCGTACGTACACTTGGCATTTGCTCCTAAGCAACCTTTCTTTGCAATTTTAGCGTTCAATCTATCCTATGACAACGAATAACAACTCCCGCATTACTGTAACCGCCGCCCTCCCCTATGCTAACGGACCTCTGCATATTGGGCATATTGCGGGTGCCTATTTACCAGCTGATATTTACGTGCGTTACCAGCGCCAACAGAAACGCGACATCATTTTTATGGGTGGTAGCGATGAGCACGGTGTTGCCATCATGTTGCGGGCCAAGCTGGAAGGTATATCTCCACGAGATATTATTAATAAGTATCACGAGATGAATAAAGAAACGTTCGAGCGTTTCGGTATCTCGTTTGATATGTATCACCGTACCTCAGAACCTATCCATCATAAAACCTCTCAGGATTTTTTCACCAAATTATATGATCGGGGCGAATTTATTGAGAAGGAGTCTGAGCAATACTATGACGAAGAGTTTCATCAGTTTCTGGCAGACCGGTACATTACCGGAACGTGCCCGGTTTGTAATTACCCCGATGCTTATGGAGATCAATGCGAAAACTGCGGTTCATCGTTAAACCCTACTGACCTGATTAACCCGAAATCTACCTTGAGTGGCCAGCCTCCGGTACTGAAACAAACCAAACACTGGTACCTTCCACTGGATAAATACCAACCGTGGCTGGAAGAATGGCTATTAGAAGGAAAAAAAGGGAAATGGAAACCTAATGTTTACGGTCAGTGCAGTGCCTGGCTCAAAGCCGGTCTACAACCCCGCGCCATGACCCGCGACCTGGATTGGGGAGTAGACGTTCCCTTGCCCAATACCGAAGGGAAAAAGCTGTACGTATGGCTGGATGCTCCCATCGGTTACATCTCCGCTACAAAACAATGGGCCTCAGATCAGGGTAAAAACTGGGAATTGTACTGGAAAAAGCAGCCTAATGAAGAGGATAATGCCCGACTCATTCACTTCATCGGAAAAGATAATATTGTTTTCCACTGTATCATCTTCCCGGCTATTCTTCACGCCCACGGTGAGTACATTCTGCCGGATAATGTGCCAGCTAACGAGTTTTTAAATTTGGAAGGTCGCAAACTCTCTACCAGCCGAAACTGGGCCGTTTGGTTACACGAGTATCTGGATGAATTCCCGGAAAAGCAGGATGTAATGCGCTACACCCTAGGCACTATCATGCCCGAAACCAAGGACAGCGAGTTCACCTGGAAAGATTATCAGGCTAAGAATAACAATGAGCTGGTGGCGATTTTAGGTAACTTCGTCAATCGAACGCTGGTTCTGACCCAGAAATATTTTGATGGTACTGTTCCTGAACGGCACGCCACAGAAACACTGGACGAAGAGGCTCTTTCTAAACTTAAAGAAATCCCCCTCAAAGTAGCAGAATCTATTGAGAATTTTAATTTCCGGGAAGCCATTGCCTACATGATGGATTTAGCCAGAACAGGCAACAAATACCTGGCCGACGCTGAGCCCTGGAAAGTGATTAAAACTGATCGGGAACGAGTAGAAACCATCCTGAATATCAGTTTACAAATTACCGCTAGCCTATCGATTATTTGCCAGCCTTTTCTGCCCTTCACATCAAAAAAATTGCAGACGATGTTGAATATCCAGCTAGAGGACTGGACTGATGCGCAACGCGATGACCTGTTAGCTGCTGGCCACCAACTCGCTGAGCCAACCCTATTGTTTGAGAAAATTGAAGATCAACTGGTTGATCAGCAGGTACAAAAACTGCATACCGAAAACGTGACGGAGGAAGCAGCCCCCCCAACACTCATGCCTCAGAAAGAAGAAATCACTTACGACGATTTTGCTAAGTTAGATTTACGGGTAGCCACCATTGTGGAAGCCGAGAAGATGAAGAAATCTAAAAAACTACTTCGCCTGACACTAGATACGGGATTGGACCGCCGAACGGTACTAAGCGGCATTGCCCAATCATACGAACCTGAAGCTATTATCGGGAAACAGGTATGCGTATTAATAAACCTGGCACCGCGCAAAATGATGGGGGTAGAATCACAGGGCATGATTCTGATGGCTGAAAAGCCCGATGGCTCTCTTTTGTTTGTTCAGCCAGAGCAGGATGCTGATAGTGGCAGTACCATTAGCTAGTTGTTAAACTGGCTCATCGTCCGTTCTATACCAATAGTACAAAAGGAAAGAATCATCTCTCCGGCTCGGTCCATAATCTCCGGCAACTGATCCAGTTCTTCTCGCGGGAACTGACTCAGCACATAATCAACCTGCTGGCCTTTGTGGAAGTCATCTCCTACTCCCCACCTGAGCCGGGGGTAATTCTGCCCGCCGGTCAGTTGTTCAATATTTTTCAGCCCATTGTGTCCGGCACTAGATCCTTTAGCGCGCATCCGAAGTTTGCCAAATGGCAAAGCAATATCGTCAGTTACAATGAGCAGATTCTCTTTGGATAGCTTAAGCTCTTGCATCCAGTAATTCACCGCTTTACCGCTCAGGTTCATAAATGTAGTAGGCTTAATCAGGTGAATCGCCCTTCCCTTGTACTTAAAGTTCGCTACATCGGCCAGGCGGCCTGTTTCAAAAGTTGCGCTTTGCTGCTCGGCCAGACGATCTAACGTCAGAAAACCAATATTGTGGCGGGTTAGCTCATATTTAGGACCAGGGTTTCCCAATCCGGCAATTAGATATTTCATAAGCAAAAAAAATCCTGTTCTGAAAAACAGAACAGGATCATTTAATTGTTTTGCAAAATTATTATAGTTCTGCCTCTTCAGCTTCCGCTTCTTCTCCTTCCTCGTCATCGGTAGCTTTACCACGCAGAGCACGAGGAATTTCAATAACAGCAATTGAAATTGCAGGGCTATCAATGATTTGAAAGTTGGTTTCTTTCACATCTTTCACCTTCACTGATTTTCCAAAATCCAGCTTACTCACATTTACTTCAATGTGGTCGGGCATATCCTTAGGCAGCGCTTTAATATGCAAGAAGTGACGCTTGTGCATCAATTTACCCCCCTTGGTCACCCCAGTAGGAGTGCCCAGCAATTGTACTGGAATATCCATCTTAACGGGTTTTCCTTCATGCAGCTCCAGAAAATCAGCGTGCATGATGATTTCATTCACTGGATGAAACTGAATATCTTGAAGGATGCATCGTTTCTCAACTCCTTCGATATTTAGTTCTACAAAATGGGCCTGATCGGTATACACCAATGGGCGAAACAGAATCATGGGAGCATAAAAATGAATTTGCTCATCACCACCGTACAATACACAAGGGACATTACCTTCGGCACGTAAGCGCTTTGACTCTTTTTTGCCGAGATTTGCTCTTTGATACCCTATAATCTCTACAGTTTTCATAATTAATTTAGATTAAAATCTGGATTGAGAAATAAATAATGGACTAATAGACTCGTATTTATGAATTTTCTTGATGGCGCTGGCAAATAATTCTGCCACCGTCAGCACTTTAATTTTAGGACACTCCTGCTTCAGTGGAATTGTATCGGTAACAACCAATTCTTCCAGCTCAGAGTTCGAGATATTATCATAAGCTGCTCCCGATAATACTGCATGAGTAGCAATAGCCCGCACCGATTGAGCGCCGTTTTCTTTAAGCACTTTTGCAGCTTTACATAAAGTACCCGCTGTATCAACCAGATCATCCACAATTACAACATCCTTTCCGGTTACATCACCGATCACCTGCATAGTCGCTACTTCATTAGCACGCTTTCGGTGCTTGTCGCAGATTACCATATCGGTGTGAAAATACTGGGCAAAATTTCGCGTCCTTTTTACTCCGCCAACATCGGGAGAGGCAAAGATTAGATTTTCGCGGGAAAGCTGTTGCAGGTAGGGAACGAAGATAATGCTTCCGCTAAAGTGATCTACCGGAAAATCAAAGAACCCCTGAATTTGCCCGGCATGTAGATCACAAGTCATAAGGCGATCAGGGGCAACGGCAGAAAAAAGGTTGGCTACCAGTTTGGCACCAATAGCTACGCGGGGTTTGTCCTTACGGTCTTGTCGGGCATAGCCAAAGTAGGGAACTACCGCCGTTACGTATTTAGCACTGGCTCGCTTTGCCGCATCAATCATCAGCAGCAGCTCCATAAGGTTATCCATTGGAGAAAAAGTTGACTGCACTAAAAAGACGTCACAGCCGCGTACTGACTCATTAAAATAAGTGGATAGCTCTCCATCGCTGAACCGCTCTACTGTAACTTTTCCCAAAGGTTTACCATAGGTCTCAGCAATTTTTGTAGCCAGGTATTGGGTTCCCGAACCGGAGAAGATTTTTACTGTAGCCATGGTAGGTTTCTGCTTCAACGAGAGTCTAAAAACACCAATCCCGACTCGATTGAATCGGGATTGGAAGCAAGTTGTCCGGCAAGGACTCGAACCCTGAATAAAGGCACCAAAAACCTCTGTGTTACCATTACACCACCGGACAAGCAATTGGGCTACAAATGTAGAATTTTAAATATACAATGCAAAAATGAATGCCGCATTTTTTACAAATTTTAGCAAGTTGCTTCTCAAAATTTTCTGAACATCAAAACCAAGAGCTCTTTCCGATTATATAAATAGGAAGAGCCTTTTGGTATGTAAGTTGTGGCAAGAAATTTGAAAATTCTAACAAAACATATTTTATATAGTCTTATATCTTCAGCAAATATCGGAATAGTATAATTTTTTTTATTATTTATTGTTATTTTTAGTTATAAAAAGACTATATTTACACAAAAATATTACATTGTGTTAAAATTAGCCGGATCAGATACATCATTTTATGGATTTCTTGCATAAACTTAAGAGAAGTCATTACTCTAAATCGCTGCTAACTGCCTTATTACTGATTGATATTCTGCTGATTATCATAGCATTTCGTGTATCATACCATCAGTTAACAGTAGACAGAGCTGATTATTTATCATATTATCAGCCATTTTTGATTATCACTATCTTACTTTGGATCATCACATCCTTGTTTTGCGATGTATATCAAACTGATAATCTGCGTAAGATTTCAACAATTCTGATAAGCACTTTGGTAAGCTCACTATTAAGTGGGTTGATTATTGCTAGTTATATTACCTTTTTACAGCAATACCATTATCCAACGGAGTTCTTAACACCGTTTATTTCAATATCAATAACTTCTCTGATCTTAGTTAAGGTTGTATTATTTCTTATCTATAAAAGGTATAGGTCTCTGGATAAGAACCGAAAAAAGGTAGTAATTATCGGATACACTTCAACCGGGAAAAACCTATATAATTACTTTGTTAAGGATCAGCCACTGGGCTACAAATTCATGGGCTTTTTTGATAGTGGTGTGAAGTTCGTGAATAATGAGAATGATTACCGCGGCAACCTTAGCCAAGTAAAGCAGTTCTGCATACGCAACAATGTTGATGAGATCTATTATGCGCTCCCCAATAATATTTCGTATGTAAAGGATTTAGCTAAGTTTGCTGATGATAATTTCATCTACTTCGGGCTTGTGCAGGATGCTGGCGGTTTAGACCAAATGCGTATTGATACCCAGTTTTACAATAATGGGCGAATTCCAATTTTAACTCCCCGCCGTGACCCTCTTAAAATATTCTACAACCGACAGATTAAAAGAGGTTTTGATATCGCGTTTTCGTCGGGAGTAATTCTATTCTTATTCCCATTCATCTTGCCTATTATTGCTTTACTAATACGGTTAGATTCTCCGGGTCCAATCTTTTTCAAGCAACTTCGAAGTGGAAAAAACGGTAAACCCTTTTGGTGCTATAAATTTCGCACCATGCGCGTAAATGATGAAGCGAACGCTAAACAAGCAGAGAAGAATGATTCACGAATTACCCGGGTAGGTAGCATATTGCGTAAAACGAGCATTGATGAACTTCCGCAGTTTTTCAATGTATTTCTTGGCGATATGTCCGTAGTTGGACCTCGACCACATATGTTGAAGCATACTGAGGAGTACTCCGAAATCATTGAAAATTTTAAAGTTCGCCATTTCATTAATTCAGGAATTACCGGATATGCCCAAGTCAATGGCCTACGTGGCGAAACAAAAGATGATTCGCTGATGAAAAAGCGCGTAGAATATGATACCTGGTATCTAGAGAACTGGAGCTTATCCCTGGACATAAAAATTATCTTCAAAACCGTTTGGAATGCGGTCCGTGGCGAGGAAAACGCCTATTAATTATTAAATATTATACTGTAATAGTTATATTTGCATACAATTTCATTAATCGTTAACATATGAAAATAAGTGTATTTGGGCTTGGTTATGTGGGAGCAGTATCTTGTGCATGCTTTGCTAAAATTGGCCATCAGGTGATTGGAGTGGATGTCAATCAACAGAAAGTTGACATGATTAATAGTGGCAACTCCCCAATCGTTGAGAAAGATCTGGATGAATATATTGCAGAGGGGGTGAAAAAGGGCACCATTCAGGCCACGAAAGATATTCACTCGGCTGTACAGAATTCTGATATCTCAATCATTTGCGTGGGTACTCCCAGCCAAATGAATGGCAACATTGACTTATCTTATATATATAGGGTTTGTGAAGATATTGCGGTAGCACTTAAAAGTAAAGATACTTTCCACACAGTTGTTATCCGAAGTACGGTAATTCCAGGAACGATAAAGGAGTGTGCAGAAATTATAGAAAGTGTTTCCGGAAAGAAACATCTTGAGGATTTCGGAGTAGCTTCTAATCCAGAGTTCTTGCGAGAAAGCACGGCTATCTACGATTTTTGGAATCCTCCCTATACAATAATTGGTACCAATAGCTCTAAAAGTGAAACTCAACTTAGCGAGCTATATAAAACCATTGATGCGCCGGTTTTTAAGCTGAAACCTGAAGAATCGGAAATGATCAAATATGCCAACAATAATTTCCATGCTCTTAAAATCACTTTTGCCAATGAAGTAGGCAATATTTGTAAAGAACTGGGAGTAGACGGCCATAAGGTAATGGGGGTTGTTGCTCAAGATACAAAATTAAACCTCTCTCCATATTACATGAAGCCTGGGTTTGCTTTTGGGGGATCGTGCTTACCGAAAGATGTGAGAGGGCTTAACTACCGAGCACAATTGCTGGATGTTTCAACTCCTCTGCTAAACAGCCTTTTGCCAAGCAATGCCTATCAGGTGCAACGGGGCTTGCAAATGGTCTACAATACTGGTAAGAAAAAAATTGCTTTTCTGGGTTTTGCATTCAAGGCTGGAACTGATGACCTGCGGGAAAGCCCAATGGTTGAAATGATCGAGACTTTGTTAGGTAAAGGATATGACTTAAAACTCTATGATAACAATATCTCTTTATCTAAGCTCATGGGTAAAAATAAAGATTATCTGACTGGCCGAATTCCTCACATTACTCGCCTGCTACGTGACAACATACAGGAAGTGGTGAAGGATGCAGAAGTTATTATCATCGGAAATAAGTCACCAGAATTTAAAGAAATCATCTCACAGGTTGGTCCCGATCAAACAATTATTGATCTGGTTCGCATTGATAAGGAAAAAGTAACTAACGGAAATTATGTCGGAATTTGCTGGTAAGCATGTTTTAATTATCATTGAAAATTTGCCAGCCCCCTTTGACCGGCGCGTTTGGCAAGAAGCAACAACATTAAAGGAAGAAGGAGCTGATGTATCGATCATATGCCCTAAAATGAAAGGGTATACCGAAAGTTATGAGGTTATTGATGGTATAGAGATATACCGCCATCCTTTGCCTACGGAAGGACATGGCGCCCTCGGTTATTTAGCTGAGTACTCTTTAGCGATCTTTTGGGAGCTGGTTTTGAGTATTAAAATCTTTCTTAAGAAAAGATTTCATGTCATTCACGGATGCAATCCTCCTGACCTGATTTTTATTACAGCACTTCCTTTTAAGTTATTCGGAGTAAAATATGTGTTTGATCATCACGACATAAATCCCGAACTATACATTGCCAAGTTCAACAAGAAAGGGCTTTTTTACCGGCTTATGTTGTTATTTGAGCGACTTACATTCAACGTAGCGGACTTTAGTATTGCTACAAACGAGTCGTACCGTAATATTGCTATTACTCGAGGAAAAATGCCACCGGAAAATGTGGCGGTAGTTCGTAGTGGTCCGAGCTTAAAACGGCTTAAGCTTACTCCCGGCGATGAGACCTATAAAAAAGGGAGAAATTTCCTCGTCGGATATGTAGGTGTTATTGGGGTACAAGAGGGTTTAGACCTGCTGATGGAGTCCGTACAGTATATCGTACAACATCGGCAAGATGTTCAATTTGCAATTGTAGGAGGTGGAACCGCCCTGGAAGAAATACAACAGCTTGTGAATGAAATGGGCTTATCTGACTATGTTGATTTCTATGGCCGGGTCAGCGATGAAAAACTGATCGATGTATTAAACACCTGTGATGTTTGTGTCAACCCTGATAAGCCTACAGAGATGAATAACCTTTCTACCATGAATAAAATCATGGAATATATGGCTTTAAAGAAAGCAATTGTTCAGTATGATTTAAAAGAAGGAAGAGCTTCTGCCCAAAAAGCCTCGCTGTATGCTAAAAATCATGACACCAAGGATTTTGGCGAAAAAATATGCCAGTTACTTGATAATGAAGAAGAACGCATTGCAATGGGGGAATATGGTTATGATCGTGTTCTGAATAAATTATCCTGGGATTACGAGCGGGAAAATCTTATAAAATTTTACCGCAAAGCTTTTCAAATATCATCGGTAGCCAAATTTGTCTAATAATTTTCCTTTACTACCAGACTCAAAGCATTAGAGATTTCTAATGCTTTTTTTATTTCCAATTTATAAAAAGCCATTCAAAATGCTCATCCTTACTCACTATTTACAGCAGCGTAATTTACATCTGCTTTCTTTATAACGAATGGCAAGGAAATTGAAATGTATGTATTAAACCTTGAAACAAACTGAGAAGTTGTATCATTACTTCTTCAGGGATCTCAAGATTTTCTGTTGTTATACCTAATCTTTACTAATATGAAACGCACAATATTTTCTAGTATACTTGCCTTTTTCTTTCTACTCTCATGCTCAACGGTTCCTTTAACTGGCCGTAAGCAGCTTAATCTCATTCCTACTGCCCAAATTAATTCACTTAGTTTCCAAAGCTATCAGGAGGTTCTTAGCGAAAGTAAACTTTCTAACGATCAGCAACAGGTAGCTCTTATCCGGAAGGTCGGTAAAAAACTTTCTTATGCCATTGAGCAATACATGAAAGAACAAGGCCATGCTGACGAACTCGATGGTTTCAAATGGGAGTTTAATCTTATTGAAGACGATAAAACAGTCAACGCATGGTGTATGCCTGGCGGAAAAGTAGCATTCTATACGGGTATCATGCCTATATGCCAAGATGAAGAAGGAGTTGCCGTAGTAATGTCTCATGAGATTGCTCACGCTATTGCTTCGCACGGAAATGAGCGTATGTCTCAACAATTAGCCCTTCAGGCAGGCGGTACGGCATTATCAGTAGCGTTACAGGAAAAGCCACAGCTTACCCAGCAGCTCGCTTTGGCGGCATTTGGATTGGGATCTCAAGTAGGGATACTTTTACCATACGGACGGTCTCAGGAATCTGAAGCTGATGAACTAGGATTATATATGATGGCAATGGCAGGCTACAATCCTGAAGCTGCTGTACCGTTCTGGCAGCGGATGAACAGTGAAGGCGGGCAACGCCCCCCCGAATTTCTTTCTACGCACCCCGCACCCGAAACCCGTATCAAACGCATTCAGCAAGTAATACCCAAAACCAGCAAGTACCAGAATAAGTACGTAGCCAGCCGTTAGTCTTCTGATTCTAATGGTATGGGGTTACCCTTCATATATTCCTTATAGTTTGAGCAGGGCATTCGGCCCTGTTCATCGCTGTAGGGGCACGTGCGGTAAATAGCATTGCCCAGCGAACCTTGTTCTACAATTACCCCATTGCCCTGACATACCGGACAGAGCACATAAGGTGTGGTATCGCAGTCAACAACTTTTGGTTGCGCTTTTTTTGTTTCGGACGGGCGAGATGTGGTAGTTTGAGCTCTTTTCTGAGCAAGATAGTCTGTTTCAGATAACCGAAGATACTCAGTAGCCTGATCAAAAAACTGACCATGAGTTCCCTTCAGTTCTATATATTTATTGAGCCAATCAATACTTTGTTTGTATTTTTCCAGATGGTAGGAATTCTTCCCGAAGTAAAAGCACAGTTCAGCGGGTACAATACCAATTTCTTCCAGCACTTGTTGAAACTGAAAATCTGCACTAGCGTAATCTCCCTGGTTCATAAGAGAAACTCCCTCTTCCATTTTCAGCATAAGTGCTCGGTGATTTGGATCAGCATATTCCTGAGCCAACCCAGCAGTAGCTAACAAGATGAGAAGATGAAATAAGCCAAATTTCTTAATCATACGCTATAACCCAATGATGATTATGACAAAAGTACTATAATTACGCGTAAAATGAGAGAATCGTGCCGTTAGCTGGAAAAAGCTAACGATAAACTAGATAAAAATTATGAAACCATTGGAAGAAGGGAACAACCTTGATCTACAATTCGAAAAGCGAGATGGGCTATTACCCATAGTAGTGCAGGAGCATACTACTGGCAAAGTATTGATGGTGGGTTATGCAAATTCAGAGGCCCTCCACCATACGCTCACTACTAGGTATGCTACCTTTTGGAGTACTTCACGCCAAGAGTTATGGACGAAAGGAGAAACTTCTGGTGATCGGCTACGCATTGTTGACATCTGGGTTGATTGTGATCAGGACGCCCTCCTTTATCAAGTGAAGCTGGAAGGAGAAGGAGTTTGCCATACTAAAGACCATAGAGGGAAAACCCGAAAAGCTTGTTTTTATCGGAAAATTAATTTTTCAGATAATTCTCTTGTCCATGACAATACACCAGAATAATGCTTTACTACTTTTTTAAGGATGGCGGGCAACTGAAAAAACATTCTACTAACTTTGCCCGTCAGAATCCACTAGATCAGTTCTAAAATCTTTGACAATTATCAATACATGAGCCAGACATTATTCCAAAAGTATCCTTTATCTGTTACTAATAGCCTTTCCCGAAAAAAGGAGATTTTTGAGCCGATTCATCCTCCCCGCGTAGGAATGTATTTATGCGGCCCTACCATGTATGGCGATCCTCATCTGGGACACGCTCGCTCGGCTATTAATTTTGATGTAATTTTCCGCTATCTACTGCATCTAGGCTATAAAGTACGCTTTGTACGTAATATCACCGATGTGGGTCACCTGGAAGATGAAGTAGCCGGTGCTGGTGAAGATAAGGTCTCGAAAAAAGCACGTCTGGAAAAATTAGAACCGATGGAGATTGTACAAATGTACACCTATCGGTATCATGAGGCGGTTCGCCAGCTTAATGTCCTCCCGCCCTCCATTGAGCCTACGGCTTCTGGGCATATCATTGAGCAAATTGAAGTAATACAATCAATTATAAAGCACGGCTTTGGATATGAAGTAAACGGATCAATTTACTTCGACCTGGAAAAATACGCGAAAGATCAGCCGTATGGTATCATTTCCGGAAAAGTGTTGGAAGACTTACAGTCAGGTAGCCGTCAAACCGAAGGGTTAAGCGAAAAGCGAAGCCCTCACGATTTCGCACTATGGAAGAAAGCCAGTCCCGAGCACATTATGCGCTGGGATTCGCCCTGGGGAGAAGGTTTTCCGGGCTGGCATCTAGAATGCACCACCATGAGCACAAAGTATCTAGGCGAAACCTTTGATATCCACGGTGGTGGTTTAGACTTGCAGTTTCCTCATCACGAGGCTGAAATTGCTCAGAGCTATGGTGCTTATCATAAACATCCAGCTAACTACTGGATTCACCACAACCTCGTTACCATCGATGGGCAAAAGATGAGTAAGTCGCTTGGAAACTTCATTACGCTAGAGCAGCTTTTCACGGGTGATCATCCTTTACTTGAGCAGGCTTATTCACCTATGACGTTACGGTTTTTTGTTCTTCAAGCCCATTACCGAAGCCCTATAGATTTTTCTAATGGAGCCCTGCAAGCTGCTGAAAAGGGATTAAGCCGCTTAACAAACGCTCTCGATATTCTGGCAAAGCTCAATCATCAACCGGCTGAAGTAAACACCGAGCTTGATGACGAAATCAATCAGTTGATTGATCAATGTTATCAGCAGATGAGTGATGACTTTAATACGGCGAAGCTTATCGCCGTTCTGTTTGACTTGAGCGCTAAGATCAATGCCTTTCATAATCAGCAACTATCATTAGGATCTATCAGTGCATCTACCTTCAAAAATATGACAAGTACTTTTCAGGTAATGATGCTAGAAGTATTGGGCATTAAACCAGAGAAATCAGATGATACCCAGCAAAAGGATGGACTTATTCAACTATTGATCGATATTCGTAATAAAGCTCGATCTAATAAAGACTTCGCTACATCTGATCAGATACGTGACCAGTTAATCACGCTTGGTGTACAGTTAAAGGATGAAAAATCGGGTAATACTTCCTATTCTATAGTAAACTAATCTCTGACTTGTACGTTATACTGGATGCTTTGCGTTATTCTAATAACGTAAATTTACTCTGCATCTTACATAGCTGACTAACTGTGTTTATTGAATGGTGAAAGAATGGAGGATGCAGTAGGTTTTCAATAAAAAACTTATGATACTGTCAGGAAAAGAAATTGAAAGACTGATTGGCGAGGAAATCCATATAGATCCGTTTTTACCCGAACAACTTAACCCAAATAGTTACAACTTACGCTTGCATAACGAGCTCCTTATCTATCAGGATCAATTGCTTGATATGAAGCAGGATAATAAGGTAGAAAAGTTAACTATTCCTCCAGAGGGGTTAATACTGGAACCTGGACGTCTTTATTTAGGCAGAACTGTAGAAAGCATCCAGGCGGACCATCACGTTCCTGTACTAGAAGGCCGATCATCCATTGGGCGGCTTGGCATTGTGATCCATTTTACTGCCGGTTTAGGGAATATTGGTTCTAAAGGCTTTTGGACGCTAGAGATTGCCTGTGTACAACCCGTTCGTATTTACCCGGATGTGGCTATCTGTCAGATTTACTTTCAGGAATTTCGTGGGGACCATATCAAATATCAAAGCAAAAAATATCATCATGATGATATTCAGCCCAGCTTGCTTTTTCAGGAATTACGCTAGATGAAATTATGCTTTCCCAGCTTGCCCGAGGCATTATCCGTTTTTATCAATATGCTATCTCGCCCCTGCTGGGAACTAATTGTCGTCATACCCCAAGCTGTTCGCAGTATACTCTGGAAGCAATCAGTGAATGGGGCGTTTTGAGAGGTTCATGGCTTGGCTTAAAGCGAATATCCCGGTGTCACCCCTGGGGCACACATGGATATGATCCTGTGCCCAAACGCACATCAAAACCCGAAAGCCATTAGCTTCCTTTTACTCATCACCTCTCTTAAGTGAACTATTCAGCACTATAAAAACTTTTAGCTTTCCGCTTCGTGTTAGTTAGGTGAACCTCTACGATGAAGATAATGTCTGATGAATTATACATGCGCCGCGTGTTAGAACTTGCCGAGCGAGGAAAGGATAAAGTGGCACCAAACCCTCTTGTTGGTTGCATCCTGGTGAAAGACGACCAGATTATTGGAGAAGGTTGGCACCAAGAATACGGAAAAGCGCACGCTGAACGCAATGCAATAGATAGCGTTAAGAATCCCGAATTGATTCCTGGTAGCACGGCATTTGTCAATCTTGAGCCCTGCTCGCACTATGGCAAAACACCTCCCTGCTCTGACCTTTTAGTTCACCATCGAGTAAAAAGAGTAGTGATTTCTAACATAGATCCAAACCCTCTAGTAGATGGTGGCGGTATCAAAAAACTTCGTGAAGCTGGTATTGAAGTGATAGTAGGTATTCTAAAGCAGGAAGGGGAAGCGTTGAATCACGCTTTTTTTCAGCACATGAAGCAGAAAATTGGTCCTGAATCTATTATTTCATAGATCCAGCCTTCTGTATTACCCCTTGAAAATACCTCATTAATTGCTAAATTTGCGGCAATTTCCTTTTTAGAGCTATGCATTTACATAATCGAATCGATCGGAAAATTCTGAAACAACAAATTTCAGAAAGTAAAGAAGAGCGTATTACTTTATCATTTTATCAATACGCTCATATTGGTAACCCTAACCTTTTCCGGGATCATCTATACCTGCATTGGTCGGAACTTGGCGTACTAGGGCGAGTATACGTAGCCCATGAAGGCATTAATGCCCAGATTAACGTTCCGAAAGAAAATTTCTCAAAGTTTTCTGATCAATTATCAACAATCACTTTCCTAGATAATATCCGACTCAATTTGGCTGTTGATGATGACAGCAAGTCTTTTTATAAGCTCAAAATTCAGGTTAAGAAAAAAATTGTAGCTGATGGGCTACAAGATGATACTTTCGATGCCACTAATCATGGTACTCACTTGCAGGCAGAAGACTTTAATGCGCTTGCTGATGACCCCAACACCGTAGTTGTTGACATGCGAAACCACTACGAAAGCGAAGTGGGTCATTTTGAAAATGCCATTTTGCCCGATGCCGACTCATTCCGAGAAGCTCTTCCTATAGTTGAAGAAATTTTACAACCCCATCGCGACAAAAATATTGTGATGTATTGCACCGGAGGTATTCGGTGCGAAAAAGCCAGTGCCTATTTCAAGCATAAAGGGTTTGAACACGTGTTTCAACTTGAGGGTGGCATTATCAACTATGCCCGGCAGGTACAGTCAAAAGGGCTACCTAATAAATTTAGAGGCAAAAATTTCGTTTTTGACGAGCGGTTGGGTGAGCGTATCTCTGGTGAAATTATAAGCCGATGCCACCAATGTGGCCAACCTTGCGATACTCATGTAAATTGCAAAAACGAAGCATGTCATCTACTGTTCATACAATGTGAGCGTTGTGCTTCTACTTATGATGAATGTTGCTCACCCCAATGCCAAGAATTCATTCATTTGCCTGAGGAAGAACAGCGTGCATTAAGAAAGGCTAAACAGCAAAAGCGTAATGTCTTCCGTAAAGGCCGTGCCGACCATCTTAAGCATTGGCTTGAAGAATAGCAAATGCAGTCTTTATCGCCTTTCTTATATATGAGGTAACTATTATGAATAACGGTTACCTTTTCTTTCTTATACCTTATTCATAGATCTTTATCTCTGATTTTCTTTGTGTGTGGGTATGTATTATCATCTCATTAATTTCAACTTATCGGCACTCCTCAATTAAGACTCTATCTTATCAGCGGTAGAAGGGAGTTTGTTTGAAATAATAGCTCCTTGACCTAATTCTATTGCCTACCACTTTTCTACTCTCAAATACATCCCCCGAATCAGCATATCGTGCTGATAATGATGTAAAAAGCATCAAAAATTTATTAATGTACCTTTTGGTTTGAGTTGAGGTTTCACTTACCTATTTCTATAGCTATTTTTACATAAAGAATTTAGTTATTAGATTCATTACAACCCTTAAAAGAAAAACAACAATTTTTTATAACTCAATTTCAACCCTTAAATGCCAAGGATAAAATATCATTACGATACAGAGACCTGCAAGTATGAGCCGGTAAAGAAATCAAAGGCAAATGCCATGATGGATTTGTTGGTTTCTGTATCCCTCATATTAATCGGTGCAGTCTGCATACTCGTAGTCTACCTATCTTATTATGATTCTCCCAATGAGAAGTTCCTTCGTAGAGAAAATGAAAAACTGGTTTTCCGAATGGAGATTCTAAATAAAAATATGACGCACATGGACCACCTTCTGGCTCAGTTGCAAAATCGTGATGATAATATTTACCGAACTATTTTTGAGCAGGATCCTATTGCGTCTTCTATCCGCAATGCTGGTATTGGTGGGGCAAAACGTTACGAAGATCTGATTAACAAAGAACTGGAAAACGAAGAATATCTACTAAAAACGCTTACTCAATTTGATCAGCTTAAACGACAAATGTATATCCAAACAAAATCATACGATGAGTTGCTGAGTTTGGCCAATAAACAACATTTGATGTTAGCATCTATTCCTGCCATTACTCCCATCTCGTTGAAGCAATCATACCTTTCATCGGGTTTTGGGCTCAGATACCACCCCATTCATAAAGTCCGGAAAATGCATACTGGTATTGACTTTGGTGCTCGCATTGGAACCCCGGTTTATGCTACGGGGGGTGGAGTAGTCTCTAAGGTATCTACCAGCTTTTATGGCTATGGCAGGCAAATAGAGATTGATCATGGTTTTGGTTTCAAAACCAAATATGCTCACCTATCAGAGTTTAATGTTAAAGTTGGTCAGAAAGTAAAACGTGGCGAATTAATCGCATTCAGCGGAAACTCCGGAACCTCTTCCGGACCTCATTTACATTACGAAGTTTTTAAAAACAGGAAGAAAGTTAACCCAATTCACTATTTCTATCAGGATATTTCAGACCAGGAATTTGAGCGTCTGGTAGAGCTGGCTTCTATTGAAAACGAATCGATGTAATTAAGGCTTGAATTATTGTGAAGCTTCCTTAAACTTCCTAAAACTATTAATCCGCTGAAAACGCCTTACCTTTCGATATCGCCGGATGAGAGGGTAAGCGAAGACGGAGACTAGTATAATAGCGGTACCCATATAGAAGCCGGGTGTCATCTGCTCTTTTTCTCCAAAAACCAGTATTGCCAGAATGATACCGTAAACCGGTTCCAGATTATTAGTCAGGTTCATAGCGAAAGCCGTCACGTATTTCATTAATTCTACTGACATAGAATAGGCGTAAACTGTACAGGCCAAAGCCAGTACCATGAGCCAGAACCAATCCATTATGGAAGGATTAAGATACAGAACACCGTCACTACTAATCCACTTTTGGTACATTGGAAAAAAAATAGCGATACTCACACAGGCGCCGAGCATCTCATAGAATGTTACCAAATACGGATCATAACTTTTGCTATAGCGGGCATTGTTGACGGTGAAAACTGCAGCAAGAAATGCCGAAAAGATTGCCATCCCGAGTCCTAACGCATGAGTAAACTCGAATCTGAAGATAACGTACAGTCCCACAATTACGACCAACCCTAGCAAAACTTCATACACTTGCACCTTGCGGTGAGTCATGAAAGGCTCTACCAGTGAGGTCCATAAAGAACAGGTAGCCATACCGGCCAATGTTACTGAAGCTGTGGAAACGCGAGCTGCACCAAAGAATAAAATCCAATGAAGTGCGATTAGTACACCAGTACCCAGAATGCTTAGTGTGGCGTTAGCAGGTAATTTAAACCTGACTTTACGATACCAGACCACTCCCGCTAGGGTGATAAAAGCGATTAGTGTGCGAAAAAAAACTATCTCAACAGACGGAATCGTTATGAGTAAACCCAAAACAGCAGTAAATCCCCAGATCAGGACAATGAAGTGCAACAGCAAATAGTGCTTTGTACGAGCAGCCATTAACGACGAACCGTATAGTATAATAATATCCCAACAGCAGAGAAAACAATATTGGGAAGCCAGACAGCCAACATAGGGTTCATAGAGTTAACCTCAGCTATACTTCTGGCGAAGATAAAAAAGATGATGAATATAAAGGCAATCAGAAAGCCTAGAGCAATTTGAAAGCCAGAACCTCCCCTACTCTTTTTAGCCGACATAATAACGCCAATGAAGGTAAGAATGATGGCCGTAAAGGGAGACATATACCGGATATACTTTTCCACCAGAAAAACTGGTATATCCGTTGCTCCCCGCTCTTGCTGCCTGATGATATGCTGATCTAATTCATTTAGCGTTAGGGTTTCATATAGACCATAAGTACTACCAAAGTCTTTGGGAGTAATATTCAGGGTCGTATCTAGCGAGGTTCCTGAAGAGATAGATTCATTCTGCCCATCAAACTGATGCAATGTCCAGTTTTTAAGCTTCCATTTGGATAGGGTTGAGTCCCACTCAATGCGGCGAGCCGAGAGCTTTTGTAACATCTGGTTTCCCTGTATTTGCTCAAGCGTAAACCGATAGCCAACATTATTACTATTGTTGTAGCTTTCCATATAAGCGTAAAGTTCAGGGGCCACTTTCATATGAATATTGCGTTCATCATAATAAAATGGGCTTTTAATATACGACTGCTCAAAAGCAATTCGATCTTTGTTGGCGTTCGGTATAATCCAACCATTTAAAAAGAAACTTACCACTGCGATGAGCGATGATCCTATAAAATAAGGAATCAGCAAACGACGAAAACTCACCCCTCCACTCAGCATGGCTACAATCTCGGTATTACCGGCCATCTTAGATGTTACAAACACGACTGCAATGAAAACCGTGATAGGTGTTATCAGACTAGCTAGATAGGGAATGTAATCCAGGTAATAAGCAATGATCTCCCCGCCGCTAAGCTGATGTTCCAGGAAGTCGTCGTTCTTTTCAGTAAAGTCAATGACACAGACAATGGATACCAGCAATAGCACGACAAAACCGAACGTGCCTAAAAATTTTTTTAATATGTAGCGATCCAGTATTTTCATGAAGGTGTACTACAAGTTACTCACTTTTCTCGTACCAAGTTGGCATATAGAAAGCATATTCTACATTGTGTTTCATAATCGTTGCATAACTCTTGGAAGTATGCTCTCTTTCCAAGCCACGAAGTTTCCTTCCTCTATTTTTTCCCGAGCCTGACGGGTTAGCCATAGATAAAACGTAAGATTATGCACACTGGCAATCTGCGGCCCTAGCATCTCTTTTGAGTGAATCAGGTGGCGAAGGTAAGCTTTGCTGTAAAACGTGCTTACGTGGCCTCCTAGTGCCTCATCTATGGGGGAAAGATCATTCTTCCACTTCTCGTTTCTAATATTGATGATTCCCTCCGTTGTAAAAAGCATCCCATTCCTGGCATTGCGGGTGGGCATTACACAATCAAACATATCAACTCCTAGAGCAATCGATTCTAAGATATTGGCCGGTGTTCCAACGCCCATCAAGTATCGTGGTTTGTCGGCCGGTAAAATGCTACAAACCAAATCAGTCATCTCATACATCATCTCAGCAGGTTCACCAACCGCCAACCCGCCAATGGCATTTCCAATCCGACCTTGTGCGGCAATAAATTCAGCCGACTGCTTTCGCAAGTCCGGAAATGTGCTCCCCTGAACGATAGGAAACAATCCCTGCTCATACCCATACTTACCTTCGGTTTGGTCAAAGCGGGCAATACAGCGCTCTAGCCACCGATGGGTCATATGCATCGACTTTTCAGCATAATCATAATCACATGGGTAAGGAGTACATTCATCAAAAGCCATGATGATATCCGCACCAATGGTCCGCTGAATATCCATAACGTACTCAGGGCTAAATGTATGCTTTGAGCCATCAATGTGCGACTGAAAAGTGACACCTTCTTCTTTGATCTTTCGGATATCGGTGAGTGAATATACCTGATATCCCCCGCTATCTGTTAAAATCGGGCGGTCCCAACCATTGAAGCGATGTAGCCCACCCGCCTGCTCCAACAATTCAATACCGGGACGTAGATAAAGGTGATACGTATTTCCCAGAATGATATCGGCATCAATATCATTTTTCAGTTCACGCTGATGTACCGCCTTTACCGTACCAGCAGTGCCCACTGGCATAAAGATAGGAGTACGGATAGTCCCATGATCGGTTTCTAACTCCCCTACCCGGGCATTACTTTTAGCATCTGTTTTATGAAGTGTAAATTTCACTGACTATTCTTTTTCCGGTGCGAAGGTCGTTAATTATTGGGAAAGGACCAGCCTGAAAAGTATAACAGTTTGCCTAAGCTACAGATTCCTGTCGCTTCGCATAAGCAGCCTGTTTCTTTTGTTTATACCAGACATTCAGCACAACACCAGCTATCACCAGTGCCATACCGAAATAGGTTAGGAGATTGAAGGTTTCACCGAAGAAGAGAAATCCAAAAAGGAGCGCATACACAATGCTTAAGTATTGTAGGTTGGATACTTTGGAAACTTCTTCTGCCTGGTACGCTTTAGTCATGAAGTATTGAGCAAACTGAGTCAGTACTCCAACTCCTAGTAAGAATAGCCAGTCTGTTCCTATGGGAACCACCCAGTGAAAAGCAGCATACAGGCCGGTAATGGGAAGGGTAACCAAGGGAAAATACAGAACAATTACCAGAGGATGTTCGGAGTGATTTAATTTGCGAATAATCGTATAAGCCATGCCTGCCCCGCCAGCGGCCAATATCCCCATCGCCAGGTGGATGGGTTCCATTCGGGCTTCAAAACCACTGATGATAAACATTCCCAGGAAGGTTATCAAAAAGAAAAACCACTGCAATGTCCAGACTTTCTCTCGTAGCAATAGCAGACCAAGTATAGCCGTAGCCACAGGGGCAAGAAACTGTAATGTAATAGCGGTAGCTAAAGGAATTTGCTGAAGTAGCGTAAAGTAGAGAATCAGTCCTACAGCTCCGAAAGCACCGCGGGCAATCAACCACTTACGGTTATTTCCCCACACATTTACTTTCTGAATCCGCAATACTACGTAACTCATTACCAAGGAAATCACACTGCGAAAAAAAACTACTTCAACAGCGGGAATATGCGACACAAACTTTACCAGCACATTCATACAGGCAAAGAAAAATGTCGCCAATAACATATAACGGATTCCGGGGGATAATACCATCGGCTAAGAAGAGGGTCTCAAAAGGTAAAATCTATAGTACGGTAGTGTACCGGAAAGGTTAGAAAATCATAATGTTTCAAAGAAACACCATACTATATGTTTTCAACCTCTACCACCTTAAGTGCCTTGGGTTCATGCTTCTCTACAAGTTGGTCTTCCGGATTCAGAGGAATATGGAAATAGAACCGGCTGCCAGCACCAATTTCGCTTTCTACGAAAATCTGCCCGCCGTGCGCCTCTACAATCTCCTTAGAAATAGCCAACCCAAGCCCAAGTCCGCTTTTGTTTTTCTTACCATTGGTGGATAGCTGCACAAATTTATTGAAAACCCGCTTGGCATCTTTTGGGGTGATACCCGGACCATAATCTCTAACCGAAAATTCTATAAAATCACCAACCTGCTGGGTACGAATGATTATTTCACTTCCTTCAGGAGCATACCGAATGGCATTGGTAAGCAAATTAATCAGCACCCAGGATATTTTCTCAGGATCAATGTTGATTTCCGAGAGAGCACTATTGCTCTTATTACGGATCACTACATTTTTCTCACTAAGCTTAGCATGAACGGGCGCTACGGCATACTCCATGAGCATTTTAGGATCGACAAGTTTTTTATCCAAATGAATAGCTCCACCTTCCGCACGCGCCAGATCCAGAAGCTCTGTGACCATTCTCACCAGCCGCTGCACTTCCTGCTTCATAGACCCCACGATCTCACTCTGCTCGGTGGTCAGTTCTCCGATCCTAGGGTTTTGAATAAGCATTAGGCTCATATTTAGTGCAGATAATGGTGTCTTTAATTCATGAGAAACTACTGCTACAAATTTGGACTTGGCTTCGTCAGACTCTTTAAATGACGTAATATCCTTTAGGATGATAATATACCCGATAAACCGACGGAAAGAATCTTCCCGCCCATATACTTTCACAATTTCTTTGGTAAAAAAGGCTTTGTTTCCGTTGTAATTATCTACCCGCAGAAAATTATGTCGCTCTTCGGCCTGCGGTTTACCCTGATTGATGGTTTTATCTTTAATAGCCTGGTATAACTCCTGAGTAACATCATTATTGTCAAACTCATTGAGTTTTCGGCCTAATAGATCGTCATCTTCCAGATTAATAATCTGTTTGCCCGATTCATTAACCAAAATGATACGCTTATCCTCATCCAGAACGATGAGCCCATCATTCATACTTTTTATGATCGATTCCATACGGCTTTTCTGCGCCTGTACTTCCTCGATATTCAATTTCTCAAACTCCTGAAGCTTGATCGACATGATGTTAAAAGCCTGAGCTAACTCTCCTAATTCGCTACGAGAGTCAACATTGATCTTCTGTTGGTACTCACCCTGAGCTATTCGTCGTATTTTTTCAGTTACATCGGTGATGGGCTTTACAATAGCGTGCGGTACTTGGTATAAGGCCCACGTAACAATGATCAGTACTAAAATTAAAATTAGGAAGACGTATATTTTTGATCGGAAATACAATCGTTGGGCAATAGCATCTTTTTTACTCAATTGTAAATGATTAATTGCCCCCAGTTGAACGCTGTTTTCCCTCAAAACTTCGTTCTGCCGTTGCAGTACTGAGAAATAAAGACCAACCGGATCTACAGTATGTTCAAACTGTCCAACCTTTTTCTTGTATGCAAGGTAATCTTCCCGGATTTGCTGAAATAAAACTTCTTCCTGCTTCCCAGAAACATTATTTTGACAAAGGATCAACTGGTTTTCAAAAATCCCTTCTTCTGCCCGCAACGTGACCATCAGGGTGGAGTCATCGTAATTGGGCCCAAGGCATATTTTGGATAAAATCTGATCAATCTTAGCCAGCGAGACCGTCATCCCTTCCGTAGCTTTGATCGCCCGATAATTGTCTTCGAGGATTTTATTGGATGCATCTCCTAGGTTACCCAGGTAATAAATTGTTGCACCGGCCAACAGGAGGGTAAGCACCAATATTAACATAAACCCGGAAAAGATTTGTGCCTTGATCTTCATTCGCTGATAATGCTGCTGCGGCCTAAACCACTGTAAAAAGTTTTTCTTCTTCGGCATATCAGTAGCAAGAATTAGTCAAGGAGGGTAAAATCAGTAAAAAAAACCCTAAAAAAGGTTGATTTTCCATCAATTTGATAATTTTAGTTATCAGACTGAAAAATGTTTTGTCTCATATTACGAATTTATGTTGTACTCTTTCAGTTTGCGGTACAGCGTGGCTAAACCAATATCCAACCGTTTTGCCGCCTCTGACTTGTTACCATTAACGGACTCAAGCACTCGTAGAATGTGGGTTTGCTCTACTGATTTCAAATCCACTTGTCCAGGATCAATGGTTTCGGTAGGCACAGGACTATTAACTCTATTAGTTACAGTTGCTTCGGCCACCGGACTATAGAAAGAAGCTGATGGTTGTTGGTTTAATATCTCATTCGGTAAAGCATCTGGTGTTAGCTGATGCCCATCAGCCAGAATAACTGCCCGTTCAATAACATTACGCAACTCTCGAATATTGCCTGGCCATTCGTATTGTCTAAGATAATCAAGAAACTCAGGGTCTATACCTGAAATTGATTTATTGGTTTTTTCAGCATGCTCTTTTAGTAGATGCATTGCCAATAAATCAATATCTTCCTTTCTATCGCGCAGTGCAGGCAGATCTATTGTAAATGCGCTTAGCCGGTAATACAAATCACGCCGGAATGCTTCGTTATTATCACTGATTAAATCACGGTTGGTGGCCGCAATAATCCGAATATCTACCGGAATAGCTTCTGTTTCGCCCACGCGATTAATAGTCCGGGTTTCTAGCACTCTTAGAAGTTTTGCCTGAAGCTCTGGAGCCATTTCTCCTAGTTCATCTAAAAAAATGGTTCCTCGGTCAGCCGCCTCAAAATAACCCTTCTTATCAGTACTGGCTCCAGTAAATGAGCCTTTCTTGTGTCCGAACAGCTCAGATTCTTGCAGATCTTTGGGAATGGCCGCACAGTTTATGGCAACAAAAGCTCCCTTCCGGCGGCGACTAGCCAGATGTATTGCCTCGGCCAACAATTCTTTTCCCGTGCCGGTCTCACCTAATAACAAAACGGTGGTATCAGTAACTGCCACTTTTTCTGCCAGATCAAGCATACGCTGCACAGAAAGTGAGTTGCCGACAATCTTCCCAAAACTAGTTTTAGAGTCTAAGCGAAATTCCATCTCCTGCAACTGCCGGTTTAACGCGGCCTTTTCCATCGCTTTCTGTACTACTAGTGGCAAACGTTCATCTCCATCTCCTTTTGCCAAGTAATCAAATGCCCCCAGTTTCATGGCGAGCACCCCATCCTTCACATTACTGAAAGCCGTGAGCACAATAACCTCAATCAGAGGATATTCTTTTTTAATAAATTTAGTAAAGTCAATTCCGTTGACATCAGGTAAGTTCACATCGGTTAATACCAGATGAACTGTTTCGTTTCTTAAAATCTCACGCCCGGTAGTTACATCACTAGCCTCAAAAATTTTGTACCCTTCCAGCCCAAGTATTTTCGCTAAGAGTCCGCGAATACTGGCTTCATCTTCAACAATTAAAATTGTATATCCTCTAACATCCATAAGTACCGTTGATAGTTGAAATTCACGATCACAAATTTACACCTTTCTAAATCTTTGAAAAATTACAAACACCATAAAAAGGAAATTCGTTTGTTTTGTCGCTAAGGTACTGTTTTTCAAAAAATTTGTTAATTATTCTACAATATATAAGCCTACTTCAATTGTATTTAATCTGTGAAATTTTATATTTTACAAACAATGTAGCTATAAGTGGCTACCATAATCTCAGATTTTAGCTTTTCATTATTTAGTAATCAACCCTAGATTTTAACCCGGAATTTATCTAATAAGCAAGCTGCACATTATATTTATACTAAAGATCGTATACTCATTTACTCAAAAAAAGCCTGTAGTTCCGATACTTTTTTTTAACCATTTACGAACTAAACATTACAGTTGTAGGGTATGCATAGCCTCAGTTAGTTTTTATAAAAAACTTCGGGATTCATCCCAACCATTTGCTTAACCTATTGTCAGATAGAGAATGTCATGTAGCCAGTTATTTCCGAGTATTTTTTCTAGTAGTTAAGCTTGTGTATGAAGTAACTTATCTACTGAATAATGACTGCGATGCCGAATAAAACTCAAAAAATTATAATAGAAATATAATCTCAGATTGAGCTCCAGCCCATCTGATGCGCTTTTCGCTATTCTACAATCATTCCATCCACGATCTCTAGCTTTTGGTCAGCCATATTGGCTAATTCTTCATTATGGGTTACAATTACAAAAGTCTGGTTGAGTTCATCCCTCAGGCGAAAAAACAGGTTATGCAGTTCGTCCGCGTTACGCGAGTCAAGATTTCCGCTGGGTTCATCAGCAAATACTACGGATGGATTATTTATTAAAGCTCTAGCTACGGCGGTTCGCTGCTGTTCACCTCCCGACATTTCAGATGGCTTATGCTGCAACCGGTCACGTAGTCCCAAACGCTCAAGCAATTCAGTTGCTCGCATTTTTACTTCTTTCTCTGAGCTGTGATTTGCTAAAAATGCAGGAATGCACACATTTTCTAAGGCAGTAAATTCTGGCAGAAGATTGTGAAATTGAAAAATGAAACCCACGTGCCGGTTCCTATACTGGGCTAAGTCATTACCTCTTAAGCTGGTCAGCTCTTGGTCATCAAGAAAAACTTTGCCCTGATCTGGCTGATCCAAAGTGCCTAAAATATGAAGTAGCGTGCTCTTACCAGCACCCGAAGCTCCCACAATAGAAACAACCTTTCCTTGCTCTACAATCAGGTCAATAGACTTTAATACTATCAGGTTGCCGTACCTTTTTACGATGTTTTCCGCTCTCAGCATGGTAGAATTCGTTAAAAAGCTAAAATTAAAAGGTTTTTTTGAATACCTTCGTGAAAAATTTTTTTCGCATGAATATACACGAATATCAAGCCAAGAACCTGTTAAAAAGTTATGGAGTACAAGTACAACAAGGCATTGTTGCGGATACGCCCGAAGGGGCGGTGGATGCTGCCCGAGAACTGAACGCCGAAACCGGAACCCAGTGGTATGTGATCAAAGCGCAAATTCATGCCGGAGGCCGCGGTAAAGGAGGCGGCGTTAAACTTGCGAAAAGCCGTGATGAAGTAAAAGATATTTCCAAGCAGATTTTGGGAATGCAACTGGTTACCCCTCAAACTGGAGCCGAAGGAAAAAAAGTTCATAAAGTGCTGGTAGCCGAAGATGTATACTACCCCGGTGAAAATGAGCCTAAAGAATATTACTTAAGCATACTGCTGGATCGTGCCAAAGGATGCAATGTAATTATGGCTTCTACCGAAGGTGGGATGGATATTGAAGAAGTAGCGGCTGAAGATAAAGAACGTCCGGAAGGAGAGAAAAAAATTATTAAAGAGTGGATTGATCCGGGTATTGGGTTACAACCTTTTCAGGCCCGCAAGGTAGCTTTTGCTTTAGGGTTAGAGGGTAAAGCCTTCAAGCAAATGGTGAAGTTTATTCAGGCCTTGTATAAAGCTTATATGGCTTCTGATGCCTCTCAGTTTGAGATTAACCCCGTGCTTAAAACATCTGATGATAAAATTCTGGCCGTAGATGCTAAAGTCAATCTGGATGACAATGCCCTGTATCGTCATTCTGATTTAGTAGAACTTCGGGATCTGAACGAAGAAGAAGAACTGGAGATTGAAGCGAGCAAAGCTGGCCTTAACTATATTAAACTTGATGGTAATGTTGGGTGTATGGTAAATGGTGCTGGTTTGGCTATGGCAACCATGGATATTATCAAACAGTCAGGTGGTGAACCGGCTAACTTTCTCGATGTGGGAGGTAGTGCTAACGCTGAAACCGTAGAAGCCGGTTTCCGCATCATTCTGAAAGACCCCAATGTAAAAGCCATTCTTATTAATATCTTCGGTGGTATTGTCCGTTGCGACCGCGTAGCCAATGGAGTGGTTGAAGCCTATAAAAATATCGGCGATATCCACGTTCCAATCATTGTACGCTTACAAGGTACCAATGCTGAAGAAGGTGCTAAAATCATTGAAGAATCAGGACTGAAAGTTTACTCTGCAATCTTGTTGAAAGACGCAGCAGACCGAGTAAAAGAAGTTCTGTAGTAAAATTTTTGCGATAAAATAACCCCTTCCGAAGTAATTCGGAAGGGGTTATTTTTTTTAGGTGTGATTCACCTTACTTTACCGCTAACTCTACGGTTTTGCTCTCTCCCTGAAGTGTTACTTCTACCGTTCTGTCACATTCACCTGCACCATAATTAACGCTAATATTTGCTTTTCCTGAGCGTGAGATCATGCGTACTCCCTGGGTGGGTATCCATATTCCCTGAGATAAGCAAGATTGCTTAAAAACTAATGGTTCGGAAATAACTGTCTGATAAACTACGCCATTCCGGTTCACCCCGGTTGCCTCTCCTTGTACTGCAATCTCTTCAGTGGAATGATCCCATACTTTTGTAAAAGCCCCCTCCCGCTTGAGAACTTGGCCATCCTCCAACGTTACTTTGCCACTGACTAACGTAATTTTTACCTGTTCTATACCAGACTCAATGCTGGTATATACTCTCGTGCGAGTTCCTTCAATTTTTTTCCCATCCAGGTAAAAATTTTCAAACGATGTTGAAACTGTATAGGTAGACTCATTAGTATTGGCAATTTGAGTAATAATCATAGTTCCCTGCCGCTCTCGACCTTTAGGTCCAACACATCCCTCTAGAAAATCTAACGTTACAGTTTTAGTAAAAACACCTTCTGCAAGTCTGCGGTCAATACCTCTTCCAACACACTCACCCAATAACCGATCATTTGTCTCAAATCGCCCGCCCTCTTCATTTTCTCCTTCTGCAGCCCCCTCATTACTGATCAGGTCAATTTCTTCAAAAAGATCATCTACAATCGCTTCATCCAGCACCACAGATTCGGCTTCATCTTCTTCAGATGTTAACTGATCGTCTTCTTTATTACAAGAAAACAGGCCTAAGGCTACTGCTGTCAACAATACATATGCCGATATGCTGCACCAATAATTTTTAAGTTCTTTCATATAGTCGGTCTATTGATTAATTTTTTATAATTATTTAGATAAATAATAAAACTAATCATCAACTACAATTTGAAAAAGCACAAAATGCTATAAAAGGCACAGCTATCTATACCATGCTGAAAACGACAGGTTGAAGAGATGAAGCAATATTTACAAGGGGAACTAATAGCCTAAAAATGGCTGCCATTCTTTACGCATAGAACCAGAATGGTCTCTTAAAAACATTAGGTAGGTTGGGCGGCGAGGTGGTTGAAGCAGCTTAAGGTTTGCTTCGTGAGGGTTACGGTCGCCTTTGCGGGTATTGCATGGCTGGCAAGCCGTTACCAGGTTAGACCAGCTTGTTTTGCCGCCTTTGGAGCGAGGCACTACGTGATCAAGGGTAAGATTTTTTGGAGAACCACAGTACTGGCAGGAGAACTTATCCCGTTTAAAAACATTTTGCCGGGTTAATACCACCCCGCGATACGGAAGGTTGACGTACCGAAAAAGGCGAATGACAGCAGGCATCGGAAAATTCTTATTCACAGTACGTATTACTTCGCTATCAGAAGTTGTCAAAAGTTCGGCTTTATCGAGAAATACGAGTAAAAATGCCCGTTCTATAGAGCAGATTGAGAGAGGCTGATAATCCTGATTCAGTAAAAGCACGCTATGTTTCATAATTCCATCATATCGTAATTTTCAGAAAATGAAGACTGAAGCCTCCGCTGATAGCCGTCAAAATTTCATCCGGTCAAGCTCACGGTTCACGTCTCGCTGTTTAATATCTTCACGTTTATCGTATAGTTTTTTGCCTTGGGCCAAAGCAATTTCCAGTTTTGCCAATCCTCGCTCATTAATAAACAAGCGAGTTGGTATAATGGTCAAACCTTTTTCGGCCATTTTGCTTTCTAATTTAACCAATTCTTTCTTTTTCAGAAGAAGTTTTCGTTCTCGAGCGGGTTCGTGGTTATAATGGGTACCCTGACTATAGGGAGAGATATGCATCTGTTTTATGAACAGTTCCTGATCATTGAAGTAACAATAGGCTTCCTGTAAATTAACTTTTCCTTCACGAATAGATTTAATTTCAGTCCCCATTAATTTAATGCCTGCCAGGTAGGTATCCAAGAATTGGTACTCAAACCTTGCTTTTCTGTTTTTTATGGAAATTTGATTAGAAAATCTTGATTTTTCTTGCTTAGCCATGGGAAAATATAAATTCAAATACTGGGTAATATAGCCCTAATTTAGGACGGTTGAATGGGTTCTCAAACCCTTTTAAAGGTTAATTACTTTTTTCATTATTTAATTTGCTATATAACCCTACAACAGCTTCAAAACTTATAAACTTCTTCTCCACTACGAATATTTTTTTGCAATTTGAACTTCTATCCCAAAATCGCTCTCCCTATGAAATGGCAGGAAAAAGGATGGCTCCGTACGTACCTCGCTACCCGGCACCATTATGTATTGCACCAGGAATTTGAACGTCTACGTTCTTTAAAATCATCTACAGCTTCGTTTGATCAGCTGATTTATGAATTGATGCAGCCAACCGGGCTGCTATACGGGTACCCTGCCCAAATGCCATATTCCTATAAAGCCCTGCTTAAGTCATTGAAAGTAGATCAGCTCCAGCCACAATCCAAATGGAAGATAATCCTTCTAGAGAGTTTATTAAATAGTGCTCTTACAACGAATAGGTACCATAAGCTAACAAAAGAAGTCGACTTTGCTGACGCTATTTCTGAAATAGGATACCGGATTGGAGAATACTATACGGCGATCTATCCAAACATTCTTCCTCATACCAAAAATGGATTTTTTTCTCGCAATCGGAAAAATGGCATTGACCTTTCGGAAAAGACAATAGAAGCCCGAACGCAATATACTGCTCCTCAGGTAGAATTCTGGAGTGCTATCGTACACAGTGCTCTTTCTTTCATTGATGTCTTCTGCTTCCATCCGTGGATGCAATCCTATCATGATGTTCAGAAAAGAGAAAAAGTAGTAGAAGCTCACATACGCTTGCGCATGCTTATGTTATACGTGCTGGCTACTGCTGCCTGGTCTAATAAATTGCTAGAGAAAGAAGAGAAAGTTTTTTTACAATATTATTTGTCCATGGCTCAACTACCAGAAGAGCAACAAAAACAGGGCGAACAGCTCATTAGTAAGCGAGTGTCCATGGATAAAATCAAATGGGGGCAGGCAAAATCGCCTGTTCTAAAACGCTACCTTCTTGAGTTGGCCACTATGATTATTCTCTCTGATAAGGTCTTAACCGAGTCTGAGCAGAGCTTCTTAGATCAATTACGTACAAAACTCAATGTACCAGAAAAAGAAGCTCAGCATAGCATCTTGGCCGTGGAAAGTTTTGTAGTAGAGCATTGGCAAAACATTTCTTATTTGCATCAGAATAAAGATGTGGAAGCGATGATGACGTATTTGCTAGAAAAACTGAGATCTTATTTCAGCGAGCAACTTCCTCAATTACAACTATATGTAGAGCATAACCCTGGCTTAAGAGACTTACTACATCGCTCTCAGATTGAGACAATTAGCACTGATGAGCGAAAGAAAATCCGCCAGGGTTTATTAGATGCCCTTCAGACTACACCGGCTTACCAAAGCTCAGTAGTTCCTCGATCACTGCTTACTTATTCAGTCATCATGGACCTTACTCCGGATGAGCTTCTAATATCTCATCAATCTCAAGAATCATAGGGTTAACCAAACCGCAACCGTGGGTTGGGGCTTACTGAAAGCGTATCGGTCTGCCCGCCCAAATATTGAAAGTGAGCCGCCATGGCAATCATAGCAGCATTATCAGTACAGTATTCGAGCTTAGGAATATAAACCCGCCAGCTTTGTTTCTGTGCTAACTCCGTAAGTTGCATTCGTAGGCCTGAATTAGCTGACACTCCCCCAGCAATGGCAATTTCCCGAATACCGGTCTGGTTAGCGGCGGCTTCTACCTTAGCTAGAAGCATAGAAACAAGAGTATGCTGAACACTGGCGCTGAGGTCGGGCAAATTCTTTTCCACAAAATGCTCGTCTTTCCTTACCTGTTCCCGCAGAAAATAGAGAACAGCCGTTTTGATACCACTGAACGAAAAGTTAAGCTCAGGCACTGAAGCAGAAGGAAAAGAGAATCGTAAGGGATCGCCTTCTTTGGCCAACCGGTCTAGATGGGGCCCTCCCGGATAGGGAAGTCCTAATAATTTGGCTATTTTATCAAAGGCCTCTCCTACTGCATCATCGGTGGTTTCACCAATAATCTCCATCTTCAGATAATCTCTTACTACTACTAATTGTGTGTGGCCTCCGCTTACGGTCAGGCATAGAAATGGAAACGCCGGCACAGGTGGCTCAATGAAGTGCGCCAAAATATGGGCTTGCATATGATTCACTGAGATCAACGGAATATTCAAACCCCAAGCCAGTGACTTTATGAAGGAAGACCCAACTAATAATGCACCTAGCAATCCAGGTCCCTTTGTATATGCTACTGCACTCAGCATAGTTTTTGTTATATTTGCGCTTTGAAGCGCTTGGTGTACCACTGGTACAATATTTTGTTGGTGAGCCCGCGAGGCTAACTCCGGCACCACACCACCATAAATTTCGTGAACTGCTTGAGTAGCGACAATGTTACTTAACACTTCTCCGTTTTTACTAATGGCGGCCGAGGTTTCATCGCAAGAAGATTCTACCGCTAATATGATTGTTGAGGATGGTCTACGGGGGTTATTTAGTATATCTTTATTCATTTAAGGGAGTTTGAAAGAAAAACGTCAACATACAACACGCAAGGTTACCAAAAAGATCACAAAATCATTTTTGTGGTTCTTAGTGGGGCTGCTCCTGCTATTAACGTTGCTGGTTGGCGCCATTCAAACTCCCGTGGTTCAAACCAAAATAGTACAATATCTGGCTAAAACCATTACCGAACGTACCGGTTTTCTCACGTCTATTCAGGGAGTGCACATAAAATGGTTCGACACTGCCGTACTAGACAGTATCGCTATCCTGGATGACGAGCACCGCCCAATGATCATTGCCAACCAACTTACGGTTGATTTTGATATACGTACCATTATTGATGACGGGAATGTTTTACTGGATGAAGCCCGCGTACAGGGAGGCTTAGTAAACCTGCGGAAAAACGCCGTAGATTCAACATTGAATATTACCCGCTTTATTGATACTGTTAAATCACTTTTGCGAAAACCCCGCACCTCCAAACGGCGGGAACCACCAGTATTTACTATTAATGATGTTATGCTGCGGGAGGTTACTTTTCAGTATTATGATGCCGGAAAAAATCTTATTCCCGATCGGTTTGATTATAATCACTTTACACTATACGATATTCATGCTGATGCTTCTAATTTTAAGGTTGTAGCTGATACGTTACAATTTGATGTGCAAAATATGAGAGGGTATGAACCTGATTATGATTTTACTATTCATGATTTCACCGGCTTTTATCGCTTTACCGAGCAGAATATGTCATTTCTGGATTTTGAACTTCATGCCGGTAGTTCAATTCTTCGCGATTCATTGGTTTTTAACTACGATAATAAGAACAGTTTAGGTTATTTTAATGATAGCGTAACCCTTGTCGCCAAAATCCGCAACTCAGAATTGCATACTAAAGATTTAGCCCGATTTGCACCAACGCTGCTTGATTACAATGACTTTTATCAGGTTTCCGGTGACTTTAATGGGCAAATCAGCAATTTCACATTAAGAAAGATGAACCTCTCTTTCGGCGGTGAGAGTTATCTTTCCGGTAGAGTAAGTTTTGATGGTTTACCCGAAGTAAAAGAAACATTCATTGATCTTCAGCTCCGTAACTCCCGTATAGCCGCAGAAGACGTCCGTCAGTATGTGAACAACGATGAAGCGTTCCCGACCGTGCAAAAATTTGGTGCTGTTGCCTTTGATGCTGAGTTTTTAGGCTTCCCTAACGATTTTGTAGCCAACGGCCGTTTCTCTACTCGCTTGGGAAACATTGTCTCAGATATCAACCTGAAGTTATTTGAGACACCCGTTTATTCTGGGAATTTGTCTTTACAGGATTTTGACCTGGGCACTCTTACCGACCGGCCAGATCTGCTACAAAAAACCAGTTTCCGGGGCTACGTTGAAGGCGAAGGGGTTAGCATGGAAGAAGCTCGTATTAACTTAGAGGCTGACTTCGATTACCTGGGTATAAACCAGTATACCTACCAAAATATTTCTACTGATGCTCGCTTCGCCCGGTCTTTCTTTCAGGGCCACCTGGATATTCAAGATCCGAATTTGCAATTTCAGGCCGATGGCACGCTTAACCTGCGGGCGGGCGAAGAGCAAATCAAATTGACTGCCGAATTGGATACGGCCCTGTTTCATGAGCTAAACCTTTCTGATAAGTATCTTTTCTTAAGCACTAAACTCAATGCTGATACCCGAGGCCTCAAAGTAGATGATCTCACCGGAACGGCTGAATTTGATGATCTCTTTATTGCTTACGATGACCGGCGCCTCTCTATTGATTCTCTGCGCTTCCAGTCTGAGCTAGATAGCACAACCCGACATGTGGCTTTGCAGACTGAGCGTATTCAAGCCGAACTTGCCGGTAATTTTAAGTTCACAACCCTGGTTAATGATATACAAACTCTCTCCAAAGAATATATGCTCATCTTCCGAAATAATAAGGAAGAGCTTAATACTTATTATACCAACAAAGAGGTTCAGCCAGTAGAAGATTATCAAGATAAATCGTACGAAATTGATTATCAACTGACACTTCAAAATGCTAATCCGTTGGTACAGCTTTTTGCACCAGAACTTACCCTTTCTAAGAATTTACTAGCAAGTGGACGCATTACCGGCGGATACACCAACATATTCAGTCTACAATCTACTTTCGATACATTACAGTACCGGGATCATCATTTTTATGATAATGAAGTTGACTTTACTACCTCCAAAATAGCAGATAGCACCAATGTACTGGCTATGCTTTATGTGCATTCTGCCCGTCAGGCCATTGCTACCAATAACCTTCAGGCTCCGATGGAAGACCTATCATTTGAAGCCATCTGGAGCCAGGACCATATTGATTTTCAACAGTATATACGCCGCCATAACACCGATAATCACGCGAACCTGCTCGGAGAACTGGCTTTTCTGGAAGATAGCACCATCGTCCGTTTTCGCCCTTCTGATTTGCAGATACTGGATCAGTCCTGGCAGTTCGCTCCTGATAACCAGATATTAATCTCAAAAAATGAAGTCGTGTTCAATCAATTCAAGCTTTATAGCGAGGACGAAGAGCATCGGCAGGAAATATCAGCTATTGGAACACTGTCTAGTAATCCAACCAAACAGCTTACGCTTAATATTGACCAATTTCAGGTAGCCAATTTAAACCCTTTGCTTGAGGAAGAGTACCAGGGAGAGGTTAACGGGTTTATTGACCTCAAAGGTGTTTTTCCAACACCTGGCGATACGCTGAATCACCTGGTGCTGAACAGCGAAGTAGCAGTGCAAAACTTCTCTATTAACAACTTTAAAGTCGGTAACATCATTGGTCTGGGCGACTGGAATAACCAGCAGCGAAATTTGAACCTGGATGTTATGGTAAACCGAGATGGCAAACGGATCATCTCGGTAGAGGGCGAATATGACCCTAACCAACCTGAAAACCAGCTGGACCTGAAAGCTAGTTTGCAAGGTGCTTACATCAATGTTGCTGAACCTTATGTTGATGACTTGTTTACCGAATTAGATGGTGTAGTTAACGGTTCTGTTAATATTTCTGGGCGTCTGGATTATCCCATTCTAAAAGGTAAGGGTTCCATTGCCAAAGGACATGTAAAAATAAATTACCTCAATACAGGTTATTCTTTTGATGGTGGAATATTCTTCGATGCCAATACCATCGGGGTAGAAGAACTGGTACTAAGAGATGAACGCAACCAGACTGCTGTTTTTAACGGGGGTATTTTCCACGATGGATTTCGTGATTTTGTACTGGACCTCAATGGCTCACTTAATAATGTAGCTGTCCTCAATACTTCCCTTCAGGACAATGATATGTTTTATGGCCGAGGTTACGCTACCGGCATGGTTTCCCTATTAGGCTCGGTCAACAATCTGGATATCACGGCACGGGCAAAAACCGAAAAAGGCACTAAAATTTATATCCCAGTGGGAGGTATCGAAGGGGTAGAACAATCCGACTTTATTAAATTTGTTAGCAAAGACTCGTCGCTTACTGCCGAAAATACCATTGACAAAATTGACCTAACCGGCCTGAACCTGGATTTAGATATTGAAGTAACCCCGGATGCTTACGGCGAAATTATTTTTGACGTAAAAACCGGTGATATCATTCGCGGGCGGGGGGCCGGACAATTACAGATGCTTATTACCTCGGAGGGTGAATTTAATATGTTTGGTGATTTACGCTTTGTTGAAGGAGGGTACAACTTCACCTTATATAATATTATTAATAAGGAATTTAAAATTGAGCCTGGCAGTGGTATTGCCTGGCTGGGTGATCCGTACGGTGGCATTCTGGATATCCGGGCTACTTATGCACAGGTAGCATCTCTGGCCCCTTTGGTTGTGGATCCTAACCAGCGTGAGAATGACGAAGTACGTCGTAAATACCCTACAGAGGTTGTACTCGAGCTGACTGGGGATCTGATGTCGCCCGAAATTGATTTTGATATTGATATCACCGATTATCCTCAAAACAATTTGTGGCTAAGGACGGCCGTGGAAACCCTGGATAATACCATTGCTTTTGATAAAGAGGAATTAAACCGTCAGGTATTTAGCCTTATTGTTTTACGCCAGTTTTCGGAACAAGGCTCGTTTGACGTGAGCGGTTCGGTAGGTAGCAGTGTGAGTGAATTACTGTCTAACCAGTTTAGTTACTGGCTGAGTCAAGTAGATGAGAACCTGGAGATTGATGTAGACCTAGGCACCTTTGATGACGACCGTTTCAATACCTTTCAGCTTCGTCTTTCTTATTCGCTATTTGATGGCCGCTTGCGCATTACTCGCGATGGAGGATTTACCGACCAAAACAATAATGCCAATGCTGCTACGGTAATCGGGGACGTGAGTATAGAATACTTATTGACCGATGATGGGCGCTACCGGGTCAAAATGTATAATCGGAACAATTTCAACTCGCTTACCAACGCTATCGTACAAAACTTCAATACCACTCAGGGCATCAGCCTGATGTACGTTCAGAGTTTTGACAAAATCAGTGAACTACTGCTTGATAGCTGGCGTAAAGCAAAGCAAGAGCAGGAAAAGGGGAAAAACCCGGCGAACACCGACTCAACGGTTCGTTCTGAAGCAATCAAAGAGGATACTCCTGCCCAGAGCCAGGACTCCGGGCAGTTTCCATGAACGGGAAAATTATTGTTTTTCTAAAGCTTTATACGCGAGTATCCCACCTTTCAGATTGTAGAGATTATCAAAATCAAAGTTATTTTCCAGATACTTTACGGCATTGGCACTACGGCTACCGCTCCGGCACTGCATAATCACTTTTCGATCTTTTTTAACCTTTTCAACATTCTGAGGTATCTGTCCTAACGGGATGAGCTCCCCGCCCATATTAGATTCTTCGTACTCATGCGGTTCACGTACGTCAATAAGTTGGTACGCTTCTCCCTGCTCCTGCATGGCTTTAAATTCTTCTACGGTAATTTCTTTCATATTCGTTTTCGTTTTGAGGCGATTCCTACTAATTTGACGATCAATTTTTTAAAAATTTTGTCAATAACCAATTCAGAATGCAAATAAAAATTAAGAGACTAAACAATGCGGCTCATTTTGAGGCTACGAATGAGGAGGGTCTCACTTTACAAATGGATGGTTCACCCGATGTAGGAGGCGAAAATTTGGCCATGCGGCCCATGCAGGTGCTTTTATCTTCTTTAGGAGGCTGTAGTGCCATGGACATTATTAGCATTCTTAAAAAGCAACGCCAACCCCTTGAGGATATACAATTTACGTTAGATGGCACTCGAGCTGAAGGGCAAGTTCCTTCACTTTTCCAGAATATTCATATTACCTATGATCTATATGGTGCGTTGGATGAAGCTAAAGTAAAGCGAGCGGTTGACCTTTCATTGCAACAGTACTGTTCGGTAGCCAAAACGCTGGAAAAGACAGCCACCATTACGTATTCTTATCATATTCATCCCACCACTTGACTATTATGTCTGAAGAAAAATATCATTTTGAAACCCAGGCTATCCGTACCCAAACGGAACGTAGCCAGCACCGCGAGCACAGCGTACCTATTTATGCTACTTCGAGTTTTGTATTTGAAGATGCCGAGCAAGCCCGCGCTATGTTTGCCAATGAAGTTGAAGGAAATATTTACACCCGTTTTTCCAACCCCAACAATGATGAATTTATTCAAAAACTTTGCTTGCTGGAAAAGACGGAAGATGGTGTGGCTACAGCCTCTGGCATGGCGGCCATGTTTATCAGTATCGCTTCTTTTCTAAAAGCAGGCGATCACATTTTAGCATCAAGGTCGCTGTTTGGGTCTACCCATCAAATATTAACCAGTCTCCTACCCCGCTGGAATATCAGCCACACATACATAGATATTCACGCAGATATGGATACCTGGGAGCAGAGTATACAGCCTAATACCAAGATGATTTTTGTGGAAACCCCTTCCAACCCCGGGCTGGATTTACTCGATCTTTCAGCACTAGGAAAGTTAGCCAAACAGCACAATTTATTGTTCAATGTAGATAACTGCTTTGCCACTCCCTACATCCAAAACCCATCGGATTGGGGGGCTGATCTGATTACGCACTCGGCTACTAAATTTATTGATGGTCAAGGTAGAGCCATCGGTGGTGCTGTGCTGGGTACTAAAGAAGCCATAGAAGAGGTCCGGTTTCTCGGACGACATACTGGCCCTGCCATGTCACCTTTCAATGGATGGATACTTTCCAAGAGCCTGGAAACTTTGCCTGTCCGGATGGACAGACATTGCCAGAGTGCACTAACTTTAGCTAAATTCCTGGAAGAACTGCCAGAGGTTGTTAGCGTAAAGTACCCGTTTCTTCCTTCGCACCCTCAATATGAACTTGCCCAACGGCAGATGCGCCTGGGTGGTGGATTGCTAACGTTTGAGTTGCATGGTGGGATAGATCGCGGCAGGCGTTTTTTGAATGCACTGAAGATGCTTTCCTTCACGGCCAATCTAGGGGATACCAGAAGCATTTGTGCTCACCCGGCGTCTACGACCCATTCCAAACTCACTGATGAAGAACGTGCTCGGGTAGGCATTACGCCCGGTTTGATTCGAGTCTCAGTAGGGTTAGAGCATGTGGAAGATATACAGACGGATATACTTCAAGCTATTGAAAAAAGTAAATAAAAGCTCTATACAACAAAAGCCGCATAATGTGCGGCTTTTATTATTACTTTTACAAACCAAATCGTCCATCGGTGAAAACCGGAAACTATGCATATTGCGCTGCCGTTTTGACGAGCGCCTGTACCGAATGGCTGTTTCTTTCTCGAACTACATCTCCAATAACAATGATGGCAGGAGAACCGAGTTTTTCTTCTTCTGCCATTTCTACCATGGAACTGACAGTAGCTACACCCATTTTTTCTTCGGGTAAAGAACCGTTCTGAACAATAGCTACGGGAGTTTCGCCCTGACCATAAGTTTCAAATACCGCTTGTATTTTGGGCAATTGCCGCATACCCATCAGAATTACCACCGTTGCAGTAGACTGAGCAGCCAATGCCACATCATGGGACAGTGTACCGTTGCGGGTAGTGCCAGTAATCACCCAAAAGCTTTCACTAATACCTCGCTTGGTTAGAGGAATAGATTGCAGAGCAGGCACTGAATAAACCGAACTTATACCCGGCACTACGGCTACTGATATTCCTTGCTCTTCTGCAAAAGTTTGTTCTTCATGTCCCCGCCCAAAAATGTAGGGGTCTCCTCCTTTGAGGCGTACAACATGCCCGTACTGATAAGCACAGTTTACGATCAGTTCATTAATCTCGGCTTGTGATTTGTATGAACTACCGCCTCGTTTTCCAACATATATTTTTGGCACACCAGGACGCACATATTGCAGCAAAGTCTCATTAGCCAAGGCATCGTACAATACTACATCAGCCTCGGCTAAGGCACGAGCCCCTTTTACCGTAATAAGCTCTGGATCACCCGGACCTGCCCCCACCAACGTGAGTTGAGGGCACTTCCGAGTGGCAAAAATAGCTAATCTATTGTTCATGCCTCTTGCGTAACAGTCAGCTGCTCTTTCCGTATCGCCTGCACTTTTTTAAGAAATTCTTCGGCTTGCTGAAGGTACTTTTCGGCAAACTCCTGGCTGGGCTCTTGCTTATTAATTTCAAGAACTACGTTTTCAAAGCCATTATCAAACTTCAATAACTCGTGGGCACCAAAATGCTCATCAAACAACCGGATGATGCTCATCTGGGTGTTTGTTTTCACATCATTTGATAGAAGTAACGCTTTAGCGCCAACCACAAAAGAGTTATAAGCATGATAGATGGCATCAGCATAATGACCATCCTGATAGTTCTCTTTGGCCCATCCTAGCTTTTCTTCTCCTTCATAGAACAGGGTTGCAACCAGATCAATGATGACGCCTGCACACTCTCCTACTCCTGCTTCTACTTTAAAATCTTCTTCGGCATGTCCCCAATCAAAGTATTCATCCGCATCTACATCTTCCAGATCGGTAAGCGGTTTGAGCAAGTGATAGAAGTACGTTTTGCCCTGACGTTGATAGTAATCTGCGTAATATTCACCATCCAGTTTATTTTCATCATAATCATCCAGAAGATAACGCAGGGTTTGAGGAGCACGCTTACTGGGTACTTTCATGAGTTTCTCAGCAATACGCCCCACTCCATTTCCATCAACACCACCACCAAGAAGCACCTGGAGGGCCGGAACTACCCGCTTCTGCTTGTCTTTTAGTGAACTACCATGAAAACCAATGCTGGCAATACCGTGCTGACCACAAGAATTGGGGCAACCACTGATTTTGATTTTAATATCCTCATTTTTGATCAGGTCAGGATACTCTTCTGTAATGACTTTCTCCAGAATTGAAGAGACACCAGTACTATTAGAAATCCCCAGATTACAAGTATCAGTACCAGGGCAGGCAGTAATATCCGCTACACTGTCAAAGCCGGGTGAAGCTAGACCGATTTCGTTAAGAGCATGGTAGAGCGCAGGCAAGGCTTTAGGACGAACGTGCCGCAACAACAGCCCTTGATTTACTGTAATACGAATGTCATCCGAAGCCAACCAATCTACAATAGTCGCTAGTTTTCGCGCAATGGAGGTACTGATATTTCCCAAAGGTACCCTGATGTGTACTCCGTATAAGCCTTTTTGTTTTTGCTCAAACACGTTGGTAGATCTCCACAGGTCGTAAGCAGCTTCATCCGCAATCTTTACTTCAGCCAGGCTCACATCTTCGGGAAGTATGGCTTTTGGCACAATGCTGGTATCTACTTTGTAGGTCTTGGTTTTTAATGCTTTCCATTCCTGCTGTACTAATTCAAGTAGTGCTTCCAGGCCGATAGAGCTCATGAGGAACTTCATACGAGCTTTCAATCGCTTGTTACGCTCACCATGTCGATCAAAAACCCGAAGGACGGCTTCAGTAAAAGGAATCAGTTGATCTTCAGGTAGAAACTCATAAGCTACCTCAGCCATATTTGGTTGGGCTCCCAGGCCACCTCCCATCAAAATTTTAAATCCTCGCTCTTCTTTACCATCAGTGTAACGAACTTTAGGAATAGCTCCAATGTCATGAATGAAGGTAAAAGCAGAATCTGCCTCGCTGGAAGAGAACGCAATTTTGAACTTACGGCCCATTTCCTGGCATACCGGGTTTCGTAGAAAATAGGCGAAGGTTTCCTGAGCATACGGCGAGACGTCAAATGGCTCATGCGGATCAATACCCGCTTTAGCTGAGGCCGTTACGTTCCTAACAGTGTTGCCGCACGCCTCACGTAAAGTAAGCTTATCTTTTTCTAATTGTGCCCAAAGCTCAGGAGTGCGATCTAAACTTACGTAGTGTATCTGAATGTCCTGACGAGTGGTGAGATGCAAATTGCCATTGGCATATTCATCCGAAACATCTGACATCCGCAGCAACTGCTTAGGAGTAAGCCGCCCGTAAGGAATTTTGATGCGAACCATCTGCACGCCTTGTTGGCGCTGGCCATATACTCCACGAGCCAGACGAAGACTGCGAAAGCGGTCATCATCAATTTGCCCTTCTTGAAATAAGCGAATTTTTCGCTCAAGGTCGATAATGTCGCGCTCTACGACAGGATTTTCAATTTCGGTTCTAAAACTTTGCATAGTACAGAGGATAAATGTCGATAAAATAAAAAAAGCCTTTCCAGGTAAGTTGGAAAGGCTTCGGGTATTTAGATAATTCTTTAAAAATACACGTGATTATGGTATATACTCTTGATACCCCGGAGCTTTCCTACTTTCATATTGCATATGACAACACCAAAACCAGCAAGCGCAACGTTGCGCGGCAGCTAGCTTTTCATTAGTGGCAGGAATCAGTTGTATCATGAATATTTTTTTACCTATGCAATGATACATTTTGTTATGAACATTTCAAAAGATATTCTCGGACATCTTACGCTGAAATCAACACAGAATGTATCAGAAAAGTTTTTCCCAAGTAGCTTATACTAACTGAGCATCAAGCTTTTGAGATAAAATGCTTTTGTTCACTGCACCTACTTGTTTGTCTACAACCTCCCCATTTTTAAAAACCAATAAGGTAGGTATGCTGCGGATGCCAAATTTACCCGCTACTTCAGGGTTAGAGTCAACATCCACTTTACCAATAACGGCTTTACCGTCGTAGTCATTAGCAAGTTCTTCAACTACCGGGGCGATCATCTTACAAGGTCCGCACCATTCGGCCCAAAAATCAACGAGTACAGGTTTATCAGAATTGACAACTTCGTTGAAGTTGCTGTCGGTAATTTCAACTGGTTTGCTCATAATAAATTTATTGTTTAAACATTAATTCTAGTTAATATGTATGCTTGTACGAAAATAATTTAAAATAGATGTGTTTTCTACAAACTACTGATAATTGATAACGCTTGTTCAATCATTAAGTTAACTGTTTTCGCTGGGTTTGATGAAAAACGGCCACTCGGGCGGTGAGCTAATATAGCATTCAGACTTAGCATCCGGTGCGATAAAAGCCTTCCTAAAGCGTAATATCCGGCTGTTTCCATTTCCATGTTAGTGATAGAATTACCAGAAAACCGATAATCAATCATCGCTTCCAATAAATGCTCTTGCCGCGGTAATAGCCTTATACTCCTTCCCTGCGGTGCATAAAAACCCGGACAGGTTAATGTACTTCCTGGCAGAAAAAGTGGATGAAAATGCTTTAATAATTCGTTATCTGCCAATGCACCGTAGGGCGTAAATTCTAAAGAGAACCTCTCTTTCATCCCCCAAACTGCTTCTTGCAGTTTTTCAGGGGTTTCATAACGATAAAATTGCATGAGCGTATCCAACCCAAAAGCAGTTTCACTCACTAACAGACTATCCAGAGGAATATCAGGTTGTAGAGAACCGGATGTTCCCAGACGAATGATGGTTAGGCTACGGCGGGCAGATTTTGCAGTGCGAGTACCTGGATCAATATTTACTAAAACATCCAACTCGTTCATCAATATCTCTACATTGTCAGTCCCCATACCACTACTGATGACCATCAGCGGAAGATGCCCAATGCGGCCGATATGGGTAACAAATTCCCGTTTAGCTACTTTTTCCTCCACCACATCAAAATGCTGGCTCACGGCTGATACCCTTTCCGGGTCCCCTACCGTCAATATAATATCGGTAACCTGCTCCGGTAACAGTCCTAAGTGGTATGCAGCACCATTTTCTTGAGTGATAAGATCAGCTGGGCTTATAGGAATGTCCATCACTTAATAGGCTTGGCGGGGTTTCCAAATACGGTAGCACCGGCCTCAACCGGTTCAATCACCACCGAGCCGGCTCCTACCCGAGCCCCCTTCCCTATTGTTAAGGGGCCAGCGATGGTCACTCCCGCCCCGATAAATACATCATCTTCTATAGTAGCACCGGCATGCACTACGCTCCCTGCTCCCAAATGTACAAAGTCGCCCAACGTTGCTTCATAATCTACTACCGAATGGCTATGCAGAATACAACCCTGACCAACCTTCGCAAAACTTCCCACTACGGCTCCGGCATTAGCAAATATTCCGTAAGAAAAGTAAGCGTTTCCGGAAATACTCGCTCGCTGGTGAATAGCGTTGGATGGCATGATCTTACGGCGCTCATTCAACATTTTAAAATACTTTTTGCGTACCTCCCGCTCATTGATGGCGACAAAGGCATCACATTTTTTTCCAATCAGCTTCAAAAAACCGTGATCATCGGTGTTTCCCATAATGGTTACTTCGGCTATCTCGGTATTGTGCAGACTTTCGTTATCGTCCAGAAAGCAATAAACAACCACGTTGTTTGACTGAAAAATTTCCAGAGAGGCTTTTCCCAGCCCTCCGGCACCAAAAATAATAACTGGATTATCCATATATATTCGTTCAGAAACTTTTAGTTTGTTCCAGAAAAAACTGACCGCAAAATATCAATCTATTTTTTCCGGGCATTTTACTCAAAAAAGTGACTAGCCCATCTAATTTTGCCAGGGTACTTTACTTTGAGTATAATTCTTGTACATCACCAATGGCATGCAAAGATAAAAGGTTCTAATGAAACACTATTTTCTACTAATTACTCTCTTATTTATCTCTTTTCAAGGCCGCTCTCAAGAGGCGCCATCGCGGTTTATCCGGGTATCAGTTGCCAACCAAATGCTTTACTTAATTGATAATGAAGAGGTTATTGAGGAATATCCCATATCCACCTCAGTATACGGCATTGGCAGCGAAGCCGGTAGCAATAAAACTCCCCTAGGCAAGCATAAAATTCTCAACAAAATTGGCGATAAGGCCCCACTGGGCACCATCTTCAAAAGCCGCATCAACACCGGGCGCAAAGCTAAAATTTATACAGATAGTACTGACTTGGAAGAAGACGATGTTACCACTCGCATTCTCCGTCTGACTGGGTTAGAACCAGGAAAGAACAAAGGACCAGGGGTAGATTCCTATTCCCGTTATATTTACATCCACGGCACTCCTGAAGAAGGGCTCATTGGCAAACCGGCCTCTCATGGCTGTATCCGCATGAAAAATGCCGATGTTATAAAGTTGTTTAATCAGGTGGAAGAGGGCACTCTGGTTATGATAGAACCTTAAATAAAGAATACGGTCAACTTTTTCAGGTTTCCCGGAAGAAAAGTGGGTAGGATGCAACGTGATTTGTATCTTTGCCCCCCTTTCACATGTATCAACGAATTTGAATTTATAGCACTACAATGGAACTACACGTTGGCGACACTGCCCCTGACTTTGAATCATTAAACCAAGATGGTGAAACGGTGAAACTCTCTGACTTTCGGGGTAAGAAAGTAATACTTTATTTCTATCCTAAAGACAACACCCCTGGTTGTACCGCGCAAGCTTGTAATTTACGAGACAATTATCAGGAGCTTCAGAAAGCAGGATATGAAATATTGGGTGTGAGTACGGATGGAGTGGATTCTCACCAGAAATTTATTCAAAAACAGGAATTACCCTTTACGCTAATTGCCGATGAGGATAAAACAGTTAATGAAAAGTATGGTGTATGGCAAGAAAAGTCCATGTATGGTCGTAAATATATGGGAACCGTTCGTAAGACCTTTGTTATTGATGAGAGCGGTATTATTGAGGACATCATCAAAAAAGTTAAAACCAAAGACCATTCAGCTCAAATTCTTAAATAGTATTGCAAAGAATGCTCGTGAAGAGTTAACGAACCAGTGTTCTACAGCAAAATCCTATGGATTAAGACAAAGGATTGGCATAATAACAGTGTGCCTGTTCCTCTCTCTCTTTTCATTGCCTGCCGTAGCTCAGGTACAAGTTCAGAAACCGCCGGATAAAACCCGAATATTATTCCTACTGGATGCATCGGGAAGTATGTTTGCTGAGTGGGGAAACAGCCTTCGGATGGATGTGGCCAAAAATATGCTCATTGGCCTAGTGGATTCCCTGCGGGTGGATACTAACCTGGAAGTAGCTCTGCGGGTCTATGGGCATCAATTTCATCGACGTTACCAAAATTGCCAAGACAGCAAGCTTGAAGTAGGTTTTGCTTCCAATAACCATGACCGTATTATCGGTAAACTTCGCCAATTGCAACCATCAGGAGTTACGCCCATCGCCTATTCTCTTGAGCAGACTGCCAATGATTTTCCAGCTGACCCGAATTACCGAAATGTCGTAATTATCCTGACCGATGGTATTGAGTCCTGTGGGGGTGATCCCTGTGCCGTCTCGCTGGCACTTCAGGAAAAGAATATTTTTCTGAAGCCCTTTGTCATCGGGCTGGGCATGCAGGAAAACTTTGAAGAAGAATTTTCCTGCGTAGGCCAGTACTTTGACGCTAAAAACCAGAATGAGTTTCGTCAGGTACTTAATAAAATTTTGAAACAATCGCTGGAAACTACCACGGTGAGCGTAGAGTTGCTTGATCAGGCTGAACGGCGTACTGAGACCAATGTGAATGTTACCTTTATTAACAACTTTACCAAAGCTGCTCTATACGACTTTGTTCACTTCCGGGATGCCCAGGGCCGCCCTGATTCCGTAATTGTTGATGCCGTGCTTTCCTATGATGTGGTGGTGAATACCATTCCCCCGGTGGTTCAAAGAAATGTGACATTTGAAGGAGGCAAGCATAACGTACTTTCTATTCAGGCTCCCCAGGGATCAATTGTTATTAAACAACCAGGATACTCGGAATATGCTGATGGTGTGCAAGCCTTGGTACGGCGGAAGGATCGAGCGGAGATTATTAATATACAATCATTGCCTCGCGCCGAGAAATATCTGGTAGGAACGTATGATATTGAAGTGCTTACGTTGCCTAAAACGTATTTCAACGACGTATCGGTGTCTCAGAGTAAAACAACTGAGCTTAACATCCCCGGACCAGGCTTACTGAACATTAATTTTGTAAAAGAGGGCATTGGTAGCTTATACCAACTAAATGGGCAGGGGCGTCAGCGATGGATAATGGATTTTGATTCTAAAGAAACCAGAGTGACCACTGCTATACAGCCGGGTAGTTATAAACTGGTTTTTCGAGCTAAAGATGCTTTTGGAAGTAAATTCACCGAAGTTAAAGAAATTCGTATTCAGACTGGCTCTACGGCGAATATTAAGTTTTTTTGAGACATTCACCCTTTGCCAGATTTTTCAGCAGTACTTCACGTAATATCTTGGGTTCTATCGGTTTAAAAATCCATTCGTCAATACCCACCTCCTGCATCTTTAGCTGAGTTTCATCCTCTACGGCCGCCGTTAGCCCAATAATGGGTATATTTTCATCCATAGAACGGATCTCTTTCGCTGCATCAAAACCATTCATTAATGGCATATGTAAGTCCATCAGTATAAGGTCATATGAACTGGATTTTACCATAGACACTGCCTCTTCTCCATTCTGAGCAATATCCAGAGTTACTTCCAGTTTTGCTAAATGCTTTTTAGCAATAAGCACATTGATTTCATTATCTTCAGCTAACAATACTCTTTTTCCACGAGCACTTGAAAAGGCATTTTGAAGGATGTCAGGTAAGACAGCCTCCTCTAGGTCGGCATCCGATGTTGCTAATTTCAGATCAAAATAAAAGGTAGAGCCAGCTCCTTCCTTACTTTCTACTTTAATTTTACTATTATAAAGTTCAATAAGTCGCTTTGTAATAGCCAACCCCAGTCCGGTACCGCCATACCGGCGAGTTGTATCAGCGTTGGCTTGGGTAAAACTATCAAAAATAACTTCCAGTTTATCTTCTGAGATACCAATTCCGGTATCACTGATGGTAAAACGTAACGTAGAAGAGGCTGTCTCTGCTGATTGGCATGCTACTGATACTTTTACACTACCATCGTTAGTGAATTTTACGGCATTGCCTACCAGATTATGAAGTATCTGTGCCAGGCGAGTAGGGTCTCCTGTCAGCATAATTGGCACGTCAGAGGCTACATCTACTTCTAATGAAATATTCTTCTTCTTAGCCTGTAGCAAATGAGCGTGGTGGATACTGGCTAACAGATGAGACAAATTAAAACTGGCCAGTTCCAGTTCAATTTTACCGGCTTCAATTTTATTAAAATCGAGAATGTTGTTTACCAACGCTACCAGATTTTCAGCCGAAAACTTCAAAATATTAAGGTTTTCTAGCTGCTCAGAGCGAGTCTGATCTTCCTGCAACAAATGTGAGATACCCACTACTGCATTCAGTGGTGTGCGGATCTCATGTGACATAGTTGAAAGAAATTCCGATTTTCTTTTAGTGGCTGTTTCGGCTTCATGCTTTGCTTCCAATAGTTCAATCTGCTTCTCGTTTAGTTCCCGGACAAGGGCTTCACGTTCTTGCAATGAACTTCTTAGCTCGGCAGTCAAACGCTTTTCGGAATGAACAAACTGAGATGTCAGGTAATGTAAAAAGAATAATCCTGTGCCTAAAATAAAAGGAGCACCCCACACCTCCTGCTCATCGGAATAACTAAGTTCTACAAAAGCCTGAGAGCCATAATTGACCTTCACCCATAATAATAATGCTAGGAAACCAAAAAGAGCTAATAAGTACTGATAAGCTCTTTTCTGCCCACAGGCTAAATGAGCGGTAAGATACTGTACCACGAACCAGATTCCGGTAAAGAAGGTTATCGATCCTGCTGTTGAAACAAAAATGCTTGTACAGGTTGCAAGAAAGTTACCTCCTACAAAAACAAGACACGCTACTCTTAACTGACGCACATATTTTACCAAAAATGGGACTGAACATGTGCATAACAGGCCAAAAGCTGATGCCATTCGCTGATATGGATGTAAGTACTGAAAACCACCTCCATTGGTTAATAATACCAATGAAAAATACATAAACGACAAAGTTATAAGAAACTTAGCCTTATAGACTTCTTCTTCAGAGCGCGAATTTTCTTCAAAATCTTTGATGAAAAACGCTCGTATATCTATCAACTTATCCCTAATAGCAATAAAACGAGGCATATTCTTATTACTTCGTAATTACTGCATTTTACAAACCTTTATTCAAACCATTTGATAAAATAGAAGAGCGATATTACCCAAGTGGGGAAAATACATAGGTTATAACTTTTGTGAGTATAAAAGCCTATTATTCCCAACTGGCCCTAATCATACTACCTTTCTGGCGGTCTTTCTCTATTTTTAGAAAAACATCGATTTCATGTTGTAACTCTTCCACATGCGATATGATCCCTACAATACGGTTTTCTTTTCGAAGCGATTTCAGGGTATCAAAAACCACTCGAAGAGACTCCCGGTCTAATGAGCCAAAGCCTTCATCTAAAAAGAAAAAACTCTGATCAGCCTGATTCAGTGCTTTTACATTTTCGGCTAACGCCAACGCCAGACAAAGTGATGCCTGAAAGGTTTGTCCGCCCGACAGAGTTTTAAGTAAACGAGTTCTTCCATCGTTCAAATAATCACGCACAATAAATTCATTCTCGTTACTGAGCTCCAGGCTTAAACTATTCTGAGTGAGCCTCATAAACCGCTGGTTAGCTACCCGGCACAAATTTTCCAGCAACACAGTAGAAGCATAATTAACAAACCCGCTCCCTCTGAATAAACTTACCAGTTCTTTTAAGTTAGCTTCCCGCACCCGCTGCTGACCCAACTCCGTATTAATCTCCTGACCACGCGCCCGCTTCTCCTGCCAGTCTATAATACGCTGCCGCTGCAAGGCACTCTTCTGATGTTGTTGCTGAATCTCGAGAGTGAGAGCCTGCCATTGGTTTTGTAATTGCTCATGATCATCCTTATTGTACGTTCGCCCCTTCACCTCAGATTGCAGCTTATGCAATGTTACCTCCGCATTGTGTAGATGATTACGGTAGGTTACGATCGCTTCCTGCTCTGTATCAGTATCTAATTCAAGGCTGATTAGCTCCTTTATTTCGCTAATACTGCCAAATTCCTTGTCTATACTGAGTGATTGAATTTCATCATTTAATGTATCCGCTTTTAGTGCTAGTTTGTCCCGGTTTTCGCTGGCTACTTCTTTTCTACCCTGTAAAATTTCCAATGCATTCTGATACTCCTGAAAAACCTGGCGAGCCTCTTCGTACTCTTGCTCTACGGCTTTTAATTTTTGCTGTTTTTTGGCGAGCATTTCCTGGAGTTGCGTAGTTGACACACCGGCAAAGTCTTCAAGCTTCAACTCTTTCACCATAGACTGCTGTTGCTCGAGAGCGGCCTGATATCCGCTGACCGCCTGAAGATATTTCTGCTCATTCTGGTGTAACCCTTTCAATTCTTCCTGATGCTCATTAAGCTTTGCCTTATACTGCTTTTGAGCATGCCTTAGCTGATCAATCTTTTTTTGTTCTTCCCGAAAAGCATTTAATTTCTTCTCAATATCGCTTGCTTTTACTGCTTTATACTCGGGCCAGCGATGCCTTTGTTGATGCTCTTCTATCTTACTTTGCAATTGATTTTGCTTCTCTCTAATCTGCTGTAAGCTGTATAGCGTTGTATGGGCTTGGGCTACAATTTTTTGAATTGCCTGCTCCAGTTCTCTAAAAGCTTTCTCTTTCTGGCGAAGCTCGCCAAGTGCTTCTTGTTTTCCTTCCAGGGCCTGCTTTACGGAAGGACTATGGGCAATCTGAGGGTGCTCCGTTGAGCCACACAGCAGACAGGGAGCTCCAGGTTTTAACTGGCTGGCCACCTGCGCTAGCTTTTCCTTAACTCTTAATTCGCTGATCTCTTTCTGCAAAGTATCCTGCTCTTGATGCAACTGTCTCTGAAAATCAGTAAACTCGTGAGTAAGTGTTTTCTCATCGCTGCTTCCGGGCCAACCAAAGGAGTTTAGAATGCTTTCTTTACGCTCATTTAACTGTTTTATCTCTTTCTCCTGCGTAATGATCTGGCTTTTGTTACGCTCACATTCTTGCGTTAATTCCTGATACCGCTGTAACCAAAGGTCAACTTCTTTAATGATTTGCCACTGCTGTTGCTGCTTTTCAGTGTCGTCCAGCTGCTGTTCTGCCAGCATTAGTTCTTTATTCAGATCGGTACACAATGATTCTAGCTTTGTAATCTGCTGATGCACTACGCTTTGTTGGTGGTTGGCTTGTTGCCACTTTGGTGTTATCTGGTTGATTTGCAATAGGTGGTGTAGATCTTGGCTTTGTTGCCGAAATCTCTCTCTCTGCTGATATTCATTTTTGCATTTTTCTAACGTTATCTTTGCCTGCTGAACCTTCTCCTTCCCCTTTTCCAAACGTCCCTCCAACGTTTCTACCTCTTCAACCTGATGCCGGTACTCCATGATAGTCTCTTCAAGCAGCCGAAATTTTTCATTAAAGAAGGTCTCGGCTTTCATATACGCCTTTAATTGTTTTTCTTTTTCATCATAAAAAGTTGATTGCTTTTGTAGCTGATTTAGCTCCTGTTCAGTATCGCTAATTTTATCTAGCAGTTTTTTTAAGGCGTCTAGCTTTAGACATGCCTCCTCAAGCTTTGCAGCACTTTTTTGATTTTTAAGTACAGCGGCCTCAGTTTCTGCCAAAGCTGCTTGTTGAGTAACAATATCTTCTTCTGATACCAAGCCGATTTCGAGCAAGCGAGCTTCTAAGTCCGTGATTAACAACTCCGTCTTTCTGAGCAGACTTCCTGTTTTTGCCCCCAAATCAAACCGATGCAACTGAAAAAGGTCTTTCAGCATCTGAGTACGTACATTTGGTCGCTGGTCAATAAACTCCCGGAACTTTCCCTGGGGAATGATCACAGTCTGCATAAAGTGTTCGTAGGTCATGCCCAGCAGAGAAGAGGCATCGCTTTCTTCTCGCGGAATCCACTGACCATCTTTCCATTCGTATTGTCCTCGTTCTTTTACCTCTACTTTTTCAAAGTCTTTCTTTTTGCGCTGAGCTGAAAAATAAGCCCGGTACTTTTTTTCACTTTGAATTTTCGTGCGAAAAATGAAATCAATTTCCAGCTTACTTGACTGAAGATTCAGCATATTGTAGTACCGGTTGTCACCCGATTTATTCAAGCGGTCACTACGATCGTAGAGCACGAACATGATTGCTTCCAGAATGGTAGATTTGCCACTACCCACCGGTCCGAAAATTCCAAACAATTGTGAAGCGGTTAACTTCTCAAAGTCGATGGATTGGGCCTTTTGATAAGAATATAAACCACTAAATTTTAGATGAACTGGAATCATGAAATGTCAGAATAGCAAAAAGTAAGTAACGCAGAAAAACCTCAACAAATATGCTGTAATTGATTTAGATAGCACCTTCTTCCTCGATTACTTCATTCAGTAGCTTTAGTAAATCCTGGTTTGGTGTCTGTCCGCGCTTTTGCTCGAAGTATTTAGAAAATAAGGTAGGCAGGCTCTGCTGCAAATCAATTTTAGGCCGTTCGGAGACTTCTTGTTCCCCCCTAATAATTTCAGGAATAATACTCACAATGCCTGAGTGCGACTCATACATTGTTTTCTTGACTTTGGCATCGATATAGGTTTCGCTGACTAGGGTTAGTTCTACAAACGTATTTGGGTTTGCTTTGAGCCAGGATATTGCTTCGCCAGTATCTTTAAACCTTTTCCGCAGCAACTTACGCCCTTTAGATAGCAAAACCGGTGTAAGAGAGACAGGCTGACCAGGTTCTACCTCTACCAGCATAACGTATTTTTTCTGATTCTCTTCGCTAAAGCTATAAGCCAAAGGTGTACCACTATAGGTGATTGGACAGGGAGTTCCACAAACTATATGGTGACGATGTAGATGCCCTAAGGCGACATATTGTAACTGATTAGGGAATGTTTCCGGATATACAGCCGAGATTCCTCCAACATGCAAAATAGGCTTTTCATCTTCGGGTTCCTCCCACTGAGGCCCATCGGGAGAAGCTACATACAGGTGTGCCATAAGCATATTCACTCCCTCATCATTACAGTGGTTAGTGCTTAACTCCTGCCAATGTTCAGTTAGCACCTCGCGTAAGGCATCTTCTTTTTTTGTGCCTAGATAACGTTTTAGCGTTACTTCATTGGCATACGGTGTAGACAGTAACCGTAAAGGGTAAGGCACTCCTGGAATCATTACTTCCAGAAAGCCCGGCGAAGATTGTACCACCTGTACTCCACCCTGTGTCTTGAATAAGGGCACCTGAGTTTCAGGACGGCCCTGAAAAATAATTCCACAAGCACGAGCCAACAGGTCTGTCGACTCTACCCGGTCCGGTGAATCGTGATTGCCCGCAATAGCGATAACCGCACGCTGACTGTTGTTGGAAAGCCGATGTACTGTCCGGTAAAGCAGCTCTGCAGCGTCATTTCCTGGGTGGTAGGTATCAAACAGATCTCCCGCAATTAGTACAACATCCACCTGTTCCCTCTCGCAGATCTCGCAAATTTCTTCCAGAACAGCTTCCTGTTCGGGTAAACGGGAGTACTCTCCTAGCCGTTTTCCCAGATGCCAGTCAGCAGTGTGTAGTATTTTCATTTGTTAAAAGTAGGAAATGCCTACTGTTCTACCAAGACTGGCAATGACGAAAAAGGCGCCTGACGGCGCCCTTCATTTTTAATTTTTCAGAATGGTAAATTCAACCCTACGATTAATCTGCCAATTTTCTTCACTATCATTTGGAACCTCGGGTTCGCTCTCCCCATACCCAACGGCGGTTACTCGCTCCTTGCTTATCCAGTGTTCTACAAGATATTGTCGCACCGCTTCGGCCCGCCCTTGCGATAATTGCCGATTATAATCATCTGAGCCACGATCATCGGTATGTCCGCCAATCTCTATATGCAGCTTTTTGTTTACATTCAGTAACTCTACAACCTTATCTAACTCCTCAAAAGACTCAGAGCGAAGAGTCGCCTTGTTATAATCAAAAAAGATATTATTTAATCGAACAGATAGACCTACTTCCAAAGGCTCCATAAAAATATCTTTGAAAACTGTTGTATCGGCTAAAGCTTCACCTACCCAAATACTGTCTGTTTTAGCGAGAAATCCTTCGGCACTCACCTGAAAATGATAGTAACCGGATTCAGGAATTTCGGTTTCGTAATCGCCCTCTTCCAAGGTAGTTTCTTCCACAGTCAGTATTTCCCGATTAGTTTTAATTTGCACAGTTGCCGCTATAAATTCTCTGGTTTTCTGGTTCATGACCATTCCGGCCAATGTGATGACCGGTGGATCTTTCTTTATTTTTTCCAGTCCGTAAATATCCAGATGTCCGCCATCGGCTGACATATCCGCGCGGGTAGTAAATACTAGTGAGTCAGCGTTTCCGACAGCATAAAAGGCATCAAAACCTTTGGTGTTAATAGGCGGACCTACATTTTCCGGTTTAGACCAGTGCAACCAGGTATCATCCTGCCGGGTGGTACGGTATACGTCGGTACTTCCATGCCCACCGGGTCGGTTACTTGCGAAATACAGTGTTTTATTATTGGGAGCCAGATAAGGACCAAATTCGTCAAACCGAGTATTGAGTTGATCGATCTTAGTGGGATTAGTCCATTTTCCTGAGCCTTCCTGAAAGCTTATATATAGGTCACTAATCTTGCTATCCTTTACTTCACTGAAATATAGCAAAAGGGCTTTTTCATCATACGAAAGAAAACCACCGTTAAATCGCCCCCGGCACATAGTATCAAACCCCGGTATTTGAATGGTCTCCGGCTTTTGCCATTCTTGGCCAACTTTCCGTATCATAGAGAATTCCCACTTTTTGCTATCACCACTTCTTACCAGCACACCTTGTCCATCAGCAGTAACGCTCATGACCTGATTATACTGTTCTCTATTAAAGTACCCTTCTAAATGCTGAGAGGGCTGCCATTCCCCGTTTTCTCCTCGCTGAGTAAACCAAATATCTTGGCTACCATCGGTTCCTTTATGGTTTTCCGGGTGGTTAGTAATGGTAAAATACAGCGTATTTCCATCGGGTGATAAAACCGGAGCTGATTCGTGGTAAATGCTATTAACCTTACGTCCCAGGTTGATTAGAGTATGTTCAGGCTCTTCAGCCGTCTGTTGAGTCCAGCCTGCTAATGAGCAGAGCATAAACACAGTAATAATACCAATAAATCGCATAATTATACATTTTACTATACGATTAAAGGTAAATCATTGATTACAAACCCTTTAACAACAAACTAGCTTAACCTTATTCTGTAAGGTTAGAGCTCAAATTTGCATTTTATTTAAAATATGAGCTTGTGGGTTGGCGGTTTAGTTAGTGCTTTTGTGAGGTCCCAGATCTTTTCCCTATTAATTCAATGCTAGTTATTTCAATAGGAGTGCCAGCCCAGCGTTCATTAGGAAAAATTTCTTTTTGATTGGCCGAAAAAAGAATTGAATCACCCGGTTTATAGGTATCTGGGAGATTACAAGGAAACATTTGTTTGGATGAAGATGCGGTAACAGAGAGCCAATCGTCCTGCTTGCTAACTACGCCTTTAACATCAGATAATTTCTTAACAGTTTTACGGTCATCCCAGCAATTATCTACTGTAATTGTCCTATTGTTTGGGTGAGCACACGCTAATAACCCGATTAGCAGAAAACATTTCATAAGCAAATGATACGTTTATTCACCCATGTATAACTGAGAATTAGAAAAACTATTTTCTCTATATATTGATTGGATCATCAATAATGAATAAACTGACTTAAGGCAACACTGGAGAAAATGAAACAAACTTTATTTTCGTGAAATTCTCTTTGACGAAGCAGAGGCAGTGCGCCTTTTGAGGATGGCAAACAGGATAATTCCAAGTACAGTAATTAATGGAATAAGGTGAACCAGAGAAGTAACGTAATGAAGTACACTATGAGGATCAATATGCTCAGGCCCATGTCCTGGGTGGGCAATAACAGAGAAGCTACCAGTCAGAAAAATAGCAAACAAGTACAGAAATCTCAAAAATTTCATACGGTTGACAGGTTAGGTTGTACTTTTAAGATATCATTTAATCTACCAAATGCAAAGTCTAATAGTTCATGCATCATGATAAATAATCCCTTATTCTCTAATGACTGATATTACTCTGATTTTGTTTTTTAATTTTTGGTATCTTTAAATTTGGACTAAAAATGCTTAGCCTAAGCAAGTTACTTACCAAATAGTGAGCATTGTTTTTTTGGATTTTTTAATAATCAGGGGGTATGGCACATCAATTGCGGAAAATATAAGTACCAGAGGGTATCAACGATATGAATAAATTAAAGAAGGTTTGGGTGATTGACGATGACCCTATCAATAACATCGTCTTTAAAAAGCTTAGCAAATTCACTGATTTTTCGGACGAAATAATTGACTTTGTTAACGCAATAGATGCGCTCGATAGTTTTCAACAAATTTTGGATCGGGATGAAATTCTTCCCGAGGCCATCTTTCTTGATATCCGCATGCCTATTGTAAGTGGTTGGGATTTTATGGACCGCTTGCAGGATATTGACTCTCCCAAAATGGAAACTACTACCATTTACATGCTTACCAGTTCTTCTGATCAATCAGATATACACCGAGCGAAGCATCACTCTTATATTGAAGATTATATCGTAAAACCTATTACGGTTGATAAGTTGAAGGAGATCAAGCAGAGACACCAGCAAAGCGGTGAGCAATCTGAATAAAAATAAGTGCCGTTAATGAAACGGGCGATAGTAGGAGAAATCAGCCAAAGCCAGCATTTCCTTGTCACCCCGGCTATCACCATAGCTGTAAATATTGTGATAGTCGGTTAACATAATCTCCTGTTGTATGCGGGCTGCTTTCTCGGGGCCGTAACAGTTCTTCCCGCACAATTTACCAGTTATCCGCTCATTCACTACTTCTAACCGGGTGGCAATCAACCTGATACCTTTACGATGGCACCAAGCCTCTAACCAGTTTTCAGGAGAAGCTGAAACCAGATATACATCATGTCCCTGCGCTTGGTGTTTCTTTATCGCTCGGAGAGCTTTAGCACGGATAATATGAGGCAGCCGTTCTTTGGCATATTGATCACAGCGTTGCTGGAATTCAGCAAGCGAGGTGTTTTTAAAAAAATAGGTGAGCACTTTTTCTTTAGCTCGCCAATTAGGAATCAGTTTCAGCTTATAAGCAATAAGTGAAGGTAAAAGCCATACAAAACCCCAGTAAAAAGACGCCTTTCCTTGATCAAATTTGATAAAATCCAGAAAGGAATCACGATTTGTGATAGTGCCGTCAAAATCAAAAAAAGCAATACATCTGCTCGTAGCAACCGGAGTTTGAGTATCAGCAGTGGTTTTCATCCTCAACGTTTTAAGGCCACAGTTACCCTACGTAAATCAGTAAAAAGAAACTGAGAATCCACCCTACGAGCGTAACTTTAATAAATGCATCCTTATAGAGTATTTTGGTAGGAGAGCCGCTGTTATTTTCAACCAGCGTAATCTGCAAATAACGCATCATGGCAGCGATGACAAATACTGATGTATAAACCAGATGCTTTCCGAGGCGTAGCACTACATCATCAGAAATCGTATACATTAAATACGCCACAATGATAATACCGGCAATCATAGTCATACAGGAGTTGACAAATTCCAGATTATAGTTTTTAACTGACTTCCTCACTAAAATGCCTGAGCTCTTACCAATAACCAGATCGTCTCTTCGCTTGGCAATAGCCAAAAACACTGCCAGCAGAAAGATCATAATAATTAGCCATTGAGAAATAGGGACATCCGCTACAATACCACCGCTAATTGTACGTAACAGAAAACCAGAAGCAATCAGGAAAATATCCAGAATACCCACATGTTTTAAACCAAAGGAATAACCAATATTGATAGCTGCATAGGCAACCAGAATTGAGAAAAACCAGGGACTAAGAGCAAACCCTACCCCCAGACCAATGGTGGCCATAATAAGCATAGTGGTCAAACCAATGTTAGCTGAAATGATTCCTGAAGCCATGGGGCGCTCACACTTTTCTGGATGAGCCCGGTCAGCCTCAATATCACGATAGTCATTCAGAATATAGATTGCACTAGCGACAAAGCTGAACGATAAAAAAGCTACCGCTAACTTGAGCAGCGCATCTATATTAAAGAAATCGCCGGCAAAAAAGATCGGAATAAATATAAACAGGTTCTTCGCCCACTGTTCAGGACGTAAGAGTTTTAGTAACGAGTACAGTAATGTTCGTTGAGATATTGCTACTTGTTGCATAATTATTTTTTTCTAAATGCAAACAGTTAATTACGTAATTCCATTTAAATAGGGTACTAACGTAAGAAATTACTGCAAGATAATATTTTTTATGATTCTATAAAAATCGTTATACTATTTATTTATATATTTTTATAAAACTTTTTAATCTATGGCTGAGTCGGATATAAAAATTATCGAATCGGAAAACGACCGCAAACAATATATTGCCCACCTTTTAAATGATGTACAGGCTTTTGAGCAAATGCTCAATCAAGAACAATTTGAACATGGCATTCAGCGCATTGGTGCTGAACAGGAAATGGTTTTTATTAATGAAGCCTTTAGACCGGCTTTTATTGGCCCGGATGTAAAGCAAAAGCTAAACAAAGAATACATCACAACGGAATATGCCAAGTTTAATATTGAGGCAAACCTCTCACCTCATACTTTTCAGGGTAGTTGTCTTTCAACATTGAAGAAAGAGCTCGAAAAAAGGATTGCCGAGGTAGAAAAAATTGCCAAACAACATAACAGCAATGTATTGCTAACAGGTATTCTTCCGACCATTCGCAAGTCCGATACCTCCCCCGAGACGATGACCCCCGAGCCACGTTACCTTAAATTGCTTGAAAATGTGAACCGCATTCGGGGAAAACAGTATGAATTCAATATTCAGGGGTTGGATGAGCTGATAACTCGTGATAACCCTTCTACTTTCGGTGGGTGTATGACCAGCCTGCAAATACACCTTCAGGTAGATGCTGATAAAATGGTAGATATGTACAACTGGGCTCAATTTATTGCCGCCCCTACCCTAGCCTGTGCTACCTACTCCCCGGTATTTCTGGGTAAGCGTTTGTGGCATGAGACCAGAATTGCCTTACTCCGGCAAACCACCGATACCCGCAAACCCTACTCCAACCTGATTAATGAAGAAGCTCGCGTCTCCTTTGGCAATGATTGGCTTAAGCATTCGGTCGCAGAAATTTTCCACGATGATATCGCCGGATATAAAGCTTACCTGACTCGCCCGTTTAAAGAAGATGCGCTAAAAGTTTTAAAGCAAGGTAAAATTCCTAAGCTTGAAGCTTTGAACTTCCATAACGGGACCATCTATCGCTGGAACCGCATTTGCTATGGAGTATACAAAGGAAAACCTCACCTACGTATTGAGAATCGGGTCCTTCCTTCTGGCCCTACTGTAGAAGACGAGATGGCTAATACCGCCTTCTGGCTGGGTCTAATGAATGCATTACCGGATCGGTATAAAGAGTTGTCTGAGAAAATTTCCTTTGATGCGGCCAAAAACAACTTTCTGAAAGCTGCGCGTCTGGGTATTGAAGTAGAGTTTGAGTGGCTTGACCAGAAGCTCATCCCTGCCCGGGAGCTTATCTTAGATGAACTTCTCCCCATCGCGCACGAAGGACTAAAAAAAGCATCCATAAACGAAGAGGATCGTATTCACTATCTGGACATTATAAAGCAGCGCACTGAAACCGAAAAAACGGGTTCCCGCTGGATTCTGAACTCTTATCAGCACCTTATGCAACAGAGCACCACCCCCGATGAAGCCTGGGTGGCTATTACGGCAGGAATGCTGGAACGGCAAAGAAGCAACCAGCCCGTGCATACTTGGGAATTAGCTTCAGTGCAGGAAGCCGGTGACTGGAAAAACCGCTTGCGCCGCGTGGACCAGATTATGACGAATACGGTGTACACTGTTCAGGAAGATGATATTGTAGATTTAGCAGCCCATATTATGAGCTGGAAAAAGATCGGACATGTTCCGGTAGAGAAAAACGGAAAAATGGTGGGGATTATCACGAAAGATTCCATCATCACCTATTACGCTAACCATCCGGGAAAAGATTTTTCGAAAATTCCCGTTCGCGAAGTAATGGTAACCGATTTGGTAACTGCCAAACCCGATATGCTGGTAGCCGATGCTATTGAATTAATTATTGATAGCGAAATCTCATGTTTGCCTATTGTGCAAAGAGGAAAATTAATGGGAATTGTTACTGAACATGATTTTGTTCACGTATCCCGTCATTTGTATCAAGAACTAATGGATAATGCCTGATAAACCACTTAACCCAGATTATAAAACTACCTCAAGAATTATTGGCGAAATAAAAGGTAATGCCACTCAGCCTGCGATGGTTGTTTTTGCCGGAGTGCATGGTAACGAACCAAGCGGTCTGATAGCACTAGAACGCATATTTGCCAAACTAAACCAGCGAAATATCAGCCTTAATGGATCATTTTATGGCATTGCTGCTAACTTAAGTGCCATTCGAGAGCAAGTTCGCTATTGTGACGAAGACCTGAACCGGGTTTTTCTGAAACAACGAATTGAGAAAGTCCGGGAGGGGGATGCTTCTTTTTCGGTGGAAGAACGGGAACTGGAGGAGATTTTAAAAATTACTGACCAGATACGCGCGAGTACAAACGGTGAAATTTATTTTATTGACTGCCACACAACTTCATCGGAGAGTATCCCCTACATCAGTATGAATGAAGGGTATGAAGCGACGTACCAATTCGCTAAAGGAATTGCGGCAACTACTGTTATGGGAGTAGAGCGAGAGATTAAAGGCTGTTTACCAGAATGGTTTAATAAAATTGGCTGGCATGGCTTTACTTTCGAAGCCGGTCAGCACCTGGCTCCCGAAGCTGTAGAAAGTCAGGAGGCGATTATTTGGCAGGGGCTGGAACATGCCGGTTGCCTGTCAAAAGACCAATGTCCGGATATTTTCGACTGGGCTCATAAGGTGCTGTATGCGCATGGCGAATACCATGATACTTTTTACACCGTCATTTCTTCGTACCGCATTCGGCCTGATGAAGAGTTTGTTATGAAGCCAGGGTTCGTCAATCTACAAAAGATTCACCGAGGCGAGCTTCTGGCTACTAGCAACGGGAAACCAGTCCTATCACCGGCAAATGCTCATATCCTGATGCCTTTGTATCAGAAACAAGGCAGCTTCGGCTACTTTATCGCTGAGGAGATTGAGGAAGAATATTTGATTTTCAAAGAAATGTAGCAGTAATGCTCAGCTTTAAATTGTGATTTATTGCTTAAAATTCACCATTGTAAAGAAACGACTAAAGAACTAGGTGAATTTAATTTTTGGTAGTTTCTTAATAGCAAAACTCAAAAATCCGTTTGCAAAGTATGGGTTCGGTCACATGCAATAAATGGCTGAACAAATACTTAGTCGAGTATGGAAAGCCTCCTTATCATCGCAATGGCTATCTCCTTGTTTCGTAACTTAAGCTTTGGCAGGTAGGATTAAAGTAAACTAACTTTGTATTACTATAAAAAAAAGCCCTGGTTTCCCAGAGCCTAAACACATCCGTCAACACTTACCCAACCGGCCAGATAAGACTTTTGATAAAAGATTACTTCTTACCTAATTATCGAAATAACTTTTAATTTATGACCTAAGAATAGAATTCTACCTTTCCGGTAACTACATCATACATACCTCCCACAACATCTATATCACCCTGATCCAGCATTTCTTTTAGCACTGGGCTTTTTTCTTTTATCTTTTGAATGGTAAGCTCTACGTTTTTCTCTGAAACTTTCTGTACAAATTCCGCATTGCTACCATTTCGCTCACCCTCAACCTCTACAGCATCAACAGCAGGTTGAAGCTTTTCCAACATACCAGTCAGATTACCAAGTTTTACTTGGTTGCAAACACCTTTTACGGCACCGCAGCTCGTATGGCCCAGCACCAGAATAAGCTTGGAACCGGCTACCTTACAGCCGAACTCCATACTTCCCAAAATATCATCATTCACAAAATTCCCGGCAATCCGTACGTTGAAAATGTCGCCGATTCCCTGATCAAAGATTAACTCAGCGGGAACGCGAGAGTCAATGCAGCTCAGCACAACCGCAAAAGGATATTGCCCATAACTAGTCTCCTTAACCTGCTGAAGAAGATCACGATCTGACTTTATATTTTGTTGGAAGCGTTTATTTCCTTCCTTTAACATAGTAAGGGCTTGAGCGGGAGTAAGCGCGGCTTGGGTTTCGGCAGTTTGTGTTTTCATTATCATATTATTTATCAGTTGTTTGTGTATTGTTAATAAAGGTTATTACGGTTTACTTGTTAAGCTCACGAAACTACGCTAACATATCTTTTTAAGATACTCAGAGTCCTCTCAAGTGACTCTGAGGAAAGCAAAATCTTGCCTAAATATAAACCGTAATAAAGTCTAATGTATTTCCTCTTTTACCTGTTCGCCTGTCTGACTACGGGTAGCCACTTTTTCTTGCGTTGAGGCTTTCTTTTTAATAGGCTCATTCAAATTTATAACCTGTAAATCTATATTCCTATTTCGAGCATTGAGCCTGAATTCATCAATAATTTCATAAATATCGTAATGCATATGTAATGTCTTACTTGCATCAATCACCACTTTACTATCACTGGGGATTGCTTCCAACGTCTTCAGAATAGTGGCTTTATTCAGAAAAGTTACCTGCTGCGCAAGCTCAATTTTGATCTTATCATCACCGCTTTCTTCGGGTAATTTGAGGTAATGGGTCGTCTGGTAGTTATTGAGTAGAATATAAAAGATAGCAATCATCAATCCTATGGCCAGCCCTAAAAGCAAATCAGTAAACACAATTCCGATAACAGTAGCGATAAAAGGGATAAACTGCGCTTTTCCCTGCTTATACATCTTTTTAAAGACTGCAGGCTTGGCCAGCTTATATCCTACCAAAAACAAGATAGCAGCCAGGGTTGCCAATGGTATCATGTTCAACAAATGCGGAATAGCAATTACGCTACCTAACAATAAAAAACCATGGATGATCGCTGAAGCTTTAGTCTTACCGCCTGACTGAATATTAGCTGAGCTACGGACAATAACCTGGGTAATAGGTAACCCGCCAATTAATCCGGAAATAATATTTCCTACTCCTTGCGCTTTCAATTCCCGATTAGTGGGGGTAACTCGCTTGTAAATATCTAATTTGTCTGTAGCCTCTACACAAAGCAATGTTTCCAGGCTGGCTACCACTGCAATTACCAGTGCAGTAACGTATATCTGCGGATTAGTAAGAGCTGAAAAGTCAGGAAAAGTAAAATTACTTAGAAACCCACTGAAACTTCCGGCCAGTGGCACACTCACCAATTGGTCAGACTTAAGCGCAAACGCCGGCATGGCTGCAAACATCAGATTAAGCCCCACTCCTGCAAGTACTGCAATCAGTGGTCCAGGTATGATTTGAAAAATCCGTTGCGATTTCATGAATTTGGTTTCCCAAAGCAAGAGTATACCTAAAGAAACCGCAGTAATGATCAAAGCTCCAGGGCTAATTAAGTCAAATATGCTCATTAGCTCTGAAAAAGTACTCACTTTCCCCTCAAAAAGGCCAAACTCGCCTTCTGGGCTTCGGTCATAGCCAAATGCATGGGGAATCTGTTTGATGAAGATGATAATTCCTATACCCGATAGCATACCCATAATTACCGAGGAGGGAAAATAGTAAGCAATAATCCCTCCCTTAGCAAAGCCCATCAGGATCTGAATGATACCGGCTAATACCACGGCTACTAAAAATAGCTCGTAAGCCCCTAAATCCTGGATAGCATTAAGTACAATGACCGCCAATCCGGCTGCGGGCCCGCTCACACCAGCGGGCGAACCACTGATAGAAGCCACGACGATCCCACCTATGATTCCAGCAATCAGTCCGGAATATAGGGGAGCTCCTGAGGCCAGGGCAATCCCCAAACAGAGGGGTAAAGCTACCAGAAAGACTACAATACTGGCTGGTAGGTCGCTGTTAAAGTTTTTAAGAGGATGAAAATTGTTCATGAAGATTGAATTAATATTCTGGTATCTGAAAGACAGGTAGAACAGGAAAATAGAGATAGTTCTATTATCATTAATCTACTTTCCTATCATTACTGCTGGTTAAGTGATTGACTTCTCTCTACCACTACTGATAGGGTGAGCGATTGCTTTAAAAATTAAAAAAAACGCCTAATCGGGTTGTGAGAATGACTAGTTATTCGCTATTCACTTATCATACGGAACGCCTATTAACGGAACTCGTACGAATGGTCCTCACGCGGCACTCCGAATAGAGTTCTCAGTACCGATTGAGCAATAAAATGATGAAAAAGCCTAAAGGCTAAGCAGTTGGGGGGGTGGAGTAATCATCTCGCTAACCCTACTTTGGAAAGTTTGATGATATGAGAACGAAGGGAACCTACTGGTTTCCGATACAGGGATCAACACTGTATTTCCAGAAATAATGAATTCTTCGGTACCTTCTTTTTTCTCTTTTTTTTCAGATTCGGAATCATCTGATGTTTCTTCAGCAGCTATGTTTTCAAAAAGCTCATAGGATATCTCTTCGTCGGCTAACCAAAATAAAGGTGCTTGTATGATATCTTTAAGAAACAGGAAAACCATCAGAACCGCTACGCTATGAAGTAGAAGCGTATGAAATGAAAAATTATATCGGATCTTTCTTTTCATATTAGGTTTATCGGATACTAACAGCGGCTTAGGGGTAAATTGAAAAAGATCTTCACAAGATAATACTATAGAAAGAGGTTTTTATTACTTATTCACGTCGATAATTGCCTCTAGTACTTTATCTACTAGGTATCTTAAGATCACAAATTACACAAATAAAAAACAACTCTTGTAAAAATACAATTAAATATGATTTGAAAAGTTTTCTGCCGCAGTGGCCTTATGCAAACAACGATAGTGGCAAAAACAGGTTCCATAAAATTTAGGTTTACATTCGCCAAGCAACAGAATAGTTGATTAATCCCTGATGTCTGTCTAAAAACTTTCTCTACTGATTAACCCCCTTATCCTAAATCTTTCAACATGACTAGCCACTTAATATTAACACAAATTCTTTCTGTATAATTCTTGCAGGAAATTACTTCTACATTTGGCTAGTGAAATATGGATAAAAGAAACTTGATATCAAGCTTCTTTACAAATGATTGATGGAATTAGGTCCAGCGGTTTGACCATTGTTGCGGCTCCCAGGTTTATTGCCTCTTTGGGCATGCCAAAAACGATGGATGTGGCTTCATCCTGAGCAACAGTTAGGGCACCGGCTTCTTTCAAAGCCAAAAGCCCTTTGGCTCCGTCTTTACCCATTCCGGTAAGTAAAATACCTAAGCAGTTCTTGCCCAAGTATTTAGCTGCTGAGTTAAACAGAACATCTACGCTTGGTCTGTGTCTGTTCACCCGCTCACCATCTCTAACTGCCACATAGTATTTAGCTCCGCTTCTTTTCAACACAGTGTGAAAATTACCCGGTGCAATCAGTGCCTGTCCCCTAATTAAGGTATCACCATGTGTTGCCTCCTTCACGGTTATCTTGCATAATTCATTCAGGCGCTGAGCAAAGGCTTTGGTGTACAATTCAGGCATGTGTTGTACAATTACGATGGCCGGTGAATCGTAAGGCATATTGATAAGTATTTCTCTGATAGCCTCAGTACCACCTGTTGAAGCACCAATCACCACCACCTTTTCTGTAGTTTTTATCATGCTCGCCTGGGCCGATGGTGATTGTGAGATGGTAGGTAGGCGTTGAGTTCGCTCGTTTAATCTTTTTTTAAGTTTATTGGCTTTTACATGAACTGCCCCCTTTACCAGCTCAATGATATGCTTTCGTAAGTGGTCATCAGAGTTCCGTAAGGCACTCATGGTTGGTTTTTTCACCACATCCAGGGCACCCAATTCGAGAGCCTTTAACGTTGTTTGGCTGGCTCGTTCCGTTAGACTGGAAAGAATGATGACGGGCAAAGGTTTTTGTGTCATAATGACCTTTAAGAAGGTAAGGCCATCCATTCGGGGCATTTCAACGTCCAGCGTGATGACATCGGGAAGAACTTCTTTTATTTTTTGGGCAGCAAAATAAGGGTCACCCACCGCAGCTATCACTTCAATTTCAGAGTCTGCACTTAAGATATCGGTTAAAAGCTTTCTAACCAATGCCGAGTCATCTACAATAAGCACCCGAATTTTATTTTCTGCCATTGTCTTCTTTAAGAAAGTTTACTACTACATGATGGTTCCAAGAGGAGAACCTGATTTTTCTACCTCTCCTACCCCCCACCTCCATCGCTTCTATTCTAATTTTCTTTTTCTTAAGCAGACAGACGGCCACCTCAATATTTTTCTGACCTACCCTGAATATTGAATTTGTACCTTCTACACCACCAAAGACTTTTGCTATTATGTCTTTTTCCTGTGCGCCTTCCTTAATCATTTTTTCAATCAATGCTGCAATAGCAACATCGCCGTATTTAAGAAGCTGCCCCTGTTTTCCTTCCCAAAAAGGCAGCATATAATGATTCATGCCACCTATTTTTGTTACCGGATCAAAGAGGCAGACCGACACACAGGTGCCTAAAACAGTGGTAATCTGAGACGGGTAGCGACTCACTATCAACTCCGCTGGTTTTAGAAAGCAGGATTGCGGTTTCAATTGTTTGGTATCTGCCTTCATCTAAACTAAGAAGCAGGTATTTTTTCGTAACCAGCGTGCAGCTTTTGCTTGAGTGGCAAGTTCATGCTCAGCAATGATTCAGAATGCCCCAGAAAAAGATATCCTCCCACTTTGAGGCAGCCGCATAGTTTCTTGAGTACGCTTTCCTGAGTGGCCTTATCAAAGTAGATTAATACATTGCGGCAAAATATGATGTCAAAACCCGCCTGGTTTGGGTATTTATTGTCCATGAGGTTGAACCGTTTGAAGGTGGACTTATCTCTTAAATGCTTTCTTACTCTCACTTGTCTTGCACTCCGATCTTTGCTCTTAAGAAAATACCGTTTCCTGAGATCAAAAGGGATGCCATCTATACTGCTTTCCGGGTAGATAGCCGACCTTGCCGTGTTCAGTGCGTCTGTTGATATATCAGTACCTAGAATGTTATACGAAAATCGTTCCTTGTTTTTTAGAAAGAATTCTTCCATCGTTATGGCAATACTATATATCTCCTCTCCGCTGGAAGCTGCTGCACTCCAAATACTTAAGTTCTTATTTTTACTATTACGGGTATAAGTCGGTAATATATGGTCTGTTATGAAATCAAAGTGAGATCGCTCTCTGAAAAATTCAGTCTTATTCGTAGAAACTAAATTGATCATTTTTATCACTTCTTCGTGTTCTTCACCTTCACATACTTGTTCTATGTATTGTTTGAAAGAAGGGATTCCCGAAATGCGCAGATGTTTTTGCAGACGGCTTTCAAGTAACACCTTTTTAGTAATAGGTAGATTAATGCCATAATTGTCATAAATATACCTACTCAGTTTGGCAAACTCACCATCGCTGAGCCTGACGGGATTCCCTAAATTGATCACGTTAGATGCGATTAAGAGATTGTTAAATTACTCATTGGCTTTAAGTCAATTAAGGTTTAATAAGACTCAAATTCGCTATCAAGCCTGTCATCCGGATTATCTAATACAAGATCGTATCCGGTACTTTTCGGGCTGTTTTTACGATCGCTTGAACTTACAGCGGCTTCTTTTTCCCTGAAGGTATTTCTCTCAGGCAAATCATTTGAAGATTGGGCTCGATCGCTATAATTTGCTTCTACGTCATTGTCTAATGTAAAGAAAGCAATGGCCTTCTTAAGGCTTTCAGACTGGCTATTCAATTCTTCAGAATTCGATGCTAGTTCCTCAGCACTGGCCGCATTTTGCTGAACTACCGAATTAAGTTGCTGAATAGCTTCATTAATCTGGTTGGCTCCTTCGTTTTGTTCAAGGCTAGCTGCGCTGATTTCAGCCACCAGATTGCTGGTTTTCTCAATTTCGGGCACCAGTTTGCTTAGCATATCTCCGGCAGTACGAGCCACTTTCTCGCTTTTATTAGAGATATCGTCAATTTCCTTCGCTGCATTCTGGCTTCTTTCGGCCAGCTTACGAATTTCGGAAGCAACCACGGCAAACCCTTTACCATGTTCACCCGCCCGAGCCGCTTCTACTGCTGCATTGAGGGCTAACAGGTTGGTTTGCCGAGCAATTTCCCCAATGATGGAGTTCTTTCTCACAATCACATTCATCGACTCCACCATTTCTACCACGGCCTGGTTAGAGTTTTCTACCTGCTTGTTTGAGCTTTGAGCAATTTGCTCGGTTTCTTTGGCATTATCCGTGTTCTGCATGATGTTGGAAGCCATTTCTTCCATGGAAGACGAAACTTCCTCTACTGAACTCGCCTGTAAAGAAGCTCCCTGTGACAACTGGCCGGCCGAAGCGCTCAGTTCTACACTGGCTTTATTGATATATTCCGCTCCATTTTTCACCGTCAGAATTACTCTGCGCTGGCTTTTCGCCATATCATCCATTTTCAATAGCAGAAACCCGATCTGGTCTTTTTTATTATACTTCTCCTTTTCAATCTCTATTCGTAAGTCTCCGTTGGAAATTTTATCTACAATCTCCATGGCCTCATTAAGCGGTTTAGATATGCTATTTCTCAAATACAGCCCACCAGAGGTAACTAACACTAAGATAAGCGCCACAATAATCATTGAATTTCTAAAAATGCTTTCGCTCAGACTGATGCTAGCCTCATACGCCTCCTGAGAAGACGAAAGGCTAAGGCCCGTGTACTCATCCATAGCGGATCTCATGGGTTCAAAAGCATCAAGATAGTCTGAATAATATACCTGGGTAGCCTGATCGAACTTACGGTCCTTTAATAGGGTAATGATATCGTCGGTAATGATAGATAGTTCTTCATGCTTCTCTCTGAAGGTGGCATCATAAGAATCATACTGGTTATATTTTTCCAGCTTGGTGAAGGCTGATATATCATAAAACTGGCTGTATCTTTCGTGAACCTGATCTACATTTTCCTTGATATCACTCAAGGCCGATTCAAATTTCTCCGGATCTTTTTGGATTGTTTTTGAAAGCGCCTGGGCGATAGAAATACTAGATTGGTAGGCATCTCTGTCGGCTTCTATCAGGTAATCAATACTTAAGAGGTTATCATTATAGATTTTTTCGATTTCAGCTTTCAGCTTTTGAGTCTGCAAAGTGCTATACACCGCACCCGAAACCGATATCAGCAATACAAAGGCAAAAATCCCGACGATGCGCTGATTCGTAGTAAAACTTGATCTTTTCATTATTTACTAAATTCTTATGTTAATCTTTTTTGATTGAGGAGAATAATTCTGGCTTGGCAATAAGCATCACGGTGGCCCATTGTTGGTGTCTTTCGTGATTACCCCCTTTTATCAGCTCCATAGATTGCTGAGCAAACATGGCGGAATAATCTACCCGCACACTGAAGAAGTTATTGAACTTATGGATGTATTGTACATCTATTTCATTTCCAAGCTGATTAGTAGCCGCACCTAAGGTTTCGGGGTCCATAAAAGTGCCTCCGAACGCAAAGTTGTGGAAAGACAGCTCTAACTCTGATTTTTTGCTGGTTCTGAAATACAGACTGCCAAATAGATTTTTCATACCTCCACCCTTGGTGTTACTTTCTATATTCAGAAAGTAGTCCATATAGCCATAGTAGCGGTGACCATCTCCAAAAAGCTTGTTGAATGCCCGGTTGGTGGTTGTATTGGTGCTTAACTGGTCGTTTCCACTGAAAAAGTTGTACCCAATGGCCCCTCTGAGCTTTTCATTAAACTTATAGGTTGGAATAACCGAGTACATAAAGGCTTTTTGCTGTAGACCAGTCGGGTTTTTACCGTATTGATAATAAAAGGCAGCCTGTACGCCAAAGTCAGTCCCTTTGTTGCCTCCTTTAACGTAGACACCCGAAGTAAGGCGAGGATAAATCTCTTCAAAATCATCAGGGTTCTCATTACCATCTACCGACGTGAGTACAGATACGCCCAGGTTTTTATTGATCTGCTTGTTGGCCCACACCAGCGCCAAATATTTGTAGTAGTTCACTTCATAGGCACTTTCTGAAAATTTATTGCTATCGTTGTTATAGCCGCCACCCGTTTTTACCGACCAATCGTTGTCATTGTACTCTAACAATGCCAGATCATGCGATACGGCAATATCATTCCAGTTTCTCATTCCAAAAATACGTCCGTCATCTAGTACCAGGTGCTGCCTTCCTACTTTGATATTGAATTTATCTTTGTCTTCGTTGAAGTAGTATTTAACGTAACCTTCGGCTAAATTAAGGTTTGGGATATTGGCTCTTTCGTCATCCACACCCCATATTCGGGCATTCTGAATGGCAAATCTGAATTCAAACTGGTCTAACTGATAATCCGTAATCAAACGGGTTCTTTGTGATGACACAAACGACGGCTTCTGGGTATCATTTAGCAGAATTCGAGCACCATCCCGATACTCCGACCGGGCTCTGAAATTGGCACTCACGCTAAACTGGCCTTGGGCAAACAGGTTTGATGTTATGGTTACTGAGCAAGCCAGCAAACATAACTTCCATATACAATTGGTATTAATTCTCATGATCAAATTTATTGTGGTCAATGGTATTCTCTTCTTTGGTATTTTCCATATTTTCGGCTTCTTCTAAAGAAAAAGTCTTATCTATATTTAGCACAATTACAAAGTCTTCATCACACCGGAGTATTCCCTTGATAAATTCCAGGTTATAATTTGTTTCTATACTAGGAGAAGGTTGCAGACTGCCGTCTTCTTTCTCCAGCACTTCTAACACCTGCGTAACCATGGCTCCAAAGCGTATCGTTTTATCGGCAATAGCAAGATCAATCACGATAATACAGGTGTTGATATCAGGCTCAATGGGCGAAAGACCAAATTTGACACAGGTGTCAATAAGGGGCAAAACCTGACCTCTTAAATTGATTACTCCCTTCATATGCTTGGGAGCTTTGGGAATATGGGTGATCTTGGGTACCTCAAGTATCTCCACTACTTTTTCTACTTCCAGGGCAAAAAGCTCATCGTGTAGTTTAAACGATAGATAGGATTTTAACTGCTTGGTAACTTCTGTTTCCATATTATGGTGTTGCAAGTTTGAGTTTCTGTTCTACTAGTTTATCAGCATCAAGAACCAGGGCTACTGACCCATCTCCTAGTATGGTTGCTCCTGATACAAACTCCTGTTTTTTATAATATTCACCTACCGGTTTTAGCACTGCCTGGTACTCCCCAATGATTTCGTCGGCGATAATGACTAGTTTTCTATAGCGACATTGTACCACAATAGCATTCGTATATTCAATATCGGGAGGGGCAGCCGAGAGCAGTTCGTCGCGCAGGTTGATGAACGGTATTTGCTCATCATCCAGCACCAGGAGGTCGCTAAAGGTATTATTTAACAGTTCGTACTTGATCTCATAGCATTTTTTGATGGTTTGCAGCGGAAGGACATAATGTGCTTTGTCCACTCTGATCAACAAGCCATCAATAATTGATAATGTTAGAGGTACTTTGATAATAAACTTTGTACCAACTCCCTCTTTCGACTCAATGTCAATTTCTCCTCGGATGGATTCTACATTTTTCTTAACTACATCCATGCCTACTCCCCTTCCGGATACTTCGGTCACGTTTTTAGCGGTAGAAAATCCGGGTAAGAATATCAGGTTGTAAACCTCTTGTTCGCTTAAATTTTCTCCTTGTTTTATAAGTCCTTTTTCTAGGGCTTTACTTCGTATAGCATCCGAAGAAAGCCCTCGGCCATCGTCATATATCTCAATGTGTACATTAGCGCCGGAGTAATAGGCATCTAAATTCACAGTACCAATTAATGGTTTACCCTTCGCTGTACGCTCTTCGGGAGTCTCAATGCCATGGTCTACAGAATTTCTCAAAATATGCATGATAGGGTCCGAAAGACTGTCAATGAATGTTTTATCAAGTTCGGTATTCTCACCGGTTACATTGAAGTTCACTTCTTTTCCCACCGACGTGGCACAATCCCTGACCATTCTTTTGAATTTCCCGATCATCCGCTCAATCGGTACTAATGTCATTTCAAACACGATGTCTCTAAGCTGACGGATATGACGATCCATATTTTCCGCCATCCCTTCCAATTCTGGGTCAGCATATCGGGAAGATAACAAATTAAGGCTAGCCTGATCGGTCACCAGTTCGCTAACCAAATTCATAAGCACATCTATTTTATCAGTTGATACCCGTATACTCGTTGTTTTAGTATTCTTTCCATCACCTTCCGTCTGACTCTCTTCCGGGACCAGCGCATCTTTCAGAGATTCAACGTAGGCAGTTATTTCGGTAAGCCTAGAGTCTACATCGGTTTTATCAAGAACTTTCAGTAGCTCTTCAAACCCCATTTCTTTAAACAGGTTGAAGTTGGCTACCTTATAGCAGGCTACAGTTACATCATCATCAATGAACATAAACTGCGCTTCCAGGTCTTCTTTGGTAGACTGACAGGCAATGTATAAATCCCAATGAGTACAGGCGCTTTCATTTTCAGGGTGATATTGAATACTTAATCGGGCCTCACCAAGTTCCTGCACATCTTCCAGTATATTGAAGACGGGGTGACCCGATTCCGTGGTAATTTCAATCTGAGGAAGTATAGTCAAATAGTAAGTACTGATATTTACCTGATCTTCCTCTTCAATAAAAGCCTCTAATAAAGCCTCTTCCTTATTCTGATCACTCTGCTTGATTTTGTCGGATATCTTCGCTGAAAGAGTATCAATCTCTCTTACCAGGTTACTGTTTTCGACCAAGGTTGCTTTATCCTCAATATCCGGATCATTCATTAACTTCTTAAGGTGATCCAGGTAGGTTAGTAATTTATCAGTGATTCGTGGCTCATCAAATAAAACACCATGCCGGATGCCATCTAAAATGGACTCAATCTTGTGGGCAAAATCCCCCAAATTCGTTAATGAAAAGATGTGTGCAGCACCTTTGAATGTGTGAAGAGCCCTGAACGCTTCTTCAATATATTCCAGGCTAGGATTTGACTCATAAGATAAGAGGGCTTGCTCAGCTATTTCTAACTGCTCATTGGCCTCTTCCCTAAACATCTCATCATACTGCGCCATTTTTCTTACTTTTGGTAATATTGTATTTGATTAAAGCCATGAAGCTGTCGATCTTATAGGGCTTGGTAACCCAGGCATCAAGACCAACCTCTTTTGCTTTTTTCTTTTTATCATTGTTATCTTCGGATGTAAGCAGTATAAAGGGATGCTGCTTGAGAGCCGGGTCACCTTTTACATGTTCTAACAGTTTATACCCATCCATAGTAGGCATATTGTAGTCCGAGATGATCAGGTCGATCTTATTGCCATTTTGCCTTAACTGATTAAGTGCGTCTTCGCCATTTTGTGCCTCAAGCGTGTTATATCCATACCGGTGCAATGTATCTCCGATAACCTTGCGGATACTCGCGAAATCATCAACAACTAAAATAGTGTAAGCTTGTTCTTCTGCCATGTGAATGTGATGTTATTAAATCCATTGCTTTAGCTCAATCGCAATGCCACATTCCAATGATTAATAACTAGCTTCTGGCTTTTAGTTACATTGTAAACTAACCCCCTTATTTAGGATCACACCTAGGCACCACACAATGTATCTATCTGATTTGCACTTCTCTAGTTGACACATAATTAAGCTGCAGCATCCGTAAATCTCACCTCTTTCAATCATACTCACAGAGGCTGCTTAATTCGGGAAATGAAGGGGCGATTCCCGTATGATATGGGATATAATACTATCAACTATTATGCGGGCACCACCTACAACCGGGAAAGTCTCGCCACATAGCAACACCATATATTATACAAAGAAATTCAGCCTAAAACCTAGAGTATGGCGTTTATGTAAACTTAAAAGGCTGTTATCCTTTACAACTTTTACAATTATAATTCCTCGAATAGTAGCTTAAACTATTTTAATATTTTTTGAGGTGTCCCTGACTAGACATATAGTGTTAAAGCCCCACTAGAAATATTAATTGCACCAGACAGCATAGAGCATTGTATCATAACGCTTCTATTATTTACAGAAAAGTAGACCTAAATTCGTAATACATCTTATCCAGCAAAACCGACTTCTCAGCTTTTCACTTTCTGGTTAGTACGGAGTACTTGAAGAGGGGAAAGTGACGTAAACATCATAGGCTTGGTAAAAGTATTTTATAAAACCTACATGCTTAATACATACACTTTTCATAGGTAATAAGACTTAGTTGACTCTGATAACCTTAAGCATTTATTCACATTCCAGCATACTGTTTAGACTTTATTATTATCTTCTACACAATGTACAAAGCAAGGTTAAATTTAAACATGGTAAACCGACCATTAATATTAAATATTCATATCAATACGCGGAGTGTATGAGCAATGTATTAGCCTGTTATAGAAACGCTTCAGGTTAGAGGGGTGGTAAGTGGTGGATTGTAGCGCATGAAAAATTTAGTATTACGCTACTGACAAATCCATCTATCAATGCCGAAGGCAGACACTTATCAATAAAAAGCCCGTCCAAATAAATATTGGGCGGGCTTTACTATACTATAAAATCGACTTTTCTACCTAGGACTGAGTTTGATACTCAGAAGCTAGTTTTTCCCGCACTTTCTCCAACAATTGTTTAGATTTCATAATGCCTTCCTCTTCGCTTAAGCCGCTTCCTTCATACTCCACTCCTACGAAGCTGCGGTATCCATTATCCAGAACAATACGCATCATTTTCTCGTAATCGGTATGAGTTTCTTCACCCTGCTCATTAAAATCGTGCGTTTTTGCGCTTACCGATTTTGCATAGGGCATAAGCTCTTCCACGCCTTTGTAGCGGTCATATTCCTCTTCACAACCGGGATTTGGGTTTTCTGGGGTAGGATAGACTCGTTTGATACAGAAGTTGCCAAAGTCAGGCAGGGTACCCACTCCATCTTTGCCAACCATATTCATCACTCCGGCCAACCATTCACCATTGCTGGAAAGCCCACCGTGATTTTCCACAATCACATTGATTCCGGCATTGCTAGCATACTCACCTAGGCCTGATAGCCCATCAGCAGCCAGTTTCTGCTGCTCTTCGTAGCTTCCTTCACTTTGGGCATTTACCCGAATAGAATGGCAGCCTAGGTATTTAGCAGCATCTACCCACTTGTAATGGTTTTCCACGGCTTTGGTTCGAGCGGCTTCATCAGGGTCACCCAATGCTCCTTCCCGATCGCACATAATTAAAACAGCTTGAACACCAGCGTTTTCACAGGCACGCTTTAATTCGGCCAGATACTGGGTATCTTCGGCTTTATTATAGAAAAACTGATTCACGAATTCTACCCCTTCAAAGCCCATATCAGCAGCTTTTTGAGGAAAATCCATATTGCTCAGCTTACTATCAGCGATGATAAATTCATAGTTTGAGTCATAATATTTATCACGTTCTGGCCAGGGCACATTGCTCAGTGCAGGGTTAAACATAGCGTTATGGAATGACCACTCAGCCAGCGATATTTTAAATAGTGACTCTGGAGTAGCTGAGGTGGCTACTGCACCACTATTTTCACCGTCTTCGCTATCACCTTGGGTAGTATTACTGGAGCAGCCATAACCTAAAAGCCCTACTCCACCGGTAATTAGGGCAGATTGTTTAATGAAAATTCTTCGTTGCATATGGTTTTTTCGCCCAAGTTACAATTTTGGGCTAAAAAATCTAGTTTTCAAAAACCTATCTATATCCAGATATCCCCCTTCAGATAGGTGACGGCACTGCCAATCAGTTCAACCCGATCGCCCATATGAGTGCAAATCAGCTCTCCTTTTCGAGCGGAAAGTTGCTGGGCAGATAACCGCTTTTTGCCTAGGCGCTGAGCCCAGTAGGGAGTTAAGGTGGTGTGGGCCGAGCCGGTGACCGGATCTTCATCTATACCGGATTGAGGAAAAAAACATCGTGATACAAAATCTACATTCTTCCCCGGTGCCGTAACAATAGTACCTCGGACATCGCCTTTTGATAATACTCTAAAATCGGGCTGGAGGGCTTCAAGTTGATCTTGAGAATCAATCACCACCAGATAATCAGTTTTACCTCGATATGTTTCCGCCGATGTTAACTGGAGACCCTCTGCAATTTCCGGTGGGGTTTGAATAGGGGTTATAGAGTCCGCCGGAAAGTTCATTACATAACCCGAGGCGTGCTCACTAACGGATAATAAGCCGCTTCGGGTATTAAAACCAATATTTGGCAGATCATATTGCAATTCGGTATATAGTATGTGCGCAGTAGCTAAAGTAGCATGCCCACATAAATCTACTTCAACCGTAGGCGTAAACCAGCGTAATCCGAATTGATCAGCTTGCGGAACAAAGAATGCAGTTTCAGCCAAGTTATTTTCGGCAGCAATGGCTTGCATTAGTTCATCAGGCAACCAGTCGTCTAGTGGGCAGACCGCCGCCGGGTTTCCGCCAAATATTTTTTGGGTAAAAGCATCTACCTGATAAAGCGTAAGTTGCATAGGTTTGGGTATTGTACTGCCCGGCAAGACTTTATCACCGAGCAAAAAATTAGTTGATTTGCCAAGAGGGGAGTATTGTCAAGGTGTGTCTCGGATCTTACTCCCGCACCAGTTCTTCGGGTATATTTTCCATAACCCATGATTTACCCCAATTGTCTTTCTCTTCGTCAGTCCAGAGTTCAGGAAAGAAAATGATACGCTGATAACGAGGTGGCAGGTATTTGCGCCAGTTTGTTCCGCCAGTAGCGGGCTTAGCATCTTTCCCATTCACTAAATAGCGTACGGCAGCCCGGAAGTGCGCCAGTGGCCAGAATACATTAGCGAGTTGATCATAAGTCCGCAGGGCATCTGCAATTTCCTGATGTAAGGGCTCTTCGGGTTGAATGAAGGACTGCATCTGTAGGCGAAGATTTTGGGTATGGGCAGTTTCTATTTTTTCCAGCAGCATTTCATCATACTCTTCCTCAAACTGCCGAAGTGTTAGTGTTTTTTTACCCGTCTTGGTATCTCTTGAGCCAGCTTTCCAGTAAAGCCGCTCTAAATATTCTCGCACCGAACTGTCGGGTGATAACCAAAGCACATGGTCAGGGTGCACCAGATTAATAGCATCGGTAGAGAATATTTCAATCAGGCGATACTGTACCGACTGAAACCCACTGGAAGGCATAAGCGCCATACGAAACTCAGCAAATTGTTGGTGCTCCATACCTTCTGTCATAACAGTAAAGGAGCTCTCAAGCTGGTTGAAGTAACGATTGAGCCGCTGAACCTTATCCAGGAAAACTTTAGCTTCTGTTACCGAACCATCATTCAGTTGCTCTAACTCCCACAAAATCAGCTTAAAGTAAAGTTCCGTGATCTGGTGATAGGTGACAAAGATCATCTCATCTTTGAAATCCGTCTTGGGGCGTTGTAAGCTAAGCAACGTCTCTAGCTGAACATAATCCCAATAAGTAAGGTAGCGAGTATGAATCATTCCCTCAATATAATCGGAAAGCTTCTGATCGCTTTTTTCGTATTTGACGGCAAGTTTCTCCAGTTTTTTAAGAAGCTCTTCCGACAATGCTTGATCTTCCATGAGCAATGGTAATAGTGTATAAAGGCTATTTTTTCAACGATACGCCTTTCTGCAATGTTACGTCTATATTAACTCCTCTCTCACAAAGATTGATCCACCAAATAAACCAAATACCATTTTCTCTTAATTGGCTCGTACACCATCTTAAAATAGAAGCCGGCACCGGGAGTATAAATCTCATCGGTAACCAGGGTATCTGTCACCTGCAAGTCGCGCTTAAACTGAGTGGAGTCAAGATCAAACTCTTTTAACATAATCCACTCATCCTTTGTCCACTGATAGTCGGTATCTTCTCCGTCAGCACTCACTCTCTCACCAGGCAACGGAAACTGCACCCTTTCCATCTGGAACAAGCTATCAGTCAGAAAGCGTTGGTAAAATTCCTGAAAGTCCTCTTTCGCAGTACCTACATTAGCACTTTTACAGGCAGCGCTAGTCAGCAAAGCCAAATACAAACCCCATCGAACGACTGACCTTTGCTGTACTGATTTCATAGATTCGTATAGTAAACAGGTATTAGTTAAGCTCCAATTGCTTAATTGTTCCAATGATGTTGGTAATCGCCTCGAGCGTATTTTCAGTGGGTTCGCATAGGGGCAATCGTAGATGGTCGGTACAATAGCCAAGCTTATGCATGATTATTTTGATAGGAATCGGATTTGTTTCCATCATGGTAATCCGCATTAGATCCATTAGCCCGTAAAACTGCTGGCGTCCGGCTTCAAAATGCCCATCCAGGCAGCTCTGGATACTGCGACGAAAGGCGCCAGGCACACAATTAGAAACGACTGAAATCACACCGTCTCCTCCACATGCCAGAATGGGTAGCGTAAGGGCATCGTCACCGGAAAGTACGCAGAAGTCTTCGGGAGTTTTTCGCACTACATCCATAATCTGAGCTAAATCACCACTGGCTTCTTTAACTCCAACAATAGTTTCATGCTCCAGCAAACGTAATAAAGTATCTGTTTCCAGATTAGTTGCCGTACGCCCTTTGATGTTATAAATGATAATGGGAAGGTTTGTCGCATGAGCTACTGCTGAAAAATGGCGATATAATCCTTCCTGGGTAGGTTTATTATAATACGGGTTAATCACCAGTTGCCCGTCAGCACCAGCATCGGCGGCTACTGCCGAAAGCTCTATGGTTTCCTTTGTATTATTAGAGCCGGTACCGTGAATTACCTGGCAACGTTTGTTAACAACCTGTACCGACCAGCGAAGAATCTCCCGGTGCTCGTCGTGTGTTAAGGTGGGACTTTCGCCGGTTGTTCCTACAAAAACAAGCCCGGTGATGCCACTGGCAATTTGGTGTTCTATAATACGTTCGAAGGCATCCCAGTCAATTTTATTTGCTGAGGTGAATGGGGTAATGACTGCGGTGTATGTTCCTTTAAAAAGTTTTGGCATCGTAAAAATTTTGAGCAATTACTTATGACTGAACGTAAATTCCAAACAATGAGGTGTTCGAGCTGTGAATTTCGCCGGTAAATAAACTTTTTTCTTCGGGCAGTCCCGTTCATATGTTTTTTTACAGGAATTCACTTCGGTTTTCAGAATTACCTCACTAACCCCTATTCCCCCTCTATGTAGTCTTTTTCTTTTGTCGTTTGATGAGAAAATAAATGACAAAACCTACCAGAGTAGCAGCTGAAATCCAGAGCATGCCGGTCTGTAAACGGTCAGTATTTTTACCCAGAAAGGCGATCATACCTATCAAAGGAATAATCCCGGCAGAAGTAGCTACAATAAACTTAAGGAAACGCATATGCCCAATACCCGCCACAAAACTGATGGCATCATTGGAGAGGAAGGGCGACAGTCGGAATAGTACAATAGCCCAAGACCCGTATTTCTGAATATAGCTTTCTACTTTCTTTTCGTTTTTCTCACCGATGAGCTTATCTATAAATGCGTTGTTAGCATGCACTCCAATAAAATAAGCAATAGTAGCCGCTACTACTACCGCCACATATGAGATAACAGAACCCCACCAGGGACCATACGCTAATGCGGACACCACCATTAGCACTACCGACGGGATAATAATTAGAAACATCTGGGCGGTCATTGCGCCAATGATGAACACCGGACCCCAGAAACCAAACCCACTAACCCAGTTTTTTATTTCTTCCTGATCATCACTGGTAAGTATCCGGATAGCCTCATCAACAAATTGTTTAAAGTCATTTACAAAAAAGTAACATAAGACCAGAGCCAGTAAAATCCCCCCACTAATAATAAATATCAGTCGGCTCTGACTTCGTTGAGTTTCTTCTTCATTGGTTGCTTGTTTGCGAATTTTCTGTGTTGGCATATTAAAGTTTAAAAAATAATTGAAATGTTCCTCTATAAAACAGCCTGCCTCACTATTTGTTCCTAACTGGGCAAATTGGAAATATTAAGAATACTTCTTTTTTTCTTTTGAGGAATGTAAGTATCTTTGACTGGCAAATAACATTTGATTATTTGCTATGACGAATCACGCTGAAAAATTTTTGTACGAGGCTCTCACATACGACGATGTCCTGCTCGTACCGAATTATTCCGAAATTCTTCCCAGAGAAACTGAAGCTTCTACCTACCTTACCCGCAACATTCGGCTCAATATTCCGCTGGTTTCTGCGGCAATGGATACCGTAACCGAATCAGATCTGGCTATTGCTATGGCGCTGGCTGGCGGTTTGGGATTCATACATAAAAACATGCCCATTGAGGCTCAGGCCCAGCAGGTGCGCAAGGTAAAACGGTCGCAAAGCGGAATGATTCTGGACCCCATCACGCTGGATGCAGAAGCCACCGTAGCCGATGCCCGGACCATCATGCGAGAAAACAAGATCGGTGGCATTCCGGTGGTAGACTCGAGCGGGAAGCTCATCGGAATTATCACCAACCGAGACCTGAGATTCTTAAAAGAACCTACCCAGCCCGTTCAGGAAGTAATGACTCGCGATAATCTGGTAACGGCTGAACTGGGGATTGGTCTCGAAAAAGCCGAAGACATCCTTCAGGAATATAAAATTGAGAAACTCCCTATTGTAGATAACCAGGGAAGGCTCACCGGACTGATTACCTATAAGGATATTCTGAAAAACAAAGACCGACCTAATGCCTGCAAAGACGAGTTTGGCCGGTTAAGAGTAGGAGCTGCGGTGGGTGTTACCCCTGATATTCTGGAGAGGGTAGAAATGCTTAAAAACGCAGGCGTTGACATTATTAGTGTTGATACCGCTCATGGGCACTCTAAAGGGGTGATTGATGCTTGCCTTACTGTTAAGCGTAAATATCCGGAACTGGATGTAGTAGTAGGAAATATTGCCACGGCTGAAGGTGCCAAAGCCCTAGTGAAAACCGGCGCCGACGCCATTAAAGTAGGAGTTGGACCAGGCAGTATCTGTACTACGCGGATTATTGCCGGGGTTGGAGTCCCTCAATTATCGGCAGTTTATGAGGCATCGCAAGCGGTGAAGGACTCGGGCATCCCTATAATAGCCGACGGAGGCATTCGCTTCTCGGGAGATGTTGTAAAGGCTCTTGTAGCAGGAGCTAACTGCGTAATGATTGGTTCGCTTCTGGCTGGCACTGATGAAGCACCCGGTGAGGTGATTCTCTACGAAGGCCGGAAATTTAAATCATACCGAGGCATGGGGTCAATTGAAGCGATGGAAGAAGGTTCCAAAGACCGATATTTCCAGGATGCCGAAGATGATATCAAAAAGCTGGTTCCGGAGGGAATCGTCGGGCGAGTTCCATACAAAGGGCTAGTTGAGGAGGTGTTGTATCAGATGATTGGCGGGCTGCGCTCCGGCATGGGTTATTGTGGTGCGGTTGACATACCGGCCCTTCAGCAAGCTAAATTTGTTAAGATCACTGCTGCGGGCGTACGAGAAAGCCACCCTCATGATATCCAAATCACCCGGGAAGCTCCTAATTACAGCCCCTGATCAGTCATATCCAGTCACTTTTCTTTTTACATAAAATGTAAGCCACTCGCGTCTGGTTACTACTAGTGGTCTGCTGTATTATGCCCTTGTTACAAAATTTATGTTAGTTTTGCACACTTAGGGGCAATCGTCAAACTCGTATCTGACAATAATACAGAATGTTGCCCTCATTACTATGGTTCGATTGCGCATACATAAAAATGTAATTCGTCTGTCACTGTTCCTGGGCATTACCAGCTGGATTGCGTTGGTGGTGGGCAATCTGATTATGCAGTTTGCCCACTCGCATCAAATTGCTTCCGGAGTAACCCATGAGTTGCGGTCAATCTTTCTGTGCCTTTTTTTAGTATCGGTATTTATCTACTACCGCTTTATTACGGGTCGGGCAGAGCGAGTGAACTTTATTGACCTGCTGTGGAGGGTTTTTGCAACGGGCTTGCTGGCTACCATTGTTTCCCTTACCATTAAGTTGTTTTACATGCTGTTGGGAAACAGCCCGCTTTCTTTAAATCCTCTACTCTATAACTTTTTCTTCCATATCCGATTCGGGCTGTTTGTTGCTTTTATCATCTCCACTCTTATGGTATGGAAGCAACTGATACTGTACCAGAAATCTAAGCGGCTGATTATGATGTGGCGCATATTTGAGTATGGGTTGCTGATTAGTACTGCATATACTTTTCTGCCAGCCCAGAGCAATTATAATCTTTTTCTATTTGTACTGGTTCCTCTACTCATTCTGGGCATTGTGCTATCAGCCAATCTCAAGTGGGTTGCTTACCTGGACTTCCGTCAGAAATGGAAAAGTATCACTATCATGCTGGCCATCGCCATTTTCATTATTTACTATGGCATAGATCTCTATAATATACTTGATGACTCTGGTGATTTTCAGGACCGACTGCCGCCGGAATTAGCCATTCTAATACTTAACCCATTCATACTTGCTGCACTGGGTTTTACCCTTATATACAGCATTTTTTCGCTATTAGTCATCATTTTCAATCTTCCTACGTCTTCAGTATTTGAGCAGAAGCTAGAAGAAATCATCAACTTTCAGCGATTAAGCCAATCATCCCAGTCTGGCTATGATACGGGGCAGGTTTACGATATTTTGCTGGAAAGTGCCGTTAAAGCGGTATACGCCGACGCCGGATGGATTGAAACAGTGAATGACAGTACGGTGCATTTGCTTACTCGGCATATTACAAAAGAACGGGTAGAGATATTCAAAAAGCGCCTTCAGGCTAATACGGATCAACCGGAAATTATCAACCCTCTTCCTCGCCCCCGCCTGCAAAAGCAAGACTTCGAGCAACGGCGAAGAAAGCACCGGATTTTAAAACTTCCTGAGTACCGTTCGGTACTTTGGATTCCGCTGATAGTAAAAAATAATATTGTAGGAACCCTAGTGTTATTGAAGGAAGTGAGTGACGGTTTCAATAAAGAGATGGTAAGTATCATCACAACTTTTGCCAGCCAAGCTTCAATATCAGTAGAGAATTTTCAGCTACTTAATGAAACGTTGGTGAATGAACGCTACCAGGAAGAACTAAAAATTGCTAACCGGGTACATCGCAGCTTATTACCGAACAAACCAATTTCTAATGATGCATTTGATGTCGCTGCGTTCTCTGAAGCCGCCGATCAGGTAGGAGGTGATTACTACGACCAATATCAGATTAATGACCACAAATTTATTATTATTATCGGTGATGTTTCTGGGAAAGGTACTTCCGCGGCATTTAACATGTCACAGATGAAAGGGGTTTTCCATAGCCTAGCCCAGTTAGACCTTCCTCCAGATACATTTCTGGCTTATGCTAACGGTGCACTAGGGCGCTGCATGGAAAAAACTTCCTTTATCACTGCCTCGTTTTTCGTGGTAGATACTCAGAAACGCACCATCAGTTTTGCCAGGGCCGGACATACACCTACGCTGTATTATGATGCCAAGAAGAAAGCCGCATCATACCTGGAAATCAGAGGCTTAGGGCTAGGAATAATACGGAATAACAAATTCAATCAATACATAGAGGTAAACGAAAGAGCGTATGACTCTGGGGATATTGTGGTACTATATACTGATGGAATTACCGAAGCTACCAATGAGCAATCCGAAGAATTTGGTTTTGACCGGCTACGAGAAGTCATTGAAAAAAGCCCGGAGCAGTCTCCTAAAATTTTGCAAAAAAACCTTATAGAAGAACTATATGCCTTTTGTAACCATCGCCCCTTAGATGACGATTACACAGCATTAATCATTAAGTTTAAATAAGTAAAAGAACCTTCATAACAACTAAGCGTATAATAGAACAGATATGGTAGATGTAAGTACTGAGTTTGAGGGCGATTGGTGCCTAATTGAAATTGACGGAGAAGTAGATGCCAGTTCCTCAATTTATCTGGATGAAGCATTACAAAACGCGGTAAATGCCGACGTAAAAACCATTTTGGTAAACTGCCAGAAGCTTAACTACATATCATCAGCCGGCTTAGGGGTCTTCATGTCTTATATACAGGAACTTGAAGCTACGCAGAAGAAAATGGTATTATATCATATGAGTGAGAAAGTCTACAAAGTGTTTGAAATTTTAGGATTACATCAGTTACTAACCATTGTAGATACCGAAGAACAAGCAAAGACACTGTCCAATGAATTATAGTTACAAAGTACCGTGTTGTAAAGATCAGCTACAAAGTGTACGCAACTTTGTGCGGAACACGCTAGGTAACTATACCATTACTGACATTGAGATGCACCAATTGGTGCTTGCTGTAGATGAAGTTTGTTCTAACCTGATGATTCATTCTCATCAGTGCAACCCTAAGCATAGCCTTGAGCTAAGAATTGTAATAGATGAAGAGGCGGGCATTACTTTTGAGATTTTTGACTACGGTAAAGGGTTCAACTTTAAGCAATACAAGGAGCCTTGTATCAATCAGATCATTAAAGATAAGCGGAAGGGTGGCGTAGGTCTTTTGTTAGTTCGCCGTATTATGGATCAGATTGATTACGATTTCCATAAAAAAACTCACCGAAACGTTTACCGGCTCTATAAAAAGCTTTCCCTTCAGCCCACCATTCGCCCTTGAGTAGTATTTACCTCCCCTACTTCATCACCCCCTTCCTCTTCTGAATTTCTTCAGGCCGAATAATACAAAGTAAAACCCATACTGCTACATTGTAAGGACAGGCCAGTAATAAGCGACTGATAATCAGAAACCTACAAAATATCTTTATGGGTAAAGTAATTATATCCAGTTGCTTACTATTTTAACTGGGCTAGTTTACTGCAAAGCTGAGAGGGTTCAAGTTTGCTATTAATGACTTTGCACTCAACCAAAGAGTCCATCACCAGACGTAAAGTATCTGCCTCGATGGCAAAGTCAGTGGCCCATTTCGTTCGCTCAAACCACTCCTGAGCATCTTCAATATTTAAATGATAGCGTTGCGCAACCAATTGACTAGCGTCTGGCAACTCCATAAAATCAAGTGCTGACTTTTGTACTACTTCTAACAGGGTTTCTACTTCCACAGAATGATCCGCCAGCGTTTCATTTCGTACAACTACGGCAAAGCAGGGCCAGGGAGTATCGAACTCTCCTACTCGTCTGAACTCGCCACTATCAACAACAGGCTTGGTCATGAATTTCTCCCACATAAATACATCAGCGTCTCCGGAAGCTAATGCCTTTCGGGCACCATCCATTCCGCCTACTATTTCCAGGGGTAAATCTTCGGTCGACCAGCCTAATTGTTTGGCCATGACAAAAGCCATTAAATGAGAACCGGAGCCCATCCTACTGATCGCAAATGTTTTTCCTTCAAGTTCGTCAACCTGCTGATATGAAGAACCAGAAGCCACATGAATACCCCAAGTAAGCGGGCTGGTAACAAATAACTGGGCAATTTTACCCGACTGATGCTGAATAATATCTGCCACTACCCCTTCGGTAAGAGCCACCGCAATATCGAGCTTGCCTTCGCGCAGATCAGCCATCATTGCCCCAGTGCCATTAGGATAATCCTGCCAGTCAATGGCTACTCCCTGTTTCTGAAAAGCGCCGGATTCCTGAGCCAGATGCCAGGGTAAGGTAAAATGCTCGGGAACGCTACCTACTCGAAATTGAACCATGTGTATTGGTATTAGTTTAAAGAATCAAACGTACCAAACTTTTTTCTAACCTACGATTTTTGCAAGCGAAAATACTATCTTCGCTTCTTTCTCCTATACCTAACCACTTTTATGCATCAGTTTAAACTAACTTTTTTAGCTTTTTTCGGCTCAATATGTACTTTGCTGGCCCAGTCAGAAGAACTAACCATCGCCGTAGCCGCAAATCTTCAACCTCCGATGAGGCAAATAGAAGCCCGGTACGAGAAAGATTTTCAAAGTGATATTACCCTGATTGTAGCTTCTTCCGGAAAGCTTACGGCCCAGATTGTTAATGGTGCGCCCTATGATATTTTTATTTCGGCTGACATGAAGTATCCTGAAAAAATCTTTGATGAAGGCTTAGCCCAGCAGCCACCGAAAGTATTAATCAACGGAAAACTCTATTTCTGGACTAAGGCTCAAAAGGTCGCCTCAATAGAGGAAGGACTAGCACAGGCTTCGTCTATTGCCGTTGCTCAACCCGAACTGGCTCCCTACGGGTACCAAACAAAACAGTGGATGGAGAAAACTGGCAATTGGGTGAAATGGCAGGATAAAATCGTGTACGGTGAAAATGTAAGTCAGGTAAATCAGTACATTGCTACTGCTACGGTAGACGCTGCCTTTACCTCTAATTCTGCCATGCACACCGACCCGCTCAAGGGAAAAGGAAGTTGGTTAGAAGTGCCTGATACAGAGGCCTTACCCCAAGGCCTGGTATTGCTAAGAAATGCGGAAGCTTCTGAGCAAGCAGTAAATCAGTTTTTAGAATTTATAATCTCTCCCGTAGCACAACAGATTTTTCAGAATTTTGGGTACGAAATTCCGTAGTATGGATATACCCTGGTCACCCTTTTGGTTAAGTACTAAGCTAGCTTCTATTACTACAGTTATACTGTTTCTGCTAAGCATTCCACTGGTATATTTTGTTTACTTCTATTCTCGAAATTCTAAGCCATTTTTAAAAGCCTTTATCAGCTTACCTTTGGTACTTCCGCCTACCGTCTTGGGTTATTATTTGTTACTGTTACTCCGCCCAGAGGGTTGGCTTGGACAACTAGGGCAGGATTGGTTTAATACCCGGCTAGTCTTCAGCTTTCCGGGCTTGGTAATTGGGTCCATCATATTTAGTCTGCCATTTATGGTCAATCCAGTGCTCTCTGCTCTGGAAAGTCTACCCGACACCTATCGCGAAGCAGCTTACACCCTAGGAAAATCGCGTTGGAGCACCTTACTTCACGTGCTGTTACCCAATGTTAAAGATTCGCTCTGGGTAGGTGCCGTCATGACATTCGCCCACACCATTGGGGAGTTTGGCGTAATTCTGATGATTGGTGGCAGCATTCCTGACCGCACCCGGGTAGCCTCTATTGCTATCTACAACGAAGTAGAGATGCTGAACTATGATAATGCCAACGTATATGCGGCTACGCTACTGTTGTTTTCCTTTACCGTGCTTATCTTGGTTTATTTGTATCAGCACCGCCGTCCTCAAAGCATTATTTAATGAATACTACTCTACAGAAAACATTACGTGGCGGTCAGGATTTTTTTCAATTAGACCTATCTCTTACGGTGCCTGCAGGTGGGGTTCTCGCTATTATGGGCCCATCCGGGGCTGGCAAAACCAGTATTCTTAAAATGATTGCTGGCTTAGTTACACCAGATCAGGGGGTTATTTCGGTACAAGACCAAATCTGGTTTGATGCAGCCAAGCAAATTAACATACGGCCACAGAAGCGCTCCATTGGCTACGTGTTTCAGGAGTACGCTTTGTTCCCTAATATGAGTGTCCGCGATAATCTGAAATACGCGCTGTCTGCCGGACAAAAAGAACAGGTTATTGATGAGGTGCTCATCCTTATGCATATTCAAAACCTGGAACATCAGAAGCCGGTATCTCTCTCGGGCGGGCAGCAGCAAAGAGTGGCTGTAGCCCGGGCTGTTGTACGCCAACCGCAGGTATTACTACTGGACGAACCCTTCGCTGCCCTTGATAAAAGTATGCGTACTAAACTTCAGGATGATCTTATAGAAATTCATCGGCGCTATCAAACTACAACCTTGCTAGTGAGCCATGACCCGGCAGAAGTGGCTAAAATGGCAGATGAGGTAATCGTTTTAAGTAACGGAAAAATTATTCAACAGGGAAATCCTTCTTCTATTTTAGCCAACCCGACTAACATTTTACTGGAAGGCGAAGTTTTGTCTGTTAATGGAGAGAAGCTAACAATTATCAGTAACAATTCGCTTAGCACTTTTAAAATTAAAGATGCATCTTCTCAATATAAACCAGGAGATGTCATTCAGGTATCCTCTGATCACTACCAGATTAGCGCAGGCCGAATAAAGCCAGTAGATAAAGGTAGATGAGAAGTGGAAACTACATTTTTTGCACATTATGCGCTAAAAAGCTTATTGGCAAATAGTTTTAGCTCTATTTTTTATTCTCCGCTTTATTTTTAATAATTTCGAATCCAGCGCTGTATCTGAACGGAATGATGTTTTTTTATCTAATTCTGATTATTATCCATCAATACCGATATCAGATTTCATCCGTTATGCAGTCGTAAATATGTATTAATAAAGTATATTTTATTTTTATGATGACAAGTTTGCAACCTTCAATGAGTCGCAATAGGCAAACTTGCAATTTTTCACTTGGTTGATCGCTTAAAATTATCGCGTTGGGATTGTACTAGCAGAGATTTAGTAAAGTGGTAAGCGTGTCGTCTGAGGTTTTCTCCGGTAAATTTTATATCGCCCGGAGGTTTACCTATTAATCGACTGCCACCCTCTAAAACATTTTTTTTATGGATGAAGTGACTATTCTGATTGTTGAAGATGATGCCATAGCGCAACTGACTTTTTTACAGTATTTACGAGATCTGGGATATGAAAAAGTGGTTACGGTTAATAATGGATACGACGCTGTTGAATCTGTTCAAACTGATCCTATTGACCTGGCTTTCTTGGATATCCGAATTAGAGGGGACATTGATGGCATTGCTACCGCTAAACTTATTAAGGAAAGGATTCCCTTTTTGCCACTGATCTTTCTTACTGCCAGCACTGATAAACATACCATCCACCAGGCCCTCGACTGCCAGCCGTATAGCATTATTCATAAACCGTACGATCTTACCATCCTCAAAGAATCTATTGATGGGGCATTAAACTATAAAGTTCACCAGGAAGAGGTAAATCAACTCAACAAGCAACACATGCTGGACCAGATTCTGGAGACAGCTGATGTCGGAATCTGCGTGACCAATGCCAAAGGGGAATTTGTTAAAGTGAACAGAGCCTATTGTACAATCTACGGTTACTCTGAACAAGAGCTCATTGGAAAACCGTTTACCATCCTTCTTCCGGAAAATATTCGTAAGTACGCCGCCACCCTTCACGTAGAATACTTGGCTGGACGAACTGAAGAAAGCAGTGGCGAGTGGAAAGCACTAGACAAACAGGGGAACCAGAAGGACGTCTATATTACTGTAGGCCGACTGACGGATGAGGAAGGACAGCGATTTAAGATTGCCACCGTCAATGACATCACTCAGCGAAAAAAAGATGTACAAAAGCTAACTCAGGCACTTGATGAAAAAGATACCTATGCCCGGGAGATCCACCATCGGGTAAAAAATAACATGAATATCATGTCGGGCTTATTATACCTTCAGGCAGAGAAGGTGAAAGACCAGGAATATGTTCACAACCTGTTTCAAGAGAGTATTAGCCGGATCAAAACCCTCTCAATTATTCACGAGCAGCTCTACCGGCATGATAACTACACCTCCATTGATCTTAAAGAATACATTCGCTCCTTAGTGAACAACGTGAAATCTATGTTTCGTAGCAAAGCTCAGGAGATTCGCATTAATCAAAAAGTTGCCTCAATTCCGCTAGATGTAGACAAAGCCATCGCCTGCGGGCTGATTGTTAACGAGTTACTCTCTAATAGCTTCAAATACGCTTTTACTGAAGTATCTTCAGTAAGCTGCATCAATGTTAATGCTTACCCGGAAGAAGAAACTATGCATATTGCCATCACTGATAATGGAATTGGGCTACCGAATAATTTCCAACTAGAAAGAAGTACGACATTGGGTTTCCAACTCATCTCTAATCTCTCTCAACAACTAAACGGTACAATTCAAATCAGTAGTAGAAATGGTACTCGGGTGCACTTACAGTTTCCTCGATAAAAAAATAATGGCCTCATTCAACATCCGCTGAATGAGGCCATTATTTTTTTAAATACTTAGCAAGCTACTGCGCTTCTTTATTAGGCAAAACATTAGCAATCAGCTTCACGCGCTCCTGAGCATTCAGAGCATTGGATACGACCGTAACCACTTTATTCTGACGCCCCATCTTACCGGTGCTGTTGAAAGAAACATCAATTTTAGCGGTTTCGCCCGGCGTGATAGGTTCCCGAGGCCAAGATGTAGCCGTGCAGCCACAAGTGGTAAGTACATTTGAGAGTATTAAAGGCTCATTACCAGTGTTCTCAAACTCAAAGGTATGGCTCACTTTATCTCCCTGAGTGATATCACCGAAATCTTTGGTGTCTTCAGAAAATTTAATCCGAGGACCATCCGCATTTTCATCAATAGCGGTTTCCTGAGCAAAAGCAGATTGAATAAAAAACAGGCTTAGAAAGAATACAAAAACGTGCTTCATGATATGCATTTTTAGCGATTCATATTTTCGGTAACAAAAAACGATCCTTAAAAAATTTCTTAAATGTAAGCTTTTTCACTTAGATAGACAGTTTTCATAAAAAATGTAACACTCTTCCAACGATTTAAGGGATCCCAGGGTCATAGGTAGCAGAAACAAAAAGTCTTTTACACATTTATGAAAAGTCCTTTAACCTACCTATCGGCCACCCTGTCAGTAAGTATTTTGCTAACGGGGTGCCTGGATCAAGAAGAATCAGCTTTTGACAAACGCGTTCAGGAAGAGAACAAGATGATTGAAGATTACCTGGATAGCAACCAGATCGAGGCTGAACGTCTCAGCAGTGGAATCTTCTTTGAAGAATTGAAAAAAAATGACTCCGGCTCGGCCGTAGATGATGAAGACATCGTTGCCATTCATTATTCTTTACGAACCCTGGATGGTAAGCCCCTGGATAGTCTTACCGCCGATGCAGCACCCATTCGTTTTTTTCACGCTCAGAATGCCCCTAATGCATTTTTCCCCCGAGGCATTAACATTGGTACTGGCTACATGCGGGAGGGAGAAAAGTACCGATTTTACATTCCCTCCTACCATGCCTTTGATACCTACTCATTTGGTCAGCTATTACCGAAAGAGGCTATCTTGATTGCAGATGTTGAAATTCAGAAGCTGGAAGATGAGGATGATATCAAGGAAATGAACCGTGATTCAATTCAAAGCTATATTCAGGCCCATGAGCTATCCAATGTTGAAGAGCCGTCTTCCGGTCTTTTTTTCCAAACCCTGGAAGAAGGTGACGGTGATGCGCCCAAAAGCGGTAACAGAGTAAAAGTTAGCTATAAAGGATACTATCTTGATGGCGAGGTGTTTGATGAGTCTGAAAACAACAAACCCATTGAATTTACGATTGGCACTAACAGTGTAATCCCTGGCTTTGAACGAGGGATCCGAGAAATGAAGGAGGGCGAGAAAGCACGCATCTTCATTCCTTCAGATCTGGGCTTCGAAGGAGGGGTGCAGGTTATTCCCAAAGCAATTCGCAAAGATTTTCTGGAAGAATACGATATCCGAAACTGGCGTCCTTTCGAACCAGTCATATTTGACGTGGAATTAACTGATATTCAGTAGATTAAAAAACTCAACTTTATTTCCGGGGCGTATTTAATTTTCAACTTTCCTGAAAGAAATCGTCCCGGAAATTCATAAGAAAAAGCTCAAGCTTGGCGCGCGTAACAGCCGTATACAGCCAGCGCAGATATTCCGGCGTCAACCTTTCATCAGGCAAGTACCCCTGGTCTACAAACACCGCATCCCACTGCCCCCCCTGCGATTTATGGCAGGTGAGTGCATAAGCGTATTTCACCTGTAGGGCATTCAGATAGGCATCATTCCGGATGGCTTCCTGCTGCTGCTTGCGGGTTTCCTGGTCCTGGTACTCCTCTAGCACCTGCTGGTAGAGTTCCCGGTACTTGTCTTCTTCCAGAGCTACACTGGGGGAGTGCAAAACATCCAGCATGATCTTAGCTTCAAAAGCCGGCTGGTCAGGGTAGTCTAGTAACTGTAACTCCAGATCGGCATAGCGAAGGCCATATTTATCCTCCATAGTAAAGACCTTCCGTATTTCTACAAAATCCCCATTTGCCAGGAAAGATATCTCGGAAGTCTCTTCAGTAAAGAAGTAATTATTTTTTACAATCATCAGATAATCACCAACTTCCAGTTCATTTTCATAAAAGAAAATCTGATGCCGGATGTAACGATTATACTGCACCGCTTCCCGGTTTGAGCGACAGATAACGGCAGTATTCTCTCGTCCAAATTTATCATACGCATAACGTAAGCCATCTTCCAGCCGCCGCCCTTCCATCCGGTATACGTCCTGAAAACCTTTTGTTTGCAATTGTATGCTAAATGCCTCCTTAGTAAGCTGTTGACGAAGCTGCGTAGCATTTAACAGGATACCGGAGCCCTGCTCCTGTCGCATAACCTCGGTAAGCTCCGTTTCAAAAATTGTAAGATTATACATTCCACCCAGAAACTCAGCATTCAACCCCTGACTCAAGGTTTGGCCTACGGGGGGCAGCTGCGCTGCATCACCAATGAGCATAAGCCGGTTAGAAGGCTGCTCGTAAACATAATCCATTAAATCCGACAACAGCCCGCTCCGGCTGGCACCCATGTCGTTAGACAACATAGAAGCTTCATCCACCACGTAGAGGGTGTTTTTCTGATAGTTTCGGCGTCGCGAAAACTGAAACCGACCCGAGATAGGATCGGCGGTGCGCTGGTAGATAATCTTGTGAATGGTATAGGCATTGCGCTCCGAGTAGCTTGCCATCACCTTGGCAGCGCGCCCAGTGGGTGCCAGCAGAAAAGGCTTAAGATTGAATGTTGGTAATGCTTTAACTAACGCACTGACCAGGGTTGTTTTACCGGTTCCGGCGTATCCCCTTAGTAAGAGCGCAGTTTTCCGGTCGGCCTTCTGGGCCAGAAACAGGTCAAAGAGAGAAAATAATTTTTGCTGCCCTTCGGTAGGTTGATGCGGAAAGTACGAAGCAATGACTTCCGAAGGTTTAGGCATATAGCTCAGGAATTGACTATTCTGGTAAGCACGAGAGTTATTTACAATGAGAGTGAAGTAGCTTTACTCCCCCTAGAACTCAGCATTTTGTGGGGTTCGGGGGAATGGAATAACATCACGGATGTTCTGCATACCGGTGACAAACATCATAAGTCGTTCAAAGCCAATGCCAAAGCCACTGTGCGGAGCAGTGCCAAACTTGCGAGTTTCCAGGTACCACCACATTTCTTTCTCGGGTATTCCCATCTCCGCCATACGTTGCTGTAACTCCTCCAAACGTTCCTCACGCTGAGAACCTCCAATAATCTCCCCTATTCCCGGGAACAAAACGTCCATTGCGGCTACGGTTTCATCGCCATTTTGCCGCATGTAGAAAGCTTTGATCTGTTTTGGGTAATTATAAAGGATGACCGGTTTCTTAAAATGCTTCTCTACCAGAAACCGCTCATGCTCCGACTGGAGGTCAGCCCCCCATTCATCAATCAAGAACTGGAACTTCTTCTTTTTATTGGGCTTAGAATTGCGCAGAATATCAATAGCTTCCGTATAAGTGATGCGCTCAAAATCGTTTTCAACAATGAATTGGAGCCGCTCCATCAACGACATCTCGCTGCGTTCTTCTTTCTTTTTGTTTTTTTCGTCATCCAGCAGCCGTTGGTTCAGAAAAGCCAGATCGTCCGCACAATTATCTAAGGCGTATTGAACCAGGTATTTCAGAAATTCTTCAGCCAGATCCATATTATCCTCCAGCTCGTAAAAAGCCATTTCCGGTTCAATCATCCAGAATTCGGCCAGGTGGCGGGAGGTGTTTGAGTTTTCTGCCCGGAAGGTAGGCCCGAAAGTATATACTTCTGAAAGGGCCATTGCACCTAACTCGGCTTCTAACTGCCCCGATACGGTTAGGTTAGTTTCCTTTCCAAAGAAATCCTGCCGATAATCAACTTCGCCCTCTTCATTAAGGGGTGGCTTTTTATCATCCAGGGTAGTAACCCGAAACATTTCTCCGGCTCCTTCGGCATCAGAGCCGGTTATAATCGGTGAATGCAGGCAAAAGAACCCTCGCTCGTTAAAAAACTGATGGATGGCAAAAGTCATGGCGTGCCGCAAACGGTATACCGCACTGAACGTAGATGTCCGGGGTCGCAGGTGCGCAATCTCTCGTAAAAACTCAAAAGAATGTTTTTTAGGCTGCAACGGATAACTTTCCGGATCAGCCTCACCCAGTACTTCAATAGATTCTGCCTGTAACTCAATCCGCTGCCCCTGCCCTTGAGAGGCCACCACTATTCCATCAACTGACAAGCAGGCACCGGTATGAATGCGCCGTAAGATATTCTCAGTGATCTTTTCAGGATCAGCCACTATTTGCAGGTTATGAATGGTAGAACCATCATTAAGCGCGATAAAGCTAACATTCTTACTACCTCGCTTGGTTCGCACCCATCCCTTCACCACCACAGATTGGTCTATATTTCCTTCTTCCAGTAATCGCTTGATTTTCCAACGCAAATTTCGCATAGTAGCTAACAAAGATTATCCTTTAGTTGAATGCCAGAACTACCCCGCTGCAATGTTAGTTAATACCTTACGGATGTAGTAAAACCGGCTGTAAAACAACGATATTTTGGTCTTTTTAACAAAGATTTGCGATAATATCATAAATTTACGCCTCACTAAGGGGCTTATCATCATCATGGAGAAATAGCATGCAAAAGCTTGGTTTAAACCAAACACTCAGCCAGCGATTATCACCGCAACAGATACAGTTTATTAAGCTGTTGCAGATACCTACGGCTGAGTTAGAAGCCCGGATCGAACAGGAATTAGAAGTAAACCCCGCGCTGGAGGAAGGCAGAGAAGCCGAGGAAGAGGCACCAGCCACAACTGAAGATGATTTTGCTGATAGCGAGCAGGAAGATTATAGCGAGGAAATAAGTGTTGAGGATTATCTGTCAGAGGACGAATTTAGTGGTTATAAGATGCAGGGCGATGGGTCTTATAACGACGAAGACGACAAAGACATGCCCATGCCTACGTCAGTCTCTCTAATAGAGCTACTGATTACCCAGCTCAACTTTTTAGGATTGGATGATCGTCGTCAGCAAATTGGTTTACAACTTATTGGTAGTATTGAAAGCGATGGATACATTCGTCGGGAGCTTGAAGCTATCGTAAACGATCTGGCCTTCTCACTAAATATTGATACTGATGTAGAAGAACTGGAGGAGCTACTGAGCAAAATTCAGCACTTTGATCCTCCGGGAATTGGCGCACGCAATTTGCAGGAATGCCTACTTCTGCAACTGGAGCGAAAGCCCGATCAGGATCGGTATACCTGTGTGGCTATTGAGATTATTGAAGACAACTTCAAGGAATTTACTAAAAAGCATTACGATAAAATTTGCCGCAAACTGGGGATTGACGAAAATAGCCTGCGCGAAGCAATCAACATTATCACGAAGCTTAATCCGAAGCCCGGCGGGGTGGGCACTGACCTAGCCGCCCGAACCCAGTACGTTGTTCCGGACTTTATTCTGGTGAACGATAATGGCAAACTGGAATTATCTTTAAATTCTAAAAATGCTCCCGAACTACGCGTTAGCCGATCGTATTCTGACATGCTGCACGCTTACGACAAGAGTAATAAGAAGGATAAGAAGCTAAAGGATACGGTCACCTTTGTTAAGCAAAAGCTCGATTCAGCCAAATGGTTTATTGATGCTATTAAGCAACGACAGCAGACTTTGCTGAACACGATGGAAACCATCATCAAATATCAGTATGATTTTTTCCTGACAGGTGACGAGAGCAAGCTGAAGCCTATGATTCTGAAAGATATTGCCAATGAAATTGGAATGGATATTTCTACAGTCTCTCGGGTAGCCAATAGTAAGTCGGTGCAAACCGAATATGGAACCTATCCGCTCAAATATTTCTTTTCAGAGGGTATCGCTACTGACTCCGGAGAAGATGTGAGCAGCCGGGAGGTGAAGAACTACTTGAAGGAATTGGTTGATAATGAAAACAAGCGAAAGCCCCTCTCTGATGATAAGTTAGAGAAATTACTAAAAGATAAAGGATACAACATTGCCCGGCGTACGGTCGCAAAATATCGCGAGCAACTGCAAATTCCCGTAGCCAGACTAAGAAAGGAGCTTTAATGATTAGAAAACTGGCATCCGTATGTTCTGTGCTTATGCATCCTTTGCTCATGCCTACCTACCTATTCGCCTTACTTTTTTACTACGCACCCATTATTACTAAACCCATTAGTGTAGCGAATGCTAACTATCTCTTACTCGCCATTTTTCTGACTACCTTTCTGATTCCCATCGTGTATGTCACGGTTTCCCGTTTTTTGGTCATCCGGGTAAATTACCTGACGGTCATTTCCATGCCTACCCGCCAGGAAAGAGTGCTCCCATTCTTTTTTATCAGTATTTTCTATCTAATCGTGACGTTTCTGTTTGTCTACAAATTTAATGTAAACCCGGTGTTAAGTGTGGTGCTGGCTGCCACTACCGCAATCATTATCATTGTAAGCATTTCCACCCTGTTTATAAAGGTAAGCGCCTACGGAGCCAGTAGTTGCGGACTGGTAGGGTTTATTTTTGGACTAGGCATGAAGTATCCTCAGAGTTTTTTAGTGTTACCACTGGTAGGCGCTTTACTTTTAAGCGGACTGGTGATGTCGTCCCGCTTATACCTGGGCGCTCATAAACCGTTGGATATTCTGATTGGCGGTATAGTTGGGCTAACCGTCAGTGTCCCCTCGGTACTATTCTTTGTTCAGTAGGTGTTTTTGATCAGGAATTGCTAAACAGCGAATCCACAAACTCCATTTTGTTGAACACTTGCAGATCTTCCATCTTCTCGCCCACCCCGATGTACTTCACCGGAATTTTAAACTGATCAGAAATTCCAATGACTACTCCTCCTTTGGCTGTACCATCCAGTTTGGTAATAGCCAATGCCGTTACCTCAGTGGCCTTGGTAAATTCGCGTGCCTGGATAAAAGCATTCTGCCCGGTACTTCCATCCAATACCAAGAGCACTTCATGAGGAGCCTCCGGCACAAACTTCTGTATAACGCGTTTGATCTTCGCCAACTCATTCATCAGATTGATTTTATTATGCAGACGTCCGGCAGTATCAATAATTACCAAGTCCACTTTCTGTTCAACCCCCTGCTTCACTGCGTCAAAAGCAACAGAAGCCGGATCAGTATTCATTCCATGAGAAACAACGGGCACATCAACCCGCTCGCCCCATAGCTTTAACTGATCAACTGCGGCGGCCCGGAAGGTGTCGGCTGCACCAAGAAGGACTTTTTTACCTTTATTCTTAAACTGATGGGCTAGTTTACCAATGGTTGTGGTTTTCCCCACCCCATTCACGCCCACGACCAGCACCACATGAGGCTGGTGATTCTCAGGAATAGAAAAATCTGCTGCTTGGTGGGTAGTATCAGAATCCTCCGCTTCGGTGAGTAACGCAGCAATCTCTTCGCGCAGAATCCGGTCTAGTTCGGAAGTGTTCAGGTATTTATCCCGCGCTACCCGGTCTTCGATGCGGTCAATGATTTTCACCATAGTATCTACCCCCACGTCACTGGTGACAAGGACTTGTTCCAGTTCGTCTAGCACCTCTTCATCTACAGTAGATTTCCCGGCAATGGCTTTTCCCATTTTCTCGAAAAAGCTTTGCTTCGATTTTTCTAACCCTTTATCGAGTGATTCTTTTTTCTCTTTTGAGAATAACCCAAATATTGCCATAGTACAGTTGGTAGGTATGTTCGTGAAAATATACAAAAAAAGCCCTTAACGGGCTCAATAACTTTATCTAAGAAGAAAAGTAGCAGATTACTTTTTGAAGTATTCCTTCACATTATCAACTGGTACCATTTCTTCCCGGAAGGTATAAGCACCTGTTTTATCAGATTTTACTGCTTTGATAACCTTAGCAAAGCCTTTACCAGTATTAGTACGTAGTGTTGCAACTGTTTTCTTAGCCATGATTATTTAATTTCTCGATGAACAGTATATTTCTTTAAAATGGGATTGTATTTTTTGCGCTCCATGCGCTCCGGGGTATTCTTACGGTTTTTGGTAGTGATATACCGTGAAGTACCGGGCTGACCACTGGTTTTGTGCTCAGTGCACTCCATAATCACCTGAATGCGGTTCCCTTTTCCTTTTTTAGCCATAATATATGAACTTTATCTATTATTGGATATCGGTGCTTAAATCTGCGACGTTCCTTTAGCCCGCGCTTCCTTTAATACCGCCGTAATTCCGTTTTTGTTAATCGTCCTGAGAGTAGATGTGGATACTTTAATGGTAACCCATCGATCTTCTTCGGGAAGGTACATACGCTTGCGTTGCAGGTTAGGATAAAACTTGCGTTTCGTTTTGTTGTTTGCTTTAGAAACGTTGTTCCCTACCTGAGGACGCTTGCCTGATATCTGACAAACCTTTGACATAGCTATTATATTTCTTGTCTTCTTAAATTAGGGTTGCAAATATCACAAATTCTTCTTTAGAAACAAAAATTGTCATTTTGTTTTTCTACCAATTACTTGGATAAAAGAAGAAAATAAGGTCTTTGCAACCTTACTTGGGTATCATAACCTAATTTGTTGCAATTCTGTTCCGTAAAGAGCATAATCCTTCATTGTATTCGCACTCTCCGGTTTACCCCAGGTCTGTCTTTTATACCCCCCCCCCTTTTCATCGTCAGCCTAAATTGATTTGCACAATTCTTACTAACTTTGAAATTTAGGATTCAGCCCATTACAAACAACACTACTATGATAGAAACGATATTGAGCAGTAAGCAAGCTATGGCGTTGGAAAACGAGTATGGTGCCCACAACTATCATCCGTTACCCGTAGTACTATCTCGGGGCGAAGGAGTGCACGTGTGGGATGTGGAAGGGAAACGATACTATGATTTTCTGTCTGCTTACAGCGCGGTAAATCAAGGGCATTGCCACCCCAAGATTGTTCAGGCACTTACCCAACAAGCCCAGCGGCTTACACTGACTTCCCGCGCCTTTTACAATGATGTACTAGGTCGGTATGAAAAATTCATCACTGAGCTTTTTGGTTTTGACCGGGTATTACCGATGAATACGGGCGTTGAAGGAGGTGAAACTGCCGTCAAGCTCTGCCGCAAATGGGCGTATACCGTAAAAGGCGTGCCGCAAAACCAAGCCAAAATCATTTTTGTTGAAGGCAACTTCTGGGGGCGGACGCTCGGGGCTATCTCATCTTCAACCGATCCGCTAAGCACACTGGGCTTCGGGCCTTTTATGCCGGGGTATGAGCTGATTCCTTATAATGATCTGAATGCTCTTACCAAGGCCTTAGAAGACCCAAATGTAGCCGGCTTTATGGTAGAACCTATTCAGGGCGAAGCCGGTGTGGTAGTACCTGATGAGGGTTATCTGAAACAAGCCTATAAGCTTTGCCAGCAGCACAACGTCCTTTTTATAGCTGATGAAGTTCAAACTGGCATTGCCCGCACGGGAAAATTGTACGCCTGCCAACACGAAGAGTTCCGCCCTGACATCCTTATTCTGGGTAAAGCTCTTTCCGGAGGAGTATTTCCGGTATCTGCGGTGTTAGCCGATGACGAAGTGATGCTAACGATTAAACCAGGAGAGCATGGATCTACGTTTGGTGGTAACCCTTTAGCCTGTGAGGTGGCCATGGCCGCGCTAAATGTAGTAGCTGAAGAAAAGCTAGCTGAAAAAGCCGACCGTCTAGGAAAGATCTTTCGCGACCGGATGAACCAACTAGTTGAAAAATATGAGCTTATGAGCCTGGTTCGGGGGAAAGGCTTGCTTAATGCGATTGTTATTAACGATGATGAAGACAGTGATACTGCCTGGAACATCTGCCTGCAACTGAAAGAAAATGGTTTGCTTGCCAAGCCCACGCATGGCAATATTATTCGCTTTGCCCCGCCCCTGGTTATTACCGAAGAACAGCTGCATGAGTGTTGCGATATTATTGATAAATCCTTGAGCAACTTCTAAACAGTTGGCATATCTGCCAGTTTATAACGAGCGGTACCACTACGATACCGCTATTTTTTTGACTTTAGGCTACACATCCTTTGATAAGCAACCATCATCCGCTTACCAGCATCACATTTTTAAAATTCAGAGGAATTGGGGATTGCTGGTGGGCCTTACGACAAATGCAGAGTGCGAAAGGCTCTTTAAAATCGGTACACGGCCTCAATTTCTTTAAATTGTTAGGCAGTGGTGGCGGTAATGGCTTCAGTATTGTTCCTGACTTAACCACGTATGCCTTTCTAGCAGTTTGGGAAAGTAGTTCCGATGCTGATCAGTTTTTCAACAATCACCCATTCAGCCAACAAGCATTAACGCGCTCAACACGTTATTGGACAGTTTTCCTTGAACCTACGCAGGTAAAAGGCAGTTGGGAGGGCTCTCAGCCTTTTCCAGTAATAGCCGAAGCGGCTTCTGACGGACCGGTAGCCGTGCTTACCCGAGCAACAATTTATCCCAGTAAACTACTTAGCTTTTGGCAACATGTACCGGTTGTCAGCCGCCGTTTGGAATATCATCAGGCCGGATTACTTTTTTCTAAAGGCATTGGGGAAATCCCATTGTTACAGCAAGCTACCTTTAGTGTGTGGAAGAGCCGGGAAGCCATGGTGGCGTATGCGTACCAGAGTGCCAAGCACCGGGAAATGATTAAAAAAACCAAAGCCCTGGGGTGGTACAAAGAAGAGCTATTTGCCGAATTTATCCCGGTAAGAACAGCGGGCAACTGGCCTGACTTAGATGAGCAGATACTCTTCTCTAAAAACAATTTTAGCCCAGCCGGGTAAATCCTGGGGACTTCTTAATAACTTACCTCAAATTACACAACCATGAATCAGCAGTTGCAGGAAACACTCGATTTTGTATCTCAATATATCACTCAGGCGCCCGATGCTGGCATCGTATTAGGTACCGGCCTGGGGCGGCTTGCCCAGCAAATTGAAGCTGAACACACCATATCGTATTCTGATATTCCCCACTTTCCCGTCAGCACGGTAGAAACGCACGAAGGGAAGTTGATCTACGGCACCTTGGGTACCAAGAAAGTCTTAGCCATGCAGGGCCGCTTTCATTTTTATGAAGGTTATACTATGCAGCAGATTACGTACCCCATTCGCCTAATGCACTTATTGGGTATTCGCACGCTTTACCTCTCCGGGGCCTCGGGTGCCATGAATTTATCCTACGAAAAGGGGGACCTGGTGCTGATTGGTGATCATATTAACTTACAAACAGCTAATCCACTGACCGGGCCCAACATGAGTGAGTTCGGACCTCGCTTTCCTGATATGAGTGACCCGTACGATGATGAAATGATTCATACGGCCTGGCAGATCGCCAAAGAAGAAGGCTACCGGATTCATAAAGGAGTTTATGTAGCCGTAACCGGGCCTAACCTGGAAACGCGGGCAGAGTACCGTTTTCTCCGAAAAATTGGTGGCGACCTGGTGGGGATGTCAACCGTGCCGGAAGTAATTGTAGCGAAGCATCAGGGAATGAAAGTTTTTGCCACTTCCATCATCACTGATCTGGGCGACCCTGATAACCTGGAACCAGTCAGCGTAGAAGAAATCATCCGGGTTGCTAATGAAGCTGAGCCAAAACTAACCCAGCTATTTTACCGAATGATCAACGAATACTCATTCTAACCGCTAACGGTCACTTCCTTTTGCGGTAAACGAACCAGGATTACCAGGGGAATAATGGCGATCAAACACACGGCCAGACAAAGAAAGATAAGCGTTGTCATGGAAAGACCGGCATCCAGCATCAGCCCTAAGAGAACGGGCGACAACGCACTGGAAAATACCATCAGAGCACTAGCCATAGAGCGAATGGTTCCCAGAGAGGCTACCCCGTAAAGCTCGGCCCACATAGCATTGGTTAGCACCGAAGCACTGCCCGCCGTAAAACCTGCCGCTACCATATAAAATAAAGCCACCCACGGACTATCTAACCAAGCCAGCACGATCAGCCCCAAACCCAACGGCAGCAAGTAAAAAGGTAGTAATTGGATAGCATTCCACCGGTCAATCAACCACCCGACGATTATGGCAGTAACGACAGTGGCTGCGGCATACCCGGTAAATGAAGTGGCGTACCACGACAGCTCCCATCCTTTTGATTCTACCAACACCACCTGATGAAAAAAGATACCAGTATTTATAAAAGCCGGGGTAAGCACAGCCGGAGCTACCAGATAGAAACGAACATCCCGCAACACATCCTTAAGTCGCCAGGCCTTGAACTTGGTTTTGGCATTGGCGGCAGCAGTCTCAACCTCCTTCATCCAGGAAGCATGACGCAACTGATGCCCCTTCAGCAGAAATAACATCACTGGCAGTACCACGAAAACACCAAAGATACTGATACTCAGCCAGGTATTTCGCCAACCGATAGCATGCATTAAAGCCACTCCAATGACGGGAAACAATGCTTCGCTAATAGGAAAACCCATCGTAGCCACACTAGATGCTTTTCCACGCTGCTCGTCAAAATAACGAGCCATGCTGGTCATAGAAGTATGCGTCATTAACCCCTGACAGGTCAGGCGCAGGCCATAAATGCCAACTCCCAGCCAAAGTACATTTGGAGAGAAGGAAAACAGTGCACTAGCCCCTATAAATCCTAGACACACCCAGGCGGTGTATACCCAAAGTCTGCTGCGGTCAAGATACCGCCCAACGAAGATTAGGGTGGCTGCACTGCTTAAAGTAGCTAACGAGTAGATAAGCCCAAAACTACCGTGCGTTAGGGAAAAACTATCTCGAATCTCTTCACTGAATAAGGAAATAAAGTAGGTTTGACCAAAGCCGGAAAAAAACGTAAAAAATAATCCGAATAGTAAAAAACGGGTATTCTTCTTAAAAAATTGGTAGTAATTCATAACTTCAGCAGTGCAGGCTCGCCATCCCCTGTTTCGTAAAATTAAGTGGCAAAACTACGTAGAAACATTCGATTACACTAAAAAGCATCCTCGCCTTGCTCCGAGATTTTTTTTCCTTCATTGCCGACCAACGTGCCGAAATACTCCACCAGACGTACGAGCACCTCTGGATCACGGTGATTGCCCTGGCTATTGCTACGGTTATCGGCATAACGATTGGTATTTTACTAACCCGGTATGATCAAGCAGCCCGCCCGATGCTGGGGTTTGTAAATATCGTACAGACTATTCCCAGTATTGCGTTGCTGGGCTTTTTACTGCCTTTTTTTGGGATTGGGGTTCTCCCGGCTGTTATCGCTCTTTTTCTGTACGCCTTGCTGCCCATTGTCCGCAACACATACACGGGAATACAGGGTGTAGATGGGGCCGTAAAAGAAGCAGCCCGAGGCATGGGTATGACCGATCAGCAGATACTTAGGATGGTAGAACTTCCTCTGGCGGCTCCGGTTATCTTTGCCGGGGTACGGACGGCAATGGTTATCAATATTGGAGTAGCCACCCTGTGTGCCCTGATCGCCGCGGGCGGACTGGGAGAATTCATTTTCCGAGGTATTGCTGTCAATAATGTATATATGATTCTGGCCGGTGCTATTCCGGCATCATTGCTGGCCATTATATTAGATACACTCCTGAGTCTGATCCAGCGATATATTCAGAAGTTGATTAAACCGCTGGCTATTGCCTTTGCTGTCTTGTGTTTATTCCTGATAGGGCAATCGCTTTGGCCTCATCTTAGAAGTGAGAAAGATCGCTTACTCGCAGGGTTTAACTCTGAATTTATAGAGCGAGCTGATGGCTACCCTGGTTTGCAGAAAACCTACGGCTTCTCTATGGAAACCAGGGAGATGGAGATTGGGCTGATGTACGAAGCCCTGCACAACAAACGGGTAGATGTAATCAGCGGGTTTTCTACTGATGGTCGTATTCAGGCGTACAACCTAAGGGTGCTGACCGATGATCAGAATTACTTCCCCCCCTACTACGCCGCACCGCTCATCCGGCAGGAAACGTTAAAACGTTTCCCTCAATTACAGCCTGTTTTTCAAGAGCTGGGTGGAAGAATTTCGGAAGCCGACATGATGCAAATGAATTATGAAGTTGATCAGAACAAACGTTCGCCCCGTTCAGTAGCAAGTGATTTTCTAGACTCACTCGGTTTTTCTACTACCGCAAAAAAAGAGGGCGCGGCGGACCTGATTATCGGTTCAAAAAGCTTCACCGAAAATTTTATACTGGCTGAAATGTTTGCCTTGCTTATTGAAGGGAATACCGATTTAACCGTAGAGTTGAAGCAGGGCTTTGGCGGGACGAAGCTATTGATGGATGCCATCATCAATGGTTACGTAGATATTTACCCGGAATATACCGGAACTGTATTATTGGTTTTGCTGAAACCTGACCAGCCAACGGTAGATAGCCTGATTAAGAAGAAGGACTGGGTATATAACTATGTGCAGCGAGAAGTGGAGAAACAATATAACCTTACCTGGATGCCCCCTTTAGGTTTTAATAACACAACGGCTTTAATGATGCGGGAAGATCAGGCTCAAGAGCTGAATATTAAAAGTATTACTGACCTAAAAGTGCAAATTCAGAAAAAGAGTGATTAATAAAGTTCTTTGTATTTATCCGCCACGTACGCTACTGACTCCTTCAGTTCAGTAATCTCATCTTCACACATGCTTTTATAAGGCTCTTCCATTTCCGCTACACTCATTAGCCCTTCAATTCGACTGATAGAATTCAGAAAGCGCTGATGGTGCAAATCATGTACAATACCATCGTGTAGCTGCTTGTAGTCAATAGTTTTGTTAATATAATTACGATATACATAGTACAGATAGATACACACTACAGCAAACAATATAAAACTTATAACCATGTCTACCCACATCGGAGGTGCATCTTCAAATGGCAGAGTATCCCAAGTAGTAAAGATGCCAAAAAATAATCCTATAGTTACTATAATCTGAGTTGCGAAATCACGGCGAGGAGTAGACAAAAACCAAGCGGAAGCCATTAATACTATGGCAAAATTGACACCGAAAGTATAAACAAATACTGAGAGATTATTATAGAAAAAGAAGGGACCATTATTAGGCACAAATCGCCAGGCAAAAACAACCAATGGTAATAACATCACCATGATAAGACTGATAGACTTTCGTCGATCTTTTAAGGTGTAACGAAATGTTTTGCTTAATAGAGAAAACTGTTCTTTGTCTACCAATTTCATAATATGAATAAAATGACTAAAACGGGACAACCCTCTTTAATTATTTACAGAACCAATATTTCGCCATTATAAAACATTTTGCCAATAATGTTTAGTAAAAAAGCACACTGCGGAATTTTTACTTATTGAGCAAAATATGTGTTTCAACTCATTTTCTTACATCAATCAAATATTGACTCAATTTAACTTGATAGTTAATTTTACCCAAGAAAAGTAAGCAATTTTACTATATTTATACATTGATGAGTATGATAACAAAGTCTTAATCTATTTTAATAAACCTCTATTAATTGGTATAAATTTATCAAAATCGCAATAAAAACATCTATAATTAGAATATAAATCAATAAAACAGGGTGTTTTTTGTATTTTAGCTTCTTCAAATAATCCAAGATATATCTTTTCTCATTTGTGGGTACAGGTCTAGGAGCCGTGTCTTTTTCTTCAATATTTATATTTTTTCAACAAATTGTGTTAATTTATTTTGAATTAAAACCAATGTAATTATATTTGTTAATGTAAGCATTGGCCAAGACCTTACATTCTGACTTATTATTCTACCTAAATTAACAATTACTACCATGAGAAACTTTGTTTCCAAAGCCCTCAAGTTATCTTTTGCTTTCGCAATTTTGTCAGCCACTTTATTTAGCTGCAGTGAAGATGTTGTAAACCCTGATGAATCAGTGGTACGACCACCTGCTAGCCAACTTACTACACCTAAATAGTAATAACTGCAATATAAAAAACGCATTTCCAGACTTCTGGAAGTGCGTTTTTTATTTTACATAGCTGCAGGTTTCCTCTGTTTTCTATTACTAAATAGAAAAATGATTAAAATAAATCCTAGCAACCACCAAACCTCAGAACTGTACCATGTAGCATTTACCGCTAAAGGTTTGCTATCCCCTATCACTCCCAGTGCCCCCCAATAGAAAGGGGGCAAATTCGTTATCGGAGCTTTGGCTAAAAACTCTAGTTTAGCCAGCCGAAGAGCCACATCTTTGGGAAGCCCCTCAGCTAGTTTTTCGTAAAATGTATTCATTAACTGAACACTACTGGCATCGTCAACCGCCCACAACAGACTTTATCCCTAGTTATTACTACAATCAATTGCCATGTTTTGTGATCAGATAATGTAGTAATGAGCACCACCTCCATTTTTAGTTCTATACATATAATTTGGGCCGCTTAGCGAAATTGCGTAGTTTGAAGCCCTTAAATCCACAACCTATGATCAACGTCGCGCTCGCCTCCTATGGCATGTCTGGAAAAGTATTTCACGCTCCTTTGATTACTGCTCACCCCGATTTTGCCCTCTACAAAGTACTGGAGCGCCACCGGAATGATGCTGCGGCGGACTATCCCGATATTACAACCGTACGAACCTTTGAGGATATCCTGAGAGATGAAAAAGTGGATGTAGTAGTGGTTAACACTCCCAACCCCTATCACTACGATATGACCAAAGCAGCGCTGGAAGCTGGTAAACATGTTGTTGTAGAAAAACCATTTACCAATACAGTACAGGAAGCTCAGAAATTGATAGCAGTTGCTGAGAAACAGCAAAAACTGCTTACTGTATTTCAGAACCGCCGGCTGGACAGTGATTTTCTGACTATCCAAAAAGTATTGGACCAGAAGCTATGCGGACGAGTAGTTGAGTATGAAGCTCATTACGACCGTTTCCGCAATTACATTCAGCCCGATACCTGGAAGGAAGAAAGTGGCCCGGGCTCGGGTATCTTATTTAACCTGGGCTCTCATATGATTGATCAGGCTCTGGTACTGTTCGGACTACCTGAAAAACTCTTTGCCAAACTGAGCATTCAACGCTCGGGGGGCAAAACTCCGGATGCCTATCACTTAATTCTTACTTACCCCCACCTGCATGTCATATTAAAATCAAGCTATCTGGTACGGGATGAAGGCCCTCGTTATAAAATTTTGGGTGAAATCGGGACGTTCACTAAATACGGTCTAGACCCGCAGGAAGATGCTCTGAAAGTAGGCGCAACTCCAACCGGACAGGACTGGGGGAAGGAGCCGAAACGTATCTGGGGCACGCTGGTTACTGAGCTGAACGAATTGCCTTTTCAAGGAAAAATTGCCTCTGAGGCGGGCAACTACCTTACTTTCTACGATAATCTTGCTAAAGCCATCTCAGGCGAATCACCGTTACTGGTTACAGCCCAAGAGGCCATGCAGGTTATTTACCTTATTGAACTGGCTTATCAAAGTAATGAACTTGGTCAGGAACTTCCGGTGGAGATTAGATAGGCTTTCAGAAGTAAATTCAGTAAAAAATACCTTATCTCGTAATCAGAGATTATTTCTATCAAAATTTAATGACTTTGTTTGATAAAATCGCTAACTTCTCTATAGCTAGTAGTTTATCAAAATTTAACATTCTCGTCACGTTTTCATAATGCTCATTTTCAAACTCCTGACGTTCTGTTCATTAGTTTCAGCTTTATATATTTTGCATTATGCCCTTAATCGGAAAATTACTCAAAAAAGGATTGCAGTTGCGTCAATCCTTAGAACAACATTACGGTAGCCCTTTTGATCTTCAGAAAACAGTATTAAAGCATATGCTACTAACCGCCCGAGACACGCAGTTTGGGCAGCATTATCGTTTTAATCAATTACTGACCCATCACAAAGATTCTCGCTCAGATGCTTTTTATGAAGCCTATAAAGCGCAGGTACCTATTTTCGATTATAATAAGCTCTATAATGCCTGGTGGCACCGCCTGCGCGACGGGGAGAAAAATATAACCTGGCCCGGAAAGGTAAAGTACTTTGCGCTTAGTTCTGGCACATCCGAAGCAGCCTCCAAATATATTCCGGTAACCAAAGATATGCTTAAGGCTATCCAACGAGTGAGCGTGCGGCAGATCTTAACCCTTTCTAACTACGATCTTCCTGAATCGCTGTACGAAAAGGGAATCCTGATGCTGGGTGGAAGCACATCGCTTAACAAACAGGATTTCTACTATGAAGGTGATCTGAGTGGTATCACCGTAAGCCGGATGCCTTACTGGTTTTACCGCTTCTATAAGCCGGGGCGCAAAATTGCCCGCGAGCGTGACTGGGATCGTAAACTGGAAGAGATAACCCTACAAGCCCATAAGTGGGATATTGGCGTGATTGTAGGAGTGCCCGCCTGGCTCCAAATGTTAATGGAAAAGATTATTGATCACTACGGCCTACAGACCATCCACGACATTTGGCCAAACCTGCGCATTTTCATTCATGGTGGTGTGGCGCTTACTCCTTATCTGAAATCATTTGAGCGATTGTGTGCTCAGCCACTTACGTATATAGAAACCTATCTGGCATCCGAGGGGTTTTTGGCCTTCCGCACCCGACCTCAGGCTTCAGGCATGCAACTCATGCTGAATAACGACATTTTCTTTGAGTTTATCCCCTTTACAGAGCGCAACTTTACGGCAGAAGGCAATCTGGTAGACGAGCCACAAACCTTGATGATTCACGAAGTAGAGCCTGAGAAAGAATATGCTCTATTACTTTCTACCTGTGCCGGGGCCTGGCGATACCTCATTGGTGATGTTATCAAATTCACAAACCTGGCTGAAAATGAAATTATTATTACCGGACGTACAAAGCACTTTCTGAGCCTGTGTGGCGAGCACCTGTCGGTGGATAATATGAACCAGGCTATTCAACAGCTTTCCACGGATTTGAATGTAGAAATTAATGAATTTACCGTCACCGGTATCCACTACCAGGGGCTGTTTGCCCACCATTGGTATATCGGTATTGACCACCCGGTAGATCATGAAGAGGTCCGCACTAAACTAGACAATTGCCTTAAAGCCTTGAATGATGATTATAAGGTAGAACGAGGGGCAGCGCTTGCTGAAGTAATCGTCACTCTGGTACCTAATCGCCTTTTCATCGACTGGATGAACCAACAGGGAAAGATGGGTGGACAACATAAGTTTCCCCGGGTACTGAAAGGCAAACCTCTTGAGGATTGGACAGCCTACCTACAGGCTCAACACATCTCGGTAAATCCGATTTCTCAGTGATAAGTTTCAGGTTACAGATTGAGAATTTCTAACTTGAAACCTTCTCAACCTGTAACCTGGAAATCAACAACAATTAAAGTTTATTTTTTAGCCAGGGTTCCGCCTGCCTCATTATCTACAAACCAATGAACTTCGCCATGGGTAGGCTGAATCAGTTGGGCCGGGTATTGCTCGGGTTCGTATGGCCCTTCTAACACGTGCTGTAAAGCATCTGCTTTTCCTTTACCATAGGCAATGAAAGCTACGCAATTAGCTTTGTTGATAAGCTGAGGCGTTAGCGTGATGCGGTAACTATCCAATTTTGGTACGAATACTTCTTTTACCCAAGTCATTTCTTTTTGAGAAATGGTAACTTCCGGGAATAATGAAGCCGTATGCCCATCAGAACCTAAACCTAGCAATACCAGATCAAAGCGAGGTGAACGTCCCTGGAAGAACCGCTGTAACACTTCTTCGTATTGTAAAGCCGCCACATCAGCCCTTAGGCCACCTTCAATCGGGTAAATTTGATTTTCAGGAATAGGCACTTTCTTAAGAAAGGCACTCATCGCCATACCAGCATTGCTATCCGGATGATCTATCGGAACGGCCCGCTCATCACCCCAGAATACATGTACGTTTTTCCAGGGGATCTTAGAAGCTAGCGGCTCTTTAGCCAGAAGCTCGTACATAGCCTTGGAAGAACTTCCGCCCGACAAGCAAACGGTAAAACGCCCAAACTTCTCAACAGCCTCCTGACTTTTTGAGGCGAAAAGCTCAGCGGCGCAGTAGCTCAAGTCATCAATATCATTATAGGTATGCAGATTAATCACTCCTACTTTAGATTCATTATGCTTGTCTTCAATCACAGTATCTAAAACATTCCGGGCTGGCGGGTTAAACCAGTGGCGACCATCCTGATTAAGGAGCTCATTAGCCTTAGGTGGTCCCCAGCTTCCCGCATCGTAACTTGGATAATCTGTAAGTGGCATACTCTCCCACTTTTCTAAAATGGGCATCACTACTTCCCAGGCTGCTTCTACCTGATCGGCGCGCATAAAGAGCGCTGCATTACCGGCAACGGCATCCAGCAATAATGTTTCGTAGGCTTCGGGGGTTGGTGCATCATACGCCTGCTCATAATCAAAAATCATCTCAACCGGATTTACAATCTGGCTAACTCCCGGACGTTTGGCCTGAAATCGGATTTTCATCCCCATCTCTGGCTGGATATTAATAATAATTCTATTAGGGTCTTGATTGATTTTGCCATTAGAGACAAAAGCCCGGTGTGGGGCTGATTTAAGTTGAATAGCGATGACCGTGGTTTTATCCGCCATACGCTTACCTGTTCGCACGTAAATTGGCACATCCTGCCAACGCCAGTTGTCAATGTAAAACTTGGCTGCCGCGTAGGTTTCAGTATTAGAATCTTCGGCTACCCCTTCGGCATCCCGATAACCAGGCACTTCCTCTCCCTTAATCCAACCAGGCCCGTATTGGCCCCGCACTGCATGCTCTTCTACGTCTTCCGGGCTAATACGCCGCATGGCTTTTAGCACATCTACTTTCTTGTTTCGAATTTCATCAGCCTCCAGAGAAATGGGCGGTTCCATAGCAATCATGGAAACCAGTTGCAGCACGTGGTTCTGGATCATATCTCGCAGGGCGCCGGAGCCTTCGTAATAGCCTCCACGCGTGCCTACACCAACTGTTTCCGAAACGGTAATCTGCACATGGTCAATGTAGTTGCGGTTCCAGATGGGTTCAAACAGTGCATTGGTAAAGCGGAAAGTCAGAATGTTCTGTACAGTTTCTTTACCCAAATAGTGGTCAATGCGGAAGATTTGCTGTTCTGCAAAAATCTTGGTCAGAATGCGGTTCAGCGAATGGGCCGTTTTTAAGTCGTGGCCGAAAGGCTTCTCAATAATGATTCGGGTTCGGTTCACATCCTGGCAGGCACCTACTTTACCTAAGTTTATCGCAATGGGCTCAAACAGCGTGGGTGCTACGGAAAGATAAAACAGTCGGTTAACTTCTTTAGTACCCCACTCCTGCTCTTTCTCTTCAATCAGCCCAACGATCTCTTTGTAAGACTCAATATCTTTTACATTAGAAACGTGGTAGGCTACATGCTCCGAAAACTCCTTCCAGGTAGTTTCATCCGATTTCCGGCGGGAAAAATCATCCACGCCTTCTTTCAAAAACGAGCGAAAATCATCGTCCGAGTATTCGGTCCTTCCCAACCCGATAATGTGAAAATTTTCTGGCAGGTACCGGTCAATGTAGAGATTGTATAGAGCGGGAATTAACTTACGCTTATTTAAATCACCACTACCACCAAAAATGACAATGACAGTAGGGTTTATATTTTGATAGTCAACAGCATTCATAGGTTCAAGTTTAAGATTGGAAAACGGACTCCGGAAGCCGGATACTGGGAACTGTTCGTTATATCATTTACGGAGATAGACAGAAATTGGTCAGGTGAAACTCTTTCTATCCCCTAAATACCAGATCACGGCTTGTTAGCCTTAGCTAAAGTATTGATACCGAACCTCGACTTCAGACTCCGTTTTTCGGTCTCCATCTTTTGATTATTATTTATTCCATTCAGTATGGAACGTGCCTTCGGCGTCGATACGCTCATAGGTATGGGCTCCAAAAAAGTCTCGTTGGGCCTGAGTAAGGTTAGAAGGCAACCGCTTGCTTCGGTAAGCATCAAAATAAGCCAGTGCAGCATTGAGGGCAGGCATGGGCACGCCCTGATCTAACCCTAGCTTCGCGATTTCCACTGCATCCAGATGTAGTTGCAGCAAAACCTTCGCAATATGATCATCCAGCATCAGGTTAACCAGATCAGGCTGATGATGGTAGGAAGCCATAATATCTTCCAGCAACTTAGCCCGGATAATACAACCGCCCCGCCAGATTTTAGCTACGTCAGCCAAATTAAGTCCATAATTAAATTCAGTAGAAGATTCTTTCAGCAAGGCCATACCCTGAGCGTAGGTCACAATCGTGGCAAAATGCAGTGCATTGCGCAATTCGCCAACCAAAAATTTCTTCTCAGCTTTTAACTCCTGCTGCTCGTTTACCAGAATTTCGGCGGCCTGCTCCCGTTCGCCTTTCAATGCCGACAGAAAACGAGAAGTCACTGCCGCATCAATCACGGGAATCGGGATACCTAAGTCCATAGCCACCTGAGAAGTCCACTTCCCGGTGCCTTTTTGCTTGGCTTTATCCAGTATTTTATCAACCAGAAAACCTTCACCCACTTTGGTATCAGGTTCTTTGAAAATATCGGCGGTAATTTCTACCAGAAACGACTGTAACTCGCCGGCGTTCCACTCGGCAAATGTTTTATGAATTTCTTCATTAGAAAGATCCATGCTTCGCTTCATGAGGTCATACACCTCGGCAATCAGTTCCATCAACCCGTATTCTATACCGTTGTGAACCATTTTCACGAAGTTACCTGCGGAGGATGAACCCAGATAGGTTACACAAGGCTCTCCATTAACTTTGGCAGCAGCGGCTTCCAGCATGGGACGGACAATCTCGTAGGCTTCTTTCATGCCACCGGGCATCAGACTAGGTCCTTTGCGAGCGCCTTCTTCCCCCCCGGATACACCAATACCCAGGTAGTTGATATTTTTAGCTTTTAGTTCTTCTATGCGGCGATCGGTATCGGTAAAATGAGAGTTACCTCCGTCAATTAAAACATCGCCTTCTTCCAGTAATGGAGTCAGTTCTTCAATCACTGAGTCTACAATGGGTCCCGCGGGTACCAGCATCATTATTTTACGCGGCTTTTTGAGAGCGTTCACGAAATCTTCCGGTGTGGTGGCTCCTTTAACATTTTCGCTTCCCTCTTCTTCCAGCGCTGCCGCTTTGGCATCGTCTTTATCCAGACCAATGACGGAAAAGCCGCTGTCAGCAATATTCAACAAAAAGTTGCGTCCCATCACTCCCAGTCCAACCATGCCAAAATCATAGTGTTGTGTTTCCATATATGTGGTTGTATTTCCTTGTTTAGCGCAGGGACTTAACTAATTATAGTTGGACCTGGCTTCACGGTTTTAAGAAAAATTTTTCTGTTCTAAAGCCTTTACTTTGTTAAGGCGGCGGGTATGCCGTTCCTCACCGGAAAATTCCGCTTTTAAGAAAGCCTGGGTCATTTCTTTGATAAGTTCTTCGCCGAAGACCCGGGCGCCAAAGCAGATAATATTCATATCGTCGTGTTCCACCCCCTGATGGGCTGAATACGTATCGCAAATTAAAGCCGCTCGTACTCCGGGCACTTTATTGGCCGCAATAGAAGCCCCTACACCACTCCCACAAATAGCGATTCCCCGTTCAATTTCGCCTTGCGCCAATGCTTGTGCAATTCTAGTGGCAAAATCGGGGTAATCATCCTGGGCATCATACTCATTGGCTCCATAATCTACCACTACGATTCCATCCAGTGTATGGAGAAATTCGGCAAGTTTTTGCTTGGCATAAAAGCCACCATGATCTGCGGCAATACCTACTTTCATAGCTTAAAAAGTTAACATGACCAGGTGCTCGCGTATTTGAAATTTCAGGTACCGAATTTACTTGTTCGTATACCTCAAATTCTCACGAACACCTGAGTCATCAGGGTTAGACATTCGCTGTTTCCAGCAACTGCTTAGCATGTTTTACAATATTCTCGGTAGTAAAGCCAAATTCTTCCATCAGTTTGCCTCCAGGAGCTGACTCACCGAAAGTATCAATTCCAATAGACATACCTTCATCGGTGATGTACTTATGCCACCCCAAGGTAACTCCAGCTTCGATAGAAATGCGCTTGCGGATATTTTTAGGGAACACACTTTCTTTATAAGAAGCATCCTGTTTTTCAAATAGCTCCCAAGATGGCATACTCACTACTCGAGCCTGAATTCCTTCACTAGCCAGTTTTTCCTGAGCCTCTAATGCCAAATGCACCTCTGAACCTGACGCCATAAGAATCATCTGAGGAGTATCATCAGCATCTTTCAATACATACGCACCTTTCTCCAGACTTTCCGGACCTTCACAGTGTTGGTAATCCAATACAGGAACATTCTGACGAGTAAGTACAATGGCAACGGGGCCATTTTTGTGTTCTATCGCTACTCGCCATGCCTGAGTTGTTTCATTGGCATCCGCAGGACGAATGGTAGTGAGTTGAGGAATAGCACGCATTGACATCAGGTGCTCAATCGGTTGGTGCGTGGTTCCATCCTCTCCTAACCCAATACTATCATGCGTGTATATAAAGATGGATCGCAACTTCATGATACCCGCCAAACGCAAGGTAGGCCGCATATAATCGGTAAAGATAAAGAAGGTTGAGCCATAGCCAATGATACCTTCGGTCAGGGTGAGCCCGTTGACAATCGCTCCCATGGCGTGTTCCCGAATACCAAAGTGAATATTCTGCCCGCTATAGTTACCAGGTTCAAAACTACCTGAAGCTTCTACTTCGGTCTTGGTAGATTCTACCAGGTCGGCCGCCCCACCCAGTAATAAAGGTAGATGAGGGGCAATGGCATTCATTACTTTTTTACCCGCATTCCGGGTTGCCATACCTTTTTTATCCGGCTCAAAGAAAGGCAAATCATCTTTCCAACCCGACGGATACTGCTCTTTAGTGAAGTTGAGGTATTCGTTAGCCAGATCACTGTGCTCAGATTTGTACGATTGGAATAGCTTTTCCCAATCTTGTTGTTTCTTCTTCCGGTCAGCGACGGTCTTCTGGTAGAATTCGTACACTTCATCTGGTACGTAAAACTTTTTGTCAGGGTCCCAGCCAAGGTTTTTCTTGGTAGCAGCCACTTCATCGTCTCCTAATGGAGCACCATGAGCACCCGACGTGTTAATTTTATTAGGGCTTCCGTAAGCAATCTTGGTTTTTACGCGAATCAGGGAAGGCTGATCTTCTACGGCTTCAGCGGTGCGGATGGCCTGTTCCAGTGCGTCTAGATCGTTAACATCTTCTACGGTTTGCGTATGCCAGCCAAATGCACGGAAGCGAGCTTCCACATCTTCGGTAAATGTAATATTGGTATTTCCATCGATGGTGATGTTATTATCATCGTAGAAATAAATGAGGTTTCCTAACTTCTGGTGTCCGGCAATAGAACCAGCTTCAGAAGAAATACCTTCCATCAGGTCACCGTCACTACAGATGGCATATATTTTATAATCGAAAACATCTTTCCCCTCTTTGTTGTAACGGGCTGCCAGAAACTTCTGCCCCATAGCGAAACCTACTCCGTTGGCAAAACCTTGTCCCAAAGGACCGGTTGTTACTTCAATGCCCGGAGCCAGACCGTATTCGGGGTGCCCCGCAGTTTTGCTTTCCCACTGCCGGAAGTTCTTTAAATCGTCCATCGACAAATCATAGCCAGTCAGATGCAGGATACTGTACTGTAAGATACAGGCGTGGCCGGCAGAAAGAATAAAGCGGTCGCGGTTAGGCCACCGAGAATCTTCCGGGTTATAATTCATGATCCGGGACCAAAGGACATGAGCGATAGGTGCCAAACTCATGGCCGTGCCTGGGTGGCCTGAATTTGCTTTCTGTACTGCATCCATTGACAGGGTGCGAATGGTATCAATACATAAGGTCTCTAGTTCTTGTTGGTTCATGTAGCAAAAAAGTTAATCGTATAAAGAAGAATTTAATATTGAGATACACTCGGATGAAAACAGCCGTAATACTGATATTTGGCAATAATGAAAAAGTTTTAGCAAAATACTTCCATCAGGGGCTATAAAAAATAGTATACGTTCGTTTCCGTATTTGCCGGTAAAGTTATGAATAATTTAACATCTTGTACTCCCATACTGTTAAAGAACAAATTCAGCTGTAGTTAAGCCATTATGAAAGAACAAATCGAGCAGTATCTAAAGATACGTAACGATCTGATTGGGTATGTGTTTCCAAACATTGAAGCTTCTGATCTATTACCACTGGTATTGAGTGACCAGAACCCCTTACTTGCGAGTTTTGACCTGGTGGACACCGCCGTATTTAACCATCTTATATTTGACACCCTCTCACCTGGGAGAACCGGAATTGGTGGTTTTCTGGAAAACCGATCTATCTATCGTAGAAGTACCCTGTACACCACCGAAGAGGTGCGCTCTATTCATTTGGGGGTTGATGTATGGTCTCCCGCCCTTACGCCCATCCATGCTCCTTTAGATGGCGTAATTCATAGTTTTAAGGATAATGATGGGTTTGGAGATTATGGACCGACCATCATTTTAGAACATAAAATTGAAAATTCGACGTTTTATTCCTTATATGGACATTTGAGCCGCGAATCTTTGCGTAATAAACGAGTGGGGCAACCTATTCAGAAAGACGAGTGCTTTGCGGCTTTAGGTAATTACCCGGAGAATGGCGATTGGCCTCCGCACCTGCATTTTCAAGTTATGACTGATCTGCTGGGTAACGCCGGAGATTTCCCAGGAGTTATTGCTCCTTCGCAAGCGAATTTTTACAAAACTATTTGTATTGATCCCATGCTTTTGCTTAAGTTTAGGTAAGTGAAAACAGTTCACTTCGGTATGATGTTACACGGCTAAGAATTCTACCATGGATGAGTACTATCGCGTTTTGGGACTACCGCGAGGCGCTACGACGGCTGAAATAAAAAAAGCCTACCGCTTACTGGCGCTTAAGTATCATCCCGATGTAAACTCCAGCCAGGAAGCAAAAGTACTTTTTCAGCAAATTGCCGAGGCTCACGAAGTATTATTAGCCTATCATCAGGCTTCTTTTGCCCAAACCTACGCTCAAGCAACGACCGAGTACCAGACTCAGTTTCAGCATATCTACCAGAACCGTCCGCCAGTTCCCCCTCCTCCTCAACCGGATTTTTCTCAGCAGTACCCACAAGCAACTGAAGAGACCGAACTTTCTATTGCCCATCGGATAACGTATTTTATGTTAGACCTGCTATCGTGGAGCGTGAGTTTATTCTTTATTGCCCTTCCGGTTTTTGCCGGATATCTGATGGTTGAAAAGGGCTTTGAATGGTGGGAAGGAGCTATTATGACTCCCCTATCCCTCGCTGGCATGATGGTAATGTGGCGTACCATCCGCTTCAAGAAAAATGCCTTCTAGCTGTATCAAACCAAACTAGACTTTATCACGGCCACCGCGTGGCGACCACCGCGTGGCGGCCATCGTGATGGTCGCCACGCGGTGGTCGCCACGCGGTGGTCGCAGTGATCTTTACTGAATGAATAGCAAATTATTGCTATTCAGGATATCCGAAGTTTAAGAAGCAGAGCATCCAAAGATTGATCATTGCCAGACACTTCCGATGTCTTCTCCCAATATCCAATACAATCTCACAAAAGCTACTCACTATTGTTATCCTTACCTGTAGAAGTCTTATTTGACCAGTGCAGGAAGTGTTATCGGAAGCAGGAGGCTGTACAGAAGACCTGCCTCCGGCCACCCGCTTCCTGGTACGTCATTAAAAGAATTAAGCATAATGTCTACTAATCTCATTAAGAATTATAACATATATCCATTCAAGCCCTTATGTTTATAGCAGTATCAGGAAATATTGGAGCAGGTAAAACTACACTGGTCAACCGTCTTGCCCGGCGACTAGGGGCGCAGGCTAAGCTTGAAGCAGTTCAAGGCAACCCCTATCTCAATGATTTTTATGAAGATATGCACCGCTGGGCTTTTCCACTTCAGGTTTATTTTCTAAGCCACCGTTTCGAGCAGGCGGTTAAAATTGCTAACGAAAAACAGTCGGTAATTCTAGACAGAACGATCTACGAGGATGCTCATATCTTTGCTTATAACCTTTTCAAAATGGGTTATTTAAGCTCCCGGGATTATCGCAACTACCACCACCTTTATGAAACAATGATCGATCTAATCCCTCCCCCTGCTCTGGTGATTTACCTAAAGGGAAGTGTAGATACCCTTATGCAAAGAATACAGCAACGATACGAAACTCGAGACCATCAGCGTAAAAATGAGAACAACATTCCTCGCGAGTATCTACAAAATCTAAATGACTGTTATAGTCGCTGGATGAACACATTTTCTTTAAGTCCTGTTTTAACTATTGATATTGATTTTGTAGATTTAGCTGAAGAGGAACGTTTTGAAGAGCTAATCGGAAGAATAAAGCAGTATGCGCCCTGACCTTATGAAAAAATTCTACGTCAAGAATACCATCGATCAGACCGATATTTACCGAAAACTGGTCCCCCTCCCGACTCCCAAAGGTGAGTTTACGTACGAAAGCACTGACATTATTGCCAAGGGCAACCAATGGCAAATGGACCGGCATGATATCTCATACCGCGATTTGCTAAGTATGTACGAAGACGGTTATTACACCATAGAAAAAGAAGAGTTTGAGCGAGCGGAGGCTCTGCTAAAGCTCCGGCAAGGACTGATTGAGTAACCGAATATTGATAGGGTTTAAAAATTGCTTTTTTCATCCGGCACTTTTGTGCAGTTTTGGTTATGCCCGGCTCTTTAGAATAAATTTTTATAACAGAATAATTTAACTCACAGATTTTAGGGGTCGCGGTCTTCGTGGGGCACCTTAATCTGGCTTTGTTCGGTGGAGGTATCTTTGTATCGCTGGGCAAATTTTTTCAACGCTTCGGCCCGCAATCTTAACTTTTCTGCTTGCTGACCAGCCTGTTTCATCTGCTGAGAAAGCTCTCGCAGAGGTCTAGGGTTGGGAGGTGTAGGTGCATCAGCCATGACCGTTGCTTTTATATAAAAGTTAGTCATTTTTTTCGTAAAAGTCATCTCCTCATCCTCCTTGTATTTTCTACAGGAGTGGCTATTTTTGCCTCCCGTTTTTTAACAACCAATCCCATTTATGACATCACATGTAAATCACATTGCCCAAACGTTAGGAATTAGTACTACTCAGGTAAGCAAAACGCTTGAGATGCTAGATGAAGGCGCTACGGTGCCCTTTCTGGCCCGCTATCGAAAGGAAGTTACCGGAAGCCTGGATGAGGTGCAGATTACCAATATTCGTGATCAGGCCAGTCAACTGCGGGAACTGGACAAACGGAAAGAAAGTGTGCTGAAGTCTATTGAAGAGCAAGGTAAGCTATCAGATTCTCTCCGCAAACAGATAGAAGAGGCTGATACTATGGCTAAGGTGGAAGATTTATACCTTCCCTACAAGCCCAAAAGAAGAACCAAAGCAACCATTGCCAAAGAAAAGGGACTAGAGCCTCTGGCCGAAAAAATTCGGGAGCAAACCGATGCTAACCCCGAACAACTAGCCGAACCTTTCATTGACCCTGAAAAAGAAGTAGCCACCGCTGAAGACGCCCTTCAGGGGGCACGCGATATTATTGCCGAATGGATAAATGAAGACCAAACGGCCCGGGAAGTGCTCCGGAAGCTCTTTATGAAAGAAGGGGTGATCAAAACCAAAGTCCTCAAAGGAAAAGAAGCCGACGGACATAAGTTTCGTGATTACTTCGAGTGGGAAGAAGCTGTAGCTACTGTGCCATCACACCGGTTATTAGCCATGCGACGGGGCGAAAAAGAAGGTTTTCTATCTATGTCCATCGCTCCTCCTGAAGAACAAGCTATTACGTTGCTGGAAAAGCACTTTCTGCAAAATAACAGTCCGTCAGCTCAGCAGGTACAACTGGCCATTCAGGATGCTTACAAACGACTGCTTCGACCCTCCCTGGAAACGGAAGTGCGGCTGGAAACGAAGAAAAAAGCCGATACGGAAGCCATTCAGGTATTTGCCGAAAACCTCCGACAACTGTTGCTGGCAGCTCCCCTTGGCGAGAAAAACATTCTGGCAATTGACCCCGGCTTCCGAACGGGTTGCAAGGTCGTATGCTTGAACCGTCAGGGCCGGCTGTTGGAAAACACCACCATCTACCCTACTCCGCCCCAAAATCAGGTTAGCCAATCAGCCGCTACGCTGGACCACCTCTGCCAGAAACATCAGATTGAAGCCATTGCCATCGGGAATGGCACCGCCAGCCGGGAAACCGAGCAATTTGTAACCACGCACGTCAAAGCGGCTACTAAAATCCCTGTTATTGTGGTTAATGAGAGTGGAGCGTCTATTTATTCTGCATCAGAAGTAGCCCGAACTGAATTTCCTGATAAAGATGTCACCGTTCGAGGAGCTGTATCCATCGGGCGGCGGTTATTAGATCCATTGGCCGAACTGGTAAAAATTGACCCTAAGTCTATCGGGGTTGGTCAGTACCAACATGATGTTGATCAGAATGCGCTGAAGCAAGGGCTGGAAGACACGGTAGTTAGTTGTGTGAACAATGTGGGAGTGGATGTAAATACCGCGAGCCAGCAGTTGCTAAGTTATGTTTCAGGTATTGGTCCGGCACTAGCCAAGAATATGGTAGAGTACCGCGATACCCACGGCGCTTTTCCCAGCCGGGAAGCGATTAAGAATGTAGCTCGCCTGGGTGATAAAGTCTTTGAACAGGCAGCTGGCTTTTTGCGCATTCGAGGGGCAGAAAATCCATTGGATAACAGCGCAGTGCACCCCGAACGTTACTCTCTGGTTCAGCAAATGGCCAAAGATCTTAATAGCCAACTGGGAGATTTACTGGCGCAGCCTACCCTCCAGAAGCAAATTAACATTAAGCAGTATACTTCCGAAGAAGTGGGCCTCCCTACCCTGAAAGATATTCTGGAAGAGCTAGAAAAACCAGGTCGTGACCCTCGGGACTCGTTTGAGATTTTTCAGTTTCAGGAAGGGGTTAATACGATGGAAGACCTTAAAACAGGCATGAAGCTGCCAGGGATTGTCACTAATGTGACGAATTTTGGAGCATTTGTTGATATTGGAGTTCATCAGGATGGGCTCGTTCACATTAGCCATCTGGCGGATCATTTTGTAAAAGACCCAACCCAGGTAGTTAAAGTGCAGCAACAGGTAGAGGTAACCGTAATGGAAGTGGACATTCCCCGAAAACGTATTGGACTTTCTATGAAAAAAGACCCATTTTCTGAAGCTAAGCCTAAAGCGCCGAGGAAAAAGCAATCATCCGAATCCGGTAATTTCTCTGACCAACTTCAGCAGTTGAAGAATAAATTCCGGTAAATTTAGAGACGGATAGCAGTAGGCAGCCAATTGCCTACTGCTAACTGCTTCCTGCCTCCAGCTTTTTTTTAGTACACCAATCGCAGATTTCCTCGCTTATTCATTCGGAAGGCCGCGAAGATTTCATAGGTCGTAAGTGGATTGCTGATGGCATTAATGGCCGTGGTATTCATATCGTAGCTAAACCCCAGGTGGATATTAGGAAGTTGGAGTTCGGCTGTGGCTACATAAGCATCCTGCACCCGGTACCACCCTCCTACCCGAAGCATGGTTTGTTCCAGGGCATGCATACTGGCAATTCGGTAGGTCAGAAAGCTTCCCACATTGACCTGATGCGCTTCTCCCTGAAGCAACCCCACGGCACTACCGGAAATAAATAACCGGTCGGTAACTCCCAGCACCAGGCTACCGTGCGATTTTAATAGTATGGGCAAAGCATCTTCTCCGTCAGTTAAAAACGAAGTTTCCGGAGTGTTCAGGTGGTAGGCGGATACTCCTAAAGAAGCTCCTTCCAAAGCAGTCAGGCGTTTTCCATAATGAGTACTTTTTTCGTAGTATACATCTTTGCGTTCCGGAGCATACTGCCATAATACTCCTCCACTTACATCAAAATAAGCTTTATCATTTAGGGCCAACCCGTTGGATGCACCATCAAATTGCCCGGTAGACGGATTGTAAGTACTTCCCCACTGGTACCCTTCCGGAGAAAGACTTCGTTGACCAAAACCCGTTTGCAGCCCGAATACCAGATGTTGGGTTCGCTTCACATCCATTGGTATATCATACCCGAATGTCAGGTTACCACCCAGATTGCGGAAGCTCCCGTTCGGTCCGGCCTGATCTTTATAGACTGATACTCCCAGTCCGCCGATGTGGCCTCGAGACTGAATGCCTTTATCTACCCGAATCGGCAGTACGGCCGTTACCTGGCTAGACTGGTACCCACCATCCAGTTGATTCCACTGGGTGCGGTAGGTTGCGCTAACGATGGCGTTCTCTTCAGTTCCCGCAAAGGCCGGGTTTAGGTACAAACGTGCATTATAAAATTGAGAGAAGGATGGATCCTGAGCCCAGGTTTTTTGGGCAACAAGAATACTTAACAGAAAACTGATATATAGTAATTTATGAAAATTCATGACTGCCATTATTTAAGTAGGGTGATTGTTCCTTGTTTCTGAAATGCGTCTCCGTTATCAAAGCGAGCGCGCAAACTGTAGGTATAGATACCTGCCGTATGGTTGCCGCCATCCCACCCCTGAACGGTAGCGGCTTCCAGACTTTTGGTTTCGTACACCCGTTTTCCCCACCGGTCCATCACCTGAAAGTGAAAACCATCCGCTGACAGACAATTGCCGTATACTTTAATCACTCTATCTTCCGAATGCTGCGCCTGCGGGCTCAATACGTTCGGTACATTAACCAGAGACTCCGCGCCGGGAAGAGAGATGTCCTCAAATTTTTCGTACCGGCAAGTTCCTAATTCAGTGCTTAATTGGATAGTATGCTCACCAGGAGGCAGTACCAGGTTCAATTTGTTCTGTTCTCCCTTCAGTTCTCCGTCAATCCACCATTGGTGCTGTGTCTGCCCACCTAAATCCAGGGCAGTAGCCGATAAAGACCACTCATTACAATTGACCGGCTCATATGCATAGTCAAAAGCTCCCTCAAATAGCAGTGAGTTATCTTCTACCTCGATGAGTTTTTCCCCCATAGAAGAACACTCACCCTGAGCAACTTCAAGTACCACCTTGGACTGACCCAGCGGCAAGCTATGCTCAAAAGTAGCTTTCTGGCTCACCTCTTCTCCATTGATAAACCAGCGGTAACTGAGCGTGCTATCAACTGCCTCGGTAAAGAAGATGGCGGTGCGGGAGTCGCATTGGGTTGCATCCAGCAATTCATACTCAAACTCAGCAAACTGATCCATACTCGCTTCGGCAATTGTGATAGTCTGCTGGCTTGAAAACAGACAGTGACCGTTATCCACCATTAAGTGGACAGTGTGCTCACCGGGCGACAGCATATAAGAAAAATCAGCTTCTTCATTTACCAACTCATTGTTTACCTTCCACTGGTAAATAAAGTCAGCCTTAACTGAATCTGAGGTAAAGGTTACCGTTTGTCCCTCGCAAAGAATCTCACCATCTTTTGCCCAATGAAAGCGCCCTAGTCTGTTGGCAACAAGTGCTTCAATTTCTACTATCTGAGCGATTGAATCAGCGCAGAGTCCGTTGGTAATAGCCAGAGAGATATTTACGGCTTTCCAGGATGACGCATGATACTGGATAATACTTTTATCACCAATCAACTCTTTACCAGCATACCAACGATATTTAAAATTATCCTGAACCATGTCTGGCACTAATTCCAGTGTAGCGGTATTGCACGTTTGATTCAGTACTTTGTAAGTAAACGATCCCAGCCCCTGCTGAGTAGGTTGAATACGGGCCTCCCCTTCGGTGCTTCCGTTTCCGCAACTGTTTCGAACCCAGGCCAAAGCGTAAGTTCCTAACCCCTGAGCGGGTATCGCATACGTTTCTTCTGAGGTTATTACAGTATCTACCGTAACACCATTGCGGGTATAAGCGAAGGTATAAGGCGCGGCTCCTTTTAATTGCACAGCTAGTTCGATCACCGCGTTAGGATCACACAACAGGGTATCGCTTTCTACCAGCGTGGCAACCGGTAATGTAGATACGGTAATAGCACTGTCCTTCAAAATAGGTCCCTGGCAAGTGGCTAAACTTTGCACGCTTTTCAGTACGTATCTACCGGGCTGACTTACCGGAATCTCAAAAGTTGCGTTCTCAATGTTGGTTTCCGTATATACTGTCTCATCAACAGCCCAGGTAAGTTGCCAGGGTGCGGTTCCGGTTAGAGCCACTTTAATAGCGGTTTCATCCGGAGTAACGCAAGATGAACTTGCAGAAGTAAACTGAGCCGTAGGTAATCCGATAACCTTGATTGAGCTATAAGCGGCATCAATTTCTCCATCCATACAGGCATCGTTTGCTGATAATAGTTTGTATTCACCTTTTTCAGTCACCTTGAAATGATGGACGACCTTGTCTTTTCCATTATACTCAGGTTTATTAGCCTGTACTGTTACTTCTTTTTCGCCATCTTCATTAGTAACTGAGTAAGTGAACGACCAGGGAAACTTGCCTTTTAATACTACTGATAACCATACACCCGCGCCTTGATCACACGTAGTTTTCGCTAAATCACGGTGGAAATAGGCCTGGGCTGAATCGGCTATAAATGCTCCATCGTTGCTATTGAGCACTCGGGTGCAATTGTTAGACTGGTCGGTTACCCAGGATAGCCGTACGTTACCATCCATCTCGAATGGAATTGTGGCATTGGCATTTATCAGTTCAACATTCTTTAGCACCGGACCATTGGTATAGCCTAAGCTCCAAGGGCCAGTACCGGTTAGGGTAACATCCAGAGCCGCCGCACCATCAGGACACTGAAAACCAGGATTGTTCAGGGTAGCGGTGGGCTTGTCGGCGTCATTGCACTCAGTACCACAGCCATGCAGAGCTATTATACGATCCAGGTCATATCCATTAACATCACCCTTCAGCTCATTTGGGTCGCTCACATCCGTCAGTTTCACATATTTTATCTGCGGGATTACTAACTCATCAATATCCAGCGCACCACTTTGAGGCAAGTTGGCTGAAACATCGATATAGTTAACTCCATCTATTGATACTGAAACTTTTACTCTTTCCGGGAAACTGGTATTATTCCCATCCCGCTCTTGGATGAACAGATCATCGCCGGACGAGATAGGCACTGGGTTTATAAAGCCTAAGACTATTTCACCGCCCATACCCAGTGAAATTGCATCACCTTCCATGGGTCCGAGAATCGCTTCATAATTAGACTGCTCGGGTAGCTCATTTCCGGCTTTAGTTTTGCCGGGCTTGAATGATACTACGTATGCAGGGTAGCAGGTGGGTGCCTGAGCGTTTGCCACTGTTCCGAACAACGCAGATGATACCCGAAGCAGGATTATTACAGTTAGTAACTTATTTCTCATTATAACTATACGTGTAAAAAATTACAATTATATTACCTAAGTAGTTTATAATTCAAATTTACACAAAAAATAGTTATATATTATAATATCAATAAAAAATATTAATAAAGTTACATAACAATTTAATTGGCACGCCTTTATCTTAAATTACAATCACCTGACTTTCAGATGATTAACGAAAAATCAGCCGTTCTCAGAAAAATGAAAAATTACATATATGAGTAAAATACTATAAAAGTGTAGTCATAATTATAGGAATAGCAAACGCATAACTTGCCCGCAAAACCTTACATGATGGTTTTAGGTACTCAGGATGTAAAGGGGTATCGATTCTTATGAATGCAACAGATGAATCAACTCACTAACCAGGCCCGTCCAGCCTGTTTGGTGAGAAGCCCCCAGGCCTTTGCCTGAATCGCCATGAAAGTATTCGTAGAAAAGAAGGTTTTTCTGAAAGTGGGGATCTTTAAATTTTGGGTGCCCATCGGTATAGGCCCGATTCCCGTCGGGTTGCTGAGTAAATATTGCAATCAGCCGTTCGGAGAGTTTCTCGGCTATTTTATCCAACGTATAGAATTGCCCCGACCCAGTGGGGAACTCCACCCGCAGGGTATTGCCATAGTATTGGTGAAACTTCTGCAACGACTCAATAATCATAAAATTAATAGGAAACCAGATAGGGCCCCGCCAGTTGGAGTTACCGCCAAACATGCTGGAATCAGACTCACCCGGCAGATACGAAACTGAGTAGGTATGTCCGTTTATGTCATAGTCGAACGGGTGGTCCGCATGGTATTTAGACAGTGCCCGAACACCATAAGGCGACAGAAACTCCTGCTCGGAAAGCATTCGCCGCAAAATACATTTTAACCGGTGGACCCTAACAAGGGACAACATGCGGGTTTCTCCCTTGCCCGGTTCGTACCACCGCGAAATCAGTGAGCCTTGTTCGGGACGGTTTTTAAGGACCCATTGGAGGCGACGAGTGAAATCAGGAAGCTTTTTAAGTAGTTCAGGATTAAGCACTTCCGTGGCAAATAAAGGAATAATGCCTACAATAGACCGTACCTGCAAAACATGTCCGGGTTGCCCGGGGGGATGCACCACATCGTAATAAAACTGGTCGATATCATCCCACAGGTCAACATTCTCTTTACCGATGTTAAACATCGCAGAGGCAATGGCCAGAAAATGCTCGAAAAACTTGGAAGCCATTTCCTGATAATACGGTCGGGTCTGAGCTATTTCTAATGAAATACGGAGCATATTCAGGCAGTACATTGCCATCCAGGCCGTGGCATCTGCCTGCTCCAGATATCCTCCTTCCGGAATGTTATGGCTACGGTCGAACACACCAATGTTATCCAGGCCCAGGAAACCACCCTCAAATAAATTATTTCCCACGGAGTCTTTCTGATTGACCCACCAGGTAAAATTCATCAATAATTTATGAAAAACTTTAGCCAGAAAGCTCAGATCACCTTTGCCTTTCATAGCCTTATCGATAGAATATACCTGCCATGCTCCCCAGGCATGCACCGGAGGGTTTACATCACTAAAGTTCCACTCATAGGCTGGTATCTGTCCATTAGGATGCATGTAGTACTCCCGCAGCATCAGCAACAACTGCCGTTTAGCAAAGCCAGGATCAAGACGCGCCAATGGCACACAATGAAAGGCCAGATCCCAGGCAGCGTACCAGGGATACTCCCATTTATCCGGCATGGATAAGATGTTTCGGTTTACCAGATGCTTCCAGGAGCTGTTTCGGCCCTCTTTATGCCCCTGGGGCACATCCGGGGTGGCCGGGTCTCCTTTGAGCCATTTATCTACATCGTAGTAATAAAACTGTTTACTCCACAGCATACCCGCATAGGCCTGCCGCTGGATTGCCCGGTGATCTTCATCGGCCACACCATTTTGCAGGTGATTATAGTATATGTCAGCTTCTTCCTTGCGTTGCTTGATCATCGCATCGAAAGTGTTGGGCTTGGGCTGATGCCGGGATAAACGAATGCGGACGGAATGAGACTCCCCAGCCGGAATTACCGTCTGATAATGAAGAGCCGCCTTTGTTCCGGTCTCATCAGGGTTTACCGCTCCGGTTTCACCCTTGACCACATACCGATGAATAGCATCCTTAGAATAAGGGGTGGTGCTGGGTTGCTGATAGAGTCGATCGCGATTGGTTTCGTTTTCACAAAAAAGCAGCTCCGGCTCACCATCGTAGTAAATATGATAATCGGGTTGGTTGCGGTACTCAACCAGAATGGAGGAAGTGGGCGATTTATGAGCGCCAATACGAAGATTTGGTTTGTAATCATCATACCCCCAACTCCAGGTATTACGAAACCAGCAGGTAGGTAATATGTGAAGAGGGGCTTTCTTTTTCCCCCGGTTCCAGGCAGTAACTTTTAACAGAATATCATCCGCACTGGCTTTGGCATATTCTATATAGATATCGAAATATGCATTATCATCGAAAACTCCGGTATCCAGTAATTCATACTCTGGCTCAAGGCGGCTGCGTGAGCGGTTTTTTTCGGCTAGTTGCCGATACGGAAAAGCCCTTTGCGGATACTTATACAGCATCTTCATATAAGAGTGCGTCGGGGTGCTATCCAGATAATGGTATAGCTCTTTCACATCCTCACCATGGTTACCTTCCGGATTGCTCAGGCCGAATAAGCGTTCCTTTAAAATAGGATCTTTGCCATTCCAGAAAGCCAGCGCCAGGCATATGATCTGTTTGTTGTCCGAAAAACCACCAATCCCGTCCTCGCCCCAGCGATACGCATAACTCCGAGACATATCATGAGAAATAAAACCCCAGGCATCGCCATACGCACTATAATCTTCCCTAACCGTGCCCCACTGGCGTTCTGAAAGATAAGGGCCGAATCGTTTCCAACCTTCATTTTTATCAGTCAGATGTCTGATTCTATCTAATTCCGGGTTCTGCTCTGAGCTTTCTGTGGACATATACTTGGTTTTCGAACCGCTAAATACGATGGCAGAAACAATAATCCCAAATCCTTACTGGAAAGTTTTATGAAAATGGCTTGTCTGGTGGAAAGGTTTGAGGGTGAAGGGTGAAGGGTTTGCGGTAAACGAGTTGGAATATAATATAACTAAACATAGTCATCAGAAGAGAGTATTGTTAAAGGCAGTTGAGCACAATTTTTGGTGAATTCTTTGATTACTGTTACCCGTTACTGACATTTGAGATATGAACCCTTTCCTTACCCCTCCTTTTGCTCGCCAGTTTTCTCTGTTATGCTTTGTACTACTCACCTTGGTAGTTGGCTGTAAAACAGAAACTTCACCTGAAACGGCTGAAGAAATGCCGGATACTGTAACAGTTTCCAAACCAGGGTATCAAGCCATTTCTTTATTGGGCGACACCCTGTATGCTATGGAATTACCCTCCGAACGCCAGGCCCAGTACGACTCAGCCCTCCAAGCGGCCCAAGAACGGTATCAGCAACGGCCAGATAGTGTCACCAATATTGTATGGGTCGGACGCCGATTAGGCTACCTGTCCCGGTATCAGGAAGCTATAGAGGTATTTACCAAAGGCATCAAAGATTTTCCGGAAGCTGCTGAACTGTACCGCCACCGGGGCCACCGCTATATCACAACGCGTCAATTTGATAAAGCCATTGCTGATTTTGAAAAAAGTGCTGAATTGCTAGAAAATCAGCCCATTATTATTGAACCAGACGGCATTCCTATACCCGTGCCAACTGATCAGGAACCTACCTCCTTACAGTTTAACGTCTACTACCATCTGGGCTTAGCGTATTACCTGAATGGTGACTATGGCAATGCAGCCGAAGCCTACCAGCAATGCCTGGAGTTTTGCGATACCCCCGACGAGACCGTAGCCACAGTAGACTGGCTTTATATGACATACCTGCGCCTGGGTGAAGATGAAGTGGCGGAGCGTCTCTTGGTAGACATCCGCCGTGATATGGACGTGGTGGCTAACGAAGGCTATTTTGAGCGGCTTATGATGTATAAAGGCATGATAGACCCCGACTCGCTCCTGCAAATTACTGATACCATCTCTCCCGATGACCGCGACCTGGCGCTGGCAACCCGAGGATACGGAGTAGCTAATTATTACCTAAACAATGGGGACAGCACCTTGGGAACCGGTATGCTTCAGGAAATTGTGGATGGACGTTACTGGGCTGCTTTTGGCTATATAGCCGCAGAAGCCGATCTGGCCCGACTAAAAAAAATTGAGGAATAATTCACGCTAAAGAATTTCCAGCGCTACATCACTTAACATCTCATGAGTACCCTCAAACAGTGTCAAAGAAATATTCTTCCACTGTTTCTGTAAATGAATCTTTCGGTCACCAATGAAATTGCCGGTTTCCTGGCCTGCCTGTTTGGTAAGCAAGTAGATAGTTGTTTCATCATCTACATAAGCCGAGGAGTCGGCAACTCCGGCATCGCGTAGTAATTTATTATAAAAATTAATGGAGTGCGTAATGGGTACCGAGCCCGTATAGCCATCGTGCACCCCGGTATAGATATGCAGCGACGCATCTTGTCGTAGTTCTAAAGGTGTTTCCCAAAAGAGCGGGGATCGCTTTTTAGCTTCAGCCATATTCAGAGTGCTATCTTTCGAATTGGTGCAGTCAAGTACGTTCTGAGCGTATTGGGTATTTCTCACTAGTGATTCGTGATACCAGGCTGCTATATCACTAATGGGTACATACGCATGAAACCCCCGGATGCGATGCCGGGATTTCATATACGTACAAAGGGTAGCGTATCCACCTCCGCTGGCACCCAGCACAAATACACTGTCGGCATTAACCGGCAAATTCTCCAATGCCCAGTCAATAGCCTGATCAATATCGGATAATACAAAATCACTTGCGCAGGCTTTCGGCCGCGTATTTGGTCCTCTGAAATCCGGATGGATATAATTCCAGCCTTTCGCCTGAGTCTCATCAGCGAGACTGTTTAATGTTTGCTTATAATCACCACTCCAGGTATGCAGCACCACAATTAAGGGTTTGTTACCCTGTACTGCTGCCCGATAATAAAACGGTTGCCATTGCTGATCCAGCGCAGATTGTACCGAATCCTGCTTGAAACCGTCCCAGTCATTCTGGGCGTATAACGAAAAGGAAGAACCAATACTGAGTAAAAGCAGGAGAAGTTTCATAAAAAATACCAGAGGTCAACATATATTTAAATCTAATGATCGCTAGATATAGCTTCTTCCAATGAAAAACAACCTTTAGCAGCAAGGCTACCATTTCCAACAAGAGTTATTACTTTTGCAGTGAATTAATGCGCGCGCCATGAATTTTGCTGAGGTACTCCAACAAAACCCCGTTTTTTCACTAATAGCCCAAACTGCCCAGGAGCTTGACCGGGAGACGTATGTAGTGGGCGGCTACGTCCGCGATTTAATTCTCAAACGCCCTTCCAAGGATATTGATTTTGTGTGCGTGGGCGATGGAATTTCTTTAGCGAAGAAAGTGGCTGAGATTCTAAAAACCCAGTCCGGGCATACGACGGAGGTAACCATATTCAAAAATTTCGGTACGGCCATGATCCGCCATCGTGACTATGAACTGGAGTTTGTGGGTGCCCGTAAGGAGTCTTATCAAAGAGAATCCCGGAAACCGATTGTGGAGAATGGCACCTTGCAAGATGACCAGAACCGCCGGGATTTCACGATTAATGCCATGGCCATCAGCCTGAACCCTGATAGCTACGGGGACCTTGTTGATCCATTTGATGGGGTGAAGGATTTAAAACGGAAAATGATCGTTACCCCATTAGACCCGGCCATTACCTTCTCTGACGATCCATTGCGCATGATGCGAGCCATTCGGTTTGCCGCTCAGCTAAAGTTTGACATTGCCCCAAAGACCTTTGACGCCATTATTGACCATGCTGAGCGTCTTCAGATTGTCTCGCAAGAGCGGATTACCACTGAGCTAAACAAAATTATCTTGTCAGACCAACCATCGTACGGGTTTAAATTACTATATCACAGCCAGTTGTTGCATCAGTTTTTCCCGGAAATGGTAGCCCTGCAAGGTGTGGAGACAATTGATGGAAAGTCGCATAAAGATAACTTCTATCATACCTTACAGGTGCTGGATAATATTTCTGAGGTAACCGATGATTTGTGGCTTCGCTGGGCCGCCATTCTGCACGACATTGCCAAACCTCCCACCAAACGATTCCACCGCAAAGCCGGCTGGACTTTCCACGGACACGAGGACCGGGGTGCCCGCATGGTACCGCATATTTTCCGCAGGCTAAAATTACCTCTGGATCAGAAGATGAAGTTTGTTCAGAAGCTGGTACGTCTTCACCTGCGCCCCATTGCGCTGGTAAAAAGTCAGGTTACTGACTCAGCTGTCCGTAGGCTTTTATACGAAGCAGGTGATGATGTTGAAGCTCTGATGAAGCTGTGCCGGGCGGATATTACATCTAAAAACCACAACCGGGTAAAACGTTACCTCCAAAATTTTGACCTGGTAGAAGAGAAGATGGAATCGGTAGAAGAAAAAGACCACGTTCGAAATTTTCAGCCGGTCATTTCCGGAGAAGATATTATGAAAACTTTTGGATTGAAACCATCTCGCGCGGTGGGAGACATCAAAACTGAGCTGAAGGAAGCTGTACTGGATGGCAAAATCCGTAACGAGCACGAAGAAGCCTATGCCTATATGCTAAAAATAGCCCAGGATATGGGTTTGAAACCCGTTGAGGAGAACAAGCGCAGTTGATGCGTGTCTCCATCAGCTTATTGAACTACTCAGTCTTTGGCGGTTCCGCTATTATCAGGTTCCAGTCAAGAGTGGTTGATCCCGCACAGCTTGCCTGTTATAATCTTTAACTTTTCACTCTTCCTCAATCACGGTAATGTCTCTGGTCCGCTCGGCCACAGGCTGCATGCCAATACTGGATTTTATGCCGCTTAACAAACTTCGCCACCAGTAACTGAACATAGAGCGGCTGGGATCACGCTCGTAATTGATCTCCCCCACCCTTAAAAATAACGACCTGGGGTTATCAGATTTTACAACAAAAGTATTAGCGATGAATGAACCAACCCGCTCGTCCAGTCCGGGACGGCCTTTGCTTTTATCTACCAACTGAATAGCGAGATCTTCATAATTAAAGCGCATAGCACCAATAGCGCGGTGTTGATTGCCCTGGATCAGGAATCGCATGCCATTGGCATACCCTTTCTTAATATGAACAAACGCTGCCGGTTCAAGAATAGGGTTGAATGCCTGCAAATCGATGGGGCCAAGACTACCGCTGGCGGTAAAGCTTTTTTGTTGATCGGCCATCGGAAACCGGAATGTGGCCTTAAGATCACCTTTGCCCATGATCTCGGTATTTACCGCCATTGAAAAAACCACGCTATCCCGTACCCGGTCCGGATGATTTGTAACATTTAGGAGTAAAGCGTTAAACTTATCGAAGGTGATAATGCCATCGCTTCCGGCTTCGGGAGCCCGTTCGGCATAATTAATAAATCCATTCGAAACCCGTATGGTATCCAGCGATATCAGAAGATTCATGTTGAGTAGCATATCCTGATGCATAGGTAGTACACGATCCTCGTTTCGGGGTGCTCTCGCATCTTTGAAAGCATCAATCTGAATATCATCAATTGTGAGGCTGTGGGCCTTGAAATGATGGCTTCTGATGAGTTCTTCAAAATCGATATCAATCAGCCGGATGGTCTGTATCTGGGCAGCGACTCGGGTTTTCTGAGTACTGAAATAGTCTTTATACAGGTAGCGGGGCACTCTGGGCTCCAACACAAATTCACTGATTTCCAACTGAGGATTTTTCGTCGATAAACTGATCATATCAGCTTTGGCGGTGTATAGAGTATCTCCCACCGCAATTTGGTAATCCCGGATTCGCACCAGCAGATCATCGGCTAATAGTAACCGACGGGTGATATTGCCCGAAACAGCCCGGGAAGACTCGGGTGTTTCGGACACAAAGCGGGTATACGAGGTGCTATCTACCAATAGTCCTAATACGCTTAGATCCAGGCGCTCTGCCCCAAAAGCGGGAGTATCATCATCCTGGTGCTGATATACTTTAACCGTTCCATTGGTCAGGTTGATCTGATTAATGGCCAGCTCCTTAAGGTAGGGAGGAGAAATTTCTGACCAGGCTGATGTTGGGGTACCAGACGATGTATCAGAAGCAGAAGCAGAAGCAAAGTTAAAGACATCAATCTGAGGGTTCATCAGATTAACTTCCTGCATGTCTATCTCACCTTTAAGGTACGCTTTTTCCACATCCAGCCCTACCACTTGAAGTGAAGGAGTGCGGAGCGAAATAAGGTTCTTTTCCGGAAAATCAGCCAGTCTGGTATGCTGAAATCCATAGGGTTCTATTTCCAGGGCATTGATGCTGATCCGGTCACTCTGATTGGTTAATGTAACTTCTCTGGCGCGGATGCTTTGCTGCGCTTCGGGTAGCCGTAGCAGAAACTGGTTAAAATGAATATTAAAATCTATTTCATCGGCAAAAAACATTTTTGCCTCCCGCTGATGGCTCTCCGCGTCAATCGCCAGCCGGTTTGCATTTACGGTGAGAGTGTCTATCGTAAAGTAATGAACCGTGTCGGTATCCTGACTCAGCAGCGTCACAACCCCCTCCTCTACGGCAAGCTGGTTCACATAAATACCCTGCGCCACTGACTTAATCTTCGGATACAGCTCCGGCTGCAACGTTTTACCGGCTTTACCAGAATTTTTAGCTTTATCTGGGGTTCTGTTTTGCTGGTTAACATGCACCAAAGGTCGGCGAATAATTACTTTCTCCACTTCGATTTCCTGATCAGTGAAATAGCGAAAGTAATTCATTTGATGGAGGGCGAGTTGAGCGACCTCAAGTTCTTCCAGATCATCCACGACGGCCAGACTATCGCGGATTCTTTGCAAATTATCTACTGTTAACTGATCCGTATAAGAAGAATACAGGAATCGTTCGGCCTGAAAGACTTCCTCACCTTCCTCCATAGGCAAACTAAACGTAAACTGGTCCATTCCCACTCTCACCGACTCTGAATAGAAAGGCCGCTCGGGGGTGATGGAAGTGACCGAATCCAGGAAGAAGTTATCAATAGTAACGTTGAAGGCGGAGGTTGAGAACCACACATCGGGAGTTGGAGTGCGTTTGGGTTGTAAGGTAACCGCGGCATTCTGTACTTCCAGCTGTTCAACCGACAACCGGTTAAGATAGGGCTCTACCTGAAAATAAAGTTCCTGCATTGAAAAATCGCCCTTTCGTTGCCGGGTGCCCGGGCTCATCCGCAGATTAATGGTGGGTGAAATTAGCGCAATCCGGTTAATATCCGCCTCTTGTAAATTATACAACTGGCCAAAGTCAATACCTTCAATACCAAAGTATGGGATATTCAGTTGCTCCATCTGATTAGCCGATAAGCGCGTTGCTGAACGATTAGGCCAAAATTTTACCTGGCTTACGTACCCTCTTGAAGTTAGCGTGGAAAGTTTTACTTCCTCAGCTTCCAGCCAGCCCCCCGACACTGCACTGGTTTGGTTATACGGAAACTGAAACCAGCTATTATTCAGTTGCATATCAACTTCTTCGGCGTATACGGCCACGCGCGAAGCCATAGCTACGGTATCGGTTAAATCAATCAGGGGGTGTGCCTCATTGCCAATACTCAAATCCTGATAATAGGCCTGCAGATTTGCGACATGAGCAATCTCAGTAAATCCGGAAAAGTCATTTTTTGCTTTTAATATCTTAACCCGGGAATTATCCAAGTATAAGGCATTGACCAGTAATTGTTCAAACCATGAATCAGGGCGGTCAGGTGCAACCACCGGATACAGATTGAGACGGGCGTGGCTCCAGTTAAAAAATATCTCTTTGATGGTATTGTTAGTAGTATCATCGGCCCTTCCCTGACTTCTGAGGGGTAACGAACCATAAGGGGTCTCGGTAAAATTAGCAATTGAGATAGTAGGGTTACGGATACGAACACTATCCATCGTAGCAAATTTGCTGAACGATAACTCTTCTAAATCGATGCCGTGCATCTCTACTTTAGAGGTACGAATATCGTACCCTAACCTGGGTTGCAGCGTATCAGTCAGAAAGAGCGCCAAGGAGTCTACCCGGGGAAGCACCCGAGCCGAATCGAACAGAATATCACAAGCATACTGATGCAGCCGGTCGGTTTTTATTTGAAAATCGTTCGCAGCAAAGTAGTGTTGCCGATCAGGAAACCAGAGCGTAATTTCTTTCATCTCAATATCAATACTATCCATAGGCAATACATTGCTCAGGGTATCCACCGCTCGTTGATTAACTGCCGAATCTAGTTGAAAGTCATTAAATGACAGTGAATAGTCTGGCACCTCTAGCCAAGGCAAGGTATCTTCCTGCACTCTGAAAAAATGTAGCTGACCTGTACTGATGTTAAACTGGTTAACCCCCAGCCGCTTACAGTATTTCTGTATTTCTGAGTATAAAGAGTCCGGATGCACTGCGCTGAGCTGAGGGGCCGATGTTTTTCCGGCATTTGCCATCGGTTGAGATCTTCGGTATCCTCTGAGGTCCGGGCTTTTTATGTTTAAGGAATCAATGTTTACAATCCGGTTATGGTATAAATTTAACAGGTCTATTTCCGTCATTTCAAGTTCCGGAATCTGGAGGTTATACCAGGAAGATGAATCTTTTGCTTGTAAAGGAATTATTTCAAAGCCCTTGAATGCGAGTTTTTGTTGCTGAGTGGAGAATACTAACGTATCGGCCTGAATAGCATAGCTACTATCCGGTAAAATCAACTGGTAAGCGCCTAATTTAATCTGAATATTTTTGGTGAAAAGTAGACGTTCTTCCTGCTGGCGAGATACGGAATCTAACTGAAAATCTTCCAGTATGATAGTAAATTGATGAGCAAACCATTCACTTTTTCGGTAGGTAAGAGAATCCTGAAAAAGAGGGGTGTTTTCACCAAAATTTAACAGAACAGAAGCATTAAGAATTTCTAGTTTGTTGAACGAGAGCATTTTAAAATACTCGGTCAGCGTTTGGTAGATTTTCCGTTCCTGCTCGGCAATTACCGACCGGGGCGTGGCTTTTGCCGGGCGCCTGCGAGTAGAATCGGAACTCTGCTCCTGAACAACGGCAACTCGGGGAGATTTCAAATAAATCTGGTCTAGCTGAATCTTACGGTTCAGATAAATATCCAACAGCTTTACTCCATCAATACTGGCTTCGGGAATTGAAATACGGTATAGCGTATGGGCCTGCTCCAGCGAGTCCTGAAGTGGTATTCCATTCTCGTATTGCAGGTCGGTCACGGTGATATTTCCACCCAGCAAATTGAGTTGTAGTTCGTCAAAATCCAGTGAAGGCTGGTGAGACGGTTGAAATCGCTGGTTAGCATATTGCCGGAATGCTACCAGTATGGATTCTTTCAGGATTTCATCTCCCAGAAAAAAAAACAATGCCTGAAGCACCAGAGTGAGTGCTACGATGCTACCCCCAATCCACAAAAAAATAGTACGTACCCGTTTCTTTTTCAACAGAAAAATATCTACTACTTAAAACGATCTTTGGTGGTTTTTGCACCGAGAATAAAATCAAGAAAAGAAAATTTTCAGAGACCGCCAATATTTCAATAATGCCCCTTATGTATATTCTTCGGTTTTGATATCCACTTTTGTATTTTTATTACCCCATCAGACTGCACTGCCCTATTGTTTATCTTTTCTTTCCACTCAATAAAGACTATTGCGGTTGATTTTGCAATCACATTTCTATCTCGCTCAGAGTCCTCTTCGAGTGACTCTGAGTAGGGCGAAACATCACATACAAAATCAACCGTAATAAAATCTAATGTTAACCGAAAAGATAGCTACCCCCCTTCTCATTCATTTTCTAAAAAAATAGTGCTTTGTTGCGTTAACCGACCAGATGAATAATAACTCTGTGTGTCTCTCGGCGCCCCTTAATTATGGCCTATTTCTCACATTGATGTATAAGAATAAGTCAGACTTTTAAGCGATCATTTTTTAATTATTTCTCTTTTAAATAACACTTTATATACCTGGTACGACTTCTCTAACTGATTGCAATTACTAAGGTTAAGAAAAATTCATTCTTGTCTGTTATCTGAGAAAAAAAACTTACATAACCTCAGAAATGAGGACGTTTAGTGGCTAAACTTAACCTATTAATCTTACGGTTTATACGCAAAAGCAGTCTAATAAACTACCTCATGGCAAAGTCAAAACAGAGGCACAAAAAGAAGAAAGTTAACGGCCAACAGTTGGAAGCACAGCGCAAAAATGAGTATAAGCGAAAGATTATCCGGCTGGCTAAACTGTTTGGTGCTGAAGATGTACTCCATTGGATTCCCAAAAAGGACTGGGAATCGTTATGTGCTACTCGTTTTAGAGCCGTTCGGCTTGAGCTTGGAAACGACCAGGTACCTAAACAGTTACTGGCTTCTGCCCGCAGGCAACTGGATCAGCACCTCTCGGACGGCCGCATCCAGCTTGACGAAGGAGGATACGAAATGTCATTTAAAGACTATGTAGCTGTCGCCCTTCATATGTACTACTATGTGACTGATACCAAGCGGATATGCCCCTTGATTGTTCGAGAAAAGTTTGTCCGGCTAATTAATGCCATCGAGGGTACCGAGCATTCTCCCTTTAACATTCTCATGCAGATTTCAACATTAATCGGAATACACCTGAGCCGGATTCACCGCCGGATGTACTACTGCATGTACAAAATAGAAGCGCACGATGCTCATCTTAATGAAAGCCTTTACCTGTATGGCTTTCAGCATCATAAACGCAAAATAAATATTGGTAAGGAAACTAGACTGGCCTACCGGGTGGGTTGGTGTTTAGCTGACCAAGGGGCAGTCTGGTCTAAAGTTACTGGTGCTCAGTTTGGCTATGACAACGCCCTTTCAGATTTACCCGTACGAGTTTACATTCAAGCTCATGCTCTTCAGCGATTGAAGGAGCGGCTGGATGTGCTCAATAATTCCTACCTCCACTTCTATCTATACCTGGCTATGGAAAATCCTAAAGTGGTGCGAACGGAGAAGGGACACCAACTTATTGAATTTTACTATGATGGCAAAAAACTGGGATATCTGGCCTTTGATTTACTTGGTAAAACATTGGTTATCAGAACCTTTTTATTCCTGACGATGGATGGCACACCAGAAGGGGAAGCTTTACACGATATGCTGGGCATCCGTGCTGAAGACAAAAAATACCTCGCTATTGATCGGCTCAGCACTTTCATTATCTCGGATATTAAAAGCAATCCGGCAGTCAAACAGCATTTTATTGATGCCGGATGCGGGCAATTATTTGAGTGGGGCAACGCCGATTTCAGCATGATTCAGGAAGTAGAGCAAGCCACAATGATTCAATCTTATCTGGGCCTGAATAAACCTGATTCAGAACCAGACACCTCTGTAGTAGAGGCATCAGTCCAATCTTTTGCAGATCCTCTTGCCCTAACCCGGCAAGAACCGCTTCTTCTTCCGCTATCGTGCGCTACGGCGTGAATTAGCCCATAAAATGATGCCAACGATTAGTATAACTACACTGGTGATTAGTGGAGTATAATCCGCTTTACTTACCACTACATCTAACCCAAAAAAACTGAAACTGTCTGAATCTTCTATCGCCTGCATACCTGTAATGGTGGTACTTACCAACCCAACCAGGGTGAGCACTATTCCAACTGCTTTTCTCATGTGTAGTGTACTTATGTAATCCCAAAATTAGTTCTACACTGAGACAAACCCAAGTAAGCGTCTATTAAGATCAGAGAATTTTTAATTGACCTACACGTTCTGCTTTGACCGTTTTCGTAAGGCCACCAGAATTACAACCACTAGCAACACGCCAACAACCAAGCCGCCCATGATCATACCCAGGTTCACCCCTTCTGCATCAGAATCATCTTTTTGCGAATAGACATCGTCCCCCGCTGAAGGCTCCTGCTGTACTGATTCAGTCTCGCTGGACATAGCACTACTGACTCCGGCAGTTTCAGAAACAGACTCCGTTTTAATATAAGCCATAATATCCAGGATATCATCCCGGGAGAGAAACTCAAAATTAGGCATCACCTGATTATTATACTGCTTAAACAGTACACTGGCATAATCTGAAGTATCCGCTTCACTGATAACCTGCTGAGAATTCTGGATGAATTTAACCAGCCAGTCCATCGGCCGGCGATTGTGCACACTTGCTAGTGCAGGACCAATAATTTGCTTACCCAAAGCATGACAGGCAGTACAGTGCTGATTAAAAAGCGAACGCCCGTTAGTATAGCTTCCTTCATCGTCAGGTATTCCATCCGGTACCTGCCCGGCAGGGTTTGTGGCTGCCGCTACATCCTGAGCGGTCTGATCATCGCTTGTTGTGCTCTGAGAGAAAACGGGGGTTCCCAAAAAACTGATGAATAATATGATTAACCCAACAGTGCAAAATTTATATCCTTGCTTCTTCATAGCTCAAAAAATAGTAGTGTTGAGAATAAAAAAATACTTACACTTAGTAAAACACATCTTGCCGAAATTGTTTGGGGTTTTGGCAAGGATATATTGACTATCAGCGATTGCGCCCCCATTACGTAAATTGCAGACGAACTAAGACCTAAGAACTCACCTGTTTCTGTGGTTCTAGCTGAAATGAACGATCCTGAAGTATATCTTCCACGTACAACATTTTCACCAACATCATTATTATAGCAAAAATGGGAGTGGCCAGTACCAGCCCTAAAGCTCCGGCAAATGTTCCTAATACCAGCTGAGCAAATAAGACCATGGCCATGGGCATCGAGAGCTTCTGTCTTTGAATGATTGGCGTCAGGAAATTACTTTCAATAATCTGAACCCCAACGTATACAATAGCAGTCCACAGGATAGTATTCCACCCTACGGTAGAAGCTACTAACACTCCAAGAATAAGAGCGATGAGAGGGCCAAAATTAGGTACAAAAGCGAGTAAGCCCGCTGATAAGCCCAAGACCAACGCAAAAGGCAACCCTACTATCCAGAGCCCTAGCCAGGTTAATGTGGCTACAATTAGCATAGACAAAAGCTGACCTGATAGCCAGCTTCGTAATGTTTGGCCTAATGTTTTTAGTACGACTTCCGTCCTATCTCTTTTTGATTTTGGCATTAGATGGATGATCCCGCTGAGATAAGGCTGAGGGGCTGCATAGATTAAAAGCCCCATAAAGAGAATGATATATACGTCTGCTAACACTCCAAAAACACCAAATACGGCTGAAAAGAATTTCTGGGCGTTGGAAGTCAGTTTTTTCTGTATATCCTCTTGCTGTACGTATTGGAGTGCCTTATTCCCTAAAGAAGTTTGCTTCAGTTGTTCTTTAGCTTGCCCTACCGACTGAGGTAGCTGCTCTTGTAAGTCCGAAGCCTGTTGGGAAACATAGGGAGACAATATTATAAAGGAAACACTAATGACTATCAGGACACCAAGTACAGAAATTAGTTTGCACCAATTCTTGGCAATCGGGAGTTTTTTGTTCAGCCATCGAGCGATTCCATCAAAAAAGACTGCTACCAATATAGCAGCGATTACGATTAACAGTACTGGAAAAATATGCCCTACAAAAAGTAACAATAAAATGATGGCGCTGGCTATACCAACTGAGATCAGAACGCGGGTAGCAAACTGATAGTGATGCATATAAATAAAGGTTAGAAGGTGAGTTAATATCCTCCCTCCTAACCTCTCATGTATGGATTAGTTTTAATAACCTACGCTGGCAAACAACAGGCTGGCATTAAGATATGGGTATTATCAGAACAGTTTCATCTGGTCCTTCTTCTTACTTTTCATATTCCAGACCACCTCATCGCCTACTGTTTTTGATTCATCTTTTTCACCATCGTTGCTACTTTGTTCTTCCGTAGCATCAGGTTTAGTGGTTTGGGCCGTCAGCAAGGTCACATCTTTTACCTTATGTTTGCTCAAGCGGTTACCCAGAGCCTTCCATCCCTTAACGTCAACCAATACATCAAGATCAAAGGTTTGATGCTCATGTTTACGGCTTCCGTCCCGCATAAAGGTTAGGTCAATCTGAGGTTGGCTTTCCGTAGAGACCACTAATAATTTGGTGCTGCGGGCATCGGTAAGGAAAGAGAAACGGCGATCAGGGGTGGTTGTTTCAACCTGGAAACGCTTTACATAATACTGCTTGGAGTTTCCATCGTAATACACCGCAGAGACAATTTTATTTTCGTCAAACTTCTCCAGCAATACGGTCTGGTTAGGATCAAACTTATTGGTAAGCTCGTAATTCTTCAGTTCATAAGACCCATCCTTATAGATAGCAAAGAGGTGATCATCTCCCTCAAATGTCCCCAGAAATCGCCCGCGCTCATCCGTATTAAGTGTTCCGACAATACCATCGTACCAGATGTCAATACCGCCTAAAGTAGATTCACCTTCGGCCGTTTTCTCGATTTTCCGGATAGGATACTTCGTTAGAATATTTCCGTTGGCACTTCTACCTTTAATATCCAGAGTAGCAAAATCAAAGTCGAACTTCTTGATTTTAGCGCGAGAACGGCCAGAAAGAAGCACCGTAATTACCTCAGCTTCGGCATTAGGGTTAGCGGAGAAATAGAGCATCTTAGACCCTTTCGTGCCTTTGGTCAGATCATATTCTTTGTCGCGGGTAACGGCAAGTACCTGAAACCGCTTGATCATGGCTCGGCCACTTCCACCATCCAGGTAGACCATATTGTAAACTCGACGCTCATCATTCTTACGGAATACATCCACGTGCACGATGTCTTTTCCAACAAACACTTTATCAGAAATACGGGTCACCACGCATTTGCCATCACCCCGGAAAACAATGATATCATCAATATCGGAGCACTCTGTTACGAACTCATCTTTTTTCAGTCCGTAGCCAATAAAACCATCGGCCTTATTTACATAAAGCTTCTCGTTATTAGCAGCTACGATATTGGCATCAATAGTGTCAAAGGTCTTGATCTGAGTTTGGCGCTCCCGTCCTTTTCCGTATTTATCGAGCAGTTTTTTATAGTAAGCGATAGCATATTCTTTGATATGCTCCAGATCATGCTGCGTTTGCTTCAGTTCATCCTGCAAGCGCTTCATTAGCTCATCGGCTTTGAAGCTATCGAATTTGGAAATCCGCTTGATTTTGATTTCGGTTAGCCGTACCAGATCATCTTCGGTAATCTCCCGATAAAACTGTTTTTTAAAGGGCTCTAAGCCTTTATCGATACGAGCCAGCACATCTTCCCAGGTTTCAGCTTCTTCAATATCACGATAGATGCGGTTTTCGATAAAGATCTTTTCCAACGAGGCAAACAGAATCTTTTCCAATAGCTCCCGTTCCTTAATCTGCAACTCTTGACGCAGCAATTCTACCGTTTGCTCAGTAGACTGACGAAGTAGATCATTAACCGTAAGGAACTGAGGTTTGTCATCTACAATGACACAGGCGTTGGGAGAAATTGAAACCTCGCAGTCGGTGAATTTGTAAAGTGCATCCTTCGTAATTTCAGGTGACTGACCAGGGGCTATCGAGACCAAAACCTCAACATCCTTAGCCGTATTATCGATCACCTTCTTGATCTTGATCTTGCCTTTATCATTCGCTTTGATAATCGACTCAATCAGGCTATTGGTGGTAACTCCATACGGAATATCTTTAATAACCAGCGTTTTCTTGTCATATTCCTCTACCGTCGCCCGTATGCGAACTTTCCCACCCCGCTTGCCTTCATTGTAATCCGAAACATCAATCATGCTACCGGTAGCAAAATCCGGCAGCACATTGACTTTCTTGTTACGAATTACATCAATACAGCCCTGAATAAGCTCTACGAAGTTATGAGGCAGAATACGGGTGGAAAGACCTACGGCAATACCCTCTACTCCCTGGGCCAAAAGCAACGGGAATTTTACCGGAAATGTAATGGGTTCTCTCTTCCGCCCGTCGTACGACAACTGCCATTTAGTAGTTTGCGGGTTAAATACCACATCCAGAGCGAATTTTGATAAGCGAGCCTCTATGTATCGAGCCGCTGCCGCACTGTCTCCGGTACGAATATCTCCCCAGTTTCCCTGGGTATCAATCAATAAGTTTTTCTGACCCAGACCAACCATCGCATCTCCGATAGAAGCATCACCGTGAGGATGAAACTGCATGGTTTGCCCAATTACGTTGGCTACTTTGTGAAAGCGGCCATCGTCCATTTCTTTCAAGGCGTGCAGAATACGCCGCTGCACCGGCTTCAATCCATCTTCTATAGCAGGGACAGCCCGTTCCAGGATTACGTAGGATGCATAGCCGAGAAAATAATTCTCGTACATGTTATCCAGACTCTCCAGATTCTCCAGGGCACTGTCTTCCGTAAATTCACTCATAATGGGTAGCTATGTGTTTTTCGTATTTCTGTCAATACTTAATTTTAAAGGGACATTTCAGGGTAGCCTATGAGAAATTTCTTTCTGATTTAGGCAACCTCTTCTACCAGATCTTTCTCCACTCTAAGTCGGTCAATAATGAACTCCTGACGGTCGGAGGTATTTTTTCCCATATAAAATGTTAATAGTTTTTTGGTGTTGGTTTCATCATCCAGCAGCACCGGGTCTAGCCGGATATCTTCGCCAATAAACTGCCCAAACTCATCGGGAGAAATCTCTCCCAGACCTTTGAAGCGGGTAATTTCGGGTTTTGATCCTAACTTCGCGATGGCCGCCTGCTTTTCTTCTTCGTTGTAGCAGTAGATCGTTTCCTTTTTATTCCGTACACGGAAAAGTGGCGTTTCCAAAATGAAAACATGCCCCTGTCGCACCAAATCGGGGAAAAATTGCAGGAAGAAGGTAAGCAACAGCAGCCGGATATGCATACCGTCCACATCGGCATCGGTCGCTACGACGATCTTCTTGTATCGTAACCCATCCAGTCCATCCTCAATGTTGAGGGCATGCTGCAATAAGTTAAATTCTTCGTTTTCGTAAACTACTTTTTTGGTTAGCGAGAAGCAGTTTAAAGGCTTTCCCCGAAGGCTGAATACTGCCTGGGTCTGCACATCGCGGGCTTTGGTGATAGAACCGCTGGCTGAATCTCCCTCAGTGATGAAAATCATGGTATCGTCGCGGCGGTCATCTTTCCCGGTGGCCTTATCATCTAGGTGCAGACGGCAATCGCGCAGTTTTTTGTTATGAAGGTTAGCCTTCTTGGCTCGCTCGTTGGCTAGTTTCTTGATTCCGGCAATCTCTTTCCGCTCTCGCTCCGACTGCTTAATTCGTTTTTCCAAAGCATCGGCTACCGGTTTGTTACGGTGAAGGTAATCGTCTAAGCGATGTTTGATAAACTCTCCTACAAATTGCCGAACGGAAGGGCCTTTGGCTGCCACATTGAGCGAGCCCAGCTTGGTTTTAGTCTGCGATTCAAATACCGGTTCTTGCACCCGAACTGATACCGCCGCTACAATCCCATTCCGGATGTCCTGCACATCGTATTGCTTGCCGTAAAATTTACGAACGGTGTCAACGATTGCCTCCCGGAAGGCCTGCAAGTGCGTTCCGCCCTGGGTGGTATACTGTCCGTTTACGAATGAATAATATTCCTCGCCATATTGGTCAGAATGCGACAGAGCTACTTCAATATCGTCACCGCGCATGTGCACAATCGGATAGCGAAGGCTGCCCTCTTTGGTCTTTTTCTCCAACAGGTCTTTCAGACCGTTTTCCGAGCGATATTTTTGCCCATTGAAAACAATGGTTAACCCGGCATTAAGGAAAGCGTAATTCCAGATTTGACTTTCAATGTACTGAGGGCGAAAATGAAAGTTCTTGAATACTTCGCCATCCGGTTCAAACACAATAGAGGTGCCATTCTTCTCGTCAGAGTTCCCTATTCGGGCATCCCTGGTAATATCTCCCCGGTTAAACTCAGCCAGCTTGGTTTTACCATCACGAAAAGATTGGACCTTGAAGTAAGTAGACAATGCATTGACCGCCTTAGTACCTACCCCGTTCAGCCCTACCGATTTTTGGAATGCCGCTGAATCGTACTTACCCCCGGTGTTAATTTTAGAGACACAATCCACTACCTTACCCAACGGGATGCCTCGTCCGTAATCTCGCACTTCCACCTTATGGTCGGTAATGGTAATTTCAATGCTTTTACCAAAGCCCATCACGTATTCGTCAATGCTGTTGTCGATAACTTCTTTCAGCAACACATAAATTCCGTCATCGGCTGAGGAGCCATCTCCCAGTTTACCGATATACATGCCAGGACGCATACGAATATGCTCCCGCCAGTCTAATGAGCGAATACTATCTTCGGTGTATGCAGCGGTATTGTTTGCCATAAAATCGTTGTAGTTGTTAATTTTCCGGGATTCAACGCTTTAAGCTGATAAAAAAGGTTACCCGTAGCTAACCATCTACCTAAAATCTCATCCCCAATACTGAACGAAAAAACGAAGAAAATCAATCCTTCGCTAAAGAACAAATATACTTAAAAAAAGTATTACATACCCATAAAAAACATTTTTATATCGTTATGGTCAATCCGTCGCAGGCAAGTTGGACATTATCAGGCAGTTCCGTATTTACCTGGCGGTGTAATCCCATGCGGTGACTCATATGAACAAGGAAAGCCTGTTGAGGATTTATTTCTTCAATAATTTGCAGTGCCTCATCCAGGGTAAAATGCGAGAGATGCTCTTGTTTTTGTAATGCGTTCATAACCAACACCTTGCTCCCTTTAACTTTCTCTTTTTCTTCTGCTGATATATTATTAGCGTCGGTAATGTAGGTAAAATCATAAATTCTAAAGCCGAACACCGGAAGTTTGTAGTGCAATACCTGAATTGGCTGAAAGGGCACTCCTAGCACACTGAAAGGAAGATGATCAATTTCGCGCACTTCAATCTGCGGTACGCCGGGATATTTATGCTCCGCAAAAGCATATGAGAACTCCCGCTTTAAGCTTTCTATTACGCGGGCATGCGCATAAATAGGTATAGCTTTTTGCTGAAGGAAATTAAAGCTCCGTACGTCATCCATACCGGCGGTGTGGTCTTTATGCTCGTGGGTAAACACCAGTGCATCGAGCTGCCGAATGTGGTTGGCGAGGGCCTGCTGCCGAAAATCCGGGCCGGAGTCTATAATGATACTTTTTCCGTCTACCGACAGGTGTACTGAGGTACGGAGACGTTTATCGCGAAAATCAACTGAAGTGCATACCTCACAGGTGCACCCGATCACCGGGACGCCCTGTGATGTGCCTGTTCCTAAAAATGTTACTTTCAAAGGGGCGTAGAAATTTCTAAGAGTTCTGCTAACATTTTTTGCTGCTTCGAAGATAATTTCTCCGGATCAATATCCAGCTGGCGAATGATTTCTAACAAACAATTGATCTTCCCATCCAGCGGATAGTACTTGTTCACGATTACCAGGTAGGTATCTCGCAAAATACAGTAACCTGATTTAAAATTACCCTTCTCGTAGCGCAATACATAATCAGACTGATTGAGCAGGTCTTCCAGTTTACGTAAATAATGAGATGTGTATTTTACTTGCATTCAACCGTTTATAATAATGACAAGTACGGCAAATTCAAGCTTTCTTTTTACCGTACTTTTCCTGCCTATTTTGTGTACTTGTTAACGACCTCTACCAGATGATCAAAATTAATCGGCTTTGGAATGTACTCATTCATCCCGGCTTTCTGAAAATCTTCCTCAGAGTAATTGCGGGCGTTCCCGGAAATAGCAATAATAGGCACCTGTGATTTTTTTTCATTATCCATGCTGCGAATCTCCTTACTGCACTCCATTCCATTCATTTTAGGCATGTTGATGTCCATCAGAATGATGTCATAATCAGTACGTTTCAACATATCGATGACCTGCTGACCATCGCGAGCCGACTCGATATCGTAATTTTGAAACTGCAATACTTTTTTGGTCAGGTTTTGGATTACCGAGCTGTCTTCAGCTACCAGTACTCGTTTTCTATCAGACATGTTCCTTGTTCGTTTTGTTTATAGATTGGTTATAGTTGTGCTGGAACTTTTGAAATTCCGACTTTAAAGTTTTAAAATCTTTGGTAAGATTCGTCGTATCCTGATTCTTTAAATTTCCTTCAATTAATTTAGCAAACTGGGCTACTCTTTCTACCCCCAACGTTCCAGCATTGCCCTTTAATGTATGCAATTTAGATAAAATTTGTGGATAATCGTTTTTTTTCAATGCTGAGGCAGCATCGGCCAGCAATTCTTTGGCCTCCATCTCAAACTCCTGTAACGATTCAAAAACCAGTTCTTTCCCGCCGTATTTTTCTAACGATGCTAATGTCTCCCAATTAATGATCTGCACTTCTACCGGCTTTTCCGGTTCAGCAGAGGCGTCTTCATTGCCGTATCCTAATAAGGAGGCTGTTTTGGTGATAATATTCTTACGAATCGGTTTTGAGAGATAATCATCCATACCGGCGGCCATAAACTTTTCTTTGTCGCCCGGCAATGAGTACGCAGTGAGAGCAACTATAGGTGGAGTTTCTGCCAGATCAAGTGCCCGAATGCGGCGAGTGGCTTCAATGCCGTCCATCTTGGGCATCTGGATATCCATGTAGATAACATCAAACGAGCGCTTCTGCACCGTTCGAATAGCTTCTTCTCCGCTACTGGCCAAGACTACCTCACATCCGCTTTTCCTCAACAACTCGGAGACTACCTTCCGGTTGATTGAGTTATCGTCTACCACCAGAATTTTAGGAGTTATTTCTGAAAAAACCGTAATTGCTTCTTCACGAGGGGTTTCAACTACCGCCTCCCGCTTGGCTTCTTCGGTCAAAAAGGTAAACCAGAACGTACTACCCTTTCCCGGTACAGAGTCCACTCCAATATCACCCTGCATCAGGCGAGTAAGCTGACGGGCAATGGATAACCCTAAACCGGTCCCTTTATATTTCTTGGAGGTAGATGGGTCAACCTGATTAAAGTTTTTAAATAATGCCTTTTGGTCTTTCTTAGAAATTCCAATTCCAGAATCGTGTACTGCAACTCGGATCGTGAGCTCTCTTTCAACCGGCTTAGGTGCATCACGCTTCACTTTCTCGATCTGAATGACGATCTCCCCTTCTTCGGTAAATTTGATAGCATTGGCCGTCAGATTCGACATAATCTGTAACAGGCGGGTTTCATCAATCCAGAGGTACTCTGGTACTTCTTCGCTTATCTGATAGCGGAACAGAATATTTTTAAAAGATGCCTGCTGAGTAAAAAGACTATACAGTTTTTCCAGAACCTGCCGAATGGGCAAAGCAGTTTTATGTAATTGCATCTTACCCGCTTCTATCTTGGAGAGGTCCAGAATATCGTTTAGGATAGTAAGCAGGGTTTCAGATGAGTGCTTAATGGTCTGCACATAATCGGCCTGTTCCCCATTCAAAGAAGTATCCGCCAGCAGGTCAATCATGCTAATAACTCCATTCATGGGAGTGCGGATCTCATGGCTCATATTTGCCAGGAACGCTTCTTTGGCTCTGAGTGATTGTTCGGCAAAATCCTTAGCTTTTTGAAGGGCCTGGGTGGTTTCTTTCAGCTTGGTGATATCCCGCACCACTCCTTCAATTTCGGTTTCTTTTCCGGAAAGATTCCCTACCAATCGTACGTTGCAGATACAGGGTATCAACTGCCCATTCTTTTTAATAACAGTAGCCTCGAAGTTCCGCACCCGCTTATTCTTTACGAGTTGGCGGATAAGGTTCTTGGTTTTTTTATCGTACAGATAGTAGTTAGTAATGTCTTTTCCCAGCACTTCGTAAGTTTCGTAGGCAGTGAGCTCCCGGATAGAAGGGCTGATCATAATGATGGTACCATCCAGGCGGCAACGGAAATAAATGTCCTGAAATGACTCAAAGATCGTCCGGAACTTCTCTTCGCTCTCCAGCAGTGCAATCTCAGATTTCCGTCGCTGGGTAATGTCATGGGCAATGCCGGAAACCTCGCGAATGCTTCCGTCTTCCCGGTAAATCGGATTCAGATATACGGATTTCCAGATGTCAACATCTTTTCCAAACCGCATTTTAGCCTCAAAATGAGCGATATTACCATCGAAGACCTCCAGGTATTTTTCTTTCCATTGGTCCAGATACTGCTGGGTAATGCGCTGATCCAGGGGGTTATAAATCTCCCCGACCACCGGCCCGGCCCCAAAGTGAGAGCGGAAGGTGTACTCAAAGTTCCGGTTGAAGTTTGTCAGTCGAAAGTCGCTGTCAACGGACCAGATCAGGTGCGTACTGCTTTCAAAAATAGCTTTCAACCGGCCGGTGTGGTCGCGCAATTCCTCATCGTTTCTTTTCCGCTCAACGACCATGGCAACCTGCCCGGAGATAAAATCCAGCAGTTCAAAATCGCGGGAGCTTAGGCTATCTTCTTTGTCAAAATTCTGAAGTACCAGAATACCTACTACTCTGCCCCGGGTTTGCAAGGGGATACCGATCCAGATTTTTGGTAGCACTGGCATTGAGCGAATTACATTGGCTTCTCGTAATTCTATGATATCATCTTCATGAAGAAACAGGGGGCGGTTCAGAGATATTGCGTAATCAGATAAATCCATCAGGGCTTCTCGCTGCTGCGGGTTTTCCATCCGATCGGGATGCTGACTATCCTGATAGACAAAGTCCAGCTCTTCATTATTCCAGATTGCAATAATCAGGTCTTCGGCATCCACCGCTTTTCTTAACTCACGATGAATATTATAGTACAGATGATCCAGGTTAGGGCTTTGCAACACCAGGTTGGTAATGCTATAATACAGACTGCGGGCCCGGTCGGACCGTACCTGATCGCTGATGTCGTGAAATACACCTCGTACTACTACCCCTTCGTCCTGCATGCCGGTAGTCAGCGTACCGGACACATGGATGCGCTCACCCCCACTAGACTCCAACGCCGACCTGAATTTACCGGGATGCTCCCCGGACAGCACTCGCTTCCACAGCAATTCAGCATTCTGGCGGTACGGTTCCTGGACAATGTTCAGAAAAGAACGTTGCTCCAAGTCCTTCTGGCGGTATTTGAGCTTATCATAAAAGGCTTTATTAGCAAAGATGACTTTACCATCCTGATTGGCCACGATAATCAGATCGTAAGCATTATCGTACAGTTCCGCCAGCTTTTTGTTACTCTGCAAAAGTTCTTTTTGAACTCGCTTATGCTGGGTAATATCCTCAGCAATCACTGTTAGCCCCTGTCTACCCTGATCGTGCAGGATGATGCTTTGAATATTGATGGTGAGTATGTGCCCGGATGAGGTTCGGATAGAACGTTTGATGTTTTCTGAAACGCCCCGCTTTGCTGTAAGCTCAATGAAGCGGTGGATGGTAAGTTTCTCACCCCGCAACGGCACAAACTCCTCAAAAAGATTTCTTCCCCTCACTTCCTCCGGACTACGGCCTACGGCCTCTGAAAACGCGTGATTACAAAAGATGATTTTCCCTTCTTCGTCCGTTGATACGGCGAGCAGTTCGGCATGAATCAGCGAATTCTGTAAATAGGCAAATGAAATTGAGTCGGACTGGCCAAGTCCTTCAGGAGGGTTTTGAGGATGACGCAAACGGGCAATCTCAGCTCGGAGACGCTCGTTTTCCTTTTTCAGTGCTGAAAGTTGCTCTGAACTATTCATAGAAAAGAAATGTAATTCTTCAATTTACGTAATAACCTGAGACAAATCCAAGATTCCCTTTTTCCCGTAATGTTGATATGCCCTTTGAAAAGTCTCATAAAATGACCCACCCGGTGCTGCTTGTTATTGTAGGTCCTACGGCTGTAGGTAAGACTGAGCTTTGCCTTCAGTTAGCTCGGCACTATGGGTCAGAAATTATTTCTACCGATTCCCGGCAATTTTACCGGGAAATGACCATTGGTACCGCCAAGCCTACTCCAGATGAATTAAACCAGGTTCCCCACCACCTGATCAACAGCCTCTCCGTTACTGACGAATATGACGTAAAACAGTTTGAGCAGGATGCTTTACACATACTCCAGCGCCTGTTTCTTCATCAACCAGTGGTGATTGCGGCTGGGGGCTCCGGTCTGTACGTGAAAACGCTCTGCGAAGGTATTGATCCCATGCCCGACATCAAAGATGATATACGATTGTATTGGAGCGAGCAACATAAAAAGCGGGGGCTGAATTTTCTATTAGAAGAACTTCAACGAGTAGACCCAATCTATTACCAGGAGGTAGATCGCCAGAATCATCGGCGCGTACTGCGGGCCCTGGAGGTTTATCACAGTGCCGGACGGCCGTTTTCGGAATTCCGCCAGCAAACGCCCTCTCAAAACCGTCCGTTCAACATGCTAAAAATTGGCCTGACCCGAGACCGGGAAGCTTTATATCAACGTATTAACCAGCGGGTTGATATGATGCTGGCAGCCGGACTGGAAGCCGAAGCCCAAAGTTTACTGCCCTACCAGCATCATAATGCATTGCATACCGTAGGCTACCAGGAATGGTTTCCGTATTTTGCGGGGCAATATGACCGAGAGGAAGCTATTCGCCTGATTAAACGTAATAGCCGCCGCTACGCGAAACGTCAGTGGACATGGTTCCGCAAAGATGAAAGCATCACCTGGTTTGATGCCAGCGAACCTAGCGATAGGCTTTTATCCGACGTAGTTCAACATATTGACCAACAACAACCGTTATAACGCCTTTCAAGTGCATCATAATTATTACTTTTTACGGCAACTCACCACACAACTCCGACACCAACTTCTGGGCTGGAAAGTGGGAAGCTGCTTCAGTCAGAATAAAGACGAACTGATCATCGGATTGTACGAGCCTTCCGGAAAGGGTGAGTTTTACATTAAAGCTCACCTTGCTTCGTATTTTTGTTGCCTACAGTTCCCGGAAGCCTTTCATCGGGCCAAACGCAATAGCGTGGACTTATTTTCTACCCTTTTGGATCAGCCGCTGGAGGAAATCCGGCAATTTAAGAACGAACGCAGCTTCTGGCTACGCTTTGGCTCGCAAGGGTTGCTATTCAAGATGCACGGTAACCGAGCCAATATTCTATTAACGGATCAAAGCAAAGTTGTTGACATTTTCCGGAATAGTTTGGGAAATGACTTTACGCTGGATATCAATTTGCTGGACAGAAATTTATCTGTCAGCCGCAGTGATTTTGAACAGGCGCAAGGAAACCCGAAAAAACTATACCCCACGTTAGGCAAACTCCCTCTAGCATCTTTGCAGCAGCAGAACTACGATCAAAAACCACTACCCGAACAGTGGGATCTGCTCCAAACTCTCATTCAAACGTTAGAGGCCCCAGAGGCTTACTACCTGATTGAGTGGGAAGGCGCCTTATATCTGAGCTTGTTTCCCCTGGGCGAAGAAATCGATAAAAAGCAATCGCCGGTTACTGCTCTCAATGAGTTCTTTTTGCGAAAGATTAAACAGCTCCGAAGCGAATCACTAAAAGGCCAGTTGTTGAATACACTGGAAAAGCAGAAGAAACAAAGCCAGCAGTATATTCAGAAAAACCAGCGCACGCTAGATCAGCTTGAAACCGGATTGCAGCACCAGCAGATCGCCGATATTCTGATGGCTAATCTTCACCAAATTCCTGAAAATTCTACTGAAGTAAGCCTGTTTGATTTCTATCATAATGAAATGGTTCCTATTAAACTGAACCGTCAGCTTTCGCCCCAGAAAAATGCTGAGCGGTATTACCGAAAAGCGAAAAATCAAAAAATTGAGGTGGATCAGCTACGAAAGAATATTGAGCAGAAGGAAGCCCAACTGAGCAAGCTTCAAACTCACCTGGAGGCGGTGCGAGAATTGTCTTTGCCTAAAGAGCTTCAGCAATACGCTGAGGAGAATCAGTTATTAGCAACCTCCACCAAGCAAGCTGAAACCTTTCCGTTCCGCAGTTTTGATCTGGATGGCTATGCTGTTTGGGTAGGGAAAAGTGCTAAGAATAATGATGAACTCACCCGCCATTATGCGCACAAAGAAGATTTGTGGCTGCATGCTAAAGATGTAAGCGGCTCGCATGTGGTTATTAAACAACGCGCCGGGCAGCCAACACCACCCTACATCATTGAGCAGGCCGCTCAGATTGCAGCGTACTATTCCAAGCGTAAAACGGACTCTTTGTGCCCGGTAAGCGTGACGCCTCGCAAGTATGTGCGAAAATCTAAGCACATGCCGCCGGGTGCGGTGGTGGTTGAGCGAGAAGATATTGTGATGGTAGAGCCTAAGCTACCCGAACAGAAACGATAGAAGTGAGCCGTCTTATATCAGCTCCATCTGCTCTTCGGTGACTTCGGCGTTATGATACACCTTAGCGACATCATCGTCATCTTCCAGCACATCAATTAATTTCATAACGCTTAGCAGTTCGTCATCTTCCAGAGAAACGGTGGTGGTGGGGATACGCTGCAATTCGGCATTTTCCAGTTCAATAGACAGTTCGTCGAGTTTAGCCTGCATACTGCCAAAATCTTCCATAGCGCAGGAAACCTGCACATAGTCGTCTTCAAACGTTACATCTTCGGCTCCCCCGTCAATGAGTTTTAACATGAGTCCATCCTCATCGGTACCTTCGGGCTGCGGAAAGGTAAAAACACCCTTTCGGTCAAACATGTATTCTACCGAACCATTTTTACTCAGGCTGCCGCCGTGTTTGGTGAAAGCCGACCGCACACTGGCTACGGTGCGGTTTAGATTATCCGTAGTGCACTCTACAAAAACAGCCACTCCGTGTGGTGCATACCCCTCATAGTTTACCTCCAGGTAGCCTTCACCATCTTCACCGGCTCCTTTGCTAATAGCCCGTTCAACCGTGTCTTTAGGCATATTTGCCCCCTTGGCATTCTGAATTGCCAGCCGTAGCCGGGGGTTACCGTCCGGGTCGGGTCCGGCTTCCCGGGCTGATACGGTGATTTCTTTAATGAGTTTGGTGAAAATTTTCGCCCGTTTGGCGTCCTGCGCTCCTTTTCGTCGCTTGATATTCGCCCATTTACTGTGTCCAGCCATGTTACGAATGTTTTTTGAGTTGTCTTAATTCAAATCCGATTCTCCCCCGACCGATTCGGTGGGTTGTGAGTCTATATTAAAGTGTAAGGTGATCCGCAGAGTTTCCTGAAGCGGATGGTTTTGCTGTTGAGGCAAAAGATAAGCAAAATCAACCCCAAATACCTGATACCGTAGCCCAAGCCCGGCAGTGAAATACTTACGATTACCTTTATAATAATTTTCGTAGAAATATCCTGTTCGTACGGCAAACAGTTCATTGTACCAATACTCAATACCCGCCGATATCATAACTTCTTGTAATTCTTCAGAGAAGCCATTAGGGGCATCTGTAAAGGAACCAAACATTCCCGACAACAGGCCTCGGTCCGGATCTTTTCCTCCTCCCGGTGCAATCACTGGCTTACCATTTCTGACAATAACATTTCCTGTTACCGAATCTCGCTCATAAATTGGAGTGGTTGGTACCAGCAACTTATTTAAATCTAATGCGAAGGTTAATTTATTATAGGGGTCCAGGTGCGTGGTGAAAGCACCACCTACCCGTAGGTTGGTTGGAATAAAGTCAGCCTGGTCTTCATCCAGATACGTAATCTTCGCCCCAATATTGGAGATATTGGCTCCAAAAGCCCAGTTCCCTTCGTTGCCGTTAAATACAATGTCTTTCGTATAAAATATCCCAACATCAGCTGCTCCGCTGATTCCGGCCTGTCCATCTGTTCCATTGCTGCTAGTGGTTCCGGATAACAGATTGGAATGGATAAACCGCCCGGATAAGCCCGCACTTAAGTTCTCGCTCAATTGTAAGGCGAAAGTGGCTGCTATAGAAAACTCCCGAGGGCTTACCATATTCAGGTAATTACCATTACGATCAGTTAACTGTATATCTCCTAAATCGAAATACCGCATCGACACGCCCAACGCTTGCTGTTGATTGATTTTCTTATAGGCCGACAGATAGGAAATAGACATATCATTCACTACCCGGGAAAGCCAAGGGGTAAAAGAAGCAGAAACACCAAAGCTGGGTTCTAAATACGCTAGTTTAGCGGGATTCCAGTGGGTGGCATTGGCATCCGGAGATGTAGCGACTCCAACATCTCCCATACCACTGGCCCGGGAATCAGGTGAAATAGCCAAGAACGGTACCGCGGTTGTAATCACTCTACGGTCTTTGTCAGCACCTAGCACGGTGAAGTTTTGAGCAGATGACTGTTGACCGATCCCTAAACCAATAAACCCGACTGCTAGGGCAAAAATGTTACGAATCCTGTATTTCATATTAATGAGCTATAATGATCTGATGCGTTTTTTGTTGAACGATACCCAATTCTGGTACCTGCACTGTGACGTTTGCAAAATATATACCGGAAGGTAAGCGAGCACCATCAGTATTTCTGCCATCCCAGGTAAGTGAATTCAGACGGGTAGCTGATTCTTGCTGAGTGGTTTGCATACTATGTAATATATTACCTTGATTATCGTATATGCGAACAGTAATATCCAAATCTTTACCCGGATGATTATGATCCAGCACAAATTGCGTTTCTTCCGAGAACGGATTAGGATAGTTATAAAAATCAGCAACCCAAAGGCTACCTTCATCTCCCACTTGAAAGGCCAACTGGGCTATTCCTTCATTGTTGTAGGTATCCCACGCCCGCAAGGTAAGTTGGTAACTTCCCTCTTCCAAATTTTCCAGCGGATAGCGAATCCAACCCGACTGAAACCGATCAACGTCGGTTTGGTAAAAATCATTCAGCACAAAAGTACGACTTTCTCCGGTTTCTCCATAAATCAGTTCGGCGGTAATATTCTGCCCCAAACTACTGGGGCTGATAGATACTCCGTGCTCATCCTGAAGGTGGGCCAGCAATAAACTGTTAACTCCGGTAAGCCCACCATTGACAAAGGTGGTATCATCCATAAAGAGTTGAATTGAGGGAGGAATATCTTCGGCTGCCAGGGGGCTGCGGCTCCCCCCGATCTCGAAGGTTACAAAAGCACCGTTGGCATCACGATTAGCGGTATTGCTACGGGTTGCTTCCGCATAAGCAGATATTTTTCCTTGTCCGGTTTGGTACACGATATTTTTTGGTATCACAAAATCCAGCGTAAACTGCCCGTTGCTAACCCGGGCGTTCCCTCGGTGAATAACGGAGTTTCGTTCTTCAAATTGCATGAAAGTTCCCTCATTTCCTTGCGTACGTTGGAAGGTAGGTTTATCCAGCACTTCAATGGCTACTTTTCCCGAGAAATCTACGGCTAGTTGCTGGGTTCCCGGTATTACGATGCTTCCTGATACTCGTACATGATCTAAAGCCCGAAGGGTGTCCGTTTCTACAAACTGCCCGTCGGCCTGCCTTACCGCCAACTGATTAATTTGCACCTGATCCTGCGGATAGGCAAGCGTCATGCTGGGGTCTCCCAATAAGGAGAAGTTTCGGTTTACCGGTCCGTTTAAGCCGTTGTTCTTTGTTCTTCGGAAAACCTCTCCCAGGGTTAAGGGTTGACCATTTTCACGACGAAAAACTTCATCATAAAAAGCGCGGTTGAGCAAAAAGTTAGAATTAGAAAATACCGGACGCCCAGTGGCCACCAGGCCAATAGCTCCGCCTTGTGGATTAAGAATTAGGTGTTCGGCCCCGGAAACCTGCTGAGGATCATCGTGACGGCCAAAATCGCAGGTAGCCGTTACAATGAACGGCAGTTGATCTTTGTTCCGAAACCGGTTGATCATTCCGGTAGTAAGCACTCTTTCGTCGGTCCAGGTTGCTTCGCTGCCATGACCAGTAAAATTAATAATCAATGCTCCTTTTTTTATGGCATCTTCAATTTGCTGGTTAACGGCCGGAGCTTCTTCCCTGCCGGGGAATCGCTGTTGAGGAAAAGCATCCAGGTAAATTTTGCTGATGGAATAACTGCTATAGCTGGTATCAACTAGTTTAGAAAGTTGCTCAGCATCCCGCTGGTGTTTATCATTATCCCCATCGTCGGCTACAAATACTACTTGGTTGCGCCATTGGCCAAAGGTTGCTTCACTGGTTTGGTAATGGATTAATTTGTCTACTACCGTTTTGGCCTCCTCTCGGTTTTTTACTGGTAACCTGCCAACACCAATATCCAGCGTTTCGTCACCGGCAAAGGTTTCTTCCCACTCCCCTTCATTATCTTCCAACAAGCCAAAATAGTCATCGGACGAGTAGCTATAAATAGGATGCAGCGAGTTCCTGGATTCATAGATCGGGACTACGTTGATATTGTTGGTAGTATAGTTTTTATAATCGTAAGAGCCTTTGCCTAAAAGTAATACTGACTGTAATTGTCCGGGTTCCCGATCATACAGGTATTTGATAAAGTTGCGCAGCGCGGTTACGTCCTGAGCCCCCGAAGAGAATTCATTATAAATTTGCTGGTTGGTAGCGACCAGTACATCAAGCTGGTTATAAGTACGGCGAAACTCAGCCAGACGTTCGGCCTCAGGCACGAGGTCATCGCGGGTAATGATTAATAAGTTTGGCACACCAGCTCCTTTCAGGTTTTGATTGGCCACCTGAGATATAAACTCTGGTGCCGACCAGCCTCCCTCGCCCGCAGTAACAAACTCAATGAGTTGCCCACTCGTTTGCGTACTAATAGCCCACTGGTTATCAAACGATGAGACTACGACCTGCTTGGGTTGAAGAGGACTTGTTACATCCCAAACTACTGGTTGGCTCGCTGATGACAGTTTAAATCGGGTGGTAGCCTGATCAACGCTCTCCAGGTTTCGCCACCGCAGGGAACGGCCAGGGGGTATGATTAAGGGGCGGGCCCCTTCTACCATCAGTTGATCAAGATTGGCTTTGGCGCCACTTCCGCTTAGCGAAAACGTCACTAATGTGTTTGCGGCACTACGCCCCACGCCCGCATCCACCGAAAAAGTAGTCGCATGGACTTTGCCTTTCTGAGTGTAAGTACCCGATAGAATAGCATCCAGCGTTATTTTTCCGATAGCGGTGTTATTCATTGACAGCTGGACCTCCGATGAATTTTGAGAACGCCCTACCACCCGGGTATGCACCAACAGCGGCTTTTCATCCCGCCAGTCATTCACACCAATGTCTAATTGAAGATTACTTCCTGAAAGATCTTCGCCATACCATTCTCGCCCGGAACCGCTTCCGCTTGATAGATTACTTTGTAAAACATTCTCTAACTCCTCTTCATGTACAATGGCTTCCTGATAATAAGTGGTCTCCCAGACTGGATTTTCCACAGCAACCGCTGGCTGAATCCGTTTACCAGCACTTCCACCGACGGTTAAGAAATAATATGCAGTATCGCTATACAGGTTTTTCTGATATGTTGCCTGGTACTCACCCTGACTATTAGCTTCAAAATGAAGATCGTGGGGTGACTGACCGTAGAATAGCAGATAATCCTGAGCATCCAGCCTTCCATCTCCTCCATCTTCTACCCAAATAGCGATTTCAGGCAAATCGGTAAGGCGAGGTTCAGAAAGGGGTTGAGGTAACATCCCTCCACCTTGCCCAAACATGCGAATGGTTTCCGCATCAAATGACGAAACATCAACACCCAAAGCGGAAAGGTCACTGCCCGTTAGCCGATAGATACCATCTTCAACAATGGCAAATTTATACCAGTTTCCGGTAGCCAGCACAGACGCTTCTTGTCCCCGGGCCTGTGGAGAAAGGAGCCATACGCCTTGCAAGAGAAAAATGAATAAAGGGGCTACTCGCATGATGTTGCATCTCGTCAATCAATGCACGTTTTTTTGGAGCTTTTAGTATATCGAGACCAAGGAAAGATAGCCCAGACCTTACATTAGGCAGGAACAACCTCGTATTCGTAGCCTTCCATAATCAGGTTAGCTAGTAGCTTAGTGCAAGCTTTTTCCACTTGCTCTTTCGCTTCATCTTCAGAACCCGCCTCTAAGTGCATTGTTATATGCCGTCCTATCCGAACCTCATCAATACCGGCAAGCCCAAGATTTTCTAACCCCAACCGGACCGCTTTACCTTGAGGATCCAGTATTTCTTTTTTTGGCATTACGTTAATTCTAGCAGTAAAATTCATGCATCTATGTTTTTTTCCAATGGGCCAAAAATAGGGATTTTTCTAATGGGTTTGTGCCTCTGACTCAGACTTTGTTGAGACCAGTACTGAAAGAAGAATATACAGCACTAGCACCATAGGAATTGCCACTGATCTAAGTATAGCAAACAACAGTAGCGATATAATGATAAACCCATATTTCAGCTTATTGTCAGCCCATGAGTAATTTTTAAACTTAAAAGCCAGCAATTCAATACCTGCTACCAATAGATAGGCATCTAATAATGTTAGCACAATCAGGAAGGGAGGACTGGCTACTACGGCCTGAAACCAAGCCAGGGCTCCTAAAGGCAAAGCACTGACTAACAGCGCACTGGCGGGTGTAGGCAAGCCAATAAACTTATCGGTTTGGCGGGTATCCACATTGAAAATGGCCAGACGCAGTGCAGAAAAAGCGGCAATAGTAAACGCAATGTAAGCCAGCCAGGGTTCACTCACCTCAAACGCGTTCTCCAGCAACCCAAACATGATAAATGAAGGGAGTACCCCAAAACTAACTACATCGGCCAGCGAGTCTAGATCACCTCCGATGGAAGAGTATGCTTTTAAAGCTCTGGCTACCAGCCCATCGGCAAAGTCTAGTAAGGCGGCAATCCAGATACAATAAGCGGCGAGCTCCAGATTGCCTCGGGAGGCAGCAAGAATGCCGAAACAGCCCGTGAGAAGATTGCCAAGCGTAATAAAATTGGGAATGTATTTGATAGGAAACTGCAATGGAATTTTTTTTGAGGTAACTTATCAACTTCCAGAGAAGTTTACAAGAAATATGAATAAGGTAGATTTTTTAATTGTTGGGCAAGGACTAGCTGGTTCTGTACTTGGGTACGAATTGCTGAAAGCCGGATGCCGAATTTGCATCATTAACCAGACCAAAAAGGAAACTTCCTCGCAGGCAGCCGCTGGTCTCTATAATCCCATTACCGGACGAAAAATGGTTAAAACATGGCAGGCAGATGCAATATTTCCGCTTATTGAGCCTTTTTACCAAGAGTTAGAACAGGCTGCCAAGGCAAAATTTCTACACTCAATGCCTATTTACCGTCCTTTTGTATCAAATGCCGAGCGAACTGAGTGGACCAGCAAAACTGTCAACCCTGCATACCAACCCTATATTGCCGAGGTGCACCAGAAGAGTCAGTATGGCGACTATATTGACGATACACTGGGGGGTATTGAACTGCAACAATCCGGTTACCTAGACCTGCCGACTTTTTTGCCGGCAATGCAGCAGTATTTTAGGGAGCAGCAGGTATACCAGGAAGCTATCTTTGACGTTACTCAGGTACATTTGGAAGAATCAAGCGTTACTTACGGAGAAATCACGGCTCGTCAGCTTATTTTTTGCGACGGAACCGATGGGTATCAGAATTCTTTTTTTCACTGGCTGCCCTATCATCCCGTAAAAGGTGAAATGCTCTTGATTGATTCCGAAAAAAAGAGTAACATCGTCTTTAATAGAGGTGTATTTGTGATGCCATTTGGTGCTATGTACAAAGTAGGTTCCACGTATGATCATCAGGATCTGAGCTATACCCCAACAGCAAAAGGTCGTGCCATGCTCCAGGAAAAGCTGGACAAATTTCTGACTATGCCCTACCGCATAGTAGATCAGTGGGCCGGAGTGCGTCCTGCTACTCGTGACCGTCGTCCTTTTATCGGAATACACCCCTATCATAAAACTTTAGGTATTTTTAATGGGTTAGGAACCAAAGGCGTCTCTTTGTCCCCTTATTTTGCCAAACAGTTTGTACAATTTCTTCTGACAAGGAAACCATTAGACGAAGAAGTAGATATTCATCGTTTCGATCGTCTTTACCACGCAATTAGCTAATGAATGGAATGAATTTTATAAAATGGATTATGGTGTTAAGCCTGCTGGGCGGAGTAGCAGGCGGATCCTACGCTCAGATCAGCCGGGAAGAGTTTGGCAAAAACCGGGTGCAGTTCAAAAATTTTGACTGGCGGTTTTATAGCTCCGATAACTTCGACGTCTATTTTTACGAGGGTGGGCAGGATAATGCCCTGATTGCTGCCAAATTTCTGGAAAAAGAATTTGAGCGGATTACCGATATCATCGGCTATGCTCCGTATACCAAAACCAAAATTTTTCTTTACAACTCGGTGTCCGACCTGCAACAAAGCAATGTGGGCGTAAAGGGAAAAACCTATACTGTGGGTGGACAAACCGATTTCGTAAAATCTCAGGTAGAAGTGGCCTATCCGGGAAGTATGACCGCTTTTAAAGATGAACTTGTGCAGGAAATTGCCGGTATGCTCATCAACGATATGATGTTTGGTGGTAGCCTGACTGATATGTTCCAAAGCGCGTATCTTCTCACCCTGCCCGAATGGTTTATTGAGGGGGCCGCCCGCTATATAGCCCAGGGTTGGAGTATCGAGATGGATGACTTTGCCCGGGAGCTTTTCCACGATAACCGCAATGTAAAGCTAACCAAGTTCACCGATGAAGAAGCCGCTATTGCCGGCCAGTCTGTGTGGAATTTTATTGCGGTACGTTACGGACGAAGCAGTATTTCCAATATTCTGAACCTTACGCGTATCATCAGAAACGAAGAAAGCAGCATTGTAAATACGCTGGGCATTCCGTTTAAGCTATTTACCCGTCAGTGGCAGACTTTCTATACCGATATGTCTACTCAGGTGACAGAGTCTTACCAGTACCCCCAGGAGGCTCAACGTATGCGGAAGAAGAATCGTAAGTCTCTTCAATATCATCAAGTGGCGTTTAGTCCCAGCGGACGTTTCCTGGCCTATTCTGAAAATAAAAACGGTAAATACAAAGTCATTATCCGTGATCTGGAACGAGGTAAATCCCGTACGGTACACTCATCTGGTTTTCAACTAATTGATCAGGATGTTGATACGGATGTGCCTCTACTAAACTGGGGCAGTGACCAGACGCTGGGCATCGTAGGAACCGAGCGGGGGCGCAACTATCTCTGGCTGTACGATCAGGGCAGTAAAAACACTCGCGCTATTCAATTACGACGCTTCAATCAGGTAAAATCATTCGACTTGAACGAAAGCGGAAGGCTGGCCGTAATGAGTGCCGACTTAAACGGTCAAAATGACTTATTTCTTTTTAACCCCAACCGTAACACGTTCAAGCGGCTCACTACTGATATTTATGATGACCTGAACCCTCGGTTTATGCCCAACGGTGAAGAAATCATCTTTAGTAGTAACCGTCCGCAAGACTCACTCTACTATGCCTCCACGCCAGCCCGCGAGGTACAGTTAAATCAAGACATTGATGATAACTTCAATATCTTCACCTATAACCCGGATGAAGACCCTACTGATTCTTTATTAAACCGAGTTACGAATACCATCAGCAAAGATATTAAGCCAATTCCTAAAGATGATAATACCATCTATTATCTGAGTGATCAGCAGGGAATTTATAATATTTATCAGTATCAGCTTCAGGATAGCATCTTTACGCAGGTATCCAATTATGCCGTAAGCCTTCAGGATTTTGATATTAACTTCAAAAACAACCGAATTGCCTTTATTATGCTGGCTGATGAACGGGATTATGTTTTTGTTGAAGATGGCATAAACCTTGATCAAAGTATTTTTACGCCTAAAACCCAGCGCCAGCAAGCCATTCAGGCCCGCATGGTATCAGAACGACTGGCCGAGAAACGGAAGCAAAATACACCTTCTACCCCCAGCGATACCGCGGCACTGCAAGCGCCTTTCATCCCCCGGGATTCTCTTACGCTTGACCCGGATGCTGGTCTTGACAGTTTATCGTTCTCTGATAATGCCAATATCACTACGGACACACTACCGGATGAATTTATCAATACCGATGCTTATGAGTTTGGCACCAATCAACTACCATTAGAGGATGGGATGATTGATACTGAAAATTATGCGTTCGATATTGAAGAAGAAAACCAGGAGAATGCGGTTTCTACTGATAATTTCCGTTTTGAAGGCGAAGAAGGGGAAACCGGAATTGGTAACTCTTTTCTGGCCCGTTACCGCCGTTTGCGTCGCGAAACCCGAATTGATGGGCCTATCCCCTACGAAACCCGTTTTAGTGCCGATAACGTCGTCACTTCTCTAACGATTGATCCACTACGGAATTTTGGCTTTCATATTCAGGTACAAATGAATGACATGCTGGAGAATCATCGGTTCTCGGGCGGTATTGTGCAATTTACGGATTTGCGAAGTGCGAGTGTGTTTGCTGAATATCAATATTTACGAAACCGGGTTGATTTTCATTTCCGATACGAGCGGGATGGAATCTACAAGGAACTTGATGACCGAAATATTCAGAAGTATACAATGAACCGCTTTTTGGTGGGAGCGGCAGTGCCCTTCAATGTGTCTACCCGTTGGGAGATTACTCCGTTTGTCGCTAACACTCATTATATTGACTTAGGGCCCACTCCTCCCCCATCTGGTCCAAATCCGCCACCAACTATTTCTCCGGAAAACACAATCTATTTTGGTGGTTTGAAGACAGGGTTTGTATTTGATAACACGCTGAATTACGGATTAAACAAATATGTTGGAACCCGCGCCCGGGCATTTTTCACCCATTATCAGGGGTTGAATGATGCTACCCGTGGCTTTAGTAATATTGAAGTAGATATTCGGCATTACCTCAAAATCCACCGTGAACTAACGCTGGTAGGTCGGGTATACTACGGAAACTTCTTCGGACAAAATCCGCAGTCCTACCTGCTGGGAGGCATGCATAACTGGCTGTTTAACAAAACGGACTCTCCTGAAGAGGATAATCCATTAGCCATTCAGCAAAATGTTGACAACAGCAATATCCTGTTTACTGAGTTTGTTGATTTGCGGGGGTTCAACTACAATAAGTTTAACGGGACGGATGTCCTTACTTTCACAGCTGAGTTGCGCTTTCCGGTGATCCGCTATTTCTATCGTGGACCAATCGCTTCTAACTTCTTCCGTAACCTGGAGTTTATCGGTTTCTATGATATGGGATCCGCCTGGACCGGCCCCAGCCCCTTCCGTGAGGAGAACAGTCTTAATACCGAAGTGATTTCTGATGGTGGCCCCTTTGTGGCTGAAATTAAGAACTTCAAATATCCATGGCTCATGAGCTATGGTGCCGGCGTTCGGACAGTACTTCTCGGTTATTACCTGAAATTTGATATGGCTTATCCTATTGAAGACCGGGTTGTAGCTGACAAACCAAGATTTTATTTAACATTAGGGTACGATTTTTGAAACACACCTACTAATACTAAAACAGGTTTATTTTATACTTAATCTTTTTTCTTATGAAACAGGTGTGTTTAATCGCAATCGCCTTATGTCTGGCCTTGAGTAGTTATGGCCAGCTTGTAACCTTTGGCCCAAAAATAGGAATCAGTCATTCTAGCCTTACCGAAGAAGATGCCCAGGAAATTGCCGCTGGTGATGCCAGTGTTGGTTTCCATGCTGGCTTGTTTGCCCGGGTTTCTGTTCTAGGTTTCTATGTTCAACCTGAAGCGCTTTTTACTTCCAGCGGTGGTCAAATTCGCTATACTGATCCGCAGAGTAACCTTACTGAGGTGAAAGATATGACGTACAACAAGATTGACGTCCCTATTATGCTGGGGTTCAAAATTGGCCCCTTATTTAGAGTAAATGCTGGCCCGTCTTTCAGCATGTTGCTCAATGCTGATGCCCGCGAAGACGGAACGGTTGACGAAGTAAAAGATAATTATAAAGACGCTACTGTAGGGTTCCAGGCAGGTATAGGCATGGATATTTCCAAAGTGACTTTTGATCTTCGATACGAAAATAACTTGAGTGCTTTCGGCGAAGAAGTGACTTTCAGAAACCAAACTTTCGATACTGATTTACGAAACCAATTGTGGGTGTTCACCCTTGGTTATAAATTATTTTAAAAGATCGCCTAGCAATTCGGTGAACCGCCTTCGGGCGGTTTTTTTATGCCCGAGCGGTTACCTGCCGGGGTTTAGCCATCCACATAAATACCAAAGCTGCCATTGATAGTACACTCCCCACCACAAAGGCATAAGGAAGGCGCTCCAGATTATTTCCATAGATCCAGCCCGATGTAAGTGCGCCCAGTCCGATGCCTAGCTCCAACGATATATACATGGTAGCAATGGCTTTTCCCCGGCGCTCGGGATGGCTCAGGTCGATGGTCCAGGCATAAATAGTAGGCGTATTCATCCCTAATGCTAATCCAAAGAAAGCGCCAGCCGCCAACAACCAGAACCCGGAAGACGCAAAACCTAAAAACAAACACCCCAGTACCAGTATGAAAGCTGCCCACTTTAATACAATCACTCGTCCGTAGCGATCCGACGCTTTACCAGCAAAAAAGCGAACTACTACCGAAGCAATCGTCATATACATAAAAACCAGCCCCCGATTGGTAATGCCTAAAGAATCACTCAGATCAGGCAATAAAGTAAGTGCTACTCCAAATGAATAGGTGGTGAGAAAAGTCACTACGCAAGGAGCCCATACCCGTGGTTCTAATACCTCGCTCCAATCTAGCTTCAATAGAGAAAACCGGAATCGCTCCCGCTCAACCAAGGTTTCGTGCATTCCAGCCAGAATTAGCACCGACATAATCGCGAAAATAGAAGAGATATAAAATGTCACATTTAGTGAATACATATTAGCGATGGTGCTGCCAATGGCCGGGCCACTTGCCATGCCAAGGCTACCACACAACCCCAGCACGCCCATTGCCTCGCCCCGCCGATGGGCCGGAATCACATCCGCCACGTAAGCCGCCGTACCCGTGGGTTTAAATCCGGTAGAAAGACCGTGAAAGAAACGAAGTGCCAGAAACCAGATTACCGAGGTAGCAATGGGATAGAGAAACCCGCAGATAAAGCAAATCACCGCTCCGAAAATCATCACCGGAATACGCCCTACCCGGTCAGCCAGCTTACCACTAAATGGCCGGGACAGGCCAGCCGTTAAGGTGAATAGAGAAATGATTAGCCCTTTGTATTCTCCCCCACCCATACGATCCAGGTAAGCCGGAAGCTCGGGAATGATCATGTTGAAGCTGGAAAAAAACAGGAAAGAGCTTAGACAAAGTAACCCAAACTGAAAAGTATAGATCTTTTGAGAAGTGACCATAAGAAAAGAAACCTGTAAATAATACTTTACGGCTATGTCTGAAAAGGTTTACAAAAAAAATAGCCTACTCCAAAAAAAAGATACGAATTGGTAATAACATCTTGCTACTTAGGCGGTTAGTAATGATGTATAACAGTACATTTTTTTGAACTAAAAATTTTTTAATAATGGGAAAACTAGAAGGAAAAAAGGTTGCCATTTTGGTGACTGACGGATTTGAACAGGTAGAGTTGACTGGACCCAAGCAAGCATTAGAAGAAGCGGGTGCCACTACCCATATTGTTTCACCGAAAGACGATACAGTAAAAGGTTGGGATAAGACCGACTGGGGCAAAGAATTTAATGTTGATGTTGCACTGAACGAAGCTTCGGTAGATAACTATGATGCGTTAGTCTTACCCGGCGGGCAGATCAACCCAGATAAACTACGGGTAGAAGAAAAAGCCATTGACTTTATTAAGTCATTCAGCAATCAAAATAAACTGATTGCGGCTATCTGCCACGGTCCCTGGACGCTCATTGAAGCAGGGCTTGTATCCGGACGAACACTGACTTCTTATAATTCAATTCAAACCGACCTGAAAAATGCCGGTGCTAATTGGGTTGATAGAGAAGTTGTTGTTGAAGACGGCATTATTACCAGTCGTAATCCGGATGATATACCTGCTTTCAATAAGGCGATTATTGACGAGCTTGTGAAGGAAAGCGAAGTCGCTCACGCCTGATAATATCAGTTTTGAAACATTAGAAAGCCCGCCAAAGCGGGCTTTTTTATTGTTCCATCAAGTACGCTTTAATAAAATCTTCCAAATCTCCATCCAGCACGGACTGCACATCGGAGGTTTCTACACCAGTGCGCACATCTTTTACTAATTTGTACGGATGCAGCACATAGTTACGAATCTGTGAGCCAAAATCGATGTTGCTCTTATTGCTCTCAATTTCATCTCGTTCTTTATTCCTGCGTTCAATCTCTTGCTGATACAAGCGAGATTTAAGCAATTGCATGGCTTTTTCTTTGTTCTGCAATTGAGAACGCTCCTGCTGACACTCTACTATAATGCCTGAAGGTGCATGCCGCAACCGAACGGCTGTTTCCACTTTGTTCACATTCTGTCCACCCGCTCCTCCCGAACGATACGTTTCCCAAGTGATATCGGCTGGGTTCACTTCAATTTCAATAGAATTATCCACCACGGGGTAGGCATATACTGAGGCGAAGGAAGTTTGCCGTTTGCCATTCGCATTAAAGGGCGAAATTCGAACCAGCCGGTGCACTCCATTTTCCGATTTCAAATTACCGTAGGCAAAGTCTCCGTCAAATTCCAGGGTTACAGATTTGATACCCGCCGTTTCACCAGGTTGGAAATCTACCTGCTTAACGCCGTACCCATTTTTCTCGCCCCACATCAGGTACATCCGCATTAGCATTTCGGCCCAATCCTGGCTTTCTGTTCCACCAGCGCCGGGGTTGATCTGCAGCACGGCACTGAGCTGGTCTTCTTCCCCGCTCAGCATCTTTTTGAATTCCAGCTCGTCAATAATCTTCTCGGCTTTTTGCCGCTCCCGGTTAATATCCGCTTCGCTTACTTCATCCATCTCATAGAATTCGTAGAGCGTTTCCAGATCTTCGTAAGCGGTTTGAGCTTTTTCGTAGCTATCTGTCCAGATTTTCTTGGTCTGGATACTTTTCATCACTTTCTCAGCTTCCTGCGAATCATTCCAGAAATCAGGTTGCAGGGTCAGCTTTTGTTCATCGTCTATTTCGGCTTTCTTCTGATCGTAGTCAAAGATACCCCCTTAAAGCCTCTACTCTGGCTTTCAAGTCTTTCAACTGTTCTGTGGTCATAATTTTTTAAAGGATTGAAGGTGTGAAGGATTGAATGAGTGAGTAATTAATGCTTTACGCATATTTAGGCAATCATTCATTCACGTTTAAAATGGGTAATGTTTATAATACTTATTATTTAAAATCTTTATTTCTCTCCTGGACTAAATCATATACTTCAATATCATGCGCTCTCGCTAGGTCTGATAACTTTGAGTCTGCTGTTATTAGAAAATCGAAGTTCTCTCTAAACTCTATTATCAAAGAATCAGTAAGTCCTAGACTGAGGAAATAATCGCTATTGATCCCAAACGTCGAGCTTAAGTATCTTTCAGTGGTTTCAGCAACTACTTCTCTCAATATCTTAACATATGGCCACTTAAAACTCCCAGTCAAATAATTATTCAACAGATTATCCACTTCAGTCCATATGTTCGGCAAAACAATTAGTTTATTTGGGTTTTGAATGATCGCCAAAAGTTTCTGAAAATCTTTTTCAGTATAAAGAGAAGTTCTGCGATGCTTTCTGATTTGACTAGGATCAATCAACCCAACGATCAACAACACCAGAGCATTGCTATCAATTAGAATCATTATGACTCGGAAAAAATAAGATAATCAGTAACTTTTTTATTATCGTCGATTATAAATGCCTTATACTCTCTTTTGTACTTGCTTATGTTAGCGAGATTCGCCAGTGGACCAGACATTTGAACTTCGTTTTTGTTCTCCATTAAAAAAGATACAACTACTTCCCAAGCACTATCATCTTTCAGACGCTTAACTTGCTCTAAACGAAAGTCAATTAAGTTTTCACCATATAGAGGTTTTAACTCTCTATTTGCGATCTCATAAAACTCTTTAAGATTCATACTGACAAATTAATTGTAAATAATTTCTCCTAATCATTAAGTCAAACTCACTAAACCATTCACTCATTCTATCAGTTCATCATTCTCTCTATCAGCAATTTATATTTTCATAATCCAGCCGTGAGGGTCTTCCGCGCGGCCGTATTTTATGTTGTCTAGTTCTTTCAGTACTTTGTTAGAGAACTCTCGCTGTTCGATGGCTGGCAATTCGTAATCGACACCATCGTTGCCAATAGCCTGAATGTGGGCTACAGTAGCAGCAGTGCCCGCTCCGAAAGCTTCCTGCAAGCGGTTTTGCTCAATAGCCTCCATAATTTCAGTGACTGATACTTTTCGCACATCCACATCCATTCCCCAATCGCGAGCCAGGGTAAGGATACTATCGCGGGTAATACCTTGCAAGATAGAACCGCTTGTTGGCGGAGTAATCAGCGTGTTGTCAATGACCATCATGAGGTTCATCGTCCCGGCTTCTTCAATGTATTCGTGGTGCTTGGCATCAGTCCAAATAAGTTGATCGTACCCCTCTTTGGCGGCAAGTTCGGCCGGATACAATGAGCCAGCGTAGTTACCGGCGGTTTTAGCAGCTCCGGTTCCGCCATCGGCAGCACGAACAAACTTTTTCTCCACTTTTACCCGTACCGGTTTGCTATAATACGCTCCCACTGGCCCGGTAAAGATCATGAACCGGTAAGTAATGGAAGGACGAACTCCAATATATTCATCGGTGGCAATCATAAACGGGCGAATGTACAATGACGTACCGGCCCGGTCGGGCACCCACTGCTGGTCTAGTTTGATAAGCTCCCGCAAGCCACCTAAAAATATTTCTTCAGGCAACTCTGGCATACACATACGCACGGCCGACTGATTAAAACGAGCGGCATTTTGCTCAGGACGGAAGACTAAAACATCTCCATCTTTGTTCTTATATGCTTTAAGTCCTTCAAAAATAGACTGCCCATAGTGCAAAGCCGACATGGCCGGACTCATGGTGAGTTTCTCGAAGGGTTCTATCCGTAAATTGCTCCATTGCTTACCGTCGTAGTCGGCAATAAACATGTGGTCAGAATAGATTTTTCCGAACTGAATATTTTGAAAGTCAACCTGATCTATCTTTGACTGAGAGATGCGGCGTACCGGGATGTCCAACGTTTGTATCATGGCCAGAAAGTTATCGTTCAAAAAGCAATATTATCAATATTTTGGGGTGAATCCAATGAAAATCAACCTGTGCTAATCCAACGTTTTTTTTACGACAGGTGTTTTGTCGATTCAATCTTAACTTCTGCCAAAGTATAACTAGGGAGAGCGCGCTATAATGCTCCAATAAAAACGATACAGTGACCTTTATCAGAAACTGCGTTATTAATATAAAGCGAGTAGCCAAGTATAGCTTACAGAAAAATGAATTTACTTCAAGGAAAAGAAATCTCGTAAAGAATTTTATCCACCCACAGCCGGTACATTAAACCGGAAGGGTGCAACTCATCTTCCGCCAGCAAGGTGGGGTCTTTTGAGGCTAATAAAGTAAGCGGCGTAATATCACAGTATTGCACTCCCTTTTCTGATGAAATTCCCTTGTTAATTTCGTTATACCGAGCAAGTTCCTTCTGTATTTTCTCCGGATTCTTTTCCTGGGCAAAAGGAGTGACTCCGTAATCAGGAATAGACAGCACCAGCACTTGTTTCAGGGTGGATGCCTGAGAAATAGCAAAGTCTAACAGCTGTTCAAACGCCGCCGGGTATTGATCAATATCCCGTCCCTGATACTGATCATTCACTCCAATTAGCAGTGAAACCCAGTCGTAGGGGGGATTAAATGTGAACTCCGCGATGGCATTTTGTAGATCTACGGTCGTCCAGCCGGTGGTGGCGAGGTAAACCGGATCGGCATATCCCAGCCGATGGGTAAGTTGATGCGGCCAGCGGTCTTCCTGGTGTACTGATTCACCAATGGTGTAAGAATCGCCCAGGGCCAGCCAGGTTTTCGGTTCCTGATTCATTATTCAGAAGCAATAAGGGTTTCTCTTACTTTTCGGGGTAGACCGGCCACCACCAGATCATACGAATTATCTACCAGTTCAACAATCACTTTATCACCCAGGGTTCCGTCCATCAGCACGGTGTTCCAATGCTTTTTATTCATGTGGTAGCCGGGCTGCACTGCCGGATACTGCTCTCTCAGTTCTACGGCCCGCTCAGGATCGCATTTGAGATTAACGCTGGTAAATAGTGTGATATCTGTCAGGGCAAACATTTTACCCATGACTTTGAAAACGAGGGTTTCACTACCGAAGGGAAATTCTTCGGTAACGCCGGGCTTTTGAATACAATATGCCCGAAAAGATTCTATATCCAATTAGAAAATGTGTTTGAGTATGACGAAAATAATACCAAGCAGGAACATAATAATGGATATTTTATTAATTCCGTGCATCATACGCAAGTTAAAATTGCTTTTTCGGTTAGGGTCTTTTTTGCGGAAGAAATAACCAAATACTTCACCAAACGCAAAATAGTCCTTCAGGCTATTTCCCTCTTTTCTTTCTTCCGGCCGGGTTGTATCATTCATAATCGTAAGTATAAAATGGAAAACGGTTTGCTCTTGTTTAAAAGGGTGTGTTTACCGATTTGGTTCGGGTTTATGAATAATAATTTCAGATAAATCTTCAACAACTTACTCGATATCGAGGTTGTCGTTGCTTTGTAAAATTGCGGCGCGCACTTTTACTTCATTTTCCATTTCGTGCGAGGTGTCACGAAGCAGATCACGACGAATGTGGAAGCTCATTTTACTCAATTCTAAAAGCAACTCATCAATATCATCATCATCAATCTGGTCTTTCAGAGCCTTGGTACCGTAGCAGCGGGAGAAGTTATTAAATGCCTCCAGCACCTCCTGGCTGCTAATAAAAGCAATTTTCTGGTTCAGTAGCCGAATTTCAATCAAGTCTTCTTCCAGAATATTTTTCTTGGAGATAATGTCCTGAAGCTGATCAATCAGTTCCAGATACACTTTCATCTTCATATCCAGAAACATCACGTTTTCTTCCTTGCGAAGCTCCGCCACCGTTTGCCTACGCAACAAAATACTGGTCAGCATCACCGTAATACTAACCCCGATCAGGGCAGCAAACAATTCAAAGGTGATAGGATGATCGCTTTGCTCCAGCACAGTCCGAAACAAAAGATAAGCCGATACTGCGGCAACGGCAATAGCGACAATAAGAGGAAAAGATTGGTTTTTCATGAATAATCTGAAGTATGCGTTTCGCTCAAAAAAATTAAAGATAAATAATCAGGCAGAGCAACATATCTTCTGATCATATTTATCAGTATCAAGCAATGATTTACCATCAATATGGTCCATCATGATGGGCTTTAAATAACCCCCGCTCTAAGAAAATAGCAGTTACTTTACGAGATTCTGGTCCAATAAAAGCTCTTACTATAATTCTGTAAGTGCCTGACACAACTGCTGTATATCCTCCGCATTATTATAAAAATGAGGGCTGATTCTAAGTCCTCGGGGGCGGGTTGAGGTAATAATATTTTTCTTTTTTAATAGCTCTTCGGCCGTATCAGGTGCTTGCACTACTACAATGCTTGAGGCATTTTCATCTTTATAGTCCGACACTAATGTAACATGGCTCGGAAGCTTATTGATGAACTGTTTCCGTAGCTCCATGTTGTGGTTAAACACGTTATCTACTCCTCTTTCCAACATCGCTTCCAGTGCCTGCCCCAGCGCCAATAAACTAAAGTAATTATAATGTCCCGCTTCAAGGGTTTGGGGCGTGAAAGGAATACCACTGATTTCTTCTAAGGAAAAATGATTGCCTACCGTGCCAATACCCAGCAACTGCGGATATAATACTTTATGTAGTTTTTCATTCACATACATTATTCCATTCCCCAAACCGGCAGTTAACCATTTATACCCGCTACCAATCAGTATATCAACCGGCGTTTTCTTCAAATCAATGGGTGCCATGCCCAGCGACTGGGTGGCATCTACCACCAGGAGCACGTTATATTGACGGCAAAGCTGCCCCAATTCCTCCAGAGAAATCCGAAAGCCGCTGCTGTACTGAACATGGGTTATTGCCATAATTTGTATCTGATGCTCGCGAATGCTGCTTTCTATTTTATCTAGCCGGATAGAGCCGTTTTGCTCAGCGGCGATGCTATGCACCTGGTACCCCAACAACTGCCAGGGTAAAAGCAACGTCGGGTAATCATCTTCTACTACCAGCACTCGGGAATGTTCTTTTAAAAGATGTGCCGCCTGATAAATGCCACTGGTAAAATTCGTGATCAGGGCTATCTCTGAAGCAGACGCGCCTACCAAGCGAGCGGCATTATTGCGTATACCGCTTAGTTCGTCGTACCATGAATCCCGAACCACACTTCCCTTTTCGGTATACTGCTGTATAGTTTGCTGAACAGTCTTCAGGCTTTTCTCAGAAAACAAGCCACAACTGGCCGTGTTCAGATAGGTATAGTTTTGTAAGGCAGGGTAGTTTTTTCTTTCGTTCATGGTTAGCTTATTGAGTTTGATGGTTTAACGTTCCTGGTAAATTTCTGATTCGGGATGAAAAGCCAGCCAAGCAAACGAAAAATGATGGCTATGAGGCTCTATGGTTAGTTGCTTTCCCTTTAAAGGTCCGGCGATGGCCCGTCCGGTAATATCCCATACCGAATGGGTCTGCTCATCTTCAAAGCGCCCATGTATCTTACGGAAAACCAAACGTTGCCCCGCCAACCGGGCATTGAAAGCCGTTACCGACCCTACCTCCCTCGACTGACGAATGTCGGCTTCATCCAGCACAGAGACTGTACCGGGCTGATAAAACAAAACTACCGATTTTCCCTCAAACTGATCATTGATTACTCCGTGACGGGCAATGATACTGAACGGATAAACTTTGTACTTCTCTCCTACCCGAATATCAACCACCCGCTCCATAGGAGGTAGCTGCTCGGTGAGTTGCTCATGAGGAAAGAAGTGTTCATAGGGCAAGCCTTCCGGAGCATCATATCGGTGATAAGGATTCTGCCCGTACTGAAATTGAGCCCGAGGATTACCGGTATTTCGGGAGAGGGTTTTACCATCGGGATATCGCTCAAAAAACTCGTTTACTGAAATAATCAGGGAAGGGATGATCTCCAACTCAGCACCCGCAAACTCCCCGACTAATGCCTGCCCCAGCAGTTGCTGCCACCAGCTCTCGGTTTGCCGATCATACATTACCATATCGCTATTACGAAGCATACCCGATACAGCATATTCCAGCGTCTGCTCTTTTCCCCGATACTTCAACCGGCGATCAAAAACCAACCCGGCATTGCACAGGGGGCAGTACGTTACCAGCAGCGGTGTATTAGCCAGTGTATCGTTAGAAATTTCATGGACGGTCAGCATATTTAACGGATACGCTTTTGCCTGCCCTTTAATTGAAATCACCAGTGCCGGCTCATGCTCAAAAAACATCCTCAAACCGTCTGCTTTTCCTACAAACCTGGGATAGTTTAGTTGAGGAAAAGCTCCCTTTGGTAACACCACGGTAAACTCCGAAAGTAATACGTGATGCTGAGCAGTATCGGTTTGCCAATCAACCCGAATATGCCGCGGGTTTTGTTGGGGAAAAGCTAACTCGCTGGTTAGTAATACCACTAACAAAAAAACGTAGCCGATTTTCATAAAGCAGCAAGCTTACGAATTTTCAGCGAGTTTCCAGAAATGTTTTTCCGATACACAAGCGGGTTACAGGTATGCGTCCGATATTAATCGTAATCTTCTACCGTAATAAGTTCTTCGTAAAGCAATTCCCGAAGCACAATCTCAGTCAGTTCACTTTTAAAGATGAACTCGTACCGAATATCCATCACATAGGCCTTGAGCCTCATTTTGAGGTAGGGGCGGCGATCCTTCAGTTCGTTAAAAAAGAGCACTGTTATTGGCTTGTTCAGAAAAATATACCGGGATGTCTGAGCCGCTTCGGTAGCAATACTGCGTACCCGAGCAGTATCAATATTAATGGGCAGGTAAATTTCGGCCACTACCTGGCAGTTGGGTTCGCCGGCATTGCTATTCGATACCGACTGGTTCATTAGTTCCCCGTTCGGAATAGACACCAGGGAATCGTCGGGAGTGACAATACGGGTTGAGCGCAAACCAATCTCCACCACCTCTCCGTAAAACGAACCGATCTCGATCTTATCTCCCATCTTAAACGGTTGATCCAGTAGGATGACAATTCCCCCAAAAATGTTTTTTAAAATATCCTGGGAGGCAAAACCCACCGCTACGGCTACCGAAGCAGTAAAAGCCAATACTGTTTCAATAGGTGGCCTGATGATTCCGGCAATAACTACATAAATAATAACCACCCATCCTACGATACGCACCACCGGTACAAACCCCTTCACTGTAATACGACGCTCGGTGGTACTACGCTCAGCCAGTATTCCCAGTACGCGAGTGCAAAAGCGAATGATAAAATACCCGATCATAAATACCACCAGACTCCACACAATTTTGGCTAATGATATTCGGAACGGCGGCTCTTTCAGGCTAATCTTTTCCTCCAGTTCCGCTTTCTCTTCTCCTTCGCTAACACTATCTGCCTGCACCACCACGGACGAAGTCTGAATCTGTATGGTAGTGCCGGTAGTATCAATTAGAGAATCTTGCGGGTCAGGTGTTTGTTGACTATGGGCGAGCACGCTCAACCCCATTAGGCAAAATAGTAGAACACTGCGCATTAGTGTACAAAATTACGGGTTTGAAGCAACTCTACCACTGGTCGGTATAACAGCGGGTGGATATGATATACATCTTCCTGCTGGGTTAGCAGTCCATCGTCAAACATTTGCATCAGTTGCAAATTGGCAGAAAACTTAGAAACCTCGCCATTAGCTGACAAACGCTGCCCACCCAACTCCTTAAGCTGCTGAGCGGTTAGCCCGTTGTGCAACAATAAGGCATGCAGAATGATCATCTGAGGTACAGAAAGAGACTTGAGAAAAGTAAAATCCAGCTTTTTTTGGCTTCCGATAGTAATCTGCTCTTCGGTTACTTCCTGTGCTGAGCGAAGCCAGTACAGCAGTGCCACCGCAAAATTGCCACCCGTGATTCGGCTTACATCCTGAAAATACTCTTCGCCCAGATGAGCCTGCTGCCCTGCCGGGTCCAGCTTCAGAAATTTCTTATTAGACAAATCGTTTTCGGTGGGGGCATAGGCAATATCATACCCACTCACCCGATGACGCTTAAGAATGACTTCCCGCACCACATGAGCCGGCGCCGTTGGTAACTGAACAATGTACTCAAAATGATCGGACACCTGAGTGGTTTTATCAAGATAATCCCAGGCATACTGAGTGCATGTGGCTAGCCAGTATACTTGCTGATGGGTGAGAGAGATCAGCTCTACCAGCCAGCGTAAGCATTGAAAACCACCTACCCTTCTCAGATAAAAATGTTCCAGATGCTCTAAGATGATGATATGCTTATTTTCCTGAGAGCGGATATGATCCACAATAGCATCCAGATTTTCGAAAGGAGAATCAACCGAAAGTTGCTCCTGAAAAAAGGCCAGAAAGTTTTCTTCGGTATATATCTGCTGATCGGTATCGGCCTGAATGACGGTATAAGACCGCCGCTCTTTGCGAGGCAGATCATCCAGAAAAAACCGGGTTATGGTGGTAATACCACACCCCTTTTGCCCTACCAGTATGGTGCTGGCATAACGCCCGTGTTTCCAGTTATCAAATGCCTTTCGCAACTGAGCCATAGCCTCTGGACGATCTTCGTAGAATACTGAATCCTCTAATGGTTTAATGCTAAACAAGCGTTGGTATACATATGGCAAGCGATTGATCGCTACTTCGGTTTCGGCCAAAAAATCAGATATCTCGGTGGAAACCTCAGCGGTTGAGTCCATTCCGATCCTTCTTCGGTATAGCCCAATACGCTGGCTACTTTCCCGATACTGCCGACTGGTGTATTTCATCAATCGGGGAAGTGCCTGCCGGGTATACCGAATAGCTTTCTGCTGTACTATCTTGGTTTGCTCCGAAGCGCGAGCCCGGGCCAATCGGATCTTAAGCTCTAGAGCATAGTGGTTGTTGGTAAGCCCGGTTAGTTGTTCTTCAAACTCCTGCACTGCCTTATGCACCTCACCTTCCTGATAGTCAGTGAGCTCCTGCAACTGCTCGTGTAGTCGTTCGGCATTGGTCAACCCGCGCTTTAGCCCTTCCAAAGCAATTTGCTGGGCTTCTTCCGAAGTAGAAGATTCCTCTTCATACACTGAGATGGCCGAATCCAGATTGAAATAAGATATCTGCCCTACTTCCTGCACTAGTTTCTGAATCTGCCCTACTTTCTGTCGGGTTTGCAGTTGGATGTCGTTAAGAGCCGCTAAAAATAGAGGGAGCATCTCGTAGTTGGCCAATTGCCGAGGCGAAACGTAAGAAACATCAGATAGCCGTAGAGGTTCATCGTAAGCATCACTGGCTACCAATCCCCGTTGGTCGGCAATCTGTTCTACTGCTACTTCACTCGCCTGTCGCAGCGCATTCAGCGCAGAAGCAAAAGTCTGTTGATGAATGACGGAAGTAGTAGCCGGAATACACTGGCGAATGAGTTGCTGATCAATGGCCCGCCGCTCTTGCCGCAACCCTCTTTTCATCTCTTTCAATGGACAAACCTCAATCCGTTCAAGAGACTCCCGAATGGTGGCCGCCATCTGCTCGGTCTGCGGCTGCACCTGCTCCAGCATGCCTACCTTATGTTGGTTTACCCATTGGAAATAAGCCAGCCACAGGGTGTCGTTGAGAAGATTTAATTCTTCGTCCAACCGCCAGTCGTCGTGTAAGGCAAACAAGGTGGTGCGCCAACCCTGAATTTGCCGGCGAAACTCTGCTTCGTACTGGCGATTTAGTCGTTGCAAACGAGCTACCCGAAAGTTCCAGGAAGGTAACTCTAAGGTTCCGGCCCGCTCATAATGGTGCTCGAGGCTGGTTAGCAAATCAGAATAAACTTCGGCCAGTTCTTCGGGCAAAGAGATAGTAAACTGTTCCAGCTTCTCCCAGGCCGTATCAAACTCGGTTTGGTAGGCCTCCCAGGCTTCAAAGGTGCTATTTTCGTCTGCACTGCCCGATACTATTTGCTGATGAGCTATCTTATAAAGACGGTCCTGAGCTTTCCATACAGTTTTAGATGCCAGGGTAATTACCTGATAGGCTTCTTCGACTAGAGGACGCAAGGCCAGAAGCATCTTTTCCCGGTAGCAGAAGCGGACCAGCCCCCGAAAGGGCACCGTGTAATGCCAGACTGGGATTGGCTTCAGGTCTCTTTTACGCCATTTTTGCACTTGGTTTTTGGCCTTGGTTGGCCAGTACGAGATCACCCGGCTTTGCCTTTTCCCAAATTTAGTAAGACGCGTCATCCAGCGGTCTTCGGCCTGAACTGTAAACCGGGATTCATCCTGCCGCCGAATTTCCGTCTTGGGTATTTCCTGTAGATAGGCGTTCAGAGCCTCCCGATACCCGGGAAACAATGTATTGAACGATTGGGCTTCCGGTTTGGAATATCGTTCGGCAATCATCAGTAATAATGTATGCGAATACCGCTTGCCAACCTCCACTTTCGCCAGTGGGTCTGGGGCCAGGGTTACCTCCTGAAAAAATAACCGGGCCTGATTTTCTGCTGAGCGAACAAACTCCATTTCCTGCTGCAACCATTGCTGCATAGCCGGAAGCAGATGGGTTTGCCCAAGATCCAGCATGACCCGATGAATTTCTCGGGGAAGAGAAGTGGTTTTAGCTGGTTCAGAGGTTGATGCTACCACTATTTAAAATGATAGGATGCTTTTTTCAGCGCCTCCCGTAGGGCTTCTGACGCTTTTTCCATACCCTGGCGGATATCGTGAAACGCTGCTGTGCTGGAGAATTTGAGATCCTCAAGAGTTTGGTAGACTTTAGAATCCTTTCCTTTCATATCAGACATTTGCTCCTCTAATTTTTCATCTAAATCAGCTCGCACTTTTTTTGCCTGATCTTCCAGTTCTTTGATTTTATCATAAATTTCACTCAACGCCTGCCGGGCCTTAGTTTCGAAGTTATTGGACTGGGTCATTACTTTATGGGTTTTGTATACCGAATATTACTAAATATTATTCGTTTGTTCAATGCTTTAACAGCGGGATTGTGGAATGGTGAATGGCTAAATTGTTATATAGCTGATTATTAGTTGCTATTAGTACATCGTTCAGAGCCGCCGGGGTCCGTTTAGCGTTGCTGTAACCTGGCCCAGTGTTCACGTGCTCATGCCACTGTTCTTCCAACTCACTGCTCCAAACCCCTCGGAATCAGTCCATACGCCCTTTTTAAAAGAGCCTGAAATTGCTAATCTCCTGAATGAAATGGCTGATTACCGGAGGGTTGAGCACAACGGTAAAAGCTACTCCAAACAAAGCACCCCACAGGTGGGCATCATGGTTAATACGATCCCGCGTTTGCTTGGATCGCTGATAGGAGTAGATCAGAAACAAAGCGCCTAGAATGAAACCTGGGATTGGTATAATGGCAAACAGATAAATATTATTCGTAGGATCATACAAAATGGCGCTAAAAACTACTGCGGCCACCCCGCCAGAAGCGCCGAGAGAGTTATAATTCGGGTTATTTTTATGCTTGGCATAGGTACTGATATCAGAAACAATAATTGCAACCAAATACATAACCACGTACAGTATCAGCCCAGTTGAGCCATAAACATAGGCGTATGTTTGCTCAATCATGTTTCCGAAAAAATACAGGGTAAACATGTTGAAAAACAGGTGAAGATAATCCTGGTGAATGAAACCCGAAGTAATAAATCGGTGATACTCCCGGCGCGACTGTACGGCGTAGGGGTTGAACATCCACCGCTGAAGCAGGTCAGGTCGGTTCCAGGCATACAGGCTGGCAATTACCGTGATGATGATTATGATAGTGGTTATGGATAAGCTCATGAATATCTATTGCTGATTGGTTTATTGTTAATTGCTAAGTGGCTGTTTATTGCTTAATAAGTACAAGGATTGAATTAATGAATAAAAACCTGACAGTCAGTATCTTCTAAAGCAATTTCATTGTAAAGTAATTGTGTCCGGTTACTTACTTCTCTTTATGTCGGCCTCCTTACTCCGGCCTTCCTATATCCCTTTTTCTACCGTTCTCTTTGCATTAGCCGCTGGGTGAAAGTACGGAGGGGCTCTTTGCGCTCTTCAGCAACGGGAAGGGCCTCTAATGAACGGAAACCCTGCTCGAAGCAGGCATTCATTTTAGCCTGAGTCAGTTCGGATATCTGTAAGCTATCATACACTTTCTTTACAGCTTGCACCTTTTCTTCTTTGTCGAAAGTTTCCTGAGAAAGCCAGAAACGGAGAGTCTCAGCCTCTTTGCCTTTCGCCTGTTCCAGAGCTTTAATTAGCAAAAACGTTTTTTTATTGGCGATGATATCACCACCAACTTGTTTTCCGAATTTTCCCTGATCAGCATACACATCCAGCCAGTCATCCATAAGCTGAAACCCTACACCGATCTTTTCCCCAAACTGATACAACTGCTGCTGGCTTTGCTTATTGGCCCCGGCAAGCATACCCCCCAATTGCAGACTAAAACCCAGTAATACCGCTGTTTTTAGCCGGATCATATCCAGATAGTCACTTTCAGCCACCGCTGATTGATCCTCGAAGTTCATATCCCACTGTTGACCTTCGCACACCTCTGCTGCACACTGGTTGAAGCCTTTTAAGACTTCGGAAAGCCGGTCAGAGTGAACGTCAAGTAACATTTCATACGCTTTTACCAGCATCACATCACCGGAAAGGATCGCTACACTCGGGCTCCATCGGGTATGCACAGTTGCTTTACCACGGCGTAGGGGCGCCTGGTCCATGATGTCATCGTGCATGAGTGTAAAGTTATGAAACACTTCCACCGCTAATGCCGGAGTCAGAATAGTTTCTGTAGGATCTTCATCCCGAAAAAGCTGGTAAGCCAGTAACGTCAGCACCGGACGCAGCCGCTTTCCGCCTAATGAAAGAATGTATTGAATAGGTTCATATAGCTCGACCGGCCGGTTACCAAAAGCATAGGTTTGAAGCGACTCATTAATTTTCTGAATATAATCCTTGATCAACGGCTGCATGAATAATTAGTCATAATACACTTACACGTTCAAAGGTAAACAAGGATAGAAGGTTTCGGGCATAAAAAATTTTTTTTTCAAATACTGATGACATTTGTTTACTTTTGTTGAACTAAGAGTATAAATCAACAAATATATTCTTAGAATAACCAAACTACCTACTGTGCTATGAAAGCCATTCACTTCTTTTTTTCACTTTCTTTATGTCTCGTTTTATTTAGTGCCTGCCAGGAAGAAGATCTGTCAAAAACCAGCTACCGATCCAATCCAATTACCAACTCAAGCAAAGAAGATTTTATTAACGATTATAATTCCGGCAAGACTATCGGTGACATTCGGGTTAATGAGCACGTTAGCTACCGCTTTCCTCGCTTCCCCCGCCCACTACCCTGCCCCGTATTAGCGGGATGCCAGATTCCGGTGCCATTGCTGGCGGTTTCTACTCCCCAGGGAATCATTAGAAAGCTTAGTGCGAAATTGTATACCAGCGATGGTGAGCTTTATGCGTGCTCTGGGAAAGAATGTAATGGTCAGGTAGAGTATATGAAACAAGATGCTTTGGCCTCCCTTACCGTGGTGAACGAAAAAGTGAAAGCGAAACAGTTGTTCATGGCCATGGAGGTTACCTACGAAGTAAACGGCAAGACTTTCTCCGAAGAGTATTTTGATGAAAATGTGCCCCTGAGCCTGGATATGTATAAGGAAGTTGACCAGGTATTTTACCGTTTCCCCCGTTTCCCCCGCCCGCTACCTTGCCCCGTATTAGCAGGCTGCCAGGACCCTAAACCTGAGATACACGTAGTTATTCCGCAGGGTAAAGTTCTGAAGCTAAACGCCGAACTTTATACCGATGAAGGAAAATTATATGCCTGCTCAGGCGATGAATGTGAAGGTGGTCTGGAACAGCGAGGCCCCGAAGCTATGGCGACATTAAATGTGGTAAACCCGGAAATAGAAACAGAAAGCCTTAACTTAGTTCTTCATGTTACCTATGAGATTAAGGGAAAAATCTTCTCCAATGAGATTTATGACGAAGACGTACCGATTGATATGGACTAACCCTTTCTCATATTGCCCTATTTCATTCACTACTGCGTGCTTAACCTTACTGTTGAGCATGCAGTGTTTTTTAGGAAGTGCTCAGACAAAACCCTCGGTTACCGAAGAAGTAAACGAGATTATTAACCAGGTTTATGCTGACTACTTCTATAGTACTCCTGACAGTGCCATTCAGCTACTGAACACGGCCGCCCAAAAAGCTGAAGCAGCCCAGCAATGGGATTTACAGATTTCCGTTCTTCTTCAAGCCTCCTGGTGTGCCGAATACCACACCCAAATTGACACTCTTCAGCATTACTTAGCCCGCACCGAGCAACTGATGCGCACCCATGCTGAAGCACTGGATACCCTTGACCCTGAGGGAACCATCAGTACAGACATTGCCTATACCAAGGGAGCTTTCTACTATACCACCGGCGACTTTGCCTCTTCGGTAGAAGCTTTCAATCAGATTGTTCAGCCCAGCACCCTGGCGCAGATAAGTGATTCTCTGCTGGTGGCTGATGTGTTTGCTTATTTAGGCAGTGCCTACTATCGCCTGCAAAACTACCAGAAAGCATTAGACCATTACCAGATTGCCGATCAATGGCTGCCCCAGGCAGTGGAAGCTCAGGAATATAACCAGGCATACCGGAGAGCTTTGAATGCCCTTTATCAGGCTCAGTGTTATTATGCCCTGGGCAGTTACAAGCAACAACCGAAAGCTTATGAACGAGGTAAAACGTTAGTGCATGAAGCTTTCGCCTTCTTACTACCCCGAAAGTCTACCCCTCGCTTTGTTAATCCTACCCTCTCGGGAGCTAATGTCATTGCTTCTATTTTTAAAGACCAGCAACAATTTGATAGTGCCCTGTATTACCTGGATTTTGCACTGCCTCTTTTGGAAAAGCAAAGCACCAAAGTGATTGATACCTATAATCAGTTAGGCACAATCTATGCTCAGATGCACCGCTATCCGGAAGCTCTGGACTATTTCCAGCAAAGTAAGCAACTGGCCGATCACCTGCTACCGGCCAAACACTATCAGCGAGGCATTATTCACACGCTGACTGGCAAAACATTCGCCGACCAGCAACTGTGGCAAAAAGCCCTAAGAGAATATCAACTGGCTCTGACTCAGCTTGTAACCGAATTTAATAGCACCGAAGATCTATTGGAAAACCCCGCCTACCAGGATTCTGGGGCTAAGAAAGAATTGCTGGAGGTACTTGCCTACAAAGCGGAGGCTCTATGGGGCCTGTACCAGCAATCACCTAATGACACCCGACCTCTTTTAAGTGCCTTAGAGATTTATCATCAGATCGGAGATATCCTGAACAACATGCGGAAGGTATTTCCATCTATTGAGTATAAACAGTTTATTGCTGCGCACTTTTTTAGCATTTATGAACAGGCCATACGGGTAGCCTATGAAATGCACCAACAGCAACCCAATGAACAAGAGAAATATCTTGCTGAAGCCTTTCACTTTGCCGAAAGAAGTAAAAGCATACTGCTACTGGAAGCCACCCAGGAAATGCAGGCAAAAAACTTTGCCGGTATTCCCGATTCTCTGCTGGAGCGCGAACGCGAGTATACCCGCAAACGATCATTTCTGGAAGGTCAGCTGAGCGAGCTGGAGAATACCTCTGCTGATGAAGCCAATGCTATCCGCCAGCAAATTCTGGCAACACGTGATGCTTACCAAGACTTATTGAAGCAATTTGAAGAAGAGTACCCTAAGTATTATGCGCTAAAACACGCTACTCAGGTTGCATCTTTGTCGGAGGTACAGGCTACACTTCGGGCTGGCACGGTCATGTTTTCCTATTTCTATGGCGACAGTATCCTCTTTGCTTTCGGAGTTAGTTCAGAGGCGGTCTGCCTGGTGCCTATTGCGATACACGATAATATTCAAAATGAAATTTCCGGACTGATCACCTATACAAACCAGTATCAATGGCAAGAGGCAAATGCCCCCGGCGCCGTAAACCAATACGCTAAACAAGGATACAGCCTCTACAAACAGTTAGTAGGCAATCTCATTGACACCCTACACGCACAGCCTGACAAGCTCATTATCGTTCCCGATGGGCAATTAGGCTATCTTCCCTTTGATATTCTTCTTACAGAAAATACCACTAATGCTAACCGCTATGCTACCTTACCTTATTTACTGAAAAAATACCCGATCCGGTATGAGTACTCAGCAACGCTATTCGCAAATCAGTCTGACTATCAGCCCAAACCCACTCCTCAATATGCCTATACCGGATTTGCTCCGAAATATATGGGCAAATCTCCCCTGCTGGCAGAAGGTAACCTAACCCGCAGTGCTAAAAGCAACGGAACATACAGCGACCTGCTGTACAATAAGGAAGAAGTAGAACATGTATCTCGCTTATTTAATAGTCGGGTTTTTGTTGATGATCAGGCGACGGAAGATGCTTTTAAAGAATTCGCTACTCAAAGCGATATGCTTCATCTTTCCATGCATGCTTTTGCCAATGATGAAGAACCCATGTTTTCCGGATTGGTATTTTCCCAGTCGGCTTCTGGTGAGGAAGATGATGTGCTGTATACGTATGAGCTGTACGATATGCAGTTACAGGCCAATCTGGCAATCCTTAGTGCCTGTGAGACCGGAATCGGGCAACTTGCCCGAGGGGAAGGGGTTATGAGCCTGGGACGAGCTTTCAAATATGCGGGTTGTCCTAATGTAGCCATGAGTTTGTGGAAAGTGAATGATCGTACCACCCAGAATATCGTGCAAACCTTTTTTGAAAAGTTGGCCGAAGGAAGGGACAAAGATGAAGCTTTACAGCAAGCCAAGCTGACTTTCTTAAGCGAAGCCAAAGGCCCACTCGCCCACCCGTATTACTGGGCATCTCTGGTGCTTATTGGTGATGATAAGCCGATAGAAGATCAGTCGTTTATATCTGGTTGGACGCTGGGTTTATTTGTTGGGGTACTAATACTCTTGTTGGGTTTTATACTGCTAACTTATCGTAAAGGGCGGGGTTAAAATGCCGGTAGTTTACTGAAATCCATTTCTTCTCCACTTACCGCAAAAAAACTTTAAACAAAAACACATACAGACCGTTCAAGCTTATTTGTCTGTAAAATAGCCAGACCAAAACGGCCTTTTTTAACCGAGACTAACATCTCATACAATCACCGCTTCCAGTTACTATATTTTTTTTAATAAAAGTAACTATTCATTATAAATACCGTAACTCATCAGTATATTCTTGCATTTTTTCATTTAACACTCTTAGATCATTTTTTTGCTAGAGCACCACGCTGCTTTTAACTATTACAATCCGTATGATCGTATCTCGAAATCTCAACTGGAAGCATGTGCTCCATTATACCTGGAAGAGTATGCTCTACTTCTTCTTCCTGTCTCTGGCAGTCTATATTTTACACAAAGAGTTTGATATAAAACGGTTATCCATTCCTTTTAATGCCATTGCCACCCTAAGTACAGCATTGGCAATCTATTTGGGTTTTAAAAACAATAGCGCCTACGACCGTTGGTGGGAAGCCCGTAAAATCTGGGGACTGCTGGTGAACTATAGCCGAGCCTGGGGAAGGCAGGCCCTCACCTTACCGGTGCTTCCTGACGGTTCTACTGAGTTTGAGCTTCGTGCCTGGCAGAAAAGAGTGATTTACCGGCATATTGCTTTTGTACACGGCCTACGGGTATTTCTCCGAAAGAAACATGATTATAACCGTAATGGGGTGGTAGAAGTAATTGAAGAGAGTAATCGCTTTTCTGATTTGAAAGATTTTCTCTCACCCGAAGAGTATGAACAGGCTCAAAGCAAGAAAAACCCGCCTAACTACCTACTTCTACTCCAGAGTGAAGATTTACGCGAGGCTTATAAGAAAGGGTGGCTTTCAGATTTCCGATTCACCCAGATGGAATCAACGTTAACCGAATTTAATAACCATCAGGGAAAAAGTGAGCGCATTAAAAATACTCCGCTGCCCCGCCCCTATAGTTTCTTTTCCCGGGTGTTTGTCTTTATGCACGGCACGTTGGTACCTCTGGCATTTATTGAGGATCTGGGCTGGTTTAACATTCCTCTATCCCTGAGCATTAACTTTATTTTCCTAGCACTAGACCTGATCGGAGAGCGAACGGAAGACCCTTTTGAGAATCGTATTGATGATACACCAATGACCAATATCAGCGTTACTATTGAGGAAAACCTAAAGGAAATGCACGGCGACATTCCACTTCCCCAGAAACCAGAGCCGATTGCCGGGGTTGTTTTCTAAATCATGTTGCGCCGGTAATTGAGTATAATCACCTTTTCGCAAGATTATAGGAGCGACCAAAAGCTGGAGCCAGCATAAGGTATTATTGACAAGTCCCCGTTAGTTTTAGGACGTGAATTTGCTCGGGAGATAACTATTATCGTACAAACTCAAGGTCGATGGTTCGGCGGTCTAGGTCAGTGTTGGTTACTTTTACGTTTACCTTATCGCCCAGCGCAATAATTCGCTTGCGTCGCTTCCCGATGATGCGGAAGTTCTTAGCATCGAATTCATAGTAATCATCTTTCATATCGGCCATCCGGACCATCCCCTCACATTTGCTATCGACCATTTCTACATACACACCCCATTCGGTTACCCCTGAAACGATACCGGCAAAGGTATGCTGCTCTCGCTGAGCCATGTACTCAACCTGCTTGTATTTAACGGAAGCCCGTTCGGCATCGGCCGCCCGTTTTTCCATTTCAGAAGAATGCTCACACAGTTTTTCGTACGATTCTGCTTCCGGTGAATTGCCCCCATTCAGATAATGTGCTAGCAGGCGGTGCGTCATCACATCGGGGTATCGGCGGATGGGCGAGGTGAAATGAGAATAATGTTTAAACGCCAGCCCAAAGTGCCCGCTGGCTTCAGTAGTATACTTTGCCTTAGCCATGGTACGGATAGCAATAGATTGCAGAATATCCTGTTCGGGTTTCCCCTCTACCGCAGCCATCAGCTTATTCATTGAAAAAGGAATATCCTTGTCAGAGGTTTGAATCTTGTATCCGAATCGTTGGGCAAATTCGGCAAAATCCCGCACTTTCTCGGCATCTGGGTAATCATGAACTCGGTATACGAAGGTATTCTTTTCTTTTCGCCCTTTATAATTAAAAGCAAACTCGGCCACTTTTTTATTAGCCAACAACATAAACTCTTCAATCAGTTTATGGGCATCTTTTCGCACTTTAGGAACAACCTCAATGGGTCGCCCCTTTTCATCAAGTTTGAAGCGTACCTCGGTGGTTTCAAAGTTAATGGCACCTTTGGCAAATCGTTCATCGCGGATTTTCTTGGCCAGTGTATTCAGTTGAATTACTTCTTCGGCAAAATCTCCTTTCTGAGTTTCCAGTCGCTCCTGAGCCTCTTCGTAGGTAAATCTTCGGTCAGAGTAGATTACGGTGCGGCCAAACCATTCTTTCTTCACCTGCCCCTCATCATCCATTTCAAAGACCGCCGAAAAAGTCAGTTTTTCTTCCTCAGGCCGCAGAGAGCAGAGCTCGTTCGACAGTTTCTCAGGCAGCATAGGGATAACACGGTCAACCAGGTAGACCGAAGTAGCTCTTCGCTCGGCCTCTTCTTCCAAGGCAGTATTCAATTGCAAGTAGTGAGTTACGTCAGCAATGTGCACTCCAATTTCCCATAGTCCATTATCTAATTTTTGAATGGACAAGGCATCATCAAAGTCCTTCGCATCTTCCGGATCAATGGTAAAGGTTGTGATATTTCGGAAGTCGCGGCGTTTAGCGATTTCTTTTTTGGTGATACCCGCCTTCATCTTTTCAGCCTCCTGTTCCACATGATCAGGGAAATCGAAGGGCAGGCCAAACTCCGCCATGATGGAATGCATCTCGGCCTGATGTTCTCCGGCCTTGCCTAGCACATTGATGATCTTCCCAACCGCATTGCGGTCATCTTTAGGCCATTCAGTTACCTTTACGATTACCTTGTCACCGTGAGAAGCACCATTCAGGTCGTCGAGGCGCACGTAAATATCTTCGTGTAATTTTCGGTAGTCAGGAATTACAAAGCCATAGCGAGCCGACATTTCTACACGACCTACAAACTCATCCCGGCCTCGTTTTACTACTTCCACTACTTCACCTTCGGGCCTTCGGTCAGCACCATGCTCAGAACTATAGCCTGGCCCATAGGATAACACTTTTACGGTATCGCCATCCCAGGCGTTCATCAGCGAATCAGAGTCTACTTTAATGTCCTCTTCCAGTTCGTCACTGATAATAAAAGCGAAACGAGGGTTCACATAATCTACCTGACCCAAAATATACTCGGGCTTCTTCGTAGACTGGTATTTACCATGCTGGAGCTCTCTTATTTTACCACCGCTCTCCAGCGCTTGTAACACTTCAGGCAAGGCTGCCTTAGAGGCACGATCTGATAAGGAGAACTGCCGAAGCATCTGCCGAGGGGTGAAGGCTTTTGTTACATTCGCATTTAATAGCGTAAGTACCAGCGAAGTCAGTTGTTCGCTGGTCTGGCTGGTTTTTTTTGTTCGGCTACGGGTTTTGGTTTTCTGTTTTTTACTTCTTTGTTTGGCCATGTATCTGGTTAGTCAATCTTGAGGGTAAATTAAAAAATATGACGGTCAAAAGGGGGAATGAGGGAAATGAAAATGAAAGGGAGCTGATGTGACCATCTTCTTTTGTAACTGTTATAGGAATCAAATGTTACATATTAGCTAAAAACGAGCTTTTAAGATATTAAATATTATTCTGATTTTCTTTTAATGACGTACCTGGAAGCCGTTTGCAGGAGGCGAAACTCTCCGTACGGCCTCCCGCTGACCGCCTCCAGTAACAAGTACAAGTATGAGACTCTCGGCTTACCTGCAAATTTAAATAAACGCTGCTAAACTGTGGTAATGAGTTCTTCCGGAACCTGAGGCTGAGACATCATGCTCAGATAGACCTGGGCCAGCACTCGAATATTCTGATAGCAGGATGGGGTCATTTTTTTCAAGTCTTCTTCCTGATAATATATCTGCTGTATCTGGCGAGCGTCCAGAAGTGTATCCGGGTCTACATCGACATTGAATAAAGATGCGAGCAGGTCTAATGGTACAAATTTCTTGTATTCCCCAAACTTCCACATCTCCATGGTATCCAGATGAGGCACCTCCCACGCCTTTTTGTTCATCAGATGCAAAGAAGCGGGCAACTCAATACCGTGGATTAGCATGCGGCGGCAAAGATACGGGTAGTCAAAGTCGCGGCCATTATGAGCACAAAGGCGCAGCCGGTTCTGGTCAAATCGTTTTACGGTTTCCTTAAACTCCTTCAATACCTCCGCCTCATCCTTGTGAGCTATACACTTAATTCTAAGCTCGGTTTTCTCATCTTCCAGGGTATGAAAATAGCCGACTGTAATACTGATAATCTTCCCAAACTCAGCGTAGAGCGCAGCTCGTTCCTGAAATAACTCGGCACTGCTTTTGGTATCCGCATCGCGAAAAAACTCTGCTTTCCGGTCCCAGGCTTTCTGAACAATCGGGGAAAGCTCGTCGTAAGAAGCCTCAGCAGTAACGGTTTCAATATCAACAAATAAGATATTACTGGATAATAGGTCGGTTGCCATAGGTATGTGGTTCAGTTTTAAACGTCAGGGTTTTTCAAAATCCTTGTATAACATGCTGGGCTGAATGCCACGATTGTTCTGATATTTTCCTCCCGCATGACCGGTACTTTGCCGATAAGCCTGATAATCCCCTTCAATAGCGTGGTAAAATATCTGGCAAATTTCTACTCCGGTATAAATACGGATAGGCTGTACACAGAACATTTCCAGAGTCCAGAAACCAGAAAAGCCCACATCACCAAAACCAGCAGTGATGTGTACGAACAACCCCAGTCGGCCAATGGAAGATCGTCCCTCTAACATAGGCACATAATGCTGAGTTTCGGTAAACTCCAGGGTGCGGCCCAGATATAGTTTGTGCTGTTCCAAAAGCAACCCTTCCTCAGGAATAGTAACCTTATGGGCGGTGTTTTCTCGTTTCATGTCCAGTTCGTTGCGGTCATAGACCATCAGTTCGTGGTGCAGCCGTAGGTTATAACTGTTAGGATTAAGTTGCTCTTCTCGAAAAGGATCAATAACAATGTTTTTCCCTAACTGCTCCTTAATAGATTTACCGGATAAAATCATACAAATGCGATGTTGATCAAAAAGTATTTAGTAGTCAATATATGGTGCTGAGCAAAGGTACTGAAAAATTGATGGAAGGGTAGAATCACTTAACTTCAAAAAAAATTAAAACTTGGTGTTGACTATTAAAATCGGATGATTAACTTTGTACTCCAATTTTAGAAAAGCGAAAGTAGCTCAGCTGGTAGAGCGCAACCTTGCCAAGGTTGAGGTCGCGGGTTCGAACCCCGTCTTTCGCTCAAAACATAATAACGAAGCGACTCACCCAAGTCGCTTTATTTGTTGATTGCCGGGATGGTGGAATTGGTAGACACGCAAGACTTAAAATCTTGTTTCCATTAGGAAGTGCGGGTTCAAGTCCCGCTCCTGGTACAGACTAACCCTGTAAGTCAATGACTTACAGGGTTTTTTATTTTTGTTTGGGGCAACTTTAATATATAAGAACCTTTAGTGTTTAGCCAATTGCCCATACGTTGCCCTGAATTCTATTACCAGTAAACCTATTTTCACTTCGTTTTGGCCACCGAATCATTAAAGGCTTTACCAAGTGGTTGCCCTGTTTTGCGCTCTGGAGAATAAGTTAGATTGAGAAATGAAGCAACCGTTGGAGCAATCTGATTAGAAAAATACTCACCTTCTACACTCACTTCCTGTGAGGAAGGGGTATCTGGCCCCATTACGGCCATCCACACCTGACCGGCATCGCTTACTTCATCTCCATGACTACGCCATGTATCCAAGGGCTCTGTTCCTCTACCATGATCAGTAGTAATAATGAAAGTGGTTTTATTTTTATACTGTTCATCCGATTGAACAAACTCCCACAATTGTTTAATGAATAGATCGGTTCGGTGAGCTGATTTAAGATATTCATCGTAGCGACCATCGTGGGCAAAATCATCGGTTTCACCGTAAGAGATATACACCATTCTTGGATGATTTTTTTTCATGTACTCCAGGGCATAATGATGGGTGAAAGCATCCATACGCACGGTAGACCAATGCCCGGGCACTTCGGGTTGCAGTGTATTAATAGCTTCTTCCATGGGGGTAAGGGATGGCCCCTCGGCAGTATCATATCCTGCATTGACCGGAACTCCTGAACGTTCTTCGTTAATGATGTAAGGGAATACATCCCAAGAGGCAAAAGCGGCTACTTTACCTTCAAAACCATCCTGCTTGTTAATAAACTCCAGTACTGTCTTGTTAGGATTAGGATTTTTATCATTGCTGTCAATACGCTCGTCATCGGCATAGCCGGTCAAAATTTCATTGTAGCCGGGATAAGAGAACCACATCTTGTTTGTGAGATTTACTTCTGAACCTGCTGGGCGGTTACCATAAAGTTGCCCCTCCTGAGCGATTACGTTAGTAAAAAAGGGAGTGAGTGTTTCTCTACGTTCTTCGGCAGTCTCCCGCCAGAAAAGGTCTTTTAGCTCAGTAGAGTCATGCACATAATCCGGGTGAGCGATTAATTTGGGATCGGCCCCGGTAAACATCTCCTGCCAGCGAAAACCATCCAGCGTGATGAGAATAACATGTTCGGTATCCTTTCCCTGCTGAGCGTAGATGGATGAAGCCTGAAAAATTAACAAAAAGATAATTACATAAAGGGTTTTAAAGCGAGGGTTGGTTGGCATAAAAGCTGATTTAACGAATGGTTTGTTTGATTTCACTGATTAATAAAGGCATTATAAGCATCAATAAGCTTTATGTAGCCAATATATTCATTTTTAAAGCTCTAAGAAACCCGGTTATAGCTTGCTTCCTCCTGGTATTTTTAGAAACCTACTACCCGGCCTAGTGATTCCTAAGTGCACGCTCCTCTTTTATCTTTCTAAAGAACTTACGCATGACTAAAAGACCGTCATAAAGCCCGGTAACCTAACCCCTAAAATCATATTTTACCGGCAAATTGATTTTACATGTTTCGTTGGATATATCCGTGTTTCTTCGTTTTGGCCTGGTTCCCAGTGTATACCAGAGCCCAAACCCAGACGGTGGTGGGGATGGGAACTGATCAACCTAACCCAAACGCCGTGTTAGAACTAGTGGCAAAAGATAAGAATCAGGGTTTTTTAGTGCCCCGATTAACATCAGCTCAACGCCAAGCTGCCAATTTTATTAATAAGCTTACTGACAAAGACAATGGCCTGCTAATATTTGATACAGACGAAGGGAGTTTCTACTATTGGTTAAACCAAGCTTGGCAGGAAGGCAGTAGTGTTAATTCCTTAACCCAAGGTACTGTTTGGTATGTCGGTGAGACTTTACCGGATAATGCCCAGGGTGAAGATCAGGACTTTTATATTCATCAGCCCTCGGGAGATTTATACCGAAAACAAGACGGAGCTTATGTCGCTATTGGAAATTTAAACAGCACCGAGAATCCATATACCGCTGGTGTTGGAATTCGCATTTCTGACCAGAACGAAATTGTAAATACTGGCGATCTTGACTCTGAAAACGAATTACAGGATCTAAGCCTGAATGGGACCATTTTAGGATTGTCAGGTAGTGATAAGACAGTAGACTTGAGTGATTTGCAGGATAACACTGATGCGCAGACGTTAACTCTGGGGGGAAATAACCTATCCATTGCTAATGGCAACTCCGTAGACCTCTCTCCTTTTGCCGACAATACTGATAATCAATCCCTTAGCATTGCTGGCAGTAGTTTATCCATTTCAGGCGGCAACACCGTCAACCTCAGCGGAGTGAATACCGATAGCCAGACACTTAACTTAAGTGGAAACAGCCTGGGCATCAGTGGTGGAAATAGTATAGATATCAGCAGCATCAATAGCGACAGTCAGAATATCTCTAGTACCAAAACTGCCAATAATGTTTCGCTTGCTATTACCGGAGGAACTGGAACAACCTTCTCGGTAGCGGACAATGATAATGATGATACCAATGAAACAATCACCTCAGCGAACCTGGTAACGGGTGATATTTTAAGAATTCAAGAAGCCGGTACTGATCATGATGTAGACCTCTCTAGCTTTCAGAAAAAAGCATTACCCTCCGGACAAGTACTGGTTGGTAACGGTGCCGGGGTGGCAGCACCCGTCACTTTCTCCGGAGACATCACCTTAGCATCTGACGGGACCATGACTATTAAGTTAGATGCTATTACTACCGCAAAAATCCTCAATGACGCCATTACCACGGCTAAAGTGGCTGATGACGCAGTGACCAAAGCTAAGATAAACGCCGACGTAGCCGGCAATGGCTTAGGCCAAAATGCCGATGGAAGCATTGAAGCCAAGGTTGCGGGTGGGGGCATACAAATAGCGGCCGATCAGTTACAATTAACGAATCAAGGTAATGGCCAGCTTTTGATTGGTGATGGTACCCAGGTAAATGCTCAACCAGTAAGTGGAGATATCAGCATGGCGAACAGTGGCACTACCACCGTCACCGGTCTGCAAGGCAGGTCCATCGCTACTGCCGCTCCAGCTACCAATGATGTGCTCATGTGGAATGGTTCTGCCTGGGTGCCCCAGTCCTTCGCAAGCAATGGCTGGTACTCGGGTAACTTCACTCCAAATGGAACCACCCCCACCGGAGCCATTGATGGCAACTATTTCTTCCATACCGGCACTCAAACGGTCTACCGAAAAGAGAGCGGTGCCTGGGTTGAATTAGGCAATTGGGCTAAACAATCAGATAGTTCAGTGCAAGGTGCCACTATCACTTCTACCCGCACTCCAGTCATTTATATCGGCACAGGTGACCCTATAGATAATGCGGGTGGTAATAATGGTGAGCCGGGCGACTTTTACTACGAAACTGATGCAGATACCCACGGCAGGCTTTGGATGAAGAAGAACCGCCGGGAATGGATCACTTTTTAGTTATTCAACACACTGTGCTGCATAAAAAAAGCCACCTTAATACAGATGGCTCGTCAAAATAATATATATAGGATGGATTATTAGGCCGTAACCAAATCCTCGTTTGCCTCAACCATGTCAGATAACTGGCTGTGGTTAAGCTCACAATTAATCCAGTTGCTATCCAGATCAGCGGCGGTGCGCTCGTAAAAGCGGATGGCACCGTGGTTATCATCAGCTACCTGCCACTTCATTTTCTGAGCTCCCTGAGCTACAGCTTCTTCAGCCAATGCTTGCATAAACAGCTTGCCTATGCCGCGCCCGCGGTGAGATTCAGTTATAATCAGGTCTTCCAGATACAAACTTTTCCCTTTCCAGGTCGAATATATAAAGTAGTAAATGGTTGCCCCTACAATCTTTCCATCTTCTTCCGCTACCATAAAATCAAAGTAGCGCTTAGTGCCGAAAGCATCATTCAGCATCTGCTCAGGGGTATTGCTGATATAATCCGGATCGTGTTTGTGGTGAACCGCCAGTTCTTCTACCAGCTGGAATACCGATTCAATGTCTTGTTTTTCTCCTTGTCGTACGTTAATCGTTGAAGATTCTTGCATCACGTGTTTGCTTCAATAGAATCGGGGTACTTTCCATTGATAGCTTCATTTAATTTGTAAGTAAAACATTTCCCCGAAAGGTCAACTTTGACAAATTGGCTTATGCTTCTCATGAGCCTAGTCAGTTTCTTCAACGAGGTTTACTCCTCAAATGATTCGTTAAATGTGGATTTAATTCTTTTAAATACATAATTCACCCATTTCTGGCTAGTTAGCACTGAGTATGTCAGACAAAGCCTACCGAAGATTCGTGAATACGGCAAAAAAAATAGCAACTTCTACGCTATTTATAAAGGATTTGTAAATTTTCATTTCTCCAGTTCCAATCCAACTTCAATCGTTGCACAACTTGCAGGAAGCCACTATCTTAGAAATTACTTCACCACGTAATCCAACCTTTTATGAATCGAATACTACCCTCCTTAACCTTGCTATTAATGCTGGCTGGCCTGCTAATACTGAGTCCGGTCGATACTATAGCCCAACGTTCCAAAAAAAAGGCTGATGCTGAACCCTCCCCCGTTTATGATGAGTCCTTATACGATGCGATACAGTACCGCCTGATCGGACCGTTCCGGGGTGGACGTTCAGCTACCGCTACTGGCATTCCTGGCGACCGTAATACCTACTACTTTGGTTCGGTGGGCGGAGGTGTGTGGAAATCCGAAGATGGCAGCACTACCTGGAAAAACATATCCGATGGTTATTTTGGCGGCTCCATCGGTTCGGTAGCCGTTGCCGAATCTGACCCCAATGTGATTTATGTAGGGCAGGGGGAGAAAACCATCCGGGGTAACGTATCTTCCGGCTTCGGTGTCTGGAAATCTACCGACGCGGGCAATAGCTGGAAGTTTATCGGGCTGAAAGATACCCGACACATCGGCCGAATCCGCATCCACCCGGAAAACCCGGATATTGTGTACGTTGCCGCGATGGGTGACTTGTGGCAGCCCAGCGAAGAACGGGGTGTTTACAAAAGTACCGACGGTGGCGAAACCTGGAATAAAATCCTTTTTGCCAATGAAGACGCCGGGGCGGTTGATTTAATTCTGGACCCAAATAACCCCCGAATTATCTATGCAAGTACCTGGAATGTGCGCCGCACCCCCTACAGCCTCTCTAGTGGCGGACCGGGCTCTGACCTGTGGAAAAGTACGGACTCCGGCGAAACCTGGGAGAAACTGACCGAACTCCCCAATATGCCGAAAGAGCCCCGGGGAATTATCGGTGTCACCGTATCACCGGTTAACTCCAAGCGGGTGTGGGCCTTGATTGAAGCCAAAGATGGCGGCGTCTTTCGCTCCGACGATGCCGGAAAAACCTGGGAAAAGATTAATGAAGACCGGGCGTTACGTTCACGAGCCTGGTACTATACCCGCATCATTGCTGATTCTCAGGATGAAAATAAGGTATACGTGATGAATGTATCCTACGCCAAATCAACCGATGGCGGCAAAACATTCACCCTCCACCGTGCCCCCCACGGCGACCACCACGACCTGTGGATTGACCCGTATGACAATCAGCGGATGGTTATTGTAGATGACGGTGGTGCGCAGGTCTCTACCGACGGAGGAGATAGCTGGTCTACCTATTACAACCAACCTACAGCTCAATTTTACCGGATTGCCACCGACGACCACTTCCCCTACCGCATCTACGGTGCCCAGCAGGATAATACCTCCCTCCGAATTCTCCATCGCTCCGATGGTAATGCTATTACTGAAGATGATTGGGATGTTACGGCCGGGGGCGAAAGTGCTTACCATGCTATTGACCCGGAAGATAATGACATCATCTACGGTGGCAATTATAAAGGATATCTATACCGCTTTAACCATGAAAACAATCAGCGTCGCTCAATAAATGTATGGCCGCTCAACCCGGCTGGTTCTGGGGTGGAAGTAATGAAGTACCGATTCAACTGGAACTTCCCTACCTTCTTCTCGCACCATGATCCGAACAAACTCTATGCTTTCTCTAACCAGGTGCATGTCAGCACTACCGAAGGGGAAAGCTGGGAAACTATCAGCCCCGATCTGACCCGGGCAAAGCCAGAAACGTTAAAGTCTTCCGGTGGGCCTATCACTCAGGATAATACCGGGGTAGAGTTCTACGCCAACATCCTGACGGCCAACGAAAGTCCCTACCAGGAAGGTGAATTATGGACCGGCTCCGACGACGGCATGATCTACCTCACCCGCGACGGAGGTGAAAACTGGGAGAACGTTACGCCGCCCGATGCCCCCGAAATGCTGATGTGGAATTCCATTGATATGCACCCAACCATTCGGGGTGGCGCCTACGTGGCGGGAACAATGTACAAAAGTGGCGACTTCCATCCTTACCTGTACAAGACAACCGACTACGGAAAAAGCTGGACCACCATTACCAATGGAATAGATGATCTGCATTTTACCCGGGTAGTCCGAGCCGATCCTAAGCGGGAAGGTTTGCTGTATGCCGGTACCGAATACGGCATGTATATCTCTTTTGATGATGGCACCTCCTGGACTCCTTTTCAATTGAACCTTCCGATGGTTTCCATTACGGATCTACAGGTGCGGGATAATAACCTGATTGTAGCCACCCAGGGCCGAAGTTTCTGGATCATTGATGACCTCACACCTCTTCATCAGCTTAATGATGAGGTAGCGCAATCCGGCTTCCATTTGTTCGAGCCCAAGCCTAGTTATCGTATGGCCCAGGAAGGACGAGGGGCACCGAACCTGCTGCTGGAAGGCAAGAACCATCCTGGCGGAGTAATGATCTATTACACCATGCAGGAGAAACCGGATAGCAGCGATGTAGTTAGCCTGGAAATTCTGGAAGAGGATGGCGACGTTATCAAGACCTTTGCCACCAATGCCGAGAAAGCCAAGTACAAATTAAAACCGAAGAAGGGTTCTAACCTCTTTGTGTGGGATATGCGGTACCCGGATGCCGTAGCGTTCGAAGGAATGATCCTGTACTCTGCCGATACGGATGGTCCTAAAGCGGTCCCCGGTAATTACTCAGTGCGGTTAACGGTGAACGATGAAAGTGCCGAACAAGACTTTGAGATACTGAAAGACCCTCGGGTAAATAGTTCTATGGAGGACTTACAGGCCCAGTTTGACTTTCTAATGGATGTCCGCAATAAGCTTTCGGAGGCCAACCAGGCAGTGATTGACATTCGCAATGTACGGAAGGACCTCAAGTATGTAGAGGAGAAGCTAAAGGATAACCCTAACGCCGAGTCTATTATTAAAGCCGCTAAAGCTCTGGATAAGGAAATGACCGTCATTGAGAATAACATCCACGAAACCCGGAATGAAGCTCAACAAGACCCACTCAACTTCGGGATAAAGCTTAATAACCGGCTGGCTTACCTGGCTACGCATGAGTCTGCCGGTGATTTCCGCCCTACCCAGCAATCTATTGAATATAAGGAGGAAGTGTCGGGGCAGATTGATCAGGAGATTGCGGCCTTGCAGAAGTTGCTGAACGAAAGGCTACCTGAGCTTAACCAGATGATGGAGGAGCAGGACATTGAGGTAGTAACCCCACCCAAGAAAGAAGGAAATGAAGTAGGGTTTCGCTTCCCTTAAATCAACTCACCTTAAAATAAGAAACCCCGAAGTAGCCATGCCGCTTCGGGGTTTCTTTTTATAATGATATAAACTTATTGTCCTGACCCGTTAGGTTTTTCCTCTTCCGAGGCAGCGCCTTCTTCGGGTAGTAAAACCACTCGTACATAACTATCAAAGTTAAAATACTTATTGGCAGTGTTCTTCAATTGTTCAGCTGTCAGGCTTTGAATAGGCTCCTCGTACTCTACAATTTTCTGAGGGTCCTGATCCAGGAAGTAAGCCTGCTGCAACGAACGCAACCAGTATCGGTTATCTTCCAGATTGGTTTCCATATCCCGTCGTTGAGTTTCTTTTACCTTTTGCAAGTCAGCCGCGGTAGGTCCGTTCTCCTTCATCTTCTTGATCTCTTCAAACACGGCCTCCGTCAGGTCTTCCACATTTTCAGGGCCACAAGGGAAACCAACAGTGATCTCATAATGCTCGTACGGATACTTGGAAGCATCCGCGCTGGCACTGATTCCGTATACCCCGCTTTTCTTCTCCCGAATCTCTTCAATCAGCTTGATATTCAGAGCTTGCACCAGCGACTGTAGCTGATAAGCTTCTTCACGGTTGTATTCTAGCTCTCCGGTAAAGGTGATATTCACCATACTTTTAGGGTCGGTGCCCTTGTGCACTTCTTCGTCTACTACGCCAGAAGGAGGGCGAACGCCAATATCTTTCCAGGTTTCTTCCCGGTCAGTGGCGGGCAGGCTGCCCAGATACTGAGTCAGCATGGGCTTGATCTCTTCCACATCAAAGTTACCTACAAAGAAGAAGGTAAAATCACTGGCGTCGGCAAAGCGGTCGTTGTACACTTCGAAAGACTCCTCAAAGTCTACCTTATCCCAGTCTTCCTGCGTAGGGAAGCCACCACCCCGAGGATTATCCTGAGAGAGGATACGAGACAGCTTGTCCTGGTAGTAGTACTGCGGGTTAGACAGCAGATTAGCGTAGATCGACTTGTTCTTGGAAATGAAAGACTGAAACGCCTCCTGGTCCTGACGGGGTGCGGTGAAGTACAGGTTGGTCAGTTGCAGCAACGTTTCCAGGTCCTTAGGAGTGCTGTTACCGGAAAAGCCTTCGGTTAGGGTACCAATGTATGGGCTCACCCGGGCGTTCTTATCCGACAGGTACTTCTCGAGGGCAGTCTCGGAAAAGTCTTTAATACCGCTCTGGGCCACAATACCATCGGCGTTCACCGCTGAGTAGTAGGTTTCCAGGTCGTAAAGGGAATGCCCACCGGGGCTAGAGGCCGTCATGATGATTTCGTCATCTTTGAAGTCGGTGGGTTTTAGCACCACTTTTACCCCATTAGACAAGGTTAATTCGGTGACGCCGATTGCATCCAGGGTTTTCTCTTCAGTAACCTCACCCGGTTCAGGCGGGGTCTCCATGAGCGAACCAGCCACAGCCTCATCTTCGTAGGCTGTTACTTCGGCTCCTTCCATCTCTTCTAGGATGGCCCGTACTTCGTCTTCGGTAGGTACTTCAATGCCTTCTTTTTCCGGAGCCATTACGACTGCAACCCGGTTCTCACTCTTAATCCACTCATCAGCCAGTTGATTTACCTCCTCTAAAGTGATATTAGGCAGATACTCCTGCATAAACTCATACTCAAAGGCAATACCGGGGATAGGTTCATCTTCCAGGAAATTCCGCACGTACTCCGAAGCATAGCGATCCGACTCGGTTTTCTCCCGCTCGTTATACGCTCGCTCGTACTGAGTGAGCATCTGTTTCTTGTAACGGTCCAGCTCCGTTTGAGTGAAGCCAAATTGCCGCACCTTCTCATTTTGCTCCAGGAGGGTCTTTATACCTTGCTCAATACCATTTTCGGGTACGTAGGCAAAGAGCTGATAGGCTTCTTTTGTCCGTAGAACGGTGCCATGATAGGCGGCCGCATTCATGAAGGGAGGGTTTGCCTGACGGGTGAGTTCGGATAGTCGCTCGTTGAGCATACCGGTAAACAGACTTTCTACGACTCCTTCGCGGTAGTCTTGTATCTTTTCCTGAGGCTTGGCATCTTCTTCATCTTTGTAGAATAAGATGATCTGGTTGAAGGTTGCCTCTGGGTCAGTGACCACAGATACTTTGGTGTCTTCATGATAGGGAATGTCGTATACGGTGCGCTCTTTCTCCTGAGCAGGGTTCTCCAGTTCGCTAAACCGATCTTTAATTTGCTGCTCCATTTGCTGAGGGTCCACATCACCCACCACAACCAGGGCCATCAGGTCCGGTCGGTACCAGTCTTGATAGAATTGCTTGAGGGTGGCGTAATCAAAGCTTTCCAGGATTTCTTTGGTACCAATAGGCAGACGCTCGGCGTAGCGTGAGCCGTAGAGCAGTTTCGGAAAATATTCATCACGCATTCGCTGCTGAGCTCCCTGTCCGATACGCCACTCTTCAATCACAACTCCTCGTTCTTTGTCAATTTCTTCTTCGTCTAATGTCAGGCCACCGGCCCAGTCTTCCAGAATCTGAAGCCCTTTGTCCATTGTGGTATCAGCGGTAGGGAGGCGTAGCATGTACACGGTTTCGTCGAAGCTGGTGTAGGCATTGAGGTGGGCTCCAAAGCGAACTCCGGCCGACTGAAGTACACTGACCAGTTCGTTTTTCTCAAAGTTTTCGGTCCCGTTAAAGGCCATATGCTCCAGAAAGTGAGCCAGCCCCAACTGAGAATCTTCTTCCAGCAGTGAGCCGGCGTTTACAGCCAGGCGCAGTTCTACCCGGTTTTCGGGTTTACTGTTTTGCCGGATGTAATAGGTAAGTCCATTATCCAGTTTGCCCTTGATGACTTTGTCGGTCATGGGAATGGGGTTGGTAAGACTGAGGTCATCAGCCATATCCATTTCCTGGGCGCGGATTTCTGCCCACCCGAAGGTCAGCAGAAACAAACATATCATAGGAATCAGCTTGTGCATTGTTATTTATTTTTCGTAGTAAATAGTTCTTCTAATGTAAGATACAAATCATACCGGTCAAAGAACGTATAAAAGAGAGGGAAATTTTGAGGTTTGCCCAACCCAGGACGTTCTTTCACCCAATTTGGGGGAGTAGTAAAACCCACTGGTACCACCGGTTTCCCCTTACATTACAACACTCTTTTTGAAGTGGTTCCTGAACAGATCATCACCCTCTCCTTAGGCTTCCACTCCTAAGTTGCGCAGCAGGGTGCGGGCGTTTTCCTCAATGACGTCGTACTGTCCGTCTTTGATGGCTTTCTTATCAGTAAGGGCACTGCCCATTCCCAAGCAGCAGGCACCGTGCCGGATCCAGTCAGCAGCATTGTCGAGGGTCACTCCGCCGGTGGGCATAAGTTGCAATTGGGGCATGGGCGCTTTTACGGCTTTCAGGTAGTCCATGCCTACGGTATCTGCCGGAAATATCTTCACCACATCAGCTCCCCACTCATGCGCCTGTAGGATCTCGCCCGGAGTAAAGGCTCCGGAGAAAATGGGCACCTGGTAACGCTGAGCCACCTCAATTACTGAGGCTTTGGATACCGGTGTGACCAGGAAGCGAGCCCCGGCCAGAATCGCCAGCCGGGCGGTTTCAGCATCCAGCACCGACCCGGCTCCCATCAGCATTTCATTCTGGCTCGCAAATTGCTCTATGTGCTGCAATGCCCGTGGAGTACCCATGGTTACTTCAATGGCCTGAACCCCGCCTCGCTGTAATGCTTCAATGACCGGAGCTACACGAATGGGGTCATCCATCCGGACAATTGCCACGACTTTCCGGTCTAGGATCTGATTGAGAATGGATACTTTGTTCATGGATGTTTTATTGGTTGTATTCTTAAATTGCTGATTGTTATGGGTATTTGGTTGTCTGTAGTAAATCGTTTGTTTGGTATTATTTGTCCTTCTTCTTTGGTTATTCAGCCGTTACGGTCCTTCGTAGATCACCCTGTTTCTCCGGAAATGTCAGGACACGGAGTGCTGAAGACGTCCGTTCTTCCAACCCCCTCTCCTCGTACTTAAGTATCTCCCCCCTCTTCTATCCCCGCCATCAAGGAGTTTCTGTGCTTTCTGCCCCAAAGCCGTTCTTTCCGTAATAAAAAGCCTAAAATCCACCTTAGAGAATGTTCAGTGTTAGTAATCAGTCGGCAAGAGGCAGTCAGAATTCTGTATGCATAGCGAACATTCACCGCCTCCTGCCACCCGCTAACATTCCATCCTATCTCTCCCACTCCCTCATTCCCTTACCTCTTCACCCGTCCCGAAACATTCCCTTCGGCTACTTCCAGGATCTCTTCTTCGGTAGAAATATTAATATCACCGGGTATAGTATGCTTGATAGCCGAGGCAGCCGTGGCAAACTCTACGGTTTTCTGCCCATCCCAGCCCTGGCTGAGGCCATGAATGATTCCCGCCATAAAAGCATCACCTCCCCCCAAACGGTCGATGATCTGAAAGCGGTAGCGGCGGCTTTCGTAGACGTTAGTGCCATCGTATAGCATGCCAGCCCAGTCGTTTTCCGTGGCGGAATTATGATCACGGATGGTAAGGGCTACCCAGCGAAACGCGCGGTGCTTCATCAGTTTCTCGGCAGTCTCCCGGGTAGCAATCACCAGGTCTTCCCAGCTATCTCCCTGATGGTCTGGCTGGATGTCTAGCACATCGGAGGCCGAACCGATATTGCTGAATAGTATGTCTACGTGCTCCAGCATGGGTTGCAGTGTGGCCCGCCCCTGCTCCAGTGTCCAGAGGCTGCGCCGGAAATTCAGATCAAAAGCGGTTTGTACTCCCATTTCACGGGCAGTGATCAGGGCATTCCGGCAGGCTTCAGCACAGTTAGCCGACAGCGCCGGGGTAATGCCGGTAGAAACAAACCAGTCTTGCTTTTGAAGTATCTCGTGCCAATCGAAAGCATCTGCTTGGATATCCGCGATGGCCGAATGCTCGCGGTCATAGATGATGCGGGTGGGGCGAATGGACGATCCGTGCTCAATAAAGTACGTTCCGACCCTTTTTCCTCCGCGTACTATATGATCGGTCTTAACTCCGAACTCTCGAAGCGAGCGGATGGCTGCGTCCCCGACCCCATGGGGTGGTAAGCGGGTAACATACTGGGCCTGATGTCCCAGCAACGAAAGCGAAGCCGCCACATTAGATTCGGCCCCGGCATAGTCCATTTTCAGTTCATTGGTCTTGGAAATGCGCTCGTAACCGTTTAGGGGCGACAAGCGAAGAAGAATTTCGCCAAAGCAAACAATGCTGCTCATAGATACAGAAGGGTTAAGTCAGTATTATCAGGTAAATAACGGAAGGTTTACGGTTCCTGCCAAAGCCAAGGTACGGATTGTTTGTCAAATCTCTTCTCTCGGCTCTTCACAGGCAGATAGCAACTGGCCCGGCGTTGTTCAGGATTGCACGCTTACTGTACGATTATGAACACTCACTCCAACCTAAATGTGGTTTTAAAGTGCATTACGGGCCAATTACCGCTTTGGCACATGCCTTGAATACTAGTATGTCAAACAACAGTTAAACAACATTCACCCAAAAATTTAATAACCATGACTTCTTCCATTAACACCACCGCTTTATTTATAGATAACGAGTTTGCCCGCATCCCTTACAGTGCCGCCACGCTGCAACTTAACCGGGAAATTGACATGAAACGGGATACAACCCCTTTCTCTCAAATGGGCAGCGGCAAATTCCGTAAGCTTTTTGATCGCCACACTGCTGCCTTTCGCCGACGATGATCAGCTACGGCATCACGGCTGTTTCCGGATCTGAAGAACGGCAACCCCTATCCTAGACTTCCTCCTGCGCCTCGTCTTTCTCTTTTTCCTGATGAACGTCGCGTAAGGAGGAAGCTTTGATTAAACCCATCTTCAGCGCATGTTGGGCGGCCTCCTCGGTATTAGAACAACGCACCATTGGCACTCCGTGGCCGGTCAGGTGGTCGCGGATGGTATCAATTTGCACATCGCGCGGGTCTTGAGAGACATCACGAATGTAGATCACCAGAATACGGTTGGGGTATTCGTGCACCACCTGCTGGTAAATTTCAGGGTCGTGCTGCCCGCTATCACCGATGAGGACGAACTTTAGGTCGGCGTAGGTGTCCAGGATGCTGCGGATCTTCTCCAGCTTATGAACGTTGTGCTTTTCCTTAATAAACTTGGTCGGGCTGATGCCGATGTCCCGCAACAGGATGGGGCCCTTCGGGATATTATTGCTCTTGAAAAAGTCTTTCAGCACGTCGTACAGGTTCCAGGGGCTGCTGGAAACATAGAAGAACGGGTTATGATAGTTGCCGTACTTGCCCTTGGCCAGGGCTCGGTAAAACCCGGCGGCTCCTTCAAACGGCATCCGGGTCAGTGCATTCTCCATCACCGATAGCTTAATGACCTTTAACAGTTGGGTCGTCTCGGAGATCAGTACGGTATCGTCAATATCCGAGATCACCCCGAACTCCGACTTGCGGTCGGGAATCAACACTTCACCCACGGCCTCTACCTCATCCTGCCCCTCAACAATCTGATCCAGCAATTCTAACTGCACCGGGTGCCACAGCAGGCTGGAGTTCAGTGCAGCCGGGTCTACCTTAAAGGTCAGGTGAAAGTAGCCTTCATCATCGGCCTGCACCTGCTGGGTCTGCCCCTGGAAGGTAGCCTGCACGTTGGCAAAAGGGATCTCATCACTATTGAAGCGCTTGAACATGGACACCATATTTCGCCACTTAGAGTCAGTATTCAGCGCCTCGGTAATACCCTCATCCTCCAGAATACGCCCGCTTAGCTTTATTTCAGTCTGGTTCCCAAACCCCCGGTAAGGCATAATAACGATTGGGTCGATCAGGTTGAATCGTTTCTTGATGGCAAACTTGGTACGATCCAGTGTGTCATCCGCCCGACTCAGCAGTCCCAGAAATCTATTCAGTGATGGTTCTTTCGTTGATTGTTCCATTGATACATTTACATTGTTGAATGGTTAAATGGTTGATTGCTAAATGGCTAACTACAGCTTCCCCATACTGCCTCCAGCTTCCCGCCTACCTTTCCTCCTCCTCTGCCCTTCTCGCTTCATCTTCCTGTTTTCCTTGCGTTACTTTTTGCATGGCGCTACTGGGGATAAAGCCTTTCTGGATGGCATGGTGAGCCGCTTCTTCGGTATCCTGGCAGAGCAGCATATCTACTCCGTGGTTCTTAATGGTTTGGGCAATCTGTTGCACTTCCTCGTCCCGTTTGCTTTTGCGGTTGGGCGAAACATCGCGAATGTATACGGCCAGCACCTTATCAGGGTAGTCGTTTACCACGCGCCGGTAAATCTCCGCGTCTTTCTGCCCGCTGTCACCAATCAGGATAAAGGGCAGGTCTGGGTACATCTTAAAGATGTTTTCTACCTTCTCTACCTTATAATCCATGTGGCCGGACTTGATGAACTTCTCCTTGCTAATCCCCATATCGCGTAGTAGCAGTGGGCCTTTCGGTATGTCGTTCACCTCGCAAAACCGGGCCAGCAGGTCGTAGAGGTTCCAGGGGCTGCTGGAGACATAAAAGATGGGGTTAAACCGCTTTCCGTCACTCCCTCCCTGTAAGGCCTGGTAAAAGGAAGCGACTCCCTCAAAGGGCATACGGGTTTTAGCATTGTTCAGGAACGTTAGCTTCCCCTTCTGAATCAGGTCGGTAGACCGGGAGACCAGAATGGTATCATCCACATCGGAGATAACGCCGAACTGGGCAGAGTCATCGGGGACCATCACCTCGCCGGTCGCCTTTACTTCGCCCTGGTCTTCCACAATTTTATCCAGCAATTCTACCTGAACCTCGTGCCATATCTGGTCAGGGGGTAGCGTGCCGTTGGTGTTGAACTCAGCCTCGAAGTAGCCTTCGTGGTCGGTGACAATCTCTTGCTCCTGGTCCTGAAACGTAAGGCGCAAGCGTGCTCCCGGAATCTCATCGCTCTCGTAGCGGTGCAGCATGGTGACCATGTTTTTCCAGGTGGATGCATCTTTCCCCGGCTTTTCCAAGCCCTGGTCTTCCAGCAGCCGGCCCATGATAAACACGGTTTCGTGGTTGCCGTAGCCATAGTATGGAAGGATAGCAAAGGGGCCGAGGGTGCCTAGTTTTTTCTGAACAAAGAAGTTGGTTTTATCATATGCCGTTTCTATCCCGCTCAAGGCCCGCAGGAAGAATTCTCTAGGGTTCGCCATGGTAAGTACAAGGACTGAGTTAGTGAATGAATGATGGTATACTTACTAAGAGCAAATGGGCGAAAAATGTTTTCCGCTAGGAGATGACGATGCCCAGCACCCCGGCAATCTCCTGCTGTGAACGCTTTAGTAGCTGGAAGTCTCTCAGTATCTGCATCTGGTCAACCTCATCGGTGGCCTCTTTAAGCTTCTGCCGCTGCTCGTCCATGAGCTGCCCCAGGTAAGCGAACTTCAGCTCCAGGATGCTGCGCTGAATAACGTGGTGCAGGATGTCCTGCTCCCGGGTGACGAAGATCTCGTGCAGTAGCTCCCAATTTTCGCTCAGCACGTAGTGCTCCACCACCAGGTCAATGATCTCTTTCTTCATCTCCTCGCTGCCGTGCTCAGCCAGCCAGGCTTCGGTCACGGTGACTCCGTCCAGGGTTTTGCGGCGGTAGAGCTGGTAGATGTCTGCGTAGAGGGGCGTTTGTATTTCAATATCCTCGAGCTCGTAGTAGATGTAGTCATACACCTTGATCGTCTCTACCGTCGGGGGGTCGGCTGGGTTCTGGCCGTCGGCGGGTGCTACTTCGTTTTGGATAGGATGCTGCCCGTACAGCACCAGTACCCGGATCACCTCTTTCTCTTTATAAAAGATACTCGGCCGGATGTCCTTCATGTCTTGGTCGTCCGGGTCGGCCAGGGCATCGGGGTTGGGGGTGCGGGTGGTCTCTTCTTCTACGATCATCTCCCGGCGGTGAGTGGTGCGCTGCTGCTGAATGTGGACCTTGTTCATCTCGGCAATCAGCATGGCTTCGTCCATTTCTAGCTGGGTGCTGGTGGTTTTGATGTAAACCTGCCGCTGGATGGGATCGGGCACTTTGGCAATGCTGTTCACCACCTCGCGGATCAGTTCGGCCCGGCGGATGGGGTCCTGGGCTGCCTCCCGCTGGAAGATCTGGGTTTTGAAGGAGATAAAATCGGTACGATGCTCTTTCAGGTACGTACGCAGCTCGGAGGCTCCCATTTTCCGGGAGAGGCTGTCGGGGTCGTCACCTTCGGGTAGCATCACCGCTTTTACCTGCAAGCCTCCTTCCAGAATCATATCGATACCCCGGAACGAAGCCTTCAGTCCGGCCGGGTCGCTATCGAAGAGTACAGTAATGTTCTGCGTATAGCGGCCGATGAGGCGAATCTGCTCCTGAGTGAGTGAGGTGCCCGAAGAGGCGACCGCGTTCTTCACTCCGGCCTGGTACAGGGAGATAACATCGGTATAGCCTTCTACCAGATAACAGTTGTCTTCCTGACGGATAAACTGCTTGGCCTGATAAAGCCCGTAGAGCACATCGCTCTTATGGTAGATGAGGGTTTCGGGAGAGTTGATGTATTTCGGTTGATTTTCCGCCTTCCCCAGCATACGGGCACCAAACGCCAGCACCCGACCAGAGATATTGTGTACCGGGAACATCACCCGGCCCCGGAAGCGATCGTATTGCTTGCCGCTCTCTTCTTTATCAATAACCAGCCCCGCCTTAATCAGGTATTCCCGCTTATAGCCTTTCTTTTCGGCGGTGCTCATCAGCCCGTCCCACTGGTCTAAGCTGTAGCCGAGGGAGAATGTCTGAATGGTTTCGTCGCTGAAGCCCCGCTCTTTCAAATACGTAAGCCCGATGCTTTGCCCCTCTTCGTGCTTCCGCAGGTTATCTTCGTAATACTGGGCAGCATATTTCATCACAATGAACAGGCTATCGCGCTCGTTGCGGGCCTCCAGCTCCTCGTCGGTAGGGGCTTCTTCGGGGATATCGATGTTGTAGCGTTTGGCCAGGTGCTTGAGGGCTTCTATGTAGCTCATCCCCTCGGCATCCATCAGGAAGGTAATGGAATCGCCCGCTTTACCGGAGCTGAAATCTTTGAAGAAGCCTTTGGAGGGCACCACGTAAAAGGAGGGCGTGCGCTCGTTGTTGAACGGACTATACCCCCGGAAATTACTACCCGACTTCTTCAGGTTCACATAGTCTCCGATCACCTCCAGCACATCAGCCCGTGACTTTATTTCATCGATAATCTCCTGCGGAATCATAGCACGAAAGTAAAACAACTTGGGAAGTTGTCCTACCCCTGGTCCGGCAAATTTCTGATAAGCATCCGGAATCTTATGCTACCTTCGTTAGTGCCATTTTCTCCCGAAAGAGGGGCATGTAATAACTAACCCGAAATTCCCCCCGGCTATCCGCTTTCAAAGGAGAGGCCTCGTTCCTGCACCCGGTATAAAAGACCTAGAGAGGCTGAAAAGGAGGCGGTAAAAGCATGAATAAGGGTGTTGGCAGACGCACTTTTGGTCGGTAGGCGACCCACTCCGGCTCCATCACCCGTTGCCCGGAGCGGCGGCAGGCGACGGAGCACTCCGGCATCGCCCACCGCCGGAGTTGGCGGCAGGGCACCGACCACTCCGGCGGCAGGCTACCGCCACCGACGGCGGCGCCCGACCGCCGTACTCGACCGGCCCGAGGGAAGGCATAAAAAAAGCCGGAGGATCGTCCCTTCCGGCCTGTTAAGCAATAGATGCCGTAGTAGTATGTTTATGAACTACCCTATACTTATAAGACGGGCGTGCCGACAGATGATACATTGAGGAACTGCTCCAGTGAGCCTACCCGCAGGGTTTGACTCCCTTTGTAGCGGTTTCGCACTTCCAGCCGGTATGATCCGTCTGCCAGGCCATCGGGAATCTCGAAGTGCAGCTCAGAAGCCACGTTCTTGGAAAACAAGGCCACCTTTGCCTCCTGGTTTTGACCATTGATAAAATAAACACCCTGCTCGGGGTCGTCGGTATCCACTTTCAGGCCGGCTCCGGCCAGCACTCCAATGCGGCCCGGAGTAGCCTGCGCATTCGTAGAGTCTGACTTCAGATCGTGGAAGGAAGACAGAATCGGGCGTTTTAGAGAGGAAGCCACTTTCTCCATTGAAATCAGCTCCAGTTGCTTCTGCAAACCATTGCTTGCCTGCCAGTTTAGCACCAGCGTGTGTTTGGAAGAATCGAACGCTTCGTTTTTATGATGAAACACTCCCTGTATGGTAATAGATGAGCGCAGGAAGCCCAGGTTCACATTCTCGCCCCGCTGAATGGCCTTCTGCACACAGCGCTCCAGGGCGGATACCACCATGCGCACTTCTCCTTCCGTAAGCCCGCTGCCGGGGTGGGCCATCTCGTCGAGCAGGTCATCCAGGGTACGGGTGGGAGCGTCTACCACTTTGGCGGTAAAATCGTTCGGGTCGGGAGTCAAATTGTTAGGATACAAGGCATACTTCATGGTCATACATATTTAAGGTAAAACAATGATGATATCCCTACGAAGATCGCCCGCTGGGCAGAGGAAAAGAAACCAAGCTGCCCACTGGCATCGGTATGTAAGAAAAGTCTTTGTTTTCCGTAATACGCCCCGAAAACGAATGAGCACCAATGCCCCGCCGCCCTACGTACCGCAGCAGACTACACCCGGCGGTAAGCGAATGTAGCCTAGCCACTTTCAGGTCTGCCCGGTTCTGTTATCTTTGCTGATGAAGTGCGTAGGAGGATTACACTACTATATAAGGTGTTCGACGGTGTAGATTTACCTAGTTGGCCTGAACCGGTCAACGCTGTATAAGAAACCCTTAACCCCTATTACCCAAGCCCCAATACCTGATAACTCATGATAGCACCTCCCGGAGAAACCGATCACCTCGGTTGGGTCAAAGAAATACTAGCGGAAGAACCTCACCTGCTGGACAAAGTACGGGCCAGCCAATCAGTTGGTGAAGCGGATGCCATGGCCCTGCTGACCGAGACGCTTCGCTTTCTGCATCTGGTCGCCTTCTACAACCGTCGCCTTACGCCATCGCTGCCGGTAGACCTGGCGTGGCACGAGTGTATTCTCTTCACGCGCTGGTACGCCCGCTTCTGTAAGGATAAGTTTGGGCGGTTTATTCATCACCACCCGGGCGGTAAGGAGTCTGAGAACCAACGTAATTTTCATAAGACCATACAACTGTACATCATCCACTGGGGCCAACCCCATGAGAAGATATGGGGCCACCAGGCCGCAGCTCTTTACGAAGAAGCCCAGTGCGGCAGTTGTTTGGGAGACGCTAACCCATCATAAACTATGTACTTTTCCGGAACCCTCACCGTAGACCCTTCGCAGGTAACCCAGATTCAGAAGGTAGTACCCCAGAAGGCATTCAAGCGCATGTTATACCACCTGAGTGCCGGGCTGATCTCGGACCAGGAAGAGCAGGAGACTTTTACTGCCGTTGCCATCCTGCAACAGTTCAATCACGCCTTCCGGCAAATGGGTATCGACAACCTCATCCGGCTGGCCCACGATGATATGGACATGTACGTGGATACCGAAGGCAAACAAGGCGACCTGAAAGAAGCCCTGGACCACTACGACCTATCGATTAATGAAGCGATGTCGGAGGTATTTAACCAGCTCTTTCTGGTGCTGGAACATGAGCAGGGCGCCTTTCATTACCTGATCGAGATTGTCATCAACCGTACTCATGCCGTAGGCGCCTACCCGATAGAGATCAAGATCAACGGCCTGTTGCAGGAGTTCCGGGCAACGTCGGGCACCAACATCCGCAGCCTGCGCAAACGCATGGAACCAGTCTTTGCCTCGCAGGAAGCCTACGATTCCTTTACCAAAGAACGCTCGTTGGAGTTTACCACCTTCCTGCACGAGTTGCAGATGGCCCTTCAGAAGTACGTACGGGTAGACGATGTGCAGGTAACAATGAAGCAGCACCTGGTGGCTCCCCGCGAAAAGATACGCAACACCAAGCCAGTGAGCCCCTCTACCCCCCACCGACGAGGCTACGAACCGGTATACGGCGACTACTACGGCAACGATAACTTCTTTTGGTACTTCCTGCTCTGGTCGGACCTGGCCCACGACCAGCACATTCACATTCAGGAAGCGGATATCTACACCGATGAAGGAGAACTACTGGGCACCGTAGAAGATGCCGACGCCGGAGACCTGACAGTGCTGAGCGAAGACACTACCTACGATGAAGGCATGGAAGACGCCAGCGAACACATGGACGTGCAGCACGAAGACTACGCCAGTGACACCACCGACGACGGCGGCTCCTGGTTTGACGGAGACTGGGGAGGCGGCGACACCGACCGTACCGCGTCATGCTCCTCGTGCAGTTCGTGCTCTTCCTGTAGTTCGTGTAGCTCCTGCGGGGGCGATTAACGGTGCTGAGAGGCTTATCGGGCGTGCAGTTCAGGCATTGGCAGGGGGGGCTGACTTCTTTCTGCGTTTCATTCCTGCATTGCCGAAAGGATTACTATCTTTGCACAACCTTTTTGCCGATTAGCGGTAATAGGTAATAGAAACGAGCAAGGTAAGTCACGCCTTACCTTTGAGCTGTTGTATAGATCTAAGCAGAACACGATGAATATCACACAGGAACAAGTCCTAGACGCCCTCCGAACCGTAGACGACCCCGACCTTAAACGCGATCTGGTTACGCTGAATATGATTAAAGATATTCAGATTGACGGCCAGCATATCAGCTTCACCGTAGAGCTAACCACTCCGGCCTGTCCGCTGAAAGAACTGATCCGCCGAGACTGTACCGCAGCCATTCACAAGCATGTATCTCCGGACGCCAAGGTGGATGTAAACATGTCATCCAATGTAACGACTACCCGTCGGCACAACACCCCCATGCTGCCCGATGTTAAGAATATTATTGCGGTAGCCTCGGGGAAAGGCGGCGTAGGTAAATCGACGGTAGCGGCCAACCTGGCAGTAACGCTGGCTAAGATGGGCGCGAAGGTCGGGCTGGTGGATGCCGATATCTTCGGGCCTTCTATCCCGACCATGTTTAACGTTGAGTTTGAGAAACCCAATGTGAAGCAGGTAAACGGCAAGAATATTATCGTTCCGCTGGAGCAGTACGGCGTCAAGCTGATTTCTATCGGCTTTCTGATGAGCGCCGATGAAGCCATTGTATGGCGCGGACCGATGGCCAGCAAAGCCCTGCAACAGTTTCTCAGCGATGTAGAATGGGGTGCTCTGGATTACCTGATTATTGACCTACCGCCCGGCACCAGCGATATTCACCTTACCCTGGTACAATCGGTACCGGTTACCGGCTCGGTGATTGTTACAACCCCCCAGAAGGTAGCCCTGGCCGATGCCCGTAAAGCCCTGGCGATGTTCCGCCAACCGCAGATCAATGTACCGGTGTTGGGAATTGTAGAAAATATGGCGTACTTCACCCCGGCTGAGTTGCCGGATAGTAAGTATTATATCTTCGGGCAGGCCGGTGGCAAGAACCTGGCCGAGAAAACCGGTGTTCCTTTCTTAGGCGAGATTCCGCTGGTGCAAAGCATCCGGGAAAGCGGCGACCAGGGATACCCGGCAGCCCTGCGGCAGGAGGATGACCTTATTGAGCGAGAAGCGTTCGAAGATGTGGCCCAGGAATTTGCCCGGCAGGTAGCCATCCGCAACGACCAACAAGCGAAGACTAAGCCGGTGGAGATGAAAACGTTTAGTTAGTTGAAGGAGAGAGTGAGAGAATGAGTGAACGATTATTGGTGGGATGTGGGATAGGTGTAACTGTACTTAGTGTTTTATTAAGAGCGACGGATTACTAGATAGATGTTGGCGGCACGTGTTACTTATGCATGTAGACTGCTGACTGCTTACTGCCAACGGCTAACAGTCTGCCGACGAGCGATTAATAGAACAAACACTCGTTGTTTCAGTTGTTCCTGTTTCATATGAGTAGACCACCGGGATGCTTGAGAGCTAACGTAATAGAATAGACAAGAAACTAAAACCCATGACAAACGATCAATCAGCATTAGTCCAACGTATTGAAAAGGCCCTTGACGATATTCGCCCCTACCTGGAGACAGATGGTGGTAATGTGAAGGTACTGGGCGTTGATGATGACAACGTGGTGATGCTGGAGCTGCTGGGCTCCTGCGGCCATTGCCCTATGTCCGTCATGACCATGAAAGCAGGCATCGAGGAGACTATTAAACGTCAGGTACCTGAAATCACCGATGTCCGTGCGATAAACATGACCTCGCCGGATGACCCGAATGCTAAGCTGCCGGAAAATATGCAATGAAGCGGAGAGTGGGAAGCAATTAGCAATTAGCAATTAGCAATTAGCAATTAGCAATTTAGCCATTCAACAATGTAGCACCCAACAATTGACAATCAACTTTTGACGTTATCTTTCCGGACTGGCCATATTTTTGTTTCTCCTGTAGTACTGTTGGCCTTCGTGTAACAAACGATCTTTTCATGAACTGGATAATCCTGCGCTATGGCTGGTTTTGTTTTGGCATGTTATTTATTCTGCCCGATCTTCAGGCACAAGAACAATGTGGTACTGTTCTCTATAATAAAGGCCATAACGTAGACAAATTTGAGCAATGGATTGATGCTCGCGTACAGGCTCGCCGTTTTTCTCCCCAGGCAAAGCTAAGTGCCGAAGAAGCTGACCCTATTTACCGAATACCGGTCGTAGTACATGTAATTCACCGTGGTGAGGAGGTTGGAGTAGGCAGCAACATTCCCTTTGAGCAGATCGAAGACCAGATCCGTATTCTCAACGAAGACTTCCGTCGGCTTAATCCAGACTCCATTGATACGCCGGCAGAGTTTCAACCCGTAGCCTCGGATACCCGCATAGAGTTTGTTCTGGCCCGCCAAACGCCCGATGGTTTTGCTACCAATGGGGTCGTTCGGGTGCAGGGCCCTGATGAGAACTACGGACTGCTTAGTGGTAATACCCTGGCCGAAGTCAGTTGGTGGGACTCTGAACTATACCTGAACATCTGGGTGGTTCCCCTCCGTAGCCCATACCTAGGATTTGCCCAGTTTCCGGTATCTGACTTAGAAGGATTAGAAGGTGCCTCCAATAACGCTCAAACCGATGGTGTGGTCATTGACTATAACTTCTTCGGAAGCATTGGAAACGTGGTTGATCGCTCGGTGGGCCGCACCACCACGCACGAGGTAGGTCACTACCTGGGTCTGCGCCATATCTGGGGCGATGGCGATTGTAGTGCCGATGACTTTGTAGAAGATACTCCGTTGCAAGAATCAGACTCGGAGGGTTGTCCCGCACATCCTCAGACCAGTTGCAACTCGGTTGATATGTTCCAGAACTACATGGATTATACCAACGACCGTTGTATGAACCTCTTTACTGTTGGGCAAAGAGAGCGAATGCGGATTGTATTAGAAAACAGTCCGCGCCGCCGAACATTACTCACCTCCCCGGGGCTTTCCGAACCCATTGTACTAGATGATGATGCCGGTATCAGCCGCATCAACACTCCACAACGCAGTGAATGTAACGGTAACATTGTTCCTACAATTACGGTGGTCAACGCCGGAAATGACCCGCTAACCTCATTTACTGTCGCGCTAACCGTCCAGGGCAACCTTCGGGAAGAGACCACCTTTTCATCGAACCTGACTACCGGAGAGTCTACCACGGTTTCCTTCTCTCCAATTACCCTACAGGGCAATGCTGCCAACGCTCGTTATAGCTTCTCGTTCTTCATTACATCAGTTAATGGAATAGAAGATGAAAATGCCACCAATAACATTCGCTCCGTTGATTTTATTATACCACAACGAGCGCCATTGCCATTAGCGGATGACTTTGAAAGCGATACCGATAATTCTTTGCTTAATCTTGGCTACCTGAGCAATACCGATGACCTTACTACCTGGGAACTGGTGTCAGCCCCCGGTTATTTCAGCACCGAGAATAACGCTCTCTGGCTCGATTTCTACAATTACGATGGTGGTATTGGCGAGCAGGACATTTTGTATACCCCAATCTTCGATCTGGCAGAGGTGCAGGAGGCTACGCTTTCTTTCCGTTATGCCTATGCGCCTTACCAAAACGAGAATGGCGAAATTAGCAACGATGGGTTTGCGGTGGGCCTTTCTACCAACTGCGGTGCCAGCTACGACACTCTTCTCTTCGAGGCATACGGTGAAGACTTAGCGACTGCCGAACCTACTGGCTTGGAGTTCATTCCTTCCTCCCGTCTGCAATGGCGTCAGGTAACTATTCCACTGAATGCTTATCTTTCAAGCGAAAACCTACAGATCTCCTTTATTGGCTATAATGACTATGGCAATAATCTGTATGTTGATGATATCAGTATTACGGCTGCGCCTACCAATGCGGTAGACCTGGCTATTACCGAAGTTATCGCGCCTTCTTTGCTGTCTTGCGATTCTATTCCCACCCCACAGGTGATCATTAAGAATGTGGGTAGCGATCCTGTTGCTTATTTTGAGGTTGTCTACCAGTTTGATGATCAACCAGCCACTGAATTCACGTATGAAGCTTTTCCGCTGGAGCCGGGGGAAGAAATGACACTCGACTTCGATGCAACAGACTTATCCATAGGACTACATTCCTTTTCGGTAGAGCTACTTGCTCCTAACCTGAGAACTGACGACCAGCCTGATGATAATGGCCGACGCATTAACTTTGTGGTGGATAATAAGCAGGATATTATTCCGCTTGTTAATGAGTTTCAGGATTATGAGATTCCTGATGTGCTGAGCGGTGAATCGGTAGACGTACGAGAAGCCTGGCAAGCAGTGAACCCTGATAGCAGCATTACCTGGCAAACGGCTGAAGCTGCCGGAAATGGATTCAATAATCTGGCAGCAGTTATACGCAATAACCAGTATTCTACTATCGGTGCCCGCGACCTCTTGGTAAGCCCTACCCTTGACTTCAGCAATACTTTTGAAGCCAGCATGTTTTTTCAGGTATCGTACGGACTGTTGAGTGAAAACTATGTAGATACCCTGAACGTGCTAGTCTCTACAGATTGCGGCGTAACGTATGAGTTAGTATACCAGCTCGATGGCATCACCCTGGCGGCTGGAATAACCACCGACACTGAGTGGATCCCTCAGCAAGAAAGTGATTGGCACCAGGAGTTTGTAGATCTAAGCCAGTTTGCCGGAGAACCCGATGTGCGCGTTGCTTTTGAATCAGTGAATGGGTATGGTAATACTATTTATCTCGATGATATTGAGTTCTTCATTTCTGATGATAGTGAGCCAATAAGCACGGACGAAAACTCTTACAAACTATTTCCTAACCCAACACCAGATTTCCTGAACGTTGTTTTTAACCTACGCAACCGAGAAACTGTGATGTTAGCCATTTATAACTCTCAGGGGCAAACCGTTGCCAATCTGACCTATCCGAATACACTTAACCAGACCTACGATATAGATTTATCAACTTTTCCCCGAGGGGTCTATATTCTTAGGGTATTTAGCTCAACCATTACCGATAGTAAGCAGTTTATACTACAATAGCGAGTACATCTGCCACTACTACACACCTGATTATTTTGCCATATTCGCAATGTGGTAGTTTTGCTACTATATATTTTATTGATTTATAATATTTTACGCTAATTTATCAACATCAATATAATCCCACTCAATTTTGTACGTCTTAGAAACGAAGATTAATACCCAGTCTGCAGAATTTACGGAACAGCAACAGGCTTACCGTACACTGGTAAATGAATACAAAGCAATTTTGCGGAAAACGTTGCAAGGTGGCAGTGAGAAAGCAAGAGCCAAGCATCATGAGCGCGGTAAGCTACTGGCACGTGAGCGGATTGACCTGCTGGTAGACCCTAATACCCCCTTTCTGGAACTATCTCCCTTAGCAGCTCACGGTATGTATGATGACCAGTTTCCTTCAGCTGGCGTAGTGTCCGGTATCGGTATTATTCACGGAAAAGAGGCCATCATTTCTGCTAACGATGCCACCGTTAAAGGCGGCACCTATGTGGCAGAATCCATCAAAAAGCATTTGAGAGCCCAGGAAATTGCCCTGGAAAACCACCTACCCTGCGTGTATCTGGTAGACTCCGGCGGAGTTTTTCTACCCGAGCAATCCAATGTCTTCCCTGACCGGTTTGATTTCGGCCGCTTTTTCTACAATCAGGCCCGATTGTCGGCCGAAGGGATTCCACAGATTGCCGTAGTGATGGGATCGAGCACGGCGGGTGGTGCTTACGTTCCAGCCATGAGTGATGAGGTGATCATTGTTAAAAACCAGGGAACGATTTTCTTGGGCGGCCCGCCGCTGGTAAAAGCAGCTACCGGAGAAGAAGTTACTCCGGAAGAGCTGGGGGGTGCGGATGTGCACACCTCCATGTCGGGCGTAGCCGATCATATGGCAGAAAACGATCGCCATGCGCTCCAGATTTGCCGTAATATTTTTGAAACACTACCAGTGGGAAAGAAGCAGCCACTGGAAAGGTATCCTACTGAAGCTCCTCTGTACGACCCTCAGGATCTGTATGGTATCGCCCCCTTAAACTTTAAGAAACCAGTAGACTCCCGGGAGATCATCATGCGCCTGGTAGATGGCAGTAAGTTTCACGAGTTTAAAGCTCGCTATGGCACTACCCTGGTTACTGGCTTTGCCCGCATCCACGGCTACCCGGTCGGCATTATTGCTAATAATGGAATTATCTTTTCTGATACATCTCTTAAAGGTGCTCATTTTATTGAGCTTTGCTCCTATCGCAAAATTCCTATTCTGTTTCTGCAAAATATTACTGGATTTATGGTAGGAAAAGAATATGAGCGCAACGGCATTGCCCGTGATGGAGCCAAAATGGTGCATGCCGTGGCTACGGCGAATGTTCCAAAATTTACGGTAGTTTTTGGCGGCTCATTTGGGGCCGGAAACTACGCGATGGCGGGCAGAGCTTACGACCCAAGGTTCTTATTTATGTGGCCTAATGCCCGCATCTCGGTGATGGGAGGTGAGCAAGCGGCCAACGTGCTATTAACCGTTAAAGAGGATCAGTTGAAAGCCCGAGGCAAAGCAGTTCCTACCGGAGAATTTGATCAGTTTAAGCAAGAAATCATTGAGAAATACGAGCGCGAAGGCTCCCCTTATTACAGCACTGCCCGCTTATGGGACGATGGCATTATTGACCCCGTAGATACCCGCACCATCGTGGCCCTGGGCATTGCCGCTTCCCTTAACCGACCGTACCCTGACCCAAAACCGGGTATCTACCGTATGTAATTAATAACCAAACAACAACACTTAACACCCTATGTATCAATACGAAACCGTAGAATTAGAAGTACAGAATGGCATTGGAACCCTATGGCTTAACCGTCCTGATGTGCGGAACGCCTTTAATCATCATATGATCTCCGAGCTTATGGATTGCATGCAATCGCTGGAGAATGACCCTACTATAACTGCATTACTGATCCGGGGACGAGGCAAGTCTTTTTGTGCCGGAGCTGATATTCACTGGATGAAAAGCTTTTCGTCGCTCTCGTACGATGATGACTATCAGGAAAATATGCATTTGGCCCGATGTTTCTACACCATTTATACCTTTTCAAAACCAACCATCGCTCTAGTACATGGTGCAGCTTTTGGTGGTGCCAATGGGTTACTAGCCGCCTGTGATATGGCCTACTGCCTTACAGATACGGCCTTCGCCTTCAGTGAAGTAAAGATCGGAATCATACCCGCCACTATTTCGCCTTACGTTATCAAAAGAGTGGGTGAGTTTAATGCTCGAGAATTGATGCTGACTGGCAAACGCTTTTATGGTGAAGAAGCCGCCCATAAAGGATTGGTGAACGCCGTTTTCGACTCACCGGAGGCCTTGGAAGAGCATGTACATCAAATGGCTCAGGAGTTAAAAACCAGCGCCCCGGGAGCTATGACTAATTGCAAAGAGCTAATCTTCAATATTACCAAAAGCAATAATTTTAACGAGACGATTGATTACACCGCTCGAATGATTGCCGATGCCCGCGCATCAAAAGAAGGTCAGGAGGGCATGAGTGCCTTTATTGAAAAGCGTAAACCCAGCTGGATCGTTAACACTCAATCTACTCAGGACCATGTTTCGTAAGCTATTGATCGCAAACCGAGGTGAAATAGCCGTTCGGATTATCCGGTCGGCCCAAGCGTTGGGGATTCCTACGGTGGCGATCTATGCCCAATCTGATCAAAGTGCTTTACATACGACGCTGGCTGACGAAGCGTATGAACTTAGTGGAGGAGATATTGGCCAGACATATCTGAATATTGAGCAGATTATATCCATTGCCCAAAAAAGTGGTAGCGATGCCATTCATCCTGGCTATGGCTTTTTATCCGAAAACCCCGCACTCATTCAAGCTTGTGAGGCAGCTGGTATTACCTTTGTTGGCCCTAGCGAAGAAGCCATCCGGATGATGGGAAATAAGCTGGAAGCTCGCTCCTTTGCCAAAAAACTGGGGGTGCCGGTGACTGAAGGCATTACCGGTTCACAAGAAGAAATTCTTTCTCAGGAAAAAGATTTACCTTATCCCATATTAGTAAAAGCAGCGGCAGGTGGTGGGGGAAAAGGCATGCGTATTGTACGGTCAGCCAAAGAACTGCCGGAGGCATTAAAATCTACCAGCCGGGAAGCAAAAGCGTACTTTGGGGATGCCACTGTGTATGTGGAAAAATATTTAGAGGAACCCCGCCACATTGAATTTCAGCTATTAGGCGATCAGCACGGTAATTTGGTGCATTTGTTTGAGCGGGAATGTTCATTGCAGCGTCGGTATCAAAAGATTATTGAAGAAGCCCCTTCTCCTACCCTTACCCCAGCACTAAGACAGCGAATGGCGGACGCCGCTCTGGCTTTGGGAAATGAGATTGGGTATTATAACGCAGGTACCGTAGAGTTTCTGGTAGATGCAGAACAGCAATTTTATTTTCTGGAAATGAATACCCGGGTACAGGTTGAACACCCGATAACGGAGCTAACCACCGGTATTGATATTGTAGCAGAACAGCTTAAAGTTGCCGCCGGTCAGCCTTTGTCATTCTCGCAAAAGGATATTAGTCAGCGGGGGCACGCCATTGAATGTCGCGTTTATGCTGAAGCACCCCGGCAAAACTTTATGCCCTCGCCCGGTCCCATTACCTATTACCATGCCCCTCCCTCTGTCCGCCTGGATACGGCTATTACCGGCCCCAGCGAAATTCAAAGCCAGTACGACCCCATGATTAGTAAAATGATTGCCTATGGAGAATCTCGTAAGGAAAGCATTGAGCGGTCTGTTAAGGCACTGGAACAGTACGTAATACATGGTATTGAAACGAATATTAGCTACCTGAGGGCACTCTTGAAGTCTGAAGATTTCGTACAAAATACCATATCAACCAAGTATTGCGACCAGCATACTCCTGAAATTGTTGACCGTATGGAGCAGGAAAAACAATCTTTGGATAAACTGCCCATCATCGTAAGCGGGCTGTTGTACAACTTCCATAGTTTACGAAATAAATCCTCGCATAGTGTCTGGCAGGAGATCGGCTTTTGGCGCCATATTCCAGCCATTACTATTCGCTTGGATGAAGCGGAAGAAGTTCTCTTAGAAGTTGAGCAACGAGGTTCGGAACATACTCTGTATCATGGCGATACTTTGTACCATATCCACGGTATTTCGGTAGAAAACGGAGTCACAACCTTTGTACTTAATGATACTCAATATACCTGCTACATATCGGCTCAGGAGGATTTGAGCCTGATTGTTTCCTGGAAGACATTTCAGTTTCACTGGCAGCGAAACGATATTCAAGCTGAAGGGCGTTTTATTCGTGAAGAAACTGATGAAGGAGTGTCGGATGATCGTATTAGCTCACCGATGCCGGGTAAAGTGATTCAACTCAATGTGCAGGAAGGTGATACCGTACAGCGAGGTGATACCCTGCTCATTGTAGAAGCCATGAAAATGGAAAATCAGATCGTTGCCCCCCGGGATGCAACGGTAAAGGAAGTCCACATTTCGGTGAATGAAATGGTGGACCGGAACAGCCTGCTTATTTTGTTGGAGTAATCCCATAAACCACATTAACTCAAACCCCATGTATACGAACGAACAACATGATTTAATCCGCCAGAGTGTGCGCGATTTTGCGGAACAGGAAATAAAACCGGTAGCCCGAGAGCTGGATAAGCAAGAAAAATTCTCGTATGAGCTCACTAAAAAACTGGGTGAACTCGGCCTTTTTGGAATGATGATTCCCGAAGAATACGGCGGGCAAAATATGGATTATCTCTCCTACATTATTGCTGTGGAAGAACTGGCGCGGGTAGATAGCTCTCAGGCAGCTACTTTAGCGGCTCACAATTCTCTGGGAATTGGCCCCTTATACAACTTCGGTAGTGAAGAACAAAAGCAAAAGTATCTGCCGCAACTTTGCACCGGTGAGGCACTTTGGGCCTTTGGGCTGACCGAACCCGAAGCCGGATCCGATTCTCGGGGCACCAAAACCGTAGCGCACTTAGAAGATGGTCAGTGGGTCATCAATGGCTCAAAGATATTCATCACCAACGGTGCTACCGACATTACCATTGGCGCCACAGTGCAGGCTGTTTCGGGAGACAAAGATGGGAAGAAAGAGTATTCCACCATCATTGTAGAAGCGGGCACTCCGGGTTTTCAAGCCAGTGCCATGCACGATAAGCTGTGCTGGCGAGCCAGTAACACGTCACAGCTCTTTTTTGATGATTGCAAAGTACCGGAATCAAGCCTGCTGGGCGAGCGTGGCCAGGGTTCTAAAATTATGTTAAAAACACTGGATAGCGGCCGGTTGTCTATCGCAGCAATGGGGTTGGGGTTAGCCCAAGGAGCCTTCGAGATGGGCATGCGCTATGCAAAGGAACGCGAGCAGTTTGGTAAACCGCTTACGCAATTTCAGGCAATTGCCTTCAAGCTGGCTGATATGGCCACCAAAATTGAGCTGGCCCGCAACCTGCTGTACAAAGCCTGCTGGTTGAAGGATAACCAGAAGCCTTTTGGCAAAGAAGCGGCTATGGCTAAGCTCTACTGCTCTGAAATTGCCAAGGAGGTATCCGACGATGCCGTACAAATACACGGGGGTTATGGGTTGATGAACGAGTATGACATAGAGCGTTTTTACCGCGACCAACGCATTCTTCAAATTGGCGAGGGAACCTCGGAAATTCAACGACTGGTCATTTCCCGATACATTGGTTGTTAGTGAGTTTAGTATTTTATTTTAGCATAATTTCTACCAAAGCACGTCAATGCTAAACGAGGTACTAAAAAGCATATCATGAAAAAAGCTGTTAAAATTACTGAATGCCCTCGAGACGCGATGCAGGGCATTCAACCGTTTATTCCCACCGAGGATAAAGCCCGGTACATTAATGCTATTCTTCAGGTGGGTTTCGATACGGTTGATTTCGGGAGCTTTGTCTCACCCAAAGCTATTCCTCAAATGCAGGATACAAGTGAAGTCCTGCGCCACCTTAATCTGGATCATACGGAATCAAAGCTGCTGGCTATTATTGGTAACCAGCGAGGTGCGCTAGACGCAGTAAGCTACGACGAGATCACGTACCTGGGCTTTCCTTTTTCTATTTCCCCAACGTTCCTCAAACGAAATATTAATGCTACTGTAGAAAAATCATTTGTGCTGGCACAGCAGATTCTTGGTATATGCGAAAAGCATAATAAGGAACTGGTCACGTATATTTCTATGGCTTTCGGCAACCCTTATGATGACCCCTGGGATATTGAATTGCTACTTAACTGGATTGATCAACTGCATCTGGCGGGCGTGCGCCGTATTACATTGGCTGATACAGTAGGCATTGGGAAAGCTGAGTCGATGCGCACTGCCCTCAACGTTGCCATCACCTCCTACCCGGAGGTTGTATTTGGTCTTCATCTACATACTACTGCTTCTGACTGGAGTGAAAAGATAGAAGCTGCCTACCAAAGTGGTTGTCTTCATTACGATGGCGTATTGAGCGGCTTAGGAGGCTGCCCTATGGCTGGCCCGGATCTGGTAGGGAATATTCACACTCGCCATTTGTTAGACTTTTTTCAGCAAAAAGAAGTATTAGCTGAAATGAACATGAATGCCTTTGAACAGGCCGTGAACATTGCTTCCGAAATAATCCCATAAGTCTTACTCGCTCCCGTACTTTTCAATAAATAGCGACGTAACCTTACATTACCATTGTATTAGACACCACTTGCCCTACTTTTTCGTTTAACGTTTAGTCAAAAGACGTAACTTAGCCCCAAACTATTAACCATGAAGCAAACCATTGCGGTAGTCGCCGGAGGTAGTTCCAGCGAATACGTTATTTCTATGAAAAGTGCCGGCCTGATTATGAACTGCATTGATCAGGAGCGATTTGATCCCTACCTTGTTGTGATTGAAAAAGCAAGCTGGTACGCCAAACATCAAAATCAAGCATACCCAATCAATCGGGACGACTTTTCTTTCAAACTTAATGGTCATAAAATCCGATTCGATTTTGTATATAATATTATACATGGTACTCCGGGTGAGGATGGCAAAATTCAGGGCTATTTTGACCTATTAGGCATTCCGTATACTGGCTGCGATGTAACCACCAGCGCTATTACTTTCAATAAGAGTATTTGTAAGCAACTGGTACATAGCCACGGTGTTACTACGCCTCAATCTATTATACTCCGGCAGTCTCAACCCTACACTATGGCGAAGCTTCTTCAGGAATTAAATTTCCCCTGCTTTGTTAAACCTAACAACGGCGGCTCCAGTTTTGGAGCTAGTAAGGTAGACCAACCGGAAGAACTGGAAGCAGCTATTGCCAAAGCTTTTGAGCATGACCACGAAATACTGATCGAGGAATATATCCTGGGACGGGAACTTACCTGTGGTGTATACTGGGAAGATGGAATGGCACGCGCTTTGCCTATTACCGAAGTAGTTTCCAAGAATGCTTTTTTTGATTATCAGGCAAAATACGAAGGAGCTTCGGAGGAAATAACCCCGGCCCGGGTAGATGAAGATACTACCAACCGCTGCCAGCGATTGACCGAACGTATCTATACTTTACTAGGCTGCCGCGGATTAGCTCGCATCGATTACCTGATGAAAGATGGCGAATTATACTTTATTGAAGCCAATACAACCCCTGGTTGCTCGCCGGAAAGTATTATTCCCCAGCAAATCAGAGCAGCGGGGTTGGATATACGAAAGATCGTGAACGATCAGTTATCTGTTTAGTTAGTGTACAAATGATATTATAAATTATGCAACTGTTAAAGGTTCATTCCTGGAAAGGTTTACTAATTCACCTGGCTATTATGCTGGTACTTGGTATCAGTGCGGCACTGCTCTTTTTTAATGCATACCTTCCAGCCACCACTAATCATGGGGAAACAGTCACAGTACCGGATTTAGAGGGTTTGCATGAGGGGGAAATCAATGATTTTCTTTCTAAACGTAATTTAAAATACGAAGTGATGTCAGATTCCGGCTTTACCCAGGAGTATGACCCGCTTACTGTGCTAACCCAGTACCCCCTACCCGGTGCTAAGGTGAAAGAAAATCGTAAGATCTTTCTCACCCTGAATGCCGTTAATCCACCCCAGGTCAAAATGCCTCGCCTGATTGATGGCTCCATCAAAAATGCATCACTGCTATTAGAAAGCTATGGGCTGGAAATTGGTCAGATTAAATATGTACCTGACCTTGCTCAAAATGCTGTACTGGAACAAAACTATCAGGGTCAACCTATTGAGTCGGGAGAATTTATTCCTAAGGGAGCAAAAATTGATTTGGTCGTGGGCGATGGACTGGGTAATACAACCCTGGAAGTTCCTGAACTGGATGGTTTGGTCTTAGACGAAGCCGAGGTTGTTATTCTTGGTTCAGGTCTTAAAATCGGAAACATTCTTTTCCGAGACCCCAGCCTATCTGATCGCGACCCGAAAGATGAACTGCAACAGGCACAAGACCGCTTAGTAATTGTGAAGCAAAACCCTGCCTCTGGCAAACGCATTCATATTGGTGAGGAAGTAGACATCTGGCTGGACCGGCAGGCCGAGCAGGAAGACAGTATTTTGGATGAAGAAGAAGAGGAAACAGAAGAGGCTCTTCCTCAGGCATCTGTTAATCCATAACTATTCCAATAACAACCTACCGGCATACGCTTTTGAATCGAATTGCGCTTTCTCTGATATTTGTACTTAGTTATTTTTTATGCCAGCCAGCCCAGGCTCAACAGCCGGGGCTACGGCTGGTTCCATTGGGCTCATCTCCTCCAACAACCAGCCAGCAGGCTCGAGTTACCAATGCTCAGGCTCTGGATACCGTACTAGCTTTACCTTTTTGGGATGATTTTTCTCAACCGACCATAACCAAAGTTGGGTACCCTATTCCGGATACATTAAAATGGCTTCCCAATAGCCAGAATACCCGCATCAGTACTGGATTGGCCGTAAATCCACCTTCAGTAGGAGTAGCCTCGTTTGATGGTACAAGGCTTGATGGTTCTCCGTACAGTGCTAGCGAAAACGATGATGCCAGTGATAGCTTGGTATCTCGTCCTATTAACCTAGCTGCCGTGGCTGAAAACGAACGTAATTCGGTGTATTTCAGCTTTTTTTGGCAACAGAGCGGCAATGGAGAATTTCCCGATTCCGGAGACTCCCTCCGGCTTCAGTTTCTGACCAGTCAGGATCAATGGCGCACAGTGTGGTTGCGCGATGGTGGCGACTCATTATCTACTGATGAGTTTACCCAGGAGATTATACAGATTTTTGAACCAAGATATTTTCATGATCAGTTCAGGTTTCGCTTTCAGTCGTTTAGCCGCCTTACCGGAGCTTTTGATACCTGGAATGTAGATTATGTCTACCTCAACAAGAATCGGTCATCTGCTAACACTGCGTATTTAGATCGTGCATTAACGACCAAGCCAACCTCCCTGTTTGGTGAATACACTGCAGTACCTATGGAGCAGTTCCGGGCTGATCCGGCCCGCTATTTAGGGGTGTCGTCCGTAGACTTTTATAACTTGAATATTGAACTCCAGCCAGTGCGTTTTACTGCATTGGCTCGAGATACGGTTACCAATCAAACAATAATACTGAATGATTCAACGGCTTTGAGCCCGGTGCCGGTCGGTCTGGAACGGCGAACCATTATGGCAAACCCTCTGGATGTAAACCAGATTAACCTGAATGCTGAGTCACTTTACTTAGAAACGGAATTCAGAATTATTGCCGGTGATACCATTGCTAACCAAACCATTGACTACCGGGTAAATGACACCGTGCGGTCAGTATTTACTTTGGATGAATCTTTTGCCTACGATGACGGCGAGGCTGAATTTGGGGTTGAGATTAATCAACAGGGCGGCAAAGTTGCTTATCAGTTTGTAGCTCCGGAGAAGGGCTTACTTACCCATATTGATATTCATTTTCCATCGCTCAACCAAAACCAGCGAACCCCGATTCAATTGCTGGTTTGGCGTGATATTGAAGATTCTACCGGACAAGAGCTTGTGCTGCGCTCACTGAATGCCTCGGCTACGCCTGACCCTGCTTACAATGGTTTTACTTCGTATGAACTCGCCCTGGACTCCATTCCTTTTTATGTGAATGTACAGGATACTTTCTACATAGGTTATGAGCAGCAAAGCGAACAGTTTGTTGCGATTGGGTTCGACAAAAACACTGATGCCAGCAGTCATACGTTTTTTAATGTAAGTGGTGGGTGGCAACAAAACCAAGAGCTAAAGGGCAGCTTAATGATTCGCCCCCGCTTTGACCGTGACCTAGTAGATTTTCTGCTGGATGCGCCTACTGATCCGGTAGAACCAGTAAAAGACGTTGTTAAAATTTACCCGAACCCTACTGATGGTTTGTTTTGGGTTGAAGGAAGGTTTGACTTGGTGACCGTTATAGATTTATTCGGCCAGATTCTGGTAACAAAGCAGTCTGTTCCGGGAAAAACATCTTTGGATATGTCGTCTTTCCCCAGAGGTATGTATTTGGTAAAAGTTCAGAAAGAAGGCAACATTACTACGCATAAGATTCTGGTTCGTTAATGCCACCTTCTTTTCCGGGTAATTTTCATTTTACTCCGGCCATAGATTCAATCAGTTCTATTTTATAGTTATCCTGGGCTTGCAGGTACCCGACACGAGGAGTCAAATTAGCTCCATATTTCTTTTTCTCCTGGCTGGAAGTCAGCCCTAGATAAATACGTTGCTTATTCAGTTCACGGGCCCGCATGGTGGCATGAAATAGAATCTGCTTATACACTTTATATTCTCGAGAGTATTGATAATCCATTCCCAGTAAAACTCCGCAATAGCTTTCTTTGGTTTTATAGGTGAAGGCTATCCCAACCATCGAGTCATCTCCGGAAGCTACTAAATCTTCCTTCAAACGGAATAGAATAAACTCCCAATTAGGATTGCTGTTCATCGCCTCAAATAATTGAAAAGGGAACTCTATATTATTTAGTGCGTAATTACGATTGCTTATTTCTTTGTACAATTCGTAAGCACGTAAAAGCTCTTCTATTTCCAGCGTTGGTTTAGTCTGAATATCAAAATTCTCAAGATTCTTCAACACATCCCGGCGTACATGGTAACGGGATTTTGAAGACAGGGTATTGAGGTATTCATCGGTAGTATTCCAGTCTAGCGATGGGATAACAGTGCTCTCGGGCAAGTCTACCTGTAAGAATCCCTGGGTATGTAATAAATGGTTCAGGTCCTGATCATCGGCGGCAATATCCCGAATCATGATCATCGAGCACTGATGTTTCTCTTTTAAAGCTTCTAGTTTGGCATTCATCATTTTCAATGCCACATAGTAGTACGGATGGCCTTTATCCAGATACAAATGCTCCCCATCGGTGATCAACGACCCCATGGCCAGCACCTTGGACGTAAGGTGATCAGGATTGACTTTGCGTATCTGTTCGATTTGTTCAGAAACTGACGCAGAAGCCAACATATCGTCTTTCCAGAATGCGGTTGTAAAGAAAGTAGTCAATACTACTTTTCCTTTTGCATCGCGAATAGTCATATAAATAAACTCCCAACGATACCTTGGGTCAGGATGCTCGGCAAATACTTCTTCATAGAAATTAAGAGCGTTCCAGTCAAAAGCACCACGCTCTCCCATCAGGGCATCCCATTCTTGTTGATCTACTTGCTGTATTGTATTTACAATCTCTAATTGCAAGCCTTCTCGCTCATCAGTTTTTGCTTTGGTTTTTTCTTCCAGCAACGGTAGCCTAAATGCTTTCCGAACCTGGTTCATGGTATAGCCTTCGTTTTCCAGCGCTTTAGGGTAATGGTACTTCATGGCATCTATCAGCTCACGGATATCATCCATCTGATTGTGCCGGGAGATTGTAAACCGAATGCCAGTATGCTTGATGGGCACTGCCGGAAAGATAGCGACATTCACGTAAAACCCTTCATTCATCAGGCGACGAGCAAAGTTATAAGTCACCGCTGGCAACGCTCCGCCCACAAAATGTACTGGGCATATACTTTCCTGAATTAACGGGAGATCCGTTTCTTGTATCAGTTGATTACATAGGGAAACCCGCTCGCTCAGCTCCTGCTGCATGGTATAAATCTCGTCTGACAGGTGGATTTTTGCTGAAGCCAAAGCAGCTGCCACACTGGCCGGCTCCAGTTGTGCCGAGAATGTCTGCGGACCACCGAATATTTTAAACGCTTCGTACAACTTATCATCACCAAAGGCCACAACTCCGCCACTGGCACCAAAAGACTTGCTCAGGGTTCCTATTAAAACAATACGTTCGCGCAGCGTTCCCAGCTTACTCATCACATAACCAGCACCATGCTTACCTGCCCAACTCATGCCATGCACGTCATCAATATAAAGGTGCAATTGAGGGTAGCGCTCCATCAGGGGTAATAGTTCATCCAGAGGAACTACATCACCGTACATAGAATACACTCCATCGGCAGCATACCATATTTTCTGATGGGTATCCCTAACCCGCTTAATCATATCCTCCAGCATACCCACATCATTATGCTTCACCATCTGTACTGGAATACCCCGGGGCTTCAGTAACTGACTTGCGTTTTGTACACTGGCATGTACTTGTTGGTCAAGAATCAGAACATCTTCATCACGCACTATCGTCGGAATAACCCCAATATGCGCTAGCGTACTGTTCTTGGTAATAACAATCGGGCGATTATAAATCTTCTGGAGGCATTCTTCCAGTTCTTTATAAATTACAAAAGAAAGGTACGTTTTAGATAATGGAAACTGAGTACCATAACGCTGAATAGCATCAATAGCAGCATCTTTCAGCCGCTGATCCTGTTCAAGTCCTAAATAACCGGTAGTACCAAAATGAAAAAGTTTTTTCCCCTCAATCTGTATATGCCTTCCGTCAAAGTACTCTCCTTCCGTATACAAATGAACCAAACCTTCTTTTTTGGCATTGAGGATTAAGTCGCCAATGGTATCTAATAAATGATTGTGTTTTGATTTTGCCATAGTAGATAGTCATTACTTTGTGTATTGCAACAAGATTATGCATTTAAATGGTTGGGAAATAGCTCATAATAGTTGGGATAGCACATATGTAAGAAATTAATTTAGAGATTAACTTTTCCTATGATGATATATGTACTTTTGATGTATGGAAAAGAGGGTTTTTGAAAATGACTATGTTTCCTTCCATTTTGATAATGGTATTTTGTACGGTAAGTATAAAGTCTCCACTATTGATCTGGCTACTGCCAAGATTGCCACTGATTTCAGAAAAGAAATTACCGGAGGAGTTAAGGTACCGGCGGTAGCAGATATCTCATGTGTAAAGCATGTAGATAAATCTACTCGCACTTATTTTTCCTCGGTAGAAGCTGGCAAAGATCTTATCGCACTAGCTATTATTCTTAGTAACCCGGTAACCCGTATGATCGGAAATTTCTTTTTGAAATTCCATCGTCCAGAATATCCTTTCCGTTTTTTTACCGACCTTGAGCAGGCAACTTTATGGATTGAAGAATTTACTGAGAACTATGCAGCAGGTTAATCAATATTATACTGCTACATTAACCAATGGAATTATGTTGGTACAATACCAACCTTTTCTGCATATTACGCTTGCAGATGCGCAAATCATTGTGGAGGAACGTACCCGATTCTTCAAAAATTTGCAATTTCCCGTATTAATCAGAAATTCAAAGATAAAAAGTATTGATAAAGCCGCCAGAGATTACTTATTTGATACAAATTATGGCCTGAAGAACATTAAAGCTATTGGGTTTATTGAAAATACTCGAGTCGACCAGATTATCATAAGAATGATTTTTTATCGGCATACTCCGAAGATCCCTCACAGATCTTTTCGTAATGAACCCGATGCACTGGCCTGGTTACAACATTACCGCTAAACCTACTCATGATAATTTTCATATATGTCTTTACCCCGGGATCGTCGAATTGACGCAATTAACCAGGTTTTATTGGAGATTGCAGAGGGGAACTTTCAACAACTGGCGCCCGTATCCGATAACTTTGATGAAATCGATGCTATCGCTTCAGGCATTAATATGCTCAGTGAAGAACTGCGGGAAACCGTTATCTCTCGTAATTATCTAAACTCTGTTTTACGAAGTATCGTAGATATGCTCATCATTTTTGATGAGAATTTTTATATCAAACAGGTAAATCGTAAAGTATGTGAGCTACTCGAAAAGCCGGAATCGTACTTTATTGATCAGCCTTTTGATCGATTATTCGATGGTAGAAAAGCAAAGTTTATCAGGCAATTAAAAAATGCCTTACAACAGCAGGATTATATTTATAATATAGAGACTTCCTTCAAAGTGCCCCGAAAGGGCAAACTTCCGGTAGCTCTGTCGCTTTCTACTTTAAAGAATAATTTATCCATCACCGGGTACGTCCTGATAGCCAAAGATCTTAAGCAGATTCAGTTAACATCTAAAGCTCTTAAAGATAAAAATGAGGAATTAAAAACCTTTATTTATCGAGTTTCTCATGACTTGAAAGGACCATTAGCCAGCATGTTAGGGCTGTTTCAGGTAATAGAGCAAACTCAAACCGATCTACCTACACTAGAGTATTATACATCTCTGATAAAACAAAGCGCTCTAAAATTAAATACTACGCTGACGGGCCTTCTCGAGATTGGCATTACCGACCGCAGTAAGCTGGTAGTCCAAACGTTTGATGCTGTAAAGGTAATTCATGACATTATTGATAGTTTCCACAACTATCCTCATCGCGAAAGAGTTGATATATCACTGGCAGTAAATTCTAGCGTGAGGTTTACCAGCAGCGAGAAATTATTCCGATCAATTTTGCAGAATCTAATAGAAAATGGTATTAAGTACCAAAACCTACGCAGTGATAATGCTTTCATTAAAATTAGCGCAAAATTTACTCGCGGTGGGTTGGATATCACCGTGAGAGATAATGGCGAGGGAATGGAAAAACAGGTACTTGACCGGGCTTTTGATATGTTTTACCGAGGAAACCAGGCCTCAAGCGGCAGTGGATTAGGCTTATTCATTGTGAAGACGAATATTGAAAAGCTTGGGGGAGATTTAAAAATAAAAAGTAAGCCTCGCGAGGGTACTGAGCTTCGGATTTTTCTTCCTTCTCTCGACAAATTTTAGCAGTCATTCCTCCTATGCAAACTCAACGCCTATTGCTACGTAATACGCCTGAAGATGTATTAGTATCGCCAGTAAAAAGTACAGATGACTGCCGTAAGCTTCTTTCTTTTTTGCAAGATCAAATAAATCCTGCTTATACCATATGGCTTACCCAGATAGAACAAATTCATCAGTTTGTTTTTAACATACCTGATCTGGCTTGGGAACTTATGGAATATGCTAATGAGCCTCTGTCTATTATATATACTCACCCAAAAGCAGTATTCGGCGACAAGCAGCCTCCCGAGGTTTGTATTCGTTTACTCAGACAACCACAACTTCTGAAAATACTTTCCGGGAAAAATGCTTGGTTGAGTGTGCGGATAGCTGATCTTGAGAATGCCAGACAGGCAATGGCTTGGACAGGGAAAGAAATTAATTGTGCAGAACGTACCTCTCAATACACCAAGGTCAAAATAATGCGAGTCTTTGACAATGGCCAGTTCTCTTTTCTATCTTAAGAGTACGTATTAACCGGCAGTAGCCTTTACCTGAATAGATTGAAGGTACTGAAAAGCAATAGTGCCAATCAGTTCAGTGCGGTTAATTCTTATTTCTTCAGCTTTAATAGATTTACTGGACTTATTCATAGCAGTAAAATTTAATTACGGCTAATATACGTAAAAAATTCTTAAAAAAAGAATATGCATACAATATCAATACTTATTTTAAATACATAAGTTTTAAATACATAAGCCGTGCCGCTTCCCTGATGTACCTCTACATATTATCGCTTATTATCAAAAAATTGGGGACTCGTATACCAAATTCCCCACAGGTGAGGTTGTTTTGGGGAAATTAATCCCCACTAATGTCTCAAAAAGTGCTTTCCCGGATGTTTGCGCGAGTTGGCAAAGTAGTTGAAATACTATGTGCAAGTGAGGGCACATGTAGTTTAGATTTTTTAAACTTTAGCTTCCGATTTTTTTAGCTTTTATTCCTAAACTACTGTAACAAATATTCGAAAAGCGATACCATACAGTATCGCTTTTTTTTTGCAACTCTTACTATTTTCAAATAAACCTGTTGAGACTCAAATCCTATAATTAAGAAAATCCCCTTAGTTAATTGAGTAAAAATACCCCTATAGGCTAGCACGCCTATAAAACGCCCCAATAATTCCCCACTTAGGCCATCAAAATGGGGATTATTTTCTATTCTAAATGCTATAACTAGCCTGAAAGTAATTTTTGGCCTTATGGCACAGTAATGGACATAAGAGTTAGTGTAGTTTAAACTTTTTTCACTAACTAATTTCAACTGCTGAAAGCATTTTTTAACCTAACCAGAAAATTAGACTACAAAATAAAAGCGATGTGCTGAGGGGGCACATCGCTTTTTCTTTTTAAAATATGTATCGGATACCACACCAGGGAATCACCTCCTGATGAAGTTGCCTAAAAACCTCAATCATCTTCGCTTTCATGTGCCTTTCGTAGCGAATGTTCCATCCACCCATCTGGCTCTGCTTATCCTCCTGTAACTCAGGTACCCATAATAAAGCTTCGGCTTGAGGATTAATACCCAGATTAGCTTCATGCTGGGCACGATTGTGCGTAAGAAATATGACTTCGCACTGCATCTGCCTCTTTACCTCCGGATGTACTATTTTATTCAATTGCTCAAATAATTGGCGGTAATCATTTCGCCATTGCTTGCCGCCGTACACAATTACTGGCGAAAAGTTTACATGCACTTCGTACCCGGCTTCCCAGAATTCATTAATAGCGGCCAACCTTGCTTCAATCGGGTCAGTTCTTACATCCACCAATTTACTAATGTTGGCAGGCATCAAACTCATACGAATTCGGACTTTTCGCTGAGGATCTAATTCCAAGAGTGCCCGATTTACAAACTTGGTAGCAAAAGTAGCCTTAGCCCGAGAGTGGTCTCGGAAGAAGGAAAATGTTTTCCAGACACTATCGGATATTTGAGCGTCAACCGAAGCATCAGAATTACAGCCAATATCATACGTGTAGTACTTGGCATCCGTTTGATTAGGTTCTTTAGGCCAGGGCTGTTTATAAATATGCGTATCTATAGCCTTTAGAATAGCTTCGGTGTTGGTGAATAAGGTGATAGGATTTATAGGTTTATGCCGGTCTACATAGCAATAGGCACATCCCCCAAAACAACCGTTAGCCAGGCTGGGAGCAATATAGTCGGCACTACGAAAGCTATCTTTACAGCGCAGAGTCTTCAGTGTACCCAACACCAGTATGTCTGACTTGGCCTTATAATGCCCAATATCCAGTGAAGGTAAGCGGTTGTGCTGCTCAACTTCCTGCACTGCTGCCTCAGGAAACTGATCTAATATGGCCTGACCGCGATGGTTCAAAGCACCCGGCGTATAAAAAATAGTTTGTGGGGAAAATGAATGCATCTGAGCTAAACGTTACTGCTTCAGGCTAAACTGCTCCTTAGTATGATTGTTCTGCCACTTGTAAACAGTGGGGGCAAAAAAAATCCTGGCACTCCACATGGAGGCCAGGATTCTCACATCACTAGCTAAACCCCTACGCTAGAAATAAACTAGCGATAGCGGTGACTTCTTCCTTCGTCAATGGTTCGTCATACGATTCAGTAGCACTATCGGCACCGAAGGCAGTCAATGAAGTTAAATCTACCCCGGCTTGCACCAGTTTGTCTTCACCATCATACACGGGCTGCGTAGCTGCGGGCATCCCCTCTCCTCGCTCATCCTGGGTGATCCATCCCATAAGCCCACGAATACGGCGCACTTTTGAGGCGTGGCTTGCTTCTACCGAATGGATTTGCAATGCGGCAGTTAATACTGCAGCGTTACCCATCAGGTTAGCAGCCTGTCCTTTATAAGCGCGCACTCCAGTATCTTCAAATGCCTGCGACAGCGCCAGAAAATCCTGGTATTTGTGGAAGGGCCAGAAATTGCCTCGGGCAGAAAAATCAAATTCCGGCTTATCAATCGGTTCACCTCCTGAGCCACTGATAGCCGCTTTCAGGAACTCCACGTGAGCAGTCTCATGCTTACTGATCTGCATAAACACTTTCTCCTCGTCTGAACCGGAAGGAATGACTCCTGAGTCTAATCCTTTAACATAGTACTCTGCTTCCAGATACTCCAGCAGCAGGGCAAAGTTTAATACGTCAATTACGCTGCTCTCCTGGGCAAACGCTTTTGTAGAATACGTGGCAGAAGCCGCCCCTACCGGCACAGCAGCCACCGCTACCTTCTTGCCAAAATCAGCCATGGATGTAAATAATCCCCGGCGTGAGGTTGCCTCATCAGCGTTGGGCAGATCGGCAGAAATACGGTCTAATAAATTGAATATAGTCATCATAGTATAAGGTCTTTTTGATTAAGGTTTAGGTAAGTTGGTTCCGTCAATGTCAGTCTTGATAAAGGCTGAAGCGCTTTCCAATACGGTATTGGTAGAAAGGAACTGCCCCAGACCGTTCTCATCAATCACATCGTCACCGGCAAATGCAGTGGGATCGTCATCAGCAACACTTTTTATGGCGGCGGCATGGCGTGCCTCTACCGATACAATCTTACCGGCGATTAACAGCAGGTCGGCACTTTCCAGTAAGCGACCGGCACCGTTGTAGGCGGCAACTCCCAGGTCTTCGAAGGTGCGAGCAGTGTTGAGCACACTGTGGCGGTTGCTGAAATCAATTGAACTGAAATCAAATTCCAGCTCGGCAATAGCATCTTTGCCTAATACTTTCTTGTAAAACTCTCGGTGGATGACTTCATGGCGTTTCAGATCCTCCAGAATGAGTGCTTCTTCAAACGTCATGTCATGGTAGGGCTTAAGCATAACCATTTCGTAGAAAGCAGCTTCCAGTTGCTCCAGGGTGTAGGCGTAATTCAGAATGCCAATATCACCGCTGCCCAGGTTCACTTCCTTCGGTTTATCTTTGGGTGGCTTTGGAATAAGGTCTTCAATCTCTTTACATCCGGAAAAAACGATACCTGCAGTGGCCAGTGTGGCACCTCCGTACTTTAAAAACGAACGGCGGTTTTGATTACCCTCTGGCTTGGTCTGACCATCAGGTTTACTCGTAATTGTAAACATACCTTAATAGAGTTATAGGTTAGAAAAAAATAAAAGGTCTTTATATAGCTGATTGCTTGTATGCTTGCCGAAAAAGTAAATTCACTGGGTTTCCAAACACTATGACTCGGGCAGCATCGCATCAAAAAAGGTAATTTGTTATCACGTGCTGCCGGTTGGGTTGTCATCACTCTGTATCAGTCAATTTGCAATACATACGAAGCAACTTCCCGAACTGGATTTAGCAGGTAAAAAATTATTTTGACATTGTTCACCCAGAGCTTACCGTTCACCGAACTCTCGGGCATAGCGTAAACAAAGAGAAAAGTATCTACCAGGCTTATAGAGAAGAGATGCAATCCGGGATTACTCCCAGCGGCGAGATGCATGGATAAGGCGAAACAAAGCTCGCACGCCATCCTGTACGGCCTGAGTCTTCCAACGATCATTTTCCGGACTAAAAGCGCGCTTTACGGCTTCCCCTGCCTGGGGCTGCTGGTCAAGGGCGTAGTGGTAGGCAAAGTTTTCTTCCCGCAGAGCTTTCAGAATTTTAATGGGTCCTACTGTTCCTATCTCCTGGGTAGCCATCAGCATGTCGGATGAGGCCATCAGTTGCTTTAGGAAAGCAATAAAGCCTCCCTGGGTTTGGTAGCTTTGCTTTTTACCGGGCTGTACATGAATCATAGGCGCATCCAGCAATACTTCCATCCGCTGGCAGTCTTCTTCACTGAAGTCCGCCTCCAGGTAGAAAGAAGAGCGACCGTACGTACCCAAACCGGTATGGAAGTCTATGCCCCGGATGTGCTGGTAATGCGCGCATTGCTCCTGAAAAAATTGAAGGAGACAAGCGCCTTCGATGGTTTGTTGATTCCCCCCGTAGAAAATGCCGGCAGGCTCTGTGTATTGCCCCTGGGCAACGGCTTGTTGCAGCTTGGAGAACCGGTGCCGGGTTAGAAGTCGCAAAGCTTTCAGGTTGAATGCTGATAACTTAAGAACAGTGCTGGGGTTTAAAAAAGAGCTGATATTATGATAAGCCGGATTGGGCGGAAGAGAATTGAACTGAAAAAGAAAGTTGCGGTTCAGGTCAACGTTATCGGCATTCCAGCGACGCAGGTACTGCATGCCAAACGGGTTGATACAATGAATAAGCACCAGGCTGTTTCCTTTCAGTTGGTCAGGCTCCCAGCTATCCAGAAACGCACATTGCACCGCCGAACCCGGAAAGGCCTCTACCCCATGTAAGCCCGAAGTATGTAAAAGTAACGTATCACTGGTGCTCTGCCATAATGCCACATCGATGTACAGCCCTCGTCGTTCGTTCACCGGCAAGGCGAGCAGTGTGCCACCTTTCTGCTGGGCCAGCTTCCGAAACTTTTGGCGGGCGGTCAAGTAATCTGGCGAATAATAGGAAAGCTCATGCATTGAGAAAATGGTCTATCCGGCTACGCACTTCCTTCCAATGCTCATCCGACTGGTGCTCCGGGGCTACTAATAAGTGCTTCTTCCCCCACCGCTTCCAGGGGCTGGAGGGAATGATATACAGTTGCCACTTGCTGAGTTGCTGCTGTTGAATAAATTGCTGTAAGCCCTGTGGCTTTACCAGTTCATCTCGCTGGTCGCAGAGTACCAGAGTAGGAATATTATAAGAAACCGATGGCAGATCCTCTAGTTGCTTACTGATCTCAAATAGTACTTTATAGGCACCGATGGTTACGCCAGGATTGGCTTTATAGTGCTTGGGAGTAAGAGAAGGAATCAGGATTTGATCAAGGGTGGTAGCTGGTAAGTAAGTTGGGATTTTGGTCCAGTGCTTGAAGGCCAGCGCCGGGGCCAGTAGTATTTGCTTCTTGGGAGCAGGCAGGCGCTTGGCAGCCAACAGGTAAGTCATGATTAACCCACCTAATGAATAGCCGACAAAAATAAGATTCTTATGAGCGTGCTGTTGGGTATGGTATTGTTCAGCGAAACTATCGAGCCACTGACTGGCCGTCAGTCGTCCTACCGACTCACCCCGTTGATGACCAGGCAGACATATATAGGAGCACTGCTCCGCCGGGAGCGACAGCGCCTCTGCCAGACGCTCCATGGCCGACGGATGCACGTTCAGCCCATGAGCTAGTATATAATGATCATCAGCGACAGACAACTCTATTCAGGTCTAATTCTTCTATGCAAAGATTAGGAATAGATTGAGAATGGCAAAATATATAGGGTGAATAATAGAAAGAATACCTGGCGGAAGAGCTCTTATTAAGGAAACTTTAGCATAATTAACTGCACATAAAGTTTTTGTCGAGGAAAATACATTTAAATGACTGATTTCAAATGCTTTAAACGCATTACAAAAACCTTTAATGTAAGTAAAATAACACTAAAAATAATTATAAATGGCTTGTCAAAGGCTGTATTGCACTAATATAAACCTCTTAATTAAATTGGTTAAAGATGAAACCAAGAATGCTGGGTGACTGCATCAATGTAAGCAGACTGCTGGCATAGTAACCGGACCGCTGATAAGACTTCACGATCCAAAGTAAGATAATTATTCCCCACATTTGTTTTCTAAGGTTTGAGTTGCTGCTCTATTGAATGGCTATACTGCGGAAGGGCACGCGATGCTTGCTTAAATAGTTGATTGCTTTTTGTTGGTAATTATTGGGGGCAGGGCGATAGAAGCTAGTCAGCCTCTCTACACACTCCCTTTGTTATAACTTGGCATTCTGGTTTCTGACTTCTGCCCTTCTCTTTTTAGGCCATTTTTTTCTTCCCAATCCCCAGTACTTCCAGGTAATGAGGCTCGTCAACGAAGGCCAATTTGGCGGTTTGGACAAATCGTTTCATCCAGTTATCCAGTTCCTTCAGAGCAGTGTTGCGCTGCTGAGTTGCCGCCTTCGCTTCGCTAGCCTCCCGACTACGATTCTTATAAGCAGCAATAACTTTGTCAATCAGTACTCGGGCTTCCGTTACCTCAGCATCAGTAACATTGTACTTTTTCAAGATATACATAGCCGGACCAATATTGTTATAGAAGGTGTCAGCCTGGGCCAGCCACTCAAACAACTCCGCTTTGCGTTTGCCATCCAGATCAAGAGCTTCCCAATAACCCCGCTGATTACGCAGAGCGTGGCGGGCATCGGCTACGTGTTTGGTGTATAAAGACCGGGCCTGATCTCGCACGGTGTTAAGTTCATCCGTAGCATCAAACCGCTCGCCCATTTCTTTTCGCTGCACAGCTTCTAGACGAATAACCTCCTCTACATACGATTTTCCCGCCAGTACTTGTTCTTTGGGCAGGCCTACTTTCCCCAGTTGCTTCAATATCGCCGGGTTATTCAGGGCCGTATCAATCACCATCTGAGACCATACAATTCGCTCACTCTTCTTCATGCTTATAGCTGTTTAATATGGATATAAACAAAAATAATACGAGCCCCATACGGCAAAAAACACGATCTAAAACAGACCTTACGCTGTACTATTTTCTGCTATACTGATAATAACCTGGGCAAAGACAGGTTTCTGGGATGCGAGGAAGACATTTGACCCGGACGTAGGTCTTTAAACTTATCGAAAAAATAACAAATTCCTGGTCATTGGTACGTCGAGCTAGGTAAATTGTGACTTTTGCCCAGGGCGTGATGTATGACTGGCGTAAGTTTTCTTATTCCGACCAGGGCGTGGTGTATGAATCATGTACTAAATGCAACTCATGCTTAGGGCGTATGTAAGTTTCAAACTTTTTAAGAAACCTATGACCAGATCAAACCCGGCTTAAAAAGACGAGTTACTATACATTGACCGTATCGACATATAGTTTTTATCACAAACTACCCGATCCGATCTGGAGCAGGCTAACCTTGATGATAAGAACGGCTCTTACTATTACAAAGTCTTTATTCATTCGCATTCTGATTTCATAAAAAAAATTGATATTTTAACATACCAACTACCTAACCTAAATTGCCGACCTATGAAAAATAAAGCTCTTGCTTTTGACTATCTGCATGAGGCTATCTATAATAATGTAAATGTAGTAGATGACCTGCCTTTGCAACCTGACTTCACTTCGGAAGAAAAAGAAGAACTTAGCAGTATGCTTGAAGTTATCCGAAACCTGACCCGGAACTCACTAGACTATCAATCCATACAACAGCCGGAAGCCAGCGAACTTGCTAAACTAAACCTCAGAAAGCAGCAGATTGAGGTGGAAAATTCGGAGAAAGCGGCAGAAGCCCTGCGAAGCAATCTGGAAAACACCTTTCAGACTATGATGGGGCTTAAGTCATCTATTCAGGATGTGATTAATGATGCCAAAGGTGCCTACAAATACGTATTGTGGATGTATGTGGTCTCATTTTACCTGGGCATAGCTCTAATACTTACCTCTATCTTCTTTGCTGCTCAGGGCAAAACTATCCTGACTATTGCTTTCGGTTCCATTGGGTTGGTTGATATTATAGGACACTTTATTTTCAAACCACCTCTTGAGTTGCAAACCAGTCGCTCAAATCTTGCTCAACTTATGGTGGTACTCACCAACTGGTTTGCTGATATCATGAATCTGAACTCGTACCTGTCTATGAAAGGTTCTCAGGTTACTTTGAAAGAGGTTGAAAATATTTCTGTGAAACAAAATGCCAACACCGAGCATATGCTGGCCTTAATTGAAAAGTACTGTGAACCCTCAAACCTTAAACAGGAGGGTAAGCTGGCTAAAGAACCAGCCTTATGATTACTCGTCTCTTTCAGCCGGACATACGTCCGTTAATTACTGCGCCTTATTTATTGATTATCCGATCAATAGATTGTGGGGTGCATCGAAGGCCCGCTATCAGCAATAAGCACTATTCTACTACTAAAGAGCACATTAACCTTCGGAAGCTACTTTCTAACTAATGATCAACTATGGAAATACGTATACGAAAGGCTGATGAGCATGATATTCCCGGTATTTTAAGAATTGTTAATTACGAGATTGTTCACACCACTGCTAACTACTCGTACCAGGAAAACAGTTTGGATGATCAGCTTGAGTGGTACTGGAAAAAGCAGGAAGAACGATGGCCGGTGATTGTAGCTGACCTCAACCACAAAGTAATTGGTTTCGGCACCTACGGGGCATTTAGGTTAAAAGAGGCGTACCGATACAGCGTAGAGCACTCTGTGTATGTAGCGAAAGAAGCACGAGGCCAGGGAATTGGACAAATGTTGTTGAAAGAGCTTATCCAACTAGCTCTCCAGCAAAGCTACCATACAATGATTGCCGGGGTAGATAGCTCCAACCAGGGAAGCTACGCGTTTCATCAGCGTATGGGTTTCAAAGAGGTAGGCAGGTTTAGTGAGGTAGGCTACAAATTTGATCGCTGGCTGGACCTGATACTTATGCAACTATTATTGAGGGAAGAATAAAAGGTAAAACTACTTATTCTCCCCTCACTCTATTTCTCACTTAGTAAGGAATCTCACTGAACATACCCTCAGTAATAGTATAGGTCTTATTAGACTCCTCATCCAGAGCTTTAAAATTAAACTCACCTGAAATGGTTTTATTATCTCGATCAATAGCAGTGAGCTTGATAGAAATTTCTAATAGTTCGTCAGTGCTTACATCAGCGTCAGCGTCGTTTACAGGTCCTTCTGAGTAAGCCGCTTCAACGCCAATTCCCTCATCTGTTTCTTCATTGGTGAATGTGGCGCCCACTTCCAATGGTTCGGAGCTAAGTCCGGCCACTCCCAGGGCAATACCCCTAGCCTTTCCAGAACTTACTGATACGGCGCCAAATGCAAGCGTAAAATACATATCGGTTTCTTCAAAAGTGGCTCTTAATGCATCATCAGCAGAGGTAAATTGATCTCCATTGACTTTGGCAGTTACATGCGCACCCTTTAGATCATCATCGTCATTAAGCAGATCATCCAGGTCACTGACATCATCGCTTTTACAGGCGATTAGGGAGAAGGTTATTAACAGGAAAGAAGGAATGAATTTGATCATTTTAGCTGGTCAGTTTATATGGTTAGTAGAAATATGGTTACTGAGGCAGTGCATGCCAGGCAGTTTCAACAGAGCCCCTTGCGCTCCTACCCCATCAGCTAATCTATTGAAAAGGTCGTGGGCACTTAACAATAGCCAAAACTAAAAGAAAATGCACTTTTTGTTCTATCTGCCCTTAGAAAAAAGGCTCGATAGTAGCGTTAGAAGCGGTTTCTGACCAGAAAAGAGTAAGTTTAGCCGGATGTATAGACATATAGTATTAGAAACAGTCAGGCATCCATCGGTATCGTCAGGAGAATTTCACTAGTTTGCCTGTTGATTGATGATACATTTATGACATTACCTGCCCACGTAATTATTTTGGGATGCGGTCGAAGCGGCACGTCTATATTCGGAGAGCTCTTCGATCATCTTTCAACCTATCATTACCTGAGCGAGCCTCCTTTTGAAGCTCTGCTATCACTGAACTATGCCCAACCCACAGCCATTAAGGTGCCGAAAGAGAGTAAAGGCTTTCCTCCCGATACCGGACTTTCTTTTCCCTTAAGCATGCTGCTCAGTACTATTCCCCAACCCCGGCATTTTTTCTGGCAGGTTCGCCATCCGCTGGATACCATCTGTTCGTTAAAAGTAGGTATCTCCCGAAACTGGGGCCATCACCCCCAACCCCCAGACTGGAAGGACTGGGTCCATCGCCCATTGATTGAGCAATGCGCTCATCACTGGAACTACATCAATACTATAGGGTTTTCTGCGGTGGCTGAGCAGGTGGTGGTTACTCGCTTTGAGGATATGCTGGCGAACTCGTATCAGTTTGCCGCTGGTATTGCCCAACAGGTGAGTCTGAATGAAAAGGAGAATGCCAGTGAAATACTCGCCTGGGCAGAGCGGGTACAGAACAGAAACAATGAGAAATTTGTAGAAGCTGAAACCTCTCGGGCCTACTCCACTACTGACCACTCTATTAAAGTTGGCCGATGGAAAGAGAACCTGAGTGATGAAGAAATTTCTCTCGCCCGACCTATTATCGAGGAAACTGCTCGGCGCTTTGGCTATACGATGTTTGATTGAAAGACGATAGTGTTGTAACCCAGAGCAGGCTAAGAAGCTATGCACAAACTGCTTAAGGTTGGCAGGTGGCTGCACGGATTATTCTGATCTTCAGTGTTCTAACCGCCACCTGCCTCTTGTTTCGCAACTCGTTAATAATGCTGCGTATAGCAATTAGTTATCTTTTACTTCTCGCTCTTTCACGCCTTTCATAAACTCACCCAGGTCGTTATCAGAGTAGGTTCCGAAAGCATCTACAACAGTACCTTTCGTGCCATCGTTAGCCTCTATGGCGTAAAGAATAGACATATCATCGGGGTTGCTCTCGCCCTCAAAACGAAACTCATCTATAATCGTGAGATCATTGGCATTAAACGATTTATCTGCTGCTTGAAGTGATCCTTCCTTTAGATGAAAGTCAGCGGTGTATCCTTCTTTGCTTAGTTCTTTAAGTTTTTCTGTCAGGGGTGAGCGGTATTCTTTCGTGGCTTGTGTATCCATGTTTGTTTAGTTTAGTGTTCTTTGAAAGAACTCCTATCCACCCGGAATGTTTACCCAAAGATGGGTGGAAGCGGAATATTCGGACTATTACGCCAGTTCTCCAGAAACTTAGGTTTGATCTTCCGAAGAAATTCCGGCTCATCAATCCGTATTCCCAGGTAAAGCCGAATCTGGCTGGTACGCCCAATAAACTGCCACTGTTCAATCTCTACTACTGTATAGTCAGAAGACACATAAACCCCGGTATACCAGGCACCTTTATCGTAACCAAAAGCCCCGCGGATGTCATAGACGGGTTCTACAGCAAAAGCCCGTTGCTCTTGGCCAGTGTAGTAGCGTTTGCGCTGAAAGCCCAGGCCGGTGAGCCCGAAAGCATGGAGGAAAAAGTTACGATGAACCAGCGTGGCTCCGTAGCCTACCAGAGCATTGAGTGAATAAAAGCGCAATTCATCCAGTTGCCCGGCCGGGTCTGCCTCATCTGCTACTCCTTCGGGGAGTATTCCATCATCGTTATACAGTTTGGTATACGAGAAATCGCTGGATAATAGCAGACTTCCCTGGCTCTTTCGTTGCCGATCGCCCTGGTTGAAGGGAAAACGGAGAGAAAACTGCTCGCCCCCCGGCAGATAGGTAATGGTAGCCTGGATCTTTTTCAACACCATATCATGCTGGTAGCTCTCTGGCTCGGCATTGGGAGTAAAAGGATTATCGCCCAATACAAATCCCTGATAGCGCTGATAGATACCGTCTACCAGCCAGTTCTTAGCATAGAGTGAACCCTGAAAGTCGAAGCGTTTCAGGTTGTTATCTTGCAAAGGTGGGGATACCGGAAGCAGGAAGTTAAAGCCGATATTCCATAAGAAGCCTCCAAGCCCTACATAATTGCGGTACCAGGGGTTGAAATAATAATTTTCCCCTAGCTGACTGTTTTTTGCCTGAAGCTGCAAGCCTTTCTGAGCAGCGAGCAATCGAAGGTTCAGGCTTTCGGGGAATTTCTGAATATACGTTGTGTCTTTGTCCTGAGCTACTGCATTAGTATGCCCTAGCAAGGATGCTACTACGAAAAATATCAGGAAGTAATGGCAAAGAGGGGGGTAAGTTCCAGTCATAGGTTCTTGCTTAACACGCAAGCAGAAGGAGTGTTCTCAGAACCTGTTTCTATCGAGGGTCTTTTTCATTCGTCTGAATACCCGACAGAATATCACGGATGGCGTTAGCCTCCTCCATCCACTGGTACATTTGTGTTTCATCCTGCTGATCAAGCCATGTTTTGAAGCGCTGTAGTTGCTCGATATATGCGGTCAGTGCCTGCCCTACGTTTCGGGAGTTTTGCGTGAATATTGGCGCCCACATAGAAGGATTACTTTTAGCCAGACGTACCGTTGAAGAAAAACCACTACCGGCCATCTCAAAGATTTTACTTTCGTCTTTTTCTTTAGCCAGCACGGCATTGCTCAGGGCAAACGAGCTGATATGGCTCAAATGAGAGACATAGGCAATATGCCGGTCATGGGCAGCCCCTTCCATATAGCTAATTCTCATTTGCAGCTTTCGGCGAAAGAGATTTTCCGCTTTTTCCAGGGCATCAATATCAGAGCGTTCTTTGTCACAAATGATCATCTGCTTACCGGTGAGCAGGTCTTTGAAAGCGGCATCCGGGCCCGAGCGTTCAGTACCCGCAATGGGGTGCGCCGCCACAAACCGCCCTCGCTTCGGATGGGCATCCGCTACCTGGCATATTTGTTCTTTGGTTGACCCCAGATCAACTACTACACTGCTTACCGGAATGGTATCCAATACTCCCGGTAGCATATTCAGCATGGTATCTACGGGCACGGCCAGAATCACAATATCAGATTGGGCAACAGCTTTGCGCAGGGAGAGAATTTTATCAGCAACCCCCAAAGCCAGTGCCCGGGCAGCATGCTGCCGGGAGGTATCCACTCCCATGATTTTGGCCTCAGGTAAACACTCTTTTAACGCCAAGGCGGTTGATCCTCCTAATAATCCTAATCCGATAATTCCGATGTTCATAACTTTCAGGGGTGAAATGTTACTCGTTTGACAGCCTCGTTCAGTAGCTGTTGTGATACACACAGGGAAAAGCGCAGATAACGCTTCCCTTCTTTTCCAAAAATATGACCTGGGGTGATAAAGACCCGGTTTTGCTGTAAAATTCTTTCGCTAACTGCCTCGGCGCTTGATTCAGTTTCTGGTATTTTAGCCCACACAAACATGCCTTGCTGCTTAGGATCAAACTGGCACCCTAAAGCGGTTGCCAGTTGAAAGGTAATTGCCTGACGCTCCTTATATTCCTGGTTGCGCTGCTGATGCCATTCCTCATCATTAAGTAAGGCTTGCCGAGCCGCTAATTGCATGGCTTTGAACATACCCGAATCTACATTGCTTTTAACCTTAATGATCTCACTCAGATAGTCAGAGGCACCGGCTATCCACCCGATGCGCCAGCCGGCCATATTGTGCGACTTGCTGAGCGAGTGTAACTCGATAGCTACTTCTTTTGCTCCGGGCACCGAAAAGACACTCAGGGGTTTGTCTCGATTAAGGACCAGCGCATATGGGTTATCATGGCACAGCAGGATATTATGTTCTCGGGCAAAAGCAACCAGTTTCTCTAATGTCTCGTACTGGGCAGGTGCGCCAGTGGGCATATGCGGATAGTTGCACCAAAGTAACTTCACCTTCCGGATATCCATGTCCGCCATTTTCTCAAAATCAGGCTGCCAGCTTCCTTCTACCAGAGGGTAAGTCCTTACCTCAGCTTCTACCATGTTTGTTACCGACGTATAAGCCGGGTACCCGAGAGATGGGACTAACACGCGGTCACCAGGGTTTAGAAAAGCTAGCGAGATGTGCGTGATCCCTTCTTTGGAACCCATCAGGGGTAATATTTCTGACTCAGGGGCCACTGTAACCGAAAAGGTTTTTTGCGTCCACTCAGCCATGGCTGTTCTGAGTTCGGCCAATCCCTGGTAGGGCTGGTAGCCGTGCGCATCCGGTTGGTGAGCTATTTCACTGAGCGCGGTAATCGTAGCCGGGGATGGCATCATATCCGGGCTGCCAACACCCAGGTTGATAATGTCTTTTCCCTCTTCGTTCATCTGCCGGATTTGCCGAAGTTTCCGGGAAAAATAATATTCTTCCACCTGCTGAAGCCGGCGTGCCGGGGAGATGATCATAATGGAGACAAATAATTTAGGGACAAACGATAAAGCTTGACTGAGGCGCGAGGACTCGTCTTACAGAGCGGGTATTCTCCCCTCCTCAGTCAAGCGAAAACAGATTACTGAAGAGCTTTCACTCCGGGAAGTTCTTTCCCTTCCATATACTCAAGCAATGCGCCACCGCCGGTTGATACGTAAGATACGTCATCTCCGTAACCCAGATTGTTTACGGCCGCCGCAGAATCGCCTCCACCAATGAGGGAGAACGCTCCGTTTCTGGTTGCTTCCACCACAGCCTCGGCAACCCGCTTGGTTCCTTCGGCAAAGTTGGGCATCTCAAATACTCCCATAGGGCCATTCCACAAAATGGTTTTACTTCGAGTGATCACATCGGCAAACACCTGTCGGGCTTCCGGCCCGATGTCCAGCCCCATGTAGCCATCTTCAATGGCGTGGTTGTTAGAAATTTTGGTATTGGCATCGTTGTCAAACTCATCGGCCACTACCGAGTCGATGGGTAAGTGCAGATGCACATTTTTCTCTTTGGCTTTTTTGATCAGTTCATTAGCCAGGTCCAGCTTATCTTCTTCTACCAGCGATTTACCGATCTTTCCGCCCATAGCTTTAAAGAAGGTATAGCTCATGCCACCGCCGATAATCAGGTCGTCTACTTTTTCCAGCAGGTTTTCAATTACGCCGATCTTATCAGAGATCTTGGCACCACCCATGATGGCCACGTAGGGGTGCTCGGCACTTTCGAGTAGTTTCTGCGCATTATCAATTTCAGCCTGCATAATGTAACCACTGGCTTTCTCATCAAAATACTGAGCAACTACGGTAGTAGAAGAATGTGCACGGTGAGCCGAACCGAAAGCATCATTGATGTATACATCGCCTAATTCGGCCATTTGCTTAGCCAGATCTTCATCGCCTTTGGTTTCGCCTTTGTGGAAACGGGTATTTTCCAGCAGCAATACTTCACCCATAGGCAGACTATCGGCCTTACTTTTAGCTTCCTCACCCACGCAATCACTAGCAAAATGCACTTTGGTGCCACCCAGCAATTCTGACAGATGATCGACCAGATGCTTCAGCGAAAATTTCTCTTCGGGTCCTTCTTTGGGACGCCCTAGGTGAGACATCAGAATAGCAGCTCCTCCGTCATCCAGGATTTTCTTTAGCGTAGGAACGGCAGCCCGCATCCGGGTATCATCGGTAATAGTATAATCTTTATCAAGAGGGACATTAAAATCTACGCGCACCAGAGCCTTTTTACCGGAAAAATTGATATCATCAACGGTTTTCATAGTTTGTTTCAAAAATTTAGGTTAGACATGTTCATCAATGAATGAAAGATTAAAGGGAAGAATCATTGGATTAACTTCGTTCTTCGCAACCTATCTTTCAGACACTTCTTCTTTGCCCCAAAATAAGCCATTCCCTTTAGATGTCGCAACCAAAGGCTGAAACTATTTTCTTATACTATGATATTTCGGCCCCTGCGCTTTACTTGACGGCAGATTTTATCAATCTTTGACCGTGGTATTTAAGATAGCCTATTTCCTCTTTCCGGCCCTCTTGCTGGCAATTTTCACTGAACCGTCTGCGGCTCAGGGAGGCCTCCCTCATGATTTTCTGGAACGGGCGCAGCAGCAATTTTCTCAGAATCAGTACGACAGTGCTTCATACTACGCAAAACTTGCTCTGAAATCTGCTGTAACTTCTACGGATCAAGCGGAAGCTTATTATGAACTTGGACGAGCCCAACGCCGCCTTGATTTTTATGCTGATGCCCAGGCCAGCCTGGCAAACGCTATTCGGCTAACTCAAGACAGCAACCTCACGGCCCAAGCTCACTATGAGTTGGGGAAGTCTTATAGTGATATTGTACGCCCGGAAGTGGCAATATATCACTTTCAACGGGCCATGCTATTTAATCCTGATACGCTTGACCTGGTACGTATCAATGAGGGCATCGCTGATGAGTATAATTATTATTACTTTGATTATACGGAAGCAGAGAAGTATTACGAGAAAGCATTGGCGTACCTTCAGTCACTACCCAATACCCATGAAGCTGTTCTTCTTAGGTTGTTGTATAATTTAGCAACCACCCACCACCGGCGGGAAGATTATTTTACCGCCCTGGATTATGCTCAACGCGCTACCCGATTAGCTCAAGAAACCCAGAGCATTAATCTGGGAGTATGCTATTCTCTCTTGGGTATGATCTACCATCAGCAGAGAGAATATGATTTGGGTATTGTGGCTTATAAAAATGCCGTTGCCCAGGCTACCTCTAATGGAAATGATGATAACCCGGACCTTGGCAAGTTGTATAATAACCTTGGTCTGTTATACGCTGAGATAGAGCAGCACCAAACCGCTATTACTTATTATCGGAAAGCGCAAGCCATCGCAATGTCGGATCATTACCCCAGAGCCCAGGCCGACCTGGCCGACAGCTACCAATATCTGGGCAATGCCTATACCAAGCTTCATACTTTTACTACTGCTCAGAATTTTCTGAACCAAGCACTGTATTTAAAGCGCGATTTTTACGGAGATCAACACCCCGAAGTAGCTACCGCCCTGGAAGCTTTTGCTCGATACTACGAAGAACAAAACCAACTGGACTCAGCCCTTATTTTTCAGCAGCAAGCCCTGGTAGCTACCATTCCCAGCTTCTCTCAATTACTTATTGATAAAAACCCCAGTTGGTCTCAGCTTCAGGATTATTCGGATAGTTATCAGATACTTAACACAAAAGCCCGCTTGCTCCATCACCGGTACCTTTTATCGGGCACTACTGATGACCTTACTTTAGCGATTAGTACTTTTTTGCTGGCTGATTCTTTAATGCACTTGCACCGGGTTTCTTATGAAAATGAAAACTCGCAGTTGCTGCTATTAGAAGATCAGAAACTGATGTATGAGATAGCTATTGAGAGCTGCTATCTAAAATACCAGAACACACCCGAAGAGCAATACCTGCGTTATGCCCTTTATTTTATCGAGCGGAGTAAAGCGGCTATTTTATGGGATGTGCTGCGTGATGTTTCAACCAAAAGTAATTTAGGAGTCTCTGATAGTTTGCAACAAGCGGAACGATCCCTGCGAACACAGCTGGCCCGGGTAGTGAATGATATTACGGAACTGGAGCGGCAGGTTGTTTCTGATAGCTCTGCATTACCTGCTTTACAACAAAAACGCTTTCAGATACTTCGGCGTCAACGAGATTTGCAAGCGCAGTTGCAGGATGCTTATCCGAACTACGTACAATTAAAATACGCTTCTCCTTCCCTACCCTGGGAGCAGTTGCAAAAGCGGATCGCTGATGGAACTCAGCATATTCTTGAGTTTTTCTGGGGAGAATCGTATGTGTATTCTATGCGATTGTCGCGAGGCAATATTCGGTTTCATCGGATTGCGGTAGCCGATAGCCTGACCGCTCCTATAGCAGCAATGCAGCTCCTCCTGCAACGAGGCCCTTCGCCCGATCACTATCAGGAAGAAACCGCTCAATATATTAACTCGGCATTTACGGTATACCAGCAGTTTATAGCTCCGGTATTGCCACTAGACTCATTATCAGTGCCTTTTTTAACCATCATTCCCGATGGTCCGTTGGCATATTTACCTTTTGAAGCTTTGCTAACTCAACAAGTAACCATTATAGAAGAACCCGATTATCGCAAGCTTCCTTACTTATTAGCTCAATCAGCCATACAATATGCCCCTTCACTACAGGTTTTGTTGAATACTGATGAATCATCCCGGGGAGGAAATGCGCATCTTCGTTTGCTGGCTTTTGGTTTTACAGATCGCCGAACACGCGCCATTGACAAAACTCAGAACCATCTGGAAGAACTGCCGGGTACCTATAAAGAAGTAAGTGCCATTGGGAAACTTACGTCTGCCCGTTTATTTTCCGGACCGGAGGCCAGCGAAACCCGGTTTAAACACGATGCCGAATCATATCAGATCATTCACCTGGCTCTGCACGGCAAAGCTGATACTATTAACCCTAGCAACAATGTGCTGTTTTTTCCGGCAACACCAGACTCTTCGAATGACGGACAATTGCATTCGTTTGAACTGTATGATCTACAACTTAAAAATACCAAACTGGCTGTATTAAGTGCCTGCGAAACCGGAACCGGTTCCTGGAAAGCGGGCGAAGGAGTGTATAGTATGGGGCGAGGCTTTGCATACGCGGGTTGCCCTTCTATCATCATGAGTTTATGGAAAGTAAATGATGTTTTTACTGCCCAAATTATGCCCACCTTGTATCGTTTGCTTTATAAGGGTGCTCGAGTAGATAAAGCTCTGCAAAAAGCAAAACTTCGATACATCAAACAAGCGAATAAGTACGAGGCACACCCTAGTTTCTGGGCAGCTTTTGTTCTTCAGGGCGAAGCATCCCCCGTTGTTCGATACCAGCATACTTACTGGGTAGCTATCGTTATCCTATTAATAAGTCTGGGCTATTTTGGTAGCGGGGTATTGCGCAAAAAGAAAGCCGGTGCAATGCATCCGGCTACTTTGTAATTATTTTTCATCCTCCTTTGGCTTTATAGGTTTAGGCTTTTCAGTAGGAGGTTCAGGGGCACGGCAGGTGTTGGTTAGATAAAGCATAGTTTTTAATGTTTAAGGTTTACAAAGAATTTACACAGGTTAGTAGTATCTAATTTACAAAACATCACCTTAAATCACATATAATTTTTATTATCCCTCTCTCAGACTTCCTCAACTGTAAGTTTACTCTCTGCAAGTATTATTAATTTTTTGGTGCTATTATATTGCAATGGTGAGCTAATCGTTCGTCACCCGCTTCCTGCACAACCGCCAATACATGAGTTAGAGAATATTGTCAGTAGCTTTATAGGTTGATCACATGTTCCTATTTTTTTACGCTTATCCTGAGTTAATATTCCTTTATAGCAATTTTTTAGGGATATATTATTCATTATCGCAACTTTCTATTTGCATCAGGGTTAAATTACCATAGCTGATATGAACATGACTTTAGAAGAATATAAATCTACGCTTGAACAGCCAAAAGCCCCTGACCAGTTAAATAATCCACTTAAGGCTTTATGGTATGACGCAAGAGACGACTGGGAAAAGGCTCATGAGTTTGCTCAGATGGAAAATGATTCTGAAAGTGCTTGGGTCCATGCCTATCTTCATAGAAAGGAAGGTGACACCTTGAATGCCCAGTACTGGTACACCCGAGCGAGCCGCTCTATGCCTGACCAAACATTTACTGAGGAATGGGAGATAATTGTTAAAAACTTACTTTGATAAAAAATTTGGATTATCCCCAACTATCTCGTATTTTTCTCCAGTAAAAAATCTCACTGGATTTTATTTAAGCAGTTGAGTTATTTTACTTCAATGCCATAACTGTTCCTTGCTATTTGTAAACTGTAGTTAAGGATAAACCCACCCTCACTTAGTTTTTTATTGTTATTCTTATAACTTCTCTAAGAAGTAATGGGATATATTTATATTTTTTATTAATTTTACTTATATTGTTTTAATGTACTATAAATCCGGATTATTCATTTTTTCTAATTGATAAAATATTATGGAGAACAATAAAACTACAAATTTGATTGAGGCTTTAAAAGAATATAATAAATCCCTTTCTGAACAAATCCAGCGTATCAAATCATTTATTGATGAGATTGATAAGCAAATTCATCAACATCAATCTGAAGAGAAGCATACGCCCACTCATCAGATTAATGTACCTTTTTCTAAAGACTACTTAAGTTATAAGGCAAAGAAGAACTTAAATTAAGTTACTAAGAGATTCCAGCTACATCTATTGATCGGTCAATTTTTTTGGCCAATCCCTGAAGGACTTTTCCGGGTCCGCATTCTACGAACAGGGTAGCACCGTGGTCGATCATATTGAGTACTGAAGTTGTCCATCGCACGGGGGCGGTGAGTTGAGCTATCAAATTAGTTTTAATATTTTCAATGTCCTCATAAGGTTGGCCATCAACATTTTGATATATTGGGCAAACAGGTTTCTGAAATTCTGTTTGCCTAATTGCGTATTCCAATTCATCGTGAGCAGGAGTCATCAGTGGTGAATGAAAAGCCCCTCCTACTGCCAGCATGATTACTCGCTTTGCACCTGCTTCTTTCAACTTTTCTGACGCTTTTTCAATGCCACTATGCGTACCCGAGATAACAATCTGACCAGGAGAATTGTAATTTGCGGGTAGTACTACATCATCATTGATTTGTCGGCATATATCTTCCACTACAGCATCCTCTAACCCCAGTACCGCTGCCATTGTTGAAGGGTTTTGCTCACAAGCTTTTTGCATTGCCAAGGCTCGCTGATAGACTAGCTTCAAACCATCCTCAAACTTTAATGTCTTATTTGCCACCAAAGCCGAAAATTCGCCTAGTGAATGCCCCGCGACCATCGCTGGCTCAAAGTCCTCCTGGGTAAGTGCCGCAACAGCAGAATGCAGAAAAACGGCTGGCTGTGTTACTTTTGTTTGCCGTAAGTCCTCTTCCGTACCACCAAACATAATGTCGGAAATAGAAAAGCCGAGCACTTCATTCGCTTTGGAAAAATACTCTTGGGCCTGGTTGTTGCTATTATACAGGTCTTGGGCCATGCCGGGGAACTGAGCTCCCTGGCCCGGAAAAATGTACGCTTTACTCATAATGGTTATATAATTAATCTAAAAATTTAGCCCTTAATTCAGGAGTTGGAATACGGCATTCATTTCGTTTTCCGAACCACTTGTATCGAAATCGGGCCACAATATCGTAAAAAAAGTTGCGAATAAAAGGCGGAAGGATGATGAAAACGTAGCAAAGAGGCCAGAGCCCCGAGAGATGTTTGGCTATTCGGAGCGCAGCAGTACTTTTACGAAACACCTTCCCTTGTTGAATTAGTACCAAGCTATCTAAATAATTCTCGTGCAAATGATGCTCTAACAGCAGGGATTTTCCAGAGGCTGACTGTAGGGAAGAGAAAACAAAGCGATTGGCAGGATCACGGTCTATAATAAAGTTAACGGCGTGGTTACATAAGTTACACACGCCGTCAAACAGAATTATGTCTTTATTAACGATAGATACATCAGAGTTCTTCCGGCTCATACATTATATGAACCCATCCCTTTAATGTTTGTTGGCTTAAAGCCGGATCAAGGGTAATAAAAGTCACATCTGCTACATAATAGTATACTCCGGCAGATACCAAGCTACCTGATTCAGTCCGCCCATCCCAGTTAATATTAATGGAATTCTCGGTGGCAGTAGATTCGTAGGCATAAACTTCTTTTCCCCAGCGATTGTAAAAATGCACTTTTACACTCTGTACAAAACGAGGGCACTCAGCAGAAAAGTCCTCCATGTTGCTGCTGGTTAGGCCTAGTGGACGGAACGTATCGTTATAACCGTCACCATTAGGAGTAAAGACGTTCGGCAATAGATAATTAGGGCAGTTTTCTACACAAACAGGGGCGCTAAGGGTGCTTTCGTTTCCAGAACGGTCCACCGCCGATATACGATAACACCCCGCCAGCGATCGCAAACCCGTATGTTCAAAGAAGGTTTCAGTGCTGGTTCCAACCAGATTAAAAGTGCTATCAGACTGCCCTACTGCCGAAAAGTAAATATTATAGAAGCGTACATCATTATCGCAATCACCTTCAATATTGGCCTCCCACTCAATACGGTTCATGAAATCGGTTGTTCCACAGGGTTTACCGGCCACCTGGGCTTCGCACTCTTCGGTTGTACCGGTTGGGATAGAAATCGCCAGAGGTTCGCAGGGGGGTATGGTGTCATTGGGCTGAGCACATGCTACCTGCGACAGATTAATAAAGGAAGGTGGGTTCAATTTCTCATTGCCATAACTTCCCTGCGTCTCAATGTAATAACAATACTCTAGTTCATCGGATAACGGTCCGCCAGTTGTGGCACCATCATCTGTATACTGCAAACCACTTGCAGTCACATTTACACTATCAATCAGGACAAATTTACCTGGATCGTTAGGGTCAACACGGTTACGGTATACATAATGGTAGGGAAAGTCGGATGAAGTAATAGACCAGGGCACGTTCGCCTGCCAGTCTAACTCAATACTGCCTACCCGGGGGGTTGGTTCTAAACGAACGGATGATGCTACCGCGGAAGAGTCTATCAGATCGCCGCTGGCATCAAACAGGTATATTTTGTAATGGAAAGGTTCATTAAGCGTGTTCAGTTCAATGTCTACAAAAGAAGTATCACTGATAATGCCTGAAATGATCTCTTCTGAGCCATTTTCACCAAAACCAGTCCCTCGCACCACCTGATATGAGTAAGGAGGAGGGAAAAGACTTTCGTCAATTTCAAAAGGAGAACGCCAGGCTATTTCAATAATCCCCTCATTTTCATCGGTTTCACTGACACTTACATTCGTGACGACCGGGGCATCCACTTTCATTTCTGCGCAGATCTCTTCCGAAGCATAACTGGAAGCGCCATCCGGGAAAACGGCCACCAGTCGGTAACAATAATTCACGCCCGGCTCCAGTCCTTCATCCAGGTAACTAACTACACTACGGTCTACCTCAGCCACTAATTCGTACCCTGGGGGTATTCCGATCTGACAGTTCTCTGGCACAAAGTCCGTACTGTCAGGTTTACGCCAAATTTGAATTCGCACATCATCTACCGCACCGCAAGAGTACGCCTCCCAATCCAGATCAACAGCGCGCCCCGGAGCCGCCTGGGCAGAAACTACCTGGGGGGCCGGAGCCACTACCGTAACATTCCATATTCCAAAATCTGCTAAAGGGGGGCCAGTGGCCGGTTCAGTATCAGACACCTTAAAATTTATCTGGTAGGTTCCGGCCCGAACATGTCCGCAGTTAGTTTCCCAACGGAAAGTGCCTTCGCCCGGAGAGGGCTGAGCATCGGTAGGAGAAAAAGTAGCCGGACTATTTACTATCTCGAAGACTTCGCCAAAGCTGGAAAATGCAATATCATCCATATCCGGGTCCGAACCCGAGATATTGACCTCCAGCACAGTTCCGGCTTCGATACAGGTATCTGCCGGAATTTCAAGTACGGGAGGCTCATTATCAGCATTTTCTACCAGAATCTGCATATCCCGGGTTACATACCCTAAAAGATACCATTCACCTTCTATTTGCCGCCATTCTTCTACAATAAAAGCTATGTTATACTCATTGATGCTGCCCACCTGCCCTTGTAGTGCGGGAGCATCCCATACTAGTTCACCCGTTATTGGGTCAAGGGTAAGCGTTGAGGGGCCAGTTCCATCCTGGGTAATAGCTGTTTCGGGGGCGGTTTGTTGATCATAGATGTGAGGGTCTTGGTAGCCATCTACGTATACGCCATTCGGAAAATTTTCGTTAGGCGCATCCTGCTTAGGGATTACCAACTTATACGACAAACTATCACCATCAGGATCAACAGCACCGGGATTGTGAACAAACCTCTTACCTACTACTGCTCCTTCTACGGGGGGATTCGTTAATACAGGCGAACTATTACACTGAATACCATCAATAACAACCTGAGTTTCAATATAAAAGGGAGTATTGACCGAATTGGTCATGTTGAGGATATCGGCATTACGGTTAAATTCTCGGAAGCTAATGGTGTAGGTTTTTGGACCAGGAAAAGCGACATCTTTAATCACGAACTCACTTACCCGGATCAACTTCTGGTTATCTACAATCTCTCGAGTGAAAAAATCGTTTTCGGTACTTACATCAATGGGGTCGCCAAAGCCCAGATCCAGAATACCGTTTCCGAATTCCACATCAGAGCCGGTATCTTCGTAACCAATGATACGAATGGTAAAAAGCTCACCCTGGCATGATTGACGCTCAACAATAATTTCACCAGCGCGAATGTGCGTGGCAAATGCTCTGCACATACCTACTAAAAAGCAAAGGCAGGTAAGCATTAAGAATGAATAAAGATATCTCAAAGCCAATGTATTAATAATAAACAACGGGGTTCAACAACTCACCAACAAATACTATAAATAAAAAAATATAATATTTAATTTTTTCAATATAGTACTATTTACATTAATAACGAACAAAAAAACGAATAATTGCGGTAATTTCTAAGGATTCCGGCAAATGTCAGCGTCCCAACTTGTCAAATTTATCCTGTATGTTTTGTCAAACAATATCAACAGTTTATTAAACAAATTTAACGTTTAATAAGAACTTCTTGCAATGCCAACGAGTTAAAATAAGTAGTACTGTTCGCTGCTAATTTAGAAATATTCAAAATAAGCAAGCGATCATTGAATCCTTTGGTTGATAAGTATTCCTAGTATAATTTTGAGTGTTATGTTCTTTCATTTACTACACTAGAAATATTACCCTTATATGAGTTGGTTTACCCAAGCCCTGAACAGCACTATCGGGAAAAAAGTAGTCATGTCGCTTACCGGTTTGTTCTTAATCACCTTTTTGATAGTACACGTTTCCGGGAACACTTTATTGTTTCATAACGATGATGGCGAAGCATTTAACCTCTACGCCCAGTTTATGACAACAAACCCCCTGATTACAGTTGCTTCCATTATTCTTTACTCAGGTATTGTATTACATGTTATTTACGCCCTTGTTCTATCCATCAAAAATAAAAGTTCTCGTCCGGTCGGCTACGCCGTAGCTCATCCAAGTCAAAACAGCACCTGGAAATCCAGAAATATGGGCATACTGGGTACCATTGTTTTGATTTTCCTGATCATCCATATGCGGTCTTTCTGGTATGAGATGCGCTTTGGCGAACTTCCTACCAAGAATTATGGCGGTGCGGATGTAAAGGATTTATACACCATTGTAACGGCTGCGTTTTCGCAATGGTGGTACGTACTTATCTACGTTCTAGCCATGATAGGGCTGGGTTATCACCTTGCCCACGGTTTCTGGAGCGCTTTTCAAACGCTGGGTCTGCAACATAAAAAGTACTCTCCGTTTATTAAAAAGGCAGGGCTGATATTCGCTATTGTAGTCCCTTTGCTTTTTGCCTCCATGCCCGTGTACTTATTTATTAAAAGTTTAGCTTAAACATCTTTTTCATATGGTTTTAGACGGAAAAACACCAACCGGTCCATTAGCTGAGCAATGGACGAAGCATAAGTTCGGACTCAAGCTCGTGAACCCGGCTAACAAACGGAAATACGACATTATCGTCGTTGGAACCGGGTTGGCAGGAGCTTCGGCAGCCGCCTCACTGGCGGAGCTAGGCTATAATGTTAAATCCTTCTGTTTTCAGGATAGCGCCCGACGGGCCCATAGTATTGCCGCTCAGGGAGGGATCAACGCCGCCAAAAACTATCAAAATGATGGTGACAGCGTTTTTCGTCTTTTCTATGATACAGTAAAAGGTGGTGACTACCGATCTCGGGAATCTAATGTTTATCGCCTATCGCAGGTAAGTGTTAATATTATTGATCAGGCTGTGGCTCAGGGGGTTCCCTTTGCCCGAGAGTACGGAGGGCTACTGGCTAACCGTTCCTTCGGAGGGGCTCAGGTCTCCCGAACGTTCTACGCTCGCGGTCAGACTGGTCAGCAATTGCTACTAGGTGCCTATAGCGCCATGAGCCGACAGGTGGCTAACGGTAAAATCAAGATGTATCCTCGAACCGAGATGCTGGATTTAGTCACCGTAGATGGTGAGGCCAAAGGTATTGTCGTGCGAAACCTTTTAACGGGAGAGATTGAGTCGCATAGTGCTCAGGCAGTAGTATTGGCTACTGGTGGTTACGGAAACGTATTCTTCCTGTCTACCAATGCAATGGGTTGTAACGCTACGGCAGCCTGGAGAGCTCACAAGAAGGGAGCTTTCTTCGCTAATCCCTGCTACACGCAGATCCACCCTACCTGTATTCCTGTATCGGGTGAGTACCAGTCTAAACTGACCCTGATGTCCGAATCTCTTCGTAACGATGGGCGAGTCTGGGTACCAAAGACGGAAGAAGATGCGAAAGCCATTAGAGAGGGCAAGAAAAAAGGGCCGGATATTGCCGAAGAAGATCGTGATTATTACCTAGAGCGGAAGTACCCTTCTTTTGGTAACTTAGTACCTCGCGATGTTGCCTCTCGTAATGCCAAAGCCGTTTGTGATGAAGGCCGAGGTGTGGCAGAAACAGGATTGGCGGTATTCCTTGATTTCCGGGATGCTATTCAACGGGATGGCCAGGATGCTATTTCGGCCCGGTATGGTAACCTGTTTGAGATGTACGAGAAGATCACCGGAGATAACCCGTATGAAGTACCTATGATGATCTACCCAGCGGTACATTACACCATGGGCGGTTTGTGGGTTGATTATAACTTAATGACTACGGTACCCGGCTTGTATTCTATTGGTGAGTGTAATTTCTCAGACCACGGTGCCAACCGCTTAGGTGCCAGTGCATTAATGCAAGGCCTGGCTGATGGTTATTTTGTGCTTCCATATACCATTGGTGATTATCTGTCTGGACAATCTTACGAGAAAGTGCCAACCTCCCATGAGGCTTTTAAAGCTGCTGAGGCCGGAGTTAAGGAAAAGCTTAACAAGATTATCAGCATTAATGGAACCCAGACTGTTGACGAAATCCATAAGAAACTTGGCCGGGTAATGTGGGATAAATGCGGTATGTCACGAACCGCAGAAGGACTGAAAGAGGCTCGGGAGTCTATTAAGGCGATTAGGGAAGAGTTTTGGAATGATGTAAAAGTACTGGGCACCCAGGAAGAGCTAAATCAGACTTTGGAAAAAGCCAGCCGTGTATCTGACTTTATTGAGCTAGGCGCCCTGATGGTGGAAGACGCTTTAGACCGGGAAGAATCATGCGGTGGGCATTTTAGAGAAGAACACCAGACGCCTGAAGGTGAAGCCTTACGAGATGATGAAAACTTCTCATACGTAGCCGCCTGGGAATTTCAGGGCGAAAACATGCCTGAAAAACTGAATAAGGAAGATCTGGTCTTTGAAAATGTGAAACTCACGCAAAGAAGCTATAAATAATATGAAAGTCACTTTAAAAATATGGCGTCAGAAAAACGCCTCCGATAAGGGTCGCTTTGAAACGTATGAGATGAATGACGCGAATTCGCACATGTCATTCTTAGAATTGATAGATGTACTGAACGAGAAACTGGAAAAAGAAGGTAAGGAGCCCGTACATTTTGATCATGACTGCCGGGAAGGTATTTGTGGAAGTTGCGCTATGTATATTAATGGTCGCCCGCATGGTCCTCAGAAAGGCACCACCGCCTGCCAACTGCATATGCGCCACTTCAAAGACGGGGAAACCATTACGGTAGAACCCTGGCGAGCAAAAGCTTTTCCGGTGATTAAAGATCTAATGGTTGATCGCTCTGCCTTTGACCGGATCATTCAGGCTGGTGGATATGTTTCCGTTAATACCGGAAGCGCGCCCGACGCTAATGAAATCCCCATCTCAAAGGACATTTCGGATGAAGCCTTTAATGCAGCCACCTGTATTGGCTGTGGCGCCTGTGTAGCTGCCTGTAAGAATGCTTCAGCCATGCTTTTTGTGAGTGCTAAGATCTCTCAGCTAGCACTTCTCCCCCAAGGGCAGGTTGAACGGCAGCAACGTGCCGAACGCATGATTGCTCAAATGGATGCGGAAGGTTTTGGAGCTTGCTCTAACACCCAGGCTTGCTCAGCGGAGTGCCCTAAAGAAATTGATATGGCCAACATTGCCCGTATGAACCGCGAGTTTTTAAAATCAAAAGTTGGTTCTGAAGCTATTGAAACAACTTCTTAGATAAAATTATTTTTTTTGACATAAAAAAAGCAACTCATTTCTGAGTTGCTTTTTGTTTTTATAGACAGACTAGCTGATTACATCATGCCGCCCATGCCACCTGGCATTCCGCCACCGCCCATAGGGGGAGCTTTTTCTTCTTCAGGCTCATCTGCAATAACGCACTCAGTCGTTAATAACAGACCCGCAATAGAAGCAGCATTCTCAAGAGCTAATCGGGTTACTTTCGTAGGGTCAATGACACCAGCTTGAACTAAGTTCTCGTACTTGTCAGTGCGAGCGTTGAAGCCGTAGTCATCTTTTCCTTCGCGAACTTTTTGAATTACGACAGAACCTTCTTGTCCGGCGTTTTCAACAATTACCCGAAGAGGTGATTCAAGTGCCAAACGCACAATGTTTACACCAGTTTCCTGATCGTTATTTTCAGTTGTGATATTGTCCAGCGCAGAAATAGCCCGAACTAAAGCTACACCACCACCAGCAACAACACCTTCTTCTACCGCAGCTCGAGTTGCATGTAGAGCATCATCAACGCGGTCTTTTTTCTCTTTCATTTCTACTTCAGTAGCTGCACCAATGTACAGGATAGCTACACCGCCAGAAAGCTTAGCCAAACGCTCTTGCAATTTCTCACGATCATAGTCAGAAGTAGTAGATTCAATCTGAGCTTTAATTTGCCCTACGCGAGCTTGAATTTGCTCTTTGTCACCAGCACCGTTTACAATTGTAGTATTGTCTTTGTCGATGTTGATTTTTTCAGCAGTTCCTAAGTCATCTAAAGTAGCGTTCTCCAGTTTGTACCCACGCTCTTCAGAAATTACTGTACCACCAGTCAGAACAGCGATGTCTTCCAGCATAGCCTTACGACGATCACCAAAACCAGGTGCTTTTACGGCAGCAATTTTTAATGAACCACGGATTTTGTTCACTACTAAGGTAGCCAGTGCTTCACCTTCTACATCTTCAGAAATAATCAACAGAGGTTTTCCGGTCTGAGCCACTCCTTCCAGAACAGGAAGCAGTTCTTTCATAGCAGAAATTTTCTTGTCGTAGATCAGGATGTAAGGATTGTCAAGTTCGGCTTCCATACGCTCCGTGTTAGTCACGAAGTAAGGTGACAGGTAACCGCGGTCAAACTGCATACCTTCTACCAGCTTCACTTCAGTTTCAGTACCTTTAGCCTCTTCAACGGTGATTACACCATCTTTACCAACTTTGTCCATTGCGTTGGCAATCATAGTTCCGATCTCTTCATCATTGTTGGCAGAGATAGAAGCTACTTGGGTAATTTCGTTAGAGCTGTCAATAGTTTTAGACTGACCACGCAGGGCTTCAACTACGGCTTCAACCGCTTTGTCGATACCACGCTTAAGGTCCATGGGATTTGCACCAGCAGCTACGTTTTTAATACCGTGAGCAAAAATAGCCTGCGTAAGAACGGTTGCAGTAGTTGTACCGTCACCAGCACTATCTGCTGTTTTAGAAGCGACCTCTTTTACGAGTTGAGCTCCCATATTTTCGATAGCATCTTTCAGTTCGATTTCTTTCGCTACTGAAACACCATCTTTCGTAACGGTAGGAGCACCGAATTTTTTGTCAATTACTACGTTTCGTCCCCTAGGTCCTAAGGTAACTTTTACCGCGTTTGCCAGGGTATCTACCCCTTTTTTTACTTTATCGCGGGCTGTAGTGTTAAAAAAGATTTCTTTAGCCATAATAGATGGAATTTAAGATTTTAAAGGGTTTTGCTGATTTGATTATACAATTGCAAAGATGTCAGATTCGCGCATGATCAAGTAATCTTTACCTTCTACAGTAATTTCAGTACCAGCATATTTGCCATACAATACTTGATCTCCAACTTTTACGGTAAGAGGCTCATCTTTTTTTCCGGTACCAATCGCTATAATTGATCCTTTTTGTGGTTTTTCCTTAGCGGTATCGGGAATGATGATACCAGAAGCAGTTTTTTCTTCGGCTGCCGCAGGTTCTACCAGAACGCGATCTGCCAACGGTTTAATGTTCACTTGTGACATGTTTGTAAACGGTTTTGATTAGATTTAATCATGTTGTGTAAAACAACTACAGAATGTTTTCCATAGCTGTCTGTATTAGTACAGTTCTTATGCCAAGCATCGGTTACCGTTGATAAGCCTGACAATCCTGTCAAAATTGCAGTTTTTGGGTATTTATTACACAGGTCAACAATTTTGTCACTGACAAATTTACACGCTTGCTTTCCCGCAGCTTAGTAATTATATTTTACTTAAAAAGTAAACCACTTATGGAAACCCTTCACAAAGACTGGTTAACCCGGGATTTATTAGATTTTGAATACAAGAAGTATGTGCTTTTAGCCTACATGCAGAATGTAAAAAGTAAATTCACTGACCGGGAACTGTACCCCTTCATGTCTGATCTGGTATTTCACTACAACAATTTGCTATCTCTTCAGAAGAACAAGCAACTGATTTATGAAAATTTCCCTAAGGAAGTTTCCAAAGCCGATTTTGAAAAACTGAAAATTCACTACCGCCAAATTATACAGGACAGTGAGTTGATGAAGACCATTGAGGATATTATCGGTTTCGCAGTGCCTCATTTTCAGATGCGGGTTCAGGAAGGAGCGGATATATACGAAGACATTGCTGACCAGATCAGCATTGAGCCGGTTGGCATCACCCCTCTTTATAAAAATGAAGGTTACTTACTGTTATTTAGTAATCAGCAGACTGTGGTGCATATTTATCATTATAAAATAACGGTTTTTCATCAGGCTGATGAATCATACCGTGCCATTCATACGCAGTTAATGGAAGAAACGCAGTGGAGCATTGCCAATTCATTTGAGCAGATTAAAAAAAATCTGGTTGCCACAAATAAGGCCTTGCCCAACCCGGCTACATTTCTGGCAGTATCGCAAAAGGCATACCCCTTAGATGCCACGCTGTTACCGATTACCAAGCGCCTGTTGGTGCAGCATATCGGAAAAGCAGCTTAAAGAATGAGAGAAGTCTTTACGTCCTGAGTATGGTGCTTTCAGTAGCACATAAAAAAACCGGCGCGAAGCCGGTTTCAGAAAGGAACAAAATTCTTTTTATTCTATCGTATCCGATTCTTCAGGTTCACCTAGCCCTTCCAGTCCGGAAGAAGTGCTGTCTCCGGTAGCCGGAGTATCAGAGTTAATACTGGGTGGAGCAATACGGTCCTGAGCACTTTCAATATTAGGACTGGAAAAACCCGAATCGGGAGTTTGCGAGTCGATCATCAGGCTGGAAGATAGGGCTAGTACCATAAGGGCTATGGCTAATGCCCAGGTAGCTTTCTCCAGAAAATCGGCAGTTCGCTTCACCCCGATCATCTGCGTAGAAGATCCGGCACCACCAAACTGGCTGGACAAACCACCTCCTTTTGAATTTTGAGCCAGCACCACTAAAACTAGTAATACGGCGACGACAATAGTAAGGGTAATAATAAAGGTATACATCTATTGCTGATTTAGCTGTTCTATTTTTGCTGCAAAGTACGCTTTTTTCTGAGGATTTTTCAACATCAATTTCTGATAGATTTCAATGGCTTTCTCCTTTTTCCCTTGCCTCACCATAATGTCAGCGAGGTTTTCGGTAACCATTTCACCATTGAATGTCCCACTGGTTTCGGATAGATCCTGAGAATCAGCATCATTTTCTGACAAAACAGGACGCAAACGCCCTATTGAATTAGTATCAGAATTCACAAATTTGTTAATAAGTTCATTTTGTTTTTGCTGGTTAGCTCCTAACCCATCATAAGAAGCAGGGGTAACTCCATGCAAATAGTCAAGCAAGACAGGAGGTTGGTCGTGATGATTAGGCGCAGAAGGTTCATTATTCACTTCTGAAATGGACTCATTCGTCTCCACTATTTTTTTTTTATCATCTTCCTCTTCATCCTGAGCCTCTTCTTTCGCTTTTCTAAGATTTCTGAGGTTTTCTTCTAATTCGCGGTACACTGCTTCTTCCTCATCGTCAGCATTTGCTACACCTGCAGTTTCAGTGGCTTGCGGTTGTTCTTCAAAGACTGGAGTATCTTCATCTGCCGAAGTTAACTCAGTATCTGTTTTAACTTCTTGAGTAGTTTCAATGGGCGGGGTCGGATCTTCCTCAGTAGATATCGGGGTCTCAGTTTCGGCAGTCTCAGCCGGTTCAATTGTATCAGCGGGTACCCATTGGATATGTACTCCTTCGTAAAACACTTTACGGAGGTGTCGGCGGTCGGGAGCATGTATGGCGGCATAGCCCAGGCTATCGTAGGCGTCGGGGGTTTGCTGATCGTGCTTTACTTTGGCAACTAATGTATGGGCTAATTGAAAATAAGGGTAATCAGCAGCAGCTTTTTCCAGCGCTTCCAGGGTTTCAGAAGAAATAGCCCCTGGGTTCGTCATTGCGCTCAAAAGGGTCTGTTGTAATACTTCCATGCGTTTGGTTTGTTTGGCTCGCTACCAGTTGGCGACTGATGCGGTAAAAATATCAAAAATTATCTGGTCAAAAATTTCACTAATCAGTTCTTCTTCTACAGAAGACGGATCACGTTCGGAATCAAAATCAGCGAAAAAGGTAAAACTTTTATTTTCAAAGTTGTACTCATCATTATACGTATTGATATACGAGGCTGAAACTGTGATGTTAAGACGTATCAGGCTGGCAACATCGGCCACTTCATTGCTACCGGATGATCGGGGAGCTACCGGAACAAACTCATAGCGAGTAATAGCTCCTTCAATTTGCAGATCGCCATTTTCCTGCACTAAGGCTAAGTTGGTGTTTGACTGATAATAATCGCGAACTTCCTCCGTAAACAACTGGCTCATATTGGGTGGCCCATTACCGGCATCATTGTAGAAGTTATCAATAGAGATTGTTTTCACTTCAGGTGAAATTGCTGCACCGGTAAAGGAGTAAACCCCGCAACTGGTCACACTGACCATCAGCAATACTCCACACATAAAGGCCGTTACCCACTGCTTACATGGCAGTCTGCGGGCATTTGATGACTGTACTCTATTGGCCAGAGACTGTAAATTATGGACTATTTTTTTACTCTTCAATCTCATACTGTTTAATCTTACGATAGAGCGTGCGCTCCGAGATTCCTAAATCCTGGGCGGCGTATTTACGCTTTTGTCCGTGTCGTTTCAATGCCTTTACAATCAGCTCTTTTTCTTTATTTTCCAATGACAGATCATCGCTCTCTTCGGTTTCGTGCGAGATATCTTCAATATTAGAATAGTCTACTACAGCTTCTTCTTCGTGATTTTTAGACTTTCCATTAATCAGCAGACTGGGCGCAATGGACTCTTCATATTCTCGCTCTCTCGGATATTGACGGGAACTTGCACTCTGAGGATCGTAACCTCTGGGCTCGTACCGCCGGGAATCTCGCAAATCACTATGGACTCCATTGAATAAGTCCTGATGTTCTTGTATAACGTGTGAGTCGAAGTTTTCGTCTTGTAGCATACGCAAGACCAGCTTTTTTAGCTCATTCAGGTCATGGCGCATCTCGAAAAGCACTTTGTAAAGCAAGTCACGCTCGCTGATACTTCCCTGTTCTTTATCCTGGCGGTATAAGGCCGGTAATGATTGCTGGGTGGGAGGTAAAAAGCTACGCAGGGTATCGGCATCAATGTCTCGTTGCTCAACCAGCAATGACATACGCTCAACCAGATTTTTAAGCTCCCGAATGTTACCAGGGAACCGGTAATCCAGCAATGCGCGTTTTCCATCCGGGGTTACCTGAATAGGCTTCGTGCGGTTTTGCTCAGCAAAATCAGTGGCAAATTTGCGAAATAGCAGCGCAATATCATCTCCCCGCTCACGTAAGGGCGGCACATAAATCGGCACTGAGTTTAAACGATAGTATAAATCTTCCCGAAACTTTCCTTTTTGCACCGCTTCCAGCAGATTTACGTTGGTAGCGGCTACTACCCGCACATCGGTTTTTTGCACTTTTGAGGAACCTACGCGAATAAACTCCCCATTCTCCAGCACTCGCAATAAGCGCGACTGAGTGCCTAGTGGCATCTCGCCGATCTCATCAAGGAAGATGGTTCCTCCATTGGTTACTTCAAAGTAGCCCTTACGGGCATCCTGCGCGCCGGTAAAAGCACCTTTCTCGTGACCAAACAGCTCCGAGTCAATGGTGCCTTCGGGAATTGCACCACAGTTTATGGCGATGAACTGCCCATGTTTACGGGCGCTCAGGTGATGGATTATTTTTGAGAATGATTCTTTACCGCTACCGCTCTCTCCGGTAATAAGAACAGTCATGTCGGTGGGGGCAACCTGAGCGGCTACCGTTAGTGCATAGTTAAGGCGAGAGGAATTGCCAATGATGCCAAACCGCTGTTTTATACTTCTAAGTTCTGATTGATCTAACATAAAATTTTTCTACTAACTACTCTACAATTTCTCCTAGAAGTGTGGCCGCTGTGCAATCGTGAACCCGAACCTGCACATACTCGCCTTTTTTATATTGTTTTTTGGGGAATACAATCACCTTATTGGCACTGTTTCTTCCCTGTAAATCTTCTTCTGAACGTTTGGAGAACCCTTCAATCAATACCTTAAAAGTCTTCCCTACATCCAGTTTGTTTCGCTGAAGAGAATGTTCCTGTTGCTTCTCAATGATTTCCCGCAAGCGGCGTTTTTTTATCTCCAGTGGAATATCATCTGCAAACTTTCGGGCGGCTAACGTACCGGGCCGCTCTGAATAATAGAACATGTATGAGAAGTCATAGTGTACGTAGTCCATCAGTGATAAAGTTTCCCGATGTTCTTCTTCTGTTTCAGTACAGAAACCGGCAATCATATCGGAAGATATTCCGCATTCCTGTCCTAAAATTCGCCGGATGGCATCAACACGCTCCATATACCACTCACGAGAATAGGTACGGTTCATCAGTTCCAGTACACGGCTGTTTCCGCTTTGGGCCGGCAAATGGATGTATTTACAAATGTTGTCGTATCGCTTCATGGTATACAGCACCTCATCGGTAATATCCTTGGGGTGGGATGTAGAGAACCGCACCCGTAAGTCAGGATGTACCTGAGCTACCATTTCCAGAAGGTTAGCAAAATTAACAACATCTCCTGTTTCTGCTTTTTCAATCTGCGCTTTTCCTTTTAATTCGGAATTGCTTGACCATTTATAAGAATCCACGTTCTGCCCCAGAAGAGTTACCTCGCGGTATCCCCGGCTGAAAAGGTCCTGCGCTTCTCTAACAATAGAGTGAGGGTCACGACTTCGCTCCCGGCCCCGGGTGAAAGGGACCACGCAAAAAGAGCACATATTATCGCACCCCCGCATGATAGAAATAAAAGCGGTTACTCCATTAGAATTAAGGCGTACCGGATTAATATCCGCATAGGTTTCTTCCCGGGAAAGAAAGGTATTCACAGACTTAGAACCATCATCAACCTGTTTTACCAGATTTGGTAAATCCCGGTAAGCATCGGGACCGGCAACCAGATCTACAATTTGCTCTTCTTCCAGTAGCTGACTTTTCAGACGCTCGGCCATGCAACCCAGCACACCTACTAATAAAGCTGGCTTTTCTTCCTTTAGTGCATTAAACTGAGCAAGTCGCTTACGAACCGTTAGCTCAGCTTTCTCACGAATAGAACAGGTATTCAAAAATATAACATCGGCTTTCTTGAAATCATCGGTCGTATCAAAGCCTTCCTGGTGCATGATAGAGGTGACGATTTCGCTATCTGAGAAATTCATTTGGCAGCCGTAGCTTTCAACATATAGTTTGCGGGCCTTCCCGGTATTTTGTTCCGCCGAAGTTTTCACTCCACACTGAGTTTCGCTTTTATTTTCAGGAGTAAGAATATCCAACGCTTCAAAAATCTGACTCATATAGTATAGGGTAATTTAGTAACAGAAGTCGCAAATTTAGAAAAACTCCTGATAAGTAATGACAAAATGTCAGTGTATTTGGTTCAAATAATAAGATGAGTGGTTCTACGTTTAAAAAATGTGACGGGATAAGGTTATTTCATACATCTTTCGTATTTTTGGAAAAATGTATAAATCTAAAAAAGGGCTTGATATTATTATAAAATATTCAGTTTGCCTTTAAATTTTCGCAAAAAACGAATGGAAAACCGAAAAATGTAAAATTTATTTACTGATAAACTTGCATTTTTGCCGTATTTCTTATTTCTTTCTTGCTTTAATTATCTTTCATATAAAAATATCCATACGTTTATCTTAATTTCTACTCAAATGAAAAAATTCTTATTTGCTTCGTTATTCCTATGTGCGCTATTTGCTAAGCCTGTGTTTGCTCAGGATGAAGTAACCAATGATGAACTTTATAAGTATGCTGTGGTGCAAGAAACGCTGGATCTTTTTCAATCAGAGCTTTCTGCCCAAATCACTGAATATGTAGAATCTCAACCTTCTGAGATTAAAAACCGATACAATGCTTTGGCCGGCGGTGAAACTCCGGGTAACGATGCTGAAAAGCAATTCATTGATCAGGTTAACAGCATGAAAGGTGAAAGAACTTCTGAATTTACTGATGCTTATAAAACACTGATTAAGCGGGTATTAGGTGCACAATCTTACGCTAAAGTGAAAAAAGCTGTAGCAAATGACAGCGATGTTAAACAACGATATTCTACTATTGTAACAGCTATGCAGGCCGCAAAAGACGAAGCCAGCGCATCAACTGGACAATAAATTTAAGATACACTACACTACACACACATAAAAGCCACGTTAACGCGTGGCTTTTTTTATTTGGCTTAGATCAAAAAGTTAAAGAACTCAAACTTGTCGTTGAGCAATTCATAAGCAATATTCTTTTCCTGAAGCCTCTCTAGTAAAGGTTCAAAATCATCAGGTGATTGAAGTTCAATGCCGACCAAGGCAGGGCCTTTTTCACGGCTGGTTTTCTTGGTGTACTCAAAGTGAGTAATATCATCATTCGGGCCCATTACTTCGGCAACAAACTCTTTTAGCGCACCAGCGCGCTGAGGAAACTGAATAATGAAATAATGCTTTAGCCCTTTATAAAGCAGTGCTTGCTCCTTAATCTCTTCCATGCGGGTAATATCATTATTTCCCCCACTAACCACACACACCACATTTTTACCTTTGATCTCATCGCGGAACATGTCTAGTACTGCAATAGATAATGCTCCCGCTGGCTCCACCACGATAGCTTCCTCATTATAAAGCTTCAGAATAGTATTACATACCTGCCCTTCCGGAACCAGAACCACATCTTCCAGTACTTCCCGACTGATGGCATAAGTCAACTCCCCTACCCTTTGTACAGCAGCCCCATCCACAAATTTATTAATACTCGGCAGCGTTACCAGTTCTCCTTTTTCCCAGGATTTCTTCATGGCCGGTGCTCCGGCAGGCTCTACGCCAATGATCTTGGTCTTAGGGCTTATCTGCTTGAAATAGCTACCCACTCCGGCTGATAATCCACCGCCACCAATGGGTAAAAAGAGATAATCAATGGTTTCATGAGAATCTAGTAGAATTTCGTAACCAACCGTTCCTTGTCCTTCAATTACTTTTTCATCATCAAAAGGGGGAATGAAAGGTGCGTTTTGCTGTTCGCTGAAGGCCATCGCTTTTACACAGGCATCGTCAAAAGTATCTCCTACCAGAATAATCTCTATAGAGCCTTTTCCGAACATCTCAACTTGCTTTACCTTTTGCCGGGGAGTAGGATTGGGCATATAGATGTAGCCTTTAATGCCTAAGCGCTGGCAGGCATACGCTACTCCCTGGGCATGATTACCCGCACTAGCACAGACAACACCGTTGGTAAGAACCTCTTTGGGAAGGCTGGCAATTTTATTATAAGCCCCGCGAATCTTATAAGAGCGCACTACTTGCAGATCTTCCCGTTTCAGATGAATGTTAGCCTGATATTGCTCCGAAAGATTCAGACTGAGCATAAAAGGGGTGTGTTGTACAATTCCTTTCAGCCGCTGGGCCGCATTGATAATGTTTTCAACTGGAATCATACGCTTCTCTAGCGTTGTGTTCATAATCTTATAATTTACGAGCAATTACCCGCAGACGCTTGTAATCGGCATACCAGATTCCATCATGAAATAAGGTAGAATAGAGAGATTTCTGTACTGATTGTAGCAAAGGCTCCCGATGTTCGTTAGCTACATCTTTTAACCAGGTTTGCCCAAACATTTGTATCCAATCCTTTACGCCATTCTCGGGGTCGCTTAAAGGAGTGCTGCGATCATAATGTTGAGCCAATTGCACTTGAAACCCGGCTTTTTCCAGCAACGAACTATATTCTCCTACAGATGGAAAATACCACTGAGCCCCTACTTCAATAAATGGATAACCGGCTTGGGTCCGTTGCTGATTGAGTGCGGAAATTATCTGGTGGATATTTCCTTTTCCTCCTAACTCAGCAACCAGTCGCCCACCGGGTTTTACATGTTGGTATAGTTGATGAACAACAGCTTCGGCATCTAGCATCCAGTGCAGGGCTGCATTGGAAAAAATAGCATCAAATTGAGGCAAACTATCCATTTGAGCCGCGTCCATCACAGAAAAAGAAACATTGGGATACTGATGTTGTGCCTGACGAATCATTTCGGCTGAATGATCAATCCCTACCACTTCGGCTCCTGACTGGCGAATCTGCTCGGTGAGTTCGCCGGTGCCACATCCTACATCCAGAATTCTTTCAGTAGGTTGAGGTGCCAACCACTCAATCAGGCCGGCACCATACTGATAGACAAAACTGTACTTTTGCTGATACAAATCAGCATCCCAATGATACGTCATTATTACGGACGCAATTCACGCACTTTACTTCCCGTCTGCCACATTTCAGAGTTTTTAATCTCGTCCAGCTCTACTTCCAGTTTCTCCCGGTAATCAGGCTGGCTGTTTCGTTCGATAGTAATACGAGCTTCGTTACCAGTTTCCACACTTTCGTACAGGTCATCAAACACTGGTTTCACAGCATCACGGAAACGATCCTTCCAGTCAAGAGCACCCCGCTGCGCGGTAGTAGAACAGTTGGCATACATCCAGTCCATTCCGTTTTCTCCTACCAGGCGAATCAAACTCTCAGTAAGTTCTTCTACAGTTTCGTTAAACGCTTCGCTGGGGGTATGCCCTTTTCCGCGAAGCAGGTTGTACTGAGCTTCCATTACACCTGCCAAAGCACCCATCAGAATACCACGCTCACCGGTAAGGTCGCTATACACTTCTTTCTTAAAAGTAGTCTCAAACAGGTAGCCAGAACCAACACCAATACCTATTGACAGAATACGTTCTTTTGCTTTTCCGGTAGCATCCTGAAAAATAGCAAAGCTGGAATTGATGCCTTTTCCTTCTTTAAATAAGCGTCGTACGCTAGTACCAGACCCTTTAGGGGCCACCAACATTACATCAACATTTTTGGGAGGAATGATGCTGGTTTCTTCATGGAAAGTTACTCCAAAGCCGTGAGAGAATACAAGAGCTTTCCCTTCGGTTAGATATTCTTTCATGGTAGGCCAAACAGCGATCTGTCCGGCATCAGAAAGGAGATTGAGGATGATAGTCGCTTTTTCGCAAGCTTCTTCAATAGAAAATAAAGTCTCACCTTCTACCCAGCCATCTTCTATAGCTTTCTGGTAGGTTTTAGAATCTTTACGTTGACCGACGATGACGTTAAAGCCGTTATCACGCAGGTTCAACCCCTGAGCGGGGCCTTGTACTCCGTAGCCAATAATGGCGAGGGTTTCTTCTTTGAGAATATCGCGCGCTTTTGAAAGCGGGTATTCATCTCGAGTTACGACAGTTTCGTCAACGCCGCCAAAATTAATGGTTGCCATGTGCTCTGTTTCGTTTAGTTATTTATTATGAAAGTTAAATTGATTAATTGCTTGATTATCAAATTGTTCAATTGCTAAATTGTTGATTGTTATGGGTAGTAAGTTTAAAGTTTCAGGTTTAATTTTTGCTGGTCAGGTTCTCAATTTTTCTTTATCTCTCATTTACTCCAAGCACCAACCTCCCAGCTTTCAACTCTAATCTTATCTTACGGCTTCCGTTCTTCCTGAAATTAGTAGCTCACACTATTCATGCGTTCGGGGTCTTTTAGCTCGTGGAATTCTTCGTCGGAGTACCAGCCTTCCGGGCCAATGTTTTTAGCATACTGGCCAAACCGGTACTGATCTTTCACTAAGGCTATCCGTCCGGATTTGACAAATTCTAATACACCATAAGGCTCCAGAAGATGCAGCATTGTGCTTACCTCATCTTCTTTTCCGGTTTTTTCAATGATAATATAATCCTCTTCCGAGTAAGCTACTTTAGCTTGGTGCCGATGTGCTACCGCCATAATTTCCTCACGCTCTTTATAGTCTTGCGTGGCTACTTTATAGTAAGCTATCTGCCCAAAAAAGACCTGATGATCTTCGTTATGGAAGACGAACAGTACGCCGATGATTTTTCGGATTTGCTGAATCAGCTTTTGAATTTTATTCTCGTCGTAATCGATCACAATAGTGAAGCGAGAGATGCCTTTACGTTCAGTTTCTGAGACGGTCAGACTTTCTATATTGGTACGACGGCGGGAAAAAATGATGGTAATGCGGTTGAGCAACCCAAAATTATTTTCAGTAAAAACGATAATGGTGTAACGACGTTTCATGTCGATCAGGTTTGCGATGAATAAAAAACTAGGAAAACTGAGGAAGGATCACTCGAGACGAATTTGATCAACTCCGGCCCCGGAAGGAACCATCGGGAAAACATTCGCCTCTTTTTCTACCATTACTTCCAATACATATGATTGCTCCGATTTAATGAGCGTATCCAGCGAGGCTGAAAGATCATCGGCATGGTTGCAGCGATGCCCATCAATACCAAACCCTTTAGCGATCATGATAAAATCAGGGTTATCCAACTCGACAAATGAGTAACGAGTATCAAAAAACAACTGCTGCCATTGCCGTACCATCCCCAGATAATTATTATTCATGATGATGATCTTAACAGGCTGACCAGTTTGCTTAATTGTGCCCAGCTCCTGAATAGTCATCTGAAAACAGCCATCGCCAATGATAGCGAATACATCTCGATCCGGTGCACCCATTTTAGCGCCAAGGGATGAAGGTAAGGCGTAGCCCATAGTACCCAGCCCTCCGGAGGTAAGCCAGCTATCGGTTTTTCTGAACTTGGAATAGCGAGCTGAAGCCATCTGATGTTGACCAACGTCGGCAACAATTACTCCTTCACCATTGGTTTTCTCTGATAGCAACCGAACTACTTCACCCATTTTGATGCGCTCACCTTCGGCAACAAAATCCTGTTGAATGACCTTTTCATACTCCTCTTCGTAGCATTTTTCAAACTCACCCAACCAGGCATCGTGCTTTCGCTCCTCCACCTCTTTAGTCAACTCTATGAGAGCCGCTTTGGCATCAGCAATAATACCAACTGTAGCCGGTACGTTTTTGCTTATCTCCGCGTGATCAATATCGATGTGGATAACTTTGGCTTGCTTGGCATATCGCTCCAGATTACCGGTTACGCGGTCATCAAATCGCATACCAACGGCTATAATGACATCGGCTTCATTGGTCAGGATGTTAGGGCCATAGTTGCCATGCATTCCCAGCATACCTACATACAAGGGGTGATCGGTAGGAAACGCTGATAGACCAAGCAAAGTGCTGGCAACGGGGACGCCGGTTTTTTCTACGAAGGTCTTAAGTTCTTCCTGCGCCTCAGATAATAAAATTCCATGACCGGCAAACAAAAAGGGACGCTTCGCTGAATTAAGCAGCTCGGCGGCTTTGGTAATGTCTTTCTCGCGAGGTGCGCTGGCCGGTTTATATCCTTTAATCTGCTTACGCTTCTCGTACGTGAAAGGCACGCTCATCTGCTTAAACTGAGCATCTTTGGTGATATCGACCAATACCGGACCGGGTCGGCCAGAGCGGGCAATGTAAAAAGCTTTGGCAATGATGTACGGAATTTCATCGGGATCAGCCACCTGATAACACCATTTGGTAATAGGCATTGCCAGACTCATTACATCCGTTTCCTGAAAAGCATCCGTTCCTAAGTAAGGCTCAGCAACCTGTCCGGTAATACATACGATGGGTACAGAATCGAGCATCGCGTCGGCCATACCTGTCACCAGGTTAGTAGCACCAGGACCGGAGGTCGCAAAGCAAACGCCCGGCTTCTTAGCCATTTGGGCGTATCCTTCGGCCGCATGCGTAGCTCCTTGCTCATGCCGTACCAGTACATGGTTTAACTGATTTCGGTAGTGAAACAGCGCATCATAAATAGGCATAATAGCGCCGCCAGGATACCCAAAAATAGTGTCTACCCCTTCTTCAATCAGGGACAGGATGACTGCTTCCGACCCGTTTACAATCTGATCAGTTTCCTTAATCAGGATGTTCTCTGCCTCATGATCATGATGCAATGGATGTTCGTATAAGTTTTTAGCAGTTTTTTCAGTAACCAGTGCCATAGCTATAAAAGTTAATTTTTTGTTCTTGGATACTACTCGTCTGTTACACAACCTTCTGAGGCTGATGCAACTGACCTTCTATATTTTAATAACAATCCGCCAGTAACAGAATCGGACGGTCGCTCCCAACGGCTTTTTCTTGCCTCCAGTTCTTCATCGCTCACGTTGACAGTCAATTGATTATTATCAGCATCGATAATGATTCCATCCCCATCTTCCAGCAACCCAATTGGGCCACCCACATGCGCTTCCGGAGTGATGTGTCCCACCACAAAACCGTGGGTTCCACCAGAGAAACGACCATCCGTAATCAGAGCTACTTTGTTGCCAAGTCCCGCTCCCATAAGGGCCGAAGTTGGCTTTAGCATCTCGCGCATGCCCGGCCCACCTTTTGGCCCTTCGTAGCGGATTACGATAACATCACCCGCCTCAATCTTCTTCTGATCAATGGCCTGATTGGCGGCGTCTTCACTATTGAAAACACGAGCCCGGCCTTCAAATCTTAGCCCCTCCTTTCCGGTGATTTTTGCTACCGAACCTTCCGGAGCTAAATTTCCGAACAGCATCTGCAAGTGCCCTGATGCCTTAATGGGTTGGCTTATCGGATGAATAACCTTCTGACCACTGGCCAGATCAGGCAAAGCATCCAGATTCTCGGCAATAGTTTTACCTGTAACTGTCAGGCAGTTTTCGTTTAGAAACCCTTCTTTCCATAACAATCGCATGACACCTGGAGTACCACCAACGTTGTGCATATCTTCCATCAGGTATTTACCACTGGGTTTTAAGTCAGCAATGTAGGGAGTACGATCACTCACTTCCTGAAAGTCCTTTAGTGTCAACTGAATACCTACGCTTTTTGCCACCGCTATTAAATGCAGCACTGCGTTAGTGGACCCACCCAAAGCCATTACCAGAGTCATGGCATTATCGAAAGATGCCCGGGTCAGGATATCAGATGGTTTGATGTCTAACTCTAACAGGTTTCTGATGGCTGATCCTACCAATTTAAGCTCTTCTCGCTTATTTGAACTGGTAGCAGGATTGGAAGAACTGTAGGGTAAACTCATACCCATAGCTTCAATAGCCGAGGACATGGTATTAGCCGTATACATTCCGCCACAAGCACCCGCCGTAGGGCAAGAATGTTTAATAACTTCTTTGAAGTCTTCGGGTGTAATATCTCCGGTAATCTTTTTTCCATACGCCTCAAAAGCAGAAACAATATTCAGGTCCTCTCCTTTGTAATGTCCCGGACTGATTGTTCCTCCGTACACCAAAACGGCCGGACGATTTAGTCTTCCCAATGCCATCATAGCGCCCGGCATGTTTTTATCACACCCGACAATGGGTACTACCGCATCGTACCATTGAGCTTGGACAACGGTTTCAATGGAATCAGCTATAATATCACGAGAAGGAAGAGAATAACGCATCCCCGCTGTTCCCATGGACATGCCGTCACTGACTCCGATGGTATGGAAAATCAATCCGACTAAGTCCTGCTCCTGCACGGAGGCTTTCACTTCAGTAGCGAAGCCGTTCAAGTGCATATTGCAGGGGTTTCCTTCGTACCCGGTGCTGGCAATACCTACCTGGGCTTTGGAAAAATCTTCATCTTTAAGTCCCACTCCATATAACATGGCCTGCGAAGCCGGAAGGGACTCATCTTGTGTAATAGTGGCGCTGTACTTGTTTAATTTTTTGCTCATGGCCTAAAAAAAAAGCTCTTCCCGAGGCGAGAAGAGCTTATGGTTATAACATACTTCTACTCTCACCCCGTTGTTGGCGTAATAATGACTAGGACCACCACGATAATGACAATAGATAAAATCATTTGCTTTTTGATTTGGAACGCTAAACATACAGACTGTCAATGAGTATTGCAACCTTTTTGTGCTTTATTTAACTGATGTTCAGGCGTTAACTCGATTGCTGGAATAAACCAGCGTTGCAACCTTGTCTCCTACTGCTTCGGTAGACAGCGGAGTGTCCGGATTGATGTCTTCCGTCACGGCTCCTTCATCCAAACATTGCTGAACAGCGGCTTTAATAGCATTGCTTTCGTCAACCATATTAAAAGCATAATTCAACATCATGGCAGCGGATAAGATGGCCCCCATAGGGTTCGCTCGCATTTGACCGGCGACTTCAGGATACGACCCGTGAATAGGCTCAAACAAGGCTGCTTTCTCACCCATTGAGGCCGACGGTAACATCCCTAATGAACCGGTAATTACTGAAGCAGCATCGGTCAGAATATCACCAAACATATTTTCGGTAAGTACTACATCAAACACTCCCGGATTCTGAATTAACTTCATAGCAGCATTATCGATATACATGAAGTCCAGCTTGATATCCGGAAATTGCTGACTGTATTCCCGTACGGTTTCCCGCCACAAGCGAGAAGTAGCCAGTACGTTTGCTTTGTCGACCAAAGTAACCTTTTTCCCTCGTTTAGCGGCAGCTTCAAAAGCAAGCTTGGTAATCCGCAAAATTTCTTCTTTGCTGTAGATGCAGGTATCAAAAGCCACATCTCCTTTTTCATTACGTCCCCGGGGTTCGCCAAAATAAATTCCTCCGGTTAGCTCCCGGAAAACCACGAAATCAACATCGGCTACTACTTTGCCTTTTAATGGAGAAATTTTGCTAATCGCCGGGTAGCTTTTAATGGGACGGATGTTACTGAACAACCCCAACTTCTTCCGCATAGCTAACAACCCCTGCTCAGGCCGGACTTTTGCATTGGGATCATTATCATACTTAGGGTGGCCAATAGCACCAAAAAGGATGGCGTCAGCTTCTAAACAAAGTTTCTCCGTTTCTTTCGGGAAGGGATCTCCCGTCTGATCGATGGCAGCTGCACCAACAGCTCCTTCTTCATAAGTAAAGGTGTGACCGTAGGCTCGTTCCACCGCACGAAGTACTTTCAAAGCTTGTTTGGTCACTTCCGGACCAATTCCGTCACCAGCTAAAACCGCTAATTTTTTTTGCATTATTTTGACGTTTTTGTTGACTAAGGCGCGTAAAGATAGAAGTTAGATGGTATAAAGCGCCTGCTTCTCGTAGTTTTCAATTTTTTCCTTCTGACTAAATAGATAGTCAATGTCATCGTACCCTTGTTCCAGACAGTACTTTTTGTAGGGATTAATATCAAAAGATTCTGAATCTCCGGTATCTACCAACGTGATTGTCTGGGTAGAGAGATCAATTCGTAGTTTCGTATCGGGTTGCTCAGCGTAGTGCCGGAAGATTTTCTGTAGAAAAGCCTCACTTACCTGCACAGGCAGAAGCCCGTTATTCAGTGCGTTATTTTTAAAGATATCCGCAAAAAAGCTGGAAACTACCGCTTTAAATCCATAATCGTAGATAGCCCAGGCGGCATGTTCGCGGCTAGAGCCACTTCCGAAGTTCTTTCCGGCCACCAGAATTTCTCCGCTAACGGTAGGGTCATTCAAAATGAAATCGTCTTTCGGATTACCCTGATCATCGTATCTCCAGTCACAAAACAGATTGTCTCCAAAGCCTTCCCGGGTAGTGGCTTTCAGAAAGCGCGCCGGAATGATCTGATCCGTATCTACATTCTGATTGGGAAGAGGAACGATGGTAGATGTTAAGGTTTTAAATTTATCCATGATTAGTAGAATGCTCTTGTTGAATGAATCAATACGTTTACACTAGCTCTGGCTCAAGCATCTCACGAACATCCGTAATATACCCGTTGATTGCGGTGGCGGCGGCGGTCAGCGGGCTTGCCAGAAACGTACGCGCTCCCGGTCCCTGGCGACCTTCAAAATTCCGGTTAGAGGTAGAAACGCAGTATTCTCCTTTGGGTACTTTGTCTTCGTTCATGCCCAGACAGGCAGAGCAGCCCGGTTGCCGCAATTCAAATCCTGCTTCCTGAAAGATCATATCCAAGCCTTCTTTTCGCGCCTGTTGTTCTACCTGCTTTGAGCCGGGAATAATCATGGCATTCACGTGAGCCGCTTTCTGCCGACCTTTCACCAAATCAGCCACTTTCCGCAGGTCTTCGATACGAGAATTGGTGCAGCTTCCGATGAATACGTAGTTTACTTTCTTTCCTAATAATGATTGTCCTGGCTCCAGGCCCATGTATTGCAAAGACTTTGTAAATGAGCCTTGCTCTTCTTCCGGGATGTCCTCTAATGTAGGAATCGCTTCCGTCAGTTTTATACCCATACCCGGGTTCGTTCCATAGGTAATGAAAGGTGTAATGTCTTCAGCCTTAAAAGTTAAAACTTCATCGTATTCAGCGTCGGGGTCGCTGGGCAGAGTTTTCCAGTAATCTACCAGACGATCAAACTCTTCACCTTTGGGGGCAAATTCCCGCCCACGAATATACTCAATGGTGGTTTCATCGGGTGCAATCATTCCTCCGCGGGCTCCCATCTCAATACTCATGTTGCAGATGGTCATCCGGGCCTCCATAGAAAGGCTGCGGATGGCTGATCCGGCATACTCCACAAAATAACCGGTGCCACCACTGGCCGAGATTTGAGAAATGATGTACAAGATGATGTCCTTAGAAAGCACTCCTTCAGCTAATTCACCATTCACCTCAATTTTCATTTTCTTAGGCTTGGTTTGCAGAATGCACTGGGTCGCTAAAACCTGCTCTACTTCGCTGGTTCCAATACCAAAGGCAATATTCCCCAACGCACCGTGAGTAGATGTATGACTATCACCACAGACGATGGTCATGCCGGGCAGCGTAATTCCTAATTCTGGTCCGATAACATGCACAATACCTTGATATGGGTGGCCTAAGCCGTATAGTTCCACCCCAAACTTCGCACAGTTTTCTGTCAGTTTATTGACCTGAGTACGTGATAGCGCTTCCTGAATGGGAAGATGCTGATTTTCGGTAGGTACGTTATGGTCGGCAGTAGCGATGGTTTGTTTGGGACGGAACACCCCAACACCACGCTGAGCCAGCCCGTTAAATGCCTGAGGACTGGTTACCTCATGAATAAAATGGCGATCGATATACAGCACATCGGGACCATCTTCAATGCTGCTAACCACATGCTGATCCCAAATTTTGTCGAATAGCGTTTTTCCTGACATAAAATATTCTAATACTGAAAATGAATCAAATTCCTATTGTTGATCTACTGAGCTAGCATTTCTTCCATCATATCTTTCAGCGCAGCATCGGTCACTTCTTTTTCCTTATCGGCCAGCTCTAAAAATTGCTGGTACACATCTTCTACATCATCTTTATTCACTTCATACCCTAATGCACGCAGCTTGTATAATAAAGCATGCCGCCCGCTGCGGGCTGTAAGAACAATGGCTGAACCCTCAGCGCCCACTGTAGCCGGGTCAATGATCTCAAAGTTTTCGCGAAACTTAATGATACCGTCTTGATGAATGCCTGATGAATGTGCGAAAGCATTCGCTCCCACAATGGCTTTATTAGCTTGCACGGGCAAGTGCATGGTAGAAGAAACCATCCGGCTGGTTGGCACTAGTTCCTGAGGGTTAATTCTGGTTTCAAAGCGATTTTTGTAGCGGCTGTTGATAATCATTACCACTTCTTCCAGCGAGCAGTTACCAGCCCGCTCCCCTACTCCATTTAATGTGCATTCTATCTGCCGGGCACCATTGGTAATACCGGCAATCGCATTGGCCGTAGCCAGCCCAAGATCATCGTGGGTATGCATACTCATGACCACTTCATCTTTGAAAGCAGGAATCTCTTCTACCATTCGCTTACACATGGCTCCCCACTCTTCCGGAATGGCATACCCTACCGTATCGGGTAAATTAATTGTAGTAGCCCCGGCATCAATCGCTACTTTGGTAAATTTAATGAGGTAATCAATATCGGCCCGGGAAGCATCCATCGGTGAGAACTCTACGTTGTCACAGTACTTTCTAGCATGGCTTACTGCATGCTCTACCATTTTCAACACCTCATCGCGGGTCTTGCGCATTTGGTGTTTGATATGAATATCCGACACTGAGATGAAGGTGTGAATTCGGGGATTCGCCGCATTTTCAACGGCTCGGGCAGCGGTATCAATATCAGCGTCTAGTCCTCTGGCCAGCGCACAAACGGTTGATTTGGTCAGGGTCTCGGCAATTTTTTTTACCGCCTTAAAATCCTGCGGTGACGAAATTGGAAATCCTGCCTCAATAATATCGACTCCTAACTTTTCTAACTGCTGGGCCAGAATGAGCTTTTCTTCCGGATTCAGTTTCGCTCCGGGTACCTGTTCGCCATCCCTTAATGTTGTATCGAAAATGAAAATTCTATCTTTCATATGATGAAACGGTAATTTTTACATTTCAAGAACGCGAAAATTAGCAGTTTGAGTCGATTAACAAATACAAAAAAAGCAACTATTACGATGGCTAACTCTGTGCTTTTTTGTAATATTACCCTACTACTTAAAAATTAAGAATAAATAGCGATTTATAAATACGATGGCTAAGCCTAAATCCGCAGACCTGCAAACCCTACTTTTCTCTCTAAGCAGGAGTGAAAAGCGGTATATCACTCTTGAATTACAAAAGTTAGGAAGTGATTTGAAGATCCAGCAATTGTTTGAAGCCTATACTCTACAGCAGCTTCCGGATGATGATGCGGTTTTAGAAAAATACCCGCAGTTAAAAGCTGAGCAGTTTTCTAATTTAAAAGCTCACCTGTACCATAAAACACTACACTTTCTGCGTGAGTTTCACATGCATCGTAGTAAAGATATTCAAACCAGAGAATGTATTGACCACGCTCAATTGCTGCTAGACCGAGGGCTTTATCAGCAGTGTACGAAGGTGTTAAATAAAGCAAAACGGCTCGTTTCCAGAAATGACAACCTGGAACTGAACCTGGAAATTTTAAAGTTGCAAAAGCAGGTTTTTGCCCAAGGCGTAGGCGGAGAAAGCCAGCAGAAGGTGAATGATATTATTCAGGAAGTACAGGATGTTACACAAAAGATCAGCAATATTAACCTGCTTTCTAACATTCAGGTACGATTGAATTACTGGTACGTAAAAAAGGGGTTTGTACGAAAAGAGGCTTATTCTGATGAAATAGCTCAATATATCAATGACCATTTGCCTTCTTATGATGAAGCTACGCTCTCCTTTCACGAGCGGCTGCAACTGTATGAGGTCTATGTTACCTACTACCTTTTTACCCAAAACTTTGAGGGCGCGTTTGATTATACGCAACGCTGGGTTTCCCTTTTTGACCAGCACCCTGAGTTTATCCCATTAAAAACGATGACTTACATTCGGGGGCTTCATAAGCTGCTTATTGCTCAGCAGCGGTTATACCGCTATCAGGAGTTTCAGGAAACCATGCAAAAACTCAAAGAAGTAGACCAGATTCCAAACCTGGGGCTGAATGAAAACCTACGGGCTATGCTATTCAAATATCTTACTATTCATGAAATCAACTCGTATTTTCTTACTGGTAAATTTCATGAGGGAATTGCCCTGGTAGAACGGAAAGCGCAGGTCCTGGATCAGTTTGTAGACCAACTGGGGCGACACGCCACGATTACCTTTTACTATAAAATTGCCTGTATGTATTTTGGTGCCAGCGATTACCGGCGAGCCAGCTTCTGGTTGCAAAAAATTATTAACGAGCAACAGGTAGACCTTCGGGAAGATATTCACTGCTTTGCCCGTATTCTAAACCTGATTAGCCATTACGAGCAGGGAAATACTGACTTAATTGATTACCTAATTAAATCAACCTATCGCTTTTTACTCCTGAAAGATGACCTTCACCAGTACCAAACGTATATTTTGCGCTTCCTGAAGAACCTTTCTTCCGAAACTACTGAGCAGGAATTACTTTTACGCTTTGAGCAGCTTCACCGGCAATTGCTCACCCTGATTGACAGCCCGTATGAAGGCCGGGCTTTCATTTATTTTGATATTATCTCCTGGTTAGAGAGCAAAATTCATAAGCGCAGCGTGCAGGAGGTTATTCAGGAAAAAGCCCAGCGCCGTATCCGATCCCGGGAAAGCGCTGTAGCCTGAAAAGCACGATTATTCGCTTTTGAATAAATTCTTACATATTGGCGATCGACTGCTGATAAAGCAATTACACCAGATCCAGGATCAATAATAATAGTCCTACAACCAACAGGATGGTACCCAGAATATAGCCAACCTGGCCGGGAACTACTAACAGCAAAACCAAGCCAATAGCGGCGAAAATTAAGCCCAAGCGACCATTACTGGATAGATTTTCTTTCTGTAATTCTTCCGGTGCAGTACGAATATCCTTCACTAACTCCTTCAATTCGCCCCGAAACGCTTTTTTTTCGGCTCTTTGTTCTTTCCGAAAAGCTCTCTTGGCCTGAGGGGTTGAGGCACGCTTTATATCGGCTTTTGTCTGCTCAATTGACTTTTGCCGGTTTTCCAGAGATACAATTTTACGGTCAAGGGCTTCTTTGCGCTCCTCTAAAGAAGTCGGCTCGTTTTGTATACTTTCAATAGAAGCGACGGCTTGTTCAGCGTCTCCTTCTTCATTGCTATCAGCAATAGTTTTAGGAGTAGCCTTAAAGTAGTATGAATTACCGAAAGCGGTTTTACTGCTTTGGCAGGAGCTTAGCAGTATTGAAACAAATAGAATGTTGACTAGAAGAAGAATGCCGGATTTTAAAGACATAGGGAAAAGGGTCTGAGGTTAATTTTTTGAAAAGTTCAGGCTTTCACGCCGTTTTACAAATCCCATAATTCGCAAAACCTTACATTCTTCGAAATGCTTTCTTCTCAAGTTATCCCTATTATTCAGACAGAGCTTATAATTATCAATTATGCCTTGACCCTGGCTATGTTTTAAGCGAGGAAGGAACAGCAAATGGCTGAGCCTGGGTTTGCTTTATTTGCCGCATTAAACGCTGTCGGGTGTCATAATACTGCTGGGCCCGGCTTCCCATCCACTGACGTAACTGGCTAAACCCTTTGAGGGGTGCCGTCAGCCACTGATCAGGAATGGATGTTGAGGGGAGTGCCAGAATATCAGCCGTTTCATCGCCCAATAAAAACCGCATATAGCGAGTAGCCAAACCTTGTCCGTCAAAGTTTTTATTGGTGGGAATTACGGTTAGTAATGATTGAGTGAGCGCTCTACCAGCCTCGCTTGAGCTGTGTTGACGTTTAGCAATTTGCCTGGTGAGCCAAAAGGCTTCTTTTGAATTATCGGGCAGCAACCGCTCGTCTACTCCCATAATAAAACTAGCTACATTCCAAAGATGAACATAAGAATTAGCCTCTTCCTGGCTCACGGTAATGCCAATTTTACGCATACCCCGAATGGGCAGCAAAGACATAGATAGATTTGTCCCGGCCATGTCTTCCTGATTGACAGGGCTTCCCCAGGTTTCGTCCCATTCTTCTCCCCTTAAAATATGATACCGAACTGCGGCGTGGGTTAACCGTACTTTTTGAGCGCTGCAAATAGCTTTACCCTGAGGACTAAAGCCATTTTTCTCTCCTACATCCAGTAAATATTGCCCGGTTTCTGCCAGCCTCTTAGCCGGGTTATGACGTAATCGTTTAGATAAGTAAAGGACCTGAACTCCCTTTGCAGAAGCATAATCATAGGGTAATGATAATAAGGCCAGCATCAGTAACAGGTCAGAAATGTTTTTTTCAAAGAACTGCTGTCCCTGCCGAATTAACGTTTCATCAGCCCAGGTTGGTAGCTTGCGGGTACTCTCAAAAAAATGTACCACCGAGTCCGGTAGTCCTTTTGGCAGCTCATACGAATTGGTGGTTAAAGCCTGGATAATCTCCCGGTATTGGGATAATTGTTTATTCTGCATTAGATCGGCAATGGCTTGGTCGGCCAAAGGATCAGTTTGTTGGCGCATAGCATCCAAGAAGGCATTATCATAAAACTTAAGCTTGCTCATATTTCTGCTTTTAAGCATAACAATCATCTGTATCATTGGTTCTGAATGTCATAAACGCACCCTATGATTCCTATTGAGCATTACATGGCACCACCAGGCCAACCAGTAAATTTAAGTGAATGGCCACCCGATGATACGGGACCTTTCATGCATAAATCTGATACTAAGGCCATTCGTAAAGAAAATATCCAGCACTTACAGGAGCTTCAGGACAAGCTTTACGCGCTGAACCGGTATTCAGTACTATTAACTTTTCAGGCAATGGATGCGGGTGGAAAAGATAGTACCATTAAACATGTGATGTCAGGAGTAAACCCTCAGGGTTGCCAGGTTTTTAGCTTTAAGAAACCAAGCGAACAGGAACTGGAACATGACTTTTTGTGGCGTACCTATAAAGCACTGCCTGAGCGAGGACGTATTGGCATTTTTAACCGCTCGTACTACGAAGAAGTGCTGATCGCCCGGGTACACCCCTCCATCGTGGTCAATCAGCGTATCCCCGGCATTCATAGCCCGGAGGATATTACCGAGGAGTTTTGGCAGCAACGCTACGACTCTATCAATGAGATGGAAGAGCACCTGGTGCGCAATGGCACTATCGTGCTTAAATTTTTTCTTCATTTATCGAAAGAAGAACAAAAGCAGCGATTTCTAAAACGTATTCATCGCCCGGACAAGAATTGGAAATTCACGATGAGCGATATTGAAGAACGCAAGTATTGGGACAAATACCAGGAAGCCTTTGCTCAGGCTATTACGCAGACCTCTACAGAAGCCGCTCCCTGGTACATTATTCCGGCAGACCATAAATGGTTTATCCGAACGATGGTAAGTGAAATCATTGTCCAGAAGCTTGAGTCTCTCAACCTTCACTATCCGGAGGTGACTCCCACTCAACTAAAAAATATTGAGAAAGCTCGGGTAATGCTGGAAGATGATCCTGAGAGCTAATTATTTCTACATCTGCTGAAGGTATTTACTGCTTTTCTGAATATCGGCTAAGGGGTTAGGAGACTGATCCTGTTCTACGAATACGTGCTGAACGTTGGCTTCATCAGCCGCTATCAGCACCTCTTTAAAGTTTATGACTCCACTCCCCACGGGTTGAAAGCTTTCCGGAGGCATGGTTATGGCCCGGTACGTTTGCTCAGTACCATCTTTTTTGTCCTTTAGGTGGAGTAGATCTATCCGGTCAGCATGATCACGAATATATTGTGCCGGGTCCATACCCGCTACTGACACCCAGAATACATCCAGTTCAAAACAAACCAGCTCCGGATCGGTCTCAGCCAGCAGCACTTCCATAGGAGAAGAGGATTCACCCATAGGCTGAAATTCAAATGAATGGTTGTGATAGCCGAATTTCATACCCAGCTTTTTACAGTCTTCCCCAGCCTTATTCAGCTTTTCTGCCAGGTCTTTGTACATATCCAACCCGCCGCGGTCTTCAGGAAATATAAAGGGAAATATAAAGTATTTTACCTCAAATTCGGCCGCCTGCTCCATAGCTTTTTGCAGGGTAAAATCTGCCGGAGGCACCGGGGCGCCAAATGCTTTTAGAGGTTCCCAGTTACCGGTTAAGAGTGGCGAAGAAAAATGAGTACTGGGCACACTAAGCCCCAGCCCCTTTAGCACCGGTTGCAGTTTAGGAAGTAACTGACTATCAAAGAACTCCACTTGCTTGAATCCGGCATTGCGAATGGTCTCCAGCGTCTCCTGAGGCTTGGCCATCAGAGCATCACGTACTGTGTATAATTGAACTCCAAGTTGATCTATCAGTCGGCTGGAAGTGGAGCCTAGTAATCGCAGAGGTAGCAATGAAGCGGTACTAAGAAAGCCGACTTGCTGAAGAAAATTGCGGCGGTTAATGACGGGTTGTTTCACGATAGTATCGGTTAAAGTGAGTAACTTACAAATATTCACTTTAATCCTACCAACGCAGATTATGTTTTTTTATGATGTCAATCCTATCGGCTGATCATCTTCGCGGGGTTTTACTTCCGGTGCTTTACTTTATGGGTAGACTTACCTCGACGAATACCCATTATATTAATTGGGAATACATAAGCGGTTGACAATTGTAAAGCATTGTGGCGGTAGCCCAGGTACTCTTCAATATCAGTGGTGCCTACCGCGAAACTCTCGTTACCGGTTAACTGGGTAGTACCCATAACATAACGTACATTCACCATAATCTGATGCCCCTGCCGGTTAACAGGAAGGCTAATACCCCCTCCCACAGCCAGACCAAACTGAACTCGGTTAGCGTCAGTGGCAACAATTACTTCGTCTGCGGTCTTACTGCCACTGAACCTGATTTTATACTCCTGGTCTTCTGTTTCCTGACTTCCGAAGAAGGTATAGGTTTTCAAGATGCCACGCCCTCCTAACCAATAGCTTAACTGAGGCCCGGCATTGACGAACCAAGTAGCTTTTTTCTGGTAAAAGGGTCTGGTGATACGCAATAGCACCGGTGCATCTAAAAACTGGAAGCGGGTTGTGTGCTCAATAACCCGGGTAGATGAGGAATTGTAATGTTGGATTTTTCCTTTCTGACTAAAGACAAGTTCACTATGAAATGCCAATGCCTCATTTACCGCATACGTGTAGCTCCACCCACCCAGGTAATTTGGCGAAAGATTTTGTGAAAAATCTACTCCTTCATAAAGGGTACTGTAGCGTACCATAGTAGCCTGACCACCTACCAGCGGTCCGGTCAAGATCTGCCCCTGACTTGGAGACAGCATTAGCACGAACGCGCATATCAGTGGAATGTATCGGAAAAGGCTCATAATCCATTTAATTAGGCATCAAAATACAAAGGTCAGTTATGCCAAATTTTATTTTTTTCCGGGTAAGTATACAGGGTAAGGTTTTAGAAGCTGTTTTAACAATTCTTCTGTTACCATAAGCTATAGGAACTACCTAAAGAATAGAGAAAAAGAAAGATGCCCGCCAGTAGCTGGCATCTTTGCTGTGAGTTGGTAAAACAAGAAATGATATTCAGAAGCTAAACCAGAAGTTTGCCTTTGATTGGTCGATCAGGAATGTAGATACAGACCTCTGTCCCTAAAAATGGCTGCCCCTTAATCTCTACAGTCCCTCCTAACTTTTCCACATTGCTTTTAACTATAAATAGTCCTAGCCCGCTTCCTTTGGTATGTTCATGCCCCCGATAAAACATATTGAACGCTCGCTGCTGCATAGTCCTATCCATTCCTAAGCCATTATCCTTCACCTTAATCTTAACCCCATTTTTATGCTGCCGCACCGAGACTTTTATTACTGAGTCGGTAGTATTGGTTTTTCTGAATTTGATGCTGTTTTCTATCAGGTTGCGGATAATACCGGCTATCACCTGCTGATCCGAAGAAACCTGGAGTTTAGGGTTTGCAGTAATATGTATCAGCACCTCTTCTCTTCCCGGGTAGTGGTCAAACTCATCAACAACTGATTCCACCGCCGGCCGAAGGGGTACTTCAGTGATTGTACTTTCCTGTTCGTTAGTGTACTGAAGTTGCATGAGGCTATCTAGCGTGTGCTTCAGCTTTTCGGTACTAGCCTGAATATGTTTAATGTAGGTATCTGTCTCCTGAGCAGAGGTGTCTTCTAACCGTGTCAACTCTAATATGCCCTGAATTGAGGCCAGTGGCCCCTGTAGGTCATGCGACATGCGATAAAAAATTCGCTCCAGTTGTTCATTTTTTTGTTTAAGCGCGTCAGTTGCCTGCACTAGCTGGCTATTATCCTTTGCTATCAACATGTACCCTTCTAATTCTTCATCCATAGAAAGAATAGAGAATGAAACTGAGACTGGAATCTTCTGCCCTCTCTCTGTTTGAAACTGAGTACGACGATTGTACACCTGCTCCTTTTCCATGGTCTCCTGCAACAGGTACTGTAAAAACTCCGATTGGTTATTAGGAAAAACATCATAAATATGCAGCCCTACCAAGTCTTCGGGAACTGCTGATAACATTTCCCCTGCGAGTTCATTGGCGTAGATAACCCGGTAATCGTGATCAAAAATTAGCACCACATCGGCAATGCCCTTTACCAGGCTGGTAATATATCTACTTGATATTGTCTTGTCTATCTGGGTTGTAACTGTATTGGGTAAATATTGCTGCATATCTAATCTGTTTCGCACACTAAAATCTTATCAAAACAGGCTAGGAGGTGAAGTGTAGATCATATGACGTTGTTAAAAAGGCTCGTCCTAAAAATAGGTTTGGCACTTTTTAGAATAAGGAATCTGGTAACCAAGCATAAATTCGTGTGATCCGTTTGAGTATTGGCCTATATCCGAGAGGGTATGATCGTAGCTATATCCCATGCTCAGATTTTCACTGATATTTAACTTAAGAAGGACAATTAGTGCATCTTCGCTACGGTAAGAACCCCCAATGGTTAATACATCATTTAAAATAAGATTCGCACCTACATCTACGCTGGTAGCGTTGCTTTCTTGCACTCGCATCAGTACAGAGGGTAAGACTTTCACCATAGGGTTGAGTGTAAAAATATGACCGGCAGTAACGAAGTAGTATCGTTTTTCCTGACCGTTGGCGTCAATCTCAGCTTCACGGTTAAGTTTATTGTTAAGCAGATGAGGCACTGAAACACCCGCAAAGAAATTATTATTAGAATAATATAGGCCAGTTCCGAAATTGGGGTTAAAGGTATTACGAAACCCACTCACTAATACATCTTCTGACTTAAGGTTTAGTTTAGAGAAATCTGACTGGATTCGGCTAAATCCACCTTGTAGGCCCATAGAAAGTGTGCCATGAACCATTTTAATTTTATAAGAATACATGAAGAATAAGCGCTGGTCTGCATGAACTCCAATTTTTTCAGATGACGCCAAAATACCAATTCCTACATTTTTATTTTTAATTGATTTGTGAGCAACCAGCGTGTTAGTAGTGGGTGCACCTTCAAAGTTATCCCACTGCCGCCTATGTAAGGTAGTAATACTTAACTGTTCCTGGCTACCAGCATAAGCGGGATTAATTACCAATCTGTTGAAAACATACTGAGAATAAACAGCACTTTGTTGACCAAAACTTGTTGAAGTGAGCCCTATCACCAACAATAAAGAGTATAGCCCTCTCTTTATTATTGTTATGGTGTTGCTTTGATCAATTCGTTTCATTTTACTACTGCTTTTTTTGTCACTCATGTAACTTTGTATACCAAAGATGACAAAAAAATATTAAAATAAAAATATAAAATATTAAAAAAGTTATATTTATTACTCCTGCTTTTCGCTTATTTTTGAGACTCATTTTTCAGTCTACTTCAGTAAAAATTCAATTCAAAAACGATATAAATAACTGAAATTCAATCATATATATTCATATCTGGTTTTTGTGGCGAACTACGATATTTAGTGATAATCTGTATAAATCTTACGTAAGTTTAATTTATCATATTGTACTTTACCAAGAAGATATAAACGTATGATCATCGTAATGATTGATCTGAATTCATCAAATACGCATCTTTAACCTGTTTTTCTGTCCAACTCATACCTACCACGTTGTATAGTTTCCTATCTAGCTTCACTATCTCCCCTTTGCCGCCTCTTTACTTGACTATTGCTTAAAATTGACACTAAAGAGAAAAAATTAGCACAACGTAAGATCACCTATTCTCTTATAGAGAATTACTTCCGCCCTTGCCTCATTTTTATGGTGTAAGCGAAAAGACCTATTATTTTATTATGAAACCACAAAGTATCTGGTTATGCCTGGGGTTTTCCCTATGTGTCTGCATATCAGCTTACGCGCAGTCGGAAAACTGTGCTAATGGTATGGATGATGATGGCGATGGCCTGATTGACTGTTTCGATAACGATTGTAAAAGTTCGTTACTTTGCCAAAACCGCGAAACTGATTGTAATGATGGCATCGATAACAATGGTGATGGCCGAATTGACTGCCTGGATTCAGATTGTAAGGGAACGACATTTTGTCCTGTAGAGGTAGATTGCAATAATGGTGTTGATGACGATGGCGATGGTTTTTTTGACTATTACGATGGCGACTGCCTGACCGACCCGGCCAACCCGAATGATTATATTATCAATGTATTGGACTGTGAGGTAGAACCTACCGGTAACACTTTTGAAATTGAGAAAGCTTGGGACTCCCCTATGCAAACCAGTGCTACCCGGGGCGCATTTGTATTGGCCGATGTGGATAAGGATGATACTCCTGAGGTAATCTCCTATAATGATGAAACGGGATATATGTATATTCTGAACGGAAAGACTGGCGCTATTGAAAACCAAGTAAAGGTGACGGATAACGAACAGTTCTGTTCTTACCCCTCAGCCGGAGATGTTGACGGAGATGGGTACGGAGAGATATTTCATATCGATCGGAAAGGAAAGGTTAGGGCCTACAACCATAATTTCACCCCGCTTTGGTCAACGCAACAGGCTCCGGCCAGCCGTCATCGCCCTCCCTTGTTAGCTGATTTTGATCAGGATGGAAATAGTGAATTGTATTATGTTAATGAAATCCGAAATGCTTCTACCGGAGCACTGATTGTGGAAGGTAGTCACGGGAAGAGCAAGTATACCCACGGTAATAACTGGAACGATGAGCTTGCCGGTGTTCCCATAGCAGTTGATATTTTATCGAAGAGTAGCAGTTGTACTGATTGTGACGGGCTTGAACTAGTACTGGGTCATGTAATCTATTCGGTGGACCTGGCTGGAAAAAAACTAACTGAACGCCTCGTTATGGATAATGCCGCCCTTAAAATTGGCTACTACGATGCTGCCGGGTACTTTCCTAAACCCGACGGGGAGCATAACTGGAGTTCAACATCAGTGGCCGATTTTAACCAGGATGGTTACCTGGATGTAATTTGTAGCGGAACAAGCGGTGACAAGAACGGCCCCACCACCATCTTTTTCTGGGACTTGCAAAATGATGTGGTACGAAGCTTTATCCCTACCCGGCCAGCCAGCACCATACCCAGCGGATTCACCGGTGGGTATGGCGACTTTTTGGGAATCAAATTCTGGAAGAAAGGTGTGGGGGCATTAAATATTGCCAATATAGACGGTGATGCCAGCCTCGAATGTACTTTTATGTCCGGGTCTAGTCTGTATGCTTTGGATGATAACTGGAACCTGAAATGGGCTAACTATGATGATTACTGGGAAGGTTCATCTGGGTATACCAGTACAGCAGTTTTTGACTTTGATGGGGATGGTGCTTCGGAGATTATTTACCGAGACGAAATTAATCTGCACATCGTTGATGGGTTTTCTGGGAAACCACTCACTCAATACGCCAGTGCTGATTTTTGTAGTTCGAATACTCATGCTGAATACCCCATAGTTGCAGATGTGGATGGCGATGGTGAAACGGAGATCGTAATTGTCTGCGGACGAGATAGAAATTACAAAAATCAGGGTACCAAAACTGGAGGTGGTAATCAAAAATATGGGTTTGTGCGCGCCTATAAAGCTGCCAACAACACCTATTGGGTGCCAGCCCGTAGTATCTGGAATCAGTTTGCTTACTTTAATGTGAATGTCAATGACGACCTTACTATTCCCCAATATCAACAACCTCACCAGCTAAGGTTTGCCCAGGAATGTAATTTATTCACGACCAGCAAGCCTTCGTTTTCACTAAACAAATTTCTCAACCAGTCACCTAAAATTAATTTTTGCGGTAACTTATCTTTTCCTGCCCCAAACCTTGAATTCGGTAATGCCCCCGTCGTTTTTCCTCCAACCTGCCCCGATACCCGCTTTCAAGTACGCCTGAACTTTACAAATACCGGCGATGAAATTGTAGGAAAACCCATACCTGTATCATTTTATAAGAATGATCCACAGACTAATTACCCTAATACCGCACCTAATCCATATTTGGAAACCGTCAATATTGACGTGCCCGGTGGCCTGAAACCCGGCGCAGCCATTGATACGCTTATCTGGGTAAACGGTACCAGTGGCCCCTTTACACTATTTGTCTCCTTAAATGATATTGGTCCTTTTAATAGTTCAGGAAGTAGTTTGACCAATGCAGAGTTTTACCCTCTGGACTCTTTAAACGGAACAGTCCGCGAGTGTAATGATCAACCGGATGTTATCTCAGCGGCTGTAACCCCATTTCCTTTCAATGTTACTGCCCAGGTAATTCAGGATAATTCTAAGTGCCCTGGATCTATTAATAGTGATGGTATTGTAACTGCCCACGTAGGTGGTGATACTACCCGCTTTGTATACAAATGGTACCGAGGCAATGTCGTAAAAACCCTCCCCGATTACCTGGGGGCTACTCAAACCGGACTTACGGGGGGTACTTACCTCGTTGTGGCTGATGCCCCAGGCTCTGGCTGTAGTTCATCTTCCAAACTAGTAGAAGTTAAAGATTTGGCTTCTCCACCAATTGTAGTTACTTCAATTAGCAAAAAACAGATATCATGCAACCCAACCAAACCAACCGGTGCCCTCACTGCATACGTAGACGAGAATGGAAATCCGTCTACCACCGGTTACTCTTTCTTCTGGTACAAAGGGAAAAACGATGTTATTCCTGCCCGAAGCGGATATACGGGTGGCCCCTCGGTGGATAGCTTACCTTCTGGCGACTACCGGCTTATTGTTCAACATAATGTAACCGGCTGTATGACCGTACAGGATGTCTTCTTGCCAGAAGAACTAACTCCTCCAAGCTTACGATTAGATAATGTAGTGAATGTTACCGTTTGTAACCCAGCCTTTGCCGATGGGGAAGCTGAGGTATCGGTGAATGGGGTAACTGCAGGCTATGATTTCTACTGGTACGCCGGTAATGTCTCTGCTCCCGATACTACCACCTCAGTACTCCACCAGACCTCCCATTTACAAAATGTGATGGACGGCACTTTTACGGTATTTGCTGCCAATAAGGTTACTCGCTGCCTTTCTGCTCCCCTAACCATAACCATTCAGGATAAATCTGTTGATCCGGTTGTAAATACAGATGTCATTGCACCCCAAACCGCATGTGATGCTGCCTTATACAATGGGATCTTAGAAGCTACCGTAGACGAAAGGGCAAGTGGCGGAAATGCTACTGAAACCAGCGGCTATACGTTTGAGTGGTACCAGGGAAACGTAACCTTAGCCACTTTGCCAGCCACTCCGTTGGCTACTACTAACACGCTTAACAACGTAGACAAAGGGAATTATACTATTGTGGTGACCAACGTAGCCACGGGTTGTCAAACCCTTCGGTACAAATATTTACCCCAGCAAATCACCAAACCGGTTATTGATCCTGGTGCTACACTGATTCATGCGAATAACTGCACCGATCCCTGGGGTAGCCGTATCACAGTGAGTGTGGATGGCGGTAAAACTTTAGCGGATGGATATACCTTCGAGTGGAAAGATGGTAGCGGATCGGTATTGCCAGAAAATAGCGAGGTACTTGAGAATGTTCCTCCGGGCATTTATACTGTTTTGGTTACCAGTCCTCTAGGGTGCGAGGCCATCAACGCAACTCAGTTTGAAATTCTGGATCAGGCCCCTAAGCCTACGGTAACCCTTCAGCGCTACAACAACAGCAGTTGCGATGTAGCAAACCCCAACGGGTTAATTGCAGCCAGTGGATATGCCGGAGCGGCTACTGCGTATAGGTTTGACTGGTTTTACAATTCACCATCCGGTACTCCAGTAGCTGCTTCTCAGCACTCACCCAATGGAGATACTATTTTCAACCTCTCACCGGGAACCTACGCTTTACAAATTACCAACACTACTACTCAATGTATTTCGGTAGCATATACGACCATTCAAAATAACACTACTCCTACTCCCGTTATCGATACGCTCAGCATACAAGCCACTACGGATTGCCGGGCAGTTTCTGCTAATGGTGAAGCCGTTTTTGCATTGGTAGGCGGCGCACTACCCTTGCCTTACAATGCGGGAACTAATCGAACGTATACATTCCGCTTGTATGCAGGAACTACAGTCTCGGGCGCACCAGTAACGTCTAATGCTACCGGGCAATTTACGGGATTGAATTTTGGCAATTACACTGCCACCGTAGAGGATAATTTTACTCACTGTGTATCAGCACCTTATACCATTTCCATTGAGCAAAACCCAGATATTCAGATCGTTTGGGATCATCAGGTACCTACTGCGTCCTGTGCTTCAGCCGATGGCGAGTTGGGGGTTACTGTTAGTTCGCCTAGCAATAACTCACCTACCGGTGCGGGTTATAGTTTTAACTGGTATTTCCTGGGCGCTTCTAAAAACGGCACTTCTGTTGGTAACCCTGGCTCGATTAAGTTAGAAACCGGATTTATTTCCCAACGCGATGGACTGTCATCTGGGTATTACATTATTGAGGTATCTGATAACTTTACTACGTGTACGGTCTATGACACCTTATTTTTACCACAAGCCAATCCGCCAAGCCTGGTAACATCATTAACACACTCAACCCAGTGTACTCCCGGAAATGGAATTATTGATGTAGCACTATCTCCCAATGGTTTCTCATTAGATCTTTATCAAATAGCACTCTACGAAGGGAACTCTATCGATCTTGGCAATGAATACCTGAGTTGGGAGCCAGTAGATAATTCGGATGATACTTATCAATTTACTGGATTATCCCCTCAAAAATATACCATTGGCATTCTATACAAAGCCTCTAATTGCCCGGTTGTCGATAAAACAGTAAGAATCAAACAGGTTAACCCTGCTCCGCTTATCTCTTTCACAATTAACCCGGATTTTACCTGTAATACTGATGGGACCGGCTCGCTTAATGCTCAGGTTACCGGCGGGGGGGATGGTGATGCGGATGAAGGCCATTTTATGTTTGAATGGTTTGTAGGATCAAACACCAGCACACCACTAAACGCAGCCAATATAGACAGTGACCCGTCGGTAGCAATTAACCTATTGGAAGGCTATTACACCGTACGCATTACAGATAACGATGCCCTGGGTAATGGATGTTCGTACATCAAGACCCAGTACTTACCTAAACAATACAAAACCATTGCTATTGCTGATGCGGCCACCTTGCCTGATTCGGTTTGTGGTCCTAACTCTACCGGAAATATTTGGGTTAATATCGTGAATGAAAATGGTTCTTCGGTAGATACCACTGGGGTTTATTCTTTCTCATTGCTGGATGACAGCGGAAATAACCCTAGCTTTACTTTTGGCGGAACCGGAAAAGCTAATGATCCTTTTACTAATATCCCCGAAGGCGACTATTATGTAAAAGCAGTGAATATTATTACCGGTTGCGAATCTTCATTGCATGCCGTGAGAGTGAATAACACTGCCCAAAACCCCATTGTATCGGTCACTCAGGAATACCCCGATTTTAGTTGTGATAACCGGCCTTTCACTGGGGTTTTGAATGCAACAGCTACTGGTCAGTTTGATGGCGACCCGGATGAAAGCCACTTTACCTTCCGCTGGTTTAAAGGAGCCAATAATACTAACCCTTCCGATGCATTGACTGGACCAAACCTTGATGTTTCTGATCCCTCACGGGCAATTAATCTGGAAGCGGGCGATTATACCGTACGGGTTCAGGATCATTTCGGCCATAGTAACGAGTGCGAAGCGGTATACACGTATACGGTGGATAAGGTTGAGCTTGAGATTGTACTAACCCTGGGCAGTGACCCGCAGGAAAAATGTGATCCGGCCGACGGAGCAGTATACGTTTCCGGCACTCAGGAAGAATACTTTTTCAACGGAACCCAGGTTATTCCAACTACTCCACAGGATTACACTTTCTCTCTGTACGACCAAGGTCTTACATTGGTATCTGCACCTGGCTTAGGGCTTTCCAGCAACAAATTTAGGGATTTGACCGAAGGAGATTATTTTGTCACGACGGATAGTGCCGCCAACTGCCCATCCAACCCTACCTTCGTAGAGGTAGATAACATTAGTCAGGATCCCATTGTGGGAATTGACCTGCTGAGTTATCAGTACAGCCTAAACCCAGATCAGAATAGCTGGACTGGTTCATTGGAGGCCAATGTACACGTACATCCTGATAACCCATTGGGTACATCGGCAGATGATTTTAATTATGAGTATCGATGGTATCATGCGGATGATTATACGTACGGCAATGAACTCGGAACTGATGCGACTATTACCCAACTTGATTCGGGCGAGTATCTTCTGGAAGTACGGAATACCGAGACCGGATGCACCAATATAGCCACATACTTCTTACCGCTGATTTTAGTGGAACCTCAGTTAGCCATGCATACCACCCCTCAGACAGTTTGCTTTGCTGACGGCAGCCTGGTGCTTGACAGTATTACCTTTTTAGGTGAAAGCGTTCCGACTGAAGATTACAAACTTTGGCTCTATGCTAATGATTACTCAAACGCTCCCATAGACTCAATCCATCAGTTCTCCGGTGAAATACCTTTTGACAGTCTACTAGCTGGAAAATACTACGTACGAGGCTTTCACGAAGATTTACATCTATGGAGCAATTTGATGCAACTGGATATTCGGGACGAATCTACTGCTCCGCTGGTAGATGTGCTGGATTTACAGATGCAGATCAGTTGTGATACTACGAAAATAGCTACAGGAGCTATTGCCTTACAAGTAGCTGAAGCAGACGGTAGTTACGATACCTATCAATATCGGTGGTTCGCCGGCCAGACAACTAGCCCTCAAACCGAGCTTGTACTGGAAAAATTATCAGCAGTAGATAGCTTACCATCAGGCTTTTATACCGTATTGGTTAACAATGAGCGCACCCAGTGCAGCACCATCGAAACGTTTTTTATACCCGAGGATATTACCATTCCTGTGATTACTGCCAGTGCCAATGCCTCTACGGTGTGTGACCCGGCGAAGGCCAATGGGTTAGTAAAAGCGGAACCGATCACCACCGGTGACTATCGTTACGACTGGTACGTGGGTGACTCTATCAAAAGCCAGCCTGACTTCAGCGGGCAGGTGTGGGCAGGGCTGCTTCCGGGCAATTACACAGTGACCGCTACCGAACTGCAAACCAATACCTGCGTATCTGATCCGGTAACAGTAACCGTAATTGATGCCTCTACTCTGCCGTTGGTAAAGGTGGAAATGGAAGAGTATTACTCTAGTTGTGACCCATTGTTGGCTAACGGTGTTCTGTATGCCAGCGTAAACGGGCAAACCGTAGGCTATGATTACCTCTGGTACGACCAGAACGATAACATTATCAGTGAAGGGCCTCGGGCATACAATCTGGTTGACCAGACTTACCGCGTAGAAGTAACTAATCAGACAACTGGCTGTATGACTGAAACTTTTGGCACAGTAGAACGTGGTGAACGCCGAGTAGATGCCCCAGAAATTGAAATACTTTCCCATATGACGAACTGTGTGAACCCGGACGGATCGGCTTCCGCATCAGTCAATGGTAATACTGAGGATTATACATTCTTGTGGTATTATGAGGATGGCAGCCCTCTTCCCGACAGTTTAGTATCTATTAATGAATCAGACCTCATGGTATTTATTGCTCAGTTACCGGCAGGCAACTATCAGGTTACGGCCACCGAGTATGTTACCGGTTGTGTTTCAGCCCCCACGATATTTACTATTGAAGATAACAGTTATACCCCTCCCTTCCGGGTTGAGACGACGCCTTCTACCTGCGGATTATCTGACGGTACAGCTGCAATCATTCCTAATGAAGCACTTCGGATTGCCTCAGTGGAATGGACCATGCCCGAAGCCAACTTACCCTTTGAGGGATCTTATGTGACAAAAGGTTTACCTTCCGGAACACTCTCCGTGAAAATAATCTGGGAAAATGGCTGTACCTCTTATGGGACGGCAGATGTTGGTGCCGATATTCAGGTCTACAACGCTGTGACCCCGAATGGAGATGGTAAGCATGACTTCTTTGAAATAGAATGTATTGACCTGTTCCCTGACAATACAGTCAAAATATTTAACCGGGCCGGTGCTCTGATATACGAAGCGCAGTACTACGATAACTACAATGTACGCTTTGAAGGAATAGGAAACCGCGGGGTGTATGTAGGCGGAAAGCAACTGCCGGATGGCACGTATTTCTATGTGATAGAAAAGAACGACGGTTCTGCTCCTAAAACTGGTTACCTGGAAATATCCAAATAAAAAAGAGAGTGCTCACGCGAGCATCCTCTTTCGTCGAAACTACCTATGTAAACTAAATATTATTTCTTAGCGAGGCCACACCAGACAATGTTCGGTGCTTGGGCTAAATAGGAGCCAAACGGAGAATTACTGCCAATATGCTGGTAGGCTAATGGCTTTACCTCAGACGATATGAGCTCTATATCAGCATACTGCCAAGCCTTCTCAAATCGCTTTTTTACTTCGGCCGCCTCCTGAATTTTATGCTGAGCAATTAAGCTCCGATGAAGCCCATTCAATGCCCAACCATTTTCCGGAATAAAGAATAGGTCCTCTTTGTATATGGCTTCTGCCTCAGCAAACTTACCAATCTCCAGTAACACTGCACCCAAAGTGTGACGTACAGAGAAGAACCAATCCGGCGGTTCATTGTAATTCAACTGGTCTTCAATCTCTACCGCTTCACGCAGCAAGGCTATGGCTGAAGCGCGGTCACCTTGTTTACGGTTAACTTCTGCTTCTAACACCCGCCAGGCAATAGCCAAAAGCTGATCTACTGAATTCAGCTCCCAGATAGTGATATCTTTCATTTCAGGTTTTACCGCAAGCTCTTTAACAGCCACAAGTTCAGCCTGGGCTTTTTTCAGTTGGTTCTTACCAGCAAAAGCCATTCCTCTGGCGTAGTGCCAAACTCCTAATGGATATATCAGCTCTTCATCGGGTTGTCGTAACGAAAGTATGTAATCCCACTGAGCAAATTTTACCAGGATGTAATGCGGAATCATAATAAAGTGCTGAAGCGTCTCCCAACCGGGCTCTCGCATCATTACTGTATCAGTGTGCATGGCAGTGCGGAAGGCTGCGTTAATAGACAGTTCGCCTCTTCCCTCTAATGCAGCGGTTGCAGCCAGAAAGTGAACATTGTGGGGGTAAAGAGCCAAGGGGTACATGCCTTGCAGCTGGCACTCGGCTAGATATAAACTATCCACTACCGTTGCTCGCTCATTTACCTCAGACCCTTTATGATAATGGCCGGTTCGGATATAGATATGACTAGGCATATGGACCAGATGCCCTGCTCCGGGGACCAGCTCACCCAGCCGGTCTGCACTAGCCAGCCCTCTCTCAGGATGATCAGAAGCCTCTACTGCATGAATATATAAATGATTTGCTCCGGGATGTTCAGGGTTATGTTCCATCACCGACTCTAGCAAATGTACTATCTTAGGAGTCCAGGGTTTCGCAATACCTCGTTTGGTATACAAATCCCAGGGATGCAGATTCATCAGTGACTCGGCGTATAGTACTGTAATGTCGTCTGAATCAGGAAAGCGGCGATGCAATTTTTCCATCTGGTTTGCAAAGTTCTTATCTAATACTGACTGATCGTTCGTCTTATCATAATTATACCGAAATGTAAATGCTTTAATTAAGCCCTGCTCCCATTCAGAAGCATTATGCATATGAGAGACTGCCTGTTGAGTAAACCGTTGAGCCTGAGCTTTCAAATCGTCTTCCATAGCAGCATTATAATTGGTGCCCAGCACGTGCGCTGCCCCCCAATAAGCCATGGCAAAGGTTGAATCCAGCCGGATTGCCTCACGAAACGAACGAGCGGCTTCCTCATGATTGAATCCGTAGGCCAGGTTAAGCCCCTGATTGAAAAACCGCTGCGCCAGTTCCGAATCAGTGGTAACTTCCAGTGTATAATCACCCAAATTATCAAATAATGGAGCCTGTAGTTGACTTGAGGTGCTTGGCGACTGACACCCGGAAAGCCACCAAATTAACACCACCAATAATAGAATAGCTCGCAGAGGTGCCGATTGTAACAGTCTGATAATAGCTTTCATCATTGTGTATTCAAATATGTTCTGTAAATCCCGCAGTATGTCATGGCTAGAAATGAAATGATGAAAAAACTGGTAAGACTCAAAATATCCAAAAGCGCAGTAGCTTCATCACTAGTAACTTAATCCCAAACGGTGCCGGAATTTGAGCCGCAACTAGCATCCGTAGTGGATACTAGTTGAAGGCTCTGAGGGGCACAATAATTCTGATACAATTATTTTTAATACTAGCATATAATATTGTCAGGAACAGATAATCGAAAATGTACTAACTCCGATTATCGTTAATGTGCTTCTAACTACCAGACGACGCGAGTAATAGCCCAATTAGGAACTGAAGCTCCTTTAGTCTGTCCTCGCAGAGCATCCTGAGTATATAAGTAAACAGGTTGACTGTCGTAGACCATCTGCTTACCTCCATCGGGCCGGTCAATTACCCCAAAGCGGCTTTCTTCTAAGGCGGAAGGTAGCACTACAGTTGTATTTTGAAAAGCTGGCCATGCTTGAATACATCCATCCGTGCAGTTGCTAATATTTTCTTGATCATTCAGAAAATAATACAGGCTATTCCCTTCCGCATCTACCAGGTAATTGATCGGATCATCTCCATTTCCTTCCACAAGCTGATTACCGAGCATCACCGTATAATCAGGCTTGGCTACAAACCAGACTTTGCCCACACCATCCCCATTGATTTGGTTGGCTGTATCATCTCCTGAATAATAGTATAGAGGCCAACCTTTATAAGTATTTTGTTTTTGCCCATCGGCGCGAGTAAAGCTACCAAAGTCAGAGGCGTTCAGTTCATCGTCAATTTCCAGGTTTTCATCAAAAAATACTGGCCAGTTATCCAGACACCCATCAGTACAAATGCTGCTACCATTGACATCGCGGCTGAAGAAATAGAGAGAACGCCCTTCCTGATTGACCAGGTAAGAACCCAGTTCGCTATCGTTGGATAATTGTACTTGGGTTGAGGTTTCAGCAGGATCATTTGGTGCGGTGTCATCTTCGCTGCACGAAAGAAATATTATCGCTAGTAATAGAAATGCAATAACGGTAAAAGTATGTTTAAAGGTTTTCATGATATTAGGTGGTTTAAAATGGATTTAGAAATGATAAGCTTGACTGTCTATTTGCCAAAGCCCATCAAGGTGGTTCATTGTACATTTATACTAGTTGAATTATCGAAGAAATTTGTTTGACCCGACGTCTATGTATTCGTCGGGTCTTTTTTTGAGTTACTGCTGTAGCAAATGTACGGATGAGAGCAAACACTGCTAAATTTTTAGGGTATACAGTTGGTGAACATCGCCTTTTTTTCAAGTAGACGAAACGTGAACAAGAAGGCCTTTCATTATTTATCAGCACCATTTATTTCCAATCGCGTTTTTCCCACTCAGTTAACACATCATTTTTATATTTCTGATTATCAATAGATTACATTTAATCGTACACTATTTGTTCACTTCCTTATATCGCAAATTAGTCATACTTCTCCTTCACTAATCTCTAGTTGAGTTTTTTAACTTTCTATAAAAAGAAATGTGCCCTGTTACATTTACTTTTACGAGCATTGCATTTGTATTTTTATTTTCAGCCAGATTTTCTGGTAAAATTCATGTTAGCTTCTTACCACTTATTGATAAGCATCACTTAAAGCTTCAGAGGCTAATATCCATTATTGCCCAGTCTAAACAATAAATAGTATCAAAAGGAAGGCGGCTAGTTTTTTTGGCGAGTGGGCAGGGCATCGTGCTCAATGTGGAGGATATAATCCACCAACCCCTCTTCCCGATCCAGCCCCAGCTTCTTGCGTAACCGGTACCGAGCCGTCTTCACACTATCCGGGGAGATGCCCAACACCCCGGCCATCTCCTTCATGCTCAT
>NZ_JAINFL010000059.1 GCF_022458895.1 Roseihalotalea indica | reverse complement strand
TACCATCATCTGACTGGCCATCAACTACAATATACTCAATATCTTCATAGTCCTGATTTAGTACCGACTGAATAGAATCACCTATAGTATCTACATTATTGTAGACTACAGTAATAATGGATATTTTCACGATGTGGTTTATTAACTTGGTAAAAAATTTTAAAGCTCAGTAGGTGTTTTAGCTTATGAAAACCAAAATAACCGCGTTTTTTTTAAACAAACCGTTTTGACAAAGCCATTTTATCACAATGTATTTTTTTCTCTAAAAACGACCTGAATTCAAATTCAGCCAACATTTCGTTTGAATCTAAAAGCCTCTATTTACTGCATACGTACCTTTTTTTACCTTTCGGGGTATTTCATTTTGAGCATCTCCTATAATTTGTGCAAAAATTCAAAGACAGGTATCCTGATGCTCAAAACGGTTTTAGATCAGTACGACAATTCCTGGTATCACCCGGGCAAATCCTCTTTATACCAACTACTCTGGTATGCTGTAAACAGCCTTGTTTTCCAGAGCGCACTGTTTCCGGTCAGCAGGTTA
>NZ_JAINFL010000058.1 GCF_022458895.1 Roseihalotalea indica | reverse complement strand
AATCTACTAAATCAGCAGTTTGAGGCTGATGAACCTGACCGAGTATGGACGGCTGATATAAGTTACATCTGGACTGGGGAAGGGTGGCTGTATTTGGCTGTTGTGCTGGATTTGTTCTCTCGTCGGATCGTAGGCTGGTCAATGGCCCCAACCTTGGAGCGCACCTTAGTGATCAATGCCTTACAGATGGCCATTGCAACCCGCAATCCAGCCGAAGGGCTTATTCATCATAGTGACCGGGGTAGCCAGTATGCCAGTTATAATTACCAGAATATTATCCAACAAAAGGGAATAGTAAGTAGCATGAGCCGACGGGGAAACTGCTATGACAATGCGCCTACCGAAAGTTGGTTTGCTACGCTGAAACGTGAGTTAGTGTATCGCAAAAGTTATACTACTCACGCCGAAGCCAAACAGGATATTTTTGAATATATAGAAGTGTGGTATAACCGACAGAGAAAGCATTCGGCTGTTGGATATAAGAGTCCGATAGCTTATGAAGAGCAATGGGAGAAATCCTCCGCTAAAGCTGCTTAATCAATCGTCTACTAAAATGGGGGAAACCCA
>NZ_JAINFL010000057.1 GCF_022458895.1 Roseihalotalea indica | reverse complement strand
AGCACAGCCACGGCTATGAGCGGCGCATTATGTAAATGGTAGCTACTACTTTCTACCTGACCATTCATTTTAATAAATTGCAGTGCCATGGTGGCGCACAGCATTCCAATGATAAGTGAGCCGGTGTCTCCCAGGAAAATTTTCTGAGTTTTAGAGAAATTATATTTCATGAATGCTACCAGGGCTCCTAGCGTTACAGACGCCAGAATGGCGTAATCAACATTACCAGCCACGAAAAACCATCCGCCGAAAAAGCAGGAAGCTACAATCCCCAACACACTGGCTAACCCATCGATGCCATCTACCAGGTTATACGCATTGATAATCAGAACAAACACAAAGAGTGTAAAGGGCAGGCTAAACCAATTAGCAAGGTCTCCAACGCCCAGCACTCCGTAAAAACTTTCCANCTGCAAGTGCACTCCAAGAATAATAACACCGGAAGCAAGCAATTGAGCCATAAATTTCTTACTAGGAGAAATAACCAGCATATCGTCCTTCAAACCAGTAAAAAAGATAATCGTGATAGCGCCCAGAATGTACTGCAACCGGTTAATTTCTTCAATTCCTACCCAGATAGTTAAACTAATTAATAATGCGGCGAAAATAGCCACTCCGCCTAGCGTAGGGGTTGGTAATATATGTGAGCTCCGAGCATTCGGACTGTCAGTAAGTTGTTTTATTCGGGCTATTTTTACGATGGAAGGAACAGAGAATGTCACAATGCCCCAGGCACATATAGCAGCCAGTCCAATTTCCAGGTAAGGCAAATTAACCTGTACCTCACCGCCCTGATAAAATGTAATAAGCAGCAACAGTGGAATAAGAAGAGACGTCCAGGCTGCTATATTTAAGTGTTTTTTTACTGAAAATTGTCCGATCTTCCGCAATGGTTTCACCATTCGGGTAAAAGGCAGTGGCCGAAGATCATTCTTTTTCCAGGCTAATGCATCTTCCTGATTAGCTTTCCATCTGTTTTTCAGA
>NZ_JAINFL010000056.1 GCF_022458895.1 Roseihalotalea indica | reverse complement strand
GATGAGTTCTCTGAACAGGATAGTAAAGCCTATGACGCATATGCTCCTATTTCCTATGCTCTCAAAGGTCCGGCTAATTTTGGGTATTCGCCTGATATCCGTAGAGTGCTAAAGGAGCAGCAACCGGATGTTATACACACTCAGTGCTTATGGATGTATTTGTCGAAAGTAAGTCTCAGTTTTTATCAAAAATACCGTACACCGCATGTCATCTCACCCCGGGGGATGCTTGATCCCTGGGCGGTACGACACTCAGCCTGGAAAAAGAAGCTGGTGGCTACCTGGTTTGAAAATAACCACCTGCATTCAGCCGCTTGTATGCACGCGCTGTGTGAGTCAGAGGCCAGGGCCATTCGTCAGTATGGACTGACCAATCCTATTGCAATCATTCCCAATGGTATTAATCTGCCATCAACAGATATAACGCGGGATGCTGTTGAGCCCAACTGGAGAGATCAAGTGCCTGCTCATAAAAAAGTATTGCTCTTTCTGGGACGCATCCATCCTAAAAAAGGGCTTGCCAGTTTAATTGAGGCGTGGTCAATGGATCAATCAGGTATGAAAAACTGGTGCCTGGTCATCGCTGGTTGGGATGAGGGAGGGCACCGTGCCGCATTAGAGGCGCAGGTGAGAAC
>NZ_JAINFL010000055.1 GCF_022458895.1 Roseihalotalea indica | reverse complement strand
GATGAGTTCTCTGAACAGGATAGTAAAGCCTATGACGCATATGCTCCTATTTCCTATGCTCTCAAAGGTCCGGCTAATTTTGGGTATTCGCCTGATATCCGTAGAGTGCTAAAGGAGCAGCAACCGGATGTTATACACACCCAGTGCTTATGGATGTATTTGTCGAAAGTAAGTCTCAGCTTTTATCAAAAATACCGTACACCGCATGTCATCTCACCCCGGGGTATGCTTGATCCCTGGGCGGTACGACACTCAGCCTGGAAAAAGAAGCTGGTGGCTACCTGGTTTGAAAACAAACACTTGCACTCTGCCGCTTGTATGCACGCGCTGTGTGAGTCAGAGGCCAGGGCCATTCGTCAGTATGGGCTGACCAATCCTATTGCAATCATTCCCAATGGTATTAGTCTGCCATCAACAGATATAACGCGGGATGCTGTTGAGCCCAACTGGAGAGATCAAGTGCCTGCTCATAAAAAAGTATTGCTCTTTCTGGGGCGCATCCATCCTAAAAAAGGGCTTGCCAGTTTAATTGAGGCGTGGTCAATGGATCAATCAGGTATGAAAAACTGGTGCCTGGTCATCGCTGGTTGGGATGAGGGAGGGCACCGTGCCGCATTAGAGGCGCAGGTGAGAAC
>NZ_JAINFL010000054.1 GCF_022458895.1 Roseihalotalea indica | reverse complement strand
ATTTTCCTGGGAGACACCGGCTCACTTATCATTGGAATGCTGTGCGCCACCATGGCACTGCAATTTATTAAAATGAATGGTCAGGTAGAAAGTAGTAGCTACCATTTACATAATGCGCCGCTCATAGCCGTGGCTGTGCTTGGCGTAGCATTATTTGATGTCCTTCGAGTATTTCTGCTGCGGATACGCCGAGGAAAGTCGCCTTTTCATCCAGACCGGAACCACATTCATCACCTGCTGATTAAACTAAATTTCAGTCACATGAACGCAACCTTACTGCTTGGTATTGGGAATGTTCTGCTAATTCTGGTAGCGGTAGTCTCGTTTTCTTTATTGCACCCCACAGCAGCAGTATTATTATTGATTATACTGTTTGTATGCTATTTAATTTTTTGTCATCAACTTCAATTCTCCAGTCATCGGGTTGTCAAGCTTTTTGGAGTTAAGTACATCAGGTTGTTGAATGGAAAACGGGTGATAAAGCGCATTGCGCTACGATAATATTTTACAAACTTGTCAAGTATCCTGATGCTCAAAACGGTTTTAGATCAGTACGACAATTCCTGGTATCACCCGGGCAAATCCTCTTTATACCAACTACTCTGGTATGCTGTAAACAGCCTTGTTTTCCAGAGCGCACTGTTTCCGGTCAGCAGGTTA
>NZ_JAINFL010000053.1 GCF_022458895.1 Roseihalotalea indica | reverse complement strand
CAACTATTAGCGCGAGACGCTGGCTGGGTTTGTTTGGTGTTTCACTTTCGTGTGTCAATTTCCGTGCTTGGCGAAACTAACGTGCTAGCTGATAGATATTAAGCTAGCGACTGCGCCATGTTGTGGCTCGTTACTTCATCAATTTCATTAGCTGAACCAGTACAAAAAGAATCCCAGCAATAATTGATGAGTAGACTCCAATTCTGGCGTAAAGATGTTTGTGTTTCCATTTAATCTCAGTTCTTCCCAAATACTTAACCCCAAATAATTTTAAGTATCTCGGCAATTTCTCATATTCAGAATATGCATCTTTAATAAATTCTAATTTCTTTTCATCTCGGGTAACTACCTGAACATGGTACACTAATCCTGTTCGAGAATAAGTTTCCTTTAATTGATATCCCTCTATATCTTCCAGTTGCACGTTGAACGAACCCTTTAGGGCAGGTTTTATCTTGATGTAATCACTATAAAAAATTAAGGTTCTATTTCTTGAATTGGTCAGCCAATACGTCAACCCTAATGCTATGCTAGAAGCAAGAATAAGTAAAATCCATTCTATTGAATTTTCTTGAATGTAGCTTGTAATGGAAATTCCCAGTAAAAAGAGAAATGTTCCCATGCCGCTGTATTCAACAAATGGAAAACTATGTTTCAAGACATATCTTTTACTTCTCTTCTCCATTTTATGAGCCACAAC
>NZ_JAINFL010000052.1 GCF_022458895.1 Roseihalotalea indica | reverse complement strand
ATCCGTCACTTTGATGGTACCGTCATTTTCCAGGGTAACCCCCGCAGGTAAACTGCCGCTGCTGACGGCTGCCGCTACAATAGCTCCATTCGCGTCAGTTGCCGTGGCCAAAATGTCATCATCGGAATACTCACTGACCTTTTGAGGGGGATTGGTAGTATAAATGGCTTCAATATCCAGAGGATTAATTACGATGGTGACATTAGAAAGGGTGGTGCCACCCAAAATGTCCGTGGTTGTGATAAGAATGCTGGTTGATCCGGCAGCAAGTTGACTCTCATCAGTGACACTAATTGTACCATTAGCACTCAGACTCATGCCGGCGGGTAATGCCCCTGCGGTAACAACCGATGAGGTGATCGCACCATCATTGTCACTTACGGTAGCAATTATTTCACCATTTACATATTCCTCAATCGGCTTGGCCGGATTTACCGTATAGACCGCTTCTACATCCACGGGGCCAGTAGCGTCAATCACTAGTCCGATCGTGCTCTCAGTGGTACCTCCATTTTCATCCTCCGTCCTGATCACGACCACATTCACCCCAGCGGTGAGCAGTCCGGCATCACTGACGGTGACACTGCCATCACTATTCAGGGTTGTCCCTGCCGGAAGAGTTCCCGACACTACGCTGGCTGATACGATCAATCCATCATCATCTGTGGCCGAGGCCAGTACTTCGCCGTTGGCATACTGATCAAACGGTTTGGCAGGTTCCAGCGTGTAGACGGC
>NZ_JAINFL010000051.1 GCF_022458895.1 Roseihalotalea indica | reverse complement strand
GCATCGTGCTCAATGTGGAGGATATAATCCACCAACCCCTCTTCCCGATCCAGCCCCAGCTTCTTGCGTAACCGGTACCGAGCCGTCTTCACACTATCCGGGGAGATGCCCAACACCCCGGCCATCTCCTTCATGCTCATGTTTAGCTTCAGCAACGCACACAGCTTTAGCTCATTGGCCGATAACTCCGGGCACCGACTCTTCAAATGTGTGAAGAAATCCTTATGTACCTCCTCAAAATGACGCTTGAAGTCTTCCCACTCCCGGTCTATATGCAGATTCTGATCCACCAGCCGACTCAGCGTGTTCAGCTGCTGCCTCACCTCCGCCTTGCTATGACGCTTCAACTGCTGGATGCCCGTCTGCAACTCTTCCATCAACTCGTTCTTCTGAATGAAGTTGATCGTATAGCTGGTCAGCTCTTTGTTCTTGTACTCCAACTGCTGAAGCAACTCCTGCTGTTTTAGCTGGGCATTTTCCACTTCGGCCTGTGCCAGGGCCTGCTGCGTGGTAAAGATCTGCCGGTTCTTGGTCAGCACCTCCTGGTTCTTTTTGATTTTGAGGCGCTGTCGGCTCACCACCAGGTAGCCGATGAACAGCACGGCGGCCAGGCCCAGCAGCAGACCATTCCGCAGCCACGCCTGCATATGCGCTTCCTGCTGCATCAGGGTCAGGGACTGTTGTTGCAAGAGCAGCTCCTGATCTTTCTGGGCCAGAGCATACCGGTTCTCCAGCCGAACTATCTCCCGAAGCTTCTCTGCATTTAACAGGCTATCC
>NZ_JAINFL010000050.1 GCF_022458895.1 Roseihalotalea indica | reverse complement strand
GTCGGAAAAACACTTAACACCGATGTGCGGGCTCATCAGAAACTTTCCTGGCAGCTTTTAGATTAACCTCAGTAAGCAATGCCTTACTCATTGATGATCAACCATTTATTCACTTACCGTCCACACTGGATTCCATAACTTATTGCTTCTACTTATGAAATGGTACCGACAAGATTCTCTCGCCCCTACCCAAACCCCGCAAAGCCAGGAAACCTGGATTCGCACCCAGGGTGAGCAACAACAGGCCTTTCCCATGCAAACGTATTTGGGGAAAAAGACCAACCTGCTGAAACTGAAGAAAAACGTAGTGGAAAACATCACCCAGCAACTGGCCTATTTTCAACAATCCCGCACCGAGGTGTACAATCAGCCGGACAAAGCCCCGGTAGAAGCTTGCCCGGTCTGCGGTACTTCTTCAGAAAAAACCCAGCATCAGGTCACCATTTACGGGGCTGAATATGTCACCTGCCAGCACTGTACCCATGCCTATGTGATCAACCGCCCATCTCCTAATGCTATTCATGAGTTCTACCTGAGTGATGTCAACTATGCGGCCACCTACACCGATAAGAAAAGTGCAGAGTCGAGGCTCAATGCCATTGCCGTGCCCTGGTGCGACTGGATGGTGAAGGTGTATCAACAGGTACACGGGCGGGCTCCCAAAAAGATTCTGGATGTAGGGTCGGGAGCTGGTCACTTTGTAGAAGCTTGCCGCCGGGCCGGAATGCAGGCCGAGGGTATTGAGTTGAGCGAAGCCAGTCGTAAATTTTCCAAAGATATCTGGGG
>NZ_JAINFL010000005.1 GCF_022458895.1 Roseihalotalea indica | reverse complement strand
CGGCAATTAGTGGATGGCACCTTTCATCAACTGGCTGAGAAGCTAGATTGGGCTGACAAGTGGATTGATGATATCCTAAACCCAGCGTTAGCCCCTAATTATGCAATTTCTTTCTGCACGAAGTAATGTCATTAACTATATAAGATCTAACAGCAACTAAGTACAAACAAAACGAATTAACAGAATCATTCAGAAGGTAGTCAGCAGGAGGCTGTACAGGGGACCTGCCCCTGCCAACCGCTTCCTGGTTATCCGTCAAAATAAATTTGAATATCCTTAGTAAAAAGCTTTAGAAAATGACGATATGATTACGTCAGCAATTCGGGATGCTCCTGATAGGTTTTCCAGAGAAACTCTCCGAACAGGGTATTGGCCCAGGCAAACCAGGAACGCGTGAAGTTTTTCGGATCATCCTTATGGAAAGATTCATGCATGAAGCCAGTGTCTCCGTGCGTGGCCTTCAGTGCCTGCACGCAGGCTTTGATTTCCTTCGTATCCGTACTGGTTAGTCCGCGCATGGTAATGCTCATCGGCCATACCATATCCACCCCAATATGCGGCCCGCCAATGCCTTCAGCCGCTTTTCCCCGGAAGAAAAAAGGATTGTCGGTAGACCACACAAAATTTCGGGTATTCTGGTAGATTTCATCGGATGCGGCTACCGCACCCAGGTAAGGCAATGACAACAGGCTGGGGATGTTGGCATCATCCATCAGCAGGCGAGCTCCGAAGCCATCTATTTCGTAAGCGTATATCTGCCCGTGTTCCGGATGCTCCACAATAGCATAATCCTGGATGGCCTGGGCTACCTCCTCACTCAGGCTGGTTAGATCCTCTACGATACCCTGGTCACCGTTTAATGCTTCCATCATTTCTGCCGCCTGCTTCAAGCTCACTACTGCAAAGAAATTAGAAGGAATCAGAAACTGGAATACGGTAGCATCATCACTAGGGCGAAACGCCGAGCAAATGAGCCCCACCGGATTCACCGGATAGCCGTGCCCCATCATCGGCTGAGTATCGGTGCCCCGGGGGGTGGTACGCTGAAACTCATACGCTCCCCGGTCATCTTTCTTCTGCTGATCGCGAAACACCCGCAATACCGACTGAATGGCTTGTTTCCACTGATCGTTGAATGGAGTGGTATCGCCGGTAGCTTTCCAGTAGTGATAGGACAGACGGATAGGATAACATAGAGAGTCGATCTCCCACTTGCGCTCGTGCACGCCCGGCTTCATGTCGGTGCCATCGCTACTCCATTCCCCTCGCTTTTCCGGATCATCGTAGAAGGCATTAGCATACGGATCTTTAAGAATATACTGAGTCTGACGGTTGATTACTCCGGCAATCAGTTGCTTTAGCTGATCATCTTCACCGATAAACTCCATATACGGCCATACCTGGGCGGTACTATCCCGCAACCACATCGCGTCAATATCACCGGTGATGATATAGGTATCGGGTTGACCGTTTTCGGTGGTAAAGGTAACAGTGGTATCCAGCGTGTTCGGAAAGCAGTTATTAAACAGCCAGCCTAGTTCCTCATCGTCCACATTCTTATTAAATTCCTGAATAGCTGCTTCAATGGCTTTGCTCTGAAAGTTGCGCTCGCTGGCGGGCACCCGCACCTCCGGAAAATCTTTGGTTCTGGCAACGGAAAAAGGCCGGACAAGCGCCCCAGCACCAAACAATGCCGAGTGCTGCATAAATGTTCTTCTATTCATCTACAAGTAAAGTTGTGTGTTACGTATCGTTTACAGCGCAAATAGGCAAATTAGATCAGTATTTTCAAAATAAATCTGCACAAGCCCAGTGCCTGGCTTAATTAGCACCACACAGCTTTAACTGAACAGATAGCCCATTCGTAATCCCGGACTGCGCCCACTGGCTCAGCCTGCTTACCAGTAGTATGTTTAAAGAGTTTTGGTAAATTCTGATGAGTACGTAGTCGGGGTGAGAGGATTAAAATCTGCCCCCCTTAAATCATGAACCATTTTGCAATTAGACCATGTATTATGCAAATATTGTTTAGTTCCGTTTGGGCTCTTTTATAAAGTCTTAAAGTTTGCCTTTGGAGAGAAGCTAATTCGTGCATGTATATCTAAAAGTACATGTTGGAAATGTGAGCGATTTCCTAGGAGTAAGCGAACCTGCGGTCATCCTTGCCTTTTATTTTAGAACTTATTTTCACCTCAGCTTATTCGCACTAAATCAGCGTGTTTGGATTAGTTTTAGTAAAGACTTCCAAGTTCAGGATACGTGTTTTACTTGCTCCAACGGCCCTAAAGCGGCCGTGCCGACAAACACCCAAAATAAACAGTCTGGTATGGAACGCCCTATTACAATTGCCGGTTAAACAGTATTACACTTTTAATATACACTTATGAAAAAAGGTACTGTGAAATTTTTTAATCTTGAAAAAGGCTTTGGCTTTATCAAACCTATTGATTCAGGAGATGACATTTTTGTGCATGAATCAGGACTAACCGAGGATATACAAGAAAATGACGAAGTAGAGTATGAGGAAGAGCCCGGCAAGAAAGGAATGAATGCCGTGAATGTGAAAGTTATTTAGCAAATAATGCCATCGCGTTACCTGATTTAAACATGCTGCCGTGGCATGTTTTTTTTATTTTCAAGAGTTTATTCAACTGATTGTACCATCATTGAGTGCAACCTTCATTTCTGGCAATATCAACAATACATATTGAGAAGCAAGCAGTATGCAAAGGCAACTAGGGTTAAGCAGACAAAAAGTTTGCTAGCTACTATCAAAACTTGGCTTTCCTACCTTTCTCTTATACATACTCCTCCTTGCCTTTAATTTCCGCCCCCTCTCCCCCCCTATTATGAGACTTACGATAGAAAGAAAAAATGAAAAGGTATATCCTGATGCCAAACGGGTGATTGCTCGCTTTTTTTTCAACGGCGAAGAACGAGCCAAGCAGGTGATCAAAGAAGTAATGGAACTCAGTGACCAGAAAGTTTTTAGTATTATCTCCCCAATCCTTCAGGAGTATTCTAAAAGACACCGAAACATCACGAAAGTACTATACCGGCACTGCAACCGCCTGAAGCCAATTTTTGCTGATATGGATATAGACTATGAACTATTAAGTTCTTACCGAAAATTATTGATCGGTTCGTTCTTTACGCATGAATATTCTATCGAATCAGCGGCATTTTTTAACCCTTCTATGGTGGAAGACCCGGACCAGACCGAACTGGAAGAAGGTCAGAAACGAGTGATTATGAGCTTTCGGGCGGTGGGGGAAGGGCACATTTCTTCCATAGCCTTTCGCAAAGCCTTACTCGACAAAGATCATAACATCAGCGTAATACCGGTAGGCAATTACGTGGATGAGGCAGACATCATTCATAGCACTCCCTACGAAAAAAGAATATTCTTTGATAATGCATTTAGTGGTCAGATAGAAGAACAAGTGCTGAAGGAAGTTTCTGATCAGTTGGATGAGCATTTTGATTATAACATCCTGAAGAAGCTGATTCTAAACAAGAAAAAAGCCCAGACCGATGAGTCCAAGCATCCGGAATACGAGAAAGTACTGTGGCTGGCTGACTCCTACTACGAGATTGCCTTTTCGTTGGATACCGATATTTCTGACCGGGTGATCTTTCCCATCTCTGAATTTGAGCGTAAAGGTATCGAAGATGCCCGCTTTGTCCGCTTTACCGAAGATGATGGCAGCATCGCGTATTTTGCCACCTATACTGCCTACGATGGTGAGATTATAGTGCCGAAACTGCTTAAGACCCACGATTTTTACAACTTCAACATCATGCCACTGTACGGTGCCGGGGCACAGAACAAGAACTTTGCGCTTTTCCCCCGGAAGATAAACGGTAAGTTTGTGATGGCATCCCGCAATGATGGTTGGAACAACTACATTATGTACTCCGACAATATTAACATGTGGGAAAATCCAATCAAGATACAGCAGCCTAAACACCCCTGGGAGTTGGTACAGGGGGGTAATTGCGGTTCTCCCATTGAGACTGAGTATGGCTGGTTGCTCATCACGCATGGTGTAGGTCCGATGCGCCGATACTGTATTGGGGCAAGCCTGCTACAACTGGACGACCCTACCGTAGAGATAGGACATCTGGAAGAGCCATTGCTCATTCCTAACAAAGAAGAACGGGAAGGCTATGTGCCTAATGTATTGTACTCCTGTGGCTCCATCATTCACAACGGAGAGTTAATAATTCCGTACGGTCTGTCGGACTACTGTTCGTCCTTTGCTTCGGTCAATCTCAACTCCCTGCTGGATAAGCTTTACAACCAGTCATCATCGGTGTAGAATCTGCTGATAAACGTACCGATAATCAGCTACCATTTTTTCCTGAGAAAACCTTGACATCGCCCATTCCCGGCAATGGGGGCGACTAATCTGACTAATCTGATGAACTGTCTCAACCGCCTCGTCCACGGTATTGACCAGAAATCCGGTTTGTTCGTGCTGAATGAGTTCTGGCATAGCGCCCCGCATAAAGGCAATAACGGGCGTGCCGCACAGCATGGCTTCGGCTACACTCAGCCCAAAGGGTTCGTCGAAGCTGATGGGGTGCAGTAGCGCCGAAGCGTTGCCCAGCAGTTCACACCGCTTTTCCGGTCCGGCTGCGCCCAGAAACTCAATTTGATCACCAATAAAAGGCTTTACCTTTTCGTCAAAGTATGCCTGATCCTGGATGATACCGGCGATGAGCAGCTTCCGGTTACTCCGCAGCGCAATCTGAATGGCTTCGGCCGTACCTTTGTGCGGATGAATTCGGCCAAAAAACAACAGGTACTCCTCGGGCTGCTCGGTAAAATCAAAATCATCTACCCGCAGGCCATTGTAAACTGTGGCCAGGTAATCCAGTTCCGGGCTACGGTCGCTATCGCTGATGGACACGTAGTGGGTCGTGGCATTGTACTTCCGGTATACCGGCATAATGCGAGCCGATGAGAATCCATGAATGGTGGTGAGTACCGGGGTTGCGACCAGGCCGGAGTAGGTAAGTGGTAAAAAGTCGAAATGATTGTGAATGATATCAAACTGATGGGCTTTTTCCATCAGATGGCTGATGTGCAGGCATTCGGCCACTTTAGCATCCTGGGTTCGGTCTTCTTCGTATCCGGTACAAACAACTGCTTCCAGTTTAGCGGCGGTAATGGAGTCGGCCGTAGCAAAAAGGGTTACCTCTATGCCGGCCTTTACCAGCCCTTCCGCCACGTTAGATGCTACCTGCTCCCAGGGGCCGTAGTGCCGGGGCGGAGTGCGCCAGGCTACCGGGGCTAATATGGCGACTCTCATATCAGAGAACCGGTTCTACCTGATCTACCGGGATATATTCGTGCTCTACCTCCAGGCCTTTCAGCACAGTAAGGTGAGAGATCAGATAAGCCAGCGTGCTTTCGGCACCCTGGTTCCGATTCAGGGCGGTTTCCTGCAAACCGTCGCAACAGCCTTTCGTTTCGTGGTCGTATAACGGCACCCGAAGAATGTTTTCTCCCAGAAACCACTGAAAGCTGACGAACATTTTTTCTATGTACTCCGGATGATGCGTGCTTTGATATGCCTGGAGGTACATCAGCACCATAGCCATTGTTTCTATCGCCTGCTGATCGAAAACCGGTACCTCGCCCCCCCGATGGTACCAGCCGTAACTACCAATCGGATTAAGAAACCCACTCTTCATGGTGAGATCATCCAGAAACTCTAATGATTCCATGGCTACCTGCTTCACGTTTTCATCGCCGGTAATTTCACAGGAGTGTAGCAATGCCAGCGGCAATATAGCATTGTCGTAGGTCAGCTTTTCCTCGAACCAGCTCCAGTTGGGTCCCCGGTGTTTCCGGTACGCATTCATCAAGGGCACAGTCAAATCCACTAGCTCTCTGAGAAGTTGATCATCATCGGGGTGTACTTTCAGATAGTAGCTGATGCCGATAATCGTGTTAGCAATGCCTCGTAAATGATGCAATGCCCGGAAATGAGGTACCGAGCGAAAAAACAGCTCCCCGGCAAATTCCCGATAAGAACTATTAGGAGCACAGTGCACCAGATACCCTAGTGCCCATACCGTGCGGCCAAACGAATCTTCTGACCCTACTTCGTCCAGGTACCCCCGGCTAAAGCTTAGGAAATTGCGGAAGTTACCGTCATCCCGTTGCATGTAATTAATGAAGCTGAGGTAGATAGGTAGCAGGTCCAGAGCTTCCTGGCTCTTATTGCGCTGGTAGGCCATCAGAATCATTATCAAGGCCCGGGCATTATCATCCAGACAGTAACCTTCCTTCAGGTTAGGAATGCCGTATTTGGCATGCTGCACAATGCCGGTATCGTCTGTCAGTCGCCCGACATGGGTCAGGCTGAACTCAGGGATTCTGTCCGTATCAACGATCTGGCGAATTTCTTTTTTAACAAAGGCCTTCTCCTCGATAAATTCATGAATAGTTCGGATATAATCCGCTCCAATCCGCGGCCATCGTAAGTGCAAACCGTACTGATAAGCCCGCTGCTTCAGGGCCTTCAACTCCTCGGGCTGATCCAGAAGTTCGTTCACCGTTTTAGCCAGCGAGTCTTCGTCCTTAAATTTAACCAACCGCCCTCGCTCCTCGTCCAGCAACTCCAGCGCGTGCCAGTAGGGAGTAGACACTACCGCCGCTCCGGCACCTACGGCATAAGACAAGGTGCCACTCGTAATCTGGTTCTCATTGAGATAAGGAGTGATATAGATCTCTGCTGCCGACAAATAATCCATGAGCTCCGCTTCGGAGACAAATTTATTGATAAAGGTTAGATGCTTGTCTACCTTTAATCGAACTGCCAGACGTTTCAGATGATCCCGGTATTCCTCGCCCGAAGCACGTACAATGCCCGGGTGGGTCTTACCCAGAATCACATACATCACATCCGGATGCTGCTCAACTACACTAGGCAGCGCCCGGATCACCGTCTCCAATCCTTTGTTTCGGCTAAGTAAGCCAAACGTAAGTAGTACCCGATGATTTCGGAACGGTAATACCTTTTTCAATGGATTCACCACCGGAGCTTCCAGGTCAGGAACCCCGTGCTCAATATATTGGATCTTTTCAGGAGCAATACCATAAATATTAATAAGAAACTCGATTCCTCTCCGGCTCATCACGATCAGTTTGGCCGAGCGTTCGGCAATATCCTGGATGATGAGTTTCTGGGTGTAGGATGGTTCCTTAAGTACGGTGTGTAGTACGGAAAACAAAGGTTTTTCCAGCCGGTGGATTAGGGGAAGCACGTAAATACCACTCTCCCCGCCGTAGATACCAAACTCATGCTCCATGATCACTGCGCTGACATCGCTGGTATTGATAAGCGTAGCGGCCTGGATGTAGTCTTTCTGCTGGTTTTGCCGGATGACAAATTTCACATGATCGGGATAATCATAGGTATCTGCATCTTCCGAGTCATTGACGGCAATGCCAAAGCTGTGTTTCCTGAGTGTGACATCAGCGTAATTGGCACTTACGGCTCGCTCTACATTGTCGTTAAATGTCGCGATACCACATTCCCGGGGTAAATACGTGGAGATATAAGAAATTTTCATGGGTAGCAGATTAAAAAATGAGGTGGAGTGGAAAGCAGCAAGCTTCAACTTAACGTTGAAGTTTAAAAAATGGCTTCTTTACAAGAAGTAAACCTTGTTTCGTTTCAGATTGGTTCCTACGTGCTCGTTTATTATCCTGGCCTGCCACATTTATCGTAGACTCGCCTTCATTAGGAGTTTAACTTCTAAATGGAGAATCTATTTAATGATGAGTGAAGCTCCCCTGAGACCCAGGAATTCATGCGCTCACTTAGCATATTTAAGACAGGAAAATACACCTGAAACTGATACCGCTTGTTATCTAACTAAACGTCTGGACGGGAAAACTGGAAGTGCTTTATCATACGCAGGACGCTCGGTCGGATGAATTCGCGATCTTCAAAGATTTTGCGGTGACCGCCTATATTCCCTCAGTAGAAGGACCATTATCTTAGAAAGCAACTAATGGCACCTTCCCGTTGTTTTTCCACTTAACCGGCAAGAATGGACAAAGCTCCCTGTTCAATTACGTAGGACTGACGATTATTTTCCTAATGATTATAAGCTGGATTGGGCTGATCTGGGCGGGCTTTGTATGTATTTACGCTACCTTTCCCGAACCTATCCTGCAAGGTCAGGATCAATCATCGACGGATCTTTTTGAGAAGATCTATCATGTGGGTTATACCCTTAGCATAGGATAAGCCAAGTCAATATTGATGAGAAAAATTTGACATGTTTTCAGAAAGCGGAAACCTTTCTTTCCTGAAATTTAGATTCCAGTAATTGGTAGAGTCTCTGATAGGTCTCTTGATTGAATCGAGAGGTGACACTCAGTTGTTTGCCACTCTTAAACCTCATGCCAACCCCATGAATAACCCCGCCCCACAAAATAAGCCGAAGCTGCTGAGTGCTCCAGTGATCCAATTCTTCTTCCAGATCAATCTCCGTCTTTTTGCTTTTGAATGGTTTGGTTAAAACCAGCGTATCTCCTTCGACGGTAATTTCCGTATTTCTTCGCAGGAAATAGGCTAAAAGCAGAAGTATAAGAAGTATGATGATGCTGGTGGTGACGATTAACAGGCTGTCGCTCATAACTGAAATGAATATATCTATAGAAAAAATTAGTAGTAATACGACTGCCTATACCTGACCCAAAACGTGCTTTGAGCTTTCGATATAAACAATATGATTCAAACTTCGGAGCCTAGAAATTGTTCTGAATACCCTAATCAGCAGTTCTTCGGGTTGGGATTACCGAGCTTCAATCATTTCTGAAATCATCTGCCGAACCAAAAGATACTAAACCTGTGCTTTTCGCTGTTCTTCAATGGCATCTAACAGCTTTTGGAAAGGCTCTTGAAACTTCTCTGCACCTTCTTTCTCGAGCTGAACCGCCACATCTTCTATATCAATACCTAGTTCGGGTAGGCTCTTCCATACTTTATCAAAATGAGCCATGTCAGCAGTTAGCGTTTCCGTTGGTTGAATGTTTTTTGCGGTCTCTTCCAGCGTACTGTCCGGCATGGTATTGACCGTACCCGGCCCAATCAGGGGGGTTACGTATTTCAGGGCATCATAGTCTGGATTTTTGTTGCCGGTGCTGGCCCATAACACCCGTTGTTTGTTAGCCCCCTGTTCTGCCAGGCTACTATACCGATTGCTGTCAAACACCTCTTCAAATATCTGATACGCCTTTTTCGCATTGGCCAATGCTACTTCTCCCAGTGCGTAAGAAGCCTTCGCGGCCCGTTCCGAATTGGTCTCGATGATATCCTGCAACATAGGATCTACCAGTACGTCAATACGGCTTAGAAAGAAGCTGGCCACCGAAGCGATATGATCAATCGGCTGGTTATTATTGAGGCGCAGCTCCAGGCCGTCCAGATACGCTTCGGCTACTGCCCGGTAACGCTCGACGCTGAAAAGCAGGGTAACGTTGATGTTGATGCCTTCGGCAATGAGTTGGGTAATGGCGGGCAGACCTTCCGGCGTACCGGGTACTTTGATCATCACATTGGGTCGTTCTACCATGGCCCAGAGCTTTCGGGCTTCTTCTACGGTAGCTTCGGTATCATGCACCAGGTCCGGGGGGACTTCCAGGCTCACATAGCCATCTTTTCCCTTCGTGCTTTCGTACAAGGGGTGGAACAGGTCCGCAGCTCGCTGGATGTCATTCACCGCGAGTTTCTCAAAGATCGCCCGGCTGTCCAGGCCTTCCTTCGCGTATTTTTCAATATCCTGATCGTAATAATCCCCCGCGCTGATGGCCTTCTCGAAAATAGCCGGGTTAGAGGTTAGCCCCCGGATACCCGTATCCTTGATCAGCCTTTCCAGTTCGCCAGAATCCAGAATTTTTCGGCTCAAGTTGTCTAACCAGACGCTTTGCCCAAACTTCTGTATTTCATTCAAACGGTTGGTTTCCATATATGTCACTTAAAAGTGTGTTTGTTCATTGTCTACTCACACCAAATCTGGTATGGCGTATTTTACAGGACGTTAACCTATGTCAGCGTTGACAGCACCTCTCCGTTGATCTACCTCGATATCACCGATTTTTCTTTCACCCTACCCCTTAAGTAAATACTCAATGAATCTGGCCCTCACTCAAATCAGTTGATTTGACCAGAAAAGAGTCGATGTAGGCATAATTGCTTTCTAGTTTTGAGATCGCACTGTCCAGACTGGTTGAATACTGAGAGACAAACCTCAGGATTTCCTGTTCTACGACTTGGTGTCCTTCCTGAGTCTGGATAATGCTATAAATATAAGGATACCCTGTTTTGGTGATCTTCTTCAGCTTGTTAAAAATGGCAAGACGGACTTCTTGCTGCGTGGTAATTTTCATCATTTGTGAAGTTAGGATAGCGAATATACCCGTTGTGGGTCGTTTTTCGTCTTATAGTCCTACTCCCACATAGAACTGCAATGCTTGATTTTTTCTATCATTGATCAAGCCTTCCCAAACGGTATCTTCCGTAATTCCACTTAAGCCTAAGTCATAGCGAAACCCTATGGTTACCAGGTTCAGGTCTACTCCGATGCCGGCGGCGATGCCATAATCCCAGGTATTAAAGCCTTTTCGGTCTAACTCACTCAGGCGGTCTTCCAATGTTCCGTTGACCTGGGTGCTGGCATCCAATAGGTAGCTGAGGTACGGCCCTACGTGCAGGTTGACTACCTCGCCAATAGTAAATTTCGCCAACACTGGCACTTCAATATAGCTCAGGTTGGTCTCTACATCTCCGGTAAACGCCTCGGGGTCACCTTCTAACAGATCCTGAAAGAGGTTATCACCTTCCCCGTAGGATATCTGGTTTCCCTTCGTGGTAAACAGTAATTCGGGCTGAATACTGAACGACTCGCCCACAGCCAGCTCCGTAAAGATACCCGCCTGAAATCCGGGCCGTAAATTTTGTTTGCCTAACGACTCTTTGTAAAAATTTGATAAATTAACTCCGGCTTTAATGCCAAAGCGAGAATCCCGATCTTGCCCCTGGGCAGAGATGGGTATGGTTAAAATCCAGCCTAGTGCCAGATATGTGCAGATTTGTGTTATCTTTTTCATAGTTATATTTCTTTTAAAAAGTGGTTATTTCCCGTGAGCAGATTTCTTAAGAACCCCTGCTCAATAAGTAAGTAAAAAATTGTAATAGCCGACTATTCTAAGAGAGCGTCCAACGTGGAACGTCCCGCGTGGAACGTCCAACATGGAACGTCTCTTTCAGAATCATTTTAAGTCTGCCCTCGAGCTCAATGTATTGCGAAGGGGATTATTATTAATTGTTGTTCTCCAGGCTTTGAGAAAGCTTATTAATTTCTCCCTCAATTTTGCTAATAGCCACGTTAATCTCATCATAAGAAGAACTCCAATCTTCTGACTCAATCGATTTCACCTCGGTGATTCTTTCATTTAGTGTTTCTTTTTCATCCTGGAGCTCATCCACGGCTGAAGCAATATCTCCCTGAGCTGCCTGGTTAGAAGATTTATCAGAGACTTTTTTAAGTTCTTTAATCCGGTCATCAATCTTGCTGCTTCGTTCTTCCAGTTCTTTAATCTGTGTCTCACGCGAATCAGTGGAATACTGTTCTCGGGCCTCATAAGCCTCTTTGGTTTCTTCTTGAGCATCCTGCATGGATTCTCGAGCGTCCTCTAGGTCATCCTGCACATCAGACTTGGTCAATGGTTTGTTACAGGCTCCTAAAACCGTTATTCCTAGGATAACAGCGAAAGTGGAGAATAGACGATATGAAAAAATAGTTGTTCTCATGTATGTATGTTAAAAAGTATAGAAATAGTAATTGTAAATGAGATTATAAGTTACCCTGGCTCTAAGCGTACTCTTCTTCCCGGATGGATTCTTTAGGTCTTCCCAGCATACCACCCGCTCCACTGGATATGGCTCCCACCAGCAGTCCAATGAAACCGGCAATGGCCGCAGTAGATACGGCAGAGGCTATTCCTTCGGCTGTTTCTCGCGCTTTGGTTTCGGCCTGTTGCTTCACCTGCTTAAATTTTTGTTGGGCTTGTTCGTACTGGGTAGCCCAACGATCAACGGTTTGCTGCGCTTCGGCCTCACTTTGGTCTGTTCGGGCCACCAGCACATTAACAACAGCTTCTTTATCTACATCACTGATGATACTATCGCCCTTGGCAAAGATTCGCTGGACCACCTCGTCTAGCTGAGCCGGATTATCCGCAGTATTTTGGACCTGTTGGCCTGATTCTTCGGCTTGTTGTTCGATGTTCTCCGGTTGCAGGTCGTCTTTGTCCGTTTGCTGAAGTATTTCTTTAGCCTCCTGTGTAATACTCTGAAAGGAAATATCGGCCTGCTCAAGCTCTTGTTGAGCCAGATCAGCTACTTCCGGCGCAACGGCGCTGGCTCCCTGTCCTACTAAAGAAAAGGCCTGCCCTACTACGCTACCTGTCACGCCGATAATTTTCCCTACCGCTGTGGTCAGCAGATAAAAAGAGAAGATGGTAAACAAGCACCAACTTAGCAACCCATGCAGGATGCTATCCCAGCGGTTAGGAATACCGGCCAGATGGGCAGCCACCCAGCCACCGCCTACTAAGGATATAATAGTGCTGATGACGTACCAGATAATTGAACCAATGCCGATACCACTAGGTACTGCATTCTGCTCCATAGGATCTATCGATCCCAGCCCCAGGCCTAAACCCAGCAGGTTCAGGGTTAGATTGATCACCACAGCCAGTAGGAAACCGGCAATAACCGCTCCCCAGGAAATCCTTTTAATAAAATCCCGATTTCTATCTCGGGCTATTGTGTTGCCTTGATAAGGCTCATGTAACTTACTCATAGATGAAAAAATTTAGTGGATTGTTTTTGAAAAAATATCAATATTAAAAATAGATCATGCCTAGGCACAATGTTATCAGACGCTTACCGGATGATGGGTATGGCCCAATGATTTAAGCATTTGTATATGGGAATGAATCCCCTGGGCAAAGGTGGGCATGACCTGATATTGCAAATGGAATTCTTTAGCCGTTTGCTCTACCAGGTGAGCGATCCGGCGGTAATGTACGTGGCAAATGTTAGGAAACAAGTGGTGCTCTATCTGAAAGTTTAACCCACCGATATACCAATTTAAGAAACGATTATCCCGGGCAAAATTCGCCGTAGTCTGCAACTGATGAATTGCCCAGGCATTCTCAATATTGCCTTCCGCATTCGGCAGTGGTTGCTCTACTCCCTCCACAATATGGGCCATTTGAAAAATCAGTGTAACGATATAACCCGCCGTCACATGCAGCGCAAAGACGCCGATCAATACCTGCCACCACAGAAGCGGGGTAATCATCACTGGTAGCACTATCAGAAAGAAGAGATACACCCCTTTGGTTAGTAGTAATTTGGTTAACTCTATGCGAAGGGTTGATTTCTGACGCCGGATCATGCCCGTGCGATGGTAATTGAGTAACTTCACTAGATCGCTAACGGTAAAAAACAGGGTATTAAAACCATAGAGAAAAAAGGAATACACATGCTGGTAGCGGTGAATCCACTGAAGGGGAGCATAACGGGATAAGCGGATGACAACTTTGGTTTTAATGTCTTCATCCAGGCCGTGAATGTTCGTATACGTGTGGTGAAATACATTATGTTGTACTTTCCAGACAAAGGGGTTGGCCCCGATAAAATACGTAATGTATCCCACCCAGCGGTTAACACTCGGGCTTTTTGAGTACGACCCGTGCAGAGCATCATGCATCACCGACATCCCGATGCCGGCCATGGCTACTCCCATCAACACCGTCAGGGGTAATAAGAACCAAGGATTGACCGGCAAGAGCAAAATGGCCAGGTACGCGCCGAGATAAGTGCTGATTAGAATAATAGATTTAAGAACCATTTCTCCGGTGCCAAAACGGGTAATGTCGTTCTCTTTAAAATACTGGTTAACTTTCTTCCTGAGTACAGGAAAAAAATCAGATCGGTTTTGATCAATAAATTTTGCGGAAACTTTCATAAAAAAATAAAAAAGAGGAGTGTAAAATTATCAGCATAAAAGGTTAACACTCGCTGAATTCGCCTTTCATAACTTGGATAGTCTGGCTTAATAATTAGTGCTACTATCCGTGAAAATACTACAGTAGTATCAGCCGGAATGTTCTCGTTCTTACCTTACAGGCTATTTTCAATCATTTTACTTCTTCTACAGGTAATTTTGTCATTTACATATTGGAAATTGCTCACTTTATCTAAGTCTGGTTACGATTGTAGAGGTGTGCAAATCAGTGTATTATTGTCAAAAGAAGCACCAACTCCGCAAACTTTCTACAAAACAATTTATCAAAACAGACCATACCAATTATATTATGCCTACCTTGGTTCATGGACAATATTTTTCCTGAAGGATCAATTGTATATGCCAAAATTGATCCTACCCTTAAATTAGTAGTGAGGCGCTATGTAAAGCGTATTTACTACTGCACCATTCAGAAAGACCCTTCTCGTAAGGAGCGGGTGTATTTTGAACGAGAGCTGATGGGTGACACCCCGACACCAGAATAATATTGGGTTAAAAATTATTTTATCTAAAATCACCAAAAAAATGTCTAAAGAAAAAGAAGGTAAAAAACACAGCGACAAAAAGGCGCCGGAAAAAAATCTCAAAGAAAAGAGAGCGGCCAAAGCGGCTAAGCGCGAAGAAAAAAGACGAGAGCAATAAGCTAGCAGATTACTACTATCCTGCATTTAGGGTTCCCAATTACCATGGGGAATCCTTCTTCTACCTATAAAGAAAGATGTTGAATTTTGTTATTGATAAGATCAGTGCTAAATCCTGCTTATTGCTCGTACATCTGATCTATTGCCGTCAGGAGGTTTTACTCCTACTAATTTACTCCAATTCGCTATACCAGGTTGCGGACGATTAAATGTGAAGTCACCATCATCGCCAGTAAGTCTGAAAACATTTACGGTCACCAAAAATTGGTAGTGTTACAAAGTCGTCCCTTTAGATTGTAAGCTCAAGTTATATTGAGCGATAAAATATTTTATAGCTCCATAGTGATTTTCCTCACTTTTAGAGAATGACAGGGCTTTCCTGACCAATCTACTGGCTCTTTGCCTAAGGGTATTGTTAAACCTTTCAACATGGTTTGTGTCCTTTTTATAGTCTGAGATAATATGCCTCTCCTCGGGCAATACCTGTTGATAAGCATCCCAATCATCGGTGTAGAAAAGACCATATTTTTTCAAGGATTTTGGTATTTTCTTCCATAGTTCTCTAGCGGCTTCTCTGCCTCTGCTACCGATATGAAAAGCTATGATCTGGCGAGTTTCCCGACATTGGGCTATCCAGATCCACCGCTTGTTTTCACGTTTGCCAACAAAACTCCACATTTCGTCCAATTCGCTTTTTATCAGCCGTATATAATACTTTCCTTGCTCTCTTCGGGTTTTCATAATGGCTTTAAAATGTAAATCATCAGATACATTACTATACAATTTTTTGATATAACTCATTAACCAACATAGGGATACAGGGGTTGCCCGACTAATACCTCGTAGTGAAAGACGTTCAAGTAGCAGTCTATTGATCAAGTTTATCTTCTCTTGGTCAATGAAATAGTCTTTCCCATCTTCAACATAGCGTTTTAAACAAGTCTTGCACTTATAGCGGCGTTTAGTATGTTTTTTATTCCATCCTTTTCTAACTACTTTAGTGGATAGGCAGTAGGGGCATCTTTTATCTTTCATCTCAGAAGTGTTTGATAAAAGAACAGTCGCTACTGCTTTTATGCTCACAGGGACGTATTTGCTACACTACCCAAAAATTAAGCATATTGGCAGATAAAGTATCATTAGGCCTACGGTAAAGTCACAACGCTAAATACTAGATTACTGAAAATATAAACAGCCGATCACCCAATAAAACACCCGTAATGACTTATCTGTATTTTCCAAGCCAACCTATCGAGAATCCCTTCCTCCACTGATTTACATGGCGAGCTCAAAATTAATTACCGGTGGCAGTGAATGTATTGTTATTATCACTGAAAGTACTTCAAGTTTGGTAGATTGAACAGCACTTCATATACCTCAGGAGACTATTTTATTACCTCTACTGGTAATTTTGTCAACTTAAGACACCAGAATGTACGTATGTGGTAGCAGGATACTGATTAAGCGTTAATTATTTTTTTCTTGATCAGCATTATTATTTTTTTTTTCTTGTTAGCCAGGAAGCCCGGAAATAGATATAGATAGAGTGGAAGAATTAGGCGAGTAACAGAATATCAGACAAGGTCTATAAAGAAATGGGTGTCATTTATGTATGGAAATAACTGTAATTAATAATAACGAACTAGGAGTGATGCAGACCATCGCTGATGCGCTTTCGGTGCCATTGGCGATCAACGATCATGTGCAGAAACTACAAGTGCCTAAGCGATTAGGTTTTGGCAAAATAGAAACCCACCGCTTACATGACGGACTCAGTTTAATCGCTATTCACGGTACCTTGAACGAAGACCTGCTAATCAACCTGGAGCAGCTGAAATATCATCCACTCCGCCTCATTTTTTGTCAAAAGGGAAGATTAATTCACTCAGTCAACGCCCGCCTCATTCAGTATCAGCTTAATGCATCGGAGAATTCCTTGTCGGCTTGTTCTGGCAGTGTAGATCAGTTCTTCCGGTTTCACTCTCAGGTTAATCAATCCATTTACATTATTGAAATTAACCGATCCTTTTACCTGAAGCGCATTGATGCCGGTTTGGAAACCCTTCACCCCCATTTAGAAAAAACCTTCCGGGATGTTGACGCCCGCTATCCTTTCCTGTACCACGGATACTACACCATAGGCGCTGCCGAGTGTCTAAATCAAATTCAGCAAACCACGTATCAGGGGCTCATCTTGCGCACATTTCTGGAATCTAAAGTACTAGAGCTTTTGTCATTGGTGCTCAGCCAATATAGTGAGGATCAGAAGCCCAGTTCCGAACAGGTTATGCTTCGGGAACATGACGAAGAAGTGCTATTAAAAGCAAAGAAAATCGTTATGGAACGTTTACAAAATCCACCTTCTATCAAAGAGCTGGCTCGCATCATTGGAATTAACGAACTGAAGCTGAAAAAAGGATATAAACAGTTGTTTCACACCACCATCTACCATCATATCCGGCAAGAGCGACTTAACCTGGCCAAGGTGCTGCTGGCCGAAGACCAGTGGAATGTAGGCCAGGTGGCTCAGCGAATCGGATACACCAACAAAAGCCATTTTGCTACCAAATTCAAAGAACGATTTGGCATGTTTCCTAAGCAATTTCAGCAAAACCTCTTAAAAAAGGAAAAATAAGCTTCTTGTAGAGGCATTTTAGTTACCGAGACAAGCTATTTAAAGGAAATTGATAGTTTAACTTTAGGGTTACATGATAGGCAGTACTGTCTCCGTTTCTTATCGGGTTTTCTACTATTTAAAGTAACAAGAGCGAATACCTTCCACTTGCCCCATCTTATCCTAAGGAATGTATCCTTAAGGAATTTTCACCTTTTAGCTTTTCTCATGGAGATACATCTAGAATCATACTTCCTGCAGGATCTCATGACCCTGTTGGACCAGCAATTAGATCAGGATTACCTGGTTCATCAGCCGGGTATGCTCAAGATCAGTACGCCCAATTATACCAGCCGTTTCCGGGCGATGGACTTTCCTCATGGGCTGGGATGTTTTTATCTGGACATGCAATTGGAAGAAGATCTGGATATTTTGTTTGATATTGAACAGTATCATCCCTTACGTTTTTTGTATTGTCTGCAGGGCGGGTTTTCCCACTCTGGTATCTCCGGTCGACTTCAGCATCAGGTCAAGGCTGGGCAATTCATCGCCTATGCTTGTACCCGCGGGCAAGAACAACGAATCAGGTTTCCCGGAGCACAAACCGTGAAATGTGTGGGGATTCAAATTATTCGACATGAATTTACGCAGCACCGAGATGTATCCCATTTGACCCCGCAAATCAGATCTATTATAGAAGATACCCAAGCCAACCAACCGTATCTTTTCCATCGGGAGTATGCCCCGCTTATTTCATCCTGCCTGTTGGGTACGTTGAAGAATAGAAAAACCGGGCTGGCTGGCCATCTTCTGTTTGAAGCCCAAGCCTTGCAAATCCTGGCCCACCAGCTAGAAGAATATGCGGCGAACTTTTTGCCCACTCTTGATCAGATCTGAAAAAACGAGATGATCCAAAGGTCAAACTTCCTACGTAACTGTCCAATGTTTTAGGGAAGCAGCCATGCTCACCTATCCTGAAGATTTTCTTGCGACTGCTTTAAAAAGTGAGTCACCTGAATTACCATCGCTTCTACCTTTTGACGAGCTTCCTCTATTTGATCAGAATCTTTCTGTTCCTGGAGTAACCGGTGGCAGTGTTCTACCAATTGCATCAAATTATGTAGCTCCAGGGTATCGAATAGTACTATCATTTTATGGCTCAAATCACCTAGAGCAGTCGTATCTCTTTCCGCCATCGCCCCGGCAAATGAAGATTCAAATTCGGTAAAGCTCTTGAGGGCCTGTTTCAAGAACTCGCTGATTGTCTGACGTTCATCTCCCAACAGCTCCTTCAGCTTTCGCAAAGTAAATTCCCCCGTAGAAGCCGCTGATTTGCCTTTGGATAACCTCCCGGCCACCGGAATGCCGGCCACCGGAGTGCCGGCCATTGGTATCCCGGGGGCTGGCTTTCTGGAGCTCCCTTTTGGCTGGTTCTTATCTCTGCCCGCAGAAGATGGCTTTCTAACCCTCTTAGAAGCATAGCGGATCATTTTCTGCCGCAAGTCCTGCGAGTCAAAAGGTTTGGTGATGACATCAGCAAAAAGCGCTGCTTCCGGATGCTTCTTCACTTCATGAACTGTGTCGGCCGTTAAGGCCAGGATAGGCACCTTTTTATAGCCGGGTAATTGACGAATGGCCTGGGCCGCCTGGTAGCCGTCCATCAAAGGCATACGTACATCCATCAGAATGAGATCATACTCCTTTTGCTGAGCCAGCTCCACCGCTTGCTGTCCATCTACGGCTTCATCCGGAACAAGATCCCACCAATCCTGTAAAAATTGGTTGAGTACCATCCGGTTGATGGCGGCATCTTCTACTAATAAAACCTGCAGGCTTTTCATGTTGACCGCCTGCCGAAGCGTTTCCTCCTGAGCGGCCGATCCTTCCTCCAAAGTTTCTTTTTGAAAAGCTCCCTCACTTACCCGTAAGGTAAAAAAGAAGTAAGCGCCTTTTCCTTCTTCACTTTCTACCTCAATGTGGCTACCCATCAGCTCCAGCAATAATTTAGTAATTGATAAACCCAGTCCTGTACCGCCGTACTGCCGGGCTGTGGAGATATCAGCCTGGGTAAAGGCATCAAAAATGGAGGCTTGCTGGTCTTGAGAAATGCCAATCCCTGTGTCTTGCACCGAGAACCTTAACCAAAACTGCGCCTCCCGCTTTCTCACCAAAGATACATCCACTGTAACAACGCCTGCTTGAGTAAACTTGACCGCGTTACTAACCAGATTGTTCAGTACCTGAGAGAGCTTTAGAGAATCAGTACGCACCACGGCCGGAAGCTGCTCATCAAGAACAATGTTGAGTTCTGTGTCCTGCTCGTGAGCCTGAAGCTGATGAGCTTTCTGTATACTGTGTAGCACTTCAGAAAGTAGCACCTCCGTTTCTTCCACCATCACCTTGCCGGCCTGGATCTTGCTAAAGTCCAGAATATCATTGACCAGCATCCTCAGGCTATGGGCTGAGAACTTCAAGGTCTGTAAATTTTCCAATTGTTCTTCCTGGGGGTCATGCTGTAACAAAAGATCCGCTAAGCCCACCACCGCATTAAGTGGCGTGCGAATCTCATGGCTCATATGAGCCAGAAAATCTTCCTTAGCCTGAGCCGCCCGCTCGGCTTCTTCTTTAGCCAACCGAAGGGCTTCTTCCATTTGCACCCGTTCGGTAATGTCTTTGATACTGACCAGGATGAGTTGCAAGTCTTCCAGCCGTCGCCCGCTCATCAGCATAGTACGCAGGCCGATCTGCTCAAAGTCGTGCTGCATCTCATAATCATAGAAGCGTTCATCTTCCGGCAGTACCTCTTCCAGTAGTTTGCGCAGCGGCGAAATATCCCACTGCCGGTTACCCAGGTCGTAGATCCTTTTGCTAACTGTGCTAGCCTGATCTACCTGAAATTTATCATAGAAGGTCTGGTTGGCCGTCTGAACCTGAAGGTCGGGGGTGAGCACCAATAGTGGTTCGGGCATGGAGGCCACAATCTGCTCGGCATACTGCTTAGCCTGTTCGCGTTCCTGCTCGGCCTGCTTACGCTCGGTGATGTCAATAAAGGTGAGCACCACTCCTTCAATCCGCTCATCTATACTTCGGTAAGGCAGCACCCGGGTCAGGAACCAACGCTGCTGCTGGTCCTGGACTTCCCGCTCTACCGGTGTGAGCTGGTCCAACACCTGCCGGGCATCCCTTAGCAGTTGATGTTCACCCAGGCGGTGCGTAATATCCGAGAGTGGCCGCCCCCGGTCGGCCAGTCGCACGTTAAACAACTCACTTACTCGGGGAGTGAAGCGCAGAATGCGCAGCTGCCGGTCCAGAAACAGCGTAGCAATATCGGTGGCCTTCAGCAGATTCTGCAGATCGCCTGATAGCTGGGTCAACTCTGCTACCTTGTGCCGGTTCTCCTGGTTAAGCGTGGCGAGCTCTTCATTCATGGATTGGAGCTCCTCTTTGCTGGTTTCCAGCTCCTCCATGGTAGAGCGAAGCTCCTCGTTGGCCGACTGCATCTCTTCGTTAGAGGCTTTCATTTCCTCCTGGCCCGTTTCGTATTCTCCAATTAGTGCCTGCAATTGCTGCTGAGTACGCTCCAACTCGGCCTGCAGCTCCTGGTTTGTCGAATGGTCTGCCCCTTCCCCGCTGGAAAGAGGTGAGTCCGCCAGATTTGTCGTATCCAGCGGCTCCCGCTCATCGAAAACCACTACTGAGAACCCTTCTCCCAGGCTTTTCTCAGCGGGAAACACCGAAAGGATAACGAGCCGGGGTTGGCCTTCCAGCGTCAGGGGGATCGGTTTGGTTTTGGTGGCTTCACCCTGCTTTTGGGCCAATCGCAGCGCCTGACGTAGCTCCAGTTGCAACTCCTGGCGTACCAGCTTATATACATAGTAGGTGGCCTCCCCACCAGAAAGCACTAAGTAGCGCCCCACCCGTTCGGAAAGATGAACTACCTTATCATCCGGACTCACCAGCAAGCTGGGAGGGGCAAATCGCTCTACCGTCTGCTGATGTAGCGCCCCAAAGCCCAGATCGGGTTGCTTCGACTCCGCCGCTGGCTGGCCAGCTATTTTTTTAGATGCTTGGGGAAAGACCGGCAGGTGCAGCTCCGGTACCGGTACGTTACGCTTCTGGAACAGACAGTTACCCTTATGCTCGGCGCGGAATAGCTCGGTGCTCTCAATAGTTTCCGAAGTACCAAGCAGCAAATAACCTTGGGGCTGTAATGCGTAATGAAATAGCTCAATCACTTCCCTCTGTACCGGACGTTGAAGGTAGATTAGCATGTTTCGGCAGACAATCAGATCAATTCGTGAAAAGGGCGGATCTGCGAGCAAATTATGTGGGGCAAACACCACACAATCTCGCACTTCTTTACGGATGCGATACCCGCCATCTTCCTTGACAAAGAACTGCTTGAGCCGTTTGGCAGACACATCGGTTTCAATATCTCCCGGATAGTAGCCTTCCCGGGCTTTCCGTATAGAGTGCTCGTGCAGATCGCTGGCAAAGACCTGAATATCGGGCCCGGCGTTATATAGGGAACCGCCAGACCAGGTCTCGCCAGACCGGGACTGCTGAGACTGGTTGGCTTCTTCTAACAGCAGGATAGCCAGCGAATAGGCTTCTTCCCCAGTTGCGCAACCCACCGACCATACCCGGACGGAATCATCGGAGGTTTTATCAGTAAACAAAGCAGGAATCACCTCTTTTTCCAGATGCTCAAATACCTGGGGATCGCGGAAGAAGTTAGTCACAGTAATGAGAAGCTCATCCGAAAGCGCCTGTACCTCTTCGGGATGGGTACGCAGCAGGGTAAGGTAATCTTCCAGCTCCACATGCTGATGCAGTTGCATACGCCGCTGGATGCGGCGCAGGATCGTAGAACGCTTATAGCGGCTGAAATCCCGACCGGTACGGGTGTGCACCTGGGCAAAAATTTTCTGTAATAGTCGCTGGAAATCCCCGCTGGGCTCCTCGCCATCCGGCGGAACCACCAAGTCAGGGCGAGTGTGCTCAAAGCGAAGAATCTGCCCACAAATATCGGCAAGCGGAAGCACCAGGTCAACCATGCCGGTAGAAAGAGCGCTCTGCGGCATACCATCGTACTCCGCCTCGCTGGGGTCTTGCACAATGGTGAGTCCACCCCGCCCCTTAATTTCTTTCATTCCGAGTGTACCGTCAGCGCCGGTACCCGTCAGAATCACCCCTACCGAATGGCCGTCGTGCGTCTCCGAGAGGGTGCGAAAGAAGTGGTCAATCGGAGCGCGGTCCCGGCGCCGGGCTTCCAGATCGGATAAACGCAGATGAGTATCGATGGAGTTTAGGTTACATCCCGGCGGGATAACATACACCTGATTTGGCTGCAAAGGGATTGTTTCCTGAACCTGCTGTATGGGCATGTTCACGTGGGGCTGTAACAAATCGGCCAGGTGGCTTTCATGATCGGGGTCCAGATGCACGACCACCACAAAGGCTAACCCGCTATCTTCCGGCACATGGGCAAAAAAGGTCTTCAACGCTGCCAGCCCCCCGGCGGAGGCACCAATACCCACAATGGTTAGTTTTTCAGAACTTCTATCAGCATCTGAGTCTTTCTCTAATTCCGAATGGGTAGTTTGGTCTTTGGGTTGATTCGTCTTACTCATGGATAAAATGATTAGGAAGCGCAGTAGTAGGAAATGAAGCGTAAAGAAAAAATGTAAAAAAATAGTAACCTACCAGAAGGGATAGCAAGTTGAGAAAATATACCTTCCAGTGTAAAATAATTATCTCAAAGATTAAAAATACCGAAATTGCTTTAAACCAGACGAAGCATCCGTCCAACTGGGATTGGCTCCCACTTTACTGTTTCGTACAAATTCTTTGCAGCTATAATTCATAACTTCCTATTCTTGTCCGGCCATCTTGCAAACTATGTCCATTAAAAATAATCATTATTGAACCAGAAAGCAGTGCGTTGGTAATGCTCTACTGCGAATAGTAAATTCCTTTATCGGCAATAACTCAGCAAATCTATAAGCAGTTTATACCTATTTGCGTTCCATTCATGCACACTCATCTCTGTCTATTAGAAACACGATGGGTCATTCTATAGTAACATCGCAAGCAATTCAAGAATGGCGCTTCGGAGCTAAGTGCTATGCCTGTGATATGTTAACGCTAATAGTCTTCATAAACTTTTTATTGTAAGCATAGTTGATCAGAATCATAGCAGACAAATAAAAACACGTCTGGGAAACTTACCGCTTCCTTGCAAAACGTAATATAATTTAGAAAATGGCCACATCCCTTGATGCAGGTAATCAATAGGAAGATTGGCAGCCAAGTCCATGCACATGCTACAGGATAACCCATGATCATGTATGGTAGACGATTAGCCGGTAAGATTTAAAATGCCTTATACATCCTCAATGGTGGGCATGATTGTGCCCGACAAGACTTCAACTTTTGGAACGCCTACTAGCGAATGAAATGGAAATAAGAATCATACACGAAACTGTATATGAGTTTAGTACTGAGGTTTTTATTGAACCTCACTATATAAGACTAAAACCCAAGGTTACCCCTCACTCTCAACTTGAGAGTTTCGATCTTAACATAGTCTTATCCCCTACCGGTTTATCCGAGCAAATTGATGCCGAAAGCAATCTGGTACATTTCTGCTGGTTTAGCGGGATGCACGAACAACTACGTATACTTTCGGAGTCGGTAATTTTATTGGAAAACAATAATCCTTTTGACTTTATTCTTTATCCGGAAAGCTATTTTGACCTCCCCTTCCACTATCCGCCGCAGCTCGACAATATTTTACACGCAGCATTAAATACTACAGAAATCTATGATGCCCTTATTGACTATGGAAACCGTGTTCTTCTAAGCACCGCTAACAAGACCCTTAACTTCGTTACGGCCTTGACTAGCCAAATTCATCATGATTTCATTTTGGAAACACGATTGGAAGGAGAGCCCTTAGAACCCGATATAACCTTTGATTTAAAAAAAGGATCTTGCCGGGATCTTTCGTGGATGCAGATCCAGTTGCTGCGGCACCTGGGCATTGCCGCCCGATTTGTAAGCGGTTATTTTTTTGTTGAATCAGAGCACCCGCAACCTGAGCTGCATGCCTGGGTGGAAGTTTATCTGCCCGGAGCAGGATGGGTGGGCTTTGACCCCAGCAATGGTATGATAGCCGGTAGTTCTCATATTCCCCTCTGCACCAGCGCACAATATGAAAATACTATGCCGGTAACCGGCTCATTCAGAGGAGATGCTACCAGTGTGCTGACCACATCGTTATCCATGGAGCACATGTAGGCACATTGACTATAAACAGAAACCTATTAAAACTTTCCGTTTGCTGCCAGCAGTAACAATTAAGCAACTTTATATCAGCTTTTTACCCCCGTACATAGATGGGCACCTGCTGCTATTTGTCTTGCTGGTATTTTTTGATGAAGAAAGAAATCTCAACTGTTTTGCTGCTTCGCATAGCATTTTATTTAAGGAGTTTTAAATCGCAGTGGTAAACCGCTCGTTTGGCGTGCCCAAATGCGACTTAGGCACAATAGTGCAATTTTATGAATGCAATCCATTGTCAATCAACATATTACATTCATTTATGTACCTAAAAGGTAGGAAGAAAAAATAGATCTAGTCTGGAAGACCCCGAAATAGGCACACTTTCATTGACAGTGTATGCATGAAATGAGAAAAAGGAAAACAAAAAACCCCTTAAATCATACGATTTAAGGGGTTTTTACGACTTTGTTAAGTTTAAAGTCGGGGTGAGAGGATTCGAACCTCCGGCCTCGTCGTCCCGAACGACGCGCGCTAACCGGGCTGCGCTACACCCCGAAAAAGGCAATATTACTGCATGACAACCGGGAAAGCAATTAGTCTGCCCGAAGATACTTTGGTCTGTATGTTGAATAACTCCTTTCCTATTCATACATTATTTGCATAGCAAGTTCCGTCTATCTCTAACCAAAAATGTTCCTTATGACTGAATCATAATTTCTAGAAAAACAGTATCACGCTAGATTTAAGAACCGCCCTTTTACCATACATACCAGCCTCTACTTTCTTTACACATAACACTACTTTACTACCGTGGTCCATTATTATTTCTAAAATAATTATAGAATAATTGATTCATTGTCTTAAACTTAAAAATTGTATATTCATAAATGATATTTTTGCAAAAATGAAATTCAACTGACCTTATGCCTTCGCGCGTTCTAAATGAGGATGATGTCCGCTGCTACGTTAAGAAAGTGCAAAATGGGGATCCCTCAAGCTTCGAAATATTATTTTACTGGTATCAACCCAGGCTCTATCGCTTTTGCCTTCATCTTACCCATTCTTCTGCCGATGCGGAGGAAATTGTGCAGGAGGTATTTGTGAAAGTATGGGAAACCCGGCACCGCCTGAATGCAGACCTGGATTTTTCAGCCTACCTGCTCAAGATCGCTAAAAACCTGATCTATACAAAAGCCTCCCAACGAATTCGCGAGCAGGCATTCCAGCATTATCAGACCATCTTTCAGGCAGAATACAGTAACGCTACCCAGGAAGAAATTAACCGAACCTCAACTGAAAAAGTCATCAGACAATTAATTGAGCAGCTACCATTCATGCAGCGTAAAGTATTTACCCTAAGTAGGTTAAGCGGTTATACTAATCAGGAAATTGCCGAACGTCTACAATTATCCAGCAGTACAGTTGAAAATCATCTATATTTGGCATTGAAGAAATTAAAAAAGCAACTTCAGAAACTTCAGCTCTATACGCTTCTTTTGCTCTTCAACTTTTTTTAAGATAAAGGATCTGATCGCTCTCTTATCTATTTTTCAACAGCACCCTCAAAGCCTTATACTTATCACAAAAAATAAGCTGAATTAATAAATTTATCATAAAAATTCCATACTTCTTAGGTATAGAAGCCTTCTGAATAGTATTCCTAGTACCAACCAAGGCCAAATGCTACGGAACGAACTAATTGAAAAATTCTATCGTGGTGAATGCACCGAAGAAGAGATCCAAGTACTGCTGGAAGCTTTCGGTAATCCGCAAAAAGGCGAACGTACAGTAGAGGCGCTATGGGAAGAGTTTTCATCTACGACCATTGCACCCGATCGGCAGTCCGAGCAAATGTTTGCCGCTCTTCAGCAAAAGATCCGAGCCAGAGAGATGCCTCGAAGCCGTCACCGTTGGCCTCAGTCCCAATGGCTCAGGGTGGCAGCCATTCTGGTATTAGCATTTAGTCTGTCGTTGCTGGTAAGTAGAGAGAATACCCACTCTTTGCTTCTCTCTTCTTCAGTCAATTATATTACCCAGAAAAATCCGGCAGGGCAAAAATCACACATCCGGTTACCGGATGGCACTCAGGTGCACCTTAATGCGGAAAGCAGCATCACCTACCCGGAAGTTTTTACAGATTCTACCCGTAGCGTGTGCTTAATAGGCGAAGCCTTCTTTGAAGTAACGGAGAATCCGGAAAAACCTTTTATTGTCTCAGCTTCCGGGGTGGATACTCGAGCGTTGGGCACTTCATTTAACGTGAAAGCCTATGCTCAGGATTTTAATGTCAACGTAGTACTGGTGAGCGGAAAAGTGAGCGTAACTCAAACGAATATGCCCAGCAAGCAAGGAAAGATTCTTCAGCCGGGCGAGGAAGCAATTGTCGATACCAAAACCTATGAAATGCGAAAGCAACCAGCTGAGCTGCATCGGGCACTTGCCTGGAAGAACAACATCTTACTCTTTCAGCAAGCTACTGCTAGTCAGATTTTTACAGAATTAGAACGGTGGTATGGTGTTAAATTTGTTCACCCCCCACTACATACAGCCGCCCTCGATTCTTGGAGATTTACGGGGGAGTTTGAGAATGCATCTTTAGAAAATGTGCTAATGAGCATCAGCTACGTCAAATCATTCAAATATACCATTGACCATAATACTATTACTATAACACCCTAAAACTATTTAATTATGCACTACAACTCATCTTAACACTCTTCCTGTAATGGTCTATTCCATTACAATCTTACCCTAAGTCTGGAAAAAACTTGGGACAAAGGCAGCTCGCCAAAGATGTCACTTTGTCCACAAGTCTTGTATTGTCTACGCAAAACCAAAGTTTTACAGTAAACGCTTAAATTTATGAAAATACCGTTATCTAAACTATTACTAATGGGCTCGAAGTTCGTAGCTTATGGAATTACGATACAACTGATCTGTTTTCAGGTGCTGATGGCAGCCCACGGAAACGCTCAGGATGTCAGGAATGTACGGGAGGTGCTTATCTCGGTGGATTTTCAACAAGCTACCCTGTCTGAGGTATTTACCACCATCGAATCCCGAACGGATTACAACTTCGTCTACGATGAACGTGATATTCAGCAGGTAAATGAGGTCAACCTTACTCTCTCAGGTCATTCAGTTGCTGAGGTATTATTGGAAATCTCCCGATTAAGCCAATTGGGATTCAAACAGGTAAATAATACTATTAATGTTCAGAAAAGAGGTAGTAAATCCAATAAATATCCTCTGGAAGTGATTATGGAGAAAACTGTTTCCGGCACCGTCAGCGACCAGGAAACGGGCGAAGGGCTACCCGGGGTAAATGTGCTGGCTAAAGGCACCACCATGGGAACAGTGACTGATATAGACGGACACTACACGATTACCGTAATTGACGATGTTACCACCCTAATCTTTTCTTCTATCGGATACCTCTCGCAGGAAGTGGAGCTTGATGGCCAAACAAGCCTCAATATTACCCTGGCAGCGGATGTGCAGTCATTGGATGAGATTGTGGTGGTAGGGTACGGCGTGCAGCAGAAAGTGAACCTGACCGGGGCCATCTCTACGGTCAAATTTGATGAGAAACTCAACAACCGCCCCATTACCAATGCTTCGCAGGCACTGGGTGGCACCGCCTCGGGGATATGGGTCAGTCAGAACTCAGGGAAACCCGGCAGCGACGGAGCCCAATTGCGCGTGCGAGGCTGGGGTACATTGAATAATTCCAACCCACTGATCATTGTTGACGGGGTAGAAGGTTCTTTCGATCAGCTCAATCCTAATGATATTGAGAGCATATCCGTGCTAAAAGATGCCGCGAGCGCGGCTATTTACGGATCAAAAGCAGCCAACGGCGTAGTGCTCATTACGACAAAAATGGGTAAGCAGAATGAAAAGATGCAGGTTAATATTAACTCGTACGTAGGGCGGCAGTCATTGGGCCGACGATACGATGTGATTAATAATAGTGCCGAGCACATGGAATTGAGTAACCTGGCCTTGACTAATGAAGGCGCAAGTCCACTTTTTCCGGAGGATCTCATTTCTGCTTTCAGAAATGGTAGCGATCCGTACAAGTACCCTAATACCGACTGGTTTGATGTATTGTTTAAGGCTGCCCCTATCCACGAACATAATGTCTCCATAAGAGGGGGTTCTGAGAAAACATCTTCTTTTCTTTCTTTCAATTACCTGGATCAGGATGGGATGGTGCCCAATACCAACTCACAACGATACGGCATCCGGGCTAACCTTGAATCTAATGTGAACAACTGGCTAACGGTCAGCGGACGAATCAATTATATCCGACGAGATTCGGAAGAGCCTTATGCGGATGTTACGTACGGCTCGTTAGGGCGAGTGTTTGAAATGCTGGGTGGAGCCGCGCCCTATATTGCCCCATATACCCGCGATGGCCGTTTTGGCTCCGTACAAGCTATTGGTGCAGATGGCAGCCTGCTATACGATAACCGCAACCCATTAATTGATGCCGCCAACGGGATGACCAGCACCGAAGAGCATATCTTGACGATTAATGCTACGGCTAACGTTAAATTCACCGATCATTTATCGTTACGGACAACCTTTGCCTCAAACGGTAACTGGAACCTGGTTGATAAATATAACACCAGCGTTTTCGGTTATACTGATACGGGAATGGAAACTACCACTAAAAACTACAACCGGGAAGGACTGGAAATCAATCGAGGGCATGTCTCTACGGTTAATAATAATTTGTTTACCACGCTCAATTTCAATCAGGAGTTTGCCGGAATACATACGATCTCAGCCATCGCCGGAATACAACTTGAAACCAATAAGCTCCAGAACCTCTTCGCTCGCCGATCTTCTCCCCCAAAAGAAGGTTTAACCCAGGTAGACGCCGGCACCTCGGGCATTCAAGGTGAAGGAAATATGCAAGGGCTGAGAATATTCTCCTACTTCGGCAGGGTAAACTATAATCTGATGGATAAGTATTTATTCGAGGTTAACCTTCGGGCCGATGCCTCTTCTCGCTTTCGGCAGGGAAGCCGCTGGGGAGTTTTCCCTGGATTTTCTGCGGGCTGGCGACTGTCTGATGAGGAATTTATTCAAAATCTGGGTCTCTTCTCCAATTTAAAACTACGGGCATCGTGGGGGCAGTTGGGTAACCAGAATATATCGGGCTACTGGCCCTACCTGACCGTGATTGCTCAAAGTAATTCATTGAGCTACAGCTATAATGGCAGCTTTGCTCCCGGTGCAGCGGTAACTTCGTTGGTAGACGAAAACATCACCTGGGAAACTACCTCTACCCTGGATTTCGGGGTTGATATTGGCTTGTTAGAAGACCGCATCAGCATTGAGGCTGATTATTTCCAGAAGAAAACGGAAGACATTCTGGTACAATTGCCCATTCCCCGAATACTGGGCGACATTGAGGCTCCCTTCGAGAATGTGGGTGAGATGTCAAATACAGGCTTTGAGTTCATCATCAACTACAATAACCTGAAGCTAGAACGAAATCAACTGGGATTCACGATTGGAGCGAATGTAACGTACATTCAAAATGAGGTTACTAAATTTCGAGGCGGCGATGCACCGGACCAGTTATATCTGATCCGGGAAGGGTATTCGTATCGAACACTGTATGGGTATAAGGCTATTGGTATCTATCAGTCCGACGATGAGGCGCAGGAGCATATGTTTGCTAACAGTTTTACTCCCCGTGCAGGAAATCTAAAATTTGAGGATGTAAACCAGGATGGCCGACTGGGCTTTGAAGACAAACAGGCATTGGGAAATACTATTCCTAAATTAACCTTCGGGCTTTCTCCCAGCTTCAAGTACCGAGGGTTTGACCTGAATTTGTTGTTTCAGGGCATCGCCGGAATTCATATGTATACCCAGAATAACTTTACCGATATTGACTGGGAAAACCGGGTTTTCTCTACCCGCTGGCGAGATGCTTGGACTCCCCAGAATACCGATACAAACATCCCCAGCGTGAAATTTAATAACTCCTGGGATAGCTCAGAATCCTCTTTCTGGGTACAGGAGACCAATTTTGTCAAGCTGAAGAATATCCAGGTGGGCTACACCTTCCCTACCGAATTAACCTCCCGCCTCGGGTTGCAGAAGTTATACCTATATGCTAATGGGCAAAATATGTTTACGCTGGTCAATCAGGATTATCAGGGGTACGACCCCGAAAGAAATTCCTTCGATGCCGGTTATAACCTGTACCCCGTTCCCCGAATAATGTCAATTGGAGTTAACCTTACCTTTTAGTGCTATGAACATCAAAAAAACTATTATATACAGTATATTATCTGGCTTACTTCTATCCTTTTCCGGTTGTGAAGACAACTTTTTAGAGTTCTACCCGGAGGATAAAATTACCTCGGCCAATTTCCCTGAAAATGAAAAGGACATCAAATTATTGTTGAACGGTGCTTATGCGTTATTGCGCGAGAACTCTATTTACAACGAAGGGCTTTTCGGTTTTGGCGTGTTGGATGGTGCCACCCCCAATGCTTTTAACTGGGGCAACACGCCCATTGCCAAAGCAGGAAACGGCCAACTCACGGCCAGTGACGGCGATATTGTAACCTTCCGCTGGACCCGATCTTACGAAATTATTTTCCGGGCTAATTACTTACTGAGCGCTCTTGAACTGGTAGCATTAAACGAGGATAGTAAAGCTACCTACACCGGCGAAGCGCACTTTTTGCGAGGACTGGCGTATTCCATTCTGGCCGAAAGCTACGGAGGCGCTCCGATTCTTGAATCAGCGATCTCTACTGAGGAAGCCCGGAATGTGAGCCGAGCCTCAGTGGAGGAAACCTGGAATCAGGCCATTTCAGATTACGACATTGCTATTACGAACCTGGCTGCAGACGCCCCGGAAGTAGGCAGAGCCACCAAGGGAGCAGCTTTAGGGATGAAAATGAGAGCCTACCTTTATCAGAATAAATATCAGCAGGTACTGGAAGTCATTGAGCAAATTGATGCCTTGGGGAAATATGCGTTGTTTCCCAGCTACGAAGGGCTATTCAAGATGGAAAATGAAAATAACGAAGAAGTGCTTTTTGATATACAGTATATCTCCGGCGAAAATTCTCAAGGCTCTCTGCACGACCAGTACTGCGGCACTGGTACCGGAAGCTGGACGCGTGGCAGTCGCTACGTACCCACTGACGACTTGGTGAATGCCTACGAAATGATTGATGGCTCAGAAGTAGATCCGGCAAACCCGTTTGAGGGTAGAGATCCCCGACTGGAATTCACCGTGGTGGTACCAGGGGCCTATATTCTGGGATATCAGTTTCCCAATTACATCTATCCGGGCGGAGCTTTTAACCATCCGGGCAACCGCTTAAAACACCTGAGCAGCCGTAAATATCGTATCGAACCAGAGGCGGAACTTCCTCCTTCCGGGCAGTCTTCATTAAACGATATCGTACTGCGCTATGCTGATGTGCTTTTATCCAAAGCTGAAGCTATGATTGAAACCAATGGAAACATTGACGAAGCCATCGCACTTATCAACCGAATTCGAACGGAGCGCGACGACGTAAAAATCACTCCTTTACCGATGGGATTGTCTCAGGAAGAAGCTAGGAAAAAATTACGGCACGAGCGACGAATTGAATTTGCCCTGGAAGGTTTGTACTGGGCCGACATTAAGCGCTGGGATATCGGAAAAGATATTTATCCGGTAGATGTCCGGGATCATAACGGCGACATCATAGAAACAAAATTCCCGGATGGCTATTTGGAGTTTTATGATTTGCTTCCCATTCCGGATAGCGAAATTTCATTAAATGAAAATTTAGAACAGAATCCGGGATGGTAATCTATTATTGTGTACCAGTGCTGCGTCAAGTATTGATTAACGGATGGGTAAATGGTTGGTGGTAAGCAGTCAAAACGCTATGGGCTCGAGCGAGAGCCTACAGCCATCTGCCTACCGCCAACTAATTGCTTTCGTAGTCTGTCAATTTGCTCTTGACACAGCACTGATAGTAATCTTCAACCAAAAGTTTATCATCTTAGCAACCATGTATCTAATTAAGATCAATCTATGAGACATTACAAAACACTGCTTTTAACCTTTATTTTATTAGGCACCTTCGCCTCTGCCACCCCAGCTGCCCCTCCCAAACCCAACTTTATCATCATCTTTGCGGATGACCTGGGCTATGGAGATCTGGGAGTATATGGACATCCTACGATTAAAACTCCTAACCTGGACCGGATGGCTCGGGAAGGTCAGAAATGGACAAATTTCTACGTGGCAGCCAGCGTCTGCACTCCCAGCCGGGCCGGGCTGGTGACGGGGCGACTACCCATCCGAAGTGGCATGTGCAGCGACTCAAGCCGGGTGCTTTTCCCCGATTCGCATCATGGGTTACCGGCTGATGAGATTACTATAGCGGAGCAACTCAAACAAGCTGATTATGCTACGGCCTGCATTGGAAAATGGCACCTGGGCCACCTGCCTCAGTACCTACCCACCAACAATGGCTTCGACTACTACTTCGGTATCCCCTACTCCAATGATATGGACAAAGTCGCTACCGGAAATTATAGGGATTACTGGAATCAGCCTGAAGATTCTATTCTGACTGAGCACTTCAACGTGCCACTGATGCGAAACACCGAAATCATCGAGCGCCCGGCTAATCAGCATACCATCACTAAGCGATATACTGAGGAAGCTATCTCTTTCATCAAAGAGAATAAAGACGAACCGTTCTTTGTATATCTGGCTCATAACCTACCGCATATCCCGCTCTTTGTATCGGAAGAGTTTGAAGACACCAGCAAACGCGGTTTGTACGGCGATGTGGTGGAAGAAATTGATCATGGTGTGGGGCAGATTCTTGATATGCTGGAAGAAGAAGAGCTGGCCGAAAATACCATTGTGGTGTTTACCTCTGACAATGGTCCCTGGCTGTCATTTAAAGAGCACGGTGGTAGTGCCGGGCTGCTGTATGCCGGAAAAGGTATGACTTGGGAAGGAGGTATGCGCGAACCTTGTATCTTCTGGGGTCCGGGTAACATTAAACCGGGCGTAATTTCTGATCTCGGGTCAACCCTTGATCTTTTTACCACCTTCAGCAGCATGGCCGGTGTACCCATTCCTACTGACCGGATTATGGATGGCTACGACCTGAGTGGTACACTCACCCAACAGAAGCCCAGCCCCCGCGATGGGATGCTTTTTTATCGGGGTACGCACCTTTATGCGGCCCGCCTGGGCGACTACAAAGCCCACTATATCACTCAGGGTTCGTATGGGATGTTTGGTGGTAAAAAAGTGCATCAAACTCCTTTGCTGTATAATCTGAACGTAGACCCTTCGGAAAAGTATGATATCGCCGCTGAGCATCCGGACATCCTTCAGAAAATTGATGCTTTCGTTAAAGAACATCAGTCTGATTTAGTAGCCGGATCTGACCAACTGGTGGATCGAGGGCAACGGGCAGGCTCCAAATAGAATATCCACTCTACGTAGGAACATCATTAACGATGTTCCTACTGATTATCAATTCTTGGTAATCGCTTCACGCGCCACACTATCCAAATAAACTGAATACAGCAAACCTGATTATGACTCAACCTAAAAAACTATTTATCAGCTTCTTACTGATTTTTTCTATACAAACAATACACGCAGCCCCACCAGATTCACTGCCCAATATTCTGCTAATTCTTACGGATGATCAGGGCTATCACGACGTATCGTATTACGACACAGAGGATATTCGGACACCCCATATTGATCAACTCCAGGCGGAGGGTATGCGGTTTGATAATTTCTACGCCAACTGCCCGGTATGCTCCCCTACTCGGGCCGCACTACTCACCGGTCGCTATCAGGATTATGTGGGCGTACCAGGGGTAATCCGCACTCATGCTGAGAACAGCTGGGGCTACCTGGACCCGAAAGCTACCCTATTACCCGAAGAACTAAAAAGTGTCGGCTACTCTACGGCCATTATCGGAAAGTGGCACCTCGGATTAGAATCACCTAATACTCCCACCGAACGGGGCTTTGATTATTTTCATGGCTGGTTAGGCGATATGATGGACGACTACTGGACCCACCGCCGTCACGACATCAACTACATGCGGCGTAATCAGGAAATCATTGATCCGGAAGGGCATGCAACGGATTTATTTACCCAATGGTCGGTAGAGTATATTCGTGAGCAGGCTAATGATAAACAGCCTTTTTTTCTTTATCTGGCCTACAATGCGCCTCACTTTCCGGTACAACCACCCCAGGAATGGCTGGATAAGGTGAAGAAACGCGAACCTGGCATCAACGAAACCCGGGCTAAATTGGTGGCTTTTATTGAGCATATGGACGATGGTATCGGGCAGGTCATCAGCGCACTGAAAGAGAGTGGGCAGTACGAGAATACCATCATTGTTTTCTCCAGCGACAACGGCGGGCATTTACCCAGCATGGCCAACAATGGCCCTCTTCGTGACGGCAAGCAAAGTATGTACGAAGGTGGCTTAAAGGTGCCAACCTGCATTAGCTGGCCGGGAAAAATCACTCCAGGTAGTTCATCATCGCAAATCAACCTTTCTATGGACCTATACCCTACTCTACTAGCATTGGCAGAACTTGAACCAAAAGATGCTATTGAAGGCCGTAGCTTTCTGGGCGAACTGCTTGGCAATCAATCACCCACTGACGAGCGACCGCTTTATTTCACCCGAAGGGAAGGTGGTACCCGCTACGGGGGACAATGCATTTACGCGCTACGCCTAGGGGACTGGAAACTCCTTCAAAATAGCCCTTATGAAGGTTATGAACTCTATAATTTAAAGGATGACCCGTTAGAAGAAAACAACCTGATTGAACACGAGCCGGAGAAATATGAAGAGCTTAATAAACTACTGATGCTTCATATCCAAAACGGTGGCCGGGTGCCCTGGCAAAAGCCGGATGAGAAACACAGCACTCAGTGATCTATGTAAAGTAATCCTATTTTCTGCCTTCGGTAGCGGCTCACTCTAACCATTTAGGCAGATGCTCTCGTACAAAGGCATCATCATTCAATTGTGGATAATCCCGGTATACTCGGTCAATCTCTTCTTTTTGTCCGGGTGAAAGGGTTTCTTCAGGGTTCAGGCACCAGATGCCTTCTAGCAGCCCTTGCCTTCTCAATACTTCATGGATGCCAGCAATGCAGCCTTTGAACTGGTTGGCTGCATCAAAAAAAGCGGCGTTTGAGTCGGTTACTGCAATGCCTTTGGTAAGTAATTCTTCCGGAAGGTGACCACTCTTTCGGATAATCTTAATTTCCTGTAATAACTCTACCGCTTTGCGGGTCCATACGGCCCAGTGGCCTAGCAAGCCTCCCACAATCATTTTTTCACGGATATCCCCATTTACACTAAACCGGTAAGTAGTCAGCAGATCAGCCACAATGTTGTCATCGTTTCCAGTATATAAAGCGATTTCTTTATAACGATCGGAAGAACCGACGGCTCTTACCACATCCAGCGTTTGATACCGGTTAAAAGGGGCCATTTTGATGGCTTTAACGTTAGGGATATCTGCTATGCCTCTCCAGAAGTCAAAGCTCAACACTTTACCGCCCACCGCAGGCTGCAAATAAAAACCTAACACCGGGATAATTTCAGCGATTTTCCTGGTTCTTTCTACCAATTCCTCTTCTGACAAATCCGAGAGGCCACCGTTACTTACCAACCCTATATCGTACCCAAGCTCCACTGCCAGCTCAGCTTCTTTTAATGCCTGCTCGGTCGGCCCCACAATACCCGCTACCTTGATAAACGGGCGCTCTACCCGGGCTCGATCTACTTCTTGGGCCGCCATAGCTAGTACGGGCTGCAACAAGTCAAACTCTTTTTGCCGGATTTCAAACTGGGTAGTGTGCACGCCTACTGCTATACCTCCGGCACCACTATCTATATAATAGCGGGTAAGTGCCCGTTGCCGCCGCTCATCCAACTTTCGGTTCTGGTCCAGTGCCAGCGGATGGGCCGGAATTACGGTACCACTCTGTAATAAATCCTGTAAGTCTTTCGCTAATGTCTTCATGCTTAAAATGCTCCTTGTCGCTCCTGAAAATGGGTAGGTTTGTTAATGGTTTCTCCTCCCTGCGTTAGCCAGGTGGCCAGAATCCTGATCATTTCTTTCAGAGATACTTGGGGGTATCCGAAGAGCTGATGAGCTTCTGACGCGTTACTCAGTAGTGCGGTGGATTGCTCCTGGTTAATAAATTGAGGGTCTTTATCAAATAGTTTTCCAAACTCCTGGGCGGCCCAGCGTACCGAGACGGTTTCTGGTCCCGTAATATTTAACTTTCTGGGTGGAGTACTGCACAAATTGAGGCACCGCAAAGCATACTCATTTGCATCGCCCTGCCAGATTACATTAGCCTGCCCGGTGCTCAGGTCTATTTCCCTATCTTCTAACACTGATTTGGCAATCTCCAGCAATACTCCATAGCGAAAATCGACGGCGTAGTTCAGGCGATATAGCACCATGGGCGTTTGGTTCTTCTTGGAGAAGTGCTCTAACACGCGTTCTCTGCCCAAACAAGATTGCGCATATTCGCCTAAAGGACCGGGGAGCGTTTCTTCAGTGGCTCCCCCCGAATGGATTGGTACAAATGGATACACATTACCTGTAGAGAATGCCACGATCCGGGATTTTTTAAACCGGTCGGCTACTCGGCCCGGAAGATAGCTGTTCATTGCCCAGGTGAAAGACTCATTACCGGTAGTGCCAAACTTGGTACCGGCCATAAAAATGATGTTCTTCGCATCGGGTAGCCGCTGTAACTGATCTTCTTCCAGCAGATCTGCCTTGATGGTATGAATACCTTGTTCCTCCAGGCTTTGCTGGAGGTTTGATTCGGAAAACCGGGCTACACCGATTACCTTATTGTTTTTATTAGCTGCCTGCAAGGCTTTCTGGGCCAACTCCGCTAAGCTAGGCCCCATCTTTCCGCCTACCCCCAGTATCATAATATCCCCTTCCAACGTACTGAGATCGTGAACCAGGGCCTTACTGGGCTGTAAAATTTCTTCTTTGAATTTGGTTAAATCTTGCATGCGTAAAGCTTAATTGATAATGAAGGAACGGATGTGGCTGGCCGATAGAAAAATCAATAACAATAGGCCCAGTACTCCGCCAATATTTTTCCATAATTTATTCCGCTGCTCACCCATCAACTGCCGATCATTCGCGATGATCAGCAGTGCGATGCCGATTAAGGGAGCAATTACCACAGTAATAGCCTGGGCAAAGATGATCAACTCCAGGGGTAGCCGACCAAACGTAAAAGCAATTCCAGCTCCGATCAGCATTACCAGCATAATCATCATTCGCACATTTTTTTGATTGAGATGATAGCCCAATGAAAAGGCGTCGGAAAGCAGTGAACCGCCAATGGTAGCATTGCCGATGAGTGAGGAAAATGAGGCGGCAAACAACCCCAACATGAATATGTAAGTGGCAGTGCTACCGTATAGAGGTGCCAGTGCAAGCCCCATATCCGTGGCCGAATTTACCTGAATACCCTGCGGGTGCAAGATGGCGGCCGCATTGATCAGGATAAAGGATGAGATGAGTCCCAGGATCAGAATACCGGCTATACTTTCTCGTTTGCCCTGACGCATTGAATCAGCCTTCCAGCCTTTTTCCCGCACCAGATACGACTGGTAGAAGGATCCCACCACGGAAAAGCTGGAGGCAATTAAAGCAATTGTTAGCATCTCTGAACCACTGGGGATGCCCGGAATTAATCCTTCTAGCAACGACGATAAATTCGGCTTTGCTAGCAAAAGGGTAATGAAAAAAGAAAGCAACATCAGCCCGACCAGGGCAATCATCACTTTTTCCAGAATCTTGTAAAAAGAGCTAAAAAACAGCAAGGTAAGAGCCATCAGTGTAAACACGACAACCCAGGGTTTCACTTCCGTTTGGAAGAGTTCGGCAAATGCCAGGCTGGCTCCCACTGTATTACCCGCCTGAAAAGAAGCCGTAATTAAAAAGATGCAGATGCCTAAGGTAATAGAAGCCCCTTTCCCCCATTTCTCCTTAAACAGCGTTAACAGTGAGGTTTGGGTAACCATGCCGACCCGGGCTCCCATTTCAGTAAAAATGATCATAAAAAAGACGGCCACCATAATTGCCCACAACAGCTGATAACCAAACATGGCGCCCAGTTTGGAGGTGACCGTCAGACTGCCCGGCCCAAAGACCAAAGCAGCCGTAATAATGCCTGGCCCCAAGTACGATAGCCATTTTCGGGTGACTGAGGCCGGTTGATGGTTTAAATTCTGATCTGACTGTTCGGTAGTGTAGCGTTCCTTATACAATAGATAGTTGTTAGGTATTTCTCTTTACACGGAATATTCCGGCTTCCAATGTTGTACTTTCTCCTCTCGCATAGATTTATTGCCTAAATGTACCGATATGGCAGCATTCAGTCCGGTTTCAACATTACACACCGGTTGCTTACGATTTTTAACGCACTCGGCAAAGGACAGTAAAGCACTGCTGGTAGGGTCTCCGCCTTCGGGAGCCTCAAACTCAATGGGCACCGCCTCCCCTTGGGTCCAGGCCTGAATGGTTGCCCCGGATACTCCGTCTACCACTCCCCGTTCAACTTCCTGCGGCTCAGCGTACATGAACGCCTGATTCCGAAGAATTTCAATAGTAGCTTTCGTACCCAGCACCCGGATGGAGTAGCCTTTATACGCATTGCTGAGAATAGAAGACACGCTGGATTTTACTCCACCAGGATACTCGAAGATGGTGCGCACATTATCGTAAGTTTCCCGGCCATCCTGCCAGTAATCAATGCCGCCAAACCCGGTTACTTTAAGCGGATGACTGTCGGTCATCCAGTTCACAATATCAATCTGATGCGCGCAGAGTTCGGCCATCAGTCCACCGGAATACTCACGGTACATGCGCCAGTTGATCTGCTTTTCCAGTTTAGGATCGGAAACCGGCCGTCGCCAATCGTGGTTACTGTGGTACTGGCATTCGTAGTGCATGATATCACCGGCCCAGCCTTTGGAAATAATGTTTTTTACCTGGTAGTAAATGTCGTAGTAGCGGTACTGATGACCAATTTGTACCACCCGATCTGAATCGGTTACTTTCTTGGCAAATTCCAATGCCTGCGAGATATCATAGGTCATGGTTTTTTCCAGATAAATATCCTTTCCTGCTGACAAAGCATCCATCGCCATCTGATAATGTAAGTACAGGGGAGAGGCGATGATAACTGCATCAATGTTTTTATCCTCCAGCAGTTTACGGTAATCCTTATACCCTTTTGCTTCGGGAGCCACCTTTAATCCATTCTGAAGATGCTCCGGCAGCACATCACAACAGGCAACCAGTTCTAATCCAGGTAATGTTTTCAGCACATGCGCCAAGCCAGTACCGCGCCTTCCCGACCCGATGAGCCCAACACGGACGGGATCATCTTTAGTGAAAACGGGCATTTCCATAGCCGACAAGCTATGATAACCGAAGGCGGCACCTGAAGCTGCGGCCGCACCAGTTATGATAAACTTCCGTCGAGATTGTTGGTAGTCAGTCATTTTTTTTGGTTTCGAAGTGATTATTCGGGTACGTACCCGAAATTAATAAAAATATTCAGAAAAGAAATATTTAACTTTAATTAGCTTCGTTTCTTTTCCCGGGATCATACACAACTTAGCTCAAGGTAACCTTCTTTACCGCTCCCTGAGATTTGTCCATTCTGGCTACCAGACCCGTTAAACTCGTCTCCATTTGTGAATCAGGCTCGCTGATCTTTACAGTATATTTTCCTTCAGCAAAGACTTTAGGTCGGAAGCGATTTCCTTTAATACGCAGCATGTATTCAGTTTCGCCACTTTCTTCATTGACCACAGCTACCACCGGGTCGGTAGCCCCTTCAATCTGTAGTTCGTCCAGGAAACCGGCAGCGGTTCGGGCGTAATTATCTGCTTGAGAAACTGTAATGGGCCACCCAGCATACTGCCCGTCGGGTTCCTGCTCCGGATCAACGTAACGGGGCCAGCACTCAATTTTCATGTTGCGCTCCTGCTTATCAAAGGTAATGATTCCGTAACCGGTAGCCCGATCGTAAATAATAGCCGGTTCCCGATTAGTTTGCCGGGGGTTGGCCACTGCATGAATGGTAATTTTATTGCCAAAGCCATCCTCAAAATCTCCGGTATACTCGGGTTGACCGGGTAAAGGCTGATGATCATCTTCCAGGGTGGGCCACCAACGTCGGGGAAAAATATTATTCAGGGCCGGACCAGCAAAGGCATAACCCGAATCCCGATATTCATCTACCCCATAGTGCACGGTGCTGGCCAGGTGTTGGTCACCGGCAACGTGTAGCGCAAAGGCTTTTCTGATGATTCTCACGGCTTCGTCTCGCCCTTTTTGCGGCCAGCCGTTGGAGTCCATATCGGTGGTGGGAGCATCTCCGGGCACATACTCTCCCAGTTCAGGAATAGGAAGGCGAGGTACAATGCTGTCGATAATACTGCCTTTGGGTAGGGTAGCCACCGTGCAGAAGTTTGTCTGTGTCAGCACCGCTTTCATTTCGGCACCTTCTTTCCAGTCGGTCGTCCAGTCTTTCAGGAAGGTAAGCTGTCGGTCACCCAGCAAATCAGCCTCCAGATTGTAGTGGGCTTTAATGTTGAACTCAGGATTCTGGATGAAGCCATTGAGTACTTTAGCGTCTTCGGGCAGTGCGTGCTTGGGAGCCGTTTTAAACTTCCGGTCTTCCAGGATGGCGAAACTAATACCTCCGTAGTTCCAGGCGGTATAATACACTCCGATTCCCTGCTTCACTGGGGTAGGATCGTACGGATCGGGCAAATGACCGGTTTGGGTGCGCTGCACCATATTCACCCATTCGGGCGGCATTTTGTACCCACCCTGATCCTGAGCTTCATATCCCCAACCATCATCAGTAGGGGCATGCTTCCCTCCTTCTCCCCAGATATTCCCATGATACACATCGTGATCATCCGGAATACAGGCCGAGGGAATATTTCGGAAAACCTCCCGATACGACCAACCAAACATATACCACTTACGCAGATAATCCAGCGTAGCCTTTTCTATGGGCGAAGTCTGTATACGAAAACCACCGGTGCTCTCATAAAACTGATCGCCCAGGAAGACTGCCATATCCGGCTTATGCTTGTTCACGTTGATTGAAACTTCGGTATCGGGAAAGCCAAAGTCGCCATTACAGCTAAACACAGCCATCTTCACCTGGCTAGCATCCTTCGGCTCCTTAGCAATAATTCCTTCATAGGTATAGGTCTTTTCTCCATCCTTCAAGGGAAGCGTCACCTGAACCCGGTAAGGTACACTTTCGTCATAATCCCAATTTTCCAGCCGGAATTGTGCTGACCGTCCCATCGGATCAATTTCGGCTTCCTGCTTTGTTTTCCACTGATTACCCTCTTTCATCTGCAATACCACCTGATGCCTCGGAATTGTTTCTACCGGGGTAAGCTGAGCGGTTAACTTGAGCGTTTTCTGGTGCAGAGTATACTGGGCAAAACAAATGGGCCCAAAGGTTTGCTCAGCATCGTACCGCACCCGCTCGCCGCTGATAGACCAGCGATCAAACGCAACGGCAGGCTGATCGGCATTTTCTTCGGATTCGGCAAAATGAGAAATCAACGCGATATTCCCGGTCAACTGCCCGGAAGGAATCTGATTAACAATAAAGCTGGCCAGTGTCTGACCGCTGGATAGACTCTCTGCCGTTAATTTGATCCGAGGATTATTGCCATTGGGAGTAACCTGTAGTACTAATTTTATACGCTGCTCAAAAGTAAAAGTATCCGGGCTGCTTTGCTCACCGATGAAGAGCTTGCCTTCAGTCGTTACCCCGACATCAATGCCATTGCCAAATACAGCCGCCGAACGGTAATCATCAAATTTTCCTTTAGCACCTATCCTGAACCCGGCATAGTTCTTTTCTGATTTCTCTGACTGAGAATCTGGAAACTCCAGTATCACGCTGGTTTCAAAAGCCTTGGCGCTTTCTGATAGCTGGCAGGTTAGTGAGTGCAGCGTTCGGTTTTCGGCCCGAACGTCGCACTGTAGTTTTCCGTCCTTAATCTGCCAGTCTTGCAGACGATTGCCCCAGTATTCTGGCCCTACCCAGGGCATGTCGGGCCACTGCTGCCAGTTGCTTTCCACCACCTCGGTCGGGGCCAGCGGGCGAGATGTTTTACTCTTTTTAAATCGTTTTGAATTAGCAATCAGAAACTGGGGAGTTACCGTACTGATTGCAATAGCCTTTACCGCTTCTCTTCGATGCATCTAGATTAAGGTTGATTGTATGTTAGATTGTTTAATTGTTCTATTGTCTGATTGTTGGATTGCTGAAGGCTACCATTTATAATGTTTTATCGCTCTGTCTTCCAGATTTCCAACTCAATTCTCCATTTGCACCTCTCCACTTTCCTAGACTAGACTTCGGAAGTTTAGGGCCATGATATGTACTGGCTTCTTTAAGTTCTTAAACTCCCGAAGTCCCCGACGAAGTCTCCGGCGAAGTCTCCAACGAGAAGATCAACCTCACTATAGCAATACCTCACCCTATGAGGTCTCCATTTACCTCTACTATCCCATAATGCCCCTATACCCTTCGCCGTTAACCGTTCATCATTTACCCTCTTCGCCCTAAAAGCTAACTATTAATTGGTAACATGGCAAAAAGAAGTTTAAAGAATGCTGGAAGGGCGAAGTAGCATCGGGGCTGGCCTGAATTTCGCAAAGGATAGCACTTATAACTCCCAGCCTAGGCCGAGGTACACATTTCGGGCATCGGAAGGTATAATGCCTGGGCCGGGGTAACCAGCTGCCCGGCGGGTAAAGTACAAATTGTTGGTCAGGTTGTTCACTCCGACAAAGATCTTCAGGGTCTTCCAGGCGTATGAACTGGAAAAGTCAATAACGTAGTAGGAAGGAATGGTACCTTCAATAGCGGTTGGCACGGCCGGAATTGAGGGCGTGTTGGCAGCATCGGAAAAATGTTCGGCCACGTAGCTTCCCTGTATGCCCAACTCCAGATCTTTCCACTGGTACCGAATTCCCAGTTTCGCATTCACCGGTGGCACTAATTCCACCTTATTTCCCTGAAGCTGCGATTCATCGGTCAGGTATTCGGAATAGATTAGAGACAAGTTCAGGAATGTAGTCAATCTTTGGTGGGCGGGTTGGTTGAATAAGGCAAACCAGTCCAGTTCACCGTAGAACTCCATTCCGGTGATGACGGCATCGGCCAGGTTGGTTCGGAAGCGCACGGTTCGGTTGACCAGGTTATCAAAGCGCGGGTCAGGTTCGGTGAGCAGAATATTGCCGATGCGATCATTGTATTTGAGCAGGAAGAGGCTAGCGTCGATATTGTAAACATTAGAGAACGAACGGAAACCCAGATCGGCATTGAAACCCCGTTCGTCCGACAGGTTTTCATCTACCCGCAACGAGGGGTTGTTGATGCGAATATCGTTGAAGTTGATGGCGCGATAATTTTGAGAAAGGTTTCCGTAAAACTCGGTCTGTTCATCCGGTTTATAGCTGATGCCTATACCTGCTAACAGAAAGTCTCGGCTGTTGTCCCGGTACTCCATCACCGTACTGTCAAACAGCACTTCTCCGGCCAAGTTACTGCGGACGTCGCGGTAATAACCATCGGATGTGGTTTGGATGTATTCATAGCGCAGACCGGGCGTGATGCTCCAGTGGTCGTTCACGAAAAAGATATTTTCGGCAAACAGCGCAACGTTATTGCCGGGGAAACGAAAGTCAGAATCCTCCAGCCGCTCTGGGTTTAGAAAATCAAAATCAGCATCGCCACTATTGTTAGCAAGACCTTGTTGCTGGTGGGTCATGCCGTGGTAGTAGCGAGCGCCAACGACCAGCGTATTGTTGAAGTGAAGTAGATCAAAATTCTTCAGCATCCGAACCTCCCCGCCCCAGTTGGTGTACCGATCGCGAATCAGGTTGCGGGGCTGGCTTTCGTCATCGGGCCGATCAATGCGGCTGAGGTTTCCTAAAGCATCACGTCCAGCATCGAGGTGAAAGACGCGGTAATCAAAGCGCAGGTTAGGGTTCACATTGTACTGTAAGGTGTGCGCCAGCAGGTTCCAGTGAACCCCAAACCAGTTTCGCGCCCGATTAGACTGTCGTGGATTGTCCTGAAACTGCGCATCGGTTAGCCCACCCGGCTGATGGGCCAGGTACTGACTAAAAGTGTACTCCAGCCCTACTTTGATCTTATCGGTCAGATCGTAATGCACACCTCCGTACGCGGTATGCTTATCGGATTCGGAATTGGGTCGCCAGCCATTGGTGTGGTTGTAATCATGAAAAGCGTAGTAGTTCAGTTTCCCGGTCTGCCCGCCGATGCTGTTGAAGGCATTGATAAAACCGAAAGAACCACCCGTCAGCCGCCCGGTATAGCGAAACGTATCGTCCGCCGGACCGAGCTTCATCACAAAATTCAGTAAGCCGCCAAACTGGGTGCCGTACTGAAGTGAAGCGGCGCCACGAATGATCTCAATCTGCTTCAGAGCCAAAGTTGGCGGTGTGTAGTAGCTTTCCGGATAGCCTAGCGCATCAGCCGAAATATCATAACCGTTTTGCCGCACATTAAAGTTAGACGTTCGGTTCGGGCTTAGTCCTCGACCACCAATGCCCAATTGAATACCGGCACCATCATTTTCCCAGATATTCAGGCCCGGAATTTTAGCGTACACCTGCCGGGCAGTATTGGCTGCCACATTGCCCTGAATTTTATCCACTACGATTACCTCAGTCTTCTTGGCCTCATAAATCCCCACGCCCTCCACCATATTCAACCGCTTGATGCCGAAGGCACTGGCCGCATCCTGATTAATCACTACCTCCTCCAGCTCCTGAGATAATTCCGTTAAAGTCACCTCGATCGATTCCGATAAAGGCACCTCAATGGTTAGCGTATCAGTTGTATAGCCATACTTGAAAACAATTAGCCCATGGCTTCCCCCCGTCACATCTCCAATCGTAAAATAGCCTGATTCATCGGTAAACACAGCAGTAGTAGCCTGATCTAAAATGATTGCTGCATCGGAAGCCGGATTGCCGGACTCATTTTTAATCTGCCCTTCTACCGTATACTGTGCCCAGGCGGTTTGGCATAGCAGCAGGCATATTCCCAACCATCGTAATCTTCTAGTCCTCATAAGGCAGTATCCATTCTCGGTGTTTCAAATTCAGCGGCTGCTCCGACAGGTCTACATCCGGGTTCACAAACCGGCGGCTTCTCCGACCATTCAGCGTCACAAAGGCATCAGCCTTAACTGTCGGGTTATCAACTCCCCGTTTCCTGTAAGTTTCATCCAGATGATGAGCAAACTGAAGAAGCATATCCGGTTGGGTCGCCATCATCTTTTCCTGCTGCGGAGTAAGGTAAACGCTGTTATCTACCATCAACGAGTGCCCGGTCTCCGGGTCAGTCACCCGAAAGGTCACCTGACCAGCTTTTTCCATCAACATGACCCGCCAGGAAAAGCGGTAGCCTTCTTCGTTCCAGAAAACCGAGCCCGGATATAGCGAATAGCGCCAGGGAAGTATAAGCTGAGTTGCGAGAAGCAAGCCGAAAAAAAGCAGTTTGTTCAGAGAAACATTTACATAAGATGACACAGTACTCTTTTGGGGAACACCAAACCAGCGTTCAATTCTGCTTAACCACTTCTCCTGCTGCTCCGCTGGAAAAAAGATCAGGGCGGTAAAGATCATCACCCAAGGAAAGATGCCGATGGGAAACAGTATTGCCGTCAGCCCATGAAATACAATTACGGTCAGGTAGGCCCATGTTCGTGTTTTTCGAACAGATAGGAAAAACGGAATGCTCAAATCATAGAGCATACCAAACCAACTGAATGCGTATGCTACCCAGCTTTGCTTGAGCAAAAATCCTAATCCTAATAAATGTCCATTCGCAGGAAGCCACAGTCGCAACGGCATTGCCCGAAGCAGCCAGTCGCTGTTGATCTTAGCCAGCCCGGCGTAGCAATAAACGATTCCGGTTTGCCAGCGTAGTACATTGATGTGCAGTATTGGGGTAGTCGGTGAAAATAAGGCTGGTTTTAGCAATACATCCAGTGAGAAGCGACGATGGGCCGGAAGCCAGATCAGCCAGAAAGCAATGATGCTGACAAAGTAATAATGGTTCAGGTAGTAGGTCTTGTCGATCAGTTCCACGTAGGTAAAGGCCAGAAAGAACGCTACCGTGCTGATTTGGTAGAAAAAACCCAAGCATATGCCCAGACTTGCGGCAAACATCAGCAAAAACAGCGCATACATTCCCGCCGCAGGAAGTGCCTGTATCCACTCCAGACCGTAATACGGAAAATGAAAACTTGGCTGAATATAAAACTCCTCAATCCACCCATTGGCGGCAAACCGGATGATGCTAAAGGCCATCATGGCACCGAACAACACACGAAAGATGATTAGTGGAGCATTAGAAACCCGCTGATGAAGGTAGCGGTGCATCCAGTGAGCAAATGGCTGAGTACCTACTTCTTCTGTCGGGGGGGCAACAGGTTTGGTTAATACCGAAGCGTACTCACTCATGGCTGGCTCGTTTAGCAGGGATTAATCGCCATCGTTATCACTAAAGATGACCAGCAGCCCCAGGCGAGACATCATGTCGTTTTTCAGTAACACCGTCAGCTCCTGCAAATCAACAAACAGTTGCTCCACGGCGCCCTTTTTGTTCAGGACAGCATCCTGTAAGGGTTCGTCGATAGCACTCAGACTTTGCTGGCTTTTCTGAATTTGCTGAAAGATAATAATGGAAAGGGCGTTACCTTCACCATCATCAATATTCAGTGCATTTAAGTAATCGTCAAAGCCACGTCCTTCCTGCCCCGTGAAAATTTCTTCGACCACCTTAAGGTTTGCCTCAATCAGCTCTAATGATATTTTAGCATACCGCGACTCTACCTGATCAGGCAGAGGATCGCTCAGAGTGCGTAACCCAAGCGGGGTAGCTACTTTGTAATTCTTAACTGTCTCCAGCAGAAAGATCATCTCATTGGCCAGAAGCGTGGTGCTGGCATTGGCATCATTTCCAGTGTTGGCGATGAACGTCTCTTCGTATCCATTTTCCCAGGCATCCAGCACCGTGCTGGCATGTTCGCTCAATGCCTGAGCAAGAAGATTCAAATAATCAGCTCGCTTCTGGTCGGCGAACTCTTCAACCACCTGAGCTTCGTCAGCATGGTAAAGTAAATACTCGATGGCGGGAAGGCCTTTTCGGTTGCTGCCGATGCCATCCAGATAGGTGTCGGCTCCATTATAGTTCTCAACCGCTTGTTCAATACCGCTGGCTGAGGTAGGCCAGAGATCAATGGAAGTCTCTAGGGTTAGCTGGTCTACCGGACCAAAATTAAAGGCTTCAGCCGTTTTCCAGCTTAGGGTAGCTTCTTTCCAGGCACTTTTAGCATCATTCAGTGTTACCGAAGAAGGTTCAGCAGTGAAGCTCGCGACATCCTGCACCAAAGCAGCGGTTTTACTGGCAAAATCCTGATAAGCGGGTACGATCAGATTACTGGCGACATTTTCCAGAATCCGCCCCCGATCAAATTGATCTTCTACTTCCCCATTATCTTCCGTACAACTCAAGGGCAGCACGGCGAACAGCAACAAACCTACAAAGCTCTTTCTCATAAAGATTCTAAAAATTTAATCAACAACTCCCGGTCCGACTTGCTCATGTGAACAAACTCCTGCTTGCTTTTCTCCGCCTCGCCACCGTGCCACAGAATAGCTTCTTCCAGATTACGGGCTCGCCCGTCGTGCAGGAAAAAAGTATGCCCGCTCACTACATGGATCAGGCCAATTCCCCACAAGGGCGGGGTCTTCCATTCGGTGCCGGTCGCCAGCCCATCGGGTCGTCCGTCGGCCAGTCCTTCGCCCATATCGTGCAGCAGCAGATCGGTGTAAGGGTGAATGGTCTGGTTAGAAAATTCAGGATAATCGGGATGCGTTCCGGTTTGAATAGTAGATACATGGCAGGAAGCGCAGCCGCTTTCGTGGAAGAGGGCTTTTCCCAGTAACACGTCCGGCTCGTTCCAGTCGCGGCGTTGGGGTACGGCCAGGGTTTCTGAATATAAAGTGACGCGGTCCAGAATATCTTCCGTCAGTTCGGGCTCGGTATCGTAGGCGGCTTGCTGGCAATCACCATCCTCCGAGGCACAAGGCTGCTCGGGATACAAGTGGGAAGTTATCCCGATATCTCCTCGGAATGCCGCCGCCACTTGTTGTCTAACATTAGGTTGATTGGCTTTCCACCCCAGCCAGCCAACTTTTTTGGTTTGCGTAGCCCGGTCCAGCACGTAATTAACACGACCGGAAATCCCATCCTGATTAGCATCGTCAGGGTCGGCAAGTCCTTTTAGTGTTTCTTCGTCAATGGATTCTAGCAAACCCAAGCCCACCATGTGCGGGGCAATGCGGGGCGAGATCATGATATCGGAAGCAAACGCGCCGTACTTCAGGTTCTTAAATTCGTAAATGGGTTGGCGCAATGAATAAGTCTCTCCATCAGCATAGCTTCCGGTAATTTCCTGGTAGCTTACGGAAATGTCGCCTTCCGGCTTCACTCCTAGAATAGCCAGCGTATTCAGCTGATCGCCGTAGTGCTCATCGGGAATTGTTTCCCAGGCAATTTCCCGGGAAGGACGGCTTAGGCGGAATAAAAGTGCCACCGGCTGCTCACCCGGACTGGCGGGTGGTGCACCCCTACCATCCAGTTCGTGGCAACTAGAGCAGGAACGGGCATTGTAGACCGGGCCAAGACCATCCAGATCTTCGGTTGAGGCGGGAGCGGTAACCCAGTTTCGTTTAAAAAAAGCATTACCGGTAACAAAGAACAGGTCTTTATTACCGGTAAGGTTCGGGGCAGCCTGCCCAAATGCATTAACTGATTCGTCGTAAATGGTAGCGTCGCCACCACTAAACTGTTCTCCGTCTTCTTTCCAGCGCTGCCAGGGTGCTTCAGTTTCCTCCTGGCAAGCGGCGCCAAGCAACATTATAAACAGCCAAAGAAGTCTATGAACGCGGATCACTATTTAGATTTAGTTTTAATAAACGCAAAAATACAATCCCCAGCGTTTGAATCGAGAGAATCTCAATTTTTTTTCACCTAAATATCATCCGGATCAAAGGAGAAGCCCAGTACGTTAGCCGCTTCGGCCAGCTTATCACCCTGAGTCCGCAGCAAAGTAAAAGCTTCCTGAATACGAGTCCGACCGGGTTCGGCCAGAAACTCCTGATCAAACGGGGCTTCAATCGCTTCACAAGCTTCTACACTCTCTTCCATCAGAGTTTTAATTTCTTCGGCCAGATCGGCATCTTCTAAGGCCAGTACATCATAAATGCTGGTTCCGCTCAGGGTTGATCCATCCGTGCGCACGTAACGGCCCAGATAAACATTCTGAATGCCCAACGCATTGTTGACAATATCGCGGTGGGTGTTATCGCTAAAGCAGGAGTGTTCATCTTCCTTGCTGCGTAAATCCCAGGCCACGAACATGCGCTCACCGGCCAGTTCGCCTTTGCTCAGTTTCCCCAGAGCACTCACAATTTTGCTTAAGGAATTTTCCGCTTCTTCTTCGGAGGTGAAAGTAGCCCGATATGCGCCGCTTCCGGCTTCCCACTCATCCATCAGACTTTCCAAATCATCAATTACTAATTGGGTTGCAGCTTGCAAATAGGTTGCCCGTCGCTCCTGATTATCATTCGTTCCGCTACCGTCGGTAACATAATCTGTGTAAGGGCGCTCTCCGCCTCCCGGTCCGACGCTGAGGTCTTGCCCCCAGAGCAGAAACTCGATAGCGTGGTAACCCGAACTGATATTGGTTTCGCTGCCATTTTCATTCAGTGAGGCAATCACTTCCGGGGTGATTTCCGGAAACTCGGTAGGACTGTTAATAATATTGGTACCATCGGGCGTCTCATCGCCACTGGTAGTGCCATTCACGTAATCAATGTAAGACTCATCCAGCGGCCAGGCATTTAACTGTCCTTCGGGACCATCTTCATCGTCAATCGGGCCACCATAAAAACGGAAGGCTTCGGTTTGCCCGTACGATTCGCGAGCGGCCAGCCAGGCTTCTTTGGCTTCGGTAAGGCCCGCAGCTGAGGGGCTAGCCACAAAAGCATCTATGGTTTCATTTAGCGCCACGGCATCAGCATGAGCATCTTCGTAATTGGCATAAACCAGGTCGGCATAGTGACTCACCGCATCCTGAAGAGTTGTATCAACAGCATCGTTCGGGGTATCATCATCAGTACATGCCAGGCAGAGGTAAAGGAGGGCAGCAAATAAGGCAGCAGAGCGTTTCATTCGTTCTTTGTAGTTTTTATTTAGATTAATTACAAACAAAACTATAAACTCTGTCAGGATTACTCAAATACTTTTACTATAATTTTTTAATCCAGTGCATGTTAGGGTTATCAATGAATGGATAATCAGCCACCAATTAATACTAAATTTTTCCTTTTCTGGTAAAATAGTAATGTTATAGGTTAAAATCGTATAAGGATTTTTGAAGTATATTTAAATTATTGCAATAGTCTAGAACATATTAATTGCACCTAATCTATGATGTACCGCCTTATAATACTCATCACATTGCTGATGGGAATTCTTCAGATCGCCTATGCCCAGCAGGCTCTTCCACCCTATTTACCAACACAGGAAGAAATAGAAGGCGCGTACGCCAGCATGGCTGAATTGGACACTATCACGGACCACTCGGCCTACCGACTGAACGTGAATCCTCACTGGCAGCCGGATAGTGAAGCATTCTGGTACCAGAATATTCTGAAGGATAGTGTGCTGGAATATATGTACGTAGATGCCACCAAAGGCCACAAGCAAAAAGCATTTGATCACGAACGTCTGGCCGATGCTCTGGAAAAAGCCAGCGGGGAATCACTTGATGCCGCTCGCTTACCCATTACCGATATGCAGTTTAACCAGAATGCCAGTTCGGTACGATTACAATTGGCAAACCAATGGTGGGAGTGCGACCTGACCAGTTATACCTGCCAGAAAAGTGAAGCGCCCGAACCTGATACCCATACTTACCCTGGTCTGCATCGTGCCCGAAGTCGATGGCAACGAGTAGAGTCCGATAGCATCTCCCCTAACCAGCAATGGGCTGCTTTCATTAAAGATGGCAATATCTTTATCACTTCCCAGTCGAGCGGTGAAGAAATTCAGTTGACCACTGAGGGCAGCATTACCGAACCCTTCGGTGATTTGAACTGGTCGCCCGACGGTCGGTTTCTAGTGGGATACCATACCAAACCGGTAGAAGATGAAGACGTTCACCTCATTTTAACATCCGAACCCAACACCACCCGCGGGCAACTGGATTCCAGGGATTACCCCCAGCCAGGCGACCCTTTTCCCACCTACGTGATGTACGTATTTAACATGGCGAACCGGCAGAAGGTAAAAGTTGACACCGACACCATTGACTTTTTCGGCGCGCCTTTCCTCAACTGGCATACTAACGGCAATAAGTTCACCTATGAGCGGGTAGACCGCGGTCACCAACGCTTCCGCATTATTGAGGTGGATGCCCAGAGTGGTAAAACCCGAAACATTATAGATCAGAAAACCAACACCTTCATCTATGAACAACGCATCTTCACCTATTACATGCCCGACACGGAAGAGATTCTATGGGTTACCGAGAAAGACGGCTGGCGGCATATTTATTTAGTGGATGGTGAAAAAGGCGAATTGAAACAGCAGGTCACTCAGGGCGATTGGGTAGTACGGGCGATTGACAGTATTGACACCGAAAAGCGGGAGATATGGTTTCAGGCCAGCGGAATGAACACCGAAGAAGACCCGTACTTTATCCATTACTACCGCATTGGTTTTGACGGAAAAAAACTGGTAAAACTAACTCCCGAAGAAGGCAACCACCACGCCAGTTACTCCCCCAATAAAAAGTACTTTGTTGACACCTACTCGACGGTAAACACCGCCCCCAAACACGAACTTCGGCACACCTCGGATGGAAAGCTCATTACCCTATTGGAAGAAGCCGACCTCAACGATTACCTGGCTACCGGAATCCGCCTGCCCGAAGTCTTCCACACCACCGGGCGAGATGACAAAACCGAGATTTGGGGCATTGTCTGCCGCCCCCGGGATTTTGATTCTACCAAACGATACCCCATTATTGAAAACATCTACGCCGGTCCGCAGGACTCATTCGTGCCCAAGTCGTTCCGACCCTACGGGGAGATGCAGAGCCTGGCCGAACTGGGTTTTATCGTGGTGATGATTGACGGCATGGGCACCGATAATCGCTCTAAAGCCTTTCACGATGTATGCTGGAAAAACCTGGCCGATGCAGGCTTTCCCGACCGGATTAAATGGATTAAAGCGCTAGCCGAAAAATATCCGTATATGGATACCACCCGCGTTGGGATTTACGGCACTTCGGCGGGTGGCCAAAGCTCTACCGGGGCCCTACTCTTCCATCCTGATTTCTACATAGCCGCGGTTTCGTCCTGCGGTTGCCACGATAACCGGGTGGATAAGCGATGGTGGAACGAGCAGTGGATGGGTTACCCCGTGGGCCCAAATTACGAAGAACAATCTAATGTAACCAATGCCCACAAGCTACAGGGTGACCTGATGCTGATGGTAGGCGAAGCCGATAAAAACGTACCACCCGAGTCCACGTACCGAGTGGTAGATGCCCTAATCAAAGCCGAAAAAGACTTTGACTTTCTGGTCATACCCGGCATGGGACACAGTGACGGTGGCCCCTACGGACGCCGACGAAAACGAGACTTCTTCGTAGAAAAACTCCTCAAAGCCCACCCACCACAGCGAAACAATCAACAATCAACAATCAGCAATGAGCAATGAGCCATTTAACAATTCAGCAATTCAACCTTCAACCAACGAACCTGTAACCAAAATTACATGAAACATATCTGTCTACTAGCTCTTCTTTTTTCATCCATTGGCTTCGCCCATGCCCAGTCACCGTCACCACTTTATGAGCAAACCAGTGAGGTAAATAACCTGATGGTGCATTATTATGCTGACCGGGGTAGCCTGAGCCGGTTTTATCCTATTGAGACCTCTCCTGAGCGAATTGACCGTCTGATTCAACTGAACCAAACCTATCAGCAGCAACTGAATGACCTGAATTTCAATGAGCTGCCTACCGGTAGTAAAGTCGATTATATACTCTTTGGCAATCAGTTGAGCGATGCTATTTACCAACTGGAACAGTTAAAGGACGATCGACAGAAAGCAAGTTCCTGGGTATCATTCAGTCCTCTCATTTATGATCTGTATCGCGAACGCAGACGAGGTGCTAGTCTGGAAGGTCAGCAAGTGGGAGGTATGCTGGATTCGCTGGCGAAATCGGTTCAAGGATCATTAAAAACCCTGGCGAAAGGAGATACACTGGATAAGCAGATTGCCAACCCGGCTATCAAAATTGTCAAGGATGCTCAGCAAGGCTTGAAGGATATTTACACCTTTTACCACGGCTACGACCCCATGTTCACCTGGTGGACCGAACACCCTTATCAGGTGGTGGACTCGGCTCTGACGGCCTACGCCGACAGCCTGGCGAAGAAAAGCAAAGTGATGAGTATGCAGGAGAAAGACAAAAGCGGTATTGTCGGCAATCCCATTGGTGAAGACGAACTGATCCGGCAACTGGAGCAGGAAATGATTCCGTACACCCCGGAAGAACTGGTCAACATTGCCAACCAGGAGTTTGCGTGGTGCGACCGTGAAATGCTGAAAGCTTCTCAGGAAATGGGCTTTGGCGATGACTGGAAAGCCGCCTTAGAGAAAGTAAAGAACACCTACGTGCCTCCCGGAAAGCAACCGGAAGTCATCTTACGCCTGTTCAACGAATCAGTCGATTTCCTGAAGGCAAATGATCTGATCACCATTCCCCCGGTAGCGGAAGAAACCTGGCGGATGATTATGATGACTCCCGAGCGCCAACTGGTAAACCCCTTCTTTACCGGTGGCGAGGTTATCAGTATCTCCTACCCTACCAACACTATGAGCCACGAAGATAAGCTGATGAGCATGCGGGGCAACAACCCCCACTTCTCCCGGGCCACCGTACACCACGAGCTTATCGCTGGTCACGGACTACAGCACTTCATGAACGACCGCTACAAAACCTACCGCCACTTCCGCACTCCGTTCTGGACCGAAGGCTGGTCACTGTACTGGGAGCGGTTGCTCTGGGACCTGGGTTTTCCCGAATCGCCCGAAGATCGTGTGGGGATGCTTTTCTGGCGGATGCACCGCTGTGCCCGGATCATCTTCTCACTCAACTACCACCTCGGCAAATGGACACCCCAGCAATGCATTGATTTCCTGGTTGACCGCGTAGGTCATGAATACGCCAACGCCGAAGGAGAAGTGCGCCGCTCTTTTGTGGGTGGCTACAGTCCACTCTATCAGGTGGCTTATATGATCGGCGGCTTGCAGTTTGAAGGACTGAAAAAGGAACTGGTAGATAGTGGTAAGATGACCTACCGCGAATACCACGATGCCGTGATGCAGCAAAACTCCATGCCCGTTGAAATGCTACGAGCTATTTTGCTGGATGAACCACCCAAGAAGAATTTCAAAACCTCATGGAAGTTCTACGATTTTGAGTAATCCTAAGGATGCCTTTAACCCAGGGTTTAAACCCTGGGTTGAAAAAAAACAACCATCAGATTAAATGCGACTTACGATACTCTGACGGAGTAACTCCCAGAATGGCTCGGAACTTTCGATTGAAGTGGGATATGTTTTTAAACCCAGCATTATAGCAGATTTCTGAAATGCTGAGGTCTTTATCCAGTAACAGCTTGCAGGCTTTCCCGATGCGTAGTTCGTTCAGAAAGCTGACATACGATTTCCGGGTTCTTTTTTTAAAAAATCGGCAGAAAGCCGGGGCTGACAGGTTGGTAATCTCGGCTACTTCTTCCAGAGTAATGGGCCGGTGGTATTCGTTGAGCGTAAAGCGAATTACCGCATTGAGCCGGTGCCCTTCCCGTTCATTCACGTCAAAATCTATCATATGGGATGACAACGTCTGGCTTTCCTCGGCATTAATGATGATGCGGATAATATTTAGAAAGGTAATCATACGGTCCAGCCCATCTTGTGACTGAATCTCGGTAAGCATTTCTACTAAGATCTCCCGAGCCGTACCATGCACCTTAATTCCCTGTTTTGACATCCGAATAAATTCGGCCAGTCCTGCTGACTCAGGTAACTTCAGAAACTCTTTTCCTAATGCCGTCGGGCTCAAAAATACGGTAAGCATATACGCGTTGACCTCGGAGTTTTCTGCATAATAGATTGGATCATTTTTAAACACGTGGGGAATATTAGAACCAATCACGAATACATCGCCGGGTGTAAAATTATCGATATAATCGCCCAGAAACAGAGTTCCACTACTTTGCAGAATGCAGGAGATCTGGATTTCCGGGTGCTGGTGCAAGGCATCGTAAAAATAAGGCTGATTATCCGTTTGCAATAGTATGGCCCCATCGCCCGATTGGGGAATCTTAAAAGGTAGAATTTTCATAATGAGCAGAAGCTTGTACTATCTAAACTAAGAAAAAGTAATTCAATTTAAAAGGTAGTCAAAATAGTATTATCATCTATCAATATTCGGCAAAAACTGAGTGAGTAAATGGTTTATTTTTGTAGTGTATAATGTCATTGAATCACTAAATCTACCCTATCATGCAAGTTCAATGGAAAGGCGTTTACCCCGCCATCACGACGAAATTTACAGCCGACGATCAGCTTGATCTTCCTGCCTTTGAAAAAAATATTCAGGCCCAGCTTGAGGCCGGCATCGATGGTATCATTCTGGGCGGCAGCCTGGGCGAGGCCAGTTCTTTAACCGAAGAGGAAAAGTTTACGCTAGTATCAGCCACACTTCAATATGTAGACGGAAAGATTCCGGTGATCCTTAACATTGCCGAGCAAACCACCAAAGATGCCGTACGTATCGCTCAGAAAGCGGAGGAAAGTGGTGCTAATGGCTTGATGCTGCTGCCCCCTATGCGCTACAAAGCTACCGATCAGGAAACGGTTACTTACTTCAAAGACATCGCCGCTTCCACTGGTCTGCCTATCATGATCTATAATAATCCGATAGACTATAAAATTGAGGTGACGCTGGATATGTTTGAAGAACTGGCAAATTCGCCTAAAATCCAGGCAGTGAAAGAATCCAGTCGGCAGATCTCAAATGTCACTAAAATGTTCAACCGCTTTGGCGATCGCTTCCGGGTATTGACCGGCGTAGATACATTGGGCATGGAAAGCTTGCTGATGGGAGCCGACGGATGGGTAGCCGGACTGGTGTGTGCCTTCCCTCGCGAAACCGTAGCGATTTACCGACTGATTCAGGCTGGTCGATACGAAGAGGCGGTTGCCATCTACCGTTGGTTTCTACCCATTCTTGAACTGGATGTAAGCCCGCAGCTAGTGCAGAACATTAAACTGGCCGAAGTAGCTACCGGCCTAGGTACCGAGTACATGAGAAAACCACGGCTGCCCCTATCCGGTGCGGAAAGAGCACGAGTGCAGAAAATTCTTGATGAAGGACTGGCCAACCGCCCCGAACTTCCGGACTATCTGGCCGTAGAAGCACTGGCTTAAAGAGCCAGTGGAGACCCTAGTGGCTGGTGCGCGTTTGCAACGCGGGCCTTGCCTTGTACTCCCTCTAAGCACGCGTTACAAACGCGCGCTAGACTCAATTACGTTTTTTAGCACAGGGTTTAAATCCTATGCGAATGCCATCTTGATTTTTGATATAGTATTAGTCTGCCCTCCTGATGATAACCTCTAGTCTCAATAATCAACCGGCTGCCATACCCGTGCAGCAAACAGACAGAAGATCGGCCAAAAAGACTTTCTTCTGCATTGATGCCCATACCTGCGGGAATCCGGTCCGGCTGGTAGCAGGCGGTGCACCCATGCTCAAAGGGTACTCCATGAGCGAGCGTCGGCAGCACTTTCTTCAGGAGTATGACTGGATCAGAAAAGCCCTGATGTTTGAGCCCCGGGGGCACGATATGATGTCAGGAAGTATTCTCTATCCGCCAGTTGACCCCGCCAATGATATTGGTGTGCTGTTTATTGAAACCAGCGGTTGTCTACCCATGTGCGGGCACGGCACCATCGGCACAGTAACCATCGCTATTGAAGAAGGATTAGTTACACCGCAAATTCCCGGTCAGCTCCGGCTGGAGACTCCAGCTGGATTGGTCAATATCAGCTATCAGCAGGAGGAGGATAAAGTAACTTCCGTCAAATTAACCAATATCGCCTCCTATCTGGCTGCTGAAAACCTGGAGGTTCTCTGCCCCGACCTTGGTCCATTGCGAATAGATGTCTCATATGGCGGCAATTTCTACGCGATTGTAGACATGCAGGAAAACTACCGAGGCATGGAAGCGTATGCGGCAGAATCCCTGCTGCGCTGGAGTCCGGTGCTGAGGAAGCAGCTGAATGAGCGCTATCAGTTTGTGCATCCGGAAGACGCTACCATTCAGGGGCTTAGTCATATTTTGTGGACGGGTACCCCGGTATCACCTACCGCTACGGCGCGCAATGCGGTCTTCTACGGAGATAAAGCGCTGGACCGATCGCCCTGCGGCACTGGCACCTCGGCCCGTATGGCGCAGTGGTTTGCGAAAGGAAAACTTCGGGAAGGTGACACCTTCGTTCACGAAAGCATTATCGGCTCCCAGTTTAAAGGAAGAATAGAGGCAGTTACTCAGGTGGCTGGTAAACCGGCAATCATTCCCAGTGTGGAAGGCTGGGCTATGATCACCGGATACAACCATATCATCGTTCAGGAAGCCGATCCGTATGCCTTTGGTTTTCAGGTAATTTAATACAGCATGTCTAGCCAGAAAAAGATCGTGATTGTGGGTGGAGGTATTGTTGGGCTGTGCTCGGCATACTTTCTTCAGCTACAGGGGCACGAAGTACATGTAGTAGAGAAAAACGATTTTGGAAACGGGTGCTCCAGTGGCAATGCCGGCATGGTTGTTCCCAGCCACTTTATCCCCTTAGCAGCACCTGGCACCATGAAGCTGGCCATGAAATGGATGTTTAATCCGGAAAGCCCCTTCACCGTAAAGCCCCGCCTGGATCGTGAATTCTGGGACTGGAGCTGGCAGTTCTACCGATCGGCTACCGCCAAACACGTTAAACAGTCCGGCCCCCTGCTGATGGAACTTAACACCAAAAGCCGGGCGCTCTACCAGGAATTTTCATCTTTCCTCCCATTTGACTTTCAGCAAAAAGGCTTGTTCATGCTCTGCAAAACCGATCAGGGTTTTAAAGAAGAGCAAGAGGTTGCCCATCAGGCCCAGACATTAGGGATGGAAGCCCGGGTGCTTTCGCGGGAAGAAGCCCAGCGTATGGAGCCTGGCGTAGAACTGGACATTGCCGGAGCCGTTTATTTCCCGCTGGATGCTCACCTTACGCCCCCGACTTTTCTGAAGAGCCTTTATCAACATCTTAAAAATCAAGGTGTTGTATTTCATCAGCAGCAGACGATCACTGGAATTCAGTATAACAAAAGGCAGGTTACTTCACTTGTCTCAGCAGATCAACATTTTGAAGCCGATGAATTTATCATTGCCAGTGGTGCCTGGTCATCGGCATTGGTGAAAGACTTGCAAGCCCATATCCCGATGCTGGCGGGGAAAGGGTATAGTTTTATGCTGAAAACGCCATCGGTTACACCATCAATCTGTGCTATAATGACTGAGGCCCGCGTGACGCTTACGCCCATGCAGCAGGGGATCCGCTTTGCCGGAACGATGGAAATGGTGGGGCTGGACCAACGAATCAATCAGCGGCGCTTGCAGGGAATTTATAAAGCTATTCCGCAGTATTACCCTCAGTTTGGAGCGCAGCATTTTTCCAGTGCACCGGTCTGGTCCGGTTTGCGCCCCTGCTCACCCGACGGCTTACCGTATGTCGGAAGACTAGGCCATTACGACAATTTGACGGTAGCCACCGGCCACGCCATGATGGGACTAAGCCTGGGCCCCATTACCGGAAAACTCATTTCTCAGGTCGTTGCGGACGAAACACCCGAAGTTGACCTGACCTTACTCCACCCCGACCGCTTTTATAGAAAGAGGAAGTCAGCTTACGCCTGAGCAACAAATTATATCGCTGCCCGGCTTCGCTAAAAGTAATTTACCCCCCTCTTTTGAAATGTTTCAATCCTATTAGAGTTTATTCCGATAATTATGTAACAAGCCATTTCCTTTTGAAAGTCTTATCCGACCGGGCAGGTAAGTGTTACCGGAGGCGATCAGCAGGAGGCTGTGCAGTGGACCTGCTCCCTGCTTCCTATCATATCTTACAAAGAAAACGAGAACAATGTCTATTACTGACAGAAATTCACCGGGCCTATTCTGATTTAGAATGACATGAAGGCCCATGTTCGGATTTATTCATATAATAACCTTATAACTGGGGTTTCATCGGCTTAATTTGTCAAAATAGTATTAGTTATGGCTAATATTGAAAAAATATTCCTCCGCTTAAAGTTTTATATTTAACAAATAATTAACCTACAGATACCCAAAAACTTAAACCTTTTACTTATGAGATACACTCCCTGATCCAAGCTCAGAAAAAGCTAATAACACCATTGCATCTATCAGACTCGCCTGCTATGCTGCCAGGCTTACTCATGCTATACTTATACAGTGTTTTTAGCACTATTGAAAATCTACTCAATTTTACATTCATATACCTAAACCCTATTTCTATGTCCTACCATTTACAAAATTTTGGGAATATCTTTCCAAGAAACAGCCTTCACGTTATTCTACTTTGCGGAGGATTTATACTGAGTTTTGTCCTCAGTACATTCGCCCAGACTACTGTGTCCGGAACCGTTACTTCAGTAGATGGAGAAGCCCTGCCCGGGGTGAATATCCTTTTGAAAGGAAGCGGTTCGGGAACGATCAGCGATATTGATGGTAATTATCGGCTGGAAGTTCCAAACCCTGCTGAGGCTACTTTGGTTTTCACCTTTGTGGGGTTTCTTACCGAAGAGATAGCGGTAAATAATCGCTCTTCTATAGACATCAACCTGGTGCCTGATGTGCAGTCATTACAGGAAGTAGTGGTCGTAGGGTATGGAACTCAGCGTAAGGGTGATGTTACCAGTTCGGTAGCCAGCGTTAAATCAGAGGATTTTATTAAAGGCACTGCTCGGGATGCTGCTCAACTCATCCAGGGTAAAGTGGCTGGCCTTTCAGTAGTAACTCCCAGTGGTGATCCTACAGCAGGCACCCAAATACGCCTCCGGGGTATTACTACCCTACTCGGCAATACTGACCCACTAGTTTTAATTGACGGTATACCCGGCAGTTTAAATACCGTAGCTCCGGAAGACATTGAATCCATTGATATTCTGAAAGACGGTTCGGCAGCCGCCATTTACGGTACCCGAGGCACAAACGGTGTTATTCTGATCACTACCAAAAGCCAGCGGGGCGAAATGAAGCCAACCCTCTCCTACGATGGCTACGTCAATACGCAGGTTATTGCCCGCCGCCCCGACTTTCTGGATGCCGATGATTACCGCCGTCTGATTGCCGAAGGCGAAGACCTGGAAGACCTGGGCACCTCTACCGACTGGCTGGAAGAACTTACTCGCTCCCCAGTCAGTCAGACTCATAACCTGACGTTTCAGGGAGGCACCGCCAACACCAACTTTACAGCATCGCTTAACTACCGCGACTGGCAGGGAATTTTCATAAACTCTGATAACCAGCAGTTTGTCGGCCGGGCCAGCCTGACCCACGCTATGTTTGATGATAAACTAGTGGTGAACCTGAACGTGATCAACCGTTCACAAAAATACTGGACGGGCGGAGATGGCAGCAGTTTCAACCCCTATGTGTACCGGCAGATTCTGATTCGGAACCCGACCGATAGTGTACGCAGTGCCGATGGTAGTTGGACCGAACGGAATATCTATTTCTACGACAATCCGCTGGCATACATTAATGAGTCGTACGGCGAGAATACCCAACGAGAAATGCGGATGAACGGTAGCGTAACCTGGACCCCAATTCCAGATCTGAGTGCCCGACTAATGGTCTCCAGCAACCAGGAAAACCATACCCGGGGCTATGCCGAAACGAAACAGCATGTATCAAATGTAAAGAACGGCCGAAACGGTTATGCCTCCCGAGGTACTTACGCCCGTACTGATAACTTGACTGAGTTTACCACCACGTATTCTAAAACATTAGATGCTCACCGGTTTTCTCTGCTGGGAGGATACAGCTACCAGGAGGTCATCGATGAAGATTACTGGATGCAGAACTGGGATTTTCCTACCGATATTTATTCCTATAACCGACTTGAGAGTGGAAACGCTCTTTCTCGAGGCGAAGCTCCCATATCCAGTTCTAAATCCTCTTACAAGCTGATCGGTTTCTTCGGGCGGGTGAACTATACCTTTGATAACCGCTATATGATTATGGCCAGCGTCCGGCGCGAAGGCTCGTCCAAGTTTGGGGCTAACCACAAATGGGGAACCTTCCCGGCCGTATCTGCCGGATGGGCCATCAGTGAGGAAGACTTTCTCGCATCAGCCAGCTTTATCAATAACCTGAAACTGAGAGCCGGGTATGGAGTAACAGGACTGGCTCCCAACGCCTCCTACCTGTCATTAACCAGCTTAAATTACGGGGACCGCTTTCTCTCTAACGGTACCTGGATACAGGGTTTATCACCCGTGCGGAACCCGAACCCCGATTTGCGTTGGGAACGCAAAGAAGAGCTAAACCTGGGGTTAGACTTTGCCTTTTTAGGCGATCGGATCAGTGGTAGCATTGACCTGTACCAACGTGATACGAAAGACATGCTTTGGGACTATCAGGTGCCAGTACCGCCCTACCTCTTCAATTCTATTACTGCGAACGTAGGACATATCCGAAACGAAGGCATTGAGATACTGGTGAATACCGCGCCGGTAACCACGCCTAATTTCTCCTGGACCACCAGCATCAATTACTCCTCTAACAAAAACAAGCTGGTCAGCCTGTCTAACGATCAGTTCCAGACCACCAATGACTTTTTTGACGCCGGGTATACCGGAGAACCCGTGCAGACATTTACCCACCGCGTACAGATCGGCGGCCCCATTGGTAACTTCTATGGTTACAAAACGATTGACATTGACGAAGACGGAGTATGGATTATTGAAAGTGCTGACGGTGAAGCAAAGTCGATCAACGATGCCGTGCCGGAAGACAAAAAAGTACTGGGCAACGGCCTGCCTAAGCACATTCTGGGATGGAACCATACCCTACGCTATAAGAACCTGGATTTGAACGTGACCATGCGAGGTGCTTTCGGTTTCCAGATTCTTAACTTCCAACGGATGTTCTATGAAAATCCCAACATCCTCTACAACAAACTGAGATCAGCCTACGAACCGGTGTACGGTAAGGCACAACTAACCAGCGATCAAAATTTTGTAAGCTATTATATAGAGGATGGAGACTACTGGAAGGTGGATAACGTCACGCTTGGCTATAATTTTAATACCAGCAATAGTGAAATCTTTAGCCGCGCCCGCGTTTACGTTTCAGGCCTCAACCTACTGACCATCAGCGGGTACCAAGGTATTGACCCTGAGGTGGATCTTTCCGGGCTTGATCCGGGTAACGACGAGCGGGACAAGTACCCTACTACCCGGACATTTACCCTGGGTGTAAACTTGACCTTTTAAGTGGTCACAGATGTCTATACCCATTTCAGTTTCAAGAACCATCTAATGAATCCATAGCGATGAAAAGTATTATAGTAAAATATTCACTGATCTTATTTTCTGCCCTCATGCTACTGGCTGGAGCCTGTACTGACCTGGAAGAAGAAGTCTATTCGGAAGTAATTTCGGAGAACTTTGTACCTACCGAAAATGATCTTCCTTCCCTGATTGCCCCGGTATACACCGTCATGCGCCCTATGATGGCCGGGTGGCAGGGTTACTTTGATGTGCAGGAAGAAAGCGCCGACCAGATCATCACCCCGGTGCGCCCCAACGGCTGGTACGATGGTGGCACCTACCAGCGGATGCATCAGCATGCCTGGACCTCCCTGCAATGGCAACCCACCAACCTCTGGAATAACTGCTACAACGGCATCAACACCGCCAACCGGGTGCTTTATCAATTGGAGTCCGGTGAGATTCCGTTGGAAGAAGGTAAGGAAGAGCTACTAGCCGAACTGAAGGTTGCCCGGGCATTTTTCTATTACATTTTGCTCGACAACCACGGTAATGTGCCCATCGTGACCGATTTCACGGCTACTGAATTACCCCTGCAAAGTACCCGCCAGCAGGTTTACGACTTTGTAGTCAGTGAGCTTACGACCAACATTCCGCTGCTGACCGAAACGGCTGACCAGACTACCTACGGCCGGTTTAACAAGTGGGCCGGAAAAACCATTTTAGCCAAAGTGTACCTGAACAGTGAGGTTTATGTAGACGAGGCGAATTGGGAAGCCGTTATTGAGCAGTGTGATGATATTATCAACAGCGGGGCTTACATGCTGGAACCTCTTTACAAAGATAATTTCATCACCAACAATGAGAACAGTCGGGAGATGATCTTTGCCGTACCCTATGACGATATTCTGGCTACCGGTAACCTGATTCATATGAAAACGCTGGATCCTATTAGCCAACGGGTGTTTAATATGCTGGCTCAGCCCTGGGGAGGCAACTGTGCCGTACCTCAATTCATCAATACCTACGATACCGCCGACATCCGGCTTACTGACACTTGGATTCAGGGCCCCCAAATTGGCCCGGCCGGTACTGAGTTGATTAACTATGTGAACTATGTGGAGAGCATGGATGAGTCGGAATCGAACCAGGGCTACCGCATTGGTAAGTACGAGATTATTGAAGGGGCCCGGGGTAGCCTGAGCAACGACTTTCCGGTATTCCGTTATGCCGATGTACTGATGATGAAAGCCGAAGCCTTACTACGCACCGGTCAGGCCGATGCAGCGGCTGAGTTGGTAACTCAGGTAAGAAGCCGGGCCTTCGCTGACCCCGCCAAAGCTAAAGTAACGGGAGCCGAACTGATGGAAGGAAGCTCCTACCAGTATGGTTACTGGGAAAGTGGTGAGATTGATCAGGTAAATGGTGGGGCTGATATTCCATACGGTCGGTTTCTGGACGAACTGGGTTGGGAGTTTGCTGCCGAAGCACACCGCCGTCAGGATCTGATTCGCTTTGGAGTATTTTCTACCAAAACCTGGTTCCAACACCGGCCTAGTAGTGCTGATAAGGCCCTTTTTCCTATCCCGGATGCGGAAATTAATAAAAACCCTAACTTGAAACAGAACCCAGGGTATTAGTATTTTATGGATTGAAAATCACTCTTGGTTGCAGCATATTACACTTGTAATCAACCGACTGTGATTTTCAATCTTCATTTTTTCAATTTGTGATAACGATGATGAAACACACCCTAACGCTGTTTGCCAGCCTGACGGTAGGTATGGTTACGAGCCAGAGCAACCTGATGGCTCAGTATGCGGAGAAACCCCATGATTATCCCATTCAACCCAAGCTGTTTTCTGAAGTGAAGGTGCAGGATAATTTCTGGGCGCCCAAAATCAAAACCAACCATGAAGTAACCATTCCCATCGCTATTCAGAAAAGCCAGGAGACGGGCCGGATTGATAACTTTAAGATCGCGGGAAATCTAATGTCGGGGCAATTCTGCTCCGAATACCCCTTTGATGACTCGGATATCTATAAGATCATAGAAGCCGCCAGCTACTCGCTGCAAACCTTTCCTGACCCGAAAATGGAAGCCACCGTTGATTCGCTAATCCACTATGTGGACGTGGCCCAGGAAGATGACGGCTATATCTACACTACCCGCACCATTGGGAAAAACGTACACGCCTGGGCCGGGGCGAAACGCTGGGAGAAAGTAAACGACCTGAGCCACGAGCTGTACAACCTGGGGCACATGTTTGAAGCAGCGGCCGCCCATCATAACGCAACCGGCAAAACCTCTTTCCTGAACATTGCCACCAAAGCTGCCGACCTGATCTACGAAGACTTTGGCCCGGGCAAGATTGAAGATTATCCGGGCCATCAGGAAGTAGAAATCGGGCTGGTGAAACTGTACCGCGTCACCAATGACGAACGTTATCTGGAACTGGCAAAATACTTCCTGGATATCCGGGGACAGAAAGGCATTGGCAACCCGACAACCTATAACCAGTCTCATAAACCAGTTACGGAACAAAGCGAAGCTGTAGGACACGCTGTGCGGGCAGCCTATATGTGGAGTGGCATGGCCGATGTGGCCGCAATTACCGGCAATAAAGCTTATGTAGAAGCCATTGACCGCCTATGGCACGATGTGGTTGATAGTAAACTGTACATAACGGGAGGCATTGGTGCCACTGGTAACCACGAAGGGTTTGATGAGCCTTATGTACTACCGAATATGTCGGCTTACTGCGAAACTTGCGCGGCGGTAGGTAACGCTATGTGGAACCACCGCATGTTCCTGATGACGGGTGACAGTAAGTATATTGATGTGCTGGAGCGCACCATGTATAACAATATCGTCTCGGGTGTTTCTGTTTCGGGCGATCACTTTTTTTACCCCAATCCATTGGCCTCTTACGGCCAACATGCCCGTAGTGAGTGGTTTGGCTGCGCCTGCTGTCCGCCCAACGTTGCCCGCTTTCTGCCGTCAATGCCCGGCTATATTTATGCTCAGGATAACGATGATATTTATGTAAACCTCTTTGTTTCCAGTGAATCGGTATTTGACCTGAATGGTAAAGAACTACCGCTGGTACAAAGCAGCCCTATGCCCTGGGAAGGATCCAGCAAAATTACCGTTAATCCTGAAAAACCGGTGAAAGCGAACCTAAAAATTAGAATACCCGGCTGGGCCAGTAATGAACCGGTGCCCGGCAACCTCTATGAGTTTACCCGCTCTTCCGAGCAAAAAACTACCCTTACCGTTAATGGAAAAAAACTGGATTATTCTGTTGATGACCAGGGTTACGTAACTATTGAGCGTAACTGGAAGCAGGGCGACAATATTGAAATTACCTTCCCCTACGAGGTGCATACCGTGAAAGCCAACCCGAAAGTAGAAGCTGACCGGGGACGCTTAGCCGTGGAACAGGGCCCAGTTATGTACACTGTCGAATGGGCCGATGCCGAAGACGGGCACGTACTGAACGTGCTACTGGACACAACGGCCGAACTCACCGCTTCGTTTGATCCTGATTTTTATGGTGGCGCAACCACCATCACCGGAATGGCTCGGCATGCCCGAAAAGATATTGATGACAACACCTTGCTTTCAGATGCCGCCCCGCTCAAGCTGATTCCTTATTACCTATGGAATAACCGGGGCCCCGGCGAGATGCTGGTCTGGCTGCCGGTAGAGGAAGAGGCTACCCGTCCCCTGCCTGCCCCTACCATCGCGGCCAAAAGCAAAGCCAGTGCTTCCATTGATTCTAAAGCCATCATTGCAGTGAACGACCAGCAGTACCCGGCCAGTGCCAAAGATGCTACGAACCCTTACCTGCACTGGTGGCCCAAACAGGGAACCTGGGAGTGGGTACAATATGATTTTGAAGAACCACAGCCCATCTCCGAAACGAAAGTCTACTGGTTTGACGATGGTCCGTTCGGTGGCTGCCGTGTACCCGACACCTGGGAAGTGGTATATCAGAAAGACGGTGAATGGGTACCCGTAGAAGCTAAAGCAGAGTACGAGGTAACCAAAGACGATTGGGACAGCATACAGTTTGAACCCGTAGAAACCCAGGCCGTCCGCCTCCGAATCAAACTAAATGATGAATATGCCACCGGAGTACACGAGTGGATTGTTGAGTGATGTGTTGATTGTTAAATTGTTCAATGGCTAAATTGCTGATGGTTGATTACGCCCGATTGATCGTTTGCTCATGTATCTCAATTCTCCTCATCACCGGGCTAGACTTCGTCGGAGACTTCGGAAGTTTAAGAAATTAAGTACCCAGAACGTATAATGACTCAAAACTTCCGAAGTCTCCGACGAAGTCTCCGACGAAGTCTCCGACGAAGTCTCCGACGAAGTCTCCGACGAAGTCTCCGACGACGAGAAAGTGAATCTTCAATCTATCAACACCATGCTCCCGGCTCACAGCACCTTGCCATCAACTCCGGTCTTCGGACTTCCGTCTTCCCACTCACTCTTCACTAACTCATTATCTCACTTACTCATTCTCATGATAAAAAGCATCACCACCATTATGTTAAGCTGTTACCTGCTCTTCGCTTGCCAAGCAGAAAAGGAGGAAGATATTCGTATAAAAACTGATGGGCCGGAAAAGGTATCCTTTAAGGTATTGCCCTTCGACATGGCGCGGGCAAAACTGCTGGACGGGCCGTTTAAGCATGCCACCGAATTAAATATCACCTCATTACTGCAATATGAGCCCAACCGTTTGCTCGCCTGGTTTCGGGAGTCTGCAGGACTGGAACCGAGAGCTGAGCACTATGATGGCTGGGAAGGAGAATCACTGGCGGGTCATAGTCTGGGGCATTACCTGAGTGCCTGTGCGCTGATGTATAAAACTACTCAGGATGAACGCTTTCAGGAACGGGTAAACTACATGGTGGACGAACTGGCCGAGGTACAGCAAGCCCAGGGTGATGGGTATTTGGGGGCGTTTCCTGGAGCTAAGAAAATCTTTGAAGAAGAAGTAGCCAAAGGCGACATTCGCTCCCATGGCTTTGACCTGAACGGTTTATGGTCGCCCTTCTACACCCAGCACAAAATACTAGCCGGACTTCGGGATGCTTACCAGTTATGCGGTAATGAAAAAGCTCTCAAAGTGGCTACTGGCTTTGCCGATTGGATCGGCACAATTGTGGATGACCTGACCGAAGAACAGATTCAGGAAATGCTCAATTGCGAATACGGCGGCATGAACGAAGTGCTGGCCGACCTGTACGCCGAAACCGGTGATGAGAAGTATATGACGCTAGCGAATGTTTTTTATCATAAAGAAATTCTAGACCCGCTAGCGGCGGGTGAAGATGTACTACCCGGCACCCATGCCAACACCCAGATTCCCAAACTAATCGGGCTGGCCCGGGAGTATGAACTGACGGGTAACGAACATGAGCGGAAGGCCGCCACCTTCTTTTGGAACACCGTGGTAGACCATCATTCCTATGTGACCGGTGGTAACGCTAATCACGAATATTTTGGTCCACCCGACACTTTGCGCAACCGCCTGAGCGATGAGACGACCGAAACCTGCAATGTGTATAACATGCTCAAGCTCAGCCGTCATTTGTTTGCCTGGGAGGCTTCGGCTAAGGTAGCTGATTATTACGAGCGGGCTTTACTCAACCAGATTCTTTCTTCCCAACACCCTGAAAATGGTCAGGTCATTTACAACCTTTCCCTGGAAATGGGTGGTCATAAACATTACCAAAACCCAATGGGATTTACCTGCTGTGTAGGCACCGGCATGGAAAACCACAGTAAGTACGCCGCCAACATCTATTTTCATAACGACGAAGAATTGTACATCAGTCAGTTTATCGCCTCTGAGCTGCAATGGGAAGAAAAAGGACTTACACTCACTCAGAAAACGCAGTACCCTGAAGAACAAGGCACTACATTAGAAATCCAGACAAAACAACCGACTGAACTCACTTTGATGCTGCGCCATCCCTACTGGTTGGCGGAAGAATCCCTTCAGGTGAGCGTTAATGGAGAAGCTGTTGACATTTCTTCAAAACCCGGCTCTTTCTTCCCGATTAAAAGAACCTGGAAAACTGGTGACAAGATTAGCATTAAAATGCCTTTTACCCTGAGGCTGGAAGGAATGCCAGATGATGGCGACCGCATTGCCGTCATGTACGGCCCGCTGGTGATGGCGGGTGACCTTGGCCCCCAGGATGATCCGCAAGCCAATGATTCGGATTACGTGCCCCGCCTGATGGCCGAAAATCGTGACCCCAATGCCTGGATCAAACTGGTTCCCGATGCGAGTAACACTTTTAAAACCCTAGAGGCGGGCGAACCTCGCGATTTCACCTTAAAACCATTTTACACTTTTACTGACCGGCGTTATTCGGTTTACTTTGACCTGTTCAACCAGGAAAAATGGCGGCAGTTCCAGGCCGCTTACGAAGAAGAACAAGCCCGTAAGAAAAAGTTGGAATTGCTCACCCATGACTTTTTTCAGCCGGGTGAAATGCAGCCCGAGCGCAACCATAATTTCCAGAGCGAGAAAACCTACGTGGTAGAACAAAAAGGAAAAAAAGCCCGGCAGGCCGAACGGGGCGGACAGTTCTCATTCGACATGCAGGTACTGGCTGACGAGCCCATGCAATTGGTAGTGGAGTACTGGGGCGGCTACACCGGCTCCAAAACCTTTGACATCGTGGTAGAAGACAGCGTGATTGCCACCCAGAATATTTCCGGCATCAAAGACGGATATTTTCTGGACATCCATTACGACCTCCCTAAAAGTCTTACCCGAAACAAAACCTCCGTACACGTTGAGTTCTTACCCCACGAAGGGCACCGCGCCGGACCTATTTTTGGGGTAAGAACCATTCGTTATGAACAGCTATAGCGTTGTTTCACCATTGGTGAATAGGAAGGTTGGCTCGCTGCCGCAAAACCTTCTTTAAAAGTATACGCCCATAGAATCACTAAAAATGAACGGAGAAGCGTTATCCACAACTAGCAGCCGGACTTCACAGAGCGTTAATGAAACCAAAGATAATCGCTATAGCTCTGCAGCATGAGATCGTATAAGGTACGACCAACTTTTGAGTAAACTCTAAAGCATTATTTACTGATAGTCCTTATTGCCACGACCTTTCATTCCATTGAATTTTTCGCTACTTTAACCCTAAGATAGTTCTATTCAACTTTTACAATATGCCTACCTATTCGCTTAAGATCAACGGACAAAGTAAAACGGTGGATACTGATCCGCAAACCCCTTTATTGTGGGTGATTCGCGAACACCTGGGGCTGATGGGGACGAAATTCGGATGTGGTATCTCCCAGTGTGGGGCCTGTACCGTTCATGTGGATGGTCATGCTATGAAAGCTTGTAGCTTACCAGTAGCAGCTATGGCCACGGGTCAGGAGATCACGACTATTGAGGGCTTGTCCAAAGATGGTTCTCATCCGTTACAAAAAGCCTGGGTTGAGGCTCAGGTACCCCAGTGCGGCTATTGCCAGTCCGGGCAGATTATGCAAGCGGCCACCTTGCTGGATACGAATCCTAACCCCAGTCGGGAAGATATCCTTAACCATATGCGGGGGAATCTCTGCCGTTGCGGTACCTACATGCGTATCCTGAAAGCGGTTCAGCTAGCCGCCGAAGCAAGCCAAGGTCAAACCTCGATCAATGAGGAGTAAGTAAAAGAACTCCTGCATACTATAGTCTTTATCTCTACTTATCTTATGAAAAACGTAACTCCTTCCGATACCCGGCCTTCTACTATTTCCCGACGTAAGTTTCTGGCGACTGCCGGGGGTGTTACCATCTCCATTACGGCCTATGCCCTGGCACCCAAACTGGGTTCAGGCAACAAAGATTCGGAAACAAAGCCAGCGGAAGCCAGCGAGATCACAGCCTGGGTGCGGATAGAACCCGATGGACAGATCACCATTTACAATCCGGCAGCCGAAATGGGTCAGGGCTCCATGACCGCTTTGCCGGTGATTCTGGCCGAAGAACTGGATGCCGACTGGTCTAAGGTGCGTATTGAGAATGCTCCGATCGAACCCGACGTCTACGGTTTAACCCGCTGGGGCGGCAGTAAGATCATGCTCACCGTAGGCAGTTGGTCAGTCTCAGGCTACTTTGACAGCTTACGGCAGGCCGGGGCTCAGGCTCGGTATGTACTGCTGAATAGCGTGGCCGATCACTGGCAGGTTCCGATATCAGAGTTAACCACCGAACCAGGCATCGTCGTTCATCAAAAGAGTAATCGCCGGGTCAGTTACGGTGAAACTACCTCATTTCTGAAAGTACCGGAGTTGATACCGGATATTCCGCCAGAACAATTTAAGCAATCTAGTCAGTTTCGGTTGATTGGGTCGGTCATCCCTCGTTATGATATTCCGGCCAAGACAGACGGATCAGCACTGTTTGCGATGGATGTGCAGGTACCGGATATGCTGTACGGAGTGATTGAGCGGGGCAACATCCACGGTGCCAGCCCTACGCTACAAAATGAAGACCGAATCCGGGAGATGGGTGGAGTCGTTGATCTGGTGATGCTGGATCACGGCGTGGGTGTTGTTGCCAAGTCGGTGGAACAGGCATTGAATGCGAAAAGCAGGCTAAGAATACAGTGGAGTGATGATGTGAAAGCCGTGGGGCATAGCAGCCAGGAAGCCTTTGCACTCTACGAAAAGATAGCCAATGAAGGACAACCCGGTGAAATATTGATTGACGAAGGCAACTTTAGCCAGGCATATTCAACCGCCGCCAAAACCTACTCAGCCGACTACAAAAATGATTACATATACCACGCCCAGATGGAACCGCTAAACGCGATTGCCTCGGTAGCAGCCGACGGCAGTAGTGCCGAGATCTGGGCAGGCACGCAAGGGCCCGGTTCGGTAGCTGAGACCATCGCCGAGGAATTGCAGATTGATCCTTCCCGAGTAACGCTGCACCAGCACTTTCTGGGGGGAGGTTTGGGAAGACGTTCTAACCATGATTCCATCATCGAGGCAGTTCATTTATCCAAAGCCGTCTCCCGGCCAGTAAAACTTATCTGGACCCGAGAGGATGATCTGCGCTACGGAATGTACCGCCCCATGTCCTTCCAACGCCTGCAAGCCAGCACCGATGCTTCCGGAAATCTAACCGGGCTGTTGCACTGCGTGGTGGGTGATGGTGGTGGCTTGTTGACCAGTGGGGGCAGAAATGAGTTCTACGCTATTCCTAATCAGCATCTCGAGGAACGGGGAGTGGAAAACGGCATCCGACTGAAGCACTGGCGAGCGGTGGGGCATGGGCCCAATAAGTTTGCTATTGAATCTTTTATGGATGAGATCGCGACTGATCAGGGAGTAGATCCCTACGAGTTTCGCCGGAAGCTGATGAAGAACTCTCCGCGAGCACTACAAACATTGGAAAAAGCGGCGGCTATGGCTAATTGGAGTACCCCGCCCCCAGAAGGTCGGGCAAGAGGCATTGCTTTTGGCGAACGAAGTGGTTCACTCTGTACGGGTATCTGCGAAATTTCGGTAGACCGGGAAAAGGGGAAAATCATCGTTCATCATTTCTGGTCGGCAGTGGATGCGGGCATTGTCGTACAACCCGATAATGTAATAGCCCAGATGGAAGGCGGAATTATTATGGGAATGAGCAGCGTGCTGGAGGAAAGTATCACCATCCAAAATGGACAAGTTCAACAGCACAATTTCAATGATTATCTTCTGCTGCGCATTACGGATATCCCGGAAAGTATTGAGATTGCCATGATACCTTCGGAAGAGCCTCCGCAAGGCGTGGGTGAAGCCAGTTTGCCCGTGGTGGCCGGAGCCATCGCCAATGCATTTGCCGCACTTACCGGTAAGCGACTGCGCCATTTACCCTTCACCCCTGAACGAGTACGGGAGGCTTTAAAGGCATAAGATACCAAACACATCAGGATATAGTACTCTCTGTCAGGGAAGATTGGGGGTACTGTATCCCTGAGCCAACATACAGGTTAGGTTGCAGAACAGAATACGAAAGTGGGTCAGAGCAGTGAATTTTATACTCTATGACACGCTAAATGATAGGACTGAGAATTCATTGTGAAATGGGATGAATAAAAATATAATCTCGTTTCAAAGTAATTATATTCATTTAAGATTATTACGGCCTTCGTGGCGCCCACCGCGTGGCGACCACCGCGTGGCGCGATGAGTTTTTTAAGTCATCAAAACTAAATCAAAAGTTTTTCAAGTCCTCAGAGTCCTCTTCGAGTGACTCTGAGGAGGGCAAGTGATGAATAAAAACATGATCTCGTTTCAAAGTAATCATATTCATTTACCTAAATGAATATGATTCGTGCATCAGTCAATATTCATTCATCATCACTAACTACTCCCACTGAAAGGCAAAGTACATGCACTGCTTGTTGCCCAGGTTTTTAATGGCATGGGGAACATTAGAAGCCAGAAAGTACACATCTCCTGGTTTGGCCCGATAAATCTGGTTACCTATCTCCATTTCGGTGTCCCCCTCAATCATGAGTACAAGCTCAGCTGCGGCATGGGTATGGGGCTCGTGGCTTTTGATACCCGGATTAAGATTCGTTACGTGCATCTCATAGTATGGGCACATGGCAGTAGCACGGTGAAAGTAGTTTCTGATTCCGCCGCGGTCATGCTCGTTAAATTTCAGCTCATTGAAGTCGATCATAAATGAGCCTCCATCTGCTTTGCCTCGGGCCAAATCCATTTTCTGGTTTGCGCGATAGGTCATCGCATAATAGGTAGCTTCCGATGATGCTCCTTTCATCGTCCCCTGACCTCCGGGCAGCAAAAACGCTACGCTATTTGGCCCCAGTGTTTTTGTCTCATTGTTGATTGAAACTGTAACTTCGCCTTCTTTGATGATAAAAATCTGTTCGTAATCCTGGTTGTGCAGAGGTATACTTTCGGATGAACGGATTATTCTTACTTCACATTTCAATTCTGAAAAATGCGTAGTGGCTCCCTGCATCAACACCGTATCCTTCGCTGATTCAGGAAATGCATACACACCTGAGGCTATTCTTGGCGGAACCACATCGCTCCAAAGCCAGGCCAGAGACTCGGGCAGGATAGCTCCACCATGCTGTCCATTATGCTCACCCGTGCCTGGGGCAAATTTATAATCGTATCCTTTGAATTTCAGGGCAGCTTCCATCTGTAAATTGGCAAACCACCAGTTTCCAAATTGGTTATCCAGATCATTTGAGCCATCCTGCAAAAACACTTTAATGTTTTTTGGGTCATTTTTGCGAATCATAGATGGGTAGTTATGACCTCCCCGAATGTCGGTAAAACTTCCAATGTGGCTCAGTACCTTCTGAAACTGTTCGGGGTAAAACCAGGCGGCGGTAAAGGCACAGATACCGCCGGAGGAAATACCACTGATGGCATGCATCTTCGGGTCGTCGGAAATATTGTATTGGCTTTTTAATTCGGGAATCATTTCCTCTAATAAAAATCGGCCGTACGTATCCGACACATCGTCGTACTCCAGACTACGGTTGGTTGTTTGCCAGGGGCTCTCGGGCGAAGGGGCATCAGTGGAGTGCCCCGGATTAATAAATAACCCGATGGTAACCGGCATTTTGCCCTGGCTAATGAGGTTATCAAACACCGTGGGTACCCGAAAATCACCGTCTTCTTTTACATAAGTATGGCCATCCTGAAAAACCATCAGTGCCGCTGGCTGAGCGGCATCGTATTGCGCTGGCACATACACATAATATTCCTGGGTGGTACTGTCGTATATCTTGCTAATCCAGGTATGTTGGCTCACCGTTCCTTTAGGAATTTGCTCGTACGCCTGAGAATTAGGCCCATGCCGATACTCTTCCTGAGCTGCTACCGTTGTAGCCACTCGGATTAGCCAGATAAGCACCAAGGTTCTTTTCATTATCAGATTAGGTTGAGAAACTCTATCGAGTTTTATTGAAAATTTTGAGCGTAAAATAATGGGCTAATCATGATATTTTCAGCCCTGACTCATATTACCTCAGCACAATTTACCCGGCAGTTTTTGATTAATGTAATCTATTACACCAGGTCCAGTATTTTTTCTTTGGTTAAGGGCTTGTTAAGGACATTCTCAATTCCCAAATCCTGAAGCCTTTGAATATCTTTCGGATTATTGGAGGTTGTCAGCACAATTATTTTGATATGTTGCACCATGGAAGATGGCAATTTCTGGAAGCTACTAAGAAAATCAAAACCGCTGAATACAGGCATTTTCAGGTCTAAAAGGATTAAATCCGGACCTTGGCCCTGTGAACATCGATCTTCTACCAGTTCTAAAGCCTGTCGGGCATCGGTTAAGGTTTCTACCTGTTGAGCTAACTGTAAATCACTCATCAACTCTTGGTTCAAAAAATTCGTAACCTCGTCATCATCAATAAGCAAAATACTCCGTAATTTTTCCATGCTTGAATAATACTAAAAGTCTTTACTTTTGTATACCTAATAATGTCCTATTTTTATTTATTGTTTGCTCTATTCACAACTACCTTCAAAAAATGCAAGAATTTTTTAATTACTTTACTGAGGCTTCGTTCATGCCACATGGCCACTGTTACTTTTGGAGTCCCGGTATCTTATGGCCTTATGCAATCTCGGATAGTATTATCGCCCTGGCTTATCTCGTCATCCCGCTAAGTTTAGTGAGAATTGTCAGGAGGAGAAATGACTTTACTTATATGTGGATGCTCGGCCTCTTTGCTGTTTTTATTTTAGGTTGTGGCACCACTCATGTGTTCGATGTGGTCAACATCTGGAAGCCCCTGTATCAGTATGATGTAAGTGTGCGTATCATTACCGCGTTGGCGTCCATCGGTACAGCCATCACATTGGTGATTATTACCCCTAAACTTATCCTGATTCCCAGTGCCGAACAATGGAAGAGCATGAATGAAGAACTGCGCTCTCTAAACGAAACTCTGGAGCAAAAAGTGGAAGAACGAACAGCGGAACTGCTGCAAAGCGCTGCTCAGTTTGAATTTCTCACTGATACCATACCCCAAATCGTTTGGACAGCCAAGGCAAAAGGAGCGGCTGATTACTTTAATAAAAACTGGTATGACTATACGGGATTAGACCTTGAGGAAAGCCGGAATGACGGATGGACCTCAACCATTCATCCGGACGATCTGGAAGCCTTTCAGTTAACCTGGGAAGAGTCTGTGAACACCGGTACTTCCTTCCAGCGAGAATTCCGATTGCTGAATGCGGCTGATCAAACATATCGCTGGCATCTGGCTCGGGCGCTTTGCATGAAAGATAACCAAGGAACAGTTACTAAATGGTTTGCCACAGCGACTGACATCCACGATCAGCGATCTCAACAAGAAGAGCTCACCCGAATTAATGAGGAACTGGACAACTTTGTATATACCGCATCGCATGACTTGAAAGCACCCATTAGCAACCTAGAAGGTTTGCTACATCTGATATACGAAAAAAGCACGAATTCTATGTCGGGTAAAATCCTGGAGTTGTTCAAGATGATGAAAAGCCAGGTAGCTAAGTTGAGAGAGATTATTCATGACCTTTCTGATGTAGGCAGAATCCAGCGAGAGGCTATGGAAAATTTTGAGATGATTGATGTTTCCAAGGTGTTTAATGAGTTTCAGGTAACTCACCGGGAAGCAATCGAGAACACCGAGGCGGAGATTCAAACTAACTTCCGGGAACCACAGCTTTATTTTTCGCTCAGGCTCTTTAGAAGTGCTATGCATAACCTGCTGGATAATGCTATAAAGTATCGTTCCTACGAACGAAAACCCGTCATCAATATCACCACTTCTCAAGAAAACAGCTATTTTGTACTGACTGTGAAAGATAATGGTATTGGCATAGAGGCAGAGTACCTGCCTAAAATATTTGGGATGTTCATGCGCTTTAATCAGGACCGGGATGGTACTGGCATTGGGCTATATATGGTGAAAAGAATTGCGGAAAAGTATCAGGGAAAAGTAGAAGTGAACAGCCAGTTTGGCGTAGGTACCGAAGTGAAAGTTTATTTAATGCCACCAACGTCCAGTTAAGATATATTTTTTATTGAGAGTCTCTTTAATACCGAAATTGGCCCAATGTATTTCTCAGCTAATTACTTGATTTATGGCTACCCTAAAAACGCAACCCAATGACCGGGATGTTACCGAGTTTCTTGCTTCAATAGAGGACATCCAACGACGAGAGGATTGTTTTAAACTATTGACTTTGATGCAGGAGATTACCGGCGAAACTCCTCAGTACTGGCATAGCAATATTGTGGGCTTTGGTACCTACCATTACCGCTATGAGAGTGGTCGGGAGGGAGATTGGTTCATCACAGGGTTCTCACCTCGCAAGCAAAACCTCACCTTATATATCATAGCCGGCTTCGATAAGTACGAAGAACTGATGAACCAATTGGGAAGGCACAAAACCGGGAAGTCATGCCTTTATGTCAATCGTCTAGCCGATATTGATATGAAAGTGCTACGCGAACTAATCGCTCGGTCTGTACATTTCATGCGGGAAAAGCACCCCTAGCTGATTCCATGTTAGGAGAAATTACGATTTCAACTGCTAGTGCTTCGGTTGAGGTTACCCATAAAAAAAGGCCATACGTTTCGGTATGGCTCAATTTTTAAATATTGTGAATACATTAAACTGCGTTTAGCGTAGCTTCCTCTTCCTCAGCTTCATAGGCTTCCACAGGCAGACAGCTACACATCAGGTTCCGGTCGCCGTAGGCATCATCAATGCGGCTGACCGATGGCCAGAATTTGTTTTCCCGTACAAAAGCCAGAGGATATGCTGCTTTTTCCCGGCTATAAGGATAGTCCCAATCGTCAGCAGTAGCAACGGCCATGGTATGAGGCGCATTTTTCAGCACGTTGTTCTGGGCATCAGCCTGACCATCTTCAACTTCCTGAATCTCAGCCCGAATCTGGATAAGTGCGTCGCAGAAACGATCTAGTTCTGCCTGACTTTCACTTTCGGTGGGCTCAATCATCATGGTCCCGGCAACGGGGAAAGATACAGTAGGCGCATGAAACCCATAGTCCATCAGCCGCTTGGCAATATCAGATACCTCAATACCAGCCTTCTTGAACTCGCGGCAGTCAATAATCATCTCATGAGCGCTTCTGCCCTGCTTTCCGGTATATAGCACCGGGTATTTTCCATCCAGGCGCGTTTTAATATAGTTAGCATTGAGGATAGCCATTTTGGTAGCCTGGGTTAGTCCTTCGCCCCCCATCATGGCAATGTAGGCATATGAAATGGGTAAGATACTGGCGCTCCCGTAAGGGGCTGCTGAGATAGCATCCAGCGTTTCGTCTTCCGAATGCACCGCCGGATTACCGGGAAGAAAAGCGGCCAAATGAGGTGCTACTCCAATGGGTCCCATACCAGGCCCACCCCCACCGTGAGGAATGCAGAACGTTTTATGCAGGTTCAGGTGGCATACATCCGCCCCGATATTGGCCGGACTGGTCAGTCCAACCTGCGCATTCATGTTCGCTCCATCCATGTACACCTGCCCACCGTGCTGATGAACAATATCACAGATCTCCCGGATTTCTTCTTCAAAAACTCCGTGGGTAGAAGGATAGGTCACCATCAGCGAGGCAAGCTGACTGCTGTGCTTTTCCGCTTTGGCTTTCAAGTCTTCCACATCAATATTACCCCGCTCATCACACTGAACCAGCACGACCTTCATACCAGCCATTACCGCACTGGCAAAGTTAGTACCGTGGGCTGAGGTAGGAATTAAGGCTACGTCGCGATGCTCCTCTCCATGTTGACGATGGTGTGCCCGAATAACCATTAGCCCGGCAAACTCGCCCTGAGCTCCGGAGTTAGGTTGTAGTGAGACCGCAGAAAAACCGGTAATCTCGCACAGCCAATTTTCCAGGTTCTCCAGCAATTGCTGGTAGCCTTTAGTCTGGTCAGCCGGAGCATATGGATGCAACTGACCAAACTCAGGCCAGGTAACTGGTATCATCTCAGTGGTTGCATTCAGCTTCATCGTACATGACCCGAGGGGAATCATTGAATGCACCAAAGACAAATCTTTATTCTCTAGGTGCTTGATATAGCGCAGCATCTCATGTTCGGCCTGATGGCTGTTAAACACCGGATGGGTCAGATACTCGCTTTTCCGCCGGAGTGACGCTGGCCAATCAATGGTTAGTTCATCCGCTTGCTTGTTCAGGTTACTTTCGTTCTTTTTAGCAGCAATTTCTGCATAGACAGAAAGTACCGTCTCTACATCTTCCAGTGTGGTGGTTTCATCTAATGAGATACCAACATAACCGTCGCGGAAGTACCGGAAATTCATATTTTGCTCTTCAGCAGCGGCTTTTAGCGTCTCTTTATCAGATACGGCCACTTTCAGGGTATCAAAGTAATGCTTATTCTGTTGCTCAAACCCCAGGGTCTCTAATCCGTTGGCTAGTAGCTTGGTTAATCCGTGAGTGCGTTGGGCAATATTTTTTAGTCCTTCCGGCCCGTGATATACCGCATACATCCCGGCCATTACTGCTAAGAGGACTTGTGCCGTGCAGATGTTTGAAGTTGCTCGATCTCGCTTGATGTGTTGCTCTCGGGTTTGCAGAGCCATTCTTAATGCATGATTTCCCTTTGCATCTACCGACGCTCCGATGATCCGGCCGGGAATTTGTCGTTTGTATTCTTCACGGGTTGCAAAATAGGCTGCGTGTGGTCCGCCAAAGCCCATAGGTACGCCAAACCGCTGGGTAGTACCTACTACGCAGTCGGCTCCCATTTCTCCGGGCGAGGTTAACAGTGTCAGGGCTAGCAGATCAGCAGCAAAGGCCACTTTAATCCCGGCATCTGCTGCTTGCTGTACTAAGTCCTTATGATCGTAAATTGCGCCGTTAGCGTCTGGGTATTGTATCAAAATGCCAAATAAATCCGCATCCTGTGTGTCCAGATTATTCAGCGAGTCAATGCGCAAATTGATCCCCAAAGGTTCGGCCCGGGTGCGGATGACATTTAAGGTTTGGGGGAAAGTATTTTTGTCAACAAAGAAGGTATTTGCCTGCTTTTTATCGCCTTTCCGTAAGCTATGAAACATATTCATGGCTTCTGCTGCGGCGGTAGCTTCGTCTAAAAGCGAGGCATTCGCTAAATCCATACCCGTCAGGTCCATCACCATGGTCTGAAAGTTAACCAATGCTTCTAACCTCCCCTGAGCAATCTCGGCTTGATAAGGGGTGTAAGCGGTGTACCAGCCGGGGTTTTCCAGAATATTTCGTTGAATAACGGTGGGAGTATGACATCCGTAATACCCCTGCCCTACATAGGACTTGGCGACTTTGTTTTGTTGAGCAATCTGCCGAAGGTGGTTCAGAAATTCGGTTTCAGTCTGAGCTTGGGGAAGGTTCAGCGGTTTTTTCAGGCGAATGGCTGCCGGTACGGTTTCATCAATGAGCGCATCCAGCGAGTCCGCTCCGATCACCTTCAGCATAGAGGTTATTTCTGAGGGGCCGGGCCCGATATGACGTCGTTCGAAAGGCAGATAGGAATGCACATTTAATTTCATGGACATGCGATTAATCAGTCGAAATCAGAATTACAAATAGTGTGTAGTGTAGGCTGAATGTATCAAAGCAGAATTCAAATATACGAGGGAAAAACGATAGATCGTTACACCCCATAGAACTTTTGCATACAACCTAAAAAGTGGTGATTGGGTTCAGGAAGACGGGAAGATTGAGAACCGGAAAAGGGAGTGATTAACCGAAGTACTATAAAGGAAAAAAGGTGGCGAGGACTGGGTAGAAAGAAAAGGAGGCCGAAAGCGGGAGGCCGAAGATAGGTCTCCCTTGTGGAAAGATTGTATTATCTGCAAGTTTGGCGTCTAGCAGTCTGCCATTCAACAATTTAGTTGGGCACCGAGCGCCATTGAGCGATCACCGGTATCATTTCTTTCTCAAAGTGAAACGGGTAATTTCGCCTCGGCTGAAAAAACGGACAGGAATTCCGGATACGCCACACCCGGCGCTGGTATAGCCAACCATATCATCGTGCTGCCATAACCCTTCTACCAGATGATGCCCTTTAGAGAGATTTCTTAAGATCGGAACACCCCCGGGAAGGCATACCTGTCCGGCATGCGTATGCCCGCACAAATACAGATCATAATTAGCCTGAGCTGCCTCCTGATACAATTCGGGGGAGTGCACTAAAGCAATCTTAAAACCTTCGCCTGAATGTTCAAGCGACCGCACAGCATCCAGGGTAAAATAACTATGTGGGTCATCGGTACCGGTGAAGGTAAGTTGCTGCTCTCCTCGCTGAATACGAATGCTCTCGTTATTGAGTACCCGTACCTGCATTTCTTCCAGATGCTCAGCAATATGTCGGGTATCGTGGTTGCCTAAGGTGGCGTATACTCCGTCAGGAGCCTGAGCATTTTGAAATATCTGTCGTAGAGGGGCTAATATTTTTTCTGAGTACTCACCGTAAGCATGCCATCGATAATCACCGGTAAACACGGCGGTATCAAAGGATAAGGTTTCCAGACGGTCGCAAATATCATTTTCAACACCCGGCAGGCTATCAATATGCAGATCACTGATGTGTAAGATACGATATCCATCAAAAGCCGCTGGGAGATTCTCAAAGAAAAGCTCATGCTCCCGAATGACAATATCACGGGCATTCTGTTCTCCACGATTATACAAAAATGCCGCCTTTAATCCCCAGGTAACGTAAGGCAGGAAATAATCAAGTCGGGAGACTTTCCCCTTTTCCAAAGCCCGTTCGCTGATTCTATTAAACCGCAAAGCCTCCAGGCGCATCCGGTTAATAGCCCAGTCATTAGGAGCTACCGCATATTGATCTTTATTCTTCAGCCGGTCTGGCTGTTGAGTAACACTTTCTATCATTCTATTCATACCTGTTCTTCAATAAACAAAAGGAAGGATAATTGTTAGGTTGTTCCTTGCTTTTGCTCGTTGACCTATCATGAGCCAACGATTTATACACCACCTACAATCGCACAAAAATGAGGCCTAACTAGAAGATAGCGGAGCTAGGTTGTGTAAGTATTTTTGTAAGTCTGCCTAGTTAAGAAGAGGTATGCTATTCAGCATTGACATAGAAGTCATTGAGAAAGGTAATTTTCTCAAAAAGATCATTAATCCGGCATTAAGATGAAGTACTCAAGAAGGCATTACTCGCCGGACACCGGCCAGACGCTTCTGAAAATAAGGCATATCCAGGCAATCGGTAACTACCCCTCTACTGGTTGAGGCATGGATGAAATAGGTTTTCCCGGCTTCCCGGTGGCTGACAATACCCACATGATTGACCTTACTGCGACTGGTAAAAAAGACGAGATCGCCCGGCTGAGATTCAGCGGTTGTTACCGAAACCCCTTCCAGGAACTGATGACGAGCTGAGGCGGCAATAGGGTGGCCTACTTGTTGATAAACGTAGCGGGTAAATCCGGAACAGTCAAAGCCACTCGGCTTTTTTCCGGCAAAACGGTATGGTACTCCCAGCAAAGATTCAGCAAACAGTAATACACTATCGGTTTTGGATAGCACAACCGGATCTACCGTAACTTCCTCAGCCTGACTAACTTCCTTCTCAGGAGTTTGACGAGCGGCAATTACTATGATGGCACAAAATAGCAACAGATAGAGTTCAAATCGCTTTAAGGCGGCCAGCAGGTAAAAAAGTAGTAACTGTTTTGGATTAACCATACGCTCACTCTTGCTGAAAGAGCGCTTTGAGGCTTAGCCAGAGTTGCTTTTTCTTTTCTACATCTTTTCCAATCTCGGCTAAGGCATCGGCGAACAAAAACGCTCGTTCGGTTTCGTCCTCCATAACCTCATATTTCCGAAAAAAGTTGCTAAACTGCCAGGGTTCAGGAGGCATGCCAAATGAGATGCAGGTGGAGAATGAAATATCTCCAGCCACTTGCTCGGGAGAATGGGCCTGAGCTACATTGACCAGATAAACATCATCTAACGTAAATGAAAGTGCTTGCAGAATTTTTTGAAGCAGCTCCCTGTTTGGTTCTGACAAATGCGTTTCTTCAGGTTCTTCTACCAATATCAGAATCTGTTGTTTATTCTGCCCTAAAGGCTTGTAAGCAGGCTCAACCTCAGCCTCTTCTGACACACCATTTTTTTCAATATTCTCGGGTATCACATAAACCGGCTCCTGAAAGAAGAAAGGAAGAAAATTAGTATTTGTGTCGCTCATCGCTTGTTAATTGCTAAATTGTTAACTGAGTCAGATCAAGACTAAATAGCACCAAACTTAGTATACTTTCTGTTCAACAAACAATCTTCATCAACTTCGTATTTCTCGTTCTCATTTCACTTGGGAATATCAAAGATAGAGCGTAGCTCTTTGGCTTCGTCGGGGCGCATACGTCCGGCCAGCACCAGGCGTAGTTGCCGTCGGCGCAGGGCACTTTCAAATAGCTGTTGTTCTTCTTCAGTTTCCGGAATCAGGGTGGGTACTTCTACTTTGCGTCCTTCTGGGCTCACGGCCACCATAGTAAAAAAAGCTCGATGACTTTCAACAATTTCGCCGTTAGGAACATCTTCTGCCTGTACCTCAATGTGAATTTCCATAGAAGTGTTAAACGCCCGAGTAACTTTTGCTTTCAGCGTTACAACATTTCCAATTTTAATCGGATGTGAAAACGACACATTATCCACCGAGGCAGTCACTACAAAGCTATTGGCGTGCTTCTGCGCCGCAATAGCCGCCACAATGTCCATCCAGTATAATAATCTCCCCCCCATCAGCCCGTTTAACCCATTGGTATCATTTGGAAATACCATTTCAGTCATGGTAGTAAACGACTCCTTCGCTGTCTTCTGATTTGTCATGTTTTATTAATCGATGGATCTATTGTTCTATTGCTAAATTGTTAAATGGCTGACTGCTAAGCGGTAAGCTTGCAATTTGTCAGTCTATTCTACTAGGGCTACACATCTACTGCTTCCCGCTTCCGGCCTCCTTGCATATTTTGCTATCCAACCCCATTTTTCATCCCGGACTCCAGGCTCGGTTCTTCCATACACTCCTATCGCCCGTTTCTGTTTAATTTGCTTTTAGTATTTTCCAGGCCCAGAAGAGGAACCCACCACCGGCAATCGCTACCACAGAAAGTAATGAAGCTGTGCCGGTATTGCCATATATCCAGTTGCCCATGGCAAACAAAGCAGCATATACCGTAAAACATCCTACTACAACACACAGAATCTCCAGCGGTAATTGCCCCTGCTCTTTCTCTATCGGAACTCCTTCGGCCTGAGCTTTTTTAATCACCATATCCCAACCATTGCCGCCCGGTTTTATCTTCTGGTAGAAGTTCCGAAGGGTTTTATCATCGGTTGGGGGAGTAACATAAGCTGCCACAATCCAAACCACGGTGGTTAACAGAGAACCGATGACAATGGTTTGCCAACCTTCCATGCTTTGGTTGATAAAAGTAAAATACCCAGCGATCAACAAAGAAGCTATCATAGCGATAATTTCTGTCATGGCATTGATACGCCACCAGAACCACCGCAGAATGTAAATAAGCCCCGTACCGGCTCCTAGTAATAATAGAAGGTTAAAGGCCTGACCGGCATCAGTAAGTAATAATCCTAGCCCTAACCCTAACACAGCCGTTAGCACAGTGGTTACGCGAGCAGCCCACACCAGTTCTCCCTGAGTGGCATCCGGCTTCATAAACCGCTGGTAAAAGTCATTGACCAAATAGGAAGCCCCCAGATTTAACTGGGTAGAAATGGTTGACATAAACGCGGCAATAAGTGAAGCGGCAACCAATCCTAACAAACCAGCTGGTAACATCGTCAGCATAGCTGGGTAAGCTACATCATGACCCAGTTTATCTGCTGAGAGCGTTGGGAATACTTCCTGTATGTCAGTTAACTCGGGAAATATAACCAGAGAAGCCAAAGCAATAAGAATCCAGGGCCAGGGGCGTAAGGCATAATGCGCTACATTGAAAAACAGGGTAGCTCCAATGGCATTGCGTTCATTCTTCGCAGAAAACATCCGCTGAGCAATATATCCTCCTCCACCCGGCTCAGATCCAGGATAATATGATGCCCACCACTGCACTGCTAAGGGTACTAGCAGTATCGGAACCCATATTGCAGGATCAGAAAAATCGGGAAAGAGATGAGCTTTTTCCTGTACATTTTCGTGGGACAGTAAGGTACCTAATCCGCCTACTTTCTCATGGTTTACTAAATAAATGCAGGCCCAGACAGACCCGATCATAGCCAGAATAAACTGCACAAAGTCTGTAATTACTACCGCCTTAAGACCACCAAAAGCACTATAAGCCAGCGTAATAGACCCTGCTATAAGCAATGTTAACCACCCGGGCATACCTAGCACAATTTCTCCGAACTTAATAGCGGCTAAAGAAACCGCGCCCATCACTACCACATTGAATACCAGTCCTAAGTACAAGGCACGAAACCCCCGCAGGAAAGCGGCAGCTTTGCCACTGTAGCGGAGTTCGTAAAACTCTACATCGGTTAGTACCATAGAGCGCCGCCAGAGTTTGGCATACACAAACACGGTGAGCATACCCGTTAATAAAAAAGCCCACCAGGCCCAGTTTCCAGCTACCCCATCTACCCGTACCAGGCCCGTTACCAGGTTAGGCGTGTCGGCTGAAAATGTGGTAGCCACCATGGATACACCAAGCAGCCACCAGGCCATGTTTCTACCGGAAAGAAAAAACTCCGAGACGTTGTCTCCGGCTTTCCGGGATACTATAAGACCGACAATGAGAACAAAGAGAAAGTATATACCAACAATAATCCAATCGAGGGTGGCTAAATGCATGCTTAGGTATTAGGAGGGTAGAAAATGTAGATTTGAAAATAGTCTTAAAATTAAAAAAGCAGTGAAACTCATAACTTAGAAGTCTCACTGCTTTAAAGTATGGCTTAGAAATGGTGCCTTACAAAGGCTTCCATCGCCTCGTATTCCGTCAGCCCCAGCTGGTTGTATAAAGTAGCTGTGGCATGATTCCGCTCCTCGGCCCGCTGCCAGAACTCCCGGTTATCCTCCCCCTGAAACATTACTCCATCTTTTTGCGACTGGTGGAAGAAAATGGCCTGCCGTTTCTTTTCTACTTCTTCCGGACTCAACGGAACGGCCATCTCAATTTCATGGATCGGCCACTCATGCCAGGCACCGCGATATAACCATACCCAGCAATCTTTCATAAAGGGTTGCCCTTTCAGGTTATCTAATGCCTGGAAGATAGCATCCAGACAAACTTTATGAGTGCCGTGTGGGTCAGCCAGGTCACCGGCAGCATAAATCTGATGAGGCTTTACTTCCTGGATTAAGTCTTCAATAAGTCTAACATCCTCCTCGCCCAAAGGATTCTTTTTAGATCTTCCGGTTTCATAGAAGGGCATGTTCAGAAAATGAATCTGTTCATCAGGTAGTCCGCAGTATCGAGCACCGGCAATTGCTTCCCCTCGGCGGATCAGCCCTTTGATAGAGCGTACCTTTAAGCTATCTATTTCTGCCGAATCTTTTTGCTCAATCTCAGCGATGACTTCGTCTACTTCTGCGGTAGAGGTACCGTTCATTTTATTCAGATCATGGGTAAACTCAGCAAATCGTAAAGCATCATGATCGGCCACGGCAATATTACCGGATGTCTGATAGGCAACATGCACTTCATGCCCCTGATTTACTAGGCGAAGGAATGTTCCCCCCATAGAAATCACATCATCATCGGGATGAGGGCTGAAGATGATAACCCGCTTCTGCGCCGGTTCAGCACGCTCGGGTCGGTGGCTGTCATCCACATGAGGTTTCCCCCCCGGCCAACCCGTGATAGTATGCTGAAGCGTATTGTGCATTTTGATATTCAGTGCATAAGCTGAACCCTCAATGGCCAGCAGATCAGACATTCCGTTCTCATTATAGTTACGCTCAGTAAGTTTCAGAATGGGCTTACCAACTTTATGACTGAGCCACACAATGGCTTTTCGTTTCAGTGGCTCGGTCCACTCACAGGGGCCAACCAACCAAGGGGTTTTAAAGCGGGTAAGTTCGGCCGAAGCTTCCTCATCCAGTAATACAGTGGTATTTGGTTGTTCTTGCAGGTAAGTAGCAGGAATAACCGGAGATATTTCACCTTCCACAGTTTCCTTCACAATCTCAGCTTTTTTGTATCCCCAGGCTACCAGAATTGTACGGCGCGACTTTCGGATGGTATCAATTCCCATCGTGATAGCCCGCTTAGGCACTTTATCAATTCCGTGAAAATCTCCGGCAGCATCTGTACGAGTCAGGTGATCCAGCGTGATCAGACGGGTCAGGGATTTATAGGATGAGCCTGGTTCGTTGAATCCGATATGACCGGTTCGCCCAATTCCCAGAAGCTGAAAATCCAGGCCACCGTATTGATTAATCTTCTCTTCGTATGCCATGCAGGCATCGTAGATTTCTTCTAGCGGGAGGGTACCGTCCGGGATATTGATGTTTTCCGGCGGAATGTCCACATAGCTAAACAGGTGCTCGTGCATGAATGACCAGTAGCTCTGCGGGTTGTTTTTCTCCATAGGATAGTACTCATCCAGATTGAAGGTAACCACCTGTTTAAAGCTTAGCCCCTCTTCCTGATGCAACCGTACCAGTTCTTCATACACTCTAATAGGAGAAGAACCGGTGGCTAAACCCAATACGCAGGTTTCACCCCGATCGGCTTTAGTACGAATTAAGTTGGCAATCTCATGCGCCACAGCTACGGATGCGATGTTGGAATTGGAGAACACTTCCACATGCATTTTCTCGAATCGGGTGATGTCAGTTCGGCCAATATGCTGATGCTGAATATTGACTTTGGGGCTTTTGTGAATAGGTAATAAATCAATCATGTAGTAAACTGGTTAACACGCTAGTTTAAGCTTGCAATATACGTTTTTGATTTCTTTTCAGCGTAAAAATCCTGATTTTGCCATCTCGAAAAAAGCTTTCCGCCCGAAAGTTTTCTCACAAACAGAAAGGGGTGTTTTTCAAGGAATGGCTGAGTGGTTAGTGGATCGGTGAATCTGAACATTGCCATACTTCCACGATGGTTTTAGCAGGATCAAGGGGTTGTGCTTAAGATTTTTGGTTGTTGCTTGGTTGAGCAATGAATGCCCCCTCCCCGGTAATTTTGGTATAAACAATCTATAAAAATGAGTTGCCGGTCGGGAAAGAGTGAGGAAAACACAGCTTTCACCGCCTGTTCTTTTTCTTCAGAAGAACCTGCTTCAATGTAGGTAGGGAGCAACACGGCACCATTGGTTATCAGAAAATTGTTATAGCTGGCTGCCGCCATGAAGTCAACGGTATCTCCGACTGTAGGAATTCTCTCTCCTTCAAAAAGATCAATCCCAAGGGTAGTATCACTTATTCCTGCATTTTGCTCAGCGACTACCATTTTCTTAATAATAATGTCTGGTAACGGTATTTTGATAATCGTAAATGGCTTGCCGTCCTGGTCGGTAGCCTGCGCTAAAAGCTGAAAGGCTTTCCGGAGGACCTCATAATTTTGCTTGAGTACCGGATGCGCATCTTTTTCTTCTTCCCCTACCCACGCCAATACAATGGTGTTAGGGTTGACAAAGCGGGCAAATTCATCTACGTGGCCTCCAGCCCCATACCCATAATAACCATCAGCTACATGGTGTAATCCCCACGGATCATTTGCCAACCCTTGAGGCAACCAGATTATTTTCTTGGCACCTACTGCCTCTCGATAAACAGCTTCTATTTCCGCCTTGGTTTTCCCAGGATTTCGGTCAACCATCATGGATTCTACCAGCAGAATAGTGCCCTGCCCATTGGATTCTAACCCGCCACCTTCATTCACTACCGGGGCAGTCATCACCTCCAAGCCTTCCAACACTGCGACCTTTTTATCTACCTGTGATAACTCATTACTATGATTTCTCCATTCGAAATCCACCACCCACTGTTGCCTAAAGTCATCCTGAACGAAAGTAGGTCCGTGATCGCGTATCCAGTAACCGTTATCTTTAATCGTTACAAACTCAATGTTGGTAAGGGGGATGTGCTGCTGCTTGATCAATCTTCTAGCTATTTCGGCTACCGAGTCGGTCGGAGCAGCAATTTTTACTTTTACCTTTTCATGTACGCTTCGGATGATCTCGAAAACAGCTTTATGATATCCTAATACACCGGGACGGTGCTCCCAGCCCAGCCATATAGATTCTTGCGGCTCCCACTCACCGGGCAAAATAATAGCTGATTGTTCAGAGGGCGAACATGAGGATAAAACTGAGATGAAGAACAAAACTAATAACCTTCGGTATTGCATAGCAGACTTTGCCTTTACTCAAATTATTAGTGTCCATCACCAGCTTTTTCATTTATTCGCTTGATGATTATGAAAACACCAAAATAGAAAAGGGCTACTTTTTATCAAAGTAACCCTTATTATCTAAAATGCTAAGTCGAGTGTGCTTTTTAGCAGAGATGCCTACGAAGCAATTAATAGTTTCGTGCGTACAATTGCACTTTTGTAATCACACTTCGGGGAAATGAATAGGATAATCCTTTGTTCATATACGACTTTTCTGGTTCGCTGGAAAAATAAGCGGCGGAATTCGGCACTTTAAAGCCCCATGAGCCTGAAGGTTGCAATTGTCCGGGTAAAATATATGCTAAATGGCCGATACCTGCATCTGTTAAATATACGGCTACTACCGCCTTATTCTGGTTTGCCAGTTTTTGTGCTTTCTCTAAAGCCTCCTGCTCATACCCTTTTCCCAAGAGCGTCCATTGTTTGCTATTCTCAAGATAGCTATATATTTCGCTCACCACCATATACCGATTTTTATCCTTTGAATAAAAATCATTAACCCTATAAACGGTCTTCAGGGTTTTGCCAATAAAAGCATGGCAAGAATTCAGACCAATTTTACTGGTGTTATCACAGTTCTTAAATTGTTGAATTTCCCCCTCAAGCTCTCCATTCCATTCCCGATTGATAGTCTGTGCATAAGATGCTGAGCAAAAAAATCCTATCAGAGCTAATACCACGTACTTCATAACTAATTCATTTGTATTATTCTAAGCTTATACAAAAATCTATAAAGTTTATGAACAATACCGTGGGATTGCATACTTAATGTTACATAGCTTAACAGAGAAAGTATTTTTAATAACGAAATATTACTTTCACTTCCAACCTACGCCCCGACCTAACAAAACACTTTAAGGAATGGTGGTCATGAAGTCAACCTACATTTCAAGTTAGAATAGTCAGGGTTAGAGAAATGGAACCCATAGATAAGCCACTGATAATCAAGCACTAGAATCATTTTAGTGAAAACTAACAGTGCTTATTAAGCTTAAGGCGTAGAGAAAGATTATTCAGGTACAAAAAAAGTTATCGGTCTAATTTATCACTCATCTTACAGGTCAGCTTACCTTTAGATAGCCGCCCAAAAGGATTTGCTATATGACACGTAGAGTAAGAGTTGGAGAATAATCTATTCGCTCAAAAAATTAGAAAAAAGCAATATCTTACTGCCCATTAATTACCTAAACACGCTCCGCAATATCGTCAAAGAGTGAGCCTAAAACTGCCATGATAAGGCTGAAAGCCAAAGCCCACCAGAAATTGCTTACCATAAAACCGGCAATCATAGCATCGGTCATCAGAATAATGATAGCATTAATCACTAACAGGAACAGACCAAAGGTAACAATGGTGATCGGGATGGTCAGAATAATCAGAATAGGTTTAAGAACCGCATTAAAGAGAGCAAGGATAACCGCAACAATTAAAGCGGCCCAGAAACTTTCTACCGTAACGCCTGGCAAAATATAGGCTGTGATCATCACCGCAACCGCCGATAAAAGCCATTTTAGAAGAAGAGACATAGGTGTGTGTTTTCGTAGGTTATAAAGTTAGATAGCCAAAAAACATGTACGGAAATTTTATGATCAGGGTTGAAGTTGTAATGGCTGGTGATGAGCAGGCAATGATTAATAAGCAATTTACCAATCATTATTCACTTATCATTCATCATTATTCACTCTCAGGATAAAATTCAGCTGATTTTAGGGAATCATACTGGGGGTTTTCCGTTGGCATCTGAGCTTCTACTTCGGCTCGCCAGGCTTCCAGGAGGTTATACATTTCCTCTCCAATCTCAGGAAGCTCGGTAATCAAATCATGCTGCTCGCCAATGTCCTCTTCCAGATCATAGAGTTCGAGGTGGTTGTCTTCCAGAAACTCAATCAGCCGGTAATTATCCTGCCGCACTGCACTATACGGGCTGGCCCCGCCCGGGTGGTAGTGAGGATAATGCCAAAATAAGGCTTCTCGCTCCAACAGTTCCGTTTCTCCTTCCAGCAGCGGAATCAGGTTGGCTCCGTCCTGGTAATAATCACTAGCACCGCCGGTTCCCAGCACATTCGCTACGGTAGCAAAAACGTCCATCGTAATTACTGGTTCTTCCAGCACGCGAATTTTCGAATCAGCTTCTGGCCAGCGGATGATCATGGGCACTCGCACTCCTCCTTCGTAAGCAGAACCTTTGCCCGCCCGAAGCGGATCATTCTGCGTGATATTACGAAGCTCAAGTCCACCATTATCACTGGTAAATATGACTAATGTATTATTCCGTAGGTTCAGGCTATCCAGCAATTGCATAATCCGCCCCACACTCTCGTCGGTGCTCTGAATCATGGCGGCATATTCGGCATTGGTATGTTGCATGCCAGGTTCTATTTTCTGCTCATAGTGCTCTGTCAGGCTATCTTTCCCCTGAATGGGAGTATGAACAGCGTAATGGGGAAAGTACAGAAAAAAAGGATTTTTAGCATGATCACGAATAAAACGGGAAGCTTCGTCGGTAAGACGGTCCGTTAGGTATTCCCCTTCTTCTCCTCCTTCCAGATAGGGCAAAGTATCCTGGCCTCGCACATAGGGGTAAAAGTAACTGGGTGGCTGCCCCCGGTAGTAGCCTGCCACGTTTAAATCAAAACCCTGATTTTGCGGATAGTATGCCTCTTCATCGCCCAAATGCCACTTGCCTACGCTGGCCGTTACATACCCTGAAGCCTTGGCAATTTCAGCGATGGTGATCTCTTCCGTTGATAAGTATTTCGTCCAATCCGGCACTTGCAGTTTTCCAAATTCGTTGACATGTCCGGCAATCCAGTCGGTAATATTGAGGCGAGCCGGGTACTTACCGGTCATCATGGCAGCCCGGGTTGGCGAGCATACTGTGCAAGCTGCGTAAGCATTGGTAAACTTTATACCTTCTTCGGCCAACCGGTCTATATTGGGGGTTTCGTATAGATCACTACCGAAGCAGCCTAAATCCGTCCAGCCCAGGTCATCAATCAGAAAAACCACCACGTTATAGGGTGTATCTACAGTTTCCTGGGGCACTTCATTAGGAGAAGAACAGGCACTGAATAAGAAATGAAGATTAAAAAGGAGAATGGCAATACGAGACATAGGTTTAGGTAATAGTCAAGAAGTGATATCGACATAGAAAAGTCTGTCTAAGTACGCAAAAAACCATTAGCCTTGCAATCTCCCTTTTACTTGAGTATGATTTATTGAAAGAAGCGGTATAGTCCCTTGGGTTTCTTATCATCTTCAGGAGCAGTCAGCGGGTTATACTCGAGGCGTATTCTTAGTTCTACTACTAATCCATTGGTGCGGAAGTTTGGTGAATTTGCTAACAAGTAGTTGATATCCGCTATTTGCCAGTCGGCTCCGGTGCTCAACTCATATCCCGCACTGATCCCTATAAACCCGGTAGTACCAGGAAATGAGAATTGCCGCTCTATCCCTGCACCCAATTCGCCGTTTAAGAGGACACCGCTGGTATATTTTTTCTGTACATAATCGGGCGAGCCTAAGAAACGCACACTACTCATAAAAGTGGTGGTTGTATCTATAGTAGAAACCCGTAACCTTGCCATACTAAACCCCAAACGCAAATAAGGATATGCCAGCCATTTTGGATTACTTAAGATATCATACTGACCTGAAAAAGAAAATTTTCCTACCACAAGACGAGTATCTCGAGATGGGTCGTTCTCATCATCAAAAGTAGATAGTAATGAGAATTGGGTAAGGCCGTAGGAGTTCTGGTCACGATGACGGTTTGTAAACCCCATGGAAATACCCGTCATAGCAGTTAAGATTTCAGGCTGTCCAGCTTCACGCAACTGCCGATTCAGGTCGGTCAAATTCAGAGTTTGCACCGGTATGCTAAAGTAAAAGCCCGATCGCCAAACATTGGTCGTATCCCGATAAGATTGCGCTTCTACTCTTAATGAAAACAGCGTTACAAGGATGGTAAAAACAACTACGTTGATATTTCTCATAGGACTAAAGGTTAGCAAATCAAACCTGCTGTTGAAAGGAATGTTTTTGACCTTTTATTCATCGTTTCCCCTTTCAGAAAAGTGATAATCACTGATAGCATGTTTTGAAAGTCAGTCTTTTTTCTCAGCTTTATCAAAGTATCAATTTCATATCCTGAATTATGAGTTTTCATTGAGATCTATCTCGATGTTTTATATTACTCCTGACCGACCTATCATAATATGACTTCCTTCACTTCCCATTGGTTCTTCCTGATATTCTTCAGTTTAACCGGCAGCATCGTTGCCTCACCTCCACCCGACTGGCAAACAGTTACATCCGTAGAGGCACTGTGGCAAGCTTACCCGGAGCGGCTTCACACACTGTTTCAAGCTCTTGACCTTCAGCAACCAGCACTTGATTCAGTTCGCTTGGCGCTACACCAGGAGGATACGGTTCAGGCGGCAAAATTCCTATTGAGTTATTATCGCCAAACCAACCGTAATTGGGTTATCTCGGCATTAGACTCGTTACCCGAGGAAGAGGCGATGGCAGTGGCTCACCGTCTGGTTGAAGACTCTGTCAGCTTTGATGGCTCTGCCGACCAGGTGCCTAGGCACTCTATGGGTGGGTGGCAATGGAGCTATACCGGGCCCAGGCAGGATGATGAGTTTGGTTACTCCCTGAATGGCCACAAATACCTTCCCGCCCTATTCCTGGCCTGGCAAGAAACTGATAGCACCCGTTATGCCCATGTATTTGATGAGCTAATGCGCGACTGGATCATTCATCACCCATTGCCCGCGCCAGATGATTCTATTTACCTGGTGGTAGATACAACCCAGGGATTAGACTGGCGGGACATAGGAGAAGTGGAATGGCGGACTTTGGAAGCGGGTAATCGTTTGGGAGCTTCCTGGCCTCAATTGTTTTATGGTTTTCAGAGCAGTGAATCCTTCAGTCCGGCCGCCCGGCTGCTGATGTTAGCCAGCATAGCCGAGCAAGCTACCTATCTCCATCGCTATCACAAACAAGGACATAACTGGACAACTATGGAGATGAATGGTCTGGCGCTGGCCGGTTTAGCCTTTCCTGAATTTAAAGAAGCGAATCGCTGGGCCAACTATGCTTTACAGATTATGACTGAGGAAATTAACCGACAGGTATATCCGGATGGGGTGCAGACCGAGCTTTCTACCAAAACTCAGTGGGTTGCGCTTAACCGCTTCGAATCCATCGCTACCAACTTTCAAAAGGCCGGCCAAGAAATGTCTGAGGCATACGTTCAACGCCTGGAAGAAATGTACAATTATCTGGCCTACTCCATGCGGCCCGACGGACATCAGCCCCTCAATAATGACTCTGACCGAGAAGACCTGCGTCAGCGCGTGTTGAAAGCTGCTGAAAAATTTAATCGCCCCGACTGGCAGTGGATTGCCACCAATGGAAAAGCCGGGCAAGCCCCTGACAGCCTTCCCTCCGTTGTTTTTCCATGGGCTGGTATTCATGTGATGCGCAACAGCTGGGATGAACAGGCTCACTGGGCTTTCTTTGATGTTGGCCCTTTTGGTACCGGACATCAGCATGCCGATAAACTTCAGCTTTCTGTAGCTGCATATGGAAAAGATTTGCTAGTGGATGGTGGCCGTTACACCCATCAGGATTATTTCAGTTTTGATCCTACCCTCTGGCGAGGTTATTTTCGCAGCTCCTTCTCTCATAATATTATCCTAGTTGATGGTAAAGGGCAAAGCGGAGGCCCGGTAAGGGTGGAAGCCCCTTTACGAGAAAAACAAGACTATACCCACCAGCCGGCGTATGATTTTGCCCGTGGCGCTTTTACCGACGGCTTTGAAGATGTGGCAGGAAAAGCAGAGCATACCCGGTCGGTGCTTTATCTGCGAGATCAATACTGGATCGTTTTAGATCATTTTGACACAGACCGTCCCCGCACCTTGCAGGCACTCTGGCATTATGCTCCTACCTGCCAGGTAGTGCTGGAGGAAAGTGAAGCGGTTTCTACCAACGTAAACGAAGCAAACCTCCGCATTGTGCCGATAGGAGAAGTTGCCTGGCAAACTGACATTGTATCGGGTCAGGAAGAGCCCTTTAAACAAGGCTGGTATAGTGCTGAGTATGGGGTTAAAGAGCCTAATCCAACCGTGGTTTATACAACCAACATCGCCCAACCAACCACCTTTGCCTGGCTACTGGTACCCGCTCCTGGAGTTGTACCAAAAATCTTTACCCGCTTTCAGCAAGAAGAAGACGGTATAGTATTGTCCATTGAGATGACCGACCAACCTGTAGTGAATGTTTCTATACCTTTAACCGAAGGTCTTCCAGTGGTAGAAAAAACTCAATAGTGTTTTACTTATTTGCTCTTACTTTTCCTTCTCTCGCTTTTGATGAGATAACAACCACTCAAATATTGCCAGGTTATTGTATGTCTGGGTCCATGCATCATGCCCAGCCTCGGGGTAAACAGTCAGAGTAATGTCTCCCGCACCCTTTTGCAGGGCCTATACTATTTCTATGAACCGAGATAGAGGAATGACCGTATCACGTGCGCCATGAAACACCCCAACCGGTACATCTTTCAGACGGCTCACGTAATCGGGTGTACCACCACCGCAAATAGGAATGACTGCCGCAAACAAGGCGGGATACTCCTTAGGGCAGTTGGCGAGATAGTGTATATTTAACCAGTTGGGTAGTATTTCTGACTCCTGTCTTTCGAAGAATATTGCGCCGATGGGTGTTTGCCGTGTTAAATGTAATCTTCAGCGTTGAGGCAATTTCTTTACTACTTTTTCCTTGTGCTAGCAGCCTTAGTATCTTCAACTCAGATTTAGACAAATAACAAGGCCTGTCTCGCTTATCTTCCGGTTGTGGTTGAAACACCAAATTTTGAGAAGTCTTATTTCCAATGATGGATAGCACCATTGCACCTGTTCTCTTCCAACAACTGATGTCTGTGCACTTCTCAATGCTAAAGAGCAACCTTCCTGCTTCGTCAAACTCTGAATGTACAACTTGCAACAAAAGCCTTATGATTTTTTTTGAACTGTGCCTTACTCGAAAATCAAAATTAATTGTAAATGATGCATTAGGATGGTTTGCCCAACAACTTACATGCTCATGCCATTTTTCTTCAATAGCGCGGAAGGCCCGGATGTCCTCAGGGTGAATAAGGTGTTGAAACTCCTGAATGCTTAACGAAGTATCCAGAGTATACCCCAGCACCTGATTGATACCTTCATTAAGAAAGCGATAATGCTGGTTACGATAATCATGAATTACATAGAACGAAGGGCCAATGCTGCTGATACCCCGCTCCATATCGAGCCTTATTTTTTGATACGCATCTTTAGAAAGATCAATGGGAGAGTCAGGGGAATCCATGATTACACTTAGTTAGGTTGGAGTGCATTATTAGTATAATCAAATTTATAAAAATTTAAATACAATTCATAGAAAATCAACCCAGATAAGCATGATCAAAAGAGATGGATAATACGGCTCATTTAGAGAGTTCCTTGCAGATAAGCTACCTGAATGAGTTCGGTAGTATTCTTGACTTCTGCTTTCTTCAGCATTTTCCTCCGGTGGGTATTTACGGTATTAAAAGTAATATCCAGTTCGTAGGCAATTTGCTTACTACTCATGCCTTCCGCCAGCAATCTAAGGACTCTTATTTCCGATTTTGTGAATGCACAGCTTTCGCTTTGCTCTTCTTTAGGATCATATACTACATTTTTTCGATCATCCGAATGGCTGATCATTAGAACGGTGGCATTTTCTCCCTGCCAGTGGGTAATATCCGTACAACGCTCCAACCCATACATTAATTTACCCTGAGAGTCTGAAGAGGTCTCAATCCACTCATGAAGCAAGCGTATATACTTTCCGTTCTTCTTTCTAATCCGGTAGCTAAAGCTCACATGAGGTCGCAGGCTATTCGGATGACTGCACTTCCAGTGTTGATTAATTTTTTTAATAATCTTAAGCAGCGGCAACCGGTCATCAGGATGAAGAATATCATAAAGGAAGCCATATGCCCCGGTTAGTAAATTCTCTGGTGCATAACCGCTCACGGTCGTAAAGTCCGGCTCTACGTAAATCATGCGGAAATACACATAATCGAATATAAAATGATAGGCCTGCCCAATAGTATTGAGGCTCTTTAAATTCTCTTGAGGCAGAATTACTGCACGCAACTTCTGGTCATTTGCTGTTGACGATCGGTGAGTTAGATACTCTTGTATCACCGTAGTAAAGTTCTGATCATTCATTATACGTCTGCATTTCTTATACAATTGTCCGTCAAAATGCCAGAAAGATGCCTCTTTTTTGCATTAGCCCTGGTTTTCCAGAGCAAAGAGTCCAACAATCTCATACATATTTATCTGCTTTGCCTGATGATCTATGCAACCAGAGCAGCTTGAGCTTTTTAAGAAGATTCACTTCAGTTGCTTAGTCCATTGCTACGCAACCCCGAACTAAACTATATTGTTAACAGAAGTGTCTTTATTACTTTCATAATCAGATAGATATGCTTATAACTGCCGTTCAATAATATTACCGGATGTTTTTTCCTTTAAAATAACTTTCTTTCGGCCATCGGGCAAATGTTCTTCCTTAATTAGCCAGTGTAGTTCATCATACTCTTTGGCACCCAAAGGTTGGCTCCCCTCCGTATTTCCTCGCCAAACCGGCAATTGTACGGCTTCCCACTGCTTACTTTGGGCGGATGCGTAACAGGCATCCATAATGGCATTTACCACATAGCCGTCATAAAAACTTTCCATCGGTGCCTGCTGCTCATCCATCGCGTTAAACATATCGGTGAACATGTGAGGGTATCCCAACGCATGAATCTCATCTCCTACCGGAAAAAGCCATCCGGTCTCCTGTTCGGCTTTCTCGGCCACATACCCTTGCATACCTACTGAAGTAAATAGCTCATAACCAGTGCGTAAGAAGTGATCCAGCCGGATAGTTCCTTCTGTGCCGGATACCTCATCCCGCAGATCCATGCCGCCCCGGAAAGCCCAGCTTACCTCAAACTGAGTGACCGCCCCGGTTTCATAGCGCACCAATCCCACCGCATGGTCCTCAGCATCAATGGGTTTCACCAGCGTGTCAGCCCAGCACATAACTTCTACGGGCTTCACTTCTTTACCTACGAAGTTCCGCCCGATCTCAATACAGTGGCAGCCCATATCAATGATGGCACCGCCACCTGAGTATTCCGGTTGCCAGAACCAGTCACTGTGCGGACCGGGGTGCGCTTCCCGGGAGCGGGTCCAGAGCACCTGCCCCAGGGCGCCTCGTTGCACCGCTTCCCGGGCTTTCAGCGTTTTGGGGGTGTACACCAGATCTTCCAGATATCCGTGAAAAACACCGGCTTCTTCTACCGCTTTCAGTATTTCCAGGGCCTCTTCACCATTCATAGCCAACGGCTTGGTACACAGAATATTTTTACCGGCCTCCACGGCGGCCAGAATAGCCTCTTTGTGTAGGTGATTAGGCAATGCTACAATCACTGTATCACTCTTATCATTGCGAACGGCCTGGTGCAGGTCAGTATAGGTTTGAGGAATGTTCCATTTACCGGCAAACTGGGTAACCCGATCACTGGAGCGGGAGTAAACGGCATGGATGCTATCTCGCCCTCGTTGATTATAGATGCTGGCTGCATAAAAGTCACCGATAAGGCCCGTACCCAATAGGGTTATCACATGGTGGGTAGTACTTGTCATAGGTTGTTGGTATAGTGTTGAGCGGCTTAATTTACAAAAATTCAGAATTGGAATTCAGGAAGGCGATGTCAGGTTTTAGCAGCAGGAACTTGGAAATGGCAAAGCCACCCAGTATTTTTCCCTTTTTCAAATGACTAGCGTTACTATTATCCCAAAACCTAATACCCAACCTCCAATGCCTTCCTATTCATGAATGATGCACAAATACACCTGGCTCTCAATCATTTTCCTATCCTGGGGTCACTGTTTGGCACCATCCTCCTGGGGTTCGGCCTGTTCGGCAAAAACAAAAGTCTGCTCAATGCCGGGCTAATTACTTTATTCATCATCACGCTGATGACCATTCCGGTCTATCTGAGTGGTGAAGGCGCGGAAGACATCGTTGAAGAGCTAGGCGTTGATCATGATATTATTCATGAGCATGAGGAAATAGCCGAAGCGGCGGTCTGGCTTATGGATACAATGGGTCTTTTGGCGTTAATTAGTTTTTTTCTTTCACAAAAAACATTCAACCGACCTGCGCGTATTCTTACTATTGTTACTTTTGTGATGGGGATAATAGTTTTTGGTTTTATGCTTCAAGTGGGAGGAACGGGCGGAGAGATACGCCATACCGAGCTGCGCGAAGCCTCACAATAAATTTTTAATGGAAAAAAGAAATTTTTTATTTGTCTCGTACGATGGTCTCATTACTGATATTGCCTGGCAGGTAGTGAAGGAGGGACATCATGTAAAGTATTTTATTCAGGCAGAAAACGAAAACGACATTGGCGACGGCTTTGTGCCTAAAACCGACGACTGGCGGAAGGATGTAGACTGGGCTGACACCATTATTTTTGATGATGTGCTGGGGCATGGCAAGATGGCCCAGGAACTGCGGGAGCAGGGAAAGCATGTGGTAGGCGGAACCGCGTATACCGACCAGCTGGAAGACGACCGCGCTTACGGACAGGAAGAACTGAAGAAGCTGGGTATTAACATCATCCCTTATCGCGACTTTAACTCCTTCGATGAAGGTATCGCTTATGTAAAGCAACACCCCTCTCGCTACGTAATAAAACCCAGTGGCGAGGCCCAGAATATTAAACGACTGTTATTTGTAGGCGAAGAAGACGATGGGCAGGACGTAATGCGCGTACTCAGCGACTACAAACGGGCCTGGTCTGATCAGATGACGGTCTTTCAGTTGCAAAAGCGGGTGACCGGAGTAGAGATTGCCGTTGGGGCATTCTTTAATGGAAAGCAGTTTGTCTACCCAATTAACATTAACTTCGAGCACAAAAAACTCTTTCCTGGCAACCTAGGTCCCTCAACCGGGGAAATGGGAACGACCATGTTCTGGAGTGGCCCTAACAAACTATTCAATGCAACGCTGAAAAAGTTTGAGAAAAAGCTGGCGCAAGAAAACTACGTAGGCTACATTGATATCAACTGTATTGTCAACGGTAATGGTATTTATCCATTAGAGTGGACATCCCGCTTTGGTTACCCAACCATCAGTATTCAGCAGGAGAGCATGATTACCCCCATTGGTGAGTTCTTTCATAAACTGGCCCGAGGCGAAGACCCTAAATTCAAAACCAAGAGTGGTTTTCATATTGGCGTACGCCTGGTGGTACCACCATTCCCGTTCAAAGACAAGAAAAACTTTGAATCCATGTCTAAGGATGCCGTGATTGTCTTTAAGGGAAAGAAAATGCTGGAGGGCATCCATATTGAAGATGTGAAGGAGCGCAATGGCGAGTGGGTCATTACCGGCTCGGCAGGGGTAGCTCTGATTGTTTGCGGCAGCGGCTCTACCATGCAGCAGGCCCAGAAGCAGGTCTACAACCGCATCAAAAACGTGCTAATCCCCCACATGTATTACCGCACCGACATCGGCGACCGCTGGCTGGAAGATGGCGACCGACTAATGAGCTGGGGAATGCTACGGGAAATCCAGTAAGCTAAGGGTTAAAGGTTTGATGCAGGGGGTGAATTTAACGGAGATACTGTAATTGTTCGGCGCATAATCCGAATTTGAAGCCCAAGGAAACTTCAAACCTTTACCACTTTACTCATAACCTGAAACAAGGCGCCAGACTGTTTCAAGCTACCACCCTCGTGCCTGAGCATCTACTTGTATTTGCTGCCAAGCCGCTTTATCAGTGTGCTCATGAGTTCGTACTCCTAAGGTTCCCAAATATTCTACAAACGCGGGGTCAGACAGGCCATAGTAAACCTGCCATGCGGCTACCTGTTCGGGGGCGGCATCATGTAGCCAGACCAGATTTGCCAGGCTTATTTGTGATGCGTACTGATCCCATAAGTCAAAGAAGGTATGATAGAATGCTGCCTGCTTTGCTTCTGAGCTCTGGCAATGAATATCACCTGAAGGATAACCTGCTTCGGTAAAATAGATGGTTTTATCAACCAGTTTTGTGATTTGAGATAGGTGTTCAGCAACTATTGCCTGGTCCAGCACATGAAACTGTTTATCCAACGGATAGTAATTCAGCATTGCTACATCCGAAAGGGCGATCAGCTTAAGTACCTGATCCTGTTTTTCACTGAGCAGACCATCCATAACGGTGACCTTTACTCCGGCTACCACACCGGGCTTTGCTTCATGAATATGCCCAACTGCCTCCCGAACAAACGTTTGATAAGGCGCCCACTCCTCAGATGACAGATAAATATCTACCTCATTGCCCACACTTATATAAGCCAGAGACACATTGGTAGCCATGTGTTCCAGCACCCAGTCCAGCATTTGCGTGAAGGCTACAATGTAGGTGGGGTCATCAAAAGATTTATCTTGCAAGTAAGCAGGGTCAGTGCGCTGTACGGTATTGATTGTAGCCAGAGATAAGCCTACCTGTATGCCCTGTTCGCCGTAAAAGCTAATAGCCTGTAACAATCCATTAGGGTCCTGGTACTGTCCGGGTTCTGATTCAAAGTATCGCCATTCCAGGTTTAGCTCGATTACTTCTACATCCACCTTTTGTAACTCAGTGAACGTAGCGGCAAAGCCCTGCTCACTTTCCGAAGGCGCTATTCCCAGCATTCGTTTTCCCCGATCAACCGGAGCTTTCGGCTGTTGAATTTCGTATGTACCGGTTATCACTGAGGGTTCATCCGTAGATTCTGCGCAACTAACTACAAGTTGCACTGCCAGTATAAGCAGCATGGCGGCAATAATCTTTCGTAAATGCATAAACAGAGTATAATAGTCTATCTTATAAACGCGCTACTCTTATGCCAAAACAGGCTCTATGTACTTTAAAGGTAAGAAGACACCTAAAATGAGTGCCTACAAAACACATTCACCAAAGTGCTGCTCGAGGGTTGATGGGCTTACCAATTCTATGTCAGGGTTACCTCCACTACTACCATCGCTACCATCACTTCCGTCAGAACCATCGCTGCCACCGTGGCCGGCATCTCCATCGTCGCCGCCATCACCACCGTCACCACCACTGTTATGAATGATGATGGCTGAATCCAGCCAGTCGGTTCCGGCGTTGGTCAGGATAAGGACATCTCCCCCATCCCCTCCGTCGCCACCATCTCCTCCATCTCCCCCATCACTGTTTTTTTCAGCATCATCCCGGTCATATCCATCTCCGCCGTCGCCACCATCGCCACCGTCTCCCCCTAGGGTGTAGAGGTGTAAGACTCCCAGCGAGGATTGAAGCAACAACTTTTGGTGCGATCCCAACCGGACGCGCAGAAACTCCACTCCTTCATAGGTAAAAGATTGTACATAAACCTTCAGGTCATCGCCATCTCTTCCGTCACTACCATCAGAACCATTGCTGCCGTCGGAACCATCAATTGAGGAATCGCTACCGCTGGAGCCATCAAAGGCATCACTGCCGCTAAATGACCATCGATAAGTGGCCCGGTAGCTGATGGGGATGGAGACATCCTCACAAAGTTCGGGGTTACGGAGCCATTGCGCCCGTAAAGTAAACTCAGGCACTGGTTCACAATAGTAAGCTGGCAGGTATGCTTCATCCAGGGTATAGGGGGTACCCATAACATCCACTATAAATTCTTTAGGATTGATCAACTGGGTACGCCTTACGTTAGGAATAAAATAGTGCTCACCATTACTGAAATGAGCATCCATCATCAGAGGAATATTACGACCAGGGGTTAACATCGCCTTACCACCATAGTCTAAGCTGAAAGCAATGAGATAGGGGATGACTATTTCGTAGTCCTGGGTTAAGGCCGGATTATCTTTCACCGAGATATTCATGCGGATGCTGTGCCCCTCGCGGTAGACCGCTTCCCGATCAAAGTACACCCAACCGTGGCGGAAGTAGCCATGCTCCACTTTCACCTCAAACCTGTTCCACGAGAGCCAACCCTGGTTTAACCCCAACGTTTTCCGAAGCTTTCCGTTTTCCATCTGCGCCCAGATACCAATCTGAAAGCGGTCTTCCGAGAGCAGACGACTGCTATCGGCATTTACCGTAAAAGCGGTAATTCTTTTTCTGAGGGAAAGTACTTCCGGGCGGGAAGAATCAGCCCATGCACTTTGAGGTAATCCACTAATGCCCATCAGCATTAGCATGAAGCAGTATCGGTGTAGCATGTGGGTTAAGGTGTATGAAAACTACCTTACCTAATGCAAATTCTGCACCAACTCAGCAATTACTCACCGCACGTAACCCGCCCCCTTCCTAAACTGGCTCTACAACTCAATACTCATTAGATGGAGGCATGGCTATAAAATCAGAATTTCGTGCGCTTCTGTTTGCTGATAGGGCTGTCCGACTTACTATTTTAAGAACCCGCAAAAGCACTGGATACTCAAAAGTGGGCTTAAGCTCTTAGCGCGCACGCCTCGTTTAGCCTTATCATCACACTTTCTTCTCTTATGCTATACCGCCTCTTCTTTTACTTTTAGTCCCAGTTCTTTCAGTACCTCGGGTTGCTCTTCAAAAGCAAAGCGAAGGGCACGTTCGTAGCGCTTCATCCAGCGAGATAGTTTGGCCTCTACCTGCTTACGGGCCTGAGTGCTTTGTCGGGCTTCGTCCCGCTCCTTATCTCGCTGGTCATACGCCTGATACACGGCCTCAATCATGCTCTCTCCCTGGGCCAGGTCTTCGGGTTTGATGCCATAGGTTTTAAGTTGGGCTGATACATTCTTGGCATTGGCGTAAAAAGTACGAGCCTGTTTCACCCACTTCAGAATATTGCGCTCCCGTTCGCCTCCAAGTTGCAGGGCTTTATACTGGCCGCGGTCCTCGGCCAGGGCAATACGGGCTACCTGCAAATGGTTCTTATATACCTGCCAGGCTTCTTTCTTAGCCTGATGCATGGCATCCGTAGCGCTATATTGCTCTCCGTATTCTTTTTGCTGAAGGGCGGCCAGTTGTTGAAGCTCTCCTCCCATAGCTTTGGCTACTGTTAACTCTTCGGCAGAAAAACCGAGGGCTGCCATTTTTTTCTGCCACCCACTATTGTTCAATACGCCGTTAATCGCTTTCTCAGATCGATGCACTAATTTCTCGCTGCTCATAACACTTTTTTTACCGCTAAATCTAGAAAGGGTTAGATAGGTAATCAACATCAAAACGCCTAAATACTTAGCAAAGTAATGTAGTTACCACTTAAGTAATAATACAATAAATAATTATGTATTTACACCTTGAATCAGACTGCTTATTACATTGAAAATACATAATAGCATTCTATATCTGTAAGAAACTATTGCTAGCATAGTAGTTTGAGGGCAATACTTACGACCTACCAATAAGGAACCTGCTATTTTACAGCGGCCTCCGATAACACTTTCAGGCCGGATACATGACTTTACAGCAGCCCCCGGTAACAACTGTGAGCCAAAAACATCACTTTACAGTAGCCCCCGATAATGTTTTTTGATCGAAAACATCATTTTACAGTAGCCGCCAGTACCAGTTTTAAGTTAAAAACATGACTTTACAGTGCCCCCCAACTGAATGATTTGCCTGAGAACAATAATTGGTAGTAGCCCAAAGAAGCTATTTCCGGACAGGTTAATGACCATCCGCCGCCCTCACGTTAAATAATCAGGGTTGAAATATAGATGTCAGGGGCTAGTAACCGTACAATATAGTCAAGAGTAGTCGCCGGGCAGACGAAACCTACGAAAGCGGATTATTTACATTTACGATTAAGGGCCTGCGATCAACCTTTACTATCTCATGCCGTAGGCCTTAAGTGAATTCTAACCTTACCATAATGATGAAAGCATTGTTTCTGAGTCTACCCTGGATTGCCTTGCTCGTTGCGTCCTGCCAATCTTCACCCTCCGATACATCCTCCTCTTCCCAACAGGATTCCCTAGCCTTGGTTCCCTCCGCTTGGGTTGAAGAGCGGGTAACCAAAGCGCAGGAGCGCCTCTCGAGCAGTGAGGCCGGGCAATTGGTATGGCAGGCCATTGAAGCCCACGGTGGTCTGAAGCAGTGGTTTAGTCAGGGGCCGCTGGCCTTTCAGTTCAACTATCAACCGCTGGATGGTGGCGCACCTCGCAATACCTTTGAGGTAGCTGACTACTGGTCGGCACGCACCCGCCACCAGACAATGGCAGACACAACAGTGCAGTATGGTTGGTCCGGGCAACAAGCCTGGGTTTCCCCAGCGGATGCCGAGCTGCCCTATAATGCCCGCTTCTGGTCACTCACTCCCTACTACTTTGTAGGCATTCCCTTTGTGCTGGCCGATGAAGGAGTCAACCTGGAACTACTGGGCGAGCAAATGCACGAGGGCCGTCCCTACGATGCGGTAAAGATCACCTTTGGCGAGAACGTAGGCGATGCGCCGGACGACTACTACATTGTGTACATTGATCAGGAAACCAGGCAGGTTGGGGTTACGCGCTATATTGTTTCTTATCCCGGCTACTTTCCCGATGGCGGCCACATGCCGGAGAAGTTTATGGACTGGACCGGGTATCAAACCGTAGAAGGAATTACGCTGGCCAAAGGCTTTGATACCTACTGGTGGAAAGAGGAAAAGCCCGCGGAGCATATTACCGAGATCACTGTTTCCCAGGTTTCGTTTCAGCCCGATATACCTCAATCGCACTTCGCGCCCCCTTCAGATGCGAAGCTGCTTACTGACCTGTAGCTGACTCTCTAAAAAAATGTCAATAATACGTGGCGGCGCCCTATAAGTATGCATCCCACATATCTTTGCCAGGACCACGAAGGTTATGATGTTTGACTCAGATTAACATATGATAAGCTGTACAACAGTCATTTTATTAGTCTTTTAGTATAGTAGGGCTATCCTTGATCACCTTAAAAAGACATCTCTTTTAGGAAAAAACTACATCCATCTGCCCTCGGAAATCACTTGAAAGTTTAACACTTCGGTAGTATCAGACGTAAAAGCTAGCGTAGAGCTTACGTGTGGTAGACTGGGTATCTGATTGTGCTATTACCCTAAAATCAAGTGATATGACGTTTTGGTCTAAACGCGATTTCAAAGTAGGTGTCATCTTAGGGGGGGTGCCTCTGATTTGCCTATTGTTGGTATTCTGCCTTTTTCTTACTTCCAATCAGGGCTTCTATATTAACCGGGAGCAGGTGATACCCCTTGTTATTTTGTTATTATTGGTCATCATTACTTATTATATGTGGCGCAATACCTTTTATCGTATTGAAAAGCATACGCTGAAGTACAGGGTCGGCTTCTTTGAAGGCTCTCTGGATATCAACAGCATCAACTCTATTAGGCAGGCACATTATATCCTGGCTGGCAATCGCCCGGCAATGAGCTTACAAGGGTTATTGATTCGCTACAATCAGAGTCATCAACTATATGTTTCGCCCAAGAATGAAGCGGAGTTCATTAACGAGTTGCAAAAAGTAAATCACACTATTGTCGTGGTTTGACGTTTAATACTAGCGTTAATTAAGTCAGCACTCTGTTTAAAACAACTAAACAAAGTCTACTAAAATGACCTTTACAATAAAATTGAGCATCGTTTCTATAGGAAAAGATTAACTATCAAATTATGGCTGAAGTATTTGTTATCATCTTTGTGGTTATAAGTTCGGTGTTCGCATTCATCTATTATTGGAAACACGGGAAGCTTCGGTAACTGCCCTGACTGGCGGTTAGCTTTTTCCAATAAATTGTCAATACCGGCTGCTCCTTTTTAATAGAAAATTACCCTCATCTACCGGTTCACCCTTCACCAGTAATTCATTTCTATATGCACTTAACGTTCATTGATATACCCCATCGTTGGGCTTCCCTTAAACCGTTTACCTTCACTCGCCCGGTAGCTACCTTACGGGTAGGTATCAAAACACTGGGGGAGAAATGGCAGATGAGGCTGGCTGAGTTTACTGCTCCGGCGTCCCCCTCTTATATTACCGTTCCCTACCTGCAACGAAAGTTTCCGCTGGTGATTGAAGATGATAACCTGATCGTGAACCCGGCGGTCTGCCCTACCGAAGCACTCGTGCAGCAAGTACGTAGCTTAGTCCCCCGCACCATCCTTTCTCAAGGTGACTGCTTTATTGCAGCCCGCATGCCGGGTGAGGATGTTCAGCGGCTGGTACAAAAAGAGGAGGAAACCAACCGCATTTCACTCTCACTTCCCGGTTATCACACACATTCATATTCCGAGCCTATTGATGAAATACAACATCCGTGGGATATCTTTCTACAAAATGGTGATCAAATTCACAGTGACTTTGCCTGGATCACCCGCAACCGCTCTTCCGGCTCCATTACCGATGCCTACACGCGAACGTATGAGGATAAACATATCTTTGTAGAGGAAGGAGTGAGCGTACGAGCCGCCATTATTAACGCAGAAAGTGGCCCCGTATATCTGGGTAAGAACGCCACTATCCATGAGAATGCCGTGATCAAAGGCCCCTTTGCCATGCTGGAAGATGCTCATGTGAACATGGGGGCTAAAATACGGGAGGCCAGCACTATCGGCCCCCACTCTAAGGTAGGCGGCGAAGTGAAAAACATTGTGGTGCAGGCAAACAGTAACAAAGGCCACGAAGGTTTTTTAGGCAATTCGGTAATTGGCGAATGGTGCAACTTTGGCGCAGATACTAATACCTCCAACCTGAAAAACAACTATCAGTCGGTACGCCTCTGGGATTACCGCACCCACCAGTTTGAAGACACCGAACAAACCTTTTGTGGGCTAATGATGGGTGACCATAGCAAGTGCGGCATCAATACGATGTTTAATACTGGCACTGTTGTAGGCGTTTTCGCAAATCTTTTCGGCGGGGGTTTTCTGCCTAAGTTTGTCCCGTCCTTCTCCTGGGGTGGCAGCCAGTCGTTGGAGGAGTACCGGTTTGAGAAAGCAGTAGAGGTGCTGGAACGGGTGCTGGCCCGCCGCGAGCGTCTTCCTGACTCTGCTGACCTGGAGATACTTCAGTATATTTCAACCCACCGGGCCTCTGAGATTGCGTAAAGTAGCGTTTTTAGGGATTTACTACATCTGTACTATCCAGATCATGAGTGATATTTTTCATACGCGCCAGCACATTAGGTTCGTAAAATCACGGAAACCCAATAGCAAGAGGATGATTTAGCGGATTATAACCAAACAATCTTCTGATAATACAACACTCTTCACAAATTATAGCACCGTATTTGGTAATACATTATTAACACTATTAACTAAACACTGATTTTATGTGTGGTATTGTTGCATATATAGGACACCGATCAGCGCATTCGGTTATTTTGAAGGGCTTAAAACGCCTGGAATACCGGGGGTACGACAGTGCTGGTCTGGCACTGATGAATGGCTCGCTGTCTGTTTATAAAAAGAAGGGTAAAGTCTCTGAACTGGAAAATTACTTACATGAGGTTGGGCAGGATAAGCTGCACGCTCAGTTAGGCATTGGGCACACTCGTTGGGCTACACACGGCGAACCTAATGATGTAAATGCCCATCCTCACTTCTCAGGCAATCACCGACTGGCTATCATCCACAACGGCATCATTGAAAACTATGATGCCCTGCGCAAAGAACTGATCACCAAAGGTCATCAGTTTGAAAGTGAAACCGACACTGAAGTACTGATTCACTTTATTGAAGATATTAAGGAGCACCAGGGTTACTCACTGGAAGAGGCCGTACGCGTGGCTCTTACCCGGGTAGTAGGCGCATACGCCATTGCGGTAGTCTCGGCTGATGACCCCCACACTCTGATTGCAGCCCGTAAGGGCAGTCCGTTAGTGCTGGGGCTGGGTAAAGATGAGTTCTTCCTGGCCTCTGATGCTACTCCGATTGTAGAATACACCAGCGATGTAGTGTATTTGAATGATAATGAGGTGTGTGTCATTAAAGATGGTCAGTTCCTTATTAAGGATATTCATACGGAGCATACGACGAACCCTTACATTCAAACCCTGGATATAGAGCTAGAGGCCATTGAAAAAGGAGGGTTTGATCATTTTATGCTCAAAGAGATATACGAGCAGCCCAAGTCTATTAGTGATTGTATGCGGGGGCGCCTTAATGCCGAAACCAATACCATGATGCTGGGTGGCATCCGGGACTATGTAGATAATATGGTAGATGCCAACCGTATTATCATCATTGCCTGCGGTACATCCTGGCATGCTGGACTGGTGGCCGAGTACATTTTTGAGGATCTTTGCCGCATTCCGGTAGAGGTAGAATATGCCTCAGAGTTCCGATACCGCAATCCAGTGATCACACCCGGTGATGTGGTGATTGCCATATCCCAATCGGGGGAAACTGCTGATACACTGGCGGCTATTGAACTGGCGAAAGCCCAGGGCGCTATTGTGCTGGGGGTTTGTAATGTGGTAGGTTCTTCTATTGCCCGAGCGTCGCACGCCGGTTCCTACACCCATGCCGGGCCGGAAATTGGCGTTGCCAGCACCAAGGCTTTTACGGCTCAACTGACCGTGCTCACTATGTTTGCCATACAGGTGGGCTTTCAGAAAGGCACCGTTGATCAGTATACTTACCAGCAGTTGTTGCAGGAGATGAGTGAAATACCGGCTAAGGTAGAGAAGGCCCTTCAGTTGAACGAGCAGGTAGAATACATCTCAGCCATTTATAAAAATGCTACTAACGCTATTTACCTGGGTCGGGGACACAATTTTCCGGTAGCCCTGGAGGGAGCGTTGAAGCTAAAAGAGATAAGCTACATTCATGCGGAGGGATACCCTGCCGCCGAGATGAAGCACGGCCCGATTGCACTGATAGATGAGGAAATGCCAGTGGTAGTTATTGCTACCCAGGACAGCTCTTACGAGAAGGTGGTCTCTAACATTCAGGAAGTGAAAGCCCGGAAGGGACAGGTGATTGCGGTGGTTACTGAAGGAGATGAGCTAATTGCCAACATGGCTGATTATGTACTGGAGATTCCGGCTACTAATCAGCTATTGACTCCGTTGGTATCGGTGGTTCCGCTACAACTACTGTCGTACCACATTGCGGTGATGCGGGGTTGTAATGTAGATCAGCCACGTAACCTGGCTAAATCAGTAACGGTAGAGTAAAAAAATGATAAGCCGTAGGTGGTTGTCAGTTACCTTATTCATGCGTGACAACCGCCTACGGCCTATTGCTATCCAGATATTAAGCGCTTACGCTAACTGGTACAACGACTTGGGTATCTTCCCAAACTATGATCATTTCCGTACCGGCTTCATTGAACATGATGGTAAAAGGCTCGTAGCTCTCATCGGATTTAGATGTAGACACATCTACCCGAAGTACATCCATATCCTCTTTATAATTATAGTGGCCCCATTCACCCAAAGCGTTATTAAAAATCAAAGTCCACTTATCTTTCTCAGGAATAGCATACATAGAGTAAGTCCCGGCTTCCAGTTTGTTACCATTGATCATCAAGTCTTCAGTCAGCGTGATCTCGGTAGCTTCGTTGGCACCTAATCTCCATACCTCCCCGAAGGGCACTAAGCCACCAAATACTTTCCGGTCGCGCTTGTGAGGACGAGAATACATTACTTTTACGTAGGCATCACCCTGTTTCATGGCAGCCACGCTCATGGGGCTGGGCTTTGGCTCTAAAGCTTTCTGCGCCAACACTGCCTGGCCAAAGAAACAACATACTAAGAGGGTTAATGTCATGTAAAGAATATTTCGCTTCATCTTTTAAATAGTTTAAGAATTAATCATTAAAATTCGCGTAAATGTACGGAAAAATACTATTATTTTGTTCAAAATTAAAAATCTGGTGACCACTCGCCACCAGATTTTTAGTCGAAAGTTCCTTACTGAAACGTGAAATACTGCTTGTCTATTATTATCGTTGCCTATTCTATTCTCGTTGGTAAATCATCTTCCGGTCTACCACAAAATCACCGGATACCATTCTAAGAATATAGGTACCAAAGCCTACTTTTTCACCGTCGTGATTTCGACCATCCCAGGTGGTGGTATAACTTCCGGCTGTAGCTTCCCTGTTTATTAACACCCGAACCAACTGCCCGGATATTGTATACACCGAGAGGTTAATATTACCGCTTTCCGGTAACTGGTAGTTAATCTCTGTTTCGGGACTGAAGGGGTTCGGAAAGTTCTGACCTAACCCAAACCCTTCAGGGGTAACGGTTAGCTTAGCTTCATACTGTTCAGGGTCAGACTTCCACAGGGGCAACAAGTCATAAAAGTTATTTTGTGCCGTGAGGGTTTGCAGGTTTACATCCAGTTGACTGGCAGCTCCAATCTCTCCAATCGCTTTAAACTTTACATTCAGCACGTTTACCGAAGCTTCAGTATCCCGCACCTGAGCATGCGCAAAAATGATCTTTCCTCCTCCCGCCTGGGCAGTATTCACCACAGGGCTACTAAAGCCATTTGAACTTCCACCAGTGAATCCTTCAAATTGTAACACTTCAGGGTCCCACTCCAGGGTGGCCGTAAAGCTTCCTAGCTGTTCTTTCACTTCCTGCATGGTAACCACTACCGGCACTTCTATATAATTTCCATAGCCAACGTTATTATTAACCGGCTCGGCGGTTGCCGTAACTTGCCCACCAGCGCCCAACGAAGCAGTGAAGTAAGTTCGTTGTAACTGAGCTATTGGAATGTCGGACTTCGGACAAACCGGTTCTCCTACCGGGTAGGGCACCGGAGTACCTACGTCGTAGGTCAAAATAATAAGGCAGTCTGCCGAATTGGTCACCATATCTCCATTCACGTCGCCCAAACCGGCATTGATGCGGGCCTCGAATTCTTCCGGAATATCAATACCAGCATCATATGACAAGCAAATTAAAGCATCCGCTGAATTGACTAGCTGATCGCCATTCAGATCGCCCAGCAAGAATGTTGATTCATTGATCGTAAAGCTACAATCGTTTACCGCAACATCGGGCAGTAGGTCCACAAAAGTTAAGGCGGCATTCATAGCTGAGAACTCCAGGTCGAGCATACCACTATCGTCCAGATCACCTATTACATTAAATTCTACAGTAATTATTTGAACCTGCCCTTCGGCCCCCGAAGGTTTAGCCCCATTAAATACCAACCGCCCATCATCAGCATTCTGATCGTTGACCAGCCCAATAAAGTCAGATTGTATGCCTGAATCACCGACATACTCAAGCAAGTCGGGGTCCCACATTAGGCTACCGGTAAAGCTCCCCAACAACTCGGGCGATTCACTTACATCAATTTGAATGTCAAGAGACACCGGACACCCCTGAAATATTTGCCCCGGGCATACTACTTCTGCTACGATTCCAGCCTCGGCATATCCATTGTCAAAGAAATCAAGGTATCGGCTCATTAAAGCTGCTTTCGTATTTGATGAATCCCCGTCTATAAGTTGCCCAAATTCAAAGGATACGCCCACGGTTCTTCCCTCTGCCAGAGAGTCCGCCATTTCTGGTGAGTTGGCCACCCCGCAGTTAAAGGTTGAGTCATTGATGTTGGTATGTATCAGGAATCCGGTCCCGGTTGGGTTTATATGATCCGGATAGCTATCGGTACCTATATTGTAGTCTAAATCTATTCCTTCGGCTATATTTGACCCCAGAATACGCATAAGCTCGCCTTCGGACGCCCCGTCATTTACCGGCTCAATGCCAAAGGTTGTATTAAAATCATAGCCACCATTCTGAGGGTCATAAAACCAAGTATCCCCTCCTTCCATATACACATTTCCACCGTTGTTAATATAATCAATGATGGTTAAGGCCTCCGGCCTATCATCTAGTATGACAAAATTTGCGGGAAACTGCCCCAGTACCACAAAGAGATAGCGAAGATTGGAAGGAATAGGGCTTGGTAATGAGGCAGTAGTTAAGATTACGCTGGATACACCGTTGGCATTTAGAGCATCAGCAATCTCATTGGTGCTTACCGCTTGGTTTTCCAGCAAATCCCGAGCTTCTGTCTCCGTTAGTTCGTCTTGTTTATTGCTGGCTGCCTGCTCAACTACCTGCTGGCTGGTAATGGTTGCGGTAGGATCCCAGATTAATGCATCGGCAGCGGTGAAATCTATTCCTTCGCCTTCCAACACAACCTCTATTACCGGGTCATCAGCATCATTACTGTTAATAGAAATTACGGCAGATGTATTGCCCCCCGTGGTAGGATTAAATATTACTTCAAAGCTTTCGGTGCTAAACGATGGAATTGTTAAAGGCAACGAAGGCACATTACTCAGACTGAAATCTGGCCCTGGATCGGAGATATCCGTAATGATCAAATCTTCATCGCCGACATTGCTCATTGAAATAGTTATGGGACCGGTAACCTCACCGACGGGGGTTAATCCGAAATCCACATTGAGGGGAAGCACTTGAATCTGTGCTCCCGGTAAAGGCTCCAAGTCAAAGGCCGCAATACGAGTTTTAAAGTTAAACTCACTGGTTTCGTCATAATACTCATTGGTAAACCAGAATGTAGCCTCATCGGTAGGGTCTACAGCCATCATGGTATAATCTCCCCAGCGGTTAAAGCTCTCTAGCTGAGCTCCTGTTCCTTCAATGATACTTTGCTCAAAGATATTCATCTCACCAAGCAGTGCATTAGCAGTGCGCCCGGTATAGCGTATAGAGGGGAAAAGTGAATTATTGGTTACGGAATAGCCTAAAGCAATATTTCCGGCCCCATCCATAGCAATACTACCCATCCACCGATGATCAGCCGTTGGGGCATAAGTGCCCTGCTGAAAGATATCCCATCCACTCCCTTCATTACGAAGCTCATACCAGCGAATGCCCGCATGGTTATCAAAATCACCCACATCTACGGTATGGTTTGTTACCATCGACATGTGCGTTCCGAAGTTTCGGAATGCCAACCGGTACATCATAAATTCAGAAAGTGAAGTGAGTGGCTCTCCGGGGTCAGGTTGAGGTACGAACGAGATATCAATATCAAAGGAATCCGTAGGGAGGAATGTCGGGCCATCGAAGGTGGTATTGCTCAGGTTGTCCCAGTCTACACTCAGCTCAAATAATACTAAGCGGTCTTCCTCTGCACCGGTAAAGGCATCATCCTGGTGGCCCAGGAACAGGCCGGGGGTGCCTTCGGGTGGCGGTGGACCGTCCAGATCTACCGGGAGTACACCGTCTATTAATGTAGGAGCGAGCGCATCGCTGATGGAAAACAATACTATCTGGGCAGAAGAGTCCCCTACCAGCATTTTTTCACGCTCCAGTGCAGCAGCCACCATATCAAAATCTTCTCCGAATACCCGGAAAGTAGCGTAGTAGGCATCAGGCCAAACCCCGTATTTAGGATAATCCGGAAAATCATCAAACGGAAACTCATAACGATAATAAGCTCCGGTGGGGTCAGGGGTCTCAGAACAGGCCAGGCAAATGGAAAACCCGCTGGTGCGGGTAAATTGAGTTAGTAACCACCGGTCGGCCAAAGGGTCATAAAGCACTATAGGGTCGCCATCGTTGTCAAACTCACATGGGCCACCGAATCCGGCCCATAACGCATTGTTCGGTAAAGGCCCTAGCAACTGGTTGCCAGCCTTATCATACACGGCAAACAGTGTATTGATCATCTGCACATAGTGATTAGGACCGACGTCCCCATTAGGGTCAGGAGGTACCAGACGGAACCCATTCACATTCTCGTTATCTAAATCACTTAGACCTTCAAAGTTGATGGAAGTTCCCAAATTTAGTCTGCCCTGCGCTTGCTGCCAGGCAGGATCGGGCTTGACGGCATCCTTTCCTCCTGTTCTGGCTTTGTTCTGATCTCTAAGGGGTGATGGCCTCATGGGCACTTCAATGGTTTGTTCGCTTTGTTTGGGCGGAGTCATTCTCGGGGTTAATCGCTGGCTCATTTCACGTAAAGCTGCCGAAGTATCGGCCCTTACTGGGGTCATTATTTTTTTGGGCACCGCCGTTTGTGCCCAACCCGACGAGCACCCCAAGAGGGCAATCAATAAGATGGTTGTGAAGGCTTTCATGTGATCTGTTGTTTGGTTATAAAAATTGTGTGTGGTTACATCTTAAAAAATACCTAAGCCTACTAGGCTTTATTCCGATCATTATTGAATCAGCCTTTTTCTTTTGAAAGCCTTATCCGACCGGACAGGTCTGACCGGGCAGTTAAGCGTTACTGGAGGCTGTTAACAGGAGGAAGGTCTCATACAAAGCCTCCTGACACTTGCTCCCTGGTATGTCATTAAAAGAAATCAGAATAATGTCTAACCTATTAGAACACCCTCTGACCATTATACCATACTTATGGTTGAGCAGAATGTAGCTTACCCTATTGCCGATTCTCTGCTATTTTATAAAGCAGACATTTCGTCACCAATAAAATTCATGAAGTCTTCTCAGTCATACCACTTACCGCCTACTTGCTTGCACTCTATTATTAGCAAATAGAGGAATAGGTATTAGAAGAGAGCTTTAAGCGTTGTCGTTACTATTTTATCAATCTGCTGAAAATACACCGTGGGGGCTAATGCATTGTAGAATAACAGATGGCAATATACTATTCAGTGAGAGCGCCCAGATTACCAGAAATGAGCGAAAAATTCCAAATGAACGTTATCTGGCCCCTATACTCATTCCAACAATTTACGATACTAAATGCATGCTTCCTCTATTCACTTTATTTACAAAAAAATACATTTTCTGAATGATATTCTTTGTTCAGCCTATTCAAAAAGTAATTTTCAACAATGTTATTTAGTGAATAACCATCTTTTCTATAACAAAGTCAATACCCTATAGTAGGTAATTTACTTTATTGGCATGCTCTGAGAGCATTCTTAAGACCTGATTTTTATTGGTGGGTTGAGCAGCTCAAAGTTGGCTAGGAGAAGGGCTAATAGCATTGAATAAATGCTCATACAGAATAGATAAATAAAAATGCACCAAACATCATTCACTTACTGAGTAAATGAAACCCTTTGGACAATGGCAAGCGTACGTAATTAAATCATATTGACTTCCGGCTCAATCTCAACCCCGAATTTCTCCTTTACCGATGCCTGAATATCGAGTGCTAATTTCTTGACCGACTCTCCAGTAGCCCCTCCATGATTTACCAACACTAGCGCTTGCTGCTCATGCACCCCTACGCTACCAAATCGCTTACCTTTCCATCCGGCCTGCTCAATTAACCAACCGGCGGGAATTTTCACTTCCTGATCAGACAACGGATAATTAGGCACCGATGGGTAAGCCTGTTTCAGTTTCTCAAATTGTGCTTGTGTGATGATTGGATTTTTAAAGAAGCTCCCGGCATTGCCAATTAACGAAGGATCGGGCAACTTACTACGACGAATATGCATTACCGCTTCGCTTACATCGCGAATATTAGCCTGTTTCAATGCATCTTCTCCTAAACGTTGGATCAGCGTGCTTTCAATAGCACCGTAAGAAGTGTTGATCACCGGCCTCTTGCTGAGTTTAAATACTACTGAGGTAATAATGTATTGCCCCTTATAAATGTTTTTAAATACACTTTCCCGGTAACCAAACTTGCACTCTTCACCCGTGAAGACTCGCAAATCTCCGGTAGTACTATTAATGGCCTCCAAAGACTCAAATACATCTTTGATCTCTACCCCGTACGCCCCGATATTCTGCATGGGTGCAGCCCCTACTGTGCCTGGGATTAACGACAGGTTCTCAACACCTCCCCATCCGTGTTCAATACAGTACATAACCAACTCATGCCAATTCTCACCAGCCCCCGACCGGACCCAGACAGACTCTTCATTCTCCTCAATAACCTCAATACCTTGAATGCTCATTTTAATAACTAGTCCATCAAAATGCCTGGTAAACAGCAAATTACTTCCGCCACCTACTATGAGCTTGGGGGTATTCTGCCACTGTTTGCTTCGAAGCACTTCCTGAAGCTCCTCAACTGAATTTATCTGCACAAAATGACGTGCGGTGGCTTCAATACCAAATGTGTTATAAGCTTTTAGCGAAACCTCTGATTCTATATTCATTAAAGTATATTTCTGATGCTACCACAAAAACTTTACCTTTTTCATAGCTTTTGGTATCATTACAACTTCTATCTGATTTAAGGTTCAGACCCCAAACTACCTTATTACATTATAAAGTAAAAACGTGGAAACTTTTGAAGAATACCTTACCAAGAAAAAAATAGCTTCGGCAGAGTTTCATCAAGCCAAGCCGGCTTTATGGGAGGAGTGGAAAAACTTATTTGAACAGATGCATCCGGATAGCTTCACCCATCAGAAGCTCTTTTTGATTAATAATATAAGACGAGAGTTTCCGGGAAAAGAGACAGAGCCTACTGAGAAAAAAGCGGCGAAGCCTCGGGCGGTAATACCCAAAAAAGTCATTCCTAAGAAGGATTAGCTGGTTCTGGGCTAACACTCTCATCAACCTTCTCCCGATCCTTTTTGCTTTTATCTTTCTTATCTTTCTTTTCCAGCTTTTGTTCTTTCTTCTGAATGAATGCCTCTTCTTCAGCCTTTGCCTGGTTGATGACGAAATCTTCCTCATCCCGCTCTTCCAGCAGATACTGGTTAATGCGCTGTCGCAATTCCTTGGCCGAAAGGTTGCGGTAAATCTCACCGTTCACTACGGCTGACATCTGTCCGGTTTCTTCAGAAACCACCACAACCAGCGTATCAGTAATTTCGGTCATTCCTATAGCAGCCCGGTGACGTAGCCCCAGTTCAGCCGGCAGGTTTTCCCGTTCGGTTACTGGCAGTATACAGCGAGCTGCTTTAATACGGCCCTCAAAGATAATCACCGCGCCATCGTGCAGGGGGCTGTATTTGTTAAAAATGGAGAGGATTAACCGTTTAGAAACTACCGCATCAATCTCATCGCCGGATTCTGCATAAAATTTCAGCGGGGAATTCTTAGAAAAGACGATTAGCGCTCCGGTATTAGAACCACTTAAACTTTTGGACGCATCAATAATGGGAGTAAGATTGAGCTTTTCCTGTTCTTCCTTTTTTTTCCAGAATGTTTTGAAGAAAGAATCCCGATTGATGGTCGTTGCTTTTCCAACTAGTAGTAAGAACTTACGAATCTCCTGTTGGAACAAAATAATAGCGGCTAATACCCCCACCGACATAAATTGACCTAAAATTGCCGACAGTAGCTCCATTTGCGCAGCCTTCACTACCAGATAAAGCAGGTATAGTGTAAGAAAGCCGAAAAAAATACTAAGGGCTACACTCCCTCGCATCAGTTTATACACCTGGTAAAGCAACACGCTTACCAGAAGTATATCGATGATATCATTCCAATTAATTTCTAAAAATCCTATATAAAAAAGATACGTCAATGTTTTTTACCTACTTTAAAATGTTTGTTTTTCTTCGCGCATATATTGAGTTAACTGAATTGCTTCCACTGCTTCTTTCACATCGTGCACCCGCAACAGAGATGCACCATGCATGAGTGCTACCGTGTTCAGTACACTAGTTCCATTTAAAGCTTCTCCTGGCGCAAAGCCTAATCGCTTGTAAATTAACGATTTACGGGATAACCCAGCCAATATGGGCAACCCTAAAACCTGAAAAGCCTGTAAATTTTTTAGCAATATGTAGTTTTGATCAATGGTTTTGGCAAAACCAAAACCCGGATCCAGAATGATATCGATCACTTTCTTTTCCCGAAGCAAAGCTACTTTCCGCTGAAAGTAATCTAATATATCAACAACAATATTGTCATAATCGGTCAATTGTTTCATGGTTTGTGGCGTCCCACGCATGTGCATCAGTATATACGGTATCTGATGCTGCGCCACCACATCAAACATACGCTCATCTAGCGTACCTCCCGATATATCATTGATCATACACGCTCCGGCTGCCAATGCTTCTTCGGCTACCTCTGCCCGAAAAGTATCAACCGAGATATCAGCTTCCGGAAAATGCTGGGCAATCAGGGAAATGGCTGTTGCTACTCTGGTTTTTTCCTCATCTGCTGAAACATCAGCAGCGCCGGGTCTGGAAGAATAACCACCTACATCCACAATCGTTGCCCCTTCTCTCAACATTTTTTCCACCTGTGCTAAAAATTGCTGGTTGTTTTGAGAGAATTTTCCGCCATCGTAAAAAGAGTCGGGCGTGACATTTAAGATACCCATCACGCGGGGTGTGCTCAGATCAATCAACTTTCCCCGAAGATTGAGTGTAATTTTCTTAAAAAAGATGTTACTTTCTGCTACCAATTCAATTTCCGTACCCAAGTAAGAATAAATAGAAAAAAATCTTGAGAGATCAAACTTATCGCGAATATAATCAAGTAATAGACCGTTGTAAAGAGGTTTTTTTAAAGAAAACGCATGATTACGGCACAGCGTGGAGAATTCTGCGTTTACCATCGCTCACTGACCAGATTTTCATCAAAGCGCAGCGTATCCGCTCAATTCAGGAAAAAGGTACCCAACAGGTGCAGGACCCGGTTGCCGACGAGTTTGTTGGCATCATCAACTACTGTATTATAGCCATGATACAGCTCGAGCTGGCAGACAATTCATCACTGGACATGTCCGTTGAAGAACTAGAGCCATTGTACGATCGTGTAGCTCAAGAAACCCTTGATTTGCTAAAAAGCAAGAACCATGATTATGATGAGGCCTGGCGAGACATGCGGGTATCATCTATGACGGACATCATTTTAATGAAACTATTGCGTACCAAGCAGATTGAAGATAACCAGGGAAAAACGCTGATCTCCGAAGGAGTAAAAGCTAACTATCAGGATATGATTAACTACTCAGTATTTTCACTAATTCAACTACAAATGAGCAAGTGATAGAAGGAGTGAATGGGAGCTGATTATTTGTCCATTCACTCATTCTTACATTCACTCAATCATTAATTTTAAAAATATGATAAAGCAGATTGCAAGAATTTTAGTTGGCGGGCTGTTTGTATTTTCCGGCTTGGTGAAATTAAATGACCCGGTAGGTACCGCCATCAAACTGGAAGAATACTTTGAAGTATTTGCTGTTGACTTCGCGCCTTTTTTTGAAGTTTTTGTTCCGTTTGCCTTGGGGCTTTCTGTGTTTCTAAGTGCTCTGGAAGTAGTTTTGGGTATTGCGGTACTCATTAACTACCGCATGCAGATTACTACCTGGGTGCTGCTGGGGTTGATCATCTTTTTCACCTTTTTAACCTTCTATTCCGCCGCCTTTGATAAGGTAACCGACTGTGGCTGCTTTGGGGATTTTATCAAGCTTACTCCCTGGCAGTCATTCATCAAAGACTTGATTTTGCTCGGGTTGATCATTGTGTTATTCATCAACCGAAAAAGGTTTTCAGAAACATTTTCTCTCAAAGCCAGCCATATAGCCGTGGCAATGTCGGCCATACTTTGCACAATTATCGGGGTTTATGCCATTCAGCACCTTCCCTATTTTGATTTTCGGGCTTATTACATTGGAGCTGATATTCCTAAACTCATGCAGCCTTCTGAGCCTCTGCGGTATAAATATATCATGGAAAAAGATGGAGAGACCGAGGAGTTCACCCAATACCCTACGCAGGATGGTTATGAGTTCAAGGAAATGGTGCTGCTAAACCCTGAAGCTCAGCCAAAAATCACTGATTACAGCGTGTGGAATGATGATGGTGACTTTACTCAAAACACTTTTGAGGGCAACAAACTAGCCATCATCATGTATGATGTGAATAAAGCGGATGAAGCCGCCATTGCTGAACTTCAGACATTGGTTGCGCAGCTACCTGGTACTTTGCAACCAATGGTACTCACAGCTTCGGGTCCTGAGACTTACCAGCAATTTTTAGATGCGCATTCGGATTTTACCGTTCCTTACTACTACGCAGATGCTACAGTCTTAAAAGCCATGATTCGCTCTAATCCTGGCTTAATGTTACTACAGGATGGTGTGGTACGTGGTAAATGGCATTTTAACGACATTCCCGAGGTGTCAAGCCTTAATTCTCTTTTAAAATCTAATGTAGCTACTGCCTTATAGTATGAAGTTATTTTTAGTTGGCTTGCCAGGTTCGGGAAAAAGCACATTGGGTAAGCAACTGGCCGAGCATCTCAATTTACCATTCATTGATATGGATGAAGTTATAGAAACACAGGCCCAGCAGCCTATCAGAGATATTTTTGCTCACCAGGGTGAAAGTTACTTCCGCTCACTAGAACGGCAAACACTAATTGCCCTTATTGATAAATACTCCTCTTTCGTAATAGCTACCGGGGGTGGCGCTCCCTGCTTTCTAAATAATATGGAGCTTATGAATCAGGAGGGGAAGACACTGTTTGTAGATACCCCCATACCGGTTATTGCCAAAAGAATGCTGCAACAGGGTATAGAGGAACGCCCGCTCTTACAACAGCTTAAAACTGAAGATTTTGAGCGGGCGTACCAGGAAAAATTTGCACATCGTCTCCCTTATTACCAACAGGCCTTATTCACGGTTAATCCGGAGGATGAGCTAAGTATATTACTAGAACAGCTTAAAAGTTAAACCCTAAGCTTAGTAGTGTGCGAGTAATAGTATTCTCTTGTGGGATATACGGTCCATTCGCATAAGGAGCGAAATCGGATTGATACTGAGTATGACTCACTGTAAGATCAGCGAAGAAAGAATTTACATTGATACCAATGCCGCCGGAGATAACCGAGCGATCCCGATCCAGGTTATCATTTGCAAATTGAGTAGGATCATCGTAGAAGGCATATCCAGCTCTGAATCGTAAAATATTGTAACGAAACTCCCCCCCTACACGTGTATTGATAACGGGCTTATAGATAGCATCCACGTTATTATTCACATCACTCAGAGATTCCTGGTTAGAGGAAAATTGGTTTTTCTGGTAGTTTACATATTCAGCATCTAAAGTGAGAAAGCCTGCTTTTTCAAAGAAATAAGCTAAACCAACTCCAGTACGAGAAGGGGTAGATAGGGTATATTCATTTACAAACCGGTTACCTAATACCGGATCATCCGTATAAATATCAATAGCATCGGCTGGGTTATCTGTTTCAAGAAACCCTAAAACTTCAGATGCCAGATCAAAAGTTTCTTCACTTCTAATACTATAAAAAGTAGGGCTCTGGTAAGATAGTCCTACTGTCAATTCATTAATCGGACGGTAAATAATTCCCAAATTAGCATTAATGCCTGTTCCGTTGATCTGCACTACTTCATTAAGCTGATTATAATTCACATAATCAACAGACACATTACCGCCTTCTACAGGAAAGAAATAGTTACCCTCGTTAATAAAATCTATATAATCCTGGGAATAGACTACTTCTTCTCGGTATTCGCTCTCTCTTTGATAACTGAAGCCGCGGAAACCTATACTGGCACCTAAGTACAATTTGTCCTTATAATTACCACCGTATGCAAAATTCCATTGAGACAATTGCCCGGATGTTGAAAGGTTCCCTGACTGAATAGTAGTAGCATCTGCAGGAATAGAAGCAATATAGTTGTTCCCGCTTGCATCCGGATTAATTAGAAAATTCAGATAAGCCGCTTCGGGATAACCGATAATTTGGCCATCATCAATATTCGCTTGAAGTTCTGAAGATGGAATACCATTAGCCTGAAGAACAAATTCATCGATAATAGAGGCATCACTATTACCCGGCCCGTATTCGGACTCAAAATTTAATGAATTGAGTCTGTTGTACGTTACTGCGAACGAGCCCCCTCGCCAATCAGAAGGAATCAACCCGTCTTTCGTGTTGTTAATTACAATGCCGAAATTGGCAATATTTCCGCGCGTTGTAAATGCATCAGCGGAGGTGCCTAGATAATCTGTGGAAGTATTCAGTATATCAAAACCTGGGGTTAGCACTACAGACGATCGGTTGTAAAAGCCTAGCCCGGCAGGGTTTAATGCAGCGGCACTGGCATCACCTCCTAAAGCGAAACCGGCTCCGCCAATGGCCTGAAAACGGGCGGTACCTGTCACCGTAGATTGCCCTAACATCAAAGCGTCTTCGGCAATCTGAGAAAACGCAGGAACCGAGAACAAAAACAGCCCGAAGGCGATAAGCGATTTATATTTATAAATATTCATAACTATAGGATAGGTTCAAAAAAAAAGTGTAGTAAGAAAACGATCTTACTACACTATCTAGTACAAAAATTAAGCTAAGCTAGTTTAATTTCTATTGTCTCCCACCACCTCGTGAGCCACGAGAAGAGCCAGAGCTGCTTCTGGATGGAGAAGGTGATGAGCTTCGGCTGGAAGAACCGGAAGAATAGCTTCCGCTGCTGCTTCGAGAAGGTGAACTTCCAAAGCTGCTTCGGCTTCTGTTAGATGACCCAAAATCACTTCTTGAACGGTTATTATTACCATTGTATGAAGGACGGCTATAGTTTGAATTACTATTGCTGTTGTATTGACGAGCACGGCTCGGTGCGGTGCTTGTGCGCGTACGCGGTGAATAAACAGAAGAATTGGAACCACTGCTTTGACGAACCCGTGATGCATCATAAGTTCGGCTATTACTGCTAGCTGGCGTTGACCGTGCTGTACGATAACGTGCACCAGAAGCTGGTGTAGTTGATGCTCTTCCTCGGCGGTTTAGCTCACTTTTAGATGCAGCATTATAAGCATCGCGGCTGGCAGTATAACTTGAGCGAGTACGCGTAGTAGAAGTTCTGCTGCGGGTTACGCTACGATCATTTGCCTGGATAGCTCGTGACGTACGAGATCCTCGTCCGGCAATGGTTGTACGACGGGGTCCGGTTACATCATTATTAACCACTACCACTGTAGAGCCACCATAACCATATCGGTAATAAGGGTTTGAAGCGTAGAATCCATCATAAAAGCCATTTCGGTAAGCGCCGCCGTAGCCATAATATGGATTACCCCAACGATTGCCCCATCCGGGTCGTCCCCATCCCCAGGCATTGCCAAAGGCTAAACCAAAGCTAATGTTAAATCCGGGGCGCGCATACCAGTGAGATCCATAAAAGGGATCATAAAATGCTGATGAATAGTAGGGATCATAAAACGGATCGTAAAATCCTCGCGAATAATAAGGATCATAAAATGCAGAACTTCCGTAATAAGGGCTGTAAAAGGGATCATTCCACATGCCAGCACCGCTATAAAACGGGCTGCCATACGAAGCATAACTTGGCCGCGCTCCGTTAAACCGGTTAGCATTCTGCGGTAAATTATAATCTCGATCTTCCTCTGCCACATAATAGTCAGCATCAGCTGTCTCATTATCCTGGTTGCTCTGGTATTTTTCTACATCTACTGCATCAGGATTGAAATTTTTTGAAGCGACTTCTTCCTGATATACATATGAACCATTATTGTCATATGTAGCTTTAGAAGGGTCATTAAGCTTTACCACGTCTACCGTATTTCGGTCACTCGCGGTAAAGTACAAATCATCGGTCTCGCTCTGCTGAGCGTACTGATCGGGAGCACAAGCACTAAAAAGTACCGATCCACTCAGGCCGATTGTTAATGTTGCTAGTAAGTTTTTCATAAATATCCTCCTTCAATTACTTGTAGTATCTATAATTTTATACGGCAAAACCACTGATAAAGATTTCTTATCAATATCTTTGCGCGTAAGAAATTAACCAAATCTACATAAAAAATAGCAATTATTATACCAATAAAACGAATTTATGGGTAAAGGAATTCCAAAGCGCAGCGAAGACTATTCAGCCTGGTATAACGAATTAGTGAAAAAAGCTGATTTAGCTGAAACCTCGGAGGTAAGGGGGTGTATGATCATTAAACCCTATGGTTTTTCCATTTGGGAAAAGATACAGGCCCAGCTTGACCGGATGTTTAAGGAAACCGGGCATACCAATGCCTACTTCCCCCTCTTCATTCCGAAATCATATTTAAGTAAGGAGGCAGAACATGTAGAAGGCTTTGCCAAAGAGTGTGCGGTAGTAACACATCACCGGCTAAAAAATGCAGAAGATGGGAGTGGAGTAGTGGTTGATCCGGATGCTAAGCTGGAAGAAGAACTCATTGTACGTCCTACTTCCGAAACAGTCATCTGGAACTCATACCGCAACTGGATTCAATCGTACCGGGATCTACCGCTTCTTATCAATCAATGGGCTAATGTAGTACGCTGGGAAATGCGCACTCGTTTGTTTCTTCGCACCTCTGAGTTTCTGTGGCAGGAAGGTCATACGGCTCATGCCACTGAAGCAGAAGCTATAGAAGAGACTGAGCGTATGCTGGAAGTATATGCCACCTTTGTCGAAAAGTTTATGGCGGTGCCGGTCATACGGGGTTTAAAAACACCCAGTGAACGCTTTGCCGGTGCTATTGAAACCTACTGTATCGAGGCTTTAATGCAAGACGGTAAAGCCTTACAAGCAGGCACTTCTCACTTTCTGGGGCAGAATTTCGCTAAAGCTTTTGATGTAAAGTTTGCCACCAAAGAAGGTGGCCTGGAACACGTATGGGGAACATCTTGGGGTGTTAGTACCCGTTTAATGGGTGCCCTGATTATGGCCCACAGCGACGATAATGGGCTAGTTCTCCCCCCCCTGCTCGCACCCATGCAGGTTGTAATAGTACCTATCTTTAAAACCGAGGAACAACACACGGCTATTTCTGAGAAAGTGGCTTCGCTTAAAACCTCGTTAGAACAACTAGGTATAACCGTAAAGTACGATGACCGGGATACTCACAAGCCAGGATGGAAATTTGCTGAATATGAGCTTAAAGGAGTGCCGGTTCGTCTAGCTATTGGCCCGCGAGACCTGGAGAACAATACTATTGAAGTTGCCCGCCGCGATACATTAGAGAAACAATCCATGACAATGGATGATTCTTTTGCTCAACAGATAAAGGGTTTGTTAGATGAAATGCAAACGGCTATCTATGATAAGGCACTAAAGTTTCAGGTAGAAAATTCCACCAAAGCAGATAACTACGAAGCGTTTAAGAATGCGCTTGATCAGACAGGTGGTTTTGTCTATGCTCACTGGGATGGAACTGATGAAACAGAGGCCAAAATTAAAGAGGAAACAAAGGCAACTATCCGGTGCATTCCACTGAATGCTGAAGCAGAAGAAGGAACGTGTATTTATTCCGGCAAGCCTTCATCTCGCAGAGTATTATTTGCTAAGGCATATTAATGTCTGATTTGTGGGTAAGTATTAGCGTAAGAGGTGGATTATTCATACCTTATGCGGGTTGAAATCATCCACCTCGCTTAACCCATGCTTGATTGGTTTGCTGTTCTTATCCTGTTGGTCGTCGGCGTTCTGCTGATTGTTGTAGAACTCATATTTATTCCGGGAACTACCATTTTTGGTATTGCAGGCTTATTACTTACTGCTGCTGCAATTATTATCAGCTTCATCAATTATGGTAACACCCTGGGCTTTGGGATTCTAGGCATTTCATTTGTCTTATTAGGCATCACACTTTTCTTTAGCCTACGAACCGGCGCCTGGGATAAGCTATCCTTAAAAACATCCAGTAAAAGCCGGGTAAATGATGAGGAGGTAAAACCCAATATCTGGAAGGGTGACCGCGGGGTTGCCCTATCTGCTTTGCGGCCATCAGGGAAGGTAGAATTCAAAGAAGCAACGGTAGAAGTTAGTACCTTAGGCCGATATGTGGACGCTGGCACAGAAGTGCAAGTTGTGGATGTACAAGCAAATAAAATTCTGGTAGAACCTATACAAAACATCGCCTAATACTAAATTCAGGAAGAAAGTCTTATGGAAGGAATTGCGCTCATAGCTATTATCATCACTGGGATCGTTTTATTTTTTACGATCCTATATTTTATTCCCGTTAATCTCTGGATTGAAGCTCAGTTTTCTGGTGTCCGGGTTGGGTTATTTGAACTTATGTTCATGCGCATCCGAAAAGTACCACCTCGGATCATCACAAGATCACTGATTACCGCGACCAAAGCAGGATTGGATATTACGTCTTCCGATTTAGAAACTCACTATTTAGCCGGAGGCAATGTTCCTTCCGTTATTAAAGCCTTAATTTCGGCTGACAAAGCCAATATACGGCTGACTTTTAAACAAGCCACCGCTATTGATTTGGCAGGAAGAGACGTATTAGAAGCCGTACAAATGTCGGTAAACCCCAAGGTGATTAACACTCCTGAGGTAGCCGCAGTTGCAGCTGACGGTATTCAGTTGATGGCCAAAGCCCGAGTTACTGTTAGAGCTAATATCTCTCAACTGGTAGGGGGTGCTGGCGAAGATACCATTTTAGCTCGAGTCGGAGAAGGTATTGTTACGTCCATAGGCTCCGCTAAAATGCATACCGACGTACTAGAAAACCCTGACAAAATATCAAAGCTCGTACTTCAACGTGGCCTCGACGCCGGAACTGCCTTTGAAATTCTATCCATTGATATTGCCGATGTTAATGTTGGTGAGAATATTGGGGCTAAACTGCAGATTGATCAGGCTAATGCAGACTTAAAAGTAGCAGAAGCAAAAGCAGAAGAGCGCCGGGCGATGGCCGTAGCGGAAGAGCAGGAAATGCGAGCTAAATCACAGGAAGCGCGAGCTAAGGTAATTGCTGCGGAAGCAGAAGTGCCCCTGGCCATGGCTGAAGCATTCCGAAGTGGAAATATGGGGATTATGGATTATTACCGTATGCAGAATATGCAGGCTGACACCGACATGCGTCAGTCTATCTCTGGGCAGGATCAGAATCGCCGCCCTAGTAAGTAAATTATTTTCCTACGCCCGAAGTAAGTTCTAAGGTCTGCCAGGTAGGCTCTTCTAAGGCAAGGTAAACATCGTTGTATGTGTCGTACACAATTCGATCATGCTTAAGAGGAATTGTGCTACGGCCGCTGGTTGTAAGCACCCCATAGTTCTCGCCACGCTGAACTATTACATAGCCATTCCCTAAGTCTTTCAAAGCATCATATTTCGGGTAGATAAGCATTTTACCGCTATCGCTGACTAACCCCACCTGCGATACTATTTCACCTTGCACCTCACGTTCCTGATATACCTTGAAGCGATTCATCTCAGCAGGCGCTATTCGGCGAAAGTCCAATGGAATCACAGTCTGCCCCTTACGATTAACCATACCATATAGGTTGTTCTGCATTACTACCGCCAATTTACCTTGGAAAGGTGTGGCCTTTTCGTAGTGGGGCTGAACAATTAGGTGCTCGCTTTTATCGATGTACCCCCAACGGCCGAGTAGTTTTACTGCGGCCATATTATCTTCAAAGTGAGTGATAGAATCATAGCGGTTGGCAATTCGTAGACGTCCTAAAATATCAACAAACCCAAACTTGTTGTTAATCTTTACCCCCAGAAACTCATCACTCATTGCATGCAGTTCTTGGAAATTATTATCTACATCCACCAGCATACTACCCTGATGGTCCAGAATACCACTTTTACCATCTCTGCTAAATACATATATCTGATCTTCCTGTAAGGCTGAGATAGTATCATACCGAGTTTCCAGCATGCGTTGGCCCGCATAACTGATTAGCCCATACTTTCCTTCGTCATTATGCTCCCAAAGGCTATGGCCGTTATGAACCAGCACATTGTGAGTAGCATATATTTCTTCGCCCTGGCTATTAATTAATCCATATTTGGTAGATTCATAGCGATGAGGATCGGTCTTAAAAATGTAAAGGTCATCGTGAATTCGCTGTAACTGTAGGCGGGCTCCTTTATAATTGAAAGGTTTAATTTTCCAATTTCCTTGCAAATCGATAACTCCCTGTCCATCAATAAAATCTACGCTGGCCACTCCACTACTAAAGGGAGCAGCATGAAGAAACTGACAAGAGATTGCCTCAATACCTGTGGTATCCAGATATCCCCAATGGCCTTTCCGTTGCACCAGAAATCTACCTTCGCTTTGGGGCATCATAGCCTGATAAGTAAAAGAAGTTAGACTAAGTCCATCTTCATTAAAAAGAGACCAAGCATAACCCACGGCGTTAGCTCTCGTTTTCTTTCCAGCCAATATGTACTTCCCATCAATTAGCAACGAGTCATACTCTACCGGCAAAATTACCCTATGTGCCTCTCCATCGTTATGCTTACTTCGTAGCACACCATATTTGTTACCTTCACTAAGTACTGCAAACTCACCTTCCAGACGTTGCACTGCCCATTTTGAAGGAATGACCGGCTCACCATCCTGGTTGACAAAGGTCTTTACCTCACCCAGAGTAATCTGATACAGGTTAATCCCGACGGGCTTCATAGATTCAAATGTATAGTCACGCACCCACTCATTCTCAGCAGTGTATACGTGCCAAGTATTAAAAGGAAGAGCACTGACTACACCAGGACCATCAATTTTTATACGTCGGTACTGTGGAGCAACCATTTCAACACCATTCTCATGAATGACCCCCTGCTTCCCTTCCTGGTATATTACAGCTAAATGATGCTGAAAGGTAGAAATACTATCGTACTTAAATTCTGTTAGCGCAGCCCCCTCGTTAGAAAACAAGGATACTTTACCCTGGAAGTCATAAACGCCATAGCGTTCTTTAGCTAGCGAGACAACCTTCCGGTGATCAAAACCAATTATCGCTTCTCCGTCCTGATCGATCACCCCATAGGTAGGTTTGTTGTTCCTAATAATTGATGCTATAAGTTGAGTATGGTGTCTGGTAAGAGAATAGTAACGAAAAGATAATTCTCGCTCGCCTTGGGTATTTATAAGTCCGTAGCGAATTTTGCTTACTTTTTCATCGGTATGAGCTGCTGCAATAATAAGTTTATCTTCAAAAGGCACTAAAGTTAGATAACGAGGTTCGCATACTTTCTTATTTTTAATTCCAATAAGCCCCCATAGACTGCCTTCTCGATAACCAATAACTTTATGAAACACTTGAGGAAGTCCATAGCTCCACCCTAGATCTTCGTAAGCCACGGGGATAATTACTTTTCCGTTTTCATCAAACAGCCCTTTTTTATGATTCTTCTCGACGATTGTAAAATGCTCGTCGTTCAAAGTGCCTCCCCATAATGTATTTGAAAAAAGAGAAATAACGAAAATTCCCCGGATAAGTAGCGACATAGAATTTTTCGGATAAACGAATAAATTAGTTATAACTAGATCTCTGATTGAAATAATACGAATCTTTTTCTATTTAAGAAAATTTCAATTTGTATCACAAATTTAGTGCAGCAATACAGGATACGTAAGGTTTATCAGTAATAACTTAATAAGGTATCAACGTCATTCTGCATACAATCTTTAGTGCTCTTGATTAATACCCATTAATTCGGATGTATTTTCGGATTGTCTAGCCTGATTCAGAAAAAATGCACGGGCTACTAACCTTACTCACCACTCATTTTGTGCATATTTTTCTATCTATCCACGAATATTACTTATTTTCTCACAAACCATCAGGACATAAAGTTGGTCCAAACCTTACTTCATTTTTCATACAACACTGAGCCGTAATTGGATTAACTTTTTTCTCATTTAAAGATAAAACATAAGACTAAAAAGATTAAGGAAAATTACAGCAAATGCCTGATTTCCAAAATATTAGTTGCTAGATTAGCTCTTAAAGTCACTTGTGGCTGGTTTTGCAATCACCACCTGATATATATTAAACTATATCATAACCTAACAAAGACTCTCGAAGCTCTTTCTTACATGATGTAGTGCAATACCCTATCCTTCGGCTTATTCGTAACTCATTGAATCCCACATAACTGCTTCAAATGTTACGTTGTAATTTTAACCTATTTTAAAGTACATGCGGTAAGTATAACTTGCAACAGCATATTCTGCAATCATTAGAGTTTGTAATGGTCATTCACAATGTGTTTCCAGTATGGCCAAGCATGTATAAGGATATATGAATAAATTAATTGCAAAATGCATCTTGTCGCTGTTTACCGGAATATTGTTTTTCGGGCTTACCCAAGCTCAGGATAACAATCAGCAACTAGCGCAGGAGTTTGTAGAGATTGGGGATGAAATTTATTTTGTTCAGAAAGCACCTGAACAGGCTAAGGAGATGTATATCCAAGCAGCTCAATTAGATCCCAATAATATCAAGGCCAATTATATGGCTGGCAAAGCAATTACTGAAACCATTAATAAAGGAGAAGCAACTCCTTATTTCCAGCAGGTGTATAATCTTGACTCTGATTACCGTTTTGACCTGCTATACTCTATTGCCCGATCTTATCAATATGGTCTTGATTTCGAACAGGCTATCCAATTTTATACTCAATACCTGGAAAAACTCAAGAAAGAGAAAGATTACCGAGGAGAAGATAAAATTCCATCAAACCAAGTGGAACGGCGGATATATGAGTGTAATAACGGTGTAGAATTCATGTCTAAGGCTCGCAACTTTCGGATCACCAACATTGGGGGGTCTATCAACTCCAATAGCCTCGATTATGCTCCGGTAATCAATGCGGATGAAACAATGATGATCTTCACTTCTCGCCGCAAAGAAGATAACCTGAATGAAAACGTGTACGACGATAACTTTGCTTACGAGGATATTTTTATTTCTTATAAAGAAGATGGGAAATGGACTCCGGCTAAGAATATTGGAGAAACAGTTAACACCTTATTTTTTGAGTCTAATTCAGCTTTATCTGCCGATGGAAAGCAACTTTATATTTATCGGGATGAGAATGGGGGCGACCTTTTCGTATCGGACCAGCGCTCTGACGGCACCTGGTCAGAACCAAGACCCGTTAGTGACAACATAAACTCTTCGTATTCTGAAAATTCTGTTACCATCTCACCTGATGGACAGACCATCTATTTCTCCAGCAACCGCCCCGGCGGATTTGGTGGTCTGGATCTTTATAAATGTGAAAAAGACCGAAGAGGTGAGTGGGGTAAAGTGACAAACTTGGGTGCTACCGTCAATACACCTTATGATGAAGATGGAGTATTTATTGATTTTGACGGTAAAACGCTCTATTTCAGTAGCCGGGGCCGTAAAGGCATGGGGGGATACGATATTTTTAAATCAATCTACGAAGCCGATAGTAGCGTATGGTCTGAGCCTGTTAACTTAGGCTATCCCATTAACACACCTGATGATGACATTTACTTCGTAAGTACAAAAGATGGTAAACGTGGGTACTTTTCAACAGTAAGAAATGATGGAGTAGGCTATCTGGATATTTATATGGTAGAAATTCCTGACCAATCCGAAGCACTTACTGATAAACTGGAAAAGAAAGATCAAAAGAAGCTTGCTAATGAGGGCGGACTAAACAATCGGGAGATAAATGGTGTAACAACTAATCAAAATAAAAAGCCCGCTGCAAAACAGCCGGTACAACTTCTCTTAAAAGTAGAAGAGGCTTCTACCCAAAAAGCACTGGATGCTAAGGTTACTTTAAAAGTAACGGGGGGACAAGAAATAGTATCCTCGCAAACAGTTGCCCCTGGTATTTACCGTTTTGATATTTCCAATGAAGAGGCAAAAGACTATATGTTAGCCGTGGAAAAGAATGGGTACATGTATAAAAGTTTGAAGATTAATATACCCGCGATGTCTTCGGATCCTCAGGAGTTTCGGAAGAAGGTATCTCTTGATCCGGTTGTGGCTGATTACCGGATGATCTTAGATTTTGTGTACTTTGATTTCAATAGTGCTCATTTAAAAGAAAGCTCTTTCGAGGAACTATCTCGTCTTCAGAGTTTTCTGTCTGGCAACCCAGATGTCCAGGTGGAGATTGCAGGTCACACTGATAGTGTAGGCCCTGCTACCTATAACAAAAATTTATCTCACAAACGTGCTCAGGCAATTGTAGATCATTTAATCAGCCAGGGCATTGAGGTGAAACGTCTTAATGCACATGGTTATGGTGAAGAAGATCCCATTGCCAGCAACGATGATGAGACTGAAGGTAGAGAATTGAACCGCCGGGTTGAACTGAGAGTACTGAAAGCTGGCAATATAGCAAATCAATAATTCCAGTTAGCTACAGTTAAATGTGATTCTGCTCTTGAAGCACTACTCTCCATTTTTGCCTTCAATAACTTCCTGAACAAATTTTCTACCCTGTCCGTTGGATAACCGTAGCTAAATGAAGACTTTTGCAGTCGGTTATTTTATTATGGCAGTAGTTCCTTACAAAAATCAGGTTTCTTCAAAAAAAGAACAGGTAGCACAGATGTTCAATAACATCAGTCGCCGTTATGACTTACTTAATCATCTGCTGAGCCTGGGCATTGATATTTACTGGCGGAAACGAGCGATCAAATTGCTCAAACCTGAGAAACCCCAACACATTCTGGATATTGCAACCGGCACCGCCGATTTTGCCATTGAAGCCTTATCGCTCAATCCCCAAAAAGTTGTTGGAGTAGATATCTCTGAAGGGATGCTTGAGATCGGACGACAGAAACTGGCACGTAAACACCTGGATGATCTTATTGAACTTCAACTGGGCGATTCAGAAAGATTGCTTTTTGACGATAATATTTTCGATGCAGTGATCGTTGCTTTTGGAGTACGTAACTTTGAAAATCTGCACGATGGGCTAAAAGATATGTACCGGGTATTAAAGCCTGGTGGCTCGGTGGTAGTTTTAGAATTTTCTAAGCCCACCCGGTTTCCTATGAAGCAGTTATACAGTTTTTATTTTAAAAACATATTACCGCTCATCGGCAAAATAATTTCTAAAGATCAGTCTGCTTATACGTATTTACCCGAATCGGTACAGGCTTTTCCTGACGGTCAGGCGTTCTTACAAGCACTACAGCGGGCAGGCTATACTGAAACACGATGCAAAGCACTCACATTTGGCATAAGCTCCATATATATCGGAAGAAAAGCATCTTAACGCTAGTAGCGTTAGGATTAACCACGCTCGCCTGGGCGCAACAGCCCTCAGGCAAAATGTACGCTAAATCAGACAATTTACCCAATTACGATTCCCGGTGGTTACACTATGGTTTTGTCATTGGCATGCACTCATCTAATTTCCGCATTCAGTATAACCCTGATTTTGCCTCTCCCGGTTTAGATACTCTGCAATCAGTAATGCCATCTAACGCTTTTGGTTTCTCTCTGGGGCTTATTGCTAACTTTCGCCTAGCTGATTATTTGGACCTAAGAATTGTTCCTGAAGTTGTATTCTACGAAAACCGGCTGGATTATCGCTATATACAAGGTGGACAACTGGTCACTGATCAGCAGATAGTAGAATCAACTTTTATTGAAGTCCCCGTGCTTTTCAAGTACAAATCTGTACGAAGGGGAAATCACCGCATGTATCTAGTAGGTGGGGTTGAGGCTGGCATCGAAGCTACTGGTAAAGATAATGGAGGCAACGAAAGTGAGCGCTTACTTACTGAGAGCACAAATCTATCTTTACAGGTTGGTTTTGGTCTGGATATCTACTTCCCTCTGTTCAAATTTGCTCCCGAAGTGCGCTACTCTCGAGGTTTGATGAATATGTTGAGTAGCAACGACAACCAGTACAGCGAGCCGCTCAATCAAGTAACTGCTAATACGGTAACTTTATATCTTCTCTTCGAGTAATTTGGCGAAACAGCGAAAGAAAAGCGATCTCCCAACCAAAGTCTGTCCAGTTTGCAAACTCCCTTTTCAATGGCGCAAAAAGTGGGAAAAAGATTGGGAGAGTGTGGTTTACTGCAGTGAGCGATGCCGCAGAAATAAGAGGCCTACTATATAAAACTCCTATTTCAGCGACTGCCATTATCACCAAAAATTCTTATTCATCGTCCTCCAAGAGCTCCTGGCGCTGGCGCACAATGTCACAAGCAAGGTAAAGCGCTTCTCGCATCGAGGCTTCGTTTGCCTGGTTTTTCCCAGCAATATTGTAAGCTGTTCCGTGGTCAGGAGAAGTACGTACGATAGGCAAACCAGCGGTAAAATTCACCCCTTTCTCGAAAGCCAATGTTTTAAAAGGTATCAAGCCCTGATCGTGATACATAGCAAGCACTCCATCAAATTGCTGATGTTGAAATGCACCAAAAAATCCATCAGAAGGAAAAGGGCCATAAATAAGCTTTCCCTTGTTTTTCAGCTCATTAATTACCGGAAGTAAAATATCCTGCTCCTCCGAACCTAATAGTCCTTCTTCGCCCGCATGCGGATTAAGTCCTAACACAGCAATCTTAGGCTTTAAGATCCCGAAATCTGTCTTCAGAGACTCTTCCATGATTTTAATTTTCAGCCGCACTTTACTACGGGTGATTTTCTGGCTCACCTGATGTAAAGGAATATGCCCGGTTACCACTCCGATCCGTAGATTTTCATGTACCAGAAACATTAGGTGCTCTTCTACCTCAAAAGTTTTAGCTAGATACTCAGTGTGGCCAGGAAAAGAGAACTCTTCATTCTGGATGTTATTCTTGTTAATCGGTGCAGTTACCAAGGCGGCCACAACATCAGATTGTAAGGCTTGAGTAGCTTGTTCCAGCGCCTGCCATGCTGCTTTCCCGGCTGGCTCCGTCACCTTACCCTCCTGTATCTCTACGGTCTCTTGCCAGCAGTTGTATACGTTCACTTTTCCAAAAGCAATACTGTCCAGGTCTTTAATAGTCATAAAGTTAAACTGATCCAGGTTGCACTGCTTTCGGTAATAAGATATCACCTTGGCTGAGCCAAAGACAATAGGAGTCATTTGGTTCAGAATTCGCTTATCACTCAAGGCTTTGATAATTACCTCCGGACCAACGCCATTAACGTCGCCCAGGCTAATTCCAATAACTAGCAAATCGCCCTTTTTACGTTTGGTCTTGGGTTTTATAGGTTTATCCAACGTAGTATCGGTACGGTTCATGATGCTTTGGCTTGATTTGATAGGTTGCGGAAAAAACGGTACAACATTCGCACGCCCGCACCCGTTCCATTCTTTCCCCGGTAGCCATCAGGGCTATCCAGAAAGGCCACACCTGCAATATCCAGGTGAATCCACTCGTAGTCGGTAAAATGTTTTAAAAACATTCCGGCAGTGATGGCTCCAGCCATACGTCCACCAATATTTTTTAGATCAGCAATATCGGACTTCAGATAGTCGCGATACTCTTTCCAAAGCGGAAATTCTACCAGGCGCTCGTATGTTTCGTTTCCGGCCTGCTTTAACTGATTTTTGTATTCCTCAGAAGCGCTACCCATCATTACCACACCTTCTTTTCCAATGGCCACAGCAGCAGCTCCGGTAAGTGTAGCCAGATCAATAACCAATGCAGGATTATATTTTTTAGCGAATGAAAGCGCGTCAGCCAAAATTAAACGCCCTTCAGCATCAGTGTTTAATACTTCTACCGTCGTGCCATCCGAAATGGTAATTACATCCCCCGGGACAATGGCATTGCCGCCCGGACGGTTATCCGTAGCTGGCACCAAGCCAACGATGTGAAGCGGCAGCTCATTTTTAGCAACGGCCACCATTGTTCCGATAACGGCCGCTGAACCTCCCATATCAGACTTCATGGTGTCCATAAAATTAGATGGTTTCAGGCTCAGCCCACCAGTATCATAGGTTACCCCTTTTCCTACCAATACGTACGGCTGGCTGTTTACAGCTTTCTTAGGCTTGTATTCTAACACATTGAAGGTAGGCGGATCTTCGCTTCCGGCATTTACACTCAACAAGCCGCCCATCTTTAGAGACTTTATTTTTGCCTTGTCAAACACTTCCACACTAAAACCAGCATCTTTGCCTGCTTTCTTGAAGGCTTTGCTAAGCTTCTCTGCATTCAGCGAAATTACCGGCTCGTTCACCAGGTTACGCGCTAAAAAAGTCCCCTCTACTATATTCGTAAGTTCACTTATATCAGCGTTCTTAACTTCTAGGTGGAGGATGCATAGTTCTTTTAACTGACTGGAAGAACCTTTCTCCTTACTTTCTTTTTTATAGCGAGAGAATTCGTATGAACTCAGTAAAAAGCCTTCGGCCACACTTAACAAATGCACAGCGTTATCACCTGTTATTTTAAGCTTAGGCGTACCTTCTTGTTTTGCTGCCTGAAAAAGTTTAACTCCTATTTTACGATAGGCCTCCAACTGATCATCTTCAGATTCCTCACTCACCGGAGCAACCAGAAATACCCAGCGATCGTATTGGTTCAACGCAACAATATCCTTCTTGTCACTAAGTTTCTGTTTAATGTATTTCAGTTCGGCCTCGCCTTTAGCATAAGCATCGGCTTGCTGAACTTCATTTAGGAGCACAATGGCATGTTCATTATCTTTTATTGACTTGGTCGTCTTTAGCTTTATAGACATATACGTTGTTTTTTTCAGCGCAATTTAAGAATGTTTTTGAGAACCAGAGGGTAATGTGCGGGTTTCCCTATTACTTTGCAATGATGAAAAAGCCTATCTCTAACGTACGACCTAAGAAGTTTCTGGGGCAACATTTCCTGAAAGATCAGAATATTGCGGAAAAGATTGTACACAGCTTAACCGGACATGGCGGTTATCAGCAGGTATTGGAAATTGGACCGGGCATGGGGGTGCTCACTCAATTTCTGGTTAGTCTTGATCAATACCAAACCACGGTTATGGAAGTTGATGCCGAGTCAGTTACCTATCTCGAGCAACATTACGAGGCCTTACCTATTTTACATCAGGATTTTTTGAAAGCTGACCTCTCCCCTATACCCAGCCCGTTCGCCATTATCGGAAACTTCCCCTATAATATATCATCGCAGATTTTCTTTAAGGTACTGGAGCACCGCCAGGATATCCCCGAGGTAGTCGGGATGCTTCAGAAAGAAGTTGCCGAACGGATTCAATCCGAACACGGAAATAAAACGTATGGAATACTGAGCGTACTATTGCAAGCCTTCTATGATATAGAATATCTGTTCACTGTAGAACCTCATGTATTCCATCCACCACCGAAAGTTCGGTCGGCCGTTATTCGCTTAAAACGCAATGCAACCAAACAACTTGACTGCGATGAAGTATTATTTAAGAGAGTGGTAAAACAGGGGTTTCAAAACCGGCGTAAGACCTTGCGTAATGCACTGAAACCTCTAAATTTGCCGGAGTTGATCCGGCAGTTGCCTATGTTGAACCTGCGAGCCGAACAGTTATCTGTGCAGGATTTTGTGAGTCTCACCCAGCAAATTGAGCAATCTTGGAAACGTTAACCTTTCTACCGTTTGAAGTATCACCGGCCTACCTGGAGTGGGTTCGCCTGGCCATTGCTCAGGATGAGCGTAAAATGGTACAGGAAAGCATGCAAGATGCTAATGCGGTTGACATTCTAACGGTTCTTTACGAACTCAATACCGATGAATCAAAGTATGTGCTCAAACTGCTGGACAAAGAGAAGGCGGCCGACGTTATTGTTGAGATTGAAGACGAAGACCAAACCGCCTTTCTGCGAAATTTTGCCTCCGACGAACTAGCTGACTTTATTGATTACCTCGATTCCGACGACGGGGCTGATATTCTGAACAGACTTCCTATTCAAACCCGCGAGGAGGTTATTGATAACATGCAGAATGCTGAGCGGGCCCGCCATGTAAAGGACCTGATTCGGTATGAAGAAGACCGGGCGGGCGGCTTGATGGCCAAGGAGCTGATTAAGGTCGATATCAACTGGAATATCCTGCAATGTATTGAAGAAATCCGACGCCAAGCCGGAAAGGTTGATAAGCTATATTCAGTATATGTTGTAGATGATCGGAATCATCTGCTAGGCAAAGTGTCCTTAAAGCGTATCATCTTATCACAGGATGACACTAGGATTGCTGATATTTATGACAGCGAAGTTATTTCAGTGCACACCTTTATGGAAGAAGAAGAAGTGGCTGAGATTATGCGTAAGTACGACCTGGAAGTAATTCCTGTTGTTGATATTCTGGATAGGTTGGTTGGTCGGATTACCATTGACGATATTGTAGACGTCATTACCGAGATGGCTGAGGAAGAGCGCCATTTGATGGCTGGTATTTCCGAAGATGTGGAAGAGCGAAGTGACAGTGTGTGGCTCTTATCCCGGGCTCGTTTGCCTTGGTTAATTATTGGCATGGTAGGTGGTTTGCTGGGGGCGCGCTTCATCGGTATCTTCGAAGAAGACATTGCTCTATTGCCAGCTATGGCCTTTTTCATTCCACTTATTACTGCAACCGGCGGAAACGTCGGTATACAGTCGTCATCACTGGTGGTACAAAGCCTGGCAACATCTTCCGTATTTGGTGACCAATTAGCCAAACGACTGGTGAAAGTACTTACCGTAGCAATGATCAATGGGTTAGCTTTGGGCATTCTTGTTCTTTGTTTTAACCTTATTTTTGGGGAAGAATTACGTTTGGCAGGCGTGGTGGCCATCGCCCTGTTTAGCGTAGTGCTGCTTGCCTCTCTCATGGGTACCATTACTCCCCTTATTTTGGATCGCTTTGGGGTGAATCCTGCCCTAGCTTCTGGCCCATTCATTACCACTGCAAATGACCTGTTAGGGCTAGCCGTTTACTTCAGCGTAGCTCATTTATTATATCAATTTTAGCCCTAAATTTTCATGAAAAAGTGTCTCATTGTCGATAAAATGCACGACAGTATTGTTCCCTTGTTAAATGATATTGGCTTTGAAGCTGAGTACCTCCCTACCATCACGCGGCAGGAAGTACTGGAGCAAATTTCTGAATACGACGGCCTGATTGTACGAAGCAAACTGATGATTGATCGTGAACTGATTGAGCGAGCTACCCGCCTTACATTTGTGGCTCGTGCCGGAGCCGGGCTGGACCAACTGGATGAAATTGCTTTAAACGAGCGTGATATCAGCATTCTAAATGCTCCCGAAGGCAATCGCGATGCCCTGGCCGAACATACCATCGGCATGCTTTTAAATCTCTTCAATCATATCTCAGTAGCTGACCGGCAAATCCGGGAAGGGAAATGGGACCGGGAAGGAAACAGGGGAATAGAACTGATGGGAAAGACAGTGGGCCTTATTGGGTACGGTTTTATGGGGCAGGCTTTTGCGCAACGTCTTTCCAGCTTTGGTGTTACCGTGCTGGCGTATGATAAATACAAACAAAATTATAGTGATGCCTTCGCCCGGGAAGCAAGTATGGATGAGTTGTATTCTCAGGCGGATATTCTCAGTTTGCATGTACCATTAACTGAAGAAACCCAGTTTTTGGTAGACGAAAACTACTTATCCAGATTTGATAAAAATATTTTTCTAGTAAATACCGCTCGCGGCAAAGTTATCCGCCTGAAAAGCCTGGTTGATGCTCTCGAGAGCGGTAAAGTACGGGGCGCTGCGTTAGACGTGCTGGAAAACGAGAAAATTAATTCTCTGACCAAAGAACAGCAAAATAGCTTCAACTACCTTCGTCAATCGGAGCGGGTGGTATTTACTCCTCATGTAGCTGGATGGACGTTTGAATCATACGAAAAAATCAACCTAACGCTGGTTCGAAAGATAAAAGCCTTAAACTTAGCGTAGTTCCTACATAGTGAGGTTTAACCTCATAAATACAACTTTTTACGCCCCTGAATCTCCTACTTTGTTGTTCTGTTGCTAAAATAATCCTGCAAGATTCTGTGTATGCGCTTTGACCGATGGAAATCTATTTTGGAACGAATTAAGACTATTCCCGAACATCCGGTGCTTACTTCTTTCCTCGTACTCTTCGCACTGGCGGTGATCGTCATTGGTCTTAGCTATTCTTACTACGTAGAGGATTACTATAATTTTGTAGGGCAAGTTTTGGCCGAAGCTCATGGTATGCTGTTCGATATTGCAGTAATTGGTATTCTTATCTACTGGATCAACGAAAGCGGGCAGAAACGTCTCCGGATTCGCATGTATCAGGATGAAATAGAGGATTTCCGTTTATGGGAGTCTGAAGAATCTGCTTTCCGTACGGCGGGTAATATCAAGCGACTCAACCGCTACAAAAAATATAAGCTGGATCTGGTAAACTGCTATCTCAAACGGACCAACCTTAGTCATATTATGCTTAAGGGATCAAACCTTAACTCAGCCAACATTACCCATTCCAACCTTATTCAGTGCAACCTGGAAAATGCCCGTATGAATCAAACCGATTTCCAGGGCTCAAACTTAAATCAAGCTAATTTAGCTCGTTCATACGCCAGTGGTGCTAATTTTTCCGATACATTTTTAATTAAATCAAACCTGGAAGGTTCTTTTCTTATCAAAGCAAATTTTGAGAATGCGCTGCTTACGGAGACTAATCTGAAAGGCACCGTTATGATGGGCACCAATCTCAAAAATGCCAATCTGTATAAAGCTGATTTGCGCGGAGCCGAAGGGCTTACAATAGAACAATTACTGGAAGCAAAAACTATACAGCAAGCTAAACTTGATGAGCATCTTCAACAACAATTAGCAGACCATGCTTCTGACCAAGTAGAGCTTTAAGAATTCTTGCTTACTTTCAACTCACCCCAATATACATCATCACCCATCTGCGCTAGCTAAAAGAAATCAGTGGTTTTAAGTGATTTACTCTGCCTTTAAAGAAAAAAGGCTTTGCTTCTATCTCATTATTCCTATTTTTATTGCTGATCAGGTTTACAGCTTGTTTTTTAAGTTGCAAGTAGGCATTCATACCATCCATTATCCTAACCTCACCATGAAATACTTCTCTTTTCTACTGTTTTACATTTCATTTCTTTATGGATGCCAAAGCTCAAAAGACTACGATATTATTATAAAAAATAGCACTGTCTATGACGGAAGCCTCAATCCACCTCAACAAATTGACATTGGCATCCGGGGAGAAAAAATTGTAAAGGTTGGAGATCTATCGAAGCAGACTGCAACCACCGTGATCGATGCCTCTGGTCAGGCAGTAGCACCTGGCTTTATTGATCTACATGCCCATCTCGAACCTTTACTTGACCTTCCGGAAGCAGAAAGTGCAGTGCGGCAGGGAGTAACTACGGCCCTGGGTGGTCCGGACGGACGCAGCCCCTGGCCACTAAGCGTTTATATGGATTCTGTTGAAAGCGAAGGAGTAGGAATGAATGTGGCTTATTTAGTGGGTCATAATACTATCCGAGAAAATGTAATGCAGCTTGATAACCGCGAACCGACCAATGAAGAACTCGCCCAGATGAAAGAGCAGGTAGCCAAGGCCATGCAGGACGGAGCTTTTGGTATTTCAACCGGCCTTAAATATTTACCAGGTGCTTTCTCAAAAGTTGATGAAGTGATCGCTCTTTCAAAAGTATCTTCTCAATACAATGGCATTTACACTTCTCACCTGCGGGAAGAAGGCCTCGGATTGCTGGATGCCGTTGAAGAAGCCATCATGATTGCTGATCAGGCTGAGATTCCGGTAATTCTGACTCACCATAAAGCTATTGGTCAGCCCATGTGGGGTGCCAGCACAAATACGTTGGCAATGGTAGATTCAGCCCGCCAGCTAGGTCTCGATGTGATGATCGATCAGTACCCATACACGGCTAGTTACACGGGTATATCGGTGCTCATTCCTAGTTGGGCTCGTTCAGGAGGGCAAGATGCGTTTCTAGAAAGGTTAGAAGAACCTATTTTACGCGATAGTATTAAACAAGGCATCATCTATAATATCCTTAACGACCGGGGAGGTAGAGATTTGCGTCGAGTGCAATTTGCTAAAGTTGAATGGCAACCCGAGTTAGAAGGGCAAACATTGCACGATTGGGCAGTGCTACGGGAGATGGAGCCAACCGTAGAGAATGGGGCCGAGTTGGTGATAGAAGCTCAGGCCAATGGAGGCTGTAGTGCCATTTACCATGCAATGGACCAGGGCGATGTAGACCGAATTATGCAACATTCCAAGACCATGATAGCGTCTGACGGGCGTTTGGCTGCTTTTGGAGAAGGACATCCTCATCCCCGTTGGTACGGTACATTTCCCCGAGTTTTAGGACATTACGTGCGAGATCGTGCTATTATTACGCTGGAAGAAGGCATTCATAAAATGACCCAGATGCCAGCCGACCGATTAGGGCTGAAAGACCGAGGGCGAATTCAGGAAAATGCCTTTGCAGACCTGGTAATTTTTGACCCGGCAACGATTATTGATAAAGCCACCTTTGAAGAACCTCATCAGTACCCTGAAGGCATTAGCTATGTCATCATAAATGGCCAGATAGCTGTAAACAACGGAGAATTTATGCATACCCGAGCGGGTAGAGTACTTCGTAGCCCTGCCTACCAAAGCCAGTAATTATTTACTCCACTTTTGAGTTTAATACAATGACCTGCTCCCAATGAGCCTTATTTCGCTCAATAAAACGTTGATGAGCCGGATGGTTGAAATATTCTTCCACAGCAGTCTCACTTTCATACGTTGCATAATGTAGCACATCGTAATCTCCAGTTGCTTCGTAGGAGGTAGATAAAGTTTCTCCCGCCCGATAGGAAAGTATTTGCGGAATACTATCTTCCAACGCAGCGAAGTCATCCATATGCTGCTGAATAGCTTCTTGTGAAGTTCCGTCTTTAAATTTAAAAGCGACAATACGTTGAAGCCCAGGCTTTCCTTCTGCCATTGCCGGAGTAATTTTAGATGCTGACTCAGGCGGCGGTTTGTCTAATTCACTTTGATTTTCAGAAGTGGGTGAGGAACACTGCACTGAAAAGCACAGGACCAAAAGACTTACCAAAGTTATATATTTTATTTTCATAGGCTTTTCAAGCAAAATAGATGGAGAAGATCATTCCTTCATATAGGAAGTACAGAGGCAACCAATGCATGGATAGACTCATATGCTCTTTATAACAATTTGGGAAACTGAAACACTCATAAAAGTATCTCTTTTGTAGAGACACCTTCAACGAGAATACTGACTGATACACAACATGAACGTTATTGTAATTTTTTCACATGAAAATTATATAAATCCATGTAAAATACACTAAAGCCATAGTCATATATAACTATTATTATAATTATTTAAACATTATGTAGCCATTAAGTGATTAATTTTACTTAAATTAGTATTTATATTACACAAGTAAGATTTTTCACCCATGAGTACAAAAATAGCTACTGAACTAAAATTGAGAATTACTGTACTGCTTATTCTTTGGGCTGTTATTTGTTTAACCGCCTTACCTCACCGTTCTACCATATTCACAAGCAAGATGCAAACTGATATATCTATTGAAAGGGTCATTGATTATCTAGCCCAGTTAGAATAAAATTACAGTCGTGCCTCTAACTTTTTTAATCGTTCAATACTCTGCACCATAGCTCTTACTGTATGGTAATTAACTTTCCAAGAATGACTCATGTGCGTCCAGATTGGCTCTCCTTCTCTGGTTAGCAATGGCCACCACTCCCCCACTGAATGATGAATCATTTTGTCAAACACAAATCGGTGTACATTTTCGTATACAGGCCAGTATTTTTCCAGGCCAAAGGTAAGGGAAGCTTCCAGCATGCCGATTAGTAACTCAGCCTGCTGCCAGAACTCCTTTTCCTGATCATACACTTTCCCAGAATGCGCCCCTTCCACATAAACCCCACCGTAAGTTTCGTCAATCCCGTTATCTACGGCGTGATCGTACGAGGTTTTTAGCACATCAAAGTATTGCTCAACAGGCTTACCCAGAATAGTAAGGGCGTGGGTAAGTAACCAGGCAAATTCTACATTGTGACCGTAGCTGGTATTATCATCCGCCTGAGCTTTTTGTCCACTATCATTAAAACGATCCCAGCCCCATACAATATCAAATTTAATTTGAGGAGCTACCTGCCAGTCTGGAAAAAACTGGGGTATACCGGTCCGGTATTGAGGATGCAGCACTCGTTGGAGTAAAATCTCAATAGATTCTTCCAGTTTACGCTGATGAATATCCTGTTGGCTGCATTCGTATAGCGTGGTAAACGCTTCCATTAGGTGCATATGCACATCCAGCGTTTTACGGTCACCACCCGCCGCCCCTGGCCCTTTCAATGTCCAATCACGATGAAACATTTCAAAGTATCCTCCATACAAGGTATCTACCGCGTATTTCTGCAACAGATCAAAGCAGCGGGAAGCGTATTCTAAGCCAATAGGATCACCGGAGGCCAAGGTATACTCGCTCAGGCTATAAATAGCAAAACTATGCCCATAAGCTATCTTTTCATCAATGATAACATTTCCGGCCCGGTCCAACAGCCAAAAGAAACCGCCATGCTCCTTATCCCACATTTTTGAGAGCAAAAAATCTATGCCGTGCTTAGCATATTCCAGACACTTGCCATTGCCATAGCCCGCCCGATGAGCGGAAGCAAATGTATATACACAGCGGGTTTGCGCAATCAGCGATTTCTCATCGGTACCGGAATCGTTACCATCCCGATCAAAGTGCGTGATAAAACCACCGTGTTGCTGATCTAGAGAGCGGTCTAACCAGAATGGTAGTAGTTCACTGGTCAGGTGTTGTTCGGCTTCTTCGCGAAGGCGCGTCAGAGTTTCAAGGTTCATAGGTTGTATATTCAAAGTTCGGCGGAAAAATTACCAAAAAAATGTAAATATCCTTACCTTAATTGATCATTCATCCAACAACCTACTCTATGAAACCCGCTATTTTTTTAGTTCTCTTGACACTAAGTGGTTCGCTGTTCTTTATTGGCGTTGCTCCTTCACCCAAAGAAGTTGCTTTGGTAGAGGCGGTTCAGCAATTTCTGGAAACCCTAGACGATGCTCAACTACAGCAACTTTCGTTTGAATTAGATGACGATGAGCGTTACAACTGGCATTACACCCCTCGCGACCGGAAAGGATTACCCCTCAAAGCGATGGGCGAAGACCAGCAACAGGCGGCAATGCACCTGCTTGAGCTTTCACTGAGCGAACAGGGACTCACCAAAGCTAAAAATGTAATGGCCCTGGAAAATGTATTACGGTACGTTGAGAACCGCCCAGATAATGATACCTACCGCGACCCGGAAAATTATTATTTCACCATATTTGGCAACCCACAACCGGGGGAAGCCTGGGGATGGCGACTAGAGGGGCATCACCTTTCGCTCAACTTTTCATCTCTTTCCAACGAGATTATTTCGGCAACCCCCACTTTTTTTGGTGCCAACCCTGGAAAAGTTCCGAGCGGGCCTAAAGAGGGCTGGCGGGTACTTCAACCGGAAGAAGACCTGGGCCGGGAATTAGTAAAATTGCTGGATTCTGATCAGTTAAAAACTGCTTTAATTGCTGAGGAAGCTTATCCGGAGATTGTCACGGGTACCGAGCGCCAAGCCCAGGTAGACGCCCCAACGGGAATAGCTTACAGGGATATGACTACCGAGCAGCAATCAATACTGATGCAATTGATTGAGCTATACTATAATGTTCACCGGACAGAGGTAGCTGATGCCGCTTTACAAAATGTAAAAGATTCCGGATTAGACGAGATTCATTTCGGCTGGGCCGGTGGACTGGAGATAGGCGATCCACATTATTACCGCATTCAAAATGAGGGTTTTGTCATTGAATACGATAACACTCAAAACAACGCCAACCACATTCACACCATCGTCCGTGATTTACAAAATGACTGGGGAGACAACACCCTCAAGACACATTATGAAGAAGCCCACAAATAAATATAATCATATTTCATATTAAATAAGTCATATGTAAGATTTATTCATATCTGTCATAGGGCAGGAAGGTTCAATCGGTAATTTTGTCTTATAGAAATTTTACCGATCGGATGAAAAAATTACTTCCCGTCTTTTTACTTACCGCCATTATCTTCCTGTTAGGTTGTCGTGAGGATGAAATTATCTCTAATACCTCTTCCAATCCTATAAATATTAATGGCTACGTTCAAAAAGGCCCATTTATTAATGGCACATCTATTATCATTACTGAACTGGATGATTCTCTGGCTGCTACCGGCAAAACCTTCACCACCCAGATTACTGATAACAAAGGCTCCTTCTTCATAAAAACTAGTCAGTTAGATTATACGAACCTTCAACTGATGGCCAGTGGCTTTTACTTTGACGAGGTGAAAGGCGAAAAGTCGGCAGCTCAGCTTACCCTATTTGCTCTAGCGGATGTTTCTGAAGATGCCAATATCAATGTCAATGTGCTATCTCATCTGGAAAAAGGCCGGGTAATGTACCTAATCAACCAAGGGATTAGCTTTACAGAAGCAAAAAAACAAGCCCAACAGGAAATTCTCGCCATCTTCGGCATTGAACGAGATGGAATGACCAGTTCTGAGTTACTGGATATTTCCCAGGAAGGAGATGACAACGCCATTCTCTTAGCAATCTCAGCTATCTTACAGGGTAATCAAACGGTGGCCGAGCTTTCAGAACTACTCGCTGACATTACTACAGACTTGCGGGAAGACGGAACGTTAGATGAAGAGCAACTGAAAGCCAGATTAATACACAACTCCATCAATCTTGATTTAAACCAGGTAAGACAAAACTTGCAAACTCGCTATACATCGCTAGAAGTAGAAGCATCAATTCCCAACTTTGAGCAGTTTGTAGACAGTGACGGTGACGGGGTGCTTAACAAAGATGATGACAACCTGCCGGATGAATTCGTTTTTTCCTCAGTAGAAAATGCCCTAAGAAATATTGCTTACCAATCAGAGTCAGTAATTATTTCTGGCCTTCCCTACCCTGCCATTGCTAAAATTACTAATGGAAAACTTTATAAAAACGGGCAACTGATTGAGGGCGATACAACATATGTAGTGAGTGGTGACTCATTAAAAATTGATTTGCAATCCTCTGTAAACTGGAATGAGGCGGTCACTGCATCTCTACAAGTAGGTGACTATAGCACGGCTTTCTCCGTACTCGTACAAGCTTACCCATGGACCACCTCCATGGCTGGTGTAATTCAGCAAGGTCCATTTACAAACGGTTCCTCCCTTACATTCACCGAAGTAGACTCAACCCTTGCCAAAACCAATAGAACATTCAATACTAAAACTACGGATAGTCAAGGGACATACAGCATTAATAATATCGAGCAGCATTATCCTTGGGTACTAATGGAAGGAAAAGGGTATTATTACAACCTGATAAGTGGCAACACTTCAGACAGTGAATTAAATTTGGTGGGCTATACTGATTTATCCTCTTCTACATCAGCCAACGTCAATGTATTAACTCATCTGGAACATCGTAGAATAGCTTATCTTGTTAAGAATGGCAAGACATTTACTGAAGCAAAACAGCAGGCGTTGAAAGAAGTGCTTGCCATTTTTGAAATAACCGAAGAAGTTAGTATTCCGGCTGAGTATTTTGACATTACTCAAAATACTCGTGAAGGTAGAATGTTACTTGCTATTTCTGCTGTGCTCCAGGGGTATGAAAGCACTGGCACAATTCAGGAATTATTGACTAATATTGCTGAAGATTTGGAAACAGACGGTACGTTAGACGACAGTGCGTTAGGGTCAAGCCTTATTAATAATGCAGTTTATATTCATTTAGATGATATCCGCAGTAAAGTTATTGATAAGTATAGAGAATTGGGAATTACTACAACATTTAATAACTACGAAGAATACGTAGATACTTTTAAAGGAAACACCGGCTTTAAGTTTACCAAACCAATTCTATATCCTTCTTCGTCTGAGTATGGCAAAAATATTTTATCAGATAGTAATAACACAATCAAAGCCCTGGATAATAATTCAAGAACCATATACTACAGCTTAACTGCAAATGTTCCTGAAAATGGCAGATTAAAAATTATTATAAGAGGAAAGTTTGCCTACTCTGACACTCCTGGGTTCTTTTCTTATGCAAACGTTCCTCAAACTTTTAACGTCAGTGATACTGATATAGATTTAGCAATAATGCTTGATAGCAAGCAAACCATGACCATAGAGTACTATGAGTTTGGTTCTGACATACCAACTAAGACTAGACAAATTAAAGTAAATCCATAAAGTCAGAAACATGCTGCGAAATAGTGCGAATATACTTATCATTATCAGTTCACTGTGCTTTTTTCTTTGTTGCCAAGAAGACGAAGAAACCATCACGCCGCCTGTTGTTAAAGATTCCATAGCTACTGATTCTTCCGTAGCCATTGACCTGAAAGGCTACGTACAAAAAGGTCCATTTATTAATGGTACAGCCATTACTCTTTCTGAACTGAATGAAAAGCTTATTCCTACCGGCAAAAACTTTACCACGCAAATTGCCGACAATAAGGGCTCATTTAGCTTAAAAGAGATTCCTATTCAATCAAAGTATGTACAGTTGCAGGCTGATGGTTTTTATTTTGATGAAGTGAAAGGGGAAAAGTCATCGGCCCAGCTTACCCTGTTTGCCCTGGCCGATATTTCCGATGCCAGCACTGTTAATGTAAACCTGCTTTCTCATCTGGAACGCAACCGGGTTATTTACCTGATGCAGGAAGAAGAACAGGAGTTTGAGCAGGCAAAACAACAGGCCCAGCAGGAAATTCTCACTGCATTTGGCATTACCCAGGATAGTCTGGTGTCCTCCGAACACTTAGACATCTCTCAGGATGGCGATCATAATGCTATTCTCTTGGCAATTTCAGCAATCTTACAAGGAAACAACAGCGTGGCAGAACTTTCTGAGCTTTTAGCCAATCTGGTTACCGACTTACGGGAAGATGGGCAATTAAATAGTGAAACGATTCCTGCCCAATTAAAGAAGCAATCCATATCGCTTGATTTACCTCAAATCAGGAAAAATCTGGTACAACGTTATGCAGACCTGGGAGTAGAAGTCACCATCCCAAATTTTGAACAATACATTGACAGCGATGGGGACGGGATTCTGAACAAAGACGAAGATGATACGCCCGAGGAGTTTAGTTTTACCAGTCAAGAAAATGTCGCAACGAGTACGGAATTATTTTCCAATGAAATTACCCTTACCGGCCTTAAAGAAGAAGGTGCTTCCGATGCACATGCTACCCAATCTACACTGTTCATTAATGGAAAAGCCATGCAGGACTCGGTAGTACAAGTCCGCAATGGAGATAATATCAAACTACAAATCACTTCAAGCAGTCAGTATGCCGATACGACAGTTGCATCACTGAGCATTGGTACTCTTACACGAAACTTTACGGTGATTACTGATGACTATTTGCCAGAAGCCATCAGCTTTATGAACCAGAAAGATGTAGCGGTAGATTCATGGTATACTTCCGATACCATTACCGTCAGGGGACTTCCTTATCCTACGCCCACAACTATTGATAACGGTATTATAGTGAAAAATGGCATTGAATTAACTACTGATACAACGTCCATAATTACTGGGGACAAACTGGCGATTAAACTTCTCTCACATCAGGAGTACTATTCTTCTACCTCGTCTATCCTGAGCATCAATGGTATTGAAGCTCCTTTCCAATTAACGACCGATAATTATACTCCGGATGAATTTAGTTTCACTTCTATTAAGAATGCAAAAAGAGATTCCGTATATACGTCTGAACCTATTACTATTTCTGGTCTTCCCCATCCTACGCCAATCGATATTGACCGGGGCACATTACTTATCAACGGTAAATTATCTGGCACTAATGCCCTTGTAATCAGTGGCGACCAGATTGCTGTAAAGCTTACTGCTAGTTCTGACTATGAGACAGCGTTGAGTAGTTCTATTCAAATTGGTGCTTCTTACCATACCATAAGCATTACTACCGGTTTAAATCCTTGGCAAAAGAAAGCTGATATCCCTGAAGGTGCTTACTATTCATTAGTTGTAAACGATAATTTAATAGCAATTGCGCCCTCTCTCTCCCAAGTATTTATTTACAGCTTTACACAGGATACTTGGCAAACTATTCCGTCAGTATTTCCTGACGAATTCCAATATTTCAGAGCCGAAATGATCAGCTTCTCTATTGGTGACATAGCCTTTTACGGGTTGGGTTCTAATCCCGATAAGGCTTACCGAGATTTTTGGGCATACAACCCAAAGTCGAATACATGGACACGAAAGGCGGATTTTCCAGGCAATAATTTAGCAGGAGCAACTGCATTCACAATAGGTGATAAAGGATATATTGGAACAGGTAAACACATTAATTATTTAACAGGTGTTCCTGGATATGATGAAGAGAATATCAATAGCCTTACAAATGAATTTTGGGAATATGACCCCACTACCAACCAATGGATACAGAAAGCTGACTTTCCTGGAGAGCGAAGGCATAATGCTACTAGCTTTTCCATCAATGAAAAAGGTTATTTATTGGCAGGTAATTTAACATTACATACACCTGAGTATGCTCCTGACATGTACGAATACAACCCTTATACCGATCAATGGATACTGAAAGCTGAAGTTCCTGAGCCGCAATATGCCGGTAGAGCTACCAGTTGTGTGATAAACAGTAAAGCATATGTGAGCTTTTACTACGATATGCATCAATTTCAAGTATATGATCCCGTTGGCAACTCTTGGATTCTTTCAGAAGATGATCTGTTTCAAGATTCAGGTTTTAGCATATCCTCATTCAATAATAAAATCTATGCTAAGAGTTACAAAAACTACCTAAATGTGACCGAACTTTGGGAATATACTCCACCTCAGGAATAACTACCTACATTCTTACTCAACAGTCTTCAAAACCCAAAAATAATAGAATGAAAAAATATCTACTCTACTTCATGCTGGGGTTAGGCATCGTTGTCAGTTGCCAAGAGGATGAAGGAATAATTACCAATTCGCCATCCGATACTGATTCTATCATCACAGTTAAACTTTCTGGTTATGTACAGAAAGGTCCCTTCATCAACGGCACGGCAATCACTATTGCAGAATTAGATAGTACTCTTACGACTACGGGCAAAGTTTTCTCAACGCAGATTGCTGATAACAAAGGTTCTTTCAGCATCAAAAACCTTCAGATTCAGTCTCCCTATATGCAGTTGCTGGCTGATGGCTTTTACTTTGATGAGGTGAAAGGGGAAAAGTCAGCCACTCAACTCACCCTGTTTGCCCTTACCCATCTGGAAGACAACACAGGTGTGAATGCCAATCTGCTCTCACACATGGAACGAACGAGAGTGATCTACCTTATTCAGGAAGAAGAAAAGAATTTTAGTGAAGCAAAAGCTCAGGCGTTACAGGAGATATTGGTGGTGTTTGGTATTAAGCAAGATAGTCTCATATATTCCGAACAATTGGATATTTCGCAAGATGGTGATCAAAATGCTATCCTGTTAGCTATTTCTGCTATTCTGCAAGGAAACAATTCAGTAGCCGAGCTTTCTGAACTTGTCGCCAATATTATGACCGATCTTCGTGAAGATGGATTACTAGACAGCCAAACAAACAAAGACCAAATCCGAGAACAGGCGATGCAACTCGACTTGCCTCAAATCCGAACTAATTTAGAACAACGATACAAAGCATTGGGTATGCAAGCCACCATCCCCAACTTTGAGCAATATGTTGACAGTGATGGAGATGGCATCCTCAACAAGGACGAAGATGATACTCCAGTTGATTTCTCTTTCAAAATCCAAACCGATGTAGCCGTAAACGATACCCTTACTTCCAATGTGGTCACTATTACTGGGCTTAAGGAGGGCGGTACTTCTGATGCAAAAGTGCAAGGGGGTAAAATCCTGCTCAATGGGATGCTGATGGAAGATACTGTTACGCAACTCAAAAATGGCGATGAAGTACAGCTACAATTAATATCCAGCAATGCGTATGCCGATACAACAACTACTTCCATCTCTATTGGCACACTGGTAAAGCAGTTTCAGGTTGTCACTGATGATTATGTACCGGATAAATTTATTTTTACCGAGCTGAAAAACGTAGCAGTCGACTCTTTCTATACTTCTAATACCATCACCGTCAGTGGCTTACCCTATCCTACTCCCGCTTTGGTAATCGATGGAATACTCATCAAGAATGGCAACAAAGTTTCTGGTGAATCTACGATGGTAAAGAATGGTGATCAGTTAGCGGTTCGGTTGAAATCTAGCCCGGCATTTGCCTCTCCATCTTCAGCTTCCTTAATTATTAATACGATGCAGGGAGAATTTGAAATCACGACGGATGATTATACTCCTGATGAGTTCAGTTTTACTTCAGTTGAAAACGCTAAAAGAAACGCTAGCTATTACTCGGATACAGTGACTATCACAGGGCTAGCTCACCCAATGCCTTACAGTTCTATTGATTTTAGTACGAATAGTTATCTATCTAACGCAATCTATATTAATGGCGAAAAGTATACTACTGGAGGGTTTAATCTAAAAGATGGAGATCAGGTTTGGATCGAGAGTAAGACCGGAAATACTTATTCTGACACGACCACCTCTTCACTAAAAATCAATGAAAAGGTTATTTCGTTTTCTATTGTTACTTTAACTAATCCTTGGCAGAGAATGAGTGAATCTCCTGGGCACGCAGGGCATGGTGATACGGGTTTTTCTATGAATGGTAAAATCTATATGGGCACGGGCAAGGGGTATGATGAAAATGATAAGTATCGTTCACTGAGCGAGTTTTTTGAGTTTGACCCGGCTAAAAATGAATGGAAAAAAATTGCTGATTTTGGCGGTGGCAAAAGAGTAGACGCTGTGTCATTTCAGTTTCAAGGAATAGGTTATGTTGGGGGTGGAAATGAAGATGACGGTACAGAGGGCAAAAGAGACTTATGGAAATATGACCCTAGTACGGATGAATGGACTAGAACATTTGATCTCCCTTTTCAGGGAAGGGGATATAGCTTTTCGGTTGGGAACAGAGTTTTCGTGGGTGTTTCAAGTTTACTATGGGAATTGGTCGATGATCAATGGGTTCGAAAGAATGAAAACTCTTTTTACTCATCATCTTACTATCTTTTCAGTAGAGGAACGAAAGCTTATTTTGAATCAGATTACGAAGCTCAGTTTTGGGAATATGACACTGATACCGATGGCTGGCGGCAATTAGAAATCCCTAATAAAATAAGCTATGGATTTACTATCGATGAAGTTACTTATGCTAGTGTTATATATACGAAAGAATGGTATAGATCCAGGAAACCAGCTGAATCGTGGGAGTTCGTTGAAGGAGAGTTATCTGGCTTTGTAGAAATGAGTTTTTCAATAAATGGTAAAGGGTATTGTTATACTGAGGGAGCTGGACATGCCATATGGGAATTCACCCCGCCTCTGGAGTAATGCTATTTCTTCCTGAAGAATATCCGCAGTGGCACTCCTTCAAAGTTAAAATGGTCGCGGAGGCGGTTTTCCAGGTAGCGCTGGTAGGCCGACTTCACGTATTGAGGGTGGTTACAGAAGAAGGCAAAGGCTGGAGTACTCGTAGGCAATTGAGTGATGTACTTGATTTTGATGTACTTACCTTTCACGGCCGGAGGTGGATATTTTTCGATCTCGGGCAATAACTTATCATTAAGTTGGGAAGTGCTGATCTTGCTTTGGCGGTTTTCGTAAATTTCAGCGGCTTTCTCAACGGCCTGATACACCCGCTGTTTGGTCAGCATGGATACAAAGAGAATCGGGATATAATTATATTCTCCCAGCCGCTCATAAATGCGCTTGCGGAATTGCTCTGCCGAATGTGTGTCCTTGTCAATCAAGTCCCATTTGTTAACTAGAATCAGGATACCTTTTTTGTTCTTATGGGCTAACTGCACGATACTCATATCTTGTGCTTCCATACCGCGCTGGGCATCTAGCATAATAATACAGATATCCGATTCCTGTAGGGCCTGTACGCTACGGATAGTAGAATAGAACTCAATATTATCCGATATTTTCGCTTTCTTCCGCAGCCCGGCGGTATCAATCAGAATAAACTCTTTGCCATATAGGTTGTAATGAGAGTGCAACGCATCGCGCGTGGTACCGGCAATGTCCGTTACGATGCTACGCTCTTGCCCAAGCAGTACATTCAGGAAAGAAGATTTACCCACATTAGGCCGGCCCAGAATAGCTAGGCGGGGAATGCCCGCATCAGGGTCTTCCTCATCTTCTGATTCCAGATGGGTAATCACCTGATCAAGCAGATCTCCAGTGCCGCTACCGCTGGCTGAAGAAATAGCGAAAACCTCACCTAAGCCTAAGCTATAAAACTCTGCTGCCTGAAAGGTGCGGTCGGCATTATCCGCTTTGTTGGCTATAATATAGATGGGTTTCTCTGTGCTTCGTAGCTCTTTCGCAAATGACTCATCCAGATCAGTCACCCCAGTTTCCACATCTACCATAAACAGGATCACCGAGGCTTCATCAAGGGCCAGTTGCACTTGGTTACGGATGGCTTCTTCAAACACGTCGTCTGAATTAGCCACGTAGCCTCCGGTATCAATTACGGTAAAGTATTTACCCGACCACTGCCCGTAACCATAATGTCGGTCTCGGGTCACACCACTCACATCATCCATTATGGCCTTTCTCTGCTCGATCAGTCGATTAAAAAAAGTGGATTTACCTACATTCGGTCGGCCTACAATGGCTACAATATTGCTCACAGTATACTTAGTTATATATTATTTTAAAAAAGTGCCGCAAATTACGAAAATTGCTTGATTGTTCTATTGCTAAGGGCTTGATTGCTATTAGTACCCAAAATTACGGAGGCGTCTTTGTTCGCGCCGCCAGTTGGGCGCTACTTTTACGAACTGCTCCAGATGCACTTGCTTGCCAAAAAATTTCTCCAACTCTTCCCGAGCCTGAATGCCAACTTTCTTCAGCGATTCCCCTCCTTTTCCAATTAAGATCCCTTTCTGGCTTTGCCGCTCCACGTAAATTTCACAACGCATGCGGATGATTTTATCATCTTCTTTAAACTCAGTTACTACCACTTCACTGCTGTAGGGGACCTCTTGTTTATAATTCAAAAAAATTTTTTCCCGTACAATTTCTGCGGCAAAGAACCGCTCTGGCTTATCAGTAACTTCATCTTTAGGGAAGTACGGCGGATGCTCGGGTACATAGCGCAATATCGCCTGAAATACCTCCCCTACGTTGACCTTCTCTAATGCGGATACCGGAATGGCTTCAGTGGGTTGAATAATTTCTTTCCAATAGTCCATCTTATCCTGCATCTGAGTTCCTTTGGCCAAGTCAATTTTATTAAGAACCAGAATAACCGGCACGTCGGTATTGGCTAATTTCTCCAGCGCGGTATCTTCGTCTTCCCGTTTATCAAACAGATCGGTAACGAATAAGATCACATCAGCATCTTCTAGAGCGGTGCTTACGAAGCGCATCATAGACTGATGCAGTTCGTACTGGGGCTTAAGCATACCCGGTGTATCAGAATACACAATCTGAAAATCATCACCCCCATCCAGTGAGCCATTGACAATACCCATAATGCGGTGGCGGGTAGTTTGCGCTTTTGAGGTAATAATAGAAAGGCGCTCTCCTACCAACACATTCATAAGCGTAGATTTTCCGACGTTTGGCTTACCAACAATATTTACAAATCCGGAACGATGTACTGCCATTTGAAATTTTTTTTCCAAAGGTATTGATTTTATAGAATGTAACCTCTATGTTTGTATTCCAATTTGAAAAATACATCGCGGGGTGGAGCAGTTGGTAGCTCGTCGGGCTCATAACCCGAAGGTCACAGGTTCGAGTCCTGTCCCCGCTACTAGCAGAAACCGAAGTTAAACGCTTCGGTTTTTTTGTTTATACAGGAGTAACTTCAAGATACAGAATATTATCTGTCAGAAGATAGATAAGATTTAGTTTTTTTCTTCTCCTTAAGTAAGAGAGATACTGAGGAGAGGGCATTGCTACATTACGCAATTAATAAGATGCATGTCCCCTCCATAATACAAAGCCATATATACAGCTAGCGTTTATTTCCCGCCAAACAAACCACCCAGTCCGCCAAGCAAACCGCCAATACCTTCATCCCCTCCAAAACCTAATTGCTCAACCAAATCCTTCTTATCATTAGCTTTTCCGGTTTCATCAGAGCTTAGCTTGTTCATAATAAATGGTATAGCAATGTTAGCTATTTGCTTCGCGATGCTGCTGCTGATGCCTAATTTGGAAGCCAGATTGGTTACCAGCGAATCGGTGATACTCCGCACAATAGGATTGCTGGTAGTAGTAGGTGCTTTACCATTAAAAAGGTCCATCACCCCGGAAAAATTACCTTTCATTAACTCTCCCTTCAGACCATCGATCACCGTGTCTTTTGTAACGCCTACCGCCTCATCAGTCTTAGAACTTTCCAGTTGCGTTTGCTCCTGAATCAGCTTAGCCATATGCTCTTTTCCTAAATTAATAATGTTGTCTAGCATGCGTAAAAAAATTTATAGGGTTTCAATGATAATATTAGGTAAACAACCTACTATCAAACATAGTTATTCAATTCTTTACCACCAAACTTAAATTTACCACTATGGGACTCATTGATTTCTTTAAAAATGCCGGAGAAAAGCTTTTTGGCGGCGAAAGTGAAGAAGAGAAAAAAGAGAAGCTTGTAAAACATGTAAAATCATTAGGATTACCCGTGGAAGGACTGTCTATCAGCGTGAAAGATGAAGTAGTAACTGTAAAAGGGAAAGTAGATAGTACGGAACATGCTGAAAAAATCGCTCTGGCTCTCGGAAATGTAGAGGGTGTCAGTAAGGTAGACAATCAACTGGAAGTACAAGCTAAAGAGCCTAAACCGCAAGCTACTTACCATACAGTAGAGAAAGGAGACACTCTTTCCAAGATTTCTAAAGCTGTATACGGCGACCCGATGAAGTACAACGCTATTTTTGAAGCCAACAAACCTATGTTAAAAGACCCTGACCTGATTTATCCAGGGCAGGTTTTACGCATTCCTCCGAAAGAGACAGTTTCCTAATCAGCAATATTCCTTTGAAGCGGCAAAACATTATTGCCGCTTTTTTTATGCTGAAGGTGCTACCGTTTGCGATAGGTCGGCTAGGGAGGCTACAATGGCCAGCGGACTTTGACTCACGACGGCACCGCCCAGCATAACAACTTTAGCAGCAATGCTAATAACACTCTCAATGTCCTGAGCTCGCTGGAGGGCTTCATTTACCTGATCCGTCACCTTATTCATCTCCATTAATTCCCGTTCTACTTCTTTTAATTTTAGCACAGAGGCTAGTGCCAGCAGGTCGTCTGAGTAATTATAAATTGATCGCTGTAGCTTGCTTAACTTCTGATGCTGACTTTTACTCATGTCATCCCAGTGAGCTTCCCGGAATTTATTAATGGAAGTAACAATGCTGAAAAAATGCTTTGACAATTCTTTAACTTGTTCTGCCGTTAGTGCTGCCATAATAGAGTAGATTTAAAAATTGGACAGTAATTGCATGCGCTGCAACTGACTAGTATAGTAATATAACGACTCAATGGCTTCCTGTTGTTGTAAATCTGAGCGTTGCTGATACAGCTCCTCATGGCCGGCACCTATGGTTTTTAGAACATTTACAAATTGTTGTAGGTGCTGCTGTTGTTCGTCGTACACGATTGACTGGTCCATATATTCTTCAATAAGCGTTCTTCTTTCTATGAAAGATTGGGCCGAATCCAGTAGTTCACGGGTATACATGTATGACATCTGTTGCTGCCGCTTAATAGATTCTATCAGCAGATCACCAATAGCGAATTCATAAGCACCTAGCAACGTTTGCAGAGGCTCGTTAGCCTGAGCGATAAATTCTCGGGCTTTCTTCCGGCGAGATCGCTCCGTAATACCAGTCAGGCTCAGTTGGGCTAATTCTTGATAGGCCGCCACGGCATCCCCCTGCTCTTCCAGCCAGGGATGTGCCTGCAAAGCTGATCCTAGAGGCGCCAAAGAAGGTCCTGAGCGACCGGATGATGCCAGTTGATGAAGGCCAACCAGATAATCCATCAACGCTATATGTATTTTCAAAGCTGTTGAATCTGCTTGCTGTTGCAATTGGCAACCTTCTTGGAAGCCGGATGTCAACGTACCATCCTGAAGAATCTCTATGCGCTGCCGCTGCTGGCATACATCATAAAAAGTGGGTTCTAAGTCGATACCCTGAGCTAGTGTTTCAGTGGCCTCGGTAGTGAATTGTTGTACATGGCTTAAAGAGTAACATCCCGAAATCATAATCAGGCAAAACCATAAGATAACCGAACGCATATATTAATAATCAGCTTTAATGGAGGCAAAACCGGATTTATCAAAATGAGTTTTTTTGGGTTCTCCCCGATACTTGACCTCAGCACCGAACCCATTTGCTTCTGCCCATAACCGTTCTGTTGTATTCACCCGAACAGTACCTGTCCCGTTAACCTCTACGTCGGCCTCCTGACTAATAAGTCTAAAAGCATCAATAGTTCCGGTGCCATTATTCAAGATGCGAACCTCATTGGCTTTTCCGCTAATGTTAATATTGGTAGTGCCAGCCGAGGTGATTTCAAGGTCAGCAACATCCAGAGCCAAATCTATACGGCCCATGCCTTCTACATCCAATACAAACCGGTCAGATTCAATTAAATCCGGTGATTCAATATGGGCCAGACCGGTAACTTCTATACCTCTGAGTTCCGGATATGTAATGTGTAGTTCCAGCTTAGGTGCAGCATCCAGCCAGTCATCTTCATCCCAATCGTACTCAATAACTAAGGTATTATCCCGCACTTCGGTGATAATCCGCTTCTGGTCAATATCATCAGGCGTCTTAATCTGTAATGTAGGGGTGCCGCCCTGGCGCAGAAACAGATCTCCTCGCCCGGTAAACTCAATCTTATTAAAATCAGACAGCGTTCGTTCTTCCTGATGCTGGGCTTGCAATGAAAAAGCCCAAAGTAAGGAAGCAGACAAAAGCAATAACCGGTAAGTTGGTATGAAACATCGTGTCATGAGGTTGTGTTTTTAACTAAAGTAGTGAAGATATGAAATATTTTTTTGCCTTCCTTATGATCTTGGGCATCGTTTCCGGGTTTACCTGGCTGTCTTCATCCGGCATATTTCAACCTTCAATTCCCGTAGAAAACTCTGCTGAAAAAGGAATAGCCGTAGTAGAGTTATTTACTTCGGAAGGATGCAGTAGTTGTCCTTCGGCGGATAGACTGCTACAGACCATTGTAGAGGAGTCAGAGGAAAAGGGCTTACCGGTATATGCATTATCCTTTCATGTAGATTACTGGAACCGGTTGGGATGGAAAGATCCCTTCAGTAATCCGGCTTTTAGCGAACGACAGCGTCAATATGTTCGTATTTGGCATAATGCTCAGGTATATACTCCCCAAATGGTGGTAAACGGCGCAAAAGGTTTTGTGGGCAGTAATCGCTCGCAAGCCCAGGATGCAATTAAACAAGCTATGCATATCGAAACACAGGCTAACGTTTCATTGCAACTAAGTATGATGGCGGATTCCTTAGAAATAGCTTATGAAGTGAGCGGCTCAGGAAAAAACCGGTTATTACAGATAGCAGTAACAGAAGACAGCCTAGCAACTTCTGTCAGCCGAGGCGAGAATGCCGGACGAACGCTACAGCATACCGGAGTAGTCCGTTGCTTTCGTACGCAACCATTGCAAGATTCCACCAATGGCAGACTCCAGCTAGCCATAGCGCCTGATATTATTCCAGAAAATGCTCAGATCATCGTTTATGTACAAGATGCTTCAACCCTACAGATTATAGGGGCTCAGGCACATGGGCTACCCGTTAATGTAGACTAAGCAGAACACCAACCGTGTCTTTTTTTTCTATTGAGACAGGCTCTTCCCTCCGTTATTATTGGTGGGTGAGACTATTAAATAAAGTATTATTCCCTATTAATTATAAGAGGTAAACACCATCTGAAATAATAAGCAACGCTAATTCCAAATGCCCCTACTCCGGAATCCTTATTCTATGATCCTGCCTCTTTTATTATACTCAATAATGTCTAAGGAACGGTGCAAGGGTATTTCTTTGGCTTGAGAAACGTTTAAGTAGCGTTACAAGAGTATTTCTTGGCATGAACAGACTCATATGGAACCTTCCAACTACCATTATTAAATATGTTTGATTGTAGGTTTACCAGAAAAGTGAGCTTTTTTGTGCACAAACGTTTCTTATAAATTTTTTGAAATAGTCTATTTCTCCTATACACAACTCATTTTATATGAGTAATATCCACTAAATGATGGGTTTTTAAAAAAAAATTACATTTGAAGGCTGCTTATTTTTTTGATTTGAAATTGCATCAGTTTTGTACTTGGTTTGTATTGTACACGGTAAGAATAGTTTAACGTCTATTATGCATTCTTTTAAAACTGAAGACTTTCTCCATCGGGTAGCCCTGGGGTTAGAAAGCGCGCAAACATTGCCCGAACTCAAAGACCCGCTTGCTTCTTATGGTTATGACAATAGCCGATTACAGGAAGGAGTTAAATTACACAAAAGTGTTATTGCTCTACAAGTACAACAGGCTGAAGCCAGATCCATGGCTAAAGAAGCCACTGCAACCTTTCAGGAAGGTCGAGAGGGACTAGAAATGATTTATCGGCGCCATGTCGCTATTGCCCGGGTTGCTTTTGACAAAGATTCTATAGCCTGGAAAAAGCTACAGTTAGACGGTAAGCGTAAAAGAAGTATTGCCGGAACTCAATTGCAAGCTCATTTATTCTACACTCATCTGGTAGAATATCTGGATCATATAGAAAAATATAATTTGCAAAAAAAAGAAGTTCAAGAAACCAATAAACTTCTTGAGCAGCTAATATCATTGCAGGTTCTTCAGCAACAAGCCAAAAGTCGGGCACAAACTCTTACTCAAATGAAGGATGAAAATCTAGAGTTATTGGTGAGTTGGTGGCGCCGATTTACCAAAACTGCTCGTTTAGCCTTTGAAAGCACTCCTCACTATTTAGAAGCATTAGGAATGAACTCTTAAACCCTCCAAAATCAGAAGTTCATCACCTAATAAACTTAAATAGCATATTACTTATGGTTTTCATAAAATTAATTTATTAGCTCTTTACCATACATTCCTATGTCGAAGAAAATAAATACACTGTACTCAACATCCAAAGGGATTCAGGAAGAAATCTCTCGCCTTTCTGAACTAGTATCTTTTTCTCAAGAACGTATTCGCCTATCTGAGAAAGCGCTCTACAATACAGGCCGTAAGATAAAAAGGAATCATTTTCCTCCCGATCAGTGGTGAACTTATAGAAAAGCTCTCCTAAGCTTCTCGTTTCTAGTAAAGATCATACCTGTTGATCTGGCACTGTTGGTGAAGACACCTTAGTTTGAGCCCGCTGTAACTGCTCAATCCTTTCTCGGTTACGTTCTGTCTGTTTTTGAGTTAGTTGGATCAGTTCATGAAATAACCGTACATTCGTACTCACTTCCCGATGAAGAGCATTTACCTGCTCCGTTAATTTCTTATAGTCGCGATAAACATCTTTTAGAAAAAAGCTTAATACGCTGATGCTTAACCCCATTAGGCTCACCAAAATGGTGTTGATAACAATAATTATGTCTGGATTTTTCATTCTTCTAATATCGCATCGCTGAGGTAGCTATTTTCCTATTTTTGTACTTTTGCGACAATTTTAACCTTTTTTGACATAAATTTATTTTTCTTCTTCTGCGTTGAGGGGCTCACCTATCAATTCGTAGATAATTTGTACTTGTTTGGGAGTATACGTATGGCCTAAACGCTTGCCAATTTGTTCCTTAAAAGGCGCAATCCAGTTGGTAAGGGTACGGGTACTCACTCCATAGGCATTGGCTAATTCTTGCTTTGTTTGCGGTTTTACAGCTTTTTTACTCATGATAATGACAATGCTATTAGACTTAAAAATGTAGATAAAAAAAGAGTAATCGACATTTATTTTATTAATACGACAATTTACTTCTTTTTGCTACATTTTTCATTTCTTTTATGTATTTTTAAGAAATTTTTAAGTCTATAATCATGACAAATGAATTGCAACTTCCATTAAGAGATCTTCGGAAGGAACGTAAGTTAAGCCAGGAAGCTGTGGCTGAAGCTTTACATATTAAAACCACTACCTACAGTAAAATAGAACGAGGCTTAATTCAACTGACCTTGCCTCGCCTTTATGAGTTGGCAGACGTATTTCAGATTTCTCCTCAGTCACTTCTCACATACGGTCAGTCAACTGAAGCCAAAGTTGTTGATAGCGAAGCTTCCAATAATATTACTTATATCCCAGTCCATGCCCAGGCGGGGTTTCTTGATCATTATGTAGACCAACGTAATCCACCTAATGGTATAGCCTTCTCTATCCCGACTTTTTCAGAGAAGGATCTATATATGATTAGTGTAGAAGGTGATAGCATGTATCCTACCCTTACCCCAGGTGCATTTATTATCATCAAAGAAGCTCGCGACCACTCTTTACTACATTGGGGAGAACCTTATTTGATTGTTACTACTGAAGGGCGAGTTGTAAAGCGGGTATTAAAGCACCGCGACTCTTCCCTAATGACCTTACACTCAGATAATGAGTTATACCAGCCTTATGAGATCAAACGGGAGAGCATTCTATCTTTATGGAAAATTATAGGAATGGTTTCAAAGTCTTTTACCCCTAACCGAATGTTTTCTGTAAAGCGAGATTAAACTATAGTTGTGCTATTTTAATCCTTTATACTCATAGGTAAATTCTTTTATATCGCACATCAATTTTTCTCTAAGAGCAAATTGTACGTACCACCGGCTCTTTTTCAATTATTAGCTCCGGCAAAAAGATTTGAAAAGAAAGAAAAGCATCTACCTCATGCTTCCTGACTTAAGCGTATCTAAGTATCTCTGGTAAAAACAACACTTTTTTTTAGTATCTGAAAAGAAACCTCTATTTTCTGAATAAAGATTTTGTTTTAACTACCTGCGTAAAACAACCTATTTTTACCCCTCATCTAACTTCTATAGGTAAGATGACCTTTTTATCTAGCGAGAGCTATAATATTCACAAATACCGCTTTTTCCTTGCTGTAAGCCCTTTGGCTACTGATCTTTCTATTATTTTCCAGTACAGTTAACTTTATTCGGTGCCTAATTTCTGCATGACTTACCAAAAAGGAAAAGGCAATAGTACATGCTGTTTTCCATGACTTTTTTGCAGCTTGTGAGTCTCGCTTTTCCACGAATTTTGCATGATAATTCTCTGTAGTCAGACCCGTTGTTCTGAAATGAAGTAACTCGGCTGTTTGAGCAAAAATATCTTTCGGATTCTGAGAAAATTTTAGAGTATAGATAAGATGAGAAAATTGAGCATTCGTAAATTTATGCTGGTTATGCTAGGGGGATTTTTAATCCTGGCAACCATAAATTATGCAGTTATTCAGTATTTTCAGAACCAGCAAAAAAACGATACCGCTGTAGTAAATGCGGCAGGTCGTAACCGCATGCTTTCTCAGCAGGTTGCATTTTTCTCAGAACAGGTTGCCAAAGGTGATACTACTCAGAGAAAAAAGCTACAGCAAACAATAGATCTTCATAACATTTCCTTAAATGCTCTGAAAACTGGTGGTGTAGCCTCGGGTATCGCTCATGATGAACCTTTGCCACATACTCCTACGTCTATTCTCTCGACCTTACTACATGCTGAATCGCTATGGGAAAAGTATAAAATGCATGCTGAGACAATTGTTAATGAAAATACCACAATAGACTCGGTTCTCTATAGGGCATCTTTAGGTATTGATGGACAAGTAGTTCATATACCTTATAAGATTCATTTGCCCAATCCAACCTTAAGGCAATCACTAACCTATATAGAAAGCAATGCTTCAGAACTACTCCAACGAAACGATGCTTTGGTAAAGCGCTACGTTGCTGCCAATAAGGAAAAACAAAAAATGCTTGACCTGGGGCTTATTCTACTTTTGCTAGTCAATATCAGTCTAATTATTGGAGCTATCAGATTCTTGCATACCCACTTTGTTGCTCCTTTACGACTGATTGAAAATGGAACAGCCCAACTAGCAGCAGGAAGTATAGATCAATCTATTAGTTACCAAGCCGATAATGAAATAGGTCGTGCCATTCAGAATATTAAAATTTTGTCAGAAAATCTAAAACGAGCAGCCAGCTTTGCTCAAAAAGTTGGCAAGGGAGAATTTAACACGCAATACAGTAGTGTAAGTGAGCTTGATATTTTAGGAACTTCGTTAATTGCTATGCGAGATCAACTTGCGGAGGCAGCTCATAAGGATTATATAAGAACGTGGATCACAACGGGTCTGGCCAAATTTGCTGAACTAACCCGTACATATCAACAAAACACCACCGAGATGGCGCAGGAAGCTCTGTCGGCGCTTATCGTTTATCTTGATGCCAACCAAGGAGCTTTCTATATAGTGGATGAAGAGGGAGACGAATCCTACCTTACCCTCATAGCCTTACATGCTTGGGGGCGAAAAAAATATCGGCAATTGCAATTTGAAAAGGGAGAAGGCATAGCGGGTCAGGTCTGGCAAGAAGAACAATACATATATCTGAAAGAAATACCCGAAGATTATATTGCTATTACTTCTGGTTTGGGAAAAGCAAAGCCTAAAACCCTATTGGTTGTTCCTTTGAAGATTAACAATGAAACGCTTGGTGTGTTAGAGATTGCATCCTTCAGAGAATATAAGGAATATGAGATAAAATTCACTATCCAGGCGACAGAGGTCATTGCATCCGCTCTATCAGTCATTCGCACCAGTGATCTAACTCAGGCATATTTAGTAAAAGCTCGTGAGCAGGCAGAAGAACTAAGGAGCCAGGAAGAAGAAATGAGGCAGAACATGGAAGAACTATCTGCGACTCAGGAAGAAATGTTCCGAAAAGAGAAAGAATATATTCGCCAGATTGGCGAATTAAAGCAGCAGCTAAAAGAAGCCAAAATAGAAGACTAAGAAGACACCTTTCTTCGGTCAAATTCATCTGACCGATACGTTAAATATAGAGTAGCTCCAAGTACTGCAATAAAGCTAACCAGCAATGAAGTATTGATAAAGTGATATCGCACCAGTAGTGTTGAAAATATCATCATGGTAGCTCCACTAATCACAAAAACTGTACGCATCAGGCGTGCAAACCCCTTGACATCGAAATTCTTGCGTTCTTCGTCTGTCATGGTATTGTACCCCGCAATCCAGTTGTATTTGCGTTTATGATGTATAGTAACACCCAGCAAAATCAGCAACATTCCTGATGCAAGGTGAATAAAATATAACATAGTTTATTGAACGTAATAAGTAAAAAATTATACGTTTTTAAAAAGCTTTCGTTGTGGTCAATAATATAGGCTATGATAGCTTTTGTTTGTATGCCTCATACCCTAACTGACTAACAAGCTCAAAGGTGCTATCTTCGTGCCAAATGCCAATGGAAGGGTGGCGAACGCCATTAAAAAAAGTAGTTTTAACCATTGTATAATGCATCATATCATCAAATATTATGCGGTCGCCCATTTGTAGAGGCCGGTCAAAAGCATAGTCACCTACATAGTCACCCGCCAGGCAGGTAAGCCCTCCCAAGCGGTAGGCAGGCTCTTTCGGTTGGGCATCTCTGGCCCCTAGCACTTTGGGTTTGTAGGGCATCTCAATACAGTCTGGCATATGAGCGGATATACTCACATCCAGTATTACAGCATAAATACCCCTACTATCCAGTATATCCTCGACGGTTGAAGTAAGATATCCGGTATCCCAGGCTACAGCTGATCCCGGCTCCATTATGACTTCCACCTGATACTTTTCGCGGAAGTTACGTATCAGCCTAACCAGATGAGAGAGATCATAACCTTCGCGAGTCATTAAATGCCCACCCCCAAAATTGACCCACTTGGCCTGACGAAGGTGGGTTGAAAATCGATCTTCAATTACTTTTAAAGTTCGCTCCAATGCATAAGAATCACTCTCACAGAGCGTATGGAAGTGAATTCCTTCCACACCAGTGGGTAAAGTCTCCCCAAGTTGTTCTGCTGTAATCCCCAATCTAGTGCCCACCGCACAAGGGTTGTACAAATCGGTTTCTACTTCCGAATACTCAGGATTAATCCGTATTCCACAGGAAATCTCTTTATCGGATGACTGAACGCTTTCTTTAAATCGATTCCATTGATTTAGTGAATTAAAAGTAATGTGGTTGCAATACTGCATCATCTCAGCAAATTCATCCTCAAAATAGGCCGGACAGTAAGCGTGTACTTCATCACCAAACTCTTCAAACCCCAAGCGGGCCTCATGCAAAGAAGAGGCTGTAGTACCATGTAGATATTCACGAATTAGAGGAAATACCCGGAACATAGCAAAGCCTTTGAGAGCCAGAATAATTTTAGCCCCTGACTCCTGCTGCACATACTTCATTATTTCTAAGTTACGCTTCAGTTTCGCCTCTTCCAGAACAAAACAAGCTGAAGGCACTTGGGAAAAATCTATAGACATGAATTATTGAATTAAAACAGAGTAACGAAATGAAAATTTTGTAAGCTTGAAAAAGTGGTAAGCTGTTAATACTATTGGCTAGTAATAACTCCCAATTTGATCGTGGTGCAAAGGTATGGATAAGCCTTAAGATTACAACCCGGCCTATCGGGATCAAACTAATAAAGAAAATAAAAAGGATGGGTAACCTTTGGACCGATGCTATCGTGCATCGCGAGGCAGCACTTTCTTAGTAAGGGTAGAAAGCATGAGCAAATCGCGAAAATCAGCAAAATGCTGCTGTGGAACTCGCTTAACCCGCAGATGCCGATACGCTGAAGTAACGATACTTAATAGCAAAGCCAGTAGAGCGCCCAAAAAATACCCAAGCCTTAGATACAACCACCCGACAAGCCCAAAATGTTTATAAAAATAATAATAATCACTTTGTATGTGAATAATATTCATCAGGCTTGCATTTTTCTTGGTACTGGCCCCCTGCTCATGCGATACTTTAGCCTCTGGAATGATATGGCGCTCCCAACCCTCTTTGTAAGCTCGCCAAGCATAGTCAACTTCATCGGTGTAAATAAAAATATTCTGATCCATCTCCCCTACCTGTTCCATACATTCGCCTCTAATCATAAAACATACTCCCCGAGGCCACTGCACAGCGCGAGGCTCTTTCGGGACCGCCACTGGTATACGTTTGGGTTGATAATGATATTCTGTATTTCCCTGTAATAACTCACGGAGTTGCTTAATACGGGGCATGACCGGCCACTTCCATCTACCCTTTGGATACCTGAAAGGATAATGAGACTTCTGGGGCTTTCCATCGGGAAAATACAATTGAGGACCACAGATACCTACTTCCGGATGAAGATCCATATAGCTAGTCATAATAGAAAAAGCATTATTCAAAGGCTTGGCATCTGAATTAAAAAGCACAAAATACCGGCTATTGGCTATTGCAAGTGCCTTATTGACAGCACTGGGAAACCCCACATTTTTTGTGTTTTGAATAATCTTTACCTGGGGGAATTCCTGCTCCAGCATCTCTACTGATCCATCGCGGGATGCATTATCCACCACAATTACAGTAAAGGAAATGCCTCTTGTTTGGGTATAAATACTAGCAATGCAGGACCGTAAAAGGTCTTTCGTATTATAATTGACAATGGCTATGGTCAGGTCTGTAGTTTCCATCATCTTTATTTTCGCTTTCGCTTAAATGTATGTAGTAATTTAGAAATCAGCTCTTTCTCAAAAATGTTTAAGTACAACCCATATAATAACACAATAAAGGCTCCACCGGCTACCAGTACCAGAATATTATTCAATTCTGTGAACGTACTCCAGAGATATACCAAAGTACCACCCAGCGCACTAGCGATCATAGGCTTATATACTTTTTGCACTAAACTAGTAAAGGATACACCGATAATCTCTCGGATATAATGCTGGTATATGAGTAAGCCAATCGTTTTATACATAAAAACACCCCAGGCTGCTCCGGCAATACCATAAAAAACAGCACCAATCGAAATGGCAGGTACACTGACAAATAAGGTCAACCCCATGTTAATTTTTACAATGAGATCAGCCCGACCAGTACTTTTAATTACGGTAGAAACAGTACCACTGATCGCATGAATGATGACAGCCAGAGAGAGGATACGAAGCGGCGCCGCTGCTGCCAACCAATCTTCGCCAAAGCCAACTCCAATTATAGGTTCTGCCATCGCAATAAAAATTGCCATTACTGGGATAAGCACATTTGCATTTAAATGAACAACCCCCAGGTAATACTTCTTTAACTCACCCTGATTGCCTTGCATGCTGGAGTACGCCGGAAATAATACCTTATTGAAGGTATTCATTAACTTAGTACGAAAGGTGTCTGTCAGAATAAAGCTTAAAGTATACAATCCCAGTGCGTTGCTGCCAATAAGCTTTCCAATAAGCAAATAGTCAATATTATTGGTCAGAAAGTAAAAAATGCGTTCAACCAGCACATAGCCTCCGAAGTTAAATAAACTTTTAAAAGCCTTTTTGCTAAATGTAAAAGTAGGCAGCCACCGAACTACCTTAAAATATAAAACTCCGGAAATAACCGAAACAATAATACCGTTATACGCCAGCGACCAGACGCCAAAACCCGCAAAAGCCAGATATACTGATACTCCGCCAGCAATAATGACTGATATAAGATTAATAATAGCCTGTGAGCGAAACTCTAATTGCCGGGATAGCTTCACCTTCGGAATCAAATACAAAGCATCCAGCACAATAGATACTGCGATCACCGGAAGTAGCCAGCGTAATTGCGGCTCACCGTAAAACCACACGGCTACCGGAGCCAGCACTAGCGTGATAATGATGTACCCAACTACTGAAACAACAAAATTTGTCCAAAAACCAGTAGTAAAATGCTCCTCAGATAACTCCTCTTCTTTCTTTTGGATGAGTGCTGAGCCCATACCAAACTCACTTATGATCTGAATGAGGTTAGTAAAAATAACAGCCATCCCAATGAGCCCATAGTCTTCTGGCAAGAGCAACCGGGCTAATATCAGTTTTACTAGAAGACGGAGCACCTGATTACCGAATGAAGCTACAGCTACCCACCCTACTCCTTTGGCGATTTTCTGACTACTTACTTTCAAATTATTGTATTACTAGTTAGTAAGCTAGCCCAAAATTACAACATACAATTGTATTTCTTCTAAAAGAAGTAGTAATACTATGCCAAAATATTATTTTAAAACAAATAATAATGTGAAAAACACAATTAACGTTAAATATTCTATAGCGAATTGTGAATTACTATCATACATAGTTGCTAGCTGAGTCTACCCGTTCACAGCAGGCTTGACCAAAAAATTATTCTTTGTTGCTGCCAAATAGTTTTTTCAAAAAGCCTGCATTTTCTTTCTCCTCGTCCTGGGTGGTTTCAATAGAAGCTGTTGGAGTATCAGGAGTAGGTACTCCAATACTTTCTTTAATTCCTGTCAACAAAGCCTGGCACCAGTAACTGACAACAGACCGGTTACCATCGTACTCAAAATAGATATTGCCCACTCGTAATGGTTGGTTACGAGTAGGGTTATCTGTTTTTACTACAAACCAATTGGCTAACCATGTTCCCATTAATTCTTTTAAGGCAGGATTATCGGGATTCTCTCGGTTTAATAAATCGACTTTTAAATCATTATATATAAAACGCACTTCTCCGGTAGCGGATCGTTCATTTAGCGTCATCGAAAAATCAAGCAGATTGGCCACACCACTTCTAACAGAAGCAAACGCTACAGGTTCTAGCAGTCTATTTAAGTTTTCCAGATGCATGCGATCCAGACGTCCGGATATGTAATGCGTCCCATTTTTGCTTCCCAACGGTACCTGGATGTTTAATTGTATCAAGGCATCGCTCATTAAATTCGATCGGGTATCAATTCGCAGCGTTGTATGAACGTTTGGGTTATTCGTAGTACCATACAATGTAGCGAATAGGTGATCGAAAACTACCTGCCCCGCTTCCTCAGAAAATCCGTTTTTTTCCTCATACATAATCTGACTCGATGCTAAAGAGATAGTATCAATCTGAAAAATAACCGGAATCGAATGAAGCATATCTTGTAGCAGAAGACGCTTTGCGATGGGGCGTGGAAACCGCTTGTCTTTAAAAATTGAGAGTGTTGCAGAATCAATCACCATTCGTGGTGCTAGTAGCATACCTTTTTTTGATAATTGTGATACCTGAAGATCTTCCAACTCTAATGAATGTATGTATGCTTCCATCCGGTCTTTCTGCTCACCTATATGAGCAGCAAATTCTCCTTTCGCAAAGTTGGGCTGTACCCGTATTTCATTAAAAGCTAAAGTGCCGTTGATCAGATCGGTATGGGTGTGGCCGACTGAATAAGTGTATAAACTGTCTTTTGAAATTGATGTAAATATACCAGCATCCATTACCCATGACTCTACCGTAGGCAGGCCATTGTTCTTTTCTGCGGTTAAGGAATCAAGCAGAATGTCTTTTATGGTTAGTTGGACCGGGGGCAACGTTAATGTATCCGGCTGATCATCACCCTGCAAAATCCGTTTAACCTGCCCGTCTTTAACACTTATTGTACCAATATAGAGCGAGTCAAAGAAAGGCTGAATTAACTTAAAGGTATTTTCGGGAAGTGCCACACTATCTTCTTCTTCCTTAAAAGCAGACTGATGAACCTCAACATTCGGACCCACCAAGCGCATATTAGTTACCGACAGCGTGCGATCACTCTCCCAGTAAGGATATTTATCCAACTTAAGCTCAATTTTATCCAGATGCCCAGTCACAAATGAGCCTTTAGCCAGAAAGCGAGAGTGTTGAGAAGAATCTACGGAAACGCTAACATCTCGAAGTGATATTTCTCTGGTTAGCGGTTTAAGATCAAGCTTTTGAAAATCTATTTGATAGCCATTCTCGGATAGTTGCCGTAACCCCAGGCGGGCCGCTTTTTCTACTAACGGTTCTATCCAGAAATTCAGGGTGATGGTAAGTAAAAGAAACAACCCACCGAGCAGTGCGATTGTCGTAAAAAGCCATTTGGCCCAGGTAGGTGTGTCTGTCTTCAAGAGTTTAAAAAATTAGTATTTATTATACGAATTTTCACCCTCTAAGACTAACGATTGTTCAAATTTTATCTTAGATAAGTAAAAAACCACTCTCAATTAAAGCAGGCACCAGATATTATATACTCTTATTTACAAAATAAACGAGCGGATACCCAACCCTATCGGTGATATCCGCTCGCATTAATTCGTTAGTTCTTGAAAAACTTATCTTAATAGTATAAACCAATAAGTTTTAAGCCGTTACGAATTCTAATGGTTTTTTTACCTTCGATTTCAGTAGCGCAAGATCCAGCACTTCTCGCACTGAGTCTACAAAATGAATTTTCAGGTTTTTCAGATAACGAGCATCAATCTCTTCGATATCTTTCCGGTTTTTCTGACATAAGATAATCTCGCTAATACCGGCACGACGAGCGGCTAGTATTTTTTCTTTGATACCTCCCACCGGCATTACCTTTCCTCGCAATGTGATCTCCCCGGTCATAGCGATTTTTCCTTTTACTTTCCGCTGGGTATAGACCGATGCCATTGCCGTAAGCATAGTGATACCTGCTGAGGGCCCATCTTTTGGTACGGCACCTGCCGGCACGTGTACATGAAGATCATAATTTTCAAAAACCTTATAATGAATACCCAGATCTTCTGCCTTAGACTTTAGGTATGAGAGAGCAGTCATCGCTGATTCTTTCATCACATCACCTAACTGGCCAGAAAGAGTAAGTTTACCTTTACCCCGGCTCAGGCTGCTTTCAATGAAAAGAATCTCACCACCGGCCTGAGTCCAGGCCAAGCCAGTAACTACCCCAGGAAAATCATTATCTTGATAACTTTCTTTATCAAATACGGGCGCTCCCAGAATGCGACGCACCTCGGCTTCAGTAATCTTTTTGTTATACTCCTGTTCCATAGCCACCGATTTGGCCACATTACGAACCACATTCGCAATCTTTCTTTCCAGGTTACGAACTCCGGACTCTCGGGTGTAATTCTCAACAATGCTGATCACTGATTTTTTATCAAAGGAGATATCTTTACCCGTTAAGCCGTGCTCCTTTCGTTGTTTTGGGATTAAGTGGCGTTTGGCAATTTCCACTTTTTCTTCCAGCGTGTACCCCGAGATGTCAATGATCTCCATGCGGTCGCGGAGGGCGGGATGGATGGTGTCGAGAGAGTTCGCAGTGGCGATAAACAGTACATTAGACAAATCGTAATCAACTTCCAGATAATTGTCCAGGAAGGTGCTATTTTGCTCGGGGTCTAGTACTTCTAACAGAGCAGAAGAAGGGTCACCTCGGAAATCAGATCGTACTTTATCTATTTCATCCAGAATAAATACCGGATTGGCCGACTTTGATTTCTTTATATTCTGGATAATTTTTCCAGGCATGGCTCCCACGTAAGTCTTTCGGTGCCCGCGAATTTCGGCTTCATCGCTAACCCCACCTAGTGACATTCGAGTATAATTCCGGTTGAGCGCCCCTGCAATAGATCGGCCCAAAGAGGTTTTTCCCACCCCCGGAGGGCCATACAAACACAGGATTGGGCCTTTCATATCATTCTTCAATTTCAGTACGGCCAGGTACTCAATAATACGCTCCTTCACCTTCTCTAAACCGTAGTGATCCCGATCCAGAATACGCTGAGCCCGTTTCAGGTCAAAGTTATCGGTAGTATAGTCTTTCCAGGGTAGATCTAGCAAAAACTCTACATAGTTAAATGTAAGAGGGTATTCTGCGGCCGCCGGATTCATACGAGAAAGTTTGTCCAGTTCTTTGTGGAAGTGCTGGGCTACATCCTTGGTCCATTTTTTCTTCTCGCCTTTCAATCGCATCTTCTCTACTTCCTGGTCTAGGCCACCGTCGCCTAGTTCATCCTGCAACACTTTCATTTGCTGGCGCAGGAAGTAATCACGTTGCTGCTGATCAATATCAGAATGCACTTTGCTTTGAATCTCATGCCGGATTTCCAATAGCTGGATATCCTTCAACATGAATTCTAACAGCAGCTTAGCCCGTTCCTCTCCGTCATTTAACTCCAGCAGTTTCTGTTTTTCCCGTACTTCAACATTAATATTTGAAGACAAAAAATGAGTTAGAAAACTAGGACTATCAATATTTTCCAGAGCTTGTTGGGCCTCCTGCGGAATTTCCGGATTTAACCGCAAAATTTTAGCTGCTGCCTCTTTCAACGATTGTACAAGAGCCTGAACTTCTTTTGTCTCACGAGATGGGAACTTCTCATCCAGATATTTTACATTAGCTACCAAGTAAGGCTCATCACGAACAAAAGAATTTACTTTAAAGCGCTTTTTTCCCTGAATGATGATGGTGGTATTACCGTCGGGCAGTACCAACACCTTAATAATTTTAGCGACCGTTCCCACCTTATATACCTCGCTGGAGTCTGGGTCTTCCGCCTGGTTATCTTTTTGAGCAATAACACCAATCAGCCGGTTGCCTTCATTATAGGCTTGCTTAACCAGTTTAATTGATTTTTTTCGCCCTACCGTGATAGGAATTACCACTCCTGGGAATAAAACGGTATTTCGGATGGGTAAAATGGATAGTTCCGACGGAAAATCTATGACCTCATCATCCTCTTCATCTTCAGCTGTTACCAGTTGTATAAGATCATCGGCATCACTATCGTCAAATTGATCAATAAAAAAGCTGTCTATTTTTAGGTTACTATTCATATATGATATTAGTTCCTGCCATATTGGCATGGTATCAGTACATTATCAAAAACAAGTGCGGTACACATATATGTCAATCCCTATGCCAAGCCGTTAGTTTAAAATTTATTTCTGAAATGCAAGTTAAAGTTCTTTCCCCTTTTTACGGTAAACTTGAGGCAAACCTTACAACCCTACATAGTTTTGCACATTAGTTGTTGATTTAGAGTGGATTAACATACGCATGCGAAAGAAATTACTGTTTGTTGGCACCATGTTGCTTTACACGGCCGGATTCTGTCAGATTAAGCCTGCTCAAAGCCCCTTTACGCTTCAGGATACTGCCAAAAATGCAGTACCTGCTAAAGTTCAGGACTTATTCTCTTTCCCGAATCTTTCCAGAATAACGTATTACCGGCAAAATAAAAAGCTTGAAGCTATTCAGAAAGCGGCACAGGCCCAAGATACTTCTGCCTTATACTCAGAGTTATACCAATACGTCAAAAACTTCGGTATTCAAAACTTTTTTCAGGATAACAAACTACTCTGGGAATTAGCAAAATTAGAAGAGGCTCGGCACGATACTCTCACAGCTGTTAAGTTATACAAATTGGTACTAAAGCATTATACTGATGGCATGACCGCCAAAATGGCTCGCCAGAACCTGGACCAATATCAAAATGATAAGAAGGAGGATTATGTTCCACTGGAGTACTATTATGAGTTAGTTGAGTACCGAAAAGAAATTGATACACTTCGCCCCCCGAGAGGAGTATATCTCAACATGGGTGATGAGATAAACTCCTCAGCCGGTGATTATGGCCCTTCACTTAGCGCCAGCAATGATGTGCTCCTGTTCACCTCTAAACGTAATAAATTAGAAAGGGGCTTTAAAACCATTGACAACGAAGATTTGATGCTAAGCCATAACGAAGATGGCTTCTGGACTCCTGCTGAACCTTTGGAAAATATCAATTCTCCTTACAATGAGGGCTCCGGATGCCTTAGTCCGGATGGCTCTACGCTATATTTTTCCCGCTGTATGGCACCCGATGGTTTTGGGAGTTGCGATCTATACGTAGCCCATCGGCAGGAAGATGGCACCTGGAGCACACCAACAAACCTGGGTAAACCCATTAACAGTAATTCCTGGGATTCTCACCCTTCGCTCTCACCTAGTGGTGATACTCTTTTCTTTTCTTCCGACCGACTGGGTGGTTTTGGGCTTTCAGACATTTATTATACTTACAAAAACAGCCGTAATGAGTGGGTAACGCCCCTGAATATTGGCCCCACAATAAACACCAGAGGTAGCGAGGTGAGTCCATTTTTTCACCCGCAGCACCAGATCTTATATTTTAGCTCAAACGGCCACTTGCTAAATTTTGGGGAGTATGATATCTACAAATCATATCTGTACCATTCAATATGGGGTGAACCGAAAAATATTGGTCCCCTGGTAAATGGAGAAGGCAGCGAGTTCTATTTTACAATTGATGCGCAATCAAGTAATCTATACTACTCACGCTCGGTGGAAGACAACATGGGCAACCTTGACCTTTACTCCTTCCCATTGCCTATGGAGGCTCAACCTCTGGCTACGGTAAGTTTAAAGGGCACATTAAAAGACGCCGAAAGTGGTAAACCGTTTAACAATGGTATCGTCTCAATTATTGACCTGGACAACGGCATCGAAGTGTCTCCTAAGTTTTTGAAAGAAGATGGTAGTTTCTCATTTGAGTTGATTAACAATAACCGTTACCTTCTCATTATTCAGGGCGAAGATTTCTTCCGTTTAGAGGAAATATTTTACCTGTCGGGAGACCAGGAATTTAACTTTGAGACCAACGCCATTTCCAGTAGGCTAAAGTTTCAAAACATGGAGTTTGATAACGGTAAAGCCGAACTTAAAACTGAAATGTTCGGCGACCTTGACAAGATAGCCGACTTCATGCTGGATAACCCATCCATCAAACTCAGCATTGAGGGCCATACCGATTCTGACGGCAACCCTGACCTTAATCTCAAACTATCTCAGGACCGGGCTGATGCTATCAAAGAATACTTGGTTTACTTTGGGCATGTGGAAGAATCTAGAGTTGAAGCCATTGGCTACGGAAGTGCCAAGCCTATAGTAAAAGAGGTTACCGATGCAGATAAAAAACTCAACCGCCGGGTCGAGTTTAATATTGTGAAGGAGTAATTGTTAGTTGTTCAATTGTTAAGTGGCTGACTGTGCTTAACACTTTACGGCATGCTTAGAGCCACCTTGGTAGGTTACCTGCTGATATTATGAACTGCTTGTAACTTACCCAACCTTCAACTTCCTTACTTTTTGCACCAGGCTCAGCCCCTTATTTTCATTCTCGGACTCACACCTTTTTAATATCGTCTAAAAGAATACCTTAAAGATATCGTTGAAGATGGCGAAGGTCATCAGGGTTAGTAATAAAACCATTCCTACTTTTTGAGCTCCTTCCAGGAACTTGTCTGAAGGCTTCCTTCCCGAAATTATCTCATAGCTCAAAAATGCTACGTGTCCGCCATCCAGGGCTGGAATAGGCAGGAAGTTCATAAAGGCTAATACCATAGACAGCAAACCCGTAATACGCCAGAAGCGCACCCAGTCCCACTCACCACCGAAGATCTGCGCGATGCCGATAGGCCCACTCAGTGACTTGGAAGCGGATACTTCGCCTTTGAAGATTTTACCTAATGCCTGAATATTAATCCAGACTACGCTGAAAGCTTCTTTAGCTCCCTCAGGGATTGCCTGGGCAAAGGTATAATCAACCTGATCAAGGTTCCAGAGTTTGTTAGCTAGTCCTATCATCCCATCTTCATCAACCTGTACCTGCAGAGTAACCGGCTGGCGCATGGTGCTCTCAGTTTCTGAATTATCTGCTCTTAGCACTCTAAGGTCAACTGTTTCTCCCTTCTTTTCTGACAGAATTTTCTGCATCTCATCGAAGAAAACAATGTCCTGACCGGCCACCGAAACAATCTGATCTCCCACTTCTAACCCGGCTTTTTCGGCATTTCCGCCTTTTTCCAACCGGCTTACCTCGGGCAATAGGCGAACACTCATAAACTGAGAGGCAGCTTCTTTGTCAGAGTATTTATCCAGAAACCCGGTGGGAATCGGTACATCAACAGTATTTCCATTTCGCTCTACCGTATAGTACGCCTTATTAGCTAACAATACATTCGGACTAGTTAAATCAGAGAATTTGACATAATCCTCACCATTTACCTTCAGTATCTTATCTCCGGTCTGTAGACCAATTTCTTCGCCCAGTTCATAGGCCACAATACCGTTTTTCACAACTTCTTCGCGAGGAATATAGGTATCACCAAATTGGTAAGTCAGCAGAATGAAGATTACAATCCCGGTTATCACGTTTACGATGATACCACCCATCATCACAATCAGGCGCTGCCAGGCTGGTTTAGAGCGAAACTCCCAGGGTTGGGGCTCTTCACTCAGGTTTTTGGTATCCAGTGATTCATCAACCATTCCCGAGATTTTCACAAAACCTCCTAGTGGAACTGCTCCCAGATTATATTCAGTCTCGCCATATCGAAATCCAAAGATTTTTGGAGGAAAACCGATGTAATATTGCTCTACCCGCATACCGAACAGCTTGGCCGTTAGCAGGTGGCCCAGCTCATGCAAGCCGACTAAAATTGATAAGCCCAATAATAACTGGGCGGCCATAATTAAACCTTCCATCAACTATTTGATTAATTCTAGTGCTTTAATTCGTGTTTCTTTATCTGTATTAACATAATCCTCATAGGCAGGATGAGCGATGTAGGGAATTTCTGTTAAACAGGCTTCTACTACATCAGACATGCTTAGAAAACCAAGTTTATCTCGCAAAAATTCGGAAACAGCAATTTCGTTTGCTGCATTTAATATACACGGCATATTTCCCCCTCGTTCCATTGCCTGATAGGCCAATGCTAAATTACGAAAAGTGTCGGTATCTGGACGTTCAAAGGTTAGTTCGGGGTAATCAAGGAAGCTGAAACGGGGAAAGTCGGAAGGTAAGCGTTCCGGGTAACCCAGAGCAAACTGAATAGGTAATCGCATATCTGGTAAACCGAGTTGCGCCTTGATCGAGCTATCCTGAAACTGTACCAGGGAGTGGACAATAGACTGCGGATGAACCACCACCTCAATCTGCTCGGGCTGCACATTAAATAGCCACTTAGCTTCCATCACCTCCAGTCCCTTATTCATCAGTGTGGCTGAATCTATAGTCACTTTAGCTCCCATCTCCCAATTAGGATGTTTGAGTGCTTGAGCTTTGGTTACCTCGGCCAATTCTTTCCTGGTCTTCCCCCGGAAAGGCCCACCTGAAGCGGTGAGAATAATCTTTTCAATGGGGTTATGAAATTCTCCTACCAGACACTGAAAGATGGCGGAGTGTTCGGAATCTACCGGATACAGATTTACTCCATTCTGCCGGGCCAGTTTGGTGATCAGCTCTCCGGCTACTACCAATGTCTCTTTATTCGCCAGTGCGATGTGTTTTCCGGCTTCAATAGCTTTGATTGTAGGTAGTAATCCAGCGTAACCCACGGTAGCGGTTAACACCAAATCAATACTTTCCATCGTGGCTACTGAAGCCAGCGCATTTGCTCCGGCAAACACTTTAATGTCGTGTGGATCAAGAGCATCCTGCACTTTATCGTACTGCCCCTCATCGACGATTACGACCGTATTCGGCTTGAATTTGAGACTTTGCTGAATGAGCAAATCGGCATTTTGGTGAGCAGTAAGCACTTCTACCGTAAACCGATCCGGGTGCTGCTGAATGACTTCCAGTGCCTGCGTGCCGATAGAGCCGGTAGAGCCAAGAATGGCGATATGTCTTGTTTCTGAGTTTTGTTGTTTCATGCGATTTCAGTCATCGCTATCAAAGGACAAAGGGTTGCAAACCATCGGCTAATATACGATCATTTGCTAAACGTGGTACTTTATTCTGGCCTCCTAACTTACCTTGAGATTTCATATAACGCCGAAACGCCTCTCTTTGTAAAGGGATGACTTTTAAATTTCGTAAAATATGGCCGGAGATCAGATCATCATAGTAAGGATTCAGTTTCTGTAAATGATCATTAAGCGTTTGCTCAAAAGCTGGTAAGTCCGCTGGCGGTTGGGCAAATTCCACGTACCATTCGTGCAGAGGAAGTCCTTCGGAGGGGTTAACCTGGGGGGCTACGGAAAACTCAACGACCTCGGTTTCCTGAAACTTTGCCAGCGCATGATTCATGGCGTTCTCAACTTCTTCGGCAATCACGTGTTCGCCAAAGGCAGAGATAAAGTGCTTGATTCGCCCCGTTACCACAATACGGTGAGGATATTTGGATACAAATTTCACCGTATCGCCAATGGAATAACCCCACAGCCCGGCATTACTATTAATCACCAGGGCATAATTTTTTCCTACTTCCACATCGTGAATGGAGAGCCGAGGCGGGTTATCATCAAAGTACTGGTCAGTCGGGATAAATTCAAATAAGATTCCACTGTCCACCAGCAAAAGTAAGCCTTCGGCTGATTGGGAATCCTGGTAGGCGATAAAGCCTTCCGAGGCAGGATAAGTCTCAATACTGTCAATGGGCTTTCCGATGGACTCGATCATTTTTTGCCGATAGGGCGAATAATTTACTCCACCATGCACCAGTACCGAGAAATTGGGGAAGATATCTTTAATGGGCTTCCCGGTGCGCTCAATCAGCCAGTCGAAGTACATCTGAACCCAGGGAGGAATACCCGAAATGAGCGTCATATTCTGATCTATAGTTTCCTCTACAACACGTCCCAGTTTCGTTTCCCAGTCTTCAATACAGTTGGTTTCGTAGGAAGGCATTTGGTTGGTTCGCAAGTACCCTGGTACGTGGTGGTTTACAATACCTGACAACCGGCCCAAAGGCACGCCGCCTTTTTCTTCCAACGTAGGACTACCCGATAGGAAAATCAGTTTTCCATCCAGAAAAGCAGAATTACCGGTATCATGCACGTAGCTGAGCAGGGCGTTTCGAGCAGAATTAATATGATTAGGAATAGACTCCTTGGTGATTGGAATATACTTAGCCCCCGATGTTGTACCCGAGGTTTTAGCGAAGTAAGCTGGTTTACCGGGCCAGAGCACGTCGGACCGGCCGCCTACAATCCGGTTGATATAAGGTTTTAAATCCTCATAATCGCGAATTGGAACAGCCTGTTTAAATTCTTCGTAGGTTCGAACCTCAGAGAGATGGTGATCCTTTCCAAAAAGGGTTGACTTTACCCCGTTCAATAAATTTTCCAGTACCTGATCCTGCGATTTCTCCGGAGCCATACTCCAGCTTTTTTGCTGTCGTACCACCCAGGCAGCTAACGGCTTACTCAAAATAGAGCGAACTCCCATAGACAATAATTTGGGGTAAAATTACAAATAACCTCGAGACGACTCTATCTTTATCGGGTTATTCTGTTTTTTGTTTTCCATTTTTTACCTGAACTACCTCTACCCAGTGCTTTGCTTTTTTACCAGTAAAGTGCTCAATCTGATGACGGCAGCTAAATCCGCAGGCTACTAGCTGCGTATGAGAATTCATTGCTTTCACGGCGGGAAACAGGATTGAACTACCTATTTTCTCTGAGAGTTCGTAATGTTCTTTTTCGTAGCCGAACGAACCTGCCATACCACAACAGCCTGAATCCACCTCGTTTATACGGAATTCGCCATTTTCCTCCAATAACTGTTTCATCGCCTGAGTGCCATATAGTGCCTTCTGATGGCAGTGCCCGTGCAACAGGATTTCCGGTTCAGAAGATATCAGTTCCACCTTCAGCCGCCCCTGAGCACGTTCGTGATGCAGGAACTTATCAATCATCCATACCCCTTTCTCAAGCCGTAAAGATAAATCCCCATCGGTGATCAAATCAGGTATATCATCGGTCAGAGCAGAGGCGCAGCTAGGTTCGCAGACTACTACCGGAATACCTTGCGTAAGATAGTCATCCAGGTTCTGCGCTGTTTTCAATCCTTCTTTTTTAGCCTCTCGTAAAAACCCATGAGATATTTTAGGACGTTGGCAGCAACCTGCCTCCGCCAGTAACACCTCATAACCACAGCTGGTCAATAACTGATAGGCGGCAATACCAATCTGAGGTTCATGGTAGTTAAGATAGGTATCGGCAAACAAAGCTACTTTTTTAGCTCCTGGCTGCGCTGGCGTTGCATGCCGGGCGTACCATTGAGCAAAGCTCTGTGACGCTACTTCCGGTAACGTTCGTCGCTTATCAAACCCCGCTACTTTTTCCAGCGCACTCCGAAAGACCGGATTTTTCTGAATGGCGTTCACTCCCTTGGCCCAGTTACCACTAAATTTTGCTGCTATGTCCGAAGAGCTTCGGATCATCCGGTCTCGTAAGGTGCTGCCGTGCTGATCATAGTATTGTTGCGTTACCTCGCTTTTCAGCTTCGCCATATCTACATTACTCGGACACTCCGACTTGCATGCTTTGCACGAAAGACAAAGATCCATTACCTGATGCAGCCGCTGGCTACTGATGCCTTCCTGATCTAGTTGCCCGGACATAGCCAGACGCAGGGCATTGGCCCGCCCTCGGGTAGAATGTTCTTCATCCCGGGTAGCTTTGAAACTGGGGCACATGGTTCCGCCTAGCATCTTTCTACACTCTCCTACCCCGGTACACATGTGCACCGCATTCTCAAAACTCTCATCATGCCGATATTGATACTCCGCATTCACCGGACGATCATGGTACGAAGCACCGTAACGAAGATTTTCGGTGATGGGCTGAGCATCCACAATTTTACCGGGGTTCATCCGGTTTTCGGGGTCAAAGAGGTGTTTGATCTCGCGGAAGGCCTGGTAAATCTTTGTTCCAAAGAACTTTTCGTTGTAAGCACTTCTCACTAGACCATCGCCGTGTTCTCCACTCCAGGAGCCACCGTAAGCTTTTACCAGCTCGAAGGTTTCATCGGCAATTTTCTGAAAACGCTCAATGTCTTCTGCCAAACGTAAATCCAGAATTGGCCGCACGTGTATGACCCCTACGCTAGCGTGGGCGTACATGGCTACTTTTGTATCATGCTTCTCGCATATTTTCAGTACTCGGTCAATGTATTCTGGCAAGTAAGGGGTGGGAATACCGGCATCCTCGATGAAAGGCAATGGTTTTTTATTTCCCTTAATGCCCAACATCAGGCCTAACCCTTTCTTACGAATCAGCCAGACGTCATCGTAATTTTTTCCTTCGGGAAACAAGGGGTAGGCGTAGCCCATGCCGAGGCTTTTCAGTTCCTCAACCATTTGTTTGGGGCGCGTTAGCACTTCCTCGGCATCATCTCCGTAAAACTCTACAATCAGAATGGCAGCGGGGTGGCCTTCAATGAAATGGCAACTTCGCTGGGTAGTCAGATTGCTCCGGCTTAGTTCTACTACGGTGCTATCCAGAATTTCTATAGCTGCCGGGGTGTATTTCAGCATAGGCTCTACCGCCTGGATCGCCTCCAGCACGGTATTGAAATGCACGACACAAACTGACTTAAACGTAGGAAGGGGCTCTAGATTAAGCTTTAGTTCCAGCGTAGTGGCCAATGTTCCTTCGCTACCGGTGATAAGCTTGCTGAGGTTCCAGTGATCGGTGCTAATGAATTCATCCAGATTATACCCCCCTACCCGGCGCATTACCTTGGGGAATCGCAACTCGATTTCTTCTCGATGGGTTTCCACGATTTCTTTAAAGCGCTGGTAGATTTCGCCTTCTTTACCTCCCTGAGCTATCTTCTGCAGATACTCATCGGGTGAGCAGCTTTTTAAATGCATTGGAGTACCATCGGCCAGTATTACCTGTGCTTCCAGCACGTGATCGACAGTTTTACCATACAAAATACTCTTGGTACCGGAAGAGTTATTTCCTACCATCCCGCCAACATTCGCTCGGCTGGAAGTGGCAGGGTCCGGGGCAAAATGCAGCTGTAACGATTGCAGGTGATCGTTCAGTACATCGCGCACCACACCCGGCTGCACACGCACCCACCGCTCCTCCTGGTTTACCTCCAGAATCTGATTCATATATTTGGAAAAATCCAGCACCATAGATTTTCCGGTGGTTTGACCGGCCAGACTGGTGCCTCCTCCACGAGGTAATACAGTCACACCATGCACTTGAGCTTCTTTCAAAGCCACTTTTACATCATCAGCATTTTTAGGCAATACCACTACCAATGGGCGAATTTGATACACACTGGCGTCGGTTGAGTAAAGACCGAGACTGTACTCATCAGTTAAAACGTCACCCTTGATTCCTACTTTCAATGACTGAACCAGCGACGTTGCTTCGGCGGATTTGTTCATCGGGTCATTTCTCGAAGAGCTCCCAACAGCATATTAACATGGTTAGGCGAGCTGCTATGGCCCATTAAACCGATACGCCATATTTTACCGGCAAAATCGCCTAGCCCTCCCCCAACTTCGATATTGTATTCGTCCAGCAGCCGCTTGCGTGCCGTTGCATCATCCATGCCATCTGGTAACTTAACGGCGTTAAGCATTGGCAACCTATACTGAGGATCTACGATAAACGAAAAGCCCAGAGATTCTAATCCTTCCCGCAATAGCAGGTGATTTCGCTGATGACGTTGAAATCTCTCTTCCAACCCTTCTTCTAATACCAGCCGTAATGCTTCGCGCATAGCAAACATGGCTGAGATAGGGGCCGTATGATGGTACGCTCTTTTGGCTCCCGCCCAATAATTCTTTACCATCGTTAAATCCAGAAACCAGCTTTGCACTTTGGTTTTTCGCTGGTCTAGAGCTTCTACGGCTCGCTCGCTGAACGAAACGGGAGATAGACCGGGGGGTGCACTTAAGCATTTCTGGGAACCGGAATAAATGGCATCAATGCCCCACTCATCCACCTTCAAATCAGTGCCGCAGTAGGATGTGACCGCATCAACAACAAATAAAGCACCGGCGTCATGGGTTAGTTTGCTTATTTCTTCCAGAGGCTGGAGCACTCCGGTAGAGGTCTCGGCGTGTACAATGGCGACTAGTTTAGGCTGGCAGGTTTCCAGAGCATCTTTTACTTGCTGCGGATCTATGGGCTGTCCCCAGGGAGCATCTATCCGAATCAGTTTCGCTCCACAGCGCTCTACAATATCCGCCATTCGGTTACCAAATACTCCATGAACGCAAATTAGCGCCTCATCGCCAGGCTCTAATAGGTTGACCAGGCAGGTTTCCATACCGGCGCTACCTGGTGCTGAAACAACAAAGGTAAGTGGGTTCTTGGTTTGAAAAGTAGCTTGGGTCATGGCTTTGATCTCGTCCATGATCGTTAAAAACTCAGGGTCCAGGTGACCGATCAGCGGGGTTGACATTGCTTTGAGTACCCGGGGGTGAGCATCACTGGGTCCAGGCCCCATTAAAACTCGGTGGCTGGGGTTTAATTCAGCGTAATTTGCCATATGTAGGTTGTGTATAAAAAATTAAAGATACGATGACCGGTAAGTTACAAAAGTTTAGGAAAAGTAAAATGACAGCCAAGATTCTGATCAACTTCTCAAGCATTCTCTAACGTTGGTGCTTAACTAAGCAAACAGCAATTGATACTCATGATTTTTTGAACAAGTACTGAACAATTTTCTCCTGAACCTCTTAAATGAAAGGCTAGTCTATCAATATATTTTTTCATCTTTCTAACCGCAAACGCCTATGGCCTCAGGTTCATCAAAGTCAGCTATTTATGGTGCATTAGTCGCCAATTTCGCCATTGCCGTCTCTAAATTTGTTGCTTCAGCATTTACTGGCAGTTCTGCTATGTTATCGGAAGGCATCCATTCTATGGTAGATACTGGCAATCAGCTTCTCTTGTTGCTCGGTATCAAGCGAAGCACCCGGCCTGCTGATCCTCAGCACCCTTTCGGCTACGGAAAAGAACTGTATTTCTGGTCGTTGATCGTTGCTATTTTGCTTTTCGCACTAGGGGGAGGTATGTCAATCTACGAAGGCATTGTTCACATAAAGCATCCGGAGCCCATTTCTGACCCTTTATGGAACTATATAGTATTAGGGTTAGCCTTCGTTTTTGAAAGTGTGGCCTGGACTATTGCTTACCGTGCTCTAAAAAAAGAAAAGAACATAGGTTTCATTAAGAGACTTCGTGCCAGCAAAGACCCATCTATATTTGTGGTTATTTTTGAGGACACTGCTGCTCTTTTAGGAGTTGTAGTTGCTTTCCTGGGAGTATATTTAGGCCATGCCCTGGAGAATCCCTACTTGGATGGTGTCGCCTCTGTTATTATCGGTTTAATTTTAGGATCAGTATCCATCTTGTTAGCCAATGAAAGCAAAGGTTTATTACTAGGCGAAGGGGTAGCCCCAAGTGTGTTTGACGGCCTGAAAAATATTATGTTAGATGATGCATCAGTAGCCAAGATACAAGATCCGTTAACCATGCATTTTGGCCCGAAAGAAGTGCTATTGGCAGTAAATGTGGAATTTAAACCCGAATTGTCTGCTGATGAAATCGCGCATGCTGTAGATAGAATTGAGAATAACATTCGAACGGCTTATCCAGAAGTGAAACGTATTTTCATAGAAGCAGAATCTATCTCTACAAAAACTCGGCAACCCGTGGCGGGCTCCCACTAATCAGACCTGCACAAACATCTGTATTGCCACCCAGCCCAGTATGCCCGTTAGTAGTATATAGTAAAGGGTTGGTATCATAGTTTTACGCAACACATTTCCTTCTTGTCCCAGCAGACCGACTGTAGCTGAGGCTGCTACTACATTATGAATGGCTATCATATTCCCGGCAGCGGCCCCTACGGCCTGCAAGGCTACCACTAAGGCGGATGGCAATGCAAGATTGGTCGCCACACCAAACTGAAACAAACTGAACATAAGGTTACTTACAGTATTACTTCCGGCTATAAAAGCACCGAGTGCTCCTATAGAAGGTGCAAAAACCGGCCATACTGTTCCTACATAATGCGCTACCCACTCTGCCATAGCAATGGGCATACTGGTAAGTCCAGAAGTGTTCATGCCACTGTTAATATACACTCTCACCATAGGAATTGTAAATAGTAGCACAAACCCAGCTCCCATTATTAACTTTCCCGACTCATTCAGCGCTGATCTCAAAGCCTCTTTTTTCATGTGATGAAGGAAATAGGTAACCACCACAGCCAAAATCAACATAGTGCCAGGTAGGTATAATGGAGTGCTACTGGCCGCAATGCTGCTCCCGAAGATGTCATTCCATTGTATTTGCACTGACGTTAGAAGGTTCTTGATTGGTAACTGAGGTAAGCGCGACAATACCAACAATATGGCCACCACCAAATAGGGCATCCAGGCCCGAGCCAGATGCATATATGAAGAGTTCTCCTGATCCAAGTTCACGCGTAATTTACCCATCCACATCGCAGGCCACTCCTGCTCAGGCGGAAAATCCCAAGTCTTAGCGGGTACCAGGAAACCGCGTCGGGCAGCGAAAGTAACTATGGCTAAACCAATGAGCGCCCCCAGCAGCGAGGGAAACTCCGGTCCCAACAATATGCCAGTAAGCAGGTAGGGAATGGTGAAGGCTAATCCACCAAACAGAGCAAAAGGCGCAATTGATAGCCCTTCTGTCCAGGAACGATTTTTACCGAAGAAGCGAGTCATCATAACGCACATGAACAATGGCATAGCCGTTCCCACGATGGTATGCAAGATGGCTACCCGGGTTGTGACTAACTGGATGTACTCGGGAAAGGACACACCAATCTCTGCCAAATGAGCATCAACCTGCGGTCCAGCTAAACCACCGCTCACTCCTACCAAAATGGGCGTACCCACTGCCCCAAAGGTTACCGGTGTACTCTGCACCATCATACCTAGCATGACCGCCCCCAGAGCCGGAAAGCCCAAGGCTAGTAATAACGGTGCTGTAATGGCTGCCGGAGTGCCAAACCCCGCTGCCCCCTCAATGAAAGCGCCAAACAACCATACAATGATGACCACTTGCACCCGCCGGTCCGGGCTAATATCCAGAAACCCACTTCGTATTGCACTGATTGCCCCTGAATACTTGAGGGTATTGAGCAACAGAATAGCGCCAAAGATAATGTACAGAATGTCAAAAGTGATAAACAGGCCTTGTATGGTAGAAGCAATCACATTGAGCACAGACATGTCCCAACCAATGATAGCGATCAGAATGGTGAGAATATAGACGATGGGCATGGTTCGTTTTGCTGGCCAGCGCCACCCGATCAATAACGATGCGGCTATTAAAATAGGGAGTACAGCCAGAAAGGCCTGAGTGGTAAGGTTCATGAGTAGGTACTTGCACACTACTTTAGCATTGAAAGACCGCTTAACTAGCGAAATTCTCTGCTGTAGCAGCGTTAGGTTGTTGTAAAGTTCCGACAATTTAATGATCTGTCAGTAACCATACAACCAGTGGTAGAGACTTACCCAGGAATTTGAGTTGAGATGTTTTGAAGCGGATAAAGCGTGCCAGCACAACTTGAGATTACATCCAAGAAACTATGAGCCATAAAAAAAGCCCTTTTAGTAAAAGGGCTTTAACTATATAAGTGTAACAGGTAGTTTATTTTACCTTCTCTACGATAGCCTTGAAAGCCGTAGGATGATTCATGGCTAAGTCGGCTAGCACCTTCCGGTTTAGATCAATACCAGCCGTTTTGATGGCTCCCATAAATTGGGAATATGACAGACCATACTCGCGCACTCCGGCATTGATACGCTGAATCCATAAGCCACGAATTTCGCGTTTCTTTTGTTTACGGTCGCGGTAGGAATAAACCATCCCTTTTTCAACCGCATTCTTAGCAACGGTCCAGACGTTACTACGACGTCCCCAATAGCCTTTGGCTTGCTTGAGAACTTTTTTTCGGCGTGCTCTTGACGCCACATTGTTTACTGATCTAGGCATTTTTGTTTTTGTTTTTTGATGTTTGGTGACGGAAAGTTCTTAGAACCAAACCTCGGGTTAAATCTTAAAACCAATGAATACTTAAAGGTTGAGCATCTTCTTCACGCGATCCTTGTCCGATGGATGAACCAGGGTCATGTGCGTGAGGCCGCGCTTTTGCTTCGTTTCTTTTTTAGTCAAAATGTGACTTTTGAACGCATGCTTACGCTTGATTTTGCCCGTACCAGTCAGTTTAAAGCGTTTTTTTGCTCCTGACTTCGTTTTTGCTTTCGGCATCGTTACACTATTTAATTGAATTAAACATAAGAAATCCTGTTGCTTGGGGATTTAGTTCCCTAAAGCAACAGGATCTCCAAAATCTATTGAATATTAATTATGTCTTTTTTATTGATTTAGGAGCTAACATTAAAAACATTCGCTTTCCCATCATTTTTGGCATCTCTTCTACTTTAGCTTCTTCTTCTAATGCCTGGGCAAAACGAAGTAACAACATCTCTCCTCGCTCTTTAAATACAATGGAGCGTCCGACAAAATGCACGTAGGCTTTTACTTTAGCGCCATCTTTCAGAAACCCTTGGGCATGCTTTAATTTAAAATTAAAGTCATGATCATCGGTGTTGGGACCGAAGCGAATTTCCTTCACGACGGTTTTCTGTGACTTCGCCTTTATTTCCTTTTGCTTCTTCTTCTGCTCGTATTTAAACTTCGAGTAGTCAATAATTTTACAAACGGGCGGATCGGCCGAAGGTGATATTTCGACTAAATCCAGGCTCTGTTCCTGAGCCATCTGTAACGCCTCTTTAATGTCATGAATCTCATTATCGGCATTCTCCCCGACCACCCTAACGTAGGATGCGCGGATTCTACTATTGACTCGATAAGGTTCCTCGCGTTTTACGGGACCTCTTCGTCTCTTAAATTTGCTAATAGTTACCTCCTTTTTTTGTGAATAGTATGAACATGCAAATATCAGCAATTAATCGGTGTATCCAATAAAACTGCCTTATTTATACAATAATCAACGGTAAAAAGTTTAGAGTGTTTGGTACCATCTATATTTATAGCTGATTCTGAAAGTAGGTAATGAAGTCAGGAAGCGTGTAGCTGCCAACATCTCCCTGCCCATGACGGCGTACCGAAACCGCCTGAGAAGCCTCTTCTTTCTCACCTACAATAAGCATAAATGGTATTTTAGTAACCTCAGCATCCCGAATTTTCCGGCCAATTTTCTCATCGCGATTGTCTACCGACCCAATGATATCCTGCTCTTCCAAAGTAGCCATCACCTGATCGGCGTAAGCACTGTATTTTTCTGAGATGGGAAGGATGGCCACTTGCTCAGGTGCCAGCCATAGCGGTAAATCACCAGCAGTATGCTCTAGTAAAATAGCAACAAAGCGCTCCATAGACCCAAACGGCGCCCGGTGAATCATGACCGGACGGTGCTTCTGGTTATCAGCTCCGATGTAGGTAAGATCAAAACGTTCGGGCAAATTGTAATCCACCTGAATGGTTCCCAGTTGCCATTGTCGCCCAAGCGCGTCGTTTACCATAAAATCCAGCTTAGGTCCGTAAAAAGCTGCTTCTCCGTATTCGGTAACCGTTTTTAGCTCTTTCTCGGTAGCTGCTTCAACAATAGCCTGTTCAGCCAGCTCCCAGTTTTCATCGCTACCAATATATTTAGAACGGTCTTCCTGATCACGCAGGGAAATCTGAGAGGTAAAATCTTCAAAGCCTAGTGCCCCAAATACATACAGTACCAGATCAATTACCTTTTTAAACTCATCTTTGAGTTGATCGGGACGACAGAATATGTGCGCATCATCCTGGGTAAAGCCCCGTACGCGGGTTAATCCGTGCAACTCGCCACTTTGCTCGTAACGGTATACTGTACCAAATTCAGCATAGCGCAGTGGTAGTTCTTTATATGAATGAGGGCGCGCCTGGTAAATCTCGCAGTGATGCGGACAATTCATAGGTTTCAACAGAAACTCTTCACCTTCATTGGGAGTATGAATCGGCTGAAAAGAATCTTTACCGTATTTTTCGTAGTGCCCAGAGGTAACATATAAATTTTTATGCCCAATATGGGGTGAAATAACCTGTTGATACCCGGCTTTTTGTTGGGCTTTACGAAGAAAGTTTTCTAGCCGCTCTCGCAGAATTACTCCTTTCGGAAGCCAGAGAGGCAGCCCCTGACCTACTTTTTCAGAAAAAGTAAAGAGTTCCAGCTCCTTGCCTAACTTACGGTGGTCCCGCTTTTTGGCTTCCTCCAGTAGTTCCAGATATTCTTTAAGCTCCTTCTGTTTGGGAAAAGTAATACCGTAAATCCGGGTAAGTTGTTTATTCTTCTCATTACCTCGCCAATAGGCACCGGCCACATTCATGAGCTTCACCGCTTTGATAAAACCGGTATTAGGAATATGAGGCCCCCGGCAAAGATCAACAAAGTTACCTTGCTGATAAAAGGTGATTTTTCCATCCTCCAGATCGCGGATGAGCTCCAGTTTATATTCGTCACCTTTTTTGGTGAAATAGTCTAAAGCATCCGATTTGCTGACGGGTTTGCGGGTATATTCATTTTTCTCCCGGGCCAGCTCCTGCATTTTTGCCTCGATCTTCGGCAAATCATCTTCGCCTAAGGTACGATCACCCAAGTCTATATCGTAGTAAAAACCATTCGCAATAGGTGGCCCGATACCGAACTTTACTCCGGGATACAACGCTTCTAAAGCTTCGGCTAACAGGTGAGCTGATGAGTGCCAGAAAGCGGACTTTCCTTCCTGATCATTCCAGGTTAAGAGTTGCACCTGAGCATCCTGGTCAATAGGACGAAAGGCATCCCAAACTTCGCCATTCACTTTAGCGGCTAATACATTGCGCGCTAATCCTTCGCTTATGCTCTGGGCAATTTCAAGTCCGGTTACTCCAGGTTGGTATTGTCGTTTACTTCCGTCAGGTAATGTAATATTAATTTCTTCGGCCATAATTAAGGGTTAGGTTCTTCCGGAGCCAGAGATTTGATGGCAGGCACTCCCTGCTTCATTCGCTGAAACTCCTCTTCCTGCTTCTTTTTCCACAAATATGCAACTTTTCCCCGCAGATCATCAAGCTCCTGCCGGGCAATTTGATGAATACTTTGCTGTTGCAGCGAATCTAACTCCAGAATGGCTTCATACTGGCGAATAGCTGACGAATAGTTCCGGCGGCGATCATGAATTCGGGCTACAGTAATCATCGATTGTTTATCCGAAGGCTGACGATCAAGTATTTGTTGAGCATAGTAGAGAGATGAATCAAATATTCGGTTTTGATAGTGCAATTCCTGTAGCTCACGAAAAACAGCGATATTATTTACGGATGGCACCTGTTTTAACCGATACAGAACAGCACGGGCACTGTCTTCGTAGCCGGTACGCAATAAAATCTTAGCTTGCTGCAACAGCATCCGACTGTCAGTTTTTGCTCCGGGCTGCGTAAGCATCTCATCCATAAAAGATTTAGCCCGCTCATAGTTTCCGGTATTCATGTGAAAGTCTACCAGCACACCGTAGACTTCTACTGCATCCTCACCCAACTCCAGGCTTTTTAACAAATTCTTTTCAGCGGCCAGCGTGTCCTCCAGCATAACCTGCGCTTTGCCTTTACGATAATAGTTACGAGAATTTTTAGGAGCGTAGGATGAGGCGCTATCACTATATAGAATAGCATCTTCGTAGTAATTGCTTTTCATGCTAGCTTCGGCCAGAATATCGTACACTTCTACCAATGGCGCGCCTTTGCTTTGAGCCACTTTCGCTGCCCGAACCGCTTCTCGATTCTGCCCCTTCTGTAGTAGAGCTCTGGAGTTTGCCAGATGATATAGTGGCATATCACTATTTATTTCAATTGCCTTACGGATACTGGCCAGGGCATTATTAGTTTTATTTTGCTGCAGCAAAAGCTCGGCCCGCCGATAGTAAGCCTCAGCATTGTCCGGGTCATCCTGAATAATCTCGTCGACCGAAGCCAGCGCGTAGGCATAATACTCTTCATCAAAGGCCGGGGCTTCCGGTATCTGATAAGTCTCCTGCGAGGTACAGGCTAGGAGAAAAACGAAAAAACTAATACCTACGTATTGCGCTAATTTTGTGGACATGATATTGGTGCGTTGCTCTTGATTTGCTTCTACAACGCAATTTTCCGAAAAAACATTGACAAATTAGGAGTAAAAACTGCTTACATCTTTCATCCCGTTAGTTCCGTTGGCATATTGTGCATAATTGAAGCCTGGCTGAAGGCTATAGGCTCCAACATCGCCCTGTTTGCTCAGCGCCAGAAAGCCAATCTGCAAGTCTTTGGCATTTTTCTGTTTTGAGATTCGCCGTACTGCTTTCTCACAAGCTTCCTGGGGAGAATTACCCTGGCGCATCAGTTCTACAATAAGATGGGCGCCGCAAACCTTAATAATAGCCTCGCCCATACCGGTAGCCGTGGCGGCCCCTACTTCATTATCTACAAACAAACCAGCCCCAATGATGGGTGAGTCCCCTACCCGCCCGTGCATTTTGTAGGCCAACCCGCTGGTGGTACAGGCTCCTGATAGATTACCATGCTCATCCAAAGCCACCATGCCGATGGTATCATGGTTTTCTATATTGATAATGGGTTTATAGTTGGCTTCTTTGGCCCACTCTTTCCACGCCTTTTCAGCCCGCTCTGTCAGCAAGTTCTCCTGCGTAAACCCCTGATCCAAAGCAAATTGCAACGCGCCTTCTCCGACCATCATTACGTGAGGAGTCTTCTCCATAACCATGCGGGCTACTGAAACCGGGTGTTTAATCCCTTCCAGAAACGCGACCGCACCGCACTCGCCGTTTTCGTCCATAATACAGGCATCCAAGGTTACGTGGCCATCGCGGTCCGGTAAACCGCCGTAGCCTACACTGAGGTTATCTTCTGCTTCGGTTACCCGCACGCCAGTCTCTACGGCATCCAGGGCGCGCCCGCCTTTCTGCAGAACCTCCCAAGCCGCTGCATTGGCATTAATACCATGATTCCAGGTAGACACGACAATGGGTTTGGTCGCAGGCTTTGCAAAAGCTTGCGAGGTGAAAGCCGATACGGCTGCAGCACCAGCACTAATTTGTTTAAGGAAGTTTCTTCGTCGGATAATCATGGTTGGTTAAAATTAGTGGTTATTCCAAGTATGTAAGAAGCAATTTGCTATCGGAAGTCTTATCTTCCGGAGGCAGTCAGCAGTAGGCCGGCCACCTGTACCGCCTACTGCTGCCCGCTTCCTGGTATGTCAATGCAAGAAATCAGAATTATATCTATTTATTCTAATAAAATAACAAACTTGATACATATCCTACAAGGGGGCACTGTTTTTATTAAAAATGCGTTGCGGTCTCGAAGCTTCAATCTTCTTGTATGAAACTCCGCTTTGTTTTATTTCCCCTACTCACGCTTCTGAGCGTTTCTATACTTCCTCAACGAGGCGCTGCCCAGCGAAGGAATGAGCCACAGCCACCGCAACGTGCTTCATCCTATACCACGAAATCTAAAAAGGCTATTGAATATTACGAGGACGCTTTCTCCTTTTTCCTCCGCCGACAATACGGGCAGGCTCTTGAACTGCTGGAATATTCGCTAAAGAAAGATCCGGCATTCTCAGAAGCACAATTGCAGACTGCAAAAATCTACGAAGCTCTGTCGGACCCAGCGCGGGCTAAGTTCTACTATAAAAAAGTCGCCAAACAGCAAGAAGGGAATCCTAAGTTTATAGAAGCCCCTCACCAACTAGCAAAACTATACTTTAATGAGGGTAGTTATGAAGAGGCTCGGGAAATGGCCAACCAGGTGATGAATGTACCTAAAGCTGCTAAGGTAATTCGGGAAGATGCTCAAACTATACTAGCAAACATTGATTTTGCCGAAGAAGCCATTAAGCATCCTCTAGATTTCCAACCTCATCGGGTAGAAGGGCAATTGCATCAGTTTCCATTACAATATTTCCCAGTGCTTACTGTAGATCAAAAAACCATGATCTTTACCGGCCGCCGGGGTGTTTCGCCTCGCTACGATGAAGATATCTATATCAGCAGGAAAAATGCCGAAGGCGAGTGGATGGCGCCCGAATCGCTATCAGAAAATATTAATACCATGCGGAATGAAGGCACCTGCTCTATTTCAGCCGATGGACGAACTCTGATCTTTACATCCTGTGAAGGGCGTGACGGGTACGGAAGCTGCGACCTGTTTATTTCAACCCGAAAAGGTGATGAATGGTCAATGCCCAAAAACCTGGGCACCGCTGTAAATTCATCTGCCTGGGAGTCTCAGCCTTCTCTATCTGCTGACGGGCGCACCTTGTATTTTGTGTCGGACCGGCAGGGCGGACATGGCAAACGAGATATTTATGTGACCGAGCGCACAGTAAAGGGTGAGTGGAGTAAGGCGAAAAATGTAGGCAAAGAAATTAATACCGCTCGTGACGAAGTTTCCCCCTTTATCCACGTTAACGGACAAACACTGTACTTTGCATCCAATGGCCGACCTGGCTTCGGCGGATTCGACCTTTATGTAACCGAGCGCTCCAAAAACCGATGGAGCGCCCCTGAGAATTTAGGCTATCCCATCAATACTTTTGAAGATCAGGCATCATTGTTTATTACCGCCGATGGGCGCGATGCTTATTATTCTAATGAAGAACAGCGGCAGGGAGAGTATGTTCGTAGCGAGATTTTCACATTCTCTATACCCCAGGAAATAAGAGTACAGTATCGTAGCAACTTTGTGTTTGGAAAGGTCTATAATGCTGCCACCAAAGAACCACTAGAAGCATCAGTGGAGCTTATTGATTTGCAGAATCAACAATCTATTTCCATGGTTGATTCTGACCCCGTATCGGGTGAGTATCTAATGGTTCTTACGGAAGGTTCGGAATATGCTTTGTATGTAAATAAAGATGATTTTTTATTTAAAAGCCTGACATTCAACTATGTTGAACCTTCGGAGGCATACATTCAGCAACCTATTGAGATTGATATTTACCTGGACCCCATTCAGAAGGGGCAGGAAACTGTTCTAAACAATATTTTCTTCGATACGGACAAATACGAGATTAAAAATAAATCTAAGCCTGAACTAGATAAGATTGCCAACTTTCTTCAGGAAAATCCTGACATTGCTATTTCTATCAATGGACACACTGATAATGTTGGAGCTTCTTCGTACAATGAAAAGCTTTCTACCCAGCGGGCAAAAGCAATTTATGACTACCTGATTCAGTCAGGAATAGCCGCTGAAAGACTCTCATTCCGTGGCTATGGTGACCAGAAGCCCATTGCCAGTAATGACACCGAAGAAGGCCGGCAAAAAAATAGGCGTATAGCATTCGAAGTTTTGTAGCGATGGTTTATTTTTATTCGTAAAATGAGGTAGATTGTACTATGTTATTTTGTCGCTTTTTTAACCGATACTTTTATTGTGAAGCAGTTGTTTAAAGTGCAGGATTATAATCTTGCTGAGTGGATTCCTTTCCTACGTTTAGTATCGGTACCGTTTATCTTACTTCTTATTGGGTTGGATGTGCGGATTCTGGTTGCATTAGCATATTTTTTTAGCTTTTGCTCCGATGCCCTAGACGGATTTGTTGCCCGCAATTTTGGTATGGAGTCCGACCGCAGGGGGCGATTAGATTCCATTGCTGATGAGTGTTTGCTGGCAGCTGGAGTAGTCGGCCTCTATATGTTTGAGCAGGAATTTTTCCTCAGCCACCTTTCCTGGATACTGATTATCATTGGGTTGTATGTATTTCAGCTCATTTTTGCCCTGATTCGCTACGGCACCTACTCCAGTTTCCATACCATTTCTGCCCGAGCAGCCACTGTGGTGCAGGCAGTCTTCTTCATGAGCATGTTTTTTTTCGGTGTCCAGCCCTGGCTTTTTGCCATTATGGTTGGCCTGTCTATACTTGACTCCGTAGAGGAGATTTCCCTCATTGCTACCCTACCGCAGTGGCAAGCTCATGTAAATGGCTTTCTGTGGCTATGGATGGATCGGCGTAAAAAGGCAAAGGAAAAAATACCTAATTAGGAGTAGAGTATCTTAAGAAGAGAGCATAAAACCCGATATTCCAGCTTTTCTACTACTCCCGTTCACCCAACAACATTTCCGGCACAGGTTGAATCATTTCCTCATTGCCAGTGTCCATGAGTAAGTACTTTAGCTCCTGTAATGCTGCCTGATTCTTAGGGTGCTTGATATTCTGAAAGATATTATCCTTTTCACGGCTGGTAAGTCGCCAGCTTAACGAAGGACGCTCCAAAGTGCGCCGATCAGGATTGATTAGTTTCCAGTCTTCCGGCACATAAGACGTATACTCTAAATAAATGCTATGTAAACTTACCCCCAACCACGACTGGGCCAGTTCGATACGATCATCATTACTGATATCCTGAATGTTAAACAGATTATCGTAGAAAAAGCGAAAAGGAGCAGTCATTCGCTCAATTAAGGAGGCACTGGCAGGCTTATCAATTTCCTCGATCTTTTCAGAATCACGAATATTCAGTAATATAACTCCTGAGGTGTGGGTGTTAATCCATTCCCGAAAAACAAACATGAACCGAACGGCATCTGAAATACCAAAGTTATCGGTCATTCCGGCATCCATAATCTGGATGGCTGGCGATGTAGGAAGGGTCACGTTAGGAGTCACATAGGGAAACGCCGCATTCATACGCAGTGCCGTCAGAAATCGTAAATTATCAGCCTGCTGCTTATCCAGCAACCGCCGAAAATCAACCCCTTTAATGATAGATGTGTGGGAATAGTGTTTCTCGGGCAACCGGGTGTGCATATAGGAAACATGCTGTGGCGAAATGTATAGCTTCCTTCCGTCGTTAACGATGGCCGGAGTAAGGAAAATCATTGGTATCAACGCTTTTTTCTCGGGCTCATAATAATCACCCAATGTTTTATCCAGCACAGAATCTGTATTCTGATTGAACTGCTGCTCAAACGCATACCCCCGGTCTTTAGCATACCTGAACCCATTATAGGTAAAAGGTTGATTTCTTACCAGCATATCATTCATCAGCAAGGTAAAAATGATGGGATTCAGGTTATCCTGAGCAATCAGATTGGCGTAGTAAGGATCGTAGATAGATCGGGCATCCTGTTGTTTAGCTAACACGATCGGCATAGCTTTCTTCTCCGATAGCTTTTGCTGCAATACCAGTTCCCGGAAATACGCCGCACCGATCAATCCACCCGAAGCTCCGGTAAATAAGCGAGTATGGTCCATCAGGTGGCCCTGAGTAATGCTATCGGCCTGTTGTAGGGCCACCGTTGTCCACATGGCTGAGCGTAGCCCACCCCCACTTGTACAGATAAGCACCATTTTAGGGCGCCGCCCGGCATTGTAGTGGTACTGCTGCTGCATGTTATCATACCAGGTGTCCAGAATTTGCTCAGTAGCCTTATAGTCCTGGTAATAATAGCTGGTATCATTAAGCGCTTTTAGGCGCTCCAGTGAATATTCTGCTGGCTCTGTAGTATAATCCAAACCAAAAGCGCGGTAAGCGTTTTCTCCCCATTCATACCGCACCATCATATTTAGAAAGAAAAAGCCGATAATAATCGCTGTAGTTGCCCATCCGCGCAGCCAGTAAGAAACAGCCCCGGCCAGCATAATGATAACGGTTAAAAGCAGAAGACAACTCGCCGCTGCCGGAATCTGAAATACGGGATTATCGCTAAAAATGCCCAGCGTAAGAATTAGCCCAAAGACGAACATCTCCATCACCACCGAGTTGAGGTGGTTTTGATTAAAAACCTGGAGAATCAGTGATTTGTCGTGCCGAACGACCGGGGCAGACTTTACTCGAAACCCCAAATCAAGATAATTATCGACCCGTCGGACACCTTTTTTTGCCTCTTTCAGGTTTGACATGATCCGTACCCGAGAAAACCGGACCTTCTTCAGCTTCTTGTTTACATTAGAAGCTAATAGCCGAACAATATCCTGGTTGGTCCATCGGAAATACTCAAATATGATAAGTACAATAAGAATAAAGCCACAAAAGAAGCCACCAACCTTCTCAAAGATGCTACCCACCGTGTTGTATTCGTTGGCTACCTGAAAGTTGATCATGTAGAGCAGATACAGCACAATAAAGAAAGCGGGAATCACTCCATTGTTGAGAGCAAATTTGGCAAATGGCCGAGACAGCGTGCCCAGAAACCCGAAACTTGGCCCATCTAAAATATAGCAAATGATGTGGTAGGCCATATTAAACCCGCCAAAGGCCATTCCTAACCAGAAAAAACTAAAAAAATCGACCCGTCCCAGGTATTCGGGATCTAGAAACAGATAGGGAATTCCTAAGCTTTTACCAAAGTACCCGGTTACAATTGATATCAGGAGAATCCAGCATAATAAAAGCAACTGATTTTTTCGCAAATGCAGGATCAGCAGTTGCACCGGAAGCGCATAATATATAGGCTCAATAATATTTTTCTTCAGCTTCCTCACTACTTCTATTAACGCATGATTACCCTTTACCTGTATACAATTCGTATTCCAAAAGACGAGAAGGTAACCTACCGTTTGTAAATTCTATTCGGCGACTGGTCCGAAGGCCAATTTTCTTGGCTAATTCTGCATTTGCGGTAAAAACATAACCCTGATACCCTGCTCCCTGCTGCTTTAAGAAATCGCCGATCCGAGCATACAGTGGTTCCAAAGCTCGTTCCTCTCCTAGACGAGCTCCATAGGGTGGATTAATCATAATAACCGGACTACCCGGCTGCGTATTTTTAGGGTCTATATCGGGAACCTGGGTTTCAGCAAAGTCACAAACCCGAAACTGAATGAGATGATCTACTCCGGCAGCCCGGGCATTTTTCTTAGCAGCGGCAATGGCATCGGCATTAGTATCAGTGGCTACAATATTTTTAATCGCATCTTTACGAGATTGCTGCTCTAGTTTCAATTCCTGCCGCAACCGGCGCCAGATGCTGCTCTGATACGATTTCACGTGCATAAAGCTGTAATTAGCGCGCAATAGTCCGGGGTAGGTTTGCTGTTGCATAAGCGCGGCTTCTATAGCCAGTGTACCACTGCCACACATGGGATTAACTAATGGTTGCTGAGGTTGCCACCGGGTTGAAAGCAATAATGCAGCGGCCAGCGACTCCTGCATTGGCGCAGCGACTGTTACTTCACGATAGCCTCGTTTGCTTAAACTTTCTCCCGAGGTATCCAGGTAAATCCCGGCCTCCTCTTCCGTCCAGTACAGAAACAGTACAACCTGATCGTTTTTAGGTCCCGAATTGGGTCGTCTGCCCTGTTGCTGGCTAAACCGATCGACCACTGCGTCTTTTACTTTAAGGTTAGCAAACCGTGTATCATTAATAGTGGGATGGTTGACGTAGGACTGTACTGAAAAATATCCCTCTAGCGGTATCATGTTTTCCCAGGGGTAGTCATACACTGCCTGATATAGTTCATCGGGCTGGTTGGCAGAAAACGCCTTTAACTGATACAGCACCCGGTGGGCAGTGCGTAATTTAAGGTTCAACCGCATGGCATCCAGTAGCGACCCTTCGGTTTCTACATCTAGTCGGTTGATACTCTTCACGGGTAATCCAAGCTCTTCTAACTCCCTGGCCAGTATTGGGCTAATGAAAGGAGCACAGGTAACAATAATTTTGCGGGTATAAGACATACAGGTACTTACGTAAAAATTTAACGCAAAGTAAGGGGGTTTATAACTTATAACTTAGGAAAAGCCTGATTTTAAGTGAAATACAGTAAATAAACCGAGTTATCTTTCCTTGAAAAAACAGAGCTTTGGCCTGGCCTTAATGCAAAACACAGTAATAGAGTATATAAGGTGCAACAAGTGAGTTGCACAGAAGAGAAGCAGGAGAAATTAGTATTTCATGGTTGTTGATCAGATGAGTGATCCTCCACTTCTCAGGTTATAAATAATACAATATGTTGAGCATCAGCGATAAGTAATTTTGTTTAAAAATTTTAGGAAATGCGTTCGGGTATTCGGCAGGTAAGTTTTACTTTTACGCCCCTTTTACAAACAAAACGAACGACGAATGAATACTTGGTTCACGTGTAAGATCAAATACCAGAAAATTGACGAGAAAGGAAAAGCCAAGAATGTCTCCGAGCAGTACCTGGTGGATGCCGTTTCTTTTACTGAGGCCGAACGGCGCATCTATGAGAAAATGGAGAGCATGATTCAGGGAGAGTTTTACGTCACGGGCATTGCCAAGGCTCGTCTTTCCGACGTGTTTTATTATGAAGACAGCGATCTGTGGCACCGCTGCAAAATGGTGTACGCACTGGAAGAGGAAGGTAAGGGCAAAGAGAAAAAGATCACCAATTATGTATTACTAACGGCCCCTAATGTAAAAGAAGCCTACGAGCGAATGTATCAGAGTTTAAATAATATGCTGGTAGAGTTTCGTGTTACTGAAATTGTGGAAAGCCCGATTATAGAAGTGTTCCCGTACGACTCACCCGAAGAAGATTTTCAGGAAGCCCCGGATAATTACCGCCCTGTTTCTGAAGTGAACGCTGACCAGGAGGCGTAAAAGGTGAGCAGGAAGCTAAGGCCAAAGTTTAATTGTAAGCGATTATCAGTAGCCGTATGCACTCCGCAAAACACTAAACTTTATGCCATCCAAGAGCTTCCCCCTACTAAGTAGGCTATACATCAATGTAACAGTGCTACATCACTCAATCATAATCTTCCGGATAAATACTTTATCGTCTCGCTGAACACGCAGAATGTATAAACCGGGATGGATGGGTTGCGCTAAGCTAGACAACGAAATAGGCAAGGGAAATTCACTGTAGAATAGATCTTGCTGAATAATGAACTGTCCGTCCAGAGAAAGCAGGCTTAGATTGATATCTTTCTGGTACCAAAGCAGGTTCTCCAGGTAGAATACATCCCGGGTGGGGTTAGGATAAATTTTCAAGGACTGATTCTCAATATCGTTGGCATTACTGGCCACATTGCGTACTACCACTACTTTACTAACCTGGTTAGTGCAGCCATCTTCCCGCGTAGCCAGTAGCCGGATTGAATAGACACCAGCGGAGTCGAACCGGGGAGTGATTCGAGCCGACTGGTGGGTAAACTGACCGTCACCCAGATCCCACTGCCAGCTAATGGCTTGTTCAACTTCTTCGTCTAATGCATAAGCCTGAAAAACAGCCATATCAGGTTCAGACAGATAAATGGTATCCGCTGACACTTTAAAATCAGCAAACTGGTTGATAATCACATCTACCGCAGAAGGCTCACTTTCTACCAAACCCGAGAGGCTGGTTACGTAAATGGTGGTATTTACTGAAACTGAATCCAGCATCAATGTTTCTCCTTTATGAATGGGTGTCGTAAGGCTAGCATCCTGGTAGAAGTAAAACGTCCGCCCATTGGTTGGAGCAATAGTCACGGGCTCCCCTTTGCAAATTCTTAAAACCGACAGATCAGGCTTTTCTCCGCTAGTCCGGACGATATTTTCTTCTAATACGTAAGTGCAGGTAAGCGCAGCAGACTCAACTGTATATACCAGCCGGAAATGCCAGTCTTCCTGAGCAAGTTCGGTAAAATCATAAGTAAAACCTGCTTTTTGGCTTATGGGCACCTCATTGATGTACCAGTCATAATGGCTAATCGCACTAGTATCTCCCTCCAATCCAATATTCAACTTGTATTTAGAGGATAGGTCTGTTAGATCTAGATTATACGTAATACGCAGCTCGGGTTTCCAGACGGATATCACCACCGGTACGGGGTAACTGTCGATTGCCCCGCCGCTATTCACTACATAAAAAGTTGTAGTTTGACTAATGGCATCTGTCGTATACTCACTTCCTTCGTATAGCAGGTTGCTTAACGCTTCATCTGTGTATACCTTAATTTTTTCAGTATTAGTCGCTTTCAAAATAGTAGAGGACCCGCCGCAGATTTGTTCATCGGGCAATTGAGGCATTTCGGACCGGCGTACTACCGTAATTTGTTTTGATAGGGTGTTAGTACAACCAGGCTCACTCTGCGTGGTAAGCTCTAATGTGTATGTACCAGGTTGCGTATATTGAGTCTGAGGGTGTTGCTTGCTACTTTTATACCCATTTCCAAAGTTCCAGAACCAAGCAACAGCATTCGCACTTTGATCCTGAAATGTTAGAATAGTATTATTGGATTCATCAAGAAACAGCGTGTCATTCTTCCACCCTCTATTGAGAGAATCAACCACTGAAAATTGTGCTATCGGCTCTTTTATCTGCACAACAATACGCTTAATCCGACCTTCAAAGCCATTGGTTAGGGGGGCTACGTAAAAAGAAGTATCATTGGTAATACCTGAGGTAGTCCATTGATCGGCTTCAGTAATCAGCTTAGTTCCTAAGGCATCTTCATAGAACCGGTGAGTTTCAGCCAGTTGAATAAAGGCAGTACTGTCCATGCAAACATTGATAGAAGACAGCCACTCGGGTTTACCTTGGTAAGACTCATACAAGGTGCGGGCTTCTGCTACCGCTGCCTGTAATTCTGCCAGACTGGCCCCGGCAACCCACACAAACGCCACATTATCACCTTTTCCGCTTTCCAGCCCATTAATCGTAGCACTCAATACCTGGGCTACATCATTTCCTGCCCCATTCACTCCGGCCTGAGAAGAGTTGCCCCCTTCGGAGGCCCAACGATACTTATCTCCCTCAGAAATATCCTCAGCAATATCAAGCTCATTTCCATTCAGTCCCTGCACATCTAACGCTCGATAGTTTACTGATTGACCAGTTAGCAGGGCAAACCCGGTATATACTTTTTGATTGGCTGAAAAGGTATAGCCTAGCTGATTTGCGGCATCCCAACCGGTACGGTTCTGTTCTGAGTTTTCCATATTCCAATCAGCAAACACTCCCACAGCTACATTGGAAAGCGCACTATCTAATGGATTAGATACTCGGTATTCTGAAATAATAAAGTTTTTTTCATTCAGCGTATCGGTTAGCCATGTCTGTTCAACATGTATATTGAGCGGGTTCATGGCATTTGCATCAGTAAAAGCTGAACGGACCTGATAGGCAGGAATAGAAGACTGGGTAAATCGTACTCCCTCTAGTGTGCTAAAATCTTGGGATCGCGCTTTTGTCTGAAAACTATTGAGCAGGTTATCAGACAGATGAGTAGAGTCAACTCCAACCAACAAACCGGCCTCACTAGCCACTACCTGATTCTGGTACTGAATCCGCCCCCAGGTCCATCCGGTAGGATCATACCCTATCATGCCGTTACTTCCCACCGTGATATGCAAGTCGTTTTTGGTTAGGGTGAGGTAATCGGAAGAAGAGACAATAAAGAAATACTGATAATCCTGGTAAGTACCGTCTTCCATACCCAACCGGAAAAATAGTTGTTCATTCGTAGGCAAATCCGGATGAAGCACAATCTGGAACGGGCGGGATGCGTTTGATACGATTGCTAGTGAATCAATGGGGCCGGGAGCAAATTCTGAGTCGAGTACTGTTACATACTCTGAGAGAGCGGATAGTGTGATATGGGTATTTCCGCTGGATGGTGAAAGAAAGTTTTGCACATTGATGCTAACCGTTAGGGTATCTCCATAATAAGCATATGCACCTGCTCCCGACTGATTTTTGTAGGTAAAAGAAGTCATTCGGAGGGCCGGGGTCTTTATGGGCTTTAATGCCCGGGCGGTTTGCAGCAGCCCCTTCCCTAAGGTTTCTTCGTATCCCTGATTTTTGGCCTGATCATACACACTTTTAGAAGACAGCCGTAATACCTCCATAACCTGCCTGGCGCTAAGCTCGGGATAGTGGGCGCGCACCAATGCTGCTGCGCCGGAAACTAAAGGTGAGGCAAAGGAAGAACCTGATCCTTTTCCATAGCTATCATTGTTTTTTGTGCTGTAAACATTACTCCCGGGTGCCATTAAGTCCACAAAGTAGTTTCGGGTAGTCTGGCCCACTATATCCCCTTTGTCATCAGATACCGCCACTGATAGTACATTATCAAAAGAAGCTGGGTAGTAATTTTCATGCTTGCCACTATTACCGGCTGCTGCTACAACCACCACATCTTTCTCGAGCACGGCATAATTAATCATATCCTGCCCAAACTGGGAATAGGCATTGGCGCCACCCCATGACAGATTAATTACTTTACATCCGCGGTCGGCTGCATAGGCAATAGCTTCATAACCAAATGCAAAAAGGTTATTCTCGGACCGGAAAATCTTAATAGGCATGTAAGATGTATTAAACCCCAACCCAGCTATCCCGGTCTGATTATCAGGGCTGCCACTGCCCATACCGGCTACCATCGTTCCATGATCACTATAATCGGCCGTAGGGTCGTTGTCTCCATTGGCAAAATCCCAGCCTACATAGTTGTCAATGTATCCGTCTCCATCATCATCAACGCCATTGATTGGGTCAGCTTCGTTCCGGTATAAATTACCGGTCAGGTCCTGATGGCCAAATTCTACCCCAGTATCAAGATAGCCAATTAGAATATCCTCATTTCCCTTTTCTAGAGCCCAGGCTTCGTAGGCTTGTACTGCCTCCAGATAACTTTGCTGCCCCGCCTTTTTAGCCTCCGGGTCATTAGGGACATACTCGGCGAGCGGCTTTAACACGTAATACGGTTCTGCGTACACTACTTCTTCTAACTGAAGCAACTGATTAATGGTAGATACTACATCCTGGTTGGTATGAAGACGATAAATTTTTTCCGGTTCTTCCTGACGAGCCAGCACACTAGGTTTATCTGTTTGTTTCAGAATTGGACGGACTTTCTCAGCCTGGGATATTTTTTGAATCCTGGTAAGGATATCCGAGGCAGCGTGGCTTGTTCGGGCAGAAACCGAGGAAGCAGCACGCACTTTAATCACGATTTCTCCAGGTAGATAATCATTCTGAGTGATTCCGGTAGGTAATTGAAAAGCTCGTTGTTGCGCCAGTACCTGGGTTTTAATAGTTAGTCCCAAGCAGAAAGTAATTATCAGTATTTTCCAGTAACGATGATACCCGTACGTCCCCATAAATCGCTCTTGTGTTGCTTACACTTTTTACTAGCGAAAATTGGGTCAGGTATAGGCCTTAGCGCTGGCTCTTTCAGTGAAACCCTACATATGACAAGTTTAGATTAATAATGGACGTTTTAGAGGCATTAAAAAGAACAATACAAAGAAAAAATAAAGAGATCGCAGGAAAACTACGATCTCTCTTAAGTTGATTAGAACATTTATGCTTTTCTCCAGTGCATCAAGGGAAGATACCCCGGGCCAGATAAGCAGCGGCTACTTTCTCCAACGAACTAATAAAGGAAGCTACGCGCAGATTAGGAGTTTTTTTGGTCTGCATAATATCCCAGATGGTATGATAAGTACTCACCATAGTATCTTCCAGTCCGGAATTCACTATATCTATCTCGCTGGCCCCCCGGATGAGCAGTGTTTTTTGAGCAGCTGAAAGTTCGCTTCCGGTAATTTCTTCCATCGCTTTTACCATACCTTGATTGGTTAGCTCTTCATAACGCTTATCCATACGACCAAAGGCAACATGCGATAAGTTCTTCAGCCATTCAAAATACGATACCGTAACCCCGCCTGCATTCAGGTAAAAATCAGGTAATATACGCATTCCTTTCTGCATCAGAATATTAGCCGCTTCCGTAGTTACAGGACCGTTGGCCGCTTCACCAATAATTTTAGCCTGGATACGAGGTGCGTTTTCTTTGGTAATTTGATTTTCCAGTGCAGCGGGGACAAGTATGTCGCATTCATATTCAAGCAGTTCACTGGAATTTTCAATGTTCTTAGCATTTTTGTAATTCAGTATGGAATCAGTTTCCAGTTTTAACTGATACACTTCTTCCACATCCAGCCCATTAGGATCATAAATACCTCCATTATACTCAGCAATCCCAGTAATAATGGCACCTCCTTCCTGTAGATACTTGGCAGAGTAATAACCCACATTACCCAACCCTTGAACAATAATTCGTTTGCCGGCCAGTCCGGGAGTTAGTCCCAGGTTTTTCATATCCTCAGCAATACTTACTGCCTCACGAATACCGTAGAAAACTCCTCTACCAGTAGCTTCGGTACGCCCACGGATGCCATGCAGGGAAATAGGTTTTCCGGTTACACAGGCAAATGCGTTAAGTTCTTCGGTGCTGAGGGCCGAGTAGGTATCGGCAATCCAGGCCATTTCCCGGGCACCCGTACCATAATCCGGTGCAGGAACATCCAGCGCCGGGCCAATAAAGTTTTTACCGATTAATTCAGTGGTGTAGCGCCGGGTAATTCGTTCTAACTCATTGACACTATAGTTTCGCGTGTCAATTTGCACCCCACCTTTGGCTCCACCGAAAGGAACATCTACCAGAGCGCACTTGTAGGTCATTAGGGCAGCCAGTGCTTTCACCTCGTCTTCATTCACTCCCATGCTGTAGCGAATACCTCCTTTCACTGGCAAGCGGTGGTGCGAATGTTGCACGCGATAGGCTGTAATAACCTGATAGTCCCCATTGTCCAGCTTTACCGGAAAGTGCATTTTGTAAATACTATTACACTCTTTAATCTGGGCAAGTAACCCATGCTGCACCTGCAGGTACTTTGCCGCCTGGTCTACAAACTGGTTAACGTTGTCAAAAAAGCTATAATTCTCCATGAATTTGGTTGTTTATTGGATATTCAGTTGTTCCGTTGTTCGATGGCGCACGGTTGATTGTTGATGATACTAAGTTTAGCGTTAAGAGCCGCAGTGGCCCGGTTTCAGGTTACAATTTATAACACTTTACTGCTTCGGTCTTCGGCTTCGTTCACTCCATATGCCACTCCTTAGCCCCTCCCCTACTACCTGAACAGACTTCAGAAGTTTAAGAAACCAAAAGACTTTTCATGGCTCGAAACTTACGAAGTCTCCGACAAAGTCTCCGACGAGCAGATTACATTGAAGCCGTTTACCCTTTATATTACTATTCTCTGCCCTTCCCACCCTTTCTAAGGTAGATAAAAGTCAAAGACTATATCGCGCATACAGCGAAAATGTTTTTTTGGACAACGCTGATACCCAATTTTAGAACAAGGCCGACAAGGCACTTTGTTATTTTCCAGGATGGTAAATTTGGTGCGATAGGGATACATCCCAAACGCCGGAATGGTATTTCCCCAAATACAGAAAATATTCTTCTTAAACGCTGAGGCAATGTGCATCAGGCCAGTATCATGGGTAAACACATAATCAGCCTGCTGCACAATGGAGGCTGACTGGTTGAGGTTAAACTTTCCACAGGCGTTGAATACAATCGTTTTCTTGTTGAGCTCAAATAACTTTGACTCTAACGGTTCTGAAATCTCATTCCGCTCAAAAAAACGGGTTACCTGCTCCCCGACTTCAGCATCATTCTTATCTCCCAGCAAGATAATAGGCTTGTTAATTTTATCACACAGCTCAATTATCCGGTCTACCGGAAGCTTCTTGGTATTGTACTGGGCACCAATGGCATAGGCAACGTATTCTTTCTGGTGAGTTTCGGGCAACCACGACCGCTCCACCTCATCTTTGGCTGGGATGAAATAATCCAACCCCAGACTATCCATCTTTACTCCAAGGGGGGCTACGGTTTCCATATACCGGTCCACAATATGCACATTGGGCAGTTTATTGATCTTAAAGTTTACCATCAGCCATTTTTCCACATTGAGCTTGGGAAAACTATAGCTTCTCACTCCCATGCGCTTTTTAATCAGTTGTGTACGCAGGTTATTATGCAGATCAATGATATAGTCAAAGCCTTCTTTTTTTAGCTGCTGCACAAGCTCTGACAACTTTTCATCCAATACGTGTATTTTATCAATGTAGGGGTTATGTTCCAGAATTCCGCGATACTTTTTTTTGGTACAATAATGCACTTCAGCGTCTAATTGTGTTTTTAGGGTTCTGGGTACCGGAGTCGTTAGCACAATATCACCAATGGAAGAAAATCGGAGAATCAGAATCTTGAGTTTTTTCGCCATGCGGCAAATATAAGGGTTGATAGAAAGAAGTATCGAAGGTTTAATGAGTGATTAACGGATATGCTAAAATTCTTTGCCCGGATCTATCGTCAAACTACTGACACTGATTTTTTTGCAATAAAAACCCTTTAAACCTTCAACTATTCCAACCTTAAACCTTTCTCTCTTTTCTTCTTTTAAAATATTTCAAATTTCAGTAAATTTCTTTATACCCTTTTTGTGTTGTAGTAGTAAATACCACTTTACACAGCCCATTTTTATGAATAGATGGATTTACTTAAGCGTTGCGATTGGTTATTTTCTGGGATTGTCAGTGACCGGACTTGCCCAAATTGTGCAACCCGAACGTATTGAGATTGAAATAGATAAAAGCAGTAATGATTTCGTCGTCGTCTCCGCCGAAGACCGGGGGCTAATGCTGTTTCGTGAAAACGAAGAACGGCAACGAGATGGCACAAAACTTTGGGAGTTTATCTATTATGATACCGACTTACAGGAGAAGTGGAAGCGCTCTTATGCTCTCAGCAGCCTTCTTACCCTCAGAGGTTATGATTATGATCGGGGGCAACTGTGCGTATTGTTCCAGAAAGGGCAGTATCAGGACAAAGCCATGGAAATGATGAACCTGGAAGTAGCTTCAGGTGATACCTCTTACCACACCATTCGGCGGATTGTGCCCGTAAATCTGGAGTTTTTTGAGATCATTGGCCAAACGGTAGTGCTGGGCGGGAATGTAAACTACAAGCCGGTGGTGGTTCACTATGATATGTTGCTACGTAAAATAAAAGTGCTACCCGATATTTACCGGGAGAATGGGGAGATCATAGACATCATCCCGAATAAAACCGATAACACATTTGATGTGCTGATTGCTGAAACCACTCCCGATAAGATCAAAACCGTAACGGTGAAAGCCTATGACCAGTACAGTAACTTGCTGCAAAGCACTCCTTTAGATCCCCAAGGCAGGCGCAATTTGCTGGATGCTCAGGTTACGGAATTTGACGGGCAAAGGCAGTTTTTGGCCGGTACCTATGGCCCTAAACGTTCGCGTTATTCCCGAGGTCTGTTCATTGCCTCCTTAGCGCCGGATGGCGAGCAGCAAATTCGATATTATAACTACGCCGATCTGGAGAACTTTTTCGGATACATGCGCGAACGCCGGGAAGAGCGCGTAAAGCGTCGACTGGAACGCCGGAAGCAAGAAGGCCGCAAAATTCGCCTTAATTACCGAATGGTAGTGCACGAACTGGTTGCTGATGGTGATAAATACATTATGCTGGGTGAAGCCTATTACCCTAAATATAACAGCTACTATTACAGTGGTTTTTATGGCTACGGTTCATCCCGCTACAATAATATGTATTTTGATGGCTACCGCTACACCCATGCCATCGCTGTTTGCTTCGACAAGAAAGGTGACCTGCTATGGGACCACGCATTTAAGCTGGACAATGCCAAAAGTATGCAACTTAAGCAGCTAGTCCATATTACCGCCCAGAAAGACCGGGTAGTACTAATGTATTCTTATGAAGGAGAGATTACCTCTAAAGTAATCCGGGATAACGGTGAGGTGCAGGATTTGGTAACTAGTGAGGTCGAACTTCCCAACCCGGCTGATGAGGTAAAAAAGAACGATAAGGAGGTGTTTGGCATCCAGAAATGGTATGACGAATATTTTTATGTACATGGTACTCAGGATATTCGTTCTATTGCTGATTCCGGTCTGAGTTCCAGCCGAAAGGTGTTTTTCATTAATAAGGTAGCGTATAACTAGTGTCATGTACTTCCGTCGGCCTCTACTGTTGCCAGGTTTATTCTGATAAGCATCTCAGAAGCCGCTTTCCTTGCGAAAGTCTTATAAACATTACCGGAGGCGGTGGCAGCCTCGCACGGTCTTTCGCAGACCGTCTCCTTTCTATTCGTCTTTACTAGAAAATTTGAATAATTTCTTTTGTTATAGAAAACTCAATCAAATTTTCCATCATTCAATCCTTGTCCTTACCTTGCGGCGTCAATTAATGTTCACTGCATGGAGGAACGTAAATGTATTATCAGTGCCCCCCTGCTGGATGTCATGCTACACCGGCTGTGTCATCAGCTTATAGAAAATCACGCTCAATTTTCTAATACGGTCCTATTAGGGCTGCAACCCCGAGGCATCTTTTTTGCCGACCGGATTCAGCAACGTCTGGAAACCATTCTGGACAAAAAAGTAGACAAAGGTTATCTGGACACCACCTTTCACCGGGATGACTTCCGCCGCCGCGACTCGCCCTTGACTCCTAACAAAACTGTGGTTCCCTTTCTGGTAGAAGACAAAAACGTCATTTTATTGGATGATGTACTGTATACCGGGCGCTCGGTGCGGGCAGCCCTGGATGCGATGGTGACGTTCGGCCGTCCCCGCAAGGTTGAGCTCATGGTGCTCATCAATCGTAAGTATACCCGCCATCTGCCAATTGAGCCAGACTACGTAGGCCGGGCGGTTAATACTATCGACTCGCAGCGGGTGCTGGTAGAGTGGGATGAACAGAACAATGAAGACGGTGTATGGATCACCTCAAAAGCAACGAATTAACGAGAATGGCTACCGACACTCCCATACAAACACTACGCAGCCCTCATCTACTGGGAATCAAAGATTTAACGCGAGAGGAGCTTGAACTGATTTTTGCCACAGCTGATAACTTCAAAGAAGTACTTAACCGCCCGATAAAGAAGGTTCCTTCCTTACGGGATATTACCATTGCCAATGTCTTCTTTGAAAATTCTACCCGTACTCGCCTTTCGTTTGAGCTGGCCGAAAAAAGGCTCTCCGCCGATGTGGTAAATTTTTCTTCTTCTTCCAGCTCGGTCAAAAAAGGCGAAACCCTGCTGGATACGGTTAATAATATTCTGGCCATGAAAGTAGACATGGTGGTGATGCGCCATGCCAGCCCGGGAGCGCCTCATTTTCTGGCTCGCCATATTAATGCTAACGTAATTAATGCCGGAGACGGTACCCACGAACACCCGACCCAGGCTTTGCTTGACAGTTATTCTATCCGCTCAAAATTTGGGCAGGTAGAAGGAAAAAAAGTCGTTATCGTAGGAGATATCATGCACTCGCGGGTGGCTCTCTCTAATATCTTTGCTTTGCAAAAACTGGGTGCCGAAGTAATGGTATGCGGGCCGGCCACTCTCCTACCCAAGTACATTACTCAGCTGGGAGTAAAAGCCTCACTAGACATTCGCGAAGCACTACAATGGTGCGACATTGCCAATATTTTACGCATTCAGTTAGAACGTCAGCAAGTTAAATATTTCCCTTCACTGCGGGAGTATTCTCTTTACTACGGAGTGAACCGAGAATTGCTGGATAGCCTGGATAAACCCATCACTATTATGCACCCCGGACCGATTAACCGCGGGGTAGAGCTCAACAGTGATGTGGCTGACTCTGAGCACTCCATTATCTTAGAGCAGGTAGAAAACGGAGTGGCTGTCCGTATGGCTGTGCTCTACCTGTTGGCCTCGCAAAAGAGAGAAGCTGTTTAGCTTATTGAACAACAATCTTACCGCGCCCTAGCAATTTGCTTGAGGTGCTTACCTGATATAAGTACAATCCCTGCTTTTGACTGGTTTGCTTTATTTCCCACGCTAATTCATGCGCCCCTCTGGATAAAGCGTACTCTTTCAGCTCCAACAGGTGTCCTGTGGCATCAAATACCCTTACCGTCACCGTTTCGGCACTTGAAGAATAAACCGGGATATACAGTGTCTCTACCACTGGATTAGGATACGGAGCACCTACCGACATAAAAGCTTCACCCAAATGGTCTGCCAGCATCTCCTCACTGCCCAACATAATTTCCAGCGCATGAGTACCATTTACCGTAAATGAGTAACTGGTTTTTTTATCCATATCAACCACCTGCCCGTTGGTCTTATCCACTAAAAAGAGTTTATCATCCTGGCCTGACGTGTTGATAGGTTCCCAGGATATTGTATGGGGCTTACCGTTGAAACTAGTCGCTACTTCTAGCGGCCAGATATGCTCGGTTGCCGGAGGTACAATGTCTACGGCAAAGTTTGGCATGAAAAATTCAGGATGCGTAAAGTTCATCTCCACGTAATCCGAGAGTCTCGGCGGAGTGTAATCGTCCATCCGGTCAGCACTTTCGTGGGCTTGCTCATGCATACCAATACCCCCGAAGGCCATCGTTTGACTTCCATCCACACCAAGTTGCAATGGCATTTTCCAGTTTGGTGAAGAAAGCTTATTGCTTACGCTATTTTTTTCTGATCGGCTTCCGGTTGTAGAAGAAGTTCCGATGGGAATCTCAATTTCTACAGACTGCTCACTATCATTGAAAATCAGGGCTCCTTCGAAGGGATTTAGCGTTGCTGAAGTATTTTCCTGTGCGAAATTTCCGTTAAATTTTTTAATACCTTTTACGATCACGCCCAGATTCTCGTTGTGGGCAATGACATCATCCCAATTCACCGGAAACGTATATGGATTGCCAATGAAGTTTGCCTTGGGTTCCAACGTAATAGACACTGGCTCATCGAGGCGGACGTTGGCAACGCTTCCTTCAACGGCTACGCTGGTGTCTGGCTTGTAAATCAACATATACCCTTGACCTAGTTGCGTGGCACCTGACCAGGAAGGGCTTTCTTTAAAGGCTCTTCCAAATTCCTGGTACTGCCCACTCTGCAAACGGAATATCCGCCAGACCTTGGGATCAGCCGCACCAAATTCTTCAAATGCGGTAGCAATGTTATCTACCTGTAAAGGTAAAGATATCAATTGATAATCCTGATTATCAAAGGGTTCGGTAGCTTGTTTAAGGATTGAGGCGCGCAGTGGCTGTGTATCCGAATAACTACGATAGATGCGATTTATCTGAATTGCAGTGTTCGTCAGCCCATCTGAATCTAATGCTTCCATATAAAACTGTAGTCCTAATTCATCAAAATCAGTTTCATTTAAAGTAGCCGTGAGGGTTTCGTTTGCCTGACTCGTTGTACCTACCGCCTGTTCCTGCCAGTTTACGCTTGCCGGATCATCCCGGATTCCCAAATAATATAAGGTAACTGTAGTTCCCGGCTTGTCATCGGTCACTTCTATGCTAACATCGGCGCTGGCTATTCCTTCCTCTAACAGAGGCTGAAATGAAACCTCAATCACTGGTGGACTTTTTGCTTCGTCAGGAACTATAAAGCTACGTTGCAGTTCGGTATCAGCAATAATCAGTTGCACTACATAGTCGCCGGGAGAGAGTGGTTCTTCAGGGGTAACTTGTATTTCGGTACCGCTTTCATTCAGCGTAGGTTCGGTAAACTCAGCCAGTACATTATCATTTTCTCCCAGGATGCGTACCGTGATTATACTATTATCACTGCCAAAATTCTCTCCTTCAATAATCAACTGATCATTTTCATTCCATAGAGCATTTGAGATGGTAGGATCGCCTTCGGAAACGATGCTGAAAGAGAATTGAGCTGATTTACTATTTACAGTAACCACTACACTATAATCTCCTACCTCTTCGCTTGCTACGTTAGCCGTTATCTGAGTGCCTGCCTCATTATAGGTTACCTCGGTAAGAGGAATTGACGTGTTGACTTCGTAATTAAGCGTTACTGTGGGAGGAAAAGCATCACTTCCCAAATTACTACCCTTAACGGTTAACGCTCCCTCCTGTATGAAAGCATCCGTTATTACCGGTGGGTCAGGGGTAGTTGCATCCAGCGTAAATGTAAATTCATCAGAGATATCATTTACTGTAATATCTACGGTATAACTGCCTGGCTCTTCACTAGCAACGGATGCAGTAACCTGGGTTCCATCTGAATTATACTCCACGTTAGTAAGAGAAACGGTAGTACTCTCTCCGTATGTTAACACGACCGAAGGTGGGAAAGTATCACTACCTAAATTGGTGCCGGTAATTGTTAAAACTCCACTTTCTATGGTAGCATCAGTGATGTCCGGACCCGTAAAATCAGGATCAACTGAAAACTCAAAAGGCGTACTTTCCAAATCACCTACTCCGACAATAACCTGGTATGTTCCTTCTCCCAGGGTGGCAGTAGCGGTAATCTCCGTTCCACCGTCATTAACTGTTACATCACTCACGGTAACTGGGTTGTCATTTTCATCCATTAGAGTTACGGTAGTAGACTCAGTTGCACTTTTAAAGTTAGCTCCGGTGATTGTAAGCAGATTTTCGTTGACCGTCACACTCGTAATCTCCGGGTTAGCGGGCACAACCAATGATACTTCATTGGAGGGTTCTCCACTAACGATGACCTGCACGGTATATTCTCCTGCTACCAACCCACTTGCAGTAGCGCTAATTTCCGTACCCGCACCATTCACGCTTACATCGGAAGTAGTTACTAGCGCACCCTCGCTATTCTCTACGAGTACTGTAATTCGTTCAAGATTATTAGTAAAATTGCTACCTACAATAGTCAGCTTACCTTCTTCTCTGGTAACATCTGTTATTTGAGGCAGAGCATTCGAGTTTATATATTTTGCAAGAAAAATCCCTGATTTTCCAGATGAGTTGCCAGTTACCTGAGATGAATTTGGGTCGAGCTTGATCTGAGTAGCAACAAAGCCTGACAAGTACGTAGCAGCCAGTGAGTTAGTAATCCCACCTCCCTGATTCCGTCCGTTGCCAGTAAAAGCCCATTTTTTCTGCACAATTAGTTCCGTATTAAATGTGGCCAGGAAAACGTCAAGATTATTTTCAGCATTAAGATCGCCTTCAAAAAGATCGTTCTGAAACAGACCCGTTAGATAAACTCTATTATCAGAAAATTTAAGATCACGCGGTTCATCATACCCATTGCCGGTGATTGCTGTTTTGTTTCGGAAGGCTCCGTTTTTATCATATTTTACCAAAAAGATATCCTGGTTGTTACCATGATCGATCACTTCACTTGATCCTTCTGGTAGAATATCACTTTCAAACCTACCTCCCAGGTACACATTATGGTTTTCATCAGTGTCTGCTCCTTTGAGCGCAATATTTCCCGAGCCCTGAATGGTGCGAACAAACGTGAATTTTCCCTGGCTCGTATATTTTGCCATGTACACATCATTTTCTCCTTCACTTGTAACCGAGGCATTTGACTCAGGATCAAACATCGTTTCACTCACAAAATTCCCAACAGCGGTAATAGCATTCTGATCATCCAGAAAAATATTGTTGACTGTTTCGTTGTCTTCACCACGGGCAGCCACAATCTGCATACTTTGTACGCCACTGGTTTCATAGCTAGCTATAAATACATCAGAACCATTAGTGATGGGAATATCTTCTGAATTGGAACTGCTATCAAAACGCAACTCCAAAGAAAAACGACCCGCTATGTAGATACGACCTGCACCATCCAGCACCACTGCTTCCACAGACTGAAAGTTTTTTCCCCCAACCCGGTCAATCAACGATACTGATCCGCTGGGGCTGATACTAACGATAAAACCATCGGTAGAAGAGTTGATATTATCATTGATCGTGAAATCTGAACCAAAAGAGGCCGCTTTTTTATATTCGCCCACGACATAGGCTACCCCAGTACTAGGGTTTACTGTCATTCCGCTGATTTGATCATCTTCCTCTCCCCCAATCTGGACTACATAGACCAGTTCTCCTGTAGCAGTATATTTAGCGATAAATCCATCTCTACCTCCTTTGCTTGATCGGGTTACATTCCCACCCTGAAGGTCAAAGTTGGTAGAACCTCTGAACATTCCGGCCAGATACACATTGCCCTGTATATCGGTTTCCGAAAATAAATTTTTGGACAGATCATCTTCCTCCAAATTAGCGCTCAGCACCTCTGCGGTTTGTAGGGTGAGATCCTGAGCACTAGCCAGCATTGGAATGACCCCAACCAACAAACATAGCACCCATTGTTTCTGAAAATATCTATAGTAGTTGTTACGCATCGTTGTGTAAATTAAATGATACTACTGTTCAGGCGTGCCTACTGAAGGTGGATCCGGCAGCAATCCATCTTCTACCGTATCTGGCCAAAGCAGGTAAGCAGCCACTCCAGCTCCAACCACCAAACCTACCCGCAGTGCAATTGGAAACTTCCGCTTAATAGTGAAAGTGGGGCTTGTCACTTGTATGTTATTTTCCGTTGCATCAATCTGCAAGGAGTACCCTTTGCCTGGTTTGGTATTTTTAGGGATACTCCAGTTATATTCATCTGCGTAGTAGTCCTGCCTCAAAATCTGCTTCTGCTGCCCATTTTGAAATAGTGTTAAAGTTACAGGCTCATCAGCAGGAGCTTCCCAGCTAACCAGGGCATTATTGCCTCGCTTATAACTGGCAGAAACTTCCTCAAACCGATAGCTGGCGGCATTTTTCCGCGCTTCCTCTTCTTTTCGGGCTATTTCTTCCCTCCGGGTCAGTTCTGCGTTTAAATCATTCAAGCGCTGGGTTGTCTCGGCATCCTGATAGGCAGAGTCGGCTTCCTGCCCTAGGGCTATGCTCTGTTCGTAGCTGAAGACCGCGGCCTCAAGGTCTTCCTGTTGCTCATAATACTGGCCCAGCAATCTGGCATTATAGGGTTCCTGGTTAAAAGCTAAGGAAGAATCCAGCAGCACTTTAGCCTCAGCCAGTTGACCATCCTGCAATAGAGTATCGGCCCGCTCTGCTAGGATACGCCATTGCGGAACCAGTGCTTCTCTTACCGAAGGTCCTTCACTCTGCGGATCTTCCGCTTCTACATTGAACTTTACGTAATTAATTAATGCCTGCCAACTGCCGCCGCGAGGCACAAATTGCAGGGTTGCACGGCGGGGCTGCGGTATTTGATCTCCGTACTGGCTTTCAAAATCGAGGATGATGTAAAAATTAGTACCGTCCGTTTCAATATCATGGATACGCCGCAGTGAGTAGTAAACACTGAGCCGCTCCTGACTGTCGGTGCCCTGATAAAATGCGTTGAAATCGTTTAGGTAAGTGCGCACGGGCCGCTCTTTCATCATGAAAGGAGGCAGATGCTCATCCTCATAATCGTAGACAATATAGGCGGAGTCCACAAATATTTGCCGGTTACCGGGAGTAACAAACTCATTAATCATACGATCTCGGTAGGCTTTAGAGATGCGGGGGTTAATCAGTTCGCGCATGGCGGAGGCGTAGTCTTGTAAGGTCCGCTCTGCACTGGATTTCATTTCGTAGATATTGTCATCGCTGAGCGTATCCAGCGTTTGGGCATGGCTGGTGCCTATCATAAAATATCCTGGCAATAGCAGGAAGACAAACAGTATAATTCTTCTCATAAGCAGTGTAGGTTAAGGCAAGTGCAGCACCTGCTCTCGATATTTTTGTTTTTCCTCGTCAGTGACCGCTACCAACGAATTAATCAGCCAACCAGAGTTGGTAGATTGCCGGTGAAAATCCTGCACCTGAAAGACCCAGTCTTTGATTTGCAGAAAATGATAGGTGATCATATTAACCTGCTTGAAGATGAGTTCACGCTGGTATAACTGATTTAAAAAACCAACTAACGGTCGGTTTATATTTTGTGGCACTACGTACCCTTCCAAATTTGCGGTATCCTTCAGAGCATCCACTAATGCCATAAAATCGGTTCCAAAACTGGCTGGATTCAGGGTTTTGGAGGCATCATAGTTGGAGTCCATCGCAAATGCCAGCGCTACGGTATCCGTCGGCAAAAAGTCTCCCTGCACGCTGTTGATGATCCAACGAGAGCCCCCTGTTTGCTCATTTTTCTTCAGCGACAGTATCATTGTAAAATAGACAGTATCTCCCCGATTTACTCCCTGGCAGTCTAACTCGGCGAACCAGTCTTTGTCGTAGAAATCAAGGTATGGCGGTGGCACAGAATCATTGACCTGTGCGAGAAACTGAACAACATCTTCCTGGTTCCAGTCATCCTTATCCAGGTTAAACAGGCTTCGGATTAAATCCGACCGGTTGACTTCTTCCAGGTTATATTCTTCTTTCAGGTAACGACGGATCGGGGTATAATCGGCATTATTGAACCGGTCCATGAATTCGTCAATCTGTTTAACCTGCCAGGCAAAGTTCTCCTTATAGGGAAAAAGTATATCCTGGGCCATAGTAGTGAGGGCAGCCGGGCAAAGAAGCAGGAAAAGACACAACACCCTTTTCATGGCTTATTTTTCGCGAGTTTGTTGCACCCCAATATCCGACAGGAAAACATCCCACTTTTGCTTTCTCACTCCTTCATCAAATACCTCGTAGCGAGCCAAAACAACCTCAATATTTTTGTCGGTCACGTCCTGATAGACAATTTCATTGTCCAGGTACCCTCGGAATAGCTGTTGAGCCGCAATTACGCCATAATACTTACCATCCTCTCCCGGCCGCAGCTGGCTAACCAGTTGAGCCTGCATCCAGATGAGTTCTACCTTATCATAAGGAAGCATCCGGAGGCGGTCAAGGTACTGAGGTATGGTATATTGTTTTTTATCCTGCCGGTTTATGGAAGAAACTTCTACTTTGGAAGAATCACTGATAAATAACTTGCAGGCTGCTTCTATGGCATATAGCTTATCTTCTTCGTCTTCTTCCTTGTTAGAGATAATGCGCAGGTATTTTCCAAAATCATTCGCCTTAACTTCAGCCATTTTCTCAAAATGAGCTTTCTGCTCAGCATCCAGGTTAATAACGTCACCAGAAATGGTTTGCTCAGCTACGGTAGTAGTGGATGCGGCGTAATCATCCATCTTTCCTCCCAGTTCCTCTAGTCCTTCGGCCACTTCTTCGGGGGGAGAATACAGCTCATGTCGCCCATCTTTATAAATGATCAACAGCACATTATCAGTATCAATGCTCTGTTTACCCTGTCCTTGTTTACCTTGATAGTTAATGATGGTGCCCTGTACTTCCAGAAACTGGGCCGGATGGATCTGATGATCTTTAGTAATGATTTTATGCGCATTATTATCGGCCCCTGCAACCCAATCGGCTTCCTCCTCGGCCGGTAATAGAAAGTCGCCGTTTTCCTTGAATATCAGCAGCGCTTTTTCTTTTTTGAGGACATAGTCAGGGCCATCAGGGTTTTCCAGATGCTTGAATTTGATCTCCTGGGGGGTTACATCGGCAATGATACAAGCCAGCGGCTCATCATTTACCTGATAAATCACATCGCTTCTCTTTTGCCCATAAGCGACGGTACACCATACACCGATCAGAAGGGATAGAATTGTCTGCTTCGTCGTCATCATTCGTTAGGTTGGGTAGAGCTAAACTCCTGTTCAAAACCATTTTTAAACTCTATGCTGCGTACTCTGGCGATATCAATAGTTTGTTCGCGGTTTCTTCGAGCCACATTTTCAAAGATAACAGACTCTTCTTTTACTTGCAGCACTTTGCCGGCCATAAACTGCCCGCTCCATAAGTTTATCTTATCCAGATAGTTTACTTTCTCATCGGTATCATAATGGATGGCCACCACCTTTTTAAGGGGTACCGTTTTTTCCTGATGGGTGTAAACATCCTGGTATCGTACTACTTTATCGGTAGATTTCTGAATGTACGCCAGCACTATATTACCATTCACCAAATATAACTTACTGTGATCGATAAAGTATCGCTGCCCGTTTTTATACTGGATGTATTTTACAAAAGCCCGGGGAATTGATACGGGTGGAGTATCTTTTTTTGTGGTTGGAAGGTGTTTAATACTATCAAGCCCCACCTCAAGCACCTTGGTTTCTACTTTGGTATTATCCATAAAATAGACAATATCCTGGGCTGCGACTTCCTGTGCTAGAAAAAAGAACATCAGTAAGTACAGACACCGATCAGGCTGTTGTAACAACAAAGCGAGTAGCGTTAACTATGGTACAAATAAGTTTTTTCCAGTTTCGAAGTTAATGAGGTTACTCTTCAGGAACAATACTCAAAATTGAGTATATCCTCATTCTCTTCTTAAGCGCTATACCTCTTAGTGTACACTATAACAGGTAGGTAACCCGGAGGTGAAATTTTTTTGTAAAAGGAAGAGATTGGGTTTTAAAGAGCATGAGTTGGGATTTCATCACTTTTTTAGCTTGTTGAAAAAAAGGAATCAAGTACCCAAAACTCAAATCCTAATGCCCATGAGTGTATCCTCTTTTTTAAGTATAGGAAAGCGGATAGGAGATATAGTGTCTTTTGTCGCTAAACGAAAAAGACTTCGGAAGTTCAAGAAATCAAGGATATGATGGGTTATGATTTTCCAAACTTCCGAAGTCATTGCGAATGTTACCTCGATAGTAATTTATAGGTTTACCGTTAGGGCTACCAACTTCCTATATATTCATTATTATCGGTCTGGAGGCTATTCAGTTGGTCATTTAATGCTTCATAGCGCTCGTACGCATCTTTGCCCGGGCGCTGGTCGGCTTGCTCTAACATATAATACAGATACGAGGCCTGATCTACCAGCATGGGCGTCATGTATCGCCCTTCGGCAGTAGTTATTTTATCCATCACCTCATTAATGGCTTTAAGCTCTTTTTTCATAGAGTTCTTCAGCTTGCCCTGTTCCATGAGTGAGTCCAGTTCATTTTTCCGAGTAGTGATCTGATACTCCAGCTTTCGGGCTTCGGAAAGGAGGTCACGCACCTGTAGAGCCAGCTCCTGCTGCGCCTCCAGGTCAGTAGCCGTTACTCCGGCTTCCATGACCCGGGGGTCCTCCATTACTTTGGCGGTTTCTTCTAAGGTAGTTCCATCAGCCGTAAGCCGGATGGTGTATGTGCCAGGCACCACCATGGGGCCACCCTGCCCACTTCTGCTTACATCTTCGCTCCAGGGGCCGGCCTGCCGTAGATCCCACACCATACGATGCCCTCCAGCACTGCTGACAAGTGTTATCTGATTATCCAATGCTGAAAAACCAGTACCCATATCCGGGGTTTTGTCAACTTCTTCTCCCTGACCGGTTTTGCTGGAGAAACTGCGGATTACTTTTCCATTGGCATCTAAAACCTCCAGCATAGCATCCGATACATCTTCAGCCAGGTAATAGTCGATAATGACACCGGCAGTGGGGTACATAGGCACCTCAGCAGAATCAGTTTCTTCATAGCGCATACGGTAAGCATCGGTTGGCGGAAATAAGGCTACCGGCTCGCTAGCCACGTCTTCAGTCATAGCACGCAGCGGTGATACTCCATCCATAATCCAGAAGCCCCGCCCCATCGTTGATAGTACCAGATCATCCTGATGTATTTTCATATCGGTAATCGGCGTAACTGGCAGATTTTGCTGGAATGGCTGCCATTGCTGGCCATCGTCAAAGGATACATAAGCACCAAACATAGTACCCGCATACAGTAAACCCTCTTTTTCAGGATCTTCGCGAACGACAAAAGTAGGGAAGTCAGCTGGAATACCATTGGCACCATCAGTAAGTAAATCCCAGGTTTTTCCGAAGTCTTCGGTTTTGTAAATGTACGGTTTCCAGTCACCCAGCAAGTAACGATAAGTAGCAAAATAGGCTTTTCCTGCTGCATGGGGCGAAGGCTCAATAGTTTCTACCCGTCCCCCTTCCGGAAGGTCCTCGGGAGTAACGTTGGTCCATTCGCCACCGCCATTCTGGGTAACATATACCGGACCGTCATTCGCCCCCGTCCAGATAATTCCGGCCTGAACCGGCGACTCCCCGATGTCATAAATGGTGCTGTAAAATTCTTCACCGGTTACATCTCGCGTGATGGGAGAACCAGAGATCACCTGGGTTTCGGGTGTGAAGGCTGTCAGATCAGGCGAAATGGTTTCCCAGGTTTTTCCGTCATCGGTGGTTTTGTGCACAAACTGTGAAGCATGATAGACCATATCGGGGTTATGAGGCGACACGTGTACCGGCGAAACGCGCTGAAACCGGTACTCCAGCTCACTGGGATTGTGCCCATACATATTAGATGCTCCTACGTAATACTGCTGCTCCTGACCAGTGCTTTTGTTGTACACACCGAATCGGCCTTTGCAGTTGGCATATACAATATTCGGATCACCGGGCTTAGGTACAGCGGGTCCTGTTTCACAACCTCCTACCCCGGCAATATAGGCTGTGGCACCGGCTTGAGGGCCGAATGGTGGAAGACTAGGAACCGCAATGGTCGTATTATCCTGTTGCCCGGCATATAGCCAGTAAACTAGCTGATCGTCAATATCAACCTGGTATAGCTCAGAGGTGGGCTGATTGTACTGGGTAGACCAGGTTTTGCCTCCATTGAGCGTTACATTGGCTCCGCCGTCGTTTGACTGAATCCAGATAGAAGTATCGTTGGGGTTGATCCAGAGGTCGTGGTTATCACCGTGGGGGGTAGATAGCCGTTCCCAGCTTTTTCCACCGTTGGTAGATCTGAAAAAGCGCGTGGCACTGCTAAAAATCTCATCAGCATTTTTAGGATTAGCGTCCACATTACAGTAGTAGAAGGGACGATCCAGCAAGTCTTTTTTGGTGCTGATCAGGGTAAAGCTTTCACCAGCGTCATCAGACCGGTACAAACCTCCCTCTCCTTCCGGAGCTTCTACCAACGCATACAAGCGTTCGGGGTCATCTGCCGACACTGCCAGGTCAATCTTCCCGATCAGATCTTGCGGTAATCCATTTGTTTTTTTCTCCCAAGTATCACCACCATCCGTTGATTTATAAATACCGCCTTCAGTTCCACCACTGATGATAGTCCAGGGTTTACGCCGGGCCAGCCAGAGTGTAGCGTAGATAACCTGAGGATCATCCGGTTTAAACTCCAGATCGGCTGAACCGACTGAATCCGAGTGAAACAGTACTTTTTCCCAGTTGGCCCCGCCATCTTCTGTACGGTAAACCCCGCGCTCTTCATTGGGCGCAAATGCCTGACCAATAGCTGCTACAAAAACCCGGTCAGGATTGGATGGGTCGATTTCAACGGCACCAATCTGCCCGGTTTCTTTCAACCCAAGAAAATCCCAGCTTTCTCCGGCATCGGTTGATTTGTAAACCCCTTTTCCGGTAATCACATTACTACGAATGCCATCGGAGCCGGTGCCTACATACACAATATTGGGATCAGACTCGGCTACCCGGATAGCACCCGTTGAAGGGCTTTGAAAATAACCATCCGACACGTTTTTCCAGTTTTGGCCATAGTCAGTGGTTTTCCATACGCCGCCCCCGGTGCTACCCATATAAAAGACGCTGGGCTGAGAAGGAATACCCGCTACGGTAGTCACCCTTCCGCCCCGGAGCGGCCCTACATTCCGGTACGCCATTCCATCCAGTGGAGTAAGGTCCATTGAAGCTTCCTGGGCAAATGTGCCCAATGATAAGCCAATGGCAGCAAAAAGAAATAATGTTTTGGTCATGAAGTGTTTCATAGATAAATATATTGAAATAACGAGTTCAATAATAACAACATTCTACATTCTAACCCAATAACCTCCCAAGTATTACTATCAGCTTATACCAGCAGCACCCAGGCAGTTTGCTCTTCGTCAAGGTGAGATGACTATGGAATTGCCTGATAAGCTTAAAGTTATAAAGTAAAATGTTGGGCGACAAGCCCTGAGGATATCTGTATCTGAAGGACGGTTTTCCGAAGATCAAAGCACTGATCAACAGGCTATCAAAATGGCAGCATAAGGTAATGTACCACTATCAATTATTCGGATATACCTCAACATAACATCTTTTAATAATCTACTGCCACAAACGTACAATATAAAATTAAATATTTATTTACTAATAAAATTCGGTATTATAAACCGAAAAATACCCATTTATTAATTTTTTTCTATAAGTTGAAACCTGCGCTATCAGTTAGAAAAGTTAACTTTTATCACCTACACTATAATGCTATGATGAAACATCTATTAATTACTTTCTCATTGCTGTTCCTTTGGGTTTATACTGCCCACGGACAACAAAACACCGTGTCGGGGAAGATCCTCGACGAGAACGAGCAGGGTCTCCCGGGAGTTAGCGTATTTGTTAAAGGCACTACTACCGGTACGATCAGCGATATTGACGGAAACTATCGCATCAACGTGAGCGGTAGTAATGCCACGCTTGTTTTTTCTTTTGTCGGTTTTGCCACCAAAGAGGTACCCGTCGGCAATCAATCAACGATTGATGTATCGCTTGAGCCTGACCTTACTGAGTTATCGGAAGTGGTAGTAGTAGGCTACGGCACCAAACGGAAGGAAGAGCTCACCGGCTCGGTGAACGTGGTGAGTTCAGAACAACTTCAGCAGGTTCCGGCTCCTTCTTTTCAGGAGGCTCTACAAGGTAACTCCCCCGGAGTTCAGGTGGTAGCTCAGGACGGTGCTCCCGGTGCAGGCGTCGCTATACGTATCAGGGGAACAGGTTCTATCAACGCATCGAATGATCCGCTGTATGTTATTGATGGTATCCCGGTTACTTCCGGTAGTAGCTCGCTGACCACAACTGATTTTGATAATGGCGGAAAAAGTGCGAATCCATTGGCGGCTATTAATCCGAATGATATTGAGAACATTGTGGTATTAAAAGATGCGTCTTCCACTGCTATTTACGGAGCCCGGGGCGCTAATGGAGTAGTACTAATCACCACCAAAAGCGGCTCAAAGGGTGCAGCCAAGATTGACCTGCGTGCCCGGGTCGGCTTCTCTTCTCCGGCTTATAACAACCTGTTAGAACCACTTAATGAAGAGCAATATCGTCAACTGTATGTAGAAGGCTATCTCAATGCTGGCACGTATGATACTGAAGCCGAAGCGCTGGAATTGTATAATCAGCAATTTCCCGAACGGGCCAATACCAACTGGCTGGATGAAATTACGCAAACCGGAGTTACGCAGGATTATAATATCAGTGCATCAGGTGGATCTGACAAGCTCACGTACTTTGTTTCCGGAAATGTTCTGAAACAGGATGGTATTGTGGTCAATAACCAGTTTGATCGGTACTCAACCCGGGCTAACCTGACCGCTGCCCTGACTGACAAACTCTCGGTTACTAATAATCTCACGCTCTCGTACTTCAACCAGCGGGGCATTACTGATGGTACTCGCTGGCAGGCGCCCTTCTACCTGGCTTATCTAATGGCTCCGTCCATACCCGTGTACGATGAACAAGGACGATTTTATGGTGACCATTGGGATTTCTTTATGGGTGGGAATAACCCACGGGGCCACCTCTCGGATGATCGCCGCGAACGAGAACAAACCCGGATCATTGATAACCTCAGCGTATCTTATGATATCCTGGATAATCTGACGTTCCGCTCCGCCTGGTCCTTTGACCTGATCCAGGTTGATGACTATATTTTCAGCAATGCCCGGTACGGAGATGGTAGAAATGTAAATGGCAGTGCTCAGGAAGCCGCCACGGACCAGCTAAACTGGTTAGGCACTCAAACCCTGACGTACAATACCATCTTTGCCGAAAAGCATAACCTGGATGTGCTGGCAGGATACGAAACCCAGAAAGTAAAAACCGATCAACTGGATTTATCGGTGGAAGGGTTCTCCCACCCATCGTTGATTTACGTATCTGCCGGAGCTAACCCCCAGTCTGAGACGTTTACCAGCCGCTCTGAGTACGCCTTTCAGTCCTTGTTCAGCCGCATAAGCTACGACTTTGATCAGAAGTATTACCTGACGGCATCGTTACGCAGAGACGGTTCTTCCCGCTTTGGTCCGGAATCCCGCTACGGAACCTTCTGGTCAATTGGAGGGGGATACTCAATCAGTGAAGAAAGCTTTATGCAGAATGTTGACTTCGTAGACTTCCTGAAACTTCGGGCTAGCTACGGCAAAACCGGAAATGCTAATATTGACGATAATAATGCAGATACTGACGATAATTATCTGTGGGCCGAAACTTATGGGTTTGCCCGGGAATATGACGGAACTCCGGGAGCCGCCCCGCTTTCTATCGGAAACCCGGCACTCACTTGGGAGTCACAAGGTAACTTTAACGTAGGGTTGGATTTTACCGGATTCAAGAGCCGGGTTAATGCTACGATCGAATACTTCATTCGTCAGTCTACTGACCTGATCTTAAACCGACCTCTATCGCGCACTACGGGTTTTCGGGAGCAACTTTCCAATATTAGCGACATGAAGAATACCGGACTTGAAATTCAAATCAATGCTGATCTGGTTTCTACTCCAGACTTTTTGTTAAGTGCCGGCATCAATTTCTCCACTATTCAAAACGAAATCACCAGCCTGGACGAAGCCATTGTAGATGGCACCAAACGGCGCGAAGAAGGGCGTGACTTTCAGGAATACTTCCTGTACGGATGGGCAGGAGTTGATCCGGCTAACGGCGACCCACTCTGGTATACCGATGCAACCAAGACCGAAACCACCAATGAAATCAACAATGCGACCCGCTTCTACGATGGTAAAAGTGCCACTCCAGATTTCTTCGGTGCTTTTAATCTGAGTGCCCAATACAAAAGCTTTACGCTGGCTACCCAGCTCAATTATCAGTTCGGTAATTATGTATATGATGGGCCAGGCTGGGTAATTCACGGCGACGGACGCTTTACCCCCCGCAGCACTTCGCTCTATGCGTATGAGAACCGATGGACCACGCCCGGTCAGCAGGCGCTGTTCCCTCAGTTTCGCTGGGGCGGTAATCAAAGCTCTAACCAGCAGGACTCTGACCGGTATTTGTTTGCTGGTGACTACGTTCGGCTCAGAACGCTTAGTCTGTCATACAATGTACCATCAACTTTGCTTAGCGCTCTAAAACTGCGATCGCTACAGCTATCGGTGCTCATGAATAACTACTGGACCTGGGCCAAAGACGATAACCTGTATTTCGACCCGGAGCAGACCATCAGCGGAGTATATGACACCGTCACCCCAATTAATAAAACTGTTAGTTTCGTTCTAAACATAGGCATTTAATAAGATGAAGACACTAAAGAAGATATATAAATTAGTATTACTGCTTCCGCTGATGCTATTCAATGTGTCCTGCGGAGACGATTTTCTGGATTTGCAACCACCGCTGCAAGTACCTAATGATGATTTTCTGCAAACCGTTGATGATTTTCAGGCGGCTATCTTAGGAGCCTATGACCAGATGCAACTGGCTGACTATTACGGTCGTTATTTTGTGCTGATCCCGGATGTTATGGGAGAAGACATCAAGCAAAATGCCAGTGCCAATCGTGGTAAAGAGTGGGCAGAATACAATGGTGCTCCCACCACTAACCAAAGCGAACACCGGGAGTTCTGGGCGGAAATTTATGAACTGATTAATATAGCCAACCAGATGATCAACGCCGAGTATGAACCGTTTCCTGATCAGCAGGCAGAGTTCAATAACCTGATCGGTCAGGCGTATGCCGTTCGGGCACTGGGTCATTTTGATCTGGTGCGCTTGTTTGCTCAAACGTATACTTTTACTTCTGATGCCTCTCACCCCGGTATTCCGATTGTTACCGAGTTTGATCCGGAAGCACGGCCGGCCCGGAACACAGTAGCCGAAGTATACACCCGAATTATTTCCGACTTCGAAGCGGCTATTCCGTTACTCACTATTGATCCGGAAAATGCGGGTACTATCTCTAAAGAAGCCGCTCAGGCCTTACTTTCCCGAGTTTATCTTTACATGGGAGAGTACGAAGAGGCAGCGAGTTTAGCCTCAGAGGTCATCAACAGTGAAAAGTTCACGCTGGTAACCCGGGATGCTTATGCTAGCCAGTTTTTAGATGGCAACTCTTCGGAAGCTATCTTTGAGATCATTTTTAACTCTGTGGACAATCCTGGGTCAGATCATCTGGGAGGTATGTATAAGAAATCGGGCTACGGCGACTATTTGCCCTCCCGGCAGTTATTTGCACTGTTTGAAGAAGGCGACATCCGAGCCACCTTGTTTAGTGATGATGATAACCTGGATGGCGGACTCTACGCCAACGCGGCGGGCGAAGGGAAGCGAGTGAATAAATTTCCTAGTTCAGGAGCTAGCATCAATACAGATAATGTACCGGTCATTCGTTTATCAGAAGTATTACTGAACCGGGCCGAGGCGCTGGCCAAAACCGGTGAGGCTGCCGCAGCCCTGGCTGACCTCAACCAGATTCGTGTACGGGCCGGAGTAGCACCGCTAAGCGGATTAAGCGGGCAACCTTTAATTGACGCTATTTTGGAAGAAAGGCGAAGAGAGCTGTTTGCCGAAGGGCACCGGATCTTTGATATCACCCGAAACCAGCAGAACCTGGTACGAACCGATTGCACATCGCCAACCTGCGAGGTAAGCTTTCCGAACGACCGGTTTATACTGCCATTGCCTCAGGAGGAAACGGATGTGAATAAAAACATTCAACAAGCCCCTGGTTATGGCACCTAACTGTTAAGCACGTTTTACCTAAAACCGCCTGGAGTGATTCTGGCGGTTTTTTTATGTTTACCTACGCTACGGACGCAGTCATCAGACCTCTTACTCTAACCTCGATTATTAGGGTACTTAGAACTTAACTACAGTAACAGTCGAGACTCGACCGTGGTAATGGTCGAGTCTCGACTGCTCTGGTCTGTTCTCGTTAATCCTTGGCGGAGCAACGCCTCATAATGACGAGGTAATAATTAGGTAGTTGAAACAGACAGCTGAGGCAGCTAGATAATGATGACGGAGTTGACTTTAGGCAGGGTATATGAGATTGTTCTCCAGTGGATGCGTTCCGTATCCGATAGGTAGAGATTACCGTTATTCGTACCAAACACCATCAGCTTGTTTTGCTTGGCAAAAGCCTGACGTAAAACGAGGTCAAAAGCCTGCTGCTGGGGTAGCCCATCGCTTACACTTTCCCAACTTCTTCCCTGATTGTTGGTCTGGAATACCCGCAAAGCCAGTCCGGCGGCTACTCGTTGAGCATCGCTTTCGGCGGGAATCACCCAAGCCCGGCGTGGGTCTTTATCATCAACCGCTAAAGCAAACCCATAATACGGTATGCCTGAGGCATCAGATACCTCCTGCCACTGTATGCCTCCATTCTCAGAGTAGTAAATTCCGCAGTGATTCTGTTGCCATAGTACGTTGGGGTACTGCCGGGGCATCAGCAAACAATGCGGATCATGGCCGACTTCTACCTCCGGGTTAGGTAAGTAAGCTGCTACCAGCCCCTGGTTTCGGGGGTGCCAGTGGTGCCCGCCATCGGTGGTTTCAAACACCCCGGCACAGCTCACCGCAACATACACATGATGACTGTCTTGAGGGTCTACTACAATAGAATGAATAAATGGAGTATCGCTGCCAGCGCCGAACCACTGCCCGGGCTGTTGCCGACTGGGATGATCCCACAAGCCCCGCACCAGGTGAAAGGACTCTCCCTGATCTTCGCTTTTGAACAGTGCTCCTGGGTCGGTGCCCAGCCAAAGCGTATCGGGCTGATCATCTCCCCCCTGCTGCATACACCAGAGTTGCCGCAGCTTAGCAGGCTTGCCGGTAGGAAGTGACTCGTTGTGTAAGGTAGGGACCGCAGTTTCCTGCCAGGTGGTACCGGCATCATCAGAGAAGTGGAGCTTTTCCCCCCAATGCTTATGAGACAAGCCTACCCACCAGCGATTAATACGCTTGTCTACGTATAAAAGAGAAACATCAAACCCCTGAAAATACACTTGTGCTTCCTTCCAATCTCCACCACTGCCTTTTTGGTACTGCACAAGTCCTTTAGCGGTGCCCACCAGTATTGAATCAGCCATATTCTTACTTAACCGCCTGATAAAGCTTGATAGATTAGTACCTCATTGGCTGTATCAATGGCATCTGTCAGGTTACTCCGATCGTGAATGAGTTCTTCATCAATAAAGATATTCACGTGCTGACGCAGGCTTCCATCTTCATCTATCAAATATTGCCGAATACCCGGATAGGTATTATTAATGTGTTCTAATAGGTCCGAAACCGTCTGCCCCTCTACTACTGTATCCTGCAAATCAGGATAAAATCGCTTAAGGGCGGAAGTGAATTTTACGTTAGGCATATACAAATTATATCTACAAGAGGCGCGGGACGAGCCATTAGCCGTATCACTCAATTAATTTATCAAATCTTCGTGTCGGTTCAACGCTTTGTCAAACAAATTGTACTACCAACACTTTACGTTTTATAGAGAATCAAGAAAGGATGAATAAAGAACTACGCCCTCAGATGGCCAGACCGCCATAAAAGATGTTCATTCTCATCCAACTCACTATATTTATCCCCAACAGCACTCAAGATAAAAAGTTTCCGATGAAAGAGTACATAAGCACCCTAGAAAACTGGAATCAGGCGCAAAAGCCCTTTGCTCTGGCTCGCGTTATACATACCTGGGGTTCCTCTCCCCGCCTGGCCGGCTCTTGCCTGCTCATTGATGATGCCGGGAACATGGTAGGCTCAGTCAGCGGTGGTTGTGTAGAAGGATCCGTTGTTAAGGCTTCTCAGGAGGTATTAGCGGAAGGGAAAGCAAAACTGCTGGAATACGGCGTGTCTGATGATGAAGCCTGGAACGTTGGTCTTAGCTGCGGGGGTCGGGTTGAGGTGTTTTTGCAGACAATCAATCCCGGCAATCCTTCTCAGCCATCGTTCTGGCCCTCTTTTTTGCAGGCGCTGAAGCAGGACCAACCCTGTAGCTGGGTGACCCGCATTGAAGATGGAATACCACAGAATACCCTGATCCTTGAAGATGGTTCAACGCTAGGCGATCCCGTCTCCTCAGAAATTATTGAAGAAGCTAAGCAAGCTTACCAGCAGCGCACTCATCGTAGTATAGAGGTCAAAGGGCAACGTTATTTTGTCCACCTATTTCCCCGCAAACCCCAACTGCTGATTGTAGGCGCCGCCCACATTACCGCCGACTTGGTGGAGCTAGGGCACCTTTTCGGCTTCCGCACCATTGTTATTGACCCCCGGGGGGCGTTTGCTCAAAGAACCCAGTTTCAGGTTGCTCCTGATGAGCTGATTGAAGCCTATCCTTCGGAAGTACTGAAAGACTTTCCATTAGATGCTTATACTTTCTGTGCTATCCTATCGCACGACCCCAAGATTGATGATAATGCCTTGGAGATTCTGCTGCCCTCTGATGTTGCTTATGTTGGTGCCCTGGGTAGCCGTAAAACTCACACCAAACGCATACAGCGCCTTACCGAAAAAGGTATTTCAGAGGCATTAATTAGCCGAATCCAGTCTCCGATTGGAGTGGACATTCATGCAAAATCGGCGAAGGAGATAGCGTTGAGTGTGATGGGAGCAGTCGTTGCGGTAAAAAATCAGTATCAGTGATGGGGTGATTGCTCTATTGTTGATTGCGGTTGCTGTGCTGGTTATTGGTCACTACCTCTCTGTTCTCACTTACCTGGCAAGGGTTAATTTGTAGTATCCGATAAAGTTGAATTTTCTGGTTCTTTGGTGTAATCGAGCACCTCGGCATTAATGGTAATATTGGTGCTTAATACGACATTCGAACGTAGCTTTTCACTAAGTTTCTCTAGCTTCTTCAAAACCTTTCTCTTGCTGTCATCTGAGAGAAGATGCACTTCGTCGGTGTCAAACTTGATGTACCCATTGTATTCGGTTCCATAGCGGGTCATGGTACTGGCCCGAGAATGAACCTGCTGACTATATTTTGATTCATTGAGATACAGGCACTCAATGTGGTTAAAAGTCCCTCTTTCGCCACTTTTAAAGCCAGCTACCCACAGGTAATCATGATAGCTGCGATTGGTTAAATTAACCTCCAGACGATAGCGAGCTGTAATCACAATGGCCCCGAGTATAAGCAGTGGCGCTCCGATCTGCGGCTTAACGAACAGCAAAGCAATACCCGCAAGGCAGACCAATACCGCAGCCAGATTCATGAGAAAAGGAAAATAATACCCTAATGAGATACGAATTCTGTTTTTCATACTTTATTCATCTCTCAGACTATGAATCGGGTTCTGGACAGCTGCTCGGAATGATCGGTAGCACACGGTGAGCAAAGCTATTCCCACAGATGCAACCAAAGTTAGGGCAAATAAGCTGAAGTGAGGATCGACCCGCTCGGGTAACTCTATCAGAAACAACTGCCCCAGGAAATAACCCGACGGTGCGGCAATGACGAAGGCTACGACGATAAGTAACAATAATTCTTTGGTAAACATGACCATGATATTGGATACCGTAGCTCCTAACACTTTGCGGATGCCTATCTCTTTAGTGCGTTGCACCGCCATAAAGGAAACCAGACCGTATAAACCCAGACAGCCGATGAAAATGGCAAGAAAAGAAGCGGTTCCCAGAAACGAGAAAATGTCGTTAAATTCCCCGTACTGACGGTTAAGCAACTCGTCCAAAAATCGGTACCGGCACAGGTAATTAGGATAAATACTTTTCCAGGCGTTCTCAACCCCAGCCAGAGTTTCCGGCACATTGTCAGTAGAAATTTTCATGACTACACCTGTTACCTGCTCGGGATCAAATTGCAGCGTGACCGGATCAACCTTAGTGCTCATAGGGCGGGTAAAATAGTCTTCGAACACTCCCCGAATTTTCACTTCCTGATCCTGTACGGTATAAATGGCTCCAATCGCGGCTTCAGGACTTTCAAAGCCTAGTGTTGTGGCCAATATTTCATTTACCAGCACTTCCGAAGACGCATGTATTTGTCCTAATGGGAAGTTGCTTCCGGCTAACAATTCCAGGTCAAACGTATTGAGATATTCCGCATCACCGTAGTTGAGTAATCCTCGTTGGGCATACGCTTTTCCTTTCTCCCCATAAAACTCACTGCTCTGTACCGACGAGGTCGGTCCTGCCGGCCCGGATGCAAAGGTTTGACTGATGATACCTGGAACTTGCGCTAGAGCATGATTTAACTTGGTATACTGTCCATCGTCATTGTCCAGCAGATAAGGTAGCACCACGACCTCTTCCGGATCAAAACCGAGTGGACGCTCCCGAAAATGATTAATCTGATGGATCATGATAAACGTGACCAGTATCAGTAGCTGGGCACCGACAAACTGGGTAACCACTAATCCCTTTCTGAGTGTAAACCTTTTCCCTTTCCCAGTAAACCGCTGGGAGGAAAGTGCCCATACCGGCCGATAGCCTGACAGCACAAAGGCCGGATAAAAGCCGGCTAATAAGGTGATCAGCAGGGTAACCCCTGCTAAAAACAGGATAACGGAAGGTTCTTTTATGAAATCGAATTGCAGATAGTTTCCTCCGTACTGGGCGTTTATCCGCAGCATTCCAACCTTAGCCAGTGCCAACGCCACTACCACCGCTAGTAGCGTAATTACCAGGGCTTCACTCATGTATTGGATAATCAGTTGGATGCGGCTACTACCCATCGTTTTGCGGATACCTACTTCTTTCGCCCGCTTTAGTGATTGGGCTGTAGCCAGATTAATAAAGTTGATACAGGCAATAAAAGCGATCATACCCACCACGATTGACATGATAATCATAATCGGCATCGGAAAATCATACGTAAAACTAGTGTAATCGTAGTTTCGGTCATGATTATCGTTCAGCGGCATTAGATAAAAGTCGGTGTTTTTAGCCAGGTCTTCCAGCAGGAACGTTTGGATAATGTGATTGAATTGAGGATAGATTTGATCGGGCCGGGTTTCTTCTCGAAACACCACGTAGGTTGCTCCGCCGCCCACCGTTTCCCAGTTATCTTCACTCTCCGGCACAAACTCAGCCAGGGTGGGATACGAAATGAGCATCGTATAGGGATGATCCGTATTGGTAGGCGGTTGCTGAACAATACCCGTCACGGTAAGGCTGACCCGGTTTTCCAACATAAAGGTACTGCCCATTGCTTTATCGATCCCGCCCAGGAATTTACGGGCAAACGCATCGGTTACTACCACCGTATTAGGTGCCTTCAGGGCTCTTTCTTCGTTCCCGACTATCCACACTCCGTCGAATACATCAAAGTAATACTGATCAACAAAGAAGGCGTATTTGTCCTCAAACACTGCATCTTCTTTATTGATCTGGTAGATTTGCAGACAAAACACTCCAGTAACCGCCTCCAGTCCGGTTACCTCATCCCGAACTGCTTCCGCTAAGGGAGAATAATTATTCCCACTCAGCATTCTTCCATCGGATGTCTGCTGGTTCAGATTCACCCGGTAGATACGTTCGGCCTTACTGTGGTAATCATCAAAAGAGGTCTCGTAACGGACAATCACGAAAATGATCATACAGCAGGCAATCCCTACGGCTAGCCCCAGCACGTTAATAGTCGTGTAAGCTCGGTTTTTACGGAGATTGCGAATAGCAGCGATAAAAAAACTACGTAACATGATGGTGGTATTGATGGAAGATGAATAATAGGGTCGTCGTGCTTTGGCCCGGCGGAACGTAACCGGATTACAAAATCGAATAGTATCAATTATATAGCGCCGACGAGCCGAACGAACGCCTTTTCGCTTCAGGTTCCGGTAAAAATTCTCGTACAGATCTCCTTCAATCTCTTCCAACAGCAAAACCGGGCAATACCAGCGTAAAAAGCGATTGGCCCAACGAGGTGGTTGTTCCTTTGGCTTCATGCCGACCCGCTGTTTAATGATGCTCCCGGAATCATATCCCATAAGCGATTACGCATCAGCCGTACTTCATTGAGTGCTGATGTTCCCACTGCTGTAATGACGTAGATGCGTTTACGCCTTCCTCCCCTCTCCTGCGTAGCACCGCCCACCGAGGATGTTACGTATCCTTTCTCCTCTAACCTATACAGTGCAGTATGTACAGCAGATAAGGAAACCGAACGGTTCGTTTGCTCTTCTATTGCCTGGGCAATGCTTACCCCATAGGCCTGCTCATACAACATTCCAGTGATTAACAACACCAACTCTTCAAACTCCCCTAAGTATGCTCCCTTCATAACAAATCATTATCATCATAAATGTAAAACAAATATTCAGAATTGCAAATGATTGTTAAATAGCTCTATTGTTCAATTGCCAAATTGTTGAGTGTTTATTGCCGGTGTAGGAGAGCTCCTGTGGAACAATCACGAGTTTTCCAGACCTCGAACTTCCAACTCCAGTCTCGGCTTTCCGACTCCCCTCTCCACTCATTAGCAGTGAGACTTCGGAAGTTTAAAGAGACAAAGCAGCCAGAACTTTTCATGATCCAAAACTTCCGAAGTCTTCGTCCAAGCTTTTAATTTATTTACCCTTCTCTTTATTCTAGGTATTCTACCAGTGCTTTCCAGGGAAGCGTAATGCAGTCTACCCGTCCGTCAAACTTTTTAAGTTCAGCTAGAATTTGTAGTTCTTCATCGTTCATAGGGATTTCCTCAGCCAGATATTCCAGAAACTGCTGACAGTACTCAATAATCTCTTTTTCGCTCTTCCCTTCTACCCTTTTTAATAGCATAGACGTTGAAGCTTTGGAGATGGCGCAGCCAAAGCCCTGAAAGTACCCCTGATCAATCGTTTTGCCCTCACCTCTTAACTGCAACGTAAATTTATCGCCGCAGAAGGGATTATAGGCCAGCACTTCATGCGTAGGATTTGCAACCTTCTCAAAGTGATACGGGTGATGATGATGGGGCAGAATTTTCTCTTTGAAGAGCTGCTTCAGTTCGTCTTTAGTCATACCCAGAATGCTTTAATTTCTTTTAATGCCTCCACTAATCGTTCAACGTCTTCCCGCGTGTTGTATGCCGAAAGGGAAGCCCGTACGGTGGCAGGTGTTTCAAAATGGTCTAACAGCGGCTGGGTGCAATGCTGCCCAGCCCGAACAGCAATCTGTTCCTCGTTCAGAAAGGTAGCAATATCATGCGGATGCATTCCTTCTATACTAAACGAAAAGACACTACTGAAGTGAGCTGGGTTACCCAACAATGTTAATCCGTCAATGGCCGAAAGCTGCTCCTTCCCGTAAATCGTTAGCTCATTCAGGTGTTGTAGAATAGCCGGACGATCCAGCGTTTTCAGAAAACGAATGGCTTCCGCCAGCCCGACTACTCCGGCAACGTTCGGCGTACCGGCTTCCAGGTTGAAGGGGTAAGGTAGAAAATCGGTGCGCTCCACGGTTACGGATCGGATGATTCCTCCTCCGTAATTGTAAGGCTGTACTTTGTTATGATGCCGCGGATGAACGTACAGCACTCCTACTCCAAAAGGGCCGAACATCTTGTGTCCCGAACATACCCAAAAATCACAGTTAAGCTCCTCTAGATTGGTTGGGTACAACGCTGCACTTTGGGCTGCATCAATCAGCACCGGAACCTCCTGCTGGTGGGCTAACGCAATAATTTCTTCAATAGGATTAATCGTGCCGAGCGTATTGGAAATATGGGTAATGGCAACACAAGCAGTTTGGGGGTCAATCAGCTTTGAAATATCTTTCATTTCCAGCTCACCCCGCCCATCTACCGGAACTACCCGCAATTCAGCTCCTTTTTCCTGACAAAGCATCTGCCAGGGAATAAAATTCGCATGATGTTCCATCAACGAAACCACCACATTGGCTCCCGGTTTCAGTATAGGTCCAATAACGGAGCGAGCCACTATATTAATAGATTCGGTCGTGCCCTGCGTAAAGGTAATACAGGAAGCATCGGGTGCGCCAAAAAAATCAGCCACTTCCGTCCGGGCAGCATCAAACGTTCTCGTTGCCTGCGCTGACAGTTGGTATACTCCTCGCCGGATGGTAGCATTCTCCTGCCGATTAAATTCATCCAGACGCTTTATGACCGTTTCGGGACGCTGAGTCGTAGCGGCATTATCCAGATATACCAGGCTCGGGTGTGCCGAAAAAATCGGAAACTGTTGCTTAATGTCTGTTGGATTGTTCAATTGCTGTATTGCTCAATTGTTAAATGGCTTGATTGTCCGCGGCGCCCGGTTGATTGTTGATAACACTTAGTTAAGAATTTCAGGTTACGAGTTATCATGCTTTGCTGCATCGGTTTCCTTTCAGCAGTTAGACTTCGTCAGAGATTTAGGAAGTTTAAGCAACAAATTCCCTCAAAACATATCAAGCCCCAAAACTTCCGAAGTCTCCTACAATATATCCGACAGAGTCTCCAACTACCTTCATTCACTCACTACTAACTTCCGACTCCGGTCTTCCACTTCCGCTTTTCCGACTCCTCGCCCCTAACACCAAGCACCCAGCACTACCATAATTCATTCTACGTTGGCTTGGTGGGGAATGATGAATGTGATCAGTTCATTCAGGTCGAGCTCGGCTCGTTCGCAGGCATCGCGGATATCGTCTCGGGAGACCTGGGCCGCAAAGGACTTGTCTTTTAAACGCTTGCGTACTCCCTTGGCTTCCATACCTTCGTAGCCGGTGGGGCGCATTAATGAGTAAGCATGAATTAAGCCGGATAGTTCGTCGAAGGCATAGAGCATTTTATCCATGTTGCTGCGGGGGTCTACCCCAAAGTAACTAGGCCCATGTGAGGCAATGGCCCGGATGATGCTGGGAGCTACTTCCCGCCGCTCTAGCTCTTCAATGATTTTTTTGCAGTGTTCATCCGGCCACTGATCCCAATCAGCATCATGTAGCAACCCGGCTACTTCCCATTTCTGTTGCTCCGTTTCATCTAACTGTTCTTTTTCCTGGGCCCAAGCGCGCATTAGTGCTGACACCTGCCGCATATGGCGTTTCAGGCTTTCATTCTTAACCCACTCGTCAAGAAGTGCATGGGCTTCGGTGAGAGTGGGAACGTGATCTTCGTGCTCAGGATTTCCAAATTCAGAACGATATAAGGCATGGGTAGGCATAGGTAAACTGCTTTCGTCTTTTTGATGAAAGAAGTAAGGTAAAAATAAAAACGAAAACACCCGTTTTGCAGACAAAAAAAGTACATGATAATGATGAGTGAATAGTGAGTAATGACTATAACTCTTCATCATTCACCATTTACTACAAAAAAGGGTTAGCGCCAGGTGGAGCTTTTCAGTTTAAGCACTGCTTTCATAATATCTTTTTGACTAACCTGTCCTACTAGCCGCCCGTCTCTGATGACGGGAAAACGCCGGATGCGGCGAGTGAGAAACATATTGGCCGCCTCGAAGATGTTCATTTCAGATTCTATGCTAACTACTTTAGAGGACATATGATCTCTCACCTTTCCTGATAAAATGGGGAGGTTATCATATTTACCTTTCACGACCTCTTTCAGGCAGTCACCTTCTGAAATAACGCCAATAAGTTGCTGATCATCATCAACGACCGGACCGCCTGAGATTTTCCGGGCTAGTAGCGTTTTGACAACTTCTTGTATGCATTGATCTGGGGAGAAGGTGATCAAATGAGTGGCCATATAATCTGAGACCAATAAAGAGGGAGTCTTTACTCTCCGGGGTTTTTCCTGGGCAATACCTCGATAACTTTTGACCATGGGTGTAGGGGGTTGTTGAATAATATAATCTAATGATTTTTAGCGAATTATACAACTCTTTCAGCGAAGGCGCTTTCAGTCACAGGTTCCGGTAGATAAGAGAGAGAACTTACACAATGTTAATGCAGTCAGCTATTAGCCCTTGGCATCATGATTAGACGATCGGTGTGCTAACACTGTTTGTAGTCTAGGAAATGTTAGAATGAACAGGCTTCCCTGTCCTGGCACGCTAACCAGTTCAATCGTTGAATGTAAGCGATCTACCAGTATCTTTACAATAGCCAGCCCCAGCCCGTGCGAGCTTTCACCATTTGTCGGTTTAGCACTCAGTGTTTTAAACTTTTGATAAAGTGACTTTTTATCTTCATCACTGAAGCCGGGACCTTCATCTTTTACTGAAATCCGTACCTGAGACTCGCCATCCGGTTGGGCAGTAAGGTATATATTTGTATGGGGGGGTGAGTATTTAATGGCGTTAGAAAGCAGGTTTTCCAGTATGCGACCCAAGTACAGTGTATCAGTCTCGAGAGTAAGGCTCTCGGCAGCTTTTAGATGCAGACGTATAGACTTGGCAGCGGTCTGACTTTCAAAGGCCTCGATCAGTTTTTCTAAAAAAGAACGAAGCTCTATTTCTTCAAAGCTCAATGTGTGGCGCCGCTCAATTACATTACTGTTTAACAGATCATTTACCAGTGAGCTGCCATCCTGAGAGGTGTACTTAATGAGCTCAATATATCGCTGACTATCTGGTGGCACCGATGTTAGGTTCATTGCCAGAATGTCGGCCAAACCGCTAATTCGGTTAAAGGGAGCTTTCAGATCATGAGTAACGATATCCAATAAGGTATCCTTCTCCTGATCAATTTCTTCCAGACGCTTATTTTGTTTGCTAAGGGCTTGGTTCTGCCTTTTGATTTCCAGATTCTGATCAATGATTTTTAGATTTTGCTTTTCAATTTGCCCCTTTTGCACTTCTAATAACCTGTTTTTCTGTCGCACTCGCAGATAAAAGGCAAAGAGAGTAATTAGCAATGATACTGCCAGTACTATAATTATATTTTGGGCTACGTTTTTAACCTGAGCCCGCTTAATAATTTCCTGACTTTGGGCCTCCTCCGCTTTCAGTAGCTCATATTCTTTATCCTTCTCCTCCATCTCCAGCCGATTCTCCAATCGTTCAATGGTCAGGGCCTTATCTGTATTATACAGAGAGTCTTTCGCCGCCACATACTGCTGAAAAAAAGCTAAGGCCTGAGGATACTGTTGCCGTAATTCGTAAATCTTTGCCAGGTAATAATACGCTTCTTTTTTATGATGTAGATTGCCATCGCTTTTACGAGTCTCGATAACATCCTGCAGATAGATGCGGGCCTTGTTATACATTTCCTGGCTATAATAATTTTTAGCCAATGACAAGTTAATCGCAGAGATAATTTTTTTATTACTGGATACACCCGCCGCCACCAATGCCTGATGAAGGTGGCGCATAGACTGCCCAAAATTAGACTGCCGGTGCCACAGGTTAGCTAACGCCAGGTTTGTCTCAGCAATGCTGATTTGATCTCGTAAACTATCGCTCAGAGCCATAGCCTGTTCCAGATAGTAATGAGCCTCCTGAAATTGCCCGTTTCGCTCATGAAAGGCCGCCAACTCCTGGTAGGTGGATATTTGCCCGTGAACGTCCTCTAACTGCTGCCGGATACTAAGGGTTTTGTGCAATAATGTACGCACCTTCAGGGTATCATTTTGCAGCATGTAAAGCTGTACCAGACTTTTATAACAATACCCTACCCCGTTTATATCCTCTATTTCCTCAAATATAGCAAGCGCATTTGTGATATAGTCATATGCTTTTACCCGATCTCCCTGAGAAAAAAAAAGACGCCCCAGATTGTTGTATGAGTGGGCTATCTGCACTGAATCGTCGGCTTTAAGTGAAAGATCCAGCGCTTGACGATGGCTCGCAAAAGCCTCAGCATATTTACCCTTGTACATATACGCTATGCCTCGGAAGTTCAGAGCAGTAGCTTTTTCAGAAGGTAAAGCGGCAGATTTTATAACCCGGTTGCTGTAGTATAATGTACTATCGGGGTGAGAAAGGCGGTAGGCCCAGCCCAACTCATTGTACAATTGCCAGGTTGGTTCGCCTTCGCTTGCAGTCTTTAGCTGATGGTAGAGACTGTCTATCTGCTGGTAATTTTGAGCAGACAGCGGAAGAAAAAACAAACTGCTAAGAAACACACTAATAACGACAAATTTCATGGCTAGCGAGGGGGTGTAAGCCGAAATAATGATATCCAAGCACTTAGCAAACATTAACGCGACCAGCTTATCTGGCATATAGCGAGTGGGATTTGCCACGTAAGATAGACATCTCAACAAGCTATTTCTAAAAAAAGTAATATTATTTTTATGTTAATATACTTGATTTAGACAAAATTGCACAAAACGGTGAGAAGCTTTCATATATTAAATACAAATTTAGGAATATGAAGTTTGTCTGCACTTCTTATCCATCAGGATGCCATGTTCTTTCCGCCTTTTCGTCAGCTGATAGTGTATCGCTGGTTATGTCCAGCCATGGCTTCCCAGCAACGGCACAAAACTGAAAAAGTCATATGATTGCTGATGTACGTTACCTTCGCTATCCTTTGAGATAAGTAGCATTTCCTGTCGGTCACGGTTCCCTACTGGAATCACCAATCTGCCATGAGGTCTTAATTGCAAAGTAAGCGCTTCGGGTACCATGGGTGCCCCCGCCGTAACCAGTATTCTATCGTATGGTGCATGCGAAGCCAGCCCTTTAGAGCCATCACCATGGAAAAGGTGCGCCTGATACCCAAGCTCGCGTAGCTTTTTCTTCGCCCGGCCATACAATACCTGATTATATTCAATAGAGTAAACCTGGGCGCCCATTGCCACCAGCACCGCACATTGATACCCAGAACCGGTGCCTATTTCCAATATTCTCTGTCCGGGAATGACCTGAAGTAATTCTGATTGAAAAGCTACCGTATAAGGCTGTGAAATGGTTTGCCCCTCACCAATCTGAAAAGCTTTATCCTGATAAGCGTGCTCTACAAAAGCTGAGTCCATAAATGCGTGGCGAGGTATCTGCTCCATCGCTCTTAATACCCGTTCATCACGAATCCCTTTCCGGTAAATCTGCTGTACTAGTACCCGGCGCATGCCCCGGTGCTTATATCCATCGATAAAATTGCTCATAAGTGTACTTATCGTCTTCCTGCAAAATTGCGGGTTCTGTTTTGATTCGCAAACAAATTAGCATTATATTAAAACAGTTTAATATCCAACCAGACCATGAAAACAGCCAAAAGCGATAACTCCTTACTTACGTTGGTAGGCAAAGCCTCTCGTCTGATGAGTAACCAGATATCCAAAAATCTATCGGCATATCAGGTAACTGCTGAACAGTGGGCCATTTTAAATAGCTTGTGGAAACAGGATGGGCAAACTCAGCAACAATTGGCTAACCTAACCAATAAAAATAAAGCCAGTATTACCCATTTAATTGATAATCTGGAGAAACGAAAATTGGTAAAACGCGTTACCGATGAACAGGACCGGCGCAATAAGCTAATTATGCTTACTTCTGATGGTACCGAACTACAAGACATCCTGACTAAAGTTGTAAAACAAACGGTTAAGGATATGACGAAAGGGCTGGATAAGAAAGAACTAAAAGGCTGTCGAAAAGCACTAAAAAAACTAATTCAAAACTTAGTAGCGGCCTAGATAGGTAAAGAGCAAGGTGCTAGGCGTTTGGGGCGAGGAGATTGGTGAATGCTAGATGACAAAGGGGAAATTTTAGGAGAGACTTCGGAAGTTTAAGCAACAAATCCCCTTAAAACATATCAAGCCCCGAAACTTCCGAAGTCTACGACGAAGCCTAACTGCTGAAAAGTGATATACACAATTAACAATCAGCCATTTAACAATCGAGCAATCAATCCATGGACAAACCTACCATTGCCGACCTGCGCGAAATAAGCGCATTTAAGGAACTTGACGACCCGGCCCTTCAGTGGTTGCTTGACCGGGCCGAATTGAAAACACTGCAGGAGGATGAATACCTGTTTCGTAAAGGTGACCCTATTGATAACATGCACATTATCCTGAAGGGGAAATTGCGCATTAAAGTGATGCAGGGAAAACAGTTTCGGGATATCGGAGAGTGGGATGCCGGAACCATCACCGGTCAGCTACCTTATTCCCGTATGACGGAGGCCACCGGTTTTGGCATTGCTGTGGAAGAAACGCATATTCTGGCACTTCATAAGAACTATTTTATTGAGATGGAACAGGTGAGCCGGGACATGGTACAGGCCCTGGTAGCCGTTATGACCACCCGCGCGCGCGACTTCACTCGCCTGCAACAGCAAAACGAAAAAATGCTGGCCCTGGGAAAGTTATCTGCCGGACTTGCCCATGAGTTAAATAATCCGACCTCAGCCATTGTCCGCAGTTCGGATATTCTGCGAAAACACCTGCACAACACCCCGGAAGATTTTAAGAGAGTCATTCTCATCCGCCTGAAACCTGAGCAGGTAGATGCCGTCATTGAGATCTTTTTTGCTAAGATCAATGAGTATGGCTCTCAGTCACTGACCATGATGGAACGAAATAATCGAGAGGATGAAATTGCTGAGTGGCTGGAAGATCAGGGATGGGAGGACGGCTACGAGGCCGCCGAAAACTTTGTGGAGTTCGGAATGAGCCTGGATGACCTGGAAGAAATTGCTGAGATTATCGACGGACAAGATGCCCAACCGATATTTAACTGGCTTAACAATGTGCTCACGACGGAGCGATTGGTTTGTGAGATAGAAGAAGCCTCTCTGCGCATTGCTAACCTGATTAAATCGGTGAAGGTTTATACGCATATGGATCGCTCGCCCGACAAAATAGAGGCTGATATTCACGAAGGTATTGACAGCACGCTGACAATGCTCAACCACAAGTTAAAACAGAAGAATATAGAAGTAAAAAAAGAATATCAAGAATCCCTCCCCAAAATCCCAATCTTCGTGAGCGAGATTAATCAGGTATGGACTAATTTATTTGATAATGCTATTGATGCTATGGAAGATAAGGGCATCCTTACGATCCGCACCCATACTGAACACGACGACCTAAGAGTGGATGTGATTGATAACGGCAGCGGCATCCCCCCCGACATCCTGGATAACATCTTTGATCCGTTCTTCACCACCAAACCCGTTGGGCAGGGCAGCGGCCTTGGGCTGGACATCGTTCAGAAAATCGTTGAACAGCACAAAGCAACAATCAGCGTAAAGTCTGAACCCGGCATGACCCAGTTCACCCTATGTTTCCCCCTAAATGAGTGATGAGTGATGAGTGATGAGTGATGAGTGATGAGTGATGAGTGATGAGTGATGAGTGATGAGTGATGAGTGATGAGTGATGAGTGATGAGTGATGAGTGATGAGTGATGAGTGATGAGTGATGAGTGATGAGTGATGAGTGATGAAAAATAATTATTCTATTACCAATTATCAATCATTACTCATTATTCACTAATCATTATTCATTATATTGTTGTAACCCTTCAACCCTTCATCTGTCAAACCATTTTTTCCGTTTACCGTTCTCATACAACGTATGTTAACCTAACCCACTACCACCACAGACCTTCCTGCTGATCCCATGAAACGCCCAATTATCTTTGCTATTGACGATGACCCACAGGTGATCCGTGCCATTGCCCGTGATCTGCGAAGTGAATATAAAAAAGACTACCGCATACTAAGCACCGACTCCTCGGAAGAAGCACTTAACTCCTTACAGGAGCTGAAGAAGCAAGGCGAGGAAGTTGCCGTCTTTCTATCGGACCAGCGCATGCCGGATATGCTGGGAGTTGAGTTTTTACAAAAAGCCCGAGAGTTTTTTCCGGCTTCCAAGAAAGTGTTGCTAACTGCTTATTCAGACATTGATGCTGCCATTAAAGCAATTAATGATGTACAGCTAGACTATTACCTCACCAAGCCGTGGGACCCACCCACTGAAAAACTATACCCCATTCTGAACGATCTGCTGGAAGACTGGCAAAGCCACTATATTCCTGATTATGAAGGCATAAAAGTGATTGGCTACCAGTATTCACCCAAGTCACATGAGGTAAAGGATTTTCTGGCCGGAAACCTGATCCCTTACCTCTGGTTGGATGTAGAAAACAATGACAAAGCCTGCGAGCTGCTGGAGATGAACAACATCAAGGAAAAAGATCTTCCTGCTATTTTCTTTGATGATCAATCACATTTGGTAAACCCTTCTATTAGTCAGCTAGCGGAGAAGATTGGCATGAACGTGCAGGCTACCGAACAGTTGTACGATGTGATCATTATCGGAGCCGGGCCTGCGGGGCTAGCCGCGGCGGTGTATGGCGGTTCTGAAGGGTTAAAAACCTTGCTGGTTGAAAAGCGCGCGCCGGGTGGGCAGGCGGGTACCAGCTCCCGCATTGAGAATTATTTAGGCTTTCCGAACGGGCTCAGCGGTGCGGACCTCACCCGCCGAGCCATATCTCAGGCTAAGCGCCTGGGTACCGAGTTTCTGTCACCTCTGGAGGTAACTGATATCAAGGTACAGGATCAGTATAAAATCCTGACCCTCTCCGACGGAAACGAGCTCCGGTCTAAGAGTATTATCATTGCTACCGGAGTAAATTACCGCAAACTGGAGGCTTCAGGAGTGCATAACTTTACCGGAGCGGGAGTTTATTATGGTGCCGCTACTACTGAGGCCAATTCTTGCCAGGATAAGGATATTTACATTGTTGGTGGGGGAAATTCAGCCGGGCAGGCGGCCATGTACCTGTCTAACTTTGCCAATCAGGTCTACATTGCCATTCGTAAGCCTGATCTCTCCTCGTCCATGTCGCAGTACCTGATTGACCAGATTGATAAAACAGAAAATATCCAGGTGCTTGGCAAAACCGTGGTGGTAGAAGCCTGTGGGTCTGATCACCTGGAAAACCTGGTGCTGGAAAATATTGAAAATAAGGAACGCCGAAAAGTACCAGCAGGTGCGTTATTCATCTTCATTGGTAACCGCCCTTTTACTGATTGGATTACACTGGATATCACGAAGAATAAAAAAGGCTTTATTGCTACCGGACAAGAGATTACCCGGCACGGCAAGGATAAAAACGTATGGAAACTAGAGCGCGAACCGTACCTGCTAGAAACCAGTATACCCGGAATTTTTGCGGCCGGAGATGTGCGGGCCAATGCCATGAACCGGGTAGCTTCGGCCGTAGGCGAAGGGGCTATGGCCATCAAACTAGTACATGAGTATTTAGCAACGGTATAATTAACAGAAGCCGGAAAACGGAAACAGAAAACCGGGTTAATCAAAACTACCCTTATCTTGTCTCCGGCCTCCTTTCTACCTTTTCCGCAAAACCTATGGTTCGTTACAATTCCAAACAATGGTTACGCTCATTACGCAATTTTTATCTGAGCTACACTTTGCAATTACTGTTAAGGACGGTTCTATGGGTAGGTGTGTTCACCACGGTAGTGTGTGTTGCCATGCTAGAAATACTGCATTGGGAGCCTCGCCTCACTTCGGGTTTCTTCTCCTTACTTGGCATTGTGCTCAGCATCCTGCTGGTTTTTCGTACCAACACTGCCTATGATCGCTGGTGGGAAGGACGAAAACAGTGGGGAGCTCTGGTGAACAACTGCCGCAATCTGGCTGTGATGTTCCAGGCCATTCTACCCGTTGAGGATACCAGCAATCGTAAATACTTCGCCAAGCATATTTCTAATTTTTGCCTTTCGCTGGTTGAGCATTTGCGCAATGGCACCAAGGTTGAACAATTAATTCACCTAACGGGCGAAGAGCAGATTATCTACGGTTCTAAAGATCACCTGCCCAGCTTTATTGTCTTGCAAATTTTTCAGCGCACGCAGAATCTGTATACCCAAGGGATATTTTCTGACAGTGATATGATCAACCTGAAACCTCAAATCCAGTCGCTTCTGGATATTTTAGGAGCTTGCGAGCGTATCAAGAAAACTCCCATTCCATTTTCGTATAGTGTATACATTAAAACATTCATCATCGCCTACTGTGCTTTTCTTCCTTTTGGCCTTATTGATGAATTTCAATACTATACAATCCCCTTGGTTATGTTTGTGTTCTTTGCCATGGCCGGAGTAGAGTTTATTGGCGAAGAAATCGAGGACCCTTTTGGCCTTGACTGTAATGACTTGCCCACGGGCACTATTGCTCAGACGATAAAGAATAACGTACACGAAATTCTTTGCCTCTTCTCTGAGGTAGAACAACGACAGGAAGAGAAACTCTACGAAAAAGTATTTTAATACATTAGCCTATTGTTTCTTATTCCAGGCCCAGATATAACCGATCTTTCCCTCAGAGAGAGAATGAGTAGCAAACCCATTAGTACGCAGAAATTGCTCCAATGACTCCAGATTTTCATCGGGCTGAGTTCCCTGATGCGTTTCAATACTCATGATTTTAATTTGCTGCAATAGGGATTGAGGCAGGTTGTATAAAATCGCATACTCTGAACCTTCGCAATCCAGCTTCAGGAAATCAACCTGCTGGTATCCGGCGGCCTCCAGTTGGTCTTGCAAAGTAATAGTCTCTACGGTAATCTGCTGATTGCGGCTGTCATGTTCAAAGATGCTGGCCATGGTGGTGTACTCATCCAACGTGCTGGCATTCAAGCTCAGTTCACCCTCCTGGTGGCTTACCGCTTTAGGATATATAGTAAAATCAAAGGCAGGATATTGGTTCTGATACTTTTGTAATTTACTGTAATTAAAGGGCATAGGCTCAAAAGCCAGCACTTTCGCATTTGGAAAGTAATAAAACATGAACAGAGAGAAATAGCCTACATTCGCCCCAATATCCACCACCAGCAAGTTTTCTTTTGTGTCAGGCAAATGCTCATCGGGTATATGTTTTAAGTATATCTCATCAAAGAAAGATTCTTTAAACGATGAGAGCATCTGCCGGGGCACATTCACTGAAAAGCTATTGCGCAACTGAAAGTTAAAAGAATCATCACTGCTAACTGCTTTAAACCAAAGATAGGATGCCCAGTTAGTAATGTTTTTGGTCAGGTTGCTGTATCGCCTTACTTTATCTTTAGAATACTTCATACTATTATTTCACCCAAAATTTAGGCGCAATATATTTTTTTTTTCTGACAGGAACCTAAAATGGTAAGGCACCTAAGCGATGTTTGCATGAGTATTTACTTTAGGTTCAGAAACTATAATGCCCTTAAAACATAAAAAAAGTGCTCCGTGGAGAGCACTTCTTTCATCATTCATTTTTTCAGGTCAGGCATTTATTGCATCCAACGCCCCATGAATGTACCCCACTGATTCAGCCAGACCAGGAATAGGGTCCTTGCCGTCTTTCTCATATTCAAAAGCGACGATACCACTATAGTTAATATCCTGGAGAGCTTTTAGAAAAGCAGGAATATCCATAATACCTCGCCCGATTTCCAGCGGCTTTCCTTCACCCCCGGTTTTGTCTACGTCCTTCAGATGAATATCGTACAAACGGTCAGCATACTGTTTGGCTTTTTCGGCAGGGTCCTGCCCAATGCGGAAGGTGTGGCCAATATCGAGGCAGAAGCCAATCCGTTTATCGAGGTTTTTTATCTTTTCGTATACGTTATCCGGGCTAGGGTAAATTTCGTCGCCAGGGCCATGATTATGGATAGCCAGTTTGATGTTAGTTTCCTTTACCTTTTTCTCAACCTGCGGAAGTAGTTCCGGATTAGGGACGCCAATGATCATGTCCATACCAGCTTCTTTGGCATACGCAAACGCGTTATCCACTTCCTCAGGTGATTTCATGTAAATCACTCCGGCACCGTATAGTTTTAAACCGGCGTCACGCACCTTTTTAGCAGCGGCTTTAATGTCCTTTGAGGAGCTGTCCAGCGGCAGGTGCATGCTTTTTAGTGCAATAGCGTTTAGTCCCAGCCGTTTGGCTAGCGCAATGGTTTCTTCCAGCGAAAGCTCACGGGTGGTGTAAGAAGCCAGCCCCAGGTTTAACGCCGAGGCAGTAGCTTTTGCCTCTGGTTGGGCAGCACTGGCAAAAGTAGTCTGAGCGATAGAGGCAGTTGCTAAACCACTCAGCCCTAGTAGTTTTAGAAAGTCTTTCCGAGTATATCTCATGTTAGATTGTTTGATGTGCCCCGAAAAATACAAGATTTTGAGCACTTATGGAATCCAACTCTTCAATGATTAGTAAATAATGCTTCCATGAATACTGGCTTGCTTAATCGTTAAGTACAATCAATTTTGTAGTACCGAATGATGGTGACGGTTGGCCGACCCACGGGAGGCAGCAGGCGGGTGGCCGCCCCGCGGTACGTAGTCAGCACACTACCATAGATTTAAGCGACTGATTGAAGATGCCCCAATGAACCCTCTTACGTTAGTAACCAATCATTGCCTGACAAACGGCCTACGGCAAAATGCCAACCGCTTACTGCCTCCCACCTCCTCTCAAGCCCACTCGTCCAATCTTTCCTGATCGCATTTAATGGTTTATACATCATCGCATTGCTTATTGCAGTACATTTCATTCGTCATCATTCATCATTCTTTATCCGCAGGGTATTGTACCACGTTCATTTTATGAATATTTTGCATCTGACTAGTGCTTACACGCTGGTCTGCACAAACGAACCTAACCCTAACAATTATGAGTTCTCGCCGCGATTTTTTACAGAAACTAACGGTCTCTGCCTTTACCTTACCCCTCATCCCTGGTTACGACCCTCGTAAACTGGAAAACTTCTATACGCAACCCTATGATGGCCCTATGCTACGGGTAGCTATTATGGGACTGGGAAGCTATGGTACCCGGGTAGCAGAAGCCATGCAATCTTGCAAAAAAGCAAAACTAACTGGCGTGATTAGCGGTACGCCCTCTAAAATCAAAGACTGGCAAACCAAGTACGACATCCCGGAAAAGAACTGTTACAACTACGAAAACTACGACCAGATTAAGAATAACCCGGACATTGATGCCGTGTATGTGATCACCCCTAATGGTCTGCACCATGATCATGTGATTGGCGTGGCCCGCGCGGGTAAGCATGCCATTTGTGAAAAACCCATGGCTATCAATGCAAAAGAAGGACAAAAGATGGTAGACGCCTGTAAGGAGGCCGGCGTTAAACTGCTGGTGGGCTACCGCATGCACTTTGAACCAAAGACTCTGGAAATAATTCGGATGCGAGAAGCCGGTGAGTTCGGGAAAATTCTGTTTTTCCAGGGTCTATCCGGCTTTACGATTGGCGACCCCACCCAATGGCGCCTGAATAAAGAGCTGGCCGGGGGTGGTGCCATGATGGATATTGGTGTGTACTCTATTAACGGCGCGCGCTATATGGTGGGTGAAGAACCGGAGTGGGTAACGGCCCAGGAAACTAAAAACAACCCGGATAAATTTAAGGAGGGGGTGGACGAAACTATTCAGTTCCAGTTTGGCTTTCCCAGCGGTGCTGTAGCCTCTTGCCTCTCTACTTATTCCATGAACAACCTGGACCGCTTTTTCCTGAATGGTGAAAAAGGCTTTGCCGAACTTCAGCCCGCTACTGGGTATGGGCCTATTCAGGGACGAACCCATAAAGGTGAGCTTACTCACCCTCACGTAACCCACCAAACTGTGCAAATGGACGAGATGGCCGGAATTATTCTGGAAGGTAAAAAGCCCGTAGTACCCGTTGATGGTGAAGAAGGAGTAAAAGACCTCAAAATTATCGACGCTATTTACCGGGCCGTAGAAACCGGTGCTAAAGAAGAGTTATCAGTGTAACATTTATAGAGAGGTCTTTCATTTGTCATCCCCGCGCACGCGGGGATACTCTTCTTATAAGCAGAGATGTTTTTTGCACTTTAATCAATACTGCCTAAAAACACCTCCCAGACCGCTTCCTGTTCATCCCCAAACTGTTTGGTTACTTTTTTCACCCAGATATCAGCCTTCCGCTCTTGAGTAACCTCTTGCCGGTTCACCTCCGCCACTTGCAAAAAGGTCATCACTCCTCGGTACTGTTTGGCTGTCACCGGCTGCAAAGGTTGGGTAACAACTGCCTCCTGAATTGTATAGTGTATCTTCTGAACTGGTTGCCGTTGTCTGATGGAATCGGTAAGCAGCACCAAGTCTTCCAGCAACGCATCCATATGCTGAGGCTGAATAAACAATTGACTCACCTGTACCATCGCCTGTGCTCTGAAGGTGCTATCCAGATCGGGGTTATTCATCAGCGTTAGATAATCCATACAGTCCATCAGTTTCTGCCGGGCACGTACTTCCAGAGCGTCTAACCGCTTTCTGGGGAGTCGGTCGGCCGTAAACTGAGCGTCCAGTTCGCTGTCCGTCACCGACATCTCTTCGAGGGATTCACTAGCCGCGCTTTCCCGGGGAGAGGTGGCACAGGAATAGATTCCTCCCAACAGAAGCAAGCCGACCATAAGCTTAATGATCTTCTTCATCGAACACCTGTTTAAATCGTAACTCCTGAATCTGATCACCCTGATATCGGGTACTCAAAATTTCAATATTTCGCAGACTACGCAGCGGCATCGTCATTTTATTAATAAATTCCTGCTTGTTATACAGCTCCATACCTAACGCCTGATCTTCCATCAACTGATAAATCCGGGCATCATCCGCAAACATAGCATCCAGTTGCTCCCGCCGCCTCTGCCAGTCGTCTAACTCCGACTGAGAGAAAATACGAATCAGCCAGGCGTAATCATTGGTTTTCAGCGCAACCTGTTCGGTAGGTCTCGCTTTATTCAGCCGTCGGGTGATAGTATCGGTTTGATAGTAAGCCCCCTGTACCACAAAGCGAATGGATTCTTCCCGCCAGCGAATGTCCAGGCACCCATCTTCAGTAGCCGGAACCCGGTACGGTGACTCCCCATCCGGCAGCACAGTTACCGTAATGCCCGGCCCCGAAACCGGCTGCCGGGTATACATATTGACAAAGCAGAACTGATAAGTAGCTGGCTGATTAAACTGGATATAGGCCCCTACCAAAGCTATCAGCACCAATACAATACCCAATCCTATACTGTATTTTTTAATGGGAAGCGTAAACTTAACAGGCTTAGCCGAAAGTGATTGTTTCTGTTGATACGCTTCCCAATCGGCATACCCTGCATACTGACTGAGCAGGTTGAGAATATCAATGCGTGGCAGCTGCGGACTCTCGGATTTAATATGAGTGTAAAACCATTTTTCACTGATCCTTCCGTTCACTTTCTCCTCCAGGTCCTGCTGAAAGTGTCGTATCTCCTGCCCTTTCCAGACCGTAATATCCTCGCTAAGCTGAGGATACGATTGCCGTAAAGTCCGGGCAATGTCTTTTTTGAGTTGTAGAAAATATGTCTGCGTATGATCAGGCATCAACTGGCAATATAACGTTCTTCAAAGGTTTCGCCTTCTGTAAAACGCATAAATCCTTTGTAAAATGATTTACAAAAGCTTTACAAAAGCTTTACAAGAATAATTTTTCCGGTAGTGCAGGTAATTCGGTAGGTTTTCACTCAGCAAATAGGCAAATGCTTTGACCTATTTCAACTCACATCAAATTGATATCACCTTATGAAGCTACTGTGTTTCTTTGCAAGTTCCTACTTTATCATAAATGTATCATTGGCTCAAAACTCGCCCAACTGGCCCGCTGATACGGCTCAAGCTCAGCGCATGTGGGCACTGTATACCGATGCCATCCGCAATAAAAACTACCAGGAGGCACTGGAGCCTTTTCAGTGGCTGGATGAAAAAGCTCCTGACCTTAGCCCGGCCTTTTATATTCAGGGTGAAAAAATGTTTAAAGGTTTAGTCGATAATACTTCTGAGCCATCGCAAAAGAAAGCATACCAACAGCAGGAGCTGGCATTGTACGACCAGCGCATTCGGCACTTCCATGATGAAGAAGCGGTGATGAACCGGAAAGCGTACGCTGCCTACCAGTATTATCGGGACAAACCTGATCAGTATGAGGCATTGTTGAAAATTTTTGAAGAAGCTTTTCAAACCTGTCAGCAACAGTTTTCAGAAGCCAACCTGGTTGCTTATATGGATGTGATGCGGAGATACCGGGCGGCAGACGGTGAAAACCTGACGGATGAGGGCATACTGCAACGCTACGATCAGATTTCTCAGGCCCTTCAGCAGAAAGGCAGTGACGGACAAGAGGAAAAACAGGCGGTCATAGATAAAATGTTGATCGCAACGGTCGCGCTCGATTGCAATACCATTCAGGATAAATTTGGGCAGCCCTTCCTTCGCGATACTACCCGGATTGATCGGGCTAACAAGGTAGTAGCGCTCGCCCTGGCATATCAATGTAGTTCATCGCCGTTTTTTCTGACAGCCCTCAGAGTGGTGCATCAAAACACTCCTTCCATCGGCACAGCAAAAACGCTGGCTAAGCTGAACGAAGCCCAGGGTGATCAGGCAGCTGCGGAGCGCTACTGGAAAGAAGCGATCAACTTAACTAAAGATCCATCAGAAGAAGCAACTTTATGGTATGCATTAGCCCAGCATTATCAACGACATTCATTTAAAACGCAAGCCCGAAATGCGGCCCGGAAGGTAATTCAACTGGATGCATCCAACAAAGATGCTTACAAGCTGATTGGCGACCTCTATTTTTTCAGTTTTGACGATTGTAAACAAGGGAAGAAGCACACCCAGGACCGGGCCGTATATTGGGCAGCGTATCAATGGTACCGAAAAGCTGGCCGGAATGACCTGATGGCCGAAGCGCAGCAGCAGTTTCCGACGATAGATCAGATATTTCAGGAAGGTTTGGAGGAGGGCGGATCCCTACAAGTAGGTTGTTGGATTAATGAAGAGGTGACCGTTCTCCGCCGACCTTCCCCCTCACTCTAAGGAAAGCAGGTTGAGCTAGTTATGCCTGCTCTCCTTTCACATTCACTCTGGCATGTAACACAAATTGGTTGTTGTACTTGTTCAATGGAAATGCCTCACTAATGAAGAGGCTCAAAAGAAACATCAGACTTTCTGGTGTTTTTTTTTAATTTTAATAAAAACATCTCTAACGATTAGACACAACAGCCATGCATTTACCAAACACAACCATCTATACTTTCTTATTAAGCCTAAGCTTACTTTTGCTGTTCACCATTCCCACTTTCTCACAACAAAACTCCGTAGGCATATTTGAAGGCCACGGCGACATTGGTGAAGATGTGCTTGCCGGATCAGCCACCTATAATGCTGACACCCGCGAATACGAAATAACCGGTGCCGGCTATAACATCTGGTTTGATCATGATGAGTTTCATTATGTGTGGAAACAGATGGAAGGCGATTTCATACTGTATACCCGAGCCCAGTTTGAAGGCGAAGGTGTGGACCCGCACCGCAAGGTAGGCTGGATGGTCCGAAGCAGCCTGGATAGTAGTTCTGCTCATATAAATGCGGTGGTGCACGGAGACGGACTGACCTCTCTGCAATACCGACAAACTACCGGGGCCGAAACGGAAGAAGCGAAAGCCGAACTAACCCATGCCGATGTTATTCAACTGGAGCGGAAAGGTACTACCTATACGATGCGGGTCGCCAAATTCGGCGAACCTTTCGTAACCCAACAGGTATCTGACCTAGACCTGGGTGAAAATGTGTACGTAGGGCTATTCGTGGGCTCTCACAATGCCGAAGTACTGGAAACCGGTATCTTCAGCGATGTGCGCATCAGCATTCCTGCTCCCGACGACCTGGTGCCGTACCGCGAATACCTGGGTAGCCGACTGGAGATCCTCGATGTGGAAAGTGGCGAACGGGAAGTTATCCATACCTCCCCCCGATCCATCCAAGCTCCAAACTGGACTCCCGACGACAAAACCCTGATCTATAACGGAGATGGACTGATCTACACGTTTGATTTAGATAAAAAGCAAGCCAATGTGCTGAACACCGGTGAGGTAAAAAATAATAATAACGATCACGTGCTGTCATTTGACGGAAAAATGTTGGGGCTGAGCAGTGGAGTATCTGAGTTGGGCGGCTCTATTATTTATACCGTTCCTACCGAGGGAGGCACTCCCAAGCAAATTACTCCCAAGGGACCTTCTTACCTGCATGGATGGTCACCGGATGGCGAGAACCTGGTATTCACCGGGCAGCGGAATGATGAATTTGATATTTACCAGGTTCCTTCCAATGGCGGCGAGGAAGTACGGCTTACCGAGGCCGAAGGGCTGGACGATGGCCCAGAATATACTCCCGACGGAGAATGGATTTACTTTAACTCAAACCGGGAAGGCAGCATGCGCATCTGGAAAATGAAACCCGATGGCTCGGAGCAGGAAGCTGTAACAGATGATCAGTTTCATGACTGGTTTCCGCACATCTCTCCCGACGGAAAACAAATATTATTTTTATCCTTTCTGAAGGAAGAAGTTGAGTCGGGAGATCACCCATTTTACAAACATGTCTATCTTCGGCTTATGCCTATTGAGGGTGGTGAACCTAAAGTAGTGGCTTACATTTACGGTGGGCAGGGTACCATCAATACCCCGTCCTGGTCTCCCGATAGCAAGCATGCGGCTTTTATCAGTAACACTGTGATGGAAAGCACCGAGGAAGCTAAAGCACCTGACTCTAAATAAACCCCAAGTCAGTCCAATTATTCAATAATTACTTATCAATAACCAAACTTATGTCTAATTTAAATCGCCGTATTTTTTTTAAGCATGCCGGAGCTTTTGCTCTGGGATCTTTGATTTTGCCTGCCTGTTCGTCTCCGCAAAGTAAGGAGCAAACCGCCGATAGTACGCAAGCGTCATCCACTTCTTCATCGAACGGAAACGTTTCGCCCATTGGCATTCAGCTATATTCTGTAAGAGACATTATTGAAAATGACTTGCAAGGCACACTACAGCAACTGGCCAATATGGGGTATAAAGAAATCGAAGCGTACCCTGGCCAACAGGGCGGCCAGTATTTTGGTATGGAACCGGAAGCTTTCTCGAGCATGCTCAAGGATATGGGAATGACCCTGGTCAGCAGCCATGTCAGCTCGGGTAGCCCTAACGGTAGCGCCGATTCCTGGCGACAGGCCACCCTGCTCTCAAAATTTGATGAGTTGCTGGAACAAGCCGCCAAAACCGGGCAAACTTATCTTACCTGCTCCTGGATGGACGAAAGCCTGCGCAAAACCCCCGATGACCTGAAAAGTACAGCGGACCTGTTCAATCAAGTTGGTGAGAAATGTAAGGATGCTGGCCTTACCTTTGCGTACCATAACCATTGGTTTGAATACGAAAAAGTAGGCGACACCATGATCTACGATTTTATGCTGGATAACACCGATCCCGAACTGGTGCAGTGGGAACTGGACATGTTCTGGGTTGTAGCCGGTGGACAAGACCCTGTGGCGTATCTGCAAAAGTACCCCAACCGTTTCCCGCTCGGGCATGTCAAAGATATGGACAAGCAAAACCATGAACGTAACATTGAACTAGGCAAGGGAGCTATTGATTACTCGAATATTCTGAAAGTAGCTAAAGAGAACGGTATGAAGCATTTTCTGATTGAGCAGGAGACGTACTCAAATTCATCTATAGAAAGTGTGAAAGAAGACTATCAATATTTATCCGAACTCACTGTATAAGCTAAACAGCGCAATCCACGTTCTTTTATTATTGCTAATTTTCTTTTTGTTAGGTATGGGATTGGTGTTCGTCTGGAAATCTGATAATTTCGGGGTGCATTATTATCTCATACCTAACTTCTTTTCTGTATAATACACTATGAAATACTTATTGATCTGCCTTTCTTTTTCCGGCTTATTCTTCCTGAACACTCCTGTCACTGCTCAAACGTACGGCACCCTGAATCACATCGCCATTAATGTGGTGGATTTGGAAGAAAGCACCGCCTTTTATAAAGAAATACTCAACCTGAAGGAGATTCCCGAGCCGTTTCATGATGGAATCCACACCTGGTTTAGTATTGGCGGCAATGGCCAACTGCACCTTATCCAACGGGCCAGTGAAACCATTGAGCACGACAAAAACACCCACTTATGCTTCAGCGTACCCTCTATGGATGACTTTATCGCTACTCTGAATAAACACGATATTGACCGGATTAACTGGGTGGGTGATTCTAAGGAACCTACCCTGAGAGTAGATGGTGTAAAGCAGATCTACTTCAAGGACCCGGATGGTTACTGGATTGAAGTAAACGATGACTATCCGAAGAATTAAGCCTTCTTTAGCTTTTTTTCCTGATCCAGCGATAAATTATTAACCAGCAGAGGTGTGGAAGGATGTTTCAACCGCTACACCCTTGCTAATGGTCTGATACACTACACAGTAGCGCTCAGTGAGCTTAGCCAGACTCTCCCTTTGCTCAGTAGTGGCATCTGTATCTAAATGAAAGGAAAGACGAATTGCTTTAAATCCAACCGGTACTTCTTTAGAAACTCCCAGTGTACCCCGGAAGTCCAGATCACCTTCGGCCTCTACCCTGCCGCTTCGGATTTCAATGCCAATAGCTGTAGCAACCGCCGTAAGTGTCACCCCGGCACAAGCCACCAGAGCATCCAGTAACATATCACCAGAGCAGGCTAATATGCCATCACCCCCGGTAGCGGGGTGCAGGCCCGCTTCTACCACTTGTTTTCCCGTTTCTACTTTGCAGGACACACCGCTTCCCAGTTCGCCTTTCGCTTTTAGCGTGATGGTAGCGGCTTCCGGTTGGTCCCGGTATTTTTCTTTTAGGGGTGCCTGAAGATTTCTTAATTCATCTGAAGTCATAAGAAGAAAATTTGCCTATTTATGCTGGGGGCGAGCCTTTAAGCTACGCCCATGCCCCACGGCAAGACGCCAGCTAAAAATTGCCAGAAGCAGCGTTAGTGGAGTAAAAATAATTGCTTCCAGAGTATTATTAGAAAGTACATTACCCAAAGTGTTGAGTATAAATAACCCACACATAGCCCATAGCAATATTCTGATGATCAGAGGATTAATAGTTACCTTCACCAAACCACCTCTAATACCTATTACCAGTAACATACATGCATTCAGGAGCAAGGAGATCATTTCAAATTGAAGCATTTGCTCGCGATTTTCCAGTCTTCCTCCCCACACAATCTGAAAGGGAATAATACCCGAAAGGATCAGCACATGGAAAATGGTGATAGCAGACAGAATACCTACCAGACCATAAAAGGCAGCACGTTCGGAAATAACGTTTTTCATCTGGAGTGTTTTTATTTTTTTAACTACTCATATCGGCTACACTCGCCTGTTCTGAACCACAATTTAATACCGGAGCTTAATTTCCAGTGCAATATCATTATCTGAAACGGTAAAAGAGTTATCCTCAAATGATGGGGCACTCATCTTCGGAAGCACATTCCCGGAAGCACCATATCCCTCTTGAGGAATTCCCAGAAAGTTTGTGTTTAGCTCACCGTCATCATTTTCGTCATGAAAAACAGAAACGGCAAACGTTCCGGCGGGCACATTTTCAAAAATAACTTCCGCATTACTCCCCGAAATAGCGCCTTTTTTGCATGCTACTGCCTCAGCAGCTTCGCCCGGAAAAGCATCAGCATTACTAAAAAGACAGGCATTACAATTTCCCTGAGTGTTTTTCAAACCTATAACCGTTACCACCACCCGTTGATTGTAGTTCACGGAGCCTATCGACAACAAAGCCCCTAGTAAGGTAGCAAAAAGCATTTTGAACATAATTACATAATCAAAGTCTTACAACTTCAGCACCTCTTATCAATTGAATAACCGCTTGCATTCGTTGCTTATCGAGCTAGAGAACCAGCTTAGTAAAAATAAGTTTTATCTTAAGTCGTAATGATAGCATAGACTTTTTTTCACCTGTTTCTCAAAGTTTAGTCTTACCCCATTCGTTACGTTTAAACACGTTAGGTAGTCCAGTATTGGCTGATATCCTGCTTAAGAAACTAAGCCATTTTAAGCAATATTATCAGGTGCAGAGTCTTGTCCAGGCAACCTTTCTAGTACCTCTTTCGCCTGCTCAAAATGCCGGTGTTCGTGAGCTACGATAATGTCAAAGGCCGTTTCCAGCTTGTAGACGATATTCCGATTGGCCGGGGAGGCAATGACTGTCCCCTTTTCTACCGCTTCTGTGGTGTGTTCGATCATCCGAGCCAATTCCACTTGGTGTTCTTCAAACCGCTTCAAAATATCGGCTGACACTTCGCTTTGTGTAGGTTCCCAGAGAGGAAAGGTTTTCGTTTTTTTCTTTCTATCGGGCTGCACTGCTTTTAGCAAGGTATTCCCTAAAAAGTTGACCATAAAGCCAATACGAGCCATGAAAGGTGGCCTGTAGGTTCCTTCTTGCAAAGCAGTCAGAATCGGGAAATAGGTTTTATTGATTACCATCAGATGATCAATGTTCTGAGCGATGCTCCATATGGATGGATCTGGTTTCCAGTTTAATTGTTCTGCGGTCAACGTCCCAAATGTCTGCTGAAAACGGGAGGTTATACGGAGCAGTTGGGAGGTCCACTTGTTTGCTTGCATAGGATATACATTTAAGATTTAGCACCCTCTCAATTCAACCACAGCAGCGGCTGGCGAATGAAGAAATTTCTTACCACTTCGTCCTTCTCTGATTCAGGCTCAAGGGTCTTCCAGAGATCAAAGTATTTTTCATCATCAAAGGCCATATACGCAAAAAGCAGAGACGCATGCCGCATGGGCCAGTCTTCAAAATACATCACATCGTCCGGATAAGGCCAGGTAGACTTATCTTTGATGTAGGGATACATAAATTCCACGGCTTGCTGAATATCCAGGGTATCATTAGGAGAATACTCCCATATATCAGGGTATTTGTCGCTTAAGATATGCAGCAGAGTATACATGGCATCCAGATTGAATAAGGAATAGCCATAGGGCTTGGTGCGTTTGGTCTCCTTGGGAAAAGAACCATCGGCAATCATCTGTTCCGGAAGCAACGTTTGCTGGTAGAAATCCTTGCATTCCTCCAGTAGTGAGTCATTCCCGGTGAACTTAGCATACATAGCCACCTGCATAGCCCAACAAGTACTGTGGTTATTTCCATTATTTTTCTCCTCAATGCCATACGGGTGAGTGGTGATCCACTCGTTAAACGCAGCAAACCATTCCTTGATTTTAGTCAGATCTTCTCCTTTTAGAACCCCATCATCTTCTAGTACCATGGCTGCCTTAACGACCTCCACCAGATGGATAGCATCAATGATCCCAATGCCGCGCCCGGTTACCCTACCGTAAATGGCCTGGCTGTACAGCATATCAGGGTTCATGCGGGTTGCTTCATTGGCAAACCAGGCGGTCAGATGCTCAATGGCTCGTTCAGCGTACTTGCCATCCTCGGTAATCACATAGGCGGAAACTAAAGTGGGGACAATTAGGCTTAGCCTACGCATCCGCACCCGGTGCTCGGTAAAGTTATCAGGGTTTGTCAGCCCGTCGTGTCTCACGTAGGGGGCTTCCGGGTTGGCCGAGTCGGGCCACCAGTAATCTCCTTCTGAGTAAAAATCATGAATACCGCCGGCCGAACGAGGACTGCTGGCTCCGGTCACCGTCTGAATCTCGGCGGTTAGATAGTCATCGGCATCTTCCATAACCCGTTCTTTTTCCAGCTTTAAAATCTCGTTCTTAAGATTTACCGCCGGACGGGTACCGGAAAGTGAAATAAATCCGATAATAATAAAAAGTAGTAACAGGGTGTTGTTTCGTTGGCTCATACCTCAAAGATACGGTTTTCAAGGAAATCAGAACCTTCTACCAGCCGATAGATACTTTCTGTTGTTCAGCCTACCTCCGGTGAGCGGCCTTATAATCATTGAAACTATAGACCTTGGGCAACCAGGGCTGTTTTCAGCTTGGGAATAGAGCTTTTATCCACTCCTTACAGGGCCAATGCATCTTTCTCAGATAATTTGGATAGCTGTTGTATGCCGGTTATTCCTTGCCCTTTCAGTGCCCGACGAGCGGGTGCCGCCAACTCACCCAGAAAACCTTTTAGTCCGTTTCGCTTTCTCAGACTGGGCAGTCGCTGCTTTTGGAATGGGGATTCGTGGAATTCCGGTACGTCTGGTTACTTTTTCTTCGTTTTAGCCAGATTTTCTTTTACTCTATGCTTCACTATTTTTTGAATCAATTTTAGCGGCAGCGGTTCGCTGAGCGGAAATTGCACTGAGCCTTTGGCTCTTCTGTAGGGAGCAAGCTCATCCTGAAAGGCAGTGATTCCGGAAGGAGCCGGATAAAACCCGATGTGCTTTTTGAAAGCGGCGAAGTGCACCAGATTACCATGAAGTTTGTAGGTAGGCATGGCATAACTTATCACTTCTTCCGCCTCCGGTACTGTCTCTCGCACAGTCTGCCGTAGCTGTTGCAGTTTCAGTTGAATATCTTCCGGAAACATGCTAATGTATTCATCTACGGTGGAGGCTTTCGTAATACTGCTTTCCATAAAAAAACCTGGTTTTATTTCATGGTTAAGATACATATTAAGGGAGCTTCACGCTAAAAAAACTATTGAATTTATTGCAAAAGTATTTCCAAAAACCAGCCTTCTATCCCCTTAATCCGCTAAGAGAAAAAAAAATCAACTAACAAAACCCCATGATTTGATATTGACTATAAGTGGTTTGAAAACGACTACCTGTTGCCTGTTCAGCCCACGTATCTTTGTTAAGATACTTTTTAATCATTTTAACCGAAAGAAAAATGACACAACAAAGAAAAATAGCTTTAGTAACCGGAGGAAGCCGGGGACTAGGTAAAAACATGGCTTTAAAAATAGCCGAGAAAGGATTAGATGTAGTACTGACCTACCACAGTAAGCAGGAAGAAGCCAGTGAAGTGGTAGAGCAGATCAAAGCCAAAGGAGTAAATGCTGCGGCCTTTCAGCTGGATACCTCGAAGGTAGGTACAATGGATGATTTCGTAACGGCACTTGTTGAGGTGCTGAAAGCTGATTTCAACGCTGATGGAATAGATTTCATCGTCAACAATGCCGGTATTGGTATCTACGCTCCCTTTGCAGAAACCAGCGAAGAACAGTTTGACCAGTTGATGAACATTCAGCTGAAAGGAGTATACTTCCTGACCCAGAAGGTATTACCGCTGTTACGCAATGATGGCGGCATCATCAATATCTCTACCGGACTGGCTCGCTTTGCCCTACCGGGATACTCGGCTTATGCCGCCATGAAAGGGGGCATTGAAGTACTAACCCGCTATCAGGCCAAGGAGCTGGGTGCCCGGGGAATTCGGGCCAACACGGTGGCTCCTGGTGCCATCGAAACCGATTTCGGGGGTGGCATGGTACGGGATAATCAGGAAGTGAACCAGCACATTGCCAGTACCATTCCGTTGGGCCGCGCTGGGCTACCGGATGATATTGGTGGGGTGGTCGCATTCCTGTGCACCGAAGATGCTCGCTGGGTGAATGCCCAACGCATTGAGGTTTCTGGCGGACAGAACATCTAAACCAGGGCTGTTGGTGGCACGTATACCCTGTGCCGCCAACTATTTCAATTCTTGTTTTTAAGATCCCTTGCTGATGGAAAAAACGCTAACCCTGGAGAATTTTTACCGAACCAAGCTCGGCATACTGCCCAGTGAGATTGTAGGACGCGTGGGTCAGTTTAATGTGTTCAGTCTGAAAGATTATGTGGGCGATACCGCCTACCCAATGCCTTACAGCCGTAAAGATTATTATAAAATCAGTCTGATTACCGGAAAGAACCGGGTGTATTACGCTGATAAAACGCTGGAGGTGACTGATAATATGCTACTTTTTGCCAACCCCCAGATTCCCTATAACTGGGAGCCCCTTCAACCCCGGCAGGAAGGCGCATTCTGTGTGTTTACCGATGCATTCTTCAACGGCTATGGAAACATCAAAGAATACCCGCTCTTTCAACCGGAAGGCACCCCGGTGTTGTCCTTACAGAACGATGAAGTAGCACAGGTCCGGGAGATTTATCAGAAGATGTTCCAGGAGATCGCTTCTGATTATCCCTATAAGTACGATGTGCTGCGCAACCTCGTCTCCGAGCTTATTCATACCGCACTGAAGCTGCGCCCGGCTCAGTTACAAAAGGTCGTCAAATCCGACTCCAATGCTGCCGACCGTATCACGGCTCTGTTTCTGGAACTGGTAGAACGTCAGTTTCCTATTGAATCTCCGGTGCAGCGCATCCATTTTCGCACTCCGGGAGAGTATGCCGGACAACTCAATGTGCACATTAATCACCTGAACAAAGTGCTCAAGGAGACCACCGGAAAAACAACCTCCCAGTTACTAGCCGAGCGCCTGACGATGGAAGCCCGGGCCATGCTGAAGCATACTCACTGGAATATTTCGGAGATCTCCTGGTGTCTGGGATTTGAAGATCCCTCCCACTTCATCAAGTTCTTCAAGAAAAATACCCAGACCACTCCTACCGGCTTCCGAGGATAGTCTTAAGAAGGCTTTCTCTAATGTCGGTTTTAGATGGCTTGTCATGAAATTGTCTATACAATCAATTAGGCCTAGCCTGCTTCCAGAAAGCGAGATAAAGAAACAGTGATGAGTTCATTCCAGCCAGTGGCAAAGCTTCCCTTAGCAAAATCGGGGTTATTCTGTGGAAAGGTCTCCAGCCCTTCGTGGGTGAGCGTTAAATGCGTTTTCTTACCTTGTTCGGTGAGTTCAAATGTTACGGTTGAATACCCCTCGTAATTCTCGTATTGCCAGCTATACTGAAGTTTTTTGTTAGGAATCACTTCGGTAATCTTACAGAGGTGTACGTACTGTTCTCCTTTATGGCCTTGTCCCCGAAAACTAAACTCAAAGCCTACTTTGGGCTCGAAGGAATCCAGAGTGAAATACCACTGCTTCATCTGATCCTTGTCGGTCAGCGCCTGCCATACTTTTTCAATGGGCGCATCATATACCCGCTCTACGATAATGGTGTGTTCGTTCATGACTTTTTCCGGTTAGCAGTAGTTGATTTATCAGATGATGTTGATTGTAAGAATTGGCCCAAAGCATCCAGTTTGTTGTTCCAGAATTCTCGGTACTGTTCTACCCAAGCGGCTACTTCACTTAGCTTCTCTGGTTTCGCCTTACAAAAACGGTCTCGCCCGGTTTGCTGAATGTCAATTAGCCCGCACTCATTCAGGATTTTGATATGTTTAGATATGGCCGGTCGGCTGATGTTAAAGTGCTCGGCTACAGCATTGAGGTTTAGCCGTTGCCTGGCCAGCAAATGGATAATGTCCCGGCGGGTGGGGTCGGCAATAGCCTGAAAAACATCTCTTCTCATATATCACCAAATTATGTAACCAATCGGTTACAAATATATATGTAACCAAACAGTTACGCAACTACTTTTTTTTAAAAAAGGGGTTATTCCTATAATGAAGTAAGAATGCATTTTATATCGTGAGTCTTAAAGTTGTTACTGGAGGCAGTCAGCAGGAGGCATATTCCCTGTACAGCCTCCTGCTAACTGCCTCTCGCTTCCTAGTATATCATAAAAGGAATCAAATTAATGTCTAATAGTGAGGTAAAAGAGTTATCAGCTAAAGGCGGTGCCGAACAGGTGAGATTTTACTTTTACAAATGTTATTTTAGTGATCAATACGACATGCAACCTCTACTCTATCAAAACCTGATGAAGAATTTTAAAATAACTTCTCTTCTCATCCTGGCATGGTATTGCCTGCCTTTCCTCATAGCTATGCCTTGCCACGCTCAACCGGAGAAATCCTTAAAACCCCGTATCCTGATCAGTACTGATATCGGGGGCACTGATCCTGATGACTTTCAATCCATGATCCACTTTCTGATGTACGCTGATCTTTTCCAAACCCAAGGATTGATTTCATCACCGTATGGGCCGGGGCGAAAAGACAGTATCCTGAAAATGATCGATCTCTACGAACAGGATTTGCCTAAACTACAAGCGCATTCAAATAGCTTTCCTTCTCCCAGCCAACTTCGTTCAATTACCAAACAAGGGGCTACGGAATTAGCTCCCTTTAAAGGCTGGAGCCAGCCTACCGAGGGCTCAGAATGGATTATAAAGTGTGCTCAAAGCGGTAGCGACCAACCGCTGTGGGTACTCGTCTGGGGTGGCATCGAGGATCTGGCTCAGGCTCTCCACGATGCCCCCAACATCAAGAAGAACATTAGGGTATACTGGATTGGCGGCCCCAACAAAAAGTGGAGTGTGAATGCGTACGCCTACATTGCCGAGCACCACCCTGACCTGTGGATGATTGAAGCCAATGCCACCTACCGAGGATGGTTCATGGACGGCGAGTCTCCCGAAAATCTTAAAGATGATAGATACTATGCTGAGTATATCCGCCAGCAGGGCACCCTGGGGCGCGACTTCAAAAATTATTACGAGGGCGTCATTAAAATGGGCGACACTCCTTCCCTAACCTATGTGATGCATGGCGAACCTGATGACCCACTTGGAGAAAGCTGGGGCGGAAGCTTTGAAAAAATCAATCACAGTGCTCGCCGCATCTTCGAAAGAAATACTACCCTTCAGGATACAGTCCCCGTGTATTCAGTTATTGAATGGCACTTTTCAGGCCCGGTTATTGATATCCCAGCAGACTCCGCCTGTTTCACACTTAATATTTTAGGACAAAGCTGGCCGGGATACTATCGGGGTGATGGCCGCTATGCGGTACGTTATTCTCCCAAACGCCCGGAGATATGTCCGTACACTATCTCCAGCGACCTAGTTGGTTTTACCAAGCAAACCGGAACCTTCGTAAGTGCAAATCCCTGGCCCGGAACCCCATCTCCGCAAAACTATCCGCTAAAAGCTAACTGGTACAGTGATAAGGCATCAGAAGAACTATTTATTGACGAGCAGCAGGGAGCCCGTACGGTCGCTCAATGGCGCGAGGCATTTCTATTGGACTGGGCCAAACGATGGGACTGGCTTAAATGATCAAGCCCCCTATCAACAACTATTCTCTACGCAACGCCTTCACCGGATTTTCCAGAGCGGCTCGCAGACTTTTAATGCTCAGAAGAAGAAATATGCAAGAGCACATATAATGGCAGCTTCGGCTACCTAGGGGCGATGCCAATGTATACCATTTATGCCTACCGAGACCCGGAAGGCCGGGATGATTACCTGAGCGAAAATTTTCTACGTACCCGCATTATGGATGTGACAGACACAGGTACCTACCTGCTAAACGGAAGTTACGAAAACGACTTCGACTCTTATTTTCTTTTTGTAGTCAGGGAATCTGCGGAGGATAGTAAAAGATACATCAACAATCCGGCAAAAGAATCCTTCTCCTTTCACGTAAAAGAATTTTTTCCAACCGAGTACTCGGATTCCCGAGGTTTTAAAGGCTCTTTCAGCGGAGTATTGTACAACGAAGATGATCCGAAGGACTCTCTTGTTATCAGTCAGGGATAGTTTACATTTGGTGTTGTAAACGCATCCGATCATTGTGGTCTCTAAGAGTCGTATTACTCCCCCCCTTCACTGCCTGTTCTAAATCCAGCCAGGCATTTTATTTGATGATGAAGTAGTTCCACCCGAAGCTAACAGTGAGACTGGTTAAGGCGAATGTTTCTCAGGAAGATTACTCCTCATATTATACTCAGCTTAAATTTATAAGTGACCGTCACTGCCTCAACTTACAGAATATTAGCTATGATTTTTTTTCTTCTATTCAAGTTGCGTAACTACGCAATGATTCAATTCTGTTTCTGAGCAAACAACCAGTCCAGTAAGCCCGGGGTTTGACTTACCTGATACCAGATGTTGTGCCCCTCGTCCGGAAACTCAGTATAGCGAGGCTCTCCCCCGGCTTCCTTTATTGCTTCTATTATATCTCGGGAGCCACTCACTGGCACGTTCCTATCATTTCGTCCGTGGAATGCCCATACGGACACATCCGTCATATTGTGGGCCAAAGAGGGATCACCGCCTCCGCACACGGGTATAGCTGCGGCAAATATATCCGGACGAAGACCGATGAAATGCCAGGAGCCGTAACCGCCCCGGGAGATTCCTGTCACATACAGTCTTGCTTCATCAATAGACAGCTGTCGCTTTAAATTTTGAAGGGTCTCAAAAACTATAGTGTCGATGGTAGGATAATTGGGAATACCTCCCCAGCCCTCGCCCGGTGGACAGTAAGGCACAAACAGAAAAGCCGGGTACTGACTTCGATTAGCCTGCTCGGACAGTAATTTTGCGACCTCCGCCCCTTCGTATTTATTATAAGGCAAAGTGACTACCAACGGATACTTTTGGTTGGGGGCATAATCCAGCGGTTTGAGTAATAAATAGCGTAACGTATCACCGTCCTTATTGACATAAGCTTCTTCCTCAAAGCGCTGAACCATCTGCTGGGTAATCGCCGCATTTCGTTTATTCCAATAGGAAGACATGTACGCTTCCTGAGCCAACATTACTCCAAACACCAATACTAACACCACTACAACTGCACTCAACGAGGTCAAAACCTGATCGGTTGTTCGGGATGAAGACGTTACTGACTGATCAGGCTTCAGTCTACGGGCTTCCTGAGTAAATTGTACGATAAACAGCAGCGGTACCAGACTACCCACCAGGGATATCCACTGAGCGAGTTTTTCCAGACCGTCACTGGTCTGCATCTCGGGATTACGCATCACCCCGATGAGGGCAGCACCGGATACTAGATTGATCAACAGCAGAATCAGTCCGGCAGACCTTATCCAGGGACTTTTTCCGGCCGGGGGAACGATCAGGCTAATGGAAGCCACCGTACCTGCTACCAGAGAGACTGAGTATGCCGGAAGATACCAGCTTTGTATCCCCCTCCCACTCAGTAATAAATACACCACGACCGAAAACACCAGGGAGGCCAATGCTGCCAGGCTATCGGCTACCAGGGCGAAGCGGTACTGCTGATGGTAAAAATACTTTAGCAGCAAAAGGCCACCCATTAGGGAAATAAGCGTGAGTACCAAAAACCAGCCGGGAAAAGACTCCAGCATCAGCATGCCCCCGCCCAGCTGAAAACGAATAATGGTTTGCAGTAAGCCACCGATGACGGTAATGCCTAAAAAAAAGTTTCCGAAATAATACAGGTCTCGGTTCATCGTAAAGGGTTAATGGTGCAGCACAAATAGATCAACTGAGATCACCTATACCATGCCTTCTATCTCAAGCAATAGTAAGCGGTCGGGCTAAGAAACCTTTAACACGCTTAGTCTTTCTTGCGGTGAAGGCTTCTATGATATGGTTAATGACTATCTACTATCTACTCTCTAACAATATAATGATTTTTTTTCTTAAACAGCCCTGCGTCAAAATGACTATTTCACTATGTTTGGTCATCGAGTACTTGGTTGGTGACCTTCTATGATAAAATAATATAAAGATACTTCAAGCTCTACTCTTCTAACATCCGTACTTCTTCAACTACATCTACAAAGCATCGAGGTATATTCTAACATTTTCGAAGAAAAATTCATTCATGAATGTACTTGTCAGTTACCAATGTGAAGAATAGTTCTACAGTCTGTTTGAAAGTTGGTAAAACATTCTACACTTTTTTAGAGTTTTTATATTTAAGTAATCCAGAGCCTATAATGTTAATCACTTGTAGGTTATTGATTTATAAGCTTTTACAGAAAAATAGGATTGTATTTTTTCCTCTAGAGTACAATTATTGATGTTGATGGGCAAAAAAAGTTATATCATACTTGTAGAATAAATGAAAGATAAGAACTACTACCATTATATGAGCTTGAGAAAATTTCACCCACTTGCCCTTCCCGCTTTACTTTTCTTTTACTTAGCCAGTTGCCAGGAAGTGGAACAGAAAGACGAAGGTCTTCCTCTGCCCGTCATGACGCTAAAGGAAGAAAAAGCAGCCAAATCATTCCAATACCTAGGGTCTATTGAAGGAGTGGAAAATGTAGGTATTCGTCCTCAAGTAGATGGCATTCTTGAAGAGATTTATGTAGATGAAGGCGATTATGTAAAGAAAGGCCAACCCTTATTCAAGATCAACAGCCAGCCCTACCAAGAGGATTTGAAAAATGCGTTAGCGGATGTGAAGGTGGAAAAAGCCAAACTCAGAAAGGCAAAATCCGAAATTGACCGAATCCAACCCCTTATTGATAACGAGGTTATCTCCGAGGTACGAATGGAAACGGTACAAGCCGATTACGAAGTGGCGCAATCTTCATTAGACAAAGCGCAAGCCGTAGCGGCCAATATGCGCATCAACCTGGAGTTTACCACCATTGTGGCTCCAGTAAGTGGTTTCATGGGAAGAATCCCCAAGTCTATTGGAAACCTGGTTAAAAAGACCGACGAGGAACCTTTGACCGTTCTGTCCAATGTAGAAGATGTGTATGTTTATTTTTCTATGAGTGAGTCAGACTACCTGTATTATGAGCGAATGAAGGGAGACTCTACTTCTAAGAAGATGAACACCGAAGTGAAACTGGTCTTATCGGATGGCTCGGAATACGAAAGAGCAGGACTTATTGACGCAAACTCCGGTCAGATTGACAAGTCTACAGGTTCTATTAACCTGCGGGCCAAATTTGACAATCCTGATACGCTGTTACGATCCGGAAGCACAGGTAAGATTATTATGGAGCAGATTTACCCGAATGCCATTTTAGTTCCTCAGGGAGCTACCGCTTCCATTCAGGATAAAAAGTTTGTTTTTAAGTTTCAGGAAGATAGCACCGTGGTAAAGCAGGAGATACAAATTGAAGGACGAACCGGCAAGGAATACATCGTAAGCGGCGGATCACTTTCTGCTGATGATAGGATTGTCGTTTCCGGTCTTGATAAGCTGACCAATGGCGTTAAGGTAAAGCCGATGCAACGCGGCCAGTTACTGGATAATGCTACGGCTACTAATCAGTAATAGTTAAGTCTTTTATAAGAAGCATTGCCCGGAAGGATTACAATTTTTCCGGGCAATACTGACTTAGTGTTTACTGTGTATAAGGCTAATACATTTTTTTCAGATAAACGTATGTTCCACTCAACGTTAAATAGTCGCTACAGGAGCTTTACACTGGATACTCTTTTTTAGCTCCCCCTATTCTTTAAGCTACCATGACACCAACTTTTTTATCCCATCCCCAGAGACCGATCATAGCTACGTTACCCGCTATCTTCTGGCACCAAGGTTACAACATTTACAAACGGTTACGCAAATTTCTTATTTCGCTTTCTTTATCGTTTGAGTCAGTGCCTGTTTCGAGGCTTCACGTTCAGCCAGTCCATTCCCAGAATTTCAATACTCATAGTCTCAATATACGTCAATCGTCTTTTATTAACCCAGCAAGAAGCATCCATACCGATAGTAGGAGCTTCTATTGTAAGCATTTATAAGGACGATCTACAAAACTATTCCCGTCAGGTGCTTGGCATTTGGTGTAAGAAGAATCGCAGGGTGGTTTTTTTGAGTCTCCTTGGTATGTATCGAGTATTTTCTGAATAAGCTATAAGAGAACATGTTAAAAAAAATAATAGACCGGCCGGTATTGACGCTGGTAATTTCAATCGTTTTAGTGCTGGCCGGTGCAGCCAGTATGTTGCAACTTCCGGTAGAGCGTTTTCCCGAAATTGCCCCTCCCAGCGTGAGTGTGCAGGTATACTACCCTGGAGGTAGTGCCGAAACGGTGGCCAAGTCGGTGCTGTTGCCCATTGAGGAGGCAATTAACGGTACCGAGAACATGACCTACGCCCGGTCTACTGCAACCAACTCCGGTAGAGGGCGGGTGTCTGTATACTTTGAACCGGGTACGGACCCTAACCTGGCAGCCGTAGATATTCAGAACCGTATTTCCACGGTCGTCCAGCAGATTCCACCTGAAGTAGTAGAGTCCGGTATTACTGTGATGAAACGGATGAAGGGAACGCTGATGACGATCAACATCTTCGCCGAAGAAGAGAACTCTACCTACAACGAAACGTTTTTGAACGCCTACACCCGGATGAATGTGCGACGGGAGCTGAAAAGGGTTCCCGGTCTGGCCGAAGCATCCATTCTGCGCTCCCGGGATTATGCCATGCGTATCTGGCTAAATCCCGAAAGACTTGCCTTATACGGACTTACCCCGCAGGATGTGTACCAGCAAATCCGGGATCAAAGTTTTGAAGCCGCTCCTGGTAAATTCGGTGAAAACTCTGATGAAGTATTTGAAATACCGCTAAAGCACACCGGCAGGTTCAGTGAGCCGGAAGAGTACGAAGACATTGTGATCAAATCGGAACAGGACGGGTTGCAATTACACCTACGGGATGTTGCCCGTATTGAATTTGGTGCTTCTAACTATACCAGCCAGAACCGCCTGGATGGCCGGGCTTCGGTAACCATTGATATTGTTCAGCAAAGTGGGGCCAACGCCGTGGAGATAGATAAAGCCGTTCGGGAGATTCTGGAAGATCAGGCCAAAGTATTTCCCGAGGGCATCGGCTACGAAATTACCTACAGCGTACGCGACCAGATTGACGAGTCCATGGGGCACGTGAAGCAGACACTGATAGAGGCGTTCATTCTCGTATTCCTGGTAGTATTTATCTTCTTGCAGGATTTCAAAGCCACTTTCATTACGGCCATTACCATTCCGATCTCTCTGGTCGGTACGTTCTTCTTCTTGTCCCTCATTGGGGTTTCTATGAACGTGCTGAGTATGTTCTCCATCGTGCTTTCCATTGGTATTGTGGTGGATAACGCCATTGTGGTGGTAGAAGCTATTTTTGAGAAAATGCAGTACCACAACATGACCGCCCGAGAAGCGGTAGAATCGGCATTATCAGAAATCACCGGGGCAATTATTTCTATTACGCTGGTTATCTCGGCGGTATTCCTCCCAGTAGGTTTTATATCAGGTCCGGTGGGGGTATTCTATCAGGAGTTTGCCTATACCATTATTGTTGCCGTGGTTATTTCGGCCATCATTGCCCTTACACTAGGACCCGTTATGTTTATGTTGCTATATAAAAAGCGGGATAAAGAAAGCGTAGACACTGATGAAAGCACCAAAAGCACAGTAGTTGGAAAGATAAAACAATCCGAGAAAGTACAGAAAGCGAAGGCAATGGGATCCAAGGGCCTACGTAAGTTTGATAATCTCTTCGATGCCTTTACCCGCAAATACGTTAACATCGCCCGCATGGCTATCCAGTACAAATGGATTAGTCTTGCCGGATTATTTCTGATTGTGGTAGTTACGGTTTTTCTGGCGAAGCGCACCCCTAGCGCCTTTATTCCTACCGAAGACGATAACTTCCTGATTTTCACGGTGAAAATGCCCGAAGGAGCTTCATTGCACCGAACCAACGAGGCACTGGTGATGGCTGATTCTATCCTCCGACTGGAACCTGCCGTAGAAAGAATCAACACGGTATCTGGTTATGATATTGTGAGTGGTTCAGAAAGTCCCTCCTCGGGCTTGGGATATGTGCTGCTCAAGGAGCTGGATGAGCGCGGGGAGATATCCGAAATCAATGAGCTTATTAAACACTTGATGAGTAAGCTGACAGTCATCAGCGAAGTGAAGGGAATCAACATGTATCCCCGACCTACCGTTCAGGGTTTCGGAGACTTTGATGGGGTACAAATCATGCTACAGGACCGTTCCGATGGCGACCCGGCTGAATTTGGCACCCTGGTGAATGAATTTATGGCCGAGCTTCAGCAGCAGCAGGAAATTGACAACGCTTTCACCTCCTACAACACCAATTTCCCCCAGTATAAACTCAATATTGACTACAAAAAGGCAAAAGCCCTGGGCGTGAGTGTGAAGGATATGATGTTTACCGTACAATCTAACTTTGGCCGAACCCGAGTGGGTGATTTCAACCGGTTTACCCGGCAATACGGAGTGTTCATGCAGTCGGATATCCCCTACCGGGAAAACCCGGAGACCTTCAACTCTATTTTTGTGAAAAATAATGAAGGCGAGATGGTCCCTGTAAATACGATCATCCAACTGGAGCAGACCTACGGACCAGAAACCGTAACCCGGTACAATCTTTATAACGCCGCACGAATTAATATTACCCCCGCCTCGGGTTTCAGTACCGGAGATGTGATGAATAAGATTGAGACCCTGAGTGAGCAAAAGCTTCCGGCCAGCCTTAATTTTGAGTGGACGGGTATGAGCCTGGAAGAAAAGAAGTCGGGCTCCGATTCCACCATCGTATTCATCATTAGTATTATACTAGTGTACTTCATTCTGGCGGCCCAATACGAGAGCTTCTGGCTTCCTATGGCGGTGCTACTTTCCCTGCCTACCGGTATTCTGGGCGTTTTTGCTTTCATCAATCTGGCCGGTATCCAGAATAATATCTACGTACAGGTCGGGATTATCATGCTTATTGGTCTGCTTGCAAAGAATGCCATTCTGATTGTAGAGTTTGCCGCTCAGAAAAGAGAGGCAGGCAGCAATGTGCTGGATGCCGTGCTGGACGCCAGTGCGCTACGCCTCCGAGCCATTGTGATGACATCTCTGGCTTTTACCGCCGGTCTGGTGCCACTGATGTTTTCGGAAGGATCTTCGGCTATCGGTAACAAATCGGTGAGTATTGGTACAGCAGGTGGAATGCTGTTTGGTATCTTCCTGGGAATCCTCATCATACCGGTACTCACGTACGTATTTATCAAGCTAAACGAACGGTTGAACGTAAAAACTACCTAAGCAAGCTGATCTCTATGAAGTTTTCAACGAAGTTTCTAACAAAGTTTCCAATGAGCTTTTTTAAGCAAATATTACCTATCTGTTTAATCCTGATTACAGCCATTAGTTGTAAGGTGGGCCAAAACTACCAGCGGCCCGATATTGGCGAAATTGATCGTTATTACGGAAACACCTCTCTGCTGGACACTACCTCAGAAAATAAGATTACCTTATCCGATGTAAACTGGCGCGACTATTTTGAAGACACGACCCTGATTTCACTGATCGATACGGCCCTTGCTAACAATATTGATCTGCTAAAGGGAGAAAAACAAGTTGAAATAGGCTCTCAGGACCTCCAGCTTTCTAAAGCAAACTTTTACCCCAACCTTGGCTTTTCGCCCTTTGAATATAACCGGGAGTACTATTCTGAAAATTACAATAACTATGGCTCGAACCGGTCACGACGCAACCACGGTGAAAACCCTCCTACCACCCTGTATACTGAACGATTAGCGTATACTACATCCCTGTATGCCAGTTGGGAGATTGATCTGTGGGGTAAATTGAAATGGCAGAAGGAGGCGGCGCAGGCTTCTTTTATGCGAAGCCAGGAGTTCCAGAAAGCGATACAGACCGCGGTGGTAGCTGAGGTTGCCTCTACCTACTACGACATGCTGATGATCAATTCTCAGATTGCCGTAGCGGAAAGAAACCTGGAATTGGGCCGAAGCACGCTGGACATTGTTAAGCTGCAATTTGATGCCGACGAGACCACGTCCCTGGCTATCCAGCAGACCGAGTCCCAGATTCTTAGGGCAGAGTCGTTAATCCCACGATTAGAAAGGGATTATGCAGTTCTGGAAAACCGACTAAACCAACTGTTGGGCCGGTATCCTCAACCTATCAACACTCAGCAAAATCTGGAAGATGTGAATTTTGATGATCGTTACGTTACCGGGGTGCCGCTGGAGCTGATCAATAACCGCCCTGATATTGCGGCCGCCGAGTACCAATTGATCGCCAGCAATGCCCAGGTAGGTATCACTCAGGCCATGAAGTATCCGTCTATCGTCCTCAATGCCAGCACCGGCCTAAACTCCTTCCAGTTTCAAAACTTCCTGGACCCTATGGGATCAGGCTTTGCTTTGCTGAACGGGGCCATCTTCCAGCCTATTTTCCAGAATAGGAAACTGAAATCCAATCATGCTATTGCCTTGGCCGAGCGGCAATTAGCCGAACTGGATTTTAAGGATAAGATCATTCTGGCAGTGGGAGATGTTTCGAATGCGCTGGTTACCATTGAGAAGCTTCAGGAAGAATATAGCATTGCCCAGGAACGCATTGAGGTAACCAGCAAAGGCGTTCAGGATGCATCGCTCCTGTTCCAAAGTGGTTTTGCCAACTACCTGGAAGTCATCAATGCCCAGGAAGATGCCTTACAGAGTGAACTGGATCTGGTCAACCTCAAAAGACAATTGATTCTGGCCAATATCGAACTATACCGCAGCCTGGGCGGCGGATGGAAATAGCATAGCTTTTTGCTTCCTCAACAAATTCCAAAAAACTCTTTGGAGCCCTCACTGTGCTGGCCGTTTTAGCGCTGAGATACCTTATTCCAATATATCTCTCACGGTTAGTGTATGATTAGCTACGGACTTATCTAACGGAAATCGTCCATCTGATTCTAAAGATAATTGATTGCAGGATTTTCCACTTGGAAAATCCTGCAATCAATTATACCCCATGTCGGCAACTGGTTTTACTTATTGGTTTTGTCCGTTCCAAATCCGTAAATGGTAGTTTGCATTCCAGCAATTTTCCAATCTCCATTTACTTTCTCCATAAGTCTGCTTTCACGCTTTAGTCCTCGTAGCGAATCCTGTTGTTCATAGGTAACCCAAGCTCCGTTTCCGTAAAGACGGACATTTATTTCGTTTAAAAGTTCAGGAACAGGTTCTGGTTCTGGATGTTCTTCGATAAATGTTTTGACAAACTGACTTATTTCTTTCCACCCGATTGACTCCGAAAAAGTACTATCAGCAAAGTTCATATATACTTTCGAGATGCTCGGGTCGTGCACCCAGTTTTTTGTCCAAGCTTCGTAATCCCTTTGGAAAGCATCTGTGGTTTCGTTGTTCAACCTTTCCAAAATGGCCTGTTTTTCCAGTTCAGGATTTAATTCCTGAACAACGGCTCCACCAAGTTTGGTTTCCCTTTCTTTACAGCTTATGAAGGCGCATAATATGAGCAGCGTGCGTAGTATAAGGTTTCTGATTTTCATATTTTCTTTTTTAACTTGTTGCCAACGGCCAACGGTCTCGGGTATGGAAAGTAGGGCATTTCGAAGCTAAGCACTTGGCCACCGAGACAATGCTTGCAAAGAAATCAAAACTTGCGGTAATCACTGTCCTCCCTATGTTTTATACCGTTTTTATTCGGTTTATTTTTTATCAGATTCTTAGGTATCCTGTTGCTCCAACCATTTTAAAATGGCATGATTTGTTTCCTCTGGTTTTTCTTGCTGAATACAATGGCCACAATCCAAGCTGATCACATCTAAATTTGGCGCGAAATCTTTTAAGTTTTGAGACTTCGGAATCAAATCTCGGTCGCCATATATCATCAATGTCGGCTGTTGTATCATTGGCTTCACGCTTGCCATTAAATGCCAATTGCGGTCAAGATTTCTGTACCAGTTTATACTCCCTGTAAACCCTGATGATTTGAAAGCGAAAACGAAAACGGACAGTTCGTTGTCATTCATTATTGGCTCACCAAGTGGTTTATCTGCTCTGGCAAGATTAATCATTGACATGCCTGGTTCTGGCGGTACAGGAGGTACATTCTTGCGAAACAGATTACGAAGAAACTGTTGGGTGTGTTCTTCCAATATTCCATCCGCTACTCCTGGTTGTCTATTAAAGTGAACAAAATAGAAGTCTTCACCAAGTACCTCCTCCATAAATTCAATCCAGGGTTTTTCCCCTCTCTCTTGATAGGGTAAAGCCAAATTTATCACGTTTCTCACTCGCTCTGGATGCAATAGAGCCAGATTCCAAACTATATTTGCACCCCAGTCATGACCGACAAAAGTAGCATCCTGATATCCATAATAATCGAGTAATGCAACCAGGTCGCCCGTTAAGTGTTCTATGTCATATTCTGTTACTTCGGCTGGGCAAGATGAGTTTCCATAACCTCTTTGGTTAGGAACAATAACATGATAACCCGCTGCGACAAGTGCTGGAATTTGATACCGCCAGGAAAACGCATGTTCCGGAAAGCCATGACATAGCACGATAGGTTTGTCTATATTTTGTTTGCCTCCCTCAAAAACTTCCAGTTCTACTCCATTTACTGAAACCATGGTGGCCTTTGGAAAATCGATTGAATCAAGTCCTGTGTTGGATACGTTTGTCATCCTTTTTATTGTTTAAAATTTGTGATGATACAAACGTAAAGCCAGTCAGTGACAGCCTTATGTCAAGGGTTAAAAAGAATTAATGATATTTATCAAAATACTTTCGTAAAGTCATATTGTGAAGTTCAAAGTTCTCAGCTTGAATTTCTATTGTTTGAATTCTGTCCAATCGGAAGAATCGAAATTCTCTACGCAAACGATACCACGCAATCAAATATTAGTTTTCAGTACTCAATAGCGTAAATGGCTCTATGAACCTATTTGTTGCATTACCATCCTTATTGATATATTCTATCTTGACAAGTTTGTAATTGGTAGGTGCACTTTGTAAATCTGACAGATTATCACTGTTTCGCTCTCGATTTATGACTTCGTTATATTGAGTTCCATCAGCAAGTATATTTGCTTTGTCTTTGAACGCTTAGAGCAGGCGGCGCGGCAGCTTTGGAGCAATTCTCATTCGAGTTAGTATCTCGATCAATTATCTGCTTTGATGTTCTTACTTGAGGATCAAATAGTCATGCTGCTTGCCTTACATTGTACACCGTTTCATCTTAATTCACTTATAGCGATCTCCTCGAATTTCTCTGTATATCTCTTTTTTTCGATCCGATTCAGATCGTGTTCAATATTTGTATACACGCAATTTGTATCGTAAACGGCTTCATATACTAATTCTACTTTTGATTTATCCCAGTGTTGGTGAATTCTGATTTAATGTACTTGCTTCTTTAAATCAACTGGATACTCCATGAATATTTGAAAATCAGTCATTTCATTCCCAATACCTTTATCCATATATTCTTGGTTGCAAATCGAGTTCTTAGCTTTAAGATTATTTTCAACTTTAATTTTTTCTAGTCACTTTTCGCAAAGGGATTTATGGTAGTATCATTTTTGAATGGTGTACAACGCGGCGACTTTGGTGCAGTCTTCTGCCGAGCTTTGTTTTCTAGCTTGTTTGCTTTGATGCTTCTATCACTCATTCGCCAGCCGTGGTGCTTGCTCAGCCGTTGGCGGTTCGTTGTTTATTGTTTTGTCCAATTCTCTATTCTAAGCCCATCTACTCTTTTAAATTCCTTCTCGTTGTTAGTTACAAGAGTCAATTTTAGGCTTTTCACATGAGACGCAATCAACATGTCTAAAGGACCAATTGGGGTTCCAGCTCTTTCTAATTCCGCTCTGATCTTTCCATATTCTACGGCTGCATTCGCATCAAACTCAACAATGTCAAGAGGAACTAAAAATTGGTTTAGTGCAATCTGATTCTTTTCAGATTGAGCACTCTTCTTTACGCCATAGATTAATTCAGCTAAAGTTATAGACGAGATGCCAACGCTGCCCAATGGCAAATCTTTGAACTTTTCAAAAACTTGCAAAGGCTTTTTCTTGATGATGTAGATGCAGATATTGGTGTCAAGGATGTATTTCATTAGTCAAATGATTCTCTGCCTTGATCAGCAGGCTGTTCTCTGTCATTCATAAAATCCTGACTAAATTCGTTAACACTATCAATTAAATTTTGCCATGGGTTATGGAATGGAATAATGTATAAAGCATTTCCCACCTTTTTAAGATAAACTTTGTCATCATTGATTTTGAAATTATCAGGAATTTTAATGGATTGAAATCCCGAAATATCTTGTATGTCTATTGCCTCGAATGCCATAATTAGTTTTTCTATGAAATTACGTTTTTTTCCTCACAGTTGTTTTTTATTTCCAATGACCGCCAACGGCCTGCGCGAGCCCTCGGCCGGCTTGTGGGTGTTTTTCTTTCAATTATCAATTTTCGTGCTTGGCGAAACTAACTTTCTAGTTTAATATCGCTAGGCTGAGGGTTGCGCTTTGTTGGGCACCGTTTTTATTATCTCTTTTCTTTTTGCACTATCTGCTCGGCTCATTGCGATTATAAATTCTGTCAACTTTTCCTCGTCAATTTTAAGTTGTCCTAGTGATATATTTAATTCTTGAAATCCAAGAGCCTTATTGAACTTAGCTGCTCTCTTATACCACTTTCCTTTTTTCTTCGAGGGTTCATATTTTTCATTGACTACTAAGCAAATAAATTTTTCCCCATGCACATTAGATAAATAAGCATCTTCAATTATTTCCCAGTTTATAGTTTCTTGATTCGTTGTTCGATCAAACACTCCAAATTGGTCAATGATAATTTGAGGCCTTCTGTCGAGAAGATGAAATAATCCAATTGGTATTCCAAGTCCAAAAAAGCTTACGCTTAACCATCCTATGAAATAGTTAAATGAATAGCTATCAGATGTCGTAATCATCAATATTCCAATTGCAACAAAAGGAATTGTTAATGCAAAAAGTCTTATTGCTTTCCAGGGCGATTTATATAATCTAACTTCATTCATTTTCTTTTAATGGTGCCCAACATACGGATAGCGCATATATGCGGCTATCTTCCTTATAGTATCACCGAGTTTTTTCCCTATCTATGGCCTTTATTGTGAGTGAACCATTGATTAATTGATGGAATACTTATCGGCGTTCTTTGTATTCTGATCATTGAGAGTTAACATATTAAATTTTTTTGAGAAGAACATCAGTTCTCCAAAAAATAAGCCAGCGATAATGTCACCACCGGCTACTCATGAGTTTGGTTGCCTATGTTTCTCAGTGTTCTCTACGAGCGGGGGCCGCCCCTCAGTCGGCGCCCGCTCGTAGAGAACACTGAGGGAGAATAATTCTCCAACTGCTTATCATTTCCTCTCACCCCTCGGTTACCTGCCGGATTACCCGGAGCCAGTTTACACCGAGAATTTTTTTGATGCGCTCGTCACTGTAACCCAGCTTTTGCATCGCGATGGTGATCTGGGGAAAGTCACTGATGTCTTTTATTTCGCGGGGCAGTTCCGGGCCGCCATCCAGATCCGAGCCGATCGCCAGGTGGTCCTCCCCTACTAAATTTACTCCATAGTCAATCACCTTCGCCAGTTGATCAACGTGCATCCAATACTCGTCAGGGATGGTGCCTTTGAAGTTGAGCGGAACCTCTTTGGCAAATTCCTGGTCTACCTCTTCCAGGGTTTTGGCCGATAGCTGTATGGAGGCCGGAGTCGTTTCGTTCTGTGCTTTCTGCTGCCAGGAAAAGTATTTGGGATTGTTAAAAAGGCTGCCGAAGTGAATGCCGATGACCCCACCTTTGGCTGCTACTGCTTTGGCCGCTTCATCGGTAATACAGCGCGGATGCGGTACAATACCGTAAAATCCACCGTGACTATAGATCACCGGATGTTCACTGGCCTCGGCGGTTTGCAGAATAGCCTCATTGGATGCATGAGCAACATTGATGACCATGCCCAGCCTGTTCATTTCGGCGATGATCTTTTTCCCCAGATCGTTGATACCATCCCAACGGCTAACATCATTGCAGGTGTCGATAAACGCATTGGTCGTATTGTGGGCGGTTAGTTGCATAGAGCGTAGTCCTAAGCGATGCAGTGCCCGAAGCAGAATGAGGTCGCCATCCAGGTCATAGCCACCTTCCAGATCCAGGAAAGCCGCCATTTTGCCTTTCTGATTGATTCGCTCGATATCAGAAGCGTTGAGTGCCAGCTCGATCATGTCGCTATTCTTCTCGATCTGGTCCAGTGCCAGCTCTACCACCCGAAAGGTGTTTTTGGTTTCCAGCCTTCCCGGATAGTAGTGTTCGGGCGTATACACCGAGAAGAACATCGCATCCACACCCCCTTCTTTGGCTCTGGGTAGGTCGACGGTCCCATCCGGATAACGTTGACCAATGTCAGTACCTTTCATTAACTCGCGACTCATAACATGCGTATGTCCGTCCATTACAAATGCCTTCCGATGCAATTCAGGCATCGGCTTTTGCTGAAGGGGCGAAAATATCCCGTTTCCCGCCACTGGAGCGGATAACAGGGGTTCTATGGGTAAAACGCTTCCCGCCAATGGAAGCATGATTAGGCGCTTGATGAGATCTCGTCGTTTCATTCGGTTATTAATACTAAATTCCTATAATCACCCTTGGTCCTTACGCTATTGGTCAAAGCCTCGGATATACGGGCGGCTCGGTGGTCGCTCTCCTGTGTTGAATTGCGCTCCTCGAGTGGGGCGGTAGGTCATATTCAGTACTGGCGTTTCAATGCGGCGGCCGACGGGAGAATATTGCCCGTTCTCCCAGTTAGACTCCATGTAGTGGTTGACGATACCGGTGGACAGCAGCAGCCGCTCAGCGTTGAAAGGTTCTTTTTTGGTCACCATCAACTCGGTAATCCAGTGTGGCTGGGCATTCGAGGCGTGGTACTGGTCAAAAGGGCCGGGCCACTCCAGCATCGAGATGATTGTCGGTTCGTTATGCCCTTCAATTTCACCGGCATAAGTCCACCCTACATCCCGAGCACCAATGACCGCCGCCATTGTTCCATCGTTATATTCCACCACACACATGTTGGTATTGGGGTTCTGCTGAAAATGTCCCGGCTGCAGTTCAAAACGCTTCGCCACGGCATCCACCAGCTTGCCGGCCCAGGGATTACTTTCCACCCACTTCCAGGTTTCCGGTCCGCGGATGGACTGTACCGACCTAACCCCGGTTTCACCACCCTGGCGGCGCTCTACAAAGGCTTGGAGTACATCAATAGCATGAAAAATCGCGCCCTCATCTCCGGTGCCCGCCAACACCACCGAATGCTTGATGGGAGTATCGTTAGGAAGTTCTTCCGCGGGCTTGCGGTAGTAGACGGGGATGGATGAGCCGCCGGTGAGCGGAAAGTTCAACTCCCGGGATTTGTCAAACATCCACTTGGCATCATCCCAGTTATAGGAAAGATGCTTGTCGTTAAAGACTGGCACCGAACGCTTGCTCCGCTCGAAAACCTCGATCACCTGATTATAGATCCACCAGCGCGGTAAGAGCCAGTGCCCCTTCAGATCGGTTGGGTAGTTCCCATGTTCTCCGACGATGACCACACCGTCCACCGCCAGCTCCTCACCGCCCAGGGTGACGGCTTCTCCTACGGTATTAAAGATTGGAATGCCCTTTGCTTTGCATATTTTCTGCCCGAGTTGGCTTTCTTCAAGCTGATGGATGTAAACGGACACTACCTCCACCCGCGAAGGTTTATAGGCGCCCTGCCACCAATAACCGTCCAGCAGTTTGGCAAAAATCCAGTCGGCGTGTGATCGGGTGGCCGCCCAGTATGTAGTAAGACAAGCGATGCGCACTTTTTCTGGCGCTTGCTGCGGAACGGCAGCAGAGACAGGGCCCATCAACACCGTCAAACCGGCTGCTCCGGCTATTCCCAGCATTTCACGGCGAGTAATAAGTGCGTTTAGTTCGGTGGTTTCATGCGTTGGGAATGAATCCTCCACCCTGGCGGGTGATTCGGGCTGCTGCTTTGCCATCATGGTTAGTTCTTTCAGTGGTTAGGAATGAGTAGGTCGCCTTGTTATTTGATACAGATGCTCCAATTAATGACAATAGTTTAGTAAAAAAAAGCTATCCGGTTCTTTAAAATTTGCATATGTGCCCTCCCTTCTTGAGACAACTCCAGAAACGACAGGTCGGCTCTAGTCTTTTTTTCCTGGTAATTTTCTGATACTCTGCTCGATAGGTGTGGTCGCAGCAGTTATTCTCGGAGTTTGATAGCCGGTACCGTTAAATTCTAACAATTCAGAGAATATTGAGCGCACCATAACTGATGCACAGAAAGTTTATTAAAAAGAGTAGTGGGCTGCATTTTGCTGGTGGCAGAGTTTTCACTTCTTATTCTCTACTATCAGTTTTTTTATCAGCGAAATCTGCCCAAGATGATAGTAGCTGTGTTCGATGACCCCCTCGATATTGCGTAAATATGTTCCGTATTTTTCATCTACAAATATTTCATCCAAAGTTAGGTCCGGCATTGCTTCTACCTGAACAACAAATGTTTCAGCATTGGTCAGAAATTTATCGATGAGGCTCTTCCAATCCGTTTCCGATTTGACCGAGGTTACATCAAAACTATATTTGTCCCGAATCTCTAGTTGCCCTCCGTTAAATACATTCAAAATTCCGGTTAAATAATAGGTGACGTGATACGTGAGTGCGACAATGGTGTTTAGGTTTCCAACCTTCTGGGTAGCCTGCTCCCAGGTCACACTTTCTACTTGTTCCTGATAGTTGGTGTTCGCAATCCAATGTCCACTTAATAAGACTTCTCTCAGTCTACTGGCGAGAGCCTCACTTCTTGACATAGTAACTTTAGATTTAATTTTTTATGGTCATCAGCGACCTGGCTAGCCATCATACCGGGCATTGTTGGCGAATTTGTTTCAATTTATCAAATTTACTGCTTGAAGCAACAAACTTTCGTGCTCAGCTTTTCGCCCGGTTGGGGCTAGCTGATGTTATATGCCGTTTACTCATTTTCATATGCCAATTCCGCTAATTCTTTGTTTATTCTAGCTCGTTCAGTACCATCAGTCATATCTAGAATTACTACCTCTCTAATTTCTATTTCATCATGATACGCATGCTGTATTCCAAACTTTATTCCTTCATTAAACTCATTATGCCATGTGGTAACAATATGATGTTTAGGTAAGTAATATTCATCTATCTCTACCTCACGAAAAACGATTTCTTCATCAAATAAATCATGAGTTCTTTCACAACCTTCTCCAATTATACATACATAGCAAACATCTTTATTAATAATTTTTGCTATCACTTCGTCAACGTACCTTCTTTTTTTATCATTATCGACAAGGATACATAGCCAATTACTATCTGGAATTTTAGCATACCAGTTATAGTCCGTAGCATATTGAACTGTTTTTATCTCTCTATCATTTATAATTTTCTTCATTAGAAGATTTTTATCCTATGGCATACAACGCCTAGGGCAGCCCTCGCCCGGCTGGTTGGCTGTTTGACTTACAAGTATCAATTTCCGTGCTTGGAGCAACTAACGTACAAATATCACTTTTGCCAGGGTGAGGGCTGAGCGTTGTTGGCAGCAGACTTTTCATTTTAATGCTATTTTCTGTAAACCTATCTGTATCTCTATCGCCTTCCTATCATTATATGGACCATATTCAATCACGACTATCGGCTCTGGATTATCCATTTTCCATTCCATGATTTTAGGATTATAAAAGCTGGAAATCCGAAATAATGATTGATTTGGAGCTTCATCATATTCCGATACAGCAATTAACAAATCATGAGTCACTTCACCGGAAGCATTACCGGCACTTCCAGGTAGGTTTGCTATCGAGAACATCCTGAGGGATAAATCATCCGTCTGTTCATTGGAAAGTTCTTTGATTCCATTGATCAGATATACCAAATCATATTCTTCAACTTTATTGATTTCAATATCCTGTCCGTAAGCGAGAGTAAAACTCAAAAGAAGCATCAAAGACAAGCTGTATTTCATCTTCATTAGTTTGCTGCCAACATAGGGATAGCGCACATATGCGGCTATCTTACTTATAGTTTTACCGAAGTTTTCCTATCTACGATCTTTATTTTCGTGAGTGTCTGCAATTTGTTAAAGAGCAAATTGGCATTCTATGTATTACTATCATTACAGAAATTCAACTTATTAAAAATTTTTGAAAAGAACATCGGTTATCCAGTAAATAAGTTAAGTAAGGTGGAGTGCAAAAAAGGAAGCTTATTGCCTCGAGCAACACCATGATCTAATTACCGCCATTTAGCTTGCTGAACAGCATATCAATAACTTTTCTGCTAGAAGCGTGATTGCACTTTTTTGACGGATGCAACTCGAAGATACATCCTTGCTGACGGAAAATTTAGTCATATCGTCGACCTGAAGCTTATAAAAATGCGATGCATTAATGAAAGACCTGCGAAGGTAAATAAGAAAGAGTATGGAGCACTTTAGGTTGTTCATCCGGGAAATACTATCAGGTAGCTCGCTAGCAATTGGAGAGGAATATGGGCTAAAGATTTATTTCCTGAACGTACTACCTCATTTCGGACGGAAATTTCTTTGTGAGATGCCAATAATCTCATCATTTGCAGCAAATAAGTTTTGTAACGCCGAAACTTAACGATAAAAGCACTCCACATTGTTTTGTAATGCCGAAACCGAGCAATGTTTCGCCAATACAATAATTGTTTTCGCGAAATATTGCGATAAAAGCAGGCGACAACGTTTTGTAACGCCGAAATTTTGCTATAAAAGTGCTTCACATCGTTTTGTAATACCGAAAGATTGCTATAAATCAGGTCTACGTTGTTTTGTAATGCCGAAAAATTGCAATCTTTCGGGTCTACATCGTTTTGTAATGTACTTTGACGGTTTTTTTCGCCATTACAAAGATTTGAATCTACCTTTGTTAATTTGTTATGGTGTTTTACCTGTTCGTAACGGGCAAAACGAAAGATATCGATGGAATACTATTGCTTTTGGTTGGTAGCGAAAATTCTAACGAGGCCGGTAACGTTCTGCTTTTAGAATTTCCTAGCGAGTGCTGGGCGCTCAGGTGGTAAGATGTAGAAAAGAGGGCCCGGGTCTGGGCCACTCAAGTACAGTTTTGATATTATATCATTCTCTCTCTTTGCGGAAACTAAGGGTTGGTTGGCTTGACGTCTAAGACTTTTTCTCGGCGCAATTAAACATCCATTGCACTCCAAACTTATCGATGCAGCTTCCAAAGTAGTCGCCCCAAAACATATCGGCCAGCTCCATGTCTACTTTTCCTCCTGCCGAGAGAGCCTCAAAGAGTCGTTTGGTCTCTTCCCGGGTGTCTGGTTCGAGGTTGATGTACATAGTATTACCAAAGTTCAGTTTGAAACCCATAGATTCCGGGGCATCCGTTCCCATAAGCTGGTGCCCGCCGAGTATGGGTAGCATGATGTGCATGATCAGATGTTTATCTTCTTCGGCCAAAGGGGGCATACCATCCTGCGGGGGTACGTCGCCCATCCGCATAATTTCACCCTGAAATTCAGTGCCAAAAACGGATTTGTAGAAATTGAACGCTTCTTCGGTGTTTCGGTTAAAGTTAAGATAGGTGCTTGCGCTGGCCATGAGTGATGAATTTTAAAGGTTAACGATCTTTTATGTAAAAGTAACCAGGGTTCTTATTTTAAGTAAGGGGCATCTTCGCCAATCGCAGGGGTTGATTGCGACAATCGGTTGACCACACTTTGTATGGCTAAACTTTGTTCCGATCATTAGGTAAGAAGTCATTTTCTATTATCAAGTCTTATCTGACCAGGCAGGTAAGCGTCGCCGGAGGCATTCAGCAAGAGGTAGGTCCCCTTTACCGCCTCTTGCCGCCCGCTTCCTGGTATGTTTTTAAAAGACAATCAGAATAATATCTATTGGAAACTAACTCATTTTCCCTACCACATTTGAAGGTTAGAGACTAGAGCAAATCTTAAAAGATTGTTTTGTGCAAGCAGGATAAATTGAACGTTCCACCTTACTGAACCTGCCGGGGCCAGCGGAAAGCATACCAAAAGATAAGTAGCGTCAGTATCATTTCAATGATGCCTAATATGAGGTAAAACATTCAGGCACCGGGCATGGTCAGAAGCATAATAGCAGTAAAAACAATGCCCAGGGTCATGTTCAGCCAGCGGTTTACGGCAGCTTTGAGTGCTAGCGACAGGCAATCCATCGCTCTCAAAATGGTAATTATGATCAATACGCTACTGGTCTAACCAGCTTTAAGCTTCCGAAAGACTATCTCTGGATTTCCCGAATCACCCGGCAGGGATTGCCCACTGCAACACAGTTGTCCGGAACCGATTTAGTGACCACACTTCCCGCACCTATTACCGAGTTTTTACCAATCGTCACTCCCGGTAACAGGATTACTCCCCCGCCAATCCAGGCGTTATCGCCAATTTTAACTGGCAGCGCAAACGTACGGAAATAGGGCGTGCCGGATTTCTCATCCCAGTCAGCAACCAGTCGCTCCTGCACTGCTACGGAGTGGGTCGCAGTATAAATTTGCACGTTAGAGGCAATCAGCACGTTATTGCCAATATCAATGGTATTGCAGTCTACAAAGGTGCAGTTCATATTAATGATGACATTGTTGCCTACCGAAATATGTCGACCATAATCACAGTAAAACGGCGTATCAACATTGACATTACTTCCTGCCTTTTGGAAGAGCTCGGTGATGATACTGCGCCGTTCTGAATCATCGGTACTGAGGGTGGTATTATACCGTTGGGTGAGAGCCCGGGCCCGATGAATGATGGCCTGAATTTCATCATCAGCAGTGTTAAACGTTTCGCCATCCAGGCATTTTTGTAGTTCGGTCTTCATAGTATATTCTTTTTGAATCCAAAAATAGAAAAGACCATGCGCTAATAATTTCATCTATCTTAAAATCGTGCTTCGGCCCGCAGGTTGCTCAGGTAGGGTTGCGAAATGCCCAGATACGAAGCAATGTAGCCCAGGTTCACCCGGTTTACCAATGCCGGATTTTCGGCAACAAACTTCTCATAGCGCTCTTTTGCCGAAAGTGACAGACGGTCTATCCGCAAGGTTTGTATCTTTAATAGTACTTTTTGATGAATAACCCGAGACCAGTTAGCCATTTCAATTTCGGTTTTGTACAGCTTATCCAGCGTATCAATAGGGATAGCATAAAGTATAGAGTCCTCTAATAATTCTACGAACTCAAAACCCGGTGTGCGGTGATACAAGGCATTCGACGAGAAGGTAATATCCCCTTCCTGGCTAAACCAGTTAGTTACCTCTTTATCATTCATCAGCAGAAAGGTGCGGGTACACCCCTGCTCTATAAAATACACCGAATGGCTTGGCATCCCGGCCTGGGTAAGCTGATAGTGCTTAGGATAACAATGCTCGGTAAAGTGTATCGCCAGCTTTTGGATACTTTCATCCGACATAGGGTAATCATTGCGTATACCCTGAATGATATTCTTGATTTTGAGTAAGTTCACCTTGTTGTAACGTCTCAATCTTCACTGAGTTTATCAGCCTGGACCTACCTGGCATGTGAGAACCAGAACACTTCCCTAGTGGCATTACTGAAAAAACACTCGCCTGTCTTTTTTTAAAAACCCTTAAAAGAAAGTCAATCTTACCGCAAAAGGAAATCTGACTGTTTTTATGGCATAAGGTATAATCCTGATAGTTTACTACTCTATGAATGGCTGAACCTCTTCTGATATCACTCAAAGTACGATTGCTCGCTCAAAACAACCTAGGACTAAATAAAGAGAACTAGATAAAAATACTCAGCGTAATACATTATAAGTAAAATATAACTTTTTTAATAAATATCTTACAAAAACTGGCTTATAAAATTGAATTATAGCTACTTGCATTTGTATTAATCGAAGTAAATATAATGCAATTGCTCTCACTCTCGCGTGTATTTAGTTTTAAATGGTTCCTTACCCTAGTACTGCTTGGATGTTTGTGTTTAAGCTGTGTAGAAGATCAATCTTTAGAGTTTAACCCAGTATTAAATATTCCGCCCACTTGTAGTGACGGTATAAAAAACCAGGATGAGACTGCGGTTGATTGTGGTGGAGCCTGTAGTTCTTATTGCGGAAGCACCATCCTGGCTAGTTGCACCGATGACCTTCAGGAGAACTTTTTTCACTCCCGAGAAGAGCAGGTTGCTTTTAACCTTGATCATACTACGGTTACAAAATGGCGATATGACCCGGTAACAAAAATTGTGGCTGAAATAAGCTCATCCTCAGAGTATGTAGAAATTGAACTGCCTGTGGGAGAATTGCCCGTGGGTAATGTAAAGTTTAACATCGCACGTAATGTTAGCATTGATGAAGACTACCCTAAGGCAAGCCTCATGATTTTCTCCAACCGCTATTTTGAGAAAAAAGCAGTCTCTGGCAAACTCTACCTGCGGTTGGATGGTGACAAAGTTCATTTAGAGTTTTGCGATATTCTTATTGAGGTGCAATCCTTCTATGGCTCGAGATCTTTCAGCTACGAAGGAAACATCAATTTCCCAAAGTCTGAATTTGACTTTTAATCATTCTCTAACGATTTATCCCCACCCATGATAAAGTTTACCCCATTCATACTGCTGCAAATCAGTATGTTAAGTTTACAGCCCGCGTTTGCTCAGGAAAGTGACTACCAAACCCTGCAATCAGCCGGTAATATTCCGTCTGACTTCATTGAGAAATCCTCAGAAAGATACTATAAAGACCTGGAAACGAAGGTTTCTAAAGATGAAAAGCGTTTCACCCGAAAGAGCAAAGAATCTTTTTATTTGAGAAGCAACTTCGATACCTACCGGTTTCTAACCAGTGGAAAAGTGGTGTTCAATGATAAGGTTTCCAAGTATTTGGGTGAGATCTTGGATGAGCTTTTAAAGGATGATCCGGCACTAAGGAAGAAGATCAGGGTATACACTGTTAAAAGTCCTGAAGTGAATGCGTACACTACCGAAAGTGGTATCATCTTCGTGAACCTGGGCCTGCTGGCCCGGCTTACCAGCGAAGCTCAACTGGCGTTTGTTTTAGCTCACGAGGTTATTCACTTCCAGGAAAAACATGTCATTAACGGATATGTAAAATCCCAGGAAATTGCCGCGGCCAGAGGGGATTACCGCCACCTGTCTTTCGATGATAAAATTTTTACGAAAAGTAAGTTTGATAAGGGGCAGGAGCTAAAAGCTGACGAACTTGGGATGAAAATTTTCCTGAAATCTCGGTATAACCGCCAGGCCGGCCATCAGGTATTTGATGTACTTAAATACGCTGACTATCCGATGAAAGGTCGGGTTTTTACTAAAGCGTATTTTGAATCCGAGGAATTCAAATTTCCTGATCATTACTATCTGGAAAATGTAAAAGATGTATTACCGGATGAAGAAAGTGATGACAGTAAAAGTTCTCACCCCAATATTGCTACCCGAAAAGACGCGCTGGCAACCATATTGGATAAACAGGAAACCAGCTCGTTTGAAGAACAAGACTACATCATCTCTGAGCAGCTATTTGAGGAAAGCCGCAAGATTGCCCGCTTTGAATTAAGCCGTTCTTATTTGCTGAGTAGCGAAATCATGAATGCCTTTCTCCATGCCTATGCTATGGAAGAACATTATCCTGAATCGGGTTACCTGCATAAGAATGTCCTGAAGGCCCTTTACAATATGGCTCGCTTCGGATACGAAAGTGATCCTGATGAAGAGCGGGGAGAGCGGCAAAGGTTCGCCTACTTCCTAAAAGATTTTGATAGACTGGAATTCTATACCCTGGCGATAAGAAGCCTGTATCTGTACCACCAACAGCAACCGGAAGATGAAGAAGTTGATTTTATGCTACTGGACTTAATGTATGAGGCGGTAGCGTATGATGAAGATTTTGATAAGTATTTTAGCAGATCAGGCGCTACTGCTCAGAAATTGTTTGAAGATAAGGAGAGGCATTACCTCCAAAAAGCTTTCATCGGTATAGAAGGTGAAGAAGATTTTTTTTCGTACCTAGACGCTACCTGTAATAAGGCAAGAAAATACTATGCCGAGAAGAAGGAGAGAAAAAAGCCATGGGAAGCTCCCTCGGTAGAAAAAACATTGGTTATCAACCCGATGTACCTGAAAATAGATACCCGAAAAAAGGAAAAATTACAGTACGAAGATGCAGAAGCTGTAGTCTCACAAATTGACTATAAGATAGGACGAGCAACCGACAAGCTAAACATGGAAGCCCCTATGCTTAATACACTAAGCTTTGAGACAAACGAGGTGGCAAAATTTAATATGCATAGTGTGACTCAAGAGTGGTTGGTTGAAAAATTAAGGCATGATACCCCAACCAGTGTGAGTCCGATCCATAATGAGATCAAAGCAATTTCTGAGGAATACGGAACCCAGTATTTCACCTGGATGGGCGGAATATCAGTTACTCAGAGTAACACTCTGGGCTTATTTGATCTTTATGGACTTGTTTTTCCGGCTATCTATCTACCCTCAGCACCACTTTGGCTTTATAAGTCCTTCAAACCTAAAAAGAACTCCTTTTACTTCTCATTCACCTTCGATGTACGCAATGAGGGTATCATAGAAGGAAGTATGCGCCGAATAAAAATGAGAGATAGTGAAAGCCTTCTTCAGTCTAACATCTATAACACTTTCTTCGAACTAAAATACTGATCCATTGAAATATCTATTGACTGCTTTAGTTTTTACCATCACGGCGACTGTTGCTAATGCCCAGGTGCCAGGATATATGGGAAAACGAGCCTGGGTTACCGCAGATCTATATTTTGCCCCCGCTCTGTTTAACATGAACCAGAATCACATGAATATTAAGGAAGGTGACCCTCTTGATATCGAAAACCGGTCAAAGGGGACGAACCTTCTGGCCTTCAACTACCGTCCTCAACTGAAATTTGAATACCTGGTGGGCCGGAACATAGCTTTGGGGTTAACCTACACTATGTTTAGAACCGGCACAGTGAAAGAGCTGGATTCTACTAACCCGGATATTGATGGTATTCATTATGATCTGATCAAGGGCAGTTCCCTGGGGTTTCACGTAAAAAAGTTTAATGTTGATAAATCAGCTTCTATCGCTCCCATTGGATATTATTGGACTTATGGTGTAGCTGCTACTAAATTTAATACCTATAACCCAGCTTTCCCTAAGCAGGGGCAGTTTAGCAAGGATGTTATCAATCCGGTTATTACGGTGGGGTTCGGAAAACAGACAGTGCTCTTTGACAAGTTTATTCTGGATTCAGGGGCAGAATTTGGTTGGTCATTTATGCCTACTGACGCTTCTGAGGTAGATTACACCCAAGAAGGCGACCACGAACATGGCCTATCCATCCACCATGCATACCGAAGCATGATGGGATACTACCTATTCAACCTAAAGGTGGCGGTAGGTTGTCTTGCATTCTGATATTCTGCTAATTTATCCTTAGCATTACTTGAGTAGAACACTCGGGCAGCTCAGAGTTCCTTTCAGGTAACTCTGAAGGAGGCTCGGAAAAGTTAAAGGAAATCAAGAAAAACGGCTATCTTTTAAGACCAGTCAGGGCTTTGGAATTGCGAATTAATACTACGTACTGAAAAAGGTCAGTGGTAGATTGCGACTCGTCGGTGGGTAGAACATCGCTACCCATCAGGTTCACTTTTACTCCGGCCAGGCGCTGAGTTGCAGTATAGGGCGAGGCGGGTGCATCCAGGTCAAATAAAGTAATGGTATTTTCTTCAGTTGCCTCTTCCAGATCTTTAATGCCTTTTACCAATACAAAAGGGCCATCTACATTGAGTAAAGTGGTTTTTTCGTCGGGCGGGGCCGGATATTGCCCGGTAGCGGGAAGCCGCACCTCGCTGTCTATATTGTAGCAAACAATACTGGCTACGGCATCGGCGCAGGGAAGATCGGATTTTTTAATCTTCGCGGCCAGCGGGGTAAAGCCACCTCCCATCACCCTATCCTGTAACACATGAGTATAACCAAACAGGCCATAGAACAGCTCATCTTCCAGTTGACGATCTTCAACGATCTTTTTGAAATTGAGCAGCATAATAGAGTCGCGACCTATACCCTGGCTGGTGTCTTCAAAGTCTTTGTCAATGCCGAGCACAATCATCTGCATCGAGTCGGGTTGACGCTGATTGTAATCGTAAAAGTTCATCCATTTTTCGTACAAACCCTGGCTGGATTGCTGAGGTATCCTCAAAGCAATGTCGGCCACTACCTGCTTCAATGTCGCTGCATCTTTGGTTGGGCTGGACAGAAAGCTATTCAGCCGCCTTGCCCGAATGCTGTCCATCTCGGCTACATAGTATCGTAGTCCCAGCTTTTCATGCAGGTGAATGAACAACTGCTTATCAACCTGCTGCACATCAGCAGCCCCATGGTTCTCACCCAGTAGAAATAGTTGATTGCTATAAAAATCCTCATCAAATAAGTTGATGGCACTTTCGGGGTCGGAAATATCTTGTTTATGTTGATTCAGATATTCAATTAAACTATCCTCAGTACCACCGATATACGCCTTATTCTTGATCCAGAAAAAAAGAAAGGCCGCCAGATGCACCCCCACAATCACTAAAATTATCTTACCGATAATTCGTAAAGCCTTTTTCATCAATATTTTCTTAGCTGAGAGAAATCATTCCTGAAATTAAAGCAGGTATAAAATAAGTTACAATCACCGTAAACTATTGTTTAACCAATAAGAGACTAAGCAACAAAAAGCTAGTGCATGACGTCAAAACCAATATCATCTATCAGTAACACTCCGTACGGTGTCTGGTCAAGAAGCAAAGTAATTTTGCGTAGTTGATTTATATCAAAATCAGGGTTATTAACCTGAAAATTCGTCAACGGCAAGTGAAATGTTTCGGGCTGTACTTCCCACTCGGCACCGATCATTTCTTTGTCTAGTGATGCCAGCTTGGTGAAGCGGGTTTTAAGGCGGGGAGCGATTTGTTTGACTTCACTGATTGTCAGGCGGGCAGCGTTTCCGCTTTTATCAGTAAGCACGATACTGGCATCTAACGCCGGCTCTTCCCGAGGCTTTTCATCCTCTTCCTTTTCTTCTGATTGATCACCTCCCTGGATCAGTTCTTTGAAGTCACCGGCTGCCAGGGTAATCAGCATACTTCCAGTAGTATCTACGGGTAGCGAAAAAGTGTCGGATAACACTATGTTGTAGCTCGCTAGTGAATCCAACTTAAGGCTATCTCCGTAATCCCAACCCAGCACCAGCGCGTTGTTTTCCTGACTGCCATCGTCCCGGGATCGAAGAGTTTCTTCCCGCCAGATTTTGAGGTTCTGGGTTTGAACAGTAAAGTTTTTGCCCGCAGTAGCCAGATCAATGTCCTCTTCAAAATTTACTAACGTTTCGGTATTGGCATCGCGGAAATGGGTCAGGTAGTACTGTGCCGGTAACCAGTTGCGGCCCCGGGTGCTGTTTTTAAAGAGAGGCAAATATTCCCGGTTATTATGCAATGTGGCTTCGGCAAACGCGCTGATAAATACTTTTGCTGCTTCCCGCTGCTCCTCGCCCGACATCATAGGCTGAGTATTCAGCAGCCAACTCATTGGACCACCAAAGTCGGCGCGCCCCCAGGTGGAATTGAATTGCCCGTGATTGGCCTGATGGAAGTACACTCCAGCTTTGAAGCCATCATTGCTGTCGGCAAAACTTAGTCGCCGGTAAGCGCGCATTCCCCAGAAGCTGGATTCATCTGCATCATAAGAGCCTTGTAAAGAAAGAAAGTTAACATCCTTTAGCGTGATCTGCCGATGGTAGCGGTAATCCGTAGGCGCAATGGCTACCACGCCTTTGATGTTGAAATTGAAATTGAAGGTTTCCTGGGCATCATCAGGGTAGTAAGGCAGCTTGTCGAAAGCGGCAGCGATGGAAACGGCTTCTCCACCCCGGGAGTGCCCCATCAGCATAATGTTTTCCATATCCACCTTCCCGGCTAGTGGATGATCGGCGCTAATGTTCCAGGTCTGCCACTGCTCCAGGTGCTTCAGCAGCAACCAGCCCCGCACCGGCATTTCCCGGCCCCGGAAATCGCCTGACCAGTGCGAATTGATAAAATTCTCATCTACCGATACGGTGATAAAGCCTCGGCTCGCCAGCAACTCGCCCAGGTAACCGTAGCCATCATCCGAATAATCAATCATGCTATGGTTTCCGTGCACGACCAGCACCAGTGGAAATGCCCCCTCTCCTTCCGGCATATAGGCTCGGCCATTTAGCGGAAACTCCTTCACCCCAAAACCCCAGAATCGCTCCCGCCACTTCTTGGCTTTTCCTTTCCACTCGGGCAGCAGTCGCGATGCATCTACGGTTGGGGTTTGGTAAGTCACCCCATCCGCATACTCCTCCCGCTTTTCATCCGTGCCACTGCCGTAAGTAAATGCCTGCACGGTGTAGCTACCGGAAGATGCCGGGTTGTTCAGTCCCTGTTCGGATAAGGTGCTTACTGTAGCCTCGGCAAAGGGCGGGGGCAACTTCTCCGCATAAGGGTCGCTTCCCTCCTGTTGCAGCCAGTAGAGTCCGGTAGCCACTACCCCTACTACCAGTACCACTCCAGCCCAGGCCCACCACACATATTGGCGAGCCGTCAGTTTTTTCACGCAGTAATACAGCAGAATGGCGCAAACAATACTTAGCAATGCCGCTGCATAAAAAACCTGATCGGGCCAGCGAAAGGCGTTGGATTTGATCAGCCAGAATGTGGCAACGGTTGATAGTATTGCCGCATTAAAGGCAAGCGACAACTGGTTTGCCCCCTTACCTAATAATAGAAATAGCAGATAAAATAACAGATGCGCCACCAGACCAAGCACCATCCCCACCAGCATCATCAGCAGCGGCGGCCAGCCGGTCAGGTAGTGGTATCCGGCAATACCGGCGAGCACTACACTCAGGACAATCAGTACGGGAAGTAAAGGAGAACGTCGGAATAGGTTTAGCATGGTTGGCAGGTTCGGGCGTAATAAACGACAATGATAGGGAAAGTTGATCAGATTAATTTTAAAAATATGGCGTAATCACTATAAAACAATACTAAATATAAAATATCAACATATTTACCATTTAATATTCCGAAATATTATCATAAAACAATATTAATCATAACTACCTAATAACAATTTGTTCGCCAGAAGTCATATCTAATTGCAGCCGCTGTATCTCGCGAAGGTGGCCCATTTCTCGGCGAATGGCCGAGCGAATAGACCAGATGAAAATGGCGGCACCAACGATGTACGAGCCATCAATCAGAATCATCATGGGTGTACTGAAGTACTCGCTGAACTCGGGGGTGAGCAGATAAAAACCAATGGTGTACAAGGCAACAATGGTGATGGTCACCGGGCCGTGAATGCGCTTTCGGAACTGGAAGTACCGCAGGAAGGTCTCATTGGCTTCGGTAGTCGCTTTAGTCAGATCGATCTTAGAGGCATAGTAGATGCTGCCCAGCTCAATAATAATGCGCAGAAACAAACCGCCCGTCATTAGCCCGATGCCGATACGGCTGATCAGCCATTGCAAAGGGGCTACGTATACGAAAAAAGCTGATAGTCCCAGTAATACCAATAGTAGAATGATAACATTGGCCCACTGTACTCGGAGCGATTTGCCCTTCTTTTGATTAGCCTGTTGAATGATAGCAGCAACATTGGCTGAGGGTTGAGGTGCTGTCTCCCGGGCATTCTGCCACATATTTTTTAAGTCGTCTAGTTCGTTATGCATGTTCAAGTATTTTTTTAAGGTTCTTTTTAATTCGGTGAATTCTGACGCGCAGGTTTCCGGCACTTAGTCCCATAATGGAGGCTATTTCGTCGTAGTCAAGCTCATCCAGCACCATCATAATAATCAGACGGTCTACTTCGCCCAGTTGGGCAATGGCCCGGTACAAGGCCTGATGCGGGGCTTCTTCTTTGGCATCCGGGGCAGCGGCCAGTTGGTGAGCTACCGCATCTACCGAAACCCTATGCTTGTCCTTTTTGTCGCGGATATACTTCAGGCAAGTGTTCACCGTAATGCGGTAAATCCAGGTCTTGTAGCTGGAAGCCCCCTGAAACTTTTCGAGGGCATTCCAGGTATTGATAAACACTTCCTGGGCCAGGTCTTCGGATACGTGAGGATCGCCCTGCACAAAGCCCCGGCACATCTGCAACACCATGGGCTGGTAATCCCGGTGCAACGATTCAAACAGGGTTCGTTTATCGGACATTGGCTTGCAAAAAGTTATTGACTTGCTGATAAAACCACTCCGGTTGATCAAACATGATGAAGTGCTTACTTTCATCAGCCATCACAATTTCCTTAGAGCGAAGGTTAGCATACTGATTTTCGTAGTTCGTTTGTATCATTGCTTTATCCGGATAGGCAGCACCGGCCCCTAAAATAAGCGTTGGAGCATCAATTTCGGAAAGCTTATCCCGCAAGTCCAGTTTCAGCAAATCAGTATACCCGTAGACATACGTTTCCCGGTCGGCCTGCATTGTCCAGTTCGCTATCGTATCCATGTAGGCAGCATTTGTGGTCATGTTTTGGGCCATGTTCCCGGCCATTTTTTGGAAAGCATCATCTGGCATATTTAACATCTGCTGGTTATACGGACTGTCGTACTGCAAACTGCTAGCGGGTACTCCTGGCATCATCATCTCTCGCATACAGGGAATAGATTCAACCAGGATCAGACTAGATACTCGATCCGGCAACGCCGCGGCCAGATCTATTGCCAGATTGCCTCCCATACTATGACCAATCAGCGTAAGGTTGGTGAGATTATTCTCCTCTACATACTCAATCAGTTGCTGCCGGATGGGCTCGTACCAGGGAGTATCAATAGGGGCTAATTCACCGAAACCAGCGTAAGTAACTAAATGACTTTCGTGCGGTGCTACCAGGTTCTGTACCGTTTCATCCCAGACCGAACCGGGAGTTGTGAAACCCGGTAAAAACAGGACTGGCTCGCCCTGCCCGCTGGTGGTAACCTGAATGGCAGATTGACCGAACGACAGTTGAGTCAGTAACATAAGAATCATAAAGGATAATCTTTTCATAACTCGTTTTTTGTTTAGATTTTCCCCTTTGATCCAAAGATTTATGAATTGTTACAACCTTGCCAGAATTTTTTTCAGATGAGTAGATTTATCACCAAAAGCCAAGCTATTTAGCGTCACCTACAAAAATAAGATTATTGATTATTCTAAATTTTATTGAATTAATTATATCCATACTGCACTTCAAGGTGCTTTTTTCTCATGTCATTCGCATCGCACTATTAAATTTAGTAAGTTTCATTAACTTGGTATGAGTTCTTGGGACTCTGGTTCTTGAAGGTTCCTAAGCCTCCCAAATACTCAACATAAAACTCAACTAGTAACTAATTCTCCTTAACAACGTAACTATGGCGGCTTTTACAATTAATGTGAATGGACAACAACATCAGGTGGATGTTGAGCCTGATACTCCTATCCTCTGGGTACTCCGTGACCATCTTGATCTGGTAGGCACCAAGTTTGGCTGTGGTATAGCCCAATGCGGGGCCTGCACCGTGCACCTCAATGGCACGGCAGTGCGTTCTTGCTCGCTTCCTATTAGCAGTGTAGGCGAATCAAAAGTGACGACCATTGAGGGTTTATCGGAAAATGCTACACATGCCGTACAACAGGCATGGTTAGAGCACGATGTACCTCAGTGCGGATATTGCCAGGCTGGGCAGATTATGAATGCAGCCGCGCTGCTCTCGCAGAACGCCAGCCCGTCCGATCAGGAAATCGCCTCTGCAATGGATGGTAACCTTTGCCGCTGCGGTACTTATGTACGCATCCGGGCAGCTATTAAGTCTGCATCAGAAAAGATGAGCTAAAACTTTTAACCCCAGAGTTATGACCTTACTAAAAACAAAACATAACCGCAGATCTTTCCTTAAAGTATCCTCTGCTGCGGGAGGTGGCCTGATAATAGGCTTCAACTGGCTGGTTTCCTGCAAATCACCGGCTGATACTGATCAACTGGTCAGCGTACCTAAAGAATGGTTCGATGTCAATGCTTTCATCAAAATTGGTGATAACGGACAGGTTACCATTATGTCGCCCAATCCGGAAATAGGCCAGAATGTAAAAACGGCCATGCCCATGATTGTGGCCGAAGAACTGGATGTTGACTGGAAAAATGTAGTCGTAGAGCAGGCTCCGCTTAACACTGAATTATTCTCTCGACAACTGGCCGGGGGCAGTCAATCGATCCGGCAGGGGTGGCAGGGTCTGAGAATGGCCGGTGCTACTGCCCGCCGTATGCTGCTGGAAGCTGCCGCCAAAGACTGGGATGTACCAGTAGGTGAGCTGACTACCAGCAAAGGCATGATTTCTCACACTGGTTCCGATAAGTCTATTAGCTTCGGAGAAGTAGCCTCCAAAGCAGCAGGTATGGAAGTACCAGAAGAAATCGAACTGAAAGAGGTGACCAATTTCAGCATTATCGGGACGCCTACCAAAAATGTAGACGGCCGAAAGATCGTTACCGGCCAACCCCTGTTCGGTCTGGACTTCAAACGAGAGGGTATGCTGATTGCTATGATCATCCACCCTCCGGCATTTGGGATGAAACTTCAGGAGGTGAATACGGAAAAGGCGAAGTCTATGCCCGGTATCAGGGATGTGTTTACCGTAAAAACGGCTCCCTCGGAAAAGCAATGGTCGGATATCAACGCCTTCCCCGAGCTTATCGCGGTGGTAGGCGAAAGCACCTGGCAGGTTATGAAAGCCAAAAAGGCGCTGGAAGCAAGCTGGGAGAAAGAGACGCCGATGGAAAACTCAGAGGATCATGATATTGCCCTGCAAAAAGCCTTAGACACTCCGGCCGATCAAGCCGAGCGAAAAGATGGTGACCCGGACAAAGTCTTTGCTAATGCCGCCAAGACCATTGAGAAAGTTTACAGCGCTCCCTTCCTGCCTCATAACACCATGGAGCCCATGAACTTCTTTGCTCACGTAACGGCCGATAAAGCCGAACTAATCGGGCCTATTCAAACTCCTGAGTTCCTGCGCAAAAGCGCCGCCGACCTGCTGGGAATTCCCGAAGATAAGATCAGCGTAGATATGACGCGCATGGGAGGAGGGTTTGGCCGCCGCCTATACGGCAACTTCGGGCTGGAAGCGGCTGCCATATCCCAGAAAGTAAAAGCACCGGTCAAGCTAATTTACACCCGGGAAGATGATATGACGCAAGGTACCTACCGCCCCGCTTACAAGATGCGTTACCGAGCCGCTCTGGATGAAAATAATAATCTGGTAGGCTTTCAGGTAAAAGGCGTGGGTATTAACGAAGGCCCCGTATTTGCCAACCGCTTCCCGGCCGGAACGACCGACAACTACCTGGCAGAAAACAAAGCCGTTGAATCAAATGTCTCCACCGGAGCCTGGCGCGCACCCCGATCTAACTTTGTAGCCGGCGCCGAGCAATCGTTCATGGATGAGGTAGCCGAGGCGGCCGGAAAAGATCCTATTGATTTCAGATTAGAGTTGTTTGAGAAGGCCATTAACAACCCGGTGGGTGAAGAGAATGACTATGAACCGGAACGTTACGCTGGTGTGCTGAAGCTGATCAAAGAAAAATCAGGATGGGGCAAAGAAACTCCTGGCGTGCACCGCGGAGTATCAGCATATTTCTGCCATAATTCATACGTAGCCCAGGTAGTGGATGTAGTTGTAGACAGCGGTAAGCCTAAAGTACAGAAAGTCTGGTGTGCGGTAGATTGCGGTATCGTGGTAAACCCGGAAGGAGCAAAAAACCAGATCGAGGGTGGTATCATTGATGGTATTGGACATGCTATGTATGGCGCAGTAACCTTTACGGATGGTGCTCCTGATCAGAAGAACTTTGATAAATACCGACTGATCCGCAATAGCGAAGCCCCGGTAGAAATTGAAAGTTTCTTCGTAGAAAATAATATTGATCCTACCGGCTTAGGTGAACCTTCATTACCACCAATAATAGCTGCATTAGCCAACGCCATGTATAAGGCAACAGGTAAACGGTTGTATGATCAACCATTTGCTCAGAAGGATATTGTTGTGGGATAAAACCACAAAATATAATTCATTATTAAGGCAAGCTCCGAAGGGAGCTTGCCTTTTTTTTAATGTAAAAGTGTGGCGATATCTGCCAGACTTACTAACAGCAATTTTTTCAGGGGTGGCTTTCTATCCTACAACTGATAATTGTACATCGTAATAAATCATAAAAAAAGGTCTTTTTGCTTATGTAAGAACCCGCTATCTTTTGAAAACAAAGTAATTGTTGCCGCTATTTCGCCACCATGAGTCGTTTTACACGCTTCCGTCAAAGTATACGGTATAAGATGTTTCGGGCATTTAGTCTTTTATTGTGCCTCTCACTAATCTTGGCAGGGTGGAGCTTTTATACCCTGCAAAAAATCAGCTCCAAACATGAGCTGGCGTTATTGGCTACTCGCCTGCAAGCCTTAATAAAGGAAATGCGCTACAATGAAAAAGAATTTCTGCTGACCGAGATTCGCGACGAGACCTTCTATCAATCGGGTAAAAGCAAGTTTAACGACAGTATTCAAGTAGAGGCTCAAAGAATCGAGCAACTTATAGATCACCTTACAGACCACTCATTTCAACAGGACACGCTTTTTTCCCACGCTATAGTAGAACTAAAAAACCAAAGCCATCTATATGTTGAGACTTTTAAAAATTTAGTCAGTAAAAGTCTGGAGAAAGGATATAAGAATTATGGTAAAGTAGGCGAGCTTCGGACATCTATCCATCAGGTTGAACATATGCCTTATGAATATGATAAGACAGGCATGCTTATGTTACGAAGACTTGAAAAGGATTTTCTTCTCCGTAAAGACCTTCAGTACTTACATCAGTTCGATAACACTTTTGAATCTTTCAGAACCGAACTAAATGATGATTTAATAGCCAAATTAGCCCATCAAGATAGTATAAGCATTATTATGGAATGGGTCGACAATTACCGTCAACACTTTCACAAGGTAGTACAAGCAGAACAAGAGATAGGGCTTTCACCTCAGCATGGGCTACTAGCCACTTTGGAGCAAAGTGCTGTGGCTTCTGAAGCAGCCACTAAACCAATCATTGAGCTTATCCAGCAAAAAAGCAGGCGGGAACAACTGTTGGCCAAAATTATGCTGGGAATCGTTTTCGCACTTCAGTTAATCGTCGGTGGAGTGCTGGCTCTATTGTTTTCCAGAAAATTATCTGACCGGATTAAGCTGTTGCAAGAACGTATTCAAGAACTGGCAAAAGGTAAAATTCCCGCGCCGCTTGCTGAAAATGGTAGAGATGAACTCGCTATGGCTGGTAGTTCTCTTAATCAACTCAATGAAGGACTACACCGCTATGCAAAATTTGCTCAAGCCATCGGGCAGGGAGATTTTGATAGCCATTTTGCACCATTGAGCGAAGAAGATCAATTAGGTGATTCCTTGCTCAGCATGAGAGCGAATCTGCAAAACATTCAGCAACAGGAACGTACTCGTAGTTTTATTCTGGACGGCGTTGCCTCCTTCACCACCCTGATTCGGCAACAACCTGATAATCTGTACGACTGCATTATTAGCAAACTGACAAATAGTGTTAAAGCGGTACAAGGGGCTCTTTTTATTCGTGCCGATAATGAAGAAGAGCAAACGGTTCTCCGCTTAGCAGCCTGCTATGCCTGGAACAGAAAAAAATATGTAAAGCAAGATCTGTACCCCGGCGAAGGGTTGGTTGGTCAAACCTTTCTGGAAAAAGAGAAAATGCTTCTTACGGAAATACCTCAGCATTATATTCAAATTAAATCGGGGCTGGGTGGTCGGCAACCAGACTGCTTGTTAATATTACCTCTGATGGTTGAAGAACAGGTATGTGGTGTTTTGGAACTCGCCGCTTTCCATATTTTTGAAGATCATGAAGTTGAGCTGGCAGAAAAAATTGGTGAAGCACTTGCTGCTGCTATTCTTAATCTACAAAACCAGCAAGAAATAGAAAAACTTTATCAGGAATCGCATGCTCATATGGAGACCTTAAAAGCACAAGAAGAAGAAATGCGGCAAAATAATGAGGAACTTCAGGCTACTCAGGAAGAAATGAAGCGTAAAGAAACAGAATACCTTCAAAAAATCGAGGCTCTAGAAACTGAACTTATCAATCAATCCTAAGCCATAGGCTTTATATCATAGCCTGAACATGTTCTTTTGGGGTTTTTCCACATACTTTTTTAAATAGCTTATCAAAATAGCTCACGTGATTAAACCCACTCCGGTAGCAGGCTTCCGAAATAGTTATATCCGGATTATTAAGCAATTCTTTTGCAAAATAGATCCTCTGATGATTAATATAGGAAACCGGCGACATCTGATGATTCGCCTTAAACAACCGGAACAACGATGACTTGCTAAGCCCGGCTCGATCACACAGGTCATCAATGCTTATCTTATCGGTTAGATGTTGCCGAATGTATTTCTCAATCAGCAAAAGTTCATTCGGTTTATCCAAGGTATGAAGATCGTGCTCTGTCTCCTGTTGGGTGAGTACTACCCGTATCAACAAGGTCTTCAATGCCAGATCAGCCAGCGCATCTTTAGACACGTCATCCTCCATACTGATGGTGATAAGCCGGTTAATACTTTCGGCCAGCGGTCGGTTGTTGACAAAATGATACCGGGAAAACTCCAGTTCCCATTTCTTCTGCTCACGAGGATAATGTTCGTTCAGAAAATTCAACGTCTGATCCACAACAGCCCAATCAAGTGTGAGAGTAGCACATTGTACTGGTGAGTGCTCAGCTGCATCCGGAAAGCTCACCCGCATGGAAACTCCATCGGGTACGATAATGGTGGACCCAGGTAAAAAATCGAAGGACGGATGGTTGTCATAATGCATCACTTTCCGTCCCCGGAGCATGCTGGTAATAACCAGGCCCTGATGCGATAGAGTGACATTGTAACTTTGATGGAAAGTCTCAAAAATACCGAGCTCCAGTTTATTCAGAGTAAAAACCCGGCGATGTTCTACCAGATTCTCTATAGTTGAGCTATCACTTAAGTTGATGGGTTGAATGTAGTGTTCTTTCATGGTGAGATACAACTTAAAAAATTTAGTAATATTTACGATCACTTCCTCCCTTCAAATGCAATACTTGAAATTATTGTACTACCTATTGGGAATATTGTTGTACTTCTTGCCAAGATAACTTTTTACCTTGTAAGTATTGAAAACCTAAACCTTGAAAACCATGAACGTTACCCTAGAACAGGCAGAAAAAATAATTGCTGCCGCAAAACAGAAATCCAAAGACATTGACTGCCTGATGAATATCGCTGTAGTAGATGCTGGTACTAATTTGGTTGCTTTTGCCAAAATGGACGGTGCCTGGTTAGGCTCTATTGACATCGCCATGAAGAAAGCTAAAACTGCCCGATACTTTAACATGGATACGGGAGAAATCGGAAAACTATCGCAGCCGGGTGGTGCTTTGTTCAACATCGAACATTCTAACTTGGGCTTAATCACATTCCCGGGTGGGGTATGTCTTAAAAATTCGGATGGTGAAATTATCGGCGCAGTAGGCGTATCGGGTAGTACCGTAGAGAACGACCATACGGTGGCTTCTGCGGGTGCTGCTGCTATCTAAGAATCACCTTTAAGATGCTTTTAACCTATTTTACAACCTAACAATTTTTTTATGTGTACTAATCATGGAGTAGCCTATATGGGTACCGGACACGTTGAGGTCCAGGAGATTGATTACCCGAAACTGGCTCTGGGCGAGCGCAAATGCGAGCATGGGGTCATTTTAAAAATTGTATCTACCAACATCTGTGGCTCAGACCAGCACATGGTTCGAGGTCGTACTACCGCTCCGTCAGGATTGGTGCTCGGCCATGAAATCACCGGCGAGGTTATTGAATGCGGACGCGATGTGGAATTCATTAAGAAAGGCGATCTGGTATCCGTACCATTTAATATTGCCTGCGGACGCTGCCGTAACTGTAAAGAAGGAAAAACCGGCATCTGCCTGAATGTTAACCCCGAGCGCCCCGGCGCCGCTTACGGCTACGTAGATATGGGTGGCTGGGTCGGCGGACAGGCCGAATACGTGATGGTGCCCTATGCTGACTTCAACCTGCTGAAGTTTCCTGATAAAGATCAGGCCATGGCAAAGATTAAAGACCTCACTATGTTGTCTGACATCTTCCCTACTGGGTATCACGGAGCAGTTACGGCCGGAGTAGGACCTGGCTCTATTGTCTACATTGCTGGTGCGGGTCCGGTGGGCTTAGCAGCGGCGGCCAGCAGTCACTTGCTGGGAGCTGCCGTAGTGATTGTAGGCGACATGATTGACGATCGGCTGGCTCAGGCACGTAGCTTCGGCTGCGAAACCATCAACCTGAAGCAGCCAGCACCTTTGGAAGAGCAAATTGCTGACATCATCGGCGTGCCCGAAGTAGATTCTTTTGTTGACTGCGTAGGTTTTGAAGCCCGCGGCCACGGGCAGGATGCTGGTGAAGAGCAACCGGCTACCGTACTCAACCAGGCTATGGCTGCCACTCGGGCGGGCGGTTCAATTGGTATTCCCGGACTATACGTAACGGAAGACCCTGGTGCCTCGGATGAAGCCGCAAGAAAAGGTAGCTTGAAGATTCGGATTGGTTTAGGCTGGGCCAAGTCGCACTCTTTCTACACCGGACAATGCCCGGTCATGCGCTACCATCGACAGTTGATGAATGCCATTCTGTACGATAAGGTGAAAATCGCCGAAGCCGTTAATGTGCAGGTAATCAGCCTACAGGATGCTCCGCAGGGATATAAGGACTTTGATAAAGGTGCCGCCAAAAAGTTTGTGATTGACCCTCACGGAATGATTGCCTGACGCCTGACAAGTTTTGCTTCAGTTTACCCATGCCGAGTTCATCTGGACTCGGCATTTTTTTGGCCAAACTACTATTCAGAGCAATTTGGGAACCAGCATCTGTGGGAAAGATTTTGTATCTTGAATGAAACAGCCTTCCCATGAAAAAACCAGACAAACCACAACCGCCACTGTCCCGCCGTGATTTTTTATCCCGGGCTTCTGCTTCATCGGTTGGCCTGGCAGGCCTGAGTTTTTCTTCCTCTAATCCTCCTCAACCGGTTACTCCTCCCCGACCCGTAATAAAAGAATGGCGCAATCAGCAACCGGGGATGGCGTATCGTCAGCTGGGCCGCACCGGGATGATGATCTCCGAAGTGGTGTGTGGGGGCGACCCGATCCGCCTAGGGAATACCCGCCCGGTGGAATTGGCAATGGAGAAAGGGTTGAATTACCTGGACATGGCACCGGCTTATGGGAACGGCGAATGTGAAACTGCTTATAGTCAGGTAATTGATAGTCCCTCTAAACGGGAAAAAGTATTTATTACAACGAAAGTAAGTGGGTTTTCAGCAGTTCGGGATCAACTTTACAAAGAGATTTTTGATGGACTACCCTCTGGTAAACAAGAAGCTATTGTAAAGAAGGCAAAAGAAATGAGAGCTGAACGAGCGGTAGATAAACCGGGTTATTATCTCACCTACTGGCCCGGGCAGGATAAGTCTATGGATGGAGCCTTCATCTCCAACGCCATGATGCAGGATTACGGCCATCGAGTGGAAGGGAGCAAAGCCTTTCGGGAAAAAATCATATCATCGGTAGAAGGCAGTCTCAAGCGCACAGGCTTCGGCTATTTCGATACGCTGATGTGCCCTCATGGAGCGAATAGCCCAGAAGAAGTACAAATCACCAAAATTTACGAGACGATTGATCAGCTCAAGCGCGATGGTAAAATCCGCTTTCTGGGCGTCTCTACGCACAATGATCCCGCTGGGGTGCTCCGGGCAGCCAGTGCCAGCGGGCAGTATGACGTTGCTATGTGCGCCTATAATATTATTAACGGAGGTTACATGGAAGATGCTATCCGTCAGGCTTACGAAGGCGGGATGGGGATCATCGGCATGAAAGTCGCAATGGCGGTAGCTACCCACCATAAGTCTCTACAGCCGGTGCCGTCGTGGCGGGTTGATAAGGTTGAACGTATTGTACCAGGAGATATGAAAGCTCCGATGAAAGCCTACCTGTGGGCTTTACAAAACCCGCATATCTCAGCCGTGATCTCCAACCTTTGGGATGAGCAGTTTGTCAACGAAAACCTCTCAGTCGTGGGCAAAAAGGTAGAACTACAACCAGGATAGGGAGTGAAATATCGGATGTTATATTTCAAAAATGTTAAATTGAATAAAAATAAGTGCTATCCTTTGAATAGAGTTTGATAGGTTTTTAGCTTTCCCCAGATATCAGTAGGCACTAATAAAATTCTTTATGGACATCTTTGAAAAAGAAAAACGACGATTTGATCTACTCAAAATTCTCTATGAATTAAGCAATGGTGATGCAGATGTTGGATTCTCTAATGAGCTAGTCCCGGACGGATATGACTCAGAATTTACATATTTAAAAAACGAAGGTCTTACAAAATGGATCTCAAGAGATCGAATTGTAATCACACATAGAGGAGTAATTGAGTACGAAAGTGCATTAAAGAACCCAAATCAAAGCACTGAACATTTTTCTTATAAAACGATAAACATTGTTAATATTCAGAATGCAATTGGTTCTACTATTCAACAAGGTGGTGATCACGCTAATCAAAACGTTGTAAAAGAAAGTGTAGATAAATTAGCTATAGAAAATATCTTGAGTGAACTGAAGAACATCAAAGCAGACCAGGATACTCAGAGTGAAGAGTTCGCAAACTTAGAATCTTCTATTGTGAGTATAGAAGCCCAACTGAATATATCGAAGCCGAATAAGATGCTGGTTAACGCGGCTCTAAGTGTGGCAAAGGACGTTTTGGTAGGCATAAATGTCTCCCTATACACTCCTTTAATTCAACAAATAGTTATGAACATGTAGCCACTATAGGCACCCAAAAGTATAAGAGAACCTTAAAGGAATTTCCTAATCATTAACTTTACGAAGCAAAGTCTATTGCTAGGTATACTGCTATATCTTTTATCTACACAACTATTATATAATAAGCTTCCGGTTCATATGTCAGAGTAGGCAGCAGTATCTTTATTGTGGTTGACCACACCTTCCAACCGCATACTGCTTTCTGCCTCCGATCATTGATCTATCCAATATTAGATATCCTTTTTTGCCACTTCCAGGCGGAGGACATCATTTCGTCCAGGCCACGGTTTGCTTTCCAGCCCAGTTCATTATTGGCATACTGCGTATCGGCGTATACTTTCTCTACATCGCCCGGGCGACGGTCTACTAGCTGGTAGTTAAGTGAAAGGTCGTTAACGCGTTCAAAAGCTTTCACTACTTCCAGCACACTGAAACCGTTACCGGTGCCCAGGTTGAAAAACTCATAGTTGGCTTTCTGCTTGTTCTGCATCAGTCGTTGCAGGGCCACTTCGTGAGCTTCTGCCAGGTCAACTACATGAATATAATCCCGCACTGCCGTGCCATCAGGAGTATCGTAGTCCTGGCCGAAAACACTTAATTGCGGTCGCTCCCCGGCAGCCGTTTGAGTTATAAACGGTACCAGGTTATTCGGAACACCGTTGGGCAGCTCTCCGATCAGTGCCGACTCATGGGCTCCTACGGGGTTAAAATAACGCAATGCAATTACCTTCAGAGCAGGATTCGCCCGGCAGGCGTCTTTTAAGATCTGCTCGCCCATCTGCTTGGTATTTCCGTAAGGCGATTCAGCCGGTTTCATAGGCGACTGTTCCGTAACAGGCAATTGATCGGGTTGACCGTAGATCGTGCAGGATGAGGAGAAAACAAGATTGGCAATGTTATGCTCCTGCATCATATCCAGCAGGTGGATCAGCGATAACAAATTGTTTTTGTAGTAATGTAAAGGTTTCTGCACCGACTCACCCACGGCCTTGCTTGCGGCAAAATGAATGATCGAGTCAAACCCATTTTCATCGGAAAACAGTTGCTTTACAGCCGATTCGTCGCACAGATTTAATTCGTAGAACGTGGGGCGTTGTTGGCTAATCTGCTCGATACGGTCAAGCACCTCCCGCTGAGAATTACTCAGATCATCCACGATCACTACTTCAAAATCTCTTTCTAATAGCGTCACTACTGTATGCGAGCCAATATACCCTAGTCCTCCGGTTACTAAGACTTTAGACATGTCATTTACAATTTATAAGTTGAAAAACTGGCACTGGGTAAAGTTGGGTATTTTTTTCATTTGTTCCATACCAATCCAGCCTTCTATCATTTTTTGTACTAAGAAATTACGAGCAGCTACCATAGCCCCCTGCGTATCAATACACAGCGATTGAAGAAATAGCCGGACAAGCCTGCGCTTCGGTAATCGTAATCTTGATTTTATCAGTCTCGACCGGATCAATAGGAAGGATGCGTTTATAGCCAATGGTAGTGGCTTCGGTTACAGATTGCCAGGTGTCGTTTTGCCAGACCTCCACCGAAAAGGAGGCTACCCGTTGCCCGAGTTTAATATACTCCTGTAATACCACATACTCAATGGGTTGCACTTCACCTAAATCAACCTCAATACTTCCGGTGGTTACACCATCATCCGTAGCCCAATAAGTTTCGAAATCATCATCGGTTACCTGAGATGCAGCATAGGCATTAGATTCTCCCCGGTAACTATCGGCCTGGGCTTCAGCTCCGGCGGCCAGATTGGTAGCAAATGCTTTATCCAGCAACGCTCGCCAACCTTTCAATGCCGCCACATCATTTTCGTGAATAAGCCCACGACGATCGGGTGGCACGTTAAGCAGCAGGTTGGAACCCCGCCCGACAGATGAGAGATAGATATCAAACAGTTGCTCAGGAGTTTTTACCAGCGAGTCTTCGGCAGCGTGGTAGAACCATCCGGGTCGGATAGAAACGTCTACTTCAGCAGGAACCCAGGAGGTGCCATCGGGCGAACCGGTAGCCAGCAGATCGGTGATACCACTCTTACCGGCATAAAGCGTATCATTGGTGATCGTATTCCAGTTGGTTTCTCCGGCTATGCCGCGTTCGTTACCTACCCAGCGAATGTCGGGCCCAGCATCGCTGAAGAATAGCACCTGAGGATCGGGTTGCATCTCTCGTACGAGGTCAATGGTGGTGGGCCAGTCGTAGTAGGTTTGTCGGTCGATCTGCCGAGTTTCACGGGCTCCACCGTAGTAGCCATCGCCCCCGTTAGCGCCGTCAAACCACATCTCGAAGATCGGTCCGTAATTAGTAAATAGCTCTTGCAGTTGATTACGATAGTAAGTGATATACGAAGGCTGACCGTAATCTTCCCGGTTACGATCCCAGGGAGAAAGATAAACGCCGAACTTCAGTCCATGACGTCGACACGCTTCGGATACTGCTTTCACAATATCTCCCTCCCCATCCTGAAAAGGACTTTGCTCTACCGAGTGATCGGTATACTCACTAGGCCAGAGCACAAAACCATCGTGATGCTTACAAGTCAGGATAATACCCTGGAAGCCGGCATCTTTCAAAGTAGATACCCACTGGTCGGCATCAAACTCGGTGGGGTTGAATATCTCGGGACTTTCGTCTCCGTACCCCCATTCCTTATCGGTAAACGTATTGGTGGTAAAGTGAATAAAAGCATTCAGTTCCATCTGGTGCCAGTTCAGTTGTGCTTCGGTCGGCACGGGCTCTAATGGTGCCGGTGGAGCTACGGCTTCATCAGACTGATTGCCCGGGGAACAGCTAGCTAATAAGGTAATGAGAATGAGGGAGATCAGGTGAGAGTAATACTTCATAATAGTCAGGCGTATTTACTGCATAGGTCGCGCACACCATTCGCACAGACCTTTTGCGCCCGAAACTACAAATATATTCGGTAGAATAGGGTTTATTCCGATAATTATGTAGAAGCTATTTTCTATTGAAAGTCTTGTGTATAAGGGCTGCGGGAGGCGGGAAGCAGGAGGCCATACGGCAGAGACCGGTTTCCCGCTTACTGCCTCCTGCCTCCTGCCTCCTGCCTCCTGGTATATCAAAAAAATTAATGTCTAATACGGTCCTAAACGCTAAGGGGAAGGAAATAAGAGCCGATTAACTGGGTTTAACCGGAGCAGACTGGGACTGTGCTTTTATAAAGCCGATGATAAAGTCTCGGTAGGCACTTTGGGTATTGTAGGAAAGGTCTTTCCACAAACCGCTATGCCCCAATTCACGGACATGCAAAACTGACCAATCATCAAACTCCGCTTCGCGTAACTTGTCTTCAAACAGCTCGGTATAGTTATACAGATCGCTCTCGGAAATGAGCAGCATAGGAGTGGACAGACGATCAATATAGGTCATGGGCGACGCGGCCTGCATATCTGCTTCGGTTTCGCCGAATACCGCTTTTACGTGAGTGTCGGCCATTGCATTGCTGGCTTTACTCTCACTATTCAGAAACACGTGGTAGTAGTCAACAATATCGTACGCACCCGCTACGGGAATAACTCCTTTGAGCACATCCGTAGAAAGCCCGACCTCGGTCAGGTATTGCTCATCCATACTCAGTAATGCTGCCAGATGCGCTCCTGAAGAATAACCACCTATGAAAATATGATCTTTGGAATAGCCGTATTCCCCGGCATGGTTATAAAGCCAGGCCACAGCTTGGGCTATATCTTGCACATGTGCCGGGTGCCGCACTCCAGCGGTCAGCGAAGAGTCTTGCCATACGGCTGAACTTAGGCGATGCCCTACCGAAGCCACCGCAATCCCCTCCCGAGCCACCTTTCGAGCAAAATCCATCTCCATGGACCGATCTACGTATGACCACGCCCCACCGCCAATCCAGACGAAGAGAGGCAACGTGTCTACTGACTGAGGTAATACCAGATTGAGCATGCGCAGACTGTCTACCTCCGCATTTTCCGGTAAGTACGATACATCCTGCACCTCCTTGTATGTTACTGACTGAGCCACGAGACCGTAAAGAGGCAATAGCATACCGAGCATAAAGAATATCGCGTTTCTCATAAAAGTTTATCCAATCACTATGTAAGAAGTTTCTATCGTAAGCCGTGCTTATAAGGGCTACTGGAGGCAGTCAGCAGGAGGCCGTACGGGTACTTGCCTCCTGCTGACTGCCTCCTACCATGTTTAAGAAAAGCAGAACAATGTCTATAGTCTACGTTTTGTAATCATCTCAATGTTTTCCCACCATTCCTTCAATCATGATCTCTTCTCTCCCAATCCATTGTAATAATAGCCTGTACCTGTTCGGGCACTTCAGGCACCGACAGATCGATGGCTAGCTGATTATCCAGCACCAGCGTTATTTTGTTTTCATCGAATGCAGTAATAGCAAAAGCCAGGGGTGCATCGGTTTGAGGGAATAACTGAAGTTGCTGCTCATCGGGACTAAGCTGCCAGGTGCCTACCGAGAGGGAATCACCGGCCCGCTGGAGTTCAAAGCCTTGATCGCCGGAAAGCGTCAGAGAGGGATCACGACCGATAAGTTGCTGAGATGCCTGATTTTCTATCAGCAATACAGCTACGACTACTGCCGCCGGTGATAATCCGTAGCTTTCCGCCATCTTCGCCAGATATACCGCCAGTTCTTCTCCTTCCACGCTAATAGCAGCATCAATGGATGTAAGCCCCCACGTACCAATCATTTGCTCCTGTCGTGTAGGGGCAATGGTGGTAGCATCATCATCAGATTGGCAGGCAACTCCCACCCAGCAACAGGCAAGGAGCAGTACCCTATAACTGGTACGAAGGCAGCAATTCATACGATAGAGGCAATAGCTAGTGTGTATCTAAGATACAGAGTATTTATTAATAATGTATGACCTTACTCAGGAAGTATGCCGACTAATTGATACTTACCGGTAATTTTTATTCACTTCAACAAACTATTGTCACCATGACGACAGCCAGACAGTACTGAAACAGGACAAACCAAAGCGATGGCAGCCAGTTACATAGTTTTAACAACCCGATAACCGGGATTTAAAAACAGAGAATGTATGAAAGATTTTTTGGGTGTTTTTGTATTGATTGTACTTGTGATGGGAACGCTGGGCTTGTTTGCCTATCTGGCCTTTGCCCTAAACTACTATTGGTGGGCTATTCTGCAAGTTGTAGTCTCTACCGGCATTATCTTGTTTTGTATCCGCTACTTCCGCTCGCATCGCCCGGTTGAGAAGTAAGCCTGTGGTCACTGGAGTGATTTTATCAGATGCCGATCAACCTTAGCGCTGTTATTCGCTGCACTTATACGGCTGATCACTGCAAATACCTGGTATTTGAAAGGTAAAAAGGGGAAATTCAGCATGAATTTCACGTTAGATACGTAACCCATTGTGCAACATGTTCAAGAATTACCTACGCACCACCTTTCGCCATCTGGCCCGCTATAAGGGCTTTACAATTATCAATCTGTTCGGCCTAACCCTGGGCATGGCCTGTAGTTTATTTATATATCTCTGGGTACACGATGAAGTAAGCACCGATCGCTTTCATGAAAATACGGACCGCTTATACCGGGTGATGGTGCGCGGACAGTTCGGAAATCAGGAAATAGAGGTAGGGAGTTCTACCCAATACCCGCTGGAAGCGGCCTTAGAGAAAGACTTTCCTGAGATTGAGCACGTGGTAAGCCGCACCTGGGAGATGGATGAGTTATTCCGAGAAGGCGACCAGTTGTTTAAAAAGAAAGGCATCTACGCCAGTGCGGAATTCTTTGAAGTATTCACCTACCCTTTACTCTTAGGCGATCCGCACCAGGCATTGGCTGACCCATCGTACGGCACCATCTCCGAAGACCTGGCCACTACCCTATTCGGCTCCGACTGGCGTAGCCAGGATGATCTGCTCGGGCGGACCATCAACTACCGAGAGGATGCATCTTTTACGCTGATGGGAATCTTTGCGCACCCGCCTTCTGAGTCTTCCCTGCAATTTGACTTTGTACTCCCTATCGTAGGTTGGGCTAAGGCACGCGGCGAGACTGACCACTGGGGGAATTACAACTACCAGCAGTATGCCCTGGTGGCTCCCGAAACAGATATTGAAGCATTGAATGAAAAGATTGCCCCCACCATCACCCGCTATCACGAATACGTACGCAACGATCCCAATATTAAGCTTAATGTATTTCTGTACCCATTGAAGGATATGCACTTGTACGGATCTTTTGAGAACGGTGAAGTGAGCGGTGGCCGTATTGAGTATGTTCGCATCTTCTCAGTAGTAGCCATATTAGTACTAATGCTGGCCTGCATCAACTTTATGAATCTGGCTACGGCCAAGTCAGCTCGCCGGGCGCGGGAAATCGGCGTGCGCAAAGCGGTAGGTGCCAGTAAGCAATCCCTGATCAGTCAGTTTCTGGGAGAATCACTGATGCTCTCACTATTAGCGGCAGTGGTAGCCTTAGGGCTGATCTTTTTGCTGCTGCCGGCTTTCAATGCCATGACCAGCAAGTCTTTATCTCTTCCCTTCGATCAACCGCTGTTTTGGGTGATTGTAGTAGTGCTTATCGGGCTTACTGCCTTGCTGGCGGGGTTGTACCCAGCATTTTTTCTGTCCTCTTTCAAGGTCACAACTATCTTTCGGGGTAATCTTAAGTTCGGGCTACAGGGCGTAATCCTCCGAAAAGGGCTGGTGATGGTGCAGTTTGTTCTCTCTCTGCTCATGATCATCGCCACATTGGTTGTGCATTGGCAGACACGCTATATGCAGCATATGAAGCTGGGCATAGACAAAGAGCAGGTACTATCCTTTGGGATTGGTAACGATGAAGCGATACGCAATGAACTACTCCAACAGAAGGGAATAGAAAAGCTAACGTTTGTTGACAGTAACCCCATTTCTATCTGGAGCAGTACAAGCGATCCGGAATGGGAAGGAATGCAGCCTGAAGACCGGCATTCGTTTACTATACTTACTACCGATGACCAGTTTCTGGATGCTATGCAAGTTCCATTAAGCCAGGGCAGAAACTTTAATCCCGATCTGAGCAATGATACTCTGAATTACCTGATCAACGAAACTGCCGCCCGGATCATGGGGTTTAATGATCCGATCGGAAAAAGTCTTTCTTTCTGGGGTCAGGATGGCCAGATCGTTGGGGTGGTTAAGGACTTCCACCTACGCTCTCTGCATAATGAGATTCCACCGCTGATCATTCGCTACCATCCCACACAAACCTGGATTGCGCTGACTAAAATCCAGTCGGAACATACCCGGGAAGTAATTGCTGATATTGAAGCACTGTACCATCGCCATTATCCTGATGACCTGTTTGAATACCAGTTTCTAGACGATGCCTACCAGCGAATGTACTCTAATGAAGAGACAATTGGGCAATTATCAAACACCTTCGCCATACTAGCCATTGTCATTGCCTGTTTAGGGCTGATCGGCTTAGCCTCGTATGCCGCCGCCCGACGCACGAAAGAGATTGGTATCCGTAAAGTGCTGGGTGCTTCGGTACGGAGCATCTTATGGCTACTCTCGCAGGATTTTCTTCAACTGGTATTCATTGCTCTGATTGTTGCCATTCCGGTAGCCAATTACCTGCTAGCCGACTGGCTAGCCTCCTACCCGTACCGGATTGATCTTTCGTGGTGGCTCTTTGCCCTACCCGGATTATTGATTATATTGTTAGCATTACTCGTGGTGAGCGGTCAATCGTTCCGTACCGCCCGCACGAACCCGGCTAAGGCCCTGCGCTCTGAGTAATGGAATGGATGCATGAAACATCTTGCTGGCATACTGCTGCTGATCTCGACAGTCCTGACCCTACCCGGCTGTATGTCAACTACTCCCAGTGACCTTTTGGGTATCTGGAAGATCAATTCGTTCACAGTAGACGGCTTTGATCGCAATCGGGTAGCCTTTAACCGTAACGGGCTAGATGACCCCGTGGAATGGGGCAATGCCATTCAATTCATGGCTGATGGCTCGTTCCAAACGAATTTGGGGCAACAGGGAAGGTGGAAGCTATCCAAAAGCCGCACCGATGTTTTGCTGTATACGCTCGAAGAAGCCGAGCCCGTCCGCTGGAAGGCTTCGGTTGGAGATGAGTTTTTAGTACTGTATACCAGCACCCGGAAGATTATCTTCTCCCGTACTGATCAACTTCCTGCTCCACCAACACCTACTCCTCCCAACTTATTAACAAACCTACCCGGCACCTGGTACTTTTATGAATGGATCGATCAGCAGGACACCATACTTTACCCCTCAACCGAGAAGCAGGCCCACTGGCTCACAATGGACTGGCAGGGCTCTTACCAAAGCGGCGAAGGTAAGCATCAGTCGTTTCAGGGAAAGTGGGTATTGCAGCAGGATACTTTACAACTTAGTGATACCGAGCAGGCCCTTCGGCAAACCTGGCATATTCAGCTTTCCGGCGATACTCTCTTTGTAGAACCCGCCGATGACACCACCCAATGGTTTAAGGCATTGCTGGTACGAAAGATGTAGTCCATCGTACATGGGGCTTAAAGACTTCGGAAGTTTTGAGCACTAATAACCCCTCACGGCATTGATTCCCTAAACTTCTGAAGTCTCCGACGAAGTCTCCGACGAAGTCTCCGACGAAGTCTCCAATCCACTAGGGGTTACGCTGGCTGAAGTAGAAATGAAGTAAACCCCAGATCTCGCTTTTGGTAGATAGCTTCTTGGCATCGGGGTACTGCTCATTAAAAGAAGTTAGTAGTTGATCATATTCCTGCTGAGTGAGCTGGTATTGGGCTTTCAAGCTGTCTGCCGTAGCGGGGGTATTGATAAGCTCCAGATACACTGCTTCTTCCTGTGCCTGCTGGCGAGTTTCGGCGTACTTCTTTCGCTCCTTACCATCTTTAGAAAACTGATCGTACAGATAGGTTAGGACTCCGGTAAACGTCCCTCCTACTCCGATTGTAGGCACTCCATTCTCTGTACTGATCGGATTGTTCATTTCAACTCGTATTGTCTTTTTTTGCACAATTTCTTCCTTACTACGTACGCTGTTGACCTTCATAGGCTTTCGCTCCGGTGCTTTCATAATTGGCTCTATCGGTCGGTCATAGATCGTAATACCGGGTAGCAGCACCGAATCTTCTATCAGGATAATCTTTAATTCCTGACCAAAATGTACCGGTTGCACTATCAGTTGATAAGGCTGAAAGCCTACCGCTGTAAATCGCAAGGTATCCTGAGAAACTGCCCTGACGCTGAAGAACCCGTTTGGCTGGGAAGTAGCGACCAGTTGCTGAGTGAAATTTTGAACGTGAGCATAAGGTACCGCATCTCCCAAGGGAGTCTGAATAAAACCACGAAGCTGTTGCTGAGCTGAAACTGAAAAAGCACATAGCATAAAGAGCAGACCGATACAATACTTCATTGCTGAAAGTAAGGTGATGATGAAAAGAAAATAAACCGATACACCTGTATAGCCTGGCTGCGTCGCGCAGTTTTATGTTAAAGCTAACGCTTACTGCCTGTTTTCATTATACAGAGACACCAGTAATCGGCTAGTGGTTCGATGGCTTATCTTAACATTATTAAATCTATCAGATATACCACTCTGATCAAGTCATTTATTGGCAGGAAATAGTAAAAACAAAAAAGCGGAACCCGAATGGATTCCGCTAGAAAGCGACACATTACCCTTACATTGGGATTGGTTGGTTTATATGGCAGGTAAGTCCTTTACCAGGGTGCGCTGGTGCCTTGCAGCACCCACATTTTTGACCACGGGCTATCAGCTCCTACAGCACCGGAATACTGCGTTACTTCTAATCGGTCAATCGCCGCATTGGCATTGGTAGTATTATTATTCAGTTCATCATTACCGTAAGGATAGCGAAGTGCTACCACTGGTTGGTCGGAAGCGGGGCCTACTTGCAAAGCAGGTAAACCGGTGCGTCGGTAGTCCATCCAGGCTTCGGTGGCGGCGGTCCAACTGGCTACCCATTTTTGAGTGAGCACCTGCTCAACCGTGCCATCATACGCAACTCCGGGCATCATAATAAAAGTATCGTATTCGCTGCCTTTTCCCCAGGTATCCAGTGAGTACTGAATAGCATTATTGTAGTGCTCTTCTGCATTACCAACTCCCCAACCTTTTAGCGCGGCTTCGGCCAGGATAAAGCTCACTTCAGCGGCAGAGATAATCCGTGCCTGTAAAATATCACCGGCTGATCCGGCAGTGGCGTAGATTGGCGCTAGCTGAGATACATGCTGGTTGCGAGTACCCTGACCAGGATCAGGGTTTCCATTATAAGATTCAGGAATGGTTAGTGCCGGAGGCAGACCAACGTACAGATCAGTATCATAAGAAATCTCGTTAGGATTAAATCGGCGAGTGAATTTAGTATCCTTCATCTCCATAAATTCCAGGTAGGAATACGTTACCACGTCTCCCTCAACAACATCGCCATTGGCCCGGATCACTTCTTCTTCAGCCATTGACAGGCTTGGATCGGGTACCCACTGTACGGCCACGGAATCAAACCATACCGAGATGCGGGGGTCGTTGGTCATCATGAGTTGCTCAACCAAGGTTTCGCAAGCTTGCCAGCGGGTGAAGGCATCTACATCGGTGTACTGAGAAGGCCACACATCATTGGCCCCACCGGTGTAATCCAGCGTTACGTCCTGGTCAGCCGACTGTAGATACATGCCACTATTGTAAACTGCTTCAATACCAGCCTGAGCAACGTCGGGTTTCTTTTCTGAGATGCGCATGTAGTAACGAAGCAAGAGCGAGTTGGCAAATCGCTGCCACATTTTGGCATCACCGCCAAAATACAAATCTGCCGAACCGTTTACCACACTTTCGTCTGCGGAGGCAAACAGGGTGGCCGCCCGGCTTAGGTCGGCAATAATGCCATCGTAAATTACTTCCTGGCTATCAAAAGCCGGATATTCATTCTCATCACCACCTTCATCTCCATTCACGGCATTGGTATAAGGAGCATCTCCCCAAATGTCGGTGATATTACCGTAAATAAATGATTTCATAGTTAGGGCTACTCCTTCAAAGTATTCGTATTCCAACTCTACCGCTCTTTCTTCCAGTAAGGCATTGGTCCGCAGCATTCCGTACCAGTTATCCCAGTCGGTGGCGCTCCAGTCGTATTGGTTATGTCCGCTATACCAGCCGTTTTTTTGCGTATGCTGCATGGCACCAGCCATGTTATTGAACCCAAGATCCAGGTAGGTTTGGGCAGCGGGTGCCAGTACTGATGGCATCAGCAAATTTGGGTTAGCAGAGGAAGGATCAATCCCATTGGGGTTGATATTCATTTCGGTCAGTTGATCATCGCAGGAGGAAGCAATCAGCAGCCCGATCATGATGACGAAAGCCTTTCTTATGTATTGTAAATTCATCATTGCAAATGAGTTGTGAGATTCATTAAAAATTGAAGTTCAACTTAAAGCCAACCGGCACACTCCAAGGCATCACGTTCTGCCGCTCTATGCCTTGTCGAAATTGACTCTGCGTATCGCCCTGGGCTGAATTATTAGCCTGAAACGCTCTCTCCGGATCAATGCCAATATCAGCGGCTGTCCATAACATGATATTTCGAGTATAAATAGCAAAAGAAGCATTGCTGATGAAACCGAAGCTTGGAATCTGATAGGCTAATGACAGCTCCCGAAGTTTGATAAAAGAGGCATCAAACGTAACCTGCTCATTGTAATCCCAGGGATAGGTATTGGTGATAGGATAGATATTCGTACCAGGTCCACCCAAGTGCTCGGTGTATTCATCATCGCTGAAGTCATCCGGGGTATCGGCTCCGGCCGTCTGAATAACACCCGGAACAAAAGCACCGTCGTTACCTTCATCATCTACCGGAAAACCGCCGGTTTCAGTAGTGTGTCCTCCCACACGAGGGTAGTTACCCGCTTCAGGAATAATGTACTTCTCGGGGTCCGACTTCAGCAAATCTATCAGCTCATCGGCATTGTACAGCCCACCCGGGATCAGGTTATCCAACTGACGCTGTGATTTCCAGTCTGATTCACCATAACGATACGTAAACGACATAAACTCGCCACCCTGCCGCCAGTCAAAGCTGGCACTTAAGGTAAATCGCTTAAAGCGAAGAGCCGTTTGCAGTCCCATGATGAAATCAGGGTTGAAGTTACCAACATAGCGCATGTTCTCTCTGCCTGATAACTCAATCCACTCTCCATTCTCACTCAGAACCGGCCAGCGGTAGTAGGGTGAACTTTCGTCCTGCACATACGCATAACCGGCACTATACATATTCCCGATTTCTTCGCCTACATCGGTTATAGCACCACCGCCATTTTCGCCCCACAACGTAATGAATTCCAGGTTATCGCTTAGTTCTTCTACGGTAGTAGTATTGGTGCTCCAGTTCACGTCAATATCCCAGCTTAATCCATCGCGCTGAATAGGTGTACCTCCCAGGGTCAGCTCCCAGCCTTTGCTACGGATGAGCCCGGCGTTAATGAATTTGCTGCTGAAGCCAGAAGATTGCGGCAGGTTGATCGCAAATATCTGGTTCTCATTGTCTATAGTGTAGTATGTACCACTAAAGCGCAACTTATTCTCAAACATATTTAAATCTATTCCACCTTCCATAGAAGTAGATTGTTCGGGCAATAAGTTAGGGTTAAGCAATCCGGCGGGTACGCTGACAGTGGTTACGGAATTGTAATTGCCAGTGCTTAGTGAAGGTTCAAGACGATAAGATTCGGTGTCGTTACCTACCTGCGCCCATCCTGCTCGTAGCTTCAACATATTTACCGTTTCGGGCAGATCAAAGGTGTAGTTTGCCAGCCAGCTTAGTGAAGCCGACGGGTAAAAGTACGAGCGGTTGCTTTCGGGAAGTGTACTGGACCAGTCATTTCTGCCGGTTACATCCAGGTATAACTGATCTTTAAACCCGAAGGATGCCAGGGCATATAAGCTGTAGATAGCTTTCTCACCAATGGAGCTTCCTACGCTGATATTATCCAAAGGGATATTCCCAACATTAAACACGCCGGGAATCACCAAACCGTTATTTCGGTTATTACCTGACCCAACGCTAGAACTAAAGAACTCACGATGCATAAGGTTACCCCCAAAGGATAGATTTACATCAAACAAGCCCGCTTCAGTATTGTATGAGGCTAGGAAATCAGTATTGGATTCCTGCGAAGAGATATCGCTCAGGAAGTACCCGCCCCGGGCAGCCCGGCTGTAGCTGAACGGAATCTTGGTTTCCCGATTCTCATTCACCCGGTCTAACGAGTAACGGGCCATCAGTGAGAATTTATCAGTAAAGTCGTAGGTCAGCGACAGATTTCCGTAGATGCGGTCACGGACGAAGGCGTTTTCAATACCATAGGCAATAAAGTAAGGGTTATCGCCAGCATCCGTGCGGATTTGTTGAATATCTTCCTGTCCTTCTTCCCAAATACCTTTCATCTCATTATAATCTATGTATGGCGAAGCATACACGGCTTCCAGCGGATTAGCCCGACGGTCGCCGGTGCTGGGTCGGTCGTTAGAATGCGTACGCCCGACATTGATATTGGAACTGAAGGTAAGTTTGTCTAAAATAGTGTAATCTATAGCGGTAGAAAGGTTATTCCGGTAAAGATCAGAGTTCGGAATCATACCATTATGCATCATATTGGAATAAGACACCCGGAAACTCCCCTTCTCATTACCACCGCTAATAGCCAGATTATTATTAGAGGTAATCCCGGTTTGCATAAAATCTCGCATGGCATCTGGGTACGAGCGCAATTCGGTTGGAGTAGCCACCCCATTTTCATCTACCGGGCTGTTCCATTGCACAGCCGTAATTCCTTCATCCAGGTTAGGCCCGCCCCAGTAGGCTGATCCTTCGTTAAATACTCCGTTTCGTTGTCCGTTGGCATATTTGTAGTGAAAATCCAGCAGGCGCGTAGCTCGTTCAAACACATTAGAGGTAGAGAAAGAAACCCCCATCGGCTTGTTACGGGTACCTGACTTGGTAGTGATAATAATAACTCCATTACCGGCCCGCGTACCGTACAGCGCCGCTGCACTGGGACCTTTCAGTACGTTGATGCTTTCAATATCGTCGGGATTAATATCAGAGATGGCATTGCCATAGTCTACCTGGTTACCGTCGCCATTTTGCACCACGTTGTTCAGGCCGTTTGACATAGGCACTCCGTCTACCACAAACAACGGCTGGTTATCGGTAGTGAGCGAAGTAGCTCCTCGGATGATTACACTCATGGAAGAGCCTGGCCCGCTGGTTTGGTTAATGGTTACCCCCGGCACCCGGCCAGACAATGAGCTCAGCACACTTTCCTGAGAAACCTGTCGTAGTTGCTCACCATCCACATTAGCAACATCATACCCCAGAGAGCGCTCTTCCCGCTCAATACCCAGGGCCGTCACAACCACTTCGTTCAGCGATTTGGTATCTGTCATCATCTCCACATCAATGGTAGTCTGACCGCCCACCCCAATCTCCTGGGTTATGAAACCAATTGAGGAGAATACCAGAACTGAGGAGTTACTTTCTACACTTAGCGTATAATTGCCTTCCACGTCGGATACAGTACCATTGGTGGTACCTTTTTCCACCACGTTTACTCCCGGCAGCCCTTCGCCTTCTTCTCCGGTAACCGTGCCCTGCACCGTAACGCGTAGTTCTCTGATGGTTGGCAGCACCAGTTGTTTACCGCTTAGGTCTACCATAAAATCCTGAGGTTTTACGGGTTTCTTTTTCGCTGGAATTTTAACCGGCCGTATAACGTAGTCGATCTTGCCAATCTTCTTATACTTCAAGCCAGAAACAGCAAGAACACTTTTTAGCGCATCTTCAGGATTTTTGTATTCATTATGAATAAGCTCAGGAGCTACTTTATGTTGTTCAATTTCCTGCTCGCTATAGTTAATGCTGATTTGGTACTGGTCGGCCAGTTGAGCCAATGCCTTCTTAAGCGATACTTTTTTAGATAATGTCCCTTGAGTTAAACTGGCATCTGCCGTCATGCTCGTAAGAGAAAAGTCCTGGGCTTGTAAATGTACCGGCAAGCTTAAAGCCAGCAGCAATATAAGCCAGATAGAGTGTTTAGGTAGATAAAGGTGTTTCATCTCTTGGGTATTTAAGATGTGAATTGGTTAGGATATAGGGATATAACAAAGGGTGTCAATAAGGTAATCATAGTAATTATTAGTTATCCGTGTCTCTTCATATTATGTTGGTAGTCATTTTATTTACTGGCTAATGTCAGCTTCCTGAATTCGTATTTGCCGATTGCTCTGAGTCACACTTAGGTCAAAACTTTCTGCAAGTGCCGTTAGCAAGATAGAAATATCATCAGCCGGGCACGAACCGGTAAAGGTATAATCTAGCCACTCCGGCTTATCCACGATTACCTGGTAACCGTAGCTATCTTCCAGGCGACGGGCAATTTTGCGGATGCTTTCATTCTCAAAAAACAGTCGATTGTCTTTCCAGGAAGAATATACTACCGGGTTTACCTGCGTTTTCACCAGCCGGTCGTCACGCATGGTGCCCATCTCGCCCGGTTCAAGAAAAACTATTTCTTTTCCTTTTTCCTGATCTGCTGCTTGTAGTTTCACCTTACCGGTATTAAGTACCACCTGCGTCTCCCCGTGCCGGGTTTGCACATTAAAGGTCGTTCCCAATACTTCTACATTCAGTTGGGTAGTATGCACAATGAACCGGCCATCGGCAGCTAAAGGCTTTTTCAGAATTTCAAAGAACGCCTCACCTTCCAGCCAAACCTCTCGGGCTACACTGTCACTCCAATCTTTTTTAAATCTAAGGCTGGAATTCGCATTGAGTTTAATACGAGAGCTATCGGGCAACAGGATTTCGCGTTGCTCGCCAAACTGAGTGGCGTACTGTTGATAAGGTTCAGCATTGCTCCGGGGCCACACCAGGTAGGCTCCCAGCAGCAGCAATGAAACAGCCGCCGCCATGGAAAGATATTGGCGCCAGGGCTGGGCACTACCTTCTTCTGGCATTGGCTGCGCATTGATGCGCTGCATAACATGCGCTTTAGATGCTTGTTGCTCCTGAAGAGTGGCTTCGCTCACCGGAAATTTCAGGAGAAGAAGGATTTTTTTCGCCTCGGCGACTGTATCGGATTTTTCGGGATGTTCGGTCATCCAATTTTCCCAGAAGCACTTCGTTTCATCATCCGGCCGTTTTACCCATCGACTGAAGAATGGGTCGGCCACGAAGTCTTCTACGTCATACTGACTGTAGTCCATAAGGCGGTAGTAGTGCGTTTATTACAAGGAGGCAGCAACTGAGCAGATACCCTCAGGAAGTTTTTGTTTTTTTTACAATCTTGAAGCCACAGGATAACACTTTCTACCAGCTGGCTGAAGACCGGCGTAAAAAGGCACCTTAAACAGATGAATCTTTACCTGACTTTAGAGTAATCGAAAAACCCCGTATCTGATTAAGATACAGGGTTTATCAATGGAAGGAGTTGATATTGTCGTTTGTTTATTGCTTGATCAGCTTAAACTGCTCATTTTTTTCTTCGGCCTCTATGCTGATGATATATACCCCCGTAGATAGCTCTTCTCCTACCCTGGCGGAACGTTCAGCCGTCCCTCGCTCTACTACTCTGCTCAGCTGATCTACAATTTGATACGCAAAGGCACCGCCTGTTTCAATGGTAAATACCTCAGCAGAAGGGTTCGGATATACTACAGTAGGCACATCATAGCCCTCCAGTTCCTGAGTTGCCGGTTCTAACAATCCCGCTTTATTTTTCTTGGTTGTCTGATGGGCTACCCAGGCACTGGCCGGAGCCACGGTTAAACTGAATTGCTGATAGTCAGCCCCCGTATAATCGCTTTGTTTGACATTAGCTCCATCCGAAATAGAGCCTTGATGAACACTAACCGCCTGCCCGCTAAAGCGGTTAATCAAGCTAAAATAGCCATCTCCCAGGTTATTGATCTCCCATTGCTGGGTGGTCAGCCCTAAATATCCCCAGTGAAAAACTGTGCTTCCTTTAAAAATTTTGGATAGCAGCGATACACTCATCGCCTGATCGCAAGCAACATTGATGATGCTGTAGTATCCATTACCTTCAGGGTTGATCATCCATACTTGCGTATTACTGGCACCGGCTTCCTTTTGGATTACATTGCCGAAAAAGCATGGTTCATCCCCACAGGGCTGGTTTGTATCCAGTACCTTCCCACTATGGCGCGCGGTAATAACATAGAAGCCTTCCGGGTTGGTAAGTATGGGGGTAGCACTAGCGGCATTTGAATTAATATTTTCCCCATTAGTATCTCGGGCTTTGATCCAATAGTAGTAAGTTATTCCATTTTCGGCAGTGCTATCAACATAGGATCGGGCAGTTCCATCTAGTTTGCCAATACGAGTCCTTCCGCTAGGATCATCGTCCAAATCCCGGTATACCTCCTGATAGGTTACTTCGGTGTTGTACACCACCCAGTTTAGTTCAACCTGAGCCTCCCCACCGCTGGCCTCCAATACCACGCTGGGTGGCGCCTTAGGGGTGGCACTGGCAGCATCCGAGTTCGTTACCCCCCCATTGACGTCTGTTACTTTAATCCAGTAGTAGTAAGTAGAATCATTCAGAGCCGTTGTATCCGTAAAGCTATTGATTTCTGCGCCTAGAGAAGCTAGCCTTGCTCTACCATTCGGGTCAGGGTCAGTATCCCGGTATACCTCCTGATTAGCTACGTCAATATTAGAAACGATCCAGTTTAACGCTACCTGAGAAACACCGGCAGAGGCTTCTAAGGTTACATTTGCCACTCCTGAGCTATCTTCTACCACGGCTGTTGCATGGGCCTCGTTTGAATTGTAGACACTGCCTGCCGTATCCGTTGCTTTTACCCAATAATAATAGGTGATGCCATTCTGCACATTGGTATCGTTAAAGCTTCGGGCACTTCCATCAATGGATGCGATCCTCCCTCTACCACTAGGGTTGGGGTCGGTATCTCTCATGATATCAATCCCCGTTAGTTCAAGTAAAGTAACCTCCCAGTTGAGTTCTAACTGAGCGTTAGCCGCAGTTACGGTAAGGGCAATGCCCGGAAGCTGCGGACCGCCGGTATCCTCACGGGGCGTGGCGCTTACCGAATTGGAGTTGGTCACATTGCCATCGGCATCCTTTCCTTTAATCCAATAATAATAGGTGGAGTCGTTTAGCACGGTGGTATCGCTGTACGTTCGGCTACTTCCACTCAAGGAGGCAATGCGTGCTCGTCCATCAGGGTCCGGGTCCGTATCGCGATATACCTCCAAGTTACTTAGTTCAACATCAGTGACCGACCAACTTAAGTCTACCCGAGCATCGCCTTCGCTGGCAGCCAGGTAAATAATGGGAGTTCCGGTTGTGTCATCTTCTACCAACGCAATATTGGGAATTGGTGGTGCGTCCATACCTTCTCCCAGATAAAAACTGGTATGAGGCGGCTGATTGTAGGCAACATTCTGCCAGGCAATCGCTACCCGGTACTGCGGGTCGTGCATCAGGGTATAAAACCGATAAGACGTTGGAATTGTGGTGGTAAAGATCAGAAGTTCGCTGTTGTTGCTATGGCTGTAGATGGCTTCTTCCCGCCAATCGCCCATAATATCGGCACTGAGGCCAGGATTGGCTTTGGTGCCGTTGTTCTGAACTGCTCCGTACATGCTGGCATCCACCAGAGTTTCTGAAGCACCAGCGGTATAATTCCATTTGCTGATGGTTGGCCCATCCAGAAGCTCCCGTTGCAAGTCCCCATCCCACCAGCTACCAAAATTCATGGAGGGTTTGTTGGTGCCAATTTCTTCTCCCGTTACCGTATAGAGGTTGCCGCGGGCTCCCCAGGCTTCGTAACCGGGATAGCGTGGGTCAATATCAGCAGTCATCGCCCGACCAACATCATCGGTGGCGGGCACGCCCCAGAGCTTCTCTCCGGTGGCCGCATCGCGCATCCAAAGCCCGTTACCATCGTAGGCACCCGGTGACTCAAACGCACTCCAGATCTCCTGCCCTTCCCGTTCCGGATTCAGGTCCCCTACGTGCATCGCATCGCCATGCCCCAGTTCAGTAGTGTATAAACCGCTTCCGTCGTCGTCTACTGTCATCGCACCAAACACTACTTCATCGCGGCCATCACCATCCACATCGTTAATGCTTAGCTGATGGTTACCCTGCCCGGCGTAGCTATCTCCCGCCACATCAGAATCAAATACCCAACGTTGAGATAATTGTCCGTTGCGCCAGTCCCAGGCCACGAGTACGGAGCGGGTGTAGTAGCCTCGGGTCATCAGCAAGCTGGGTTGTTCGCCATCGAAATACCCTACCCCGGCTAAAAAACGGTCTACCCGGTTACCGTAGTCATCACCCCAGTCACCGACACGTCCGCGGGGCGGTATGTAATCGGTAGTAGCCATAGCGGCCCCGGTAGCGCCATTAAAGATGGTCAGGTATTCAGGGCCATACAGAATGTATCCACCATCGTTGCGATAATCAGCACCGGCATTTCCAATGACGGTTCCTACTCCATCGGTGGTGCCATCGGCTGTTTTAAAGGCTACTTCGGCTTTACCATCACTATCCAGATCGTACACAATAAACTGAGTATAATGCGCCCCCGCCCGGATGTTGACTCCCAGATCAATCCGCCATAGCTGGGTTCCGTCCAGTTCATAAGCATCAATAAATACATTACCGGTATAGCCGCTCTGCGAATTGTCTTTCGCATTGGTGGGGTCCCACTTTAGCACCAGTTCATACGCTCCATCGCCATCCAGATCGCCCACGCTCACATCATTTGGCCGATAGGTATACTCTACACCATCGGGAGTGGTGCCGCCGGGTGGTTGCTGGAGGGGCACGCTTTGGTAGGGATTAGCCCACACCGATGCCGGAGCCGAAGCAGCTTGTTCCTGCCCGTCGATCACCGGCCGTACGGTATAGGATCCATCTTCACTGGTGTTATCCGTATAATTGGTTGCATCAGTAATAGGCGATGGGTTAACTTTCGTCTCGCCTCGATACAAATTAAAGGCAATGTCCGCAGGGTCCTTTCCGAACAATCGCCAACTGACAAATACTGAATCGCTGCTGGTTCTCACAGCAACCACGCCCCGATCCAGATCTTCCATGTGCCGCTGGGCATGAAGGGAAGTGAAGAAAAGCGATAGGATGCAAACCAGGCAGAGCTCTCGGTAATGATATACCCATTGGGGCGATTTGCCAGGAAGCATTTTACCGGGATCATGTCCCTTGGTTGAGGAAGCGGAGGCTTTGTTTTGTAATTTTGGGTGCATGCTTTATAGGATTAGATGAAAAAAAATGTCTGTTTGACGGCAAGCAACTGAAGCAAGAGTTAGCTACTTATATATAGCACTTCGCGCCTAAAATTTCTCGAGCAAATTCTAAAAAATAAGCTTAAAAAATATATACAACCACCTACCACCTTATTTGATTATAATATATACACACACTTTTTACATACTATCCTGTACTACCCTGCATCTAATTGTCAAAAAAAGATTCTATTGGTTCAGGATTGTTAAAGCAGCCAATAACGTTAACCACAACCTGCGCTTACTAGTGGAGAAGAGAAGATTCTTACGAGCGGAAGTCAGCCTTTTAAAGGCACAAAATAGCATTACACCCTTTGAAAAAGGCATTACAGTTTGTCGCCAGGGAAATAGCTTTGGGTGGAGGTGCTGTGGGAGACTTCGGAAGTCTGAAAACTGAAAGTCTAAAGATGCTGATTGCTCGAAAATTCCGAAGCCTTTAATTGGTTAGGATTCCTTGCGGCGAACGCGGATAACTACGGACTTGGAAATGGGTTGTTCACTTCCGCGGGCTGAGCGATTATACGGAACCAGCACATTAGCTTCCGGAAAGTAAGTAGCTACGCATTGAGAAGGAATACGGTACGGAATCACCAAAAAGTGTTCGGCAACCCGCTCTACGCCGTCGTACTCGCTCACCAAATCTACCACTTCTTTCTTCTGAAGCTGCTGCGCTTTCATATCGTCGGGGTTCATCAGCACTACGCGTCGCTCGTAATGAATGCCCCGGTAGCGGTCGTGCATTCCGTAGATGGTAGTATTGTACTGGTCGTGGCTGCGGATGGTCATCATCAGGAACTCACCTTTCTTCATGGGATGATCAGGCAGTTCGTTAATCGTAAAATTGGCTTTACCGGTATCCGTTTTAAAGTTACCCTCACGGGCACCGTTGGGCAGGTAAAAACCACCAGGCTGGCGTACCCGCCGATTGTAATCACCAAAACCGTCCACGGTTTGCTCAATGGCATCCCGGATGGTGTCATAGTTGGCAGTCATCGCATCCCAGTCTACGGTAGTACTCATTCCCAATGTTGCTTTAGCTAGTTCGCCCACAATTTTAGGTTCGCTCAGCAGATGCTCAGAGGCTGGTTTTTTCCCACCTTGCGACTGGTGGACTACTCCGGTTGAATTCTCCACCGTCACAAACTGGGTACCGCTTTCCTGTTTGTCTAACTCGGTACGGCCCAGGCAGGGCAGAATCAACGCCGTCTTTCCATGCATCACGTGGCTGCGGTTAAGCTTGGTAGATACGTGCACTGTCATGTCGCACTGTTGTAAGCCCTTGGCCGTGTAGTCAGTATCGGGGGTGGCTGACACAAAGTTCCCCCCCATTCCCATAAAGAACTTAGCCTTGCCTTTCGCCATTGCCTCAATGGCATTCATAGTATTATAACCTTCTTCGGTAGGTGGATCAAATTGGAAGTATTCCTTGAGTTTTTCAGCCAGCTCCGGCTTGAGCTTTTCCCAGATACCTACCGTACGGTCACCCTGCACGTTGCTGTGCCCTCGCACCGGACAGGTTCCCGCCCCGGGTTTGCCGATACTGCCTTTCATCAATAATAAATTGACAACTTCGCGCACATTATCCACCCCGTTTTTATGTTGGGTGAGGCCCATCGCCCAACACACAATAATTTTTTTTCTAGTGGCTAATATCTCTACTGCCTGCTCTAGGGTGTGCCGATCAATGCTGGTTTGCTGAAGCAACTCATGAAGATCATACCGATCCAAATCCGCCAGCAGAGCTTCATACCCGTGCGTTTTGTGCTGAATAAATTCCTGATCCAATACCGTACCCGGTGCCTCGGCTTCTTTCTCCAAAAGCAGCTTCATCATCGCTTTCAGCAGCGGCACATCACCATTAATACGTACTTGGAGGAATACATCAGTCAGTGAGGTTCCGGTACTGACCATTTCCAGCGGATGCTGTGGGTTTTTAAAATTCATCAGTCCGGTTTCCGGAAGAGGATTGACTGAGATAATCTTCGCTCCATTATTCTTTGCTCTCTGTAGCGCAGATAGCATACGCGGGTGATTAGTACCCGGATTTTGACCCATAATCATGATCACTTCTGCTTCATAAAAATCATTCAGCGTTACCGAGCCTTTCCCGATTCCTACCGTTTCTGATAAGCCCGTTCCGCTGGATTCGTGACACATATTGGAGCAATCAGGCAGGTTGTTAGTACCGTATTGCCGAACGAATAACTGATACAAATATGCGGCTTCGTTGCTGGTTCGCCCCGAGGTATAAAAGATGGCTTCATTGGGTGAAGCTAGTTGCTGTAGCTGCTTTCCGATCATTTGAAAAGCATCATCCCAGGCAATCGGCTCGTAGTGCGAACTGCCCGGTCGAAGCACCATTGGTTCGGTAATGCGGCCGCTTTTGCCCAGTTCATAGTCGGTCCATTCGGCCAGGACAGCTACCGCATGTTGTTGAAAGAAAGCGGCATCCGCCCGGGCAGTGGTAGCCTCTTCGGCCACGGCTTTGGCACCATTCTCACAAAACTCAGCCAGCGAGCGGTCTTCATCCGGATCAGGCCAGGCACAACCGGGGCAATCAAACCCATCAAACTGGTTAATTTTTGTCATAAGCTTAGTACCCTCAACCACGCCTACCTCCCCGTATACATGCCGGGCCGAACTTGCTACTGCCGTAATGCCAGCGGCTACTTTCTTAGGGCGCGTCAGCTTTATCTCAAACTGCTCATCGTAGGCTTGGTCCGGTTTTTTGTTGGTATCTGACATAACTTATTTGGGTTAGAGACTAGGTTGAGGTATGACTACATGCTGGGGAGCACTATAAATGTTAAAACGCCGGTTACGAACGAAACCCAGAAGGCTCATTCCGTACTGTTGGGCCAGTTGCACAGCCAGGCTGGAGGGGGCTCCCACCGCTGCGAGCAGAGGTACTCCTGCCATCAAAGCTTTTTGCACTAGTTCAAAACTAATGCGACCGCTTAGTAAAATAAAGTATTGGCTCAGGGGAAGTTGAAACTCAGATAGTGCCGCTCCCATGAGTTTATCTAATGCATTATGCCGACCGATGTCCTCTCGCCAAAGTAGTAATTCTCCATTCTGAGAAAAAAGACCGGCGGCATGTAACCCACCTGTGTGCTCAAAAATTAGCTGGGCTTTTCTAAGCGCACGGGGTGCCTGATGGATGACCTCCGAGGAAACTGAAAACGAGTCTGATATAACGGGAGAACACAACGTCTGGATTGACTCGATAGACGTTTTACCGCAGACCCCACAGCTGGAATTAGTATAGAAATTTCGTTGCAGCTTTTTCCAGTCAAAAGGCAAATCAGGTGAGAGGTTGACTCGCACTATATTTTCGGCATCCGAAGCGTCTTTGGCACGCTGGCAGTAGCGGATGCTTTTAATATCCCGCGCACTTCGGATAATACCTTCGGTGAATAAAAACCCCTGAGCCAGTTCAAAATCATGGCCGGGAGTGCGCATGGTTACTGATAAATCGCGCTGTTGCCGTTGGCCTTCTAATCCGTATTCCAGCCGAATAGCCAGTGGTTCTTCTACCGCCACCAGATCTCTGAGTTCCTCTTCTTCATCTTCGCCTACCCGCACAATTTTCGCCGACTCCACACTACGGTTGCTCATGGGTTGTTGGTTTATCTATTTTACAGATACTACTTTTTCCGGACGAGAAAGTTTAGCTCGAAGAGACACATTATTGAATTATTAATCGCTTGTTTTTTCAGACCGAAAACGAATAATTTGCCCCATTGCCGGAAGCACTTGTTGCTAAAATAGCAACTACTATCAAGCGCTGAGAAAAAATTTAGGGAATTATTGCCAAAAAAGTTGTTCTCATAGCGCTCAAAGCTAGTTTTTCTCTCAAAAGACTTTCATTACACTTCTTGCAATATAACCCTACCTTTTTTACAAATTTGTTGAAACCACTTGCTTATGTAACCACCTATTAACACACTTTCACACTTATTTGCTATATTTATAATCTTACTAATGTTTTTATATCAATATTTTATTTTTTAGACTTTTATTTTTAATTATTTGCAACATATCCACCGTTTATCCGTAAATTTGGGTAATTGTAAGTTAAACCAAATTAAGTAAGAATCAGCGATTAGTAGTTTTGGCAGTGGCAGTGTTCATGAGTTTTACAATAACCATGACATGCTGAAGAAACTGAGTGTGCATTGAAATGTTGATTATCTAAACCTACCCTATTTACCTGCACTACATCTCTTCTCAACCTAGTAAGTCAGGTTATTCCGTAAAATTTTCATGATGCATTGGCCACCGCCAAAATGAAGCAGTGATTCGCGTAGCTCCCGCAAACGGGGGTTGATTCTGCATAGTAAAAAATCACATTGTAAAGGAAATCATTATGATCGATTTTGATATAATCAGTTATATACTGCTCCCGGTATTAATTTTTCTGGCTCGGGTTGCAGACGTTACGGTAGCCACCGTGAAGCTGATGTTTGTTGTTAATAATGCCCGACGCATGGCGGCCATCCTGGGTTTTATTGAAGCATTCATCACTATTGTGGCGTTGTCCCGGATCATCCAGGATGCCAGCAATATGCCAGCCTTTTTTATGTATGCTGCCGGTTTTGCCACGGGTACGTACGCAGGCATGTGGATTGAGGAGAAGATGGCCTACGGCAGTGTGCTGGTGCGAATCATCAGTAAAAACATACCCTCTGCCCTGTTTACTTACCTGATTGAGAAACAGTTCCGGTACTCTATGGTAGATGCCAACGATCAGTCGGGCAATACTCAGGTGTTATTTACTGTATGCAAGCGTAACCGACTGGGCACGTTGCTAAGTAACCTGGAAAAAATTGCTCCAGAAGCTTTATATACCATCGAGGGAGTTAAGCAGGTAAGCCATGAATTATTACCTGAGCAGCAGAAGAAAGCCCCATTATCGTTACGGTTAAAGACGGTAATATCCTCCTGGGGCAGAAGAACTCAGGCCGCCTTTTACCACTGGTAACCGATACATTAACATCAAACTGAATACCCAAATGTAGGAGCAACGCTGATCAACTATCACTCAGGTTGCTCCTGCATTCTTCATGTAAAAAACAGAAACACTCATACTATGATAACAATGCCCATCATAGATAAGCCCATAGAAAGAAACTCTGAATTATCAGAGGCTCAAGAAGAAGATCTATTGGATATGGTAGAGTTGCAACACGAAATCGATGCCCTGGCGTATCAACAGGATACGAATCAACGAAAGATAGGCAGCCTGGAATATCGCCCGGTTGTTTCCTGCACCAGTCGAACCCCCATTTTTCAGGCGGCTCGCATCATGGCCGAACAAAATATTAGTTGTCTGTTTGTAAAAGATGAGCAGCAGCATATTGTCGGTTATGTAACGGATATTACTCTAAGAAACCATGTAGTAGCTAAGAAGCAAAACGTGGATCTGCCCGTTGAACAGGTAATGAACCGGCAACTGGTAGTCATTGATGAGGAGGCGTCTATCACCGAAGCCCTCTTGTTGATGTTCCGAACGCACACCCGCTTTCTACTGATAAAAGCCGATGGTAACTACCGGGGCATGATCAGCAGAGGTCGGTTGTTGAGCGAGCGTGGTCAATCGCCTTTTGTTTTTATTCAGTCGGTAAAGCTTGCGGTTTCGACAGATGAGCTGAAAGAAAAGTGGGCTCAGATGCCGGAAGTGATCAACCAGTTGCTTCACAGTGGTATCAAAGCTGAAATTGTAAACCAGGTAGTAACCACCGTATCAGATACGATCGCCCAGAAAGTCATTGAAGGGGTCATTGCTGAAATGGGAGAGCCACCGGCTAAGTTCGTTTTTATGGTACTGGGAAGTGAAGGGCGTAAAGAGCAAACGCTTAAAACCGATCAGGATAATGCCATTATTTACGAGGATAAAGCCAATGAGCAGCGAGAACGGGTTCGCCAGTATTTTCTGGCTTTTGCTGATAAGGTTTCCGAACGATTAGACTATATCGGTTTTAGCTACTGCACCGGAGGGTTTATGGCCAAGAACCCCAAATGGACTCACTCATTATCACACTGGAAACGGAACTACGAACAGTGGATCAACGAATCGATGCCAGAGGCAGTAATGAATATTGCTACCTTTTTTGATTGCCGCTACCTATACGGTGACAAGCATATCATGGACGAACTACGCATCTTTCTGGATGAGCAGTTGCAGCGCCCGCTAAACCGGTTTCTCTACCAGATGGCTAATAACGCCCTGCAGTACGAGCCACCGCTGACGTTCTTCAAATCTATTCGCACGTTTACCAAAAACTCTCAAAAGGTGTTTAATCTAAAAAAAGCCATGACCCCCATTGTGGATCTGGTACGGGTGTATGCCTTGAAAAACCGAATCTTCAAGACGAACACCGGGGAGCGACTAGAAGCTCTGCGAGATGAGGGAATCTTCACGGAGAGGGAATACCAGGAGTTGATGCAGGCGTATTATTACCTGATGAGCATGCGTCTGAAAAAACAAGCCATGCAGATCATCCAGGACCGTACAGCACCCGATAATTACCTGGAGCCAAAAAGCCTGACCAGTATTGAGCAGGTCACGCTTAAAGAAATATTCAAGACGATTGAAAAGTTTCAGCTGAAGATCAAGGTTGCCTTCACCCACACGTTATTTTAATGGTAACTGGGATTAACAAATTCTTAACCAAACAGGGTTAAAGAGTTTTGCTACCTTTGCATCAATCATCATTCACCAACTCCCTCAATCGGTCTTTTATTTATTCACTCAGTCTTTTTTTATTAATGGAAAAACCAACCCAACCCATACAAGCTGTTATTTTTGATTGCGATGGCGTTTTAGTAGATAGTGAGATCTTAGCTTCTCAGGTATCCTTACGCATGCTGGAACCTTACGGCTTTAAGATGAGCCCGCCGGAATATGCTAAAGCGTTTGCCGGAAAAGTAGAGCAGGATATTCTTAGTCTTATTCAGCAAAATTACCAGATTGAGCTGCCCGATGACTTTCTTTCCAAGCTCCGTTTAGAAATTGAGCATGCGCTGGACCATGACTTACAGCCCATTCCGGGAGTGAAAGAAACCATCGGCGAAATACCCGTGACCAAAGCCGTAGTATCAAACAGCCGGTTAGCCCGCGTTATTTCTTCGCTAAAACTAGCGGGCCTTACCGAGGCATTTGGCAAAAAAATCTTTTCAGCCGAGATGGTTGAACACCCCAAGCCAGCCCCTGATGTATACCTGCTAGCCGCCAGTGAGCTAGGCGTTGACCCTGCCCAGTGCCTGGTAGTGGAAGATAGCCAGAGTGGCGTGATGGCCGCTCACCGAGCGGGGATGCAAGTCATCGGCTTTCTCGCTGCCAGTCACATTCCCGAAGGTCATGATCAGACGGTACGAAAGGAAGGAGCTTTTGCCACTGCATCCAGCATGAAAGAATTAGGTCAGATGCTTCAGAAAATATTTGAAGAAAACTGATCAGTAATTACGCACTATTACTTTGTGTAAGGTTCAAATCACAAACTATCCAGCATAGACTCGCCCATAGCCTATGCTGGATTATAGTATGCATTTCTAGCCGGCTTGCCTAAATAACGTACTTCTTACTATCAGTTTTGAGTAACGATCTATAAAATGCTTATAGAATGCTCATTAGTACAACTGATAAACAATCCTTAATAAACGAAAGGTTTATAAACTGGCTAAAACACCCGGCTGTTTCTGTTGTTACCATTAGCAATCAGGCACGCGTTATAACCTGATGACTCTCTGATCATCAACAGTTTGATATTTTAATTTTTTTAGAGACTACTTGATAAAACCTTAGTGCTTTCTAAGCAGATTTTTCCCTAAGAATAGCAGCATTGTACTTGCGCAGTATCACATTTAGTATTTGAGCAGTAGATTCTCACACTTTAACTTTTTTAAACTATGGAAACGAATTCAAAAAACTCGTCTAATACCCAAGATCCGCAGAAACAATATCCGGAACCGCCTTTCCCAAAACAGCAACAATCCGTGCCAGGCACCGAAGCGGACTTACACCCCAAGGCCGATCACGGCGAAGAATCGTACCGTGGTTCGGGTAAGCTTACCGGACGTAAAGCGATCATCACCGGTGGCGATTCAGGAATTGGCAGAGCGGTGGCGATTGCATTTGCCCGGGAAGGTGCGGATGTCTTGATTTCTTATTTGAGCGAAGATGATGATGCCAAGGAAACTGCCAGATATATAGAAGAAGCTGGCCAGAAGGCCGTATTAGTGAAGGGCGACATTCAGGATGAAACGCACTGCAAAAAAATCATTGAGCAAGCGGTTGAAGAACTCGGTGGGCTGGATATCCTGGTAAACAATGCCGCATTTCAGATGGAGCGTGAATCCTTGCAGGAGGTTCCTGCCGACGAATGGGACAGAACTTTCAAGACTAACATTTACGCGATTTACTATTTGTGCAAAGCCGCGGAACCCCATCTGAAACCGGGCAGCACCGTGATCAATACCTCCTCAGTCAATGTCTACAAAGCTCCTCCTAAACTAGTCGCCTACTCAGCTACTAAAGCCGCCATTCAGAATTTCACCGCCAGTATGGCACAGCTATGGGGCGAGAAAGGCATACGAATAAATTGCGTAGCTCCGGGACCTATCTGGACCCCGCTAATTCCCTCTACCATGTCGGCCGAACATGTAGAAAGGTTTGGAAAGAATACTCCATTACAACGGGCCGGTCAACCCGCTGAACTAGGCCCAGTCTACGTGCTGCTAGCCTCTCAGGACTCCAGTTACATGACCGGCTCTACAGTAGAAGTAACCGGCGGTACCCCTTCCATTTAAAAGAATACAAAACGCAATGAATAACCTATAAAAACTAAGAAGATGAGTAAAAGCAGCCATCGTAACGGGTGGTGGCACAGGTATAGACGAAGCCATTTGTAAAAAGTTTGCCCAAGAAGGCGATCAGGCGGACGCTGCTCTGAAAGAGCTGCCAAAGGGTGAACTGGAACTGATGCACGATCAGGAAGGACACACGGCGATGCGGTAGTTCCCTGAGTCAAATTAACATTAAAAGAGCTGATATCTGATAAGCAGGTACCGGCTCTTTTTCTGCTCATCCGGATTAATCATTTATCAAGTACTACTTAGAGCAGCCGGCTTTATCTTAAAATGGTACGTTAATTCAAGAATAAATAAAGAATAGCAAGTAATATTAATAAGGCTAACAAAGCCTGAAACTCTTTACTACTACGCTTTCTGGGTTTCATCACTCTCTCAAAAGGTTGCTGCCGGGCAATAACCTGCTCATTAATACGTCCCTGCGCTTGCAGTTCAAAAAAACACTGAGCTGTAGCCTGAGTATCAGCCAGTGCATTATGGTGCTTCAGCAATGGCTTATGAAACAATTTCTCATAAAGCCGGTCTAATGACAGGTACTTCTTCTGGGGAAAATAGGCGTAAGCGCCCACCGCTTTCATCACACAGAAAATTGGAAGCTCAGCCAGACAACTTTTTATACCAGAGCGATAAAATTCTGCACTAATCATATGGTAATCCAGCTGGGTGAAGTATCCAATAACCAGAGGTTGGTATTGCTGCAAATCATCTGCTAAAATTTGAAAAACAGTTTCTCTCCCCAAGCCTTCCCTTAATAAAAACTCCCGGGTAATACCATGAATCTGCTGGGAAGTAGGCGATATGCTGAAATCATCATTACTGATAAAATGGTTCTCGGTTTTCACTGCTTCTCCATCACTGGTATAAATGGTCCAGGCTACCTGCACCACATAAGGCCAGTTTCCTTCAGCAGAATAGGGCTGGTGCCAGTCTTCTGGCCAACCCGAAGTTTCAGTGTCTACGAACAGCAGGTAATCACTCACGTGGTGAAATTACAAATACTCTTTGGTAGTTGCACACGTAAAATCTTTCAAAAAACAGTATCAATAATAGAGTTTATTCTGATAGTTGGTAAGAGCCCATTTTCTATCTAAAGCCTGATGAGTGCTGCCGGAGGCGGTTAGCAGGAGGTCGTACGGGGAGACCTTCCTCCTGCCACGTCATTAAGAGAAATAAGAGTCTAAGTACAATCAATTTGGTAAAAACGAATGATATTGGCGGTGACAACTCCGCGGTACGTAGTTAGCATACTACCATAGGTGGCAAGTCACCGATTAAAGTTGCCTCAATGCACCATCATACACTAGTAACCTGTCATTGCCTGACATACTGCCAACCGCCGGGCAGCCTACCACTTACTGCTTCCCGCCTCCTACCCTTCCTCCTCCTCCCAAGCCCACTTGCTAATGCTTTCTTGATTGCACTTCGTAATGGTTCTGACATTACCACTAACATTCCCCTCACTCCTCAGTTGTAACAGCAGAGGATCGCTGAAAAGCAGCATCCTTATTTTTTTACTTATAACCCAAATGATATTACTATGGAAGTTTTAGTTGTAGGCGCCAATGGGCAAACCGGAACCCAGATCGTGGAGCTGTTAATAGAAAAAGAGCATACCGTGCGGGCGATGGTACGCAAACCCGAACAGACTGATGAATTTGAAAAAAGAGGTGCCATTCCGGTAGTGGCCGACCTGGAACATGATGTAGCCTTTGCCGTAGAAGGGTGCGATGCCGTTATTTTCGCCGCCGGGTCGGGTGCCCATACCGGAGAAGATAAAACCTGGGCAGTTGACCGCGATGGAGCCATTAAAGTGATTGAAGCATGCGAAAAGAACTCCGTAGAGCGTTTTGTCATGCTTAGTGCCGTAGGTACTGATGCTCCCGAACAGGGACCGGAAAAGCTTGTCCCTTACCTGAAAGCCAAGGCTGAAGCAGATAAACGACTGGAGAAAAGCTCATTGAATTACACCATCATCCGGCCTGGTACCCTGAATGATGATCCCGAAAGCCAGCGAATTATTGCTCGCGAGCACCTGGAAGATAAAACCGGGCAGATTTCTCGCTCTGATGTAGCGTATACCCTGGTAGAGGCATTGAACAATACCCATACCTACCGAAAAAACTTTGAGATCATCGGCGGTGGTAATGAAACCATCCAGGAAGCAATTCAAAAGCTATAATCGGAGGTTCACCTACCGAAGAACATGGAAGGCTCGCGTTTACGTTGAGCCTTCTTTTTTGTTAATGGAGTGTTATTTGTCCGGGAGCCACACAGCATTATACAGTCTACAGAGATGTCTCAAACGCTATATTGTTACTAAACCCACAAAAAGCCCTACTAAATGAAGATCACTACTCAGCAGAAGTCAATAAAGTCTTGGCTTTTCGTCGGGCAATCCGCCCGTAGAAAGCTACTATCACAAAGCATAACAGCGGTACAATGTAGGCCAGATGGATACTCTGAGTGAGGTCAGACACCTGTCCCTGTATAGAGGTAATCACAGCTCCCCCTAAAATCGCCATAATCAGCCCCGATCCGCCAATTTTAGTATCATCCCCCAAACCTCGAACTGCCAGTCCGTAGATGGTGGGAAACATTAGCGACATACAACCGGAAATGGCTACCAGAGCATATACTCCCACGTAGCCTCCCGCTACAATAACAATGAAGGTGCATAGAACGGCTAAAATAGAAAGTATCGCCAGTAGATTGCCCGGAGCAATGAATTTCATAAGGGCAGTACAGATGAAGCGGGAGATAGTAAAGAGAACCAACGCAGCCAGGTAATAAGATGCCGCTTCGTCTTCATTAATGTTTAGCTCCTGCATTACATAACGAATAGTGAATGACCACACACAAATCTGGGCACCTACATAAAAGAACTGCGCTGCCACTCCCCATACGTAATTAGAATTTTTTAATAACCGCTTCACAGTGGCACCAATGTCTAGCGAGGTATCCGCATCGGATGCTTTGGGCATACGAGTAACCGCAATGGTGATCCACAGCAGCAGCAGAATACCCGCTACCCCCACATACGGCCCCATAACCGCCGCCAGCTCCTGCGATTGAATAGCTTGTAATTCGTCGGGGCTCATAGCGGCTCGAGTTTCGGCACTGGCTTCATTCAGTTGAGAGAGGATGAATAGTTTGCTCAACAGCACCCCGATGATAGAACCAATAGGGTTGAACGATTGTGCCAGGTTGAGCCGCCGCGTACCGCTCTCTTCCGGCCCCATGGCAATAATATAAGGGTTAGACGCAGTCTCGAGAATAGAAAGCCCACCGGCCAGAATAAACAGCGAGCCAAGGAAGTGCCCGTACACCATAGTCTGGCTGGCGGGGTAAAACAGCAGCGAACCGGCAATAAACATCCCTAACCCCAGCAGCACCCCGCTTTTATAGGTAAACTTCTTGATAATCAGCGCAGCGGGCAGAGCCAGGCAGAAATAAGAGCCATAAAAGGCTACCTGTATCCACGAAGTTTGAAAATCCGACATGCTCATAATCCGCTTGAAAGCAGCCAGCAAGGTGTCGGTCATATTATTAGCCAGTCCCCACATCAGGAACAGGCTGGTAATCAGTATAAAAGGTAGTAAGGGAGTTTTTCTAGCGTGAGTCATGTGCGACAAATGATGTAGGTTGTTGTATTTTATGAATGATGCCAGTGAATAATGTAGCTACCTGAGCTACCACTATTAATATTATTCACTCATCACTCATTATTCTTTGTTTTCGGTCCAAAATACAACGAGTCTGGTAATAATCCACCGAGATGAGAGGCAAATAACTACGGTTTTCCTAGTTTTTCCTGTAACGCTGTCTTAGCTACCTTAAAAACATAGGGGTAGGTACACATTCCGTCCTTTGGCAGTTTGAAGTATCAGGAATTTTGCGTTACTTAAATGAAGAGTTAATAAAAAGTTAATCTGGGCAAAGACACAAAGTGTAGAGAACTATCTATCTTTCGGAATGACTTTATGAATATCTCGTAACGTTGCTTTATGCCTCCTCACACGCACCAACAAGACCTCTCTCACTGGCAACAACTGCAACAAGGCTCACCCCAAGCATTGGCCGCGTTGTATGATATTTTCTTTCCCCAATTATTTCGGTATGGTTCACAATTAGTGCCCGACCGAGCACTGGTTCAGGACACGTTACAGGATTTCTTCGTAGAACTATACGCCCGCCACAGCTCGCTCAGCGATGTTCGTCAGGTTCGGTCTTATTTGTATGTTGCGTTCCGGCGTAAGCTGCTCCGGCTTCACCTGAAGCAACAACGGTTTACTCCGTATGATAGCGGTTCGGCAACCGAAGCTCATACCCTTTCTTATGAACAAAAGCTGGTGCTTGATGAGCTGGGAGAAACGCAGCGAGCCTCACTCACCAAAGCCCTGAACTCCCTTAGCTCCCGCCAGAAAGAAGCAGTATTCCTCCGCTTTTACGAAGAAATGGACTATGATGAAATTGCTACTGTATTAGATCTGAAAGAAGTAAAATACGCTCGCACCCTCATTTACCGCTCCATTGCCTCCCTCCGAGAAGCCATGGAAAGCCATAAGGCTTCACTCACACTCTACTCCTTATCTCCCCTGGCTTTGATACCTTTCTGTTTTAAGTAATCGTTTTTGGCAATCACCTTTTTTGAAAAAATGTATTTTTTTTGAGGGTATTATCTCCTGCCTGGTCTCCTCTTAATAAAGAGCGAAAAACAGCACTATCGGTAATCGTTGCCATTGATCTGCTTTTGTCAGGTTTATAGAAAGCCATGTCAGCCTCAAGCGCATCTGCCAAAGTAACTGACCAGCACATTCTGTAGCCAGATAAAGCCCTCAATAACAAGCTTTTACAATAAAGACTGCTTCAATTCGCTCTGTAAGTACCATTATGATTCATCTATCCTAACCAATGCTATTGAATCAACGTCAACGCTCTTGCCTTTCAATACCTAAAGCGTTTTTAAGCAGCACTTCTCTTCTTGCTTCTTCATTCTTTGTTGTAACCTATATTCTCAACGCTTGCTCATCTCCTTCTCAACCTGATCAGGGAAACGAGACAGTGTTAGCTGAATCTGAAACTGAACTACCGGTACGGGATTTTATCTTCGGGGACGAGCAGCCGTTCCCCCAATGCCACGCCTCTACCCTGCTGCGAAATACCAACGGACAGTTCCTGGTCGCATGGTTCGGAGGCACCGAAGAAAAAGATGACGACGTGGGCATTTGGCTCTCCCGAGGCCGTCCTGATCACTGGTCAACCCCCGAAGAGGTTGCCAAACTGCGGGACGAACCCCACTGGAACCCGGTCTTATTTCAGGCGCCGGATGAAACCATTTACCTGTATTTTAAGGTAGGCAAAGAGATTGACCACTGGGAAACCTGGGTGCAAACATCAACCGACGGCGGTGAAACCTGGAGTGAAGCTACTGAACTGGTAGAGGGGGATCGGGGTGGCCGGGGGCCGGTCCGTAATAAACCTATCATCCTCTCGGATGGTACCTGGCTGGCTGGCGCATCACAGGAAGATAATCAGGTTTGGGATGCTTTTGTAGATCGTAGTACCAACCAGGGCAAAAGCTGGGAGAAAAGCGATTTTCTGGAGATTGACCGAACCGAACTGGAAGGTGAGGGTATCATCCAGCCTACCCTGTGGGAATCAGAACCCGGACACGTGCATATGCTGCTTCGTAGCTCGGCTGGCTATGTTTACCGTAGCGACTCTGAGGATTATGGAAAAACCTGGTCGCCCGTATACCGCACACCGTTACCTAACCCCAACAGCGGCATTGATATAACTCAATTAGCAGACGGCACGCTGGCTCTGGCCTATAACCGGGATAACGAAAACTGGGGTGCCCGGGCGCCGCTATCCATCGCCTTATCTACCGATAATGGCGAAACCTGGCCCCGGGTGCTAGATATTGAAGAAGGAGTGCCAGATGATGAATTCTCTTACCCGGCCATCATCTCCTTCGGAGATACCATTGCGGTAACATATACCTGGCAGCGAGAGAAAATTGCATTCTGGATGGGCACCCCCGAGCAAATTCCTGAAAGCCCGGTTGCTTTTCAATCTCGTTAGGTTATGCAAGGATTTAATGCTAGCTGGATAAAAAGGCTCGTGGTAGCCCTGGCATTAGGCACCGCCTGGGCCGTTCGGGGTCAGTTTGGGCATGAGCACGGAGCCGCCTGGGCTGGTGGGATTGGAGTACTAACCCTATTGATACTTTCTCGCCGACAAGACTGGTACAGCCGCCTTCCTTCTATTGTAGCACTTGGCGCTTTAGGTTGGGGAGTAGGCGGTATGATGAGCTACGGTGTCGTAGTGGGCTACGGGCGCGGTGTTGACTGGCTGAATGTCAGCTATGGTCTCTGCATGCTCTTTGTTATTGGTGGCCTATATGGCTTCATTGGTGGCGGATTAACGGGCCTGGCGCTGGAGTCATCCGAAACCCGGAAGCCAGCCTGGCCCCTCCTGATCACCCAGATGGTTGTTGGGGGATATCTGATCTGGGGCATACTGATCTATCAACTGGAGTGGCTCATGACACCACCGCGCTCAGAGTTATGGGCTGGTTGCCTGGGTGCGGCACTGGCCCTGGGCTGGTTTATGTACCGGGGCTATTTTTACCGTAGTCTGTCGGTGGCCCTGTATTCAGCCCTGGGTGCCGGTTTTGGTTTTGCTTTTGGCAACTTTCTGCAAGTAGTAGGATCGAACTCCAACATTGATTTCAACTGGTGGAATGTAATGGAATACTCCCTGGGCTTTTTCGGAGGGCTAGGAATGGCCTACGCCGTATATGCCCAAAACTGGCCCAGAAGCAGGCATCCCGATATTAAGGCCAATCAACTCGGTTGGATATTTCTGATCATATTGCTGCCAATTACCAACTTAGTTCAGCGTTTTGATTCGGAAAGTATCAAAGCCATTGCTGAACGAAATGTGATAGCGAATGCTATTGACTTTGTAAATTTCGAACTGAGTCTGGCCTGGGGCGTAAGCCTCTTACTTATTGTTGCGCTTACCCTGTTTTTCTGGCAGCGAATTAATCAACAGAAACCCTGGAAATCTGAATACGGCTGGTGGTTGCTAATGGTGTACCTGGGTTGGTATATTGCTCTGAGCAACCTGCTAACCGGCGCATGGTGGGGGTATGGCTCTTTGCGTGACGGTCTTTACTGGATCAATGCCATTGTAATTTTTGTACTGGGCAATTACGCCATTCGTTTTGCCCCCCCCCCCTTGTCAGCACCGGTCAATATTAATAAAGGCCTCCGGCTGGCCGTTACCCTGTTACTACTACTTCTGGTACTTAGTTGGATTCTTGTAAACAGCCACGGCGAGATGCCCGGCTCCCAAATTCGTTTTAGTGTATGATAATAACGTTACCCATCGCCTTTCTCTGCGGCATTGCTTTTTTCAAATTTACGTACCGGCAATTCCTGTCTGAACTGAGTGCCCGGATAAGTCCGTTTCAAAACCCATTAACTTTCCTACACCATGTCCGATAACTCTATTTATAACCTACACGGGATTGTCCCCCCGCTGATTACTCCGCTAACTGAACAATTGACGCTGGACACCGATGCACTTTCTCAACTGCTAACGCATGTTATTGAGGGTGGAGTACACGGGATTTTTGTACTGGGAACTACCGGGGAAGCTCCCAGTCTGCCGGAAAGAACCAGGATCGCTCTGCTTGAGCAGGTAAGTCAGGAAGTAGAATCGCGTATTCCCTGGCTGGTGGGCATTACCGATAGCTGCTTGGCAAATGCCGTAGAATGGGCCAAAAAAGCCGAACAGCTTGGAGCTACCGCGGTAGTAGCTGCCCCGCCTTTTTATTATCCGGCAAGCCAGACCTCCCTCTACGATTTCTTTCACGAACTGTCCGAAGAAAGTCCTCTGCCACTATTTTTATACAACATCCCCAGCCATACCCGCAACTTTCTGGATCAGGACACGGTGCTATCACTGCTGAAGCTACCCAACGTGGTAGGCTACAAAGACAGCACCGGCGACCTGATGCACTTTCACCGGTTACAGATGGCTCGGGAAGACTTGGAGAAAAGCTATTGGGTAGGTCCCGAAGAGCTATTACTGGAAACCGTACTGCTGGGTGCGCAAGGGGGAGTAAACGGGGGTGCCAACCTCTTTCCTAACCTCTATGTACGCCTCTATGACGCCGCCCGCAAACGGCATTTTGAAAAAGCGAAGGCATTACACCAGCAGGTGATGCAGATCAGCCACCATTTGTACCAGAACGGGAAAAGCGTGATCTCGGGCATTAAGTTCGGGCTGGCCGAGCGGGGTATCGGGACCGGAGTGGTTGCTCCTCCCCTGGCGAACCTGAGCGAGGATGAGAAACAAAAGATGCGTATCTTTTTAAAAGAAATTGAAGAAACCATTACCCCTTAACCACAAACAATATGGACTATACTCCATCAACAGAACTGAAACAGCTACTGAGCCAACTGGAAAAAGAGCGAGCGCAAGGAAAGAAAATCGTATTCACCAACGGCTGTTTTGATATTCTGCACCGGGGCCACGCCACCTACCTGCGGGCAGCCCGCGACCTGGGCAATGTACTGGTGATAGGACTCAACACGGATGCCTCCGTCAAACGGTTGAAAGGTGAAAGTCGCCCTATTAATAATGAAGATGATCGCGCCTATCTATTGGAAAGCCTCGCCTGTGTGGATTACGTCATCAAATTTGGAGAAGACACGCCCTTTGAGTTGCTGTCGCAGATCAAACCGGACATTCTGGTGAAAGGTGGTGACTATAAGATAGAAGAAGTCGTAGGCCGAGAATTTGCCGATCAGGTCATACTCATTGACTTTGTTGATGGTTACTCCACCACCAGCACCATTCAAAAAATGAAAGAAACGGAGTAGGGCTTGGGGCTTGGGGCTTGGGGCTTGGAAGTTATAAATGTCAAACACATATACAACATTACACCCAGATAAACACCTACTATCAGTCATCTAACACTCACTCAAACATTCATTCCACCCTTCACTACTCATACAACAACCATGAATATTAACGCATTACCGGACCTCTTTCAAAAGATAGCTGCCCTGCGCGTGGGAGTGATTGGTGATTTTGCCGTAGATGTATACTACCATATTGAGAAGGATACGGGCGAAATTTCGCTGGAAACCGGAAAGATTGTACACCGGGGCGGAGCCATCCGAACGTATCTTGGTGCAGCGGGGAATGTGGTCAAAAATTTCCGGGCACTGGGGGTACAACATATACAGGCTTTTGGGTTGCGCAACGAAGACCTGTGGGGCCGGGAGTTGCTTCACTTACTGCATGCCGAAGAGGTTGACACCGCCGGGTTACTCATCCAGCCAGACCAATGGCAAAGCTGTGCTTATGTAAAACCCATGATGGGCAAGGAAGAAGACCACCGCCTGGACTTTGGCTCTTATAATGAAACCGACCCGGCCATGCTTGATCAGTTAATGCACCGGATAAGGGAAGCGTTACCTTCACTGGATATCCTGTTCATCAATCAACAGTTTGTCAAGCCTCTGCTCAATCCGAAGGCGGTTGAAACGCTGAACCAGCTTTCTCAGGAATTTCCTCAGTGCCGGTTCATAGCCGATATGCGTAGCCTGGGCCAGTTTGCCCGGCACATCACGTTGAAAGTAAATACTGCCGAAACGGCTCGGGTGCTGGAGATCCCTCCTTTTGACGAGCGCCACACCGAAAAGTGCGAACAACACGCCAAAGCCCTCAGTAAAAAGCTACAGGCTCCGGTACTATTCACGCGCGGTGCTTACGGTATGCTGTATTGTGACAAAGACCAGCTTTTCAGCATACCCGGCATCTGGCACGATGGCGAAATTGACCCCGTGGGTGCCGGAGATACCGCCATTAGTACCTTTGCTGCCTGTTTGGCTGCCGAGGCCGAAGCACCGCACTGTCTAACGCTCGCCAATACTGCCTCAGCGGTCACGGTACGCAAGCTGTACCAGACCGGCACGGCTTCTCCCCAGGAAATTGAGCAACTCCTGACCGAACCCAGCTACGTTCATCACCCCTACCGCGCGGCCCATCCTGAAACGGCTCGATTCTTCCGGGAAACGGATATTGAAATTGTTGAAGAGTACTCTCGTGAGCTTCGGGTAAAGTATGTGATGCTGGACCACGACGGCACCATTTCCGTACTTCGGGAAGGCTGGGAAGACCTGATGCAACCCATGATGGTACAGAGCATTGCCGGCGATGCTTTACCGGAACTGTCATCGGAAGAACAATCGCTGTTATACCAGAAAACTGCCCAGCTCATCAGCCAGACTACGGGTGCGCCTACCATTGTGCAAATGGAAGGACTGGTAGAACTGATCCACCGGGAGGGGCATGTGCCGGAAGAAACCATTCAGTCGGCAGAGTTTTATAAAGAGCGGTTTCTAGAGCTATTGAATGATGCCGTGGGCCACCGCATTCGGCAATTTGAGCAGGGCGAGTTAGGCGAAGAAGATTTTACCATTAAAGGGGCTATTTCCTTTCTCCATAAGCTCAAAGAAGCCTCCGTACAGCTTTTTCTGGCCAGTGGCACCGACGAAGAATACGTGAAGCAGGAAGCCAATACCCTGGGATACGGCCCTTTGTTTGACGGCGGCATCCACGGTGCCAAGCCCGATGGCATCAGCGCCAAACGCAAGGTGCTGCGCTACCTCCTCGATGAAAAACAGGCCTCTCCCGAAGAAATCATTGTGATTGGCGACGGCCCTTCGGAGATCCGGGAAGGGCGAAAAGTGGGGGCGCTGTGCGTAGGCATTGCCTCAGACGAGCTAAGGCGGCACGGGCTGAGCACCTCTAAACGAGAGCGACTCATTCGCGCCGGGGCGCATATCATCATCGGAGATTATTCTCAGGCTTCTTCATTGTTAAGCCTCTTACTGTCTAAAAACATCTGACTCATGCATCTAAAAGTCTTTATCGTATTACTCATTGCCTACGGAATAAGCACCACGCTGCGAGCGCAGACCTACGCCGAACGACTGGGCTGGGCACCGGACGACCGGGTGATCATCATGCATGTAGATGATGCGGGGATGTCGTTTGACTCGAATCAGGGAGCTATACAGGCGCTGGAAGGCTTCGCCAACTCGGTTAGTGTGATGATGCCCTGCCCCTGGGCCGCCAGTTTTATTCGCTACGTACAGGAACACCCCGACGTAGACGCTGGCCTGCACCTCACCCTCACCTCCGAGTGGAAGGATTACCGATGGAGTCCCCTGGCCGGAATACAAACGGTGCCCGGACTGGTAGATGAGGAAGGAGCTATGTGGCGCGACGTGGAATCCGTCGCCTCTCATGCCTCAGCCAACGAGGTAGAGCAGGAAATTCGCTTGCAGGTGGAACGGGCCGTACGCATGGGCTACCGCCCAACGCACCTGGACTCGCACATGGGTACTCTCTTTGCTACCGACCAGTATCTGGAGCGCTACATCAAAGTGGGCATGGATTATGACATTCCGGTGATGCTGCCGGGCGGGCATAACACCATGCTGAGAAAGCAGTACCGGGATGAATCTATCCGGCATCTGAAAGCCACCGGGCAATATAAGGAAGGTATGGACGTACCCGTTCCCGAAGTGCTCAACCGGGCTGAAGAAATTGGCCGGAAGGTCTGGGCGGTGGGGCTTCCGGTGCTGGATGATTTGCACAATACCAGCGGCGGCTGGAGGGTGCCCGAAGGACAGGAGCCGACCATTGAAAACATGCGGGAAGTGAAGGTGCAGGAGTTTCTGAAAGCATTTGAAGAATTAGAACCGGGCGTAACCATGTTTATTGTGCACTGTACTGACCCTACCGAGGTATTCCCCTTCATCTCTGGCTCGGGGCTGTCCCGTGAAGGTGATCTGCAAGCCATGCTGGACCCGCGGCTGCAACAGTACCTGCTGGACCATAACATTAAAATGACCACCTGGCGCGAGCTGAAACAACGCCGGGATCAATTAGAAAAATAAACCTACCTAGCTAAACCATGAGATACCTGACTACATCACTACTGCTTTGCTGCTTTTGGTGGCTAACCCTACCATTATCGGCCACCGTACCCGACACCACCTATCGCCAGCCCGTATCGGTTAAATACACCCTGGCCGATGAACTGGCATCCGCCCAACTGATGAAAGTGGCAGTCAATTACGATGATATTGTGTACGTGCTCACCGACCAAGGGCTTTACCGGGTAATCGACGAGCAGGTGGTGCGCGATATCGGTTATCGTCCGCTGGCGGATAAGGTGCCGGTGGATATTGCCATTCAGGAAGAGAGCGGCCACCTCTACTATTTATATCCCGATCAGTTTCTGACCAATGCTCACGCCGGAAAACCCTACGCCGCTCTGCCCGAAGGCACATTCAGCCAGATGGCCGTGAACCGCGATGGTGCCGTGCTGGTAGCCGGAGAGAGGCAAACCGCCGTGCATCAGAAAGATGCCTGGACCTCGCTGCCCGACCTCGCTGCTTCCATACTTTCGTTAACGACAAATGACGGGCAGTTCTTCGCTCTCACCGAAGGAGGCATTTATCAACTGGCCGGAACGGAGTGGAAAGAGCTGCATTCGGCCAAAGACGCTACCAGCATGGCGTTCGACGGCAACCAGCTTATGTTAGGCACCCACGATGGCTACTACGGCATTTCTCCCAATGACGGAACGATTACCACTCCCCGCATCAACAAGGTGCCGGTTCCGCAGATCACCGACCTGCACGTAACACGCGACGGACTCTGGGCGGCTACTCCGCAGGGAGCTTTTCTACATCAGTCCGATAGCGCCTTCCGCTACTTTTCCTCTAAACGCTGGCTGGATCAGGATAAGGTGATTGATATGGCTTCGGATAGCGAGGGCAATATGTACCTCCTCACTCCTACTGGTTTGAATAAGGTAGATTATCTACCAATGACATTGGCTAAGAAAGCTGACTATTTTGAGAAGAAGATTCGTCAACGCCACATCCGCTACGGCTTTATTGCCGAAATGCGCCTGGCCGACTCGGCCGATATTACCACCGGCGAAATGATTGACACCGATAACGACGGGCTATGGTCGGCCTTTTACCTGGGCAGTCAGGCGTATCGGTATGCGGTGACGCAGGAACCCAAAGCCAAACGGAATGCCTGGGAGTGCTTCGAAGCCTTTGAGCGCATTCTTTCCATCAATCCGCTGGAAGGGTTCCCTTCCCGTACGTTTGAGCGGAAAGGGTTTAAGGTATCGGATAAAGACCGATGGCGGAATGCCCCGGATACAGCCTGGGAGTGGAAAGGCCACACGAGCAGCGATGAGTTTGTCGCTTATATCTACGTAGCCTCGCTGATGGATGAGTTCCTGGCGGAAAACGATTCGGAAAAACAACGGGTGGCTGATTTCATGGCGGCCATCATGAACCACATTATCGATAATGATTATTATATGGTCGACGCCGATGGGGAACCTACACTCTGGGGACGCTGGAACCCAGAATACATCAACTGGTACCCTCCCACCATCGGCGACCGCCGCCTGGGCAGCCTCACCCTGATTGCCGGACTGCAACTGACCTATGACCTGACCGGAGACGAGAAATTCAAGAAGGAAGCTGAGCGCATGATGAAGAAACACGGCTACCTCGATAATATTATGATCGATGTACACGACATCAAAGCCACGCCGGGCTACGTGCACCTGGGCCACGAGATGGGCGACGGCGGCTGGAACCACTCTGATGATGAGATGGCCTTCCTGACCTACTGGGTGATTCACCGCCATGCCTTCAACGAGGAACTGCGTAGACAATACGAGGAGACGATCCGCCAGCACTGGGAGATTGAGCGACCGGAGAAGAACGCGGTCTGGAACCTGATCACCAAAGCCACTGAAGGCTCGTTTGACGAAGAAGCCACGGTATGGTTTCTCCGAGAGTTCACCCTCGATCAGATTCGCTACAATACGAAGAACTCCCACCGGAAAGACCTGACGTTTCGTGAAGACCCCGGCTTTCGTAATCAGGTAACGGAGGAGCTACTGCCTCACGATGAACGACGGATCATGCGCTATAACGGGAACCCTTTTGAGCTGGATGGCGGGCAAAATGCTTTACGAGAGCTGACCGGCGCGGAGTATTTGCTTCCTTACTGGATGGCGAGGTATATGGAGGTGATTAATGGTTGATGTGCTTAGGAGGCTGAAGTCTGTTACTCATCTGAGCCCGTATTTATGCCAAATATGTTATCTACAAATAACGTCAAGCCTCCTTGTTCATTTCTTTTGTCTTGATACAAAAGAAACGAACCAAAGAAAAAATCAAGAAACCTCAATGCTTCCTCCCACAAGGCCAACGCACGCCCGCTGAGCTTTCGGCCCAACACACATAATATAAACATAGAATAGTTTACTCATCAGCAATGTATATTATTAGCCTAAGTATGTCCCCCACTACAAGGGAAAGCTTGCTGTTTGAGCGTTAGCGAGTTTCAAGGTTTCCTAGATTTTTTGCATACTTTTTCATCGATGGAAAAAGCGGCCGCCGCGCGGTATGAGCCCGCCCGGCTAGAGGGCATGCAATAGAAAAACAAAGAGCTTAAAGAGAGCAAGCATAAGGTGTAACTTAAATTAAATATCTCTATCACCTATCGAATAGGCATTGAACAGAAGACAAAAAACATGAAACTAACCTACACCACCATACTAACCCTCCTACTCCCCACCTTCCTCCTTGCTCAAACCCCAAACACCCCCACCCTCATCTTCCCCTACCAAAAAGAACACGTGCACGCCCCCACCATCGTAGCCTTACCCAACGGTGACCTCCTCGCCGCCTGGTTCCAGGGCTCTGGCGAACGCTGGGCCGACGACGTACGCATCATGGGTGCCCGCCTACCCAAAAACCAAACCACCTGGACCAAACCCTTCCTCATGGCCGACCAACCCGGCTTCCCGGATATTAACCCTGTTCTTTTTCTCGACCAGCAAGAACGGCTATGGCTTGTCTGGTACACCGTGCTGGCCAACCAGTGGGAAACCTCCCTCCTCACCTACCGCCTCAGCGAAGATTACGAAGGCGAAGCCGCTCCCTCCTGGCACTGGCAGGACAATATCCTACTCAAACCCGGCGGCAACACCGAACGCGGCATACAACCTGACGATGCCTTCATAGCCGCCGTAAAGAAACAGATGGACGTGTACGAAACCTACTGGCAGCAGGACATCCGCCCCCGGCTCTCGCCCGAAGAGGCTACCGAGCTGGACGAACGATGGCCCCCCTTCCGACGATTTGTGGACAGCCTGGCGAACGGAGAGAACATGATGCGCTCAGGACGTATTCTCAGCGATAACCCGCCGACGAATACCACCCTGGGGTATCCTCTCTCCCGCCGCTTGGGTTGGCAAACCAAAAACAAACCCTTCCTGCTCGACCAGCGCATCATCCTGCCGCTGTACTCGGATGGCATAGAAACTACCCTCTTTGCCTATACCGACGATGGCGGGCAGCACTGGCAGACCAGCAACCCCGTGGTAGGCGGCATTGGCATACAGGCCACCATTTCCCAACAGGAAGATGGCACCCTGGTAGCCTATCTGCGCGACAACGGCCCGCCTCCCCAGCGCATGCAGCGCACCGAATCTACCGACCGCGGCCAGACCTGGAGCATTGCCAAAGATACCCATTTACCCAACCCCGGCTCCGGCTTTGATATGGTGACGCTGGCCTCCGGCGAGTGGCTCATGGTGTATAACGATACCGTAGACGGACGCCACAGCCTGGCCGTTTCTATCTCGGATGATGATGGGAAGAGTTGGAAGTGGACCCGCCACCTGGAACAGGACACCCGAGGAGATAAAGCCGCCCAAAGCCACTACCCCTCCGTCATTCAGGATGATGCGGGAATGGTACATGCTATCTATAGCCATCACCAAAAAGATCAGGCAACGGATGCTAAATCCGTAAAGTGTGTGTCGTTTTCAGTGGAGTGGGTGAAGGAGGGATAGCTATAATATATTGCTATTCTGATCACTTCAACAAACTCAGGAAGGTTACTTTGGGTATGGAAGAAGTCATAAATTTGAAAGCACTTTTTCTAACTGCTTTTTAAATTGATATTTAAGGTCATCAATATTCTTATAAGAAGTTTTAAAATGACCCAACTCCTTCAACTTGTTTTCAAATTGAACCTTACTTTGGATATCAGCCTCGTTAATTTGATCTATATCTATTTGTCCACTCTTAAAATAGGTATAAATCAATGGTTTACCATGTTCTCTAAATTCTCCGAATGCAGTCTCAAATTCTTCTTTGGTAAACTTACCCACCTTTGTAAAAAATAGACTAACAAATATATCGCATTCTTTTACTATCTTATTGTATTCATTCTGTAATCGCGTTGTGGACATAGCATCAATAAAATCTTCCCACAACTCCAACCTAAGAAAAATCCCTTTGTCGTTTAACTGTTTATTCTCTCTGTTTATAAATATCTCGAATTGCTCCCGATCTTCTTTTAACTCAGAAGACGATGCAAGAAATATTGTAAACGTTTTACGAACGGGCATATTCTTTCTCTCGGTTTCATTTTTTGACAAACCAACATTATAAAGTAATTCTTGTATAGACAAGCTCTCCCCACTCTCGTTACAGAAAACTTCTGTTTTTCTTCTTATTGACCATTCTACTAGTTTATTATATAGAAAGGTAGTTGGAATACTAAGATTTCTACATACGCTACAAATGCACGGCACATAGATTTCAGTTTTTACTCCTTTATAATCTTCCATGATATTATTCAACGCATCCATAACCAGCATAATTATCCCACGAGCATCATTACCTTTAGCCTTGATGATTATTTTTCTGTTATAAAACTCTTCTGTTACTTGGCACAATGCATCACTATTTATATAGCTGAAATTTACTGCATTATTCCATACTTCTTTTTCCGAGACTATATACCTACTTAGTTCGGCGCTTAGTTGATTTACTAAACCTCTTGGCATAAATTCATATTCATACTCAATGCGCAAATACAACTCGGTTTCTTTCCATTTATTCTGATCTGGTATCGAAAGGAGCCTAGCTGGTATAATATAGTCTTCTTTTTTGTGCTTTTTGGGAAAAGCGATCTTAAACACTTCCAGCATTTTTTTCAATATAAAATGTCTCTCTTCAAAACTTGTGTGCGCCCATAGTCGATTAAAATCTTTAGCCAGAATATTACCACGCCGATTTTGTATTTCTTCATCATCAATGATTTTATAAACTGCATTCATCGCCCATTCGGGTTGTAAGACGACCCAATTACTCAACTCCTCGTGATTAGAATACCATAGTACTACTCCTATGTCATGAAGAAACTGGCAGCAATCTTTAATATCGTTTAAACTGCTAAAGCTTTCTCTATCAGAATTCCTACACATTCCTTTAAACTTATCAAATGAAATACAAGCTATCTTTGTTGCCTCTACTAGTAATATTTTTCTTAATAATACCCATGACTTTGGCACACCTTTACCATAATGAGGCAAGTTAGTAACCTGACCGATAATAGTTTTTTTTATTTCTTGTAATCCTTGGTTTTTGTTAAGTAAGTTAAGCTCATAGTAGGGCAAAGCCTGAGTTTTGACAATATTAAAATATGGGCTACTTAGGTATACACTTAAATCATTCCATGAAATTTTGTTCCCTTCATGGCAGGTTTGACCAATAATGATTGGACTTTTACCACCAAACTGAAAAATGGTAGGTATCCAATAATCAAAATTATGATGTGTCTGCCGGGAAGAAGCAAGTAATACAAACACCGAATTTTCAGTAATAAAAAAGCGATGAACAGGATAATAAACATCTTGCCCACCGAAATCCCATATATGAATTATTTTACGAATACTATTCTTATTTGGCTCAATTTCAAAATCTACAACATCAATTCCTCTTGTACGACTATTCCCTTTCGGCAATGATGCATTTTTGTCTACTAGTCTTCTTTGAAGTGATGTCTTCCCAGCATTTCCTTCTCCTACCAATATCAGTTTTGCCTCAAAGATATAATCAGCACCTTCTTCATCTATCTTCTTAAAATACCTTTGTATAGCTTGGTTTCCTTGCTTTACAATTTCTATAGGTGGAGTAACAATATTATTACACTTGCTGATTAATATTTCATTTTCATGTGGTGATAATTGTTCATTTTTGTTGTTTTCATCGTAAACAAAATTCATTTTAAAGCCTAAAAGAGGCGTCAAATCTGTAATAGCAGTTTTTCTTAGATTTATTGATTTTAAAAGATGTAAGTTTTTTATAGGTGAGATATCTTTTACGGGATTCTCGGAAATGTCTAACTTTTGCAAATAAATTAGCTCAGAAAGCTCTTGTATACTCTTAACTTTATTATATGCTAAGTCTAGTTTTTCTAATTGTTCTATTTTAAATACTTTTTGGATGTTACTTAAATTACATAAAGTAACACCTAATGATTTTAATTGAGATAACTCTACTATTCTTTCAAAACGTATCGAGTTAAAAAACGATATATCAAGTTTAACTAAATTCAAACTTTGAATATAATCATATATCTGCTCAGGTAGCTCAGCCTTCCCACTTCTCCCACTAATTAATAATTCTGAAAGCTTATTGCAGTTTAATAAGAAAAAGGGATTCTTAACTTCATTTTGCCCTATTACTATTTCTTCTAAATTAATCAATGATCCGATAGGTGTGCAGTCAACGGTTTTTTCATTTTGAATTGAGAGTATTTTCAGACTATCTATTCCTACTAAAGGATTTAAATCCACGATAGGATTGTGACTTAAATATAAGGCCTTCAAAGAATTAAGGCCTTTAAGTGCTGAAATACTACTTATCTCATTGGCTTGAACCGCCAGAATTTCTAGATTCTTCAAACAACTGGCTTCTTGAATTGATCTAAGTTTATTTCCAACAACATGTAAAACCTTTAATTCGGAAAGCTCCTTAATATATTCAGGTAATTTTCTGATATTTTGCGAGTGTAAATTAAGTACCTCAACTCTTCCTTCAGAGTTGATAACGTATCCAACTTTATTCCATAAATAAGAATCTATTTTATTCAGTTGTATATCTAGTTCGGTAGATAAACTGTTAATGATATGCTCGTCATTCATGATTCATACAATAGCAGATTAAACGGTATCTAATAATTTTATGGAAGAAAGTTTGATTACATATACTAGAAATATAATAATCCCTAATATAATTAATCAGTAACTAAGAATAAATAATACATTAATATTACCAGCCTTTCCTCTAATCACCGATTATGATACTTCAAGACTCCTTCAATCCTCACAAAAAACTTACATTCCTCAACCCAATAAGCACCTCGTAGGTACAATCGAACAAACACATTCTTTTATCGTACCATTAACCCATTTTTTCTTATGGCACAGTTACTCTACCCGCGCGATGCTACTCGTAAACATCTCTCAGCCACCCGTCGTCACATGCGGCTTTGCCGGCAGTTTACCGGCACCCAGTTCCTGATTGATCAGATCCAGCTTCCGTACAATACGCTGAAGGATAAGCAGGCGGCTACCGCCAAGAAAGAAGAACAACAGCAAGACCGGTACGATGATCTGCTCATTGCCGATAATCAACTGGATGATGTGGTGCGCACCACCTTCCGCCGCTGCGAGGAGCATGATCGGGCCAACCCGGCCGATGCTACGCTGCGCCGGATCTTCCCCGAGGGTAAGTTTGGCCATATCGTCAACATGAATAAGCAGGAAGAACCGGAAATGGTAGAGCGGCTGGCCATGCGGGTGGAAGACCTGGGGGCCGAACATGCACTCAACTACCTGGCAACCGACTTACGCGCGCAGGTAACTGCCTCCCGTAAGGCCATTAAGGCGTACCAAGACATCATCACGCAGGCAAAGACCTGCGAAGCGGAGGAAGAGATTGCGCAGGCTACCTTACGGCGTCAGTATGAGAACAATTACCTGGATGCCCGCAAGCAACTGGGCAAAAAGCTGGCCGAACGTTTATTTCCCAAGCTTACTACCTCCGTTCGCACAGAAACATCCTTCAACGAGGGCGATAATATCGTCATAGGCAACGTATAAGTTTTGTAATGCCGAAACTTAACGATAAAAGCACTCTACATCGTTTTGTAATGCCGAAACCGAGCAATGTTTCGCCAATACAATAATTGTTTTCGCGAAATATTGCGGTAAGAGCAGACTACAACGTTTTGTAACGCCGAAATTTTGCTATAAAAGTGCTTTACATCGTTTTGTATTACCGAAAGATTGCTATAAATCAGGTCTACATTGTTTTGTAATGCCGAAAAATTGCAATCTTTCGGGTCTACATCGTTTTGTAATGCACTTTGACGGTTTTTTTCGCCATTACAAAGATCGGGAATGGGGTTTTGCTCCCTTATCGCCCGTAGAGGACGTTTTGAGGCGGTTTTAGCCGGAAAATTCTGATGTAAAGTACCGTATAGGAAGGAAAAACAGCCCCTCGGGGCAGCGCACTCCGCTACTTTTTCGTCTGAATGAGTTCATTAATCTGTCCCTGATGTTCCGACATACGATCCACCAGTCGGGTCACCCGCTCTTCCAGATACTTATCCCCAAAATGGGCCGGGTCTATCACCCGCAATGCATCTTGTAGTAGATCGGCCAGCTTGAGATGCTTAAACTCACTTTCTTTCCAATAGCGCATATGCCAGTTGTCGAACCGGCGAGAGTCACGCTCGGCTAAATAGACGGTGCGGAGTACTGTATGTCTTTTATCCTGTGCAATGGCTGCCATCAGATCCTCCACCGTGGATTTCGTACCTTCCAGATATTGCAAAAAATACCCGTCTTTGTACTGCAGAAAACCCGTAACCTGCAACTTCCGGTTTTTATCGCGCGCCTTGGCAGATAACTTATAGAGGCGTTCATCATCGAAGGCACTGATAGCCTTACTGTAGTAGGTTAGAGCAAACATGGTAGTAAATCCTAAATGGCGTATGGCTGTTCAAACGCTTGTTGTTAGTAATAGGTTTCAAATAAGATTTTGATTGGATTTTTAAAGGTAGTTTGTGGGGTTGGCTTGGGATAAAGGATGTACCTATGATGAGTTTTTAGTTTTGTAAGACACTTATTTTCAAGTGATTGTATTCATATTTTCATTTTTGAAAGTTAGAGCTTAAACTAAAGGTGGTGCGTGTATCTATGTGTGTTTTCTTATTATGATGCTACGCATTCGTTTTCTGTATCGCTCTTTGTTTTTCTTTGGCAGCCGCGGCGCTGTTCTGTTTCTTTTGTTTCAGAAGGGGGCTCCCAGACAAAAGTAATGAACATTTCAACCAGCTTCCAGGTAAAAGAACAATGCATAATGCAGATAGAGATAGCATTTCTTTGAATCCTCTGGCAAGAAACACCTGGAGAATAGAGGTTATTCCGATCATTAAGTAAGAAGCCAGTTTCTATCTCCCAAGTCATATATATAAGCGTTACCGGAGGCAGTTCGCAGGAGGCAGGTCCCCGGTACCGTTTCCCTGCCATGTCATTGAAAGAAATCAGAATAATGTCTAACACTAGGGGGTTAATTTCCTGAACATTGTTCAATACCGCACACCCTTTGCTCACTTCTGAACAGCGCTCGTTAGAACAATAGCCTTACATCTGCTTTACCCACCTCTTTTCAATCCTGGTATCATTCTTGACTAGTGTGTAATGCACACTACCCATTAACTATTACGCTCAATTATATAGACATGAATACTAAGCAATTGATTATACTTTTTCGCATCAGGCTTCTGATCCTTTTTTTGATACCGGTCATATTCATTTTATCGGGTTATGTGCAAACCAGAATGCACCGCATGGTAGGCTACTGCCCCCAACCCAAGTGCACTCACCATGCAACTGCCGTAAAACGTGAAATTAGTATGGGCGAGAATAGCCTGTTTAGTGACGATGATGTTACCGCAGAAGCCTCCCCTCTGTTTTCTCTGAACGGTAGTACTGAAACCGGAGTGAGCACCCGCTCTAGGCATGATAGAAAAAGATAGCAACCGCTTATTTTTGGATGAGTATTCGCAGTGTAGCGAAGCATTACTAAAAACGCATAATCAAAAGCATCAAAGGCAGTTGGCATTAATAGCAATATACCTCACCTTCTAACCGCCTCCTGCCAGCCACTTCCGCAGTCAGTAAGCCTTAAATATGCTGAAGAATCTCCGTGATAGGCGTTTCTCCTTCAAAAGCTTTCACCAACTGTCTTTTGTCGGAATAGATATACATAGAAGGAGTAGGCACCGAGCCGAAATTATCCAGGATGGGCTGCACATCGGCGTACGCGAAGTTGATATTTTTATTGCCGTCTAGCCGGTACTCCTGGGCAAACCGCTGAATATCCGCCATAGGGGCATAGGTGATGAAGTAAACCGTGTAATCATCAAAAGCCTGCAAATGCTCGCGAATCTGCACCGCCTCTCGCTGGCAATGGTCGCAATCCGGCTGAAACAGCACCAGCACCACTTTGCCTTCCAGCTCCTGAGCATTGGTCTTGATACCAGCGGTGGTGAGCAGAGGCATATCCGGCAACCCTTTGGGGGTATACTGCCCGGGCTGAGCAGTGGCTTTATCCGGGGTAGTGTCAGATACAGAAAAGAGAGGGGCGCTGATCAGCAGGCAGAAAAGGAAAAGCAAATATATTTTTCTCATAGGTTAAGTAATGGTTACCGGCTGCCTACCCCTGCGTGCGGACTGACCGCCCAAACCGGCGCTTTGCAGCTATGTTTTAGCCGGTAAGTTACCATTTATTGAGGATGTAACCCATGCGCCAAGTAAAAAATCTCTCAGAAAGACCAGCAGAGCTCTCAGAGTCCTCTGGCGAGTGACTCTGAGGAGGAAGTCTGTGGCCGATGTCAGTAACTCTGAGGAGGGAAGAGAGGCCGGACTGCCTTATTCTCCTGATTAAATACTGTTTAACCCGGTCGGTCAGAATTGCAGTAGGAAGGCTTCTCCTCGCCCTCAGAGTCCTCTGGCGAGTGACTCTGAGGAGGGGCACTACGGACTAACTTATTCTTCCTGATTGAGTACCGTTTAACCCGGTTGGTCAGAATTGTGTAGGAAAGCTCCTCCTCGCTCTCAGAGTCCTCTGGCGAGTGACTCTGAGGAGGGAAGAGAGCGCTTGAAGAAAACTCTGAGAAAGGGAAGTAGCTTTGAGAAATAAGGGGTGGTACACTACCTGACTGCACTAGAGAGAACATATTCATTTCGGGCCTCGTCTGTTGCGTATGCTTTATGAAAATAAGTGTATGACAGGGCCAGAATTGCTAGAAATATAAGGGGGAACAGCATTTCAAAACCAAAACCGTCTACAGCTCCGTGGCTAATACTGGCAAAAATAAAATCAAAGGTAAAGCCGGCATATGCCATTTCTTTTAGCTTTTTAGGAACCATCGGCAGTATTAAGGCCAATGCCCCCAGTACTTTGAATATAACCAGTGCTATTCCGAAATATTCAGGATAGCCCAGATGCCGGAGTCCTTCTTTGGCTAATTCCGTTTGCGACGTAAAGGCGGGCATTACTCCTTCAAAGAGAAAGATGATTGTTGTAGTAACCCAGAAGATAATTTTGTGAGATTTCATAGTCATTAACTTTATTGGTACAAAGCAAAGATACATCGCTCAGTACACTTTCCCGGGGGGTAAAAACGACGATATACAGGGCTATTCACGACATTCTTTCAGACCTAGCCTGTTGAGGGCAGCAGATCAGGGCTATGCAGTGAACCTAACCTAACTATACTTGCCAGCCAGTATTAACCCAGCCGCTGTAGGCAACCTCAATTAATGCGAGGGATAGAAAGGATGCTGCATCTTCTCACCGGGTTCTCGAAAGACCCAGGGTTGAAACTTTGCTAATACCTCTTCCCATTCTTCCAAAGACCTGGTCGGGTACGTAGCGGGCCAGCCACCGCCACGAAACTCCTCCGTCACTCCCTGATCGTTAATTTCCTTCCGCCACTTATTCAACTCAGCCAATAGCGTTTCTTTTACCTCCTGATAGTCTGGGTCATCGGCCAGGTTGTGCATCTCGTAGGGGTCTTCCTGTAGATCGAAGAGTTCAAACTCGGGTTTATGATCCGCCATAAATTGATCCTGCTCGGGAGTGAGTTCGCCCTTCAGGTGCATTACATTTAGCAAGGCCAGCACCGGGTAGCTGCGCTCCTTATAATCATTAAACTGGCAGTAAGCCCACTCGGGCATCAGGTTATGAATGAGCTTGTATCGCTCGGAGCGGATAGCCCGCATGGCATCGTGGGTGCTGTCCATCTTATCGCGGGCGGCGAAAATATACTCCCGCTCGTTGATCTCGTCTTCCAGCATATTGAGGCCATGCAGCGGATGCGTGGGTTTGGCACCGGCCACATCCAGAATGGTTTTGGTAATATCAATGGTCATCACCATGGCATCAGAGACCTGCCTGGCCTCAATGTGCCCCGGCCAGCGGGCAATGATGGGCACTTGTATGCCGCCATCGTACAGAAACTGCTTTCCCCGGGGCATGCAGCGTCCGTTATCGCCAATAAGAAATACTAATGTGTTTTCTGCCAGACCTTCATCTTCCAGGCGGTTCAGCACTTCCCCTACCTGCCGGTCTACGTTCTGCATGGCTTCCAGCCCATTGGCCCAGTCACGTTTGGCCAGTTCGGTTTGGGGGTAGTAGGGCGGTAACCGTACATCATCAATAGAAATAGGGTTTATGGAGTCTCGCTGCCAGCGGCGGTGCGTTCCGGGAAAGGTTAGCTGGGCGAAGAAGGGCTGACCTTCAGCTCGCTCGCTCCAGTCTTTTCCCTGGTAGATTTCTCCCTCGTAGGTGAAGTTATAATCCGTTTTGCGAGTCTCCATAAAACAGGTAAAATATCCGGCCTCTTCCAGCAGGTGCGTCATAGGCTTGATGCCATGAGGCAATGGTTTTTTAGGAAAATCCGGCCCCTGGGTACGGTGCTGGTTGGCTCCGATATAGTTCTGATGAAACCCGGTCATCATGGCTGAGCGGGATGGTGAGCAAACCGGGGCGGTGCAGAAAGCGTTCGTATACCGAATACCTTCTTCCGCCAACTGATCTACGTAGGGCGTCTGGATTCCCGGCTCATCATAACAGGAAAGCTGGTAGCCCCAGTCTTCCAGCATAATCCACACGATGTTGGGTTTATCGGCATTGTCAGAAGACTGAGCAAAAGCTATTGACAGGAAACTGGAGGAGGTAAAAAAAACGAGTAGTGTGTACTTCTGAATGCTGGTTGTCATAGTAGGTTGTGTTCTAAATATCGCTGGCAACTTTTGAAGAAGAAAAGCTTATCCTCTAAAAGCCGCCAGCGCAACTTAGATAATTTCTGCTAAAAACATCAACCACCGTCTTCGACAAACCAATAGCTTATCAATGAAGCAAAAGCACTACTTCCTGGTGGCAATCATGACCGGACGGAAGCCCACATAGGGTGATGCTCCTGTGGTGGGGCGCACGCTTTCTACCTGCACGTCGAAGCCGGGGTCATTCCAGCTTCCACCTGCGGCAATATTTTCCCGGTAAATCATTTCGGCTACGTTGCCACAGACATTGTATAGTCCGAAGTTATTCGGGGAAAAGTCATCCACATTCACGGTGGTGGGCACAGCGCGCTTTACCTTTCCTCTGATTACTTCATAGGTATTGGTGGATGCATTGAAGTGAATTTGCTCTTCGCCCAGTCGCCGGAAATTACAGCGATATCTTCCGTCAGCCGTCTCAATATACGGACTATTCCAGGCATATTTATCGTGATGATTATCTCCTCGGGCGGCTCGCACCCATTCCTGATGTGTAGGCAGCCGGAACACCACCTCCCAGTCATTAGTGTTTTCTTTTTTATACTGTTCGGTTAGCCACTGGCAATACAGTTCCGCGCCTTCCCGGGTAATATTCACTACCGGGTTATCTGCCCAGGCTTTTTGCGTGTGGTATGATTTCTCGAGGCCCCAGTCTTCGCTGAATGCCTGTAGCCACCCTTCATTGTTAATCCGAGCCTGATAACGGGTTTTATCATCCAGCGTTTGCAGAAAATCATTGTACTGCTGGTTAGTGATCTCGTACCGGGAAATAGCAAAAGCTTCTACGTTGCTCTTGGCTCCCTGAATCATCACCTCTCCGGCCGAAATAGACACATAGTTCTGAGTAAATCTGGATTTGAGCAGGGTGGAAAAGTCGTCTTTTTCGGTGAAGGCAAAAAAGAGGAAGGCCTGGAGCGATAACAGGATGGGGAGTTTCGTTTTCATAACACCTGAGTTTTATGGTTTATATAAAAAATAGATACCGTTCTCTAGTACTCTCCGTGTTTTAACTTCTCCGGTCAGGGTGTTTTTCGCCTGATACTTTTATAATAGCAGCGCTTAGGCTGTCTCCCTCATACAGGCTCAAAAAAGCAGTTGATTTACTTTTCTTTGTAGTGCTTGAATGCAACTCTACAATAAATACGTCATTTTCTCCCTAATCGTATGATTAATGGGAATTGAACGTGTTTTTTTTCGGATGTTCCCCAGGCACTTCGTAGATCTTCGGCCACTAAATCAACAGGATTATTGCCCTTATCTTTCCGATAATGTTGCGCAGCAGACCAGGTATTAAAGTAGCCAATGAGTTGATCAAATGTCCACTCTACAGTGAAATGGAATTCCGGGGTGGGTATTTCCTGAAAGGGAAACGGAATGGTTTGATATCGATCTTCTACAATGCGCCGTTCGGGGTCCCAGTATTTTCCTAAGATATCTTCGTACAGATTGTAAATAACCGGGTCTAATTTCTCGTCGATAGTCAGCAACGTATATCCGAGCAGAGCAATTACACCATTAGGTTTCAGTACCCGGTTCACTACAGCATAAAACTGTTCAAGATCAAACCAATGAACGGCCTGAGCCACGGTGATCAGATCAAAATGGTTAGCTGGAAATACTGCCTCCTCTGCAGCTACCAACTGATACGCAATATTCTCACGCTGGGGAGCCTCATCCATCTGCTTACGGCTGATGTCGGTTGCTATCACCTGATTGAAGTGATCGGCCAGACGTACGGCTACCTGACCATTTCCAGTGCCACAATCCCAGGCGCTATCTTTCTCGGGAATCAGTCCCAGAATAAATGCAAAGACCTCGTCCGGATAGGTGGGGCGAAAGCGGGCGTACTCGGATGCTTGGGTGGAGAAGTTGTCTTTCATGGGATGGGGGGATGTGCGGTGGGCAGTGGACGGGATGCCGGAGGGGGTTGTTGGTGGTGGTGGTGGTGGTGGTAAAAATACAGGCTTCATGTTAGGGGCTACTCTATGTAAAAACCTTCCACCTTGTAACCTGCAACTTTAAACCTTTCTTCACCTTACAGCCAACCGTCTCCAGCCTCCTGCTTCCGGCCTCCGATATTAGATACCATTGTTACTTGTCAAAATGATCGGATGATGATCGGTGACCAGGAGGGTGTGTTCGTGTTGAGCTACGAAGCTACCGTCGCGGGCTTTCATGGTCCAACCATCAGCTCCTTCGTATACGTAGCGGGCATTGGTGGAGATGAAGGTTTCCAGAGCAACCACTGAGTTCTTTTTGAATCGGCTGCGGTTTAACGGGTCGGCATAGTTGGGAATTTCGCGGGGTGATTCATGCAGTCGAAGCCCGATACCGTGCCCTAACAGGTTTTTAATGGTTGTGAAGCCACGTTTTTTAGCTTCTTTTTCTATCAAGCCACCTACGGCAGCGATCTTCACTCCACCCCTAATATGCCGAATAGCGTGATAAAGTATCTCTCGCGAAGCATCAACCAGCGGGTTGAGTTGCTGGATATCATTTCCCAATACAAAAGAACCTCCGTTATCGCCGTAGTAGCCATTCAGTTCAGCAGAAACATCCACATTCACTAAATCTCCTTCCCGAAGAATTACTTTCGTGGATGGAATGCCGTGGGCTGCTTCCTGGTTTACGCTGATGCAGGTCCAGCCGGGGAAACCATACTCTTTCTTCGGGGCCGGATTGGCACCGTACGATTGCATAATAGAATATCCGTACTGATCTAGCTGGTAGGTAGACATGCCGGGCTGGGCGTACTCCCGCATTCGGCGCAGGGTTTCGCCAACGGCTTCCGAGATGCGCTTCATCCCTTCGAGCTCCTGGGTGGTTTGAATAGACATAATTGTCAGCGATGATCGGTTTGTGCTTCTCCTTTTTTTGCCGGCCGGGGTTTAAGTTTTTTCCTCCAGTTAGCCAGCGTCAGTCCTTCAATAGTCTCGTAGTGGGTCAAGTTGTTTGTCACAAGAGTTAGCCCATTGTCAATGGCGATACCGGCAATCAGCAGGTCGGGCGTGCCGATCTCAATGCCTTTCTTTCGTAACTTACGATAGCGCACGGCTGAGATATCGAGCGATCGCTTAGAGAGTTTAACCACTTTACAGTTTTGAGCAAAGTCTTCAAACAACTGAATTTGCTTTTTGGCTTTTTTATATTCCAGTCCGGCCCGGATCTCGTAGTAGGAAATTTCTGAAATAGTAAGCTGGTCAAAGTTCCCGACAAACAGGTAGCGCTCCACATGAGACCTGACAATCTCGTCTCCTCGCATATAGAACGTCAGGATATCGGTATCTATCAAACATTCGTTCATAAAATTCTTTTGCTGCCTTTTTTACGATTATCGTGTAAGTCATCCGTTAAGCTCAGAAATACTTCTTCATTAAGGTCTTTCCAGGCTCCGGAAAAAGACAGTATCTTCTGTTTTGAGTTTCTATGATTCTCCAGGTGATCAATAAACTGATCTACCTCCTTTAGCTTCTCCGGGCTCAACTCATCGATCCGGCGAATGATTTTATCTTTTAATGTATCTGGTTGAGTAATGACATCTTCCATGGTAGTGTCTAAAATACGCAAATATTTCTTCCTTATAATAGCAATTCTACCCGCTTAGCAGTTCATTTCTATCTCACCTTCCCGCTACTTATACAGATGCGCACCATCTAAAACGCTCTATTCTGGCTCACACAACAACATTTTTGTTAAGCGGTTACTTATGCTATTTATTCAAATTAAGTCAATGACGGTAAACCGTAGTTTAACTACATAAATCTAGAAAACCAACCGTATTGTACTAAATATCAGGCTAGTTATAGCGTTTATTACGATAATCATTTCTATCTAAAGTACTATAAGGGTTGCAGGAGGCAGTTAGCAGGAAGCAGTGGACCGGAGGCGGTGCGGGTACCTGCCTCCGGCCCACTGCTTCCTACTCTTTCTTTATATGAAAATCAGAATAATGTCTAAAGTATAAAAAAACCAGAACCGCAATGATGGTCACGTCTTAGGAAACTTTACGCTTGGGGTAATCATACCAGGCCAGCGTTCCGTTTTCATTTAAGGTGATTTCGTGCCAGCTATCTGTGTCAAAAGTAAGGCATACCACTCCCGCCGTCACAATATTCTCAATTTCCTCTTCACTTAGCGCATTATAAAAGTCGGTGAGACCAGGATTGTGCCCCACAAGCATGAGCGACTCGCAATCGGCCGGTGCCTGATGGATGTATTCTAACAGCGTTTCGGGTAGGGCATGGTACAGATTCTTCTCCCATTGAATTTTTTTCGGAGGATAACCGACCATTTCTGCCATGGCCGAAGCGGTTTTTTTTGCCCGCTTTGCGGGGCTACTGATTACCTGATCTGGGCGAATATTTTGTTTAGCCAAGCGGCGTCCCATTTCGGGAGCATCCCGTTTTCCTCGCTTGTTTAGCGGTCGGTCGTAATCAGCCAATGACGAGTCTTCCCAGCTTGATTTGGCGTGGCGTACCAGGTATAGCGTTTTAGTCATATCATTTCGAGGTTGAAGGTGAATAGTTTAGGAGCAACAGCTTCTGACACAAGCATAATTTTAACTTCCCTAATAGACTTAAGTTTTACTCGGCTCTCCCAAAAAATTAAATATGCGAACTTTGGGAATCTTCCGCTTGATTTTATGTGTATTATGTATGTTCTTCAGACGAATGAGTGGATGAAGGAATGAGTGAATAACAGCGTATAGAATATATTTTTTACTCACTCAATCTATCATTCTCTCACTCCTTCAATCGTTATGAATCATGTCAAACTTCCCGCAGATAGAGTTACCGGAAAAGTATTACCTAGACAATTTTGAGGCACTGCTCAAATTTGTGGAGGAGAAATCTGGCTACCTGCTGAATCGGAAGGAGAAAACATTTATTAAGAAATTCCGGGCGTTGCCGGAAGAAGCTCGTTGTCTGTTTATCCGGCTTATGAACCGCAAAGGCTGCTTCTTCCGGGCTGACAAACTTGCTTACGCTGAGATCGGCAACCTGACTGAGCCCCTGGAGCTACTTTGCCAGAAGCGCTTTTTCAGCAAGCTATCCGTAAAGCACGCCGATGAACTAGCCGATATTCTATGTATTTTTCCTAAAGCCGACCTGATACGCTACCTGCCCAAAGAAGAGATGCCCAAAGGGTTTCGATCCTGGAAGAAGCCCGAACTCGTTGAGTACGTGGTGCAGGCACTGGAAGCCAAACCGCTGATCAAAATTCTTCGTGATCTGGAGTGTATTGTCCGGGTAAACTATGAAGATGAAGTGGCGATGCTACGCTTTCTGTACTTTGGGGATATCCATAGTGATATGAGCCAGTTTGTGGTGCGCGACCTGGGCATCATCAAACACGAACTTTTTGACGAGGATAAATTGCAGGCCGCCTTCAAAACCCGTAAAGAGGCGGAAGACACCTTCCTGATGATGCGTACCTATCAGGAATTCCGCGTACTGCGTGATGAGGTTGCCGCTCCCGCTGATGATATCTACCGCTGGTTTCAAGGGCGAAGTCTTTCCCGAGATCAGTTTTGTGCCTTGGCATTGCCTACCTTTGAGCGTCTTTTGCTAAAGATTGCTAAAATGCTGGAGCAACAAAGTCATCCTAAATTTGCGCTTAGCATGTATCTGCATACCGACAAAGCTCCGGCTCGCGAGCGCCGGGTACGCCTATTGCATAAGCTGGGACTGAAGGAAGAAGCGCTGGAGCTTTGCCTTCAGATACAGGATGCTCCTCAAAATGCTGAAGAACGCTTTTTTGCCGAAGACTTTTATAACCGAGTACATAAGAAGAAACGCCGCAAGCGGGCCACTGACTTTCTGCATAGTAGTCCAAGTGTGACGCTTCCTATTGAGGTGCAGGCTTGTGTAGAACTGGGAGTACTAGCTTACTATCAGGAGCAAGGTTACGACGGCTGCTTTGTGGAGAATTACCTGTGGCGGGGCTTCTTCGGTTTACTGTTCTGGGATATTATTTTTGATGAAGATTGTGAAGCTCTCCATCATCCATTCCAGGCTCGCCCGGCCGATTTCTACACCCCGGACTTTTTGGCGCGGCGCAAAGATAAACTTATTCAACGCCTGAAAGTGCTGGAAAAACCTTCGCGCTTCCATAAAATTATCCAATACCATTACGAAACGAAGGTAGGAATGAGCAATCCGATGGTAGGCTGGCATGAATCGTTATTGCCGTTGGTAGAGCAATGTTACGAACAAGTGCCAGCTCAGCAGATTGGCGCGGTGCTCATGGAGATGGCTAAAGATCTGAAAGAAAATACCCGGGGCTTTCCCGACTTGTTTGTCTGGAATGAAGAAGGCTATCAGTTTATTGAAGTGAAGTCGCCGAACGATCAGCTTTCGGCTCAGCAGCTCTATTGGTTGCACTTCTTTCAGAAACAGGGCGTTTCAGCGCAAGTGCTACGAGTGAAGTGGGAAAGTAAAGAATTATAGAAAGGGAGCCGAGAAGTAATTTAGAAGTGCCTAACTGTTACCAATTTTAATTATTCAGGTCCCAGCTACGAAATTCATCACCATTAGCCATATTCAGGCGGATAGCCACGTCGTCGCCATAATTACGGTTAATTTCAGAGAGCAGTGAAACTACATCATCCTGGTCGCCATTATAATTAAGTAAAAAGGTAAAAGGCGGGTTCTCTTCTAAAGTTGGCTGAGCAATCTTTCCGGAAGCATCCACCTGAAAGAATCCGTATTCACCTTCTGAGAATTTATCTTCAGTAGCTCCTAACTTTCCTAACTGCGCCACAAAAGACTTGGCAAAATTATCGTTTCGTTGGCTCAAGAATTGCACCGTACCCCACAAGGCTTCTTTAGGCACGCGCTGTAGCTCTACGGTTTCCAGATTCATACCGGCATCGCCGTTCAACATTAGCTGGTAAGAGTCCGGAGAAACAACCAGTTTACCAGAGTTCGTAATTTCCTCACCGATCTTAAGCTTAAAATCATACTCTCCAATATTCAGAGAGCCAATGTCTACAAAAGCAGAAGCCGGGCCCATAGCTTTCAGGCAAGCATCAGGTTCCTCTACTTTTTTCAACGCGATGGTAATTCCGTCAACCTGCTGCTGGTAGGCATAACTAATGCGATGATTGATGCAACTAAAATCGCGGGTCGTAAAAAATTTAAACATCAGCGTGCGCTGTTGTTCATTTAAGTACTCCTTCATCTCTACACGGACGTCGGTACCCAATGTATTAATTTGTTCTTCATTAGGCTCCTCGCAGGCAAGCAACCAAACAGCAAAAAGAGGTATGGCAAGCGCGGTTATTTTCATAACGTTTGTTTAAACTACTGAGGCATCAGGCGAAAAAAGGTTGTAAGCTGTTTTAAATTCGTTTTACTAACGAAAAAATTATTCAGGAATTACTCTTACAACCTGTTTTATTTATTTTTTTCTGTGGCCTTTTGCCTTTTGGTACTTCAGCTAAAGGTAGCAATTTTTTTATGAGATCGTTGAGTGAATTTGCCATTTTTCCTCAGAACTTTGCAATTTAGCGTCGCATGTATGTTCTATGTGGTTTTTCTTCTAAATACACTGGAGAGCCCACCTTTAAAAACAACCTATTATGGAATACACCTGGCGCTGGTACGGCCCTAATGACCCTGTTTCTCTGGATGATATTCGTCAGGCCGGAGCTACTGGTATTGTAAATGCCCTTCATGAAATTCCTCCCGGGCAGGTATGGAGCCCCGAAGCCATACAAAAGCGGAAAGAACTTATTGAAAACCCACCCCACCCACAAAGGAACCGATTACGCTGGTCAGTAGTAGAGAGTGTGCCTGTAACAGAAGCTATTAAAACCGGAAGTGAGCAGCGCGACCGTGACATTGAGGTATTTCAAGAGTGTATTCATAATTTGGGAGCTCAGGATATACGCACTGTCTGCTATAACTTTATGCCGGTGCTAGACTGGACCCGCACGGATCTCGATTACCTGCAACCCGATGGTTCTACGGCGCTTCGTTTTGATCAGACCGCGTTTGCGGCCTTTGAACTGTATATTCTGCAACGACCGGGAGCAGAAAATGAATACTCGGAGCAGGAAAAGCAAGCGGCAAAAGCATACGTAGATCAGTTAGATGACACCTCGGCTCTGCAATTGCAGCAAAATATCATTGCCGGACTGCCCGGTTCGGATAAAGACTACACGCTAGAGGAGTTCCAGAATGTACTAAATCAGTACCAAAACATTGATGAACAGAAGTTAAGAGAAAACCTTCAGTATTTTCTTCAGAAATTGATACCCGTAGCAGAAGACGCTGGGGTTAAGATGGCTATTCACCCCGATGACCCTCCTCGCCCTCTCTTAGGATTACCTCGCGTAGTCAGCACAGAAGCAGATGCCCGGGCACTTTTGGGAATGGTTGATTCTTATCATAATGGTTTGACCTTCTGCACCGGTTCGTACGGTGCTCGCCCCGATAATGACCTGCCCGGTATGGTGCAGCGGCTGGGTAATCGCGTTCATTTTCTTCACTTGCGCAGTGTACAACGAGAAAGTGAGGCCGTGAGAGGCAGCTTCTTTGAGGCTAATCACCTGGAAGGGAGCGGAGATCTTCTTCGAGTGATACGGGCGGTACTGGCAGAACAGAAACGGCGAAAGCAAGCCGGGCAAGCGGATTACCAGATACCCATGCGCCCCGACCACGGCCACAAAATGCTGGATGACCTTGCTAAAAAAACCAATCCCGGCTACTCGGCTATCGGACGATTGCGGGGACTGGCAGAATTACGGGGTGCTACCCAGGCTTTTATAGAGACCGAAAGTGTTTAGTGGTTTATAATGCAGGCAAATTGTATCCTTTTGCTATTTTTGTAAATTGAACGGCAGCATTAAAATGCTCATGACCATCGGGACACTAATTTTTTCTTACACAACTCATTAATATCCATGTCCGACAAAGATCAAATTTTTGATTCGCCCACTCCCATGGGCGACTTCAAATTCAACAAAAACGTAGCTCAGGTTTTCGATGATATGGTATCACGGTCGGTACCTTTCTATCACGAGATGCAGCGGATGATTACCGAGCTTTCCAAAGATTTTGCCACCAAAGAAGGACTCGTGTATGATCTGGGCTGCTCAACGGGCACCACGCTCATGAACCTGGACAAAGTCCTGGACCCAGAAATCGGTTTTGTGGGCATTGATGAGTCGCCGGAAATGCTGGATAAATGCCGAAACAACTTTAAGGAATCGGGCATGAAGCGAAACTTTGATCTGCAAACGGCTAACCTTAATCAGGGAATTTCCATGCAACCAGCGTCCGTTGCCATTATGTGCCTGACACTGCAATTTGTGCGTCCTTTGTTTCGGGAACGGCTGGTGCAGGATATTTATCGGCAATTAAATGAAAATGGCTGCCTGATTCTGGTAGAAAAGGTGCTGGGTGAGGATTCGCTGTTTAACCGTTTGTTCATTAATTATTACTACGATATGAAGCGGCGTCACCAGTATAGTGAGATGGAAATCTCGCAAAAACGGGAAGCGCTGGAGAATGTGCTCATTCCCTACAAACTGGGTGAAAATATTACCCTATTAAACGCTTGCGGTTTTCGTTACTGCGAGGTGTTCTTCAAATGGTATAACTTCTGTGGAATTGTGGCTGTTAAATAATGGTAAAACTAGGAAACTTTCTTTTTCGCTATCGTAACGGTTTATTTCCGGTATTTTACGCACTGTTATTCATCCCCTCGCCCACGTTGTTTGAAAACCCCTTTGCGGCTATCGGGCTGGGGCTAGCCATTGCTCTGCTAGGTCAATCTATCCGGGTAGCAACCATTGGGCTGGAGTATATCATTCGGGGTGGAAAAGACAAAAAGGTATATGCTGAAAAGCTGGTAACCGACGGGCTTTTTCGCCATTGTCGTAACCCGCTTTATGTGGGCAATATTCTGGAATTATTAGGACTAGGGGTTGTAGCTAACTCGCTGATCTTCGTGGCCGCTATTGTTCCCCTCTTCATTTTCTTCTACCAGGCTATTGTACGGGCTGAGGAGAACTTCCTGCTTCAGAAATTTGGTGAGGACTTCCGGGTTTATATGCGTGAGGTAAACAGATGGTTACCCAACCTTTCTGGCTTGGGAAACACGTTAAGCAGTATGCGTTTCAACTGGCGCAGGGTTCTTTTGAAAGAATATAATTCTACGTTCATCTGGATGGGCGCCGCTGTATTGGCCAGTGCCAAAACGCTATATTGGTCTTCAGAATACATTCCTCAACCCGAAACCAAGTTCTACCTGATTACTATCTTTATCATCTTGGCTATCACATATGGGGTGGTCCGCTACCTGAAAAAGAGCAAAAAGCTCGTGATGCACTAAGCCATTATCAAGGATTTTAGCAAAGGGGGACAGTCAGCACTGCCCCTTTTTTATGATCTTAGGAAAGAGCCGAGCGGCAGAACTCAGCGCATTTGGTCACTTCGGTTAGTACATCTGATCCTTCAGGAATTTCATATTCCAGTTCAACCATGGCAGAAATAGGATACTGTTCTTTTTGGAGCAATTGCAATACTTCGCCAATGGGAGTATCCCCTTCTCCCCAGGGTAGATTATCGCCCCCATTTACTCCTTTCTTGCGGTCTTTCAGGTGCAGGTGCGAGATGCGGTCATGGTATTTTTCCAGAATCGGAATAGGCGATTGATTAGTACCCGCTACATAATGTCCAATGTCCAGGTTCAGCATATTGTAAGATGAATACGATAAGGGCTTATCAAAGCTAAAGCCTTCGTCACCTACCTGGGTATGGTTATGCATGCCCACCAAAGCTTTATGCTTGGTAGCAAATGGCCCCATACGTTTGGCCGCTTCATCGGATATTTCGAACGAGATGCCTCGAGCCCCTACTGCCTGTGCGGCTTTAAAAGCGTAATCTATCTCTTTATCCGACCAATCAGCATTACCCAGTTTGAGAATGTCGATGGTAATACCTTCGTCGTTGTACATTTTCTTCAACTGCCGATATTTATCCATAGAGGCTGCTAAACGCCACTTTTTGATTTCCTCATCAGCCGCTTTCCGGGCACGATCGTACTCAGCTTTTTCCTGCTCACTTAACTGGGCCCCTCGTGGCGGGCGCTCAGGTCCTTCCGGCGCTCCGGCAAAGCTTTCGGCAGTATAGCCCATTAATTCTACCGTGTTCAGTCCGGCTGTTGTTAAATAGCCTAATACCTCTTCGGCACTGCTGGGCAACTGACGGAAGCTGTACGAAATGGCTCCGATTTGTACTTCTTTCGCATAGCGTCGTTTAAGCCAGTCGGCTTTTCCCCACGAAGGTACGGGACAAACTGTATAAGCAACTCCGGTGAGTAATGCCGTGCCGAGAAACCGGCGGCGCGAAAGGGATGGCTGTTTGCCTGAGTAATTTTCCATATTGTTAGGTTGTTGGAAGGTTAGAGGTACCGCAAACTTTGGTAGATAATACCGAGGACGGCTTTCCGTAGGTAACTTATGGAAAAGTAGCTTCTCCTACAAGCAGAAAAGTTATTGATTGCAGGAAGACAGAATTCAGGGCAGCAGAAAAGAAACTAGTAGTAAAAGTCTAGGCGCTGTAGTGTTAGAATTCACGCACATCCTGCCGCACATTTTTGAAATGCTCGGGATGATTGATCAGATAGAAATACTTTTCAGCCGTATGATGAGGATCATTCAGCGCTCCGTCCTGCTTATAACTTTTAAACTTTTGTAAGCGGCTGAAATCTTCTTCATTTACATCGCGGATGTCTGTTTGCATTTGGGTATCAACAATACCGGGAGCCACAGCATACACCCGAAAATTGGATACAGCCCGTTTTTCTAATTCCAGCGCGGCCACTTCAGTCAGCATATCCAGTGCCGCCTTAGATGCACAGTAACCAGACCACCCGTCAACTGCATACTGGGATACCCCGGATGAGATGTTAATAAGAATACGCTCGGCCGCTGAGGACTGATACGTACGAATGAAATGGTTCATCAGAATAGCAGGTGCTGTTATATTCAGTGAAAAAGTCTGATCAATACGGGCATCGTCAATGTCACCGAAATATTTCACGTCCCCCAGGGTTCCTGCATTATTTATCAGAACAATACGCTCAGGGTCAGCTAACTCCGAAAAAACAGAACTCACCTGCTGCCGAAGCATATTGATATTAGAAAGGTCTAAAGAACGATGAATATAGCGACTGTGCCGGATGCTCTGCTGCCGAGAAAAGCCAATAACCATTGTCTGCTCCTGCTGTAGCGCGTATTCGGCCAAGGCTTTGCCAATTCCCCGGCTGGTACCGGTAATAAAATAGTAGTGCATAAAAAAATAAAAGTTAGAACTGTGTAAGTCAACCGTAAAAAATACGACCTGTCAATTATAAGGGGTAACCTTTATGAGCTACCCCCTTTATTTTATAGTAACAATATCGTGTGCGGTTTTTGTTCTCCCTGGTAGTATGGGCAAGTCCACCACCAGTTATGTATCATTGTCTATGATAGCGGGCCACACCAATAAGTATTTTATGAGTGATTATAGGATGTACTGGCTTAGGTCTTTGTTTTTCACCAATCCAGACAGGCTTTCTTCTACCATATCCCGAGTAATGACCAAATGAGCATTAGCATTGATTTTATCCGGCACGTCAAACAAAAAGTCATTTAGTAGATGGCTCATGACTGTATGAAGACGTCGGGCACCGATATTTTCAATCTCAGAGTTTATTTGAAAAGCAATATCAGCAATAGCCTCGAGGGCTTCGCTCTGAAATTCCAGCGTAACATCCTCTGCCTCAAACAATGCCTGATACTGCTTGGTCAGGGCATTTTTAGGCTCCTGCAAAATGCGGATAAAATCGTCTTTAGTAAGGTCGCTCAATTCTACACGAATAGGAAAACGCCCTTGCAACTCGGGAATCAAGTCGGAAGGTTTAGAAACATGAAATGCTCCGGCAGCTACAAATAGGATATGATCAGTATGGATGATTCCGTACTTGGTATTCACCGCACTGCCTTCAACAATCGGTAGCAGGTCGCGCTGCACCCCCTCCCGGCTGACATCCGGTCCGCCTTTCCGGTCTGAGCCAGTAGCTACTTTATCAATCTCATCGATAAAAATGATACCAGTATTTTCAGCTTTTTTAATGGCCTCTTCCTTCACCTCGTCCATATCGATTAGCTTAGCCGCCTCTTCTTCCAATAGAATATGCTTAGCATCGCCAATGGTTACCTTGCGTTTCTTATTTTTTTTGGGCATCATATTCCCAATCATTTCCTGCAAATTCATCAGCGAAGACTCGTCAACCATGCCGCCACCGATCATACCCACACCTGGTGAATTTGCCTGCTTAATGTTAATCTCGATCTTACGATCATCCAGTTCGCCGTTGCGAATTTTTTCCCGAAAACGCTCACGGGTTCGCTGGTTTAGTTCTTCGTCTGAGGTAGGTTCTGTATCGTTTGAGTTATCGAAGCCTACAGTGGAAGGTTTATTTCTGGGCGTATTTTTGATAGGTGGAATAAGGGCATCAAGGATAATTTCCTCTACGATCTCAGCGGCTTTCTCTTTTACATCCTCTTGCTTACGGGCTTTTACCAAATTAACCGATTGCTCTACCAGATCCCGCACCATGCTTTCTACATCACGGCCCACATAGCCCACTTCTGTGAATTTCGAGGCTTCTACTTTGGTAAAGGGCGCATCGGCCAGGTTAGCAAGACGGCGAGCGATCTCAGTTTTACCCACCCCAGTAGCACCAATCATCAAGATATTATTAGGAATGATCTCATTCTGAATATCGCTCTTTACATGCATCCGACGCCATCGGTTTCGCAGGGCAATGGCTACGTTTTTCTTGGCATCATCCTGCCCAATGATATATTTATCGAGTTCGAAAACGATCTGACGAGGAGTTAAATATTTCTTATCTTCTAACATGATTAACTAATTATTTTTGAATGGTTGTTGGCAACGAACATAGGTATGCCTCTTAGATAGGACGTATAGGTTACGTAATTTATGCTATTTGGATTTAAAAAATAACTGATTCAAGTCCAATGACAGCGAAAACTGGTTATAGGCTCCGGCGGCGTGTAATGCGGCCCGGCTAACATCAAGCCGAAAACGGGCGGTCCGAAACATCAATCCGTATGAAAAGCCCGCCCCACCAGCAGTTTGTTGTAATTGTAACGTACTTCGGGTTAAATGGTTGTAACCCAAACGTAGCTGAAAATTAGGACTTAGCAAAAACTCTCCACCAAATGATAAGTGGCGCAGTATCTGGGTACCAACCCCCACTTTATTGTCTTCCTGCCCTTCCCACACCTCATAATCTTTAAGCAACCGATAGGCCGTCATATGAAAGCGAAATGGTAAATGCTGCGGTTTTATTGACACCCCAATTTTCACATCACTGGGCAATTCCCTTACCCCTACTGATAGTTCATCACGCAACAGAAATCCAATATTACTGAATACCAACGCAAGGGTTATGTCCTCTGTCGGGTGGCGAAATACTCCGGCAATATCGAAGAGTAATCCGGTTGCAGCATAACCCGCAATCTGGCTATTTACCCATTTGAGGTTTCCGCCCAGACGAAAGGGGCGCATCTCGTGGCTATAGTTCAGCGCTACGGCATAACTCTGAGCTGAGAAGTCTCCGGAAGGCAAACCAGTGGCATCCAATCCTTCCAGCGTGCCATAGTCAAAGTATTGCATGGCGATCCCCATGGTCCCCACCGATTCTCGATGATGAGAGTAACCGAAGGATACCTGGGTGATATCCGCATAATAAGGAGTATAGTGTAAAGAAACCTGCTGATGCATGCCAGCCTGGTTAAGTGCAGGATTAAACATAAACTGGGTCACTTCCTGTACTCTTGCTGAATCATACCCCAACGCTACCTGCTGCCGACCCAGCGCGGTGATCTGGGCATTAGGGCTTATATTGAGAAACTCAAATACCTGTTGCCCCCCCACCTGAGCATAGCTCATCAGTGGAAATCCTGAGAGGACGCACCCTACGCTTAGAAAAAAAAGGATTCGTTGCATATTGCTGAGAAAACGTGCAAGTTAGCAATCATCCCCAAATCATCAAGATGAGTTATTTGTTGTATCTACAGTAAACATTGTTCTGATCTTCATTTTAAGACGCCACAAGAAGCGGGTGGTAGAAGGCAGGTCTTTTCCATACGTCCTCTTGCTGACCGCCTCTGATAATGCTTACTTGGCTGGTCAGATAAGGCTCGGAAGAGAAAAAGGCTTCTTATATAATGATCGGAATAATTGCTAGTTTAATCTAAATTTAGGTACGTTTTGATATGAAATTTGGTAAGCTTACTGATATATCCCACGTTAACTTCATGCTTCCTGAAGACCACCCGGCTACGTTGCCAGCGCTTCAGAAAAGCTCTGAGACATTAATAACAGACGCCCCTCGGGTGTTAATAGGATCGGCCCGCTGGGGTGAGCGCGATCTGATAGGTAAAATCTATCCACCTAAAACTCCGGCAAAAGATTATCTTTCCCATTACTCCCGCCATTTTACCACCATTGAGCTGAATAGCACTCATTACCAGCTTCCGAGCGTGTCTCAGGTAGAGCAGTGGTGCGAAAAGGCCGAGCCGCAATTCACTTTTTGCCCCAAGATTCCTCAAATTATCAGCCACCGACCTGATTTTGGCTCCCAGCTTCATGCTACAGAACAGCTGCTGCCTGCTTTGAAAGCTTTTGGCTCGCAACTAGGTTTACCTTTTCTTCAGTTACCCCCTACTTTCACTCCTCAGCACGGAAAATCACTGTTTGAGTACCTGGCTCGCTGGCCCCAGGACATGCCGCTGGCTATTGAGTTTCGTCACCCGGACTGGTTTAGCCAACACCGCATTCGTGACCGGGCTTTTCATTTGCTGGAAGAGCATAACCTGAGCACGGTCATCACTGATACGGCCGGGCGACGCGATGTAATTCATATGCGACTCACCAATGCCCGGGTTATGGTCCGGTTTGTGGGTAACCGACTTCACCATACTGATTATCTTCGTATAGATACCTGGGTGCGACGTTTGCAACAATGGATGGCTGAAGGCTTACAAGAAGTATACTTCATTGTACATCAGCCAGAAGAAACGCTATGTGTCGACTTGGCGATCTACTTAATCCGTAAATTGAATCAGGAGTGCGGATTAAAATTGCCTGCCCCAAAACCTCTTGAAATTGGGCAACAACAGCAGTTATTCTAATTTTTAGATTTAATAGGGATAAAACGGCATTCCGTTTTAATCGTTATTTGTATAGAAAACATTCATTTTATATTTTGTCGCTATGATTATCAGAACTACCTCCTATCTTTCTGTACTTGTGTGTATTCTTGGCTTCTTCTCCTGTGCGGAACGCGAGCGGCTTGAAGTGACTGCCACGGCTTACAACTCGTTGGAAGCGCAAACAAAAAAAGGCGACGCTTTTACTACCGCTTGGGGTGATCAGCTTGAACCAGGAATAAAAGCCATTGCCGTGTCTCGTGATTTGCTGAATGAATATGGCCTGAGCCACAATATGAAAGTGCAGATTGAAGGACTTGAGGGAACCTACCGCGTGCTGGATAAAATGAATAAGCGCTGGAAAAGGCGTATTGATATTTACATGGGCAACGATCTGGACAAAGCTCGCAAATTTGGCAAACAACAAGTAGAAATCACCTGGATTGCCGAAAACTAAAAAGCAACCTTCGATCGATATTCGTATCAAGCGTTGATGGACAAAACGGTAGGCAGTAGGCCAGAAGTATTTTGAATGCTCGCAGCCTACTATGCTCCGATCAAAGCCATTACCTGTTATTGACAAAACAGGCAGTTATTCTCTTACTAAGTCGGAAAATTATACCGACGCCCAAAAGCATTCTCGATGTACTTAAAGTACCAGAAAAGCTGGTAATTTAATTCTATACCATAATCCTCACTATAGTCATAGTTTATGATGTTTTGAAAAGGAGAGTTCCCTCCGTATCGCCCCACTTTTTCATTCCAGGATGCCACATACTGCCTGTTTTTTTGGGCATAATACTGTTCTGAATAAAAACCTACAGGTCGGCCATTGGTCTGAAACCAGCGGTCAAAATCAGGGTCAATAATCAGCACTTCGTATTCTTCCTCGTCCTCTGGCTGCACAATATTGGGTTGCGTGCGGTCACGGCTACTACTGGTATAGGAGGGTGCACAGGCAGCACTTATGAGAAAAAATAACATAATATATCCTAAACTTTTCATCGTATTCTTATTTATTGTGTAGTATTGTTTTATGTACTATTAACAACAACTGGCATTAAAAAATTATACGTTCTCTAACCTTTGTCGCTTGTAATACTCACTGATGAATAAGACTTTACTTTTCTGCATTTACTGCCTGTACTCACTTTTTTCTACGGCATTTGCTCAGGTTGACTCTGATACTACCGTCGTTCGTACCCAAACACTGGACGAGCTAACGGTTATCGCCTACGACACCGAACAGAAGCTACTGGAAACACCTGCTGCCGTAGCCGTATTACCATCTCAGGAAATCAGTGCTTACGATGCCACCTCGGTAGTTCCGGCCATGAATACTATCCCTGGAGTGCGTATGGAACAGCGTTCTCCCGGAAGTTACCGTATTGCTATCCGCGGAAGTGCGCTGAGGGCACCTTTTGGTGTGCGTAACATTAAGGTATACTGGAATGATATTCCTTTTACCGACCCCACCGGAAGCACTGCTTTTAATCTGCTTGATGTGGTCAACATGGGTTCTATAGAAATCATTAAGGGACCGGCCGGAAGTATTTATGGTGCCGGAACAGGGGGTATTGTCAACATTCACAGTTTACCTCGAGGTGAGGCTCAAGACCTTATTGAGGTTGGCGCCACATTAGGTTCTTATGGATTACAACGATATACTGCATCGGTTAGCCAATCCGGAGAGCGAAGCCGTTGGGCCGTTCGTTATGCTCATCAGCAATCTGAAGGTTACCGTGATCATACCGCATTGGACCGGGACATGCTAGAACTACGCGGGGAGTTTGATGTATCCGATCAGCATACTGTTTCGGCCAGTTTTCTTTACAGTGATCTGTTTTACGAAATTCCGGGGGGGCTTACCTTGGAGCAGTTTCAGGAAAATCCCCGACAGGCGCGCCCCGGCAATGCTTTCGTTATGGGAAGTGAAGAAGCGAATGCCAGCATTGATCAGGAATACGTTTTATTCGGTTTAACCAACGAATACACCTGGAACGAGCATCTGAAAAACCAGACGACGATCTATGGTGATTTTAGTTTTTTTGAGAACCCATTCAACCTGGATTACAAGCGCGATAGCCGACAAAGTGGCGGCGGTCGTACTCGCTTTTATTATGACCATATGCTGGGAAATATTGAAACTCGTTACACACTAGGAGCAGAATTCCAGAGTGGCACTAGCGTGTCTCGTAACTTTGGCAACCGAATGGGTCAACCCGATACGCTAAATTTTGATGACGAGTTACGAAGCCAGCAAGCCATCTTTTTTGCTAAAGCAGATTTCACATTACCCAATGGCTTTTTCATCACTGCCGGGCTCAGCCACAACCGACTAAATTATGATATTAACCGCTTGGTAGATGTAGCATTGGATAGTGCCTACCGGGTAGAAAAATCATTTGATCCGGTTTGGATACCTCATTTAGGAATTACTAAACAACTGACTGAGCAGATTGCTCTCCGAGGTGATGTCAGCCTGGGCTTCTCCCCTCCTACTATTGAAGAGGTGCGCACCAATGAAGGAAGTATTAATCTGGGGCTTCGCCCAGAAGAGGGCATTAATTATGAATTAGGACTTCGGGGCTTAATCTGGAACGATAAAGTGCAGATTGATGCATCAGCCTTTTACTTTCAATTGGACGAAACCATTGTACAACGGGTTGTGCTTCGAGATTCGGACCAGCGAGAGACTACTGTTTTTACCAACACTGGCAGCACTGATCAACGCGGTTTGGAATTAGGTGCTACCTGGTTCGCGATACAAGCCCCTAAGCAAACTGTGAGTAATTTAGAGATTCAATCCTCTTTTACTCATCATAATTTCACTTTTAATACCTACCAGCAGGGTAATGAAGATTTCTCAGGAAATGCCTTAACCGGCGTGGCTCCTAATATCTGGGTGACTACAATACGCTTACATACTAAACCTGGATTCTACGCTAACTTATCCTATAATTATACCGATGAAATGCCTCTTGACGACGGAAACTCGGTTTATTCGGATAGCTATCGTCTGATTCAGGCCAAGGTTGGCTTTAGACGGTCACTCTCGAGTGACTGGCAACTAGACATTTTTGGAGGAGCTGACAACTTGCTTGATGAAGCCTATAGCCTGGGGAACGACCTGAATGCATTCGGAGGGCGATATTATCAACCGGCTCCAGCCCGTAATTTCTACTTCGGTATCAAAGTTGGGATTCCCGGTTAGAATCAAGCGCGTACTAAGTACGATTCGTTTTGCTCGTATGCTAGCCGGATGAGCACTAATGCTGATGCTTTCCTAAGCTATATTCTACCTTAACTTGCAAAGCAATATTGGGAAAATCGTGTAAGGTACTATCAGATTAATCTATGAATATAGGCAGATAAGAGATGTCCGGCAAAAACAGAAATTCATAGTGAACATTATTTTCAGCATTATCAACAAATGCTGCCCTCATAGCTTAGGACAGTGCTTTTACTTTGTAGATGCAACTTTTATACTCTTGTCATTGATTTGGCGAAAGACCACGCGAATTGTATTTGCCCTCCCAATTTATTGTAACTTTTTCCCTAAACATTGATTATTTTAAAGATACGCACACAGCAACAGACAAATACCCCCTAACAGAATACTAAACATGTCTTTCCTAGCGTTACAAAATTGATTATATTTAACTCAGATTGTTAAAGGGATCGCAAGAAAAAAACTTTCCATTAAAATAATTTTCAACGTAGCGGGTGTAATGTTAAAGACTTGTTTGGTTTGTAAGATTACCAAATTGTTTGTTTTTTTGCGAAACTATTGATTTGCGGCCTATTATCGGGAAATTTGGGTTGAGACCCTTATTTTCTATGGTTCCTGTTGCTTATTGTCTTATTTCCAAATTCCGTATTAAACGATTTATGTCGTTAAAATTTTTGCTTGCTCTATTTTCAAGTTTTCTTGCTTTGCCATTTTTCGGGTACGCTAACGAAAAGGATGATGCACCTAAGAAAACCTTATTTGCCACTCGAATTACCTCTCCTCCTAAAATAGATGGCTTTCTGGATGAAGAAGTATGGCAGAAAACCCGCTGTTCTGCGATGAATTTTATCCAGCGCAGCCCCAATCCCGGCGGTATTCCGTCAGCCCCTACTGAAGTAAAAATTTTATACGATGATCACTCAGTATATATAGGCGCTTACCTATATGATATTTCTGAGGATAGCATCATGCGAGAATTTACCAAGCGTGATGATACAGGGGTTTCTGATGTTTTCGGCGTGTTCTTTGATACCTACGACGACGATATAAATGCCTTCGAATTTTTAATATCTGCGGCTGGCGTGCAAAGTGATCGTCGCTGGACTGCTATGGGTAGTGATGGGAGCTGGAATGCTGCCTGGCTCAGCGAGATGCGTATTGAAGGAACTAACTGGTACGTAGAAATGGAAATTCCTCTTTCTGCGCTGCGTTTCCCCAAAACACCTATCCAGGAATGGGGAGTAAATTTCCGAAGAACTATACGCCGCAATAATGAACATAATTACTGGAATGAGATCAATCCGCAAACTAATGGGTTTGTTAATCAATTTGGTCGCCTCAGCGGGATCAATAATGTAAAGTCACCCATTCGCCTGTCCATTTCCCCGTATGTTTCTACATATTATGACACCTATTCAGGCGACCCGGAAAACCCCGCATCTACCAGTACCCGCTTTAATGGTGGCATGGACCTGCGTTATGGTATTAATGATGCATTTACTTTGGATATGATTCTGGTTCCTGATTTCGGGCAGGTAGTTTCAGACAATAAAGTATTAAATCTCTCTCCATTTGAGGTGCAATTTTCTGAAAACCGGCAGTTTTTTAAAGAAGGGACAGACCTGTTTAATAAAGGAGACTTCTTTTATTCTCGTCGAGTGGGAGGAAAACCCTTGATGTACGACGAGATTGAAGATGGCTTATTAGAAAATGAAGAGCTTTTGGCTAACCCTCAGGAAAGCAGCCTGATTAATGCCACCAAGATTTCCGGCCGTACTGCTAACGGATTTGGTATGGGAGTATTCAATGCCATGACCAACAATACCTACGCTCGCATTCGTGATACAGAAACGAATGAGGTGCGGGAGGTACTTACTGACCCTCTCACCAATTATAATGTGCTTGCTTTTGACCAAAGCCTTCCGAATAACTCTTACGTTAGTCTGGTAAATACCAATGTCCTTCGCCAAGGTAGTTACTATGATGCCAATCTTACGGGTACTACTTTCCGCTTAGCTAACCGCAAAAATCAGTTTGCGGTCTATGGGCGAGGAGCTTTATCACAAAAATACGGAGTAGATAACACAGATGAGTTTGGTTATATGTCATCGCTTACGGTAGCGAAAATTGGTGGAAACCTTCGCACCTCTTTGACTCAATATATTGAAAGTGATACTTATGATCCTAATGATTTAGGATTTATGCGAGCTAACAATGAAGTGAGAACTTCTACCAATATCGGATATAATATCTACAAACCTTTCTGGCAGCTATTAAACCTCTCTACCGATCTGGATGTGCGTTACAGCCGGTTGTACGCCCCATCTGTTTTTACCCAGTTTAATGTTTCGGCATCAGTACGAGGCACATTCCGCAACTTCTTTTACACGAGCCTTCGTTATGAGGCCGCTCCCATGAAGCGTTATAATTATTTTGAGCCTCGGGTGGAAGGCCGTTATTATGTAGAACCTGCCTATCATAATTTTGGTGTTTCTATGAGTACTGATAGCCGTAATCAGTTATCTGTAGGAAGTTATGTAGGCTATACAAATTACGATTTTGAAGGGCAGGAAGGCCTCTATTTGAGCTTGAGTCCTCGCTACCGGGTCAATAATAAATTAAGTTTCTCTACTAGTGTAAGTTACAACTCACGAATTAACGATATTGGTTTTGCTGAACATGAAGAATTAGCAACGGGTGACCTCATTACTTTCGGAAGACGCGACATCAACACAATCAGCAATGTGTTTCGCACTAAATATACTTTTAATAACCGAATGGACCTATCGTTCCGTATGCGCCATTACTGGTCCGAAGCTGATTACCAGGAATTCTATACTCTTGGTGATAAGGGGGATTTACATGATAGCAATTATGACGGAAACGAAAACCGTAATTATAATACCTTCAATGTAGACATGGTATATACCTATGCGTTTGCACCCGCCAGTGAGATCAGTGTTGTTTGGAAAAACAGCATAGTTAGAGACGAAGATGCTCTACAACAGGGATATTTATCTAACCTGGATAGTACTCTTAGCGCACCACAGGCCAATAGTGTATCTGTCCGTTTGCTTTACTATATTGACTATTCTATGCTAATGAAGCGACTTAATCATAACAATATTTAGCACTAAAGCCTCGCTCATCAGCTTTTGTATAACGTTCACTTGAAAAAAGCTTGAGCACCCCTACCATACGAAAGCTAGTTGGCCTACATAGTTTAAAGTTGACATTGCAGTATAGCAAATTAAATAAGCTAGCCAATATCCTGCTTGCTCTGTAACTACACTTAAACCTGAGAAGACTCACATGCGTTTTCAATACCTTATCCTATTTCTGTTCATCATTATTAGTGCTACCTCTTCGGCCCAGCGTATGTCAGTGCGTGATATGGGGCTTGAGATAGGTATTATTCCAGTTGGTTCTCACAACGCTATTACGGATGTACAGGGAGTAACGGTAGGTCATATTACTCTCATCCAAGGGGATAGCATACGCACCGGTGTTACCGCCATTTTGCCTCATAGCGGCAATCTCTTTCAAGAGAAGGTTCCTGCAGCAATCTATGTTGGCAATGGGTTTGGAAAGCTAGCTGGTTACACCCAAGTCACCGAGCTCGGCACTTTAGAAACTCCTATTATTTTAACCAACACACTAAACGTTTCCACTGGCATCAGTGCCCTCATCAGCCATACACTGCAATATCCTGAAAACGCTGAAGTGCGCTCTGTGAACGCTGTTGTTGGCGAAACTAATGACGGTTTTCTGAATGATATTCGGGGAAGGCATGTGCAGGAGCAGGATGTACTTAATGCCATTCGAGGTGCCCGACCGGATACAGTGCCGCAGGGGAATGTAGGTGCTGGCACCGGAACTCAGTGTTTTGGCTTTAAAGGGGGCATTGGCACCTCTTCTCGTAAATTACCTTCTCAGTTTGGCGGATACACGCTGGGAGTGCTAGTTCAGACAAACTTTGGAGGAGATTTACAAATTAAAGGAGTACCAGTAGGAGTTGAACTTGACCCGCGGTGGAAAGAACAGTTTCAGGAGAGCGCCGATGGCTCATGTATGATTGTAGTAGCCACTGATGCGCCTCTTGATGCCAGAAATTTAAAACGTCTGGCTAAACGTGCCGTCTTCGGATTGGCCAAAACTGGAGGAATAGCCTCGAATGGAAGTGGTGATTATGTGATTGCTTTTTCAACGGCAGAAACGCTACGGTCTACAGAAACAGATTCGTTTGTTAAGCCAGAAGAATTACTCAAAAACGAGCATATGAGTCCCCTGTTCTGGGCAGTAATTGAGGCTACTGAAGAGGCGATTCTTAACTCTATGTTTTATGCTGAGACTATGCAGGGAAGGAACGGCAACACAGTACAGGAGTTGCCGCTGGAGGAGGTAGAGAAGTTAATGAAAGAACACGGTTATCTTCCTATCCATTAAAGAGCATCACCCATTAACATATTGACAAGTCGCAGAATTTTTTCCTGAGCCTGCTGGAATTTCCCCATTAATTCATAGTACTCCTTATCCAACAGCATAGCTTCAGTTTCTTCCATACACTCTTTGATGAAAATAGCATAAAGTGCTAATCGCTTCACATGTCCTTCATTATCAAAAAAGTAGGACCTCACCTGAGAGTTGACTTTATACAGGCTACTTTGATCATTCATAAGATACTTATGAAATGCCCACTGAAAACCATCACAATAGTGTACAAACCGAAAATCAGTAAAGAATTTTTCTTGTGGCAATACAGCCCTAAATTCGTTATAAAATTTTTCAGCTGCTTCCGGTAACTTCATCAATTCAGGATAACGATGCATTTTGATCTGTGTTTATAATAACATAATGCAATTATATATTGCTTTTGTTCAAATAAAAATACCATAATAGAGGGGAATCCACAATCTAGGTTTTACCTGACTAAAGGTAAAAATTAATAAGATTTAACACCAACCTCAAAAAAGTTACTTAATAATTTATTACCTACTATACTGGTATGTATTACAATTTTCACGCTTTCTCATCTGATAATAACATAATCCCCCTTAATATTCCTCTTTTGCAGCTTTCATTACTGTAAATACATCTAAAAATAGTTAGTTTAGCAAAAAAGATTACGCAAGTGTTTCCGAACAACCGTCCTAAAGATTATTTTTTTTAAGCGCGCATATTGAATCAAAACTTAAGAATTTTTCACTCGTTATTCTTCCCATCACTACCGAATCATATACTATGTCTGTCCATTCTAACCCTTCTGCTGAAGTCAAACGCATAACAACCCACCTCATTCAAAAGATGAAAAAGCGAGGTGAAAAGATTGCTATGCTAACGGGTTATGACTTCTCTATGGCGTCGCTAATTGATGCCGCTGGTATTGATATCATCTTAGTAGGCGATTCAGCATCCAATGTTATGGCTGGCCATGAAACTACGCTACCCATTACGTTGGATCAAATGATCTATCATGCCAGTTCGGTAGTTCGAGCTGTTAAAAGAGCTTTTGTACTGGTAGATATTCCTTTCGGTTCTTATCAGGGTAATTCTTCGGAAGCTTTACGCTCGGCTATAAGAATAATGAAAGAATCGGGCGCTCATGGGGTAAAAGTAGAGGGGGGTGCTGAAATTCAGGAATCGGTTAAACGGATCATAAGTGCGGGTGTGCCGGTTATGGGGCATTTAGGCTTAACTCCTCAGTCTATCTATAAATTCGGAACCTATACAGTAAGAGCCAAAGAAAAAGCAGAAGCTGATAAACTGATGGAAGATGCCCTTCTTCTTCAGGAATGTGGCTGCTTTGGAATCGTACTGGAAAAAGTGCCCGCATCATTAGCAACCAGAGTTTCTGAAAACTTATCCATTCCAACCATTGGTATCGGGGCAGGCGGCGGTACCGACGGACAGGTGCTTGTAACCCATGATATGCTGGGCATCACTCAGGACTTCCAGCCTCGGTTTTTACGCCGTTATGCCGACTTATTATCGGTAATAGATGGTGCAGTAAAGCAATATATTCAAGATGTAAAATCATCAGAGTTTCCGAATGAGGAAGAAAGCTATTAGTTTTCCTCAATTCGTAGAAAAATTCCTCAAATAGCGCAATTTTAGTATGCCCTTATGCATTATTTTTTTGGCCTTCACAATTTAATAGGCTAAATATTGCAATTCATTCCGCTTTTAGGATAGTAACTCGGTTTTGGCATCATATTTCTATCTATTGTAGTATACCCATTATCAACCTTAAATTTTTACTACGATGAAGAAAGTATTTTTCGCGTTATTTACAGCAGCTTTCCTTTTTAGCTTATCAACCTTTGCTCAAACTGAAGAAGAGGAAACTCAACCTGAACAAGAGCAAACTCAACCAGAAGAAACTGTTACTGCCATGGCAGATGAAGGAATGGAGATTGAATTTGATCAACTTCCTGATGCTGTTAAAACCTCATTTGAATCTTCTGACTATGCCATGTGGGATGTAAAAGCCGTATATGAGGTGGTTTCTGAAGAAGAAGAAACTACTGAGTACAAAATTACAGTAACTGATGGTACCAAAGAAGAAAGTGTATTATTTGATGAAGAAGGCGAAGAAGTTGAGCAATACTAATCAACTACTATCTTCTTTGAAAAAGCTCCTGATAACCTCAGGGGCTTTTTTATTCGATAAATTTTTCTATAAACTAATTTAATTCATCGTACGTTTAGGGTACATTCCAGTACACTACAAAATATCCGGCAGAATTATAGTTGAGAGCCGTAGTCTGTACGTATATTTGCAAATTTATTGATAAATTGACTTAGTCGTAACCTATTGCTGATGTCTCGCATACTTATTATTGATGACGACCCTTCCTTTTGCACTCTACTTCGCAACTTTCTAACAAAGAATAACTACCAGACTGAGGAAGCCTATTCTGCTAAAGAAGGTATCCGTTTAGTTTACGATCACTCTTTCGATATTATTCTTATTGATTACCGCCTGCCTGATATGGATGGGCTCGAACTGCTGAAAAATATCAAAAAGCGATATTTTCATCTACCAGTCATTATTATGACTAACTATGCTAATATCAAGACAGCGGTAAAGGCAATGCAATTAGGAGCTTTTGAATATGTAACAAAGCCAATCAATCCTGATGAAATACTTCTTTCTATTAGGAATGCAATGAGTGAACGTAAGGACGAAGCTCCTTCGGCTGCTCCTACTGCTTCGGCCAAGCAAAACACCTCACTACCATTTGTCCAAGGGATAAGCTCCAACTCTCAGGGAGTACGACAGCATATAGACTTGGTAGCTCCCACGAATATATCAGTTATTGTACAGGGAGAAAGTGGTACAGGTAAAGAATATGTCTCCCGAATGATTCACCTTAAAAGCCAGCGAAGCAACAAACCCTTTGTAGCTGTTGACTGCGGTGCTCTTTCTGAAGAACTGGCTGCCAGTGAGTTATTTGGTCACCTTAGGGGATCGTTTACAGGGGCTTTGCAGGATAAGATCGGGCAGTTTCAGGCCGCCAACGAAGGCACATTATTTCTGGATGAGATTGGAAACTTATCGTATGAGAACCAGGTAAAACTACTAAGAGCCATTCAGGAACGTACTGTTCGGCAGGTGGGTAGCACGAAAGATATTAAGGTAGATGTGCGTTTGATCGTGGCAACCAATGAGAACCTGGAGCAGGCCGCTAAAGAAGGGAACTTCCGTGAAGATCTGTTTCACCGATTAAACGAGTTTCAGATTTATGTACCACCTCTGCGAGAGCGAGTTCAGGATATTCCTTTGTTTTTAGATCATTTTCTAACTCAATCTAATCAGGAGCTACATAAAAACGTACAGGGATTTGAGCCCAATGTTGTAGAAAAACTACAAGCTTATGGCTGGCCAGGGAATATCCGCGAGCTAAAAAATGTAGTAAGGCGGGCCGTGCTTCTTACAACTGGTGAAACTATAACTCTGGATGTATTACCCTCTGAAATAACAGCTCCGGTTACCGCATCAGTTACCTCTGAAGCATCATCTATTACTCGCACTGACAATCCGGATTTGAAAGCAATTCAGGAGAAAACAGAAAAAGCACTCATTGAAGAGACGCTGATCAAAGTTAAGTATAATAAAACCCAGGCGGCTAAAGTACTCAACATTGATCGGAAGACTCTTTACAATAAGCTCAAACGCTATAATCTGGAATAACCATTAATCAATCCACTGTCGCAGATTTTAGCTCCTGAACAGTGGATTGCATATTCTGAATCAACTGCTCGATTAAAACAATCGCACCTTTTAGTTGCTGAGCAAACTCATCATTCCAGCTAGAGCTATCGGCAGCTTGTTCCAAATATTTGAGTCTGGAAGCCAGTTGCTGCTCTTGTAACAACTCTACTTGTGATACTAGCTTGTGAGCATGAAATGAAGTTTCTTCTAACGATTTCTCTTCTAAGGCTACCTCTAAGCGCTGAGCAGATTGCTCAGCAGTGGTAATGAATGTTTCAAGATATGCTATAAGTGCATCCAGGTCGTCACCGGTAAACTGCTTAATTCGTTCCAAAGAAAAAGAATCGGGCGTTTCAATCAATTCAGAAGTATCAGCTAATAATTCTTCAACATTGAACTCAGCTTCTGGTAAGTGCTTTCGCAGCAGTTCGTCTAGCTGAGCTTGGTTAAACGGCTTTAATAGGAAGTCGTGCACTCCAATTTCTTCAAAATGCTTACGATCTTCTGACTGTACATTGGCGGTAAAAGCAATAATGGGAGTTTCGTAAGCTTGCACCATCGGGTTGTTCTTAAGCTCTTTTACCACCTGGGCCCCATCCATCTCAGGCATATGCAAATCGCAAAAGATGATATCAAATACCTGATCTTCGGCCGCTGCTAACCCTTCTCGCCCTGAGCTACAATAAACTGCCGTAATACCGCGTCCCTTTAAGGCCAAATCCAGCAACGTACCATTCAACGGGTTATCATCAATGACCAAAGCCTCGCCTTCCGTAAACATAATTTGACTCTCAACTCCCTGAACTATCACTGGCTCTTCTACAGGTGCAGATGCAGGTGCGCAAGTCAGCATTACGCGGAAGATACTACCAACGCCTTCCTGGCTATCTAGTTCAATTTTTCCTCCCTGCCCTTTAATCAGTCGCTTACATATAGCTAATCCCAGGCCGGTCCCCCCGTATTTCCGGGTAGTAGACACATCTGATTGATGAAATGCATTAAAAATAGAGTTTTGTTTTTCTTTAGGAATACCAATGCCGGTATCTCTTACTTCCAGTGTTAGTTGGGTCTGCTGGTTAAGAGTAGGCTGTAAATGCGCAGCAATGACCACTTCACCTTCATGCGTAAATTTTAATGCGTTAGAGACCAAATTATAAAGAACTTGCTTTAAACGGAATGCATCTCCTACTATATAGCGCAGTTCTTCACCCTGAATCTCGTGTCTCAAGTTCAGTTGCTTTTGATTGGCCAGTAGTTGAAGATCTCGTTTAACTTCCAGAATGATGGTTACTACATCAAAGGGTTCCTGTTCAAAGCTAATTTTGTTAGCTTCTATTTTAGAGAAATCAAGAATATCATTTACCAGAGCCAGCAAGTGTTTGGAAGAACTGTCTAGTGCTTTTACATGGTCTTTTTGTTGTTCATCCAGCTTTGAGAACTGCAACTGTTCAGTAAAGCCCAGAATGGCGGTAAGCGGAGTGCGAATTTCATGGCTCATATTAGCCAGAAAATCCTCTTTTACCCGGGCCAGTCGTTCTGCCCGCGACTTTGCTGCGACCAGTTTGCTTCGGTAAAAATCACTACGGGTAATATCAGCCAAAATAAGGTAGACAATAACAATGGTGCTCAAAAACGCTACGACCAGTATAATGGCAATACGGATGATCGCATCATTCATGGCAGTACGGGCCTCTTCTACTCTTTCCTGCGAACGCGCCTGCTCCCTTTGCTTTAATTGGTCTACCAGATCGTAAATACTTCCAATGACCTGAGCATTATTCTGAAGATACGTCAGCTCTCGCTGGTCTACCACTTTCTGTAAGCGAGCCTGGTTGTTCCGTACCTGCCGCAGCAGGTGTTTCACTGAATCAGGAGCTAACGTGATAGTTTCATTTTCTTCGCCTTCTTCATTCAATTCGTTATTCTCCTCCTTCTCACGATCTTTGAAAAACAAAGGAGCCATTTTGCGCAGCCATTTACCTTTATCTTCCCGCACTATAACATTCTGGCGAGCAGTATCTGTTAGAAAATGAGGCGTATCTTTTTTAGAAGCTAAAGCTAATACCTCTCCTTCTAGCTCCTTTAAAGCCTGATCATAAAAATCAAACTTATCCCGCTGTTGCTTGATATCCACGAAATCCTCAAAATTAACCAGCTTAGTTTTCAATAAAGTAAGAACTGAATCGAGCGTATATTCTTCGTTTTGAGTTTCGCTTTCTAACGACTCAATAATCTGCTTTACATTGGCTACCTGCTTATAATATTCTTTTAATTTATCTTCTTTATCCTCAGTCTTAGAAACGGTATATTCCTGCAATGTATTCTCAGTTTTAGATACAGCAATAAGAATACGGTCTATCTGCTTGATCTTATAATCGGGCTGGGATATAGTGTTGGAAGCTCGCTGGAGTTTAGTAAAACTCTCGTATGATATATAAGCAGCTACAACAAGTGCTGAAAACATCAGTACGAAACCAATCACAACTTTTGAGCGGAGAGCAAATGTACGCTTAGAGGCCATCTATTTAATATATGAAATAGTACTAAGAAAAATACATACCATATAGGTAAACAGTTCTTTTTCGCTAAACAGCTTTCACTAATTGAGGAAAAATTCCCCACTTTGTGTAAGGTTGTTGCAAATAACTACAAAAAATTCCCTGCCTGATCACAGCGAAAAATAATAAACTGCTGGATTACAGACAATTACGATTTTGTTTCTTTCTGGCACCTTTTTTACAATAGGTAAGATGCAAGTACAACCTTACTTAAAACAATAAGCGACACCAATCAGGTTACTTTTCTCGATAAGAGTAATTTGTTTTATGAATTTCACCCTTAACTTAATACTTCTTAAAGATCAGCCCTAAAAATCTAATTTTTTAGGGCTGATTTTTTTATCTTGGGTGAGTATCAGCTAATTTTTTCAGTATGGGTAAGATTTGCTTTTTCATTGCCAGTTTCTGTTTGCTTGTATTTCCCTCAATAGCCCAGATAGATACCGTTGCAACCAAGCTCCCTCCTTTAACTGTCAGCGGTATCGTAATCTCTTCTGACAGCATTTTGTCCATGCCATTTACTTCTATTTTTGTTAATCAACTTCCTAAAGGCACCATTACAGATCGTAGTGGTTTCTTCACTCTGAATATCTATCCCGCCGACACACTCACGTTTTCGGCCGTAGGATACAAAACAGCACAGTTTGTAATACCAGAGAAGCTACTCGGCAATCAGTATTCTCTGGTTCAGGCTATGGTGCGGGATACTATTATTCTGGAAGAGGTAACCATCTATTCGTTGCCTACAACCAGCGAATTTATGGAATCATTCAGCGACCAGCCGGCAGGATTTGAGAAACGTATGGAACAGATGTCATCAGAGTTACAGTCAGTGCTGGAAGAGGATATTATTCTTAGCAAATACCAGCCCGTGGACATAAATGATGGCATTACCCGTATGTATAGTGCTCATTGGGGATTAGTGCCGCCCAATAACTTCCTTAACCCTATGCGCTGGACACAATTTGTGCAAGACCTGCGGAAAAAGCGTAAAAGAGCGCAGGAAAAGTAATTAACCCTCGCGAAGCAGAGTAATTCCACCCCAGGTAGCTAGCAAGCCCAATAGTATGCTAATGCTCAGATAAAGCACCCAGATACCAGGTTTCCCCTCTTCCAACAAGACAAATGATTCATAAGAAAAGGAAGAGAACGTAGTAAAGCCACCACAAAATCCGGTGATCCACATACGACTCGTAGCATCGCTCATATTGCCTTTAAACCACCACCCAAACAGTAATCCAATGAGAAAGCAACCGATAATATTAACTAGAAATGTACCCAATGGAAAAGGACTTGTCCAGAAGCGACTGGTCAATGTTCCTACCCAGTAACGCGATATACTTCCTAAAAAACCTCCTGCCCCAACCCAAAGAAAATCCCAGTTCATATATTTGATCTTTAGATACAAAGGTAATAGTATAAAGGTAATGTCTGGCACGGCATCCATCCCTTTTGTACCTTTAGGTTTAATCATCATTGTTTTTGATCTGATTCTATATGATTCATTGCACCATATCTTACGAAAAACCACATCAGCACTGGCTTAATATTGAACTTACTTTTTCTGGTTTAACCGATGAAACTACGTATTTGCAGCTTCCCTCCTGGCGGCCGGGCCGGTATGAACTGGGCAATTTTGCAAAAAACATTCAGCGGTTTAGTATCACTAATAATAAGGGGGAGGTTGTTCCATTCCGAAAGACAACCAAAGACCGCTGGGAAGTGAACACTGTAGATACAGATACACTAAAGGTAAGCTATAATTACTATGCGGCAGAACTGAACGCCGGAAGCACCTATCTGGATGATGAACAACTATACATTAATTTTGTAAACTGTATCCTTTATCAGGAAGGGCATACTGAAGAACCTTACCTAGTTCACCTTCAATTACCCAACGATTACCAGGTAGCGTGCGGTCTCAAAAACCCTGAGTCTCATACACTTGAAGCTCCCAGCTTTTATCATCTGGCCGAAAGCCCCCTGATTGCCAGCCCTACCCTCACCCACTGGGAGTATCAGGTGGGCGATCACCGGTTTCATCTTTGGTTTCAGGGAAACTGCGTTATGGATGAACAAACGACATTAGACCGGTTTCGGGCTTTTACTGAAGACCAGATTCAGATGATGGGCGAATTTCCGGCTGAGGATTATCATTTTCTGTATCATTTTCTTCCCTACCGTGCTTATCACGGAGTAGAACATTTTAATTCTACAGTCATTGCTCTGGGCCCCAGCGAGCAGATTGTAGAAAATAGCAAACCCTACCTGGATTTTCTGGGGGTTAGCTCTCATGAGTTATTCCATACCTGGAACATCATCCGCATTCGCCCGAAAGAAATGTTTCCGTACGATTACACCCGGGAAAATTATTTTCCAACCGGATTTATTGCCGAAGGAGTTACTACCTATTATGGCGATTTATTTCTGGTACGTAGTGGGGTTATTACCAAAGAAGAATACTTTCTGGAACTGAACAAGCTATTCAAACGCCACTTTGAGAATTTTGGTCGTTTCAATCATTCGTTGGTAGACTCATCGTTTGATCTGTGGCTGGATGGCTACAGCTTGGGTATTCCTAACCGGAAAGTATCTATTTATGTAAAAGGAGCAATGGTAAGCCTGATCCTGGATTTATCGCTTCGCAATAACACCGATCAGGAGCACTCCCTGGATACTTTTATGCGGTACTTATGGGACTTTTTTGGCAAGGCCCAGCGAGGTTATACGTTGGGAGATCTGGAAAAACTGGTTGGCGATCTGTCTGGCGGGCAGATGGACACCTATTTTGAGCGATTTATTTATGGCAAAGAGCCGTTGGAGATTACCCTTAACCAGTTATTGTATACGGTAGGTTGCCGACTAGACATTACCGAAAACGCATTACACTCTGAAGGACGGTTCGGCTTTAGAGCTGTAAACATTGAGCAGAAGTGGATTATTCAGGGTATTGAGCCAGGCTCAGTAGCTGATGATTTTCTGGCACTTAATGACGAAATTGTAGCCATTAATGGTATTCATATTCAAGATAGTCTGGAGGAATTACTAGTAGGTCAGGAAGAGGTGGTAGTAACGCTACTGCGAAATCAAAAACTAAAAACCATCTCATTACCCCGGCGGGACGACCTTTACTATAAAGTATATACCATCGCCCAGCGGGATAACGCTACTGAAGAAGAAAAGGCCGCTTTCCAGCACTGGCTGGGTTGCAATTGGCAATAGTTACTTCTGACTTTGTTCTCTGTGATTACTCCTTTTATTCTATAAAATACCGTGTTGCTTAGCAAAGCGTATTAGTTTGGGAGTATTGCTCACAGCGGCTTTCTTGAGCATGTTTTTACGGTGCGTTGCTACCGTATTGCTGCTCTTATCTAAACGATCAGCTATTTCCCGAGTATTGTAACCACGATTCAGAAAGCGAAGTATCCGACGTTCTGAGGGAGTAAATAAGGTGTCTTTTTGTTTTATCTCATCAGAAGGGATATAGATGTGTGACAGTTGAGAGGCAGAGGTATAAATTGAAAGCATTGAGCTTGTTTCCGGCGGGCGGTGACTGATATCACTGATCTTTTCCAATGAGTATACGATGTTCCCTTTTTTGTCAAATACTAATTCAATAGACTGTTGCAACAGGTTAATATACCTTCCATTGGCGTGCTGATATTGAAAGTCCATATTGACAGAACAAGTCAATTTCTCCTCTGCTGATAATTTGTACTTAATAAATTGCAGTGCTTCATCAGCCATTTTATAGTATGCTTCTAAATCCTGAATACGCTGATGCAACAATGGCATAGTAGAGTTAGCATACTCCTCGGCAGAGCACCCAAGTACTCTCCGAACTTCCTCGCTTACATATATATAGCACCGTGCATGATAATCATAGATAAATAAGAACGCCGGACCGATATTCAATACATGCTGCCAGTGCAATACCGGTAATAGCTCCTTTTTATAACTGTTGAGTTGCTCATCAAACGGCTGGCGATGCCAGGGGTGCATTTTTTTCTTCTTTTCCAATAGGTCGGTTGATAGGTAAGGCATAGGTTTATAATATAATATTTACATAGAGTTGATTTTAAGAGAATCAAAAAGTAGAGGCTTCCAGTTTAAGAAGGATTTATTTGATTAGAATCCCTCTTTAACCATTTGGTTGCCAATCTAATCTGACAATCTCACACATTAGTAATTTCAAATTCAGTGCTGGCAATAGTAATCCTTTATATAAAAAATCATCAAACGATATACGTCCAACGTAAATTCTGTAGAGACCAAACAATAATGGATCATCTATCTATTAATACCGTACTAAACTAAATATACCATATTTATGGGAGGTTGTGGAGCCCGATAGAATAAATTATAGGACCTTCTTACAAACCATTATTTTCTACTTACAAAGCGACTAACTGTCCTTATGAAAAAGCACCGCCTGTTAGATTTTATTTGTTTTGGCAGCTATAATTTTCACTAAAAATCATCATATAAGATTAAAAAATTAAGCGTACCGATTACTAATAAAAAAATAATACATCATAAATACCCAATATTCATATTTGCTCTTAATAGGTTTCTGATACTCAATCTCAGATTTATACAGACGATCATATAAGCCTACATCACCAGATCCTTCCCGGATGATTGGCCGCGAGCAAAGGTTTTAATAGGGTCATCACCAAAATATATTTCCCTTCCTATTAGGTTACATATCCTCATTAGCTACTGACCAATACTTGCATTAAATAACAATTTAACCTAAACAACTACGCCTATGGCACTCACCGACCACAGTGATGTTTTTGCCAGCTTCCATGAAGATGGCTTTAACCGCATTATCGAGCACATCATGCAGCAACGGCCATCACTTTTTAATTATGGAACGCCTGACCTGGTTCAAAACCCTCAGCAGCTTTGTCAGAAAATTAATGCCCACCCAGCGGTTGAAAAAGCACAAAACCCTCTGATCAAACAAATTGATTATCTGCCCATTATCGGATACGATGGTCCCTTTGGCTTCAGCTTTGGCTTACAACTGACTGACTTTAAAATTGATTTTCATCCTAGTAATGTCATTGGGTTACCGCCTCAGCTTAACCCTCCGTTAAAAGAGCAGGAACTGGCACTAACAGCCCAGGCCTGTGCCGGACTTGGCTGCCCTGACCCTGAATTTATTGAACGCCTGATTAGCATCTTACCCGACCCGAAGCAGGACGAACGGGAAAGACCTGATGATGAACCCAGAAAACCGCTTAGTCCAATGCCCTTCAGAGGCCTTACCTGCTTTTGTTTAGAGGTGTTTGGAGTAGTAAAAGCTGTCCAGCAAAATGGTTACTTGTCTTTACGATTACAGGGACTGGAAATCAAGGATATTCTGCCCGCCGGGCTGGAGGATTCTATCGAGTGCTACATCAGTACGATGCTTAAACTAGCCATACTGCCCAAAGTGCGCATCGCATTGGAAGATCTAATTTTTGAACTCACTGATTTTCTATCAGTAGGGCCTACCCCTATCTCAGCCGATGTTCCTTTCAACCCGAATGTAAGCCAGGATCAAATTGCTGTTTTCGCTGACCTTATCTAATAAATACAACTATGCCTCACGTAAATTTAGCCGTTTCCGAAGCAGCCTTCGGCAAACTGGTAGAAAAACTCACTGAAAATATAAGCTTTTCCAAAACTGACGGTGGCGACTTCGGTCCGTTCACCGCATCATACAGTGCCGGGGTCCGTTTTGAAGGAGGCTCCATCGACCTGAAAGACTCACCCGATGAAGTAGTCATTAATGAACTGGATGTCATCTACGACCCGCTATCGCTAACTATTGGCATTGATATTCCTGAAGTGTGCGTCGGTGGCTTTTGTATTATCCCTAACCCCTTTGGTGGCTGTATTCTGCGAGCACCACGCATCTGCCTGTTTGAGGGTGACCCTGATGCCAGCTTCACGCTCGACCTGGGTGGATTAATTGAAAGTGAAATTTCCGGTGGTTTCAATGTAGCAGCCCGTTACTTCAACAACCCGGATCATGCGGGATTGAACGACCACGAAGCTCATGTACAGGATAAGGCCAACGAATGGCAGTTTTACCTGGAACCTCGCTGGTTAGACTTGGATATCATTGATATTTCCGACACGGTAGGTAACGTTCTGGATAGCATCATTGATGCGCTGGTAGACGATCTACTCGGCGGGCTACCCGGCTGGGCCAAAGATGCCATCCGTTTTGTACTCGGTGGCCTGGCAGACTTGATCCGCGGGCTGCTGGATATAGCAGATGACGTTGACGAGTGGCTTTCTGATCTCTTAGGAGTTAGCTTAGGACTGTTTGATTTTGTACTCACCTTTATTGCTGACCGGCTGGCCAATAAAAACCCAGTGTTCAAATTTGAGGACCCATACCCTATGCTTCCTCCTTCAAATGGTCTTATCCCCGTACTGATTCCTATCAGGAATGTAGCTCCGGACGTTACCGATGTTGAGTTTGTTATGACGGCTGATGTAGGATAACCCTCAGCATACTCGATAAGCAATTATTTTAGTACTACTCTTTATCCATGCTAACCATGAAACGATATATTAATAAAGCCGCATTTGCCAAAACAGCTTTTGAAAGCAGCACTGTTGGAATGCTTACCTTCATCGCCCACCCCGTAGCCAAAGAGGGAAATTATGTAGGGAATATTTACGAAGGTGATCGTCTGATGGATCGCTTTTTCCTGACGGTTTCTGAAAAAGAAAAAAATACCCAGGTAAACGTAGACCTGGGCGTATTTAACTTCCGGGATCTGAGTGCTCAGGGCCGAAAAACGTTTGTAGTACAGGCCGGAGGTTACATTCTATTTTATAACTCTAAGCAAGATACCCCCTACCGAATTACGCTGGAGCGGGTAAACGAAAGCACAAAGAAGATGGCAGCGGAGTTTGACACTCAAAAGTTAAATAAAAAAGACCTGTTTGTGGTGTCTCTGGTTCGTCCCGGTAAATACATTGCTACCAGCGATAAAAATAAAACCGTGAACGTTGACGTACCTTACCCGGATAAGAAAGTGTTTGAAGAAAGAAATACTATTATTAACCCAATTACTGTACGGCTGAACCCGGAAGGTTTTGAAAACGATGAAGTCCGTCTGTTACCTTCTCAGGGGTTAATTTTTCAGGTTGAAGACCCTACTTCTATTGCCATTCGGCTGGAAAAAGAGTATACTAAACCAGACAAAAACGCAGCCTTCGATACCATGCCGACCAAACCCAAAAGAAAGAAAAAAGTAAGTCGGAAGTATCGCTGGGAGAACCCGAAATACTATCCTAAGCGCTAACTATCTTAACCTATTATAATTATGGCCACCAAGAAAAAACACACAAACGACGACGAACCAACCACCTTTTCGTATTGCGACCTGCCGATGGTTCCGCCCCGGGTTTTCGGCCCAGAAGTAGATCCTAACCGTGCTTCGGCCATTGTTGTAAATGACAATAAGTGGGTCAATGGAACAGTCATTCATTATTACTTCTTTGATCAGGATACGGACGGTGAAACTGTTTTACTGGCTAACGGCAACCAGCAATTTCGTACGTGGGTTGGTGCTGAAAAGCAGAAAGATGTAGTAAGACAGGCATTCGGTATCTGGAAAGACTTGGGCATCGGCCTGGAATTTGAGGAAGTGGACGACCGAGAGGATGCCGAAGTACGCATCGGTTTTATGCAAGGAGATGGCTCATGGTCCTATATCGGGACTTATGTGCTGGAAATCGGAGCGGGGCAACGGACCATGAATTTCGGATGGGACTTAACTACTGGAGATGGGCTGGATACCGCTTTGCACGAGATCGGGCACACGCTTGGACTGCCTCACGAGCACCAAAACCCGAATGCCGGCATTGTATGGGATGAAGAAGCGGTTTATGCCGCATTGGCAGCACCGCCTAATAACTGGTCTCGAGATACCACTTATTACAATATTATCCGCAAGCTAGATCCCAACACGGTAGATGGTTCTGCCTGGGACCCAGACTCTATCATGCACTACCCGTTTGGTCCCGGACTGATTCTGAAGCCTGATAAGTACAAAAAAGGAATCTCACCCAAAGGCGGCTTATCCGACCTTGATATCCAGTGGATGAAAACATTTTATCCTCCGTTGGAAGAAGAACTGGAAGAGCTAGAGCTTTTCATGGCCAAACGTCTGTTTATCCAACCCGGCGACCAGGTAAACTATGTGATCCAGCCCAAAGCAACCCGGTACTACGACATCCGGACATTTGGCACCTCCGATACAATTCTGGTACTGTTTGAAGATGAAGATGGCGAGTTACGCTACCGTACTGCCGACGACGATAGTGCTCAGGAGTATAATGCCCACATCCGGTATAAGCTGGTAAAAGGACGAAAATACGTACTCCGTGCCCGATTGTATTACCAGAATCTGACCGGTCAGTTTGCTATTATGATGTGGTAGCGGACTGAAGTCTATAAAAACATTGAAGCCGGGATTATATTTGTTTGGAGCATACTGATCTGGGGTGCTCGGGAAAGAATGTAGTCCCGGCGACAAAAGGCATACAGTAGTTTGCTAAAAACCTTGCGTATACCGTATCGTTATAATAGTACTAATAATTACCCAAGTAAATCGGGTAGCCTCATTTTTTTCGTATGTTGATTATAGTACGATGAATTGAGACTTTGGTAGACAGACTATTTCTGATGCCTACATTTACTTACGAATAATTTTAACAAAACTCAGATCAATGAATAAAGCCATCTTAATTATTTCATTTATATTTTTGGCGGTTTACTGTACTGCGCCTTCTCAGGAGGCAAACTCAGCAGAGGGTTACACAGTAGCGCCAGCCTCTCTTACTGAAGCTGAAAAGCAGGGGCTTGATACCGCTACCTTTGCCGGAGGATGTTTCTGGTGCACTGAGGCGGTATTTGAACGAGTAAAAGGGGTAAAAAGTGTTGTTTCCGGCTATTCTGGTGGTGAGCAGGCTAACCCTACTTATGAACAAGTGGGTGCCGGACAAACCGATCATGCTGAGTCTATTCAGATTTACTATGACCCAGAGGTAATTACATATCAAAAACTTCTGGATGTCTTTTTCCATACTCACGACCCTACTCAGCTAAACCGGCAGGGCCCCGATGTAGGAAAGCAGTATCGTTCTGTAGTATTTTATCAGAATGAAGAGCAGAAAGTATTGGCTGAGGAATACATGAAAAAGCTTAGCGAATCAGGAGAATACAAGAAGCCTATTGTTACCCAACTGGTGCCCTACCAAAAGTTCTGGATGGCCGAAGATTACCATCAGGATTATTATGAGCACAACCCTGGTAACCCCTATATTCAATCGGTGACCAAACCAAAAGTTAAGAAGTTTGAGAAGCAGTATTCCGAATTGCTGAAAGACGGAGTTGCGAGTTAAGGAATAACAAAGCTAATATCCAGGCTCCAAGTTAATACCTAATTCAAAAGCCGTTATCGAGAATCTCGATAACGGCTTTTGTTCAATTCACACTTTTGCTGCCTCCCTTACTTGATGGATATAGTACTCATAACATCAGCCATTTACTTCTTAATAATCTGAATAGCTTCCTGAAATGAATTATTCTTAAACCGAATAACATAGTTTCCGGTCCGGAGATCCCGGATGTCTATAACCGTCGACTCCCGGAACTTACCTCTTTTCAAAACTTTACCTTCCAGGTTTAAGATGAAGTAGTTTACTTCCGCCTGCGTACCAGTAACTGATACAATACAAGCGTCTGGAGTGGGATTCGGATATACTGATACCGTGGTAATACGATTCAATTCAGTCATGACAAAACGCGTAGGCGAATAGTTTACCATGCCATCATAATCTACTTGCTTGAGGCGATAATAGTACCCTCCTCCCTGTTTCACATAATCGGAATACCTGTACGAAGTTTCTCGGGTTGTAGTACCCTGTCCGGCAATTCTTCCTATCGGCTTAAACTGTTTAGCATCCTCAGAACGTTCAACCTCAAAATAATAGTTATCTTCCTCGTAGACGGTTTCCCATTCCAATAGTACCGCCTGCCCGTCCCAATAAACATCAAAACGAAGTAACTCAACCGGTAGCGGTGCAAGCGGGTTGTACAAATAATTAGGTACAAAACTATAAGTACCTTGATAGTTTGTAGATTGTCCTTCCGTAAAATCGTTAAAGAAATTCCCATCACCGTTAGCATCTTCAGAAGCAGTAGGTATTCCATCATCATCATCGTCATCATCCCGATAATTTGATCTTCCGTCTTTATCAACATCAGGTAGAGATGCTCCGATACCACCTTCACTTGGGTCAAATGCATCTAAAATTCCATCTTCATCCAAATCGACATTGCCTTCATTATCATCCAGAATCAGATTACCATTATCATCCCAGGTGGGAGTGCCGTCAAAATTATTATCGTGAGCTTCGTATATATCTGGCAGTCCGGGTGAGCCTCCTCCACTATCATTATCCGAGTCAGTATCCAGGTAGTCAGGGTTATCAGTACCATCAGTATTGATAATAGCTAAAGCATTGCCGCCATTGTCAGGATCCACCAGATCGGGCAGTCCATCTCCATCGGTGTCAGTCGCATCATCCACAATGCCATCTCGATTTACATCACTACCTCCGGCCTCAAGTACATCGGTAACTCCATCGTTATCCGAATCCCGATCGGTATAATCAGCCAAGCCATCTCCATCGGTATCCGGATTAATCAATGCTGTACCACCATTATCGCTATCCACATCGTTTACGTAACCATCACCATCGGTATCGTTAGCCTGAACATAAGAGACCAGGTAAGCACCTTCAGAAGAGACATTCGCAGGTAAACTTCCTCCATTGGCTTCAAGGGCGTCCGGTAGCCCATCATTATCTGAATCAAGATCCTGATGATTGGGAATACCGTCCAGGTCAAAATCAAAATTATCATCCACACCATCCCCGTTCAGGTCTTCAAAACCGGTGAAGTCTGTATCCAGATAGTTAGCGATGCCATCTCCGTCAGCATCAGCGGTAGGATCAATACCATTTCCCTCCTGAATGTCTGACAATCCATCGTTATCACTATCGTTGTCATCTACATCTGCTATCTCATCATTATCCTGATCCACAACACAGTAGTCAACCACTACTCCATCAATATATGGGGTACCTGAGCCATAGACAAAGCCTAAATATCGAATGCCTCCGGCAGGAACAGTATAGTTCCGTACTTCGATATTTGTCCGCTGTACCAGGTTATTAAAGGTGACAGGATTACCAAAAGTTGCACCATCTTTTGAACTATATACTGTCCAAGAGGAACCTGCTTCAAAAGAGGTTACATAGGCATCAATGGTACTTCCTTCAACTGCCTCAACACCTAAGTCTATTACTACGTATTGCCCCCCACCATTAGTGAAACATAAATCGGCAAAATTGTCAGCTCCCGGATTATAGTTTGGTGCTCCAAGTGCTGAATTAGGCCGGGTAGCTCCATTGTTCAGTGATATTTCATTTCCATAACCCACTTTCACCGTAAGCCCCTCTCCGCAAAGATCCGGGCTAACTTCTAGATAATCAGGTGTGCCATTGGCCGGAGACTGATCTACTGACTCATCAGCAGTTAATATACCGTCGCCATCATCGTCAGAATCACGATAGTCGGGTTCGCCCAGGCCGTCGGTATTTTGCAGAGCAACTCCACCTTCAAAGTTATTATCAATACCATCTCCATCACTATCCAGGCCACTAGGAGCGATATCAGCTATCCCATCACCATTTGCATCATTTCCTTCTATCTGGTCGCTAATACCATCCCCATCGGAATCATTATCCAGGTAATCGGGGATAGTATCGCCATCTTGATCGTACCCCAGTATTTCCGTACCTCCGTTATCAGCATCGAAGGCATCATCCAGGCCATCGTTATCTGTATCGGTGCCACTGCCTACTATACCAGTTGCCCGGCCTTCAATAGCATCTGTGATGCCATCGTTATCTGAGTCGCCATCGCGGTAATCAGCATTACCATCGCCGTCAGTATCAGCAAAAGTATCTAAAACACCATTATCATTCGTATCCGTTGCCTGGGCTTCCTGCGCATCGGGGATACCATCACCATCGGCATCCTGGTCAAGAGCATCGGCAAATCCATCACCATCAAAATCAGCATTGGCTAAAGGTACACCACCGTCATCGGGGTCCAGATCGTTAACTACCCCATCATTATCATTGTCGTTGGCCACAGCATATGCATAATCATACTGGCCGCTCTCAAACATATTAGCCGGTAGCACTCCATTATTGGCTTCTACCGCATTTGGAATATCATCTCCATCTGAGTCCAGATCGAAATGATTAGGTACGCCATCACGATCCGTATCGAAAATATCGTTCACGCCGTCGCTATTTGCATCAACAAAGGCGCCGTAGGTAGGGTGGACAAAATCACTATCCAGATAATTGGGCGTGCCGTCGGTATCGGCATCAGCACCCGGGTCTACGCCGTATCCCTGATCTATATCGGAGATGCCATCATTATTATCATCCTGATCTGTGTCATTCGTTACATTATCTCCGTCAGGGTCATCCGTATTGAATAAATAGTCTGGGACTGTACCCCCACCCTGTGTGAAATCATCATTGTATTTACCATTACCATTGGCATCTTCACTGCTGGTTAGTATCCCATCATTGTCATCATCAATATCTCGATAATCGGGGATTTGATCGGCATCTGAGGATTGTAAAGGTGCGGCAGTTCCACCACTGTCGGGATCGTAGTTATCATCTAAACCATCATTATCGGCATCATTATTCGCGCTTCCCACATCTGCTTTTCCATCACGATCGGCATCCCTGGCTTCTATTTTATCAATCACTCCATCATTATCCGAATCGGTGTCCCAGTAGTCTGCCGTACCGTCGTTATCAGTGTCTACAATGGCAATTGCAGTTCCACCATTATCTGGATCGTATTCATCGCCCCATCCGTCTCCATCGGTGTCTGTAGTACCGGCCGCCACAAAGCCTGCAGTAGTCTGGGCCTCAATATTATCAGGAATTCCATCGGCATCGGCATCAGCATCGCGGTAATCGGGATAGGCATCTTTATCCGTATTACGAGCCTGTTTGGTCAGCGGTCCCTCCAACAGAGTAGTTCCAAAATTATCCGGGTCATACTGTCCGGAAAAACCATCACCATCCGTATCGGTAAAATTATCTACCTGCCCGTTATTGTCTGCATCCTCACCGCCGGCTTCCACCAGATCAGGAATACCGTCGTTGTCAGAATCCAGATCGCGAAAATCAGCCACAGCATCACCATCCGAGTTATTCACGGCAAGGGCTGTACCGCCTTCGTCAGGATCTAATTCAGCAATAATACCATCACCGTCAGCATCGGTAGCCGTGGCTACATACGCTGCTGAATAGTTGCCATCGGTATCCATATTTTGAGGAAGCGTGCCCCCATTCGCCTCTACCGCATCGGGTAGGCCATCATTATCAGTATCTTTGTCGAGATGATCCGGAATTCCATCCAGATCGTAATCAACATTATCGTCAATTCCATCAGCGTTGACATCTGTAAAGCCGGCAAAGTCAGCATCCTGATAGTTAGGAATTTTATCATTATCGGCATCTCCGGAAGGATCAGTATCTACGCCATCTATCCCGCCCGCTTCAACAATATCTAAAATACCATTGTTGTTATCGTCTCTATCGGCAAAATCCAATACCTCATCAAAATCGCTATCAATACCGCACCAGGTAAAATCTCCCACGCCCATGGCCTGATCATTAGCACCACCGTTGAGACCAGCATCCGGATTTGCATAACGAATAATCAGTGAATCTACCGTCTGACCAACCGCTATATGCACATTACCAAAATAGTCAGTAGGGTCTGAGTTAGCCAGTCCTTCTACAAAATTATTAGCATCTAACTGATTAAATCTCCCCGGAATAATATTGGTACTATCCAACACAATAACATCAGCATCAGAATACACATTCATTGACAGGTAATCGGTAAATTGGGGGGAGGCTTTGTCTACATCAATGAGGTTAAACCGGAAGCCTTTTAACGGACGACTAAATTTTATTTTCAGGAAACTATACTGAGAAGAAGTTTCTAAATTTTGCAGTACTCGCACGTAATGTTCGCTATAAATATTATTGGCTGCATCCAGCAGTTCTTCGTCAACTGAATAACTCAGTACATTTCCGGACGCATCGGCAAATTCAAACGTAATGGTTACTCCATCTACATAGAACGGGCCGGGGGTAGATCCTACAGCATAATCATCAAAGTCCAGAATTGAACCATCCTCACACGCCTGCACAAATTCCGGTATTCCATCGCCATTGCTATCCGTTAATTCATCAGCTGTGTTAATACCATCGCCATCGTCATCAGTATCACGGAAGTTATACTCAGTATTATTATCCAGCACACTTTCCGGAATGGTGTTTCGCCCGAGAAGCCCGGTATTTCCGGCGGTAATCCATCCATCAATAGCGTCAAAACTATCATCAAGACCATCGCCATCGGTATCAATTCCCGAAGGGTTTCTATTACCACCTGTGTCGGGGGTAAGATCAGCCAGACCGTTGAAATCTATATCATTTCCCTCAATAAGGTCACCTACGCCATCATCATCCGAATCGTCATCGAGATAATCAAAAGTTGTGTCTGCATCAGTATCAACCAGGGTAATTGCGGTTCCGCCGTTGTCAGGGTCATAGCTATCATCCAGCCCGTCACCATCCGTATCATTACCGCTGGGTGCCACATAGGCTGCCGTGGACTGCCCTTCAATGTTATCCGGGATTCCGTCACCATCGGAGTCAATATCATGATCATTTGCAAAGCCATCACCATCGGAGTCTGCCGTACCTTCATCGGTATCCAGAATACCATCGTTATCATCATCCAGGTCAATACTATCCAATACTCCATCATCATCCTTATCCTGCACGTTGCACCATTCAAAATCACCGAAAGCGATAGCCTGATTGGGCGGATCACCTCCGGCATTACTATAAAAAACAACGTTAAATTCATCTACAGTACCGGTAAAACACACTTGAATGATATTAATGCCAAACCCATCAGTACCGGCTATGCTTGCTTGAAAGGGTGTATTGTTCCCATTAAAGCTGCCAGTTACTGTCACTTGGTCATTACCGTTAATTCCGTAGATCAAGAAGCAAAGGTCAGTCAGGCCACTTGCCCCCATGTCAATGTTGAGTGTAGAACTTTCTCCGTTATTGGTGAGATTTTGAATCCACCGTAAGGCAGTAGCCCCGTAGGTATTATCCGGCTGAAAGTTAGCGTCGTCAACCCGGTTGTTATTATCTATCAGAGTGAACGAAAGATTGACTCCATCAACAGTGAAACTCTGACCATCCGGGTTTCCTTGTTTATCGGCATCGTCCCAATCAAAGATAGAACGGTTGGTACAATTGTTCTGGCCCCACGCAGTATACGCGCTAAACAGTAAGATAAGTGGTAATAAATACTTCATGGTTCAAGTTCAAATCTGCCCACTTAACCACAATGCTAGTACCAGTTGCACTAAGAAGTACTATCTTCACTTTTTTTAAATTTTCTTACATTGCATTTGCGCATATCACTCTTATATGGTAAGTATTTTCCTTCTATAATATGTCAACAATCTCCGTTATCATTCCCTTTCTTGATGCAGAAAAAACTCTAACGAGATCCATTTCAAGCATTACTGAGCAAACTTTTCAGAGATGGGAACTCATTTTAGTTGACAACAATTCTTCTGATGGTAGTACTATTATTGCACAAAGTTATGCTCAGTCTGATGAACGAATTAGAATTTTTCATGAGTCAACAGTGGGGGTTGCCCATGCCTTTAATACTGGATTAACTCATGCTACAGGCAGCTATATTGCTCGTATGGATGCTGATGATTTTGCTCACCCTACCCGTTTGGAGAAACAACTTAACTTCCTCCAGCATTACCCTGGAATTAGCTTAGTGAGTGGTCAGGTTCGGTACCAATCTTCTGTATCTCAACCAGGCATGCAACATTACGTGCATTGGGTGAATGGCATTGTGTTACCCGAACAAATTATGCTGAACCGGTTTGTTGAACTCCCCCTGATCAATCCAACCATCATGTTCCGCCGGGAATGCCTGGAGCAATACGGCAGTTACCGCGACGGTGATTTCCCGGAAGATTACGAACTGATACTTCGTTGGCTTGCGCAGGGCGCAAAGATGGCAAAAATTGATGATGTTGTTTTAGACTGGCACGATTCTGCCAACAGGCTTACCCGTACGCACCCACGTTATTCAACGGAGGCATTTTATCGAATTAAAACCCATTTCCTGGCTCTCTGGCTCAAGCAAAAGAACCCTTTTTACCCTAAAGTAGTGGTATGGGGTGCCGGACGCAAATCACGACAGCGGGCTCGGCTGTTGGGAAATGAAGGAGTGCAAATTGTGGCTTATATTGATGTAGTCCGTAACAAAACGCAGGAGCGGCCATGCATCTTCTATGAAGATATTGCCTCTCCGGGTGAGTATTTCGTTTTATCCTACGTGGCTAATCGTGGCCAACGCGAAAAAATTCGGGATTTTCTGGTAGCGAAAGGTTATCGGGAAGGTATTGATTTTCTGTTAGCCGCTTAAAAAGCACTCCAACATTTTGCTGAAATCAGGCGCGCATCCTTAAGAAACATAAAGAAGCTTTTGCGCCTCAACCCTGCTGCTTTACAGGATATTTCACTTTTCCATACACTATCCTTTTAAACCTTTGATAGGTTAGCGAACAATTATATTCAGGTTAATAAAACGGGCTGATAAGCGGTTTGGTACCCCAATTTGGCGATTATACACGTCTTCTACCCACGTATACGAAATGACATTTCCAACTTTTAGAGCATTTAGCACTTCCAGCCCGACCCAGAGAGACTCAAACACTTTACGTTGGCTGGTTCGGTTCAGGCGTATCTGTTTGGAAAACCCCAGATCTACTCGTTTATAATCACGCCCATTAAAAGCATTACGATTTTCGTCATTATTGGGCGGCCCAAATGGCAACCCCGAGCCATACAGCAGGCTTAGGTATACTCGCATGGTAGGATCGTTAGGAAGATGATCCTGAAAGAAAACACCTAGATTGACTAACTGATCTGAAGGGCGACGTATGTAACCGCGATTATCACCTTCCACATCCTCACGGGTACGCAATAACCCAAGACTAAACCAGGATTCGGCGCCCGGAATAAACTCTCCACTCACCCGGGCATCGATACCAGTGGCGTAGGCTTTCGCGTTATTCTCGGCAAAGTAGCGAATACGCACGTTATCGATATCGTAAGGAATCACGTTGTACAAATGCTTGTAATACATCTCGGTGAGCAAGGTAAATTCCCGGCCAAACATCTCAAACCGATAGTCAACTCCGGCAATTGCATGCACTGACGATTGGGCTTTTACATCCGTATGCAACTCCCCTTCCCGGTCCCGCAGCTCCCGGTAAAACGGAGGTTGCTGATATAATCCGGCGGCGGCCCGAAAAACTACATTATTTAGCATTGGAGGCCGAAATGCATATTGCACTCGGGGACTAACCAACAGTTGCTGATTTACATTCCAGTAATTGACCCGCACACCGTAATTGATCGTATGAATATTTTCCAGCTCAGTGGTATTCTGTATAAAAGCAGTGAAGCGGCGGGAGTCTAACTGTAATTCGTTGCTTGCAGTACGCTCTACCGTAACGTAATCGGCTGAATCACTTAATAAATATTCAGAAAGCTCGTCCTGAAACTCTTCACGGCTTACCCCCACTCCGAACTCCAGTGTATTGCTGGGATTTAGAATGTAAGCCATCCGGTTTTCCAGGCTAAAAATATTTGCTCTTAGCTTGTTACGAGCGTGATCAAGGTTAACCCCCAGCCCCAGAATAGTAGCACATTCGTTCACCTGCAAATCACCGCCAATTGCCACATCGCACAAGCGATAAGCTGCAATCAGATCGAAATATTCTCGCTCTTGGGTGGAAACCCAGGAACCAATCAGCCGGGAACTCCACCGCTCGTTAATACGGTATGTCCACTGCGAGCCGGCCTGAAACGTCTGGTACGTGAGATTTTCCTGTCCGGCATACCCTACAAAGAGTCGGTATGATTCCTGTAGCGTGCCGAAACTGGTCTCCCGACTTTCAGGCTGTACACGATAATTATTGTTGGCGTAAGCCACTAATAATCCAATTTCACTTTTAGCCTCGTTCTCATCACCATCCAGATCATAACTGACATACGACTGAACATCGGTAAATTGGGGCTGGTACTGACCGTCAATTTCCAGGGTTCCTAATAAGTACTGAGATCGTTTATGTCGCACTCCGGCAATGTATGAGCCATTTTTAAAACTACCTTCCAAATGGGCAGCTCCTCCCAACAATCCCGCTCGCAGAGAAGCGTCGGTTTGGGTTGGTTTTTTGTAGCGCACATTAAGACTGGACGATAACTTATCGCCATACTTAGCCTGCCAGCCCCCGGATGAAAAAGCCACATCGGCTACCAGATCAGGATTAATAAAGCTTAAACCTTCCTGCTGCCCGGCCCGGATCAGGAAAGGTCTATATACCGGTATATTATTCACATATACCAGATTTTCATCGTAATTACCGCCCCTTACTGAATAGTTAGAACTCAGTTCGTTGTTACTCACCACTCCGGGTAAGGTAACCAAAATACGGTTGAAGTCTTGAAAAGCAGAGGGAACATTCTGAGCCGTTTGCGGATCGAGCTTCACTAACCCTGGGACCATACGGCTATCATCGTTAGTGTTGGCAATGACTTCTACCTGCTCCAGTATCCGAATATCGGGGCTAAGGGTAACTGCCAACGTAAGCGTATCACCAAGTTTAACGTTTACCTGTCGCAGAATATTGGTATATTCCAGGTGGGAGAAAACCAGATCATGAGCACCTGGCCTGAGGGTAAGTTGAAAAAAACCTGATTGATCAGTCACCACGCCCTGTTCGCTTCCCTGCACTGATATGGCTACATCGGCCAGGCGTTGCCGGGTGCTATCCTGAACAGTGCCTTTAACGACTGCCTGTTGCGCCCAGGCAGATAGACTTATTCCCATCCACCACAGTACTAACGCACATCGCCACCATATTATCCTCATAAAGCCACTGCCTGCTTCAAATTTGCAATGGTTTCTACCGGGTCTTCCGACTTGAACACAAAACTTCCGGCAACAAAGGCATTAACCCCTGCTTCGGATAACTGAGCTGCATTTTTTGTGCTTACCCCACCATCCACTTCAATCAGGGCTGACGAATTGGTTACCTGTATTAACTTCTTCAATTCCCGCACTTTATGATAGGTTCTCTCTATAAATTCCTGTCCACCAAAACCGGGATTTACTGACATCACCAGCACCAAATCTACATCGGCGAGAATATCTTCCAGCAAATGAACCGATGTATGAGGATTGATAGCTACGCCAGCTTTACAACCCAATTCTTTGATGTGTTGCACAGTGCGGTGCAAATGAGGACAGGCTTCATAATGAACCGTCAGCCGGTCGGCACCCAGTTGTTGAAAATCTTCCAGGTACCGGTCAGGATCAGTAATCATCAGGTGTACATCCAGCGGTTTTTTAGCATGGGGCTCAATTGCTTTGATCACCGGCATGCCGAATGAGATATTGGGTACAAATACTCCGTCCATGACATCTACATGAATCCAGTCAGCTTCACTTTGATTAAGCATCTCGATGGCTTGCTGGAGATTACCGAAATCAGCGGCTAGTATTGAGGGAGCTATGTATTTCATTCACCTAAAATTTTATAATCTTGACCGTATCCGAAGCGGCGCGACTTAAAATGTGCAAGATATACACTCCTTGCTGTAAATAAGAAGTATCTATGGTAAAAGAATCATCAGCCGTTACGGGCACGTGCTTTTGGAGAATTAACTGCCCTGTACTGTTGTACACATATACCTCTAGAGGCTCATCTACTCCGGCCGCAGATTCTACAAACAAATCACCGGAATTAATAGGATTTGGTGAAACGGTATAGCGGGATACTGCCTGAATATTGTCTACTGCTAATGGAACCTCTTCCATCAAAACTGCGAAGTTCGGAATCCCATAGCCAAGTTCGTTATCGGGTGTCATGGCCTGATTACCTGCCAGGCGGATCTTATCCATAACTTCCAGATTGGTGGCATCTGGGAAAGCCTGGCGCGCTCCAGCCGTAAATCCGGCAATTAAAGGAGCCGAAAACGAGGTTCCATTAGAACGGGTTACCCGATCTTGCGCATCTACAACCACCGTCTGCAATCCTAATGCGGCAACATCTGGTTTTATGCGCCCGTCAGATGTGGGGCCGAAAGAACTGAAAGATACCCGAAACTGACTGTTACTTACTGCGCCAACAGCCAGTACATCCGGCGCATCGGCGGGCGGCGAGATATAACGCCAGCGCCCTGAGCCTTCATTACCTGCACTAACCACACAGATCATACCTTTGGCCGTAGCCATACGGGCTGCCCGGGTAATAGCGGCCGTTTTACCGTCTAGATCTCCGTAAGAGTAGCTCATTTCGCCATCGTCAAAGGTCGTATACCCTAGCGAAGTGCTAATGACATCTACCCCGGCACTATCGGCTTTTTCGGCAGCAAATAGCCAGTTGTATTCTTCAATGCGGTATTCTGAGCCAGATTCTTCGGTAATGCAGAGCATGATATCAGCCGCATAGGCACCTGCTTCTAAAATACCCGGCTGGTAAGCAGCTATGCAGGATAATGCCTCAGTTCCGTGCTGACCATACTGATATACATTCGGGCTATTTCCCACAAAATCATAAGTCAGCTTTAACTGTTCGTTGTTATATAAATGCTCAAAGAATGCCGAGTTGTCGACTCCGCGAAAGCCACCGTCAAAAACCGCCACAAAAACTCCTTCCCCATGATACCCCATGTCATGCATGGCATCGATGCCCAGCATTTGGTTCTGCTCCTGGTTTACTAGCTCCTCAGTGCGCTTAGAAATTTTTTTCTTCTTGCTTGACCTTCCGTAAGATGCGCCCCCACCTGATGCTCCACTTTGCTTTTCACTCCGACCTTTAGGTTTTACCAGTTCAGCATACAGTACAAAATCTAATGAAGTAAGTTGGTTCATATCTTCTTCTGAGCCTTCTACCAGGGCTGCATTGAACCACTTCGATGGGTATATCACATCTACCCCCAGCGCCTCAACTGAATCTATGTACAGCGTATTTACCGGAAGATCCGATAAGTCAACGGAAATATTTTGTTTATTACGCCGCTCCAGTGCCCTTTCCGAAAGAAATTCCTCCGGGCGCTGAATTGAATACTGAATAGTATCTTTATCAGAAAAAAATATCATGTACTGCTGCTGTAACTGAGCCCAGGCTGGTTCAGATGCCAGGCAAAGTAAAAATATGATGCTGAATGCAGAAAATGTGTGAGAAGTTGATCTGTTATTCTTTTCCATAGGCGATAAGGGTCTGCCGATAGTCTCGTCCAAACTCAATTAGGTATTGCCCTAAGCACTCCTGGTCAGCACAATATTGTAGGGCAACTGATTTTTTATAAAAAAGTCCCACCTGATCTACGTAAGTTTCTGAAAAAAGACTATCGCTTACCAAAGAGGTTATGTCGCTTTGTATAACCGTTATGCTTTGCATAAGTAGCGAATCTAGGGGGCTATTAATTTCTTCTAATAACGCATCAGAAGTGGATTGTAGTTCGTAGGTGTCCGCAGGTTTTGCATTTAGTCCATTTCCGTCCCACTGAAGATTATCAGCAAAAGGAAAGACCAGCTTAACAAAAGGAAGGTTATTTTCAACAACAATGGCCCGCTGGGCATTGGTGCGAGCCGTCCAAACAGAATCTAACTTCCATTCCTGATCAGTTTCATACCGGGAAAAGCGCTCTAATCGATAAACAAACTCGCCACCATTACCAGGAAATGAGTCTGCTATTATTTCTCTAAGAAAATACTGCTGGGTGTCAGGCTCATTCTGTAGAGTATATGAAATGTCTTGCACAGCATAGTCGCGAAAATTCCCCACTTCAAGAGGAAAATAACTGGTACCAAGCCGTAAAGAGGAGGGACTTATGGTTTCGGTCTCACAAGAGAGAAGGACCAAGCCTGAAAAAATCAGTAAGAAACACCTTATCAACATCGCATTGTTTAGCATTCGTCATCACAAATACCTTACGAAGGTGCATTCAATGTGGGAAAAAACAAAAAAAAAGAACGATCTCTGTCCGTTCGTAGTGGCTGATTGTTAGTTAATAGACTCTCTTACTCTTTGGGAATATTCTCGAAAAGCATCCCTGAACTCTAAATTCTCAGTTTTCATCCTCTCTAAAATATATGCTGCCGCAAGGAGGTGAGTCAATTTTTCGCTTTCATCTCTCCCTTCTACCATGAAGGGTAAATCCCGATCTTGTACCAAAGCATGCTCGGCCTCTGTCAATTGATCTATTGTATAATTCTCTACTAGTTTGCGTACTGCGGGTGCTTTCATCACGTATTAATTTGACATTCACAAAATTTCATCATAACTACTTCTTAAAATTTGTCTGAAAAGAGGCTCTATAAAACAATAATAAGTTTGTAGGTACATTGGTTAGTGACAACTTCCGCTCCAATCTGATTAAAAGTCCATAATTTATTTATGCAACCCGACTCAAATGACTGATGTAATTAGCAACAATTACGGTCTTTTTTTGCAAATGCTTATTTTATATTTTCGATTAAATAAAAAAAACGAAACAAAAATCTGTTTTGTTTAAAGTATCTTAAGAAAAGTAAAACACAAATTCTGAAAAATTAGAATGTGTTTGTACTTTTGGGCATGGCATTAAAAACAATCGTTAAAGTAGGTGAAGTAACAAACCTCAGTGATGCCCGCTACTGCGCGGGTATGGGCGTTGACACACTAGGCTTTTCTTTTGAGTCTGATCACGCAAAATATGTTGACCCTAGTACATTTGTTGCTCTAAGTGAGTGGTTATCAGGAGTTACGTACACTGCTGAATTCACTTCGTATACCTCCCAGCAAATTGAAGAGACGCTGGCATTATATGAGCCGGTACAGTCCATCCAGACTACTAATCCACAGTTAATTCCCTTACTGCAAAAGCTAGAAACTCCGCTGATTTTACAATTAGATGCCAGTGAGTTTGACTCTTTAGGTTCCCTGGCTGATGTACTGCACCAATATCAGAAGGATGTGGCGTATTTTTTACTGGAAAATAGCGAGGATGTCGGTCACCTGACAGTAGATGATGCCTTACAGTTATCTGAACAGTACGCAATTCTACTAGGCTTTGGCATCACTAAGGAGAATGTTATCTCAATTGTGGACAATAGTGCCATTCAGGGAATCTCACTGAAGGGCAGCGAGGAGATAAAACCTGGCTATAAGGATTTTGATGACCTGGCTGAAATTCTGGAGCTGCTTGAAGTGGATGAAGCTTATTAGCGGGGTTTATATTCGCGGGTAAGGCCTTTCTGGCCTTTTACCCGAAGTTTCACGTACACTGTATCCGTTGTTGGGTTGGAAAACACGGCGGCAGAACCAGCCAGAAACTTAAGCTGTCGTCGCTCACCCAAGGTTAAGAACCCCAGATTAATAGATTCCCCGTACTCCAAACGTTCTAAGATACGGACCGGCACATCTCCTCTGTTGACTACCGATACTCTAAAAACTCCATTCTCACCGCCTCCCAATATAAACTTTTGCTGAGGTGCAATGAGAATGTCTGAGGTACTTCCACAACCTGAGGCTAACATCCCCACCAACACCACAACTAGGGGTGCTAAGATCTCAGCAAAGTAGCGAGTAAAGGTAGTCAGCTTCATAACTATTTATTCATTGGTCGATGAAGGGATCAACATTTGAATCAGATACCCGAAGAGCAAGGTCAGCGAGCAACCAATAACGATAAACCATAGAAAACCAATAGACTCATTGTAAAAAAGGAAAAGCAATAACACCACACTTTCGGAAATAACAGCTGCCCAGAATATTGCATGCCCCCGGATGTATCGAATATAGAAAGCCACCAGAAAGACACCTAAAATAGTACCGTAGAATAACGAACCTACAATATTGACAAACTCAATCAGATTCTCAGCCAGTGAAGCAAAGGTGGCAAAGAGAATGGCAATAAATCCCCACCCAAACATAAACCACCGGGAAACGCTAAGATAATGTTGATCGGAGCCCTTCGGCTTGATCTTTCGCCGGTAAAAGTCAATGGTGGTGGTGGTGCCCAAAGCATTTAATTCCGATGCTGTAGAAGACATAGCCGCTGAAAAAATGACCGCCAGTAACAACCCGATTAAGCCCTGGGGAAAGTAGCTCATCACAAAGGTAAGAAAGACATAATCGGTATCGCTGGTTTCGTTTTCGGGGTTGGCTTTGGCAACCACTTCCCGCGCTTGTGATTTCAGTTCTTGTGTTTGCTCTTGTAAGGCGTAAATACGCTGTTTGGTAGCTTCAGCCGCCTGATGATCTTCCTGATCAAGCTGATTCAGAAAGGTTTGAATGTTTTCCCGCTTTTCTTCAAACACTCCTTCATATTGCTTATTCAGTTGTTGCCAGTCTTCTGCATAAACTGAATTCTCTACACTCTCTTGTCCTTTTTCAATGAAAAACAGAGGCGGCTGATAGAACTGGTAAAAAACAAAGACCAGCACTCCTACCATCAGGATTAGAAATTGCATGGGTACTTTCAGCAGCCCGTTCATCAGCAAGCCTAACCGGCTCTGCGTAATGGACCGCCCCGCCAGATACCGCTGCACCTGAGACTGGTCGGTACCAAAATAGGCTAATGCCATGAAAAAGCCTCCGGTGATACCTGACCAGAAGTTATAACGATCACTCAGGTTAAAATCAAAGGTAACAACATTGAGCTTGCCCATATGCCCGGCTACATCAATGGCATCTCCAAAAGACAGATGTTCCGGAAGCAGGTTAATGATAACGAAAGCAGCGACGATCATGCCGCCCAGCATCACAGCCATTTGTTGCTTTTGGGTCTGGCTTACTGCCTTAGTCCCCCCGCTCACTGTATAGATGATCACCAACACCCCAATCAGCAGGTTTGTTATCGATAGGCGCCATCCCAAAATGGTAGATAATATGATGGATGGAGCAAAAATAGTGATACCGGCCCCCAGCCCACGCTGCACTAAAAACAATGTAGCTGTGAGCAAGCGGGTTTTCAGATCAAAGCGGTTTTCCAGAAATTCATAAGCGGTATATACCTTCGCCTTATAGTAAATCGGAATGAAGGTCATGGAGATTACGATCATGGCAAGAGGCAACCCAAAGTAGATTTGCACGAAGCGCATACCGTCTTCAAAAGCCTGCCCCGGGGTGGAAAGAAAGGTAATGGCGCTGGCTTGGGTCGCCATCACTGACAACCCTACCGTCCACCATTTAAAACTGTTCCCCCCTCGCAGGTACCCTTCAATATCTTTGCTACCTCGAGCTCGGTACACCCCATAGGTAACGATAAAAGCAATGGTCCCGAATAATACTACCCAATCTAACGTGCTCATGCGTAGGTCTGGGTTAGCCAGTGAAATAAAAGAATGAAGATAACAAGTACTGCCAACACAAGGGCATACAGGTATTTCCAACTTGAAAAGAAGGGAGGTTGCTGATCATTGGTGTTCATGGTGTTTCTGATTTGGCTGTTAAATCTACACAATGCAGTACGAAACCCGGAATAATCGTGATAAAAATCACGACATTTGCTTTACAGTTTGCATATATTTCCCAAAAAATCCGTTAATAGCGAAAACGAATCATCACCATTGTTGGTATGGTTAGAGAAGATTAACACCATTTTTTTGTCTGATGTAAGCACATGCCAATTCAAAATTCATTCATAGTAAGGGCAACCTTTACGCTGTTATTTACTATCCTGGTCTTTTATAGCCTCATTGCTGCGGAAGACTTTCTGGTTCCTCTACTAATGGGTATTCTCTTTGCCTTTCTGCTATATCCCGTAGCCAGTTTTCTGGAGAAAAAAGGAGTACCCCGCATTCTAGCCAACATCCTTAGCATCATTCTCGGTATTGTTGTCATCAGTGCCACGGTATATGTCATTTACAGTCAACTCAGTGTTTTTGTGGGAGATTTCCCCGAACTCCGGCAAAAAGCACTGCGCAACGTGCGTAACCTGGAAAACTACATTGCTTCCGAATATGGGGTTACCGTAGAACGGCAAGACCGCTGGCTACGCGATGGCATATCCACCTTTTTCACTTCAGGCGGGCAGCTTTTTCAGGCACTCTTCAGCACTACTGCCAGCACGGTTGCTAAAATCGGGGTGATGCCGGTATATGTTTTCTTCTTGCTTTATTACCGCAATAAGTTCCGGGAGTTTCTGATGCGGGTAACCCCCGTTCATGGGCATCGGAAGATGAGCAAAATTCTGCGGGAGATCTCGCACATTACCAAGTATTACATGGGAGGCATTTCCCTGGTAGTGCTCATTTTATGTGTTCTGAATTCCATCGGACTACTGATTGTCGGTATTCAATACGCGATCTTGCTGGGGATTATCTCCGCTGTTATGAACTTTATTCCTTACTTCGGCACCCTCATTGGGGGCGCCTTTCCGTTGCTGGTGGCACTCATCACGGAAGAATCCCCCAGTTACGCAGTTGGAGTTATCATTCTTTTCATCATCATTCAGTTTACCGAGAACAATATTCTCACTCCCAATATTGTAGGTTCCAATGTTCGTATCAATCCCTTCTTCACCATTTTGACCATTATTATTGGTGGTTTGGTATGGGGACTTGCGGGGATGTTTATCTTTCTTCCCTTCTTAGCAATGTTTAAAATCGTATGTGAAAATATTGAACCTCTACAACCCGTCAGTTACTTACTGGGTACGCAGGGCACCGAGAAGCACGCTATCACCTGGGATAAGATCAAGGGGTTGTTTAAGAAAGATGAAGACTCGCCGGAACGACGGAAAGTATCTTAGAAGAACTTATGACAAAAGAAGATACTGATGATTAAAGATTGCTTTTTGTTAGAAAGCAATAGATAGATAAACAAAGCCCGGACCTACCTGCAAATTACTCAGTTGCACCTTTGCATCCTCATTCTTCGTTTTTATTTTATGAAGCTGAGGCACAAAATAGCCAATGGAAGCTCCTACCAAATAGCCGGTAATGACGTCGGTAGGAAAGTGCATGCCCGCTTTGTACCGAAAATATCCGGTAGCCGCCGGCCATAACACTGCCCCAGTCCAGACTACTGCCTTTACGGTGTTATTATCGGTGTTATCAGAGATTACCTTGGCAGTGAAAAAAGAGAATGTGGCCGTGTATGAAGTATGCCCTGAGAAGAAAGAATAGTTACTCCCCACCCCCGTACGAATATTCTCTGGCACATCCTGATTGTAGGTAAAAGGGCGAGGCCGGCGAACCAGGGATTTAGTGATACCAGTTAGTGTTTCGTTGATCAGTAATGCTTCGGCCAGCATCACCCCGATGGTACCGGGGTCGCTGCGGATGTCCGGCAGAAATAGCGTTGTTAAGGGAAAGGCGTATGATACACTGACAAACACATCACTGGCCACACGAGCACCTTTTCCATAATTACTGGCCGCTGAGTGATCAATGGCAAAAATATCACTGGCATTCAGTTTTCCCAGATCATCGGCAGTCAACGGCTTATATTTATTTCTGAGTAAAACACTGGTAATAGTCCCTCCTACACCTGCCGCAAGCAGTGGAATTTCTTTAGCGGGTTTTAACTGATAAATATGTTGAGAATAACCCACTGGCGAAAGCAGGCAGAAGAAGATAAAATAAAAGAGACAAAGGCGTATTAGGGAGAGTAATCCCCTATCGTAGGTTTTCATCATAATGGACAAGGACGTACTTTATAACCCCTCCCCCTAGAAAAATGTTGGATCTGGATTGTCTGCTCCGTACGGCTCTTCCTAAAATACACAACTTACCGTACTTCAGACTGGCGGTTGATTGGTACGAGGACAAGCCATACTTTTGGCTTTATTACAGACAGACACCACCTAACCTCCTATCGCCTTTCTCTTATGAAAAAATATGCCTTATTAAGCCTGTATCTATTGCTGAGATTTCATGCTTCAGCCCAAACTCCTATCATACTGGATGCCGACACCGGCAACGAAATGGATGACCTGTATGCTATCGTCAGCGCTATTCTGAGTGACTCACTGGAAGTAAAAGCTCTTACGTCTGCTCACTTCAACAATCCGCAACTGCTCACCGACTCTATGTGGAACAACTATCCTACTGAGAATATTAATACCGTTCAATTATCTCAGGATGAAAACTTAAAGTTACTCAGTAGCTTAAACCAAACTTCTATTCCTCATCCATTGGGAGCCAACCGCATGGTAGGGTATGCCTGGGGATATTACCCCGGCGCGCCGATCCCTCATTCAGCAGCAACCGATTATATGATAGACCAGGCCCAAAAGGCATCTCCCAAAGACAAACTAACCATTGTAAGCCTGGGGGCTGCTACCAATGTAGCCGCAGCTATACTTACTGATACTACCATTGCTCGAAACATCCGCCTCTATATGCTCAGCATGCAGTACGACCTGGAAAAAAAAGCTTGGAATAAGAATGAATTCAATGTCCGCAATGATCTTAATGCCTTAGACCTCGTACTAAACCATCCGGAACTGGAGGTGTATATCATCCCGGCCAGTATAGCTGGGCAATTGGTCTTTCAGCGAACAAGCACAATAGAAAAACTGCGAGCCATAGACACGGAAACCACTCGTATTCTCGCCCGACGCTGGGACGAAGTGCATGCCGGAGACAACTGGAACATGTGGGATCTGGCCTTAATTGAGGCAATCATTAATCCGGAACTGGCTACCCTTGAAGAAGGTAGCACACCACCCGAAAATACTCCCCGCACCATTAATATTTATACGCATATTAACGCCCCAAAAATGGAAGCTGCTTTCTGGGAAAGGTTATCTCAAACCGCAAATTAGACGAGTAGTAAAAAACGTTCAGACTGATACCGTGCTACCAAGCTTCCTTCATTTAAGGATTGACCTGTTGTTAATAGACATTATTCTGATTTCTTTCAACCAATGACATACCAGAAAGCAGTTGGCAGATTCCGTCGTACAGCCTCCGGCAACGCTTATATATATGACTTGGGAGATAGAAAATGGCTTCTTACTTAATGATCGGACTATACTTTGCTCAACTCCTCTTTCAAATAATTTTCAAAGGTTAAAGAACCAAACTTAGGCGCCACCATATCATGCGTGGTGATGTATGTAAAGAAGCTCAGTTTATCATACAGATTACGATTGATGAGCCGCACCAAACCCAGCCCGAATTTCACGAAGGGTTTCGGAATATTAAGAGTGGCTTTACAACGCGTCATCTGACACACCTGCTTGGCTACCTCATTGCGGGTATGAATCTCCGGTCCGCCCACATTCAGCACCTCAGGCCCACTTTCCAGATGATCTACACACACCTTTGCCAAATCCCGTTGGTGAATAGGGTTGGTCTTAGGCGTACCGTCCCCGGGGGTGAAGAGCAGTCCGCTTTTGGCCATAATAATCAGGTCATGTAACCCCGAAAAGAAACCAACCGGCTTGATGACGGTGTATGACAACCCCGACTTCATTAGTACCTGGCTAAACCGCTCCTGCATCCAACCTTGCCGTAATTCCGGCGATGTTTCGCTACCGAAAATAGAGACATAGACAAAACGAGGTACTTTTGCCTGCTGGGCTTCGTGCAATAAGTGCAGATTGGCTACAAAATCTATATCATAAAATGAGGGCGCCTCACTGGTGAACAGGCTCACACTTTTACCGATAACGGTAATAACGATATCAACTCCGTCGAGGCAGCCTCGTAGTTGGTCGGGGTGCGAGGCATCAGCTACCCGCACCTCGTCAGAATAAGGCTCTACCCTATCCCGCTTCTGAGGGTCACGAATGATACTACGTACCCGATAGGATTGTTGGGAGAGAAGCTGGATCAGTTCCATACCCAGCACTCCTGAAGCTCCGGCTACGGCGACACACTTACTCATAACTGAAAAATAATAACGCAGAATGGAGGTATAAAGACCGACGATATAGATTCATGTCTCCCACGTAGGGAAGGAAAAAATGCTGAGCCATAGATTAAAAAATGTAGTAGAACGCCCGATATTTATTTCATTAGTTACGAACAGGCCCTAGAATAGTTGCATATTAAATCTTCTCTCATGTACTTTGAGGGTATACCTTATTCATTATATTTACCCCATGAGAACACTTTGTCTTATCTGGTTTATCGCCCTGGTGGCCTGCCAGACCAACACAACCAACCAAGAAACTGAATCTATGCCTGCATCATCTGCATCCATCACCCAGTCATCCTTCGGCACTACGGCTGACGGTGCCTCTGTTGAGCTGTACACCCTGAAGAATGGTGACACCGAAGTGGACATTACTAACTATGGTGGCATTATCACCTCCTGGCGAGTGCCCGATGCTACCGGGCAGATGGGTGACGTAGTACTGGGATATAACAATATGGATGGCTATAACACGGCTCCCTCTTACTTTGGCGCACTTGTTGGCCGCTACGGCAACCGTATAGCCAATGGTGAGTTTACCCTGGATGGTGAAACCTATTCTCTGGCTAAGAATAATGGCCCCAACCACCTGCACGGCGGCCTGAAAGGTTTTGATAAAGTAGTTTGGAAGGCTGACACCGCCACCTCTAGCAATGGCCCTCAGCTGATTTTACAGTATACCAGTCAGGATATGGAAGAAGGTTATCCCGGAACTCTTCAAACTAAGGTGACTTACACTTTGCAGGATGATAATACCCTGCGTATTGATTATGAAGCCACTACCGACAAACCCACCATTATTAACTTAACGAATCATACGTACTTCAACCTGACCGGCGACCCTTCTCAGAAAATCCTGGATCATGAAGTAATGATTAATGCCTATGAGTTTGTTCCGGTCAATGAAAACCTGATTCCGACGGGTGAACTGCAACCAGTAGAAGGCACACCTTTTGACTTTACCGAACCTACTTCGGTAGGTAGCCGCATTGAAGAGGAAAACACTCAACTGGAGTACGGCATTGGATACGACCACTGCTGGGTGCTCAATGGCGGAGGAGGCATGTCTCTGGCCGCTACAGTGTTTGAGCCTCAGTCTAAACGCTATTTGGAAGTCATGACTACCGAACCGGGCATTCAATTCTATTCCGGTAACTTCCTGGATGGCACTGTAACTGGCAAAGAAGGAATCACCTACCAGCAACGCTCTGCTTTATGCCTGGAAACCGAGCACTTTCCCGACTCGCCCAACCAGCCCGACTTTCCATCAGTGGAGTTACGCCCCGGCGAAACCTATCAAACCAGCACCTCCTACAAGTTCTCAGTAAAAGCGGATGATCAGACAACGAACTAATACGCTTAGATAAGTACTTTTCTTTTACTAGAAACAGCCCGATGAACTTCAAGACATCGGGCTGTTTTCATTTAATGGTCTGTATGCCACTTTATTGAGTTAGTAAATCTGTTCCCCAGCCAGATTGCAGATTCACTGAGCCATTTTCAAAAATTCATTTATCACTTATAAAGAAAGAATAAAATACACCGTAATAATATTTATATTTTTAATTGTTTAGTTTATATATTTAGGCACGATTAGATAGCTCCGATGTTCGCAATCTAATCAGTTATCCTACAAGGCATTAGCAAAATATAGACTATTAATGAAGAAGCTATTTATTGTTGATATCAGAAAAACACTCGTATTCAGCTTATTTATAGCCCTTACAATCAGCCAAGTTCAGGGGCAATGGATACAGTCTGAAAGCTTAGTAGGTGGGTCTATTGTGTGGGACATGATAGAGTACAAAGGAGACATATACATAGCTATGCAAGACCATGGAGTCTTCCGATCAACCGATAATGGCCACTCTTGGAAAAGAGTAGTCACGAACTCCTCGGGCCTGGGCGTTTTTACACTTCATAATGATCAACTTCTTGTATGTACTTCCAATGCCCTGTACAAGACGTCAGATGGGGTGACCTGGACCGAAGAATATATACCAACAACCCCTATTTATGATATTGACTCAGATGGCAACACTATTGCTATTGCTGCCTTTAATGGAGTATATAAGTCAGAAGATGAAGGTAAAACGTGGATTGACATTAGTAGTGACGAGATGGAACAGGATTTCAAATCAATCTACCTTAACGGAGATACCTTATGGGCTGGTGGAAGTAATGGTGCATTATTTACTTCTACAAATTCGGGAGAAGAATGGGATAAAGTTGTGATTGATACCACTTCAATTATTAGTCAAATCTTTGCCTTGGAAAATGTCCTTTATCTTAATATGGATTATGGTGGGGCGGTAAAATCTTCCGATCAAGGAAAAAATTGGGAATCTATCACTTCTACCCTGAATTATATATCTTCTGTAAATAAGATTAGTACCCGAGATTCGCTCCTTTTTCTATCTGATGGGTATTACATATATGTCTCGGACGATGCGGGGAGTAGTTGGAATAAAAAAGAACAGCTTTTACCAGACGTATCAATGTTCTCTTTTTTAGTAACTCAAGATCATATTTATGTTGGAACGTGGGGCGAAGGTATTTTCCGTAATAATTTAGATGTCACTGATGAGTGGTTCAATGATAACACCGGGCTACATTTAATAGAGACTAATGACATTTTAGTTGATAGTGGCAAAATATTTCTTGCCAACGACCTTTCATTTATCCATTCCAGCACGGATGAAGGAGCTAGTTGGCGCCAACATACAAACTTCAATAACTCTCAAACTAGTCGCGTATGGGCACTACTGTCCGAGGGCGGATACCTCTTTGCTGGTCTTGCCGGTGGGGGTATTCAACGCTCTGCTGATTTTGGGGATCAATGGAAAATTGTAAATAATGGCCTGACCCATACTAATGTTGTTGATTTTGCCAAAAATGACACTTTTATATTTGCAGCAACCGATGAAAGACTATTCCGGTCAGAAGATTTTGGAGAGCACTGGTTAGATAGAACTGGAGAAATTACTTCCGGGATAAAGTCGGTATATACATATGAATCTTCTGTACTGGTTGGCACATGGAATGGCCTTTTCATTTCTGAAGACAACGGTGATAGCTGGCTAAAGATTAGCGCAAATCTGCCCGACGGAAGCATTGAGAACTTACTTTACGTAGACTCCACTCTATTTGTTGCTACTCAGTTTAATGGTTTATACAAAACATCGGATTTGGGAAAAACTTGGACAATGGTGAATGATAACTTCATATTCTCTCTGACTCAACGAAATGGATATATCTTCATAGGATCTTGGAACGGTAAAGTGTTAGTTTCATCAGACATGGGCAAAACCTGGACATCCATTGGTGAACTTCTTCCTGATGCGATAATAAGTGCTTTAAACTTTTCTGACAACTTCATAATAGCTGGAACCCGGCAGTCTGGGCATGGTATCTGGATGAGACCGCTCCATGAAATTGTACCTCCTACCCTTACTTTTCATTCTAAAGACAGTGACTCAAGCTTTCTCATTGACCAGCCTCTCTATTTCTCAAGCGACCAAGACCTAAGAACTGAAGAAGGACGCTCCTTAAATGATAGTACGTTAAAGACAATCATTTCTGTTAAAAATCATAAACAACAGGATGTGAATTTCTCAGCTACCATTAAGGAAAACCGTTTGTTTGAAGTTAATATTGACTCTCCCCAAGAAGGAACATACTATACTATCATAGTCGACACAGTATACAACTTATCTAAGCTACCAAATACTGTTTCAATTAGCACTCCCTTTAAAGCGGTTAAAAATATCGTCCCTACACTAACGGATGTTTCTTTTTCTATCGAAAATGGATCAGCAGTAGAATTTAACCAGGAAGACTTCGCAAAGGCATTTATTGATGAAGATGGGGACTCTCTAGTTAGTATTTTACTTAAGTCACTTCCTGAACATGGGATACTAAAATTGAGTAATGTAAATGCATCTGTTGATCAAGAAATCTCGATTCATAGTCTGGATAAGCTAATCTATATCCCTAATGAAGGGTTTTCCGGCGTTGATCATTTTACTTGGAATGGGTTTGATGGAAAAGAGTACGCTCAGAACGATGCAAGAATTAGTATCGATATTGCCGTAGTGACTAGCATTCATAAATCTCAGAAAGAGGTTCAAGATGTTATTTTAAAACCTAATCCGGCTTCAGAAACGATAGCATTGCTGCTGAATAATAACAATTCTGATACTTATTATATTCGGGTATTAAATAGCTCAGGAATAGAAATCAGGATGATTACTTATAATAAAAACTCACTAGCGGCAAACATCAATATACCCATAAATGATCTTGCAAGTGGTATATACATCGTTGATATAATATCTTCTAGTAATAGTATTCAAAAAAGGTTTATTAAAAAATAGCCGTTATAAGTAACTGATTATCAGAAATCTGACTGTAACGGCTATTATCTAATAACAGAGTGTCCTCCGCTTACAACAACTTGTCCATCGTGATGGGTAGCTCCCGGATGCGCTTGCCGGTAGCGTGGAAGATGGCGTTGGAGATAGCAGAAGCGACTCCCACAATGCCAATCTCGCCTAAACCCTTTGCCCCCAGAGGGTTGATAATGTCGTCATGCTCTTCTACGAAGATGACATCTATATCATGAATATCGGCGTTGACGGCTACATGGTACTCGGCCAGGTTATGGTTCATGATGCGACCAAAGTAGTGATCTACCACCGAGTGTTCTTCCAGCGCCATACCAATGCCCCAGACTGTAGCGCCCAGAATCTGGCTTTCGGCTGTTTTAGGGTTCAGGATACGCCCACCGGCAATAGCACTTACCACCCTCGATACTTTTACAGTACCCAGATCTTCGTCTACCTGCACCTCAACAAAGACTGCCGAATGGGTATAGCTGGTGTACTTATCTTGTTCTTTGGAAGGTTTGGTAGAAATCGTTTCTTCTAAAAAATTCTTTCCGGCATTCCGAAGAATATCAGTGATGGACGCTCGGCGTTCCAGATTTTCTTTATGAATTAGATAGCCGTTCTCAAATCGAATGTCTTCAAAAGATGCATCGGCAAACGGTGATTTATCTATCTTTTTGGCTAGTTTAAAAAGTATCTGCCCGATCTTCTGGCAAACAGCTTTCACAGCAGAACCAACTGAAGAGGCAGTCCATGATCCGCCTTCAATGGGTGCCTGGGGCAGACTGGTATCCCCTAGCTTGAAAGAAACATCCTCTAAGGGCAGTCCCAGAGTTTCGGCTGCAATCTGGGTCATAATGGTATAGGTGCCGGTGCCGATGTCGGCCGTAGAGCTACTCACGGTAAGCTTACCATCTACTGATAGCAATGCCTTGGCACTGGCTGGCATCTGAGCGGCCTCCCATACTCCGGTAGCCATGCCCCAGCCAATCAAATCATGCCCCTTGCGCGTAGAGCGGGGTTCGGGGTTTCGCTTGCTCCAACCAAACCTTTCAGCTCCCTGCTGATAACATTGACGAAGCTCCTTGCTAGTGAAGGGCTTCTTCATATTCTGATCAATCTCAGCATAGTTCTTTAGCCGAAACTCCAGCGGATCAACTCCGGCTGCATGGGCCAGTTCGTCTACGGCACACTCCAGAGCATACACCCCAGTCACTCCACCCGGTGCCCGCATATCCATTGGGGTATACATGTCTACCGGAACAATCTGATACCCCAGCTTCACATTATCACATTGGTATAATAGTCCCGACCAGTTTGCTACCGTTTCAATGTAGCTCTCAAATGTAGAGGTTTCGCCCAACACATTATGCTGTACCGATAACAGATTGCCCTGTTCATCTGCACCTAGCTTTAGTTTCTGGTACGTAGCCGGACGGTGCCCGAAGGTAAACATCTGCTGACGGGTCAGCGTAACCCGTACCGACCTTTTCAGCGAGATGGATGCCATAACGGCCAGAAATAACTGATACTGCGGTCGAAGCCCTGAACCGAAGGCACCTCCGATAAAAGGACAAAATACCCGTACATCTTCTTGTGGCAAGCCAAAAATATCGCACACATACTGCTGGCTGTTAGCAGCACTCTGAGTCTTGTCATAAATAGTCAGCTTGCCATCCCCCTCCCAGATAACGGTGGAAGCATGAGGCTCCATCGGGTTGTGATGCTCTGCGGATTGTATATACTCCCCGTCAACCTTTATCGGTGCGCTGGCAAATGCCTCTTCGGCATCGCCACGAGGTTTGGGCGGTGGGTCAAAACCAGTTCTGCCTTCTTTAGGAAGATAGGCATTATGAAAATTATCTTGCGGATTAGTAGTATGTGACTCTTGCTTATACTCTACTTTTACTAAAGACGCTGCATAGCGAGCCACTTCAAAGGTTTCAGCTACCACCAGCCCAACCGGCTGCATGTTGTACTGCACCTCATTACTATATAGTGGCCGAAACGGTGAGCCAGGAGGGGCTGTCTGGTCCTGATAACTGCCATCGAAACGGGATACTCGGGGACCATTCTCATGGGTAAATACCTGCAAAACTCCCGGCAAAGCGAGAGCTTCGCTGGTGTCCATACTAGTAATAGTGCCTTTAGCAATGCTGCTGCTGATCACGTAGCCGTAGGTAAGGTCTTCAGCGTAAAACTCCCCGGCATACTTGGCCTGCCCGGTTACTTTCTTGCGTCCGTCAACCCGACTGGACGGTTTCCCTATATAATCGGTCTTTATCATGATTTCATTTCTTTGGCTTGAATAAGGGCCCGCACAATGCTGCGCTTGGCGAGTTCTATCTTAAAGGTATTGTCCCCGTAGCCCTGGGCACCTTTCAGGATCAGTTCGGCTGCTTCGGCAAAGCTTTTTTTCGTAGCGGATTTTCCTCTGAGCAGCTCTTCTGCTTCCAGATTCCGCCAAGGTTTATGAGCTACTCCACCCAGCGCCAACCGTACATCTTTAATCTTCTTATCTTCCAGTTCCAGCGCTGCGGCTACCGAGACAATCGCAAATGCATACGAAGCCCGGTCTCTTACTTTCAGGTAACTATAATTTTCTGAGAACCCGTTTGGCGGCAGGTCAATGGAGGTAATGATCTCATCGGTATTCAGGTTATTGTCCCGCTCTGGGGTTTCTTCGGGCAAACGATGAAAATCGAAAAAAGGAATACTTCGGCTGCCTCGCTTTCCCTGCACCTGCACGGTAGCATCCAGCGCCGCCAGCGCCACACACATATCAGAAGGATGCGTGGCAATACAATTGGGGCTCGCCCCGAGTATGGCATGAATACGATTATAGCCATTAAGAGCCGAACAACCGCTTCCTGGCTCCCGCTTGTTACAGGGCGTAGCGTTATCGTAGAAATAGTAACACCGGGTGCGCTGCATGAGGTTACCGCCATTGGTAGCCATATTCCGAAGCTGAGACGAAGCCCCTGCCAGTATAGCATGAGACAATAAGGGATACCGCTTCTCTACTTCTTCGTGGTAAGCGGTATCGGCATTGGTCACTAATGCACCCAAACGGAGCCCTCCTTCTTCGGTGGGTTCTATCGTGTTCAGGGCAATACGGGTAATATCAATCAGCATGGTAGGGCGCTCCACATTTTCTTTCATGAGGTCCAGCAGATTGGTACCACCGGCAATAAATTTTGCCTTTGGGTCCTGAGCAATCTGGTCAACAGCATCCTCTACCGCAGCAGCCCGGGTATAAGAAAAATTATTCATAGTATCGGGGGTTAGTCTTTTTCCAAAAGAAACTTCCTGGCAACGGCAGCAATGTTGGTGTATGCTCCGCAGCGGCAGATATTCCCGCTCATCAGGTCGCGCACATCGTCCATGTCCTTGGCTTTTCCGGCATTCATTAGCCCCACCGTAGTGCAGATCTGCCCGGGGGTGCAGTAGCCACACTGGAAAGCATCATGTTCAATGAATGCTTCCTGCACCGGGTGTAAGCTATCGCCCTTGGCAAGTCCTTCAATGGTGGTGATTTCTTTTCCTTCCTGCATCACGGCCAGAGCCAGACAGGAGTTAATGTGCTTACCATCCACCAGCACCGTGCAGGCCCCACACTGCCCGTGGTCACAGCCTTTTTTGGTACCAGTGAGATATAATCGTTCTCGAAGCACATCGAGCAAGGTAGACCAGGGCGGTAAATCCATTTCGGTGTCCTGCCCATTAATATGAAGCATTACCTTTTGATAAGGGGGTAGTCCGCCCCTTTCATCAAGCTGATTCTTTGGAATAGTACTCATAGAAAAAGTTGAGTGTTGAAATGATCTAATTATGAAAAAAATGCAGAATGCAGTTACTGGTAGTCTGACTGTATTCTCAGCGGGTAGCAGTAGTAACAATTGGCATGATGGTATCTCAATAAATAGCGTTTGAGATATTATGTTTTACAAATACTATAATTTTTATTAACAATTCTGATGAGGAAAACTAAAAAGGCTGACTTAAGGGCAATATTTAAGACAAAGCCGTACACTTACAATTTATTCTTCTCCCCAAAGAACGTTTCGGAAATGATCTTACCAATGGCTGGGATATACGCTGTTTTCCATATTTTTACACCTTGAATTTTTACTACACACATCCAATAATGCTTGTAATGCACACTACCACTTTGAAAAAAAGTCTAATGCTTCGTTTTTCCCGCTCATATTATATTGTCAGTAGCGGGCTGGCTCTGATATTTTGGTTTACCGCCTTTAACACTAGCAGTGCCCAAACCGCTCATCTCACCGACTATGTGAACACACTGATGGGTACCGACTCGGAATTTTCACTTTCTACCGGTAACACCTACCCCGCTACAGCTCTACCCTGGGGTATGAACTTCTGGACGCCTCAAACGGCGCCGATGGGCGACGGATGGACCTACGCCTACGATGCCAATAAGATCCGAGGCATTAAGCAGACCCATCAACCCAGTCCCTGGCTAAACGATTACGCCGCATTCTCACTGTTCGCCACCACTGGGGCTCCAGTTTTTGATGAGGAAAAGCGAGCATCCTGGTTCTCTCATAAAGCCGAAACCGCCCGTCCTCACTATTATCAGGTCTACCTGGCGGATTACGATATCAACGCCGAGGTTACCCCCACCGAGCGAGCGGCCTTCTTCCGCTTCACCTTCCCGGAAACCGATTCTGCTTTTGTTATTCTGGATGCTTACAATAAAGGTTCAGAGGTAAAGATCATCCCGGAAGAACGTAAAATTGTAGGGTACTGCCGCAATAACCACGGTGGAGTGCCCGATAATTTTCATAACTACTTTGTGGCTGAATTTGACCATGACTTCACCGTTACTTATACCTGGAAAGATTCGGTAATGCAGGAAGGCACGACGGCCACGGGTGACCATACCGGAGCCATGATTGGCTTTGCAACCGCTAAGGGCGAACAGGTAAACGTAAAAGTTGCTTCTTCCTTTATTAGCCTTGAGCAGGCTGAGCTGAACCTGGAACGGGAAATTGGCGACCGTACCTTTGACGAAACTTTTACCGAAGCTCAACAAATCTGGGATAACGAACTTCGTAAGATTCAGGTAGAAGGTGGCACCGACGATCAACGCAAGACCTTTTACTCCTGCCTATACCGCACCCTGCTATTCCCCCGCCCGCTGCACGAGATCAATGCCGATCAGGATACGGTACACTACAGTCCCTACAATGGTGAGGTGCTCCCTGGCTACCTGTATACTGACAATGGTTTCTGGGATACCTTCCGGGCCGTATTTCCCTTCTTCTCGCTTATGTATCCTGAACTGGACAGCAAGATCATGCGTGGTTTGGTGAATACTTATAAAGAGAGTGAATGGCTACCGGAATGGGCCAGCCCCGGGCACCGCAGCGTAATGATCGGTTCTAACTCTACCTCGCTGATTGCCGATGCATACTTGAAAGGTATCCGTGGCTACGATATTGAAACGCTGTACGAAGCCATTATTAAAAATACTAAAAGCGTTGGTCCGGTTGAGTCCGTTGGGCGGTTTGGTGCCGAGTATTATAATAAACTAGGCTACGTGCCCTACGATGTTGACATCAATGAAAACGCCGCCCGAACGCTAGAGTACGCTTATGCTGACTTCTGCATTTCAGAATTAGCTAAGGCACTCGGCAAACCCAAGAAAGAGATAGCTCTTTATCAGAAACGCGCCCAGAACTACCACAACCTCTTTGACTCGGAAACCAGGCTGATGCGCGGCAAAAACGAAAACGGAGAGTTTCAGTCACCTTTTAATCCTTTTAAGTGGGGGGATGCCTTTACTGAAGGAAATAGCTGGCATTACACCTGGTCAGTGTTCCAGGATATACATGGGCTGGCTGAGCTGATGGGTGGTCAGGAAGCCTTTGTGGGAATGCTTGACTCAGTTTTTGTGATGCCTCCGGTCTTTGATGACTCTTACTACGGTTTCCCTATTCACGAAATCCGGGAAATGCAGATTATGAACACCGGGCAGTACGCGCATGGCAACCAGCCCATTCAGCACATGCCATACCTGTACAATTTTGCGGCTCAGCCCTGGAAAACCCAGCAGCACGTTCGCGCCATCATGGATAAGCTCTATACTCCTCAGGCCGATGGCTACTGCGGAGATGAAGACAACGGACAAACCTCGGCCTGGTACGTCTTCTCAGCGTTGGGCATGTACCCTGTTTGCCCCGGCAGCAACCAGTACGTGTTAGGCAGCCCGCTTTTTGAAAAAATCACGCTGCAATTGCCCAACGGAAACACCTGGGTGGTGAATGCCGAAGGAAACCAAAGCACTACCCCTTACATTCAGGAAGCTTCGCTGGACGGTGAAACATACACCAAGAATTATCTTACTCATGAGAAAATCCTGGAAGGTGGCACGCTTGACCTGAATATGAGTGAGGAACCGAATCGCAACCGGGGTACGCAACCGGAAGACGCTCCCTACTCCATGTCTACAGCATCAGCTAACGATGATTAATCGTTTAGCAATCTTCCTTTGAAATGAATCATCTGTAGGAATGTCATGAACGATGTTCCTACATTTGTATTTAACCAGCGGGTGTTGAAGAATTGACGTTCTGAAGATAAGAGCGATCAAACATTTTGGTTCGCATCCTGCTTTTTTCTAAAAACTACCTGAATTATGTCATCATCAGAAGATCGTATTATCAAAGCCCTGAACGAAAAAGGGGCTCTAAAACAACAAATTTACCGGCAAACCAAAGAAGTATTTGATCAACTATGCGAAGTGCTGGAGGGTATGGCCTCCCGGACGGACGAAGCGATGAGTGAAGAAAGTCACGTTAAAGTGGCCTACGAACGCCACGGTGATTTTGAATCGTCACTGCGTTTTTCCGGAGATACGCTGGTCTTTATGATGCACACCAATATCTTTACCTTCAATCCTGAGTATTTTGTACATAAATCAGAGTATGTAAAGCAAGACCCCACCCGTGCCTACTGCGGTATGATTATGGTGTATAACTTCCTAACTGACTCCATCCGCTACAACCGACTTTCGGATGTAGGATACATGATCGGACGCATCTTTATCAATAAGGACAAACACTTTTTTGTGGAAGGTCGTAAAGAATTTGCATTCAAATACAGCTCATTCTCCCAAAAACCCATTGACCAGCAAACCCTCCACCAGATGTCCGAAACCGCCGTTGTGCATGCTATTGACTTTGACCTATTCGTACCTCCGATAGATGTTAGCAAACAAATTACCTTAAAAGAAAAGCTTCAGGCTACTGGCCTGTCTGCCATCCGCACTGGCAAACGAGTAGGCTTTGAGTTTCTGAGTGATCAGCAATAATTACAGTGAACAACCCTATGCTATAAGCCAGATGGATTAGAAACGGGAGCAGCTTCCGGTAAAGAACGAGCCCACGACCGCAAGCTGCCTCCACCGGGAAATGCCGTGCGGGTGGGGCCCTCAAAGCGGAACATCGTCTCACTATGTCCATATTGATTTCCCAAACCGGCAGTTACCGGCACCCCCCAGGTATCAGACAACATTTGCAGTAATCTTCTTCCGCGGTGCCCTCCTCCGGTATGACAACCGTGCATTTCCACGCTTCCAAAGCGACAAAATAAAGGCGCCAGCGGTGCGAGAAACCGGCTCAATGAATCAGAATGTTCGGTGCCCAATCTTGAACTCATATATGCTCCCTCCTCCAAATCCCCTCCCGTTCCAATTCCAATGCCCATCGTTCCTTGATTGCCGTGCCCGTGAAACTGCAATAACATCACTTTGCTAGTACGCCCGGTTCCTAGTAAACTTTGGCGAACAGAACGCACCCCATCGCTCATTCCAGGGTTATAGATCATCAGTCTCTGATTGGTTATCTGTTGCATCTGATGAGGTTGGTAGATAGCCCGATCAGTAGCTTCAGTAACATCAATGGCTTCCAGCGTTTGCCACTGGTTGCGATTATTTTCCAGTAACTTCCTCCAGCAGCGGGCATCAATCTGGCCAGTTGATGATAGCCCTCGGTGTTGCTGAAATTTTCTAACTGCTATCTCGGTTTGTCTGCCGAAAATCCCATCAGCCTCAATAGACTCACCAGAGATGAAATTCTGATTCAGTAATATCTGAGCAGAGACTACTGCCGGTAAACGATCTCCTCGTTGTAGAAATGGAATCATAGCATGAAAAGAATGACAGGTTTAAATCAAGGATCAATATAATTTTTTTTCACCATTATGTAGTATTATATGTGTGTTTCGCCTTCTTACATGTTTGCTTTTTCCAAGAAAAAATAATAGGTTTATAAGGCGTTAGTTTTCTTTTAGTGTGCTCTTACCTGCTCTATGAAAGCAGATCATTACAGTGTAAAATAATAAATTGAGTGTTATCAGTTTACCTTTTACCTTCTCAATACACTAATACTAAAATTGACGACTAAACCTATACTACCTCACTATGCTATCTACCCTGACACTCTCAGATGACAGCAAACGCGCCATTCAAATTGCCCAGTCGCTGGCAAAAGAATATCAAAATGCTCAGTTCGCTCCCGCTCATTTACTGCATGCCCTCTTACACAAAGATGTCGGTCTACGTGATTTACTAGAGTCGCTGGATCAGGACATTCCATACTTACAGGAATGGGCCGAGGTACGTATTGAAAACCTTTCCAAAAACATTCACATTCCTGAAGAACCTGCCGGTGATGCCAAAGTATCGGCGACCATTGAAGAGGCTGATCTGATCCGGTTAAAGCTAAACGAAGAAGAAATTACTCCCCTGGCTATGTTGGCTGCTCTATGCAAGCCCAATATTGCCTTTAATAAAGATCAACTTAAAACCTTTCCGCTCAATCAGGATGACCTGCTTTCTACTATAGTAGCCGAAGAAGCCATTCAGGAAGCCATCGCCCCGACCACTTCCGGCAAAAGCAGTAAATCTGCCGCAGCCAAGCCCAAAGCCTTATTTAAATACTGCAACGACAAAACCTCGCTGGCCCGGGAAGGTAAAATTGACCCCATCATCGGTCGCGACCGTGAAACCCGTATGATGATTGAGATTCTGGGGCGTCGCACCAAGCCCAACGTCTTGATTGTGGGCGAACCGGGAGTGGGGAAAACCGCGCTGGTAGATGGTTTTGCCCTGGATATTGTCAATCAGAAAGTTCCAGCTCATCTGTCTTCAGCCGTATTATTCGAACTTGATTTAGGCTCATTGGTAGCAGGGGCTTCTTACAAAGGCGAAGTAGAAGACCGCCTGAAAAACATTATCAAAGAAGTAAAAACCTTTGAAAAAGCCATTCTCTTTATTGACGAACTGCACCTGATGCTGGACAGTGGCGGCCCGGTAGGCAGTGGCGCGGCGAATTTGCTTAAGCCTGAACTGGCCCGGGGCGAAATTACCGTTATCGGTGCCACAACTAACGAAGAATATCGCAAATTCATTGAAAAAGAAGAAGCCTTCAACCGCCGCTTCGAGGTGCTTAGAGTAGAAGAACCAGATGTAGTCACCGCTGAACGCATGGTACAAACGCTGGTGCCACTTTATGAGCAACACCACACCATCACCGTAGCTGAGGGTACTCCCCTGGAAGCTGTACAACTCGCCAAACGCTACATCAAAGACCGCCGCCTGCCCGACTCGGCCATTGACCTGCTGGACCGGACGATGGCTGCTATTCGCATGGCTGATGAGACTTCGGAACCCGAATTAAAGCAGCTGCATGAGAAGCTACAATCCCTGAATACAGAAACTACTACGACCTCACTAGCTGAGCTTCGCTGGTTTCACCGGGAGCTAAAAGACAAGATAAGCCCCATTCTGTTCAGCCAACTGGAAGATGAAACAGATGAGCAGGAACTGGATTCGGCAGAAACGCTTCGATCGCACTTATCTTCTACCATTGATGCACTGCTTACGCTCACCGGCACCAAGAAAGGCACCGTAGAAAAAACGGATGTTGCCGCAGTGGTAGCCCATAAAACCGGCATTCCTCTGGGGAAAATCCAGACGAAGGAGCGAGAGAAGCTCCTCAATATGGAAGAACACCTGAAAGAACGGGTGGTCGGGCAAGATCATGCCATTAAAGTGATTTCCGATGCGGTGCTGGAGTCTCGCTCGGGTCTCACCAAACCGGGGCAGCCCATTGGTTCTTTCTTCTTTCTGGGCCCTACGGGAACGGGTAAAACCGAGCTTTCCAAATCTCTGGCCGAATTCCTGTTCAACGACGAGTCTACACTGATTCGCTTTGACATGTCGGAGTTTAAGGAAGAACACTCAGCAGCGGTGCTGCTTGGTGCCCCGGCGGGCTATGTGGGTTACGAGGAAGGCGGTATTCTCGTGAACAAAATTCGGGAGAAGCCCTACGCGGTGGTCCTGTTTGATGAAATTGAGAAAGCTCACTCCTCCGTATTTGACATCTTCTTACAGATCATGGACGAAGGCAAACTGCACGACCGGCTGGGCAAAGAAGGCGACTTCTCCAATGCAGTAGTGCTGTTCACGTCCAATATTGGTAGTCAGTATATTATTGATGAATTCTCAGAAGGGCACCTGCCAACCTCTCAGCAGATGATGGAACGGATGCGGGGCCATTTCCGCCCCGAGTTTCTGGCAAGGGTAACGGAGATTGTTCCATTCGCGCCGATACAGGAAGAAAATGTGGTCAAGATATTCGATATTCATCTGAAGAAATTGCTTACCTTACTGGATAAACAGGGCATTACCCTAAAGATTGCCGATGCCGCCAAACAGCAGCTAGCCCTGTCAGGCTATACCCCTGAGTACGGTGCCCGTCCACTTACCGGAGTCATCCGCAACCAGCTGCGACGCCCTATTTCCCGAATGATCATCGGCGGGCAAGTGAAAAAAGGCTCAGTGATTGAATTGGAGGTGGATGATCAGCAGGAGCTAGTATGGAAGTATTAATGTACGAACCTTTACTATGAATAAACAGAAAGGCAGCAGATCATCTATTAAAAGCAACGTTCCACCTACGTGCAACCTGGCTTTATCTGCATACAATAGCGATTGATGACATTACACGTTCTTTGGACACTAACTGATAAGTTACCTCAACACATACAAACTAATTTATTTACACCTACTAACCGTCACATGGCATGAACGAAGTTGAAATTGGAGGGCAACTGGTTCCTCAGCAATCTTTTGAAGCAATCACGCAGATATCCTCGAACCGTACATTACTGGTTCAGAAACTTACCGCTCGTCCGACTAAACCAGAACCTATCACCGGGCTTAAAACCCTGAATGAAGTGTTTGAGCATTTTAAGCCCACCGTGAAAGTGGAGTTTGAAAACGAAGAAGGCGCACCCGTCAATGAAGAACTGCATTTCTCCAACCTGGCTGATTTCACGAAAAACGGAATTACTGAGCAGAGTGAGTTTCTGAAAGATATCAACGCCCAGCAGGAAAACTACCACAAGTTTATCAAGCAGCTAAAGTCAAACAAGATTCTTAAGTCAGCCCTGCAAAACCCCGAAGCCAAGCAAGCTTACCTTAAGGCATTGCAGGCCATGATTCAGGAGATTGAAGAAGCCGATTAATAAACTCATAGTTTGATCTGATCTTAACCTATTTGCCAACCTACTTAATAACACATACCGATGGCCGAAGAAAAAGAACAAGCGCGAGGTGGTGCACCAACCGCCACTAAAGAAGCACCGGCGCTGGATAATCCGAAAAAAGTATTAGAAGAAAGTACCGACGAACTGATTGAATACGGCGGTTTTGAACTAATAGAATCCTCTGTAGATGGAGCCAAAGTGATGAACCCGGAAGGGAAAGCCCGGAAGAACATTTTCCTTAATGAAGCTGCTAAAAAAGGCGAACGTAAAAAGCTCAAAAAACAACTGCAACTCTGGCACGACCTGCTCAGCGAAAGCGATGATATCTCGGCTATGATCGAGAAGTCGCAGGAGAAGGTGGAGAGCGCCGAGGAGTTGCTGAAAAATAACTTAAAGAAAGCTCTGGAAGAAACTACGGAGCTCGAGCGAAACTACCGCTCGCTGGCCATGTTCTACAAAAATGCTGAAGTAGACAAGGTGCGTAACATCACCTTATTTAACGCCGACATTGAGCGCCTGAAAGACCTGGATAATACCCTGGTGATAGACAAAATATCCGAAGAACTCAAAGCCCGCCACGATCGCCTCGATTTGCGCGAGAACTATTCATTATTGGTTATTCCGGGCTATTTAGGTTCTAACAAAGTAGTAGAAAAATGGGCCAAGATCGCTCATCAAAACAAAACCATGCTGGTCACCGACTTTAGCCATTTAGATGATCCTGATGCCGTGATGGAAGAGTTTGACGCAGCTAACCTGACTGGCGGAGAGATTCACCGCTCTAATGTGATGATGACCTGCAACTGGCTGGTTGGCCGAGAACAGTATGAAGAATTGGATGAAGAAGATCCGATGTACATTCCGCCGTCTACCGCATTGGCCGGAAAAATCTACAGCACACTCATTGCCCAGCCCACCGCAGGTAAAATGCACGGTGGCCTGAATGAAGTGGATGGCGTGGCCTTCCCGCTGAAAAAGAGCGAAATTTCTGAACTGGAAAAACGCGGTCTGGTGCCGATGGTGAAAGAATGGGAGAAGGTAATGGCCTTCTCGGCTAAAACCCTCTACAATGGCAACGACATCGGCCTTCAAACCTACTCCGTGGTGCGCGTCTTTGACTACGTGGGTAAAGTGATCATCGACTTCCTGAACCGTCAGGCCTTCGTGAACTGGACGCCCAAAGTGCAGAAAGACCTGAGCCGGGAAATCTCCAAATACCTAAAAAGCATCATGGGCAGCGACAAGATTATTCAGGATTATAACCTGATGCGCTTGGAGCAGGACCCGGAGACTAAACGCATATTCATTGACCTGCACATCACGCCGTTCTTCCCGGCCAAAAACTTCCTGCTGAAGCTAGGTGGCACCAAAGGAGATACAGCTGAAGAGTGGCAGTCGGAATACGCCGAGCAGTAATATTCTAAATCATTCCTTGACTTTACTTGAAAGTGTAAGATAAAATGACTAAGACTATTTTTTATTATGAAAGTAGTTGACTCTAAAAACAAACCGGTTCCTTATCTGACAGCAAAAACGCACGCTCGACTAAAGCATGATTATGCCAGTTGGCATCCGGATCATGTTTCAAAAGTATTGAAGAAGAAAAGTCCGAAGCTTTTGTATCAGGATAAAAGTAAGTTTGATAGCTTCTCTATCTTTCATGATGCTTTACAAGAGTCAAGAAAGCACGCAGCAATGATCTCAGAAAATGGAAACCATGTGACAGTATTTGACATGGGATATTTAACCGGATATGATGCCCGGGCTAGAAGACAAACCTCTACCGTAACTTTAGTTACAAAAGCTAATGGTGAAGTAATTACCGCATATCCAGGCACTCCATGGGCACAAAGCTCTGGTTAGCAAATTAACTGTAGTGTCCTTCGTTTTAATAATTGATATGACCCTCTATTTAACCAAACCAAACTTCATTACCAATAACCTTTAAATTTTAAAAACCATGGCAGTTCGAGCAAGATTAAACTTAGACAAAATCAGCGATGTTCGCGTTATCGACTTTTCGTATAGCTTCAATCGTGATATTGACGCCTCTGGTCGCCCTTCTGGCATCGTAAGAGGCGGCACGGTTCAAATGACCATCGAGTCTACCAAAAGTGCTTTCCTTCCTACCTGGATGACCCTCGCTCAGGGAAAGACCAAAGACGGTCAGATTGAGATCATGGACGATACCGATGATGAAAAACCCATCAAAACTATCAAGTTCAAAGACTCTTACATCGTAGAATACGGTGAAAATTTCAGTTGGCAGGGTGGAGAAAACATGATGGAGACCTTTGTCATTTCCTGTCGCGAAATTACCATCGAAGGCGATGGCGGCCCCGCTGTATACGAGAATGAGTGGCCAGTATAATCAGACGAAAGAACACCCCATAGCAGAGTCTTCCAAGGCTCTGCCTATAAAGCCGATAACACCAACTGATTATCACTGATGGTTATATCATTAAAAGAGTTTGAAGGAGAAATCCCAGACTCCTGGTTGTACGAAGACCGTGCTAAAACTAAACACTATATGGTACCCTTATCTCGGGGAAATGTAGTGAAACTGTATCGGGGGTTTCATAAAGATGCCAGCACTGCCATGCAAAAAGTGGTTCGGAATTCTGACATAGCAAGTGGTGGTGTCCTTAGCCGTGACATTGCTGCAGCCAGAGATGCCATTTTTCATGTCTATGGCATTGACCCAGACCTGGATACGGCCGGAATCGTTGAAATTTCTATCAGCCCTACCGATTGGGATAAACTGGTAGCTACAAAAAATATTGTGGAACGGTTTTACTACGGGTTCTCAAGGCGGTTGACCTCAACGGAAATCCGAGTAAATACCGCTACCGCCGCTCAGATTATTGATAACAGCCCTAAAAGACTATTACCTCCAGGGCAGGGATAATGCTGAGCTTAAAAAGCTCAGAAACTAGCTCAAGACTATACTATTGGTAAACACGTACTCTTAAGAATTTGGCGGTTTACTATTTTCTAAATGCTTACATAATCATTACATATTTTCTTTATATTTCCACATTAAATAACACATTTATTCTACCTCTACAATGAAGCAGACTCAACGGTTCTTCTACACTCTGTTCTTACTATCTTGCGTTGTCTTACTATCATGTGATAAAGACGATGATGAAGTAAATCCTGAAACAGGTATTGTCGGCACCTGGCGTTTAACTAGTAACGAATACACTTTTAACCAACTGGAAGTACGAGCCTATTTTGAGCAATACTTTGCTGATTTAGAAATTGAAGTTACCGATGATGAATTAGATGATATAGAAGCGCTATTTAATGACAGTGTAGAAGGAGCTTTTGATAACGGAACAACTTTTGAATTTCGCTCTGATAATACCGTCATTGTTAATAGCCCGGATAATAGCGAAGATGGACAGGGGAACTGGGAAATACGCAATGGCAACACACTCATTATTAATGAAGGCACTGACCAGGTGCAGTTCACTATTACTAATCTGACAGATTCTGAACTGAAGTTATTACTTGAAGATGAAGAAAATGTTGATGTTGATTTTGGTTTTGGGGAGGAGAGCATATTAGTAGGACTGACTTTCGTTTTCGTAAAGCAGTAATAAATCCGGAAAACAGCCGGATCCTTGGCAACTCTGCGATCTTACTGTAAGGTCGTTTATAAAATACACAACTCCTTGGCACAACAAGTTAAACTACAAATTACTATTGCCGGTGAAACGGTTTCTCCTTTTTCCGGACTAAGCATCTCTCAGGATGTGCACCAGCATCATCGATTTGAGATTGCTTTGCCCGCCGATGCATTCCGGGATACAGGAAAAGCCATTCTGGAACAATCAAAGAAATACATCGGACAGGAATGTCATATTCGGTTTGCCCCGGATCTGTTTCGGAAAGATAAACCGGAAAATGAATTCATTGGCCTGGTCACCGAGGTGAGGCTTAGTAGACTGAGTAATGGCGAGCGTAGTATCGTTCTACAGGGCTTCAGCCCTACCATATTAATGGAAGGAAATCTCCAAAACCGCACCTATACCGAACTTAATCTGGCCAGCATTGCTGAATCTACGTTGGATAGTATTCCTCATTCATTATCTACTAAGATTCAACCTACTTTCTCCCAAACGCTGCCCTATGTTGCCCAGTATGCCGAGTCGAACTATAAGTTTCTACAAAGAATGGCGGCTCGCTACGGTGAGTGGTGCTTTTATGATGGCACTGAGCTAATCTTTGGCTCGTTGCCTCGCGATAAGAAAGTTGAGTTGCCTTTGGTAAAAGATTTATACAACCTGGAGTTCTCCTTTAAGCTGCTACCTGTTAACTTCAAAACCTACGCCTATAATTACGAAGAGAACACGGTATTTGAAAGCCAGGCGTCTTCTTCTTCAGTAGATAGCCTGGATGAATACGGAAAATTTGCCCTGGAAGAGTCCGATAAGCTGTTCAGTCAGGAACCATCTTATGCCACAACATACCCGGTTGCTCAGCAGCAGGACCTTGATACTATTGTAGGTTCACAAAAAACCGATGCCGCTAACAACCTGGTTATGATGACGGGTACCAGTGATAATCCGTACCTCAATGTAGGCACTATCATCAATATTACCGGAGAAGCAGCCAATGAACAGGATTTTGGTGAGTTCATCATAATCTCATTGTCACATAGTATCAACAGCACCTATAGTTATCAGAACAGCTTCACCGCTGTACCCACTGAGATTCAATCTCCTCCTTCGTCAGTCATACAACAACCATACTGCGAAACACAAGTAGCTATGGTCACAGATACTAATGACCCTCAGGCATTGGGGCGGGTAAAAGTGCGATTCCCCTGGCAGGAAACCTCCAGTACTACCCCCTGGGTTCGGGTTGCTCAGGCATACGGCGGGCAGGGTGATCAGGGAGAACACCACGGCTTTTATTTTATTCCGGAAATCGGCACTGAAGTGATGGTTGGGTTTGAACATAATAACCCGGACCTGCCGTTTGTGATGGGTAGCGTTTACAATGGAAATTCCTCCCCCAGCGCCTGGGCTGATGCCAGTAACTTCATGAAGGTGATTAAAACCCGCAGTGGCAACCAGGTACACCTGATCGACGAAGATGGTAAAGAGAAAATCCGTATCTTTCATAAAAACGATGATGACTCTCAGAACGAGATCTGCCTGGAGATGGAAGGCGAGGGAAAGATCACCATCAAAACCAAAGGTAAACTTGATATATCTGCCAGATCCATTAATATTAGAGCAGACGAAAACATCGACATTACCGCCGGTCAGGACCACACGCTGAACGTAGGCAATAATATGACTACCGATGTGGGTTCCGAATTAAAAGAAAATGCCAATAGCATTGCGGTGTCAGCCGCTCAATCGCTAGGAATGAATGCCGGCATGGATGCAACCCTGGATGGCGGTAACAATGTATCCATTTCCGGAGGCACAGGCGTTTCGGTGGAAGGTGGCGCCAGTGCCAAGGTAAAAGGTGGGGCCAACCTCAGCCTGGAAGGAGGTGCGGTAGCGGCATTAAAAGGCGGAGTGGTAAAAATTAACTAAAAAGAACAATGCGTCCATACTACCAACTACCCTTACAATTTGGTAATCTGATTCAGAAAAAGCGACACGGGCTATGCAGCCTGGAAGATTCTATCCGCCAGCATATTCACCTGATCATCAAAACCCACTATCACGAATACCGCTTCGATCCAAACTACGGTTGCTACATCTGGGATAAGGATTTTGACAATATTCAAAGTGTCTCCAAGTGGAAAGACGAACTGGAAGACCTGGTTTTACAATCACTAAATGCTTACGAAAAGCGGCTGGCCAACATCCAGGTCAATATCACAGTAGACGAGCCGGAGACGATAGACCCTCGCACCAATAAGACCATCCGGCACCGAAAACGCATCACCATTCAGGTACAAGGCGCCATGAAAAAAACCAACCAACTCATGCGCCATACTGAGCACATGTTTTTTAGCCCATTATCTCTGGCCTAACTTTTTAAAATTATCCGATGCTACAATCCAGTGAGAACCAGTTCCAGAGTGATAAGGTGAAGCAACGGCTTTTAAAAACCGCCGCTGAACTTTGGGACTACGATGAAACCGAAATGGAAGGGCTTGACCCGTTGGTTGACCTGCTGTTTGGTGCCTGCGCAGTTCAATTTGAAAAGACTGCCCGGGAACTTCATCAGTCTAAAACCCGGGTGCTCAAGCAACTGGCCAGCCTGCTGTTACCCGAAGCCCTGATTATCCCAACCCCGGCTCATGCGGTAATGCACGCTAAGCCCGTAGAAGCTACTCATATTATCACCTGCAAAGATCAGTTTCTAACGCCCCAGGAGGTGATGAACCCGGAAGACCTGACGAAGCCCGATACCAAAAACGTATACTTTTCTCCGGCCCTTAACACTACGCTGGTGAACGGACAGGTGCAGTACGTAGCGTTTGATCAGAAGTTGATTCAGCTCAATGGGGTACTACAGCGAGAGCCCCTCCTCCGTAGTTCGGATGCCAGCCGTTCCTTGTCGGCTCATTCTCTCTGGTTAGGAGTATCGCTGCCTCCCTCACCTAAAAAGCTGGATGAACTCCCCTTTTATTTTGACTGGAAAAACCAGCCGGATGCCCAATATTACCGAACGTTGCTGCCTTCGGCTCAGTGGTACGCTCAGGGAAAACTACTTGATGTGCGGTCAGGTTATTCTCACACCAAAATAAGTCAAAAGGGGCATGCTGCCGATTGGCGCGATGAACTTCCGAATATTTCTGACGCACTTGAGCAGCAAACACTACAAGCTTATCAGAATTCGTTTATTACAGTACAGGACCCGGCATTACTAACGGCACGGGAGCCCTACCCGAGTTCATTCCGTGAGGTATTTGATGCCGAAAAGCTGGCAGCCCTTCAGAAACCTTTACTCTGGATTGAAGTTCGATTTCCGCAACTGATGCCCCCTGAGGTACTTTCCAACACCGTTTGCGCTATCAATTGCTTCCCGGTACTTAACCGTAAGTTGCAAAGCAGTAACCGGCCTTACCGGATTAACAAACTCCTGAATATTATTCCCTTAACAACGGATGATTACTTTCTGGCCATGCGGAAAGTAACCACCGATCATGGAAACGTATTTCGTAATGTACCGTTCCAGCGGTTTAAAACGATGGAACCCAACACCTATGCTGTTCGGCAGGAAGGCGTAGGCCGCTTTGACCAGCGAAATGCCACCGAATTTTCTAATTACCTGCTTGACCTGATCCGGGATGAGAATGCTGCTTTTGAAGCACTGGGAGGAAGCCGGGTGGTGCAGGATATCAAAGCCGTACGTCAGTATATTTCTCGGCTGGAACGCCAGGTAGCGGCTAACTCCTCTCACCAGGATGTACAGCATTATCTGGCCCTGAATGCTGAAAAGGACGAAAATATCTGGGTGGAATTCTGGTCTACCCTGGGAACACTGGCCAACCGGATTGCCTCCGGCACCAAACTACAGCCGGTTAACAGCACCGACTTTCAAAGCAATGACCTGCTGCTAGTTACCTCGTCATACGGAGGGCGCGATAAGCCAAGCGATGCTGAAAAGATTCACGCATTTCGTTCGGCGCTGCTTTCACGCGACCGTTTTGTTACCGAAGAAGACATTAAGGCGGCCTGCTACGCCCGATTGGGCGATCTGATTGCGTCAGTTACCTTTCGGAAAGGGGTGCGGGTACTCCCCCGCTCCAATCAGGCCCTGGAACGCACCTTAGACGTTATGATTCAATTATCATCGCGGGCCAGCCTTACTCCCGATGAGTTGGAAAGTACCAAGCGGGATTTGCACCAGTATATTACCCAACGGTCTTCTACAGTGCTACCCATTCAAATTGTGATTACCAGCGGATAAATCCGGTGTGCTTAACCCCTAACCGTTATGAATGAGAAGAACGATAGTACCCAGGAAACGCAACCTGTTCCGCCCGACGATATTACTTCTTTGCTTTCTACATCTTCTCTGGAAAACCCAGCGGTTGATGTAAAGCCCGAGGTAATTCTCGCTAATGCCATCCGTCGTCAGTTATTAAAGGCCGAAGATGTATACATCCGTCCTATCAGCACGTTTCAGCGATCTTTTACCAAGGATTTTTTCAGTATCGAAAGGCGGGAGAAAGAAAATAAAAAGCCCTACTATTATGTAAATGTCACGCGCGAAGGGTTATACGATACCCTGCCCGAAGGAGTCTTTCACCAAACCCTGAAAAAGGACGCTCAGATTGATACCGAAACAGCCGTTGAAGAACTCGCTCTCCATCGGCAGGAAGAGAAAGAAGCCCGTTTGTTTTTCTTGCCCCTGGAACAAGAGTTTTACCGGCTCCAGATGCTGGCTGAATGGCAGGAAAGCAACATTCTACTCTCATCGCTCAATCGCCAGCAGTATGATGCTCTGATTGAACTATGGGATTTACCGAAAGGGCTAACCACCTACCAGACAATCATGATGCTGCATATTATACCAATGCTGCACCGGGTGGTGGGAGATGAAAAGGCCACTTCGAATCTGTTATCACTGGTGATGGGCGTATCGGTTCAAGTGCGCTCACATCAGTCTACCACCCATCAGCTTGATGAGGTTAATTTACCCCCTTTAGGGGCGTTCTGCCTGGGTAAAGACAGTATACTGGGAAACCTAATTGAGGACTATCACCCTAGCTATCAGCTTATTGTGGGTCCCATCAAAAAGAAGTATATTACAGACTATCTTCCTGGCGGAAAAGGCCGCAAAACGCTGTTCAGCTTATGTGCTTTTTTCCTACCTTGCCAGTCCGACATTACGATGACGATTGAGATTGACCAAAAAGAAACGGGCCTGGTATTAGACGAAGCCAAAAGCGGAGAAGGATACTTGGGGTATACTACATTTTTATAAAGTATGATCACCATTATTAGTTTAAGCATTCTGGCTATTGCCTCCGGCGCATTATTTATGGTAAGCAGCAAAGCCCGTCCGGATTTCGTAGTGGGAGCCTCATTGGGATATGCAGCCCTTTTTATCCTGATCTTAGCCTGTACTGCTGCGCTTGGGCTGGTAGATAATCTGGCTCCCAATATCACATTCTGGATTTTGCTCTGTGTCTTTTTAATAGCAGGCATCGTTCATACCTGGTTGCTACACCGTAAATTTTCCTGGGCGCAAAGCGATTTATTTCTGGCAGAGTTACTGTTCACCCTTTTTATTTTCTCAGCAGGTACCATCCTCCTTTGCTTAATCTATCAGCTGCTGACCGACGTACCTTCAGTAGCGTTCCTGGTAGGTGCAGCACTTCCGTTTCTGATTCCTTTTTTCTTACAGAAGAGTCTACAATTATGGCAGTCAGTGCCACCAGCTTATTACTACAAATGGTTCTTTCCTACTGAAAAAGAAGCACCAGTGCTTACTTTTCAACATACTATTCCCCTTCAATTTAATTTTTGTAAGGAGGTTGATAAGGATGACTCTACTACGTTCTCAGTGGTGGCCCCAACCAATATTTTATTCGGTGAACTCTTTCATTCGTTTCTGGAAGAATATAATACCCAGTTTCCAGACAGCCCGATACAGGCGTACCGCCCGCCTTATTCCTGGATGTTTTACAGTGATACCGGAAAGTGGTGGAATCGGAAGAAGGTTATTGACCCGGATGTTTCTATTCTTGAAAATAGTATTAAACCTAACGAGTCGGTGAATGCCGTGCGTATCCACCGCTGATATTGATTGAGTCTATGCAACCCTATCTAAACTATCATACGGTCAACTGGCGCGATGGCATGAAGGTCAATAAAGACCATTTTACCCAGCAGGAGAATGCCCTCTTAGATACCATCCGCGATCTGGCGGCCATGCAGATTACCCCTTATAATTACGGATTGCTCAATGGTGTATCTAATCAATCGTCTTTTGAGCTTTCGGTAGACCTGGCCAGCAGCCGGAAACTCACCGTAATGCTGACCCGCTGTCGGGCGGTGACGCTGGGTGGTGCCCGCATTGAAATTAATAATCAACCCGGAAGTGAGTTGGGTACGTCAGTGAAAGCCGAGTACGAAGTGCAGGATGCCGATCAGCCAATGTACGATGTAATTATTACCGTAAACCCCTTTTCCCGGCAACCTGTGGGTAACCCCGACCCGGAAGAAGTTCCCCTGCGCCACCCGTTTTCTATGCCCAAGTACCAGTTGCAGGTAGTGCCTTCGCATCAGATCAACATCACTGATCTGGGGGCTTATCACCTCACACTGGCGAAAGTGAGGGTAATTGGAAACGAAGTAAAGGTTTCGGATAAGTTTATTCCTCCTTGCAGCCGCATCACAGCGCACCCTACGGTGGTTGGCTTTTACGATCGGCTGATGGGCAGCTTACTGCAAACCGGCTCGGCCGCCCGGCAGGTCATCATTAAAATGAAACTGAAAAGTGAGCAATCACAATTGGTCACCAATTTGTACGCACTATCAGAAGAAGTGCTGGGCTTTGTGGCCGCTCATATTGATTTTGCCCGCCTCCGGTTAACCCATCTCCCCCCTATCCACTTGATGGAAACCTTCACCAAGTATGCCCGTGCTGTTCGGGTTTGTCTCGACTGTATGACCGATAACGGTAAAGAAGAAACGCTCAATTACGTGCAGGAATGGACCGAAATAACTCCGGGCAATATTGAGAATACCATCAACGGAATGTTAGAGATGGATTATGACCATCTGGAGCTTTACGCCATACTGGATCAGGCCGCTAAGTTTGCGTCTTTAATGGAAACGCTCTTTGCCAAATTGGGTGATCTTGACTTTATTGGCAAACCTAAAGAGCCGTCTCGGCCAAAAAATAATATATTTGTCCGTGAAAGTACCCCTCCGCCGGACACTAAGAAGAAAGGTAGTTTCTGGAAAATTTAATTTGATACACTCATGAGTAAGCCCGCTGCTGTTGTCGGTGATATGCATACCTGCCCCATGTCTGATGGCCCCAAACCCCATGTGGGTGGGCCAATTCTACCTCCTGGTGCCCCCACAGTCTTTATCGGTGGCCGGCCGGCTGCTCGCGTGGGCGATCAGGCTACTTGTGTCAGTCCAGCGCCGGATGTTATTCTAGTGGGTTCGCTCACTGTAACTATTGGCGGAAAGCCAGCCGCCCGGGTAGGTGATCAAACCGCTCACGGTGGGGTGATCGTCGGGCCAGGGGTACCCAATGTGTTTATTGGATAAACGATAGTTCATGAAACCAATTAACCAACCGGAACGTAAAGCGGCACTCACTAAGTTTTCCCTTTTTCTTATACTGTCTTTCTGTCTACTTTTTCTCCCATTTCTGTTTTACCGTCTTGTGCCGGAAGCAGCCCCCGGGCCTACCCCTGCGCCAATTGTAGAAGACACTACCCGCTCCGAGCCAGTAAATGAGGCTCAGCTAGCCGAACTACAGCAGAAGCTCACCGACTTAGCAGAAAGTCTCAGTCAGATCAATATTATGTTTCTGGTAGATGCTACCCAGGGTATGGAAACACATTTACCAGCCGTAGCGAAAGCTGCTCAGCAAGTAGAGCAACAATACCCTGCTGAAGTCATGGCTGCCTGCTACCGCGATGCCGCCGAGGGTGCCTGGCTATACATGACCAATACGATGGTCGGTGATGACCCTGCTAACTGGATACAATCACTGGACACCCGAGCCAAGTTTGATAAAGATGAGCCCGAAGCTTTATTCTACGGACTAAAACGAGCACTTCAATCCGAAGAGCTACAGCCAGAAGAAACAAACATCCTTATTCTGGTAGGCGATGCGGGAAACCACGCCCAGGAAGCGTCAACCGATGTGCCCTCTGCTGATATCGTTCAGCTACTTCAAGCTAAAAATTGCCACTTTGCAGCCTACCAGGTGCGTAACCCCAACTCCAACCCTACTTACGCAAAGTTTGCCACACAAATGCACGACGAAATCTTTGAACCGGTAAAAACTAATAGCGGTGAACAACCTTTTCAGGAAAAAGATGATGCTGACGCGTACGGTTTAGCCTACATGTTGGATGGCGGAACGAAAAATCTGCTGTATATAACTAATCCATCAAAGTCCCTTCCACCCGACGAGCTGACCACAAAGATTAACACTTTTGTAACCCAGGTGCTTTCTCCCTTGCAACAACAGGTCGCTCAAATTCAGGCACTCGCTCAGGGAGAGTCTCCATCCCTGGATCAAGCTACTATTGATTTGCTCTCCCAACACCAGATCACCGAAGAACAACTGACCATCCTTAAGCAATAGAGAGGTGAAGAGTTAAAGAAGGTGTTACGTTTACCTTTTACCATTTACCCCTGCTATTCGTACCGCAATGCATCCACCGGATTACCCAGCGCGGCTTTGATAGACTGGTAACTAACAGCCAGCCAGGCAATAAGTAATGCTCCTATACCTGCTCCCACAAATACCCATACCTGCATATCCGGTAAGCGAAGTCAGCCAGTCCCTCCCTCATAGCCAGATACGATACTGGAATAGCCAAGAGCAGGGCCAGCAGTATCAGCTTGGTATATCCCTGAGTTCGAAGAAAGTTGCGCATACATGAGCATTTACCTCAAAAGATAAGGATTACTCTTCAGGCCGACAACCGCCTTCTTACGGTAGCATTCGCTAACATTCAAATCATTTGCAATAAAATCCCAACCTGGGAAATCCAATCAGCAGGTTCACTTCGTAGGTATAACTGTAATTTTTTTCCAACCATCTTATTGCACAACTATTATGCACAGACCTACATTTTTTATCAATCTAACAAAAACGGCCTCGATGTGCCTCCTGGCGGGTACAACATTATTTTTCACGGGGTGCCAGAAGGGCGAAGAAATCTTTGACGAATTTCTTGGTAAGGATAAAGACAAAGACATGGGCGAGATGCGCATCTTTGCTTCTACCAACACCGGAGGTAATTTTACCATCTTTGATGTCTCTGATCTGCACGATATTGACAAAACCGTAGCCAACACCGGTAATATGGATGCCGATGGTATCTTCTACAGCCAGGACAAAGATATTGTTTACCAGCTTTCTCGCACCGAAAGTGTCGTGAATGGTTATACCGACATTATGGACCTGATGGGCAAAAAAGATGTTTCTCCTGCCTTCAGTAGCGATTCTGACTTTACAAATGGCCGGGAAATCACCGTAGAAGGTGACATGCTGGTAGTAGCTGAGGACGTAGACGATATGAATCAGCTGGTAGTCTACAAAGTATATCACGGTGCATTACGACTGGACAAAGTTTACCGGGTACACATTAACCTGTGGGGTATTCAGCTAGTAGACGGAACGCTGTATGCGGTAGAAGACGGCACCAATAACCTGGCCGTATACCATGACTTTGGTACCAAGCCCGATGATCAAAACTTAGGTGCCGATATGAAGGTAGCCATTGAAGGACTGGTACGGACTCACGGACTGAACTACGATGCCATGCACGATATTATGGTACTTACTGATATTGCCGATGCTACAGTAGACTCAGACGGTGGATTCCACGTGATTGAAAACTTCAGCAGCAAGCTAATGGATGCCGGTGATGAAGGGATGATTATGATGGACGACCAGATTCGCATTGCGGGTGATATGACCTACTTAGGAAACCCGGTAGACGTTGCCTTAAGCGTAGAAGCCAAGAAAATATACGTGGCCGAACGAGCCAACGGTGGTGGACGACTGCTTGTTTTTGACTACCCTATGGAAAGCGGTAATATGAAGCCCGTTGCCAATGTCAACTACGAAGGTGCCTCAGCAGTATACCTCGACGAAAAAGAAATGGACTAAGACTGAGCCTATTAGACATTATTCTGATTTCTTTCAATGACATATCAGGAAGCGGTCAGCAGGAGGCAGGTCCCCTGTGCCGCCTCCTACTAGCCGCCTCCTTGACTTGGGATAGAAAATAGCTTCTTCCATAATGATCGGAATAAATTCTGTTGGTTAGTTAGTTAGAAAAGTTGATCATAGGTGGGTAAAGGGAAACAGAGCTGTTCTGTTTCCTTTTCTTTTTGTACTGGATTTCTTATCTTTAGTATACCGTTAGGCAAGTAAGCATACCTACCTTTCCAATATTTCTTCGCCTCTACTACCTTATATTCCTAGTAGCCTGACATATGAAGTTAAGCTGATCAAATCAGTTGAACTGTATATAGTTAAGGTGAAACATGAAAAGGGGGAACGGAGCTATCTTTTCCCCCTTTATTTTACCCACCAACCATAAATGACCATATCTGGTACTGGCTTTAAGAGTTTGTTAGTCAAACCTTACTTCACTAACCAATTTGTTAGCCAAGGTGGCTTACGAGCCACTTAAAACCCCAATGATGTTAGTAAAAGCAGCGACGCATAACTTATCCGGTCAATAATGTAAAGATGCACCTGCCTCTGCTACACATCTTCGCTAATAAAAATACTGGAGACTAACACTCTTAAACATTTTTGTTAGTAAATGTATGGATGTAACAGGTGCTTACTAATTTTAAGTTATTTATCAGTAGGAGATACTAACTTTTTTGCATCTGTGAGCGGCCTTTCTAACCCCTTGTAGTAGCTTTCGCTGACAATATTCAAGGGTAAATGTCTTTAGATGCGGTATCCATTTGTGCAAACCTTCTGTTTTATCCGGATATTCTTAGGTTTAATACATGGCAGTCCCCCTGGCAAGAATGCTCTAGCGGTTTAATGGTTATTATTAAAGCCCTTCCTTCAATCTTATTAGTTTTGTCTACTACGAACTATCTTTGCCAGCACACAACACTGAAACACTATCTTATCTATGAGGATCAGGGAACTTAGCATCCGGTTTTGGATCGTACTATTCATCAATTCCCTGATTGTGCTGACTGTACTTGTGTTATCCGTCTTTTTTTATCAGGAGTTTCAGCAAACGCTCGACCGGCGCGTGCTACTGCAACTCTCATCCATCAAAAGCCTGAAAAGTGCTCGAATTACGGAGTACCTGCAACGGGAATGGGATACTTTCGTACAGACCACTGACACACTATCGGCCACGCCAAACGGGTTTGGAGTAGGCAGTGAAACATTCCTGTATACCAACACCCCCGATACCCTCAAATTTCTACCGGCCCAACCTTCTCCGTCGGCTTACGCCGGCATCTATGATATTACTCCTTTTACCGAAGACAGTACTGTTCGGCTAGCCATGGTCCGGCCCCTAGACAGTGGGTACTTTATTAAAACCATTTCGGCAGAACAAATGCAGCCCATATTACTGGAGCGTACTGGCATGGGTAACAGTGGAGAAACCTACCTGGTGGGCGCGGACTACCATCTGCGCTCGGCATCTCGTTTTTTTCCCGAACGATTGCCTTATAGCATTACAGCGCATACCCCGGGCGTGGAACGAGCGATCATGGGGCAGGTTGGAAACGATATTTTTGAGGATTACCGGGGCATTCCGGTCTATAGTGCTTACGATACGTTAACACTTTCCCACCTACAATGGGGCATCTTATCGGAAATGGATGTCGCCGAAGTGAGAGCGCCACTGCAAAGCATGAAAAAAAAGCTAATCTGGATATCACTGATGGTGCTCTTCTTTGCCCTGGTCATCTCTTTTCTCCTGACAACAGTGGTTTCTCGCCCCGTACTGAAAATGCGGGCACGCCTGACCAGCATGGCCCGGGGTAATTACGATATTGACGTGCAGGAAACCTCTCCGGCCCGGGAGATGAATGAGATGTTCTCAGCGCTGGAAGATTTGAAAAACTCCATTAATGGAGCCATCCGCTTCTCCCGCGAAATCGGGAATATGCACCTGGAAGCCTCATACCAGTTATCCGGGCAAAACGATGCCCTGGGAAAGTCGCTGCTGGCCATGCGGGACCAACTGATAGCTTTTAACCAGCGAGAGGTAAAAAACCGGCTGGCTGCCAAGCAGTCGCTTATTAAGGGGCAGGAAAATGAACGCAACCGCCTGGCCAAAGAACTGCACGACGGCCTGGGCCCTCTGCTGACCAGCCTTAAATTACTGGTACAGGCCCCAACTATAGGCAATGATGAGAAAAAGCAAATCAAAAGCATGGTGGATGAAACTATTGACGAGATCCGGCGGATGACCTATAACCTGATGCCCCCCTCTCTGATAGATTTTGGAGTAGGAAAAGCAGTCGTCAGCCTGGTAAACATGGTCAGCAAATCCGGCGACATCACTATTCACTATATTGATGAAACCAAAGATCATGGATCAAACATGGATACCGATATTCATATTTGTCTCTACCGGGTAACTCAGGAACTGATTAACAATACCCTGAAACATGCCCATGCCCATACCGTTAGACTATCCATCACGGAGTTTGACGATAAAGTCAGCCTCTATTACCGGGATGACGGCCAGGGTTTTGATCCGGATACTGTGAACCCAGGAGCCGGGCTTCGGAATATGAAAGAGCGCATAGAAGTGTTTAACGGATACCTATCCCTCCACTCTGACGAAAGCGGTACTGAAGTGGAAGTAGAATTACCTTTGGAAGTATGAGCGAGATTACCATTGCTATCGTAGACGATCATCAGTTATTCAGGAACGGGCTTACTTCCCTCTTGTCGGGTCATGATGGCTTTGAGGTTGTGGCCAGCCTGAGCCACGGAAAAGAACTGATGGATTATCTGAAAACCAATCTCCCCCCCCATATAATCCTGCTAGACCTCACCATGCCCGAGATGGATGGCTTCACCGTATTGAAAAAGCTCAAAAAGCACTACCCTACTATCAAAACTATTGCTATTTCCATGCATGATGATGGGCACTATATCGTAAAATGTGTCCGAAACGGAGCATTCGGTTATCTACTAAAGAATGCCGATGAGGATGAGCTAATTCAAGCAATAGAGACCGTCTATGAGGGAAAGAAGTACTTCAACCGGGAAATCTCCGAGCGCATGATCAACCTCATGGCAATGGAAGGCAACCAGCCCAAGCAGCTATCTTCCAAAGAAACCGAAGTGCTGGCATTAATTTCCGATGGACTGACCACCAAAGAGATTGCCGATCAACTTTTTATCAGCACCCGAACCGTAGAAACTCACCGGGCTAATATGATGAAGAAGCTGGAAGTAAAGAACACCGCTGAACTAATTAAGAAAGCTGCCAAGTTGCACCTTATATAAACTTGATCTTTATCCGTAAAAATACGGATGCATACCCTACGGATTTTCCCGGATTAAAAATTACCGTTTTTTGCAGAGTGACCTACGGAAAGCCATTGCGTTGAATATAGTGACTCAAAAAACTAATATTCACCCATAGGTGTTATCGATATGAAACGAACAATATTAACCCTTTTCACTTTGATCTTTTTTCTCAACTTTAGCCCCGCCCAGGTGAGCAAGAAACCCAAAGGCCCGAAAGCCAAAAACTATAAGCCCTGGAAAGATAGCTCAAAAGCATCTTCTGAGATACTGGTTTCTCAAGAGCCTCTTGACCTGAAAGGCCCGAAAGCTAAAAATTACAAACCTTGGGAAGATCAGGGACGCTCGAAGGATGTGGTAGCGGCTTCTACGTCGGACCGGAAAAAAGTAACCGGCCCCGAGGCTAAAAACGCCAAGCCCTGGCAAAACCGCAATGACTCAACGTATGTAGCTTCGGAGAAGAAAGAAGAGAATGATTCTGACCAAAAAGAAAAGCCAGGAAAAGAATAGCATTCAGTAATACACACAGGTTCTATAAAAAGCAATTGATGACTTATTGAACCCACCCTTGCTAAGCTTCTTTAATGATGCATGCAGAGTGGGTTCTTTTTTTGTTTTTTCCCATCATCTCCTCTCCTCAGACCTCTCAGACAAAAAGGCTCTTCGTACTAGAATTATATGCATCTAGCAAACCTTCCCTGAGGTAATTCTTGTACGTAATTCTCTACGTATCTTCCTGAAAACCCACAAGTTCAGGTAAAAGACCGGGAGCATCTATTAAATTCTTGTGTATATTCGCTCCTTTCGCAACCCTACAAATCTGACCTTATGAATCTAGCGCTCTACTCACGTGTGGCATCATTTGTCATTTTTCTTACCGGATGGTTTACTTACTCCCTGGCCCAGCAGCCCGACATGGAAAAAATCAGTCAGGGCCTGGCTCCTCGCAGCATAGGCCCGGCGGGTATGAGTGGCCGTGTCACAGCTCTGGAAGCCGTTGAAAGCAACCCGGATATTATGTATGCCGGCACCGCCTCCGGCGGCCTGTGGAAGTCGGAAGGCGGAGGCACTGCCTGGGAGCCTATTTTTGACGAACAGCCTGTACTCTCCATCGGTGCAATTGCCATTTACCAGAAAAACCCCAGCATTATCTACGTGGGTACGGGCGAAGGTAACCCGCGCAATAGTCAGTCGGCCGGGAACGGGCTATATAAAACATTGGACGGTGGTAAAACCTGGCAACACCTGGGGCTAGAGGCCACCCGTAATATTCATCGCGTTATCGTACACCCCGATAACCCGGATATTGTGTACGTAGGCGCGCAAGGTTCAGCCTGGCAGGATACTCCCGACCGAGGCGTATACAAAAGCACTGATGGAGGACAAACCTTTGAGAAAATCCTTTATGTGAATGAGCGCACCGGCATTGCGGATATGATCATTGACCCCAGCAATCCGGAAAAGCTGGTAGCCGCTATGTGGGAGTTTCGCCGCTGGCCCTGGTTCTTTAAATCAGGCGGCGCAGGTTCTGGCTTGCACGTTACTTTTGACGGAGGTAAAACCTGGAAAAAGCGAAGCAGTGACGACGGTTTACCCAAAGGAGAGCTAGGCCGTATCGGACTGGCCATTGCCCATAACAACCCCCAGGTATTATATGCCTACGTAGAGTCTAAGAAAAACGCTTTCTACCGTTCATCAGACGGAGGTTTTACCTGGAAACAGACCGCCACCGAAAATATAGGCGGACGCCCCTTCTATTACGCCGATGTAGCGGTAGACCCTGAAAACGAGAACCGGGTGTATATTGTAGAAAGCAGCGTCCATGTTAGTGAAGATGGCGGGAAAAACTTTGACGTACTGCTGGGTTTTGATAAGATTCACGTGGATCATCACGCCTGGTGGATACACCCAAATGACGGTAGCCTGATGATGGATGGTAACGATGGTGGTATGGCCATTACCCGCGACCGGGGCAAAACCTGGCGCTTCGTGGAGAATATCCCGGTAGCCCAGTTTTATCACATTAACTACGACATGGAAACGCCCTATAACGTAATGGGTGGCATGCAGGATAACGGCTCCTGGCGCGGTCCGGCTTACACGTGGCGAGCGGGTGGTATTCGCAATGCCTACTGGGAAGAAGTAGCCTTTGGTGATGGCTTTGATGTTATGCCTGACTCCAGTGATAGTCGCTACCTGTATGCCATGTGGCAGGGAGGCAACCTGCAACGCAGAAACCTGGAAACCGGTAACGCTGCCTACATCAAACCCTCTCATCCCGATGGTGAGTTTCTGCGCTTTAACTGGAACTCGGCCATTGCCCACGATCCTCACGACAATCAGACCATTTATTACGGCAGCCAGTTTGTGCACAAAAGCACTGACCGAGGCGAAACCTGGGAAATCATCTCCCCCGACCTCACCACCAACGACCCGGAGAAGCAAAAGCAACTGGAAAGTGGTGGGCTAACCTACGATGCTACCCAGGCCGAGAATTTTACTACCATTGTGAGCATTACCCCTAGCCCGCACGAAGAAGGTGTACTATGGGTAGGTACCGATGATGGTAATGTACAAGTGACCAAAAACGGTGGTGAAACGTGGGAAAATGTGGTGAGTACTATGAAAAACATACCTGAAGGCACCTGGGTACAGCAAATTCATGTATCTCCGCATAACCCCGAAGAAGTATTTGTCGTGTTTGATAACCACCGTTTTAACGATTGGACGCCCTATCTGTATCACTCTACCAATGGTGGCAAATCGTGGGAAAATATGGTAGAACCCGCCGATTCAGTCTTTGGCTTCGCGCTTTCCTTTGAGCAAGACCCGATAGAACCTAATCTGATGTTCCTGGGTACAGAGAGCGGTTTATATCTTAGCCTGGATGGCGGCGAACAGTGGAGCAAATGGGGTAAAAGCTATCCTTCGGCTCCCACCATCGATATGAAAATTCACCCCCGGGATTATGACCTGATCATTGGCACCTTTGGCCGCGCCGCCTACGTGCTGGATGACATTCGCCCGTTGCGAGAAATGGCTCGTGAAGGACTGGCAGTGATGGACGAACCACTCCACGTATACGACGCTCCTCCCGCAGTTCTAGCTTCCTATAAGCAGGCTTCGGGCACCCGTTTTCAGGGTGATGCCATCTACGAAGGAGAAAACCGCCCGGAAGGCGCATTGCTCACTTTCTCTATCAAAGAGATTATTCAAGAAGAAGGCGATACAACCCAGGCCGAAAAAGATACCTTACTGGTAGAGGTGCTGGACCAGGGAGAAGTTATTCGCACGCTAAAAGCGGAAGCAAAACCTGGCATAAACCGCTTTTCCTGGGATCTGTCTCGCAAAGGGCAACGCGACCCGGACACTCCCAAACCTAAAAAGAAAGATGCCCCGGAGCCATCTGGCTTCCCGGTACTGCCCGGCACCTACACGGTCCGGCTGACCTACGGTGAGCATACAGATTCCACGCAGGTGAAAGTAAAACTTGATCCGCGCCTTGAGCTTTCCGAAGAAGATATCATAGCCCGCAATACGATGGCCGAACAGTATCTGGAATATGTTTCGCTAGCCACGCAGGCCGTTGATCAACTGACTGAAGCCAAAAACACGATAGACCAGGTGATGGGCCAGTTATCTGACCGAGACGATGAGGCCGCCAAATCTATTAAAGAGCAGGGTAAAATACTGAAAGACTCCATTCAATCATATACAGAGCTGATCGCTCAGAAAGAAGTACAGGGTATTTTACGTGACCCCCACATTGTCAGCGGCAAATTGGATGCGGCGGCTTCGTACTTGTCCGCATTCTGGCACTCTCCTAATGAGAACCAGCGTACCGTCCTGCAACAGGCCAAAGTCAGTTTGGATGAGCCTTTAGAAACTATCAACGAATTCTTTAAAAACGATTGGATGCAATTCCGACAGTCCGTAGAAAAAGCCAATGTTTCTTTCTTTGAGGATTATGAAACGATTGGTATGGAGGAATAACGCTGGGTGCTGGGTGCTGGGTGCTGGGTACAAATAAATACGGAGCCGAACACAATTGATTTGAAAACTATAGCAACTTATAGAACCTTGACTATTAACATTTCACCTATTATCACGGCATCTAGCTACCAACTTCGGTCTTCCGTCTTCGGACTCCCGACTCCGTTCTCCCCTTCATCCCTTATACTATCAGAATTTAAACTAAAAACAGCTTATCCAATGATCAGGTGCTTCTATCTATACTTCCTTCTATTCAGTCTATGCTTTACTGTTTGCCGGGGGCAATCTTCTGATTCAGCCTCTTTACAGGAAGACCCACCGCTATCAGTCACCCAACACAGTGTGCGGGTTAACGGAGAAACCATCAACTACAGCGCCACCATTGGGTACCTGGTATTGCGGGAAGAAAACGGCACCCCTCGGGCTAAAATGTTTTTTGTAGCTTACACAAAGAACGATGTGAGCGATCCATCTGAACGCCCGATTACTTATACATTTAATGGGGGACCGGGTTCTTCTTCGGTCTGGCTGCACATGGGCGCGCTGGGTCCTCGCCGTATCCTGATGACCGACCAAGGTGAGTCGCTTCCCCCACCCTACGAACTGGTAGATAACGAATACACCTGGCTGGATAAAACCGACCTTTTATTCATTGATCCGGTAGAGACAGGGTTCAGCCGCCCCGCCGAAGGAGTAGACAAAAAGGAATTTACTGGTTTTGAAGAAGATATCTCTAGCGTAGGAGATTTCATCCGCCTATACACCACTCGTTTTAACCGCTGGGGCTCACCCAAGTTTATTGCTGGTGAAAGCTACGGCACCACCCGCGCCGCAGGTTTATCGGGCTACTTACAAGATCGGCATGGCATGTATGTTAATGGCATCATGCTAATATCGTCCATCCTGAATTTCCAGACAGCCCGCTTCACCAAAGGCAATGACTTACCCTATATTTTGTTTTTACCCACCTATGCTGCTATCAGCTGGTACCATGAGAAACTACCTAATCGCCCAGCAGAGCTGGAGCCTTTTCTACGGGAGGTAGAAGAATTTGCCCTGGGCGAATATACTTCAGCCCTGATGCTGGGAGATGAGTTACCGGAAGCGCCCAAAACGCAAATTATTGACAAACTCCATGAATATACCGGCTTGTCTAAAGAATTTCTGGAACAGGCCCATTACCGTATTCATATTGCCCGCTTCACTAAAGAACTACGGCGGGATGAAGGAATCACTGTTGGACGACTTGATGGTCGGATGACCGGAGTGGATTACGATGATGCTGGAGAGTTCTACGAATTTGACCCCAGCTACAATGCTACTATTTATGGCCCGTATACCACGGCCATTAACGGCTATCTAAGGTCTGAGCTCGATTACGAAAATGATTTGCCCTACGAAATTCTGACCGGACGAGTGCATCCCTGGAATTACAGCAATGTGCAAAACGAATTTCTGAATGTTGCCGAAACCCTGCGAGGAGCCATGGCACAAAACCCTTTCCTGCGCGTACATGTATTCAATGGCTACTACGATCTGGCTACGCCCTACTTCGCTACGGACTATACGTTCAACCACATGTTTCTGGATGAAACGCTAGCTGATAACATCAGTATGTCGTATTATCAGGCTGGGCATATGATGTACATTCATCAACCTTCGTTGGTCGAAATGAAGAAAACGTTAGATCAGTTTATTGATGAATCGCTAGCCCAACCTTCAGAATAGTCTAGAAAGGATAGGAAAAAAAGGATAAAAATAGCAGAAGGTTTTAATATTGTGAAAATCCTTCTAAATTTGCGTTCCCTTACGGTACTAGCCGTAACTGCACTCGTAGTTCAACTGGATAGAATACCAGATTTCGGCTCTGGGGGTTGAGGGTTCGAATCCTTCCGAGTGCACTTCATAATAAGCCTAAGTTATTCTTTAGCAATAGCTTAGGCTTATTTTTTACTATTGTAGTATTTTTTGACGCACCTATCTTCTTCTGTTGACAATGGGCAGACAGATAGTGTTCATTGGAGCCCCGCCTCTCTTTTTGCATTGCTAAGCCGTAAATGAAAACATAAAATAAAGCCATCCCAGGCCTATTTCGCATTTTGGCTACACAGACTCAGCATGACCACTACTATAAAATTGCTTGACTGCATCATACGCATGTCCATCTGGTCAGTGAAAAACTGTCTATATTCTACCTTTTTTAAGGCGCATCTGTACCAGTATTAGGTCTGATACCCAGGAATGAAATATCATCAATCTGACGTTCAACGGTACCATCGAAATTCATCCATTCATGAAGAAGGTTATTGAGTTTTTCTTTTTGGGTATGCATCGGTTCTTTGTGAATACGAGTTATAAACTGAGTCAGATTTTTTATACCAAGCTTTTTACGATGTTCTCCTCCGAACTGGTCCTGGAGTCCATCCGAGAAAAGATACATTTCAGAAATTCCTTCCAGTGAAATTTCATGTAATTCTATGGTCTTTTTGGAAGACTTACGATTACCGCCTATCGATATTTTAGACCCTTTGATGATTATGCATTCATCATCTCTAAAATAAAGAAGAGGGTTATGAGCACCGCTGAAAGAAAGCTTTTTAGTTTGATTATCAATACAAATAATGGCCGCATCCATGCCATCATGATTTTCCGTTGTATTCTGATTTAATAGTTGGGTGATTCCAATATCCAGGTTTTTCAGTATTTGATCCACCTGAAAAATCCCTCTCAATTCTACAGTTTCTTTTAATAAGTTTAGTCCTATAAGGCTGACAAAAGCTCCAGGTACCCCGTGTCCGGTACAATCAAATACACCAATAAGTTTATATCGCTCATTACTCCAGCACCAATAAAAATCACCGGATACAATATCTTTCGGTTGATAAAGTACAAAATGTTCTGGAAACAGGCTTTTTAGTGTTTCAGGGGTAGGTAGAAATGCCGTCTGAATTTTCTGGGCATAATTAATACTGGCTACTATTTTCTTTTTACTTTCCTCAACCTTTTCTTTAGTTATTTTAAGCTCAGTTAAAGTACTGTTTAACTCTTCCTTGCTTTTTCTTTCTCGCCAGGTGGCCGCTGCTAAATGCTGGGTCGTTTCCGAAAGCTCACGGTGAAACATCTCCAAATTTTGGATTTTCTTCTCATATAGGTGGTTTTCATCATTTAGGCTGACACTTTCAGTTCTTAGCTGCAAAATTTCTTCCCCTAAATTATTGAGTTTACGAAATTGATTGATGGCAGAATCCATTCGAGAACGTAAGGCAATTTCACTAAACGGCTTAGTAATGTAATCATATGCTCCAGCCCGAAAACACTTTTCCATAGTGTAATCATCCTCGTCGCCAGTGATCATAATCACCGGAATGTTTTTATAAGACTGATCTGACTTTATTGTTTTTAAGACATCCGTACCATTAGCATTTTCCAGATTGATGTCTAATAGTAGTAAATCTGAACTGTCTAATAATTGACTATCAAAAAGTTCTTTCGGATTTTCAAATAAGTAGACGCTATAATCAAGGTTCTCCAGTTTAAACTTGATAAAGTTTCTGATTAAACGATCATCATCTAATACTAATACTTTTTTCATCTATTCAGTTTTTGAACACTAAACCTTTATCATGAAAGGTTTAGTAGATATATCTATTTCATTGATAGGCAGATGTAAAAATAATTCTGAAAGAAATAAAAAAAGAAGGGTTATACGGATATTCTAATAAATGTAAGATGTATAATACTATTCCATTTATTGTAACTAATTTTCAGTAAGCTTTTAGTCTATTCGTATGGCCTCCTTTGCTTAAGGCTCTAAAGGGATATTCTTTTCTAATAAGCTATAGCTCTTTTTTATTAAAACCGAGTTGGTTTTGTGCTTTTAGCTCTACATACAAGCTATATTATCTACTATCCAACTCATTGCTTTTCCTGTCAGACCTTTTATCTTTACTAGATACGCCTTACTTATTACACTATATTATGTCGGCACCAAGAATTTGCTGGTTAGGGTGGATGGTTGCTTATACCCTGATGGGCGGGATAAGCGCTTACGCTCAAAAATCGCTCAATCCTATCCGGGATACTATCACCAATATTACGGTGGAGGATGAAATCACGATTACTTATGATCTGGAAGTAACGGACCCTGCACTTCGGTACAAAGTGGCCCCTTATTACATTGACCAGGATGGTAACCGTCAACCTATAACTGAGTATGTCCGCGGCAGTTTGGGTGATACAATCAGCGCGGGGTATCAGAAACAGATTTTCTGGAACCACCTCCGGGCACTCCCCAATGAAATGGGCGGAATGATCAATATCGAGATAGATCTTGACGTTAGCCCTATTCCAACTCTTTCTCTGGAACAAACTATCTATACCCGAGGCACGAAAAAGCTGTCCCTCTCTTTGGGAATGAGGCAGGAACCTTACTACTATATTCTTGATGAAAACTGGATACCTTACGATGAAGGCCCTTTGGAAAGCTCAACAACCCAAATACGCTTGCCAGCGAGTTTACCCCTAGACCATAGCTTTCGTATCCGGGTCGATGATCCTCGCAGCCGGACAGCCTATACTCCGTTGTTTACCGTTAAGCGCAAGATTCCCAAAGCAGTGCTTTACCCAGTAATCGGTGCCTCAGCCATTGTGGCTGCCTGGATTATCAAAAAGTCCGTAGAACCTGACCCTCTACCCCCACCCCATGACTTCCGGTAGAATACAAAGAAACTGCTATGAATTAAACAATCACCCTTATTTATGAAAACTACCAGCCTGCTTTTTCTTTTCTGCTTTATTATACTCTATAGTTGCTCACTGTTGCCTGTATTTGCCCAAAAAACACCTACTTCTGGCGTCAGGATTTCTGTAATGTTACCTCGCGATACCGAGGCCCCGGCCATTGAGTTTAACCCAATCAGCGATACCGATCAGGTACTAGTGCGCGTAGAGGATGAGGGAGGGCTGGATACTGTATGGATTAATGCCAAGCCTTATCCGCTTGATCATGATACTGTCTTTGAAGACTCGGTACACATTAATAACCTGGTTTATGAAGTGAAGGCAGTGGATACTCGAGGCAATATAGCCGAGGAAGTTTACCCGTATGCCACTGCTAGCCGGGGTTCATCGGTCAGCTATTCCCCTCCTGGCTCAACCGAAACTAAATGGATTTCCCAGGCTACCTATCATGCCTTGATTATCGCGGTTGAAGATCATAAGTTTCCCAGTGCCTTTCCCAATCTTAAATACCCGGTAGAAAATGCCCGTCAACTAGAAAGTGTGCTGAAAGAATCGTATAAGTTCAGTGATAATAACATCACTATACTGGAAAACCCCTCTAAGCAAGTCATTGAGCGATCACTGAGTGGTTTAAGGCACCAGGTGGGCGAAAATGGAAATCTGTTGGTTTTCTTTGCCGGCCACGGGATGTGGGAAGATGACTCGGAAACCGGCTACTGGATTCCAGCCGATGCCGAAGAAAATGAGCCATCTACCTACGTGCATGTAAGTGCGGTGCATAATTACATACGGGCGGTTCATTCCCAACATACCCTGCTGATCGTAGATGCCTGCTTTAGCGGTAGTATCTTCAGAACGCGAAGCGGAGTGGGAGATAATGCTGACCCCAGAAATACTCTGGCTCTTTACAACAAAAAAAGCCGGAAAGCCATGACCAGTGCATCGCTGGAGAAGGTTCCGGATAAGAGTGTATTTATGAAGTACCTGCTTCAGCAGTTGCGTAACAACCCAGAGCGGTATGTATCAGCTGGTTCCCTGTTTTACGACATCCAGGAAACCGTGATTAATAACACATCGAATGGAGAAGTAGTACCTCAATACCGCCCCATTAAAGGTGCCGGAGATGAGGCTGATGGGGAATTTATTTTTACCCGTACCAACCTACCCGGCGAGATTCCTCGTTAGTGGCTTCGTGCAGGAAAAACACACTGTAACTTACGTTCATGCGTGGTAATGATGTCAGCGAGAATTCACCATCACCACTCTTACTCTCTGAATATCAACAACTTGCCCATCATCAACCCGAAGCTCGCAAATATAAACCCCATTGGGCAAATGTTCTCCCTTACCATTTACTCCAACCCAGTGTGGTTCATAGAATCCGGTTGACAAAGTGGCATTCAACAGCGTGCAAACCCGTTGACCGGTCAAGGTAAAAATTTCCATTTGAACCTGGTAGCTTACCTGGGAAGGTGGCAGGGTAAATGGCAGGGCAATTTCCTGACTGAATGGGTTAGGGTAGGCGGCTGATAAATGTATCCGGTCAGGGGCTAAATGTTCATCAATAAAATGCTGAGGCCCATAGTAAATCTGAAATGGACGGCTTTCAGAGCCCGGAAATGTATAATAAGACTGAACTCGCATATCGATCACCCGATTTTCCTGACGGTCAACCAGTAGCAATGGATTGCTATTCGAAGGTAGCTGTTCTACATCCCACTTCATTTCTAATCTGCCCGTCTCGCTGGTTTCTACTTTAAAGTCCCAGATGTAAGATTCCTGAACCGGGATAATGTCTTTGGCAAAATAAGGGTAGAAGTATTCGGGATGATGAAAAGTAATATCCAGAAATGCCCCTAGTGATGGGGGGGTCATGGCATCGTAGCGGTCGCCCAAAGCACGAGCCTTCGGGTGCATTCCAAACCCCGCCAGCGTACGAGATAGCCCCCCTTCTATTTGACGCACCGACAAAGGCACCTCCCAGCTTCCTTTTTCAATCTCTTTCTCTGTTCTTCCACCACTAACTGCCACTTTGGCACCGAGAGGAATGGTGAGTGAATCATCCTGGATGAGATCATGCACAAAAACCAACCCACCTACATAAGGGTCCAAACGACTGCCGGACTCGTTCCAGTTGGGAGTATGTATTTGAACATAATCCTTCAGGTCCGCATCACGATTTTCTGGATATTGAGCCACGTTGGCCCAGTAGATGGGTACCGGGGAAGGATTGCCAATCAGGTTCCAGCCCTTATGCACCGGAATACGATAGGGCTTTTCCTGGTTTACTTCCAGTCGCCGACCGGGCCCGGAGTTAAATGGTTTTCCCGGATCATTTCGAGCAATGAGCAAATAAGCCTGACCGGGTGTAACTCCGTTAAAACCCGCAAATTCTACGTAGTTTCCCTGACTATTTATAGTAAACAAGCGCCATTTCTCCGTATCATATCCTCCAAACTCGTCAAATACAGCCTTAACTGAATCATTATCTAGCTCTAAAGGGAAAGAAACGGTATTGTAATTACTCTGATTGCTTCCAAAACCTTTGAATAAAGGAATCTCCTCACCATCTTCTAATACCCAATACGCGTAGTACGTCTGGCTTTCGGTTTTCGCTCCGAAGGGATCAGATAGGGTGTAGTAGTATTCTATCCCGATAGGATCATCTATGTTATCCAGACTTACCGATAAAGTATTGGCATCATCAGGAGTAGTCACCTCCCACATATCAACGGTTTCTATGGAATCTTCGTGGCAGATACCCCGGTAGTGAAGTTCGGCTTCTTTTAAGGCCCAAGGGTTGTTGACAGCCAGCGTCACCCGGCTGTCCCGGGACATGATCGAGCGAGTAGGGGCCTGCACCTGCAAAGGCTCATAGTTACCGGTGGTAAAGAGAATCACAGTATCCTTCACCATATTTCCTACCTGATCAGCCAAGGCCGCCTCATTGATCCGCAACTCGTAAAAAGCGTTTTCTTCTAATGCCGTATTTACCTTAATAGTGCGGGTTTCAAAATCGTAGCATGCTTCTACTGAAACTGTACCTTCCTCATGGCCCACCATTTTTACTACTGTAATAGCCGATTCCAGGTCAGTACAGTCAGTAATAGGAGTTTGGTTTGCCTGATACACCTCCTCATCAAAGCGAATAAGAATAGAGTCTGTTGTATTAAAATTCTTGCTTAAAGGACTTAATGAAAAAGAAGGGTCTGGGGGTTTATTATCTACCTTGATCGTCAGATGGGTAGGTAGAGTCGCGCAGCTCTCGGTGGTAATCATGATTGGATGAATGCCACTGGGCAACTCCGGCACCACTACTGATACGGAGTCTAAAGAGATAGAGTCGTGTAACGATACCTGATCTCCAATCAATACTCGCACATCGCTGCGTTTGTCTCCTATATTTTTTCCGGTTAAAATAATGCTATCCCCGGTTTTTACGGTAGGGAACGATAAGGCATCAACCTCTACATTTACTGCCCGCACTGAAAAATCGGTAGTAGACGAAAAGCCATTAACGGTCACTTTCAATGCATAATCGCTAGGCGGCAGATCCGGAACGATCACCATAATGGCAGTATCCGACCAGGAAATCACTTCGGCAGTGTTCTCACCGAAGGCCACAATTCCGGAACCTCGTATCCGCCTGAAGTCATTTCCCCGGATAATAAGCTCACTGTCTGGTGGGCCACAATAGGCCGAAATTTCAGTAATGGCAGGGAAGAAAACGCTGAACGACGTAATAGCGCTTTCCTGACTTACTACATAAAAATAATTGCTGTTTTTCTCGAAAGCGAGGGCATTTGCATTAGCAATTCCCGTTACACCATTACCGCTAATAATCCCCTTATCTTGCTGTAGCAAGCCGGTTTCAGCAGTACGGGAAAATAAAGCAACATTATAGTCAGCCGGAGCCTCGCCATTATCATAAGCAGTTGTATACACAAATTCATCATCGGGCGTAACAGTAACCGATGTGAGACGTCCGAAACCTTCTAATCTAATGAAATTCGGATCAGCAGAAGAGGCATCGGCAAATCGTTGTTCCAGGGTAAGTTCCCCGCCTGAAGCGTTGCGGGAAAACACTGTCAGGTTTCCCGCGAAGCTTCCACCAAAGCCACTCACATATACATTTTCGCCATCATGGCTGGTGGCTACGCCCGTAGGCCTTACATTACCAAAACCTAAATAAAGTGCCCAATTGTCGATGTTCTGTATGTTGGTAAGAATGCCACCGTTACTGGTATCGCGAGTAAAGACGCTCATGCCATCATCTTCAAAACCCACCACGTACACATGCTTGTTATCGGGACTCACAGCTACACTGATAGCCGTCCTTAACTTTAAATCTCCCACCCCACCAATCACTCCATCATCAAAAGTGGCCTCTTCGAATGTCACGGCACCCGACTGCCTATCTACCGAAAATACCGACACGGCATGATCAGAGTAGGCGGCTACGTAGATATTCTCTCCGTCGGGGCTTAAGGTCAGGGCGTGGGCTCCTCCCAGCCCATCTACTCCTCCTACCCCATCCTGAACCAGGCTGCTGAAGGTCAACATACCATCGGCATCTCTTGAGAAAACGGAAAGTGCATGATCCTGGTCGGATACGGCGTACATAAACCGGCCATCCGCGCTCATTGCCAGTTGCCGCACGCCGGCCAGCCCGGTTACTCCATTCTTCCCATTCTGTACAGTGCCCTGAAAAGCCAATGCACCCGAAATTTCATCGCGGGTAAAGATGGCGATGGCCGAGTCGGCGTGCCCGGCTACGTATAGATGCTGGTTGTCGGGGCTGATCAGCACATGGGTGGGGGTACCAATGCCGGCCACCCCATTCTCACCATTGCGGAACACATCCTCAAAGCCGTATTGGGCCTGGGTTTGCCCGGCTAAGGCCAGCAGTGCAGCCAGCAGTAGTGCCATTTTTTGGGAGAAGAAAGAAAATGCCATCGTCAGCCTACGGACAGGCACACGAACCAGGCAAGTACAGAAATTCTGCATGACCATAAGGTTAGGATAGAATGTTGAATACATCTGTGGTATAGAGTATCTAAAGTAAAACTTTTTCTGAAAAATCAGGAGCAAGATGGGTAACCAACCACTCTTTTCGTCATAAATAAGTTTAGCGGTATTGCTTTACTCACCATTTAACTCTCTCAGCGTTACTCGAAAAGACCTCCCACTCCCTCAGAGTTCTCTTCGAGTAACTCTGAGGAGGGAAGTAGAAGAATTACCGGGCACCGACCGCTCGTAGAGAACTCTGAGGAGAAGCTAACCCCCAATTCCCATCCCCTAAAAAAAAGATTACTTTTTTTTCTCCAACAGGGTAACCCCGGGGTGATATCAGCATATACAGACAAACGCAACACGCTTAAGCACGCTTGTGAATCAGGCAAAGGAAAACCGCCCGGCGAGGTGGGTGGCCGACCTTTGCCTGCAACAAACCCTCGACGGCCCTTCGGCTGAACTGTTTGTATCACCTTTTAAACAAAAAAATCATGAAATCAATAGCGAAAACCCTGCTAGGGTTCACCCTGGTACTATGCCTTACCTCCGCCTGTGACCTGCTCAACTACGACGAGATCGACAAAGACCAAACCGAACAAGCCCCCGGTGGAAGCGGTGGTGGAGGGGGGGGTGATGATGCGCCTTGCAGAAAAAATTGTGAATAGTTTCAAGTAGCAAAGAGGTAATTCCTTTTAAAATACCTCTTTGTTTACTATGTTCATAGTATGTTTTACTTCCAATAAACTCATATGCTATGAAAAGGACTGTGAAAACCCTGCTAGGGTTCACCCTGGTACTATGCCTTACCTCCGCCTGTGACCTGCTCAACTACGACGAGATCGACAAAGACCAAACCGAACAAGCCCCCGGTGGTGGGGGTGGAGGTGGTAGTGATGATGAACCCTGCAAAGGGGATTGTAGGGATAATTAATTAATAAAAGGAGACCTGTCTTGATGACTGTCTCCTTTTTACTAAACTCTTCTCAATGATTTTAATATCGATTAGCTTTTAAAAAGATTTTAACTCAGAAAAATTAGTAGAGAAATACTTACCCAAGAAGATGGTCAAGTAAAATGTATAATTACAGAGCACTCTTCTTTTCTTATAATGTATTGGCAACATACCTGTTTTTTACTACCTTTTAGGATATTTTTTTAACGTAAGGGTGAAATAATGCAACCAATCTTATTTTCTTGCTTCTTCATTATTTCTGTAGTGAGTCCGATGAAATCTTTTTCTCAGGCCAGCAATGAGGCTTCTCCTAAATTTGCAGACTCTCTTTTTATGCTTATTGAACAGCACTTCCAACAAAATGATACAATTACTGGGTTTCAGAAACTTGATTCTATGCTCAACCTTTATACTACTCTTATGGATAGTGCTACGCAATCCAATATATTAAATGAATATGGATACTATTATTATACCTTCGGTAACTTTACTAAAAGTATAAACTACTATCAACGAGCATTATTATTAGACCGAGAAATGCCAGATACGGTTAAGATCATAGGGCGGCTTAGAAATATTGGTATGGTTTACCGGGCAAAAGGCTTGCCTCCTCTCGCGATTCAGTATTACAACGAAGCATTGACATTAGCTCAGGCAATTAATCGTTCTAAAAGTGTTGCGTCAGTGAGTAATTCTATGGGGCTTCTGATGTACGAAATGGAGCAATATGCCAAATCACTAGCTTACTATCGTACTTCTTTACGAGCCTGGAGTACTTTGCAGGATACAATTCTTATGGCTTACACGCACAATAATATGGGACAGGTATATCACGAACTTGGTAAGTACTCTACGGCTTTAATGCACTTAAAACAAGCCAAACAGTGGAAAGAAGCATTGGGCGAAGAACAATCATTGGCTACTACCTTGCATAACTTGGGTGATACCTACCTGTCCATGGATAGCAGTAATCAGGCAAAACAGTATTTGCATGAGTCGCTCGCCCTGGCGAATGCCTATGACCTAAAGCACGAAATGGCTACCGTAAGCAATAATCTGGCAGAGCTGTATCTGCAAACCGCAGAGTACCCGTTGGCGCGTCATTACCTGGATACCGCCCGGCTGCTCACGCAGGAACTGGGCGCCCGCCATGTATTGCTGGAAAACTTATACAATGAAGCTCGGTATCAGGAAGCGGTAGGGAACCTGGCGGAAGCACTTTCTTTTCAGAAGCAGTGGGCGGCCTTGCAGGATAGTATCTTTCAGGATGACCGCCTGCAGGTAGTACAGATGCAGGGCGAATTTGCCTTACAGCAGGAGGAGCTAGCCCGAGAACAGGCGGAGGAGAGAATGGCACTGGCCCAGGCCGAAAGTCGTCTCCACCGGCTACTGCTCTGGATCGCCATCGGGGCAAAAATGGTGTTTATTGCGCTCAGCTTGCTGCTGTACCGGCTGTATAAGGCCTACCGCCGCCTCAGCAAGCAGAATGAGTTACTGGTGCGGGAGCAGCATCACCGGGTGGAGAACAACTTCAATACACTAGCCAGCATGTTCCGCATGCACGCCCGGCGTCTGGAAGATGAAGGAGCTAAACAAGCGATGGATGAAAGCCAGTACCGCATACAATCGATGGAGCTGATTCACCGCCAGCTCTACGGAGAAGAGCTCTCTCGGGTCAGTATGCTGGAATACCTGCAAACACTGGTGCAGAGCGTGCTGGATGCTTACGGAAGTGAAGCCCGCCTGCATCTGCACGTTGATGACATTACCCTTAATGTGGACAAGGCCCCGCCCGTAGGGCTAATTACCAACGAGGTAGTTAGTAACGCCTGTAAATATGCGTTTCCTAATCACCCTAACCCGGAATTACGCGTGGGTTTTCATAAAAACGGATCGAATACCTATCGCCTCATCATTCACGATAACGGGATAGGATTTGATACCAGGCAACTGAGCGAAGAAGGTTCATTTGGCCTCAAGCTGATCCGTCTTCAGGCCGACCAGCTACGGGGACAGTACAGTTTTAAGAATCAAAACGGAACGTTGTTTCAACTCACTTTCTCCGACAGAAACGATGTAAAAGCTGAAACCAACGGCAAAGTGCCGCATAAGGCCCCGTCCCGGCAAGTGGGAGATCGGAAGATAAGGAACGGATCGGTGTGGCACACTGTAAAAGACTGGCTGCCTGACTACCGGAAATGGCGCTGGGCTATACTGGGAAGGGCTGATAATCGACCAAACTCATAAAAAACCCGACAAAACGGGGGCTTAGGCGTGCTGCTACTGCAAAAAAATGAATATATTGATTTATTATAACTCACTCTCAACCAAACTATACCAACCATGGCCCGCGTAAAGATCCTGATTGTAGAAGATGACCTCATTGCTGCTGAAGACATTAAAGAGCTTCTAGAAGAAACCAATTATGTTGTGACCGGCGTTGCCCGCACGTATGACGAAGCCGTAGACCTGTTCAAAGAAACCAACCCAGACCTGGTAGTTATGGACATTCAACTGGAAGGCCAGAAAGACGGCATTGATGTAGCCGCCGAACTAACTCTCATCAACCGGGTGCCCATTATCTACCTCACGGGTAATGCCGAGCATAAGATCCGAAAACGAGCTACCCGCACTCCGGCATCCACCTATATTCTTAAGCCATACCGCATAGAAGAGTTTCTGACAAACATTGATCTGGCTATCCGTAATTTTGCTAAAAGCAAGATCGACGCTGTAACCGCACTGAGTGAGGCTGTCTTTCTGCCCACCGATGACAATGGTCATGAGAAAGTGATGAAGCAAGACATTCATTATATTGAAGGCGACCGGGGCTATGTGCGCATTTACACCAAAAATAAAATGTTCCATATCACCACAAATCTGGCTACCCTCACCCCGCAACTTGAGTCTCCTGATTTTCTGCGGGTCTCTAAAAAGTACGTAGTTAATGCTTACCATCTGGTAAAGCTCAATAAAGACTCGGTGTGGATTGAAGGCCGGCAGATTCTCATTGGTGACAATTACCGCAAAGAATTATACGAGCGCCTAAACGTAGTGCGAACGAAAGTTTGAGAATTTTGTAAGAACAAAGTGGCATTTTGTCAGAAAAACAATCTGTTTTATTACGGAAGGCAAGATTGTGTCTGTACGTCAACTGACTGATTTTTAATTTATCGTTTTTCGTATAACCAGAAAATATTTTTGTAGGAAAAAAATCTTTGTTTGGTAGGTTTATAATGCAAAAATCAATAACATAGAAGACCCGTTCCCTATTTACACCGTTTGGTTATAAATAAGGATAAAAACAGCAGAGTTAGCAATTACACTACCACAATATACCTGGATACTGCTATTTTACATGAAGCCTACCTACTATTATATTTTGCTTTTGTGTTTGGTCCCGCTTATAAATCACCAAGTATTTGGACAAGGTTGTAAAACCCCCAAGCTAGATGCCGGCACGGTGGGCGACGAACAAAGCTGCGACCCACTGGATTTCGGTTATATTATTGGTGATTATAGTACTAATGACCCTCAGACAGAATACCAGATTCAGTTTGGTGATGGAGAAACATTAACTCTTAATCATAGTGATTTAGATCCGTCAGGGGTAGACACAATCTTTCATAATTATCAGAAAGTATCCTGCGATATTCCTGAAAAAGCTTATACTTTCACCATCACAGCAGGCGCTAATTGTGCTACTTTCCCAAAAGAGATCACCATATTCCCGGTAATTATCGGACGTCCTCCTGAACCAGATTTTTCTTTTGACGAGCCTGCCTGTGTCAATGAACCGACTATATTCTCGAATCTGACAGTTGATGGACTTGATTTTGAATGTAGTGCAGACGCCCTGTATCGATGGGACTTTGGTGATGGGACTATTTTTGAAACTGAAGACAAGATAAACCCGGAGCACACGTATTCCGTTACAGGTACCTACACAGTTCAACTAACAGTTATACAGGATTGTGGCACTCAGACCACCCAACCTAAAACTATTGAAGTTCAAGGTCCACCCAAACCTATCTTTGAAATAGGAAATTCTGGTAATATAGCTACCATTGAGGACTGCCTTAGCCCGCCTCAGGTATTTACACCGCTAGATCAATGTATCCCGGTAACTATCCCGGTAAAAAGCCTGACCAGCGGCAATGGTCTTACTGAGTCATGGCAGATTACCTCTCTGGAGGGTACCGGTGCAGTTTTCGTTAACAGTGGCAATACCACGTCTACTGAAACCGAAGAGGAAATTTCTTTTACTGAACCGGGTACCTATACCATCACCCTGAATACGGAAAGTAATTGTGGTACTGAGCAAAGTTGTGTTTCAGTGACTGTAGCTTCCGCTCCCCTACCCGAAGAGGTAACCATTGAGGGTATTAGCGATAATCTGTGCACTCCGGCTACCCTGGACCTAAGTACGAATGTTCCGGATGCTACCAGTTTTAACTGGCAGATAAAAGGGTTGGATGTTGCTAACCCAACTTCGCCCGGTAATGCCAATACCAGTAATCCTGATCCGATAACACTCTCTACCGGTACATATGAAATTGCGCTAACTGTTACCAATACCTGTGGTGACACAACGCTTACCGAAACGATCGAGGTTGCACCGCCCCCACCAGCGGTAATAGATCAGGGTGATATTGGTTTATGCGCTGATGGAACAACGCTACTTACTACCGCCGAAGATGCGGCATTTCAGTATCAGTGGCAACTCGAGGGCGAAGACATTATCGGAGCTACCACAGCTTCTTTAGAAGTATCTACTGCTGGCCAGTATACCGTCACCGTCACTCAGGGAAATTGTAGCAATACCTCCGCTCCGGTTACGGTGTCCGATCAAGAGGCCCCTGAAGCTACAATTACCTCCGAACAAACTGCATTCTGTACAGACCAGCCCATTAGCGCGGTGCTACAAGCCAGTATCGGTACTGGCTTGACATATCAGTGGTTTAAAGAAGAAACCCTTATATCCAGTGCTACCTCAAGCAGCTACACCGCTACTGAAGAAGGATCTTATACGGTTGAAGTTTCCGGGGGAAGTTGTGTGACACTTTCTGCCCCAGTCATTGTAGAAGTCACGCCCCTGCCTACTTTTGAGTTAAGTGAGAGCAACCCGACTGCCTGTGAAGGCGAACCTGTAACACTTATCCTGCAGGGCGATGCCGCGCGCTATACCTGGTCTCCGGCCAACGTTCTGAATGTGGCTGAGGGAAGCACGGTGACCGCTACTCTGGCAACCGATACTGAATTTACCGTAACAGCCGAAACAGCGGCTGGTTGTAGCCGGGACACTACCTTTACTGTAACCGTGCTCCCCGCACCCGAAATTGACCTTACCCCTTCTGAATCAACCGTTTGTCCGGGAGATTTGGTAGGGCTGCGAGCCACTCCGGGTCTTGCGTATGAGTGGCTGACTCAACCTACTTTAACCGTCTCGGAAGATGATCCGGCATTTGCTACCGCTACCCCTCAGGTTACTACAACATACCAAGTAGTGGGCCTAAACGAACAGGGTTGCCGCGATACCGCCGAAGTAGAAGTTATAGTACGGTCCATACCAGGAGTTAGCAGTAGCGATACGGCTGTTTGTGTATCCAGCGAACCTTTCTCGCTGGCGCTGGCGCTACCACCAGGAGTTAGTGGTAGTTGGTCGGGTGAAGCACTGCCAGCAGGAAGCCTGACGGCTGAAGGTCAGTTTAATCCACAGGCAGCGGGGGTCAACCTGGAAGGGTACTCAGTCACCTTTACCTACCAGACTGATGATGCATTTGCCTGTGAAGCCTCCCTCATCAAAAATATTATCATCAACCCTTTGCCCGAACCTGAAATTGATATTCCTGATGTAGTCTGTGCTAACGAGCCCGTCGTATTAAATAATATCTCAACCAATGATGATGGCGTAACCTACCGTTGGGAAGTGGAAGAAGCAGAATACACAGAGCGCAACCCTACTCACCGGTTCAGGCAACCTTCTGAGGCCACCACTATTTGGCTGTATGCAGAGACTACCGAAGGGTGTATTGCCTCTACTTCTCGAACAGTGCAAGTAGTAGAAGCTCCTGAGCCTTCTTTTAGCAAAAGTGTAGAGCCAACTACGCTTTGCGGTCCACTGGCCGTCACCTTTACCAATGAGAGTGAAGGGGAAGCCTTACGTTATGCTTGGGATTTTGGCAATGGCGAGAGCAGCACCGAAGCAAACCCCGGTACTATTACTTTCGATCCGGGCATTTTGGGAGATACTTCTTATGTCGTTACTCTAAATGTTACCAATGCCTGTACTACCATTCCTTTTACCGATACTGTCACTGTGCGCCCCCTGCCAGTAGCCAACTTCTTGTTTGAGCGGGATACCATCTGTGCCGACTACCCTCTTCGCATCCACAACTATAGCACGGGACTGGCCGAAATTTTCGAGTGGGATTTTGGGCTGAATGGTTCGCTGATACCACTGAGCCCCCCGCAGGAAGGCACCTTTGAACAGGCTTTTCGTTACGAAGGAGATACCGATACCACCTATATGGTTACGCTGATTGCTACTAATGAATGCGGTACTGACCGAATTACTCGTCCGCTGGTGGTCACTCCGAATGAGGTAGAAGCTTTTTACCATAGTAACACCACGCAGGGATGCGGGCCTCTGGAGGTAACCCTGGAAAGCAATCAGGTACCGGGCACTGGCAACCGTATTATGTATGTATGGGGAGATGGAGATACTACCCAGGGTCCCCGCATGGCAACGCATATTTATGAGACACCCGGTACCTACTACCCTAAGTTGATCGTGCAAAACGGCTGCAATATCGATGAATGCGGTGGCCCGGGTGACCCAGACTGTGGCATTGCCCTTCAGGTATACCCCACTCCCACCGCTTCCTTTGATTCCATCCCTCCCCTGTGCATCTCCAGCGAAATCGTGTTGAACAACACCTCTACTAATGCTATCAACAGTGAATGGGATCTGGGCGATGGCCGAACTCACCAAGGCACTGTTCCTCCACCTTTTACCTACCGTCAACCAGGTGAGTATATAGTCACGCTTATCACTTCAAATCAACAGGGATGCCGAAGCATAGCCTTCAGCCGCACGGTCATCATCAACCCGCTGCCGGTTCCGGACTTTATAGTTTCTGAAAGCCCTTATTGTCAGAGTGAACCTGTACAAATTCAAAACGCATCAACCGGTGCCTCGACTTATCAGTGGGTGATAGAGGATTTAGGAGTAATCTCTACGGATGAACATCTGGATTATCAGTTTTCTGAACCCGGAACCTATGAGCTTACATTGATCGCCTCGGATGGTTCAATCAGTAAACAATGTCTGGAAGAGGTAAGTCGCACTATACGGGTCTCGCGTCCAGCCGAACCATTGTTTGAGTATACTCGCCTATCTGGCTGCAGTGGCGATAGTGTCATGTTTACCAATCTTACTTCCTACCCACCTCCCGAAGCTGGTACCTATCAGTGGGATTTTGGTAACGGAGCCACCTACAGCGGTTTTAGTAGTGTTCCGGCCCAGTTGTACCCGTATCCTCAAGAAGGTTCTTCTTCCTACACAATAACCCTCACAGTAATTACGGAAGGTTGCACTCAGGTATATTCACAAGACATCGAAGTAACTTCTAATGCGGGGGTCGTGCTTCCGGAAGGAAACAAACCACTGGCTTTCACCCCGACTGCCCAGGAAAACAACCGTTTCAGGCTCAACTATGTGCAGGTTACCGATATTGACCTTCGGGTATTTTCTCGGGAAGGCGTGGAAGTATTTCAAACGAATGACCCAGGTGCATCCTGGGATGGTTATTACCGGGGTGAACTGGCGCCGGCCGGTTTGTACAATGTACAGGTATCCTTTCAGGATTGTTCCGGCCAAAGTGGAAGCAATACATTACAATTGTATCTGGTTCTGGAAAAATTCTGATAAAACCTTAACAGTATGATATACACCCTTTATTATTACTCAACCCTCAAATAGATTCATATGCCACAAAGCTTTACCAGGTTTTTGCTTTTTTTCCTCATCGGTCTGTCCGTACAGGTGCTAGCTCAGGAGCCACAGTTCAGTAATTTCTACGCCACTGACATCTACACCAATCCGGCTTTTACCGGCCGCTCAGACCATCAATACCGGATTACCACTAATTTTCGTCGACAGTGGCACAAGATTGGTTCATTTTCAACCGCCTATGTTTCAGCTGACTATGGCTTTAACCAATTTGGGGTGGGCTTCACAGCTTATGCTGACGAAGCCGGAAGTGCTCCGCTCAATACCGTACAGAGTGCCGTTTCCCTGTCATACGGGATCAATATTACCCATAAAGCTGACTTGGTCATCGGGTTTCAAGGCAGCTATTATGATCAGCAGTTAAAGGAGGAATACATCTGGATTGATGACTATTTGAATAACAACCCCGATGCTATGGCCCCTGGCATCCAAAACCGGTATTTTAACCTGGCTACTGGCCTGCTGTTGATACACGAATCGTTTTGGCTGGGTGTTTCGCTAAAGGATTTTCTGCCTAACCCTGGGCTTAACAACGCGTCCCCCTATAGCCTAATCAGTGCCGGCCGAAATTCGGAAGCCTACTACGGTCGTTTTTCAGCACACGGCGGCTACTCCCGCTACCTGATGCCCCGGCAATTATTTTTCAGCAGCTATTTCAACTTCCGGTCCCGAGGTACCGTTCGGCAGTGGGAAAGCGGCTTTAACGTAGCGTATCGTCCGGTGAAGCCTGGCGGGCATGCGGCTGATATTGTAGCGGGTGTGGGAGGCGGTTACCGAGGTTTTCTGCACACCCTGGAAAACCTGTCTACACGCGATGCGGTCATTATGAATGCATCATTAACCTGGCCTAAAGGACTAACCTCTAATACTTCGCCGCTCTGGCAACACCAGATTCAGGTGGTGTACAGCTATGACATAACCGCATCTCGCCTTAGTAGCACCGGGGGGGCACACGAAGTAACCTTAGCATTAAAGTTCTCTGATTTTCGGCTAGGCTCATCCTGGTTCGAGACACGGGAGCAAAGGCGACATATAGCTGACCCCCGAGATTGTAAAGCGGGTCGGGTAAAAGATGTATATGCCCCTCGTTGAGAATTACTGTAAAAAATAAAATTAAATCATACTTACGATCAGAACCAGAATTACTACAGTAAGAAAAAAAGCAATCTTATCTTCATTTCCGATTTGACAAATAGAGGTTATTGCTTAATTTTTAGATACTCAACCAGCCCGTTGCAGCATGACTGACCAAAAAATTATTAATGCGTTTCAGAGTGGAAACGAGAGAAAAGAGAATGAAGCTTTTAAATATATTAATAAGAAGTACAAAGCGATGGGAATTTCTATTATGCGTAATAAAAATATACCCGAGCATGCTCAGGACGATCTTTATGCAGACAGTTTGATTATATTTTATCAGTCGGTTCAAAAGAAAACTTTTGAGAAGAAAAGCAAGTTGAGTACGTTCTTTTACTCCATATGTCATAACATCACATCTGCATACTTCAGAAGTCAGGAACGAAACACCAATGTGATTGAAGAGTATTATCGTTTGATGGACGCCACCACTATCTATGAGGACTTACTCTCGCTCTACGAATTTGACTTTCCTTCCGAAGAAAAACTGCTAAAAGAAGTAGAATCATTGGGTGAACCATGCCTTGGTCTGATTACCGGATATTATTATTATGGTGAAAGTTTAAGAGAACTGGCAATAAAGTATGACTACAAAAACGATAACACAGTCAAACAGGCTAAACATAAATGTATTAACCGGCTCAAAAAAAGATTTAATGTGATTTCATCATGATTAACGAAGAAAACAAAACAGAAGTCATTGACCAGTATCTAGCAGGTGCACTCACGGGGGATCAACTAAATGAAGTAAAGAACCGAATCGAGACTGACCCAAAATTTCGGCATGAAATAGCATTTCAGGAGAAAATAATTCAGACGGTCCGGCAACTGGAGCATGAGCAACTAAAAAGCAGGTTTGAATCCATTTACAAAGAAGATGATGGTTTAACCGATAAGGTAGTTCCCTTCTACCAACGGCCTCTATATTATTATGCTGCGGCAATAACCTTTCTGGTAATAGCCGGACTTTTCTGGTTGCTTAACAAGCGATCTCCAACCGAAACCTACCGGGGTTTTCTGGCGGTAGAGGTAGAAAGCACCCGCGGAGCAGATAACGTACTTGATAGCATTCCACTGACTATTATTGATCATCCTGAGTATGATTTTCACTACCAATGGGGAGATACGTTAACCCTCTATGGACCCTTTGTTTCTGAAGAAATTTCAGTTCGTTTTGAAAACGATACTTATATTCTTCAAGTAAGAAACCAACCTTACACAATAAAGCAGGACAATACCATTCATTTATTGCGCCCATGATACTACCCTAACATTCAACTAATTTTCTTATTATCCTATACCACGGAATACCAATTAATCTATCCATAGGCCTGATAATTAGATTTCATCAGGACATTCTGGCATTTTGTGGCATTTATTCCCAAGTTTATCAGTAACTCTTCTATTTCTCACTTCATCTTTTTCTCCTAAAATACATGAGACACATACAAGCACCATTCCTTTGTGCGAAAAAAAACTGATTTTGTCAGAAGGTGCCTTAGGTTAGTAAAATAGTCTGGTAAAAGAATTTATAAGACTACAATACTAGAAAAAATATAAGTAATTTCAGTCATAGTTGTAGCCAAAGTAGATTTTATTCCGACTACACTTGAGAGCTCACCAAAGCTCGCTTGACATTACTGTTAGCAGAAGTAACCGCGGGTATTGACATAATTTGCTTCCTATGGTGAAAAATTTATCAGGAAAGGGGTAACCTTTCTTTCGAGGCGACATATACTACCGAATTTGATCGAACTATTAAACACAGCACTTATGCAAAACCTTTGCCGCTTACTCGCCCAACTGTCATGGATGTTTCACCATGTTTCTTTACAGGAATTAGTCAATCTCTTAAACTGTCACACAACTAACTTATAACCTCTTATGAAATCGCTACTAACCTTATTGCTGGTGCTTATGATTTTGTGCTATGCCTTTGTGGTGGGCTTCTATTGAATACCTTTTGCAAGAGCCCTCATAAGATGAATGAAATACATTTTAACTACCTTAATCTAACCAACAAGCCTCATGAATGTCAGAACCATCATTTTTGTATTATCAATTTCTTTAGCAATCACTTCGCTCTTTACCGGGTGTCAGTCCAGTAAGATTGCCTACGGAAATTCTCACTATTTTAAACAACAACCCCGGTCTACCTCTGTCAGTAAGGATAAAGTGCCGGAAAAAGTAGCTTCTCTAGGTCTAAAGAATGAAACGCTGCTCGTTTCCATTCAGCAAGAGGTAAAGCAACATAACGATACTAAAAGCCTCATGGCCGAAGCCGAACAGAAGCTTAATGAGCAACTAGCGCAAACCGGCAACACCCATTTACAGGAACGTATTGGGCGGTTTTCTGAACTGGCAACCTCTGTTAGTGAATCAGCAAACCGTCAGGAAAAAAAAGCCAAGCGGAAGGAAATCCGTCAGGAAATTAAAGCCTTAGCCAAAGAGCTAAAAAGTGCTCCTCACTCATCTAGCGATCTGGATGACCTGGACCCTTATTTGAAGAAAGCAATCATCTTTTGGGGAATAGGATTAGTGCTTAGTATCATAGGTGCGGCAACCATTACTTCCTTTGTCTGGATACTCGCCTCCATTGCCTGGCTGGTCGGTTCGGTGTTCTTTATTCTCTGGTTAGTAGAAGAGCTTGACTAAGGCTCTATCCATGGCTTAATTTTACTGTATTTGTATTACCAACCATCATTATTTTACTCCTATGCGACTACTTGTTACCACTTATTTGCTTGGACTACTGACATTCTCTTCCTACGGACAAACTGTGGCCGAGCTTGTACAAGACGTTACAATTAAAGGCGATTTATACGAGCAATCTTTCTCAGCTCAATCTGATAACGATTGCCTGGCACGTTTTACTATACTGGACACCAAGAAAGGAGAAGAAACGGTTTTTGAGATGAATATTGCTGACTTAAACCACCGGGCAATATCGTTTGATACCCGAAAAAATGAAGTTACCGTGCAAGCCTCAACCCAGAATAAACGCGACCTCATCCGGGTCTATGAAGATGGGCAAATTGATGGCTATCAGAACGAAGTAACCGTGTTGGTTTCCGGCATTGAAGAAGCTCGTAAACTCGTAGATGCCATGAAAGAAATGGTGCAACAATGTGAGCAGAAGGTTGAAGACAACCAAGTATCAGTCCAAGGATTTACTGAGTTACTCTCTTACCTGGAAGGAAATGTAGGCGAGGTTGAACTGAATGACGAGCAATTTGACCAGGTAATTACCCGCGATGCTAACCAGCCGGCCATTATTACCTACCAACGCACGGATCGTACTAAAGGCGAAGAGTTGCATTACACCGTAAACCTGGCTGATTTGGATGAACGAAGCATTAGTTTCGATACCAAAGGAGTGGCCGTTTGGGTAACGGCCGATACCCAGGGAAAGCGGGACCTGATACAGATACAGGAAAATGGTCAGTTGGATGGTTATCAGGATCAAGTTGCTTTAATGGCAACTGACATTGAGCACGCCCGCCGCCTGGTGCAAGCCTGGAAGCAACTCGTAGCATCCAGTGAAAGTGATACCGAATTTATAGCGGGCAATACTGATCCTGGTATTACGGAGACCCTGGACTTCCTGACCGAACATGTGAACCCCATAGCAGTCAATGAAGATTCTTATGAGCAGTCACTTTCCTACGAAAAAAATCCTAGTAACGGCGGAAGTGGCTACCTGCTAACGTACCAATTCACCGATGCCAGCAAAGGCGAGGAACAGACCTTTCACTGGAATATGGCTGATATGCACCCAGCTTCTATTCAGTTCGACATCAAAAAGAATAATGTGGTGATCGGTGTACAAACCCTGAGCAAAGCCGACCTGATTGCATACTCAGAAGATGGCGTGCTGGATGGATACACCAATGAAGTAACTCTATTCGCCAGTAGCATTGAAGAAGCCCGAAAGCTTACACAGGCTTTTCAACATCTGGCTAAGAAGATTAATGATCAACCTACCTCTTTAGAATTACCCGCTACATCGTCAGCAACGCTCACATTCCTGCAACAGCGCGTCAAAGAGATTACTATCGGTAACGAACGTTTTACCCAAAACATTGAAGCGCAGTCGGACGGTCCATGTATGCTACTGTACCGGATTGTGGATGAGCAGGAGGGTGACGAAGTGGTTTATGAGTGGAACATGACTGACCTGGACGAGAGCAGTATTTCATTAGGAACAAAGGGAAATGCCGTTTTTGCCAGTCTCGAGACAATTGGTAAACGAGAACTGATTGAGGTACTCGAAAACGGAGAAGTAGACGACTACGCCAAAACACTCAGCATACGGGCATCGGGTATTGAAGAAGCCCGGGAGATTATTGCGGCTCTCAAGCACTTGGCAAACCTATGTAAAGACTCAGGAACTGTAAGAAACTAATCTCAACTGCACTAACCTTACTATTGATTATGAAAAAGTTTGGAATTTTATTTATTGCCGCCATACTCGCGTACTCGACAAGTTTAGCCCAGGAAAACCCCATGCGGATTGGGGTGAAAATTGGAATCCCTAATATCAGCGGCTTACATCTGGAATACGTAACTCCTGCCTTGGATGGCAAGTTAGCCCCTTCGCTTGATCTTACTTATATTCCGTTAAGCTTCCAGGAAGGCTCGGATTTTACGGATGGTAACGGGCCAGTAGATTTTAAATTCTACTACCTGGAACTGGGCGCTAATTATTATTTCTTCAAGCCAGGTAAGGGGTTGTACGGTAACCTTAGCTACGGGCGGTTAGGTTTGAATTATGATTTTACCGACTACTACTCCGAAGAAGAAGATATGGGAGGAGGAGTAGGCAAGCTGAAGGCAGCCTTTAATCTGCTCAACCTGAAAATTGGGGCAAAACTGGGAAAAAGCTTTTATTTCCGGCCCGAAATCGGTATTGCCCTGATCAGTGCCAACACAGATAATTTCGAGTACACTATTACGTACCCTGATGGAACTTCCGAAACCTATGATGAAGAAGATTTTCCTGAAATTCTGTTCGGCGTATCGCCGGTCCTTAACTTAGGTTTCGGAGTGGCCTTTTAAGACCTTTTTCTTACTAAACGTATCGACTTTATTTTAACATAAAACTAATCTGTCATACCATGAAAAATCAAGGAATTATCATTGTCCTGCTGGCTATGCTATGCCCAATTGTTGCAAAAGCTCAACTGCGAGTTGGTCCTACTTTAGGCTTCAACCTATCCTCTGCTCAATACTCCAAAGAGTGGCGGGAAGATATCCGGGATGATGGGGGGAAGAATCAGCCAGTTCTCCGATTGCAAATTGGCGTAACTGGAGAGTATGCCCTTACTGATCAACTGTATGTACAATCCGGCTTATTGATTAATGGCGCGGGGGGTAAAACGAAAGTAGACTATAGTGATTTTGGATACGAAGCAAAAAGCACGGATAAAATATTACTTACCTACTTGGATATTCCCCTGACAGTCCGCTATCAACTGGCCGAACTTGATGGTTTTACACTGAGTGGCTGGGGTGGGTTTATTGTGGGCTTTGCCGTGTCGGGTAAGCTTAAAAGTATATCTCGAGTGGAAGGTGAACGGGAGGACTCTAATGAATCCATTGAATTTGGTTCCAGCCGATACGACGACCTTAAAGGAGGCGACTTCCGTCTGGCACTGGGAGCCGTAGCCGAATCAGAAGACTTTCCAATCCAACTCAAAATTGCCCTACAACAAGGACTAGCAGATATCTACCCGGATAATAATTTTGACTATGGGCTGCGCAACTTCATGTTCTCACTCAGCGCCAGCTACTTCTTTGAGCTTGAGTAGCCATGTAGCCATATATATAGAGTTTTGCCCAAAAGCTACAATCTGTATCGCCTAATCTAAACTATCATGAAAAGTCATATTGCCTATTTATTTTCCATTTTTCTAATGGTTCTAGCTGCTTGTATTGAGGATGAAGGACCGGTGATACTACCAGCACCTGATAACCTTAGAGCCAGTGATGACTATGCCCTTACGATTGAGTTAGACTGGGATGCTGTACCAGAAGCTGAATCTTATAAAATTTTCCGCCGAGATTACTTTGCTTCAAGTGACTCCCTGGTTGAGATTGGCGAAACTGAGACTCCATTTTATACAGATTTAGGCGTAGAGTCAAATACTTCTTATGAGTATTCAGTGTCAGCCTATAACGGAGTTCTAGGCATTTCATCAGACACGGTAGTAGGCTCAACCCGGTATATCACTACGGAAGAAGCCTTTGATGTACTAGCTGAATTCACTAACGGAGAATCCTATGAGTCTCCCAGCGCCTACCAGTTGAGTGAAGTTATTCAGTCAGTCATTGGTGATCAGGCGCAGGCCTCTGCTGATCTGGTCTTCTTGATTGATAATACCGGTAGTATGAGCGATGATATTTACTACATCCAATATCACTTGAACGAAATTATTGACGCCTTACCTAGCGGAGTCCGGGTGGGAGTGGCTGAATATGGTGATAATAACGTTGACCCGTATGATTGGTATCAATCTACCCCTCTTACTGCTGACCTGGAAAAGGTAAAAGATTATATCAACAATATTAGAACCAGCAGCGGGGGTGATGAACCAGAATCAGTATACGATGGGTTATACCAAACTATTGATGCGATGAACTGGACTTCCTCAGTTCAAAAGATGATCATCGTAATCGGAGATGCCCCTCCGTTGGAAGGGTATCTTAGTATGCATACACTCAAAGAAGTTATTGAAAAGGCTAACGAAGCAGATATTGTAGCCAACCTTTACCCCATTCTGGTCTATTAAACTCATCATTTCTCAGAAGCAAAATGATCAGGTTCAACGATTAAACGATCAATCATTATGAAGAAAATCAAGCAACTTCTCTTATCACTTCTATTGGCTTTAGCACTGTTCTCCTGTTCTAAAGAAGAGGTGGAGGGTGATAGCATTACCCCCGTTGGCTTTTTTGCCAATGTAGATGGTGCTCCTTTTGAAGCATCTGAAGAATTTGTAGCTGCCGAAGTTACTCTGGAGTCAGACGGGGAGTATACCTTTGGTATTGCTGCTTTTGATTATGAGAATATTAATACGGGTGTCGGTCAAGCAATTTCAATAGGTTTTGTGGGACCTGACTTTGACCGATTGCGACCAGGGGCCGTGTTTGAAAGCTTCAACGTAGCCGAGGGAACAGGATTGCTTTACTTTTATTTGACTTTACCGACGGCAGCTCCGGCTCATACAGCGGTTATTGGAATTACAGGGGAGTTACTAAAAACAGCGCACCGGCGACCCTAAAAATAACCTCCATTGATAAATAGCGCCAACTCATTTCTGGCGAGTTTTTCTTTGAATCGTACGACGAAGACGACAACAAATCGTACCGAATTACCGACGGAAAATTCGGTAAAGGCCCCTATACGATTGACTACTAATATCATTTTCTAACCTTTTATATACACTCAATATTCACAAAACCATGAAAAAAATGAAAACGCAATTTTACTTTCTCTTTTTACTCTTATTCACCAGCAGCACCCTGGCAATGGCCAAGGTAATCAGAGTAGACAATAATACAGGTGCTTCCGCCGACTATGTCAAATTACAGGATGCGATCAACAATGCCAATCCGGGTGATTCTATTTACGTAGTAGGTTCTCCAAAGTATTACGATACCGACGAACGGGGTTCGGTTGCTGAAATTCGCTTGAATAAAAAAGTAATTATCATAGGCCCTGGTTACTTTCTGGGTGAAAATGAGAATACGCAATTCAACAAACAAATCGCCAAACTTCGGTATATGAACATTGGGGAGGGAGCTAATGAATCAATTGTTACCGGCTTGTTCTTTGAAAACGCAATTACCATCAACTTAGAAAGACTTGATGGAAGCCGAGGCAGTAACGAACCGAAAAACGTTACCATTACCCGGAATTTTATTTACTATATGTACATTTACAACGGCTCGAATCTTCTTATCAGTCAAAATTTTTCCAACTATCGCGGTAGTGCTATTTATTTAAATGGAAGCACCAGTGGTACCATCATTCGCAACAATATATTTATTAGTAACAGTTCTTCAATCTATGGTGATTATAATGCCAGTCTTGCGAATACGGTCATTACCAATAATACCTTGAATGGAGGAATATATCGTATTAATGGGGCCAACATTCAAAATAACATTTTCATTACCGGCTCCATAAGTGATAGTAGAGACAATAATGTTAAAAACAACTTGTTCACTACCACCGAAGAAGCAGTATTTCCTGAAAATTCTACTGGAAACGACGCATCAGACAATATTTTCAGTGCAGTACAGGCGAACTTATTCATATCGCCCGAGCCATCAATTGATAGTCATTTTCGATTGGCTGATGAATCTCCTGCTCGTGATCAAGGCATTGAAGGGCAGGATCTAGGTGCTTTTGGAGGCACTGACCCCTATCGCTTATCCGGCTTACCCGCTATCCCGGCCATTTACGAACTCACCACCAGCGGTGTAGGAACGCCCACCGAAGGAATGAGCGTGACCATTAAAGCAAGATCTCACAACTAGGCTACCATGAAGAAGTTTATTAGCCTGTTAATAGTAATGCTTCTACCCATAACTGGTCTGTTAGCCCAGAATATCGTAGCAGCAGAGTACTATATTGATAATGATGAAGGGTTTGGTCAAAACACTCCGATACCCCTTGATGAAGCCGGTAGTGAAGTAACCCAATCGTTTAATGTTGATCTCACGGGAATAAGTATTGGTTCGCATACTCTAAAAATCAGGGTTAAAGATGATTTGGGACATTGGAGCCTTGCTACCAGCCGATCTTTTTTGGTAGTAGAAGTCATTCCCGAAGAAGAAAGCATCTTAACTGCCGAATACTTCATTGATGAAGATGCTGGCTTCGGAAACAATCAGCCGATTGCTCTAAGCAGTGTGGGCGATGATGTGACTGTAACCTTTACCGTAGATTTAACCACTTATGAGCCCGGGATTCATTTTCTCTACGCCCGGACAATGAACGTGGAAGGACGCTGGTCTATTGTTTCTCATATGCCTTTCGTAGTAGTAGATAGTACCGAGCTTAACAGCATTGTTGCTCTGGAGTACTACTATTACGATGCCACCGATGAAGCTATCGTTGGATCCGACACACTAACTTATCGCTTTGCCAAACCTCAGGCTTCTATTACTGAGCCCTTTTTAGCCAATGTAGAAGCTTTAACAAGTGGGGAAAGCTATGTGCTTTACGTCTGGGCTATCAACGTTGCAGGTCGTCGCAGTTTAGTTAGTACAACTCGGTTTGACTACTGCAATAATATTAATGGTAACTGTAAGCAACCATTAATGATTGATTCACTAGCAGTGACTAAAATTGGTTGCAATGAGAGCGACTTGGGTAAAGTCAAAATCTTTGCATCAGGCGGTAACGATGATAATTACTCCTATAGTTTAGATAGCATTACTTTCGCAGATAATAACGAATTTCCTGATTTACCCGCCGGATCTTACACGGCTTACGTTAAAAGCGGTAGCAAAGTAGTGAGCCGGGAGTTTACAGTCAGTTATATATCATCCGAAGATGAATGCCCTCCTGCGCTCACTATAGATAATCTGATCGTAACTAACCCTGGTTGCGATAGTAATGGCACCGGGCAGGTCGAGATTACTGCTTCGAGCGACGCAGAAGAGCTTATGTACAGTCTGGATGGAGAGAATTATACTTCCGGCAATGTATTTGAGAGTCTTGAGCCGAGAGATTACACGGCCTATGTTACTGATGGCGAAAACGTAGCTATTGAAGAATTTACGATTGAGTTGCCCTCCGAGCCACAACTCAATCCAGTAGGTGAAGTAACTCAGCCCGATTGTAGCAATCCACAAGGCGGCAGCTTTACGGTAGCGGCTTCCGGTGGTGCTGGCACTGGTTTTGAGTATAGTCTCGATGGGACCACATTCCAGGAAAACAGCACCTTCAACGGTCTTGAGGCTGGTGATTACACGGTGACAGTTCGGGATGCCAACAGCTGTACAGCCACTCTAGATGTAGAAGTGACTTTCAGCGGAAACCGGCCGGAAACTCCGGTTATTAAAGCTGAAACAAATGCTACTACCGATTCTCTCTCTACTGAAGTAATTCTCTTGGTAGAGAATGTAACCGGAACCTTTCAGTGGTATCTGGATGGTGAACTTATTGAGGGTGCCACCACGAATCAGATTGAACTTACGAGTGCTGGCCCCTATACCGTACTGGTAATTAATGGTGATGGTTGCAATAGTGCCTTATCTACCCCTTTTCAGGTCACATCAATTGAAGATAAACTTGCTGAAGCTATTCGGGTTTACCCCAACCCAGTTCAGGCAGAACTTACGATTGCTCTGCCTACCGCAATTACGGCAAACAAAGAGGTTCAGGTGAAATTGTATGATCTACAGGGACGAGAGTTATTACAGCAACCAGTAGGCCGCCGCTCTATTACTACCCTGGATACTCAGTCGTTACAACCGGGAATATATCTACTTTGGGTACAAAGTCCTGAGGTTGTTCTTCAGAAAAAAATTCAGAAACAATAGAGTATAACCGGAAGCAGAGTATTCACCTTTGTTTCCAGACACTCTTATCAAAATCATTATTATGAAAAAAATAGCAATATTATACAGCGGACTAGCGCTACTCCTATTCGGATGCCCTCCTGACGGAGACCCAATTCCCCCACCAACCATCAAAGACCAACTAATTGGTACCTGGCGTATTAATGAACTAGAAATAGATAGCGAGCCCAGGACAATTAATAGCCAAAATCAGTTGACATTTAAAGAAGACGAAATGTATACTATGACATTGCCTGAGCTAAGTTTCTTTCCCAGAGATGGAAATTGGGTACTTACCAATAGTGACACTAAGATCTCAATTAACGACGGGGAATATACGTTTAATATCAATTCGCTTGAGGATAAAGATTTGACCCTTACATTGGAATACGAGAACTTTAAAGAAGATCCTATTACGTATAAGCTTGCCCTGAAGAAATAAACCTAATAAATACCTTCTAAAACGAGAAAGCACCAAACCATCAAGGCCGGTGCTTTCTACTTATTAAAACTCAAACCACAAAGGGTAAATGTCTGCTTTCCGATGCTGGGAAGCAGACATTCTTATTTTTACAACCGTTTGGCGCGTGGTTGCAGGTCGGTGAGGGAGGCAATCCGTACGGGTTCGCCCGACTCAATGCTATTGCGGGCGGCAATCCCGATCAGGATGGACATGGCTCCGTCGCGTACACCGGCCGAATGCTTGTATGGATCCGGAGCTTCCGGGTTTTTAAATATCTTATCATGTAATCTGGAATCTCCTCCCCCGTGGCCACCCCGCTCTACCGGTACGTTCACCGTTTCGTAGGTTTCCCAGTTCTTGTGTACAATCATGGGTTGATACTCCGCCACTTCACCGCCTTTCTGGTTCATCTCGGCAGCATGTAGTTCTGATTGACTTAAACTGTCTTCATTCATAAAAGGAATATCCAGCCAGGCATCAATACGGCCATTCATGCCGTTAAATGAGACTTTCCACCCTTCATAAGGAGAGTAGGTAGTCAGCGAGTAATTGACTACCACATCATTGGCATACTTAACCTGGGCTGACATTTTATCGTAGATATTGATCTCATCCCGAAACAGGCAGTTATCCCGAATGTAGCCATCGTATTTCTCGTTGTCTACGTACAACCGCATGGCTCGCTCATCTTCGGTAATATCCCAGTAAAATTTGCATTCATTCTTATGCTCGCAACTACGGCACTTGTCTCCCTGGAAGGGACCGTTGCTTCCGTAGTGTTCCAGCGCCCCGTAGGCAAATACTTCCGACGGGTCAGAGTCCAACCACCAGTTGAGCAGATCAAAATGGTGGGTGGCTTTATGTACCCAGAGGCTGCCGCTGGATTCTCGCTGCCCATGCCAGCGCCGGAAATAAGATGCGCCGTGGTAGGTATTCAGATACCAGTGAAAATCTACAGAGGTTATCTTACCTACAGCTTCCTCGGCTAATAGCTGCTTGATCTTGGTGGCGTAGGGGCTCCAGCGGTAGTTAAATCCTACAATCAGATTCTTATTAGAACTACGCTCGGCATCCAAAATAGCCTGACATTTACGCTCGTCGGTGGTTAGAGGTTTTTCAGTGAGTACATCACACCCCATTTGCAGCCCTTTGATAATATACTCATGGTGCGTAGAGTCTTTGGTCGTTACAATCACCAGATCCGGCTGAGTCTGGTTGATCATTTCTTCAAAGTTGGTAAATGTAGGGCAATCTACCTTCATGTATTCTTTGGCGTAAGCAAGGCGGCCGGGATTGATATCACAAAGGCCCACAAATTCCAGAATATCAGGGTACTGCTCCACCAGTCTTCGGCCCCAGAATGAGGTACCCCGCACCCCAGTGCCCACTAGAGTTACTTTTAGTTTTTCGTCTTTACCTGAGCCGGTCAGGCCAAATCCCGCGGCTGGGGCAGTAAACATCGTCCCGGCGGCCAGCATGCTGACTGAAGTTAAAAAAGTTCGGCGAGAAACATCATAGTTCGTCATTGTCATTATAAATTAAGCTGCTAGTAAGTTACTAAATTGTTGTACTATCGTTCATCATAAAGGCTCGCTTTCGCTTTTGCAATGCTGATCTGCATAAAGAAATTGATTCTATGCTTTATAAATAATTAATCCCAATAGAATCCTTCATAGCTATAAATGCAACCGATTGATAAATTGAGGATAATATAATTAACTTCCCTGAAAAGGAGACATATTATCGGGTAAATTTCAATAATTACTGTAATATTCCTACCCACTTCGTCAATCTGTCAATAAAAGAATTCTTGGTATTTCCTTTTCTTAAAGTACTTGCCTGCCAAGAGCTAATACTATTGCTATGTGAAACCTCAGTTATAGGATTGATAAAATGTCTATGGCAGACGGTTAGAACTATGCAGATGTGGCTAACGCTCAGCCTACTAGCCAATAGTCTATCCACCATTAATCAACCTGCTCTTACTAAAATATCAGGACAACCAGCTATAGCAAATCCCGTTCAACCTTTAAAACATTCCCTTCCTGAAACTGCTTAGTATTTTTTAGATAGTTAAGATTTTGAAAGCGTTTTGAAGATTACTCGTAAGTTAACACAAATACTAGGACTGAACCGAACCATACTGGCTTTATCATTTGCCCGTATGGCCGATGCAATGGGGAATAGCCTGCTGTTCATCCTGATTCCTTTATATGTTGCAGCCCTACCGAAAGAATACATTCACTTTTCCGTACCTGTACTCGTGGGGGTACTCATTGCAGTGTATGGCTTGGTCAACTCTTTCTGCCAGCCCCTGATGGGCGCCCTCAGCGATAAGATCAACCGTCGTAAATTACTGATTCTGATTGGCTTGGGACTCATTGGCTCCGGAACTTTCTGCTTTACCTTTGCGGATAATTATACGGAATTACTGATTCTTAGAACTCTTCAGGGTGTAGGGGTGGCCCTTACCATTCCCGCTTCGCTGTCAATCATCACATCAGTTACGAAGCAGGAAACCCGGGGTGGTTCTATGGGAGTATTCAGCACCTCACGGATGATTGGCTTTGCAATTGGCCCCTTGCTGGGTGGCTTTCTGCATGAGCACTATGGCTTCGATACAGCATTTTATGTAGGCTCCGGACTTATCTTCCTATCCCTGATTTTTGTCTCGCTTTGGGTAAAAGAAGTTCGGTTGGAAACACCGCCGGGGCAAGCAAAAAAGCGCTTTGCCATTTTCGATCCTTCGCTGTATAATTCTGGTATCCTGACCGCGGCTCTGGCCACTTTTACTATGGCGGGTTGTTTTTCTATGGTTACTTCGCTGGAAAATAATTTTAATGAGCGGCTGGATATCACCGCTCTGGGGTTTGGTTTTGCCTTTAGTATGGTGATGGTGGGGCGACTGCTCTTCCAGCTCCCCCTGGGGCACTTCTCTGATCGCTTTGGTCGCCGCCCCTTTATCTTCTGGGGATTAATCCTGATTGCCGGCTCAACCATCTTGCTGGGCGAAGTGGATACCTATTGGGAGCTCATTGTACTGCGCCTGATTCAGGGAGTAGCCGCGGCGGGTATTGCTGCTCCGGCGTTTGCACTGGCAGCCGACCTTTCCAGCAAAGGAGGCGAAGGTCGGCAGATGAGTGTCATTACCGTTGGTTTTGGACTGGGCATTGCCCTGGGACCGTTAATTTCTGGCTTGCTGGTTAATTACTTTTTTGAGCTGCCGTTTCTGGTAATTGGAGTGGGAACGCTGGTAAGTGCCTTGGTGATTTACCGGCATATGCCTGAAACCGTAAAGAAAAGAAAAGCAACGGCCTGAAATTGAAAAAAGCGACCGAAATAAAATCGCTACGCTGGTTTTGGATACGCTGATCCGGATAGTGATCTCCAAAGGTAGAAGACCAGATAACTTTGCCAGCCGGAAAATTTGCTAAAGAATGCATCCAGCTCCTTTCTGGTAGGTTTTTCTGGGAAAATCTGATGGTTTAGCAAGGCTGCCGTTAGCCCTGTATCTCCGTAGGGTATACAATCCTTCTCCCACAGGCATTTCATCAACACATAGTTGGCAGTCCACGCTCCAACTCCCCGAATATCGGTGAGTAACTGAAAGCGAGTAGCCGGATCGGGGGATTGCCGAAGGATATTTTTACTCAGGCTACCTTCCGCAAATTGCTGAGCCAGCCCAATAATATAACTGGCTTTTCTTCCCGAAAACTGCATACCTCTTAACACTTCGGAAGGCACATTTGCCAGCACTGCCGGCTTCGGAAAAATGTAGTAACGCTGCCCCTGATATTCAATATGGTGACCATAGGCCTCAACCAACCTGCGTTTCAGCCGATAAGCAAAACTGAGATTGATCTGCTGCCCGATGATGCTCCAGACCAACCCTTCAAACAGATCGGGAATGCCCACCATGCGTAAGCCGTAAAATGCCTGGGTCATATAGGCCAGACGATCATCCTGCTTTAGCAAATCATAAAATTCGTAGAGAGGGCTTTCTCCATCAATATACGCCCGAAGAAATTGGGTCAGATGCTCTCTGTTTTCCGCACTTGCTTTACCCGCCAGTATTTCTACCCGTATCGCGGATTCCCCCTTAGTCAAACGAAAGAGCAAGGGCCCATCCGGGGCATCAACCGCCTTTAGCAATTGTTGCTGTTCAATACGATGCAAACAGTCGTCGTAGTTACGGTCCAGAAACCAGAGGCATTCTTCAAAGCAGAACGGTTCTGGTAAGTGAACTAACCAGGAGGTTGGTGTAGACGATTCTTTATGGGTAATCACTTATGATACTTGTTGGTGGAGAACAGCAAAAGTATTGTTCTATCCTCCAACTTGCAATTCTTTTGAGGGTTGAACCAGGCTGAATCAAAACCATCAAGTAAATAGTCTTCACGCCTAATTATTGCCTTATAATGTAACTATTCAGGTTGGCTAAGAAAATCACAACGATTTATCCGTTTTTTTACTTTGACTATAACATAAAGTCTCCTTCTACGATGGGTTTGATATTATTTCAGAAGAAGTCAGCGAATTACTGAGATATATGTCGTATTTTTTGCCATAAAGACAGGCTTTTGTATTATACAACAGATAACTGCAAATGTTATCGCCATACTACATACAACAACGTTGATGAATTTTAAAAGCTTATGGCTTGGAATAGGGTTAGCCATTCTGGCAGCATCCATTTTTTGGGTTGTGAGAACTGACTCTTCTCAGCAGATCAGCTACAACCAGCATATCCGGCCTATTATTAATGCCAAATGTATTACCTGCCACGGTGGAGTAAAGCAGTCGGGCGGGTTGAGCTTCCTGTTTCGGGAAGATGCCCTGGATACTGCAGAATCAGGCCAACCGGCTATTATTCCCGGCGATGCCCAACATAGTGAGATGTTCCAGCGGATCATCCATCATGATCCTGAGTATCGTATGCCACTGGAAGCACCTCCTCTGACCAAAGAAGAAATCAACCTGATTGCCGACTGGATTGATCAGGGTGCGCAATGGGAAGACCACTGGGCCTATATTCCCCCTCAAAAAGATATTATCCCGCCCGATGTCAGTAGCGACTACGAAGTCCGGAATGAAATAGACCGGTTTATCTTCAAAAAATTGCAGGACAACGAACTCACCCCCGCCCCTCAGGCAGAGAAAGAAGTACTGGCTCGCCGCCTGTACCTGGACCTGACCGGCCTTCCTCCTACCCCAAAAGAAGTTCAGGATTTTATAGACGACAATAGCCCCCGGGCATACGAAACCCTGGTAGACCGGTTGCTGGCTTCTCTGCACTTTGGAGAACGCTGGGCGGCTATGTGGCTGGACCTGGCCCGGTATGCTGATACCAAAGGCTATGAAAAAGACCTAGATCGTTCCATCTGGAAATACCGTGACTGGGTGATCAACGCCTTTAATGAGGATATGCCCTTTGATCAGTTTACTGTAGAACAACTAGCGGGAGATTTACTGCCTAACCCTACGATGGATCAACTGGTGGCTACCGCCTTTCATCGCAACACCATGGCCAATGATGAGGGCGGAACCGACAACGAAGAATTTCGGGTAGCGTCGGTTGTAGAGCGAGTTGGCACTACCTTCGAGGTTTGGCAGGGAACCACCATGGCCTGTGTACAGTGCCATAGTCATCCGTACGATCCCATCCGGCACGAGGAGTTCTATGAGTTCATGGCCTTCTTCAATAATACCGAAGACCGGGATATTTATAACGAGCAACCAAAACTGTTCACTTATGAACCGGAAGATGCCAAAGACCTGGCATCTACCTTGCAATGGGTTACTACGCACCTTCAGGAACAAGACCGCGACCTTGTGCCCGAAGAGGGCTTCCTGTACGAAAAGAAAGAAGCTCTTTTATATGACCTGGGATATCGGAAGGTAGAAGCCGAAGAATTTCATGCATCCAGCAAACTAATCGAGCTGCTGGCACCGGATCAGGATGTTGTCTGGCAGGTGCAGGATAGCTCCTGGATTATGTTTGAGAACGTAGATCTGAGTCAGGTAGAAGCTATTTCGTTCCGCTGTGCTACCGCTATTTCAGGTGGGTTTATTGATGTGCGTTTAGATTCGCTTAATGGTGAAAAAATCGGGCAAACCGAGATAACCAATACTGGTCAGTGGGATCAGTGGAAAGAGTTTAAAACCTCTTTGCCTACCGTGAGCGGGAAACATACTATCTACTACCAGTTCAGAAAAAATAAAGATTTAACCCAGCACCTATTCCATCTGGATTGGATTTACTACCACGAACGAGCCCCCCTGAAAGAAAAGTATAGCACAACATTCAATACCAAACTGGTCCAGCTAAATTCCTACAAGCCGATCACCACGCCCATCATGCGCGACCGTCCCGCAGAAAAAAGCCGGGAAACGCGCATCTTTGAGCGAGGAAACTGGATGGCTCCCGGCCAACTAGTAAAAGCTGATGTTCCCGAGATGCTGGGCGAAATACCCAAGGGCGAACCAACCAACCGCCTGGGCATGGCCCGCTGGCTAGTTAGCCGGGATAATCCGTTAACGGCTCGGGTGGCGGTCAATCGCTTCTGGGAACAGCTTTTCGGGTTGGGGATCATCGAGACGATGGAAGAGTTTGGCTCCCAGGGTAACCCTCCCTCCCATGTTCAACTGCTGGACTGGCTGGCAGTACAGTTCATGGATCAACATCACTGGAGTGTGAAAGCACTGCTAAAGCAAATAGTGATGTCTGCCGCATATCAGCAAAGCTCAACAGCAACCCCTGAAAAAATTGAGAAAGCCCCTCGCAACCGCTTGATCTCCCGAGGCCCGCGAGTACGCCTCAGCGCCGAACAGGTACGGGACCAGGTGCTAAGCGTCAGCGGATTAATTAACCTGGACCTATACGGCCCCAGCATCAAACCACCCCGACCGGATGAGTCTACCAACGGCTGGGGCAGTTGGGTGGCTGAAGAGGGAGAAGCTCAGTACCGACGCTCGTTGTATATTTTCACCAAACGAACGAGCCCCCACCCCATGCTCACCACTTTTGATGGCACCGCTCGCAACGTCTGTACCTCTCGTCGTATCCGCACCAATACTCCCCTTCAGGCCTTAACTCTGCTGAATGATTCTACCTTTTATACGGCGGCTAAAGCCTTGGCACTTCAAATGGATGCTACCCACCCTACTGACGTATCTCAGTGCTTACAGGCAGGTTATGAGCGGGTGATGCTACGCACCCCGGATGCAGAAAAAATTCAGGCATTAGAGCTTCTGTATCAGGATGCTTTGCATCGCTATCAGCAGAAAACAATGGTGCATCCGGTAGCTGTTGGCAGCCATGATTCTACTCGCCTGAAGGCTTTTATCCTGGTAGCTAATGCTCTGCTCAACCTGGATGAATTTGTGACAAAAAATTAACGGATATGAGAAATATCATAGAAGAAGCTCAACACCGACTAGCCGCTTACAATACCCGTCGCCACTTTCTAAAAAAATGTATGTCTGGTTTAGGAGCAGCCGCATTAGGCGGGCTGACCGGTTGCGACCCTTGGCTCGATAGCAAGGAGGTAGTTTCATCACTGGCGACCAATGCCGCACCATCGCTATCCACTCACTTTGCTGGCAAAGCCAAGAGCGTCATCTTTCTGCATATGGCCGGGGCACCTTCTCAATTGGAGCTTTTTGATTACAAGCCAACGCTTAACAAACTGGATGGTCAGGATTGCCCGCCTTCGTTATTAGAGGGCAAAAAATTTGCGTTCATTCAAGGGGTTCCTCAGATGCTGGGCACCCAGGCCACATTCAAGCAACACGGTCAGTCCGGGGCGTATGTATCTGATTACCTACCCCATTTTTCTCAGATGGTGGATGAGGTAACCTTTCTGAAAGCCGTCCACACCGATGAATTTAATCATGCTCCGGCTCAGTTACTGATGCATACGGGTGGGCCTCGGTTGGGTCGCCCCAGTATGGGTTCCTGGGTTACCTATGGGCTAGGCTCAGAAAACCAAAACCTGCCCGGGTTTGTGGTGCTGGTTTCCGGCAGTGAACCCAGTGCCGGTAAAAGTATCTGGGGCAGTGGTTTCTTACCAACTGTTCATCAGGGAGTACAGTGTCGTTCCGAAGGTGATCCGGTTTTGTATTTGTCCAATCCCGGAGAGGTTGATCCTTATTTAAGAAAACGCTCTATTGATATTATCAACAAGATTAATAAACAAGAATATCAGGAGACAAACGATCCGGAAATTCTTACCCGTATCTCACAATACGAACTCGCCTTCCGTATGCAGACGGCGGTACCCGAGGTAATGAACATCAATGATGAACCGGAGTGGGTGCACCAAATGTATGGCACTAATCCCGGTAAAAACTCTTTTGCCAATAACTGTCTGTTAGCCCGGCGGCTGGTAGAGAACGGAGTACGTTTTGTACAATTATTTGACCGGCGCTGGGATACCCACGGTGCCGGGCCTAATAATGGAGTAGATGGCGCACTAAAAAATGCCTGTAGCGAAGTTGATAAATCTATGAGCGCTCTACTTCTGGATTTGAAACAAAGAGGTTTACTGGACGAGACTCTGATCGTATGGGGAGGCGAATTTGGCCGTACTCCCATGATGGAAGCCCGCTCTGGCGCTGATTTTAAAGGTCGCGACCACCACGGAGATGCATTTACCATGTGGATGGCCGGAGGCGGCATAAAAAAAGGATACACCCACGGAGAAACTGACGAAATCGGGTTTTCAGGGATCAGCGGCCGGGTGCACGTTCACGATTTACAAGCCACTATCCTGCATCAATTGGGCATGGATCACGAGCGTTTAACCTACCAGTTCCAGGGCCGGGATTTCCGCCTCACCGATGTTGCCGGAAAAGTGGTAAAAGATATTATCGCTTGATAGAAATAGTAGTGGTGTTATACTAAAAAAGATAGACCGAGCAAATAACCTTTATCTGTGAGTTAGGTGCCAGCTAATACAACTAAAAGCTTTTTTATCGTGTCTCTAATAAAAATCACCTCCTATGAGATGCTTTCTATATGTCATTTTTCTCGATCTGATCATGTCGTCCTGTAAAGAAGATGAAGCATGCAAAGAGTCAAAGGCTTCTAACATTAATTGTTATAACATTTATAGCCCAGTATGTGGATGTAATGGAAAGACTTATGACAATGCTTGTTATGCAGAAAGACTTGGAATAATGGATTACAAAAATGGTGAATGTGAATAAAAGCCGGTACCTATACACAACGCATCTGTGAGCCTAGCAATAATGAGCTAGCATGTTTGTTGCGTCAAGTAAAGATAATAGCAAGCGAAAGTGAAATAGCCAATAAATCCGGCCCACAGATACATCGGCCGAAGCATGGCTATAGCAGCTTATCAACGTACAGAATGTTGGTAACACAAAATTACCAGCAGTACAATAAAGAGGTAGCGCTGTTTGCTTTTCCCCTCTTCAAATACGGCAAACGAATTTCCTTGCAAGGTTTAAAGCTCTAAGAGCAGCAGCGAGCGATGTGCAACTGTTCTGGGCCGCCAGTAATCATTCAATTTGACATCGGCTTTCACCAACATTAATCATTAACTTGGCGCCTATGGTAGCATGCTGACTACATACCACGGGGCAGCCAACGCCGACATATTCGTTTTTACAAAATTGATTGTATTTAGGAGCAGCAGTTCTTCTTTCCGGTGCTACGTCAAAGGACTTACTGAAGCTTCAGGTTCTACAAGGCTGGTTTGAAGTATCTTTTCCCCCTGTTAAATCTGCTGCGAAAAACATCCCTAGAAGAATTCCAGTCAAAGCGCTTGTGCTTCGTTCAGGCATAAGCCTCATCATGATGATCCACCCAGAGAAAACGATTTACCCCCTCCCCTGTTTCCGATTCTGCACCATAGCCCGATAGACATTATTGCCCCACCAGGAAGCTTACACTTTTACTTAAGCCCTCTAAGCTTTTCATAGTTGAGGGGCGCAGCGTTAGACTCGTACAAAGTCTTATCATCATGTCATATTTCTTCTCATTAAGGTAGATAGGAGGACAGAAAACGCTTTGAAGAAGGTAGGCGTTAAGGCGAGTTTCATGGCATGCGTTTTAAACCAGACTCCCTTATAATCAACGCCCATTGAGTAGCCTAAGCTGCAAAAAAATATCCAAAGGTACGTGCACTAAATTTCCAAAATATGATTTTAACATTTTGATATTTGCACTTTGCTAGCATTTAGTTGATTATATAGTATATGTGTTTGGATATGTCATACTATACGCTTGTCAGCCAACTTTTTACTTACACTTACTACTATCGAAACAGTAGTTTTTTGCCAAATTTTTGCTCTTGAGATTTTCATATTAAGTGATTAAAGCCTTTTGAAATAACCGATGGCCGACTCTTCCATGCGGGCACCCCAGGCGTGGATAGATAGCTTTCATTTTCTACTAACCATGTTTGAATCCACATCGGCGAGTTGAAAATAAACTTAACCACCTGTATTTCACTGATTTATCACTTAAAAAAGTACACAAACAGAAAGTTTACATGTGTTTGGGATCTCTAACTATATAAAATTGATTAATGAGAAATTTTACAAAATTATTCTATTCGCTCAGTCTACTTTTCTTAGCTGCAGGCATAATTTCCTGTGAGGAAGATGGGCCATCAGCAGAACAACTCAATTCAGATTGCGGCTCGGTGACAATACAGGCGACCTCTGATGTAGAGAAGATTGATGAAGTACCAAAGGGAGTCGTAAAATTGTTTTCGGGTGGTTATAATAAGTATGCTTCAAGTTATTATTATAGTACACCGGTGGCGTATAGATATGAGAGCAAAGACTCCATCTTTCGGCATGATATGATCGTCACATTTGACTATTATATTGTTAAAAGGTATGAAGACCAAGATACTGTTGATAGCGGTGATGTTACGTTCAGAGTGAATCAGGGAGATGCTTCGGAGGTCGTGATTCCTTTTTTTACCTATACCGATACTGAGGAAGGAATAAATTATGTGCATTATGGTCATAAGATTGCAAACATTAAACTGGATTATCAAAGTGAATGTCCTGAATTAGCGAATGAGGAAAGTATAGATGAAGATGAAGTAGAAGAGGCAATAACCTCTGATGAGAATTATCCGCTACCGGTGTTAGGTACCCTAAAAAGTAAAACTTCGAGTTCATTTATTATTACGGAAAATGGAGTAGTTGCAGGAAGCAAAACAGCATCATCATTTGGTTTATATTACTCGGCTGGAGAGTCGGCGGTAAAAATACCCGCTACCGGGAGTCTGGAAAAATTTGAGCTTGAGGTGTCAGGACTGAAGGGAGAGACTAAATATATGGTACGTGCATACGCTGTACAGGACGATTCAACCTTTTACAGCAATAATTATTTGATTGTGGAAACGGATGCCAAGGAGATCGTGAAACCTACTGTATCAGTGGGTGCTGAAATCAAATCTAAGACATCCAGTTCATTCACGATTGCCGACAATAAAGCAGAAAATGGCAGCCCTGAGCCAACGGAATTTGGGGTAGCGTATGCATTGTCAGATGACTCTACGAAGGTCGTTGAAAAAATTGCCTCTGATGGCAGTGCTTCTGGCTTTGAGGTAGAGGTTTCTGAGCTTGATGCAAATACGGAATACTTTGTCTGGGCCTATGCGGTGCAGGAAGGTGAGACTATTTACAGTGCTTCATCAACCAGCGTAACGACGGCAGGTGAAGAACCTACCGTAACTGTTGGAACAACGGTGAGTGATGTTACATCTGGTTCGTTTACCATTGCCGGAAATATAGTAGATGGCGGCTCTCCTGCCCCTACTGAGTTTGGTGTTGCCTATGCTATGACTGATGATTCGGCCGACAGCCAAAAAATACCCTCTAACGGCAGTGCCACTGGCTATGAAGTATCAATTTCTGAGCTTGATGCAAATACGGAATACTTTGTCTGGGCCTATGCGGTGCAAGAAGGTGAGACTATTTACAGTGCTTCATCAACCAGCGTAACGACGGCAGGTGAAGAACCTACCGTAACTGTTGGAACAACGGTGAGTGATGTTACATCTGGTTCGTTTACCATTGCCGGAAATATAGTAGATGGTGGCTCTCCTGCCCCTACGGAATTTGGTATCGCCTATGCTACGACCGATGATTCGGCCAACAGTCAGAAAATATCCTCTAACGGCAGTGCTTCCGGCTATGAAGTGAGTGTGACAGGACTGGACCCTGAAACCACCTACTATGTTTGGGCTTACGCGGTGCAAGATGGTAACACTATTTACAGTTCATCCTCTCAGCAGATTGTTACTGAAGCGGAGGTTGCTACTGAGGGGATAGTTACTTTTAATGGTCAAGAGTACACAATAGCCGGTGGAAGCTGGAACGAGTTCTTTGCTGGAGAGATATTATTTGACATGCACCAACAGGGAGATGGTTTCCAGGATTTTGGTATCGGTATTACCCTGATTTCAAACGACCCTGAAGGAATCGTTTCCGGAACCTACACATTCAATGGCAGCGAGCTTAAATTTAGTGATATTACCCAAGTTTCCACTACCAATAGCAGTCTGGTATCTACCTACTACGATGCTACAGGTGGTACTATAATATTGACAATTGAGGCCAATGGCGACTATACTCTGGAAATGGATTTCACCACTACCGGTGGTGCAGTGACAGGAACGTACACCATACCCAAGGTATATTAAAAAGCATACGCTGATGTATCAGTAAACAAAGCAGCACCTCCCCGATTGAATTGGGGAGGTGCTGTTGTTTTATGGGAAGGAACGACTCAATCGTTCATCATTAGTGTAAATAAGCACACCAATCCCCTTTCATTTTGCCCTTCTGCCAAAGAAGGTTCAGCCTCCTCTAGTATGTTGCTTCCTAAGCAAAATAGAGAGAAAGCACAACACCAGCAATCCTTATGGTGTGTGTAGTAAAGAGGGTGTCTCCAAATAGCTAAACCGCAGTTTTGTTTCTAGTAGAACATCCTTATGTGCCTTCAATTCGCAAGTTGTATGTTTTAAATAAAAAGGCACTTACCGGAATTAACCTCGTAAGTGCCTGACTATCAAAGCTCCTTAAGTGTGGGCCCTGCTGGGCTCGAACCAGCGACCACCTGATTATGAGTCATAAGACTTTATTATCTTTTTTCTATTTACTTTATCACAACTACTTATTTTACAGCATTTTAAAGTTACTCATACTTATTGATATTCATGGTTATTGTATGTAAATTTATGATGGTTGTATGCAAATTGTATGCAAACCATTCATTGTACATACATTACATAAAGACATGTCAAACGTTACAACCGCTATCATCTTAGATACTCGCAGACCTATAAAAGATGGCAACTACCCTATAAAGCTTCGAGTTACCTACCAGAGAAAACAAAAGTACTACCCTTTAGATGAATCGTTATCGGAAGAAGACTTTTTAAAAATTCAAGGAAGTAAACCCAGAGGAAAATATAAAGACTACCAACTTGAATTCAATGGCAAAGAAAACCATGCTAATGAAATCATTAAAAGCATGCCCTCTTTTACTTTTGAAGAATTCGAGAAACAGTTTTTGAACAAGAAAGTCAGTAGCAAAGATGTATTTAGTCTTTATGAACGCTATATCCAAAACCTAAGCAAAGAAGGACGTGCGGGCACTGCTAGTAGTTACCAGTGTAGCTTATCTTCTATCCGAACATTCGTAAGAAAAAAGAAGTTAGCATTCGCCAAAGTTAATCCTGATTTTTTACATGATTACGAACGGTGGATGATCAGTAAAGGAAGTAGCAATACCACAATAGGTATCTACCTCCGCTCACTGAGAACGATCTTGAACCTCGCTATTGAAGAAGGATTGTTTTCTCAAGAGGATTATCCCTTTGGAAAACGAAAGTATCAGATACCAGCAGGGAGAAATGTCAAAAAAGCGTTAACGCTTGAAGATATTCAGAAAATCTTTGATTATGATCCTCAAACGGATGCTGAAGCTAGAGCACGTGACTTATGGCTATTCAGTTATTTATGTAATGGTATTAACATGAAGGATATTGCCCGACTTAAGTATCAAAATGTAGACAACGAGAAGATTACTTTTATCAGAGCAAAAACCGAACGTACCAGCAAGAAAAACTTAAAACCAGTAGTTGCCATTTTGACATTAGAAGCGAAGGGAATTATTGAACGTTGGGGAAATAAACCTACTAACCCCAACACCTATGTATTTGATATACTTATTAATGGCTTAACTCCTGAAAAGGAATTAGCCAGGGTAAAACAAGCTACGAAAACCATAAACAAATACATTAAGCGTATTGCTAAAGCCATTGGTATCGAAAAAGAGGTATCCACTTACACTGCCAGACATAGTTTTTCAACTGTATTAAAGCGGTCTGGAGTACCTATTGAATTCATCTCTGAATCATTAGGTCACCATGATATACGAACCACAGAGCATTATCTTGATAGCTTTGAGCACGATGTCAAAAAACAATATGCCAGTGCTCTAACAAATTTTCAGAAAAACCCTTCGCAGTAGATAAAAAATAAAGTTATTTTTAAAGCTGCATTTGCTACATTATCTACATAAAGAACTTAATGAAGGAGTATTTCGAGGAGGATAGAAAGATAATTGAGTATGAGTTATCTGATTGGGAATCTGGCATAATTAATAATGCTATAGTAGAACACTCTAAAAGTGATGCATTTTTAATGATTAAAGGCGGCGTGCATGTGTACACCCGTTTACCCAAAGATCAATACGAGTTAATTGATATAGAAAGAAAAAAGTTGTATTGGGAAAAAGTTGATCGGTATTTTAAATCTTTTAAAAAGTCTTTTCTAGATCAATACAAACTAAGTGGGAATCCAGACAGGCTTCTACAAATTGAAATCGATAAATATGAAGCTCTGTTTTTTTCTGAGAAGTGTCAATTAAAAGGAATACCCACAAATGATGATTTCCCTATTGATGGACTAAATATTTATAGTATCAATATTATTGAATACCGTAAACTATACGAGAAAATATATCTGAAAGGGAATCGGGAGTATCATCATACCAATAGCCCAAATTGTAAAGAGCAAATTGGCTCCGGTGACTATCACTTTGTAATAGTTGAGGCATATGCTAAATATCTAACCTGGTTACAGAACTTTGACGAAACCTCTATAATAATGGCAGAAATTGATTTAGAGCGAATAAAGCCATATATGGCAGAAAATGACTTTGACTTTTATTACAATGCTGACAATATTCCAAACCAAGATTTAGTATTTGCAACGATTGAACATTTTGAATCAGGTCCAAGAAAAGGTGTAATCCAACCTCTAGACTTCCTAAATCTGTTGTGGAAAGAAAAAGAATACATTAATGAGAATATAAAAAAAACTCATACTGTGATTGAGGCACTCAAGAATAGGCCTTTTCCAGAGGAATTACTTCATATCCTGTTGGGATTTATACTTAAATGGGCAGGAGGCTACCCCATTCATTTTGGTAACCCAAACCATAATAGTACTTATCGGCTGATAGAAAAAGAGTTTAAAAAATTTCCTATTGATACTCCTGAAAAAGAATTTTGTCATAAAGATTGTGATAGGCACGTTCATCTTAAGCAGGTTGAGAAGGAATTAGAAGATATTTACAATGGGAATGGGAGGCAAGTTTCAGCAGCTCTTCAAAAGGAAGTTACATATGCTGTTAATTTGGATGGATTTACCAATAGTCAAATCGTTCTAGTATTTTATTATTTCTTCAAATACGCGGGAATAGAACCTCGTAGAGATATGGACATCGCTCCTATGGCAAAATTCATTCATCTCATTACTGACAAAGAACTTACCTCAGTTGCTAATTCTGATTATTATAAGAAGCTGCAAAGAGCTCCAAATTTCAAGACTGACAAACAGTTAATCAAAGATTGTGAAATTATTAGCCCATATTTTTCTAAAGTAGGGCTAAATGAGATCGTAAAAATGATTGAAAATGAAATTGATTTAGCACGTAACGAATTAAAAAAACCTTGATTAGTTTATTATGAATTTTTATATGGATAGATCAATTGAAAATTAAAACTACTATTCAGAGTTGTTGTAAGAAATAAATAAGATTAACTAAATATGAATCAATATACGGAACCTTCTTATGTTGAAAGAAAGTCATTTGAAAAACTAAGCAACATACCAAAGAAAGTATATAAATACCGTGTTTGGAACGATGTCTACCAAAAGACAATACTTACAGAAAGAGTAGTTTTCATGGCACCGCCTTCAAGTTTTGAAGATAAAAAGGATTGCAAACTATTTAAAAGATATGACTTGATGACAGAGCAAGACATTATCAACAAATATCTTGAGCACTCGAGAAATGAGAATTCAGGATGGACTGAACAACAACATTTAGCTTTTGCTCGAAGGTGGGCTGCAAAAAGCCCAATGAAAAGTAAAGAGTACTTAAAAAAAATGCAAGAAGATCATTTTAACGAATTTGACGAGCGATTTGGAATACTTTGTCTCACAGGTAATCCGCTTAATTTGGAAATGTGGAAAAAGTACTCTAACAATGGTGAAGGTTACTGTGTTGGATTTGATCCGAAAATTTTATTTAAGTTTTTAGGTGGAGGAGGAAAGGTTGAGTACTACGAAAATCTTCCTGATATTAATCATTATGATGATTATCATATCGAGCATTACAAACAGGTATTCTCTAAAGAAAAAAAATGGTCATTTGAGGAAGAATACAGAACTCATAAGTTTTATCCAAAACCTGCGACAATACTCGATAGAAAAATAATCATTCCTCCAGAAGCCTATATTGAGATAATATTTGGATGGAATTTATCTAGAAAACACAGTAATCCTATAGTCCAGACTTGTAAGAAGCAAAAGTTGAACGTCAGATTTAATCGCTGCGTTTTTGAGAACGATAAACTAGAAATAATACCTGTTGAAAATTTTTAAGCAAGATAATATAGGGTACCCAATTGGGTGCCCTACTTTTTAATCAGCCTTTATTATTGTGCTCATAATCACAATTATAAGTACAATGGAAAATTTAGTATTTACACAGTTATCAATTCCGGAGATACGTCAGCTACTGCGTCAGGAACTAGAAAATTACTTTGAATCAGGTATTCCTTCAAGAGTAACCGAAACGGAAAGTAATAACCTATTAACAGTACAAGAAGCAGCCAGCTTTCTAAATTTGGCAGTTCCCACTATTTACGGTTTAGTATCCCGTCGTGAAATACCTTTTAGCAAGAAAGGGAAACGGCTTTATTTCCTTAAAGAAGAATTGACCGAATGGGTACAAACCGGCCGTAAAAGGACGGTAGCCGAAATAGAAAAGGAGGTACGACAATGAGCTCCTCCTTTAAAGAAATCAAACTTGAAGAACAGTATAAAGATAGCCAAAATAACGCAATTCCTCAACATGGGCCAACTGATACTATTTCTCTAGAAGTGATTAAAAAAGAAGTGAAAGCGATAGAGAAAAGGTTTCAACCCGTACCCCCAAAAGAGGTCCTTGGAAAGCTTATTGAATTCATTGAAAAAGTTGACTTTTATGAACGTACTAACAAAGATCCAAAAGAGCATTATATCAGTAAAGCAGAATATCTGGTTATTACCATTGAGAAAATTCTACAACTGGCTAAACAAAACCGTTGGGGACTTTGCAAGAAACACGATTTTATTTATGTGTATAACGGTGCATATTGGAGTCTTTTGAATGAGGATGACCTGAAAGCCTTTTTAGGAGCCTCCGCTCTGAAAATGGGAGTTCCAGAATTTAAAGCTAAGTATCATGCCTTTATAGACGGGCTATATAAACAATTTCTGGCACTAGGAATACTTCCAACGTTAGAACCTTCTCGAGATACTGTAAGGATCAATCTCGGCAACGGTACGTTTGAGATTACTCCCACAGGGACTAAACTCCGCGATTTCTCATCTAAAGATTTCATCACCTATCAGTTACCGTTTTCTTATCAGGAAAGCGCAAAAGCTCCACGGTTCATGGCCTATCTCAATCAGGTACTTCCTGATCTGGAACGACAAAAGGTATTAGCTGAATTTTTGGGGTATGTATTTGTAAGAACATCTAGACTAAAATTAGAGAAGACACTGTTACTTTATGGCTCCGGTGCCAATGGAAAGAGCGTGTTTTTTGAAATTGTTAATGCACTGCTAGGGAAAGAAAACTTTTCTACGTATTCATTACAAAGTTTGACGAATGATACGGGCTACCAACGAGCGATGCTTACCAATAAGCTGGTTAACTATGCCAGTGAAATCAATGGAAAGCTAGAAACTTCCATCTTCAAACAAATGGTATCGGGAGAACCCGTTGAGGCTCGCCTACCCTATGGAAAGCCATTTATCTTAGAGGATTATGCCAAGCTTATCTTCAATACTAACGAATTGCCAATGGATGTTGAATTTACTAATGCATTCTTCAGGCGTTTCCTCATTATACCGTTTGATGTGACTATCCCAGAAGAGCAACAGGATAAAGGACTAGCATCCAAGATCATTCAGAATGAATTATCGGGAGTGTTTAACTGGGTATTAGAAGGCTTACACCGTATTCTTTCTCAAGAGAAATTCAGCCCTTGTAAAGCAGCGGAAGACATCCTGGAACAATACCGGAAAGAAGCCGATAGCGTAGCCATGTTTTTAGAAGATAACAACTATCAGAAAGATTCTGAGCAGCATATTGCTACCAAGGATTTGCATAGACACTACCGAGAGTATTGTCAAGAAGATGGATACCGGGCCGTGAGCGCCAAAAGCTTTAATAACCGTCTAAGAGCTTTAGGTATTATCGTTCAACGGAAATCTCAAGGCAATGTAGCGTATGTCATCCATCAAGTTGCTACAATGCCATTTTAAGTAATCACAAAAACGTAACTTTTCGTAACGTTGACATTGCCGGATCATGTAGGAAGTGTAGCAAATGTAGGTGTAGAAAAAACATTTTATTTATCATGAGCCAATATCAGTATATTTTAGAACCGTATTCAGGAATGAACAGCCGGTATATCTGCCCTGGCTGCGAAAAGCAAAGACAGTTTACCCGCTACATTCATTCAGAAAGTAAGGAGCCGATCGCTGATCATGTAGGACGGTGTAACCGGGAGGTACAATGTGGATATCACTATACTCCTAAACAGTATTTTGAAGAAAACTCAGACTCTAACTTTCGGGAGGTTACGATGAAAGATTGGCAACAGAACCTGATAAAACCTGACATTCAAAAACGAAAAAGGCAAAGGAACTTGAGAAAACTTGATTATTCAATTTTTTTTCAAAGTTCAGAAGACAAGAAGAAAAGTTTCTCTACCATAGAACTGAGACTTTTAGAAATGAGTCTGACGCATTACACTCAGAATAATTTTGTCCAGTACCTCCATACATTGTTGGATGAAGAAACTGTAATGCAACTGGTAAACCGCTACCGAATCGGAACCTCTAAACATTGGAAAGGAGCTACAGTGTTTTGGCAGGTGGATCAACAGAAGCGTATTAGAAGCGGAAAGATAATGCTTTACAACGCCTCTACTGGTAAAAGAGTCAAGCAACCTTATAATCATATAACCTGGGCACATAAGGCTTTAAAACTGGCTAATTTTAGTTTGCAACAGTGTTTGTTTGGTGAGCACTTACTTTCTGAAGAACCTACTAAAATTGTAGCGATTACCGAAAGCGAAAAGACGGCTATGATTGCCAGTGCTTACCTACCTGAATTTCTTTGGTTGGCTTCAGGTAGCCTTAATAATTTGACCCAAGATCGCTGCAAGCCATTAGCCGATCGGCCGGTAGTATTGTTCCCTGATGTAGGTGCTTACGCAATGTGGAAGGAAAAAGGACAGCAGCTTGGTTTTCAGGTATCGGATTTACTGGAAAGATATTCCAGTAAAGAAAGTAAAAAGCAAGACTATGATTTAGCGGACTACTTCATAAAATTACAGTTTACTCGAAAGTTAACATTTGTTAACATCTACGGAAAAAGCTGTACGAATATTATCAACAAACATGGGTATCCGGCTTCCTGGGATAACCCCATACGAGCCATAGGAAGATTAAATTCCAGTCTTCCCTAAAGATTTAGGTTTCAATTTACAGTACCAGTTAAATTCATTATCTTACTATAAAGATCATCTCATGAAAAGAACAATTGAACTAGATGGAGTAATATACTCCCTTTCATTTCAGGATTTAGTAAACGTTAGTCACGGATGTTTTAATACCATTGATTTAAACAATCATTGTAATAGCCTAACAGTTATGGAAGCCGCCAGAGAAATGCTCATTGATAAGTTTAGCAACAGTGAGCAGCAATGGAATAATTATTCACTATCTGTTTTCTACGTTGATCCAAATGGAAAACTAAACGATAATATTCCCTTTTAAAATCAGACGAATAGAAGATTAAATCTGAGTCTTCCCTAAAAATTTAGGTTTCACTGCAAACTTGAGAAGTATGCCAAGAATATCCACAATACCCACTTTATATAATGATGCTCGCACCGTCTCTATTTCTGATCTTAAGAAATGGGGGTATCTGGAGCCAGAATCCTATAAATCTGGAACTATTAAATGGAGTAGTCGCGGAGAAATACGAGCCAGAATTGGTATAGCTGTATATATGGGTATGAGTAAAAAGTACCTTGAACTAGATTATACCTACGGAGGAGAAGCTGTGAAGTACAAAGTACCTATCGTATCCGTAGAAAGTAATTTAGGAAAGGGTAAAGTTCTCTATTTTCTTTGTCCTGCTACGCAAAAGCGATGTCGTAAACTTTATGGTTTAGGTAAACACTTTCTCCATAGATCTGCCTTTAACGCCATATATGAAAGTCAGACGTACTCACGCAACAACAGAGCCCTTAGTCATATGGCAGAAATAGCCTTTGGTAGTGACAAATTATATGATGAATTGTATAGCAAATACTTTAAGAGATTCTATGCTGGTAAACCTACTAAGAGATATTTGCGATTAAAGAAGAAAATACAAAAAGCAGACAGATTTTCTCAACAGGATATCGAAGGATTGTATTTTGGAATCTTGCCTGAAATGAGATAAAAAAAATTATAAAAGACGTTGGCTAGATACTTTATCGAGCTTTTGCAAAATCTAAAATTTCTATAATAGGATGTAAAGAATAGTTTGCAACAATACCTAACTGAAATAACTCACTCAATTTACCGCTGCCCAAATCGCTTAATTCAATAAAAAAACCACCAGCCAGCCTTCTCTCAGTAAAAAATGCTAGATTAAGTCCTATATCAATTTCATCTTTTTTTCCTTTGACCGTGTAACGAAAATAAGGGTTCAGACCCAAGGTATTATCACTGTACATACCTGTTGACCTTGATAGCAATTGCTTATATAGAATGAAATCTAAACGGACTGGAACTTGCCACGTATAATCGACTAGTCCATTTAGTACATCTGAACTTCTGGTAATAGTATTTACTATACTCCCATCTTGGCTATTGACTACTCTTTTTTCTTCTATTGATGCTTTTTTGAAACCTGAAGAATTAGTCCCTCTAACAACATCAGCCCGTAATCCCATGATCCAGTATTTGCGTAAAGGCGAAAAGTTATAACCAATGCCTATTGAAGGCTTCCAAAACAAACTGTCATTGGTAATTTGCTCAAAGGTCATACTTAAACTATCAACAAAGCTTGGTTTTTCAGCCCCTAAACCACCTACTAAATACAGAGAATGGCTATATATTTTCGTTATCTTGCTATCATTGAAATACTTGTTATCAATCGCAGTTATTTTCTTTGTTAAATCAACGGTCTCTTGATGCTCATCTGTAATCTTGTTGTTAGGTTCATCGTAAAAAAGCTGAATAGCATCATCCTTAACATCTTTGCGAAACCTTGTAAGGGTGCGATTATTGGCTGCTGTATTACTTGGATCATCAAAGATGAATAAGTCGGCTGTAATCAAGGCCAGCGTTGCATCTAGGCTTGAGCTGATAGCATTCTTAGTATCTCCTGAAGTGCTAGCAATTTCTTCTGCAATTATTTTTAATGTTGCTTGGGATTTAAACTTTAGACTACCTAAGTTTTCATTCAAAATTTTCAAAGCGGGATTAATGAAATGTTCTCTCCTTTTTTCTATTTGATCTAGCATTCCTTGCTTTTCCGAAAAATCTTTTGATTTAGTCAGGTCAGCACCTTTATTATCCGAACTAATCCATGAAAAGCCTTTTAAAACTTGAATATTCGCCTTAGGATTTATACTTCCCGAAGAAAAAACCGAAAAAGCTTTATCGCCTTTTTCTCCTTCTCCTGTTGCTTGAATACCAAAAAAAGAATTATAACCCCTATTTTGATAAATGTTTCTGTTAGCGAGCTTAGCATAGTAATTATTCCAAGACCCTTGAAATTTTCCTCCATCAATATTAATCCCAAATGCACCACCTGGTTGAATAATAGAATTATCACCAGATCCGGCTGAGTTTAAAATGAGTTGTGAATAAGACCAGTTGGAGGTAAATGTTAGAAGAGTAACTAGTATGAAGCGTGATATCATTATTATAAATTTCATTGAGATAAATAGTTGTTGATGGCTATTAACTCTTGTTCAGTTAATTCTTCACGCCTCTTCAAAAACTTTTTAACTGGGATTGGAAAATCTGTTTTGTTGAATTCTGCGTATCCATCACGTTTCGTTGGAGTTGGAGATATTTCTACATCACTGAACTTAACTACTTTCATTTTAGTAACTCCTTTGATTGTTACGTCTTTAAAATTGAATAATGAGGATGGATTCTTTTTATACTCAATTAAATTTTCATCGGTTGCCTCAAATCCAAAGTATGGAAATATATGTAGTTTAATTTCTTCATTAGGGTTGCTTAGATAATCAAAAATGTTTGCGATGGCTTGTATGTGAATTTTATCTTCTTGATTTGATTCGTTTCTAAACGCCATTTCTCTTAGCTTTGAAAATAGGAACCGTTTACCTTCGCCATCTTTACCTTTTTCTGGATAGTATTGAAAAGGTATCTCCTGACTAGGTACGTTAAAAATTTCAGGATTTCGGTTAGCATCAATCTCCAGCCTTGTCGAGATTAATATTCGCTGTACATAAATATTGGGGTTATCGGGTAGCTCAATAACATAAATTGGTTTTAATAGTACACTCATTGGGAATCATTTAAACATTCAATAATACACGGAATTGCAGAAGAGGCAATCGAAATACCTTTATTCTTAAGACACTTCAAATATATCTTTGGATTTCGATTATAACATTTTAAGAATGGCCCAGTCAAGGCTTTTACTCCACATATAATAATACATGTAGCTAAGTCTGGTAATTCAAATAATCCAGTTACACTCAAATTTGCAGGTTCTTGTGAATCAACTAACAAATTAACTTCAATTGTCCTTCTGCCGTCAGCCTCAGGTAGATTAATGACAAAGCTTAAACTTAGTTCATCTGAATCACCAAATCTTTTCTGCTGAACCTCACCTTGAAGCTTCACTCTCAATTCTCCATCTTGGTAGGGTAGCTCTATCAAGAAAATTGTTTCCATATTCTAATTAGGTTTGAATTTATCAATTGCGCTGAAAACGCTTAATTCATCTTCATTAGGTAATGAATACTTCACTGAATTACGATGCTTCATGGTAAAATCAATCATGTTTATTAATGGCTTTTTTACTTCCTTCACAACGCCCATTTTTGCTGATAAGTCCTTTTTAGGCAATTGAAAATTGAATGACGGACTTTTCAATATGACTGGAGTTAAACCAAAACGAACATCTAAAAAATAGTCCTCGTTGCTCGTATGAATTTCTCCGTTTAAATTTACACCATAGGCACCACCTCCCGCTTTAGCATCTAACTTGATATATTTTTTTCTTATGACATTCTTTTGCACTAACCCAATAACAGCATATAGATAACAAACATCAGGGTCTTGCAAAAGGAAGGTGTTCTGTGATAGCCAATCACTAACGCCAGTTTGCCAACTTGGAGATTGAACATCCACCAAGCCAGTCAATTGGTCAAACACCATAAGGCTAAAGGACGAATCTTTGGTAAACTCAACAGATAAGTAATTTAGAAAGCCCACTTGAAGAGAAAGACTTTTATCAACGACTATAGACCCTCTCTTTATTGGCTGCTCAATTTTAGAATTTTCATCTATTTCAATACCAGTTATTGGAAGGGGGGCAAACTCAGAGATAAACCCTTTGTCATTAATACTAGACGGGCATTTGCCTTCTTGTTTCCTAATCATTATTACTCTCCCAAGCAAAGAATAAGGGTTTCCAATAAATGAGTCAGCTTCAATGTATGCCAGATAGCTTTGCACGCCTAATTTTTTTTGGGCGTCAATAGCACTATATACGCTTTCACTAGCTAAATAATTATTTGCTTGCTCATTTAGCTCTTTAGTTGAGTGATTACCCATTAGGTAATAGGGTCAGGTTAGGAGATTATTGGCTATAACGACAAGAACATTAATCTTGATCACTACATCATAAAGCAAAGAAGAATATATCAAACTGTCAATACCTAAAATTGAGTATTTTATTCATTTGCTGCCAATAAATAGCAAAATATGCTTAGTAGAAATACAAAGTTCCCAAAGGTACTTATTATTAAGTAGAAATTATGTCAAATAGAACTGTAGTGTTTAGATATAGGGTATCAGAAATATATTGATCAAAACCTTAATGTACTTAAAGATCTATCAGTATCTAGAATATAAAACTTATCGTAAATATTACCTGTATGAGAACGAGCATCCTGCCGGTAGCGTACGGAAGCCTGAAAATAAGCTTGATTAAGAGAATCCACTTCAAATGGTTCAAACTTTTGAGTAGTTGGTCCTTTTACATCATATACTTCGCAACGAGCATTTATCACTCTTGCCGGTTTGTTACCAGCTTTTATAAATAGCAGATCTTCTAATAACCCAACAAAGAAAGTAAGTCTTGTATTGGGCAACCGGAAATAAAGCCTGCTACCTTTATCTAGTACTTTCTTACTAGTTGAGTGAAAACGCTCTCGCATTTCTTCAGGAATATCTTTCCGGTAAACTACCAGTCGCACAATTGCTCGGTCTTGAAGAATGACTTCTTGTTGATCTTCTAAATACACAAACTTTCCATCCTTATACTTAGCGTCAATATAAGCAGTTGGATAATCGCCATAAAAGTGTTCTTGATTAGCATACTCAAAGCCTGTTTTTTGCTCTTTCTCTCCTGTCATAACCTTTGAAAATTATCTATTACTTTTTAGATTCCGAATTGTCTGTTCTTTAGTATCCAGTTCTTTTTTTAGTTTATCAATTTCTTTACCAAGCTTCTGAATTGTTACTGTTTTCTTAAAGGCAGGTATGGTTTCGGTTAATTTTACAATACTAGCAATGGTATCCTCGAGCTCTTTTCTGAATTCAGGTTTTTCTAAGTCGTCATGACTGAAGGGATTCATAACGGTTCCCCGATGAATTTCTATTTCTTTAATTAAGTCTATAGAAATATTGGTTTGTTCAGTTATTGCTCTCCAATACTCGTCAGTGTTTACATCTTTTGAGTTTTTTTTGTAAAGCACCGAAAGGTAGCGTTCTTCACAAATTTTTTTCACCAATCGTTCAAACTCCGTTCGGATGTAAACCGCTGACGCCTTATAGTCTCTCTCATCCAGGTAATGCTTTGCTTTCTCTAAATAGCCATTAGTGGAATGTACAATTGGTATCTCAAAGTCTTCGTTATCCAATTTTCTGGCGTAAATCTCTACGTACTTCCAATTATCTTCATTAAAATAATTTCTTACTAACTCGTACCAAATTTTATCATAGGTAGTCATGATCACCTGGAATTGGCTGGATCGTTCTACTTCAACAAAATTCTCTTTTAAGATTTTGAGCAAGGGTAAACGATTGCTCATATCTAAACCAATTAATAAATCATCAAGAACCAACACCTTCAACTCCCCTTTTGTCGGGTTTACTCGAATAGAGGCCAAATATAAGCTTATAGCCAAAGCGGAAAGACGTGCTTCATTTAGGAAAAATTGATGCTTAGGAATATGGGTATCGCAGTACTCAATACGCAATTCAACATCGTTATTTTTTAGGTTTCGGCGACCTACATATTGAATACCTAAGAAGTGTAGGGAGACTTTTATATTGCCGAAAAAGTATTCTAAAAACTTATTAGTATCAGACTCGATATCCTGTAGTTTCTCCTTAACACCATCATTAAATTTATTGATATATCCTTTTATAGCTTCTCTGGTAGCTTCAGTCTGCCTCTTAGTGTGAGTATCCTTATATATAATTTTCCATTCTCTACCGAGCTCCTGGTTGGTGAAACGATTGATAGCATGATAAAGGATTTCCTCAATCAGGATATTAAAAAGGTTGACTTGTTTCTCGTGATTAAGATGCGTTTTTAATAAGCTTCGATAGTCAAAAAAACCTTTTATTTTATTTGCTTCAGCAATTGTAACAATATCTCCACTAATAAGACGATTTTGAGTTATACGTAATTCATAATCGGTGCTTTTAGAGGACTGTGGTGATTCTTTAAGGGTAATTTTGATAGAGGCAGTATTCTTCTGAGGTGAAGAAACGAAGATATTTTCGTCTATGTCTACCTGTTCTACGGATGACTGAAAAAACTTTTGAAGTGCAATAAAGAGCGAACTTTTCCCACTACCATTTTCACCGTATACCATCAGGTTTTTTCCGTCTTGATCTAAACTGATGGTATGCGAACCGTAGAATGCTTTGTAGTTAGTAATTTCAATTTTTGTAATTCGCATCTTTTCCTTCAATGATAGCTATTTCAGGAATAGAATCTAGATAGAACAAATTATTTCGTACCGGGTGATCTTTATCATTTAGCTTGGAGAACGTGTTTTGACATATTTGCTGCTTATCTAAATCACTCATTTCTTCTGTAAACACAGGTAATTTACCTATGTTCTTCCGGATTTCGCGGTTAAACTTTTTTACTAAATCTTGAAAGTACAATTCGTAAAAAATCCCATCTATAATCTGTTCAAAATAGACAGGAATCAATTTTTCATTCACATCTTGAGCAACTTGAAACTTAGAAAAAGTAATATAATCTACTAAAGTACTTATACAAAGCTGATCCTCATCTGAAGCTTTCATTATAAAAGTACTTGCTAAATTTGGAGCGCTATAAAGTAAATAGCCGCCTTGCATTTTTAAACCTTCAAAAAAACACTCAAAGGTAAATTGATACAATTTAGAGTTGATCCATGCAAGTACGTACTTGGGATGAAATCCCTTTTGAAACGAATGAAGGCAATTTGTATTTATTGATGCATAATCTCCCTTATCATCTAAAAACGCTTCTGCTTCAATCGCTATTTTAGCAAGTATAATTTTCTCAGAGGAATATAATTTTTTCCTATTCTCACTGATAATGGCACTATTCTTTGGCAAATACGGTCTAAGAAATTTTTTACCTTTATCAGTTAAAAACTCTCTACCCCAAGTTGTCGTGTATTTATCAATCGTGCCAGTATTAACTAATTTATATCCCCTCTTTTCATTTATAAGTGAGTGATAATTTTCAGCTTCAGAAGCTGTAGATGTAGCGTTAATCTTACATGCATTACCCAGCTTAATACTTTGATTAATAACTTTTTCAGTTAACTCGATCTTATCATTCAACAAGTAACCCCATAAATATCCATCTAACATATCAAGCTTCTCAGAGCTTACGTAATGATAATTTAAGGAACTCTGTTGATGGCTATATTTACCAATAAGTATATTATACTTTCGATTTTTTGCTACCTCCAAAAAGGTCAATATAGGATACGTACTTGCTTCTTTAAAAACGCGCACATTAGAATAATCTATTATAGATTTAATGGTTGTATTTGAATAAATGTATTTACGTAAAGCTGTACCGTAACTAGCTGAAAGGTAGCGGTTGGGTGATATATATGCTAATTGACCATTTTCTTTTAAAAGCTTTATCCCCTTTTCAAAGAAATAAATATATAAATCTACCGTTCCTTTTGCTGTCTCATATGTTTCTTTTAATGCCTGAAACTCACTTGAAGGTAAAATCTTTTTTAACGCCATTGCACTTACATAAGGCGGATTTGCTAGTACAATATCGAAGCCTAAATTATTACCTGCAATTATAGGATTCATCACTTCAGCAAAATCTAATCCCCAATTAAAATAAGTGAATTGACATTTCGGTTGATCCATAAGTTCTTCAAGCCGCCCAATTAGTATATTATATCTCTCAATGGATTGCTGACGCCTTAAATTAAAGCTTCGTTCTTTAGCACTTGGAGTAAACCCTCCTTTTTCTGTCGTTGTGTTGATAAATCGTTCACGATCAAACTTAAGCTGACTAATTAGTACTCTTAATTTTAATTGTCTAATTTCTTCATCTAGCGTTCTTTTGCTGGGCTTATCTGATTTAAAATAAAGTGCTTTTTTCTCATTAAATGCTTTTAATGCTGATTTAAGATTTCGGACATGCATATTTGATAACTGACTTCGTTCTATCTTCCAATCTATTTCTAGTACTTCATTGCTAAATTTACCAGAGATATCTTGAAACTTGCTTAATAATGAATCTCCAACTATAATCTTATAATCCAAATTGGGTAAGGCTTTAGGCTTTTCAATATCTACAACTAGTGATAGCCAAAAACGTAAGCGTGCAATGTCTACGGCCCCTCTTTCAATATCTACTCCGTAAATGGAATTTTGAATGATATTTTCCTTCACCAGAGCTGGATTCCAGTCCATATCCAGGGCATAAGCAATCATTTCTTTAGTGGAAAAAATTTCCTGTAACAATCCCATAGGAAAAGCTCCAGAACCAATGGCAGGATCACAAATCTTTACGCTGTCTAGTAACTCATTTATTCTTTTGAGTTGGGATCTGGTTAATTTTGCAACGTCTTTTTCAACAATTATTTTCTCTATATCAGAACGATTAAGCGCCTTACCGCCTAGTTGCTGCACTAGCTTTAATTGCCCCTTTCGGCTTTCATTGCCAAAAAGTTGTATTTGTTCTCTGTCTAGTTCTTTGTAGAGGGTGTATTCTTTGCTTAAGTGTGTCGTCAGGTACTCAATCAAGCTCTCCTGACACATATAACTGACTATCTCATTTGGAGTGTAAAATGCTCCTTTGTCTTTGTTATCCTCCAATAAGTTTTCAAAAATATGACCTAACATCTCCGGGTCCACTGCCACTGTATGATCATCTGGGCTATCTTCATAAACAGTAAAATTATAAGCATTCAGAAAATCCAGAAACCCCCGCTCATTAGGTGTATCCTGTTGATCTCTGTTGGAAAAAAGCTCAGGTGGAAAAGTCATAATGTCTCCTTGTTCTTGAAGGAGCTCATCTACTCTATCACGTGTAAAAAGCCCGCCGTTCAAGTAGGGCATCTTTACTTTTCTTCCACCCGGTGTAGTATAATCATCGCCAGAACGAAATTTGTTGAGCACATCAAAAAAAAGTGTAGTTAACCCTTCTGGAAAGAAGCGCTTGTCTCCACCGGTTTCCTCAAAAATTTGATAAATAAAATCTTCAACTCCATCTTTGTAGTCTGTAGTAGAAGCTCCGAGCCACCGCTTCTTCTGTATAAAGTAAAGAAAAACTATGCGCCCTAGTAATTTCTTACAAAAATCACGAGCATCTTTTTCATTGTTGTTAAATACAGATTTCAAAAATTTGCTGGCTGCTTTCTCTTTCTGTTCTATCCATTTACCCTTTACTTTAACCATCCGCTTCCCGGTAAGGTAACATACAAAGTTTTGATAGTGCTGCTTGTATTCTGCAAAGAAATCCTTGCTCATCGTTTCCACAGAGAATGCTCTAACCAATGCATCAAAGTTTAGAGTTGTTCCTCCCGCTAATTTCTCTAATCGCTCTGCTAGAGTTCGGTTCGTACGGTTCGCCTCTACTAGGTAAGTATATCGTTTAGAATGAGTAGCCTTTTCTTTAATGCCTTCTTCGGTCATTTCGCTATCTACAGCAACCAGCGTAAGTCGCCATAAATCATTTTTTTGATGGTCTGAACTTACAAAATTTACCAGAGCAGCTTGTCCGGAAAACAACAGCTTCCGAATATAGTGCTGTATGGCTACCCTGTTTTGGTCAATTCTGACATGAGGTTGCAGAATTATTTCATAGCAGCTAACCTCTGTAGTATCTTCTAAGGTAATCTCAGCATAAATGCGCACCTCAGCAATAACCTTTTTTTCTGTTGTATTAGGTTCTGGGTCCGCTATAATGGGTTGTTGGTACAAGTTGAGTCCTTCGCCAAAAACAGGACTTAATACCTCTTTGGCAAATAATAATCGGTCGTAAGGTTGCTGTAAGGATTTAAGAAGTAATTCGCGACTAGCCATACATTAGGAAAAACTTTGGGTTAACACAATTTTAGGATTAATAATACCTCTAGGTTTCTCTATTTGTGTAGTAATGTTTGTATTAGCAGAAAGATCATACCGGTCAAGTACTTGTTTAAATAGCTCATCAATAAACATTGCGGGATCTCGCATTAACTTAGCATTTGTTTTATAAAAATCATTTACTGATTTGGGTAACCCTTTAGATGCAAATGTCCCTTGTTTAACTAATTCTATGCACCGTTTTAGGGCTCTTCGTTTCTGTTCAGTGGGAGCAATCCTCACAATAGCATTTAAATTTTTAATTACCTTATTCTCAACTGGACTCAGACTTTTCTTATTAATGCTTCTTACATTCTCCTGGTTTTTCTCAGTTTTAAAATAGTCTAATCCAGCCTTAGTTTGTATATGGTGTTTTTGATGTAGTGTAATGGCTTTTTCTGATTCATCAGCTTTGTATACTTTTACCGCTTGCAAAAAATTAAGCTCAATCGTGTTAAGCTCGGGAGTAACTAAACAGAATATACCAGGATGATTATCACTCTTTAAATAGGTAATTGATGTTTGGTTTAATGGATATTGTATTTCGTTTTCCTCATTGTCAATAAAGCTAATTTGCTTACCTGCCTCAGCTTTTCTCCCACATCTAGCTTTATTAGGGATCTGTTTAATGTCTGCAAAGCGTTTTGGGTTTTTTTTCTTAAACTCACGAAGTTCATTAAGATACTTAAGTATTTCACTTTCCTCCTTCTGAATTTTATTTCCAAACAAAGCTCCTTCACCCTTTTCTTCTAGTAGCGAAAATATCTTGTTATCCTCACCAAATGCAGTATGAAATGCCTGAAGTTTTCTTAGCGCAATGTTTACAAGTTGAATTTGAGCATCACCATGAGCAGAAGGATAAAAATTATAAACATAAATTCTTTTAGCCTGTGATCCTATTCTATTTACCCGGCCAATCCGTTGCATGAGTCTGGTTGAATTCCAAGGCACATCATAGTTAACGATTAAATTACTACGATGAAGATTAATTCCTTCTGCTAAGACCTCCGTAGTAATGATAATATCATAATCGTTTTTTTGATTTTCTTTCTCAATATTGGCATCAAAATTTTCACGTATAGTCTCTTCTAAAACTTGGCGGTTATCAGCACTTACTAAAAGAACCTTCTCGTTTCCCATTTCCTTCAACTTCTCGTTGAGCTCCCAAGCAGTTTCTTTAGATTCAGTGAAGATGACTAACTTTCCACTTTTATTTTTGCGAGGATTAAAGAAGTCGTTTTCAACTTTCTCAGCAAACTCAATTAACTTCGGATCACTCGTTATCTGCATCCACCTATTAATGAGTTGGTCAATTTTTGCTTTATCTTCCTTTAGTTTTCTACAAAAACTCTCATCAAAATCAGAGAATTTATACTCCCGATTATTCCCTCCTTTTTCATCAATCTTAGCCTCTATCTCGTCATATGTATAGCCTTGTTCTAATAGTTTATTAATATCTAAATCAGGAGCTATAAATATCCGATCTCTATCAAACATACTAATCATATTGTTAACAGCTCTCTGAAGTCTATCAAGAGAACGTTTAAAGGCGTAGAAACTACTCTCTAACCGTTTAACTAACAGCGTTCGCATGATTGCTGAAAGACGATTCGCAATCAGTCCCACATTCCCATAGATTTTCCGATCCTTCTCATCACTTAAATACTCAATAGCTCTATATCTGTAATATCCCAATCCTTCAACTTCATTTCCATGCTCGTCTATTCCGGTCAGCATACTAACAGTATCCAAAAACAGATTACTTAAATTTTCATTTAAGTTGTAATAGAGTGAGATCGGATCATCTACCTTAGGGAAAATGATACCTTGAGATTTTATATCCTTCAGATACTCTTCATTATTTTCTATATCAGTTCGAGTTCTACGTATTACTAGTGGTTCAACTACATCATCCCTTAGTTTTTGAAAGAGCTTTTTTAGTTTTTTAATATTAAGCTCGGGAGCATGAGATAACCTTTTGTATTGATCATTAATCGGTTTGAAGTATTCTTGAAGATTGCGAATGCTTTCTAGAGTACTATTTCTTTTATCTTGAAAGAGATATAACTGATTCTCTATATCCTGAGGACGGTTATTTAATGGAGTTGCAGAAATGAGTATTACTTTTTTGCGTGTATCACCATTTTCAGATGGATGAGCACGTGGCTTTTTACATATTTCTTGCAAAGCCACATACATGCCTGTATAGTCATTCCGAAATTTATGAGATTCATCTACAACAATCAGATCAAATTTTTCAGCATTAGAGTAAGTATAATCTTTTTCATCCAAAACCTTATGCAGACTTCCTAATGTGATAAATTCAAAATGATTTTTTATTTGAAAATCTTCGGTTGTTCTACGCCAGTTAGCTTCCAAAGCAGGTGGAACAACCACTAGAACTCGGGTATGGGTGCCATTTTCATAAATAAACTTTTTAAGAACCATACATGCTATAATGGTTTTACCCAACCCAACTACATCAGCTAGTATAAAACCATTGTGTTTCATCATGATGGCATACCCTTGATTTGCTGCATCTGACTGATAACGAAGGGGCATGAACTTGCTAGGAAGTAAAAGGTCAATATTATAGGGATCGTATTCCACACGTTTACCAAAATACTCAATAAGCATCTTGATGTATAGCTCAAATGGGGTAAAATTATCCTTGATGTAAGTCTTACTCTTTAACTGTTTAGCTTCGGTCTGAAGAATTGGAATCGATTCGTTCCATAATTTTTCAAACTCATCAGCAGCAAATTTTACATCCTCATAATCTCTTAAGCTGACATTAAACTCGTAGTTACGATCTGGGTTCAGTCCTAAACCAGAAATACTCAAATTTGAGGAGCCCGTAATTACTTCACAATGCGTATGCTCATTAAAAGGATCAGGTCTAAATATATATACCTTCGCGTGAATCTTCTTTTTAGGATGAGCTCTTAACTCTATTTTTTCATCAACAATATCCGTTATAAATTGAATAATTCCATCCTCGACTGATTTACTATATTCAGCCTCTTGAATGTTTTTTATCATTTGCTTAATGAAGGCCTCTTTAGTGTCATTAGGGTTCTCAATGTATTGCTGACCTTTATCATGATATTGTTTAGTAAGTTGATCTACCTCAATCCCAACTAATATTCGTATTTTGGGGATCTTCTCTAAGAATGGGCGAATCTTAAAATATCCTGAGGCTCTGAAGTAGCCTACCAAAGCGTCAAAATGCCTGATGCCACTTACGTAAGTAAATACTCCTTCAAATTTTTTTAGTAAACTATTCCCCTCTTGATTTGTAAAGAACTTGGTTGACATTCAATAGCTTAGATTCATTTAACTAATCTGTCTTCAATATAAAGGCTAGTTAATCAAGTCCTCAAAGAATTCAAAGATGAGAATATTATTAAATATCATTCTATGAGTATATAAAGTGCTTTTGTATGCAAATTGTATGCAAACAAAAAAAGCACTTACCAGAATTAACCTCGTAAGTGCTTGATTATCAGAGTGGGCCCTGCTGGGCTCGAACCAGCGACCACCTGATTATGAGTCAGGTGCTCTAACCAACTGAGCTAAGGGCCCTTCGCGTTGAGCGAATTAGGAGCGCAAATCTACAAAACCTTCAGAATGCACACAAGCAATTCTGTTAAAAGTAAGACTCTTCCTTTTATACTTACTTTCTAATTCTTGTAGCCTGATCATTTTAGGTTGCTTATCAGCATTTTTCTTCAGATTTTCAGGATTCTAACCTATCTCCTATGAAAAAACTCAATCAGCGAAGAAAATTCATCAAGCAACTGGGAGCCTCAGCCGCTGCTTTCTCCGGAACTTCCGCAGCTCTGGGTGCTTCCACCGCTCCCTTTCATATTCTTAAACGCCGACAGCCAATCTCGGCCAACGATCGTATAAACCTGGCCTGCATCGGTACCGGCGGAATGGGGTTTGGCGATACCCGGGCCGCACTGACCTGCGCCGGAGTAGAACTGGTAGCAGCCTGTGATTGCTACGATGACCGGCTGGTGCGCGCTAAAGAAGTGTTTGGCAGCCACGTTACCACCACGCGCTACTATAAGGAAATTCTGGATAAACCTGATATCGATGCAGTTATTATTGCAACCCCGGACCACTGGCACGACCGCATTGCCATTGAGGCTATGCAGAAGGGTAAGGCGGTATATTTAGAAAAACCCATGGTGCAGCATATCGATGAAGGGCATCAGGTTATTAAAGTACAGAAAGAAACCGGGCAACCTTTGCAGGTAGGAAGCCAGTTTGCCAGTTCTCTTACGTATCATAAAGCCCGTGAATTATTCCGCGATGGTGAAATTGGGGAGTTAAACTTTGCCGAAGCCTATTTCGACCGCTTTAGTGCTATCGGTGCCTGGCAGTATTCCATTCCGCCAAATCTTAATGAAAATGAGATCGCCTGGGATCAGTTTCAGGGCGACGCTTCGGATCTTCCCTTTGACCCTAAGCGTTTTTTCCGCTGGCGTAATTATCAGGACTACGGCACTGGTATTCCCGGCGATCTGTTTGTCCACCTCTTTACCATGCTTCACTTCATTACCGGCTCGCACGGTCCTAATCGGGTGATGGCAACGGGTGGGCTGCGTTATTGGGAAGATGAACGCGATGTAGCAGACGTAATGCTGGGGATGTTTGACTATGGTGAGACTGAGAACCATCCGGCTTTTAACTTTTCTCTTCGGGTCAACTTTGTGGATGGCTCCGGTGGTCGGTCCGGTATTCGCATGGTGGGCTCAGAAGGCGAGATGGAATTAGATTGGGATAAGGTTACCGTCCGCCGTAAGAAATTACCGCATGCTCCGGGTATGTCTATAGGAACATTCTCTGAGAAAACCCAACAGGCATTTACCGAATGGTACGATCATGAGTATCAGAACCAGCAGTTTCAAATGGAGGAACCCAAAGAGAAAACCTATTCAGTGCCGGAAGAATATGGCTACGATGGTATGCGGGAAGATCATTTTGCTGACCTGTTCCGGGTAATGCGCGAAGGGAAGGGGGATGTTGTAGAAGGACCCGTATTTGGTCTTCGAGCTGCTGGGCCTGCACTGGCGGCTAATATTAGCCATTATGAAGAAAAAATAGTAGCTTGGGATCCGGAGAACATGCAAATTGTAACTTCGTAAAACGCACCTACTTACCTACCCTATGTCGCATTATAAGAACAATCCTACACGCCGGAAATTCATCAAACAACTGGGTGGTTCTGCTGCCCTAATGACCGGTGCTACTTCTACTTTCGCCGGTAGCCGCCCGTTTCACATCCTGAAACGTCGTCAGAAAATATCAGCCAACGATCGGATTACCATTGCCAGTATTGGGATGGGTATTATGGGTTTTGGCGATACCGATACGGCTTTGCAGCAGGAAGGCATAGAACTCATTGGCGTAGCTGATTGCTATCAGGGTCACCTGAAATACGCCCAGGAGAAATATGGTAAGGACATTAAAGTCACGATGAACTACCAGGAGCTGCTCAACGATGAAAGCATTGATGCGGTCATCATTGCCACCCCCGACCACTGGCACGACCGAATTGCCGTAGAAGCCATGCAGAAGGGGAAAGCGGTGTACTGCGAGAAACCCATGGTGCAGCATATCGATGAAGGGCACAAAGTCATTAAAGCCCAGAAGCAAACCAAAGTGCCCTTTCAGGTAGGTAGCCAGTATGCCAGTTCTATTGCCTTCCTTAAAGCCAAGGAGCTCTATGAACAAGGTATGATTGGCGAATTAAACTTTGCTGAGGTGTACTACGACCGTTTTAGCGCGCTGGGTGCCTGGCAATATTCCATTCCGCCAGATGCCTCACCGGAAACCTGCGACTGGAAGATGTTCCAGGGTGATGCTTCGGATATTCCGTTTGATGCTACCCGCTTCTTCCGCTGGCGTAACTACCGCGACTATGGCACTGGTATTCCCGGTGACCTGTTCGTGCACCTGTTTACCATGCTCCACCTGATCACCGGTTCCCAGGGCCCTAACCGCATCTATACAACTGGTGGGCTACGCTATTGGGAAGACGGGCGCGATGTAGCGGATGTGATGGTTGGTCTGTACGACTACCCCAAAACGGAAACGCATCCGGCTTTTAACCTTTCTTTGCGAGTAAACTTCGTGGATGGCTCCGGCGGTGGGCAGCAAACCCGACTGGTAGGCACCGAAGGTGAAATGGTGCTGGACCCCAGCCAGGTGATTATCCGTCGTAAAAAACTCTCGAAAGCTCCCGGTTACGGTGGGTGGGACACCTACAATACCTTCCCAAAGGAGATGAAAGAGCAATTTGAAAAGCAATATCAGCAGGAGTACAGCAACATTCACCCGGAAATTCAGGAACCTAAAGAGATGGCTTACCAAACGCCGGAAGGCTACGACATGCGAGCTGATCATTTTGCCGATTGGTTCAATGTTATTCGTAACGGTGGTGAAACAGTAGAAGGAGCAGAATTTGGCTTGAGAGCCGCCGGCCCGGCCCTGGCTTCTAATATTAGCCATTATGAAAACCGCCTGGTGGGTTGGGACCCGGAAACCATGCAACTCACCGATAGCAGCAAAGCGGTTGGTCAAAGTAAATAGCACTACCTGGCAAAACTGTTACCGCATGTACTATTATGGAGAAGGATAACGTTCGGTCTTTCCTTCATGTACGCTATCATTCTGTCGTTTACTCATAACATAACATTTTAAACCACTTACTTAAGTATCAATGAACATCTACCGTATCTTATGCACACTTAGCCTCGGTGCTCTTTTATTTACCGCCTGCTCTTCTCCTGAAAATGAATCAGCTGCCGCCGAAAGTGATTCTACCGCCATGACATCCACCGAAGAGGGTGGCTGGATTACTTTATTTGATGGCTCCAGCTTAGATCAGTGGCGCAACTATAAAAGTGACTCCGCAAACTGGAGCATAGAAGGAGATGCGCTTACCTCTCCCGGCGGACAAGGCGACCTGATTACCAAAGAGCAATTCGGCGACTTTGAATTGGAGTTTGACTGGCGCATTGCCGAAGGCAGCAACAGTGGGGTAATCTATCTGTCTCAGGAAGGTGACCAGTATAACTCTACCTACGAAACCGGCCCGGAATATCAACTCATTGATGATGAAAACTACGGAACGGTTCACAATATGGAATTGGAGAAAAGTCAATTATCAGGAGCCAATTATGCCCTGGATGAGCCTCAAAATTCTCAGTTAAAACCTATTGGTGAATACAATCAGGGAAAAATCATTGTCAATGATGGCCACGTAGAACATTGGTTAAACGGGCAAAAGGTAGTTGAATATGAACTTTGGACCGATGAGTGGAATAACAAGGTAGCAGAAACCAAATTTAAAGATATGCCCGATTACGCTAAGTCTAAAGAAGGCCATATTGCGCTGCAAGACCACGGCGACCCGGTTTGGTTCAAAAACGTTCGTATCCGCCCCTTGTAGGCTATTCTGCCATGCGATTGATTGTATTAGCTCTTTTCTTAACAAGTCTCAGCATAGCCTGCTCTACCGATCATTCTGAAAGTGCCAAGGAAGATCAAATGGCTATCCAGGCTATTATGGACCGACAGGAGGCCTGCTGGAATCAGGGGGATATCACGTGTTTCATGGAGGGCTACTGGCCCTCCGATTCGCTGATGTATATTGGCAGCAGCGGCATCACCTACGGCTATGATAATGCCCTGGACCGCTACCGCCGTAATTATCCTGATCAGGCAAACATGGGTACACTAACCTTCCGAATTGTAACGCTGGACCGGTTGGCTTCTGATGCCTATCATATGGTAGGAGAATGGAAACTGGACCGGGAGGTGGGGAATATCGGTGGTCATTTCACGCTGCTGTTTCGTAAGATTGATGAGGTGTGGGTTATTGTAAAAGACCATTCCAGCCAAACCAGCCTTTAGCTTTTGACTCAACCTACCAACAAGTATGGCATCAATGGCACGCTGCTTCAGGGTATTCCTAACTGTTTCGCTGCTTACCCTGATAAGCTGTAATACTCAGGAAAGCAGCCACGTAAACACTACGGAAGACAAAGCCTCAACAGCGAAAGCCGTAGAGTATCCTGAAATTCTGCAACAGGCTTTGGAAGCTCACGGTGGTTTAAGCCGATGGCGCTCATTTGAAAAGCTAGAATATGATGTATACCGGGATGGTGAGCCGGTTGACCACCAGCTTGTTGCCTTACGCTCCCGGAAAGTACTGATTGAAAATGAACAGTATAACATTGGCTTCGATGGGCAGCAGGTGTGGGTAAGCCCCGATACGTCAGCCTTCCCCGGAGCATCAGCGCGCTTTTACCACAACCTACAATTCTATTTCTTTGCTCTTCCCTTTGTACTGGCTGACCCTGGTATACAATATGAAGAACTAGCTCCCCGAGTATTTGAAGGTACAACCTATGATGTGTTGAAGATCTCTTATCAGTCTGATGTGGGCGATGCTCCCGACGACGAGTATATTGCTTATTTTAACTCTTCCACGCATCAATTACACTTGTTGCTGTATACCGTTACTTACTTCTCTCAAGAGCCAGGAAAAAATTATAACGCTAGGGTATACAAAGACTGGCAACAGATTAAAGGGCTTACGGTACCTCACCGAGTTATTGGCTACCGTTGGGAAGATGATTCTCTGGGAGAGAAACGTAGCACTAACGAATATCAGAATATTGTACTGGACGAAACACCACCTGATCAGAGTATTTTTCTTATGCCCGATGAAGCCACTGTATCCGAAGACTAATCGAAGCTACGTAGTGAAATAAACCAGGGAATCACCTGCTCATACATGGGTTGCGCCCCTTCCCCGTGGTTCGAAGCCGCATCGTAGGGGAAGTAATATACATCGGGCGCACCATTCTTCATCATAGTCTTGTACGTATCCTCCGAATTCTGAATCGGAATGACTTCATCATCCTGCTCGTGGTATAACCGTACCGGAGTTTGAGGAGCCCAGTCGTGCACGCTATTCTCTTCCAAAGCAGTCAGGAATTGGGTTTCAGTACCATCGCGCATGGCCGCTATGAAAGCCGGTTTAAGGAGAAAGTTTAAATTGGCCGGTAACTCACTGTTGATGATACCGGCATCGGTGCTGCCATCAAATAGCTCGGGCACCTGGGCGGCGTAGGGGTCCTGAAAAAAGTCAGTCAGGGGTCGTTGCCAGTCGTTGGTTTCGTGATAGGAATAGACCAAAAAAGCCAGATTAACTGACGAGGGATAAATCGTGTTCTGAAAAATGGACTCCATGCCGCCCCGTATGTCGTAGCCCCCGGCTCCTATTGCAGTGGCGGTAATGGTAAAATCGGGCAGAGCGGTTGGGTTCTCTTCAAGAAACTTTAGTGTAGACATGGCTACATACCCTCCCTGAGAATAACCGGTCAGAAATAGTTCAGGATTGTAGGCAATACTATCGCTTAAGAACTCTTGCGTGGCTCGGATCATATCTATTGAAGAGCGAGCCGAAGAGGCATAATTAAAATAGGGATGCACCAACTCAGAGGAAGCCCCAAATCCCAGGTAATCAGGGATGATGCCGATAAAACCAAAAGCACCGAACAGCTCAAAACCCGAGGCGTTATTCTGACTAAAATTCAGGTTAGAGGGAGCCTTATTATCACTGGTAATGGTACCATGCGCCCCCAGCACTACCGGAAAATTTTCATCACCCTGGGGTATTGAAATAATGCCCGAAGCGACCACGCTTTCGCCTTTAAACTCAGTGCGATAGGTAATCTTATACAAAGTAAGGCCGTACTCAATAAGGTCCTGATAATCGGCAAACTCTGTAAAGGAGGCAAAAAGCTTGAGCTGATCTACTGTAAATGAAGCAACGAACTCCTGCTCTACCAGAAACTGGTTATCGTTACCGTCTGGTTCAGGCACATCATCGGTCTGGCAAGCCGTAATGATTGTTATGAGAAAAATTCCGAGAAGCAGAAAATGAGTATTTAATAAGCGACGCATAGAGTGCATAAAAAAACACCGCCCGAAGGCGATGTAATGGGTTAAATTATAAAAGAATTAATAAGCTCCGATCTCCCGGCGAAAGCCTTTCCATTCTACCTGCGGACCTGCTTTCGGAAGTTCCATCCGCGCCCCGCCCGTAGAGAATAATCCGGTTTCCACAAAATACAATGCTTCTTTCAGGCGAGCCTCTTCCGGGTCACCAAACTTATGGCCCAGGTCATCCGGAATATATGAGTCGGCCGGAAATCCCTGGTAGTATTCTCCTTCACCAAGGTCGTTGGCAATTTTAAAACTGATAGGGTTAATAGCATAGCCCTGATACTTGAAAGGAAACATCCCGACTGGCTTACCATGGGTTTTGTCGCCAATCACTACAATATCCATAAATGGATGTAAACCATTGATTACTAACTCACTAGCTGAAGCGGTATTTCCTGAAGTAATGGTGATCAGACGTTCTAAGCTCAAAGGATAATCTGGTGTACGAAAAGGCCAAATTTCGTTCTTTGTAGCAGCTTTATCGTCATTGTACATATACTCGATAAAACTACGACCTGTTGCCCGAGAACCCACAATATTAGCTGCCAAATATTCAGCTACTTTCACGCGCCCGCCGCCATTATAGCGCAAATCCAAAATTAACTCTTGAATATTCGCTTGCTTAAATTCTTCAAACACCGGACGCAGTTCATCAATAGAGGTATCCAGAAAGCTGTTAAAAACCAGATACCCAACTTTTTTACCATTTACCTCAAAAATCTGATGATGCAGCACGGTGTTAATACCGATAGTCCCCTTGGTTAATGTTTTGGTAATGATATTACCCTGATCATCAATCAGCTCGAAAGTATTTGTCGGCTCGGCAATCTCTTTGGTAATACTGCCCGAGGCTAAAATAGTAGGAATTGTTTTCCCGTTGATCTTATTAATAATCCAGCTTCGGTCTACCCCCAGTTCGCCAAAGGGAGAATTACGATAGGAAAAAGCAACACGCAAATTTTCGTCGTCATCAAACTCCATCCGGAACCCATACCCCTCATACTCTCCTTTGTCAAAGAAGTCACTGTAGGTTTTCTCTTCTTCAATATACGACCAGCGGTCCAGCGGATTGCGCAGGGCATTCAGCAGGGCATCAGCAGAAGCGTAATCAGCTGTATTTACGTCCGTTGGCAGTTCGTCATTCCATAAATACCATTCCTGCAAAATATGGTAAGTCGAGTCTATCAAAGAAGTTTCTTCCTTACCCGGTGCTAATGCATCTTCATCTTCCTGACAGCTCCCCAGTGCAAGTACCGCCAGCAGGGAAAATATCCAATATGATTTAAGCTTTATCATTGGCTTTAGTGTTTGTACAACATATTATTTGTCCAATAACCATAGCAGGGCAAAATTATTGCCACATTTTTTATCACAATTTCTTAACATTTTCGCCCCGGGTTTGATTCGTCATGGTTTGACATTCGTAAGGAAAGTCTCATTTTTACTATAACGTATCCATTACATATTCCGCTTAACCCATGAGAAAAATAACGCTGTGTACATTGACCTCGCTAGTTACTTCTTTAACAGTGCTGGCTCAGTCACCAGAAGAAAACGTAAAAAAGACCATTGAGCAGCTCTTTGAAGGGATGCGGACGGCCGACAGCACCATGGTCAGCCAAACTTTTGCCTCAGGCGCCCGCATGATGACCGTTGTGGAAGAGAATGGTTCTACCCGTCTGCAGGAAGGCTCAGTCAGCCGGTTTTTAACGGCTATTGGCACTCCTCATGATGAAACGTGGGACGAGCGTATTCTGGACTATCATATACAGATTGATGGAAAAATGGCGACTGTCTGGACTCCCTACCGATTTTACCTGGGCTCTACCTTCAGCCACTGCGGGGTGAATGCCTTTCAACTCTACCAAAGCGATGAAGGCTGGAAGATCATTCAGGTAACCGATACCCGCCGGAAAGAAGATTGTCCGGATTAGATGTTGGGGGGACATCACAGGATTTGACTCTGAGAATAAGCGATATACAGAGTCCGGCTCAACACAATTGCTATAGGTTGTTCAACGATGCACACAAAGTGTCCGTTATCGAACATCCCTCACCAATAAAAAGCCTATTTTTGGCGTTTTCAGGCTGTTTTTTGAGTTGGCACAGCAGTTGACTTATACTATGTGTATTTAACTTAAGAACAACATTCACCCAAAAATTTACATTATCATGACAACGATTATTCGCCCCCAATCCGCTACCCTTATTGATACTGAATTCGCTCACATTCCTTATAGCGAAGCGACTCTCCAACTAAACCGAAAACTGGCTATGAAGCGCGACACTACTCCATTCGGCCAGATGGGAGAAGGAAAATTCAGAAGACTATTCAATCGTCACACCACTGCTTATCGTCTATATTAGGGCGATGGAGAGGGGTGATGAATTGGTAAGCAGTGGGCAGGAAGCGGTTAGAAGCCTATAATCTTACTGTATGCTTACCGTCTCCTGCCAACCGCCAACAGCTTGTCTATTCATCAATTTACTTTTATTCAGCGTTCCCGAACATATTTCCGGTAATAATCCACACTATCATGGCGACCCCGTCAAGGTGACCCCGTCAAGGCGACCCCGTCAAGGCGACCCCGTCAGAATGACCCGAGGAACACCGGCCTGCTCAATTTTCCTTTCAAAAGCCTGCACATCGGTTTGAAGTAGCTGCTTAAACTGCTGCCGGTGCTGAGCCAACCGCTGGTTGAGATCTTCCAGTCGCTCGTAACAGCCTTGGGTTGGGTAAGCATCCTGAGCGTGCACCACTGTATACAGATAGCTGTATTGGTTATCTAACTGTACCGGATAATTAATCGGATCTTGAGAGCTTTCACTCTGAGTCTGGATTAATTCTTCTTCCAAAGCAGTTAATTTTTTTACCAGATCCTGACAATCTTTTTTCAGATCAACCGTCATGTTAGCCTCTTCGCTACGTTGAGCAATTTCTTTTACCTGCGTGCGTACGCTACGGATAGAACGAATAAAATCATGCACCGCCGTCAGGGTATCCCGAACGGTGATCGCTAAATCATACTGAGCCTGTAAATCCTCTGTGGTACTTTCCCAGCGTGGATCGGCCTTCACTTCAAATGTCTCCACCTGTTCTTCCCCATCGGCATATAACCGCACCTGATACGCACCAGGCACTGCCATTGGGCCATCCGTATAGCTCAGCGACATCACCGCACCATCAATCAAATCAGGACCGTCGTGCTTCATATTCCACACGAACCGCTGTAATCCGGCTTCGGCAGACAGGTTATCATCTTCCTGATGACTCGAGAAAGTGCGAATTGTATCTTGGTCATTATCTATAATAGCGAGTGTCAGGCTGTCCTTGGGTTCATTCAGGTAATAGTAGATCCAGGCCCCCTGAGTTTTGTTCTCAGGAATGTTTTCTCCCCGGTATCCTTCAACCTGAGTGCGATAGGCCGTATTCGGAGAAAAAAGGTGAACTGCTTCTTTGGCTATACCTTCGCTCATCTGATGCAGAGGAGTGAGATCATCCAGAATCCAGAACGCACGGCCCTGGGTAGCCACGACTAAATCCTGCTGGTGTACTTTCAGGTCGGTGATGGGAGTGATTGGCAGGTTCAGTTGGAAAGGTTGCCAGTGGCCTCCGTCGTCAAATGAAATATACATACCAAACTCCGTTCCGGCATACAGCAGTCCTTCCCGATCCGGATCTTCCCGAACTACGCGTACAAAATGATCTTCGGGAATTCCATTCTCCCCATCGGTCAGTTGGGCCCAGGATTTCCCGTAATTTTCGGTACGGAAAACGTAAGGATGAAAATCATTATCGCGGTAGCGATACACCGACACGTAGGCTTTACCCGGCTGATGCTCAGAAAGCTCAATGGCATTGACCGTTCCTTCAGCCGGCATGTCCTTGGGCGTAATATTTGTCCAGTTCTCTCCACCGTCGCGGGAAATATGAAGCAGCCCGTCGTCACTGCCCGCCCATAACACTCCTTCTTCCAAAGGAGATTCTTCAAAAGCAAAAATAGTACAGTAGAGTTCTACCCCTGTGTTATCGTGCTGAATAGGGCCGCCCGGAATATCCAGATACTTATCAATGTTCTGAGTCAGATCAGGGCTGATAACCTCCCAGGATTGCCCTTCGTCGGTAGATTTATGCACGTGATTAGATGTGTAGTAAAGCACATTCGGGTTATGGGGAGAAAAACGAATGGGTGCATTCCACTGAAACCGGTATTTCAGATCACGCCCTTCTACCCCATCATTTAATTCCGGATACACTTCTACGCTACGGATATGCCCTCTTTCGCGGTCCATTCGCGTCATGATGCCGATGTAATTCCCAGCATACACAATATTGGGGTTCTCGGGATTTACGGCAATGTGTCCGCTTTCTCCTCCTCCTACCGTGTACCAGTCCTGCACCGGGTCAATATCGGCCATGCCCTGGCTGGGTACCGAAATGGTAGTATTATCCTGTTGAGCGCCGTACACCCGATAAGGAAACTGACTATCTACGGTCACCCGGTACAGCTCGGCGGTAGGCTGATTGTGCTGGGTAGACCAGGTTTTGCCACCGTTGAACGATATATTTGACCCGCCGTCATTGCTTTGGATCATAATGTTCGGGTTGTTAGGGTTAAGCCACAGGTTATGATTATCGCCGTGGGGCACGGGAATACGCTCAAAATTCTCCCCATCGTTCAGAGATTTGTAGAATCCTGTATTCAACACATACAGGGTATGCTCCTGTTGTGGGTCGGCAAAGAGGCGGGAATAGTACCAGGCCCGTTGCCGGTATTCGTGCTTACGGTTGATGCGCTTCCAGCTTTTCCCGCCGTCTTCCGACAAATAAATACCACCCTTGTCCTCATCAATATGCTCCATGATCGTCCAGACCCGCTGGGAATTAAGGGGCGAGACAGCCACTCCCACGCGTCCGAGCACACCGGTGGGTAACCCACCTTCCAATCGTTTCCAGGTACTTCCCCCATCGGTTGATTTATACAGACCACTTCCTTTTCCACCATCAATCAGGGTCCAGGGTTTGCGTTCTACCTGCCAGGCTCCGGCGTACAGAATACGAGGGTTGTTAGGGTCCATCACCAGGTCTATTACGCCGGTGCTGTCATTGACGAATAACACCTTTTCCCAGGAGCTGCCACCATCCTGACTACGGAAAACACCCCGCTCGGTATTGGGGCCAAAAATATTTCCCAGGGCTGCCACATAAACCACATCCGGGTTCTCAGGGTGTATTTGAATTTTACCCAGTTGCCCGGCTTGTTCTAACCCCACTTTTTCCCAGCTCTGGCCGCCATCGGTTGATTTGTACACACCTTTACCGATGGATACATTTCCCCGCGGAGGAGCTGAACCCGTACCTACGTATATCACATTCGGGTCAGACAATGAAACTTCTACCGAACCAATGGAACCGACATCAAAATAACCGTCGGAAATATTCTGCCAGGAACCACCACCGTCTTTGGTTTTCCAGACTCCGCCGCCGGTTGTTCCCATAAAAAATGTCAGTGGCTCACTGGGGATGCCCGTTACCGCCGTACAGCGCCCACCTCGAAAGGGGCCAATTAAGCGATACTCAAGTGCCTGAAACAAACTGGAATCATAAGGTGCCGGAGTTGACTGAGCATGACTCAGTAAGTTTAGTCCGACCAGTAGCAGGGTCAGGTAGTAAGGTAGTATTCTCATAATCTAATAGTATGCCGTATAAACCGACTAATTTACAATCGCCAGGTAGCAATGCAACGGCTTCTACTAAAATTCGTGTAGTTTTGTGCTTTATAAAAAGTAGCACTTCTCATGTCTTTATCATTAACCTCCTATGATTACCCCTTACCTGACGAACGCATTGCCAAACACCCACTAGCTCACCGGGATCAGGCAAAGTTACTGGTATATCAACAGGGGAAAATTCAGGATCAGCACTTTTATAATTTACCGGACTGGCTGCCTGAAAAAAGTTGCCTGTGCTTCAATAACACAAAAGTTATTCCCGCTCGTCTTCACTTCCGGAAACCGACTACTGAACAAGGGCTTGGGGCGTTGATTGAGGTTTTATTACTCCACCCCATTGCTCCGAGCACCGTAATGAGCCAGGCCATGAGCGCTACCCAAACTGCGATCTGGGAATGTATGATTGGCAACTTAAAAAAATGGAAGGCTGATCAGGAAATTCTTTTAACCCTACCGATTAAAGGTAAAGACATAACCCTTCGGGCAACACTAGCCGATCGAACGCAAAAACATGTGCAGTTCCAGTGGGACGGTGATGCTTCCTTTGCCGAGGTGGTAGAAGCGGCAGGTAAAGTACCCCTCCCCCCCTACCTTCACCGGGAAAGCACCGAAGAAGACCGGCAGCGGTACCAAACCGTCTACTCCAAGACACAGGGTGCAGTGGCCGCCCCTACAGCCGGTTTACACTTTACAGACGATGTATTGGAGCAATTACGGAAAAAGGGAGTCACTTTTAATGAGCTAACGCTGCACGTAGGAGCGGGCACCTTTCAGCCTATTAAAGAGGATAATATACAGAACCACGCTATGCATAGTGAGCAGATGGTGGTCAGTAGAGAAAATATTGAAATGCTGTTAAACCCGAGCGGCCCGGTGATGGCGGTGGGTACAACATCGCTCCGCACCATGGAAAGCCTGTATTGGTTTGGGGTGTTGTTAAGCCACCAACCTGAGGCAGCCTTTCAGATTCCTAAGCTTTACCCTTATCAGCACGAAGCTGATCAACTTCCTTCCCGAAACGAGTCTATGCAAATGATCCGAGAGTATATGGACCGGAAGGGATTAGAAACTTTGGTAGGAGAAACCGAGATCTTTATTTTTCCGGGCTATATCTTCCGGGTTTGCCAGGGCTTGATCACTAATTTTCACCTACCCAAGTCTACACTAATTTTATTGATTGCCGCTTTTGTAGGAGACGACTGGAATACGATTTACCAATATGCTCTTGAACACGATTACCGTTTCCTGAGCTACGGAGATTCTTCCCTTCTGTTTCCCAATCCTACTGCCTAGTCTAGAAAGATCGTTACTTGCTGGTCAGTTGGCTCAAAGCCGTATCTTCTTCCAGCGTATGCAGACGGTTGTAGTACGATACCATCAGGAACATGCTCACCTCGTCATTCAACCGACGTAGTTTAATATTATTGCGGCTTCGGAATGCCTGCATTTCTTCAGCATAGTCATTCATTAATGGTAACACCTGCCGACGGAAATTACGGATACGTTCTACTTTATTTTTTTCGGTAACGTAGTACCACTCCTGCACTGTGTATTCATCATCTGCATCAAAGATATCATACTCAAAAACGCGACGTAACAGTACAATTGATCCATCACTGACTACCTGAAAAAGTTTCTTTTCCATACGATCAAAGAAGCTGTTGGAACGGTAATCATAGCATCGGAATGTGCGCATCTGATCACAATCGTCTACGGTTACAATTTCGTCGATCATAGAAGCGTGATAGGTAAGCTGCCGCTCATCCGGGGTAGTTACGATAGCAGAATTGATGAAGGAGTTAATATCAACCTTGCCTTCTACCTGGGTTTGATTGGTCAGGATTACACTTCCTGAGTGAGGTGCTTGCGCATATAAAGAAACACTGATCATCAACCAGTACCCGATAATTAAAATGAAAGTTCTCATAAGTTTAGTTTGCTAGTAAATCTTACATATGTATATAATAACAAAAATATGAATATTATTTTAAATAAATACAATTTTCTAATATTTTTATCAATTATATCCATATAACAGGTTATAAACACGGTTTTACTTGTATATACTAAGCAAAAATGTTGAGTATTGGCATTATTTATTACCAGAAGGTACAGCTTTTTTCGGATTTCTTACATGCGTATTACCCCCAATCATCGGCAGAAACACGGAAGTATGTTTGCTTATCAACTAGAGGATGCCTAAATTTTATTTAAGGATTTAACAGCCTGCTTGATCAGGTTAAAGGATATTTTTCCTTCCTCAGATTTGATTTTTTTAGCTAAGGTTTGGGCACAAGCTAAAAAGCACTCGGTCGGATGACTGATTTTTTACGGGCGCAGATACGCGCCCTTTTTCTTTTGCTTGAAAGAGACATTTACTACCTTAGTAAGGTACGCTTCTCACTTAACCTTCGGTATACTATGCAGCCCAGCACCCGCAGTACAGATAGCAGACTTATCATAGGATTGCTTTTTTTAATTCTTGGTATCTACTTTCTCCTCTATAATTTTAACCTTGTTCCATTCGGACTTCCCCATTACCTTATTTCCTGGCAAACCCTGCTGATCGCTATCGGTCTACTGATTATCGGCACCAGTGATAATAAGGGGGGTGGCATCACTCTGGTAGGGATTGGAGCCGCATTTCTACTATCCGATATTTTCAATATTTCTATCAGAGACATCATCCGGCAATTCTGGCCGCTAATCTTTGTTATCATCGGAATTAGCCTGCTGGTGCGCCGTTCTCAGGAAAAAAAAAGAGTAAATAGACGAGCGCCCGGTTCGCTTGACCTCGATTTTATTGACGAATCAGCCATTTTGGGAGGTAATGAGAAAACAATTTCCTCTAGCTCATTCTGAGGTGGACGGGTTACCTCTATTATGGGAAGTAATGAAATTAATCTGATTAACAGCCACCTGGAACCCGGAGTGCAGGTACTGGATGTTTTTGTACTATTTGGCGGGGTTGATATAACCGTACCCAGCGACTGGAATGTGAAAGTAGATGTATCCCCAATTGCTGGCAGCTTTGAAGATAAGCGCAAGCATCACCATACGTACTCACCTGAAGCCAGCCAGCAGCTAATCATTCGTGGACAGGTGTTTTTTGGCGGTGGCGAAATTCGTAATGCCTGATGCGCAGGTGCTACTTAGATGTAAGGGAAACGGAAGGCTGCGGTTGGCTGGCTTTCTGATAAAATGCAAGAATATGCCGGGTAAGTTTCTCAAACTCCAACAAAAAACCATCGTGCCCATAGTCTGAGTCTATAATAGCCAGTTCAGCACCCGGCACATGGTCGGCCAGAAACTGCTGCTCTACTACTGGAAACAACATATCGGTTTTGATACCCACAAACAAGGATTTTGCCTGAATTTCTTCTAATGCGCTTTCTACACTTTCTCGCCCTCTGCCCACGTTGTGCGAGTCCATAGTGCTAGACAAAGTCCAGTAAGAAAATGCGTTGAACCGGCGGGCTAACTTCTCTCCCTGGTAGCGTTGATAAGAAGACGCTCGGTAATTGTCTAATTTATCAGTTGCAGATTCCTGCTGGGTTTTTTGGTAAGTGCGGTAGTGCCGGTAAGACAGTAAGGCAATAGAACGCGCCGTACGCATGCCCACCAATCCGGCATCGGGCTGGTTTTCCGGCCAGCTGGCATCACTCTGAATAGCCATACGCTGCGACTCATTGAAGGCAATGCCCCAGGGTGAATGCTGGGCATTAGAAGCCACCTGAATTAAATGCCGGGCAACATCAGGCTGCATGATGCTCCACTCCAGAGCCTGCTGACCACCCATTGACCCACCGATCAGGGTGTGAATCTGCCCGAATCCCAGATGCTGCCGGAGCAGGTCAAATGCTTGTACAACATCTCGATTGGTTAACGAAGGAAAACTGTGGTAAAAGGGCTGCTGAGTTTCGGGATTAATAGATAGCGGCCCCGTAGAACCATAACACGACCCCAGCATATTGACACAGATCACAAAATGCTCACGTGGGTTATATAGCCGGCCCTCGCCAAATAAACCGCTCCACCAATCCAGCACATTAGCATTACCAGTGAGGGCGTGGCACACCCAGATAATATTATCCTTATCGGCATTAAGGGTACCGTAGGTTGAATAAAGAAGTTGGAAGCCGGGCAGTGACTCGCCCGACTCCAACTGAAATGTTTGATTATACTGAAAGGTATGTTCTTCTACCATACTTAACTTACGCCAACGCTGGCTCTGAAATTTTCTGAAATGCCTGTTCCAAATCGGCTTTAATATCATCAATGTGCTCAATACCGGATGAGATTCGCAACTGCGTAGGATGCACTCCGGATTGAAGCTGTTCTTCTTCGCTCAACTGCTGGTGAGTAGTTGAAGCCGGGTGAATGATAAGTGTTTTGGCATCGCCCACGTTAGCCAGATGGCTTACCAGTTTCAGGCTATTTACAAACGTCTTGGCCCGCTCCAGTTCGCCTTTTAGCTTGAAGGACAGTACTCCACCAAAACCTCGTTTCAGGTACTTCTTCGCCAGTTCATGATACGGGCTGGATGCTAAGCCAGGGTAATTCACACTTTCTACTTCATCACGTTGTTCCAGCCAGGTTGCCAGCTCCAGAGCATTGCTCACGGTGCGCTCTACCCGCAACGATAATGTTTCTAACCCTTGTAGTAATAGAAATGAATTAAACGGACTAAGCGCCGGACCAAAGTCACGCAGCCCTTCTACCCGAGCCCGAATAGCAAAAGCAATATTCGGCAACCCTAGTGGATTGTTTACCCCGAACACATCGGAAAACACCATACCGTGATACCCTTCGGAAGGTTCGGAAAACTGCGGGAATTTACCGCTACCCCAATCGAACGTTCCACCGTCTATAATGACTCCCCCAATGCTGGTTCCATGACCACCAATCCACTTAGTAGCCGAAGCCGTTACGATGGATGCACCGTGCTCGAGAGGGCGAAACAGGTAGCCGCCTGCACCAAATGTATTATCTACAATAAGAGGGATACCGTGCTTTTTGGCCAAGGCACCATATGCCTCAAAATCAGGAATATTAAAGCCAGGATTACCGATGGTTTCCAGATAGACCGCTTTAGTTTTCTCGTCTATTTTAGCCTCAAACGCAGCAGGATCATCTCCTTCTACAAAACGCACATCTATACCTATACGCTTGAAAGCAACCTTGAACTGGTTATAGGTTCCGCCGTACAGAAAACGGGTAGACACAAAGTTATCACCCGCCTGGCAGATGTTGTTTAATGCCAGAAACTGGGCTGCTTGTCCAGAAGCTGTTGCAAGCGCGGCTACTCCCCCCTCCAGCGCGGCAACGCGTTGTTCGAACACATCCGTGGTGGGGTTCATAATACGGGTATAGATATTGCCAAACTCTTTCAGGGCGAAAAGATTGGCTCCATGATCAGCATCCTTAAAGGTGTAAGATGTAGTCTGGTAAATAGGTACCGCTCTTGACTGGGTGGTGGTGTCTACCTCCTGCCCGGCATGCAGTTGTAAGGTTTCAAATTTTAGTGACTGTGACATAAGAATTAAAGATTAGATTGGTTATTGTGTAAGGTAATAGTGCGCAGCAGGATACAGCTATCCATTGCGGATTAAGCAGAGAAACAACAACAATAGCCCATAACGGGCATCATATGCTGTAAACAAAAAATGCGAACTGTAGGCAGTAACGAACGGAATTGCTGAAACATAATCGTCAATTTATATTCTTCACCATATTGGCGAATCAGGATTTAGCACCTTTCCAGCTTTATCGGAAGGTTGCTAGTGCTTCAAAGAGCCTGTCTCTCCACACTTCTTTATAAATCAATGACCTTACCAGGAAGGGCTTATTGACTTGTAGCACACAAAAGTATGCACTACAGCCAAGAATTGCAAACGATAGAAGGGTTTGTTAGACTAAGATAATTTGTATATCGGCGAGGTTACTGAATTTCAAACACGGCGCGCACTTCATAACGCAGGTTGATCTTCTGAAACTCAATAGACGGAGCCTGCATGGAAGCGTCTTCAGCCCGGGCATAAGCCATCGACTGATAATAAGGTTGAGGGCCTCCGCCACCGTTGTAAATCTCTGTCACTTCCAGCACTCCGCCCATGCGCTCTCCAATGCCGCTGAGTAGGTATTGGGCCTTATCTTTAGCATTCTGCAACGCTTTAATCTTCAGTTCTTGCTCGTATTGTTCCATTTTTGAATGATCGTACCGGTCAATGTTAGTGCTTTGAATACCTTTGGGGTCCAGATACGCAAACAAACGATTAATCTCATCCAGCTTTTCAAACTTGATGGTGTATTTTTTACTAGCCAGAAATTCTTCTCTTTGGGGCTTGTTCCGGCGATACCAATCGTAGTTATAGCTTTGCACATCTTCAATCCGAAAATCTTCCTCTTCTACCCCAATTTTACGAACTGCATTGTAAAGCTCGCGCTCCAGCTTATCAATCGTAACTTTATCTTTATTGTCGCCAATATATTCTTTTAAGCTAATGCCGAAGTATATCTCGTCGGGGACAATCTCCTGCTCGGCACTGCCAGTTACTTCTATTTTTTTCACCATAGGTTTTTCACTTGATTGGGCCTGGGCTACTGAAACCACACTCCAAACCATCATGATCCATACGAAGGTTTTCAGATATTGCATAGTTTGTTAATTCTTCTGATAAATTTGATACTAATGATGGATAATGAATTCGTCAACGCGCGAACGCCTTTTTGCATGATCGTAAATCCATCGTAGTGTACAACGTATAAAGACTATTTTTGATATACGGCTACTACAGGATTATGGCAGCAACCTTACAGTAATGCGGTTATAGTATAAAGTGGTGATGCCTTCAAAAGCGGAGTCCGTGCCAATAATAACCCAGAGTTTACCCTGGTCATCAGTTTTCACAGTCATAGGGTTGTCCCGGTTATCGGCAGAAATCAATGTATAGGTAAAGTCTTCCCGATCAGTACCGATAGTGCCCAGCACCTGCATGTCGGCTCCGGGCTGCGATTGATTGCCTTTATCCAGATTCATTTGCCAGAAATCGTCCTGCTGCACTGCTTTGGGTTCTTTCGTAGCCGCGCCAGCCTTCAGATACACTGAGCTTCCTCCGATCCCAACAGAGTTTTCAGGGACATTGTAGGCCATTTCTATTTCTACTACCAGTTGGTAGGTGGCGTTAATTCCCAGGTTGGTTATGGGGCGAGTAAGAAACATGAAGAGGTCATCGCTATGATTGTTACCGGTTATTTTAATGCCCTTCTGGTTAGCATCCAACGGTGAGGGTAATGCTGCTACCTCAGCTCCTAGCTCGTAAAACTCATCTTCTCCTACCGGGTAATCGGCAAAGCCGGTGGTCCACCCTTCTTTACCTGACTCAAACGTATACGTATATTCGGGCATCGGCTCAACACAGGCACATTCGCCTTCATCTTCGCAAGAACTAAAGCTTGCGGCTATAAGCAGACTCAAACTGCTGCTGATAAGAAATTGCTTCATACGATATTGTACTATTGATTTGGATTAAGGACACTAAGGTGCTGGAAAAGGTTGTAGCGTTTTTTATTCGTATAGAAAGATATCTTTCTCTTAGAAAACCCTACTGATGGATCTTCAAATGATTGATCACACTTCCAGGAAATAGCTGCATGATAGTGGTTTTCCGAAAAGTGTCATAAAAAGAAAAGGACACTCTTACAAGCGTCCTTTTCTTTCGGCAACTGGTAACTTATTACCCTTGCCTATCAATGCTATGTACTAATTAAATGAACCGAAGCTTTCTAGTTATCGCTAATGTTGCGCTCGGCTCTCTCAGCTTTTAGCTTGGCAGTTTCGGCAAGTTCTTCGGCTTTTTGAGAAGCCTCTTTAATGGCGGTTTCCTCGTCGTGCCCATTACCAAACATACCGATGATCCGCTGACGGAACTCATCACCCGGCTGAGGAGCGACCAGCAGGGCTGTAATGGCACCCGCTACCAAACCACCCACAAATCCAGCGATTAGCATCACAAACTCTTCCTCTTTCTTTTCCTGCTCATACTGCTTTTTGAAGAGTACTTTCTGCTGCTCATGTATTTTCGCCTTCAGTGCTTTGTTTAGCGCTAAAGCCGAGCCGGTAATAAAGCTGATGGTTTTCAGGGCTTCCAGGTTTGGAAACGTGCTTTTTTTCTTCTTTTTTCCAAAAATATCGGATAAGTCCATAATTATCTGAGTTTAAAAAGTTTATACTATTAATCTATACGTACCTAATCACTTAAATGATCTTGATATCGGTAATATTACAAAATAATTGCTGATTGCTCAATGGATTGGTGACTCTATTGTTAGATGGCTGATTGCTAAATTGTTAATTGTTCTGAACTAAGAGATGGAAATCGTCCCCTCTCAGTTCAGTGTTATATATGTTCGAGGTCCGTTCTCCAGTTACTCCAAGCACCCACCGCCAAGCTCCCGACTCTATCATTCCACCCTTTAAAAAGCTAGTTTTTCCAAAGGCACTTTTTCGCCACCATTCTCAATGGACTTCAGGATACCCTCTATAATCTGAACGTCTCGCATGCCCATCTCGCCGGGAACCGGGGTTTTCTCGTCGTTCATAATGCGCGCCGCAAAATCATCCATTTGCCGGGCCTGCTGGTTTACCTGAGGAAGATTCATTGGCCCCTGGTTCGTTGTACCTTTAATACCCCCATACGGTGAAAATGGGTCTAATTGCATCCAGCCTTCGTCGGCAGTCACGTAAAGATAGTTCATGCTGGCGTTGTGGCTGGTTTCGCAGTTAGCTACCGCTCCGCTCGGAAATTCAAACTGGAAGCTCACGGTTTCATCTACTTCTTTAAACTTCTCGGGCATGGTTTTAAATTCCTGCGCTCTTACATAGATAGGATTTTCACCCACGGCATATAAAGCTCCCTGAATGGCATACACGCCCATATTCCCTAAAGCACCGGTACCGGCCAGATCTTTCTTGAGTCTCCACTGATCCCAGTTGTCGCCCATGCGGTAGCCTGCGCCACACCGTACGAAGTTGATTTCGCCCAATGATTGCTCACTGGCCATTTGCATCACTTTCTGATTATGAGGCTCAAAATGAAGCCGGTAGCCAATGGATAGTTTTACTCCCGCTTTTTCGCAGGCTTCTATCATTTGCCGACACTCCTCCTCATTCATTGCCATAGGCTTTTCACAAATCACGTGTTTTCCCGCTTCAGCAGCACGAATGGTGTATTCGGCGTGCATGGAATTGGGCAGCACCACGTAAATAATATCAATATCTTCGTTATCGGCAATCTGGTCAAAGGTGTCGTAGTTGTAGATATTCTTTTCCGGAATGCCGTATTTGTCAGCCCATATCTTTTCTTTCTCTGGGGTTCCGGTTACTACTCCAGCCAGATAACAGTTCTCTGTTTCCTGTAAGGCTGGTCCCAGCTGTCCGGTACTGTAGCCGCCTAACCCTACCAAAGCAATTCCTAACTTATCTTCTGGTGGAACCCGCTGGCGGGCCGCATACGATAATGGCGAATACAGTGCAGAAGCTCCGGCCCCTACGGCTAACGTACGAGTAAAATTACGTCGGTTCATGTAGTGTTTGTTTTATTGCTTAATTGTTAAATTGTTGATTATTGGTTTAAGTACGGTTCCGACTTCAGTCTTCTGACTCCTAACCTCCTTCACCCGCCTCCGTCTTTCCCTTCACAACTCTTTCACTCCTTCTTTTCCAACCAATTCGCTAATTCATTGTTTTTTGTATCTTTTAGGCTGTATGAAAACCGTCCATCTAATCCGTTTACTTTTTAGTGCTTTTCTGCTAACGCACTGCCAAACCACACCTGATATGCCAGCTACCTTTGTCATTACCAATGCTACCATCTGGACCGGAAATCCCAGCCAACCCGAAGCCCAAGCCCTGGCTATTGGCGGCGACACCATCATGGCAGTGGGCACCGACCGGGAGATTGAAGCTTATATTGGCGACAGCACCCAAGTTCTTGACCTGAACAAGCAGTTTGTTACTCCAGGGTTCATCGATGCTCACACTCACTTTGTCACTGGTGGATCCCGACTTTCGTCTGTACAACTGCGCGATGCTTCCACCCCCGAAGAATTCATTAGCCGCATCCGGGATTTTGCCAAAACCGTTGAGCCAGGCACCTGGATTACCGGAGGCGACTGGGACCATGAGAACTGGGGTGGCGAACTCCCTCACCGCAACTGGATAGATTCCGTAACTCAGCAGAATCCGGTCTGGATTAATCGTCTGGATGGACATATGGCATTGGCGAATACGGCTGCGCTCAAATTTGCCAGAGTCAATAGCGATGCTGCCGATGTTGAAGGGGGAGAGATCATCCGGGATGAGGAAAATAACCTGACCGGGGTATTGAAAGATAATGCTATGGCTTTGGTAGATCAGAAAATGCCCGAACCCACCGATCAACTGAAAGATCGAGCCCTGGAAGCGGCTATGCGCTACGTAGCTGAGCAGGGTGTTACTTCAGTACACCACATGAGCGATGACCTGGATGTGCTGGAGCGATTTCACCAGCAAGGCCACCTTAAAACCCGTATTTACGCCGGTATGCCAATCCGGGAGTGGGAGTCGTTAGTAACCAAGGTAAAAGAACAAGGCCGAGGAGATAAATGGTTGCGGATTGGAGTACTGAAAGGCTTTATGGATGGCTCGTTAGGGTCGCATACAGCTGCTTTTCTTCAACCGTTTACTGATGCTCCCACCGAATCGGGTTTGCTGGTGACTGAACCCGAGCAAATGTACGAATGGGCAAAAAAGGCCGATAGTGCCGGGATGCAGCTCATGATTCACGCTATTGGCGACCGGGCCATCCGTTTGCTGCTGGATACCTACGAACGAGTAATTCAGGAAAACGGTGAACGTGACCGCCGCTTCCGTATTGAGCATGTGCAGCACATTGCTCCGAATGATATTCCCCGCCTTGCTGAAATGAACGTTATTGCCAGCATGCAACCCTATCATGCTATTGATGATGGGCGCTGGGCAGAAAAAGTAATCGGACCTGAACGCAGCAAAACCACCTATGCTTTCCGATCCCTGCTGGATGCCGGAACCCGCATCGCTTTCGGCAGCGACTGGTTTGTGGCACCTCCTACCCCGCTGGAGGGTATTTACGCGGCAGTTACCCGCCGTACACTGGACGGGCAGAATCCCGAAGGATGGGTGCCTGAACAAAAAATCAGTGTAGAAGAAGCATTGCGGGCTTACACAATTAACGCCGCTTATGCCTCTTTTGAGGAAAACCTGAAAGGAACTCTGGAAGCCGGTAAGCTAGCCGATTTTACCGTGATGGATCAGAATCTGCTTGAAGAAACTCCGGAAGACATACGGGAAACGCAGATTACTATGACGGTGGTAGGAGGCGAGGTTGTGTATCAGAAAGGAAGGTGAATGGAAAACGGAGGCTGGAGGCTGGAGGCTGGAATTTAGATTCTATAAATCCCAGCCTCTTGCTTCCTACTTTCTTATTTTACAACCATAACCAGGTACTTAGAGGATTCCCAGAATTTTTCGGGGTCTTGAATAATCAGGTTGGCAGATTCAGAAGAGTCATCGTGTTTGATCTGATATGAACCGGCTGGGTGAGCGGTCGCCAGTTTCACGTGCTCACTAGGTAATGGAAAGGTAATTTGCTCGCGGGTATCAATTTTGGTGAATTCCCCAGCATTATAGTTATCAGCCAAAGTGGTAGTGCGGCCTAAACCTAAGATTCCACCTCGCTTATCAATCACTGACTTCTCCTCAAGCTCTTTAGAGGTTCCGGCAATGAAGTATGCTTCGTGCAGTTCAGTGATTCGCTCCTGAATCAGCGAGTCTTTAGAGATATTGGTTTTTTCCAGATCAGCTACATTAGTATTGAGCGTATCAATCTTCATTTCCATAGCCACCAGTGTGCTTTTCAGGCTGCTGATCTCGGTTTCACGTTGTTGGATTTCCTGCATCAGGTCATCCTTCAGCTTAGTCATGGTTTTGTTCAACTTGGCATTTTTACCGTAAGCTCCAGCCAGTTGTTGATTTAAACGTTGGATCGTTTTACGGTTTTCGGCTAGCAGCGCGTCAATAGCTTCAATATCGGCAACAATGCGCTTTTCAGTTTCTTCGGTAGACAAGTCCTTTTCGCCCTGAGTCACCTCAATGTTCATCTCTCGGGCGCGAATTTCCCGCAGATTGTTTTCTACTGATGCCATCGATTCCATGAATTTGGTGATGGTCGCATCTTTATATTCGGTTGCCGCCATCATTTCCTGGCGCTCGGCTTCCAGTTCGGTCAGTTTGTTTTCCAGTTCTTGGTGGTTGCAGCCTACAAACAAAACACCAACTGATAAAATAAAAGCATATTTTTCCATGAGTAAGAGGGTTAATGGTGAATAATTACCAATACCCATGAAAATGATGTGCCACAAAAATTTTAAGGATAAAACAGGCTTAAAATGAGCATTATACAGATTTTTATGCTCATAATGCTAAATAACTTAATTAACAACATGAGGAATAATGCCCCAACTAATGGAATTATTACGCTAAATAATAACACTAAATCAAGCTAATATGCTATCAAAAATCCACTTCCTGCTGGAAGGCGTATTCTTTGATCAAGGCTTTTACGGCATCTTCGGTAGGTGCCGATGGTTGGGCTCCCAGTTTGGTTGTGGCCAGACCAGCCGCAGCATTGGCAAACTGTACCGCTGTAGCCAGTTTTTGCCCTTTGGATAGAGCTGTGGCTAAAGCGCCACAAAACACATCGCCCGCCCCGGTAGTATCTACCGGCTGCACCCGGTAGGCTGGCACCATCTGTTGCTCGCGACGAGTAGCAAAATAAGCCCCTCGTGCCCCCAGCGTAATGATAACGGTTTCTATCCGCTTTTGCAGCAGTTGCTGAGCGGCCTCGGCAACCTGCTGCTGATTTTGTACCGGATGCCCCACTAGCAATTCAGCCTCAGTTTCATTCAGCACCAAAAAATGAAGTTTTTTGAGCAGACTATCATCTAAAGCCTGAGCTGGTGCCGGGTTCAGCATCACCTTTTTTCCTAAGCTGCTAGCCAAGTCTGCTACATAAGAGACTGTTTCCACCGGGATTTCCAATTGAAGCAGAATGATCTCGGCTCCGGAAATTGCAATGCGGGCCTCGTCAATAAGTTGAGAAGAAAGTTCGGCATTAGCCCCTGGTGCTACGGCAATGCAATTCTCTCCGGCTTCGTTTACCAGAATAAGGGCCGTACCGCTAGGGGTCTGTCGCTGCTGAACGATGTAATCAGTATTGATTCCTTCATTGATGAAATTTTGAAGCATGGTTTGCCCAAACAGATCATGGCCTACGCTGGTAATGAAGGTAACTCCTCCACCGGCCCGAGCAGCAGCCACTGCCTGATTAGCTCCTTTTCCACCATAGGCCTGGCTATATTGGGCGTTACCGACCGTTTCGCCGGGTTTGGGAAAATGAGAAACCTGGGCGATCATGTCTATGTTAGAACTGCCGATCACTACAATAGATTGGTTCATGGGATAAGGAGTGTAGTAGCAAGAAGTATTATTTTTAGGTAGACAGAAAGTTACGGATTTTTGTAAAACCATATTACCGGTAGGTTAACTTTCTTCAGGCGAACCCGTTGCTACCAAGGAGTATCTCTCCGCTTTCTTTGGTTGGGAAATCAGTCGGATACTCCGTATGTTTACAAATTGTTAGTTACTATTTAGATGCAGCAGATGCTTCTTTGCGCTGCTGGGAGGATTTTGATACTTATGAAGCCCCTACAACGACAGGCAGAAACCCCAATTCCCACCCCTTATGGCACATTTAAAATCATTGCTTATGCTGACGAGGAAAATAACCCAATGCCGCATATTGCTATGGTTAGAGAGAAAACCGATGTTTCAAAAACAGTATTGGTTCGTATCCATTCAGAATGCATGACCGGTGATGTATTTGGCTCCTTGCGCTGTGATTGCGGTGAGCAACTGCACGAGGCGATGCGCCGGATTGGTGAAGAAGGAGGAGTTATTATTTATTTGCGGCAGGAAGGGCGAGGCATTGGCCTGATTAATAAAATGAAAGCCTATAACCTGCAAGACGAAGGCTTAAACACCGCTGAAGCCAACTTACATCTGGGCTTTGAGATTGATGAGCGAGAGTACGATATTGCTATCAAGATGCTGAAAGACCTGAATGTTACATCCATCAAACTGATGACCAATAATCCGGAAAAAGTTGTCAGCTTTGCCAGCTCAGGTATTGAACTGGTCGACCGGGTTCCTCTAGAAATAAAACCCCATCAGGAAAATTTACAGTACCTGAAAACAAAGCAGACGCTTATGGGGCATATGATAAATTTATCAAACAACAACAATAACGCACACTGATTTTTTATGGCATTAGCGACGTACTGGCGGGGATTACTCCTACTGAAAGAAACCATTTCCAAGAGTTCGGAAACCATCAGGTTTTGCTTTATCAACTTTGGAGAAAAATGTGAAGTATATGTAAATCGCCTGCCGGTGCCCGACTCCCAAAGCTCGCTGGTGCTTGTAATGGTTGACCCTGAAGCCGAAATACAACATCATAAATCAACAGTATTCTATCTGGAGAGCACCGTTCTGGTACTGGATTATGTGTATGAGCTCGATGAAGAGATTATCGATTTTCTAGCTACCTACATGCCTTACTGCTTTTTACCGCTAAAGGCAAAAGAACGGAAAAGAGCTATTGCTATCACGCACTTTGCTCAGTCGCTGGACGGAAAAATTGCTACCCGGGAAGGAGATTCCAAATGGATTGGCAATGAAGATAATCTGGTGCATGCCCATCGGATGCGAGCCCTGTGTTCCAGCATCCTGATTGGGTCGCACACTCTTAACTACGATCATCCGGCCCTGACGGTACGATTGGTAGAAGGAAAGAATCCCCGCAAAGTTGTTCTGTGCTCTACCGAGAGTGATTTCAGCAGTTTACAAGCGCAGAGCGAGGAACCCGTGCTTATCATTGGTACTGGAGATGACCCCTGCTTACAAAATGCCGAATACTCGCAGCTGCCCCCCGATTCTGACGGAAAAATTCCCTGCACCGATATCCTATCACTTTTATTTGAGAAAGGGTTGTATTCGGTCTATGTAGAAGGTGGTTCCACTACGACCTCTAACTTTCTAGCTCAAAAGTCGATTGACATTCTGCAACTCCATATTGCCCCGCTGATTTTCGGCTCAGGACTGGATAGCTTTACTCTACCCTCTATTGCTTCGGTTACGGAAGCTGTACAGTTTGACCGTTTTTACTTTAAGCCCATCGGAGATACCTTTATGTTTGTAGGCGAGATGGATCATGACTGAAACTAACGCACTCTGGCATCTTTCTAATCAGAAATCTTCCCTTCAATCTCAACCTCTTCCTGCACGTTCGTCTGGCGAATGCCTGATTGAAACTGCATTTTCTCTCATCAGCAGCGGCACCGAGCAGTTAGTAGCTTCCGGGCTGGTTCCTCCGGAACTCCATACTTCCATGCAAGTGCCGTATATGGCAGGTAGTTTTGACTTTCCGATCAAGTACGGGTATTCCCTGGTAGGGCGCGTTACTCAGGGAAGCGAAGCGCTTCAGGGAAAGTACGTGCATTTGTTACACCCTCATCAGCAGCATTGCGTAGTGCGGGAAGGCGATGTAACTGTTATTCCTGATGAAATTCCACCGCAGCGAGCCGTTCTGGCCAGCAATATGGAAACAGCCCTAAATGCTGTATGGGATAGCAGAATCTCAGCCGGAGATCGTATTCTGGTAGTAGGAATGGGTTTAGTCGGATCGTTGGTAGCCCAACTGGCTCGTCAATTTCCCGGAACTCATGTATGCATTGCAGAACATGACAAACAACGTTTGACACTGGCCCAGCAACAGGGTTTCACAAGCTATACCTCTCAGGAAAACCCTTTTGATGTAGCTTTTCATACCAGCGGTAGTAGTGCCGGACTGCAAACCTGCATCGACGCTATCGGCATGGAAGGAAAAGTAATAGAAATGAGTTGGTACGGTACTCGCCCGGTAGAAGTTAATCTGGGCGGCACTTTTCATCAGCAGCGCAAGCGGCTCATCAGCTCCCAGGTATCCACCCTCCCCCCTCACCAACAGGCCCGCTGGAACTACGCCCGCCGCAAGCAAACCGTGCTGGACCTGCTCAAAGACGACCGCTGGGATCAACTCTTGACCGCCACTACAGATTTTCACGATGCCCCCACTCTGTTCGATAAGCTCCGCCAGGGCGACCGCTCTCAATTAAGCTGGACGCTTCGGTATTAATGATACTTTGTTGCTTAAGGGATATGTTTATATTTATACTCCATAGAGCAGGTTTAGTCATATATAGACCATTCTAGGAAAACTACTGTGAAGTATATTTATGGCTTTACCTAGCAATAACATAACCCTATGAAAGCATTTCACACTCTGGAAACACAGCGCACGCTTATTCGCAGATTTGCTCCGGAAGATGAAGCTCACTTTATCGCTCTGCTGGGCGACCGGCGGATTACGTCAACGCTGGCTTTTGATGAGGAAACGACCACCGAGCGAGGTTCGAAACACCTCATGCAGTTGACCATTTCGCTGTACGAAACTGAAAACCCGTTATTGGCTTTTGCCATTGATGAGAAAGCCAGCCAACAGTTTATTGGGGCGTGCGGATACAATTCTCTCAACGAAGAAGAAGCCGAACTTTTTTATGCCCTGATTACCGATTGGTGGGGCCAAGGTATTGCTACTGAAATTGTAGCGGAACTAGCCCGATATGCTTTTGAACATTTACCTTTTACTACCCTTAAAGCATTTATCACCCCGGATAATGAAGGTTCTAAGCGGGTAGCCGAGAAGAACGGCTTTGAGAATGCCGGATTGGTCAAGAACCCTAATTTCTCTGAGCTGGTGTATTTGTATCAGAAAACCCGATAAAGTAACTTTATATTAGCTTCGCTGCTCCCCTTGATTTCTTGCTCTATTATGGTGGCCGAAGAGGTAAGCAGTTAGCAGAAGGCGGAAGGCTTCTGTTTAGTTAATGGTCTTCTGAACCGCATCCTGCCTACCGCTGATAGCCCCTTCACCTGCTCTTAATACAACACTAGGAACCCTACTCTCCGTTTTGTAGATTTGGAGTTGATTGATACTACACATTAAGATGAGCAAAAGACTCCTACTCACCGGTGCTTTATTCCTGACCATCGCCACTATTACCCTTGCCCAATCCGCGTTACCGAAGATTCTGAACCTGGAAGAGCGAGCGCAGGTAGAAGAAGAAATCCTGGAAGAACGAGCCCGTACGATCCTCCCTCAACTGATGGAGCGAACCGGCATTGACCTTTGGCTGCTAATCTCCCGCGAATACAACGAAGACCCGGTTCTAAAAACATTTCTCCCCCCTACCTGGCTTTCCGCTCGTCGAACCACTATGCTGGTGGTGTACCATCCCGAAGGGGCCGATACGGTTGAGTGTCTGGCGGTGGCTCGTTATGATGTGGGCAATCTATTTAAAAAAGCCTGGAATCCGGAAGAAGAACCAGACCAGTGGAAACGACTGGCTAAAATCATTAGTGAGCGCTCTCCTAAGCAGATCGGTATTAACACTTCAGAACATTTTGCCCAGGCCGACGGGCTGGCCCATACTGATTATCTGCACTTAATGAGTGCTTTATCGGCATCATACGCTGAACGGGTAGTATCAGCCGAAAAGCTGGCCATTGGCTGGCTGGAAACCCGCACCCCTCGCGAGATGACACTGTACGAAAGCATCACCCGTATTGCTCATCATATTATTGCCGAAGGGTTCTCCGAGAAAGTAGTTACTCCCGGCGTTACCACTACTGATGATGTAGTTTGGTGGTACCGAAACCGCATCAACCAACTAGGGTTAGACACCTGGTTTCATCCTACCGTGGATGCCCAACGGGCCGACCCTGAGAACTTTGATCATCTCCGTACTTTTTCTAAGCGACCAGAGCAACAGGTAATTATGCCCGGTGATCTGCTGCATGTTGACTTCGGTATTACCTACCTGCGGTTGAACACTGACACTCAGGAAAATGCCTACGTGCTCAAGCCTAGCGAAACCGAAGCTCCCCCCTACCTGCGAAAAGCCCACCAAACCGCATTACGCCTGATGGACATCCTGACCGAGAATTTCCAGGTAGCCCGGACAGGCAATGAGATTTTGAAGTCAGCATTGGAAGAGGCCAAAGCAGAGGGAATCAAACCTACTATTTACACACACCCGATTGGCTACTATGGCCACGGTTCGGGCCCTACCATCGGCATGTGGGACCAGCAGGACGGGGTGCCCTTTAACGGAGACTATCCGATGTATGCCAATACGGCTTATTCTATTGAATTAAATGCCGCGGTGCATCTACCTGAATGGGATAAGGAGATCCGGATGATGATGGAAGAAGACGCCTTTTTTGATGGAGAATCCGTACGCTACCTGGATGGACGTCAGAAAGAGTTATTCCTCATTCCCCGCCAACGTACGAACGAGATAGTGGAATATTGAACGGGTCGGAATACGATCTTTTTAGGAAAACGAAGTGATAGACATTCTTCTGATTTTCTTTTAAAGGCGTACCAGGAAACAGTTGGCAGTCAGCACGAGGCCAGTCTCCCACTGACCACCTCCGATAACACTTACCGGCCTAGTCAGATAAGACTTCAATAGAAAATGGTTCTTACTTATGATCGAAATAAACTCTAATCTCATTAACAGAACAGGTCTATGAGATGATCTTTTCCCGATGTTCAATACCCCACTCTACCATTTTATCAATCACTTCATTTAACATTTTACCGGATGGGGTTAATTCATACTCAACCAACACGGGAGTAGTGTCATAGACATTTCTGCTCACAATCCCATTAATTTCCAGCTCTTTCAATTCTTTAGAAAGCATTCGGGGAGTGATATTAGGGATTGTTTTCTGTATTTCCGAAAACCTTTTCTTCTCAAAAAGCAAGGTGCTCACAATCGCCAATTTCCACTTTCCGGTAACCACATTCAGTGTGTCGTTTAGTGCCAGCACGTATTCTTTGGGGCACTGAATACCATTAAAATAAGACTTTTTCATATAAGTGATAACTACGTTGGTATACTATCGTATAGTGCTATACAATAGTATAGTAGTATACTTTGTATAGTAAAGATACCTTAATTTTGTATCATCATCAAAAATATATGAATATGATTTTAGTAACAGGAGCCACTGGGCATTTAGGAAGAATAGTCATACAAAATTTGTTAAAAAAAGTACCGGCCAGCCAGATTGCGGCTTTGGTGCGTGATGAAAGTAAAGCCGCTGACTTACAAGAAAAAGGGGTTGATATACGTATTGGCACTTACGACGACACTGCCTCCCTTGATAAAGCAATGCAGGGAATTGATAAGGTTTTATTAATATCTGGCGTAGATATGAAACGCCTGGAGCAACATAAAAATGTGGTGGATGCAGCAAAAAAAGCCAATGTGCAATTCCTTGCCTACACCGGAGTGTCTATGAAAAACTCTGAGTCGGCCGCCAACGAACTTATGAAAAGTCACTTTCAAACAGAAGATTATATTAAAGAGAGTGGACTAACCTATGCCTTTTTACGCAATACATTGTATACGGAGGGCGTCCCTATGTTTGCGGGGGATAAGGTTTTTGAAACCGGCATTTACCTACCCGCAGGATCGGGAAAAGTACCGTATGCGCTGAGAAGCGAAATGGGCGAAGCAGCAGCGAACGTTTTGTTAGAAAAGAGTAGTGATAGCAAAACCTATAATATTACCGGAAGTGAGTCCCATTCTTTCGCCGATATAGCAGCCATACTCACGGACTTATCAGGCCAAGAGGTAACTTATACACCGGCTGAAAAAGCAGCTTTTGAAGCACAGATGAAAGAGGTGGGTGTACCCGAATTTTTAATTCAGATTACCGCCGCTTTTAGCACTGACATTAAAAACGGGTTGCATGAAGAAGCAAGCTCTGACCTGGAAAACCTGCTTGGACGTAAACCTACCTCGCTCAAAGAAGGATTAAAGGCTATTTACAATTTATAGGATCATTTCTTAGCATAAACCCAATAAAGAAGACCAGCCCCAGCGTTGGTCTTTTTTTTTCGACTAACCTGATTGCTATTCCAACGACAAAAGCCAGCTGGCATTTTTACGAGCCTTGTTTGATAAAAATTTCCTGTCATGCATTTGCTTGTTACGAAAACCTTCGTACATTTGATACGAAAGGTTTCGTATGTTATGAGAGATAAGAACTATAGCCCTACTGATTCTGAGTTAGAAATACTCCAGGTACTCTGGGAAATGAAAGAAGCAAGGGTGAAAGAAGTACACGAAAAGCTGAGTCAACACAAAGATGTAGGCTACACTACCGTGCTCAAACTGATGCAGATCATGCACGAAAAGGGTTTACTATCCCGTGAGCTTAGTGGAAAAAGTCATATCTACCGGCCGGGTATTAAAAAAGAACAGGTGCAGGAGAAGTTTCTCGATAAAGTGATGCAGTCCGTTTACAAAGGCTCGGCATTTAAACTGGTGATGAACGCATTGGGCAACTACAAAACATCACCCGACGAACTAGAGCAGATCAAGAAGTTTATCCAATCCAAAGAAAAGGAAGACAATCATGAATAATTTTATTTATCAAATCCTTCCCGAAGAAACTGTTTTTGCCCTTGGCCTAATGTTGCTTCACATGCTATGGCAAGGCCTGTTGATTGCCATTACATTGGGGATATTTTTATTAATCATGCGGTCAGCCAGTGCTCAGGCTCGCTACAACATTTCGCTGATTGCCCTGGTCTTATTCCCTATCACGGCCACGGTTACTTTCATCAAGCAACTCAACCTGATTAATCAGTACCAGGAAAATGCGGTTGCCGGAAGTACCTTACCAGCGGCTTATACTGATACCAACCTGCTGGAGGCCTTTCTGCAATTATATACCGGATACTTACCGTTAATTGTCTTTCTGTGGTTTATCGGAATGTGCATGCTCATTTTAAAGAACCTGGGTGGGCTGATCTACATCGAGCGTCTTAAAAGCAAGTTTGTCCAGCCCGTTGAAACCTGTTTGCTGGATGTTGTGGAAGCTATCCGGACGAAATTTGACATTAAGAAGCCAGTCAGAACAGTAGTAAGCACTAAAATAACTTCCCCAATTGTAGTAGGTCACTTCAAGCCAGTGATTTTAATACCGGAAGTGGCTATTAATAACCTTTCACCGCAGGAAATGGAAATTATCCTGCACCACGAACTAGCTCACGTAAGGCGCAATGATTACATCGTGAACATCTTCCAGATCGTGATTGAGATTTTGTTTTTCTTCCATCCGGCCACCTGGTGGATCTCGGCAATCATCCGTAAAGAACGGGAAGAATGCTGTGATAACTGGGCAGTCTCTACTCAGAATGACAAACTGATTCTCGCCAAAGCATTAACCTCTATTCAAGAACTAAACCTAAATACACCATCCATGGCACTCCCTTTTTTAAATAAGAAAGATGGCTTCTTAAACCGCATTAAAAACCTGTTCGGAGGCAACCCCTCACTACCTTCCTATAAAGAAGGGGTGGTCGTCACGTTGTTCTTCTTTTCCTGCATCATCTTCATGTCTTTTGTAGTAGTGGATGGCAAGCAGGAGCCTCCCAAGAAAGGACTAAGTACCATTAATGCTGAATTGCCCGATGGCCGACACCTGTTTGCCAAAGTAGATAGTGCGGGAAATGTCGAGAGAATGTTTGTAGAAGGGAAAAAAATCAGCAACCGGAAAATGCAAACTTACCAACCTCTGATTGACAGCTTATTACTCGCTACAACAAAGGAAAATCCTAAGGAAAAGGAAAAAGAAATAGCAAAGCAGAAAGAAAAAACTGAAAAGAAAAATATTTCCAAAACATCATCATCGTACGCCTACAGCAAAGCCGTTGCAAAAACCAATGCAAAAAAGGTTACTGGCAAGGAGAAGGGTAAAACGAGTGAAAATGAAAATATAAACTTTAACCTTAATATCAACGACAGCAGTAGTAAAGTATCTATCAGGGCTGATGAGAAGGGCTTTAGTATGTATGTTGATGATAATCAGGATACGGTTATCATGGATTTTAGCGAAAACGGTGGATACATGAGGGTGATCGAGAATGGAAAAGCAGTGGTAGATATGAACTTAAGTGGAAGCGGATTTCATATGAATGTTGATAATGAAGACAAGAAAGAAAAAGAATGATTCGGGTAACTTCGAATCATTCTTTTTGAATTTTATATAGAGCCTTAAGCACAGCTATATCATTCATACCGCAACGATTTAACAGGATTAGCCCGGGCAGCTTTGGTGGTTTGGTAGCTTACGGTAATCATGGCAATTAGCAGCACAAGCACAAATGACAGAAGGAAGAACCACCAGCTCACTGTAATCCGGAAAGGATACGTTGTCAGCCAGCGATGGATTACCCAATAGGCTAGCGGAATGGCCAGGATGCTTCCCAACACAATGAGGCGGATAAACTCCTGAGACAGCAGACTCACAATATGGTTGACCGAGGCACCCAATACTTTGCGAACCCCAATCTCCTTAGTACGCTGCACGGTAGTAAAGGAAACCAGTCCGAATAAGCCCAGGCAAGCAACAAAGATAGCCAGACCGGAAAACAGGGTAAATACCTGCCCAAACAGCCGGTCTGGTTGATACTGTCGGTTAAAAAATTCGTCGAGGAAGAAATAGTCAAACGGATTGCCCGGGAAAGAAGCTTGCCATTGCTGTCGTATACTTTCCAACGTTTCCTGCATATCAGCTGTTTCTACCCGAATGGCATAGAAGTTATCGGCGGCCGGGTTGAGGCGAAACACCATTGGTGACTGGGCATATTTCAGAGCCATCTGGTGGTAATTAGCCATTACCCCAACAACGGTTAAGGTATCGCCCCCTACGCGTACCTGCTCTCCCAAGGCCTCTTCCGGTGAAGCATATAATAAGTCGCGGGTAGCGGCTTCATTCAGTAATGCTCCGTTCCGGTCAGTTTCAAAGGCAGTAGAGAAATTTCGCCCGGCAACCATGGTTAGTCCAAAAGACGGTACATATTCATAATCAATCGCTACATTATAAAAAGTCAGGCTGCTTTCCGGCCCACCGGTTAATCGCTGAACGCCAGTGGCCCAGAAGATTTCGTCGCCCGGCACATTGGTCGCTGCCGTAACACTACTGATACTTGCATTACGAAGCATCTCCGTTTTAAAGGTGTTAAGCGAGTTCTCGTAGGTAGAGTCTGTCGCTCCGGCACCCTTTAATACTACCATCTGAGCTATATTGACGCCCAAATCCTGCCTTAGCATAAACCTGAGTTGCTGATACACCACCAGTGTACCGGCAATCAACGCTACTGAGGTACCAAACTGAAAAACTACCAGCGCTTTTCTCAAACGAATACCCCGGCCTGAAGTATGCAGCTTGCCTTTCAGCACCGTTACCGGGTCAAAAGAAGAAAGCATGACTGCCGGATAAAAGCCGGATAGCATTGTCCCTCCCAAGAACAGAAGCAATAGCGTCAACCAGAAGGAGGATTGACTGATCAGGTCAATATCCACCCGCCGCCCGGTAAGCTCAACCAGATAAGGTAAGGCCAGCGTTACCAAAATGATAGAAATTAAGGACGCCAGAAAGTTTATGAGCATAGCCTCCAGCAGAAATTGCGTAATCAGTTGCTTTTTATGAGCCCCTACTGCTTTGCGAACGCCTACCTCACCCGCTCGCTCCATAGCCCGGGCAGTGGATAAGTTCACATAATTAATCCAGGCAATCAGCAAAATAAACCCGGCAATGATAATCAAGAAATAGACCGCATCGCCATTACCCTGTTCTTCCGGCTCAGACTCCTGCACCAGATGAGAGTACAGGTGAATGTCGGTAAGCGGTTGCAATACAAATGCCTGATGAAAATTACCCTTCTCCCATTCTTCCTGCCGCTCCTTGGCCAGCCACTGATCCCATTTTGCCTGAAATTCCTGAGAGTCAGCTTGATCATCCAGTAGCACGTAGGTGTTGAAATCATACCAGTCCCAGGAGGTTTCCGATTGGTTCTCGGATAACTTGTTGATCGTTTCGTAGGAGACCAGAAAATCAAATTTTATATGAGAGTTAGCCGGTACATCTTTCATCACTCCCGTTACCTGAAAAGATTCACCATCCTGCCAGGCAAGTGTTTTGCCAAGAGGATCATCATTACCGAAATATCTTTTTGCAGCTGACTCTGAAAGTACCGCTTTGAATGCTCCCTCTAGAGCCGTAGCCGTATCTCCTTCAATCAGCGGAAAGTTAAACATGGTCAGCACCGAAGGGGTAGCTATCTGCATCTTACTTTCCCGGAAGACCACCGAATTACCGTCAGGCTTGTGATATGTAATAATACCGCTGAAGGGAACGAACCGGGCATACTCCATCACCTCGGGAAAATTACTCTTCATGGCTGGCCCCACGGCGGGTACGGCAGCAGCACTGGCTACAGTTTCCTGCCCGCTTTCGTACGTATGATAAGTCACCCGGTAAATCTGGTTAGCCCGGGGGTGAAATCGGTCGTAGCTAAACTCATAGCGTACATAGTGAAGGATCAGCAGACAACCGGCCATTCCAATAGCCACACCCACAATATTGATCAGGCTGAATACCCGATTTTTCTGGAGATTCCGGAAAGCGATTTTTAGGTAGTTGAATAACATAAGCAAATGCTACTTTTTATCCTGAATCTGTCAATTCTAATGCCATCTGTAAAATCACGGATTTTGGTCAATAAAGCCTGATAAAGGGGAATAAATTTGCCCGCTATTGAACAAAAAATGTCCAATAACGACCATCATGCTTCCTGAATAATCTTGGCAAACTTTTCTGGACTCATACCGGTCTGCTTTTTAAAAAACCGGCTAAAATATGCCTGCTCACTAAACCTTAATTCAAAAGAAACCTCCTTTATACTTTTATCACCCTTGGCAATCATTTTCTTCGCTTCGGCAGTAATTACCTTGTGCAGCAACTGGGTGACAGTTAGACCTACCTTGTTCTTAAGGATTTCATTCAACCTCTTGGTAGTGAGCCCCATTTTGTCGGCATAAAAGCAAGCCTTTCGTTCGGTTAGGTAATGCTTCTCTATTAGCTGATAAAGGTTCTCTAATCGATGAAACCGGTCCTGGGTAAACTTAATTTCGGGGCGCAGCAAGGTTAGCTTGTAAAGAAACGCTTCCAGGTACGAATTAATAACCGGCTGGTAATTGGTTGTTTGTGCTTCTTTTAAAGCCAGTTTCAAGATACTTTCCAGTTGCTCTGAAGTTTCTTCATCGGGAAAGATGGGTTCATCAATAAAGGGATTGAAGATGATTCTCAGCTTACTATTATCGCCGTATTGAAAAAATTCACCCGAAAAACAAATGGAGTATCCTTCGGCATCCGAGCAAAGTTGATGGATCTGTCCTTTACCCAGAAAAAAAATACTGTTATTCGGAATACGGTGTTTCTGATGGTCGATTTTTTGACAACATGAACCCAAATTATCCTTAAACCACAAAATTTCAAATTGTGTATGTCTTTTGTACTGTTTTTCTACCCTCGCATGGCAAGAAGTAATAGGGTTGATATCTGTATTCTTTTTGTTTTTCATAAGGCTAAAATGAAAACTATTCTTTCTTCTGATACGTATCAGAGATTGAGCGCAAATTGAAGCTTATTCTCAATAATCCAAATACAACACCCCTCTACTACCCTTTAGTTTTTAGCTAGAATTAGGAAATAATGGATTTAAAGTAAGCTTATTGCGTTTTATTATTTACTTATGAAACAAAAAAATTTCCAAATTGTCCAAAATATCCAGAAAATTGTGTTGGTCAAAAACTGCCACAGATGGTTACTTTTGCGGCTTAACTTTTTTTGAGTATGCTAAAAAATTCTTGGCAAGGTTTCATTACAGCCATATTAATCATTCCCTTAGAAATTTTTCTTCAATCTTGCACTGGTGATAGTAAAGGTAATACCCTCCAGACAGCGCAAGTGCAGGAATATCCGGTTAAGAAGCTCTCTTATCAAAGCGTAGTGACTAACAAGAGCTACCCGGCCACAGTAGAAGGTATTCAAACCGTAGAGCTTCGCCCTCGGGTAGAAGGGTATCTGGAAGAAATTTATGTAGACGAAGGAGCCCGAGTAAAAAAGGGGCAACTCTTGTTTAGGATCAACTCTGATGAATTCAATGAGCAGGTCAATTCAGCAAAGGCTAATGTAGCGGTGGCTCAAGCCAACCTGAATGCCGCCCAGATGGAAGTAGAAAAGCAACGCCCCCTGGTAGAACGTGACATTGTAGGTGAGTATGCACTTACTTCGGCCCAGTACTCCCAGGAGTCAGCGAAGGCAGCACTGGAGCAGGCTAAGGCTTCATTACAGAATGCCCGCACCAATTTAAACTATACGTTGATTAAAAGCCCGGTTGATGGCATTATTGGTATCATCCCATACCGTATTGGTAGCCTGGTAAATAGCAATATCGCTGAGCCACTTACCTTTATTTCAGACATCAGCAAAGTGAGGGTCTATTTTTCAGTAAACGAGAAAGACTTCCTGACCTTATCCCGGGGAGTACTGGAAAGAGAAAAAGGCGGGCAAATTGAAAACCAGCAAGAAGTGAAACTGGTTCTGGTAGATGGAAGAGAATACGATGAAGAAGGTGTTATTGATGCGGTAAGCGGTTTGATCAACTCTTCTACCGGATCGGCTACCTTACGGGCTACTTTTGATAATCCGGATGGGTTACTACGCAGCGGAAGTAGCGCTACGGTGAAGATACCTTCTGAAATGGATTCGGCCTTGGTGGTGCCCCAGGCAGCTACTTACGAGATTCAGAACAAGCGGTTTATCTATGTTGTAAACGATAGCAACCAGGTAGAACCTCAGGAAATTACGGTGACCCCCGACGATAACGGACAGAACTTTATTGTGCTTTCCGGCTTAGAACCGACCGATCGGGTGGTAACAGAGGGTATTAACTCTCTTAAGTCTGATATGAAAATTGCTCCGGTAGAGGCCGACTAGGTCTTACCGGCGTGGTGGTTTCATTCGCTACCCAACTATTTCAAACGAAAACATGCTAGAACGATTTATACAACGCCCGGTTTTATCCACCGTAATCTCGATCATCATCGTGATTCTGGGGATTTTAGGGCTTATTGCATTACCGGTATCCCAATACCCAGAAATTGCTCCGCCTACAGTGCGGGTAACGGCTAACTATACGGGGGCCAGTGCCGATGTAGTACTAAACAGCGTCATTATCCCGCTGGAAGAGCAGATCAACGGGGTTGAGGATATGACCTACATGACCTCCTCAGCCACCAATAACGGTTCGGCCAGCATCCAGATTTACTTTGAGCAGGGCACTGACCCTGACCTGGCAGCTGTTAACGTACAAAACCGTGTCTCCCGAGCTACCAGTCTCTTGCCGCAGGAAGTAACGCAGGCGGGGGTAACTACCAGTAAAGAACAGTCTGATAACATTCTGATTTTTGCCTTATACAGTGATAACGAGAGCTTTGACGAGGTTTTTGTTCAGAACTATGCAGAAATCAATATTCTTCCGGCCATCAAGCGAGTAAATGGTGTAGGGAGTGCCCGTTCTTTTGGTGAGCAGAATTATGCTATGCGTATCTGGCTTAAACCGGATGTAATGCAAGCCTACGGACTGGTTCCCCAGGATGTGTTCACCGCCATTAATGAGCAGAACATTGAAGCAGCCCCCGGGCAGTTCGGGCAAAATGGAAGTCAGTCATTTGAGTATGTTATTCGATATACCGGAAAGCTAAAAACGGAGGAGGAATTTAATGACATCATCATTAAGTATGATGAGAAAGGGCAGTTACTACGACTAGAGGATGTAGCCCGCATTGAACTGGGCTCTCAGAATTATACCCGTACGTTTCGGTTTAACGGACAGGTAGCGGCAGGTATTGCCGTAGCCCAAACGGCGGGTTCTAACGCTCAGGAAGTAATTGACGATTGCTTAGCCGTGCTGGATGAAGCTTCAGAACTTTTTCCGGACGGTATTCACTACGCTGAACTGGTAAACGCCAATGATTTTCTGGATGAGTCTATCACAAAAGTGTTGCACACGCTGGTTGAAGCATTCATTCTGGTGTTTATCGTAGTATTCCTTTTCCTACAGGATTTTCGCTCAACCCTGATTCCAGCCATTGCGGTGCCGGTTGCCATTATCGGTACCTTCTTCTTTCTGAACCTCTTCGGCTACAGCCTGAACTTGCTGACGCTGTTTGCCCTTGTTCTGGCTATCGGTATTGTGGTGGATGATGCCATTGTGGTAGTAGAAGCCGTGCATGCCAAGATGGAAGAAACCCATCAGGAGGCTAAAGAGGCCACCATCAATGCGATGAATGAGATCTCCGGCGCTATCATTTCCATTACCCTGGTGATGTCAGCGGTATTTATTCCGGTAACGTTTATTACCGGTTCCAGTGGAGTGTTTTATCAGCAATTTGGTATTACTCTGGCGGTGGCTATCCTGATCTCTGCGGTCAATGCTTTAACCCTTAGTCCAGCTTTATGTGCGCTGTTTCTGAAACCTCATTCGGAAGAAGAGCGAAAGAAAAAGTTTCTTCAGAAATTTTACGGACATTTTAATACCGCCTTCGATAGCCTTACCAATCGGTATGTAAAATCCCTAAGGTTCTTTACCGCTTATAAGTGGATTCCGGCACTAGGCATTTTGCTTTTTGCCACCGTGCTGGCATTGCTGATGATTAACACCCCTACCGGCTTTGTACCTTCGGAAGACACTGGTACCATCTTCGCGGATATCACCCTTCCCCCGGCTTCTTCTATGGAACGTAGTGAGGAGATTGCTACGAAGGTAGACAGCCTGGTGAAAAATACAGCCGGGGTGCAAAACACGCTGAAAATGGCAGGGAACAGTGTAATTAACGGACAGGGAAGTTCTTACGCCATGGTAATTATCAAGCTGGCACCCTGGGGCGAACGCGGCCGGGATATGCAGGAAATTATCAATGAGCTTTGGGGGAAAGTAACCGACCTTACCGAAGCGAAAATCATCTTCTTTGGTGCCCCCACTATCCGAGGCTTTGGTTTCAGCAGCGGCTTCTCCATAGAGTTGCAGGACCGATCCGGGGGAGATATTAAACGCCTGGGAGAGGTAACAAACGAGTTCATTAGCAAACTAACCGCTCGTCCTGAAATTCAGTACGCAACTACATCTTTTAAAACCACATTTCCTCAATACATGCTTACGGTTAATGTGCCGGAAGCAACCGAGGCTGGTATTGCCGTTAGTGAGATTATGAGTGCCATGCAGGGATACTACGGCGGAGTGTACACCTCTAACTTTAACCGCTTTGGAAAGCAATACCGTATTATGGTGCAGGCCGATGTGCCATACCGTACAGACCCGGAAACGCTGGACAAAATATTTGTCCGTACCCAATCGGGCGCGATGGCTCCTATTACTCAGTTTATTAACCTGGAGCGCGTTTACGGGCCGGAAGCTATTAACCGCTTCAACCTGTATACCTCGGTAAGTATCACCGGTGCGCCGGCCGAAGGTTACAGTTCGGGAGATGCCATCAGCGCCATTGAAGAAGTATCAACGGAGTTACCCACTGGCTACAGCTACGACTATTCCGGAGTAACGCGCGAAGAGTTGAAAGCCGGGGGGCAATCCATTTATATCTTTATACTCTGCCTGATCTTTGTATACTTTTTACTCTGTGCTCAGTATGAAAGTTATATCCTTCCGCTCTCCGTATTACTGTCATTGCCAGTAGGGCTGGCGGGTAGCTTCATCTTTGCCAAGATCTTTGGTATTGACAACAATATCTACCTGCAAATTTCCCTGATCATGCTGATCGGTTTGCTAGCCAAGAACGCGATTCTTATTGTTGAGTTTGCACTGCAACGCCGGCGAGCTGGTATGGGGATGATTGACGCGGCTATGGCAGGTGCTAAAGCCCGTTTGCGCCCGATCCTGATGACCTCTTTTGCCTTTATTTTCGGATTGATCCCGCTGTTGTTATCAACCGGAGCAGGGGCTGTCGGAAACCGGTCTATCGGGGCTGGTGCCGTTGGGGGTATGCTCGTTGGAACCCTGTTTGGTGTGCTGGTCATTCCTATCTTGTTTATTGTATTTCAATCATTGCAAGAGCGGGTAAGTGGCCCGCCTAAAGCTGTTTTGCAAGCGTAACCCATTCTTCCTATGCCGATCATGCGGGTGCGCTTGATTCAACTAAGTACCATGAAAAACTTTGTTCATTTTTTGGCTAACCATCGGGGTTTAGCCACAATATTATGTTTGCTTTCTATCTCCTCCTGTAATCTTCATAAAGAGTATCAGCAGCAGTTTAGCCGGGATGATCTTTACCGGAGCATAGAAACCACCGATACTACCTCTTTGGCTGATGTTCCCTGGGAAGAAGTATTTACCGACACCGTGCTCCAAAACCTGATCAGCGAAGGGTTAACAGCCAACCTGGACCTTCAGATTGCGGTAGCGAATATTGAGCGGGCAGAGGCTAATTTATTGCAAGCCCGGGGTGCTCTCCTTCCTAGCTTTGACATTGCAGGCTCGGCTACGTATTCCAAGCTTGCCAATACCATTTCGGCTGTTTCGGGCTTTGCTCAGCAGCAATACCAGTTATACGGTACCGCTGGTTGGGAGGCAGACATCTGGGGAAGGCTAAGAAGTACCAAACGGGCAGCTTTAGCCAATGTACTGGCGAGCGAGGCCTATCGGCGAGCCGTGCAAACCCGACTTATCGCGGATATTGCTAATAGCTATTACACCCTGCTGGCCCTGGATAAGCAGTTGGAAATTACCGAGCAAACCGTTGAGTTTCGGGAAGAGTATGTGGAGACCGTAGAGTTTTTAAAGAATGCTGCTACCGTAACCGGAGCTGATTTGATGCAAAGTCGGGCCAACCAGTTTTCGGCGGAAGTCATGATACCCGACTTAAAGCAGGCCATCCGTGAGGAAGAAAATGCCCTGAGTATTCTCCTGGCCCGAAGTCCAGACGGCATTCGCCGCACCAGCCTGGATGAACAGGAACCTCGAGAGCTACTCGAAACTGGTGTTCCCTCACTACTGCTGAGCAACCGGCCAGATGTTAGGCAAGCTGAATTTGAACTCCGAAGTGCTTTTGAGCTGGTAAACGCTGCCCGGGCTTATTTTTACCCATCGTTAACGCTCACTGCCCGGGGTGGATTGGCTTCTCAGGATATTAGCGAACTCTTTGATCCGGCTTCTATTTTCGGAAATATTGCCGGGGGCCTGCTCCAGCCGGTTTTAAATCAGAATCTGAATAAGGCCAGATTACAGAACAACATCGCCAACCGGGAAGAGGCTTACGCTATTTACGAGCAAACGCTGCTGGGAGCGGGTGAAGAAGTGTCTAACGCGCTTTATTCCTACGAAATGTCTCTACAGAAAATTTCAGTTCGCGAAAACCAATTGGAGGCCCTGGAAAATGCCGTTAATTACAATCAGGAATTGCTCCAGTATAACTCGGCCAATTATGTAGATGTGCTCACCTCACAGCAAAACTTGCTTTCGGCTCAGCTGAACGGCGTAGAAGATCAGCTACAAAAATTGCGAGCGGTAGTAGAGCTTTATCGTGCCCTGGGAGGCGGTTGGCAATAAGTGAGCAGCAGTTAGCAGTTAGCAGTTAGCAGTTAGCAGTTAGCAGTTAGCAGTTAGCAACGAATGAATAGTGATTGATGTTTACATTAAGTTATTAGTCTTTATTCATCAATCATTATTCATTTACTGCCCCCCGCTTCTTGCCACCCGCTTTCACAACAGCTTTCTATACAGATATACATAATTTGAGGCAATTTTTGTAGTTTCGGCAAACACGTTGCACAGCCCGATCGGTTATCGGGGGCAGCATTGGAGGTCTCCGCCTGTCATCTGAACGAAGCTATGACGCTAAATTTATTCCTTCACGTAGTAGTCCAGTCCTTTCAATTCCGGTAGTTATGAACAACCGCTATCTGGAAATACTGGGGCTAGCGCCGGGTGCCACTGAACGAGACATTAAAGCGGCTTACCGGAGGCTGGCGAAAAAGTATCACCCGGATACCTCTGACGAGCCGGATGCTGAAGCCCGATTCATTGAGATTACCGAAGCCTACAATTTTCTGTTAGAGGTTGGCCCCACGCCTAATGAGGAAACCACCGCATACGAATATAATCCGTACGCTGAAGAATACGAAGCAAGACGAGCCCGGGCCCGGGCATATGCCCGTCAGAAGGCTGCCGAAGCAGCGAAGAACCGAGCGCATACACTGCGTCAGTTTTACCGCGTCACTACTCCTCTGATGCTGATTGCGGCTTTATTTGATATACTGCTGGTATTGGATTATGTGATACCCGCGCAGAAGCACGACGAGAAAGTCCAGCGCGTATACCGAGTTTTTGCTACCTCAACCCGGGGAGGCGACCAGAACTGGAACTACGACGCTATTGAATTTGAGCATTTCACCTTACAAGTTGGCAAAAAGGAAGCCATAGGGCTGGAACTACCCAACCGGGCCGAGGTGGCAGTCACTCCCCTGTTAAGAACAATCAAAAGGGCCACCTTTCAGACCGCCCAGGAAGAAATACAACTGAAACCGGCCTACGGATTTTACCGGGTGTTTGGCCTGCTTATTCCGATGATTCTGGTCGGAAGCTTCTTTTATTTTTGGCTGCCTTACCTGAACGAACACAAAATTACCGCAAGTATCATCACCTTAATTGCTTTTGCAATACAGCTTTTTTTATTCTAAGGTTCGCCAGTTTCTTCATTGAGGGTTAATACGGAAAATTTGGAATTACTTCGGAAAATCAAGTGATTCACGCCAAATATCTAACCAAGAAAATGCTGACAAACCTTACCAGACTATGCTTACTGATGATGCTCATTCCCATAGCCGGAATAGCTCAGGTAACTCCCCTACCCAGTGCCCATGCTCATAATGATTACTGGCACGACCGTCCTCTGCTGGACGCACTATCCCACGGCTTTACCAGCGTAGAGGCCGATGCGATGCTCATTGATGGAGAATTATACGTAGGGCACGATATCCCGGAGGGCGATCATTCTCTGCCTACTCTTCAGGAATTATATCTTAAACCACTACAGGAAAGAATTGAGCAGCAAGGCGGAAGTGTATACGCTGGCTACGACAGCAGCTTTTACCTGATGATTGACTTTAAAACAGAGGCTCAGGATACGTATGCCCGGCTAAAAGAGGTTTTACTCTCTTATCAATCGATGCTTAGCTATACGCAAGGCGGTACTTACCACCCCGGTGCGGTGACTATCTTTATATCAGGCAACCGTCCCATAGAACAGGTGCAACAGGAAGACCTGAAACTTGTTGGGCTGGATGGACGACCAGACGACCTGGGTAAAGGATACAGCGCAACCCTCATGCCGGTTATCAGCCAGCACTACCGAGCCATTCTAGACTGGGACGGCGACAAACCCATTTCCCGAAAGCAAATGAAGGACCTGCAGAAGCTGACTAAACAAGCGCACCAGGAAGGGAAAAAAGTGCGATTATGGGCCACTCCGGAAAAACCATTGGTATGGAAAACACTACTGGAAGGCGGCGTAGACTTCATCAATACTGACCAACTGGCTGATTTGCAACAGTTTCTAAATCAGCGAAATGAGTAACATCGATTTGATGATTACTTAACATTCTCTTAACCTATATCAGCGACTGGTCACCTACCTTTGTAACAGTAGATTTGATTTTCATAATGGACGTTCGCAAAGAGCTGGGAGTTTTCCTTTCAGCTTTTTGTTGTTTCTAAGCGAAGTACCTCCCCTACCGATAAGGCTTTTAACGCGCCATTTATTTTTCCCTGAGCATCGGCCTCCTGCAATATTCTCAGCGGCTCACCCCGCGGTTCATCTGATAAACTATATGTGCCGTAGTGCATGGGTACCAGGGTTTTTCCTCCCAGATCGTGAAAGGCCTGAATTGCCTCTTCCGGATTCATATGCGCAGTTTGCATTACATACGATGGCCTATAAGCCCCTACCGGCAGCAGGCAAATGTCGGGTTCACCCATCACTTCCCGAATTTCTTTAAAGTGAGTATCATATGCTGAGTCTCCACCAAAATAAATCGAAGTTCCCTTATATTGAATCCAGAAGCTACCCCAGAGCTCTTGGTTCAGATCATTCAGCCACCGTCGGTTCCAGTGCTTGGCGGGAAGAAAGGTAATTTCCAGGTCGCCTGTGGCAGGATATCCGGTAGAAGAAAAACGCTGCCACCAGGCCGCTTCCTGATATGGTATGTCATTACGCTTTTTCCCTAGCAGCCGGCTAATTTCCAGGGGTAGTAAAAAGGTCATAACAGTGTTTTGTTCAATCAGTTGGTTAATCACCTTTTCATCGTAATGGTCTCGATGGCCGTGAGACAGTAGCAGGAAGTTAATATCCTTAATTGCTGATATCGGGCAGGGAGGTACAACCAACCGTTTGATTAAGGGAAGATCCGTGAGGCAGGGATCGGTGAGCAGGGTTAACCCACCCAGGCGGATAAAAAATGAGGCGTGGCCCAACCAAACTACCATATCCTGATCGCTGGTCAGAAAAGAAGGGTCGTAAATGCATTTAACCCGGAAATTATCCTGCTTTTTTTCTTTGCGCTGCGGGTTAGGTGTGAGCTGCCAACGCAAGACCTTATCCATACCAGCAGTATCACTGGCGTAACGAGCGTGGATAAACTTCCCATCCTCGTACCATACGCCCCGAGCACCTTCTTTCACGAAATCCAGCTTTTCATTAAATCGAAATCCTGCCATATACTTTTTAGTCATGTTTGATAGTCTAAAATCTCATTACTGGTTGGCAAATAGGATTTTTTAGCTATTTTTGCACCGTTTCCAAAACAACCTGAAGATATTCTTTCGCTCATTTTTGAACCGAGCGATCGTATCTAAGCTATTAACGCCCTCAGCCATTCTCAACCTGCCAGCTTGTAATCAACTTTATTTATTAACGCTAACCACATAACTATGGAAGAGTTCAACATTGGCGAATCCTTAGAAACGTTTTTACCCCTCGCAATCCCTTACCTACTAAAGATCGTTCTGGCAATCCTCACCCTGATCATTGGGATGTCTATTATCAAACGGCTGATCAAATTTCTTCGAACCCGACTCGAGAAGCGTAATGCCGATCCATCTTTAATTCCATTTCTCTCGGGTATTCTAAGAGCTACTCTTATTGTGATGCTGATTATTACCGTAGCCAGCATGGTTGGTATCGCCACTACCTCTTTTGTAGCCGTACTTGGGGCTGCTGGTCTGGCCATTGGTCTGGCGTTACAAGGTAGCCTGGCGAATTTTGCCGGTGGTGTGATGATCCTGATTATGAAACCCTTTAAAGTAGGAGAAGTGATTGAAGCCCAAGGAGTAATCGCCTCCGTGAGCGAAATACAGATTTTTCATACCGTACTAAAAAGCTACGATAACAAAACTATTATCATTCCGAATGGCCCGTTGTATAATGACAAAATTATCAATTACTCTACCGAAGCTACTCGAGTAGTAGAATGGATATTTGGCATCAGCTACGATGATAATATTGATCAGGCCCGCCAGATTATTGACGAAATTGTTTATACCGATGACCGCGTGATTGATAAAGAAAGCAAGTACATCAATGTTGCAGAACTGGCCGACAGCTCGGTTAACTTAAAAGTTCGCGCTCGGGTTAATCAACCGGATTTCTGGAGCCTGTTCTTTGATGTTACCGAGAAGGTGAAGAAAGCCTTTGATCAGCAGGGCATCACTATTCCATACCCGCAGGTAGATGCGCACCTACATCAAAAAACTCCCTGACCACCGTACTCATTAACTCAATTATCAATTTTTAAACCTTTGAATCGGATGAAATACTTCTGTTTATTATGGATGGTTGCCCTGCTTCGCCTTTCTGCTTTGGGCCAGGGAGTGTCTACCGACACGGTAGCTGTATTAGAAGACTCCACCTGGACCAATGAGTACCAGATTGGTCTTAACTTTAACCAGGCTGCCTTCAGCGATAACTGGCTGGGAGGTGGTATCAATTCGCTGGCATTTGGTGCTTTGTTTAACTATGGCTGGAGTTATCAGAAAAATGCCTGGACCTGGGACAATACGCTTAATTTACAATATGGCCTCATCACCAATGAAGGGGAAAGTTTTACCCGCAAAAGCCAGGACATTATCTACTTCGATTCCAAGGTAGGGCACGATATTTCTGAGCATTGGAATGGTTTTTTCTCACTTAACTTTCTCACCCAGTTTGCTGACGGTTACCAGTTTCTGAATGACGACCCTACTTCGTTAAGAGTACGCGTTTCGGACTTTCTCTCCCCGGCCTTTCTTACTACGGCACTAGGGTTTGAGTACACCCCGGTAGATTACTTCTGGTTACGGCTTAGCCCTTTCTCCCCTCGCCTTACGATTGTGGCAGATACCGATCTTTACCTTAGCGAACAGGTGTTACGGAGCCCGCCTCGCAACTATGGGGTAGATATTGGAGATGTTTACCGCCTCGAGTGGTTAGCCATGCAACTGGTGGCGCAATATGACCGCACCTTTAATGATAACATGAATGTGAAGGCCCGATATGCCACCTTTGCTAATCTGGAAGAAACAACTCTTGACCACCGTCTGGATTTCACCTTTACGGCCAAGCTCACCCAGTATATTAACTTTAATTTATCGGCTGTTGCCCTCTATGACAAAGATCAGGTAGATGGTATACAATTCAGCCAGCTTATGGGTATTGGCTTCCTGCTTCAACACACCGACCCTAGCCGACAAGAATAGTAGAAAACCGTAAGTGCTATCAAGTTTTGACTGGCAAGTTGGTAAGCCATTGGCAGTAGGCGATCGGGAACCTGAGGGTATAGCGAACGCTTACTGCCAACTGCTAAAATTCTACCATTAGGTTTTCTCCTGCTGCAGGGTTTTGGCCTGATCTACCCAGTTATCACGAGAGATACGTCCGGGAAAAAACTCAATAGCTTCGTTTACCGCTTCTTTGTCCTCGTCCGTAAAGCTGGCGATCTGGGCAAAAGTGTAAATACCAAGTGTGTTGAGTTTTTTCTCTAAAAAGGGACCTACGCCTTTAATCTTCTTCAAATCATCCTTTTCGGCTTCGGTTGCGCGGCCGATACGATCAAAATTTACCCGCTCAGCATTGGCTTTCACTCTTTCCAGGGCTTCATCCTGCTTGGAGGGCGCAGACGCAGCGGTTGTTTGTTTTTTTGGTGCTTTTTTGGTGGTGGGTTTTGGTGGAACCGGGGCTTCTGCCTTAGGTTTTTCCGCAGCGGCAACAGGCTTCTTAGCCTCAACTTTCTTTGCAGTTGTTTTAGTCTCTACGGGTTTAACCTCTTCCTTTTTTCCTTGCTGAAGGCCGGCCAACTCTCGCTCCAGACTGGCCCGTTTTGCGGTGCATCGATCCAGCTTGCTTTTGGCATCTATTAATGATCGTTGCTTCTCGGCCGTTTGAGATTCCAGCACAGCAATAGCCGAGTTACGGGAGCGCCGCCCCAAAAAAAAGCCCAGCACCGCAGAGCCAGATAAAAAAATCAGAATCTTGATTAGGTCAGCCATAGTATATTGGTTAGTTTATTGATTAACAATGATTTCCACTCGCCTGTTTTGGCTTCGCCCCTCCGGGGTATCGTTGGTTGCCACCGGCTGGCTTTCCCCCGCAGAGTCTGTCTGTATCTGCCGGGGTCGTATTCCTGACTGAGCTAGCACTTCTTTTAAAAAATCGGCCCGTTCCTGTCCGTACTGTTTGTTCAATTTGGCTTCTCCCCGATCATCCGTATGCCCCACTAAAGTAATGTTGCGTTCCGGGTACTGCTCTAAGTATATTTTTAATTCCTGAAAGTATTGCCTTAGCGAATCGGATACCTGCAAGGTAGTGGAAGCTGTTTCAAAATACAATGCGGGTTTTTGGTTAATCAAGCGTGATTCAATAGCCTGTAAGCTATCTTCTTCCAGCTGATAATCGGGCTTTTCATCCAACATACGAAAAGTCATTCCGTCAACCAGGGTATCCATTACAAAGGTTAAGTTGATGGAAGTAACCGCGGCTATATCCAGGCGTTCACGCTCTACCCTTCGCTGCGTAAACCAGTATCGCAATGCTTCACTCCGGGCCAAACCCAGGTTTTTCAATAAAGTATTATTTCTTTCAGAATCATCGTACCAACCGATAATTCGCAGCACGTCATCCGGGTGTTGATCCAGATAGGTAATGGCATCTTCCAGGGCACTCTCTACGGAAGGCGGCATTACTAGCGTAGCGGTATTGCGGGCAAAATGCACATTTTCATTGGCCCGAATGCTGGTATCACTACCTTCTATCAGCAATTGCCCAGTAGGACGGGTAGTCAGCCCACTTTCGGTAGAAACAGGACGATCAGTATCGCTATTACAATTTTCCCAGATATGACAATACCAGTAGTAGGTTGAAAAAGAAATCCAGCCGATAAGCAAAACCACCAATAACAGATTGGTACGCATAACAAAGAGTAATTAGATCATAAGTCTTATTGCTGCCTGTAGCATACAACGAGATACTTATATTTTAAAAAATTCTGAGAAGCAAATAGTTATACCGACTTCTAAATCGTGCCTTTAAAATTTTGTCAATTTGTGCTGGCAGAGAGGTTAACCGATCTTCTGCACCTGCCAAATTTACTATCAATTATACCCCTATTAATGATTAACATTTTAGTTAAATCATTGGTTATAGTTTTCATCTTGAGTTGATGTACGTAACGGACAGTGTACGACTTGTACAGTTCCGAACAAAAATACAATCATCCGCTTAACAAGTGCTATTTTATTGTTTTTTTTATGCGGTCCATGCGGTTTAATTTGGAATAAAATAGTAATTTGATTGGTAAACAACATTACCAAACATTATAAAAAACTAATTATGGGATCAATTGCTATACCTCTTCCCACCACTGGTGGCCACCAGGATATTGAAGTAGATATCCGCGTGAATGGCGAATTAAAAAAGCAAAACTACCGGGTGGAAGTTTTCTACTGGAAAGATTGTCGCGCTCGCCACAATCGGGCTGAGTGCATCCGTGAAATCCTGAACAACTACGACAAGAACTGGCAGCTGTACTACATTGGTATGCCTACCGATGACTACGTGCCTATCACCTTTATGCAAAGAAGCGCCTGATCGTTTGGCTACAGGTTAAAAGTTGCGGGTTCCAAGTTAACCTGTAACTTTTAACCTGCAATTAGCTATAGTAGGTTATGGTCTTTTAGTGCTTCTCGTAGCTCGCCCATGCCCGGATTCTTGAGCCAGGTATCCTCAATTTCTATCACGGGAAACTTGAGTTTACCCTCGTACTGATTCTTCACCCGCTGGGCGGCTTCTTCATCTTCTTCTACATTGCGGTAGGTAAAGTCTACCCACTGCCGTTGCAGGTAGTTTTTCAGCCCACTTGTTTTCAGGCACCAGTCGGTTCCGTAGAGAATAGGTTGAGTAGGATTCATTGGGCAACGCTTTTAGAGGTGAACACTCCCGCCAGGCGGGTAGCATTGGAGATAATAAACGGTGAAGCAGCCATCGTCAGGATGGATACTGCCAGAAAGATCTGGTAACTCTCGCTGGTAATAAGCTCGTTATCCAGCCCCGTCTTTGCCAGAATAAACGAGAACTCCCCAATCTGCGCCAGCCCAAAACCCACCATCAGCGAAGTACGGGGCGTGAGTTGTAATGACTTGGCAGCCAAAAACCCCGCAACAATTTTGACCAGGACGATAAACAAGAACCAAAACGCTATGGCGGCCGGTTCGCTCAGAAAAATCCGGTAATCCAGCAGCATACCCATTGAGATAAAAAAGAAACTGATAAAAACGTACCGAAACGGCAGTATGCACGAAATTGCCAGATGGTTATAGTCAGTCTCGGCAATGATGAGTCCCGCGATGAAAGCACCGAGCGCCAGCGATAACCCCATCTGCTGCGTAAGCAAGGTAATGCAGAGCACCACCAGAATAGTGGCAATCAGGAACACCTCCTGGTTTCGGGCCCGCATTACTTCTTTGAAGAAGCGAGGTATAATGTATTTGGCTAGCACCCAGGCTACCAGGGCTATACCAGCCAGTTTCCCCACCATCATCAACACCGATAGCATGCCGCCTTCACTTTTTCCGGCAATGATGGGAGTAAATAACATGAGCGGAACTACAGCGATATCCTGAAAGAGCAACATGGCCAGAATAGCCCTTCCGTGGGGAGTATTAATTTCGAGCCGGTCTTGTAGCAGTTTAATGACAATGGCAGTACTACTTAGGGCGGTAACAAACCCCCAGAACACCGACTCCGGAGTTCCCCGGCCCATCATCATAATCAGTAAGGCGGTTATACCAATAGTGAGAAGTACTTGTAATAAGCCACCGAGCAACACATAACGTTTGATTTTCATCAGGTTGCTAAAGGAAAATTCCAGCCCAACCGTAAACAGCAATAGAATAACTCCAATTTCAGCGAAAATTTCTACGTCATGGGTATTACGTAGCAGGTTCAGGGTACTTGGGCCCACCAGAATACCCGTCAGCAGATAACCGATGATATAGGGGATTTTGAGTAGGTTGCAGAGCATCACAATGACTACGGCCACCCCAAAGAGGATAGCAATATCGGTGAGAATAGGTATTTCAGTAACAGCCGCAAGAATCATTCTTAAAACAGGTTTTCCGGTTCGTATAGATACAGACCAGGGTAATAATCGAGAAGATAAGCCCCCGTCAATTTTTTATTATAGTCGTTTGAGCGCACGTATTATTTTCCTCACGATGCCCCCGCTCAATAAGTTACCTAATTGCATGAAAAGAAAGCATAAATAACCTTCAAGCAGCCCATACTTTCCGGGCATCATTTCTTCTGTATCTTCCCATTTGAGCCAGCAGCCTGTTACTACTGGGGCTGGATAAGAGCGCAGTGATGTAGAAAAATGAGGTATACTGCCAGAAACCCGCCTAAAAATGCTACGGCAACAGAAAAATCTGTCGAATTTTACCGGAGCACTGCTTGCAATTAAGGTGCTGGTATCGCTCCGTCCTACCCTTTATGCATGCTACACCAGCCTAAACAGAAGTCCCTCTCCAAAATAACTGCTTGTTTCTTTCTCAAACCTTACGGAAGTAAGAGGAAGCTACTCAATGACTGGTAATAAGTGGGGTTTGGTGATCTATTCGCAGCAGTAAGCAAAAGCATCTGTCTGTTTATGAATAACACCACACTTAGCCCGAAAGAGGTTCAACGGGGCCTGGCCCTGGTACTTCGTGAAGGACTAGCCACCCAAAGCATGGTTATTCTGACCAGTGGTGCTTTTCTCGTAGCCTTCGCTCTGGAGTTGGGCGCCAGTCCGCTGCAAATTGGTATCCTGAGCTCCATCCCTCTCTACGCTAACGTACTACAGATTCTGTCTATCGAGCTGGTGCGCCGCTGGAAAAGCCGGAAGAGGGTAGTGGTCATCGGTACCTTCATGGGTCGTAGTGCATACACGGGTATTGCGCTCCTGCCCTGGTGGCCCGGGGAAGACTCTCGTCTTTACCTGATGATGCTGGCCCTAATGGTACAGTACGGTATGGGTGCGATCTCCAATGGGAGTTGGAACTCGTGGATGCGAGACCTGATCCCTAAAAAACGGCGAGGGCGCTTCCTATCCCATCGCTTGGTGTGCGTGCAGGTTATCTCGGTCGTGCTCAGCCTCGGGGTAGCTTTCCTGCTGGATCAGCTCAACCAGTACTATCCCGGTCAGGAGTTATACATGTATGCCAGCTTGTTTATGATGGGCTCCCTGGCGGGTATGATCGGTTCACTCTTGATGTCGAGAACCCCGGAACCGGCTCAGGTGGGCGTTCCTCAACCATTGCATTCCCTGCTGACATTACCCTTTAAGCACCCGAACTTCCGTCGATTAATGGCTTATATGGCTTCCTGGAACTTTGCCGTAAATCTAGCGGCGCCCTTCCTGACGGTCTACCTTCTCCAGACGGTCGGCTTATCGATGCCTTATGTGATTGGATTAACTACCCTGAGCCAGTTGAGCAACATTGTGTTCTTTCGCTTTTGGGGGCATTACGCCGACCGATTTAGCAATAAGACGATCCTGAGAGTGAGCGCGCCGCTATACCTGCTTACCCTGGCAGGTACCGTGTTTGCCACGCTGCCTGAGGTTCATGCCCTGACGTTTCCCTGGCTGATCGTCCTGTTTCTGGCTTCGGGCGTAGCAACGGCGGGCACCGGGCTGGCTTCCAGCAGCATTGGTCTCTCTCTGGCTCCCCGCGAGCACTCGGTGGCTTATTTATCGGTATTGAGCCTGACCAACGCTTTGGCCTCGGGTACGGCACCCATTTTGGCGGGCCTGATCGCTGAATACACTCTGGCCTGGGACTGGACCCTCGCCCTTACGACTCCGGTTGGTAGCGTTACCCTGATCAGTTTACGGCACTGGGACTTTCTCTTTGTGCTTTCCTTGGTGATGGGCCTTCTGGCATTGTACCGTTTGAAGCTGATCAAGGAACCGGGGGGAGCTCCCGGTCGCTTTTTAGTAAAAGTATTCCTGGCAAAAATCAAGAAAGAGCGTCAAGCCCGCGGCCACCAACCCTGGCTCGTTAATATGCCTGTATCGGTGTATGCTGCCTTTATTTCACCGCAACGAAAAGAGGACCGTGAAACAGCAAAATAGCAGTAATTAGTAATACTAATGTGTTCGGTCCATAAATTACTCATCAACGTTTTGTATCACACCGTCCAACATGGCAGGGTCAAAATCAGCTTTCACGTGAGGGTCTTGAATAATCGATATGTCGCCTGAAGATTCCAGCACTACGGCTTTTACCTGATCATAATGGAGAATGCTCTGCTGCCGCAGCTTGGACTTCAGCTCGTCTTCGGTAATCTTCACGTGTCTCAGATTTTTATATAACACCTTTCCGTCCTGCATTAACAACACAGGGGGGTTATCAATTAATTTCTTTACGATGCTCCACTTCTGACGAGCCCAGGCAACCAGCATCTGCAGAATATATAATCCTATCAGGGCCGCACTGCCCTCTATTATACTTACTTCTTTGCTTACAATAGTAGTCGCCAGCAGCGCTCCCATAGCCAGGGTAATTAGAAAGTCGAATGTGGAAAAGGTAGAGAAACTGCGTAATCCGGCTATCTTACTCGCTACAATCACAATTACATAAAAAATCAGGCAGGAAAGACCAACCCGCAGCAGGTTATCAACATCGTCGTAAAACCAATCATTCATGATCGTACTTCTATCATTTCCTGAGTTACTTCCAGCGGGGTAATAAACTTCTCTCCCCGTATATCCTTCCATTCCCATCCATCCGCCTGAATATGTCCATACAATAGCATACGCCGAGGCTCTAATGATTTGTATAGTATCTCACTGGCTGACCCCTCAGTATTTAAAAGTGAAACCCCAGTAAACTCTTCTATCAAATTAAATTTAGCGCAGGGAGGAGACGTCTCCGATGGCTTAATCTTATGCACAGTTTCCAGGTAAGTAGTAAGGGCCCGACGCACGAGTTGCACCTCCAGCCGGTTAGGGCGTAAGTGTTCGGGGATATGAAACTCCATGATGGTCAGAGCTTCGTCCAGGCAGGTTAGTTTGAGCACGATGTTTTCGGAGTGATTGGTATTGTGCATGTGGTGCAGAATCGGGTATGCCAGGTGGTTTTGCGCGTAAGTAAAAATCAGAGATGACAAGTCGGATAGCTGCCCGGTAATCCCCTGAAAGTTCTCTCCATTATAACTATTGATGACGATTTGCTCGGGCGATTCTCCCAGTCCGGCAATATACAGGCTCAACGTACGCTTTTGAATAGCATTGGAGATCACGGGCACCAGGTAGGTGATTGACATGGTGATTGTGACTAGCCCAATAAAAGAAACCAGGGCAGTGATCACCCGCCAGAAGTCATTACCCGGCACATAATCGCCAATGCCTAAAGTGGAAAGGGTATACCCTATGTGATAAATCTTCTGAAATAGATCAGCGGGTGCTTTGGTTTGCCCATTCAGGATAGATTCGGGAAAGGCTGCAAAAATGCAGACGAAACCAGTCCAGAGGAAGGTAATCCACGTGAAGCTGAGAGCAAAGATAATAGCCATGCCCACGTAGTTAAGCAAAGAATTACGCCCGTTGCGGCCCGACAAGAAAAAGAAAAGCTGAAAGACACTATTATTCACCTTTTCCGAAAGCGGCCCCTCCCCTGAAGGAATGTAAGCTGTTACGGCAAAGTCATACAAGATAAACAAAACTAAGCAGATGCCTACTGCTACTAGCAGTATAGATGTAATCATAGAAAAAAGCTTAAAAAATACTGAAACAATATTGATCATACTGAACCCAGACCACAATCCATAGTCGGGTTTTCACCAAACCTCAGTAAGCAATTATTACCGTTTAACAGATACACTCACGTAATCAAATAAATTTAATTATACGTTTTTTCTGCTAAAACCCTCATATCTAGCTATTTAAAGTTGTTACTAAAAAATCGCGATCCAAGTATTTGGCCAACTCCTTACTATTCGCCCAAACCTGAAAATTGAATCTTAAAGTCATCAGCACAGTCTTAAACTACCTGATTTTCTGAATGTTTATGAATAAACTAACACAATAACAGCAAAAACAGGAAGAGTTATTTTATTCTTTCCCTAAACCGCCCATATCGGTAAACTCACCAAATCTTTAGTATATGTGCCATGCTAATTGCTTTACCGCTTGTATATTTGGATTTTATAGTAAAAATGTTCTAACATTAAATGAAGGAGGGAGAAGTGGGAGGATAGAGGCGGTTGGTAGGAAATGGGAGGCCGGAAGTGATTGGCGGTGAATATGATGAAGGTTATGAGTTTCAGGGTTATAATAGTGTTAAGAAACTGAAACTTGCCACCTTTCAACCATTGCATACAGCCAATCGCTTCCCTTCTACTGCCACCTGCCTCCTTCAACTAACCATCAACATACAAACTTTTACTGTCGCTTATCTTATGAGATCATTACCTGCTACCTTTCGCCTGTTTGTGGGCGGCTTTCTGATTGTACTAGGCCTTTCTTCCTGCGGAGATGAGGGGAGATTTGCCGTTTCTTTTCCTAAAGAGCTGAGCGAAGAACCGCTCGATGGCCGTCTGCTAGTGCTTATTTCGGATAATAACGAAGCCGAACCCCGCTTTCAGATTGAGGATGGCCCCGATACTAAACTGGTGTTTGGCATGGATGTGAACGGGCTGAAACCGGGTAAAGAGGCCTTGTTGGGCGATACGCTTTTTGGCTATCCCATCCGCAGTATGGCCGATATTCCTGCCGGTGAATATTATGTGCAGGCGCTGTTGCATAAGTACGAAACGTTTAATCTCTCTAATGGGCATACGGTAAAACTGCCAATGGACCAGGGCGAAGGCCAACAGTGGAACCGCTCCCCGGGCAACCTCATCAGCACCCCTCAGAAAATTACGTTTGACCCCGAAGATGATGAAACCTTCCATATCATTCTGGATCAGGAAATCCCTCCGATTGAAGAGCCAGAAGATACTGACTATATCAAACATATTACCATGCAGAGCGAACGGCTCACCGAGTTCTGGGGTCGTCCTATGTACCTGGGGGCCAATATTTTGTTACCCGAAGGTTTTGAAGATCACCCGGACGCCCGTTACCCGATCTGTATCTTTCACGGGCACTTTCCCTATACCTTCGGCGGCTTCCGGGAAGAACCACCTGATCCTAATCTGGAACCCGACTACAGCGAGCGCTTTAAGATGGAAGGTTACAACCGCATCCAGCAGCAGGAGGCCCATGACTTTTACCAGACCTGGACCGGCCCCGACTTCCCCCGGATGATCATCGTGGAGATACAACACCAAAATCCTTATTATGACGATTCATATGCCGTGAACTCCGCCAACCTAGGTCCCTACGGGGATGCCATTACCTACGAACTGATTCCCTACATCGAGGAGCAGTTCCGGGGCATTGGCGAAGGCTGGGCACGTTTTCTATACGGTGGCTCTACCGGAGGCTGGGAGGCTCTCGCCGCGCAGGTGATGTATCCTGAAGAGTACAACGGATGCTTCGCCGCCTGCCCCGACCCGATCGACTTCCGCGCCTATACTGTGGTAGATATCTACCAGGATACCAACGCCTACTACCTACCCAGCAAATTCAAAAAAACCCTTCGCCCCGGTCACCGCAACTATCTGGGCCACGTGAGTGCTACGCTGGAAGATATGAACCACCGGGAGCTGGCATTGGGTACCCACAGCCGCTCTGGTCAGCAGTGGGACATCTGGCAGGCGGTATACTCCCCCACTGGCGACGACGGCTACCCCAAACCCATCTGGGATAAACTCACCGGTACCATTGACCCCAGCGTAGCCGAATACTGGCAGGAGAACTACGACCTCCGCTACATTCTGGAGCGCGACTGGAACAAACTAGGCCCCGACCTGCAAGGCAAAATCCACATCTACTGTGGCGATATGGATAACTACTACCTGAACAATGCCGTGATGCTGATGGAGGAGTTCCTGGTGAACACCGAGAACCCGCACTACGACGGAGAAGTAGCCTACGGTGATGGAGCTGAACACTGCTGGAACGGCGATCCCGAACAACCCAACGCCATCTCCCGGCTGCGCTACAACACCATGTATGTACCCAAAATTATGGAGCGCATCCGCGAAGCTGCCCCTCAAGGAGCTGATCTGACAAGTTGGAGGTATTAAGGACTGTGGCGGTTGGCGGTTGGCGGTTGGCGGTTGGCGGTTGGCGGTTGGCGGTTGGCGGTTAATATCAATAATAGATAGCAGATTATAAGTTTCAGGTTTAAAGTTTCTCTTACAGTATCTGCAACTTTCCCCTTTTATAAACCGCCAACTGCATCCCGCCTCCTGCCAACTACCACCAACCTCCTCCCTTACTCCAACATTCCTCCCTTTTTCATTGAATCTACGGATAAACCGTTGTTACTTTGCTTCGTTATTTGGAGTAAACTATTTTTTTTACCTAACCCTGAATATGTTATGGAAGAGACGCACATTGCTGAGAACGGAATCGCTGACACTGAAACCGTCAATCCTAAATATGATAAGCAGATTAATCGCCGATTACTATACTATGCGCACCACCCGCAGTTTATAGAGCATCGGATACAACAACTGGAGAAAGAAACCTCGGTAGAGCAAGTGGTTGAGGTCGGCTCAGTATCGCTTTCACTTATTGGCTTAATACTTGGTGCTTCTGGCAACAAGCGATGGCTCTTACTTTCTGTTCTGGCAGCCGGACTTCTGTTTTTAAAGAATGAGAAACGTTCCACTGTACTAACTTCACAGCTTCAGGCGCAAGGTTATCGCACCAACAATGAAATCTCACATGAGCGGAATGTACTCCGGGCCCTTCGCGGCGATTTTGATGCTATCGGTGCTTCTGACCAGCAAAAGCCGGAAGAACGAGTACGCCAGATCATGCGCTCTCTGAAAGCACAATAATAAGTTTCTGATTAGACAGCGGCAGGTTATTATCCATACCTTATGCTAATGGCCTGCCCTTGTCTATTTATTACTGATCCGCCCTTTGCTAAATACTTCATTGTAACATCACCCAAGATGTTTCTGTCGATGTTGTAAACAAGCTGTCAAATCCTGCCTTCAGCTTAAAATCACCTCATTACGGTAGTGTATCTTCTAAAACTCACCCTCCTCAATTGCCTGATTTTCATTCTGCATAAATCCCCTAGCCCATTTCTTATAGAGGGTTACCACTAAATTTAATGGGTATATTTACTTTTTTTATTTATATTCCCCCTATCCACAAGTTTTCATGGTTATGCATCCACATTACGCAACCGATCTGTTACCCCATAGTAACCAACCTGTACCATGATTACACGCCCACATTCTAAGAATGAGCTCGAAAAGCTCTCTAAAAAAGAATTAATTGCGCTGTTATTATCGCAGTCAGAAGGAAGCAGTTCCATAACAAGTCATTCACTTCAAAATACAGACCAGCCAGAAAAAAAGCCAAACACAACCCTCCCCCCTACCGACCAGATAGCACTTTACGAGCAGATAGCAGAAAATTTTCCTAATGGCACCGTAGCCATTATAGACCGTAATGGCCGTTATCAGTTTATCGCCGGTAAAGAGCTGGATAAAATAGGGAAAAGCCCGGTAGATTTCATCGGAAAACCTATTGGAGTATTACCCATTCACCCTGAAACTAGAGAAAAATTATACATTGCATTTAGTGCAGCCTTAAGAGGAGAAAGTGGCGAGCTTGAAATAACATTCCTATCAAATACGTACCTGATTTGCGTTATACCCTTGGCTTCGGAGCATGGAGAAGTTACCCAGGTGCTATCTGTATTACAAAATATTACTGATCAGAAAAAAGCGCTTAATGAAGCTCAGTATCAAAAATCTCAGTTAGAATCGCTGATTGAGAATATTGACGATGCCATATGGTCTATCGATGCTGAGAACCGGCTCATGCTGGGAAACTCGGCTTTTTACATGGCCATTCGCCGACTCTATAAAACCGAAATCCGGCCGGGTCAGAAATTGGAAGAACAGGTTACCCAGGAAAATTTTATGCGAGCATTCCGGGATACAGCAAACCCTCAGGATTTCCTGACAAAGTGGTATCAATACCAGGAGCGGGCATTGCTGGGCGAAAAGCTAACCGCAGAAATTAACTACCCCTTCCGTTTCGGTGATATTTGTATCCGAACGTCTTTCAACCCCATTTTTGACGCTAACAAACAGGTGATTGGCATTACCTTTTATGTTCATAATATAACTGATCTGCGCAAAGCATTACAGCAAGCCCAAGAACAGGAACAACAATTCAAAGCCCTGGCCAGTAATATTCCGGGCGTGGTATATATTGCGGCCAAAAAACCAGCCTGCCATTGCGTGTATATTAACGATCAGGTAGAAAAACTAACCGGATACCCAACCAAAGACTTTTTGGAAGGAAGGATGGATATAGAGCAGTTGGTTCACCCAAAGGACCGGAAAAGTGTTCGCCAGGCATACCTGGAAGCCAAGCAGAAAAAAAGTCATTATTGCTTTACCTATCGGCTAAAACACCGTGAAGGAGCATATCGCTGGGTAGAAGAGCACGGCACCATTTTGGACCTGAAAGACAGCCGCATCTTTCAGGGTGTAATTCTGGATGTAACTGATAAAAGAAAGTATGAAGAAAAACTGGAGAAGCAGAACCAGCACCTAAGAAAGATCAATGCTGAGCTAGACCATTTTGCCTACAGCGTCTCACACGACCTAAGGGCACCACTTACATCGGCTATGGGTTTACTGTCTTTGCTTCAGTTAGAGGAAAGCCCGCAGCAACAGAAAGAATATGCCACGATCATCAACCGTAACCTTCAGAAACTGGATGCTTTTATTCAGGATATTATCCTGCTCTCAAAAAATTCCCGTACCGATACCGAAGTCAATGAAATTAATTTTGAACAGTTATTATCGGATATCCTGGACTCTCAGAAATACGGAGCTGAGTTTGAGTTGGTACACATCTATACCCAAGTGACCCAGCAGCAGTCTTTCTATTCGGATCATCGGCGGATGAAAATCATTCTGAACAATTTGGTTTCTAACGCTCTCAAGTACAGCTTTGTACGGCGCGACCATCCCTTCGCCCGCATCACAATTACGGCCAATGAAGCGGAAGTCTGCATGCAGGTGCAGGATAATGGTATTGGCATACAGGAAGAACACCTACCTCATATCTTTGATATGTTTTACCGGGGTACCGACCGCAAATCCGGCTCAGGGCTGGGCCTGTATCTGGTAAAAGAAACACTAGAGAAATTAGATGGGAGAATTGAGGTAGAATCTGAGTACGGGGAAGGCACTACATTTACCGTATATGTGCCCACTGCCCCTGTGCTGAAACCCGTTCCTGAAGCTTAACATTCTCTGATTACTATCACTCTCCCAAATAGTGGTTATTCTGATCTCTTTCAATGACATACCAGGAAGCAGGAGGCGAGTGGCTATACAAGAACCCGCCTCCTGCTGACCGCCTCCGGTAATACTCATAAAACTTGGGATAGAAAATGGCTTTCTACCTCATGATCGGAATAAACTCTACTAAATAATACCCGAATGATTTTTTAAAGCACTTTCTTCTCTCGTAACCAAGCAACAACGCTGGACCCAGGCAATAGTAAACCATACTTCTGTAGCCGCTTGCGTATTGTGTCGAAAATAGACAACTTACCGCAAACCTAAACCGCAGGACTATGAATAATCAAATATGGGTCATGAGCTCAGCTTTTGACGCTTTATCTACCTCAGAAGTACTAGAAAAAACCCGGCAACTAGGTGCCCAGGGCGTTGACCTCTGCGTATTCCGCCGCGATGGAGACCGCAACGACCATGTAGCCACCCACCTCGATTACGAAGACTTTTCGCTGGATAACGCCAAACGAATTCTGGAACAATGCAATGAGGCTAAGCTACACCTGTCTATTGGCGCCTTTGAAAACTGTATTGGGGGTGATCAGGCCCAGCGGGTTCATAACCAGAACCATTTACTCCGGCTAATCCGCATTGCCCATTTGCTGGGCGGCAATGAAAATGACGTAACAGTTGGCACGTTTGTCGGCTACAATCACGAGTTGGGCAATCAGGAAAATGGATTTCAGAAAAACCTGGATGAGTATCAGAAAATCTTTACGCCCATCATCAAATACGCTGAAGATCTGGGAGTAACGGTTATCTACGAGAACTGCCCGATGGAAGGCTGGCGCTCGGCCGGGTATACCCAAACGTTTAATAACCTTACCGGGGTACTGGCCGCTCGCAAGCTGATGTACGAACTCATTCCCAGCTCGGCTCACGGCGAAATCTACGATCCGTCGCACGACGTATGGCAACACACTGACCCCGTGGAAGTCATTAAAGAAACGGATATGGCCCGCATTAAGCGTATTCATGTGAAAGCAACGCGCAATTTGCATAACAAGGCGCGAACGTACTGGGGCGGCATGTACCCGGTACAACAGATTGATGCTTCATTAGCCCGGCAAACCGGCATGCCCCAGCCCAGTAGTGAGTGGGACCGGCATAATTACGAGGCCATGCTACCCGGCTTTGGTGGTTCTGATAGCATGGACTGGCGCGCATTTGTAAACATACTGATGGAACGTGGTTTTGATGGGCCGTTTGAGATTGAAAACGAAGCAGCGCTCTCAAAGGCTACCGGCAATATGGGAGCTACTGAACAAGGCTACCGGGCTACTATTTTATTTCTTGCTCCCATGCTCTGGCCTCTTACCGAACAGGGTTATCAGTTTAACCAAGAGAATTGGAAATCCCTCCAATCCGTTGCTAATCAGGATATTCCGGTTGTAACAATGGATGAACTAAGTTCCTGATAAATATTTCGTAGGAACATCATTGATGGTGTTCCTACTTTTATGTACTGAAAGGGCAAAGCATGCCGACAAAGTGACAACTCTTCTTCTTATTGCCTCTTGCATCAGTAAAACAATATTATTCAACGAAAATGCTTCGATGGCTATTTTGGTAACCTCTGTTATCCAATATGTAATCACTAACCCTTCAGAAAATGGCTAACCTCCTATAATTAGTCAGAGAACCAACGCACCGGGGTTACAAGCAGGTGGGCCCAGGTTACTACTGCATAAGACAGTTCTTTCCCTGCTGCGATATTCCTTTGCCCCACCTCTAATGAATCACGTATGGAAAGCACTCCAGATATGCAACGCATGATCCGCTTCTATCAGTCAGAATTACAAACACTAGCTAAAGCTGTAGCCGAAGCCCCGGCAGCGGAACGTTTCACATTACTGTACCGGATGAACAAATTAAAGCAAGTACTGATACTTATGGAAGAGGTAGATCTTTCTATTGAACAGTTAATGAAGAAAGTCTCTAACTTCTCGGTAAGCAGAAAATGAAAAATTTTTCCAGAGGCAGGTTACTTCCTGCGGCTCCCTTTATACTAACTTTTGTAATGAGCGTAATTGAGTATTTGATCGTCAACTGACAAATTGTGACAACCTTCCAGATGACAGGCAGTGAGAAGGCAATTTTCTAGCCACGCCTACTGCTATTCAAAGAGAAATTTACTTTAAACCTGTTACTCACTTATGCATCTTCCATTTCATCGCGTCGCCGAACAGCATCTTAGCAATCATCCCGAAAAAATCGCCTATATCTTTATGGTAGATGGCGAAACGCAGGAGCAATCGATTACTTTCCAGGAGTTAATCCAAAAAAGCAGTCAGTTAGCTCGGAAATTGAGTGATTTGACCAACTCCGGCGATCGAGTCATTCTAGCCTACCCTCCCGGCCTGGAGTATATCATCGCGTTCTATGCCTGTTTGTATCAGGGACTGATTGCCGTTCCGGCTTATCCCCCTCATCATAAAGACATCAACCGCATTAGCGGTATTATTAAAGATTCCGAAGCCACCTTGGTACTGTGTTCTGAAGAAGTACACCAACTGGTAACCGGTGATTCCAGATTTACCGAAAGCTTCCGAACTATCAGCCCGGACCTGCGATGGGTAGCAACATATGGGCTTTCCAGTGGCGAAAAATATGTAAAACCTAGTGTAAATGTATCAGCCGAAGATACTGCTTTTTTGCAGTACACCTCGGGCTCTACCAGTGCCCCTAAAGGCGTGATGGTTTCCCACCGGAATATTCATGCTCACTCGGAACTGGTACAACAGTACATGGGTCATCGGGATGATCACGTTTGCATTAGTTGGCTACCGCCCTACCACGATATGGGGCTGATCGGCTGCATTATCCACCCTTTCTACACGGGCATGACCAGCGTGCTGATGTCGCCCAGTGCTTTTGTGAAACGCCCGGCTCGTTGGTTACAGGCCATTTCGCGCTATAAAGACCTGGGTTTGATCACCAGTGGCGGACCTAATTTCGCTTATGAAATGTGCTGTAATTATGTCACCGAGCAACATATGGCCGGACTTGACCTGAGCAATTGGGAAATTGCTTTCAACGGGGCCGAGCCAGTACGCGCCAGCACGCTTAAGAAGTTTGTGAATAAATTTAAGTCGGTGGGCTTTACCCATCAGAACTTGTATCCGGTTTACGGCATGGCTGAGACTACCCTGATGGCCTCCATCGGTGAGTTAAAGGTAGGCCTGAGGGCCCAACCATTCAATACTGCCCGGTTGCATCAGAACATCGCCCAGGTAGCCACTAATCAGGAAGACAGTGTTACGCTGGTGAGTTGTGGAAAAACCATGCCCCCGCAGGAGATCATCATTGCTGACCCGGATACTATGATCGCCTGCCCCGACGGTGAAGTAGGCGAGGTATGGGTAAAAGGACAGTGCGTAACGCAAGGCTACTGGCGAAACTCCGAAGCGACCGAACGTACGTTTCATGCTTACGAGCAATCCTCGGGTCATGGTCCGTTCCTCCGTACCGGTGATCTGGGCTTTATGGATCAGGGGGAGTTATTTGTTACCGGCCGCTGCAAAGAACTGATCATCATCAACGGTAGCAACTACTACCCGCAGGATATTGAACAGGAAGCCGAAAAAGCCTGTCCCGAGCTGCGCATTGGTTGTGGGGCGGCCTTCTCAATAGATATAAATGATCAGGAAAAGCTGGTGCTGGTTTACGAGTTGCAACGCAAATATGCCCGCACTGCCGACCAAGCGGCTTTAGGAACGGCTATCAAGATTGCGGTTTCCCAGAAGTTTAAGCTCAATGTACACGACATCGTCTTTATTGCTGCATCCTCATTTCCAAAGACGACCAGCGGCAAACTACAGCGAAGAAAAGTACGGTCGCAGTACCTGACAAAAACCCTGGAAATACTACCAATACCCGAAGAAGCAACCACCACCGCATAAGTAAATAGATACTAAATATTAAAACCTTAACCCATTCAGTCATTCTCTAATTCACTCATTCATTCAATCCTTCAACCCTTGCACATAACCACATCATGAAAATTGTATCAGAATACCCTCAAACCGAAGTTTTATCTCCCGTTGCTCAATGGTTTCAACAGAAGCTGGCGGCACTATACACTTTTGAAGAAACGGTCATCGACATTCATCAACCCGTCAGCAGCTACGGCCTGGATTCTATGAATGCTATGGCGATGGCCGGTGAACTGGAAGAGATGCTGGACATTGAACTGCCCGCCACCCTGCTGTGGGACTACCCTACTATTGCCGAGGCATCCGCTTACATTGAATCATTATTGACCGAAGCCAACGCGGCCTAAACCCTACTCCCATGTATAAGCTCACGTTATTCTACACCGCTTTTCTGCTATGCTTGCTTCCGGCGATCGTTACTGCTCAAAGCGAGCGGGGATACGACATCATGCACCGTTGTGATGAAGAAGCCATTGCCGACGACGAATACTTTCAACTGAGCATGACGCTGACCAATAAGCAGGGACAGGAACGCAAACGTACACTGGAGCAACACACCAAAACCGATGTGTCCGGTAACCGCTCATCCATGATTAAATTCCTGTCGCCGGCAGATGTAGCTGGTACCGGATTTCTGGCGATTGAATACTCCGGTCGGGACGATGACCAGTGGCTGTATCTTCCGGCTTTCCGTAAGACCCGCCGTATTTCTCCCAATAATGAGTCTGATTATTTTGTCGGTTCGGATTTTACCTTTGAAGATTTAAACCGGGAAGATCTGGAAGAGCACACCTACTCGTTGGAAGGAGAGGAAACCGTAGATGGTGCTGCCTGCTTTCTCATCCACGCTATGCCCAAAGACCCTAAATCAAGCGGATACAGCAAGCGTGAACTGTGGGTGACCCAGGATAATTACGTATTGGTACAGGCAAAATTTTACGATGGTACCGGAGAAATGCTGAAAGAGTATCACGCCAGCGATATTAAAAATATAGCCAGCACTACCAAATGGCGGCCCTATCGCATGGAAATGCAGAATCATCAAAACGGACACCAAACGGTACTGGAATTTGATAACATCGTGCTGAATGAAGGGGTAGACGAACAGTTATTTACCCAACGCTTTCTTCAAAAATGAAGTATTTCTTCCCAATAAATAGGGTTTTCCCACTCTTGTTGCTGCTGGGTTGGGGCTTTCAAAGCCAGGCTCAGGATAGCAGTATGATCATTCACGGCACGGTGGAAGTGGACCATATCTCTTATTTCCACGAGCACCCCGACTCTATCATTGATGCCCGTAACCAGGGAACCTTGCAGATTGACCTGGAACGAAGCGTGTCCGATAAAACGAAAGTGTTTGCCTCGGTAGAGTTCCGCGAGGGCTTCAGCGATAAACAGCGGAACCGTATCTTCCCGAAAGAGTACTACGTGGATGTGACATTCTCATCGGTAGACTTGCGAATCGGTAAACAGATCTATTCCTGGGGCCGGGCCGACGGCATCAATTTCACCAATAACCTCACCCCGCTAGACTTTTCGGATATTCTCGATCTGGATGATGAAGAGTTCGGCATACTCTCGGCTAGTGCTACGTATTACTACAAAAACTGGTCGTTGCAAACCGTTTTTGTTCCAGTTTTCGTACCTAGCTTTCTGCCCCACAGTAAGTCGGTCTGGACGCTTCCGCAGGTTATTCCCAACCCTCAGTTTTCCGAAAACCAGGTGAATGCCGTGTATCAACCCCTACCGGACATAGGCCCGGCCAACGACCTGAGCAGTGCCCAGTACGCGGCTCGCCTGGATGGACAACTTGGCCGGATTGACCTTTCGGCCAGCTACTATCATGGTTACGGAGATATTCCGGAAATCCAGCTGCAACCAGTGGGCTTTGCTCAGGATACGATCACCTTGAGTGCACAGAATATCTATATTCCCTGGGATGTAGTAGGACTGGATTTTGCCACCACCTTTGGAGGACTGGGCTTTCGGGGCGAAGGCGCGTACTTCATTACCTCCGGCGAAGCGGCTCGCTTAGCTCAGAATGAAAATGACTATTTGCAGTATTCTCTCGGCTTGGATTATCTTTTCTCGCTGGGGCAGAGTAACTCTACGCTTCATTTGCTTACGGAATACATGCAGGAGATTGTACCCGAACAGGAAAAATACCCGGCAACCAGCTTTAATCATTTGTTTCAACAAACGTTTTTAGTACGCGGAGAATATGCCTACCGAGGCCTGCTGACGCTGTCAATGCAAGCTTTATACGATTTTCAGACCGAAGGCTATTACATTCAGCCCGAAGTCGCTTACCAATGGGTAGATGGCCTGACTATTACCGCCCGAGCCGATATTTTAGGAGGAGAAGAACCCAGCTTTTTCCAGCAATACACCAACAACGACCGCATTCAATTCAAAGCTCAGTATCAGTTCTAAAACAGACCAACAGAAACACATTAACCCAATCACTCACTCTCTAATTCACTCATTCACTAAATCACTCATTCAATCCTTCAAACCTTTCCACATGAATCCATCCAATAACATATCCCTGGAAGACCTGAAACAGCAAATGTTGGGTAGCAAGAAAAAGCAGTCTGATTTTGCCGCCTATCACCAGTACTGCAAACCCAAACTGGCCGAAATGCTCAACAGCCTGAAACTGGACTACAGCTATACCAAAGCCAAAGGCGATTATGTATATTTCACCAACGAACAAGGCAACGAAGTACCGGTTCTGGACTTTGTCAGCGGCTTCGGCTCCAACTTTCTGGGGCATAACCACCCGGCTCTGAAAAACGCCTTAAAGAAACACCTGGACGACGACGCCCCCATGTTCACTCAAAGTGCTCTGCGTCCCGCCGCTCACCGACTGGCAAAACGCCTGAACGAACTCATTCCCGCCAAAAGCAACTACTACTGCCATCTCACCAACAGTGGCACCGAAACGGTAGAAGCAGCACTAAAGCACGCTTACAAAGTGCACCTGGAGATGGTACAGCGGGAATACGAACGGCTCACCCGCCAATTACACGATACCTATCACCAGATTGAAGATAACCAACTACCGGTTACCCTCCCGGCTGGGGTGAAAGACCTTACTAAGTACCGGGACGACCTGGATGAATACAACCTGGCCCAGTACGAATCCTACCAGAAAAACCCGGTTATTTGCGCACTGAAAGGCTCATATCATGGCAAAACCTCTTCTGCACTGAAAGTCACCTTTAACAAAACGTTCCGGGAGGGCTTTGAAGGACTGTCTTCTTTAAAAACTGTCTTCATCGATTTTGATCGTCCTGAACGACTAGCCGAAGCAGTAAAGGAGCATCAGATCGAGTTTATTGTGCCAGTGCTGGAAGGTGATACCCTTGTGCTGCAACGCCACAACCTCACCAAAGTGTTTGCCATGATTATGGAAGTAGTACTGGGTGAAGGCGGAGTAAAACCGGTACCTGATAAAACCTTAGAAGGGCTAGCTCAAATTCACGAAGAAATTCAAGTGCCTTTTATAGTTGATGAAATTCAGACGGGCAGCGGGCGTACCGGATACATTTTCGGCTACGAAGGCACCCCCTTGGCCGCCATTGAACCGGAATACGTGCTGCTCAGCAAAGCGCTGGGTGGTGGACTTACCAAGGTAGGTGCTGCCATGATTCACGAGAAGGTGTATGATCTGGATTTTGGGATTCTGCATACTTCTACCTTTGCCGAAGACGATATTTCCTGCATGATTGCTCTCAGGGCGTTGGATATCATGACCGAAAATGATGGTTTTTTACTTAAAGAAGCCGTCAAGAAAGGTGAGTACCTGAGAACACGATTAAAGGAGCTTCAACAGCGGTACCCGAATATTGTGAAAGATGTCCGCGGACGAGGGTTGATGACCGGCCTGGAATTTCAGGATTTATCCCGCTATAGTCCGCTGTTCCGCTACGCCGGTCGGCAGGGATTTATCTCGCTGCTGGTCGCCAGCTACGTCCTCCACCATCACCGGGTGAGGATTCTGGCTCCGCTTACTACCTTATTCAAAGGAAATCCGGGCAAGAAACGAGAATCTATTCTTCGGGTACAGCCATCTGCCTTTATCACTTACGAGCAGCTCGACACGCTGGTAACTGCCCTGGATGAAGCTTTCATGATCATTCACCGAAATAACGAATACTGCCTCACGGCTCACCTGCTGGATGATGAACTTCCGGTTGAAGAAAGAACCTCACCGCAGGCAATGCCCCTGATCCATCCCGATTACCAAAACCAGGTTGATTTTGATGCCCGGGTAGGCTTTGTGGTACACATCACCGAGCTCAAGCATCTGGTAGACTACTACTTACCTTCGTTCAAGCAATACAATGCGTCGGACAAGAAACTGACGCAGTGGTGGAATAAGTTGTGCCGTTTTCTGGAGCCGGATGTGATGCACCGCACCTACATTGAGCAGGATGGTTTTGTGGTAGAACTGAACCTGGTATGCGTGCCTTACTTCCCTAAATATATGATCAAAACGTATGCTAATGCCCAACTCAAGAGTACCCGGCATACCTTTCACGCCAAGTACCTGCTGGAGATGGAAGATAAGATCATGGATGCCGCCGTGGTGGCTCGTGACCTGGGTGATGAGCGCATCCCTACCTCTTTGGTTGGGCTGGGAGCATACACCTCCATCGTCACCCGCAATGGTACTACACTGAATGATTACGAGATTCCGGTTACTTCCGGTAACGCCTATACCACCGCACTGATGGGCCAGGGAATTATTAAGGCCTTTGAGGAAACTCAACAGGATATTAGCAGCAGCTCTATCGCGGTAGTGGGTGCCGCCGGAAACATTGGTTCTACCCTCACCGGGTTGCTCTCGTTCTACGCCGGAAAACTCTACCTGATCGGAAGCGGCAAAGCCAAATCAACTGAAAGAATCCAGACCGTCATTGATCAAAGTCTGTACACCATTTTACAGGAGGTGAAAAATCAGATGCAGGAGAAAGATCTAGAGGAAGTGCAGCTGCAAGGTTTAGCCGGAGCCATGGTGAATGATGTGATTCGTCCGGCATTACTGGAAGAAAACCCGCTGGAAAGTGAAGTACTCACCCAGCTTGTAGACACTCTCACTTCCGGTAATGAGCTTAGTGAGCAAAGCGGAAGCTGGCTGCATCAGGCCATTTTGGATCAGCATCAGGGCACAAATCCTTACTTTGAGATTTCTACCCTGGAAGTACTGAAAGAATGCGAAGCCGTAGCGATTGCCACGAACTCTTCGGATGCCTGGCTGATTGGTCCGGATCAGGTGAAGAAAGGCGCCATTGTCTGCTGCGCTTCAGTACCTTCCAACCTGAGCGATAACTTCCAGCAGCAGCGTGGCGATCACTTCGTTTTTGATGGTGGTTACGCTCGCTTACCGGAAAACAATCAGATCAACTTTGTCGGTATGCCTAAAGACGGTATGGCCTACGGTTGCCTGAGTGAAACGCTGCTACTAGCCTTCGACGGTCAAAACAGCTCCTTCACCAAAGGCCCAGTCACCCTGCAACAGGTCATGAAAACCATTGAAATGGCTGACCAGTACGGTTTTGAACTAGGCGAATTCCGACTAGGCGATTCCGTTCAACGCGCTTATCAATAATAAATAATTGCTGATTGTCGAATGGCTGATTGCTCGTTCTAACAATAGACAATCAGCAATAAACAACCATCACCTCACTAAAAAATCAACCAACTCATGATTAGTCTCACTTCTCCTTTTAAAAGCACTTTACGAAGCAAAAAGATAGCGATCTCCTCCGTGGCCGATGTGATTACTGAGCGGCTTCCTCTGTACCAGGGGCGGACCGTCATTCGTGTCGATAACGGCACATCATACGATAATATCGCCAGCGACGAATACCTGGGTAACATCTACCTGATGATTTCCTATTTCTACGATGCTCAGCCCGCTGATACCCAGGCCGTCATCGCTACGTTTGTCAAGAACCGACCCGAATGGGATATGACGGCCTTTGCTTCGCTTTATACCGGCAACGTGCTGTTTCCGCTGGATACCAAAATGAACGACGACGAGCTGCATCGTTTGCTGACGATCAACCCACCGGATTTCCTGCTGATTAGCCAGCCTCAGGTAAAACGGATGCGAGCCTTATTGAAAGAGCTAAACCTTCACCCTACCCTGCTCATCTGCGACTTGTACCAGGTTTTTGAAGATCAGGAAGGTGAATCAATTACCGATCTTGAACCGAAAGAAGTTCGTTTGTCTCAGATCACCACTTTGTACGAGGGACGGCTGGAAGAAGATCCTAGCCCTCGCCTGGATGATGAAGATACCGTGCTCTGCAACTATGCCACCTCCGGTACCACTTCTCTACCCAAAGTGGTAGAACTCACCCACAAGAATATCATCTTTCAGGTGAATGAGGCGATGGATATTCTGAACATCCGCCTGAACGAAGATTTTCTGAACCTCGGCCCGTACACCCATATTGCCACCCTGCTGGAATTTTTGGTGGCTAAGTCCAAAAGCTTTACGGTGAGCTACTTTACCCGGGAGGCTGATGAAGATGATGTGTTGGAGGACGAAATTAAAAAGCTGAAGAAGCAGGGAGTACGCATTCGCTGTCTGATGGCGGTGCCTAAGTTCTGGATTTATATTATGAAGGAGGTGCTGGAAGAAATGAAGAACAAACCCATCCTGCATAACCTTTATCGCCACCTGATCGGCATTGAGAAAAGCAATAACTTTTACGACATCGGGGCTCTGGATAAGGCCAAACTAATCTCGGTACGCACTTTTCTGAAGAACAAGCTCGGCGGAAACTTCGCGTACGGCATTTCTTCTTCTACCAAGCTTGATCCGGCTATTATTGAAATTTTCAGCAAACTGGGCATCACCATCATCGACATCTACGGGGCTACCGAAGCCTGCGGAGTAATCGCTAAAAACAGCCTGAACGAAAGCAAGCGAGGCTCCTGCGGCCGTTTGATTCCTGGGCTGGAAGCTAAGCTGGAAAACATGGAGGAGCTGCCAGGCATCTCTTATCCGGTAGGAGAACTGTACATTAAGGGCGATGCGCTGGCGAAAGGTTACAAAGGGGCCGACCGTCTGCTGATAGAAGAAGATCAGTTTTACAACACCGGCGATGTGGCCTACATGGACGAAGAAAACTGGGTGTACATCATCGGAAGAAAAAAAGAACTAATTCCCTGGCATGATGGCAGTTATGTGGACCTGATGCGAATGTCGAACCAACTGGTGCGCTCCGTCTGGATTAAGGATGCGATGGCGATAAGGCTAAACGAAACGGACCCGTACCTGAGTGTTTTTGTTTTTCCGGACTACAAACGCATCCGAAAAGACGCCAACTATAAGGAGCGGATCAAAAACGGCTTAACCGAGCAGGAAGTATTACGGACAATGTTTGAAGAAGCCATTGCTTATGCTCAGTCGCTGATTGGAGAGCACCCGGAGTTGTCTACCGAGAAGATTTACATCCTGGAGAAAAAACTGGAGCGCACTCCTACCCACAAAATCAAGTTCATCAGCGAACTGAAACGGTTGAACCTGGAAAGCTACGTGTAGGCCCTGAGCCTGCACTTTAGCCGGAAAATCTCACTCATTCTATCCCAACGATTACTTCATATTCTCATGACAACCTTTGTCCTTCGCCACCGCAAGCTCATTTTAGGAGCGTACCTGTTTGTGGTTCTGTTCTTTGCCAGTGTCATTGTATACCGGGTGCTTACCGATCGTTCGGTGATTGATAACTCGGTAGCCATCTGGTTTATGCAGGATGATCCTGAGCTAAAACGCTACGAACAGTACCAGCAGGCATTCGGGGAGCAGGAATGGACCCTGCTGATGCTGGGCACAAAATCGATCTATAACGCTCAGTTTCTCAGCGATGTAGACCAGATCACTCAGCGCATTGAGCAGTTGCCAGCAGTACGTAAAGTAAACTCTATCACCAACATTCGGGATAATGTGCTAACGGCCGATGATGCTTTGCTATACGAACGGTTATACACGGCGACGAAGGATATGCCCCTCACGGAGAATGGAATCGCTCAGTTTAAAAAGCAACTACTGGCTAATCCGATCTTTGAAAATAACCTGATCCGTCAGGATGATGAAACGCATGCGGTGTTGCTCATTCAAAATGATAACCGACTGCACGAAATTGCTCCGTACCGCATGGCGATGGTAGATTCTATCCGGTCGATTGTGGGCGACTACGCCAGCGTGGACGATCGGGCACTGGCGGGTACTTCGGTAGTGAATGCCGAACTGAACCGGGCCTCTCTGCGCGACATGCTGATCTTTTACACCCTTATCACCGTATTGCTGGTTCTAATTGGCTGGGTGACGTTGCGCTCCTGGAAAAACATCCTGGTAATGTTAGTGGTAGTAGTGGGCAGTATCATACCAACAATGGGCCTGATCGCCTTGCTGCATATCCCCTACAATATGGTTACGGTGATGATGCCGACCATTCTGATTGCCTTATCGGTCGCCGATATCATTCACGTGATCGTTCATTTTCATCAGGAACGGCAACATAGCCCATCTGAGCAGGCCATTGGCTACACCCTGCGCCACCTCTGGCAACCGGGCCTCTGGACTACCCTGACCACCGTGGTTGGATTTTCATCGCTGCTGCTGAGCACGGTATTTCCCATTTTCCAACTGGGTCTGTTTGCTTCTTTTGGCATTGCTCTGGCACTGTTCATTACCTGGACGGTGGCTCCTGGCGTGCTGGTTTCGCTCTTTCCTGAACAGGATACCCACGTGCTGGCTTCTTCTACCCAATCGGAAGGCTTAGCCAACTTCATTTTCCGGTACAAGTACGTGAGTCTGGGAATTCTGGGAATTCTGGCGCTATCGCTAACCGGTTTGCCCCGTCTGAATGTGGATACCAATTACACCAAATTCTTTGGCGCAAAAACCGATCTGAGTCGGGCTTATGATCAGATTAAGCAGGCCGGATTTGCCCAGAATCCGATCACGGTTACCTTTACCCTGCCCCAGGGAATGGATTATACTACTACCGATCAATTTGCGCAGATTGCAGCATTGGAGGATAAACTAGCTAATCTCCCAGAAGTGATCAAAGTGCTTTCTCCTAAAGATTTGCTCTTTCAGATTAACGAAGCTTTTTTGGAGCAGGAAAGTGACTACTCCGAATTTACCACCTATGGCGAACCCCAGTTAGGTCAACTGTTTTTGCTGGGCGAGATGAGCAGTAATGACGATCTGTACGACCTGGTGCTTTACGACAAAAGCCAGTACCAGCTTCAATTGCTTACCAATTACCTCAGCTCTAAAGAGCTTAACAAGCTACGGGAAGAAGTTAACGCACTAAAAGAGCAGTATTTACGGGATGATATAATTATGGCTTTTACCGGAACGACGGTTCTCTGGGCCAATATGGACGAGCAGGTAAGTCAAACCCAGTTCTCTTCCCTGGTAGGCGTGGTTGCATTTCTGTTAATCTTTTTCCCACTTATTTTCCGTTCTATCCCTCTGGGCTTTATTGGTATTGCCGTCAATGCTTTTCCTTTGGCGGTCACCTACGGCTGCATGGGTTGGCTGGATGTGGATATTAATATGGCAACGGCTCTCATCGGCGGCATTGCCCTTGGTATTGTCACCGATGACACCATTCACCTGATCAACAGCTTTCGTCGGGGTATCGCTCAGGGACTCACCCGGGAAATGGCAGTACGCCGGGCCATTAGCTACACCGGGAAAAGCGTGATTCTGACTTCGGTAATTTTAGGTGGGGCGTTTCTCTCACTAACCACTTCCGACTTTCTACCAACCTCTAATTTTGGAATTCTGGTGTCTGTGTGCGTAGCAATTGCCCTCTTTGTAGATTTATTCATTTTACCGCTGTTATTAGTGCTGCTGCCCGTAAAAGTTACCCAAAAAGCTGAAGCCGTCACTCATATTCCCGCTAAGCAGCCTTCTTATTAAATGCCAGATACACAAAAGCATAAAAGGAAAACCGCTCATTCCTGCCAGATAACTCTGTAACCTAATGACTTTATTTTTGTACAGTAGCATCGATGCTCCCTGGAATTCAGACAAAGCGCATCAATATCTTTCGTTGCTTCCGAAAACCATGCAGCAACAAGTGCAGCACTACCATCGCGAGCACGATCAGCAGACCGCTTTGATGGGAAAAATCTTGTTGCAACGGGGCCTTCAGCAATTCGGATTAGAAGCCAGTTTATCCAATATAAGCTATACCGAATACCACCGCCCTTTTCTGGAAGGAAGTATTGACTTTAACCTTTCACACGCTGAAAATTATTGCGCTTGTGCGATATCCGATGAGGCCCGTATCGGAATAGATATTGAATATGTGCGCCCCGTGAAGCTGGAACGATTTCGCTCGCTCTGGCATGAGGAAGAGTGGCAGGCTATTATAGAATCCCGCTCACCCCATCGGCAACTATATACCTTCTGGACGCAGAAGGAGGCTGTGGTGAAAGCGGATGGGCGCGGTCTGTATATCAACCCTAAAGAAGTTGCCATAAGAGCTCATCAAGCAAGGATAGATGACACTACCTGGCACCTGCGCCCGATAGAGGTTGGCAAGGACTATATAGCACAAATGGCCAGCTCTTCGGTGATCGATGAACTGGCCATTATGCAGGTAGATCTATAAAGTTTTTAATTAATCAGGCAGAGCTTTCACCATGATATTTTTGAAGTATACTTTGCTCTTGGGGTCGTGGCCCTGTAAGGCAAAAGTACCTTTATCCAGGTAGCGCTGGCCATCACCCGCTGTTTCTTTAGCATCTTTAGGCTCCACGTATTCGGTTACGGTTTTTCCATTTACTTTAATGGTGATGACGCTGTCTTTTACGGTAATTTCTTGAGTAAACCACTCATCGTCTTTGGCCGGAGCATCCCGTACATCGTCAATACCATAAAGGCTGGCCGTGCGACGCCAGTCGGTGTGAGAGTTATTCACCTGCACCTCGTACCCTTTAGAAGGCCAGCCATCTTCCTGATATTCAGTATGAAAATACATGCCGGAATTAGAACCGGAAGTAGTTTTCACATCCGCTTTAAACTGAAAATTCTTAAACTCATGATCGTGCACATCGCCTACGTAAAACAAATGAGCCCGAGGGCCATTTACGACGATGGTACCATCTTCTACCTTGAAGGTGCTGGAATTTTCACCAACTTTCCAGCCATCCAGGTTTTTGCCGTTGAACAGGCTTACCCATTCGCCATCTTGCGCCATCAGCGCAGGATTAATAAGCAGGGATAGGCTTAGAAGACTAAACAAAAATAAAGCGATCTTTTGCATTGTGTAGGTTAGGTTTTGATATAAATACGAAAAGAAGTACTGAATGAGAAATAAAAAAATTAGTCAGCTATTTACTCATTGGCTAAAAGTACAAACAATTACCGATATAGAAACGACGTACCTTTATTAATGCGTATATGTGCATCATTTCTTCTTAGGTTAACAGCCGTTTGTAGATTCTGGAATCCCGGTCCGGATATTTGTACTGAGCTGGCACCTGACTTTTGGAAAGCCGAATAAAACCGTTTTTTTCGTAAAATCTATGAGCCGCCGTAGCGATAGCCGGTGTATCCAGTAAAATATAGTGAAACCTCTTCTGCCGGGCAGCGGCTAGCAATTGCTCAAACAGTTGGTGGGCTATTTTCAGGTCACTACTCCGATACTCTTTTTGTACAAACATCTTTCGCAATGCCCCACTTTCATCATTGAGCTTTTGCAATCCGATAGTACCCACAATCCTATGATCAACTTTAGCAACCCAAAAACCGCCGTCGCCGTAAAACTTCTGAATATTTAGCAGGTCGGGCTGCTCGTCGGGTTCAAACCCCAGGTTAAACTCACCATTCTGAATGCCCAGGACAAAAGCCCTTACCTCTTCCTGCTCAGCAGGAACAAAATTTTCTATCTTCATCATGTGTAAAGCTTTGGCTAAGAGTGGCTGGCTTCGGCCGGTTCAATTAAAGTTTCATCATCATTCTGCACATTGTTTACCCGCTTAGAAACCGTGTAGGCTTGCACCTGTTTATCAGCCAAAGGGCGAAGCACATCCTGTAGCCCCTCGTAATCTTCGGTGTCGCTCATCCAGAAATCCCAGGCAGCCGGATCGAGAATTACCGGCATACGGTCATGAATATCGGCAATGGCCTTCGGTGCCTGCGTGGTGATGATGCAATACTCGGGCACTTTATTGTTTGAATTCTCATTAGGCTCCTGCCAGATACCGGCGAACACAAATGGAGAAGCGTCTGCTAAGGTAATTCGATAGGGTTCTTTTCCTTTAGATACTTTTTTCCATTCATAATATCCGCTAGCCAGCACCAGGCAACGATGCGTGCGAAAGGCGCGCTTGAAAGTGCTTTTCTCATTTACCGTTTCGGCCCGGGCATTAATCAGTTGCTTGCTACCGGCTCCCTCTTTTGCCCAGAAGGGCACCATCCCCCACTGATACATAGCCACCCGACCCGGTTGCTGATTGCTAACTACCGGCAAATGCTGAGAAGGCGCGGCATTATAATGCGGAACAAATTCGGGAGGCAATGCGCTTTTCAATTTTTCAGCCAGAGACGCCACTTCCGGCCCAATACTATATCGACCACACATAAGGTTAAGTTTTTAATGAGTGAATTATTGATTAATAGAATGATTGAATGATAGCCAGGTAAATAAATGATTGTATAACCTTAAATTGATCTACGTGATTTAATTGTCATCCGTAAAAAAACGCTTAGTACAACACTCACTTCAGACAAACACAATTTCAATTAACATTCTGATTAACAAATACTTACTCACTCATTTTATCATTCACTCATTCAATCCTTTCTCTACAGTAAACTAATTTACGAAAGTTCGGGTTAAAAGAAATTAACAGTATCAAAAAGAGGATTGGGAATAGACTTGGGGAAAAATTAAAAAAACCCTACATTTGCAGTCCTTTTAACAAAACAAGTATGGAATTCAAGAAAAATTACGAGACAGTATTCATTTTGACTCCCGTTTTGTCTGATGATCAGATGAAGGATGCTGCCGCTAAGTTTTCTACTTTCTTGAAAGAACATGACGTCGAAGTCATTAACGAAGAAAGCTGGGGGCTAAAAAAGCTGGCTTATCCTATCAATCACAAAACCACTGGTTTTTACCATATGCTGGAGTTTGTGGCTGATCCATCAATTGTCGATACCCTCGAGACCGAGTATCGACGAGACGAACGGGTCATGCGCTTCTTAACCGTTGCGCTAGACAAGCACGCCGTTGATTATAACGAGCGTCGCCGTCGAGGAGATTTTAAAAAGGATAAAAACAAAAAAACTAAAGAGGAAGCCAAAGCATGAGTCTACAGAACGAACCCATCAACAGCGACCGTAAAGAACGTCGCGAGAAGTACTGCCGCTTTAAGAAAGCCGGTATCAAATACATCGACTACAAAGATCCTGACTTCTTGCTGAAGTTTGTGAACGAGCAGGGCAAGATCTTACCACGCCGCATTACCGGTACCAGTCTGAAATTCCAGAAGAAGGTATCTCAGGCGGTAAAACGTGCTCGCCACCTGGCTTTATTACCTTACGTAGCCGATTCATTAAAATAGGTCTTAGGGATTAGGTTTTGGGTATTGAACTAGTATTTTACCGATCAATACCCGATACTCAACACCCAAAATTCAATACCCATGGAAATTATACTACGAGAAGATATTAAGGGGTTAGGCTACAAAAATGACCTGGTTACCGTAAAAGGTGGCTACGGACGTAACTACCTGATTCCCCAAGGACTTGCCATTATTGCTAGTCCTTCCAATAAAAAAATGATGGAGGAGAATATCCGGCAGGCATCTCACAAAGCTGAAAAGGTGAAGAAGGATGCTGAAGATCTGGCAGCCAAGCTGGAAGGCGTGGTGCTGGAAATTCCAGCAAAAGCTGGGGAAAGCGGCAAAATCTTCGGAGCTGTTACCACCCTGCAATTATCAGATGCTCTTAAAGAAAAAGGCTTCGATATTGACCGTCGGCGTATCGCGCTGAACGAAGAAGTGAAATCTCTAGGCGAATACACCGCTGAGATTGATTTACACAAAGAAGTAAAGCAAAATATTTCAATTCAGGTAGTAGAAGCATAAAAACTCTCTCCTTTAAATGAACAAAGCCCTAATCATTTTAGGGCTTTTTTTGTTAAGACGGGAGTAAGACTTAGTTTATGTTTCGCACAATTGTTGAAGTACTACCGCTGGCTACCCCTATTTCGCTACATGACCCTATTTTTTTTGTAGGTTCCTGTTTTGCGCAAACCATAGGCGAACGATTCCAGCAAAATAAGTTTGATACGGACATCAACCCCTTTGGTACGTTGTATAATCCGGCTTCTATTTTTCGCCTACTCCACGATGCCGTAAATCAGTCCATGCCCGGCGACCATACGTATCTGGTTAACCAGGGTACACATTTCAATTATCAGTTTCACTCAGATTTCAGCAGCAATTCCCGCAGTAACCTGCAAGCTCAGATTGAGCAAGCACTCATGAGTACCCGCGAGTACCTGAAGTCTTGCCAATGGATGGTCATCACCCTGGGCTCTGCCTATGGATATGAGCTTCGGGAAAATGGGCAGATTGTTAGCAATTGTCATAAAATGCCAGCTAAAACATTTCATCGCCGCCTACTGGACCCCGATGAAATTGTTATGCGGTTTGAGCAGCTTTATCGTGCTTTGGCGGGTATCAACCCCAACCTTAAGTACATACTCACTGTTAGTCCGGTACGGCATGTTCGTGATACACTGGTACAAAACTCCGTCAGCAAATCGGTACTTCGGGTAGCGACGCATACCATCCAACAAAATCATGCCCATAACGTTTTTTACTTCCCAAGTTATGAACTGATGATGGATGATCTGCGAGACTATCGGTTCTACCAATCTGATATGCTTCATCCTTCGGAAGTAGCCGAAGATTATATCTGGCAAAAGCTTACAGAGAATTACCTGACTGCCGAGACGCAGGATTTTTTGAAAAAGTGGAAACCACTGTATCAAGCACTTCAGCATCGAGCATTCCGCCCGGCATCGGAAGCGCATCAGCATTTTTTACAAAAAACTATTAGCCAGCTAAAGCAAATGAGCAATACTGTAGACGTACAGTCAGAAATAGAACATTTAGAAAAGCAACTCACATGACCTCCTCTTCATCTACAAAGCCCACTAATCACCTTATTCACGAAAGTAGCCCTTACCTCCTCCAGCACGCGCATAATCCAGTAGAGTGGTACCCCTGGTCAGAGCAAGCGCTGGAAAAAGCCAAAAAGGAAGACAAGCCTATTATTGTCAGCATTGGCTATTCGGCCTGCCACTGGTGCCATGTGATGGAACGCGAATCTTTTGAGAATGAAGAGGTGGCGCAATTAATGAACGAACACTTTATAAATATCAAAGTAGACCGGGAAGAGCGTCCTGATGTAGACCAGATTTACATGGAGGCCGTGCAAACGATGGGTTTACAAGGAGGCTGGCCGCTTAATGTATTCCTCACCCCTGACCAGAAACCTTTTTACGGAGGCACCTATTTTCCTCAGCAGAACTGGACCCAGATTTTGCGGAATGTTGCGCTGGCTTATGAGAAACAGCGAGAGCAGGTTGTTGAGTCGGCTGATAAGTTTGCGGAAAGCCTGCAAACCAGCGAGATGCTACGGTACGGCATTCACCCTACAAGTGCTCGCATCGAAACCACTGAAGCTAAAGCATCTTTACAGGAAATTTTTACCCAGCTAGCGGAACGCTTTGACACCGAAGAAGGAGGTATGAACAAGTCTCCGAAGTTTCCCATGCCCAGCCAGTGGTTATTTTTACTGCGCTACTATTTTCTCACTGAGCAAAAAGAAGCATTAGACCAGACCTTACTGACCCTTAACAAAATGGCAGAAGGTGGTATTTATGATCAGATTGGTGGTGGCTTTGCCCGTTACTCCGTTGATGGCCAGTGGTTTGCCCCCCACTTTGAAAAAATGTTATACGATAACGGCCAGCTCCTCAGCCTGTATGCTGAAGCCTTTACACTTACCAAGCATGACTTATACCGGCAGGTGCTGAATGATACAGTCCGGTTTGTGGAACGTGAACTTACCAGCCCCACAGGTGGCTTTTATAGTGCTCTGGATGCAGATAGCGAAGGGGAAGAGGGAAAATACTATGTGTGGACCTATGATGAGCTAAAAGAAGTGCTGGGCGACACTACCGAAATAGTAACCGACTATTTTAATGCCACTCAGCAAGGCAACTGGGAGGCAGGCAACAACATTCTCCACCGTAGCCTTTCGGAAAATGAGTTTGCCCGAAAATACGAGCTTGACCTGCCTGATTTCAGTGCCCTGATGGCTAAAGCTAAACAGGATTTACTGGAAAAACGCTCGAAACGGGAACGACCTGGTTTAGACAATAAAATTATTGCCGGATGGAATGGCATGATGCTGCGTGGCCTGATAGATGCCTATTCTGCCTTGGGCGAATCTGCCTTCTTAAATCTTGCCCGGAAGAATGCTGAATTTCTGGATCAGAAAATGATCAGGGTAACAGACGCTGAAGCAAGCCTGCTTCATACTTATAAAGAGGGTGAGAATGTGCTGGAAGGTTTTCTGGACGATTATGCGTTTGTCATAGATGGCTTTCTGGCATTATACCAAGTCACTTTTGAAGAACACTGGCTGCAGCGGGCTAACCAACTGGCCCAGTATGCCATTCGGAATTTCTACGACACCAACGAACAGTTCTTCTTTTACACTGCTGCCTCTTCCGAGCTTATTGCCCGCAAGAAAGAGCTTTTTGATAACGTAATCCCAGCCTCTAACTCAGTCATGGCCCGAAACCTGCATAAGGTAGGCATTCTGCTAGACGATGCTCAGTACCAGGAAATGACAGAAATGATGCTAAGCCGCATGATTAAGACAGTTAAGAGCTACCCTGCGGACACCACCAATTGGGGAATCCTGTATACTGAAATGGCCACTCCACTGGCCGAGGTAGCCATCGTCGGTCCCGACTGCCAGGAGGTGGCTCTGGAGCTTATTCAGCACTACCACCCAAACAAAGTACTTGTTGGCACACCGAGCAAGAGCGACCTTCCTTTATTGAAAGAGCGGCATACTGAAGATGAGCAAACAACTCTCTACGTTTGTTACGATAAAACCTGCCAGTTGCCCGTGCAAGCAGTATCAGAAGCCCTGGAGCAGCTCCAGCGGAATATGGAATAAGGGCAGGGTGCCGGGAGGCTGGAGCGGGGTGGTTAAGTAGTAGGAAACCACGCTCTAATCTCTCAGCACTGTGTCAGATTATTCATACCGTAAGCTATCTACCGGGTTGGCTACAGCGGCTTTAATGGTTTGAAAGCTGATAGTTACTATTGCGATGAGCAGCACGAGGCCACCGGAAATTAATACCAGGTCAACAGATACAGGGAAATGGTAAGCAAATTCATTAAGCCATTGCCGGATTATCCACCAGGCAAAAGGTGCCGCCAGCAGAAAAGCAACTCCTACTAGTTGCAGGAAGTTTCGGGCAATAAGCCAGGTGATCTGCCCTACATTAGCTCCCAAAACTTTGCGAATACCCACCTCCTTTACTCTTTGTTCTACCGACAGATTAGTGAGTCCGAACAGGCCCAGGCAAGCAATGGCAATGGCCAGAAAAGCAGCAATACTAATAATTTCGCCGGTTTTCGTATCAGCTCGATAGAGCTCCTCAAATTTATCATCCAGGAAATGGTACTCCAGGGGGTTGGCCGGATCAAATTGTTGAGTAACATTTTCAATTGCCTCGATGGTTTGCGCTACATTCTGGGTACCAATTTGCAAGGTATAGTAATCGATAGGATAAAGAGGGTTACGGTAATACGTAATCATGGTAGGAGCAATTTTTTCGCGTACCGTCTTAAAATGAACATCTTCGAACACCCCAATCACTTCAGCAATAAAAGGCTCTTCCAGCTCATCCTGGCCAAAATGAGTAACTTCTACGCGATGCCCGATTGGGTCAGTGAGGCCCATAGTTTGCACCGCCGTTTCATTGATCAGAATCTTGGCTGAGTCAGTCGGGGTATTTCTGAAGTTTCGCCCTTGTACCAACTGGATGTTGTAGGTGGGTAAAAAATCTTCATCGCCGGCAAAGTAGAGGAAATTCAGCAACCCATTTTCTTTTGCCACACCAGCAGTCGGAATGCTCTTCCACTCTCCCGGCACCCGGGTAGTAGCGGTTACATTCAGCACATTAGGAATTTTCTGGAAAGTAGCTTTTACGGTCTCGTACTTTTCTCGCAAGATCTGGCTATTCACATCAACAGTAACCAACTGCTCACGCTCATATCCCAGATCTGTATGGCGGATAAAATGCATCTGCCGGTAATTAACGATGGTAACGGTAATCATCAGAATGGCAAAGGAAAACTGCCCTATCACCAGCACCTGTCGCAATGAGGTGTTTTTACGAAAGCTGGAATATCGTTGAAGAATCAATGAAGGTTTAATGCGTGACAAATAAAATGCCGGATACGCCCCCGCTAGTATGCCAGATAACACTCCTATCCCTAGCAGAATTAGTAACGCAGCACCCTGGAACAGACGTAAGGACAGTGTTTTCTCAGCTAGCTCATTGAAGTAGGGCAACAATATCTGCACCGCCGTAACTGCCAGAACCAGGGTAATGAATACAATCAGAATAGACTCACCAATAAACTGAAAGATCAGTTGCTTACGACTTGCTCCTATAGTTTTCCGTAAGCCGACTTCCTTAAAACGCTTCATGGCCCGGGCCGTAGAGAGGTTCACATAATTGATAAACGCGATCAGTAAAATCAGCAGTCCAATCCCCGCAAAAATGTAGATATAGGCAATATCGGCGTGAAACACATAATCATCTTCCAGGTGCTGAGAGTGAAAATGAATGTCGGTGAGCGGTTGCAGGCTATATTTATTGTTTTGGAAATCGACCGTCCGGTGTTCATTAGCCAGGAACGTCAGACGTTCAGCAACTTCAGCAGGATCAGCATTTTCCTCGAGTAAAAGGTAGGTAGCAAATGTGTTGGAAGACCAGTCGCTAGCAGCAGACTCTCTAAAATTTTTGTTGGTAGATATGGTTGAGAAAGAAAAAAGCATATCCGGTGCAAAATGCGTATTGGCGGGAAAGTCTGCAATCACTCCCGTAACGTTGATCTCATTCTCGTACCAACTGGCATACATGCTTTTACCGAGCGGAGATTCATCGCCAAAATACTTTTTAGCCAGTGATTCAGTCAAAACGACTGAGTAAGGCTGATCCAATGCAGTTTGAGAGTCACCTTCTATAAACTGGCAGTCGAAAATCTTGAAAAAGCTGGCATCAGCTACCAAAAAGTTTTCGTAATCGCGAAACTCATCGTAGCCCAGGGTAAGCCGGCCAAAGACATTCAATCTGACAGCGTTTTCTACCTCAGGAAGGTTTTCTACGGCAGATGGGCCAATCTGGGTAGCGGCCCCCACCACCTGTCGTTCACCGTTTTCATCCTGTAGCGTTTCGGTCACCCGGTAGATACGATCAGCATGGGTATGAAAGGCATCAAAGTTCAGTTCATCAAGCACGTAGAGTGCAATGAAGATAGCGGCGATAAATCCCAAAGAAAAGCCAGCAATGTTAATAAGGCTGAATACTTTGTTCTTCAGTAGATTGCGGTAGGCAATGGTAAGGTAGCTTTTTATCATGATTTGTAAGGGTCAACGGTACCCGGTGAAAGGTAAATGGTTAGAAGCAATTAGTAGAGACCATTTACCCTATACCGATACATCAACGCATATGCCAACCGTCTTGAGACGTATTAGGACACGATTTGCACCTGCTTGGTGTATCATTATGGCACATACCTGTTTCAGAGTAATACAATATCCGGCAAAAGGAAGCTGAAAGCAAATCAGAAATTTGAGCCTTCGGTTTCGCACATCTGGTTTCGCAAACTCACCAGATTTTCTACCTTTGGAGTATGTCCGATTCTCAGTCTATTGCCCTGAACGTAGAAGCTCCCGACGAGCGCCTGACCTGGTTTGCTGACATCATTCTCCCGGTACCCCTGCCCCGAATGTTTACCTACCGAATTCCTCGCACTATGGAGGAAATCGTGCAGATCGGTAGCCGGGTTATTGTGCAGTTTGGAAGTAAACGTGTGCTGACCGGGGTAGTAGGAAAACTGCACAACGATCCGCCCAAGAAATACAATGCCCGCTACATTCTGGAAGTGCTGGACGAGAATCCCATTGTTGAGCCCGTGCAGATCAAGCTGTTCGACTGGATCGCCGATTACTACGTTTGTACTGTGGGTGAAGTGCTCAATATTGCTTTGCCCTCCGGACTGAAGCTTAGCAGTGAGTCTAAAGCGCAGCTCAACCCCGATTTCTTTTCCGAAGATCATTCGTTAGAAGAGATGGCCGTTGAGTTCTCCGAGAAAGAGAAACTAGTGCTGGAGGCCCTGAAGGAGAAGTCCAGTCTCACGTATAATGAGATTGGCGAACTGCTTCAGGAGAAAAGCTTTTACAATACCATCAAATCTCTGATTGCCAAAGAAGCTATCCTGATTTATGAGGAGGTAAAAGAAAAATATAAACCGAAGGTCATCAAAAAACTACGCTTAGCTTCGGCCTATGCCCAACACCCCGATAAGCTGGAAGAGTTATTTACTCTACTGGAGAAACGAGCCAAACAGCTGGATGTGGTAATGGCCTATATGCACGCCGTGCCCCAGTACCGCAGTGCCAAAGAGAACAAAGCCGGTATTGCCAAAAGCCAGTTGATGGACCGAAACCTCTCAACTTCATCGGTAAACACACTGGTGAAGAACGGGATATTCGAGGAATTTGAGGAGGTTGTATCCCGCTTCGAAGCCACTAGCCCTACCCAGGAACGGGTCTTCCTGACCGACTATCAGCAGCAGGCCCGCCAGGAAATTCTTCATCAGTTTCAGACAAAAGACACGGTACTACTGCATGGCATCACGGGCAGTGGCAAAACCGAAATATACATTGACCTGATTCAGGAAGTGCTGAATGCCGGAGGGCAGGTATTATACCTTTTACCCGAAATCGCTCTGACTACTCAAATTGTTCTGCGCCTCAAGAAAATCTTTGGCGACCGTATGGGTATCTATCACTCCCGCTTCTCAGACAACGAGCGGGTGGAAGTATGGCAGGGTATTCTGGCCGGTGACTATCCGCTGGTAGTGGGAGTGCGCTCTGCCGTATTGCTCCCATTTGATAACCTCAGCCTAATCATCGTTGATGAAGAACACGAGACCTCCTACAAGCAGTTTGACCCCGCTCCTCGCTACCACGCTCGCGACGTTGCCCTGATGCTGGCCCGCCTGCACCATTCTAAAACACTGCTGGGCTCAGCTACTCCCTCTATTGAATCTTACTACCACGCCTCCCATGCTAAGTATGGATTGGTTACGCTGAATAAGCGCTATGGCAATGCCCAGCTTCCGAATATTGAGTTGGTTGATATTAAGGCCGAACGTAAGCAGAAGACGATGAAGGAGGATTTTACGTCCGGTCTGCTGGATGCTATGCAAGCGGTGCTGGACAACAAAGAACAGGCTATTATATTCCAGAACCGCCGGGGATATGCCCCCTACCTGCACTGCGAGGATTGCGCCCACATTCCCAAATGCCAGAATTGTGATGTCAGCCTTACGTACCACCAGTATGCCCGCGAATTGCGCTGCCACTACTGCGGTCACCATGAAGGGGTGCATCAGGAGTGCGAAGCCTGCGGCTCTACCCGAATCAGAACAGCGGGTTTTGGAACCGAAAAGCTGGAGGAGGAAATTCAAACCCTGCTTCCTCAGTCTCGTGTGCAGCGCATGGACCTGGACACTACCCGTAAGAAAAACAGCTACGAGCAGATTATCGAGAGCTTTGCTGGCCGAGAGTTGGACTTCCTGGTTGGCACCCAGATGGTGAGTAAAGGGCTCGATTTTGACGGAGTCAGCCTGGTTGGCATTCTGGATGCCGACCGTATGATACACTTCCCGGATTTTCGCTCCCACGAGCGTACCTTCCAGCTCATTACCCAGGTGAGTGGCCGTTCCGGGCGGCGCGATAAAGTGGGCAGAGTCATTATTCAGACTACCAACCTGAAGCAACCTATTTTGCACAAGATTATCGCCAATGATTACCTGGGCTTGTTCGAGGAAGAAATTCATGAGCGGGAAGTGTATAATTACCCTCCCTTTGTGCGGGTGATCCGCCTCACGGTCAAGAACCCTGACAAGCGTACGGTTGATCTGGCTGCCGCCCATCTGGCCCACATCCTGAAAGACCGTATTGGAAGCTCTCGAGTATTGGGGCCGGAAGAACCGCTGATCAGCCGACTACGAAATCAATATCTAATACAGCTGGTCATTAAACTGGAAAAGCACTTACAGCTGCGGGCCATCAAAACCATTCTGCGAGACGAGTCTGTCAAGCTCTGCAAAGAAAAAGCATTTAAAAAGACCAATGTGGTCATTGATGTTGACCCTTACTAGCCTTGCCCCAGAAGCCATGCCTTCTAAAGCACCTCTGTTATGTTGATCCTTGCCTTTTCATACTGCATAAGGGCTGCAATCATAAGTAAAAATCCGTAATTTATTTGCCTGTAATCTTTTCGATAAGATATCACAATCCTATCTAATAGCATTATTTAGTGATTTATTATATTTTTGAAAACCCCCTAACCTGAATTAAATTACTTCATCAAAGAAAATGAATAGACTCCTTTTCCTCTTCATTTTTACTCTGACTATTCTTAGCGGCCATTCTGTAAAAAGTCAGCTTCGCACTCAACATACAGCCGTAATCAAAGAACCAACGGCCCCTGAAAACATAGCGTACCAATGGGGCCACCTGGCAATACTGGCTACCGCCAACGACACTGAAAAATTCCTACCTCGCCCTACCATTACCTCTCGCTATCTGGCCCTGATTTTCGTTGCTGTTTTTGATGCATGGTCAAGATATGACAATCAGGCGATACCAGTTTATCTGAAGGAGGTTGCAAGAGTGCCTGAAAAAGAACGTACCCTCAGAAACAAAGAGATTGCCATCAGCTACGCGGCATTCAGAGCCATGAACGAGTATTACTACTCTGATCAGGAATTATTCGCCTCCTTTATGCAGGAACTAGGGATGGACCCCAGTAATGAAACATTGAACCCCACCACGCCGGAAGGAATAGGCAACCTGGCTGCTAAGGCTGTTATTGAAGCCCGAAGAAACGACGGCGCCAACCAATACGGTGAAGAAGAAGGCTCTCAGGGGCAAGCCTATTTTAATTATGTAGGCTACGAACCGGTAAACTCGGCCGACAATAATATTGATCCAACCCGATGGCAACCTAAATATTTTTCAGACGGTAAAGGCGGAACCTTTGCTCCTGCTTGCCTCACCCCGTTTTGGGATAAAGTGCAGCCCATTGCCCTAAAGTCCGGTGACCAGTTTCGTCCGGGGCCGCCCCCAATTGTTGGTTCCGAACAGTTAAAAGCAGAAGTTCAGGAGGTGATAGAACTACAGGCGAACTTAACGGATGAGCAAAAAGCGCTGGTTGAATTTATGCGTGATGGTCCCCAATCTGTACAGCAGGCTGGCCATTGGCTAAAGTTTGCCCAGGATGTGTCGATAAGGGATCATCATACCCTGGATGAAGATGTAAAAATGTACTTCTACAACCAAGTAACCGCCATGGATGCCTTCATTGCTTCGTGGGACTCAAAAATGTTTTATGATTACCCTCGTCCTTATGCCTTGGTGCATCAGTATTTTGGCGGCCAGTCTATTACCGCCTGGGGTGGTGCTGGTCAGGGAATGATAGCGATGGATGGAAACCAATGGAAGCCCTATTCGCCCGAAACCTTTGTGTGCCCTCCCTTCCCCAGTTATGTCTCTGGCCACAGCACCATCAGTGGCGGTTGTGGTGAAGCACTGAAATTATGGACCGGCAGCGATGAATTCGGAGAACAGGTCACCCTTGTGGCGGGTGCATTAACGGAACCTGATACTCCGGGCGATACCGTCACCCTGAAGTTTCCAACATTCACCGAAACAGCTGAAATGGCGGGAATCTCCCGGGTAATGGGCGGCTATCATATTCAGGCTGATAACGTAGAAGGGCTGGAGTTAGGAAGAAAAGTAGCGCGGGAAGCCTGGAAATTTTACCAGCATCATATTGGAGAAGACTAGCTCCCCCAACCTCTGAGATGGCTGATTTCCAGAAAGCTTAGCGATACTGAGCAATTCCGCAACATTGCGAGTAATACCGAGTTAGGGTTCTGAACTGATTGTTAACAGAACATCTACATGACCACAAATTCGGAAAAAGCCATAATCATTCTGGCCGGAGGTACCGGGGATCTGGGCGGACGCATTGGCCAGGAGCTATTGGAACGAGGCGCGCAGGTAAAAGCCCTTGTGCGCGCGAAAAGTGCCAACGCCAAAATTGAAGCCCTGCGCAAACAAGGAGCAGAGGTCGTTGAAGTTGATTTTAATAATAGTGATGAGTTAACCCAAGCCTGTGCAGGAGGCACCTGCCTGGTTTCGGCATTATCGGGACTTAAAGAGGTAATCGTAGATGTGCAGACATCATTGCTCAATGCAGCAGTAGAAGCAGGGGTTCCCCGTTTTATTCCCTCAGACTATTCCATCGATTTTACCAAACTACCCCCGGGTAGTAACCGGAACCTCGACTTACGGCGAGAGTTCCGCTACCGGCTTGATCAAGCTCCCATTGCCGCCACCTCCATTTTCAATGGCATGTTTATGGATCTGCTAACCGGCCAGGCACCTATGATTCTGTTCGGTATCAAGCGAGTGGTGTACTGGGGCGATGCCAACCAACCCATGGACTTCACTACAATTGCCAATACGGCGGCATACACCGCTGCGGCGGCCCTTGATCCTTCTACCCCACGAGACCTCCATATCGCAGGCGATGTGCTTACTGCTCGTGGGTTAAAAGAAGCGACTAGTGAAGCCACGGGAAAGCAATTTCACCTTCTCCGGGCTGGTGGTCTGGGCCGACTGGATACCATCATTAAAATCACCCGTACCCTTTCTCCGCAAAAAGATGAAGTATTTCCTCCCTGGCAGGGAATGCAATATATGCGCAACATGTTCAGCGGCCGCCCTAAATTAGTAGGCCTGGATAATGGCCGCTACTCGGGTATTCAATGGACCACGGTACAAGAACTACTTAAAACCCACTAAGTATACTCTTTCACTCAAGCTGATGCGTTGATACAATCTTAGATGCCAAGAATATGGCTCTTGATAAAATTGTTCTACTCAACAGGTTACTTTAACTTTAAGCTCAGGTTCACTGCTTAGACTTTATACTACATAGTATGGATTTAGAAACGATCAGAAAAGATACCGTAGGTTGTACTGACAAAATTTTCCTGAACAGTGCCGGGTCGTCACTAATGCCCCGCAATGTAGTGAAGGTAATGAATGACTATCTGACTGAGGAAGAACGAATGGGCGGCTATGGATTAGCCCGAAAGAAGGTTGAGGATGTGGAAGCATTTTATCCCGAAGTGGCCAAGCTGATCAATGCACAGCCTCATAATATCGCCTTCGCTTTTCATGCTACCGATGCTTACGCTAAGGCTTTATCCTCCATTCCATTCTCTCCAGGAGACTATATTCTAACCACCAATGATGACTACATCTCTAACCAGATCGCTTTTTTATCATTACAAAAGCGGTTTGGCATCAACATTCTACGAGCCAGCAATTTACCAAACGGGGACCTCGACTTAGATAATTTTGAGGATTTGGTGAAAAAGCATCACCCCATACTGGTAGCTGTTACCCATGTGCCCACGAGTTCCGGGCTGATACAGCAAGCCGAAGAGATTGGTAAAATCTGCCGGGCACACAATACCTGGTACCTACTTGATGCCTGCCAGTCGGTAGGGCAACTGGTGGTAGATGTTGAGAAAATTGGCTGCGATTTTTTAAGTGTTACCGGAAGGAAGTTCCTGCGCGGACCGCGTGGCACCGGTTTTTTATACGTTTCTGACCGGGTTATTGAGGAAAAGTTAGAACCACTCTTTTTAGATATGCGAGGAGCTGACTGGGTAGGGATAGATGACTACCAGATCAGGATGAATGCCAAGCGCTTCGAGACCTGGGAGCTATCGTACGCTTCACTCCTCGGCCTGACCGAAGCGGTGCGCTACGCCAATAGCATTGGCATGCGTGAGATGCAAGACTATAACCAAAAACTATCGCAAAAACTGAGAGAAGACTTATCCCAGATTCCAGGCTTACAGGTGCTGGACCGAGGCTCAAAGCTGGCAAGCATTATTACCTTCACCAAACCGGGAATACCTCTGGAGAGCACTGAGAAGGTTCTGCGAGACAACCATATTATCTACTCAGTAACCACCAAAGAAAACGCCTTGATCGATTTCACTCAGAAAGGAGTGGAATGGGCTATCAGGTTGTCACCCCATTACTTCAATACTTTTGAGGAAATCCAGCAGGTAAAAGAGGTCCTGTGATAATTGCTAGAAACACGCAGATAAGGGAGCGCCAGATACACGCTCCCTCTATCATATAGTTGCTACATTTCTTTAATGCGGATATTGCGCCACTTCACTTCCATGGGTTCTTCATGGTGGGTTGCATGCACCTGTAAAGCAATAAAACCACTGGCATCTACCGTATCTACTATTTCAGCAGCGGGTACGCCATTAATGAAAGTACGAATAGTGTCACCAATGGCTTCCACTCGATATTGATTCCACTCACCGTTTTTAAAAGCTTCGCGAGCTTCCGGGTTATCCGATAAGTCTTTCAACCAGCCTCGCCGCGCTTCGTCATAAATGCCCCCGCTGTAGGCACGTTCCGATGGGTCAATTTCAATCTGGTACCCATGTACGCGGCCTTTTTCCCGCTTCCGTTCCACCATTTCACCTTCGCTGTTCTTGGTCATAAATGTGCTATCACTCTCGTACTGGTGGCTACGAATCTGCACTCCGGAATTAAGGCTGTCGTGCACCATTACTTCATATTCCAGAATAAAGTCGCCGTACATTTTATCGGTAGCCAGAAAGCTGTTAGGTTCTCCAAATTTGGTAGTGCCAATTACTACGCCATCCTGCACATCGTAGATGGCCCGCCCATTTAGCTGAGTCCAACCAGCCTTTGAGTTTCCCTGAATCATCTCTACCCACCCTTCGTCTTCGGCGGCCATATCAGAAGATGCGCCTTCGGCTTCGGTTGATTGATCGGAAGCACCGCCACAGGCTACCAAGCCGGATAATGCAAGTCCAATAATGCCAAGCGACCAAAAATTACTAATTTTCATAGATTGAAAGTTGTATAAATTGTGATAAAAAGTTTCGATTTAAAATTCAAACATATTTGCTTTAAAAGCAACTGCCTGTCAGAATCCCGTCGAGGCACGTACATTATGGACCTCATCTTGCGTTAGGTACCCACTTTCCACAATCGTTTCGTCCTTAGTTTGGTGTGTGATAAGGATGATGAATAACTGCATGGAAGAGAGCGTTTTAGCGGGATAGTACCGGATGAGTCCGTCAGGACTTTACCCGATATTGTTCATACTAACTTCTCTACACCATGCACCAACCTACATTACTACTTTGTTTGCTTCTGTTCTTCGGATACGCTCAATCTCAGGATGCTCTTCCACCACCGAATATCATCTGGATTAACGCTGAGGATATTGGCCCGGCTTTCGGCTGCTACGGAGATGAATACGCTACCACTCCCAATATCGACGAAATGGCAGAAAGCAGTATCCTTTATCGGCATGCTTATGCATCAGCTCCCATCTGTGCTCCTTCCCGGTCCTGCCTGATCTCCGGCATCTATGCCACCTCCCTGGGCACTCAGCACCTACGTATGGAAACCACCAAGCCCGATTTTGTTGAGACCTTCCCTGAATACCTGAGAGAACAGGCCAACTATTTTACTACCAATAATGGCAAAACCGATTACAATTTTGACCCTACCGGCGTATGGGATTTCACCGAGAAAAATACTGCTCCCTGGCGAAACCGGCCGGATGACCGCCCCTTTTTTAGTATGTTTACTATCGGAGAAACGCACGAAGGTCCCGGCAACCTGCCCGAGCGATACCAACAGGCTGTAGCCAGTCTGCCGGAAGAGATGCTGCACGACCCGGCTCAAGCCCCAGTTCCCCCCTACTACCCGAATACTCCCGAAACCCGCGAGCTATGGGCGCACTACTACGACTTAATTACTGAATTTGACCGGCAGGTAGGCGAGATTTTACACAATCTGGAAGAAGACGGCTTAGCTGAAAACACCATCGTCTTTGTATTTGCCGATCATGGTTTTGGCTTGCCCCGATATAAACGCTGGCTGTACAAAACCGGTTTGCATGTTCCGTTATTAGTACGAATCCCCGAACAATATCAGCATCTGGCCTCACAGGCTCCCGGCACAGAAAATGAAGAACTGGTTAGCTTTGTGGATTTTGCTCCCACCACTCTTAATCTGGCCGGAGTACCTATTCCTGAGCATATGCAGGGTAATACCTTTTTAGGCAAAGATACTTCGGCACCCAGAGATTATGTGTATGGTGCCCGCAGCCGGGCCGACGATATGTACGAAATGTCGCGGGCCATTCTCAACGATCGTTATATTTACATCCGGCACTACATGCCCTACCTGCCTTACATACAGCCGGGTTTTATTTTCTCCGACCGGAAAGAAAGTTTCCGAATACTGCGCGCTGCCAAGGAAGCTGGAAAGCTATCGGACGAGTCGCTGGAAATGTGGCAACCCAAACCGGCCGAGGAGCTTTACGATTTACAGAAGGACCCGCAGGAGTTGACCAACCTGGCCGATGATGCCGACTATCAGGACATTAAGCAGGATTTGCACGAAAAGCTCAACCAGTGGATGATCGATATCAAGGACGTAGGCTTACTGTACGAAACCGAGATGTTGCGACGGGCCGAAAACTCCTCCCCTTACGAAGTAGGCCACAATCCCACGCAGTTTGATGTAAAAAAAATACTAGCAGCCGCTGAAATGGTAGGCATGGCCTCGCCCGAGGAATTGGCCACCGCTTTAGAAGACCCAGATAGTGGCGTACGCTTCTGGGCCATGACCGGATTACGTAACTTAGGCAAACAAGCCGCTGCTTACCAAATCAATATAGAAAAAGCCTTGCAAGATGATTCTCCCACTGTGCAATTAATCGCTGCCGAAACCCTTTGTCTCTTAGGCGATTGCAAGCCTACCCACGTGGTCTACGAAAGATGGTTGGGCGACGACCGTAACTGGCTCGCCCTGCAAGCAGCCCGTAGCCTGCAACTCATTGGCGAGCACTCCTGCCCCATGGTACCCGCTATGCAGCAGAAGATCCGCGACCTCAGCAACCCACCCGGCGCCCAACGCAAGTACATAGACTTTAACTACGCTTCCTTCACCGGATGGGCCCTGGAAGTAGCCCTGGAAAACTGCGGCGCAGAAATACCCTGATGAAAAGTGTAAAATGCCCTATAAATAAGTAGCTAAGTATAAGGACTGAACTATTAAATCCGATATCTAGTCTAAAGACCTATTCGAGTGTCAAGCTCCAGCAGTGCCGTGGGTTTATAAAATTTGGTTTATATTTCGTTCACGCACGACTGACGGTGCTGTAACATTCTAAACCAACACCTAACATGAAATTGCCCTTCATCCCGCTAACGCTATTATTCACCTGTTTTCTATTTCTTCATCTTCCTACCTTTGCTCAGAACGCTCCTCAGGACGTAGCCGGTATCCCGGTCAATTATGACGAATCAAAAGTCCCAGCGTACTCCCTCCCTGATCCTCTGCTATTGCAGAATGGCAAAAATGTCAACTCCCCGAAAACCTGGCATAAGAAGCGACGCCAGGAAATTCTTAGCTTGTTTGAAACGGAACAGTTCGGAAAAGCTCCCAGTCGCAAGAATATCAGTTTCGAGGTGTTTGACACCGGCACATTGGCTTTTGATGATAAAGCCCTCCGAAAGCAAGTGACCATCTATTTTACGGATGATACCTCCCAATACAAGGCTGACCTACTAATGTACCTGCCCGCTAAAGCAGACAAACCGGCACCCTTATTATTACAGATCAGTTTTTCTCCCAATAGTCTGGCGGTGGACGATCCGGGTATCCGGGAAGGCATGATGTGGACGCGGGAAGGAGAGCGAATTCCAGCGTCTGAAGGGCGAAAATTTGGATCGTTTGATGTTGAGAAATTTATCGCTGAGGGTATCGGCGTAGCCACCATGTACTACGGAGATATTGAACCGGATTTTCCCGAAGGAATCAAACATGGAATACGAGGTCATTTTTTAAAGCCCGGCAAAGATTGGCCAGCACCGGATGAATGGGGCACTATTTCTGCCTGGTCCTGGGGCCTGAGTTGTGCGATGGATTATCTGGAAACTGACAAGCAGGTGGATGCCGAAAAAGTGGCTCTTTTTGGAGTGTCCCGATTAGGAAAAACGGTATTATGGGCCGGGGCTACCGATGAGCGATTTGGGATGGTGATCGCCAGTTGCTCCGGCGAGGGCGGAGCCGCCATTTCCCGGCGTCAGTACGGTGAAACGATCAAACATATGATCGACACCAGTCGGTATTTTTATCAGTTTGCCGGTAATCGGGCCAAGTACGGCGATGATCCAACCACTTGTCCGGTAGATGCCCATATGTTAGTTTCATTAATCGCACCCCGCCCCCTATTGTTACAAACCGGCGACACCGATAACTGGTCAGACCCTAAGGGAGAATTTGTGGCAGCGGTGGCAGCCGAGCCTGTATACGAACTGCTGGGAAAAAAGGGACTGGAAACCGATGAGTGGCCGGCCGCTGGCACCCCGATTTTGCATGACCTGGGTTATTATATGCACTCGGGCGGTCATGGTACCGTGCCGACCGACTATGATATTTATCTTGACTTTATGAAGATGCATTTTCTAAAGCAGTGAATTGAAAATAGAGATAAGCCTGCTAACTTCGGGTTTCTGTAAATACTACCCTCTTTCAATAGTTACACAACAACCGTCAAGTAATGAGAATATTTTTCACTGCCTTCCTTATCTTCAGTCTGCTCGGATTAACCAGTTACGCTCAACTCCCCCCGGTCTTTGGGCCCGAGTACCAGGAAACGGCCCAGCGAGACGAAATGACCCGCACCTTTATCTCCCCCCTACGCGTGATGTGGACTTCCGATACGACGGGCGAACTTATTAAAAATACTGAGGTACTCTTGAAAAGAGGAAACAGCCAGACGAGCATGAGCCCGCACGCGCAGTTTTGTGCCATCAAAAGTACGGAAACCGACACCTCCTCTATTTTACTTGATTACGGCAAAGAAATACACGGCGGGCTGCAACTGGTAATGGGTAGTTCTTCCCGCCGGGAACCCTCGCTGGTACGTATCCGCTTCGGAGAATCGGTGGGCGAGGCCAACAGCCAGACCTATAACTCCGACTGGCTCATGGGTTTCTCTACCGATGATCACGCCAAACGCGACATCATCATGGAGATTCCCCGCGATGGGCTAATTGAAATCGGAAACACGGGCTTTCGCTTCGTCCGTATTGATCTGCTGCAACCCAATACCCTTATAAACCTCAAGGAAGCCCGGGCCATCCTGCGCTACCGAGATATTCCGTACCTGGGGACCTTCAAAAGCAGCAACCCAAAACTGGATTCCATCTGGTTAACCGGCGCGTACACCACTCATCTAAATATGCAGGAATACCTCTGGGACGGCATTAAGCGGGATCGTTTGGTCTGGCTGGGGGATTTTCACCCGGAGCTGGCCACCATCACGACCGTCTTTGGCAATAACGAAGTGATTCCCCGCAGCCTGGACCTGGCCTGCGAGCAGTATCCTCTTCCCGACTGGATGAATGGCATGACCTCCTATTCTTTCTGGTACCTGATTATTCATTATGATTGGTATATGCACAATGCCGATATGGCTTTCCTGAATAAGCACCGGGATTATATCATGGGATTGATAGACCAGATTGCTGCCAAAATTGAGGATGACGGAACAGAGACGCTGGGCACATTCCGCTTTCTGGACTGGCCCTCCACTCCCAACAAAGAAGGAGTAGAGGCAGGTTACCGGGCCCTGCTGGTATGGGCATTACAGGATGCTCAGAAACTATGCGAAATTCTGGATGAAAAGGAAGCGAGGGCAACCTGTGCTACCGCCATTGAAAAACTGAACCGTAAGGTGATGGATCATAATGATCTGAAACAGGCCGCCGCCTTAATGGCCATTGCCGGTATTCTGGACCCAACAAAAGCCAGCAAAGAAGTCATTGCCGTAGACGGAGCCGCCCGTTTTTCTACGTTCTATGGCCTATACATGCTTGATGCGCTATCCATGGCGGGCATGCACGAACAAGCGCTTGACATTGCCACCACCTACTGGGGCGGTATGCTGGACATGGGCGCGACTACCTTTTGGGAGGATTTTAATGTCAACTGGATGGAAAACACCGCCCGTCTCGATGAATTTACTCCCGAGGGCATGAATGACATTCACGGTTCATTTGGGGATTACTGTTATCCCAGTTACCGCCATAGCTTATGCCACGGTTGGGCTTCCGGGGTCACTGCCTGGCTGACCAAAAATGTATTGGGAATAAGTGTGGTGGAAGCTGGCTGTAAGACCTTAAAGGTTGAACCGCACCTGGGTAATCTGGAGTGGGCTGAAGGAAGTTTCCCCACGCCCCTGGGAGTGGTGAAGGTCAAACATACGAAACTGGAAAATGGTGAAATTGAAACGGAAGTGGATGCTCCCGAAGGTATTACTATCATTTGATTCTGAGCGGTGAATAAAACTATCAGGGTTTTATCAAGCATTAGGCATCAGTATTCTGTAAAGAAGGCAGAGAGTTCAGTTTGAAGCGAAGATTTACGGGTGTGATCAGAAAAAAGTGCTCTACAGGGTGGTTCGCCTCAAAAATCTGACTAGTATTGAAAGAGTAACCGAAGTAATCATTTACATGAGATCAGCATTTCTTTCCGTATTCATTTTACTAATTATATCAGCAGGCATTCATTGTACCGCTCAAATTGCCCAGCAGCAGGTCATACCGGGCGAACTGCCTGACCCTTCCGTCATTGAAGTGGATGGGGTATATTATGCCTGCGGCTCGTCCAACGACTGGGGGCCGGTCTACCCGATCTACCAATCTACTGACCTTCAACACTGGACTTTCGTTACGTACGTATTCAGCACTCCGCCAGCCTGGACGATCTCGAGTTACTGGGCACCCGAGTTGTTTTATCACAATGGCACATTTTACTGCTATTACACCGCGCGTCGCACCGATGGCACTTCGTGTATTGGCGTAGCAATGACCAAAAATATTCAAAAGGGTTTTAAAGATCAGGGCCAAATAATAGAATGGGGAAATGAAGCCATCGATGCGTTTGTATATAACGAAAATGGCACTTTGTATATCACCTGGAAGGCCTACGGACTTAATCCGGATAAACCGATCCAGCTACTGGGTTCTAAACTGACCGAGGATGGACTCGCGCTGAAAGGAGAAGCCTTTACCGTGCTAACGGCCGACACTGATTCGTGGGAAAATGGGGGGATGGAAGGGCAATGCATTGTAAAAAACGGCGACTACCTGTATATGCTTTACTCCGGTAACGCCTGCTGTGGAGCCGGATGCGATTATCAGGTCGGGGTAGCCCGGGCCAAAACCATGAAGGGTCCCTGGGAAAAGGCGGATAACAATCCTTTACTGAAAGGCAACGACACCTGGAAATGTCCCGGCCACGGTACGGCCTTGCAGACCGGTAACGCATGGTATTACCTGTATCATGCTTACCCGGCTCAGGGCTTTCCGTATCTGGGCCGTGCTACTTTGTTAAGCCAGATGCACTGGGATGAACAAACCGGATGGCCCTATTTCAATGTTGAGGCTAGCAATGCCGACCCTACTGTTTTAATGGAAGATATCGCTGACGATTTCAATGCAAAAAAACTGGAAAACTGGTGGCATCATGACATCCCCAGCTATACGTTTAAAACATCCATCAGGAATAGCCAACTTACGCTTACTGAAGAAAAACGTAATGAGGATAACGCTACCGGCTCAGCCCTATGCGTGATTCCCGAATATCCCGACTTTACCATTACCACCCAAGTAAATGAGCGTAATGAAGCATTGAAAGGTCTCGTTTTTTATGCTACCAGCGCCAACAGTGTAGGACTGGGAGTTGAAGGCAACAGCCTGGTTTTATGGAAGGTACAGGATAAGCAGTTTATAGAATTGAATAAACTTACGCTGGATCAACCGGAAAATATCTTCCTCAAAGCCAGCGCTCAGGATGCGCATATCCTTGAATTCCAATATAGCCACGATGGGGAAAACTGGAAGCCGATTGCCAATCTCCAAAACGAAAACGGAAAAGTAATTGGCGATAATCTGGACTGGTGGTCCTGGGGCATGAAAACCGGATTATTTGTAAAAGCTGATCCGGCAACCGGGCAGAACAAAGCGGTTTTTGATGAGTTTGCCCTGGAATATCAGCGATGACCGATAAAGCGATTATTCAACTATTCAGAATAAAAAATCCAGCCCCAATTGCTCATGCAACTGTTGTTGCCCTTTGGGCGTAATTATCAGTTCGCGGGAGAATTGCACTCTTTTAAACCATTTTTCTTCCAGCATTTTTGATAAAACTTTTGCTCCAAATTGCCCCGCCAGATGTGATTTTCGCTCACTCCAATCCAAACATTGCCGGGTCAAGGGGCGGCGCTTGTTTCTGAAATCCTGCTGATAAATCCCTATTTCAGCCGCCCATTCCCATCCCTTCGGTGTAATCGAATAGTTAGAATTATTGATCTGCATCAAGTCTTGCGCTACCATAGCATCAGTAATCTTAACGCCTACGTATCCGGCCAGATGATCGTAACAGGTTCGGCAAAACTTAACGCCGCCTTTCAATGCCGCTTCTTGCCTTTCAGTTTCAATATCACCGTATCTTCCGGCAAGATTGGCCAGTGCCTCAACGGCGTAGGCCACTTCAGGTCTTAGAAAAGAATAGTATCGATGACGACCTTGTGCTTCTACTTTAAGGATATCAGCTTCCAGCAGTTTTGAGAGATGGTTACTGGCCGATGTAGAGGAAACATCGGCGGCAACGGCAAGTTCGGTAGCCGTATAGGCCCGGCCATCCAATAAATTCCAGAGCATTCGTGCCCGGGTAGGCTCACTGATCAAAGCAGCAATCGCTACAAATTTCTCTTCAACATCCATACTTCATTGTTAGATGAAATGTAAATGTAACCATTGCCCTACTTTTGCACGACTAACTTATAAAAAAATGATAGCCGTACTTTTTGAAGTCATACCCAAAGCGGGTGAAAGTGAAACGTATCTGGAGGTAGCAAAATCCCTGCGACCTCTGCTGGATAATCTGGAGGGATTTATATCCGTAGAGCGTTTCCAAAGTTTAACAAACCCTCAAAAGATGCTGTCACTTTCCTTCTGGAAAGACAAGGATAGTATCACCCAGTGGCGAAATCTCGAAGCGCACCGTGCGGCACAGCACCAGGGCCGACATATGATATTTGAAGAGTACCGGCTAAGGGTTGCCGGAATTATTCGAGATTATGGAATGACAGACCGAGCCCAGGCTCCCACCGAGAATAAAACAATATATTAATCTGAATAGTAATGAAAGATTTGGAAATTCTTTTAGAAAACAAACCGGGCACCCTGGCGGACATGGGCGAGATATTGGGCAGGAATCAGGTTAGTCTGGAAGGGGGCGGAGTATTTGCCAACGGAGAAAATTCTATTGCTCACTTTTTGGTAGAAGATGCCACCAAAGCCAGAGAGGTTTTGGAATCTCAGGGAATTAAGGTGCAAAAGATCAATGATGTGATCATTCAAAAGCTTCGGCAGGATATTCCCGGACAATTAGGTAAATTCTGCCGGCGTCTGGCTGATGCAAATATCAATATCCTGATCCAATACAGTGATCATTCCAATCAACTCGTTGTCGTGGTTGATAATTATGATATGGCAAAACAGATTTCGGCAGAGTGGATGAAAGAATGGTGGTAAAACAACAAACGAAGTATGGAAAAAGAACATCAATATAATCTATCGGTAAAATGGACAGGTAATAACGGTAGCGGCACCTCAGGCTATGATTCTTACAGTAGGAATCATCTGATCAGTTCGGGCAGCAAAACCGAAATCCAATGTTCATCAGACCCGGCATTCCGGGGCGATCCTACGAAATACAACCCTGAAGAATTACTGGTGGCGTCCATAGCTGCCTGCCATATGCTATGGTATCTGCACCTATGTGCTCAGGCAAAGGTAGTAGTAGTGGATTATTCGGACAATGCAGTAGGTATCATGGCAGAAACCCCAGCAGGAGGTGGTTCTTTTAAGCTGGTAACTTTAAATCCGAAGGTCATAGTTGCTGAAGATTCTATGATCGATAAGGCTATGGAATTGCACAAAAGAGCCAATGAGCTATGCTTTATTGCCAACTCTCTCAACTTTCCGGTTCATCACAGAGCCGAGTGTAAATCAGTATAGTTAGAAACAGGAGGCAATAGTGGTGCAAGAGAAACGAAGCTGTTAAATACAAGCAATGATAGCATTACGACTTAGCCCCGCTTGCTCAACGCTGAAAAAAACTGAAAGACCTAATTTCACCACGGCTTGGATGGTAGCATTATTCGCCTATTTTTGTCAGGGAATACTATTGCTGTCAGTTAGGCGCACATGATCGCCTCACCATCCATTAACCCACCCCGGCTTAACCGCCATCGTATCTTCATACACGCATAATCACTATCTATGAAATTAGTACCTACCCTTGTGCTCTTTTTAGCCTTCTGCGGGTTAGCCAACCTTTCCGGGATGGCTCAGTCCGATTCTATCATGGGATTTTCTAAAGAAAGCGCTGCCCGTCAGTTGTCTCTGGAAGCCGAGTTTGATGAACTACTCAAAGCCGATAATCTGGATGAATGGATGAAGTACATGTCCGCCCGCCCTCACCACGTAGGCTCACCTTATGACAAAAAGGTGGTGGACTTCATCGCTGAAAAGTTTGAGGACTGGGGATTTGACGTAAAAGTAGAATCATTCAATGTACTTTTCCCGACCCCCAAGGTTCGTTTACTGGAAATGACGGCCCCGACCTCTTTTACCGCGAGCCTGGAAGAACCGGCGGTAGAAGGAGACGCCTCCTCCGCCCAAACCGAAGAAGCGCTACCACCCTACAACTGTTTTTCTATAGACGGGGATGTTACCGCCGAGCTGGTTTTTGTCAATTACGGATTACCTTCCGATTATGAAGAACTGGAAAAGCTGGGCATTGACGTAAAGGGCAAGATTGTGCTGGCTAAATACATGGGTTCCTGGCGGGGTATCAAACCTAAAGTAGCAGCTGAAAAAGGAGCCATCGGGTGCCTTATTTATTCTGACCCGGAAGATGATGGATACGTTCAGGGCGAAGTATATCCCGAAGGTCCTTTTAAAAACGAATACGGAGTGCAGCGAGGCGCCGTCATGGACCTCCCCCAGGCTCCGGGCGATGTGCTCACTCCGGGATACGGCGCCACCAAAGATGCCGAGCGCCTACCCATAGAAGAATCTCCCACGCTGACTAAAATACCAGTGCTGCCCATCTCCTACCACGATGCCCAGCCCCTGCTGGAGGCGCTGAAAGGCCCTATGGCCCCGGCAGCTTGGCGAGGAGGCTTACCTATACCCTATCATGTAGGTCCCGGCCCAACGAAGGTACACCTGAAACTGGAATTTAACTGGGACATGAAACCCGCTTACGATGTCATTGCCACCTGGAAAGGCAGCGAGTACCCCGACGAGTGGATACTCCGCGGGAACCACCACGATGCCTGGGTACACGGAGCAAGCGACCCAATCAGCGGACTGGTTGCGTTGATGGAAGAGGCCCGGGCGGTGAGCGAACTGGCCAAGCAAGGCATGGTTCCCAAACGCACCCTGGTATATTGTGCCTGGGGTGCCGAAGAACCCGGACTGATCGGCTCTACCGAATGGGTAGAAACGCATGAAGAAGAACTCAAGCAGAAAGCAGTCGCTTACATCAATACCGATGGCACGAGTCAGGGGTTTCTTTCCGCTGGAGGCTCTCATTCGCTAGAAAAGTTCTTTAGTGAAATTACCATGGTGGTAGATGATCCGGTGAAGGATGTATCGGTATTTAAGCGAAGAAATGCGGCAGAACTGGTAGCCGGTCGACCGGCCTGGTCTCATTACCAGTTAGAGGGATTAGGCTCCGGCTCGGATTACTCTCCCTTCTTTCAGCATACGGGTATTGCTGCCTTCAATATGGGTTTTGGCGGAGAAAGTTCAGGTGGAGAATATCACACCATGTACGACACCTACGAGATGTACAAACGCTTCAAAGACCCGGATTTCCAGTACGGCATTGCGCTGGTAAAGGTAGCCGGACGTACTACCCTGCGTTTAGCCAATGCGGAAGTGTTGCCTTTTGAGTTTCAGCACTTTGCCAATACCGTTTCTGAATATACGGATGAGGTTATCAAGCTGGCGGAAGATCTACGCACGGAAACCGAAAAAGAAAATAAGTTAATTGAGGATGGCACCTACGCCCTGGCCGCTGATCCGGAGGAAACGTTTATTGTTCCTGAGCCTCAAGCAAGTGTACCATACTTTAACTTTGCCCCCCTGGAAAACGCAGTAGATCAATTAAAAAAGCAAGCATCAGCTTTTGAAGAAGCGTCTAAAAACTGGGATAAAAAAGCGAAACACAGCACTGAACTCAATCAACTCCTGAAAGACATGGAGCGTGCTCTCACCCGGGATCAGGGCCTACCCGGACGCCCCTGGTTCAAACATCATATTTATGCCCCAGGATTTTATACCGGTTACGGCGTAAAAACCCTGCCGGGAGTAAGAGAAGCCATTGAACAGCGTGATTTTGATCAGGTCAACGAACAGATCGAACACCTGGAAGAAGTGCTACTACGTTATAGCGAGCAGATTGCAAAGGCAGTCAGTATGATGAAGTAGGCATTATAAAAAAAGCAGCCATGGCTTGCCCTTTCTTATGGAGCTTACCATTGCTGCTTGCACTATCTGGCTTTCCGGGCCTTTTTAACTACTCATTGCCACCAGTAAATCAGACTGGGTAATGATGTGAATCTGGTTGAGTTGATCGCGCACCAGCAAAGCCTTATTCTCTTTGTCGATTAGGGATGAGAGTACATCCAGCGTGTCGTGGGGTGAGACGAACTGGAAGGGTTTATCCATTACCTTAGACACTGGCTGGCTCCGTAGCTCAGGTTCCTCAATCAGCTTATGCAATAATTTAGAGTCGGTGAGGCTACCTACGAACTGCTCATCGTCGGTAACCGGAATTTGAGAGATGCCGCGCTCGTTCATAATTTTAATGGTTTCACCCACCGTAGTAGTGGAAGGGATCGTCACCAGGTCGCTGGCGCCGTTCCGGCCTCGGAGGATGTCCTGAGCCGTGGCAAACTCTCTTTTTTCCAGGTAGCCGTGGTCTTTCATCCAGCTATCATTATAGATCTTTCCTAAATAGCGCGTGCCGTGGTCGGGCAGGATAATCACCATCAGGTCGTCTTTCTTAAGATGTTTTCGGGCATAGCGCAACGCACCGTACACCGCCGAACCACAGGACCAACCTACGAACAGACCTTCTTCCCGAGCCAGTCGGCGGGCCATAATAGCGGCATCCTTATCGGTTACTTTGATGAAATGGTCAATCAGGCTAAAATCTACGTTTTCGGGTAAGATATCCTCCCCAATACCTTCCGTGAGATAGGGAAACACTTCTTTTTCATCGAACTCACCAGTTTCCTTATATTTCTTGAACACTGAACCGTAGGTGTCGATGCCCAGGGTAAAAACGTCGGGATTCTTTTCTTTCAGAAATTTAGACGCTCCGCTAATCGTTCCGCCGGTGCCCACTCCCGCCGCATAGTGAGTTATTTTTCCTTCCGTTTGTTCCCAGATCTCCGGCCCCGTTGTCTCGTAGTGAGCCTTCATGTTCGAAGGGTTATCGTACTGGTTCGGGTAGATTGAGTTAGGAATAGTTTCGTTTAGTTTCTTGGCTACTGAGTAGTATGAGCGAGGGTCTTCCGGTGGCACATTGGTAGGACACACAATGACTTCGGCCCCTACAGCTCGCAAAATATCGATCTTTTCCTGCGATTGTTTATCGGCCAGCGTAAAAATACACTTATACCCCTTAGCAATAGCGGCTAATGCCAACCCCATACCGGTATTCCCCGAGGTGCCCTCAATGATCGTTCCCCCCGGACGAAGCTTACCTTCCTTCTCGGCATCTTCAATCATTTGCACGGCAATACGGTCTTTCACTGAATTACCAGGGTTAAAGTATTCTACCTTTACCAATATGGTCCCCTCTATGCCTTCAGTGAGCTTATTGAGCTTAATAAGCGGGGTATTACCAATGGTTTCTATAACGGAGTTGTAAAACATGCGTCTTTATCTTTGTGATTTCAAATTCTTGGCAAAATTACCAATCTCTGCGGTCAATTGCGCAATAAACCCTGGTATATAGAGGATTTTTTTACCAGATTTTCAGTACTACGAAAAACCTTTGCTACCTTAGCCCGTAAGGGGCAGTCTACGCAGCCCAACATGCAGCGGCTGACACTTTCTTTTGAATACTGCTGTTTTAAGGAAAAGGTTTGCCCAATTAGCAGGTTTACCTTAGTATTGTTTCGTTCTATGCAACCGTTGTAACCTCACGAATTTATGGATAACAGAAAATATCTTCCCCTGATTGTCATTGCCATCGCACTTTTTTTCGCCATTATCTATCTGTCTTCCAGCTTGTTTCTAACCATCGATGCTGGCGAGCGAGGCGTACTATTTAAACCGTTTGGCGGCGGCTTACAGAAAGACCAAGTCTACGAGCCCGGCTTTGTTATTAAAGCTCCCTGGAACGACATGTACGTATACAATGTGCGGGAAAGTAACATTGAGGAAACCATGGATGTGCTGGACAAAAACGGTTTGAGCATTGCCGTAGATGTCTCTATTCGCTTTCATCCCATGTATAACAAAATTGGCTATCTGCACGAAAATTTCGGCTCAGACTATGTGCAACAACTGATTATCCCGGAGGCTCGTTCTACCGTACGCCGGGTCATGGGCCGCTATACCGCGGAAGAAATTTACTCCACCAAGCGAAGCGAAGTAGAAGAGGCGATCATCAAGGAAACCGAAGATATTTTGCAAAGCGAAAGCAACAATATCCAGATGCGAGCGCTCCTTATTCGCTCTATCAATCTGCCCGACCAGATCCGTACGGCCATTGAGTCTAAACTACAGCAGGAGCAGGAAGCCCTGGCCTACCAGTTCCGATTAGAGCGAGAGAAAAGTGAAGCCGAGCGTAAGCGGATTGCGGCCGAAGGTGAGGCCGAAGCCAATAAAATTATTAATAGCAGCCTGACTGATGAGCTGCTGAAGATGCGCGGCATCGAAGCTACCACCCGACTTTCCGAATCCAACAACAGTAAAGTGGTCGTTATTGGGGGCGGAGAAGGCGGATTACCACTAATTCTTGGCAACAATTAGGCAGTATATCCACTTATATCTTAAATTTGACCCTTAATCCACATACATAACATTAAGAATCTTCCTATGGCTAACAACACCGCTGAATTAAAAATAGAAGACAAATCCTACGAATTACCCATCGTTGAAGGATCAGAACAGGAAAAAGCAGTTGACATTAGCAAACTGCGGTCGCAAAGTGGGTACATCACCATTGACCCGGGGTATAAAAATACCGGTTCAACCACCAGCGCAATTACCTTTCTGGATGGCGAAGAAGGCATTCTTCGTTACCGAGGCTATTCTATTGAAGAGCTCACCTCTAAGTCAAGTTTTCTGGAAGTAGCTTATCTGCTGATCTACGGTGAGCTTCCGTCTTCCGATGATTTTGCCAGCTTCAAGGAGGAAATCACGCATCATACCATGGTGCACGAAGATTATAAAAAGATTCTGGATGGCTTTCCTTCCAGTGCTCACCCCATGGGAGTGCTTTCTTCTCTGGTATGTTCACTAACGGCTTTCTATCCAGAGTCTTTAGACCCGAACCGCTCAAAAGAAGAGGTGAACCTGAGCATTATTCGTATTCTGGCGAAACTGCCTACCTTTGCCGCCTGGGCTTACAAGCACAAGATTGGCCACCCGGTAACGTATCCAGACAACCGGGCCGACTATTGCAGCAACTTCCTGAAGATGATGTTTGCCCTACCCGCCGAACCCTACGAGGCTGATCCGGTAGTGAGCGATGCATTGGATAAACTGTTGATTCTACACGCCGACCACGAGCAAAACTGCTCTACGTCTACTGTCCGTATCGTTGGTTCTTCGCAAGCCAGCCTTTACGCTTCAATCTCTGCTGGTATCAATGCCCTGTGGGGGCCCTTGCACGGTGGAGCAAATATGGCAGTAATTGAAATGCTGGAAAGCATTAAAGCTGATGGTGGCGATGTGAAAAAATATTTAGATAAGGCGAAGGATAAAGATGATCCTTTCCGACTGATGGGCTTTGGTCACCGGGTATATAAAAACTTTGACCCCCGAGCCCGAATCATCAAGAAAAACGCCGATGAAGTACTGTCTGGCCTGGGCGTTAGCGACCCCGTACTGGATATTGCCAAAGGACTGGAGGAAGCCGCGCTGAATGATGATTATTTCAAAGAACGTAAGCTGTATCCGAACGTGGATTTCTACTCCGGCATCATCTACCGGGCTATGGGCATCCCTACTGATATGTTCACGGTCATGTTTGCCCTGGGCCGCCTACCTGGCTGGATTGCCCAGTGGAAAGAGATGCGGGAAAACAAAGAACCCATCGGACGTCCCCGGCAGATTTACACCGGCTATAACGAACGGAAGATTGAACGTTAAACTAACCCGCCCCACCTGGAATATTCAAGTGGGGCTTTTTTTTGTCTATTGCTCTCCTATACACAATAAAATACCACTAATTCCTTTTTTCTAATAGAGCCTCCCCTACATGGCTAATTTTTTGTATCTTCGATAGACTAAATAGAATACGCGATGCGATTGAATGGCTTAATCATGATTTTTGCAGCAGTGCTGGTGCTTAACAGTGCTTGCAGCAGCAGTGAAGAAGAAAGTAGTATGTATACCGGAAGAGAAGTAAGTTACAATCTTCTGGAAGGCTCGTACATGGAGAACACAACCTCCGGGAATATTGTCGTAAAAGAGCGGAATGACCACTCCATTGATATTCAGCTATTTCTGGATGGCACGCTTGATGAGGCTGTTCATCCGGTGCACCTACACTACGGCAGCCTGGTAGATGATGGACTAGTTGCTGAGTATTTACACAACGTAGAAGATATTGGCGACCATCATGGAGAAAGCATTACGCATTTAACGCAGCTAGCCGATGGTTCTACCATCACCTTCGACAGTTTTATCGAGATGGATGGTAGCATTAAAGTGCATTTTGAGGAAGAAGGCCCCCTGAAGGATGTTATTCTAGGAGCGACTAATATTGGTACTAATTACTCCATGTCTGATGTTGGCCTGATCGGCGACATTAGCATCTGTAATAGCAAAACCCAATAATTAACTATATAGGGCTTACCTATTTCTCATAAATACTATAATAATAAGCTGCTTTGGCAGCTTTTTTTATTCGATATACTGCTTCTTTTACAATATCAATAGGTATATAATCAATACTCTGACGGCTCGTCTTTTTAAAGAGTTTTCTCTTCTATTTGGTCTAGTCTATCCTATATATTAATTTAGACTTAATATAAATAACTAGCTAACCAAATAATGAAGAAGATACGAGTCCTGATTGCCGATAAGCAAGCCCTGGCCGTGGCTGGTATCGAACACCTGCTGGAAGAAGAGGTAACGTATGAGATAAGTGGAATAGTCACCCGACGAGATGAGCTTCACTATCATATTTTGCATCACTCTCCTGATTTGCTAGTAATAGACTATGCCAATGTATCTAATTTTTCTTCGGACGATTGTGTCTCGTTACAAAAGCAATATCCTGCTCTTAAATTTTTTATCCTCACCACCCTCACGGATCGGGAACAAATACTGAAAGTAATACAATCAGGAGTCTTTGCTTTTTTAACGAAAGATTGCAGTCACAAAGAAATTCTCAATGCGTTCCGGGCTATTTGCGAAGGGCAAAAATTTTACTGCAACTCCGTATTGGATATGCTGACCGAGCAAAATCAACCGACCGACCCAGATCAAGCATCGGCTGCCGCTTTAAGCTCGCGCGAACTCCAGATTGTTAAGTGTATTGCTCAAGACTTATCTACTCACGACATTGCGGCAGAACTTAACCTAAGCCCGCACACCATTAACGCCCACCGCAAGCGAATTCTAAAAAAACTAGATGCAAAATCGCCAGTAGGGCTCGTGATGAAAGCACTCCGCCTCCACCTCATCCCTCTCAATGAAACCAGCTGTTAATCAAGCTGTTTCCTCTATCCTACCCTTCCAAAAATACTACCATTAGCTAATCGATTAGCTAGTGTCGGCATAGAAAAAAGGCTAGCGTCAGCGATTGACAGCTATTCCAGCACTTTGTACATTTGAGCTTATTTATAATTAATCTAAATAAATATAACAGATTATAACCTTTATGTAGGTATCTGTCTGTAAAGCTGAATGTATGAGTTTGCATTGTAAAATAGTTGATCAGAATGAATTCGCTTTTACCGCTCGTTGTGCCCGCTCTGGGCAATTACAGTTGGGGTTTGGCAACATTGCATTACTGATGGAGCCTAAGGAGTTTCTTCGACTCAAAGATCAGGTAGCAAATACTCTAACTACGGTTTCCCAACCATGCTGCCCTTATCGGCGAGATATTGTCGTAGATACCTCAGTTACTAACATGGCATTTGTCTTTAGCCTGGCTGATTTATCGCTGCTTCATGAAGTGATGCAGACCACAACCATCTTATTAGAGGCGCAGAATATTTTGAAAACTTCGGAGTCATGAGTAAGCGCACGTCCGGCTTTGGTTTATTAGAACTGCTGATTATCGGAATACTACCTTCTTTAAGCATGGGCCAATCGAGTATTATGGAGGGAAAGGTAGTAAACCAATCTACCCACCTACCCGTGGCGAATGCTACAGTGATGCTGGAAGGCACTCAGGTTGGCACTATGACTGATACCGACGGAGCCTTTCATTTAAACCAACTGCCAACCGGGACTTATCAGCTAATCGTAACGCATGTTGGCTACACCACCTGGCAACAAACCATTAATATCCCTTCTGAACAACCCATTCACATTGCCCTGGCAGAATCATCCGAGGCCTTAGCCAATGTGGTAGTAACCGCTACCCGCACCGAGCGAGCCATTGATGAAGTGCCCATGCCGGTGCAAATTATCACCAGCGAGCAGATTGAACGTATTGGCTCTCTCCGATTAAATGAAGTACTTCAGGAACAAACCGGCTTGCAAATGATCTCCGACCACGGTGCCGGATTACAGATGCAGGGGCTCTCTTCGGATTATATTCTGATTCTGATTGACGGTGAACCGGTGATTGGCCGTACCGCCGGAACGATTGATCTTACCCGCCTGACTGTTAACAACATTGCCCGCATTGAGATTATTCGTGGACCAGCTTCTTCACTATACGGCAGTGAGGCAATGGCCGGGGTGGTGAACATCATCACTCAGGGAAATGAACCCGGTTGGAGTGGCACTCTGGGCACTCAGTATCGTTCTTTCGGCACGTTAGATGCCCATGCCGAAGCGAGCTATCGGAATGAGCGTTTATCGGCCCAGCTTTTCATCAACCGCCTCAGTTCGGACGGTTTCGATCTGAGCAAAGAAACGGTCTCGCAGACATCGCCGCCATTTCAGGCCTATACCCTGGCCCCAAAAATGTCGTACCACTTCAGCGACCAACTTAAGCTACGGATCAGCGGGCGGTACTATTGGGAAGGACAGGAAAACACTCTCGATATTACCGAAGAAGGAAGCATCGCCCGGCTGGATGAAGAAGGACTACGCCAGGACTGGAATATTTTCCCTACCCTAGAGTATCAGCCCAACGACCATCACAAACTGCAACTGCGACAGTATTTTACCGGCTACCAGACTAATACCGACATTACCTATCAGGCTGATGGCTCAGTCTACGATGCCAGTTATTTTGACCAAACTTTCCGGCGCAGTGAGTTACAATATGACTGGTTCCGCAACGAAAACCATATCATCACCGGAGGCGCAGGATATCTAACGGAACAGGTAGAAGCTACCCGATACGACGATAAAAACCAATTTATTTCTACCTATGCTTATGCCCAGTATCAATGGGTACCCACACCAAAGTGGAATGTAGTGGCCGGTGGACGTTATGATGCCCATAGTGCTTACGCAAACCGACTAAGTCCTAAACTGGCGATAGGCTATAAGCCCAATGAACAGTTAAGTTTGCAAGCCTCTTTCGGGGGCGGGTATAAAGCCCCGGACTTCCGGCAACTGCTACTGGCTTTCACCAATCCGGTTGCCGGATACAGTGTGTTCGGATCGCGAGTAGTCGCTGAAAAAATAGCTGAACTACAAGCCCAATGGCAGATTGCCCAGATACTGATAGACCCAGAGACGATAAAAGAAATTAAAGCAGAAAGCTCGCTGGCTTATAATCTGGGCTTCACTTTAAAACCAACAAAAACCATCGTCTTCAAAACCAACCTCTTCCGCAATACTATTCAGGATCTGATTGAAACCGCCCCCATAGCCCGCAAAACTAACGGACAGAACGTGTTCAGCTATTTTAACTATGCGCAGGTAATCACTCAAGGAGTAGAAACTCAGTTTGACTATACCCTTTTCCAGAACCTTACCTTCAGTGCCGGATATCAGTACCTGGACACTCGCGACAAAGAAGCCTACAAAGCTATTAAAGACGGAAAAGTTTTCCGGAAAAATGAGGAGAACCGCACCGTACGAGTTACTACCTCCGATTACGGAGGGCTATTTAACCGCTCGCGGCACTCAGGCAATGCTAAGCTGATGTACACTCACGCACCACTCGGCCTGGATGTGGCATTGCGCGGAATCTACCGAGGCCCCTGGGGCATTGGCGATGTCAATGGCAATACCGTGCTGGACGATGAGCGGGAATATGCCGACGGATACTGGCTCATCAACCTGGCTACTAATAAAAAGCTGGGAGAAAAATTACGCCTGGAGGCAGGCATCAACAATCTGCTAAGTAAAACAACTGCCAACGAGCCAACCCTGGCCGGACGCATCTACTTCGCCGGACTTCAATGGAACTTTAATCACTAATTATTTATAATCTCAAACTGACATGAAACGTCTCTCACCCTATTTTCTCGGATTGTTATGTGCACTGCTCACCTTCTCGGCTTGCAGTGATGATTCAAGCAACGACCCCGATCCATCGCTCTCTCTGGAAGTACAGGAAGCTACGGACATTCCGGCCGATACGGATGTTACTCCGGGCGACCCATCCCTGGCCCCACCTCCTAATTATACCTTTTACAGCCTGGAACAAGGAGCCATCATTGATAAAGCTGATTCTAACTCTACCCAATGGGATATTGCGCTGGCCGGAACCACCATTCTGGTAAACGGCGGAACATCCGGCCCCGGACAGGGAGAGGCTCAAATCGTAGAAGGTGTCTTTGAAGAAATTGAGGAAGCCCCCGAAACAGGCTACCAAACCGATAGTGAAACCGGATTGGCTATTTCCAGTGGGTCTGGTAGTGGGTGGTATACCTACACTGCGGAAAGTAATCCACCAAATGCCATCTTACCAATTCCGGGACGAGTAATATTGCTACGTACTGCCGAAGGAAACTACGCCAAAATGGAGATTATCAGCTACTATCAGGGTAACCCCGATACCTCAACCGATGAATTTGCCAACTACCAAACCCGGCCATCCAGTCGCTACTACACTTTCCGCTATGTATTGCAACCTGATGGAAGCAGAAATTTCTAAAACCTTTACTCATTCTCTCAATCACTCATTCAATCTTTGAACTATGAAAACCCTATTTTCTCTACCGCTTTTTCTGGTGTCCAGCTTATTCGTTTTTGGGCAGAAGAAGCAGGATGTTGAGTCGATCAAAGCGATGTGCGGCTGCTATGAAGTTTCCTTCCAGTATGCCGAGACGTTCTCCCCCAGTGCTAAATACGAATTTCACGACCGCTACACAGCCAGTGCTTTAGAATGGGTTGGCCTGGTAGCAGAAGAAAAAAACAAGCTTTCCCTTCAGCACATCCTGGTAATGCACGACACCATGACGATAAAGCATTGGCGGCAGGACTGGGTCTTTGAGAACCAGGATTTGTACACTTTCCAGGGAGACCAGGTCTGGAACTATGAAACCTTGCCCACTGATGATGTGCAGGGACAGTGGACCCAGAAAGTATACCAGGTAGACGACGCACCACGTTACGAAGGCAGTGCCACCTGGATTCATGCGGATGGAAAACACTACTGGGAAAGTACTGTAAACGCCCCCCTGCCCCGCCGTGAGTATACCCACCGGGATGATTACAATATCATGCAACGTACCAACCGGCACGAGATTACGGCCGAGGGACATGTGCACGATCAGGATAATGCCAAAATTAAGCGGGTAGGCGAAAAAGAGCGAGTGCTCGCTTATGAGAAAGGAATTAACACCTATAAAAAGGTAGATGATCAACGCTGCCAGGCAGCGGCCCACTGGTGGCAGAAAAACGAAGCCTTCTGGGCCGACGTTCGTACGGTTTGGAGCGAAATTTTTGATCGCCACCAGACCCTACAGCTGGAAACCAAAGTCAATGAGCAGCGGCTGTATGAAGTACTCTTTCCCCTTAACGACGAGCTCATGGCGGGAGGCACTTATGATTCGGAAGCGGCGCTGCCCCGCATCCGCGAAGTCATTGAAGCCTATGTGATTCCAAGCTCTGATGTAGCCGCTGGCAAGTAAAAGATAACGGCTCCCAAGACTAGGTTGATGCAATTGGAGCCTGAAGTCCCCTCGGGCTGAGTGGTGCCGCTATCCACTCGGCCTGCCTGGGGCACCAGTCATAATTTTCTCTCTATCAAACCACTTGATGTATGCCTTTATGTAAGCCTAAAGTCCTGTTGCAGGAAGGGTCTTTTTGTGTTGCTCAATGTAAACACTGTCAGCGTCTTAGCATTTTGTACCATAATGTGCTGGCGGGTTTCTCGCCATCGGCTTTTACCCGGTTCAGTGAAAATGTAATACAAACCAGCTTTCAGGAATACAGCGTGCAATTTCCTGTAGGTGAGCCTTACATTATACTGCAAACCTGCCACCAAGACATTCAATTCACCTTCAACAAAAAAGAGTTTAAACAACTGAAACGCGGCCTGGCCGAAGTAATGGTTTTATTGGAGGCGCAACAGATTCTGGATTCTAACCGCTAGCCTTATAGCGCAAAGCATTAATATACTAGCAAGAGCTAATAATATGGTAAATGAAAAAATTGGGCTTTTCTACGGCTCAGACACCGGCTATACGGAAGAAGTAGCCCAACAAATTGAAAAGGCACTGGGCGTCGAGTTAATCACAACATATGACATTCACCGCGCCAAACCTCAGGATTTTGAACCTTACCAACGGATCATCATCGGCCTGTCAACCTGGCACGACGGACAGTTGCAAAGCGACTGGGACGACTTCTATGACGCATTCAAAACCATTGACTTCACCGGAAAAACAGTGGCCTTTTTCGGCCTGGGCGATCAGATGGGATACGGTGATTTTTTCATTGACGGCGTAGGTATATTGGGAGAAGTGGTATACGAGAATGGGGGTGAGATCGTGGGTGTGTGGCCTACCGAAGGGTATAATTATGAGGCATCAAAGGCTGAATTTGAAGAAGGCTGGTTTTTAGGACTGGCCATTGATGAAGATAACCAGCCCGAACTAACCATGGAGCGAGTCAATAGATGGGTCGAGCAACTACAGGAAGAATTTGGCTTGGCAGCGCACCCATAAGACTGGCTATGCTTTCTTTAGCTGGCTGGGTAATATATTGTAATGACGCTTAAAAGCAACTGTAAAATGCTGAGGGTTTTTGTAACCTACCAAAAAGGCAGTTTCACTTACACTTTTATCTTTGGCCAGTAGCAGATGTCTGGCAAGCTGCATTTTCAACTGGTTGGCGTATCCGAAAACAGTAATTCCGTAGGTTTCTTTAAACCCCTTTTTCAATTGCGATTCATTAATTCCCACTAGTTTAGCCAGGCTACTGATGGTGAGCGGAGTAGCAATATTCTGTTCCAGTATCTGTCGGGCTTCTTCCAGCAGGTTTAAGTCAAAGGTAGAATAATCTTGTTCGTGTTGCTGCTCTAGCTGCTCAGTTTGTAACATAAGCAGCTCCAGTACTTTAGCTTCCAGAAAAATCCTCTTTACGGTTCCGGTTTTCCGGCAATCCCTGATTTCTTCAATAATGAGCATCATGGCTGGCGTCAGGGTAAAGTTTTCATCGCGCAAGAAGCCCGGTTGGTTATGGGTGATTCTATCAATAAATCGACGCTGAAGTATGCCCCCCTGATGAAGCAGGCGTAAATAATATGGCCTGGATAGGTCTATCGCCAGAAACTCAAGTGGCTCTTGAGTAGAAAGAAGTTCAATAGCTTCTTTGCTCCCATATCCATAGTAAATATTATGCTGGTTCTCGGCAAAATTGTACTGTTGTTCATTATTAATAGTAAATGTTGCTTTGCCCTTCAGAGCAAAAAACATCTCAATACAGTCGCCTTTTTTCTCCCGCTGCAACCGTACCGGCCGATCAATAACAACCTGGGTGTATGAAATAAGTACTTCACCAAAAGCAAACTGAATTGAATCACTCTTACCACTATTTGGCGGCTCTACCTGATACTGCTTATTGATGATAGGCGCATCCATCGTAAAGCGTCCCGGAAACTTATGGTTAAAAGTCCATTCGTGTAAATCAGCTCCTTTTACTATGCCCATGAAATATTTCCTTTCGCGTTGGTTGAAATCCTGATTGCGTTAACACCTTTTCCCATCAGCCCCGATTTTTGCACCAAGGTATCACTATTTATATTTAATCTAAATAAACCTAAGAAAATATGAGAAAGATTTATGCACTAGCAGGCATATTCCTGTGGCTTCAGCAGGTAGCCTGGGCTCAGAGTACTACAGCGACACTACAGGGAAAAATCACCGGTGAAGATCAGACGCCACTATCTGCAGCCAGCATTTTGATTGAGGGCACTACTTTAGGAACCTCTACCGACGAGGCCGGTAATTATACCATTCAGGAGGTTCCGGCAGGCCAGTATCAGGTGAGTGTATCAATGGTAGGCTATGATACCCGCACCAAAGAAGTTACCCTTCGCGCTGGCCAAACAACCGAACTCAGCTTCCGGTTGCCAGCTTCTAATCAGGTATTGCAAGAGGTAGAAGTGTTTGGCGCGCCAGACAAACAACCTGAAAAGTTAGCTACCATTACCCGCTTACCACTAAAACCGAGCGATCAGATCCAAAGTATCTCCGTAATCTCTGACCGGCTGATAGAATTACAGGGAAACCTGACTATCTCAGAAGCAGCCCGCAACGTACCGGGTATCTATACTTTTGCTACGTATGGCAACCAGCGGGAGAGTATGTCGGCCCGGGGTTACCGCGGGATTCCTATGCTGAAAAATGGGGTGCGGGTGAATTCTGACTTTAGAGGAACCGGTATTCTAGCTGATATGCAGGGCGTAGAGAGCATTCAGGTGCTGAAAGGGGCAGCTTCCATTACCCAGGGGATTGCTACGGACATTGGCAGCCCGGGAGGGGTGATCAACATTGTGACTAAAACGCCAAAGTTTGAGAATACCGGCGCTGCTTCTCTGCGCGTAGGTAGTTGGGGACAGGTTCGCCCGACCTTCGATGTTCAGGGAATTCTGAATGAGGAGCAGACACTGGCTTTCCGCATTAATGGTGCCTATGAACGTGCCGATAGTTACCGTAAAAGTGTTTCTCTGGAAAAATTCTACATCAACCCATCGCTGGAATGGCGTCCCAATGACCAAACCGCAATTACCCTGGAAATGGACTACCTGGATGACAGCCGCACTCCCGACCCCGGTACTATTAACCTGGCAAACAATGATGTGAACGCCATTTACGACCTGCCGTATGATCGCTTCTTAGGCTTTAAATCCAACCGGGCCATTACTCGGAATACTACCTACACCGCCCGCCTTACCCGGGAGCTGAACGAGCACTTCAGTCTAAGAGCAGCCTACATCTACTCCACTCTGGATAATAACGCTATTACTTCCAGTGTGTCGTCTGGAGGAGGAGGTTTGCCCAGCTTAGCTGATCTCAACCAACGCTATCGCACCATCGGTGCCTCTACCCGCATCGACAATAATTCTGTGTTGCAACTAGACCTGATCGGGCAATCGCTCAATACCGGTACCATCGGCCATTTAATTCAGGTGGGGGTTGATTTCCGAGCGAATTATCTGGAAACCGGCGGTAGCTCTCAGGCCAGCATGCACTTCGTGGATATCATTGATGTCTTCCAGCCTATCAGTAACACATTGCCAGCAGAAGGTTTTGTCTACGTACCTGCCGTTCGGGATGAAGAAGGGAATATCGTAGAACCGGGCCGTACCGAAGCCGCTGCAATCAGCTTTATTGGCCAAGACCCGGTATCCTCCCGCAATACCTCGTACGGATTGATGGCGCAGGATGTAGTATCACTTACTGATTGGGCGCAGGTGTTTCTGGGCGTACGTTACAGCTCTCAAGAAAGCACCGGTTCGGCTACCGATACTGAAGTATCTCGCGGCCATGCCTTTAATCCCCAATTCGGGGTAATGTTGACTCCTAAAGAAGGGCTGAATGTATTTGGTTCGTACACGTCAAGCACCAGCCTGAGAGGGGCCTCTAACGTGGATGTTAACGGCAATGAACTGGGCGACCAGCGAATTGACCAACTGGAGGCGGGTATTAAATCTAACTGGTACGATAACCGCCTACGCTTCAACCTGACCTTATTCAAGATTAACAATACCAATATGGCTCTTCCTGTGTATGATGCCAACTGGAATCCTACCGGCTACTACCAGAAAGGTGGAAATGATGAGCGAAAAGGAGTTGAAGTAGAACTGATTGGTCGCATACTACCTAACCTGGAAGTGGTTGCCGGCTATGCTCATATTGATGCCCAGTATAAAGAGCATACATCCTACTACGAAGGTTCAGCCCCCCTTAATACGCCTCGTCATACAGCCAACGGTTGGGTGAACTACATTGTAAACCAGGGGCCACTTCGTGGACTGAACCTGGGTGCCGGTGCTTACTACATTAGCGACCGCCCAGTGAACGACTGGTCTACGACCGTAACCCACGAGGGAATTGTACCTAACCAAAAACCTTTTGATATTGATGCCTATACTGTTGTAAACGCATACGCTGGCTACAGCATCAATAACTACGGTATTCGCTTACTCTTTAATAATATCTTTGATCAGGTTGGTTATAATGCCTATCGTACCCGGTTCATTAACCAGACTGATCCACGCAATTTTGCTGCAGTAGTTACATATCGGTTCTAGTCATTGCCGATACTAAACCTGCTAAACGGCTACGAGCGAATCGTGGCCGTTTTTTTCATTTATACTCTATCACTCATGAAAAGAATTCTCAATCTGCTACTCATCCCTATTATTTTCAGTGCCTGTCAGGAAGACCCTCCGCCCAATACGCTCCGGTTTAAAGCGAGTGAGGCCACACTAACTTCCGGTACCAGTGAGATTATCATAGAGCTATTGCTTGAGCGACCAGCGGATGAGAATACCCCCATCACATTAGAGATGCAGGCCCAGGGGTTTACACCCGGCAACCAGTTTACTGTAGACCCAGAGTCGGTTGAGGTAAATGGAACGATATTTCTGGCCTTTGCCAAAGGGGAGCGAACAGCGGTTTTCAATGTGCAAAAACTGGGCAACCCACCTTTAGAAGGTAATGAAAAAGTTGTTTTTCAGATTGCCTCTGCCCCTAGCCCCCTGGTGGTTGGTCAACCCTCTACTTTGGAAATTAATTTTGAGTAGAGAACTACCTCCTACAACTTCAGCCGACAGTCGGAAGCAGATTCAGTCAAAATGACGAAATGAAATGGTCACTTTTCCCAGGTAAGCGCCTGGGATTTTCCTTAACTACATCTTTTCCCAGTTAGTTAAAAGATTGTCTGAATGCTAGTGGGGAAAGATCTGTTTTCAGTTTGAATAACCTGCTAAACGATTGTGAATGCTCAAACCCGAGTTCATAGGCTATTTCGCTCACCGATAAACTTGTTGTTGATAATTTCTCTTTGGCTTTTTCTATAAGCTTAGTGTGTATGTGCTGTTGTGCATTCTGCCCGGTCAGGGTACGTAGCATGTCACTCAGGTAGCTTGGCGAAACGTTCAGGTGTTCTGATATGTACTGAACGGTCGGAATTCCCTGCTCCAAGGCTTTTTCCTTCTCAAAATACTCGTTTAGCATTTCTTCCAGCTTTTGCAATAAACTACTGTTAACGGCTTTACGGGTAATGAACTGACGCCGGTAAAAACGCTGAGCAAAGTTAAGCAGCAATTCAATTTGAGAGATAATTACCTCCTGACTGAAATCATCTATCCGGCTATTCAGCTCCTCTTCTACCATCTTAAAAATGGAGAGAATAGTTTCTTTTTCACCTTCTGATAGATGCAGGGCTTCGTTGACCGAATAAGTAAAAAACCCGTACTGCTTTATCTTTTTTGCTAAGGGGTGACCAAGCAGGAAATCAGGATGTATCAGTAGCACATAACGAGAGCATCCCCCAATATCATTGCCTTCCTCATCATTGCTGCCAATAACCTGATTGGGGGCAGCGAACAGCAGGCCACCTTCATCAAAATCATAATAATCCTGTCCATATTTCAGCTTGCCACTAAGCCTGGGACGGTAGGATATTTTATAAAAGTTCAGCACATGGGAACCGGTTAATGAGCTAGAAGAAACCAAGTTCTTTTCACTATTGATCAGGCTAACCAACGGATGCTTGGGCTTGGGCAACCCCAATAGCCGGTGAGCTTCAGTGATGGAATTAAACTTATGGCTGATATTATTTTCTTTTTTCATTCAGATGAATGTTATACAACGATAACCGATATTTAGGTATATCGGTTATCATTGAAGTGTGATCAAAAGTAGTTATTGCTTCTATCTGTGCACGAACCCAAGGCAGATAGTTTAAACCCAATGCTAAAAACTACATTACCTATTTCGCATTACCTTGCGCCGAATTGGAAATTTCTTCCCACGCCTCCCAGGTTTCCAGTCGCTGGGCGTAGGCAGCCCGTACCGCAGGTAAATTATGACTACCGAGGAAGAACCGCAGCGGCGGATTTTCTTCATCTACCATTTTGAACAGTGCCTGTGGCGTGGCCTTCGGGTTGCCCCGGTCCATATTTTTCAAGCCGTCAAAAAATTTCTCTTTAAAATCGGTGTAAATACCAAGAGGCGAGGCCATCTTCAGCGACTCCTGGCTGCCAAACTCGGTAGCATACGCTCCGGGTTCTACAATCGTTACGTTGATGCCAAACGCTTTTACCTCAGCCGCCAGGCTCTCGTGAATCGCCTCAAATGCCCATTTTGAAGAGCAGTAGTAGCCGATCACCGGAAACGCGATATGTCCGAGGTTGCTTGATACCCCCAGAATGTGCCCTCTGCCCTGTTGCCGCAGCAGAGGCAAAGCAGCTTTGATGACTGAGAGTGCGCCAAAAATATTGGTGTCGTACATTGCCTTCACCTCGTCTGCACTGGCCTCTTCAATGGTACCAACCAGAGAGTAGCCAGCGTTATTCAATACGATATCCAGCCTTCCGAAATGAGCATGGGCCTGGGTTACAACCTCGTTTACCTGTTCAGGCTTGGTTACGTCAAGTTCCAGGGTCAATACACTTTCGCCATACTTGGTGTTCAGGTCTGCTATACTGGTCAGTTTACGTGCGGTGGCGATAACCTTATCACCACGCTCGAGCGCCGCTTCGGTCCATACCCGTCCAAATCCTCGGGAAGAACCGGTAATAAACCAAACTTTTTCCTGGTTATCGGAGGTGGGTATTGTACCGGTTGCTGGGTTTACTTCTTGGTGTGTCATCGTGAGTGTTTTTAATTTTAAAACTTATAACACAACAAAGGTCGGTAAGCCAGACAGGGCATTTGTAACTGAATTGAGGCAGTTTGTAACCAAAATGAGAAACTCAGCACTTCATTTGTAAGATATCCACACCCCTGTGGAAAAATAGCTCAGGACCGGTGCTGAGTAGCAACTTGGCAACGTAAAGTGAAGACAACAGCAGAGAATCTTGCTAGCGTAATTTACCCGCCAGAAACCCGGTGGTCCAGGCGGCCTGAAAATTATAACCACCGGTGATGGCGTCAACATCTATAATTTCTCCGGCAAAATAGAGGTTCTTACACACTTTGCTTTGCATGGTATGAAGGTCGATACTATCTAAACTAACGCCACCGCAGGTTACAAACTCTTCTTTAAAGGTTGTTTTTCCGTTTACCTCATAAACATCATTGGTCAATACACTCACGAGTTTGTTCAGCGATTTTATTCCGAGCTCTCCCCACTTTTTCTCTACTGAAATATCTCTTTTCTCTAATAAAAACAACCACAGTCTTTCCGGTAATGAATATGGCCGGATGTTGGATACCTTTTTTTTAGGATGTTCCTGAACAATCGTTTTCAACACGGTAGTGACCAGCTCATTATTCGTTTCATTTACCCAATTCACCTGAACCTTAAAATCATACTGCATCTCACTCAGTAGCCTGGCGCCAAAAGCAGACAACTTTAGCACTGCCGGTCCACTCATGCCCCAGTGGGTGATCAGCAAGGGGCCGCCTGACTTAAGTTTGGTGCCTTGAACATTCACCAGGGTATTTTCTACTACTACGCCCATTAATTGGGTAATGGCTTCCGCAGGCATATTAAATGTGAACAACGAAGGAACCGGATCTTCTATCTGGTGATCTAATGCTTCCAGCCACTCCAACCCCTTCCTTTTAGGCGAGCCGCCAGCTGCTACAATGACTTTGTCAAAATGCCTGGGGGGAAGTTCCTCCAGTAAGAAACTTAGTTCCAACTGCTCGTCTACCGGTTGAATGCTTTTTACTCCCCGGCCTACTTCAATCTTGATGTTCAATCTCGCTGCTTCCTTTAAAAAGCAATCAATGATGCTCTGTGAACTTTGCGACGCCGGGAAAACCCGACTATCATCCTGAATGATCAATGGAACCCCTCGGGACTCAAACCATTGCATAGTGTGGTCGGTATTAAAAGTATGGAAAGCCTTCTTTAGACGTTTACCGCCCCGGGGATACGCCTTGCATAGTTCGCCTACGGAAGCGCAGTGGTTGGTCACATTGCACCTCCCCCCCCCTGATATTTTAACCTTGGATAAAAGTTTCTGTGATTTTTCAAAAATAACAACCTCAGCATCCGGGTAATTTTCTTTAGCTGCTATGGCCGAAAAGAAACCAGCCGCTCCCCCTCCTATAATTGCAATATTCATTTTAATGTCTGCCAGCGTTCATAATGGTTGCGGTAATTTTTTCTCGGTAGATGTTGCTCTATTTTAGGCATGACGCGATTCTACGGAATTTAGTCGGCCCGGGAGGGTACAGTACCTACCTTCTAACAATCGCAATATAATAAATCAAACAGGCATTCTATTGAGGATTAATCAAATCTGTGGTAGGTGAGATATGATTTATTGAAGGATGGCATTTGATTATCGCCAGCATATATACAGACGCAGTGTAACAGATAGAGCGGTAGTGACGGATAATATTGATCAGGTTGAGCGCAAAGAAAAGCTCGCGTAATTGGGTAGGATGGTGCCCGGCAAGCTAACCTTTGATGCATTTTGGGTACCCTTGGTGATCAATTTTCCTATTCAACCTGGGTAAATATCTTTTTAAACCTTGGAGGAAACTCATCGGTAAGATGGAGGTGCTCCTGGGTAAAAGGATGGAGAAACTTTAGCGAATAGGCGTGTAAATACAGTCCTTTGCCATTTAAAATTAAACGTTCAATGCCATATTCTTTATCCCCCAGTATCGGGTTGCCGATCTCATACATATGTTTACGTAACTGATGCCTTCTGCCGGTTTGAGGGGTTAATTTTACCAGATTGAGTTTTCCAAACCTCGGAGATGGAACCGTTTCTACAACCGTGTATTCCGATTGGGCATTTTTACCGTCAATGGGTGCAGTGACTTTTCCCTGCTCGTTCATGTCACCGATAGTAACGGCATAATAGGTTTTTAGAACCACTTTATCTTCAAACATTTTATTTAATGCACGAATACTACTGCTCGTTTTTCCAACCAGCAGTATACCGGTTGTAGCATAATCTAATCGGTGAGCCGGTTGAGGAGTGGCAGCATCGGGTAGTGTACTGGGTTTGATGTTTTGGACTAAAGCATTGGCAATGGTTTTAAAGCTGTTGCCGCTCACCAAAATACCCGCTGGCTTATGAATTACCGCCAAGTGCTCGTCTTCAAATAATACCTTGAGCGGGAAGATCAATTTTTTCTTCGGCGAGACCTCTTCCGGAACAGACAGGCTGATTGATTCACCTCCCTTAATAAAAGTAGCGGTGGAAGCAACAGCACCATTCACCCTGACATACTGCTTTTTCAATACTTTCTTCCAGGCTGATTTGGTCAAAGCCCTATTGAAAATACCTACCCCATATTTCTGAAGGCGAACAGGCCGGGATAGCAGGGGAACAATATGGGTTTCGGTTGAGGTGATGATGTTTTACTCAATTGTTGTTACCAGCTTTGAATGATTACAGTAAAGGGTTTTACGTATTGACTATAACCGCCTCAAATTTATAAAATCACTTTCAATGTAGCACTTCAGCTGTTATTGCTCATATGAAACGTTGGCAGAAGTTTTAATGAAATAAAAGTATTTATTTTTGAAAAAATGAGACTATTAAGCTGGTATAGAAAGATCTCTAGCCTATGAACGGTCTGAAACAATTTAAGAATAGATCAAAACCTACTACAGTCAGCCAAAATTACCAGCAAGGCTTGCAAGCCGCTTTATTTGGTACTTTTTTGCACTATAATTCCTAAATCTAGGGTTTCAGACTAGCTTACTCAATTTTTGTAAACTCGTTAGCTCGCCGTCATTAACCCTGGCTCTTATTATTTATTTGCTTTTTTACAGGTTATTTGCCAAAATTTCTGCGACGGTTTACTTCCCGTATTCTCGACCGGTTCGTTGATCTCACTGGCTTCTATCAATCCGAACTGCCCGAAGTCTCTCTCTACCGAGGCGGCATCGTAAAAGAATAGCTCCACTCCGTGCCCGGTTAGAAACTGGTCTTTGCTGATCTGCTGCCCAACCCCATACCGGGCATCACTCTTGGATAGCGTCACGAACACCATATACCCACCGGGGATAAGCTGATTGTAACAATCGGTAATCAGCTTTGCTCGCTCCGGTTCACTCAACAGGTGGATGAGCGCGTAGCAAAAAATGCCATCGTACAACTGCTGGTCGAAGGGCATGCCGCTCACCGGACCGTGGTATACGTTTATCTGATCACCGTAGTGCTTTTTGGCTAAGGCAATGGCCGTTTCCGAAATCTCTATGCCGGTTACCTGGCACCCAAGGTCCGTAAATACCTTGGCGTTTCTACCGTACCCAAACCCGGGAATCAGTATGTTACGCAATCCATGCTTTTGAAACAAAGCGGCGGTTGCCCTCGCAGAATCAGCCGGTTCCAACCCCCACATCGTCTGTTTATCCTTAAAACTAGATTCCCAAAATTCAGCCATGTTTCTTTCTGTTCTACTTGTGTGCTTAGATTGTTGTGTTAAAGTTAGGAATAGCTTACATAGGTGTTAGCGAAGTCTTCGACGTAATTATGTAATGTTATGCCCTGTGATTTACAGTTTTTCGATCTGCTCTTTTGTCAATCCTGTTATGGCTGATATTTTTTCTATTGGATCACCATACTTTTTCATGGCACGTGCTATATCTAATTCTCGTTCAGTTGCACCTTCCTTCTTGGCAGTCTCAATGACACTGTAATTATCGCGATAGACTTTCAAACTTTCTTCGTATGCTTTCATCGCGATTTCTATGGTTTAAGCAAGGGTAGCGGTATAGTTTTTTTCATATTTTCGATCATCCCGGATGCAAGCAAAAACACGGTGGATAATCTTGTTGCGCACGGCGTTTATTACCAGCATCTTGTTCTTCCCCTGTTC
>NZ_JAINFL010000049.1 GCF_022458895.1 Roseihalotalea indica | reverse complement strand
CACCAATCACACTGTCATCGGCATCATTGCGTAGCTGATAATCATACCCAACCTCACTGCCCGTGACAATAATGTTGGTACCGCTGCCCTGGCAAACACTGCCATCCTGAGCATTCACTCCCAGACTCACATCCGGATTAGTCACTACGTTCACCGTCGCTGTCTGCGTTAATTCTACTCCCGGACAGCTGCCGTTATCAGCCAGCACATTGAAAGTCGTAGTTACCGCCAGATTCCCGGTGGCAAACGTAATTGTCCCCCCCGTTCCGGCCACGATTCCTCCGATGACACTGTCATCAGCATCATCGCGCAATTGGTAGTCTACCCCGACCTCACTGTTAGCTACTTCTATCACCGTCGCGGTGTTCTCACAGATGGTTCCATCCTGAGCACTCACTCCCAGGCTCACATCTGGCGATTCTTCTACCGTAACGGTAGCTGAACCGCTACCCGCCACGACACAGCCGTTGGCATCGGTGACATCTCCTACAATCGTATATCCGGTTGTGGTGGCGGGGCTCACGGCAATAGCCGCCCCACTGGTATAACCGGTCACATTCGTGCCATCGCTCAACACAAAACTATACGGGGCTGTGCCATCGGTAATAGCCACTGTAAGATCCGTAGCATCACCCGCACAAATCGTCGCATCACCCGATAATACCGCTGAACTTGGAGGTGTATTAATCGTCACCGTGGCCGTAGCCGTTAATTCCTGATTGGCACAAATGCCATTGCTCACCAATACATTGAAAGTGGTGGCACTGCTCAGGTTACCCGTCGGTAAGCT
>NZ_JAINFL010000048.1 GCF_022458895.1 Roseihalotalea indica | reverse complement strand
ATGCTGGATGAATTGCAGGACAAAGTCGGTGAGCGTATCGCCCAGTTAGCGAAATGTGAAGCCGCTACCGTTACCTCTGGGGCTTTCTCAGCGATGACCTTCGGCATGGCCGGAGTACTATCCGGTATGGATGCCGAGAAAGCCGCTAAGATCCCAAACCTGGAAGGCAGCGGCATGAAAACCGAGGTCATCATCCAGAAAGCCCATAACATCGGCTATGCCCATGCCGTGCGCAATTGTGGGGTTCAGGTCATCGAGATAGAAACCCTGGATGGGCTGAAAGCTGCCATCAACGAAGAAACCGCCCTGATGCTGTTCATCAATGCCTTTGAGCCCAATGGGCAGATCAACGCCCAGGATTGGCTCAGTGTTGCGAAAGAAAACAATATTCCGGCCATGAACGATTGTGCTGCGGATATCCCTCCCATTGAAAACCTGTGGAAGTTCACCCAGATGGGCTATGACCTGGTCTGCTTCTCGGGGGGCAAAGGCCTGCGCGGTCCCCAGAGTGCGGGCTTACTGCTGGGTAAGAAAGAGCTCATTGATGCGGCTCGGCTGAGTGCACCGCCCCGAGGCGATACCGTCGGACGAGGGATGAAAGTGAACAAAGAAGAGGTCTTGGGCATGTGGGCCGCCCTGGATGCTTATGTGAATGGGGACCGGGATGCGGACTGGAAACTGTGGGAAGACCAGGTGAACCTAATTGCGGAGGCGGTCAAAGACATCACCACGGTGAAGACCGACATTCATGTGCCCCCCATTGCCAATCATGTACCCACGCTGGGCGTATCCTGGAACCC
>NZ_JAINFL010000047.1 GCF_022458895.1 Roseihalotalea indica | reverse complement strand
GTTAAACTACCTACATCGCATCCTAGGGTAGCGGTTATTCTTAACGCCTGGTACTGATAGGCCATCTCTTGCATCATATATATTTGATTATCACCATTAAATACACCAGGGGCAAAATAGTTGCCATGATTAATGGTATAAGTAAACAACGTGCGGTAGTATAGTGGCTGGTACGGGATCTGACCTTTGGCACCGATATGAATTCCATTAATGCGATTATTAACAATATTCCAGTCGTATCGAGTACTTGTATTATAATTTTCTCCAAAATACTGAATGGCTCGTTGCCGGTTGAAAAAAAGTGAAGTACCCAAAATGCGCCCGGAGTAACTCCAGCCATCGGCATACACGGTATTGTTATAAAAGTTATAATCTTCACTAGCCGTTGAGCTTTCAGAACTAGACTCTTGCCAGGTGGTATTAATTACTTCAAACGTAANATCCGGGAAAAATGAACCCTTTCTTGTATCTGACAGTACAAAGCCGATCATCCGATCTTTAATTCTCAAAGGGTTGATATTTCCTTTACCTTCAAATGGCACCTGAGTGTAGGCTTTGAGCTTATATCCCCGGGCAAGAAAATTGAGGCCATAATCAAAAAAGCCCAGGTTGTTGCCTGGAACAATTATTTGTGTCAGATTTTTCCATTCGCCTGAAAGTTTTCCCTTTTCCGGGTGCTCGCCGCCCCAAATCACAAAGTGGTTCAATCCACCAAATAAGCTTAATGCAATGGGACTCCTCCGGCTGGCAAATGGCTTTTTGCCAACTTGAAAATAAAGGCTTCGTTGGTGAAATTTAGCCTTTTTCACATAAGCATCTTTTTCCATCCACCCGGCGCTTAACTGCCCCTTAAACTGAACCCAACCTGCTGGTAGTAGAGGAATATCAGTATAATCAACAACACTCAGGCCTACCTTAGGAATAGGTAACGCATTTTCGCTAATACCCAACGATCCGCTGGAAATTTGATGGGGTGTTTCGCCGGATGTTTCCTGGTAGCGTCCGGCAGCCAATTGCCAATTGCCTTTCTGGAGTTTTACATATCCCTCCTGAATAAATACTTTTCTGAAGTATTGGTTATTATAAAGCGAGATACCATACGATATAGTAGGGATGGCCCGTCGCTTGATTTTGCTCACATAACGACGAAAAGGATCACCACTGCCGATCAAATGTTCATTGTGAAACATAAGATAAGAAGTGAGATCAGTCCCTTGATCACGTATAGTACCCCAGCGCTGAGAGACTAACCACAAAGGCTGGTAACCCTGAGAGGCAACAGAAAAAAGCGTGCCTACCTTCACATGGGCCGAGTCTAAAAACTGTGAATATGATGTTGTGGTGCCTAGCCCCAAGCAGATAAAACTTATAAGGCAGAACTGTACAGCACCAATAATGCGGCCCGATCTGGAGAGTATACTTTTACGATGTGGTATCACTTGTGGTAAATTTTGGGAGTTAACCTAGTAGTGCGCAGCTAATCCTGTATCAGGTACCTGCTGTGCAATACTCGTTGCTTTATTGGTATGTTCTAGTGAGGAAAAATCTATAGAAACTCGGGTTCGTTTTATAAGAGCAGGGTTGCCTTGGTAAATTTTGTAGGCATCTAAGTCTGATGTAGCTACTGAGCTTACCGAAAGTACGCTGTGCGAGCGACAGGTTACTCCCGGACACACTACTGCCTGCGCCCCGACCCATACTCCATCTTCCAACGTAATAGGGCCAGTGATCAAATCAAATGTGGGTTGCTTGTAATTATGGCT
>NZ_JAINFL010000046.1 GCF_022458895.1 Roseihalotalea indica | reverse complement strand
TCACCCGATAATACCGCTGAACTTGGAGGTGTATTAATCGTCACCGTGGCCGTAGCCGTTAATTCCTGATTGGCACAAATGCCATTGCTCACCAATACATTGAAAGTGGTGGCACTGCTCAGGTTACCCGTCGGTAAGCTGATCTGTCCACCTGTCCCCGCTACTACCCCACCGATCACACTGTCATCGGCATCATCACGCAGCTGGTAGCTGTAACCTGCTTCCGAATTATCCACCAGTATATCTGTGCCACTACCCAGACATACGGCGACCGAAGCTGGGCTCACCGTCAATCCAAGATCAGGGTTGGTTACCACTGTCACCGTGGCGGTATTGGTCAGTTGTTGAGCCGGACAGGTGCCGTTATCTACTGTTACATTGAATTCAGTGGTCACCGTCACAAGACCCGTCGGCAGGCTGATCTGAGCACCCGTACCCAGCACCGTCACCCCTATCGGGTTGTTACTTGCATCGCGGAGTTGGTACACAAATCCGTTCTCCGAATTGTCTACCAGAATATTCGTGGCAGTGTTCTCACAAACGGTTCCATCCTGAGCACTGACCGGTAAGCTTACATCCGGACCCGGTACCACTGTCACACTGGCCGTAGCGGTCAGTTCCTGATCCACGCACACCCCATTGCTGACCAACACATTGAAAGTCGTACTGCTGGTCAAATTACCTGTCGGTAGGCTGATATCACCCCCCGTGCCAGCCGCAACACCAATCACACTGTCATCGGCATCATTGCGTAGCTGATAATCATACCCAACCTCACTGCCCGTGACAATAATGTTGGTACCGCTGCCCTGGCAAACACTGCCATCCTGAGCATTCACTCCCAGACTCACATCCGGATTA
>NZ_JAINFL010000045.1 GCF_022458895.1 Roseihalotalea indica | reverse complement strand
AATGTGGTATTTGTTCCAGTAGCAATACTTTGATCGCTACCCGCATCCGCCGATAGCGTGATGATCGTCACCGTGGCCGAACCGCTACCCGCTACCACACAGCCGTTGGCATCGGTGACATCTCCTACAATCGTATATCCAGTCGTGGTGGCGGGGCTCACGGCAATAGCCGCCCCACTAGTATAACCGGTCACATTCGTGCCATCGCTCAACACAAAACTATACGGGGCTGTGCCATCGGTAATAGCCACTGTAAGATCCGTAGCATCACCCGCACAAATCGTCGCATCACCCGATAATATCGCTGAGGTGGGACTATTATTCACGGTCAGGGTAGCCACATTTGATATGATAGAGCACCCCTGATCGGTGATCACTACCCGGTATTGATTATTGTCCTGACCTAGAGCAACCCCTGATAGTGTCAGCGATGCACTCAACTCACCAGGCAAGTCAGCAAACCCACTGCCGCTGTCTTCCTGCCACTGATAACTCAACGTGCCACTACCACTGGCCACCACACTAAAGGTCACATCACCCCCCACACACTGACTCTGATCTACTGGCTGGGTGTTCACCTGCGGCGTAGGTACCTGCATCGTCGCCACCCCCGAGCTCACCGAACAGCCCTGATCATCGGTGATGAGCACCTGATACTGATTTCCATCGTGAGCAGCCGTAACACCAGCAACGGTCAAGCTACTACCTATCTCACCGGGCAGATCAGCAAACCCACTGCCGCTGTCTTCCTGCCACTGATAATTCAACGTGCCACTGCCACTGGCCACTACACTGAACGTCGCATCCAACCCTTCACAGACTGTCTGATCAGCCGGCTGAGTAGTGATGGTGGGTAAGGGGTTGACGGTCACTGACACCTGGGCGGTCGTGACCTGCCCCAGATCATCGGTCACCGTCACTTCAAAAAGCGTCGTGACTGACGGCGTGGCTACCGGATTCTGTGCGGAGGCATCATCCAAGAATGCCCCATTATCCCAGGCATAGCTATAGGGTGGTGTACCACCCGAAGGAACCGCGGATAATTGCGTGCTTGCCCCTTCGCAAAGCTCATCCGGGGTTGCCGAAGCGCTCGCCGATAAGGCACCCCCGGTCACTGTCACCCGAACCACGTCCGTGGCTACACAACCATGAAGATCATCGGTGACTTCTAAGGTAAAGTCGGTGGTCGATGTCAGATTCTGAGTTACCGGGTTTTGGACCGATGGATCAACCAGCTGAGCGGCCGGGGTCCAGCTATAACTGTAATTGCCCGAGCCATTGCTCGCCGCCCCACTTAATGTGGTATTTGTTCCAGTAGCAATACTTTGATCGCTACCCGCATCCGCCGATAGCGTGATGATCGTCACCGTGGCCGAACCGCTACCCGCTACCACACAGCCGTTGGCATCGGTGACATCTCCTACAATCGTATATCC
>NZ_JAINFL010000044.1 GCF_022458895.1 Roseihalotalea indica | reverse complement strand
AGCGACCGACGCCTTTAGATTAGCATTATAGATTCAGCCTTTAAAAAGTGCTATCTTAGTAAAGGGTTCAGGTGAACTACGACCGACGCTGACACTGACAGGTTCATTCCGGGAATTAGTCCTGAACTCCTTTTTTGGAAGCCGTACCAATTATAATATCAAGTGCGCCGGAAAGTCGGCCAGACTTAGTAAAGGTATTAGTAGTTGCTTCCCTTCTTTATTTATCAACTTAACTACTCATTATGAAGGTTTCCTCTTTTGTCGGAGTGGATATCTCCAAAAGTACCCTGGATGTAGCGATTTGCCGAGAAGCAACCCCAGAAAAGTACTCACACCAACAGTTCAACAATACCTTGGCCGGATGTAAAAAGATGCTAACTTGGTTAAAAAAGCAGTCTCCCGATCTGAGTAGAAGCTATTTTACGATAGAACATACCGGTTGGTACACGCTTCTTTTATGTGGCTTCTTGCAGGAAGAGCAGTTGGCGTTTGGCCTTTATGCACCCCTTCATCTGAAAAGATCGTTAGGACTGACTCGTGGCAAGACTGATAAAATTGACGCGCAACGTTTAGCCTACTATGCATTTTTACATCGTCATGCGCTCAAGTCTACCCAATTGCCTTCGGCAAGTTTACTAAAGCGGCCGGCGCCCGGTTAAAAAATTTATTTGCCTTCCGAGATCGGCTTATCAAGACACAAGCCAGCTTGAAGGTCACTATTAATGACTTGAAAGCTACCGTGCCACGGCGGCCGCTAAGCTGATCGATAATAAGTTCATTATTAATGAATCTGAGAAGCAACTCAAGCTTATCGAGCAGCAAGTTAAACATACCGAAAAGCAGCTTGAAATGACTATTCAAGAAGATGAGAAAATGAAAAAGCATTTACAGCTACTGCGCTCAGTACCGGGTATTGGTCTGATTACGGCTGCTGCTCTGATCCTGGCGACCAATAACTTTACCGCTTTTACAGATAGTCGTAAGTTTGTCGCGCGGCGAACCGCTTCCTACTGCGGGACTGCTCCCTTTNAACATCAATCTAGTACCAGTTACCAGGGTAAAACTAGAATTAGTCAATATGCTAACAAGCGGATAAAAGCCCTTTTGACAAATGGAGCCAACTCAGCTATTCAACATGATCAAGAGATCCGAGCCTACTACCAACGGAAGATAGAAGAGGGCAAGCCAAAAATGGTCGTCATTAACGCTGTAAGAGTTAAATTGATTAACCGAGCTTTTGCTACCGTCAAACGAGGAACTGACTTTGTGAAGCTAAAACACTACCGGCAGGTAGCTTAGGTATCTTTCTATTTCTGGATGAAAATTTATTTTTCAACCGGAAATGGAAACACCA
>NZ_JAINFL010000043.1 GCF_022458895.1 Roseihalotalea indica | reverse complement strand
TTATAGTCAGTGACATAACCTGTTGCAGAAAGTTATAGTAGAAATACTAACTTCCATAAGCAATGCGAAAAAAAGTAACCGAGCCCGAAAGACTAGATAATTTTATTCACAGCTTTAGCAGTTACAACTCGGACAGTAAAGCTATTGTATTACGACTGGTGGATCAATTGGGCAGTGTTGCTCAAGTGGCTTCACTGACGGGTCTATCTGAGCGCACGATCTATGATTGGATCAGCGAGTGGAATAAAAAAAAGAACCAGGACTTATGAACAGGCAGGGCCAAGGCGGTGGGGGCAAATGCCAACTTACTGCCATACTCCGTGAGAAACTGCAAGTAATGCTCACTGAGGGGCAGTCGTTTTGGACACTGAAACAAATTGCCTTAGTACTCGCCGAACGATTTGGCATTCACTATAGCCCTCGGCATTTGCGCAGAGTGTTACAGCAGTTAGGGATGTACCACTACAAACCTCAACCCGTAGATTATCGGCGAAGTCAAGACGCTCCTGAGCGTTTACAACAACGCCTACAGGCGACCTTTGATGCCTTGCAGTTGCAAGGTCTTTCGTTAGAGCAGATTGCCATTGGGCTAGCGGATGAAACCGGGAATTATCTTCAGGCCAACACTGCCCGACTATGGTCGTTTCATAAGAAAGCTAAGCGTACAGTAAATACGGAGAAGGTGAAACGAAACACGTTTGGTTTTTATGCGCTACAAGGGACTTCCCTCGTCTTGGAAATTGCCACCTCCTCTCAGGAAGAGATGCTACGAATTTTACCACTGCTTCGCCAAGCCCACGCAAACTACCAGGCCATAGTGTTACTATGGGACAATCTACCGGCGCATCATGCCAAGGCAGTAGAACAGGTCGCAAGGCGCCATCAAATTTATTTGGTTCATAATCTGCCCTATGCCCCAGACCTGAATCCTATTGAGCGGATCTGGAAGCAGATAAAGCGCACCATTAGCCAACAAGGGTGGATACCTGATAAAGAAGCTCTACGGCAATTAGTGGATGGCACCTTTCATCAACTGGCTGAGAAGCTAGATTGGGCTGACAAGTGGATTGATGATATCCTAAACCCAGCGTTAGCCCCTAATTATGCAATTTCTTTCTGCACGAAGTAATGTCATTAACTATA
>NZ_JAINFL010000042.1 GCF_022458895.1 Roseihalotalea indica | reverse complement strand
CGCCGCCTTTAGGTTTGTGTTGTAGTAAAATTCTAAGAAAGCAGTTGTTGCTATTGAGGTGTGAATATGTGGGTAACTCGGATGAGTTATCCATATATTCACCGCCTGATCACCAGCCTAGGTGCACTAAGGTCGCCGCCAAGCAAGACTTATATCGCGATTTAGACTTAGGCTGATTTTATCAAGGCAAGCTTCCAATAGAAATTCAGGTTTTAGACCTATTATCAAGGTTTTGAAAGTGTCTTGGTTATTATTAATTCCTAACTATTAAAGTATGAAGTATTTTTTCTTTATCGGCATCGACATTAGTAAAAAGACATTAGACTTCGCGGTAAGAGATTACAGAAAACTTCTCTTCCACCTCAAAGTAACCAACTCACCGCCTGGTTTGGTGGAGTTTCAAAAAGAATGCTTGGCTAAAAACATTGATCTCTCAAAGAGTCTAATCTGTTGCGAACACACGGGGATCTACAGTCAGCATATTTTAGCATTAGCTACCAAGAATGACTTCTCCTTTTGGTTAGAGTCTTCTTTGAGAATCAAACGATCGTTAGGACTACAAAGGGGTAAGAATGACAAAATAGATGCCATCAGGATTAGCGAGTATGCTTTCCGTTACGCTGATCAAGCCACTATTTGGCAACCTGAGCGGCAGATTATCCTCAAACTACGCCAACTTGTCGCTTTACGTAAAAGGCTGCTCAATGCTAAAAATACCCTTAAAGTCTCACGGGACGAAATAGCTACCTTCCAGGATAAAAAGCTTCAAAAAGAAATGGAAAAACTTAATAGAAAGCCTGTTGAAGCACTAGAAAAGCAGATCACTGAGGTAGATGAGAAAATCAAGACGCTCATTAAAGAGGATGCTTCTCTGAAGCACTTGTTTGAACTAGTCACTTCAGTAGACGGGATCGGCGAAGTAGTGTTCTGCGAAATGGCGATTGCCACCAATGAGTTTAAACTCTTCAGTTGTCCCAGAAAGTTTGCTTGCTATTCAGGCGTAGCACCCTTTGAGCACACCTCAGGCACTAGTATTCGGGGCGGTACCAGAGTGAGCCATTTAGCTAACAAACAGATGAAAAAACTACTACACATGGCCGCTCTGTCAGTAGTGCGGGGCAAGGGCGAAATGGCTAACTATTACCACCGAAAAGTAGAACAGGGGAAGAACAAGATGCTGGTAATAAACGCCGTGCGCAACAAGATTATCCACCGTGTTTTTGCTTGCATCCGGGATGATCGAAAATATGAAAAAAACTATACCGCTACCCTTGCTTAAACCATAGAAATCGCG
>NZ_JAINFL010000041.1 GCF_022458895.1 Roseihalotalea indica | reverse complement strand
ACGCCTGCATATGCGCTTCCTGCTGCATCAGGGTCAGGGACTGTTGTTGCAAGAGCAGCTCCTGATCTTTCTGGGCCAGAGCATACCGGTTCTCCAGCCGAACTATCTCCCGAAGCTTCTCTGCATTTAACAGGCTATCCTGAAGGTCTGTATAAGTTTCAAAATAAGCATATGCCTGTTTGAATTGCCCATTGGCTTCAGCTACCTGCTTGAGCGCAAGATATACATCTTTAAGAATCTCCTTTGAGTTTATCTTCTGAGCCAGGTCCAATGCCTGCAACAAATAGCCATTGGCTTGCCGGTAACTACCCAATGCTTGTTGAATTTTACCTAAGGTGTAATACGTTGTAGATTGACCATACCGATCTCCTTCGGATTCCTGAATGGGTAATGCTTGTTTACAGTAAGCTAATGCTTTTTCGGGCGTGCTCATTACTAAAAACAAACGACCTAAATTTAGGTAAGCAGTTCCTTTTTCGTAGTTGTAATCGATAGAATCACTTAGGATCAGGGCTCGTTCATAGTACTGCTGAGCCAGAGAATATTCTCCTTGATCTTGATACAACTCACCAATATTACTAGCCGCATGTACTTCTAACCAGACAACCGCTAGTCTTTTAAAGATTTGTGAGGACTCATTGTAATACTCCAGCGCTTCATCATAACGCTTTTGGTCACTGTAAATTACTCCGGTGTGCATCCTTACTTCGGCGATAGCCAAAGAATCGTTAAGTACCTGATAGTTTGCCAGAGCAGCCATTTGATACTCAAGGGCTACTTCATAATTACCCTGCGCCCAGTTACCCATGCCTACTACTCGCTGGGCTAATGCCTGACCTCTCACATAATTCAGAGAATCGGCTAAAGCTAATGCCTGATCACCATAATTCACTGATTGTGCCGGATCAACAATCCAGTATTTTTTCCCTATTTGATTTAGTATATTGACTCGAACCGTGTCGGGGGTTGGATGTTCATAAAGCAAGCGTTGCAGACTATCTAATGCCGTTTTATTATCTTCCGCCACCGAAGGCAATGATACTAGCAACAGTAGGTTAAATATAAGCAACGCTGTTTTTGTAGTGGTAGTGGCTGTAACTTTCATAGAACAACTATCTATCAAATTAAGAAGATGATGATATGTTAGTACTGGCTGGTAGTGCATCGTGCTCAATGTGGAGGATATAATCCACCAACCCCTCTTCCCGATCCAGCCCCAGCTTCTTGCGTAACCGGTACCGAGCCGTCTTCACACTATCCGGGGAGATGCCCAACACCCCGGCCATCTCCTTCATGCTCAT
>NZ_JAINFL010000040.1 GCF_022458895.1 Roseihalotalea indica | reverse complement strand
GAACAGGGGAAGAACAAGATGCTGGTAATAAACGCCGTGCGCAACAAGATTATCCACCGTGTTTTTGCTTGCATCCGGGATGATCGAAAATATGAAAAAAACTATACCGCTACCCTTGCTTAAACCATAGAAATCGCGATCAAAGCGAGGATGTGGTCCTTTCTTACGCCTCTTAGTGCCTTTGCAGAGGTTCTTTTCCGGGATCATTGTTTTGATATTACGTTTTCTCAGATACTGCCGCAGAGGCCTAGCATCATATGCCTTATCAGCCACTACTTCCTCAGGCTTATTTCTAGGACGGCCTCTTTTTGTCGGAATGTTTACCTGTTGCATTACCGCTTTGAAATGCGTTGAGTCATGAGCAGCCCCAGAACTCAACGTAGCTGCCAAAGGGAGACTTTTGCGATCACAGACCCAATGGATTTTACTGCTAAACCCGCCTCTGGAGCGTCCGCGTGGCGGCCACCTAAGGCATGATCCGTGGGTTCATTTTCTTGGGTTTGATCCCCCTTTTCCTACCAGCCCCAGCGGTTGACTTATGCGCCCTGACGGTAGTGGAATCCACCTCCCACAGATGATAATCTATCAAGCCTTCTTCGTTGAGTTGCAATTGCAAGCAAGCTAGTATTCTGTCAAACATTCCTTCCTTGCGATAGCGACGAAATCGGTCATAGACGGTTTTCCAACTCCCGTAGCGTTCGGGTAGATCCCGCCAAGGTGCCCCACTACACAGTACCCACAACATCCCGTTAAGTATTTGCCGATGATTCTGCCAAGGAGCACCACGCTTGCCTTCGTTACTTGGAAACAGGTCGGCTATCTTGTCCCAATGTTCATCACTTAGTTCGTAGCGTCTCATACAGCCCCAACAAACCCCAGATCCTTATCGTTTGAATTATCAGACACAGCCTAGTAGATGGTGTAGTAGTCAACGTATCGTTATCTGAGGGAACAGATGGTGAATTACTCTATTTAATTGGTACTACCCCGCCTCAGACGTTAAAAGCATGGTATAAAAGAAGCTGGTCTATTGAAGTCTTTTTTCAAGCACTCAAAGGCCGAGGATTTAATCTGGAAGCATCTTGTTTACGCAGTATTCATAAATGCCGAAAACTGTTCGCCCTGGTTTCTATAGCTTATACAATGTGCTGGGCCACAGGTATCCAATATGGAAAAACCAATCTGGTAAGAGCTAAAAAGCATGGGTGCCCACAATATAGTGTCTTCCGAAAAGGGCTTAACTTGATAAGGTAATTTTACAAACAAAGAATTGTTGATCCTTTCAGGCAAACCATGGAAGCCGCTTGGATGAGGTTTAACCAGACTTACAAAACCATCGGGTAGAGTATTAAATGGTAAGAATAGTTTAGAAGTGATTTAAACTTTTTCGAAAAGCTATAAAGGGCTATGGGGTTTATGTTTTGCCAAACATAAACCCCATAGCCCCATGATGTACAAAGTACTAGACAAATATACAATAGAAACAGAAATAGTGCCCAACCTGCCACTACCAAAACGCGGCTTTGCTCCCACAGTTCCGCTTTGTGAGATCGTGAACGCTGTTCTCTATAGGATG
>NZ_JAINFL010000004.1 GCF_022458895.1 Roseihalotalea indica | reverse complement strand
GCAGCATCAGGCAGGGTTGCAGGCTCAGTCTGAGGTGTTGCTGGAAGTAAAGATGCCCTCGTTGAGTCGGGGGGCGTATGTGCTGAGTGTGAGTGGCGCGCAGGGGGGCACCCAACGACAACGCCTCCTCATTGAGTAGTAAAGTGTAAAACATCTATTTAGTTTGAGTACTATCACAGTAGGGATTCCACCAATATATTGCTAAATTTAGGTTTATGAATAAACGGATTCACGGTATGGATGCCCTACGGGGGATTGCAATGTGGTTGGGAGTGGTACTTCATTCTGTAATATCGTACCAGAAAAATCCGAGAGCAGGTTGGCCCTTAGATAATAGTTCATCTATCGTAATGGACTTTATCTATGAATACCTTCATGCTTTTAGGATGCCGCTTTTTTTTCTGGTAGCAGGCTTCTTTGCTCACTTTCTTTATAAAAAAATAGGGATGAAGCCATTTATCATTCATAGGGCTAAGCGTATCCTTGTTCCTTTTATATTAAGTATAATATTTGTTGTGCCAGTTTGTGGCTATGTCTTTGCTATTCACCGGCTATTGCAGGATTCATATACTGGTAACATATTTGTTGCGGCCATAGAAGAGTCGTTGCACTGGACTGGGTTTTACCATATATGGTTTTTATACTATCTCATGATATTGTATGGTATTATGCTTGTAGGAGAGCAGGTTCTAAATAGAAGCAAAGCTGTTCCCTCTCTTACTGAAGCGGGGTATTTTGGGTCAACCATTGTATTAATCTGCATTCAGTTCTTTTTTTACCAAGGTCAAGTGGAGCCGTGGACCGGCATTGTTCCTAAAACGGGGCAGATTCTTTATTATGCTTACTTTTTTGGTTTGGGATATTTAATTTATCTAAAACCGGACTTTCTTTTTAAGCACGAAAAGTTAAGATACTGCTATCTTTTAGTAGGAGTTATACTAATTCCTGTGATAAGTTATGTTCAAGATTCAATACCTTATTGGGCATATTCTATACTGCTCTCAATTCAGACAAATCTTTTAATATTAGGGCACATTGCAGTCTTTATGAATATTTTCAAGAGAGAGTCCCCCATCGTAAGGTACTTTTCCGATGCATCATACTGGTTTTACTTAATTCACTTTCCGATAGTAGTAGGCTTACAGATGTTACTTATGAATTTTAATATATCTGTTTGGTTAAAATGTTTTATCGTAATAAGTACTACTACCTTTTTCTCAATAATTACCTATGAGTATTTTGTTCGCTATACCTGGATTGGTACGATTTTGAATGGAAAAAAAGTGCGGAATTCAGAATCGCTTCAGCTGGTAGGGTCTAGAAATAAATAAAATGAAAAATAGGTATAGTGACGAAAAGATATTGGAGATAATAGTTACTTCCTTTGTGATTCTGGTACTAGGATTCTTATTTGTGAAGGTATTATTTTATTGATTATCATAGATGAACAAATTGGCGAAATATTATTCTCTATGGTCAAATAGGATTTCGGATTGGCTCTACTACCAAATACTAATAGCAAAGTTAAATACTAAATTAGGACTAGTATTTTTTGTCTTAGCAGGGCTGTCAGTTGCTTATATCGGATCAAAACTAGGATTTTTTTTTTCGCTCCTAATATTTATTGCTGTAGGGGGCGGAGTATTTGTTTTTAGTTGTTTTGTAAGGCCTAAAATTGGCTTTTTTACAGCCTTTGTTCTCCCTTGTATTTTCTTTCCTCTTCAGAGGAAAATGGGACAAGACCTACCTTTTGGAGCTTTGGTGCAAGGTGTTGTTCTACTTACACTTATCATTATTTTATTCAAGAAGATATCTCAGAAAGATACCAGTTTCGCTTTCCTCAGAAATAATGTAACCTATGCCTTTATTGTATTAATTCTTTATAATTTTTTACAAGCACTCAACCCTAATGTAGCAGGCCTGACGGGATTCTACTTTATATTAAGAGGTAATATTATTCTATTTTGCCTGTATGCTGTAGGATTGTATTTATCTCAGGATATAAAATTTGTGAAACAGCTCTTTATTGTATGGATAGGACTAGCTGTTGTTTGTGCACTGTATGCTTGTTATCAGGAGTGGTTTGGACTCTTGGAGTTTGAAAAAAACTGGATTCATGCAGACCAACTGAGGTTTAATAGGATTTTTGTGCAGGGACGATACCGTAAATTTTCTCTCTTATCAGATCCTACCGCTTTCGGTATTTTTATGTCTGGGTCAGCTATTGTAGCCTTGATATTAATACTCATACCAAAGCAACTTTATATAAAGATTCTTCTGTTGCTAGCGGTTGGTTTTTTGATGCTGGGTGTGGGGTATTCAGGGACAAGAACTGCTTATGCTATGTTGCCTGCGGGGTTAGTCATTTTTTTGTTGATGACAATTACCAGCCGAAATACGCTGATTTTTTCGGTTGTTTTATCTCTTGCTTTAGGGTTTGTAATATTTGGCCCTATCTATGGAAACGCAACAATTAATCGCTTTCGCTCCACTTTTGATACCGACGATCAGTCACTTAATATAAGAGATGTAAATCGTGAGGCAATACAGCCGTATATCTACGAACATCCGATAGGCGGTGGCGTATTAACCACCGGGGATGCGGGCCTTAAGTTTAATCCAAATCATTATTTGGCTGGCTTTCCTCCAGATAATGGGTATCTAAAATTAGCGCTTGAAACCGGATGGATCGGACTGTTGATTTTTTTGATTTTTATATTTGTCGTACTAAGAGAAGGGATCAAAAACTACTATGCGACTAAAGATGCCACACTCAAAATTTACCAGCTAGCATTTATTGCTTTTATCTTTTCTATTTCAATAGCCTTGTATGCTCAAACTGTAACTACACAAATCCCACTATCAACGATCTTCTGGCCAATTTTGGGCATACTGGCCAACATCAAACATCATGATAAACAAGAGGGGTAGATCATGCTGTTTAATTCACTACATTTTGCTCTTTTTTTTCCTATTGTTTTTGCCCTGTATTTTCTTATTAATCCTAAATATAGGTGGGTACTGCTACTCATAGCTAGTTATTATTTTTATATGAGTTGGAATCCAATCTATATTCTGCTCATACTCTTCTCAACATTTATAGATTATTTCGTAGCTATCTTTATTGAACGAACCGAGGAAAAAAATAAAAGGAAGTTCTTATTATATATCAGTCTATCGGCCAATCTGGGGCTGCTGTTTATTTTTAAGTATTACAACTTCTTCAATGGAGCAATATCAGATTTTGCAGATTTATTCGGATATGAATACTCGCACAGTGTACTGAATATTTTGTTACCGGTAGGCATCAGTTTCTATACATTTCAAACGTTGAGCTACACTATTGATGTCTATAAAAAAATACAACCAGCTCAAAAGCATTTTGGCAAATTTGCACTTTATGTTTCTTTCTTTCCGCAACTAGTAGCGGGGCCAATTGAACGCTCTACGCACTTGATGCCCCAGTTTGATCAAACTTTTCAGTTTGATTACTCCAGAATAACAGATGGCCTTAAGCTCATGTTTTGGGGGCTTTTTAAGAAGGTAGTGATAGCAGACAGATTGTCTCTTATTGTTAACCAAGTATATGAAAACCCTGCTGAACACGATGGGTTTGCCTTATTACTTGCTACTGTGTTGTTTGCTTTTCAGATCTACTGCGATTTTTCAGGATATTCTGACGTCGCTATAGGATGTGCCAAGGTATTTGGTTTTGATCTGATGGAAAACTTCAGAATTCCTTATTACTCAAAAAGTATCTCAGAATTTTGGAAACGCTGGCATATCTCACTTTCTACCTGGTTTAGAGATTATGTATACATTCCATTGGGGGGTAACAGGACGGTAAAATGGAGATGGTATTTCAACCTGTTTATAACATTTTTTATTAGTGGTATTTGGCACGGAGCTGCCTGGACATTCGTGATTTGGGGTGCTTTACACGGAGCTTATTTAATTTTTGCCATCGTTTTTCATTCAGGAAAAGAAACTGTGGCCCGAGCACTTGGGCTTTGCCGAAATGCATTTGTAAGAAAAGCGGTTCAAATAATTACTACATTCTTGTTGGTAGATTTTGCTTGGATTTTTTTTAGGGCAAGCAGCTTGCCAGATGCCATGCTGATTATCAGAAAAATTTTTACTATGGATCTGAGTATCAATAGTTGGATTATGAGTCTGTACACAATAGGGGTTGATAAAAACGGGCTGATAATTTCTTTCCTATCTATTTTTCTTATGGAAGTAGTACACTTTTATGATAGGAGCGATTCTTTTATTCAAAAACTGAATGGATTAAGTATGTGGAAAAGGTGGAGTATTTATTATTTTTTTATTTTTTACTTTTTGTTCTTTGGAACGTTTAGCCAGCAAGATTTTATCTATTTCCAATTTTAAGTGATATGAAAAAGCTCTTGACGAGGCTATTGCTGTTAGGAATCACTGTTCTTCTGCCTTTGTCATTCTATAATTATTCTACTGATTTTTATGGGGTTTTTAAAGGAGATCTAAGCCGTAAATACAATGAACCTAATTTTCGGTTCATCAAAACTAAATTTGTACTGGATCATTCAGATAAATACGATTCTTATATATTTGGATCTTCTCGGGTAGGCAAAATCATAGCATATAAGTACTCACCGTCGGCATACAATATGTATTATTCAGAAGGCATACCATCTGAGTTTCTGGAGGATATTAAATTGCTTATTCAAAAAGGGGTGACGATAAAGAATATTTATATTGGACTGGATGAATTTTCATTTAAAATTTTTCCTCAAAGGCATCAAGGGCAACTTTTAAGGTTGGCATACCATCAGGATTGGGTTGAAGATATAGCTAGTTATATGCAATATTTAATAGAGCCACCCAAGATAGGGTTCCCAAAGTATGAGGTGCCTACCAATTTTGATTATACTAAGTCCGGAGCACCTCTGCATTATCCTGTGGATAGTGCAATTAACTCAAATCCCGAGGCGCATATTACTAGTGAAAAATTTAATAAGCCTGCCAAATATCACGGAAAAAGAGTTGATGCTACAATTAAAGACATTCAGGAAATAATTAATCTCTGCAAATCAGAAGCAATAGATCTGACTATCTTCATAAATCCAGCTTTCGTAAACACTTATACGCAATATTCTTTCAATGAAATTGCGGAGATCAAATTAAAGCTGGCAAAGATTACTGAATACGAAGATTTTAGTGGGTTTAATAAGATTACCATGAACCCAATAAACTACTATGAGTCAAACCATTATCGATATCATGTTGGAGATAGTATTTGGCTTCACTGCTCGGGTAAGCAGAAGGCTTCATTTGCTAAACATGTGACTGAGAATAATATCCAGGAGTATTTACAAAAAGAAAAGGCGGAGTGGATTAAATTTACTAGCAAGCCTTCACCTTAAACACATTCACTAATAGCTAACATGAATTGAGTCTTTAACGATTTCCCGAGAAAGTATTTTAGTAAAAAGTTCTGCTCCATCTTCATTGAGGTGCACCCGATCATAAGAATATTTCTCTAGGAATAAGTCGGCGTATTTTTCGGGATCGGTAAAGTCAAAAACTTTATAAGCGTCTAACTGCCTTTTTTGGTGCTTTAAATATACCAGGTCACTATATACTTGGCGGGGGTTAATGATGAAATATACCTTTATACCCTGTTTCGATAAATTGTGCGCCTGAACTTTTACATAATCTGTGAAGTCGTCATTATTAGCGCTAAAATTAAGTGTTTTGTAGTGATTATAGGCAAGGGTGTAGTTGGCTAAGGTCTTGCTAGGACTCTCTAGAAACTCATTTCTTCGAGCCACCAGGTTCTCATAATCCCCTCCTTTTAGCGCTAAGTCATCATCTAACGACAGATACCCTTTTGTATAGACATTATCGGCGTCGTCATTAACCCTTAGATCAAATTTGCCATATAAAAGGTGATTTAAGTATTTACTGCACCCCACACCTAAATACTTATATGCCATTAAAAGAGTATAACCTGATAGATACTTGAAACGGGTGCTTTTAATATAAGGCCCCTGTATGCCAAAGTTTAAAACAGTTAAATAGCGATCAGGACTAATAGAGTAAATGAAGGGATCAGTATTGAAATTCTGCCCTAAAAGTGCAATAGGACTTAATTCAATAAAGACATTCTTAATTACTGGGTTTGCTGATAAGTTTAGATTTTCCAGATAATCATAGCTTCTAAAAGGAAACAATCCGGCATACCCTAAATTATAGGATCTTAACCCGGTTAAAGAATCAAAAAGGATAGGGTCAATATGCCGGAAAATTCGACTAGAGCCAATAAATACAGTATTAATATTTTGAGACTGAGCTTTAAAATTCTGTTTTCTACTTACTATTTCTGGCAGCTCATATAAATCATAGAAATCACTCTTAATAGAATAAAGAAGAGTGGTGAGCAATACACATACCGATAAAATTACTCCTCCTTTTATTATGACTTCAAGCAAAAATTTTTTCATCGCTAAAATTGGAAATAGATAAACTCTTGATTCGTATTGCTGATGTGAGCAACTATTAAAAATATTAATACACAGTAACTGGCGAAACGGGAATAGGGGTGGAGGTGTCCGATTTCCATTGGATGTTCTTTAAGCCGCTGGATCCACTCAATAATGATGAGTAATAAAATTAGAGGTACACTGGTTAGAAATGGTATGTCAACATTCCATGCACCTTGAGTGACAATTAAAGTTAAGTAATGCCAGGCATCATTTACACTGGGTGCTCTGAAAAAAACCCAGGCAATTAATGTAAGTGCAAAAGTGACGCTAAGCTTAAAAAATTCTTGAAACGTAACAAATTGCCTTCCTTCGGCCACAGTATCTAAATTTTTTCGATTTCTGTTTGCTAAAAGCAGTGGTAAAAAATAAATGGCATTTAGGGCACCCCATACGATGAAAGTCCAGTTGGCGCCATGCCAGAATCCACTAACGATGAAAATAATAAATGTATTCCGAACAGCTATTTTTTTTCCTCCGCGACTTCCACCTAAAGGAATATACAGATAATCTCTGAACCAGGTGGATAAGGATATGTGCCAACGTCGCCAGAACTCGGCCATGTCACGGGAGAAGTAGGGATATCTAAAATTAGTCATGAGCCTGAACCCGAATAATTTTGCAGTACCAATGGCAATATCAGAGTAGCCAGAGAAGTCACCGTAGATTTGGAATGCAAAATAAAAAGCGCCCAATAACAGCATCCCAGATGATTGCTCAGTGTAATTATCAAATATCTGATTAACAAAAACAGCGCATGTATCGGCAATAACAATTTTTTTAAAAAAGCCCCAGACAATTTGTCTTACGCCATCTTTAGCATCGGTGTAAGAGAATACTCTGGGTTGATCAAACTGCCCTAATAGGTTTGTTGCCCTTTCTATAGGGCCAGCTACTAGCTGAGGAAAAAAGCTTACAAAAGCAAAGAATTTAATCGGATCATGGGTGGGCTTTAATTTACCTTTATAGACATCAATGGTATAACTAAGTGTTTGAAATGTATAAAAACTGATGCCGACTGGTAATACAATGTGAAGTGTCGTAAGAGATATTTCTGCACCGAAACTATGAAATGCGTCTTGTAAAGACTGCATGAAAAAATTATAGTACTTGAATATGCCTAACAGCCCTAAATTTACACAGATAGAAATCCAGAGAAGAGTTTTTCGTGAAGTAGGATGGTAGGTAGATTCAAGTTTGTTTCCAATAACAAAGTCAATTAGGGAGCTAGCAAATATTAAGAAAAGAAATCGCCAATCCCACCATCCATAAAATATGTAGCTGGCTACAACAATTAGTAAGTTCTGTCTTTTTAAATTATTATTAAATATGAACCAATATAATATAAATACTATCGGAAGAAAGAGCAGAAACTCGAGCGAATTAAACAGCATTCAAGTAGCAGTAATTGAAGTGTAAGGTAAAAGGTAGTTACAAGATATACATTCCAGCTTACATAAAATTATTTCAATACGGACATAGGTGTATAGAGCAGGTTAAACGATAGAAGACTATCAATCTAAAGACGGAACGGTTTTGCTCGTACATCGGAGAAATTCGTTAAGATTTAGGTAATAAGTTAGCATCATTAGGATACATCAATAAGCAAATACTACGATGTGCAATTTAAAATAATTTGCGAATAAATATTGATTTATGGCTTATTAAACATTTGTATTCATAAAAATAAATTTTTTAATGCTAAAATATTAGCAAACTAGCGTATATCGGCTAATATAAATTTCGTATTTTTGAGCATTGTATATTTAGCACATCTAGATTCATTGAAATATATTTTCCTATACACTCTAAAGGTGAGATCATTTTCTATAATGATACTTATGGTAAAATAGAGTGGAGAGCAAAAGAAGTATTGTATGTAGTAACTTACATAATGAAAGATATAAAAAACCCTTATACATCATTGTTACCTGATTTCTTAATTATAGGTGCTGGAAAGTCGGGAACCACATCCTTGGAGTTTTACCTTAAACAACATCCAGGAATTTTCTTACCAGACGTCAAAGAACCGAATTTTTTTGCATATGAAATGCGCAAAGAAGAGGATTTTGAAGATTTATCAACCAAAGAACATTATCGACAATCAATAACCACTTATCCAGATTATATCAATCTTTTTAAGATAGCTAATGAGAATCAAAAGGTGGGCGAAATTTCTAATATCTACTTATATTCACCATTGGCAGTAGAGCGTATTAAGCATCATCTACCGAATGTGAAACTAATGGCCATTTTGCGGCAACCCGCCGAACGGTTGTTTTCACGGTATACTCACCTATTACGGGTAAATAAAACACCAAGTGAGTCATTTGAAGATGTTTTTGATAGAAAATCAGTGTGGTGGAAAAGGCCAGACTTAGTTCAGGAAGGCTTTTACGGCAAGCACCTTACCAAGTATTTTAATAGCTTTGATCCTTCTCAGTTAAAAATATTCTTTTTTGAAGATTTGATTAATGCCCCCGATCAATTACTAGAGGATATGACTGCATTCATCGGCGTAGATAATTCTTTTAATTTTCAAACAAATACGCAGTTTAATAAATCAGGCAAAGTCAAAAATAAGTGGGTAAATAAACTTGTCGGCCATGAAAGCATAATTATGATGGCCATGAAAAAGTCGGTGCCTCAATTATATCAAGGAATTAAAGATAATGTCTTGTTGAAAAGAGTTGTTGAAAATATGCGGTCGAGCAACATCCAGACATTGAAGTTAAGTCCAGAGTTAAAACAAAAAATTACCGAAGAAATATATAATGATGATATAAAAGTATTGGAGAGTCTGATAAAGACGGATCTGAGTCACTGGCGCTAGTCCTTGATATGCACCGTTGAATAAACAGGGTAATGATCTGATGTCGTAATACTTTGATCTACAGTTAAACAAGTAGCATTAATCCCCTCACTTAAGAAAATATTATCAATTCTTGCTGGTATTACACTGCTGGTTGTAGTAAGAGTCGTTCCAAAGCCACTTCCTGCTTGCTGAAAGGCGCTGCCTAGTTGGTCTGAAAACCTCTGCAGATTGTAACTAATAGGTAGTTCATTGAAATCACCCATCAATAGAATAGGATACGGAGATTTATCAATAAAGGATAGTAGTTCCTGAGTTTGATAATTTCTTGCAATACTAGCCCTTTTGTACTGCCTCAATCCATAACGAGCTTTGCTAATAATATTTTGCTGCCCGAAGTACAGTTCCATAGATTCTAGATGCACGTTAATAATTCGTAAAATACTATTCTGATATTCAACATCTATAAAAGAAGCACCATTGTAGTTATTTTCACTAAGGAAAACTCTCCCAGAATCAATAATAGGGAACTTAGAAAATGTAATAATTCCACGGTCAATCCCATTATCATGCTTTGAATCTTTTAAAAAATAGTAATCGTAACCATTAGCTTGCATCGTTGAAATGACATTGTAGGGTTCATAATTAACGTCATTGAAGAACTCTTGTAAACATATGATTTCAGCACTTTGAGCAGTTACATATTGTATCAATTCTTGCCCTTTAGGGTTAGCCGTTAGATCATAATATTCCTCGGAGAATACTTTTAACACTCTAAAGAAGCTGGCATTAAAGGTAATGACTGTAAAATCAGAGTTTTGTGCGTTATAACACTCTTTCGGGAATGCCCACATTTTTTCAAAATAAGAAACACCAAATAAAAGGAGAAGAATATTGATAATAGCGAGTATCCTTTGTCGGAAAAGCAGAGAAAATAATATTGCTATGATTAAGAGAATAAATACAACCGGAATAAAAAGGGTAAAGAGATGAATTAATGGCGAATAAGTCGCCGGAAAATAGGGAGATATAAGTGAGATAAAACAGATGAGAGTAGTAATAATAAGGGAAAGTAATATGAAGCGGTTGATCTTCTTGATAGGAGTAGGATAGCTTCTTAAAGGAAAATTTGACATGAGAGCTTATCTAAACTTAGTATAACTTAAAATTGAATTATTATAAGTTCCGTATTATTAATTTGATAGAATAATCTCAATATGATTATTATAAAAAAAAACAGATTTAGTCGTTTCGAAAACTAAAAAAAAAGTTATCAAAATGAAGCTATAATTTAATGAAGAATTTGGCTATTTCAATAGTTTAGACACTCAATTTTCTTAAATAAGATTAACCTATAGCTCTTCTAGAAGATTATTGGCATAGTTATAATTTATATGAGCTTATTATGATTTTTTTTTGACTTAGATAAGAGATACAGTACTTTTTAAATATCACTTTTTTTAGAAGGAGCACTGGATTTATTACAAGGCTTTTAAAATCGCCTAATTCAATGTGATTTTTTTTTCAGCTGGTATCACTTTTGGTCGTATTGGAAAAGTGCAATTCGATAAAAATGATGCTAGTATGAAAAAAATAGTTTACAGTTTACTAAAGTTATTCGTCTATAGAAAGACACTACTATTAGGTGTCTTTCTGACGATTTTCCAGGCATTGCAAGCCAATGCTCAGGGAAGCTTCACGCAGCGCCCTGCAGGAAGCACCAGTGCCTATTGGGGATATCATGAATATTTACCCTCGAGCTATTCACCTTCAGGTACTCAAAAATCGCCTGTCCTTATCACGTTACATGGTATAGCCGGTGACGGTAATGGCAAATCTGATTTGAGTATATTATTCAATAATGGTATTCCCCGATTGCTTAAAGAAGGTAAATGGGCTGCAGATCGTCCATTTGTGGTAATTTCACCTCAGAGTTATACAGATTTCTTCAATAAAGATAAGCTGCATGACTTCATTAGTTACGTTGTCAATAACTATAATATAGATAAAGACAGGATTTATTTGACAGGCCAAAGCGGTGGTGCTATCAGTATCTGGGCATATTTGGAAAAGTATCAGGACCAGGTTGCTGCAGTAGTACCTGTTGCTGGTAATGGTGTTTCTTACACTAATAACTCGGCATGTAGTCTGAAAAATATTCCCATCTGGGCTTTTCATGGAAGCAGTGATAACACAGTAGGGCTAAATGGTTCAATCTTGCCTGTTCAGCTAATTAATAACTGTAGCCCGGCGCCTGAGGTCAAAGCTAAGGTGACGATTTACAAAGGAGTAGGTCATAATTCTTGGGATAGAACATATGACCTGAGCGGAATGAACAGCAACACTGATCCGCAATACGATTCATACAATGTCAATATATATGACTGGCTTCTGAACTTTAGCAAGGGGGGGGGCAATCAAAGTGAGCCGCCAGCTAACCAAAGCCCAACTGTAAGTGCTGGAGACGATATATCAGTAGAAGATACACAAACCAGTGTTAAACTTTCTTGTCAATCTTCTGATAGCGACGGTCAAATTGTTTCCCTTCAATGGGAAAAAGTAAGTGGTCCTGAGGCAACAATGCAAGGTGAAACTGATCCTGAACTAACAGTGAGCAATCTAAGTGTTGGTGTATACGAGTTAGCGGTCACAGTAAAAGATGATGATGGTGCAACGGCTCAAGATGTTGTGAAAGTAACAGTTAACGAAGGGTCACAAACTTCACCACCACCCTCACCTTCGCCAGGCTCGTCTGATTGTGGATGTGATCATATCATAGATACTAATAATGCTCTTAATATTATTAACGCATCAGATTATAATTATAGCCCAGGAGATGTTTTTTGTATAAAGGCAGGTACATACAATGGGTTTCGGTTAATTGGTTTTAAAGGCACTAGTTCAAATCCCGTAGTATTTAAAAACTGCGGAGGTTTAGTGAATATTCAGGAGGATCGCTATTCAGGTATCCAGTTCCAAAAATCACAATACGTTCGTATAACTGGTAGTGGAGATAGTAGCATTAAGTATGGTATACATGTAAGCAAGACTAAATCAGGTGTGAGTGGTGTTGCCGTTTCTGAATTAAGCTCAGATTTCGAGATTGACCATGTTGAAGTGTCAAATGTTGGTTTTGCCGGAATTATTGCGAAGACAGACCCTAGCTGTAGCCGGCCAGAAACATGGCGTGGTAATTTTCTCTTAAAGAATTTGGATATACACGACAATTATATTCACGATACCGGTGGAGAAGGCATGTACATTGGTGGAACATTTGGTTATGAGACATCGTCTCGCGTATGTGATGGTACTCAAAGATTCGCTCATTTATTAGAGAATGTAAAAGTTCACAATAACATTATCAAAAATACCGGATGGGATGGGTTGCAGATTTCATTGGTTCATGAAGGAGCGAAGATTTACAATAATGAAATCAGAAACTACGGAACGGAAAGAACCAATAACCAGAACTATGGTATTGCTATTGGTGCAGGAACTAAAGGCGAGATTTACAATAATAAAGTAATACAAAGTTCATCGTATACTACTTCATTACAAAGAGGTATAAGCGTTATTGATGCAATTCCTACTACTAAGTTTTATAATAACGTAATCGTAGGTGCTGGGCAGTTTGGAATCTGGATGCATATCCGGATGACCAATAATGTTTTAGATCAGAGTAAGGGATATGTCTTTGCTAACAACACAATTGTTAACCCAGGTGGAGTTGGGATTTTCTATAATACTTGTATCCCGGGCGGTGATTGTAGAGAGTATATCAAGGGTGAATTCTATAATAATCTTGTAGTAAATCCTGGTACAAATTACGATAACAGCGGTTTTTGGAAAGAAGCAGATGATGCGTTCATTGATTTTAATACAAAAGCTCAGCGTGATAATGCCACCAAGTCCAATAATATCTTCTCCCGCGATATGGCATCTCTTAAATTTGTAGATGCGGGTTCAAACAATTTTGATATCAAAGACGGTTCGCCTGTGATTGACGCTGGAAAGAGCGTAGCCGGGTACGGGGTGACTTTTGATTTGGATAACAGCGCACGACCAGCAGGTAATGGTTATGACGTAGGAGCATTTGAATCTGGTTCATCAGCACCAACGGAACCTGAAAACCAATCTCCTAATGTGAATGCTGGTCAGGATATGACCGTTGAAGAAACTCAAAGCAGCGTGCAACTAACTTGTCAGGCAAGCGATCCTGATGGACAGATTGTTTCTCATCTTTGGAAGAAAGTCAGTGGCCCTGCGGCTGATTTGCAAGGTACTACTAATGCTAAGTTAACTGTCAGTAATCTAAACGTAGGCTCTTATGAGTTTTCAGTAACAGTAAAAGATAATGACGGTGCTACTGCTTCAGATAAAGTGAAGTTAGTAGTTGAAGATACCCCGGATGATAATCCAGGCAATGGTGATGGTGGTGATGGTAACGGGCTTACGTATGAGTATTACGAAGGGAGCTGGAGCAAGCTTCCTGCATATCAGAGTCTGACGCCCAAGAAAACGGGTACAGTATCCAACTTTAGCTTAAGTCCTAAGTTGCGAGGTGACAAGTTTGGTTTCCGTTATGATGGCTTCATTGAGATTACCAAAGCAGGTCAGTATACTTTCTATACTACTTCAGACGATGGTAGCACCCTAGAAATTAACGGAAGTTATGTTGTCAAGAATGATGGACTACATGGAGCACAGGAACGCTCTGGAAAAGTAACGTTATCGGCCGGATATCATGCCATCCGAGTGCGATTCTTTGAAGCTAGTGGCGGCGAGACTTTGAATGTGCAATATGCTGGTCCTGGTATTAGTAAGCAGAATATTCCTGACTCTAAATTATACACTCAGAAGCCTTCTTCAACTCCAGAAGAACCAACTCCAGAAGAGCCAACCCCTTCAGAGGGAGAAGGATTAGCTTACAGTTATTATGAGGGGACGTGGAGCAAACTACCTGATTTCTCGAAACTCACTCCCAAGAAAACAGGTACAGTAGCTAACTTTAGCTTAAGTCCTAAGTTACGAGGTGACAAGTTTGGTTTCCGTTATGATGGCTTTATTGAGATTACCAAAGCGGGTGAATACACCTTCTATACCACTTCAGACGATGGTAGTAAATTGTTAATCAACGGAACAAACATTGTATCCAATGATGGAACCCACGGAGCACAGGAACGCTCTGGAAAAGTAACTTTGTCAGCTGGGTATCATGCAATCCGTGTACGGTTCTTCGAGAACTCAAAAGGCGAGACACTGGAAGTAAAGTATGCTGGTCCGGGTATCAGTAAGCAAACTATACCAAATTCTAAACTGTATATTCAGGAGCCTTCATCTACTCCGCCAGCTCCTACGCCTGGAATACCTGTTGATGAGGAAACTGTAGTGTATATCAATTTTGGAAATAACGTGGCTTCATCCCCTTGGAATAATACAGTTGAAGATCCTCGCTATACGAAGTCATTCCCAAGTCTGAAAGATGCTTCTGGAAATTCCACTAACATTGGTCTTACAATCATGACCGGATGGGGAAATGGCTACGGCGGAGGTTTTAATGACAAAGGTGCTACTACTGGTGACAATTCAGGGGCCTACCCTGATAAGGTAATGCAAACCGCATACTGGGTACAAACAGATGTTGTAGAGGTAATGAAAATTGACGGCTTAGTTCCTGGAAAAGCTTATGAATTTACATTCTTTGCAAGTAGAGTAGGTACGGGGGATAGAACTACGAAGTACAGCATCGCTGGAAAAACAGTTTCTTTGAATGCTTCTAATAATACTTCAAAAACGGTTTCTATTACTTCAACAGCCAGTCAGGCAGGTGAGGTGTCAATTGAGGTACAAAAAGCTGCAAGTGCTAGCTATGGTTACCTAAATGCATTGGTAATTACTGAATTAACTTCTTACAATACGAAGCAGGGAATTTCAACTAAAGAAGGCTTTGTTTCTGATCAGGAAGGTGAGGACGTAATGTTTTCTGAGGTGCTAGGTGACGTAACGGTCTTTCCGAATCCAGTATCAAACCAAATGCATATACAGCTTCCCGCTGTTGATGATAAGGCTATTCAAATTAGTATAATGGACTTATCAGGAACTGAAATTTATAAAGGAGATTACGATGTCCAGATGAATAATATGGTGGACATAGATTTCTCTGAAATTCGCATGTCATCAGGTTTATATATCCTCAACATTATGGTAGAAGGTAAAGAGCCGGTAATGACGAAGTTCTTTAAAGAATAAAGGTATTGATTTGATTAAATAGATCTTCCTCGAGAGAAATACTCAGGAAGATCTTTTTAAGTTTTACTATTACTCATAAAAGAAAAGCCCTCAAAATCTGATTTCAGATCTTGAGGGCTTTTCTTTTACCTTGTTTCAACAGCTTAGGCACGCTATTGCAGACACTACTATTTAAAAAACACTTTGCCTACGAATTACTTTGTAGCAATAGACTGTTGATCTCTCAAAAAAAAGCGGTGTACCACTTGTCATAGATAGTATTAATGTATCGCTGAATCAGAGATTTACTGAATAACTTTGATGTTTACTGCTTATACATCGCAAATTTCAACACCTTCTTGCAAAGAGGCTAGCACGTCATTGTCCTTTGGAACAAACTCCTGAGCAACATAGCCATCAAAACCGGTTTCCAGAATGGCGCGCATAATAGCAGGATAGTAAAGCTCCTGCGTTTCGTCAATCTCAGCCCGGCCCGGTACACCACCTGTGTGGTAATGAGAAATATACTGATGGTGCTTCTTAATTGTAGCAATCACATCGCCCTCCATAATTTGCATATGGTAAATATCATACAATAGCTTAAAATTATCTGAGCCTATCATTTTACACAGTTCTACGCCCCATTCGGTATGATCACACATATAGTCCGGATGATTAACCTTGCTGTTAAGGAGCTCCATGACGACCAACACATTGTGTTTTTCGGCCAGTGGCATGATGCGCTTCAACCCTTCAGCGCAATTTTTCATTCCTGTTTCGTCATCCATTCCATCACGATTGCCAGAAAAGGTGATAATCTGCTTTAAACCAGCTTCGGCAGTCCAGGGAATGCTTTTTTCATAGAGCTGTACCAGTTCATTATGGTGCTCTTTACGGTTCCAACACTTAGAGATTCCATAACCATTCTCCCAGTAGGCGGCTAATGCACAGGTAAGCCCATGCTTTTTCAAAATAGGCCATTCATCAGGCCCAAGTAATTCTACAGACTCTATTCCCATCTTTTTAGCTGAGACACAAAACTCTTCCAGAGGTATGTCGTTATAACACCACTTGCATACAGAGTGCTTGACATTTCCTTTAAGCTTGACAGTTTTATTTGATGGGATTGACATGCCTTGGGCCATGGAAGAGGTAGAAATTAAAGCCGCGCTACCCGCTAGGTGTTTGAGAGCAGAACGTCGTGAAGTTTTCATAGGATTAAGGGTTGTTGAGTAATTGAACCAGTAATATACACGTTTTACAAGCGAAGCAAAAATATTTCCTGATTTGTATGCGGTTTTCCGTATCTTCGTATTGCAAAGCTTTTTACCTCTAAGTAATTATATTTTTTTAACTACTAATCTATGAATTCTACGCAAAAAACCTTGCTTTGGACGGCAGCTGTTGGTTTAGGAGGTATGTTAACAACTCGCTTTGTCAATTATAAACAGCGAGAGATAGAACTAGCCGGAAGGGTTGCGCTCGTGACCGGAGGCTCTCGAGGATTGGGGCTGGCCTTGGCTCAGCAACTAGTGGAGGAAGGTGCTCGTGTAGCCATTTGCGCGCGCAATAAAGAAGATCTAAAAAAAGCTCAAAAATCACTTAATTCATTAGGTAAAGAAATCGGAAACCCCCATCCGGTACTAGCTGTATCTTGCGATGTTTCAGATCAGAAGCAGGTAAAAAACCTTATCAGTCAAATTGAGAAACATTTCGGCTCGGTAGAAATCCTAATCAACAATGCGGGTACTATACAGGTTGCTCCCATTGAGGAAATGGAAATGCGGGAGTATGAAGAGTCCATTAACACCCATTACTGGGGGCCTTTGTATATGATGGAAGAAGTGCTGCCCGGCATGCGTGATCGTCAGGAGGGCAGAATTGTTAACATTGCTTCTATTGGCGGGAAAGTCAGTGTGCCGCATCTGGTACCTTATAGTGCGGGTAAGCACGCGCTGGTTGGGCTTTCCGAAGGATACCGCTCCGAATTACTGAAGGATAATATTTATGTTACCACCGTTTGTCCGGGGCTCATGCGCACCGGTAGTCCTCAAAACGCCATTTTTAAAGGAAAAAATCGGGACGAACAGACCTGGTTTACTATTGGCGATTCACTTCCCATGACGTCTATGCCAGCCGAAGATGCAGCAAAAGATATTATCAGTGCCTGCCGGCACGGTGAAAGCACCTTAGTACTTTCTTTACCCGCTAAGATTCTGTCGGGTTTGAACGGGCTAGTACCTGGGTTTGTGTCTGATGCATTAGGCTGGGTTAATCAATGGTTGCCTGAGCCTGGTGGAATTGGCAAAAAGCGGATGAAAGGTTATGAAAGTGAGTCTGAGTGGGCGCCTTCTTCATTGACTAAACGTACAGAAAAGGCGGCCAAAGAATATAATCAGGAATAATTACTATACCCCTACCACTATGGAACGATTATACAAAATGAAATTAGGATGTTTTCTGTTCCTGTTTTCCCTGGCCATGTCTCCGGCTTTCAGCCAGGAGTTTTGCACCTGCAACCTACAGCGTGAAACTGACTGGGATAGTGATACCTTACTTTATAGCGTTGGGCTGACGGTATTTCCTGAGTCACGGGTATACCAGTTTTTATTTGCGGTGGCCCAGGATGAAGAGAAGGTATATTACATTCAGAGCGATATTAGTGATAAGCAGTATGTGTTTTATAAAGCAGATCGCAGTGTAGAAGATCAGTGGGGATCATTTGGCTATGCCGTGAGTGTCCGAAAAGCCTTACTGGAAATAGTATCTAAGGATATGTTTGGCGTACAATGCCCTAGTATTTATCTGGATAATAAGACCTACGATTTCTCATCCATCTTAACCTACAACTATCATAGTCCTTACGATTAGCAATGGTTGTGCTAGCGCCGTGGTTTGTTAAGCTGATTACCCTCAATTTTGCCCGGGCTATTACGCTATTTCCTTTTATTTTCCTACAGCGTAAGGATGATAAGGCTAATCAGCAATTGATTAACCATGAGCAAATTCATCTGCGGCAGCAATTAGAATTGTTTATTATCCCTTTCTATCTACTGTATCTGGGTGAATACGCCGTTGGCAGAATAAGAGGTATGAGCCATTATGAAGCGTATCGTGCCATTAGTTTCGAGCAGGAAGCTTATGGGTCTGAGTTTGATTTAGATTACCTCGCTACTCGTCCCGTATTTGCCTTCGTTCGTTACTGGTGAGAATAGCTAATAGGTATATCTATCTATAAGCATCCTCACAACTTTCATACTGGTATTCTGGTAAGAATTATGCGTCTGCCAGCTCCCGCAAGTCTACCGGAACAACTCGGGAAACCCCTTGTTCAATCATGGTTACTCCGTAGATAACATCCGTGCTGGCCATTGTACGTTTATTATGAGTGACAATAATAAACTGGGACTCACCCGAGAATTTTTTGATGATATTGTTAAACTTATCAATATTTGCATCATCTAGAGGTGCATCCACTTCATCGAAAATACAGAAAGGAGCGGGCTTCAGAAGGTAAATGGCAAACAGAAGAGAGGTAGCCGTTAACGTTTTTTCCCCACCCGAAAGCTGATTGATCGTTAAAGGACGTTTTCCTTTTGGCCGGGCCATAATCTCAATAGAAGATTCCAGCGGATTATCAGGGTCCGTGAGTGTTAGTTCGCAATCATCCTCATCGGTAAAGAGTGTCCTGAAAACGCGTACAAAGTTCTCTTTGATCTGATCAAAAGCGGTCATAAAAGTCTCACGAGCCACCGTATCAATTTCTCCGATGGTGGTCATTAGTGATTCTTTGGCCTGAAGTAAGTCTTCTTTCTCGCTGGTTATAAAATCGTAGCGTTGCTTAATTTCATCGTAGGCCTCCATCGCCATCGGGTTGATAGGGCCAATTTTCCGGATGCGCTCCCGTATTTTTTCCAACTTTTGAGCCATAGCCTCCCGTTCTTCAGCGGTGGGTTGCTCTTCTTCTTCGTCTTGGGCCAGAATCTCTTTTAGATCAAGGTCAAACTCTACAGATAACCGCTCCTGAATGCTGGTCAGTTCTAGCTGAGTGCTGTTCCGCTGGTTTTGCAGCTCCATAATGAGGGTGTCTTGCTGCCCGCGTTGCTTTTGCAGTTCCCGAACGGTCTTCTCAGTTTCGTCAATCTCGCCTCGGTGCGCATAATAGTCACGCTCGGCTTCGTTAACTCCAGCCTCAATACTTTCCTTCTCATCATACATCGCCAGCAGTTCATCCTCACTTACTTCGTTGCTGTTAAGCAGGTCGTTAATGTTCTGAGCATTAGCCTCTAGTTCCTGCTGGTTCTTAGAGATATTTTGCACCCCCTTTTCGTAAGCTTCCTCTTTGAACGTTATTTCCTGGTTAAGTGAGTTTAATTTATTCTCCTGTTGGAAGTAACGGATCTTTTCCTGGTTAAAAGCAGAAGATTTTTCGCTTAGCAGGTCATTTTCCTGAGAAAGTTGACTATTCAGTTGGCGCTGACGCTCTTGTAACTCGAGTAATCGTTGTTCTTCTTCCTGTAGCTGAGGAGTTAGCTGCTCCTGAGCTTCTTCCAGTTCAGCAATCATATCGAGCGTATCTTCCTGCTTTTGGGCATTGCTGTTGAGTACCTGGGAGAGTTGCTCTTTTTTGGAAGTAAAGGTGACGTAATCTTGTTGCAGGCGGTTGATGGTTCGTTGAATTTCAATAATCTCCGATGCATACGATTGCTGCCGCATCTGTTTTGTCTGCTGCTGCTGTTCCTGCAATAGCTCTTCTTTTTGCTGAATCTGCTGCTTCAGTTCCGCCAGGTCAGTCTTCAGCTTTTCCAGATTCTTGGCTCGCCCCAACCGCTTTCCTTCAAACAAGCCTACTGAGCCGCCCGAAAGACGGAATGGCTGCTGAACGATGCGGCCATCGTGAGTAATCAGTGAGTAAGATTCCTGCGGGGATGGTGTGTGCTGCTCAGTAACGTAGACATTGTGTAGTAAGAATTGCACCAGCTTCTGGTATTTGGCATCGTACTCGACAATATGTAGGGCTGGCTTTTGCTCAGCCGAAGCAGCACTTTCTTTGGTGTTCGGAATAAACTGGTCTAATTCGTTTAGCAGGAAAAAGTTAGCTTTCCCTTTAGCAGCATCGCCTAATAGCTGAATAGCTTCCAGTGCCTGAGCCCGGTCATCTACCACAAAGTAGTTCATATATGGCCCCAGGTAGTTCTCAATAGAAACCCGGTATTCCTCCGGACAGGTAATGATATCCGATAGGAGCGGAGCCTTTCTCGCCCAGTCCATTTCTTTTTTCAGAAACTTAATAGCTTCCGGGAAGCCTTCCAGGTTATCAACCAGCGATTTGGTGAGGTTGTACTCATTTTGGAGGGCATCCTGGCGGCGGTTGAGTGCTACTATTTCTGACTTGGTATCTTCAATCTGGTCCAGCATTGTTTCAATACGGGCTTGCAGATCTTCTTCCTGCTGTTCAGTATCCTGGAGGTGCTGTTGCGTTTCTTCGATCTGCTCCTGAATGGCCAGTGCTTTCTGGTCAAATTCGGTGAGGTCTGCATTTTGAGCCGAAGAGTCAGCCGCACTTTTCTCTAATTCCCGCTTAGCAGAATTTAGCTGCATCTGCTTAATTTCAAGCTGCTTTTGTAGCTGATATACGGCATCCTGTTGTTGAGTGGTAGCTTCGCCAGCTTCCTGTGCTTCGTCTTTCAGTGCCTGCGTTTGTGACTGGTATGTTCGGTGTTCTTCTTCCAGCTCAGCCACCTTTTGCTGAATCTGATCCAGTTCTTCGGCAGCTGAGGCTTTTTCCCATTGCAATTTCTCGAGTCGCTCAGTGGTGAGATCAACCGTATCCCGGTCTTGTTGGAGAAGCGCGGTGAGGCGCTCTTTACGGTCTTGCAGGAACTTCATTCGCTCGCCTTTTACCTGCTTGTCGCTTTCGGCATTTCGGATATGGGCCACATGCTCATTCAGCGCTTTCTGTCGCGAGGCCAGTAGTTTCTCTTTTTGAACAAGATCTGCCTTAAGCTTAGCAATGGAGGCTTCCTGCTCATCAATTTGTCGGCTTAATTGAACCTTGCGGTCGTTCTCCTGAGCGAGCTGCTTCTCGGTTCGAGCGGAAGCTTCCTGATGAGAGCGCACCCGCGATTTGGCCAGTTGAACGCTTAAGGCTTTGTACTCTTCTTTGGCTTTGTAGTAGCGCTCTGCCTGTTTGGCCTGTCGCTCCAGCGACTTGAGGTTTTTCTCAATTTCAAACAGTAAATCTTCAACCCGCTCCAGGTCATCGTCGGTATCGCGAAGTTTGCGGAGGGTTTCTTTCTTTCGAATACGAAACTTGCTAATCCCGGCAGCTTCCTCAAACAGGGCCCGGCGAGAACCATCTTTGTCATTCAAAATATCATCCACCATCTTCAGCTCAATGATTGCATAGCTGTTAGAGGCAATACCCGTATCCATGAAAAGAGTAGTGATATCTTTTAAGCGGCAGGGAACATTGTTAAGTAAATATTCGCTGTCGCCACTGCGGTAGTAGCGCCGGGTAATGGTTACCTGGGTGTATTCGGTTGGCAGCAGGTTCCGGGTATTATCAAAAGTAAGGGATACTTCAGCCAGTTGGGTGGGTTTTCGTTTTTTGGTACCGTTGAAGATGATATTCTCCATCTTGTCGGAGCGGAGCATGCGTGATTTTTGCTCGCCCAGCACCCAACGAATAGAGTCTACTACATTGGATTTTCCGCACCCGTTAGGGCCAACAATGCCGGTAATGCCCCGGTCAAAATGAATTGTAACCTTATCACCAAAGCTTTTAAATCCTTTAATTTCTAGTGTAGTAAGCTGCATATAATCCCTTCCAAGTCAAGCTGATAGAACGCGATAGACGTTAGTAAATAATTGGTATAAGTAGATTTTTGCGTTCGAATAAGGGCGAATATATAGGAATTTGAGAGATAGAACGAAGAAAAAAAAAGAATAATTACGGCTGAAACCAAAGATTTTTTTGTTTCCTAACGCCGCTAACAATACATTAGGAGATAGGGGTTTTTAACTAATATTTGTTAGCAACTACCTGAACGTTATCATTATAGGAAGCCCACAGTATGGAAAATTATTTTGAGTTACTGATATTTTTAGCTTTTGCTGCTTTTTCTCTTTTTTCCCGGTTTCTGAACTCAAAAAAGAAACCTCCCACTCGTAATCCTAATAGGCAGCCTCGGCGTGAGTTTGAAGATGGCTCACGTTCGGATAAGCCAGTAGTAATGCAAGAGTCTACTAAAACAAAACCAGTGTCCTTTGAAGAAATTCTCAGAGATATGATGGGGGAGAGCCCTCAGCGAAGGGAAGTGCCACAGGCTGCTAAAAAGATTCAGAAAGCTAAAGGGAAAGTAAGTGAGGCTCAGCAGGAGCTTGAAAAAGTTAAGCAAACTGCAAAAAAAGCTAAACGTATTGCCGATAAAGTTTCTTTAGAGGATACCGGAAAACGCATTAAGCCCATTGAACTAGATGAGCAAAAACATAATGTATCTCAGGAAGTAGCTGATGCCCTCAGAAGCCCTAGAAATGCCCGCGAGGCGATTATCCTAAGTGAAATTATTAATCGGAAATATTTTTGAAAAACAGGTTTTTTGCTTCTTGAGCGAATAAGAATAGAGCCTTTCTTTTCCTGTCCTTACTGCTTTTCTCAAATTTCTATGTTGTTAGATACTTCCATCAATAGACATTGTTCTGATTTCTTTTAGTGACATACCAGGAAGCGGGTGGCAGGAGGCAGGTCATCCCGTCCGGCCTCCTGCTGAGCGCCACTGATAACCCTTACCTGTCCGGTCAGATAAGACTTTCAATAAAAAACGGCTTCTCGCATAATGATCAGAATAGCCTCTAATAATCAGTCATATATCGAAGATTGCGAAATGTGCTGTAATCCTATTGAAGTGCGGTTTACCGTAGATGCAACTCAGGAAGTTGTAATTTCGTTTGAAGCAACTCGTTTAGATCAGTAAATTTTAAATCATCAAGCATTTATGAGTTCAATAGGGTTGCTGTTTGATATGGACGGCGTAATTGTAGATAATCACAAATTCCACCTTAAATCCTGGCTATCTTTTTTTGAGAAATACGGGGTTGACATGAGCGAAGAGGAGTATAAAGCCAAGGTGAATGGGCGTACTATGAGTGCCATTTTGCCGGATATACTTAATCGTGATATGTCGGAGAAAGAGATTCAGGAGCTTGGAGAGGAGAAAGAGCAGGTTTATCGGGATATCTATCGTCCGCATATTAAACCTACTTCGGGCCTGGTAACCTTTTTGGCTGAACTTTCCCGGCAGCAAATTCCCCGCACCGTCTCTACTTCAGCTCCCCCTGAAAATGTGGATTTTACGCTAAAATATACCGGACTGCGCAGTTATTTTCCGACCATTATTGACGCAACAATGGTCACGCACGGAAAGCCAAATCCGGAAGTATACCTCAAATCAGCAGAAGCATTAGGGTTGAAGCCGGAGCAGTGTGTAGTGTTTGAAGATGCTATTCTTGGTATCCAGGCCGGTAAAAACGCAGGGATGAAAGTGGTCGGCGTAGCCACTACACATACGAAAGAAGAGCTTGAAGCTGAGAATACTGATCTGGTAATCAGTGATTTCTGCGAATTATCGATGACTGCATTGCGTGAACAGTTGAATATCAGGTAAATCAGTAGCTATTACCTATTGACAAAAGTATTAGCATAACTTCATAAAAGTTTGTATTCTTCGTTTAGGATGTTTCAGGACTTTGTTTTGAACCAAACTTTAATCATTTGCTTTACTGAGACGTATGAGTAAACTTACTAAAAGCTTCTTTGCAGTCTGTATGACTGTTTCCCTGGCAGCTTCTGTGTCAGGCCAAGGTATCAAAATAGCCAAGTTAAAATATGAGGGTGGGGGAGACTGGTATGCTAACAAAACGGCTTTGCCCAATCTTATCACGTTTTGTAACGATAACCTTAACACTCGGCTAGCCATAGAAGAAGAAGAGGTAGATGTCGGTAGCCCAGAAATATTTTTATACCCTTATGTGTATATGACCGGGCACGGCAACGTAGTTTTTACTGAAGATGAAGCTGAAAACCTGCGTAAATACTTAATCTCGGGTGGATTTCTGCATGTTGATGATAATTATGGGCTAGATGAGTTCATTCGTCTGGAGATGAAAAAAGTATTTCCCGAGCTTGATTTTGTTGAGTTGCCGGATGATCATGAGATTTACCACCAGAAGTATGAGTTTCCGAAGGGGTTGCCGAAGATTCATGAGCATGATGGTAAACCGGCTCAGGGTTTTGGGTTGGTATATGAGGGGCGTTTGGTCTGTTTCTATTCTTACGAAAGCGACTTGGGAAACGGGTGGGAAGACCAGCGTATTCATAATGACCCTGATGCTGTGCGGCAAAAGGCGTTACAGATGGGAGCCAATATTATTGCTTATGCGTTTACTCAAGCCGAATAGGCAAGTTGAAAACAGAACTTCTTTGGTATGACTGTTGTTTGGGGTTTAATAAGATAGCCTACCTGTAAACAATTCTCTTATACGAGGACTTTAGCTATTTACTTAATTAGTATATTTACCCAATTCATTTACCACTAAATATTCCATTTGTGATAATCATCGCGTTTTTCATTGCTCACTGGTACTTCTCCCTGTTTTTCCAGACGTTCTTTTTGCATCGATATGCAGCGCATAAGATGTTTCTGATGAATCCTGCATGGGAGAAAGCATTTTACATTTTAACCTGGATCGCTCAGGGTTCTTCGTACTTAAGCCCCCGGGCTTATGCTGTGTTGCACCGCATGCACCACGCTTACAGTGATACCCCCAATGATCCCCACTCGCCGCATCATACTGAGAACCTGTTCACCATGATGTGGGAAACCAAAAACATTTATAATGACATTCTGGATCATGATGTAGAGCCAGAAGCTCGCTTTACCAAAGACTTACCCGATTGGCCCGCTTTTGACAAGTTTGCTGACCTGTGGTATGTACGAGTAGGCTGGGGAGTAGTATATAGCTTATTTTACATCTGGGCTATATCTATCGCTCAACTTCCTGGTACTCACTGGTTAATGTACGGATTACTTCCCCTGCATTATTTGATGGGGCCGGTGCATGGCGCTATTGTGAACTGGTGCGGTCATAAGTATGGTTACTCTAATTTCGATAATAAGGACCGATCTAAGAATACACTGGTATTTGATTTCCTTATGCTGGGAGAGTTATTCCAGAACAACCACCACAAACTGCCTAAGCGTCAGGATTTTGCCGCTCGCTGGTTTGAGATTGACCCTACGTATCCGATTATCAAGACATTAGAGTCGTTTAAGATCATTAAGATTAATAAGCTAAAACGGGCGTAACAACTATAATATAGGGAAGCTGATTGGGAGATCAGCTTCTTTTTTGAGTTATAAAACTAAATTTTTAGTTAAAAAACTAATATAATAGTTGATAAACTAATTTATTCGTTTTATATTGAACGTATCAATCAAACCGAAACGTATCATGGAAACGAAAAAAAGTAAACAGGCCAATCTGGAAAAAAGGAGATTATTTCATTTTACTATTGGGCTACTACTGGCTGTATCGGTAGTATTTGTAGCCTTTGAGTGGAAGTATGCTGAAACAAAAGTTATAGTTTTTGAAGCGGAAACTCCTGATTTTACCCCCTTGATCCCTGTACAGCGGACTGAAATTAAGCCGCCTAAGCCAAAGGTTCTGCCCAAAGTAGTGGCAATACCCGATGACGAAGATCCGGATATAGATCTGGAATTTACATTTAATGTAGACATTAATGATCCGGTTGAAGAATATGTGGTGGCAGATGAACCGGAAGAGGAAGAGAAAGATGAGATTATGATTTTTGCGGAAGAGCAACCTTCCTTCCCGGGTGGACTCCAGGCTTTTTATGAGTATATTGGTAAAGAGCTCGAGTATCCAAAGCAAGCTATTAGGCAGAGAGTAGAAGGGAAGGTATTTGTGCAGTTTGTGGTCAATAAAGATGGCTCACTTACGGATATAAAGGTTGCAAAAGGTATTAGAGCCGGGTGCGACGAAGAGGCTATTCGAGTACTTAAAGCAGTACCCAACTGGAACCCGGGCAAGCAACGAGGAAAACCGGTACGCGTGCAAATGATGATTCCTATTACGTTCAGATTACAATAAATTATCCATTGAATGAACGACTGAGTGGACAGGCGTAAGAAATTCCTTTAGTCACTCATTCTTTCATTCAGTTACTCACTCATTCAACTCTTAAACTTGTGAAAGAACTCACCAAAGCGGAAGAACAGGTCATGCAGATTTTGTGGCAGATCCAACGAGGGTTTGTCAAGGATATTCTGGCGAAAATGGCTAAGCCAAAACCTGCCTATAATACGGTGTCTACCATAGTGCGTATCTTAGAAAAGAAAGGGTTTGTCGGCTACAAAGCGTATGGAAAGACCCATGAATATTATCCGCTGATTGACAAAAAGACGTACAGCAGTTTTTTCCTGAAGAATTTCTTGAGTGGCTACTTTGGCGGTTCGTTTCCCAAACTGGTTTCCTTTTTCGCCCAGGAAAATGACATGGATATCCACGAATTTGAGCAATTGATGAAATACGTGGAGGATGATTTAAAAGAAGAGGACGATGATGAGCAGCAAAAACCGCCTTCAGATATGGAAAAATGAATCTGATCAAACGTCATCCGATTATACTGGTTCCTTTAGGGTTGCTGGTCGCTTTTCTGATATTGCCATTCTTTGGTAGCAAAGATGATGACTCAAAGCAAAAACCAACAACTTCAGCTAGAAAGAGCGAGAAAACAGGCTTTCTGGATTATGATCTTCTACCAGAAAAACTGAAGCAGCGGATGCAGGAGCTATTACGGCAAGATAGCGTCAATCATTATAGATTTTACTACTTTTTTGAAGTAGATGATATAAATCATCGGTATTATTTGACTGATGATGAACGCAAACAGGTGGTAGAAAACATGGCCGTAACCAATGAAGAGGTTCTGGCGCTAGTGGAAGAAAAATTACTTAATGATCAGGCTAAAGGGGTATCCGTTAGTTTTGATACTAATTTCTATCGTCAACGTGTTCGGTCACGGGATGATTTTGTGAAAGTTACCGTATCGTATATTCTGCCCGAATACGAAGCTGATTTCAGGCAGCTGCGGGTTGGAATTGTGAAAGAAGGAATTCCATTAGCGTTATCCGATACCTTTGAAACCAATACTACCTCTCTGCGAGAAGTAACGGTAGCTCCACAACCAGTGCGGGGGATAAAATATTTCCACGAGGTATTGCAAAAAAGCCTGCGGGAAAGTCTGGTTTATTATCAGTTTTATGACTTGCAAGGGGTAGTGAAAGCCAGGTTTACTGTAGGGGGACAAGCTACTTCTCCTCAGATTATTGAAGGGTTTAGCACTCGAGAGGATAGCTATGAAGCCTATCGGTTGGATGGGTTAGTAGTAAAAGCGCTAAATAGCCCGAAGATTCACTGGCACTATGCCTATCAAAATAATCGGGTTGTAAATGTACGAGTAGGCATGGACTTTCATTTTGCTTTTGACCAACAAGGGGAATTGACGGTCACAATGTCTGATTTGTACCCGATTGCTTCAAATTAATAATGTAACTACTAACATTTTTTTATGAACAGCATCATCAATTATCTGCTTGAATTCAGCATTTGCTGGGGAGTGTTTTACCTGTTCTACGTCACTGTTCTGCATGATCAAACTTCGTATCAGTACAATCGCTATTATTTACTAGCCTCGTCATTTTTAAGTATTATTATCCCTTTGCTGGAGATTCCGATTGGGTTTCAATCTACAGGAGCGATCGGCGAGTCTTATATTCTGCTTGATCCTATGCTGATTGGCGAAACGGAGAGTAGGGGAGGTGCATTTCGGTGGGAGTGGTACTATACACTCTGGCTGGCTTACGGGCTGGGTGTCCTCACTACCTTCATTTATTATTTCCGGCAGTTTCTGAGTGTCTTTTGGGCCATACGACTGAGCAAACCCCAACCTTCGCCCCAGGGTCGTTATAAACTAGTCTATACGAATGGACTATTTCCCACCTCATCGTTCTTTCAATTTTTACTATGGGATAATACCCAAACGCTGACGGTTTCGGAAGTACATCAGATGATGGCTCATGAAGAAACTCATATCAAGCAGAAACACAGTTACGACATTACCTACATTACCTTATTAAAAATCATCTTCTGGTTTCACCCGCTGGTCTATCTGTATGAAAAGGCCATCACCGAAAACCACGAATTTGCGGCTGATGCCGGAGCGTTACAGCATCCTACCGGTAATCGCCAAACATACTCCCGTTTGCTGGCCAGGCAATCCATGGCAAGCCTACAGTGGGCGGTAGTGAATCATTTTTACAAATCAAAAACCTTAAAACGCATTAAAATGATGGAAAAGAGACATAAAACCTTTTGGTATCGATATGTATTGATCGCACCGATTGTCGCCTCCATGTTTGTAGTATTTGCCTGCCAGCCCGATACGGAGGAATTAGAGCAAGAAGCTATTGCTCAATCCTACGAAGAGGTGCAAACCCAACTGAAACAAATAGGAGGACAGTTACAGCAGTTAAATGAAAAGTATTTTGAGAATCCGGGAAGCTTACGAGAGGCCATTAACGCTGAAGCACAGAAATCAGGTGTAGCTCCCCAGCCACCCCATTTAGATGATCTTCAACTAAAAGTGTTTAAAGACAAAGCTTCGGGGGGTGATTATGATAAGTTTGAAAGTTTGCTTGCCCGGCAGAAGCAACTTCAGGAAAAACTGATGAGCCTGCCTGATGCAGCCGGTGTTTATACAGTTGTAGAAGAGCAACCCGCTCCGGAAGGCGGCATGGAAACATTCTACCAATACATCGCTAAAAACCTCCAATACCCTCTCAAAGCACGTCAGATGGGCATTGAAGGAAGAGTATTTGTACAGTTTGTAGTTAATGAAAATGGAGAGCTTACCGATTTTCAAGCCTTAAAAGGTATTGGTGCCGGCTGTGATGCCGAAGCCATTCGGGTGCTGGAAGGTGCTTCTGGCTGGCAACCCGGTATGAGCGAAGGAAAACCAGTGAAAGTACGTATGGTATTGCCCATCACCTTTAAATTAGATGGAAATGATAGCGCTAAAACAGAAAAAGCCATGAGTATGGCTGATCCTGAAACTATTAGCGAGAAATTGAGTGAGATCGTCGTTGTGGCGTACATATAGAAAGTAAAATCAGGCAGAGGGAGCAACCGGAAAGCTCCTTCTGTCATAGATCATTTTACTGAAATGAACAACCTGGCGTCATCGCTATCTTTATGGAAATCATTGTTTATTTGATCGAGTGTAGCGTTTGCCTGAGTATTTTTTGCCTTTTTTATCGGACCGTTCTGCAATCGCAAACTTCCTATCAGTTTAACCGCTGGTACTTATTGGGAACTGGCATTGGGGCTGGCTGCGATGCTGAGGCTGAAAGGGTTATTCGAGAGTCTATCCCTTGGAATCCGGGTGAGCAAAGAGGAAAATTTGTGAAAGTCCGGCTGGTGCTGCCGATCACTTTCCGCTTGGGCGATTAGCGATAAATATCTCTCACACAGAGGAGTATTTAGCCTCAGTTAAAAAGAGTGGTTTTATAAGGAAAATTCTATTTCGGAATTTAGATAATTAGGACAGATAGCGCTTTTAAGTTAGCAATAGATTCCCATTTTTAGACTTTTTGAGCCTCAAGTCCCACATTGAAATTCAGTATAAAAATTGGAAATTGTTCTATACAAAATATTCGATTGATTATCAGTTAATTATGAAATAAGTTAGAGTGGGTAAGTCAGAGAGAACAGATTATGTATTTCATAGCATTGAAACCGAAAAATTCAAATAGCTATGAAACGTATTACGCACTTTATCATATTTACAATTGCTGTATCACTTTCTGTAATTCAGGCAAATGGAGCACAATTGTCTTCTTCACTAATCAGTAATGACATGATGCTTGAATCGTTTCAAGCGGAGGTTGGCGAGCGAGCAGTGACACTTGGTTGGAGATTTAACAGAGTGGAGAAAGGAGTTCGTGTTTTTGTGGAGCGAGCTGGGCTTGATATGCAGTTTGCGGTGGTAAGTAATGAAAAAAATCTGGACAGTGGTATGTTTGTGGATGTTGAGCCAGAGAAAGGCCTATCTTTCTATCGTTTGGTTACTCAACATCCAGATGGCAGTACCGGATATCATTATACTATTATGGTAAGTAATGACTAATGTCAGGTATAGATTATTGGGAGAGCAATGGGGAGGTGCCAGTGGGAGCCTCTCTTTTTAACTTAAAGACCATTCAGTTTACTAAATTTTATTCGTCACGTTTCTTTCCTGAAGTCGCCCTTCGGAAACGCCGAATAGTTTTTGCATTTTTACTTTAGTATTTCCAGTGCAGATCAGAATCAGGTAATCACCTTTCTCTATAGTCAATCCGGCAGAAGGATTCTTATGGAGCAGCCGGTTACCGTCAGGCTGTTTTTTATTGATGCCTACTAGCACACAATCATGCTCTTTTTTTAAGGATACGAAGGCATCTAGGTAATCTTGGTTGATGTAGGGGTTTTTAGAAGTAACATGATACTCCAGCAAATCGTAATCTTCTCCTTCTAACGCAGAGGTCATAAGCGATTCGGCCATCAGGGCAACATCTGGTTCAAAAGTATAACTAGCTACTAACCTCGAGGCAATCTCCGTTTTTGAAACTACATAACGTACTCCGGCCGACATGAACGTTTCTTTTAGGCTGGGATTGCTGAGGGACACCACATAGTTAAGTTCCGGATATAATTTCTTCAGGTTTAGCAGATAGATCAGTACCTCGGTATCATCAGGAAAATTGATGAACACCGTGGCAGCTTCTTTGATATTAGCTTTCTCTAGTGCTTCCAGGTTGCTGTAATCAGTAAAAAGGGCGAAAACATCCTGTGTATCAAACGCTTCGTGAATAAGATCAATTTCATTTTTATCATTGCACACCACTGCGACTTGGTGGCTGGAATGAACAACCTCCTCTACCACTTGCTTCCCAAATTTGTCCCATCCAATAACCAGAATATGATTTGTGAATTTTGTTCCCAAGAGTCCTAATCGTTTTTTTTCTAAATATACAGTAACTTGTGTAGTGAGTTGGCTAATCAGAAAACCCAGGATACTTACGCTACCAATGATGAAAATGAGTCCGATTATTTTACCTACTCCGGTAGTAGGGTAGTAGTCACCATACCCTACTGTTGAGAGAGTAACAATCGTATACCAGAATGCCTCAGCTGGTTTGGTAATATTTGTACCTTCTTGATCATGCTCAACCCAATAGAGCAAATACGTAATAGCTACATATGCCAGCAAAGAGCATCCTATAATATAAATATTTCTGCGCTGCCGGGAGGTCATAATTTATACACTTTTACCTTCCGGGTACGTAAATATATCAGCGTAGGCATCACTTTCATCTTTTAGTCGGTGAGAAGCCGGGGCATCATACACCACCAGTAACTCATTATCTTCAGTGAGTGTCAACCCTTCAGCCTTATCTCGCCCATATTCAGTTTCGTGCCCCAGCGTTACATTAACCAGGCGCTCAATTTCGTCATTGTAAAGCATAGATTCTACTTTATCAGGCAAGCCGCCGGGAATGCGGTACAGAGCAATGGTACCGTCACAATCCATCGTCGGTCCGGCCAAAATCAGCAAATCATCTTGAGCCACAGCTAGTTCGCGGATGCCCATGCCGTGGAGGTTTACCATATGTTTGCGGTAACGCTGCTTATGCTTGCCTATTTTTTTCAGCTTCAGGGTATCTTTTCCTTTTTGCTTTACCTGTACTTCCAGTATAATTGCCCAGCCTCGTAATACCGGACCGCGAAGTCCGAGAAATATACGTTCGCCCATTACGGCTATCCCCTCAATATCCAGCCCATTGTCTTTTCCCGGAATATCCATAAAGGGCTGAAAGTGCTTATCTTTTTTTAGAGCTTTCGTCAACTGGCTTTGTGTTTTATTAGCTTTTAGCCGAGACGCAGTTAAAAACTGGCCGGGATTTTTTGGGTCAGGGCAACTCTTATATAATGTATATTCACCGGTTTCGGGATCTTTCAAAACAGGAATACGAGCCAGGGTATGGCGGTTAGGGTCGTTTTTAACTTTGGCCAGACATTTAATTCTTTTCTTCAAAGAATCTTTTCGTTCATCTGGTTTACCTCGCTTGGTGCTATGCGATCCTACAATCCAAATATAAGTGCCGTCATAGGCTAACCCTTCAATATCTACTTCATCTTTCCCCTCGGGCAAATGCATATACTCGGTTAGCGAGAATGTCTGATGACCCTGATAGGTATCTTTAACTCTCTTTAGACGCTCTAAACCATGTCCCTCGTCAAATGCCAGCCAGAGGTATTCACCAGTTCGTACGACAGAAGATAGCTCGTCGCGTATTTTTTTTTCGGTAAAGTGTAAAGAGTCGTCAAGTTTGAGTAGCAGCTGGTGCGATTTTTTACAGGACATGAAACTAAAAAATTAAAATAGATTTGTAATAATCTAAAAATCAGGATTTTATGCGGTCGGGATGGTCTGCCACAAAGGCTTTCCAGCTTTTAGTATGCCGGACGGGAGAGGCATTCTGATAGTGGTGGCATAGCGCGACGGCCAGCGCATCGGTAGCATCATTTAATTGGTTTGCCTGAAGTAATGCACTATTAAGGTTCAGCAAACTAGCCAGCATCTTTGATACTTGTTCTTTTGAAGCATTTCCATTTCCGGTTACTGATTGTTTTATTTTCCGGGGGGCATACTCTGTTACGGGAATCTGACGACTTAAGGCTGCAGCCATGGCCACGCCTTGAGCACGGCCCAATTTTAACATGGACTGTACATTTTTGCTGTAAAAGGGAGCTTCTAACGCTACTTCGTCGGGAGCGTATTCGTCAATGAGTCCGGCAATGCGGTCAAATATTTTTTGGAGCTTCGTCTGGTATAAAGGATACTTGCGGAGGTGGATGACTCCATATTGCATTAACGTAAGCGTACTGGGTTTTGGCGGATTTGTTTTGATACAAATTATGCCATAGCCCATTTCATTCGTTCCGGGGTCAATACCCAGAATGATTTTTTCGCTTTCAGATCGCTGATCGATGGTTGGTTTGGTCATCATGCGATTAAATATAGAGATTCTCCAAGGGTTTCAAAAACGAAGATAATACTTCCCTAAACTTTATACCTTTACGGGCATATTCTATGGAAGCTATTTTTGCCTGCTTATTATTATTATACTGTCTGCTGATTGTATATTTTCATTATTACTGGTTGCAAATTCCGGTGTTTCAGCCTCGCCCAGATTTTTCATATGATGAGTCTGTTTCTCAATTGACCGTTATTATCCCAGTGCGCAATGAGGCAAGACACATTGTTCATTTGTTAGAGGATTTACAACAACAAACAACCATATCCGGCCTTGCTCTTCCTACCAATAATTGGGAGGTTATCGTAGTGGACGATGATTCTGAGGATGAAACAGTAGCCCTAATCAGACAATTTCAGGCTAGAGCCTCTTACTCTATCCGACTACTTAGAAGCAACGCTAGTGCTTTAGATAAATCACCTAAAAAAAAGGCTCTATGGACCGGGATTCAGCACGCTCAAGGAAATATTATTGTAACTACGGATGGAGATTGCCGGGTTGGGCCTAACTGGTTAGCAACCTGGATACAGTTTTTTCAAGAAAAAAACCCGGCAATGGCGGCAGGAGGGGTAACATTTTATCAAGAAAGAACTTGGTTTCAACGGCTACAAACCCTTGAGTTTGCCAGCCTGATTGGGATTGGCGCTGCGGGCATACAAAGCAAAATCCCCATAACTTGCAATGGAGCTAATCTTGCTTTTTCCAAGAGAGCATTTATTGCTGTAAATGGTTACGAAGGGCACTGGCATATTCCTTCTGGCGACGATGAATTTCTATTGCATGCCATGTACAAGCGGTTTCCAGGCCAGGTATATTTTCTAAAGAGCTCGCTGTCGGTTGTGCAGACAGAGGCCAAACGTCGATTTGCCGATTTCTTTCAGCAGCGTAAACGATGGGCTGGTAAATGGAAAATGCACCATGTGGGCCAAACCGCTGTTGTTGCATTTCTTGTATTTTTGTATCATGTGGCATTCTTGTATACAAGCATATTTAGTATAGTAGATCTTAAAATCTGGCACTGGCTGGTTTGGTTATTACTATTCAAAGTAGGATTAGAATATGTTTTTTTAAAATCAGTATCAAGGTTTCTTAAGAAAGAAGTGAATTTGCTAAACTTTCTCGGCTTGCAATTACTTTATTCAGCATACTTTGTACTGATTGGAATTGTAGCCACTTTTGGTGGCTACACATGGAAAAACAGAAAATATGCCAAGCATGACGGATTTGGAGTACGACGTGATGGATGAACTTTATTTTGTAACTCCCTTTAACCAATTACGTAGCACGTTAGAGTTGGAAGAGCAAGAGCTACGTAATATACTGCAATCTCTTTTGCAGAAAAATTGGATTAAATGCTATGTTGACCATACTGAAGAAATCTTACCACATGAAGTTGATTTTACCCATCATTACCAAGAGTATTTTTATTTAGCCACCAAAGAAGGGTTGTTAGCCCATAATGGAAGATAATTTGTATCCTAATGATAATTGATCGATCTGTACCACCTCCCTCACAGGCAGTTGAAGAAGTAAAATTGGCTCAGGCCAAAACTCATTTCTTATCCAATGGAGTGCCAGTCCATTACATTCGTGCTGGCAAGGAACCAATTATAGGTATTGAAATATTATTCCCTCAAGCTGGGGTAAAGCACGAAACGGAGGTAGGAACCAGTTACTTTGCCACTAAAATGCTGGTTGAAGGGACTGCGCGACGCTCCGCTTTTGCTATTTCCAATTTTGTGGATTCATACGGAGCTTTTCTGCAACTATCACCCGGGCTGGATTACGCGTCGTTGGAGATTTATACGTTAAAAAAATATACTGATGCATTATTAAACTTGTTGGTCGAACTGCTTACTGAGGCTTCATTTCCTGAAGATGAACTGAATAAATTAAAAGCTATTCAGATTCAGAAGATTCGAGTAAATAATGAAAAGTCAAGTATCGTTGCTTCAAAAAAAATTCGCTCTGTATTATTTGGTGATAATCAACCTTACGGCAAAACATTGACGGAAGAGCAAGTAAGCCAAGTATCTCGTGAAGACCTGATAGCTTTTTACCAAAAGAATATGGCCTCCAACTGGGAAATCATCGTTTCAGGCCAAGTAGATGAGGAGGTTCTTACATTATTAGAAAAGCACATTGGCACCTTGGCTGTAGAGAAAAGAGCGTCTCAAAAACAAACTGATATTTGGGAACGGCAATCTTCTGAGAAGAAACATCTTGTCGAACGTAAAGAAAATCTACAGTCTTCTCTAAGAATAGGTATTCCTCTTTTCACTAAAGATCATCCCGATTATATTCCGGTTCGTATTCTTAACACTGTGTTAGGTGGATATTTTGGTTCCCGGCTAATGAAAAATATTCGGGAAGAAAAAGGTTTAACCTATGGGATTTATTCTAGCATTGTAAATTTGCAAGAGGCAGGTTATTTGGTGATCGGTACGGACGTTAAAAAGGAATTTACTGAGCAAGCTCTTACGGAGATTTACCATGAATTAGCCATTTTGCGTAATAGAACCATTGGCGAGATTGAGCTAAATACTGTAAAAAACTACATGGCTGGAAGATTGCTAACTTCTATCGATACTCCTTTTGCTCTAGCAGAAAAATTCAAAAGTATCTATTTACATAACTTGGATTATGGTTATTATAATGAGTATCTCAGAGTGATCAATCATATTGAAAGCGAGAAACTACTAGAAATGGCAAATCGATATTTTGACAAGCAAAATTGGTTTGAAGTAGTAGTAGGAGGGTATCAGTAGGGTATATAGCATAATTTGTTTGCTAGAAGAATTTAATTATTTCTGGTATTCTCTTTAAATGTTTAGCTTAAGTCTACTATTTTTTTAGACTTTTCCCTTACCTTGTATTGAAAGGTCTTTTCCCTGTATTGCAACTTTCTTTTTTCTAAGGGCGGTTCTCGTTTATTACACTCTTCCTCTCCCTCGCAGCTCCTGATATTCACAAAATAAGACTGAATTGGTTTATTTTTGAACTAATTGTACCTGAGAAAAGCATAATTAAGTTCAAATACAGGCCACTCAACAATGATCGAAAGTCAGAAAGGAATACTTAGCCCTAATCAACCTAGGTTGGGAAAGAAGACGAATGTAGAAGTTGAAATCGCTGATTTGCGAAAAATTACTGAAGTCCTCAAAGTAAAATATGGATATGATTTTTCAGATTACGCCATGTCTTCATTTAGAAGGCGAATACAGCGGATTATCGATATATTCCAGTTTAATTCAGTAAGTGAAATTATCTCAAAACTAGAGAGAGATAGTATTTTTCTTGAAGCTTTTTTAGCCGAAATCACGGTAAATGTAACTGAGATGTTCCGTGATCCTTCCTTTTGGCGAGAAGTGCGAGATCATATTATTCCTAATATTATGCTCAACCACGAGACATTTAGTATCTGGCATGCTGGATGTTCATCTGGTGAAGAAGTGATAAGTATGACCATACTTCTCAAAGAAATGGGTATTTTAGATAAGGTAAATATCATTGCTACCGATATTGATAAACCTATACTGGCCAAAGCAAAGAAAGGGCAGATTCCGCTAAAAAATATGGAGCTGAATGAAAAAAACTATATCCGCTATCAAGGAGTAGGGGCTTTAAAAGATTATTACCAAGAAAAGGACGGGATGGCGGTAATTGATCCTTCACTGCTCAGCGGAGTATCATTTAGGAATTTCGACTTAGTTCAGGGAACTGTTTTTAACAAATTTGATCTCATTCTATGTCGCAATGTAATGATCTATTTCAATCAGAACCTACAAAATCGAGTATTGAAGAAGCTTCACGAAAGTTTGTTCAAATATAGCTATTTAGCGGTAGGCTCGAAGGAGTCACTTATTTGGTGTGAAATAGCCAACAAATTTATTATCGTTAATAACGAAGAGAAAATTTATAAAAAGATAAAAGATTAGCGATAGCGGTTGCCAGCATAGCTATGGGTAAATTTCAGGTGAGTAGTAAGTTTAAAGCTGTATTAATTGGTGGGTCTGCCGGTAGTTTCCAGGGAGTTACTAAGATTTTATCATCTATTCCTAATGATTTCTCATTACCAATCATTCTATGTTTGCATCGTTTGAAACATGTCCGAAATGGATTTGTAGAAGCTTTATCTATTAAAAGTATTAAACCAGTTACGGAACCAATTGATAAAGAAAGTATAAAAAAAGGGGGAGTGTATTTAGCACCTTCAAATTATCATATGGCTATTGAACTGGGAAATTCATTTTCTCTATCAACGGAAGAAATGATCAATAACTCAAGACCAGCTATCGATGTCACTTTAGAATCGGGTTCTTATGTATATCGTGATAAGGTCGTCGGTATATTACTTTCTGGAGCTAATAAAGATGGTGCTTGGGGAATGAAAAAAATCAAAGACCGAGGTGGATTAACTATTGTACAAGATCCTGCTGAATGTATGATTGAAACCATGCCTTCGGCCGCTATAAGTCTTACATCAATTGATTACATATTAGAAACCGATCAAATTGTAGAATTCTTGTTGGAATTAGATCAACTATGTAGATACAGATAAGATCATGCAAATAAAAAAGAACAAACTTAGCTGGTTACTGGCAACACTCTTCATTACTGCTTCTTCGGCAGTAGTTTTTACATTATATCATTTGCCAGAATGGTTAACTCAGTTTTCACCTGCAATTGACCTGAGTGTTAGCCAACAATTGAGCCCTTTATTGCAAAGAATAAACATAGTAGTAGGAATTGCTTTGGGCATTGGTCTTTGGGCAATCGCTATGCTCATTAATTCTCAAAACAATTCGTTTGATACAAGCTCAAGAATCAATTTTTCAAGAGATAATGATGAAGAAAAAAATGAGAGCGTAGGCACTAGTACGGAAGGTGATTTTTATTTAGGAGACGTGAATGATTTTCTCTCATTAGAATTAGAGCCACATCAAGTCTTTAATAAAGTGCTATCTCAGGTTTGCCGTTCATTAGAAGCAAGTCAAGCAGCGGCTTTTCGCGTTGTAGAGGAAGATGAACATAGAGTAATAGAAATGTTTTCTTCTTTTGCTTACCACATACCAGAAGGTGAGCGTGTGGTTTTCCGCTTTGGTGAAGGAATAGCGGGGCAAGTAGCAAAAGAAGGATCAATAGCTCAGCTAGATTCAGTGCCAGAAGGGTATATTCAGATTCTTTCTGGGCTGGGTAGTGCAACTCCAGGTCATTTACTCGTAATTCCTGTCAAAGAAGATGGGGAAGTGATGGGGGTCGTAGAAATTGCTTCTTTCAAACCCTTTAGTTCTGTACAGGTATTAGCATTAGAAGCCTTCTTTGAGAAATTGGCACTAAAGTTATCAATTAATGACAATGTAAGGTTAGAGGAAGCTAAACAGTAAAAAATCAGGTTGATTATTGCAATTTGCGTGCAAACACACGCTTATCACTACTTGTAATATGCGGACAGCTAGATATAAATTCGGTAAGAGGTTATGCTGAAAAAAATTAACATAGGAAGTAAAATTACAGCATTGGTTCTGATCCTCACAGCTCTGGGGGTAACGGCTATCAGTACGATTGCTTATCAATTGACCAAACAAGCGTTAGAAGATTCGTATGCTGAAAAGCTACAGATGATTACTAAGTACAAAAAGAATAAAATTGAATCTTATTTTCAGAATGTTAATTCTGAGTTAGTAAAATTAAATTCGATTATAGAAAGTAGCACTCTGGATCTTGTAGAAGGTGAGGCTGTTCCTGACTTAGCGGATACTACAGTAAATGAAAGCTTTCAAGCTGTAGATGTTAATGCTATCTCCAATATTGATCTGGTGATTCAAAATGAGAGTAACATCTCACAAATTTTGATTGTATCAAATGAGGGAGCAATCTTCTACAATAGTGATGACAGCGATTTTAATCAACAAGCAGGGAAGTCCTTTTATGATCCCGATGGGAAAACTCTTTCAGCCTCTGCTGATAGTACATATGTTAGTCGTGTTTTTAATGAAGGGAAAGAATACTTTTTATTATTTGGACTGCCCTTTTACGACAAAGAGAAAGTTATTATTGGGAAGGTAAATGTAAGTGGTCTTTTTGCCATTTTGGATGAACCAACAGGTCTGGGCAAAACAGGGGAGTCATTTATAATTGAGGCCGTGAATAATAAGATTACTTATGTGAACCCCTCAAGGCTTACTGAAAGTTCACCTCTCTCAATTCACTCAAAAGTTGGGGGCGGCGATCAACAAGCAGCCCAGCGAGCTATTCAGCAAAGTCAAGGATATATATATGATACCGACTACCGAGGAGAAAAAACATTAACTGCCTGGAGCTACCTCCCTCAACAAAAATGGGGATTAATTACAAAAATTGATGATTCGGAAATTCAAGCACAGGTATTTTCATCAATTCCAAAGTTTGCTATTGCTTGTGTTATTACTTGCTTACTGGCAATGATGATAAGTCTGGTTTTTTCCAGAGCTCTTACCGATGCCGTACTTTCTCTCAAAAATACGTTACAACTACTGAGTGAAGGGATATTGCCTGAACATGTTGAAAAGAAAGGTGATGATGAGATTGGAAAGATGGCTGAAACAACTGGCAAATTAGTAGGTGCCCTACAGCGAACGGCTACTTTTGCTCATCAAATTGGTGCAGGGAAACTTGATGCCTCATTTAAGCCCATCAGCGATGAGGATACGCTCGGAAATGCACTGATCAATATGAGGGACAATATCCTGAATTCTGAAAAACGGGATGATGAGCGTAATTGGATTGTAACTGGTGTAGCAGAAATTGGTGAAATTCTTCGTTCACATGACCAGTTGGAAGATCTAGGTGATGCGGTAGTAGCTTATGTTTGTCAAAAAATTAATGCTATTCAAGGAGCCTTTTATGTAGTGAATGATGACGATAAAATGAACTCATTCATTGAGATGAAGGCGAGCTATGCCTATAATAAGAAGAAGCACCTTAAAGGCACATTTAAATTTGCAGAAGGGCTTATTGGCCAAGCTGCTATTGAACAAGATACATTGTTACGTACGGAAATTCCATATGATTATGTAACAGTAACTTCAGGGTTACTAGGCGATCAAAGACCAGAATCTTTACTAATCGTCCCTCTGATTACTAATGAAGAGGTATATGGAGTTTTGGAATTTGCAGCTTTTGAAAAATTTAGTAGCCGAGATGTAAAGTTTGTCGAGGAAATTAGTCTCATTACGGCTCGTACAGTTTTTAACATTAAAGTTAACGAGCGTACTCGTATGCTATTAGAAGAATCTCAGCAAATGAGTAATGAACTTCAAGAGCAACAAGAGATTCTTCGGCAAAATGCAGAAGAAATGCAAGCTACGCAGGAAGAGTTGCAAAGAACAAATAAGCAATTAGAGGAGCAGATTCAGGAGGTAGAACGCACTCAGAATCGTATGGCCTCTCTACTAGAGAATGCTTCGGAGGTTGTTACCATCTACGAGGAAAATGGTGCTATTCGCTATATAAGCCCTTCGGTGAAGCGAATATTTGGTTATACTCAGGACGATTTGATTGGTCAGAGTGATCTTCGTTATATTCAGGGTGATGGAAAAGATGTATTCAGTAATATGTTTGCCACACTATTGGAAAACCCCGATGAAGCAGTTACTGTGCAATATTTGTATGATACGAAGGACCATGGAGAGGTATGGGTTGAGACGACAGGTAACAACTTGCTGGAGGATCCAGCTGTGCAAGGAATTGTATTGAATGCTCGTGATATCACTGAGCGTAAGCGTGCGGAGCAAGAAGAACGTATGCGTAGTAAGATGCAGGCTTTATCTGAGAACTCACCGGATTTGATTACTCGTTTGGATAAAGAAGGGACATTTTTCTACATTAATCCAACTATCGAGACTTATACTGGAGAAGCACCATCCGAGTTTTTAAATAAGAAGGTAATTGATTCTAGTTTTGCACCTTCTGTTGTGGACGAATGGTTAAAAATTCTAGGTGAGGTAAATCAAACCGAAGAAACAATTGCGAAAGAAATAGATTTTCCTTCTCAAATGGGAGATAGGGTAATGCACATTAATGCTATACCTGAATTTGATGAGGAGGAACAATTAGAATCTGTATTGGTTGTATCGCACGATATTACAGAGCGAAAGCTGATTGAACTAGAAATTCAGAACAAAAATAAGAAGATCAATGACAGTATAAATTATGCTCGTCGTATTCAGGGAGCAATTTTGCCGGATAATACCATTATTAAAAAAGTATTTCCTGAGTCTTTTATCTTCTACAAAGCAAAAGATGTAGTCAGCGGGGATTTTCCATGGTTCTTACAGCGAGGTGATGATATTTTCATAGCAGCAGTAGATTGTACTGGTCATGGTGTGCCTGGAGCTTTGATTTCACTCATTGGTTATTTCCTACTTAATGATATTGTGCGTAGCCGGGGGGTTACTGATCCCGGAGAGATTTTGGATCAACTGGATGAGGGAGTAACTCAAACACTCCGTCAGGATTCATCCGAATCTCAAAGCAAAGATGGTATGGATATATCGCTTTGTCGTATTCACAAAAATGAAGTACAATATGCGGGAGCGCATCGTCCGCTATACTATATGAATCGTGGGGAAATGGTGGAAATAAAGGGGAATAAATTTGCAATTGGAGGAGGAGTATATAAAAACCAGACGAACTTTACTACTCATACAATTAAAGCCGGTAAAGGTGATTCAATCTTTTTCTGCTCTGATGGTTTCCCTGATCAGTTCGGAGGGCCTGATAATCGTAAGTATGGTCCTAAGCGTTTACGAACTATTATTCAGGATAGTCATCAAAAGCCGGTAGAAGAAATACACCAATCTCTTGCTCAATCATGGGAAGATTGGCGGGGCGAAGAAAAGCAAACTGATGATGTCCTAATGATTGGCATTAAGTTTTAGTATGTAATTGACTGACAAATAATCTAAAATTAGACAGATCATGAAGTATGTGTATGACTTACACAAATCAATGCGTGATCAAAATCTTATCCTCGTATATGAGGGTGAGTTCACGCAAGAAATTACCAAATCTGTATTAGCCATGGCTGAACGCAATATGGACTCTATGGGAGAGGAATCTTCCGTAAAGCGTAAGGTGTTTAATGTAATGGTTGAATGTTTACAGAATATCGTCAAACATGGCGAAGGGTATAAGGTGGAAAATGATCATGAATACAATGCTGTATTTATGATCGGAAAAAAGGGGGATGAATACATCATTGCCTCAGGAAATCCATTGGAAACTGAAGATATTCCTGGTCTTAAGGATCGCTTGGATAGAGTTAATAGCCTGGATAAAGATGGGTTAAAACAGCTTTACAAGGAGATCATTAAGAATACAACCATTTCTGAAAAGGGTGGAGCTGGGCTTGGTTTTGTAGATATGGCCCGTAAATCTGGCAGTAAGCTGGAATATGATTTCGTCGATATGGATGCGGGGCGTTCGTTCTTTTCATTGAAAACAACTATTGGTCGCAATTAAAAAAGTAAAAAAAATTATAAAAGTTTATAATCATGGAAATTATCAATTTAGAAGGCACCGAAGATACTCCAAAGATTATCCTAGATAAAAGTAACGGTATATTTGAAATATCAGGTCGATCACTTCCTGAAGACTCAGCCGAATTTTACCAACCTGTCATCGATTGGTTGGATGCTTATGCCAAAGATCCAAATCCGAATAGTGAGTTTGTATTCAAACTTGAATACTTTAATACTGCTTCATCCAAGTTAATTCTTGATGTACTATCAAAAATTGAAGAAGTTAGTAATGCCAAAGTTAATTGGTACTTCCATGAAGATGATGAAGATATGGAAGAAGCTGGGGAAGAATTCTCTGAATTAGTTGAAGTTTCATTTGAGTTTAATACTTACTAGTTCTTTAAGTATTAGTAGGTATTCCTTTATTATTAAACATCTTTTTCTGCTTATTAAGAGCAGCCTGTTGGTGTATTGTCTTTTGATAAATACTTGATCAAATTATCTCAGTTGAATTTACGCAACAGATCGTAGGACCATGAGTGAAGAAATTCTAAAAGCGTTAACACAGTTATTTGCTATTATTACTAAACAAGATGGCGGTGTTACAGAGAAAGAGCGTAATTTTGTTATTAATTTCTTTACCCAAGAGCTGGATCATGATTCTATAAAAGAATACGTTGAACTATATGATCAATACGCAGAATGGGGTAAAAAAGAAGATTTGGCCGAAGGAGATGTTAAGGTTAAAAAACGTAAACTAACTTCGGTCAAAGATTCTGTTAAGACCCTAGCTATTTGCAGGAAGATCAACAAAACGCTTACCCAGAAACAAAAGGTTGTTGTACTGATGAAGGTGTTGGAGCTTGTAGCATCCGATGGCAACTTCACTGAGCAGCGAGTAAATATTATCAACACCGTTTATGAAGTATTTAATATTGGTGCTCAAGAGTATAAGCTAATTGAGGGTTTTGCATTAAATGATGGATCAAAGCAAGAGCGGTCAGGTGACATTCTGACGGTTAGTGCAAAGCAGTCAGCAGAAGTTGAACAACAAAAACACGTTGTTGCAAATATTCAGGGAGAAATTATCTTTTTAAAGGTAACCAGTGTTGATCTTTATTTTGTAAAATACTTAGGAGGTAGTGATATTGTGCTGAACGGGTTTATAATGAAGCCCGCTCATTCGTATCTCTTCTCAAACGGAAGTACGATTAAGACACCGGCTGGTGATGCTCTTTATTATAGTGATCTTATCAGACAGTTTTTGTCAGATGATAAAACCCAAAAGATATCATTTAATGTTAACCAACTCGGTTTTCGTTTTCCAAATGGAGGGATTGGGTTAAGAAATGTTAATATTTCTGAAGGACCAGGGAAGCTAATTGGAATTATGGGCGCAAGTGGTGCAGGGAAGACCACATTGCTAAATGTATTAGCTGGGATTGAAGTGCCTTCAGAGGGAGAAGTGCTAATTAATGGTTATAATATCCATTTACAGAAAGAGCATATACAGGGAGTAATTGGCTATGTAGCTCAGGACGACTTGCTAATAGAAGAGCTAACAGTCTACGAAAACCTCTATTACAATGCTAAGTTATGCTTTGCAGATAAAAGCGAAGAAGAAATAAATACTCTGGTTATTACTACGTTAGAAAGCCTGGGTTTAGAGCATCGGAAAGATTTAAAGGTTGGGAGTATCCTTGATAAAACAATTAGCGGTGGGCAACGGAAGCGGTTGAATATTGCGTTAGAGCTGATTCGTGAGCCTGCTGTAATGTTTGTAGATGAACCCACTTCAGGCCTCTCCTCCCGTGATTCCGAGAATGTGATTGACTTGTTAAAAGAGTTATCATTGAAGGGAAAACTTATCTTCGTTGTTATTCATCAGCCATCATCAGACATTTATAAAATGTTTGATAAGATGTTCCTTATGGATACGGGAGGATACCCTATATTTTATGGAAATCCTGTTGAGGCAGTTACATATTTTAAAAGTGCATCAAATCAAGTAGATTCTGAGAGAGGGCAATGTTCTGAGTGTGGGAATGTGAATCCTGAACAGGTATTTAATATTATTGAGGCCAAGGTCGTCGACGAATACGGTCAGTTTACTAATAAGCGAAAAGTTAATCCTCAGCAGTGGAATGACATGTATGAGGAAAACTTTAAATTAAAGAGAGTCCACGATGAACGGGAAACACCGCCTAAATCGCTTACTATACCAGGAAGGTTAAAGCAGACGGTTATCTTCACTATACGTGATACGCTTTCTAAGATTAGTAACAAACAATATCTGCTGATTAACTTATTAGAGGCACCAGTACTTGCCTTATTCTTAGCTTGTATTATCAAGTATAAAGAGGCGGGTAGTTCTGAGTATATTTTTCGCTTTAATGAAAATATACCTGCTTATTTGCTTATCAGTATTATTGTTGCTTTATTCATGGGGCTCACAGTAAGTGCCGAAGAGATTATAAGGGATAGAAAGATTCTGAAGCGAGAATCATTTCTTAATTTAAGCTGGAGCAGTTACCTTTCTTCAAAACTTATTATCCTGTTTGTTATGTCTGCTATCCAGACATTAACATTTGTCTTAATTGGTAACCTGATACTTGAGATCAAAGAAATGACAATAAGCTTTTGGCTTGTCTTGTTTTCTGTCTCTTGTTTTGCTAATGTCTTAGGGTTGAATATTTCAGCTTCATTTAATTCGGCAGTTACCGTTTATATTATTATTCCCTTGTTGTTAATACCCCAGATGATATTAAGTGGGCTATTATTTAATTTTGATAAACTCAATAGTATTATTAGCTCAAAGGGAGAGGTACCCATTGTTGCTGATTTGATGGCATCTCGGTGGGCATATGAAGCCTTAGCAGTATATCAATTCAAAGAAAATCCTTTTCAGCGTCCTTTCTTTGAATTAGAACGGCAAGAGCGCCAAGCAGACTTTAAGGCCGCTTATCTAATTCCTGAACTTGAATCAAAGTTACAAAGTATTACAAACAACTTGTCGCTAGAGAGTGATTCCGCACAGGCACTGTTATCTAAAGACTTATACATTTTCCGTAAAGAGCTACAAAAAGAATCCTTCCGAGAAGGAATTGAGGAAATTGATATTCCAGTAGTAATAACGCAAGAGAATATTACACCGGAAATAATTGAACAATTGCGACTCTACCTAAAAAATCTGAACAAGCACTATATGCAAAAGTTTAATAGTGCAGTAGAAAAAAAAGAAAAGCTAGCTTATTATTTAGAGAAAGAGTCTGGGTTAGAATATGATTTAAATGAATATAAGAATATATACCATAACGAAAGTATCTCTGATCTAGTAAGAAACGTGAACACGGCTGATAGGATAGTTGAGGATGAGGGTAGATTGCTTCAGCGAGTGGACCCTGTCTTTAATCAACCTTCGTTAAACAATGCTGGCTTTTTTGATTATCGCACACATTTCTTTGCACCAAAAAAACAAGTAGGTGGAAAGCTTATTGATACCTACTATTTCAATATTATGGTTATCTGGGGCATGACTATCTTTTTGTACGTAAGTTTATACAAAGAGTTATTCAGAAAGTTTATCTCGCTATTGGGTAGAATCAAACTTCCAAATTATAGCAAATAGTCCTTTTGTATTTGAAAAAGTTCACACGTAAGATAATCACTCTATTTCAATTTTGACTAGGAGTAACCTATGATACCTTTGTCACATCAAATCTGGAATCTTTGCATGAAAAGACTATTATTATTGTTTAGTGTAACATCAGTTGCTTTATGGTCCTGTGATTCAGGATCGCAAATAGACGAACAAGCTTTTCTTGATAGTTTAGAATCTGCTGAAAGTACAGCCCCCGTTATTTCAGAAGAGGTATTGGAAAGTATCTTACAACAAATCCCTTCCCCTCTGGAAATTGCAGTACTATTAAAGCAATCTGGAACGAATTACGATATTAGCTTGCTCAACGGAACTCAAAAGCTATCAAGTTACAATAGTAATTACAAAAAAGCACTCAACTTAGGTGTATACGGAACTGATCTTGGGTATACTAATATTTATGAACAAAATCAGGATGCCTTTGAGTATCTAACAGCGATTCGTGATCTTGCGGACGGACTGAGCATCGGACAATTCTTTGATTTTGGAGTAATACGACGTCTAGCTACCAACAGTCGAAATCTTGATTCCCTGCTTCTAATTACTACCAAAAATTTTAACAATATTAACTCTTCTCTACAAGAACAGCAACGAGCTAACTTGAGTGTGTTATTGCTCACAGGAGGATGGTTAGAAGCATTGCATATTATCTGTCAGGTAACTGAGAGAAACATGACTAATGATGAGTTAAAGGAGAGGATTGGAGAACAAAAAATTATCCTAGAGAATATTATGCTATTACTTTCATTTTATAGTGACAGTAATCCTAATATGAAAGAGCTAGCGGAGAGAATGGCTAAACTACAGGCAGAGTTTGATAATATTAATATTACCCAGACTTACGCAGAGTCTACACTTCAGGAAGTTAATGGCATTGTAACGATTTCAAACAACAGTACCACAACCATTAACATTACTGATGAAAATGTTCATGAGATTGCCCGTATTACTTCATCTATCCGAGACTACATCATTCATTAAAATAGTACGCATGTATATGAAAGCGATTGTAACAGTATTGAGCCTAGTGTTTGGCGTGCTTTTAAATACCCTAGAAGCTGAAGCTCAATGCGATCCTTCTGTGTATACCGAGGCATGTATTCCTCAGCTTGCCGACGGCTTTAACTTTGTTAAAAGTTATGAAGTTAATGGTGAAGGGGGAGCTAAAGATAAAATTGAGTACTCATACGTCTTCGCAAAAGGCACCCAGTATTTTTTGAATATCTGTGCTGAAGGTAGCGAAACAGATGGAATTGTAGTAAGCTTATATGATTCTAATCGTAAAAAAGTAGGAACTAGCTTTGCCAATGGTAATTTTAACCGAGGTATTATTTACCCCTGTAATGCAACGGGTATTTACTACATCACGTTTACATTTGAAGGGTCGCAAAGTCATTGTGGAGGTGCGGTTTTAGGATTTAAACGGTAACCTTTCATAAAGCTCAAGAACAATCAGGCCTCATTTGAGGTCTTTTTTTTTCCTATGCAAGAACATTCTATTCCAGTTCAAATAAATGCAAGATATTATACTCTCGGTGAAGTGGCTTTTGCTTCTAATGAGCTATGGTTTGTTTTGCATGGGTATGGCCAGTTGGCAAGTTATTTTCTGCCAAAATTTGAAATGCTTTCCAATCGCGCTTATGTAATTGCGCCCGAGGGCCTTTCTCTATTCTATTTGCAAGGGGTAAACGGTCGAGTAGGAGCTACCTGGATGACCCGTGAGTTCCGTGAAACAGCCATTCGCAATTATGTTGAGTACCTTTCATCTATTTATTACAAGATTTATGATAGCCATAAGCCTCCTAAACGTACTGTCTTATTTGCTTTTTCTCAAGGTGTTTCAACGCTGATTCGATGGGTTACACAAACAAATATTTCTTTTGATGAAATGATCATGTGGGCTGGTGATTTTCCAACCGATATAGATGCCGTACACAGCCGCAGTATATTTACCGGGAAAAAGTTGTCATACGTGTACGGTGATCAGGACCAGTTTGTCACTGAGAAGAGCTTTAGTAAGCTACAGACAACCTTTGAAGAATATGGAGTTTATCCTGAAATTTTTCAGTTCTCTGGCAAACATGAAATACCTCCGAAAGTTTTAGCAAACTTTCTCCAAAAAGAAAGAGCCGTCTAAAAAGGCGGCTCTTTGAACAACATTAACCCAAAAAACTAAAATACTATTTTTTCCCATTTGATGAAGTGCCAGCTTCATTTAATAAAGCCTCGTCTTCTGTAACTTCTTTAGTTTCAGGTTCTATACCATTCACTTTATTCCTTATTTTTAATTCAACTTCATTCATCAACTCAGGATTGTCAAGTAAGATGCGTTTTACTGCGTCCCGTCCTTGTCCAAGTTTTTCAGTTTCGTAGGAAAACCATGACCCTGATTTTTTCACAATGTCCATTTCTACTCCTAAATCAAGAATTTCACCAACTTTTGAAATTCCTTCCCCATACATAATATCAAATTCCACAACCTTGAAAGGAGGAGCAACTTTGTTCTTTACTACTTTAACTCTAGTACGGTTTCCGGTTACATTGTCAGAACCTTCTTTAATTTGACCGATGCGTCGGATATCCAAACGTACCGATGCATAGAACTTTAGAGCGTTACCCCCAGTTGTTGTTTCCGGGTTTCCAAACATAACCCCGATTTTCTCTCGAAGTTGATTAATGAAAATACACGTGCATTTTGTTTTGTTAATAGCACCAGTGAGTTTTCTCAGCGCCTGGGACATTAAGCGTGCCTGTAATCCCATTTTGCTATCACCCATTTCACCTTCTAATTCGCCGCGAGGTACCAGAGCAGCTACTGAGTCAATGACAATGATATCAATGGCACCAGAACGGATAAGATGCTCGGCAATTTCTAAAGCCTGCTCCCCATTATCTGGTTGCGAAATAAGTAAGTTTTCAGTGTCAATCCCTAACTTTTGAGCGTAACTTCGGTCAAAAGCATGCTCGGCATCAACAATAGCTGCGATGCCTCCTGCTTTTTGCGCCTCAGCAATACAATGCATTGCCAACGTAGTTTTACCGGAAGATTCAGGACCGTAAATTTCAACTACGCGCCCTCTGGGAACACCTCCAACGCCTAAAGCAATATCCAGCCCTAGTGAGCCTGTTGGGATAGCAGGCACATCCTCAACACGCTCATCACTAAGTTTCATTACAGTACCTTTGCCATAGGTTTTATCAAGTTTATCAATAGTTAATTGAAGGGCTTTCAGTTTTTCTGTTTGATCGCTCATGAATGTTCGATTATGGTTGATAAAGCAAATATACTTTTTTTAAGTATTTTTTGCAAGCTTATTACGTAAAACAAGAACAGTTTGGTTAATAGATTGGTTGCTAATAATTTGTAAATTTGATAAATAATAAAAAAATAGAATTAGTGTAATACTCTGATAATCAGCTTATTAAAAATAACTGTTGAGCTAATATCAAAGATACATGAAAAAAGGGGGATAGTAAATACTAAGATGATGATAAAAAAAATTGGGGTAGCGATAGTATTGGTAGGAGGGGTATATCTGATCTGGCAACATGAGTTAGTGAGCTATGGTATAATGCAAGCAAAAGGGCAGTTTAATGTACTATGGAATGCAAGGCCAATCAAAGAGATACTGGTTGACCCTAACGTTGCTGACTCTTTAAAATATAAAGTTCGGCTTGTGCAAGAGATTAAACAGTTTGCTATTGATAGTATTGGTACTGAAAAATCAGGGAGTTATCAAAGTGTGTACGACCAAAAAGGAAAGCCTATTTTATGGGTAATTACTGCTACAGAACCTTTTTCTTTGGATGACCGAGAATGGCGGTTTCCGCTATTGGGAACATTTTCATACAAAGGATTTTTTGATCATGAAAAAGCACTTCATGAAAAAAAAGAATTAGAAGAATCCGGTTTGGATACAGGCATTCGTACCGTCAGCGCATGGAGTACATTAGGTTTTTTTAATGATCCAATATTATCAAGTTTACTATTTCGGTCTGATGGGCGAGTGGCCAACACAATCATCCATGAACTTACTCATGGCACTGTATTCGTTAAAGACAGCTTGCGACTGAACGAAAATATTGCATCTTTTATCGGAAATAAAGGGGCTGAAGCTTTTTTATCTCATAAGTACGGTAAAGAATCTGATGAAGTAAAAGACTATATTTTATACTTAGAAGACCGGCAGAAATATGTTGATCATATTCTTCGAGGAACCAATCAGTTAGATAGCCTTTACAAATCTTTTTCTGAAAAACTGGAGTATGAGAAAAAACAAGCAAAAAAGGAGGAACTTATTCGGCAGATTGTGATGAAAACTGATACTTTAAGTTTGTCCACTGCTCAATATCGCAAAGCCGTAGAAAAACTGAAGAGTCAGGGGGATTTACCAAACAATACATTCTTCAAATCATATGTGCGATACCAAGCCAAGCTTGATGACTTTGAGAAAGAACTTAAAAACGAGTTTCAGGGAGATCTAAAAAAGTATCTTAGATTTTTGAAACAAAAATATTGAGCAGAAAATAAAAAAGAGTCGGACGAAAGCCCCGACTCTTAGTAATATGCTCAAATCAAACTAAAACGTATTTTAATAGGGTTAATGATATTCATTTTGTCAGATTCAATAAGTATGCCATCTCATGAACTGACCTGTATATGGGAAGAATGGAGGATCTGTTGTACACTATCGTTCATAAATTGTACGTTAACGTACAAATGCGAAGGTAAAGGGTTAACTGAAGTCGACCGATTTACGTTATAAATTGCAAGAAAGAAGGGATCTTGCATAAAACTTGCACGATTTTTTCTTTTGATATATGAAAGTGGGTAGCATGAAAAAATACTTTATCACACTTTTGGGGATTGCATTAATGAGCATGGCTTTCCAATACGGAGGGCCCAACGCTTACCGTTATATCGATAATGAAAGTTTTGGTCCTGGAGAAATATTAAAGTACCGGGTGCATTATGGACTCATTAACGCCGCAGAGGCTGTAATGAAAGTTCAGGAGAATCATTACGATGTAAACGGGCGCCCCTGTTATAAAATTGATGTGTTTGGTAACACTACCGGATTAGCTGATGTACTATATAGTGTGCGTAATAACTATGGCGCATATGTAGATACTACCTCTATTCTTCCATTAAGATCTTACCGTTATATCCAAGAAGGCAAGTATCGTAAAAACGAAATGGTAAACTTTGACCACGAAAATGATGTTGCCACTGTTTTAAAATTAGACAAGAAAACCCGTAAGGTAAAAGCTAAAGAAGTATTTACTGTGCCTGATAATGTATTAGACATTGTTGGGGGATACTATTTTTTACGCACACTTGACTATAGTAACTATAAAGTAGGCGAAGTAATCCAGTTACAGGGTTTTTTTGCTGAAGAAGTATATGCTATTGAAATTAAAATTATTGGTAGAGAGCTTTTGAATACCAAAATTGGCGAAATCAACTCTATCATAGTAGCACCTATTCTTCCTAAGAACTCGTTTTTTGAAGATGGTGATGATCCAGTTCAAGTGTGGATATCCGATGACCGAAATAAAGTACCACTAAAAGTGAAAGCCAAACTTGCGATAGGAGCTATTGAAATTGATATTAAAGAGATGGAAAATCTCAGAAACTAGCCCGATTGGCTTTCTTTCATTTCCTCTTTACGCATAGGCATTTGGTCAATAACACCAAAAAGTTGTTCAGCACCTAATAATCCTTTTTGCGTTAATTTCTCACCCCCATCCTTTCCAATTAATACAATAGTTAGTTGGCTATTAGAAATACTATACTTCTGGCGTAAGGCCTGAGCGGCTCTCTTATCTTCTATTTTTCCTTCTGATGCAACAATCTGCTGATGAAATATGCTATAAACAATAATGTCCCGCTCATTTATTCCTTTACGGTGCCCCTCAATCTCCTGCAATTGCTGTTGGTATTCGGTTGAAAGATCCGAGTCAGCATATATCAATAACACTCTGTTTTTCCATCGATTATCACCAAGAATATCAATATCCTGAGCCATAACTGTATTAAAAAATAAAATGAAAAATGTACTGAAAGGGATGAAATAGTGCATTATAGGTCTTAATCTTACATATACCTTATAACCGATGAATCTTAATTATGGTTATAATATAATTTTTCTGACAAAAAATTGACATATATATAAATTTTAGTACCTTTGTAATAATTATTTTAATTTAAATAATAGTTAACATTGGTTAGATTATAAAATTTATTTATTTAGCTTTAGAATCGCTTAGATATGGTTATGCTTAAAACTTATATTAGTTCTCAAGGTGATAGTAAACAGCAACAGTATAATGTATTACTCCGGCAAATTAGAGATATAATTTACAACGAAAATGATCTCATTGCCAACCTTGGTAACATCGCAGCTATTCTGCATCAGGGCATGAACTTCTCATGGACGGGGTTCTACTTTGTGGAAGAAGATGAACTGGTTCTAGGGCCATTTCAGGGACCGGCAGCAAAAACTCGTATACTGAAAGAAGAAGGTGTCTGTGGGTCGGCTTTTGCTCGGGAGTGTACCGTTATGGTAGAGGATGTAGAGCAATATCTGGGGCATATACCCACCAGTGACTTTGATAAATCTGAAATTGCGGTACCTGCGTATTGCCGGGGTGAAGTATCATTAATATTAAATATCAATAGCCATCGGCTAAGAAACTTTACCGAGTTGGATAAACGAAATTTACAGCAAGTTATGCACCTTATTGAAGAGGTATTGTAGTAAAAGTTTAAGCAGTTTATAATCAGACCATGCTATAGCCATAGGTGACCGTCTTAGCGGTTTTACCTATGGCTTTTTGTTTTCAGCCCAAACTACTGCCGCTCCTCCAATTATTTCCTTAAGTTTGGTGAAAAATCAATGATAATCATTTTGACCCATGAAACTATTAGCAGGAAAAACAGCTCTGATTACCGGAGCTTCAAAAGGGATAGGGCGCTCTATTGCAACTCGATTTGCTGAACAAGGAGCCAATGTTGCCTTTACGTATTTGTCTAGTGTAGAAAAAGGAGAGGCACTAGAGCAGGAGTTGTCTAGCTTTGGTATAAAAGCTAAAGGATATAAATCAGATGCATCAGAATTTAGCGCAGCCGAGCAATTGGTTGCCGACGTGGTGTCGGATTTTAATAGCCTGGATATTTTAGTTAATAATGCCGGGATTACTCAGGATACATTACTGATGCGGATGAGCGAAGAAATGTGGGATAAAGTAATAGACGTTAACCTAAAGTCAGTGTACAATACCGTAAAAGCATCCCTGCGAACTTTTTTAAAGCAGAAAAGCGGTTCAATAATTAACTTAACTTCGGTGGTGGGTATTAAAGGAAATGCCGGACAAGCTAATTATGCTGCCTCGAAGGCAGGTATAATTGGATTTACTAAATCCGTGGCACTTGAATTAGGATCAAGAAATATTCGGAGCAATGCTATTGCGCCAGGCTTTATCGAGACTGAGATGACAGAAAAGTTAGACGAAAAAACAGTACAAAGTTGGCGAGACGCAATTCCATTAAAGCGGGGAGGTAAACCAGAAGACGTTGCCGATTGTGCCCTGTTCTTAGCTTCTGATCTATCTACCTATATCACCGGGCAAGTATTACAGGTAGATGGAGGCATGCTCACCTAAGTATTATATACGATTGCTGAAGGAATGTCGTTTTTCTCTTAAATAACCTGTTCTATTTTTGAGAAAAGAGTTATCGTTTCTCTAGGCCTTGCAGAATGGATGTGACAGGACCGTGTTATATAGTATAACTTTATCAACCTTATGCAGAAAATTCAATTACTTTTTGAAAATTCTCCTTGGCTTGTTCTTCCATGTTTTGTCATAGGAGTATTATATGCTCTTTTGCTTTATTTGCGTGGCAAAAAGCTGGGAAATGCTTCTTGGGGAAATACTATTAATTACATACTTGCAGGCCTGCGGTTCTTTCTGGTGAGCTTGCTATGTTTGCTCATTATTGGTCCGTTTATTAAACAAATAAGAAGTACCATAGAAGAACCCATAATCGTATTTGCAGTTGATAACTCAGCCTCAATAACAGCAGTAGAGGACAGTAGCACTCAAGGTCAGTGGATAAAGCAAATTGAGGAATTGCAACAAAAACTGCAGGATGAAAACTATCAGGTAGAGACTAGAAGTTTAGTAGCAACTGAACCTCTCGGAACCATCACATTCAACCATAACAGCAGTGATATCGACGGATTACTTAAAAGTATTGAATCTGAGTATGAAGGCCGCAATCTATCTTCTGTGGTACTCATATCTGATGGAATCTATAATGAAGGAATTTCTCCTACATACTCACCTTATGGATTCAATATGCAAACCGTCGGAGTAGGGGATACTGTTCCCAAACAAGACTTAAGTATCAGCAATCTGTTTTATAACAAAGTTGCCTATCAGGGGAATAAATTTCCGCTGGTTGCTGAGATTAGTAATACCGGATTTCAGGGGCAATCTGTCACTGTTTCGGTAAACTATCAGGGACGGACTATTGCTAATGAACAGATTACATTAAATCAAAATAGGGGAGTGACTTCTGTAGAGTTTCTGCTAGATGCAACCGACGAAGGTATGGCCCATTATATTGTAGCTGTTGAAACAAAAGAAGCAGAATTTACTACAGATAATAACATTAGCCACGCTTATCTCGAAATTATTGAGGGTAAAGAATCTATTTTGCTGGTGGCGCAATCTCCTCACCCGGATATTAAAGCCCTTAAGTTAGCTATTGAACAAAATAAAAACTACGAATTAGAAATAGCTATTTTGAGTGTTGATGAATGGAGTCCGGCTCAAATAGCTAACAAAAAATTTGACCTTGTTATTCTCCATCAGCTTCCCGGCCGTGGGTTGAATAATAATCAGTTCAATCAACTTATTCAGGATGCTAGTGCATTGTGGTATATTGTAGGGTCCCAGACTGATCTGCCCGCTTTGAATCGAGCGAATAATTTAGTTGAAATTATCAGCCAGAATAATGATACAGATGAGGTAAGGGCGGTTTTTAACCCTGGTTTTACAGGTTTTAAGCTAGATAATAACTATCAGTCTACTATCGAGGATTTTACACCTTTGATGGTTCCTTTCGGGAAAATCAATGCCAAAGGAAACATGACACCTTTGCTCTACCAGCGGGTAGGAAATGTGAATACAAGTCAGCCTTTGCTAGTAGTTGGTGAAGAAGATAATAAAAAACAGGCCGTATTGCTGGCAGAAGGAATTTGGGGCTGGAGGCTACAGGATTACGCCAAAAATGAAAATACGCAAGCATTTGATGAGCTCTTTACTAAGCTTACTCAGTACTTATCAGCAAAAGAAGATAAACGACGATTTAAGGTGTACCCTACAAAAAATGAATTTGAAGATACTGAACCTGTCGTATTTGAAACAGAAATTTACAACGATATTTACGAAGAAGTTTATGGGCAACAAGTTGCTTTAACTATTACTAGTGAAGAAGGTGAAGCAAGAAATTATAGCTACGTAACCAACGAAAGCAATACTCAATACCATGTTAGTAATTTGCCCGAAGGAATCTACAGTTATCAGGCAAGTGTGGAGCTAAATGGTGAAAAAATGAATAGTAATGGTGAGTTTACGGTTCGAAGCTTACAAATTGAAACGTTAAACTTAACTGCAAATCATGGTTTACTTCGCCAGCTTGCGAGCGAAAGTGGAGGTGATTTTTACAGTTTGGATCAATTGGATGATTTGGCTGCAAGTTTCCAAGCGGAAGAGGCACCTGGAAAAATCTATACCAGTGAAGCCTTTTTGCCAATAATTAATCTTAAATGGCTATTCTTTGTTCTACTGTTTTTAGTAGCTACTGAATGGGGAATTAGAAAGTATATGGGCAGCTACTAATAGCTCAATTTTGATTCTAAGCATGATTTAGGTACTGTATTATTCGGTCAATAGGAAAATAAAAAAGGGTGTCATGAAGACACCCTTTGTCATTATAAGAGATTACCTGTTTTTAGCTATCGGTCTTCTTTTCCTTGGGAGTTTTCTTTTTCTTCAAGCTTAACGTCAACTGCTCGCTTTCACCGTCATGGTCAGCAAGAATCGTGTCGTTAGCTTCTAATTCACCCTTCAGAATCTCTTCAGCTACAGCATCTTCAAGATACTTCTGGATGGCCCGGTTAAGAGGGCGAGCACCATATTGCGGATCATACCCTTTGTCAGCAAGGAAGTCCTTGGCTTTATCAGTAAGTTCCACTGAGTATCCTAAGGCCATAATTCTCGAGAAGAGCTTATTAAGCGTAATGTCAATGATTAAGTGAATATCTTCTCGCTTCAGAGAATTGAAGACAATTACATCATCCAAACGATTCAAAAACTCAGGACTAAAGGTCTTCTTTAAGGCATTCTGAATGGTAGATTTCATCAACTCATCCATGCTTTCTTCTTTAGCCTTGGTTGAGAATCCGATACCAGATCCAAAATCTTTCAGGTCACGAGCTCCAATATTAGAAGTCATGATGATAATCGTATTTCGGAAATCTACCCGGCGGCCAAGGCCGTCTGTTAAGATTCCGTCATCGAGCACCTGAAGTAGGATATTGAATACATCGGGGTGAGCCTTCTCAATTTCATCCAGCAACACCACACTGTAAGGCTTACGTCTTACTTTCTCAGTAAGCTGGCCACCTTCTTCGTATCCAACATAACCCGGAGGCGCTCCTACTAAACGAGACACAGAGAATTTCTCCATATACTCACTCATATCAATACGAATGAGCGCATCTTCTTTGTCAAACAGATACGTTGCCAGCACTTTAGCCAACTCAGTTTTTCCAACTCCAGTAGGTCCTAAGAATACAAAGGAACCGATGGGTTTCTGAGGATCTTTTAAACCTACCCGAGTCCGTTGAATGGCTTTTGTAAGCTTTTTAATGGCTTCTTCTTGGCCAATAACCTTCCCAGTTAACTGCTCATTCATACCAAGTAGTTTCTGGCTTTCATTCTGAGCCACTCGCTTGGTTGGTATGCCCGTCATCATGGCAATCACCTCAGCTACATTTTCTTCATCAACTGAATAGCGTCGGGTACGAGTTTCTTCTTCCCATTTTCGCTTTGCTGATTCAAGTTGATCAATGAGTTTCTTTTCACGATCACGTAACTGGGCTGCCTCTTCGTACTTCTGACTTTTTACAACCCGGTTTTTTTCCGTCTTGATATTCTCTATCGCCTCTTCCAACTTCACAATTTCATCAGGAACGTGAATATTATTGATGTGTACGCGAGCACCAGCCTCATCCATCACATCAATAGCTTTATCCGGAAGGAAACGATCACTGATATAGCGGTCAGAAAGCTTTACACAAGCTTCCAGTGCTTCCTCGGTGTATTCAACGTGGTGATGATTCTCATACTTATCTTTAATATTATTGAGAATTTGCATGGTTTCCTCAGGCGTGGTAGCATCTACCATAACCACCTGGAAACGTCGTGCTAAAGCACCATCTTTCTCAATGTACTGACGGTACTCATCTAATGTGGTAGCACCGATGCATTGAATTTCACCCCGGGCTAGTGCCGGTTTGAACATATTAGAAGCATCTAGCGAACCGGAAGCGCCACCAGCACCTACGATGGTATGCAACTCGTCAATGAAAAGGATAACATCCGGAGACTTTTCAATCTCGTTCATCACCGCCTTCATTCGTTCTTCAAACTGGCCTCGGTATTTGGTTCCTGCCACTAATGAAGCAAGATCAAGTGTAACCACACGCTTGTTAAACAATACGCGGGAAACTTTCTTTTGCACGATACGAAGGGCAAGCCCCTCGGCAATGGCCGTTTTACCAACACCTGGCTCGCCAATAAGGATCGGGTTGTTTTTCTTGCGGCGACTCAAAATTTGAGCAACCCGCTCGATCTCTTTTTCCCGGCCTACAATGGGGTCCAGTTTATCATCTTCAGCCAGTTTGGTTAAATCACGGCCAAAGTTATCCAAAACTGGTGTTCTAGATTTCTCTGTTCCTTTAGACTCCCGACTTGATCCTGAGCCACCACCAAAGATGCGTCCTGAATCTTCATCAGCATCATCAGTATCCGGGCCGGCCACAGGCGTATCAGATTGATACTCCAGCAATTCTTTTACAACATCGTAATTCACGTCAAATTTCTCTAAAATTTGGGTAGCAATATTATCCTCGTCGCGTAAAATGGAAAGTAATAAATGTTCAGTACCTATTAGCTGGCTTTTAAAAATCTTAGCTTCTAAATAGGTAATCTTTAAAACTTTCTCAGATTGACGGGTCAGTGGAATGTTGGCCAGGTTTTTAACATTGCCTGTAGCCGTTCCTTTAGTAGCCTGCTCAACAGCAGTACGTAGTTCATCCAACGAAACACCTAGCTTTTTTAGTAAGCTGACTGCCACGCCTTCGCCTTCGCGAATCATACCTAACAGTAGATGTTCAGTTCCAATATAATCGTGCCCAAGCCGGAGAGCTTCCTCACGACTGAGCGATATGACTTCCTTAACTCGATTAGAAAATTTAGCTTCCATAAGCTGACTCCTTGGAATTAAATGGTGAAATGAGTGTCCCCTCGTGCCTAATACCCTCAAAAGCAAGATAGAAATATATACTTAGAAAACAACAAGCGATTTTAAGCATTTGTTCACCTTTGGATGAGAGAGTGTTGAATAATATAATCGGCTCGGGGGCCCTCACAAAATAACAAATCTATAATACTTAAATTTGGTGCAAAGTCTTTGCCAAATGCTTGCATGTACTGAATAGGCTGAAATTGATAATTTTTGAATTTTGTTTCTGAGATTTGTATCTGCCCCCGGTAATCATTTATAGGTTTTTTTTCTATAAAAGTATCATTATCCTGACAAAAATGAATGGTGTGCTTCCATTGGAGTAATTCCAGACATTTTGACAGTAAATCCACATTTAGATCAATCAGGTATTTATGCTGGTGAAATAAAATGTCATGAAATTCATCAGCAAAGTGTGCAAAGAATGGGGTTTTACCATAAGCAGATGCTATACTTCGCCAATGGTTGTTTTGCCAACGATTTCCGTATGCTACCCGAACGTCTTTGGTACAGACTTTTCCGCTACCTCTATGTACAGGTACGCTAAGTGGCTGAATTTTGTTGGCTCCTAAAATATAGCACCTATTACGGTAAGACTGCTTAATGTAAGTTTCGCTGTTATCTAACAGTATTTTTGTGCTAGATCTGATTGATGCAAAATATGCTAAACACGGCAGATAATAACTTTCTACAAGAGCAATAGTGTCCAAAAAAAAATTATATATGAGGTGCAATCAGTGGTTTAAGCCAGCAATGTGGTGTCACCCAATCCCTTACGTAAAATTTGAGGTTCATCCTGTGTGCAATCTATCACGGTAGATGCTACATTATTACCCATACCACCATCAATAATTATGTCAACTTGATCTGCAAATCGCTCATAAATTAAAGCTGGATCAGTTGCATAAGCTACTATTTCATCTTCATCATGTACCGAAGTTGTAATCATTGGATGTCCTAGACGAGTAACTAATTGCTGCGGAATAGCATGGTCAGTTACGCGAATACCCACTGTTTTACGCTTAGTATCAATTTTTTTAGGTACATGGTTGCTTGAAGGTAAAATGAATGTATAAGGCCCGGGCAATGCCTTTTTCATCATTTTGTAAATGGGAGTTGTCAAATTTTTGACGTACTCGGAAACCTGACTGATGTCCTGGCATAAAAAGGAAAACTGGTTTTTTTGTGGATCAACCCCTTTAATATGGCAAAGCCGTTCAATTGCCTGAGGGTTAAGAAGGTCACACCCTAGTGCATAAATTGTATCAGTAGGATATATAATAACACCACCTTGGCGTAGAATTTCAGTTACTTTTTCGAGTTTTTTATTCTCTGGATAAACCGGGTGAATCTTTAAGCACTCTGCTTTCATAAACGTAAGTTAATGGTCAATAAAAATTGGACGTACAGGAAAAAAACTTTTTTTGTGAGCGACAATGTTACACAAAAGTTATTTACAATAGCGAACGAAAAAAGTAAATTCTAACTTTACGAGCAAATTACTAATTTCACAATTATATGAAAAGGCACAAACTTTTAGCTCTGTTGATAATCGTTGGAACTGTGCTTTTGGTGTCATTTACATTTTATGGCTATCAGGTACTATATACACCGAATGTATTGGTTGATCAAAAGGACCGTATTTTACTTATACCTACCGGTGCAACATTCAAGCAAGTCCAAGATCAGCTTTACGAAGGAGAGTATGTCAATGATTTACTATCCTTCAGCACATTGGCGAAATTAATGAAGTACGACCAGTATATTAAACCGGGACGTTATCATCTCAACTCCGACATGTCAAATATTCAGGCCATTCGTTTACTACGTTCGGGGCAACAGGAGCCAGTAGATATCACCTTCAATAATATCCGATTAAAATCTGAACTTGCCAGCCGCCTTTGTGAAAACCTGGAGGCTGATTCTGTTCAGTTTTTAACGCTTCTTAATGATGCAAAGTTTGTAGAAAAGTATGGCTTTACTACGGAAAATATTCTAACCATGTTTTTGCCTAATACTTATGAGCTTTACTGGACTACCAACGCCGAAGGGGTATTTGAACGATTTAATCAGGAATACACTAATTTTTGGAACGAACAACGGCAGGCAAAGGCAGATAAACTGGATATGAGCCCAGAAGATGTGTCTATCCTTGCTTCTATTGTAGAATCAGAAACTAATAAACCTGATGAAGCTCCAAAAGTAGCCGGATTATATCTAAATAGGTTACAGCGCAATATTGCACTACAGGCTGACCCTACATTAGTATTTGCAGCGCAGGACTTTACAATTAAGCGAGTGCTAAATAAGCATAAAGAAATAGATTCACCTTACAATACCTACAAATATACCGGGCTACCTCCGGGGCCAATTCGTATACCATCCGTAAATGCTATTGACGCGGTACTGAATTATGAAGATCATAATTATTTATATATGTGCGCCAAAGAGGACTTTTCCGGTTACCATAATTTTGCAACAAACTTAAGCACTCATCTAGCCAATGCTCGGCGATATCAAAGAGCTTTAAGTCAGGCAGGTATTTACAATTAAGAGATGTATCAGCATACTATTCAAGTGAGGGTCCGTTACGGTGAAACGGACCAGATGGGTTATGTGTATTATGGCAATTATGCTTCGTATTATGAGGTTGCCCGGGTTGAAGCCCTGCGAAATTTAGGCATGAGTTACCGAGCATTGGAGGAAGCTGGTATCATGATGCCTGTACTTGAAAATCATTCCTATTACCATCAGCCGGTGCGTTACGATGATGTTATGGATATTCAGGTAACACTACCCGAAATGCCTTCTGTGCGTATTACCTTCGAGTATTCTTTTCGCACTTCAGACTCCCAATTGGTACACTCCGGCACAACAGTTCTTGCTTTTATTCGCGCTGATACCAAACGTCCCTGCCGTCCTCCAAAAGCAATGATTGATTTGTTAAAAGATTATTTTCCTGAAAAACGACCTGATTAGCTTTGGAAATTTCCAGATCAACTACTAAGTTTGCGATCTGATTTAACAAAGAGAGTTGGCGGAGTGGTCGAACGCGCCGGTCTTGAAAACCGGAGACCTTCACGGGTCCGGGGGTTCGAATCCCTCACTCTCTGCATCTTACATTCATTCCAAACTAGAACCCTTCAATTCTTAGAATTTGAAGGGTTTTTTGCTTTTTAGTACTTCATAATATTCTTAATTTCTCATATATGAGGTGACCATTTCGGTTACCGTTTTGGGTCATTTTTAAGAGGTAACCGAATTTCCTAATGGCTTAATTAACAAGCCTTTGTATTGGCGATTATGATCATAAGATTGGCGATTATGATCATAAGTCACAACCTGCTCTATCTTTTAACTTGGTTATTGTATGAAGTATTCTCTATCTATATTGTTTTGGCTAAACAAATCTAAAATAGACGCTGGTGGTAATGCACCCATTTATGCCAGAATCACAATTAATTGAAACGGGCTGAAATTGCCACTGGGGAGAAAATCTCACCACAAAGATGGAATTCACAAATGGGTGGAGTTAAAGGTAATCGAGAAGATGGGCGAAGGATTAATGCTGTATTAGATCATGTTCGGGCAAAAATCAGAAAAATATTTCATCATCTTGAAAAGGATGGTTCTATTATCACACCTTTCATTGTTAGGGAACAATTTATAGGCAAGAAAAGCAGTAAGCGAAGTCTACTTCAGATCTTCAGGCAACATAATGAAGAGATGCGAGCACAAGTCGGTATACCCTAATTCTTTATTTTGACAATGCACTAGACTTATTCTGCATGATCTCAAAAGACCTAATAAGAACCTACAGGAACTGACGATGCTGATACAAACGGTGAGCAGTAACACCCTACAGTTGGTCAACAGCCTGCTTGATATCTCGGCCATCGAGTCAGGGATTCTTCATCTGACTTGTCAGCAGCAAGATTATATCACTTTTTTGAAAGAAATTGTCAAGGTTAACTAACTGCTGCTTGCTGAGAAACAATGAACAATCTTATTGGAGAGTGACATTAAATTTTTGCTTGTTTCATTTGATGCGATCTATCTGGGTCAGGTTCTTACGAATCTTATATTTAACGCATCAAAATATTCTATCCCTGTTACTACAATCACTATTCGGGTAAAGCAAATGCTATGTATGTGGAGACGAGTGTAGCCGATCAAGGGATGGGTATCCGACCGGATGATCTGCATCAGATATTTCGCCCTTTCGTAAAAGGACAAAATATTCCTACGAGCGGGGAAAGAGCTACTGGTTTGGGGTTAGCCATTGTTAGTAAAATCTTTGACGAACATCACGGAGAGAGATATGGGTAGAAGGCGAGTATGGTCAAGGTAGCACCTTTTGTTTCAAACTTCCTCTTGATCAAGGAGGAGTTGATTCGGAAAACCGGGCTGAGTTACCAACTCCTCCCCCCTTGCTTCCCGTATAGTTTGGAAAAGTTTACATACCTACAAAAAAGCATGGCTTGCCAAGAAATATTTCTATGAGCTGCGTTCTCTGCTTTGCTACCAAATTATAAGAAGGTGTTGTATGATAAGCTGTCTTATGGCAAGATACTGCTATTTTATTAATCTGTTGGAAAATCAAAAAGTAGCGTTAGCAGTTATATTAAGGTTTTGTACTGTAACGTTGTATGAAGGAGCCTAAACAACTGACCTTGGGATCTTTACTGATCGCATTGGGAATTATTTTCGGTGATATAGGAACCTCACCTTTGTACGTGGTGAAAGCTTTTATCGGCAAAGCCTCTCCTTCCGAAGCCCTGGTGCTGGGCGGACTTTCCTGCATTTTCTGGACGCTGAGTCTACAGACAACTGTAAAATATGTATTGGTCACCTTACAAGCGGATAATCACGGAGAAGGTGGGATATTTGCCCTATATGCGTTGATCCGCAGACGTAAAAAGTGGTTGTTTGTTCCGGCGGTTATTGGCGGTAGCACTTTACTGGCCGACAGCATCATCACCCCTTCCATATCCGTCACCTCAGCCGTGGAGGGGCTGGAAGTAATCATCCCACACTTTCCGGTAATTCCGGCCTGTCTGATTATCCTAAGCCTGTTGTTCTTCTTTCAGCGAGCGGGCACCGCTATGGTCGGTAGAAGCTTCGGGCCGGTGATGCTGCTCTGGTTTACCATGCTGGCCACACTGGGCTTGGGTTCGCTATGGCAAAACCCGGGTATTCTCCGGGCGATCAACCCTTATTATGCTTATCAATTGTTAGTAAATTATCCGGGTGGATTCTGGCTGCTGGGTGCTATCTTTTTGTGTACTACCGGGGCGGAGGCATTATATTCCGACCTGGGCCACTGCGGAAGACAGAACATCCAGGTGAGCTGGATTTTTGTGAAAACGGCCTTATTGCTGAACTACTTCGGGCAGGGTGCTTGGGCACTGCGTCAGGGTCAAGCCCCGCTAACGGAAAATCCGTTCTATGCCCTCATGCCCGACTGGTTTTTATGGGTAGGAGTCACGATCTCCACGCTGGCAGTCGTAGTGGCTAGTCAGGCATTGATCAGTGGGGCGTATACGCTGATTAATGAGGCAGTGCAGCTTAATTTCTGGCCCAAGGTGGGAGTGCGTTATCCTACCAATTTCCGGGGGCAGGTTTACCTTCCGTCCATCAATCGCTTTCTCTGGATGGGCTGTATCGGGGTGGTGCTGTACTTTCGGGAATCCTCCAATATGGAGGCAGCCTATGGTCTCTCCATCATCATCACCATGCTCATGACCTCTTTGCTACTTTGCTTTTACCTGTACTACAAGCAATATTCCCGATGGATCATCGTCGGTTTTATCCTGATCTACGGACTGATAGAAGGAGCATTCTTGTGGGCCAACCTGAGCAAGTTTGTCCACGGAGGATGGATTACCGCGGTGATTGCCCTGCTACTGATCATGGTGATGTGCGGGTGGTACCTGGCCCGGAAAATCCGGCGGAAGTACCTGGAGTTTACCAAGATTGAGCCTTACATTCCGCTGCTGCTTCAGCTTAGTGAGGATCATGATATTCCTAAATATGCAACCCATCTGGTTTATCTCACCCGGGCCGACCGGAAAACCGATGTGGAATCCCGGGTGATGTATTCCATCCTGGAACGGCAACCCAAGCGAGCCGATGTGTACTGGTTTATTCACGTAGACTTTCAGGACCGGCCCTACGCGGCGGAGTATGAACTGTATCAACTGGTGGAGAAGAAAATCATTCGCATCGACTTTAAACTGGGCTTCCGGGAGACGCCTCATATTGACCTGATGTTTAGAAAAGTACTGGAGCAGCTAAGGGCCAGTAAGGAAATCGATATCACCACACCCTACACTTCTCTGAGTCAGAATCGGATTGTGGGAGACTTTCAGTTTGTGGTGCTGGAAAGCGTCATCAATTACGACGATCAGTTTAGTTTTATCGAGCGGCAACTACTACAGTTCTACTATCTTCTCAAGTATCTGGGCATTACCGAAGAGCAGGCCTACGGGCTGGACGGCAATCTGGTGACCAAGGAAAAAGTACCCTTGCGATTGCAAACCAATCTTCAGGTGCAGCTCAGCCGGTCAACCTGAGGAGAACGATCGGTTGTGTCATTAAAATAAATCAAACAAGGCGGCTGGCTTTTCCGTATACGAGTCCAAGTTTGATACTGCATGAAAAGGTTAGATGGCATAAGGAAAGGGCTGCTGAGTCTGTGTTTTGTGCTTCTGATTCTGACTCAAAGCCTGGTGGCAGTGAGTCGGCCATCCCTCTTTTCATTTCAGGATACCTCATCAAAAAAAGCCGAAGTTCAACAAAACCTGCTTCCCAAAGCACACCACGTCGGCATCTGCTTTCGGCTTACTCCATCTGCCTTTCTGTTCTACTGGCTGGGTTCGCGACATTTTGACCAGTCACGAACAGTTTATAATGATTTCCTGAGCGGTTATGCCGGATTGGTTAATCCATTTTCTGCTAACTGTTACTATACCCACCTAAGCGCTCTGGCTCCGTAAGCACCGTCCTTACCCGGCTACTTTCTACTAATCCGGACAGGAAGTCCTAGACTGGAAGTCCCCCGATGGGGAGGAATGCCTATATATGGGCGAATACTCCCCGGCTTTTTGGGCACTTTTTCCCTCACGTATCCAAAATACACTATATCAATCCTAAAATGTCTTTTTTATGAAACTACCCCTCGCTTTTTATGTAAGTATCCTCCTGATAGGAGGGTGGTTAGTAAGTGCCTGTAGTTCTTCTACCGCCGAAAATAAGCAGGCCCGGCTGGAGCAGCTCAAAAAGGAACAAACTCAGATCACGCAGGAAATCCGTCAGCTCGAGGAAGAACTCGCCCTAGAAAATCCGGACTCAGCAGCGGTCAGGGTACAGGAAGTGGAAGCCATCACGCTTTCCCCTCAGCGTTTCGACTACTTTGTACAGACCCAGGGGTTTGTGGAGGTGGAAGATAACATTCAGGTAAGTGCCAAATCGGCCGGAGTGATCACTGAGATTCTAGTGCAGGAAGGCGACTGGGTTCGCAAAGGTCAGGCGCTGGCCCGGATCGACAATTCTTTGATCCTCAGCAATATTGAGGAGGCCAAAACCGCCCTGGAACTGGCGGATAACCTGTATGTACGCCAGCAAAAGCTATGGGACCAAAAGATCGGTACCGAGATCCAATACCTTCAGGCAAAAAATAATAAAGAGAGTCTGGAAAAACGATTGGCTACCCTGCATACCCAGGATGAGATGGCCCAGATCATCGCCCCGATCAGCGGAGTAGTGGATGAGGTCAACAGCAAGGAAGGGGAGAATATCGCGCCTGGCTTACCGGCCTTCCGGATCATCAATACCGACCAGATGAAGTTGAAAGCAGATATATCGGAGGCCTATATCAACCGGATTGAGAAAGGCGATCAGGTCAGTATATCCATCCCCGAAATGGACAAGACCCTGGACGCGTCGGTGAGTTTTGTGGGAACCAACATCAACCCGCTGTCCCGCAGTTTTACACTGGAGGTTAAGTTGCCGTCTATGCCGGAGCTACGCCCGAATATGGCGGCTATCGTCAAAGTGGTTTTTCACCATGAGCCCTCCGCGGTGGTCGTGCCGGTTAGTGTGGTGCAGGCGGTAAAAGGGCAGAACGTGGTGTACGTGGCCGAAGCCAAAGGGAACCGCACCGTAGCCCGGAGAAAAGTGGTGGAAGTATCGGAGGTCTACGGCAATCAGGTACAGGCCACCTCCGGACTACAGCCCGGCGACCAGGTAATCACGGTCGGCTTTCAGGGGCTTCGCGACGGTGAGCTGATTCGCTTATAGTGTCCTTTCTATCATTCCTCATATCCCTACTTCTATGGAAGATACCCAGCAAGAATTCCGGCCCACCAGTTGGGCGATTGATAATAAGATGAGCATTTATATCGCGACCATCATCATCACGCTGGCCGGTATATTTTCTTACATCTCCATGCCTAAGGAACAGTTTCCCGAAGTGGTCTTTCCTCAGATCTACGTGGCTACCGTGTACCCCGGCACCTCCCCGGCCGATATGGAAAGTTTGGTGACCAAGCACTTGGAGAAAGAGGTGAAGTCTATCGCGGGCGTGAAAAAGATTTCCAGTAACTCCGTACAGGATTTTTCTAACCTCATCGTCGAGTTTGAAACGGACGTAGATGTAGACGAAGCCAAGCGGGAAGTGCAGGATGCCGTTGACCGTGCCATGCCCGAACTGCCCAATGATTTGCCCGACGATCCGCAGGTGATGGATATCGATATCTCCGAGGTGCCGATCATGAACGTAAACATTTCCGGGGATTACGACTTGACTACGCTCAAGACCTACGCCGATCAGTTGCAGGAGAAGATTGAGGCGTTGCCGGAGATCCGGCGGGTAGATATTGTGGGAGCCCTGGAGCGGGAAATACAGATCAATGTGGACCTGTTCCGGGCGGCTCTGGCCGGAGTGAGCCTGGATGATATTGAGAGTGCCATTCGCTACGAAAACATGATCGTATCGGGCGGACAGTTATCAGGCGATGGCGTTAAGCGCTCGCTGAGTGTCAACGGGGAATACGCTTCGGCCGGGCAGATCGGCAACACCGTCATCGGGTCTATTCAGGGAGCCAAACTGTATCTTAACGATGTAGCCGAGGTGGTAGATTCTCACGAAGAACAGGAGAGCTTTGCCCGGCTGGACGAGAAAAACGTGATCACTCTGAATGTCATCAAGCGGGGAGGGGAGAACCTGATTGATGCCTCCGACCAGATCAACACCCTGGTAGCCGACTTTGAGAAGCAGGTCCTGCCCGAAGGAGTTAACGTGAGCATCACCGCCGATCAGTCGGATAACACCCGGGTCACCCTGCACGACCTGATCAATACCATCATCATTGGGTTTATTCTGGTGACGCTGGTGCTGATGTTTTTCATGGGGGCTACCAACGCCATCTTTGTCGGGCTGTCGGTGCCCATCTCCAGCTTCATTGCTTTTCTGGTGCTGCCCTCGCTGGGGTTTACTCTGAACATGATGGTGCTGTTCTCCTTCCTGCTGGCGCTGGGTATTGTGGTGGACGATGCCATCGTAATGATTGAAAACACCCACCGGATTTTTGACAACGGTAAGGTGGCGGTGAAGCGGGCGGCCAAGATCGCCGCGGGTGAGGTGTTTCTGCCGGTACTGTCCGGTACGCTGGTGGTGCTGGCTCCCTTTGTGCCCCTGGCGTTCTGGCCGGGAGTGGTGGGTAGTTTCATGTTCTACCTGCCCATCACCCTCATCATCACCCTGCTGGCTTCGCTGCTGGTAGCGTATATCATCAACCCGGTATTCGCGGTAGATTTTATGAAGCCTCATCAGGATGAAACGCAGCGAACGCGCCTGAGCCGGGGATTTAAAGTGACCGCCGTCATCTTCGGTGCGTTAGCTTTGATGTTTTACGTGACCGGGTTAGTGGGAATGGGCAACTTAGTTGTTTTTATCTTTCTGCTCTACGCACTGCACCACTTTTTTCTGGCCAAAGTCATACGAGGATTTCAGCACAACTTTTGGCCCCGGGTACAGGATCGCTACCAGAGGATCGTCATTTGGTGTCTGCGGGGCTGGCGACCGGTCGGGGTAGCGCTGGGCTCGGTGCTACTGCTGTTTTTTTCTATCATGTTTACCGCCTGGCGTCAGCCGCCGGTGGTATTTTTCCCGCAGGGAGATCCGAACTTTATCTACACCTTTATCCGGATGCCCATCGGTACGGACCAGCGGGTGACGGATTCTATTACCAGCGTCGTAGAGCAGCGGGTGATCGGAGTGGTGGGTGAGGGTAATCCGGTCGTAGAGTCGGTGATTGCCAACGTAGCGGTGGGAGCCAGTGAGAACATGATGGAGGGCGGAACTCAGGCCAGTCCGCATCTGGGGAAAGTGTCGGTGGCATTTGTGCCCTTCGCGCAACGGGACGGGCAGTCTACCGTCGCGTATCTGGACAAGATTCGGGAAGCCGTGCGGGGAATCCGGGGAGCGGAGATTTCGGTGAGTCAGGAGCAGAACGGGCCGCCTACCGGCAAGCCGATCAATATTGAGATTGCTGCCGATGACTTTGACGTACTGGTAGCCACCGCCGACCAACTGAAGAACTACCTGGACTCTATGCAGATACCGGGAGTGGAAGAGCTGAGGTCGGACTTCCAGAACAACAAGCCGGAGATCACCGTGATGATTGACCGGGAAAAAGCCAACCGGGAGGGGATCTCTACCGGTCAGATAGGAGCGGCTCTGCGAACGGCGCTCTACGGCAAAGAGATTTCCAAGTTCCGGGACGAGAACGATGATTATCCCATTCAGTTGCGTATCCGGCCCGAGCAGCGCAATGACATCAACATGCTGATGAACCTGCCGGTCGTCTTCCGGGACATGAGCATGGGTGGAGCCGTACGACAGGTGCCGCTGTCGGCCATTGCCCGCAGTCAGTATACCAACAGCTACGCCGGTATCCACCGGGTGGATCAGAAGCGGGTGATCACGCTCTCCTCCAATGTGCTGAGCGGCTTCACGGCCAACCAGGTGGTAGCCGATATTCAGGATCAGATCACTTCCTTCCCCCGATCGACCGAAGTGGAGATCAGCATGACCGGGGAGCAGGAGCAGCAGCAGGAGACCTCCGATTTTCTGAACATAGCCTTTCTGGTGGCGGCCGGACTGATCTTCATGATCCTGGTGGTACAGTTCAATTCCCTGAGTAAACCGCTGATCATCCTGTCGGAAATCATCCTCAGCGTGATCGGGGTGCTGATCGGTTTCTCGCTCTTCCGCATGGAAATATCCATTGTGATGACCGGGATCGGGCTGATGGCGCTGGCCGGGATTGTGGTACGAAACGGAATCCTGCTGGTGGAGTTTACCGACCTGCTCATTGCGCAGGGGACCCCGCTGAGGAAAGCCATTGCCGAAGCAGCTCGCATCCGGATGACTCCCGTCATTCTCACGGCGCTGGCTGCCACACTGGGGCTGATCCCGCTGGCCGCCGGGCTGAATATTGACTTTGTCACGATGTTCACCGAACTCAATCCTCGTATCTTTTTCGGAGGCGATAATGTAGCGTTCTGGGGACCTTTGTCCTGGACCATGATCTTCGGATTGCTCTTCGGCACCTTCCTGACGCTGATCCTGGTTCCGGTGATGTACCTGCTTTCGGCCCGGCTCAAAGACAAGCTGACCCGACCAAGAAAGCAGCGAAAACCACAGGTCATCAACGCGTGATGGTGCTCGGGAGAATGACTTTGATTCACCCCAACTCATCGTTCATCAATCATTTACGGCATTTCCATTGAAACAACCTTATGAAAATTACTCCTACATCTCAGCCCACCCTGGCCCGGATCTTCGTTGGAACGGCCGCCCTGATCGCAGTGCTGACGGGCATTTTGCTAATGACAGGAAGAGGAGAGGGAACAGGCTGGTTACTCACGGCTTTTTTCCTGTGCCTGTCCCTGGCGTTCCGAAGCTACGAAGCACTGCGAGGGTTCTCGTTTACCTTACTGATTCTGGCCTCGGTCACGGCGGCGATGTTTCATCCCGAGTACTTCCGGCAAATCGGGGGATTTGATCTGAAACGGCTGTTCACCCCATTGCTGCAAATCATCATGTTCGGGATGGGAACGACCATGAGTATGCAGGATTTTGCCGGGGTTGTCCGGATGCCCCGGGGCGTGGTGGTGGGTATGCTGTGCCAGTTTACCATCATGCCGCTGGTAGGTTTCAGTCTGGCCCATCTGCTGGGAGTGCAGCCAGAGATTGCTGCCGGAATCATTCTGATTGGCTCGGTGCCCAGTGGGCTGGCTTCCAACGTGATGTCGTATCTGGCGAAGGCTAACCTGGCCCTGTCAGTTACGCTGACGGCCTTAGCTACCCTGCTGGCTCCGCTGATCACTCCGCTGCTGATGGCCGGGCTGGCCGGAGAGTTTCTGGAGATCAGTACGCTGTCCATGATGATCGATATGATGAAGATTGTGGTGCTTCCGGTGGTGGCCGGGTTGATTTTTCACCATGTGGCGCACGGGCGGTTCAGGTGGCTGGATGAAGCCATGCCGGGAGTGTCCATGTTCGGCATTGCCTACATCATCACCATCATCACGGCGGCGGGCCGGGATGCGCTGCTGGAAGTAGGGCTGATCCTGCTCGTGGCCGGAATTGTTCACAACCTGTTGGGGTATTTTCTGGGCTACTGGGGTGCCCGGCTGTGCCGATTACCGGAGCGGGACTGCCGAACCGTAGCCCTGGAGGTAGGAATGCAGAACGGAGGCTTGGCATCAGCCCTGGCAAACGAGTTGGGAAAGATCGCCACTGTAGGATTGGCTCCCGCCATCTTTGGGCCGGTCATGAACGTAACCGGCTCTATCCTGGCCACCTTCTGGCGGAGCAAGCCTCTGCCGGAGGAAACGACCCAGGAAACAGTGCGAGCTGATCATGATAAAGCTATTTCAGGCTTATAACTTCCTTCCGGAAAATAAGGTGAGTTATAGGTATAAAGAGAATTAAGTAGTGCGGCAGCGTTATTTCACGTTTAAAATGTATTAACTGCCTGATTGCGCCGGGCGACGAGCGTTTGGCGTTCGGCGTCCGGCACCCGATCAAATGACTAAAACTTTAAACCTGTAACCTTAAACTGTCCAACCACTTTAGTAACTCATATAAGTGTATCGTTCATGATTATTGATATTCTTTGGATACTGCTGTCGCTGGTTTTACTGTATTTCGGAGCCAGCGGGTTAGTCAACGGAGCCAGTTCGCTGGCTACCAAACTGGGAATTACTCCGCTGGTTGTGGGGCTTACCGTGGTGGCCTTCGGGACCAGCACTCCCGAACTGGTCGTCAGCATTCAGGCTTCCCTGACGGGTAACGGTGGTATTGCGGTGGGTAATGTCGTGGGTTCCAACCTGTTTAATATCGGAGTGATTCTGGGGCTTTCCGCACTGTGCTACCCCATCCAGGTGAAAGCTGCTGTTCTCCGGTTTGACGTACCGGTGATGGTGCTGACGGCCCTGGCTTTTCTGATTCTCTTTTTCAACCACGCCATCAGCCGCGTAGAAGGGCTTATCCTGGCTACCAGTAGTGTGCTGTATACCTGGTTTGTCATCCGGCAGTCTCGGAAAGACACGAATAGCGAGGTAAAAGAGGAGTTTCAGGATGCCTTGCCTAAGGTGCGTCCCTGGTGGTTCGATGTAGTGATGATTGTCGGTGGATTAGGCGTTTTGATTCTGGGCTCCAACCTACTGGTCGATAGTGCGGTGCGGTTGGCCCGGCTTTTTCAGGTGAGCGATGCCGTGATCGGCCTTACCATTGTGGCGGCCGGAACCAGCATGCCCGAACTGGCTACCTCGGTGGTGGCGGCGCTGAAAAAACAGTCCGACATTGCATTAGGCAATGTGGTGGGTTCTAACATTTACAATATCCTGACCATTCTCGGCATATCATCACTGATCACCCCCATCCGGTCTCCCGATATTGCTCTGACGGATAGCCTGGTCATGGTAGGTATCTCCATTCTGCTGATTCCCCTGGTGAGAACCGGGTTTGTGCTGCAACGCTGGGAGGGCGCTATTTTACTGCTTTTTTACACGGTTTATCTGTATACCCTCTTGCCACAATAGCGCAACATTGGATGAAAATGTGTATATCGATAGTCTCCGGGCTATGAGCTGCGTTGGCCTAACAGCTCCGGGTAAGGCTGATACGAATTTCTTACGGATTATGGGTTAACTACATTTCCATTGAAAACTTCCGCTACGAATCATCTTAATCGCTCGCTGGGGCTTCGGCTGGTGATCGTGTTGGTCATTGGCAATATTATTGGCTCGGGGGTGTACAAAAAGATAGCTCCCATGGCAGCCGACCTCCATTCTTCGGGATGGATTCTGATCTGCTGGATACTGGCTGGCATCATTTCCCTGCTGGGTGCCCTGAGCAATGCCGAAGTGGCCGGGCTGCTGGCCGATACCGGGGGTGAATATGTCTACTATAAGAAAATATACAATCGTTTTTTTGCTTTTCTATTTGGCTGGTCGTTGTTTGCGGTCATTCAAACCGCGGCTATCTCCTCACTGGCCTACGTATTTGCTCAGTCCTTACACAGCATCATAGCAATTCCGCTGGTGCTTACCTCCTGGGCAGATTTCAGTCTGGGCGGGGTGTTTTATCCCTTTGCTGATTTTCATATCAAGCTGGTGGCGATCCTGCTGATTCTGCTGCTTACCTGGGTGAATACCCGGGGGGTGAAAGCCGGCGCTGAGGTGAGCATGGCTATTCTATTACTGGTCATTAGTGGTATTTCTATCATCATCATTTTCGGGCTAAGCAGCGGGCAGGCTCACATCGCTGAACATATAAAAGTATCATCGACTCATACGCCGGTCACGGTGAGTGCGGTGTTTACGGCTATGCTCTCCGCTTTCTGGGCGTACCAGGGCTGGGCGGTGATCGGGTACGTGGGGGGAGAGGTGAAAGATGCCAACCGCAACATCCCCCGGGGCATTGCTATTGGCGTGTTGGTGGTGATCAGCCTCTATTTGCTGGTCAATACCACATATCTGTCGTTGTTGCCAGTAACTGCTCTGGAAGAGATTCATGAAGCCGGGAATAAGGTTGCGGCGATAGAAGCGGTACGGGTTTTCTGGGGAGATCACGGTGCTTTATTCATCGCCGGGTTGATCCTGCTGACGACCTTTGGCTGCACCAATGCCACCATCCTGGCCAGTTGCCGCCCTTACTTTGCGATGGCGCGGGAAGGCTTGTTTTTTCCGCCAGTGGCCAAGCTGAATGAGGCCCAGGTGCCGATCAATTCCTTACGCTACCAGGGAGCGTGGGCTTGCCTGCTGGTACTTTCCGGTACCTTTGATCAACTTACCGACATGATCATTTTTGCGGTCTTTATCTACTACGGGGCCACCACGCTGGGAGTATTCATCTTACGCCGGAAAATGCCGGACGCCTACCGGCCTTACAAAGTGTGGGGATATCCGGTAGTACCGGCCATCGTAGTAGTGTTTTGTGCTTTCCTGCTGGTCAATACCATGATCAGTCGGCCTCGGGAGGCTTCTATCGGGCTGGTGCTCATGCTAACGGGCGTTCCCCTGTACTGGTGGTTTACGCGGAAGCTTTCCGAAGGTCAGGCTAGCGACAGTGGAAAAGCAGATGGAAATTGATTAAAAACCGGAAAGGATATGATTCTTTTTTAGTAAGAAAATATTTAATCCGTCCGCTCAACAAGCTGCATGGCTTTCTCGTATATTCGCTCAAGTTTGATTTGCCATGAAGCGATTCGCCTGGATAAAAGTCTGTTTTCTGCTTGCCTTCGTAGCCCAGTTGCTTATGGCTGAGGGCTTGTATGCCAGTGACTTACCGGCACCTGATCGGGATCATCATCCGAAACAGGCGGGTGTTCAAAAGAACGTTTCCAACAAAGCTCTTTATATTGATATGTCGCCCCAACTGGTGCTGACGACATTTCTCTTTTACTGGATTGCCAAGGCTTTTACTCTGATCAGTGCCACCAGCATTCATTATCAGAACTGCCAGGCTTTCTTTGTCAATCCCTCTTCTTTCAATAGCTATTACACTCATCTGAGTGCCTTAGCTCCATAGCCTTTCTTTTTTTAAACTACTTTCTTCCGGTTAAAGAAGTATGTAACGATGGCTGCCATATGCTCGCTGTCCTATCGCATGCTTTTCCCAGGGTTCAATACCATACTTTTGTGAGTTATCCATGAATCTACTGACCTTGGTGAGCACATCGGAAAGTCTGAACTTCTAGCGTAGCTATTAACCTACTCTCGATCCCACCAGAAGAAAGCCAATCAGGATGAATACCGTACGGAGCATGGAATACAGATTTGTGCCGCAACAGTATATCCTGACCTTTTACTTTATTATCCCTTAATCTCAAACAGCTATGGTTATTAAAGATTTTCAGGAAGTTGTGCATCATTATCTGGATGTCTTTCGTCAGGGTGAACGATATTTTGACGGCGATCAGAAGCGGATGGCTTACTTCAAAAAAAATCCGCTTAACGAAGATGCTTCGGAAATTTTGGTAAAGATCAGCACCATGGAGCATGATCATATTGATGACCGAGTATACAGTCGGCAGATCATGGCCGACCATATTGCTTCTCTGCACATTGATGAGAGTCTGGAACAGGGAGCACCGGATATTGTGGATGCCATCGCTCATCTGGAAGTGAGAGGACATACTTATTTCCTGTACAGCTTCGCTTCCCGCTACTGCAACTGGCACAATCTATGGGAGTATCCGATTTACGACCCCACTATGCATCGTTTACTGACTTTCTACGGGCAGGAGGTAAATCAACGGCCGTTGCTTGCCAGTGATTTTTATCAGTATGCCCGGTTCAAAAAATGGATGCTTGCTTTTCGCAGTCAGGTGATGATGGAAGAGTACAACTTTAAAGAACTGGATACCTTCATCTGGATCTACGGGGATAAAATCCTGCGGGATATAACTCATAAAAAGCAAGTTGTTCACTTGTAAATCAAGGTCGACGGGGAGTGGAGATCGTCTGCTCCCTTTCGTACACTCTTCTATTCTTATTATTCATATCATCAAACTTATTAGCACACAACTATGCAAAACAAAAATGTTGTGGTCATTTTGACGATCATTGTATCGCTTATATGCCTGTATTCACTTTCTTTTACGTACGTTTCCCAGAAAATTCAGCGGGAAGCTACCGTCTATGCTACTGATACGCAGGGGCTGGTGAATGCAGAGAAGAAAGAGCATTACCAGGATTCCCTCTGGGAACAGCCGGTTTATCACCTGTTAGGATATCCCTACACGTTTCGGGATGTAAAGGAAAAAGAACTAAATCTGGGACTGGATTTGCAGGGCGGAATGTACGTAGTCATGCAGGTGTCGCCGGTAGAAATTCTGAGAGCTTTAGCCAACAACCACCCGGGGCAGGCCTTTCAGCAAGCCGTTGCCGAAGCAGATCAGCTTCAGAAAGAAGAAAACGAACCGTTCATCAACCTCTTCTATCAGCAGTACAAGAATCTGGCTCCCGATGTGCCACTTCGGACTATTTTTGCCAATAGCCGGAACCAGGATCACGTGAACAGCAGCTCTTCCGATGCGGAAGTACTGGACTTCATTCGCGAAGAGATCAATGGTGCGGTGGATCGTTCTTTTGAGATTATCAGAAACCGGATTGACCGCTTCGGAGTAGCCCAGCCCACCTTGCAGCAACTGCCCGGAACGGAGCGGATTCAACTGGAAATGCCCGGTGTGGACCAGCCCGAACGGGTGCGTAAATTGTTGCAGGGAGTAGCCAAACTGGAATTTCGCCAGGTCATGGAGCTGGAGGAGACGATGCCCTACTGGCAGGCTGCCCGCACTTACTGGAATCAGCAACATCAGATCCATGCACAGGTATCCCCATCAACCTCCGATTCCCTTTCGTTAGAGGATCAGTTACTGGAAGATACTACCCGAGCTACCTCTGCCTTCCCCCTCCTGGACTTATCAGCTTCCCCCTATGGCTTAGCCTATGCTCTGGCCGATACTGCCACGATTAGCGAAACCATTCGGGAGTTGCAGAAGGCAAAACTGCTACCGGAAGGGATTACCTTCCTCTGGGAAGTGAAACCTCAGAATTCGTTCGGACAGACGGAAGACGAAGAGGGAGTGCTGGAGTTGTTTGCCATCCGAAGTGAGCGGAATGCTTCTATGATGCTGGCCGGAGACGTGGTGATTGATGCTGCTCAGAGCCTGGAAGAGGGAAAACCCTCGGTGGTGATGCAGATGAATACGGAAGGCAGTCGGAAATGGAAGAAGATCACCGCGGAGAGTATCGGTCGCCGGATTGCCATTGTGGTGGACGATCAGGTGTACTCGGCCCCGGTAGTACAGTCGGAAATTCCCAACGGGCGTTCGTCTATTGCGGGTAATTTCACATTGCAGGAAGCTCAGGACCTGGCCAACATTCTGAAAGCCGGGAAGATGCCTGCTCCGGTACAGATCGTAGAAGAAGCGGTAGTCGGGCCTTCGCTGGGTGCCGAAGCCATTGCTCAGGGAGTGGTATCGATGGCTGCCGGACTAAGCCTGGTGGTTTTGTTTATGATGACGTACTACGCAGGGGCGGGGGTCATTGCCAATATTGCGCTGCTGTTTAATATCTTTTTCATCATCGGTGTACTAGCGCAACTGGGAGCCGCACTCACGCTGCCGGGTATTGCCGGACTGGTACTCACAGTAGGTATGTCGGTAGATGCCAACGTGCTGATCTTTGAGCGGATCAAAGAAGAATTGAAGCAGAGAAAACCCCTAAAGAATGCCGTTAAAATTGGTTATGATAAAGCTTACAGTGCCATCATCGACTCCAATGCCACTACTTTCCTGACCGGGGCCATTCTCTACTATTTTGGTTCCGGGGGTATTAAAGGTTTTGCGGTAGTGCTGATGATCGGTATTGTGTCATCCCTGTTTACGGCGGTGTTCCTGAGCCGGTTGATGATGGAATACCTGGCCAAAAGAGGCAAGGCTGTTCGCTTTGGTACAGCTCTTTCCCAGGGGTTGTTCCGGCATACTTCCTTTGATTTTATCGGTAAAAGAAAATGGGCCTATCGTTTTTCCTCTTTGGTGATTCTCATCGGGTTGGTAAGCATACTGCTTCAGGGCGGGCTGAATGTGGGAGTGGATTTCAAGGGAGGAAGAAGCTACGTAGTCCGTTTTGATGAGCCGGTGGCAGCCGGAGAGGCACGTTCAGCTATGCTGACCGCCTTCGAGGGTGAGGGGGTAGAAGTGAAGACTTTTAACCAGGCGAACCAGCTAAAAATTACGACTAGTTATCTGGCGCATGACCATTCCGGCGAGGCTGATCAGCAGGTGCAGCAGGCGTTTGAGAAAGGGTTGCAAGGTTTTGAAGATGAGCATCCGGAGATCATTAGTAGTACCAAGGTGGGAGCTACGATTGCCAAGGACGTAAAAGACGCGGCCCAATCTTCGGTGATCTGCACGCTCGTGGTGATCTTCCTGTATATTCTGTTACGCTTCCGTAAGTGGCAGTACGGGCTGGGAGCGGTGGTGGCGCTGTTTCACGATGTGTTGATGGTATTTGCCGCTTATGCTATGGCCCGGGTCGCGGGGCTGGTGATTGAGGTAGACCAGGTATTTATTGCAGCAATTCTGACGATTGTCGGGTACTCTATTAATGATACCGTAGTGGTGTTTGACCGTATCCGGGAATTTTCTCACGACAATCGGAAGTACTCATCAGCGATCTACAACCAGGCTATCAATGATACGCTGAGCCGGACGGTCGTCACCTCATTGACCGTATTTATTGTGGTCGTGATTCTGCTGATCTTTGGCGGTGAGGTGCTGAGAGGTTTCTCTTTCGCACTGCTGGTGGGAGTGGTCGTAGGTACGTACTCTTCTATTTTTATTGCCGCTCCGCTGGCCCTGGATGCCGCTCAGGAAAGAAAGAAACCTACCAGGGAAAAAGGCAGTAACCGGGAATTGCATAAGGTATAGAAGAAGTAGGTATGGAGGAAATGATGGTTAGTTGGATGGATTGGATTAATCCGGAAACCATTCTGAAACAGGGTGGGATATGGTTGCTACTGCTGATCATCTTCCTGGAAACCGGGATTTTCGTGGGTGTCTTTCTGCCGGGCGATTCCCTGCTCCTCACCGCTGGTCTTTTGTGCGGCACGATATACCTGGATGTAAGTCTGCACGAACTCATACTCGGCCTGACCGTAGCCGGTTTTCTGGGCTCGGTGGCCGGGTATGCCTTTGGGTTTAAGACCGGGGGGTATCTGTTGCCAAAACGAGAAAATATTTTCTTCAATAAGAAATACCTCTCTATCGCCGAAGATTATTACCTCCGGTATGGTAACGCCGCTTTTGTGATAGGACGTTTCCTGCCCGTGGCCCGGACCTTTCTCCCGATTCTGGCCGGGTTAGTTAAGGCCCATTGGGGAACGTTTCTGGTATACAATGCGCTGGGAACCGGAGCCTGGGTATCGGTAATGGTGGGAAGCGGCTACTGGCTGGGGCAGCAATTTCCTGACCTCATCCACTCTGTAGAACTGCTGGTTATCGCCCTGATCCTGATCACTTCGGTGCCGATCCTGCTTTCCTGGTTCCGGCAAAGACACAAGCATACATTGAAATCAAAAATACCGCATTCGTGAAGAGTCATTCAAACAACTACTTTGTGCTGGCGAGGCTGATAAGCGTGGTATTCTTTTGGGCAGGACTAATTATTGATGAGGTACCCTCGAAGGTGCCGAGCGGAGCTGTACAGCCGGTTCAGGAGAGCGTGGCCAATCATGCCCGGTCTCAGCCACTAAGTGCCCAGGTCAGTTCCGATTATGAAATAATAAGGTCGGTTTCCCCTGCCACAGATAAAAAGCAAATGCCAGTAGCCGCAAGTGCCTGGAATAACGTTTGGACCTGGTTTCAGCAGATGCTACTGAAGCAAATGTGCCAGGGGGGCAGGTGGGTAAGTTCTACAGTACCAGTATACATCCTGCTTTGTTGTTACCGGAATTAGCACTGGCTCATTCTGTTAAACTCAGGGGACATATTCTCCTGCCCGGAGTCACTTTATCAAACTACTTTTCTATGATGGCAAGTCCATCACGTTCAAAATATAATGCTTCAAAATCATGAAAACGTCTGTTCATTTCTTTAATAACCTGAAAACCGTATTTGCTGCGACAGTCATCCCGCTGGAGATCGTTCTGGCTATACTTTTATACGTGTATGTATTGGGAAACCCTGAAAACTTTCAGGGCGGCGATCCGGCCAACCACCCGATGCCGGGCAACTATCTGGGTATTATTTATAAGGGTGGATTTATTGTTCCCATTCTTTTAGCATTATTAATGATGGTGCTGACCTTCGCTGCCGAAAGGTTGTTTACCATCGCCCGAGCCAGAGGGCGGGGTAACGTGAAGGACTTCGTACGGGCGGTGAAGCGTCACCTTTCAGCCGGAGATCTATATCAGGCAATTCATCTTTGCGACCGTCAGAAAGGATCGGTAGCCAATGTGGTACGGGCCGGTCTGCTGAAGTATGAGGAAATGAAAGATAGCATCCACCTGGATCAGGATAGAAAGATTCTGGCGATCAGAAAAGATATTGAGGAAACGACTCAACTGGAGATGCCGATGCTGGAGAAAAACCTCGTGATTATCTCTACCATTGCTTCCATTGCTACACTAATGGGGTTACTGGGAACGGTGCTGGGCATGATCAAGGCATTTGCTGCGTTAGCTACCGCTGGTGCGCCGGATGCGGTGGCCCTGGCCAATGGCATCTCCGAAGCTCTCATCAATACGGCTTTGGGTATTGGTACCTCAGCACTGGCGATCATCTTTTACAATTACTTCACCAGTAAAATTGATACGCTTACCTACAGCATCGATGAAGCGGCCTACAGCATCGTACAGAATTTTGCGGCTACTCGCACCAGCGAAACCCAAAAGATAGCTTCCTGATTTTATGGAAACGGTACAAGTCAAGCGGTCGCGCCCTCTACTGGACATGACCCCGATGGTGGACCTGGCCTTCCTGCTGGTGACCTTCTTCATGCTGACCACCAAGTTTGTGGCCGAAGAGCCTATTGTGGTAGACACGCCAAGTTCGATTTCGGACCTTAAGCTGCCCGAAACAGATATGCTGACTATTTCTATGGCCAGCGACGGCCGGGTGTTTTTTAATGTAGATGGGCGAAGCACTCGGGAAAAGCTATTGCAAAAAATAGCAGAGAAGTACGGAGTGACTTTCAGTTCAGAAGAAGCCTATCAGTTTTCAGTGTTATCCAGCATGGGAATGCCTATGGGAAGTCTGAAGTCCTATTTGGATATATCCCCTGAAGAAAGGAAAAGCGTGTTCCAACCCGGCATCCCATGCGACTCTCTGCATAACGAACTGGCCGACTGGATTGTCTTCTCCAGAATGGCAAACCCCAAGGTGAGGATCGCTTTGAAAGGGGATAAGGACGTGGCATATCCGGTAGTGAAGCGGGTGCTCAATACCCTACAGGACAGCCGGATCAATCGCTTCAATATGATTACAGATTTAGAGAAAACCTCTTAAACGATACGACAATGGCTGAAGTATCAGAACAAGGTAAACCGGCGAAGGAGGGGAAGGTTCGAAGTAAGAAAAGCAGCACGCGCATTGATATGACCCCTATGGTGGATCTGGCGTTTCTGCTGCTAACCTTTTTCATGCTGACCACTACCTTCACCAAACCTCAGACGATGGAAATCACCATGCCTGAGAAACCTAAGGAAGACACCGAGCTTCCGCTAGTGAATGAAAAGAAAGTACTTACACTTATTCTGGATGAGAAAGATCAGATCTACTGGTTCGTGGGCATTACCGATCCTAAGATTGACGTCACAGACTATTCCTCCGAAGGAATACGGAAGGTGCTTCTGACCCAGAATAGCCAATTAAAAGATATGGTGGTACTCATCAAACCCACCGACAAATCCAACTACAAAAACATGGTGGATATTCTGGACGAGATGGAGATCAGTGCTATCGGGCGGTTTGCACTGGTAGACGTAACCCCGGAGGACCTGACGCTAATCCATCCACCTTCTAATCTGTCAAAACTATGAACTTGGATCATCACAGTGCGCCATCCTGGAACGATCTTCTGTTTGAACATCGCAACCGGAACTACGGTGCCTATCAGATCAGAAAGCACTACGCCGAACAAGTGTTGAAGGCTTTTGCGCTGGCAGTAGGGGTTCTCGTGATTTTGATCATGTTTCCCACTATGCTAGGGTGGTTGCATGCCGAAGAAGAGATGAAGACGTTACCGGCCAGAACCATTCATTACACAGAGCTGGCGCCACCGCCCCCCATCGAGCAGGTTCCTCCGCCTCAAACTGAGGCTCCCCCGCCGGTGAAGAAAGTGGTGAAATATGTACCTCCTAAAGTAACTACCCAGGAGTTACCGGAAGAAGAACCCCTGCCCACTATAGAAGAAATTAAGCAGGTAGAAACCGGGCTGGAAGATATTGCCGGTACCGGCGAGGTGATGATGGATATTCCGGTTGAGGGCAGTGGCGAAGTACCCGCCCCGGAGGAAGCCATCTATCAGTTTGTCGAGCAGATGCCCGAGTTTGACGGCGGGATGGAGGCCATGGCCAAATTCCTGCAAAAAAACCTTCGCTATCCGGCCAGTGCGCGCCGCATGGGTATCGAGGGCACCGTGTATGTCAAGTTTGTTATCGGCACTAACGGAACCATAGAGGCTGTAGAGGTGATGAAAGGTATTTTCCGGGACTGTGATCAGGAAGCCGTTCGGGTGATTTCCCAAATGCCGCCCTGGAAACCCGGTAAGCAGAACAAGCAGGAAGTGAAAGTCAGTATGATGTTACCCATTAAATTTAAATTAGCGTAGTTATGAAAACCAATGTGCAACCTTCAGGAGATAAAACCCTGAACATGTTAATGAGGTACGGAGCCATGGTGATGGCCCTGGTCTATGTATCCTTAGGTATCTACCTTATGCGTTCCGGTGAGGAAGCCCTGGTTATTCCTAAGATCGAGGTAGTGGCCTTGAGTATTATCTTCGTAGGGTACGGTATCTATCGGGCCATTCGGACGTACGAAAAATACTTTAAGTAATGGCTAGGCGGAGACTCTATTGGTTAGGATGCTTGTTGCTGATCGGAATAGGGGGGTGCAGGCAAAAAGAGCCGGATTCTCCTTTGAGCACCCCTACCTCCGGGCAGGTAGCAATGGTAGTAGATGAAGCCTTTCGTCCACTGATTAGTGCCGAGATTCAGGCATTTGAACAGATCTACCCTCAGGCAAGCATCACGGGCACCTACGATTCAGAAGGAAAGGCTATTCAGCAGTTATTGCAGAATCGGGCTTCTCTGGTCGTAGTGGGCAGAAAGCTGTATCCGGAAGAGTTACAGGCACTGGAAGCACAAAAAATAGTGCCTCAGCAGGTGAAAGCGGCCGTAGATGGCATTGCACTTATTCTGAACCGGACCAATCCCGATACTCTTTTTTCATATCAGGAGGTGGTGGACCTGCTACGAGGTAACCTTAATTCCTGGTCATCACGGCCGGGAGGGCTCTCCCAGGATCAGGTACAACTGGTTTTTGATCATTCCCAATCAGGCATTATTCAGTGGCTGAAAGATTCAATAGCTCATACAGATACGCTGCCGGACTACTGTTTTGCACTAAATGATCATGAAGAAGTGATCAACTATGTTACCCAGAACCCTCAGGCTCTGGGATTGATCGGGGTAAGCTGGATCAGCGACCAGGATGACAGCACAGTGAACCGCTTTCTCCGGCAAATCCGGGTAGCGGCCATTGCACCCCGGCAGGCCGAGGACTCATCACACTACTACCAGCCCTATGCAGCCTATCTGGCTCAGCGGAAGTATCCACTGACCCGCGATATCTACCTGATCAGTCGGGAAGCGCGAGCCGGGCTGGCAAGCGGGTTCACCGCTTTTGTCTGCGGAGATAAAGGGCAGCGTATTGTACTGAAATCAGGGCTGGTTCCGGCCACTATGCCGATTCGTATCGTCCAGCTTGTTTCGGAGTATTAATTTGAATCATGATATGTAAATAGCTAACTGGCGGATTGCACCCCGTGCTTGGTTGTTGGTTCCAAGTTTTAAGGTTAAAAGGTTTTTTAACTTCTGACTTCCGACTCCAGTCTCCAGTCTCCCTTTTTCCACTTTATTCATTCAATCCTTATAGTTAATATGCAGTATCAGAATATCAAAAAGCCGCTGTCGATGTACGACCAGGATATGCGTCGCAGTGGCCTGAAAAAAGTCCTGGGAAAGTGGTCGCTGACTTCACTGGGAGTAGGCGCTGTGATTGGGGCAGGTATCTTTGTGATGACCGGGCTGGCGGCCCGGGAGTTTGCCGGACCGGCACTGGTGCTGTCCTTCGTGGTAGCCGGTACCGGCTGCGCTTTTGCCGCTTTGTGCTACGCCGAATTTGCTTCCCTGCTGCCCGTCGAGGGTTCTGCCTATGCGTATTCTTTTGCTACGGTAGGGGAGCTGTTCGCCTGGATTATCGGCTGGGATCTGATTTTGGAGTACGCTATGAGTGCGGCCACCGTGGCGGTAGGCTGGTCGGGGTATCTGGGGAAAATCCTGCACCTGCTGCACATTCGCCCGCCGCTCTGGCTGATGCAGGATGCCCATACCGCCCGTCATCTCCTGGAACAGAGCCCGGTTTCGGAATTGACCCTTCATTACTCTAGCCTGAATCTTCCTTCGCTAGGAAGTATTCCGGTGGCGATCAATCTGCCGGCCTTTTGCGTTGTGCTGGTCATCACTTTCATTCTGATTCGGGGAGTTCAAGAGGCAGCCCGTACCAACCTGATCATGGTGATCATGAAGGTGGTAGTGGTACTTTTCGTGATTGTGGTAGGGGCGTTTTACGTGAATCCGGAGAACTGGCACCCGTTTATTCCGGAGAGAACAACCAACGACAGTGGAGATTTAGCTTTTGGCATCAGTGGAATACTGGCCGGAGCGGCTTATGTGTTTTTCGCCTACATTGGGTTTGACGCCGTTTCCACCCAGGCCGGAGAAGCGCATACTCCCCGTAAGGATGTGCCCTTCGGTATTCTGGTGTCGCTGTTGATCTGTACGGTGCTCTATATCCTGGTATCGCTGGTGCTGACCGGCATGGTGAAGTACACCCAACTGGATCTGACTGCTCCGATTGCCGCTGCTTTTGCCGCCCATAATCTGTCGTTTGCGGTGTGGATCATCTCCCTGGCCGCGCTGGCCGGGCTTACATCCGTATTGCTGGTCACCATGCTGGCCCAAACCCGGTTGTTCTACGCCATGGCGCAGGATGGGTTGCTGCCGCTGAAGACTTTTGGCGACCTCCATGAGAAGTTTCGTACGCCGGTTCGGGGAACGATTCTTACGGGCTTGGTGGTCGCAATGGTGGCTAGTGTTACCCCTATCGAGCTGATCGCCAAGCTGGTGAACATCGGTACGCTGTTCGCTTTTACCATGGTTTGCATCGCGGTGTGGCGTATGCGGTATAAAGAGCCTACTGCTCATCGCCCTTTCAAAGTACCATACTTACCCGTGATCGCTTCGCTGGGTATCCTGTTTAACGTAGGGCTGATGTTTAGCCTGGAGTGGGAGAACTGGGCCCGGTTAGGCCTCTGGCTGGTCTTCGGGCTGGTAGTGTACATCGGCTACGGGTACCGGAACAGCAAGGTGCGAAAGGCTCGGGAACCTCTGGCGGCTTAGCAAAACTTAATCCCGACTGTCTTGGACTTACTACAATCCTGGATCGACTTTCTGCTGCACATCGACCGGCACCTGATAGACATGGTGGGTCAGTACCATACCTGGACCTACCTGATTCTTTTTCTGATCATTTTCGCGGAGACCGGCTTGGTGGTTACGCCATTCCTGCCCGGTGATTCGTTGCTGTTTGCTGCCGGAGCTATCCTGGCTCATCCGGGGAGCGAGCTGAATATTTTTCTGATGGGTGGCGGACTGATAACAGCTGCGGTGCTGGGCGACGGAGTAAATTATCACATTGGTAACTACATCGGTCCTAAAGCCTTTAGAGAAAAATACTGGCTACTAAAAAGAGAGCACCTGGAACGGACCCAAGTCTTTTATCGGAAGTACGGAGGTAAAACGATTATCTACGCTCGCTTTGTACCCATCGTGCGGACCTTTGCCCCCTTTGTAGCGGGAGTAGGAACCATGCCGTACAAAAGATTTGCCGCTTACAATCTGCTGGGAGCCATTGCCTGGGTGGTGAGCTTTCTGGGGTTGGGCTATTTTTTCGGGCAGCTACCGGTGATCAAAGAGCATTTTACGTATGTCGTTTTCGCGATCATTCTGCTTTCGATACTTCCGCCTTTGGTAGGAAGTTTCCTGCGAAACAGAAAAGCAGCTTCAGCAAGACACTTCACCACCAAGTAATATCAGAAAGATCATGCCGGATGTTCAGGAAAAATCATTGTCGCAGACCCGAGAAGCCCGTCGCTTTGCTCTGATCCGCTTATTGATCAGCCAGGAGCGCTACTTCCTACTTATCATCGGGTTCTTATTCTTGCTTACTGGTGCCCTCTACCCGTATCCGTCGGTGGCCATGTGGATTGGGTTCGTGCTGGCTGGGTATTCGGCCATTGCCAACGACAGTATTCAGACCATAGGCACCTTCATCGCCTCCAACGCTCACCGGAAGTGGTGGCATCTATGGCTGTACATCGGGCTGATCTTCGTAATCACGGTAGTCAGTAGCTGGCTTTTGTATGACGGAGATGTGACCTATCAGCGGCTGAGCACCAAAGGGTTTGAGAGGGCACCCACACAGTTTGCTTTTTTGCAGATCGCCGCCCCTTTATTTCTGCTGATCATCACCCGCCTGAGAATGCCGGTGTCGACCACCTTTCTGCTGCTGAGCTCCTTTACCACCGATCCTCATACCATCGTGGATATTCTGGAGAAAAGCCTGACCGGCTATGGAATTGCCTTTGTGATGGCCCTATCGGTGTGGTATCTCCTTTCCCGGTTGATCAAAAAAATGCTGATCGGAAAAGCACACCGGGCCTGGGATGTGGCTCAGTGGATGACCAGTGGTACCCTCTGGGCCGTCTGGATCATGCAGGATGCCGCCAACATCGCGGTGTACCTTCCCCGGCAGTTGGATATCTATCAGTTGCTGGCGTTTACCGGCTTTATCTTCTTCGGACTGGGACTGATCTTTTACCTGAAAGGCGATAAAATCCAGCAGGTAGTCAATGAAAAAAGCGAGGTAACGGATGTGCGGGCTGCCACGCTTATCGATCTGGTGTATGCTCTGATCCTGTTTATGTTTCAGTGGGCCAGCACCGTTCCCATGAGCACCACCTGGGTATTCATCGGATTGCTGGGCGGTCGGGAACTGGCCATGAAATTTAGGCAACATCCTGAAAGTCTGAGAAAAACCCTGCGGATGATCACCAAAGATGTTCTTTTTGCCGGTATCGGTCTGGCTGTTTCCATCATGATCGCGATAGCGGTGAATCCGGTGGTGTACGAGGAACTATTGAGCTATTTGAAAGTGTGGTTTTGAGGACTTAAGCAGAAACACTGGCTTTCGATGCTTCTTCCCGGGAGCTTCGCTTCCGTTCAACCCGGTCGATCACTGAAGCCACAGTCACATCACCGGTGACGTTCACCACGGTACGGCACATGTCCAGGATGCGGTCTACGGCCAGGATCAGGGAAATACCAGCCACGGGTACGTGAATAGCTTCCAGCACAATGATGAGCATCACCATGCCCGCCCCTGGTACGCCCGCCGTACCGATAGAAGCCAGCGTGGCGGTCAGTAGAATGGTGAGTTGGTCGGTTATAGATAGATCAATGTTCAGGGCCTGAGCGATGAAAACTGCGGCTACTCCCTGGTACAAGCTGGTACCGTCCATATTGACGGTGGCACCCAGCGGCAGTACAAAGCTGGACACTTCCTTGGAGATTCCCAGGTTCTCTTCGCTGTTTCGCATGGTGACCGGTAGGGTGGCATTGCTGGAGCTGGTGCTGAACGCCAGCAACTGGGTCTGACGAATGCCTTTGAAAAAGGAGCGATAACGGATATTGGTAAAACTGCGGAACAGGATAGGGTAGACCAGCAGCAGAATAACCAGTAAGCCCAGCAGCACGGTGCCGCTGTACCACAACAGGCTGGTCAGCAGATCCAGGGCTTTTCCCAGATCATCGCCGGCTACTTCCACAATCAGGGTGGCGATCAGGGCGAAGACTCCCAGTGGGGCCAGTTTCATGATAAATTCCACAATTAGGATAATAGCATCATTGACCGCGTCGAAGAAGTGTACCACCACGTCTTTCTTTTGCGCCGACATCCGCACCAGGGCGATCCCGAAGATGAGCGCGAAGAATACCACCTGTAGCATCTGCGTATTGCTGGTCATGGCAGAGAAGAGGTTTTCGGGCACAATATCCACGATTGGCTGTAGCGGCGATTGCTGCTCCAGCGTGGAAGCCGATTCCAGGCTGGTTGCTACGTTCTGGGCGTACAGTTGCATCAGGTTGTTCCGGGTATCATCCGGGAGCTGGACACCAGGTCGAATAATGTTGACCAGCAGCAAACCTACGGTGATAGCCATCATGGTTGTGCCGATATAAATAGCAATGGTCCGGCCACCGATGCGGGATAGCTTGTTAAAATCGTTCATGCTGGCGACTCCCACGATGAGGGAGGCCAGTACCAGCGGCATCGCCACCATTTTAAGCAAAGCGATGAACACCGCACCGATGGGCTCGATATAATTTGTGGTGAGGGTGGAAGGGAGGGCGGTGGAAACGCTAATCATTCCCCAGAGGACGCCAAGCCCTAATCCGATCAGGATCTTGACGTGAAGCGGTATGGATTTCATGCAATAGCGGATGAACCGTAAAAAGTTAGTAAGGCTACAAGTTCGCTTGAATCGTATACGAAATCTGTAATCAAACAGCTAAACTTTGGGCTGGTCATATGAATATTATTTGCAGTGATATTGATAACCCTGAGGCGATTTTATGTTAGTAAATTGATATTGTTGAAGGGAATTCATAAGCCTAGCCTGAGCGATCAAAATCATTGTACGAGCGTTTTAAAGAATCTATAAGTATCACTGAAAGAAAAGAAATCAATAAGTGGAATGCTTTTTTCTTTTTACTATTTTCGTAGGAAAAGCGTATACTTTATAGGAGTTCGCAGTCTGCTAGCAAAATGGTTGTTTTGACGCAGAAGCAACTTAGTTGTCTCGTTACTTTCTTGCTTGATCAAAAAAGTAACTGCACGGCAGCCGCCAAAGAAATCAAGGAAAAATAATAGCCATGCACACAAAAGCTGCGCAGCAAGCGCGATTTTTCCCGCCCTACGCACATTTTCTGTTTGCAAAATGACTATGCGTAACTCCTAACTTTATTTGCATCATCCACTGAGATTTTTTTGGTGACTCAGCCATCAGTGGATCATACTACACTTTACCCCCAGGTTGCCTAAGGCGTATCCGGGATTTTTGCTAATTGATCTATGGAAATACTCATACTTTTTATCCTGACCTTAATCAATGGCATCTTTGCGCTTTCCGAAATTGCGCTGGTTTCTTTAAAGAAAAACCGGATTGAGCAAAAAGCTCAGAAGGGTAGCATGAGTGCCAGAATCGTTCTTGATTTGCTGAAGGAGCCGGAAAACTTTCTATCTTCCATTCAGGTAGGTATTACCCTGATCGGGGTGGTAGCGGGTGCTTACGGGGGGGCAGCCCTCTCCGACGATGTAGAACCCTTATTGAAAAAGATCCCCCTGTTGGCACCTTATGCCGAAGGGCTCTCTATTACGCTCATCATCGGCGCGATTACCTATTTCACCATTGTCATCGGAGAGCTGATTCCTAAAACCTTTGCTTTAAAAAACCCGGAAACCGTGGCCCTCATTGTTGCCCCTCTAATCAAATATTTTACGCGGCTGACCTATCCCATCGTCAAACTGCTTTCTATCTCGACGACGTTTTTCTTGAGAATCGTTGGGGTGAAAGATAGCCAGGAGCAAAGCATGACTGAGGAGGAACTCCGGCATCTGCTTAAATCAGCCGGAAATGAGGGAGTCATTGAACGAGAGGAAAGCCAGATGCACCAAAATCTCTTTGTTTTTACTGAGCAACGCGCCCGAAATCTGCAAACCCACCGTACGGAAGTAGAATGGATTGATAGTAATCAATCGCTGGAAGAAATTCTTGGGTTGCTTAAGAATAGTGCTCATTCCCGGTTTTTGGTCTGTGACGCTACGATAGATAATATACTGGGGATACTGGCGGCCAAAGATTTCTTCGAGCAGCAACCCCAGGCAGGATTCCGATGGGCAGACATTTTAAAAACGCCGCTGTATGTACCGGAAACGATGTATGCTCTGGATGTACTGACGCTCTTCAAAAAACACAAGCAATATATGGCCGTGGTGGTGGATGAATTTGGACTGATGGAAGGTATTGTGACATTACACGATTTGATGGAAGGGATTGTAGGTGATTTGCCGGACCTGGATGAAGTGGATGAACCGGAATTTGTGAAAAGAAACGATGCTTCCTACCTGGTAAGTGGCAGCATTACCATCCATGAATTAAATATATACCTGGAAAATGAGTTTATTCCGGAAAACAGCGAGCATTTTACGACTTTGGGTGGCTTTATTATCGATCACCTCAGCAAAATACCTGATACCGGTGAGCGATTTGATTACCACGGTTACAACCTTGAAATTGTTGATCTGGATGGACATCGTATTGATAAGGTGATTCTCACCATGAATGATCCCTCTGCTGAGTACAGAGAGGCTATTGACCTTATATAGTGTTTAACTTCCAGTTTGATACCAATCGAGCCGGTAGCCCTTGTGGCGACGGACTGTTAGTTCTTCATCGCAGAAATGGTTGATAGAGTGCTAAGTGCGATCAAGAAAGATTTGACGAGTGGGCTTTTAGAAGAGACTAGTGACGAAGTAAAGGTTGAATGTTGCAGGCTCTGGCAAGCACAACTTTAAACCTGTAACCAGCAGCTTATGGACTCTGTTTTCCACTTACCGCTTCTTCACTATTTTATTCGTTAATAAGAACTTGAACGCTCTCAGGATTGTAAAAATATTGCCGGACTAGTATGCATTTTTATCCCGAAAAATTACCGATATTTCCGGCTAAACTTTCGTAGAGAGCGGGAATATCTATCCCGTACGCCTATGCTGTTCAATTTCTTAATGTTGGATAATATCAGTGGCTGGGAGCTATTCATTATCCTGTTTACGATCTACATCTTTTTTGGAGTTAAAGCCATTCCTAAATTCTATCAAAGTCTACGCAAAGCCCTGGCTAACTTTCAGGATGCTCTACATGACGTAAAGAAAGAATTTAAGTAAGACCTATACCTCTACCGGGTAAATATATGGAGAAATGATTTCTGGAGTAACCTTCCAGTTTATTCGGTAAAAGTATACTGTAAAATGGTGCAGTTAACCGGGCTCTCATGGGGCGCTTTCTGCCTATGAACCTGATTCCACGAGGCTATCGGTGGCGTATTCTGGCGCTACTGTTTTTTATCACTACCGTCAATTACATCGATCGTCAGGTGATCTCTTTCACGGTGATTGATGAGAAGTTTCAGCGGGATATGATGGATATTCCCGAAGGAGTACCCATTTCTCCCCAAGATCAGCAGGCATTTAACGCCGCCAAAGGTTCTATTGATGCCGCTTTCAAAATAGCCTACGGGATTGGTTTTGTGGTGGTAGGCTGGTTTATCGATCAGGTAGGAACCCGCCGAGGCTTTGCCTCAGCCATCACGCTGTGGAACATCGCCGCGGTAGGGACGGGGTTGATTAGTTCCCTCAGCATGCTGCTGGGGATGCGCTTTCTGCTGGGATTGGGTGAGTCCGGTAACTTTCCCTCCAGCATCAAATCAGTATCGGAGTGGTTTCCTAAAAAAGAACGATCGTTTGCTACCGGTATTTTTAATGCGGGAACGAACGTTGGGGTTATCCTTACGGCCTTGTGTATCCCCTGGCTCATTACCCATCTGGGCTGGCAATCCTCTTTTATCATTACAGGAACGATTGGTTTTGTACTGCTGATCTTCTGGTTAAGAACCTACAAAAAACCGGAGGACCATCCTAACATTGCCCCTGAGGAGTTAGACTATATCCATAGCGATCAGGAAGAGGCCGTAGATGAAAAGGGTGGAAGGGTTTCCTGGGGCAGACTATTTCGCTACCCGCAAACCTGGGCGTTCGCCCTAGGCAAGTTTTTTACCGACTGCGTATGGTTTCTGTTTCTGTTCTGGCTGCCTTCTTTCTTTACCGAGAACGATACGCTGGATCAGAAGCTTGATCTACAGTCGGTAGGCCTGCCTTTTATCATTATTTACTTGGTTTCGGACGTCGGTAGCATCTTCTACGGTTGGCTGTCGTCCCGCCTGATCAAGCAGGGGTGGTCGGTCAATCGAGCCCGGAAAACAACCATGCTGATTTGTGGGCTGACGGTAGTACCCGTATTTTTTGCGTCTACTATCCACAGTCTGGTAATAGCCATTATGTTGATTGCCATCGCTACCGCGGCTCATCAGGGTTTCTCGGCCAACCTCTACAGTATTGTGGGAGATATGTTCCCGAAAAGAGCGGTGGCTTCGGTGGTGGGTATCGGAGGACTGGCGGGTGCGATCAGCGGAGCCCTGCTGACGCTGTATACTGGTTATATTGTGAATGCGGTAGGCTATCTGCCGATTTTTATCTACGCCAGCAGTGCCTATCTGCTGGCACTGGGCATCATCCATCGGCTGGTCCCCCAGCTTGCGGGTGCCAAGCTGATTTCAACGTAATTGCCAAGCGGTTCCAACTCTGATAAAATATTAATACTAACGAATGTATGGAAAGCCAATCTGCCTCTTCAATCTCTTTTAAAAACCTGCTGCGAGGATACCTACTGCTATTTTTATTATTAGCGGGTATTTTTTTACCTGATCTAATGCTGTTTAGCTTGTTTACAGAGATTACGTTGGCCAATAGCATCTTAAAGGACTTTCTGAACGAGGACTTTGCGCTGTATCTTCTGGTAGGTTTCACCGCTCAAATAATTGATGGGGCACTGGGAATGGCTTATGGAGTAAGCTCGACCTCGTGCCTGATTAGTATCGGGGTTTCCCCACTGATGGCTAGGGCCAGTGTTCATGTGGCAGAGGTAGTGACTACCGGAATTTCAGGACTTTCTCACTGGAAACTAGGAAATGTAAACAAATAATTGCTATGGCGTCTGGCTATTCTGGGAGTTATTGGGGCAATCATCGGGGCTTACCTGCTCACCTCGTTAGATAGTGAAATGATGAAGCCTGTTGTAGCGGTTTATCTTCTGCTTATGGGGTTTGTAATTATCAGAAAAGCCAATCGAAAAGTTATTGCGTTTAAAAAGCAACCGCGCCGAGTGCACTGGCTGGCTTTGTTCGGAGGCTTCGTAGACGCTTCAGGCGGCGGTGGTTGGGGGCCTTTGGTGACTACCACCTTTGTAAGGGCAGGAATCCAGCCCCGAACTACCATCGGTTCCGTCAATGCAGCGGAATTTCTAGTAACGCTTACTGCTTCCGGTATCTTCACCCTCTTGGCGGGAATCAGCAACTGGCCGGTAATCCCGGAGGATGGGAAGGAGGGTATTATCAGCCCAACAATAACCCTTACATCCATGATGCAGAAGAAGGGGAATATCTGACGGATTATTTAACCCGGAAAGCTGCCGAGTTCATAGAAGAACATCAGAGCCATCTGTTTTATTTACAACTGTCGTATTACACTCCTCACACTCCGTTGCAGGCACCGGAACATCTGGTAAAAAAGTATCAGCAGAAGGAAGGCGAGAAAGGTCATAACAATCCGGTGTATGCAGCCATGATCGAGTCTTTGGATAGTGGGGTTGGGCAACTGATGGATAAACTGGATGAGCTTGGGATTGCCGAAAACACTATTTTTATCTTTTATTCCGACAACGGTGGAGTAGGAGGATACGGTTATCTTAATCATGAAGAAGATAACATTACCGATAACTCTCCATTGAAAGGGGGAAAAACTACCTATTACGAAGGGGGCATTCGAGTACCGCTGATTATCCGCTGGCCGGCAGTCATTGAATCCGGCTCTCAAAGTGAAGAACCGGTGATCGGCATCGATTTTTACCCCACCTTTCTGGAAGCTGCCGGGGCTGAAAAGCCGAAGGGCTATCTGCTGGATGGAGTGAGTTTGATGTCTTTGTTTCAAAAACCGGATAGCTGTCTTGACCGCGAATTTCTCTACTGGCATTTTCCCGGCTATCCCAATGTCGCCTGGCGAACCGGGCCGGTCAGTGTGATCCGACAAGGGCCGTGGAAGCTGATCAAGTTTTACGAAACCAATCGGGTGGAACTGTATAACCTGGATCAGGACATGAGTGAGCAGCAGGATCTTGCCCAGTCACAACCAGAGGTTCGCACAAAATTACAAACTCAGCTAGAGAAGTGGTTGCAAGAGAATGAGGTGCCTATGCCTCAAAAACGGGGTGGTACTAGTGGGCCATAATTTTTTTCATCAAACAAAAAGATATTACTGCTATTTTTATAACACCAACATTGGACATAATTCTAACCTATTTAAGTACAACACGATGAAAAAGATTTTTTGCCTACAATTTTTTGTAATGACCATCCTGGTATCCATAGGCTTACCTGGTTTCGCTCAGGATAAGTTCGGTGGAATGACCCTCTACACCGTCCGGGATCAAATGGGTACTGAGCCCCAGGAAACGCTGGAAAAGGTGGCGGATATTGGGTATAAGTATGTAGAAGCAGTGAATTACGAGGATGGTAAATTTTATGGTATGTCGCCCAAAGCCTTTAAAAAAGAACTGAAGAAGCTAGGAATGATTCCGCTCAGCGTCCATATGGGATCGGTCACCCTGGATAATGCCGACCAACTGATTAAAGATGTAAAAACTGCGGGGTTTAAATATTTTGTAGCTCCGGTACCCCCCATGGGCATGTTCAAATACGATCAGGCCACTCAAAGTATCTCAATGACGGATAACGTTGATTCACTCGTACATGTGCTGAGCGTAATCGGAGAGAAGTGTACTGCGTCGGGCTTACAGTTTCTATATCACAATCATCATTTTGAGTTTATGAAAAACAAAAACGGGATCATCCCCATCGATTATATGCTCGAAAACTTAGACCCGGCCAACGTGAATTTTCAAATGGACCTGTACTGGGTGACTAAAGCGGGAGCTGATCCGGTGGCGTACTTCGAGAAGTATCCTGGTCGCTTTAAACTCTGGCATGTGAAAGACATGGATAAAGAAGGAAGGTTTGCCCCAGTGGGAGAAGGTACGATTGACTTTCAAAGAATTCTGGCGAAAAAAGATCTGTCCGGCATGGAGAACTACATCGTTGAGCAAGACCAGACCTTTGATGGTATGGAACCCCTGGAAGCCATCACTATCAGTCACGAAGCACTCAAGGAGATTGGTTTTAACTAAGCCATTGGTTCTAAGATAAAAATAATCTTCCTGGAGGTGATACTCCAGGGAGTTTTATTCTTACTCATCCTGGGGTTATAACCCCCAAAATTCTAACAACAACCTATTACTCATGAATCATATTTTTTTACTCGCAACCTGCCTACTTTTCAGCTTACAATCCTTACGGCCTGCCCCGCTATACCGGCACCAGCAATGAGGTAGAAGATCAGGTAGATTACCCCCAGGGTTATTTGTACGAAAGAGCGGCGAACGCTACGGCTTTTGTGGAGCCGGTCCGGGATGAGGATTACTACAGAGAGAACCGCACTCCCGACTGGCAGAAGATGCAGCGAGAGAACTGGCACGGGGTAGACTATATGTACCACGGCAGCATGGACTTTGAAACTTTCTACAAGCGCTACTGTGAAACACTGCTGGCTGTAGACGAGAGCGTAGGGGCAGTAATGGACTACCTGGAAGAGCAAGGACTGGCCGAGTCTACTCTGGTAATCTACATGGGCGACAACGGCTTCTCCTTCGGTGAACACGGTCTGATTAACAAACGGCATTTTTACGAAGAGTCGGTGAAGGTGCCATTTTTAGTACGGTACCCCAAGGTATTGGAGGGAGATCAGGTAATTGATAAGATGATCCAGAACATTGATGTGGCTCCGACCATTCTGGAAGTAGCTGGGGTGCAGAAACCGGAGCAGATGCAGGGACAGTCCATCCTGCCGATCCTGAAAGGCGAAGAGGTAGACTGGCGCGATCGCATCTTCTACGAATACTACTGGGAGAATGATTTTCCGCAAACGCCTACCATGCATTGGGTGCGTACCGACCGCTACAAACTGATCCGCTACCACGGAGTATGGGATACCATTCAAGATACGTAATTTAAGGGGGGCTTAGTAATCAGGTGTAGCCATTTTAATTCTTTCTTATAGCTTACGGACTTGTCATCAACCTTATGCAGCCTTTTCCTTCATCCGCAGGGCATTTATTAACAGGTAGATAAAGGCGATTAGCAGGACAATCAATGAAGCCGTCTGACCGGCTGCGTCGGCTACAATGCCCATAATCGGAGGAACAATAGCTCCACCAGCCACACCCATGATTAGTAAGCCTGATATCTCGTTGGCATGCTGAGGGTCTTTTTGAAGTGCTGCGGAAAAGACAATTGGAAATACGTTGGCAACTGCTAGTCCCAGACAGAAAATGAGGGCAAACAGTATCCACAAGTTAGTAACCAGAAAAATCAGGGTCATAGCAACAATGCCCAAAATGGCACTCCCGATATACATTTTTCGTCCGGATAGCTTCATCAATAAAATAGCTCCGGTAAATGAGCCAAGGGTACGCGCCGCAAAATATAAGCTGGTACCTAAACCAGCTTCCTCAATGGGCATATCGGTACGGGCCATGAGAAGTTTCGGAAGACTAGTATTCAACCCAACATCAATGCCTACCAGTAATACAATGGCAAAGAAGTATAACAGTATGGTTGGGTTTTTAAGCAAACTGAAGCTTTCCATGAACCCGGTGGGGGTTTCGCTTATTTTTTCTTTTGGAATGGGTACCAACAAAAGCCAGATACTAGATAGTAAGGTGACTGCGGCAAAAATGGGGAATATCAGTTTCCAGTTCCCAAGGGTTCCTGAAGCAAACCCCGCAATGATGGGACCTGAAAAGGAAGCGATGGCTTTGATAAACTGCCCCAAGGTTAGGCTGCTAGCCACTTTTTCACCCCTGACCACATTAGTCAGTAGGGGGTTTATGGCTACCTGCAAAATGGTATTTCCAATACCTAATAGGGCAAACGCGATTAAAACAGTATAAAACTGGTACGCAATGAGGGGAACCAGCAATGCCAGCAGAGATACCACCATACTGATTAACACGGTGTTTTTTCTCCCCAGTCGGCTCATCATCACTCCGGTGGGTACGGAGAATACAGCAAACCAAACGAAGACCATCATAGGCAACAGGTTGGCCAATGCGTCGCTTAACTCAAAATCCCGCTTTACATAGGCTGAAGAAATGCCTACCACATCGGCTACTCCCATAATGAAGAAGCCGAACAGGATGGGAAGCAAAGCCAGGTTTGTTTTTTTACTTTTGGTATGTTCCATAATCAGATTTTTGATAGTAACGGCTGCATCTTCAGCCAGAAATCGGGGTGTAAAAGACGGGCGCTTCCGGCCATAGCTGCCTGTTCGGTCAGATCAGAGCGACCAATATTGATAGCGATGGCATGTTTCTGTAAGGCGCCTTCAAAGGCAGGGCCAAACAGGGGGTAGGCTCGCGAGATGTTTCCCCCGATAAAGAGATAGTCTGCCTGGAAGTTTTTCAGCAGAGGGATCATAAACGCGCCCAGGTTATTTCCAAAATCGGCAAATAGTTGCTGAGCTTGGGCATCCGTTTTAGCGCTGTCCGCAATTTCTTTTACCCCTTCGCATGTTTTTCCAAAACGAGTTTTGTACTCAAACTCAAACCAGCGGGTTGAGAAATAGTCATCGGCAATTCCGCTTTCGTAGGGAATGTTGTAAACATAGCCCATGGCCGGCACCCGCTCCCCCTCGATGATGGGGACCCCGCTCGTGAGAAAAGCCGAACCAAAACCGGTTCCCAGGGTGATGGCGACTACATTCTGATAGGCCGATGCCTGCCCGGTCCAGCATTCGCCTATGGCAAACGACATGGCATCATTTGAATACCGAACGGGCATATCTGCCGACAGATGCAAACGTTTTTTGAGTTCATCGCCCACATTGATCCCATACAGACTTTCAAATTTCACCACGTTTTTAAACAACCCGACACCATGAGCATAGTCAAAGGGACCCGGCATAGCCAGTCCAATTCCCGCCAGTTGGTGCAGGGTAATATGACTCATTGTTCGTTGGATTGCGGCAGTCCAGCCGTCAAGTATCTCTGCCGCCGGGGCCTGATTGTCAATTTTCTGTTCGGCCATGCTTTCAGCAAGCATGGTTCCGGTTTCTATATCGACCAAAACCGTGCTGATATGGCTGCCTCCAATGTCGGCTCCTACTGCATATTTTTTCTCCATCGGGGTAGTTCTGTTTTCAAAGGTCGGATAAAATAGCTCATGTCAATTGCATTGTTTCGGTTCACTTCATAAAGGCCACCACAACCATGGCTTCTTGGTCTGAAAGGTTATAGATGGTATAACTTCTGGCAGAGGCCGGAACTACAAAGGTCTCAGCGTAACGAAATACCTCCGTTTGCCCGTTTTCAGATTCAATGCGGATGGAAGTGCCTTCTACCAAACTTATCACATGAAATTTGCCTCCGGTTTCAATGTGAACCTGGGAGTTGAAATGATAGCGGTTTACCCGGTAACTGTGGTTTTCGTGGGTGGGTAGTTCATACAACGCCCAGTCGCTGCCTTCTTGTAGAAGTTGAGGCCGGGAAATCAGTTCTTTCTTCACCTTATCGCCCTGAAGGTCAAAGTGAAGGTTTTTCATGCCATGCTCGATATTGAGGGGCCGGGGCTGCCCATTCAGGTCGGGGCGTACCCAGTCGTATAGTTTGAAGGTGAAAATGTAGGGTGTAGCGCTGATCTCCAGCACCATGTTGTCGCTACCTGATCCGTGAATGGCTCCCGGTGGAATTAAAAACAGATCGTGCTTTTGGGCAGGATGCACTTGCACAAATTCGGTGATCTCGAGCTCCTGGTTGGTATTGAAGCTGTCCCAGAGGGCGGCCTCAAACTTTTTAGGATCAACCCCCTGCTGAAAACCCAGGTACACCGCTGCGTCATTTTTGCAATCGAGGATGTAGTAGGTTTCTTCCTGGGTGATGTTCTCACCAAAGTGTTCTTTGCAGTAGGCCGCCCGTGGATGACACTGTACCGAAAGATTGCCTCCGTCAAAGGTGTCGAGAAAGTCAAAGCGAAGAGGGAACTCATCACCGTATTGAGCATGGTCTACCCCAAGCACTGATTCACCTTCGGCATACATAAGAAAATCGAAAGATACCTCCAGTAGGTTGCCGGAACTCTGAAATACGATGCCATTTTCGGGGGTAATCAACTCAAAGGACCAGGCATAATTTTCCGCCTCAGGGTTTACGCCTTCAATATGATCTTTGATCCAGCTACCGCCCCAAACGCCTGGCTCGAACCACGGACGGGCTCTGAAAAAATTCTGCGCCATGGTTTTTAGTCCGCTTCGCAGGTGGTCGCCTTCCATCCAGGAATAAACCCGCTCAAACTGACCGTCTACCACAATATCAATGGAGTTGCAGATTGCTTTTTTGTGTTTGTTCAGCACAATCCAGTCAACGAAGTAGTACCGTTTATACATCTGCTTCATATCGGCCCCTTCGCTGGCCCCCAGGTTGGTAATACTGTTGGCTCGGGCCCGGAATTGCAATTCGTTTTTAGGTAAGTCAATGTAAAGCAGCAGTCCGTTCCACCCGGCCAGTTGGGCACCGGGGCCATAGATGATATGAATGTCGGCATCGGTATCCGGCTTGAGGGAACGAAGCTTTTCTTGGTCAAAATAATCGGATAGTTCAATCGTAGCCCGGGTACCGAAAATAGAGTCTGACTCGCCCAGAAACGGTTCTATTAACTGATCAATATCCTGCTCCGGTTTAAGCGCTACTTCTACGTTGGTCCAACGGGTTTTCTTGCCCAGTTGCTGTAGCTGCTCATCAAGTTGTCTCTTAAAATCCTCAAAAAATACCCCGGTATATCCATCTACTACGATTACCCTCTGATCGGCAATTTTATGGGCTAACTCCTGTATATCCGTCGATATTTGTCCGTCTTCCACTTTGAGCGAAGGGTATATATCATAGGTGTTGACTACTCTGCCGTTTTTATGGTAAGGCATCAAAAATTGAGTCGTGCTTCTTCTTTCTTCCATTAGAATACATTTATTTCTTGAGAACTTATCGTTTAGCTTGTCCTGATCTTTACCAGGAAAACTCGCCACCTGTATTTATTCGGTAGCTTGAATATCTTCTCTCAGCTGCGCCAGATCGCTTTTGAGTTTTTCCTGGATTCTGGCATAGGAAGCTGAGTTGTATACATTGTTAACTTCCGTAGGGTCTTTCTGTAGATCATACATTTCCCATACATCGATGTCAGGGTCGTCTTCGTAGCCCTCACCGTACCAGTGAATCAGCTTGTACCGATCGGTTCGGATACCATAATGCCGGCGAACCATGCCAACTGCCGGATAATCGTAAAACTGGTAGTATAGAGACTTCCGCCAGTTTTTATTTTTTCCGTTTTTGAAGAGTGGAACCAGCGATGTTCCGGCCATAGCATCGGGAATGGCTACTCCGGCTACATCCAGGAAGGTGGGAGCAAAATCAATGTTTTGAACCAGCTCATCGCTCACACTGCCCGCTTTGATTTTGGGCGGATAGTAAATGAGCAGCGGTGTGCGAAATGCCTCTTCGTACATAAATCGTTTATCATAAAGACCGTGTTCGCCCAGGAAAAAGCCCTGATCGGAGGTGTACACGATGATGGTGTTATCAAGCTCGCCTTCTTTTTCCAGATGATCGAGCAATCGGCCTACCTGTTCGTCTACGGAGTGCACGGTTCGGCAGTAGTCTTTGATGAAGCGTTGGTATTTCCAGCGCACCAGATCGTCGCCAGTCGGTCGGTTGGCTAAAAAATCTTTGTTCTGTGCGGCATACGCCTTGGCCCACTGCTGCCGCTGTTCGGGCGTGAGGGTATTCATGGCTATCGGCCAGCTATCTTTGATGTATTGCAGGGTTGGCTCGTCTTTTAACTCTTCTACTTTCAGATCAAAAGCATAGCCTAACTGATGAGCAACGGTGAGTTCCTGGGTTTGCATCTGACTGCCCCGGGTGGCATAATCATCAAACAAGGTGGGTGTTTCCGGGAAGGCATCCTCGGTATATAGGCTAATATTTTTGAGGTCGGGCATCCAGTTTCGGTGAGGGGCTTTATGGTTGATGAGGATGCAATACGGCTGGTCCTGTTCCGCCTGCTGATCAATCCACTCAATGGCATGGTCGGTAATGAGGTTGGTGGCATACCCGTGTTCGGTGATATACTCCCCATCGGTTTCCGGACTTTTAAATTTGGGATTATAATACTCGCCCTGGTCAAATAGAAGCTTGTAATAGTCAAACCCTTTTGGGTCAACACTCAGATGCCATTTGCCGAATATCGAAGTCTGATAACCGGCTTTTTGCAGCAGTTCTACAAACCAGGTTTTGTCGTAGTTCATGCGGCTTCCCAGACGGGTTTGTCCGTGCTGGTGGCTGTACATGCCCGTAAGCAAAGTGGCCCGGCTGGGCGTACAGATAGAATTCTCTACGTACGCCTGGGTAAACAACATGCCCTCGTTGGCTAAACGGTCAATATTGGGAGTCGGGGCAATTTTAGACAGCGGACCACCGTAGGCACTGACCGCCTGAAAAGCATGGTCATCGGTGAATATACAGATAATGTTGGGACGCTCGGCGCTGGTTTTTTTCTGTGACTGCGCTGCCGGGGCAATCAGCAGACACCCCAGAATGCACCACACGATATGTTGATAAAACTTGTTCATTTCAAATGCAGGTTAGGTTGCGCTCCAAGCTCCATGATCATCTCGCCACCATTCGCTACCGTTTCCAGAGGTATAGCAAGCTGGTCAAGTGCCTTTCCGTTTAGCTGGACGGACTGTAGATAAGTATTAGCGGAGGTGTTGTTTTTAGTGATGATGGTAAATTCTTTTCCCGCATAATAGTCGGGATTGAGCTGGATCGTTACTTTATCAAATAAGGGACTAGCTAGCTGGAATGCAGGGTTAGCATCCGTGAGCCCTTTAACATCAAACAGGCCGATGGAAGCCATTACGTACCAGGCGCCCAATTGTCCCTGATCTTCATCCTGCCCATAGCCGTAACCGTGAATACCTTCGGTGCCGTAAAACTCATTGCAGATTGCCCGTACCCATTTTTGGGTCAGCCAGGGTTTTCCCGAAAAATTAAACAACCACGACATATGAAGATCCGGCTGATTGCCATGATTGTACAGGGTTTTAAGTCCGGAAAAGGCATCAATCTGCTGGCCACCGCCAAACGTGTTTTTTTGAGAGATGAGGAAAATGCTGTCCAGCCGGTTATTAAATGTCTCCTGTCCTATTTTCCGGATCATTTCTTCCGGCTGGTGGGGAACATAAAAGGTGTACTGCTCGGCATTTCCTTCCTGAAAGCCAATCCAGGGAGCTAAGGGATCAAAGTTTTCAATGAACTTCCCTTGAGTATCTTTCGGGTGAATGAGCTTTCTATCTTCGTCAAAGAGCAGCTTCCAGCCATTCGATAAATCTGATAACTTTTTATAGTCTTCGGTTTTCCCCAGGTGCCGGGCAAACTGAGCAACGGCATAGCTGCTAAAAGAATACTCCAGCGTATGCGATGCGCTAAAGCCCGATCCTTCCTCTACCGTTTGCATATTGAATTGCTCCTCATAAGGCGAGTACCCCCGCTCCACAAACTGCCGGACATCCAGTTTGCCAGCTCCCGCCAGGCGGTTTTCCCAGCCAATCTCATTCTTCAGAGCCGCTTCGTAGGCCAGTGGCACATCATAATCGCGAATACCGCAGTTGTACGCTGCCGCGATAGCCAGTCCCGTAAAATTGGTGCCTACGCCCGATACATATTTGCTACAGGCGATGCCATCCCCGAGCCAACCGGCATCTTTATACACCAGCAACTGGCTCTGTATCCAGTCGGAATAATATTCCGGGTAAGCCAGCGTCCAGAGCTGAGTCAGGTTCCAGAAAGCTCCCCAGATAGCATCGGTGTTATAATGGTTGTGAATTGGGGTACCATTCTTATCCAGGGCTATCTGTCCCGTTTCTCCATTGTTCTTCGGATACGCGCCGTTAACATCGCTGGCTAATCCTCTGCCCAGTAAGGCATGAAAAAGTCCGGTGTAAAATTTCACCTTATCTTCCTTATTTTTTCCTTCTACCTGAATGCGGCCGAGGTAATCGCTCCAGGTATTGGTAGCCCGATTTTTAGCTTTATCGAAATTCAGTTTTTTGGCTTCGGTTTGAAGGTTTAGTCGGGCATTTTCTACCGACGTATAGGATAGGCCAATCTTGACTTCAACTGCTTCTTCTTCCTTCGTTTTGAAGGTGAAGTACATGCCAGCGCCTACTCCGTTCTGCTCTCGTTGCTGCGGTGTGATTTTATCTTTCACAAAACTGCCAAAGGCCGCGGGCTTTTTGTTCAGTTCGGCCGAGAAATACATTCTGACATCAGCCCCTTTCTGATAGATATTCACATATACCGGAGAGGTAATTACGTAGCCTTCAATACGCCCGTCCTGGGTATAGGTGATTGAGGCATCCTTCACTTTTCCGCTTTCCCCTTGCTGGTTGCCGATATCGAAAAGCACATGGGCCTGATCAGTTTCAGGGAAAGTATACCGGTGGAAACCCACTCGCTGGGTAGCGGTTAACTCTGCTTTTACCTGGTAGTCTTTCAGAAAAACCGAGTAATAACCGGGCTGGGCAACTTCGTCTTCCTTATCAAATGTAGAGCGATAGCCGCCCGATACGTCGTCCAATTCGCCGGGCACGGTTTGCAGTTCTCCGGTAGAGGGCGCAATGACAACTCCCCCAATCTGAAACTCATGAAAATTAGCAAATCCTTCGATAGAGGTATCCCGAAAGTCATAACCTACGGCCTGCCAGCCGCCCTCGTTGCCCAAATGAGCGTTGGTAGAAGGAGCAAGCTTTGCCATGCCGAACGGTACCGCAGCCGGAGTATAGAAAAACCAGCGACAATGAGCTGTCCCGATGTTGGGGTCCACATAGTCTATGGGCTGTTGGGCCATCAACGTATGGCTGCTACCCCATAACAGCAGGACAAAACCCATGATAAGTCCTGGTTTTTCTTTAGTAGTCATAGGTTGTTGGTTTAGCAGTAAATTGATCATTCTATAAGGTTCCATTCACATCAGAACAAGGTTCAGTATACCGATAGCTAAGCTAGCATTCGGCTTATGAAGCAGCGGCTATTGCTGTATCGGTTCCACTCCCCAATTTTCGTTCGGTTCATCTCCCATCTCCAGTTCTAATTTTCCGCCTTTTAACAGCTCTGAAGCAGGAAACTGGAATGAGTTTAGTTCTTTACCGTTGAGCCTGGCGCTTTGTATGAATATGTTCTTTCGAGAGGCATTTTTAGCGATGATCTCAAACTTCTCACCCCGATCATATCGTTTACCCAGATCAATGACAATCTTCTGATAGAGAGGACTGGCTATTTCGTAGACCGGATTAACCCGGCATCCACCATCAGTTTGAAAAAGTCCAATGGAAGCCATCACAAACCAGGCACTCATTTGCCCCTGATCTTCATCGCCCAGGTACGCATTGGCAATGCCGCTGCCGTAATACTTCTCCAGGATGGAACGGCTCCACTCTTGCGTCAACCAGGGTTTGCCTACCCAGTTGAATAAGAAAGCGAAGTGCATACTTTGCTGATTCCCCTGCACTACGGGGTAGTCCCAGTATTGATCGTTTGGTGCATTGTAACGCCAGGGAGCGCTGGCTTCAAATCCCCATTCCAGCCGGTCAATAAATTTCTTTTTACCGATGACATTCGCCAGCTCAGGAACGTCCTGGGGAACAAAATAGCTCAACTGCCAGGCATTACCCTCCACGTACTCTTCATTTCTCCCGGTTTGAAAAGGATCAAACGGGTCTTCAAAATGACCGGTGCTGTCTTTAAGCTGGGCAAAGCCAGTTTCCTCATTGAAGGCATTTTTCCACCAGGTGCCCCGATCAGCAAACACCTGATAATCCTGTTCTTTACCAAGGGCTTTAGCAAACTGCCCCACCGACCAGTCATCGTACGAATACTCCAGGGTGTTGGAGAAACGCCCCAGATCGTAGGGCACGTAGTGGTACTTCAGGTAAAATTCCAGATCCCGATTTCCGGCAAAGCCTCCGGCTACCTGGGTAGCGGGCGTCGTTTGCATTTTTTTGATAGCCTCAAAGGCTTTTTCAGTGTCAAAATCACGGATGCCCATCTGATAAGCCGACACCATCTGCGGAATTTCATGCTCAGCTACCATCACCGGAATGTATTCCATTCCTGCCGGACCCTTGCCCAGCCATCCTGCGGCATCGTACATAGCCAATTGTGAGTTCACCCACTTGGAGGACCATTCGGGAGTGACCAGGTTCCAGAATTGGTTCAGGTTCCAGAAGGTGTTCCAGAAAGCATCGCAACCTAAAGCCAGATGGTCCGGGTTGGAAAGCCGGTGGGTGGTTTCGTCCGGGGCAACCCATTCGCCGTTCACATCGCTCCAGGTATTACGGCACATAGAGCGGTAAAAATTGCTGTAGAAGCGTTTCTTTTCCAGCAGATTGTCGGTAGAGATCTGGATTCTTGATAAGTACTCATTCCAGACATCTTTTTGATGCTGAACCACCGCTTCATACTTCCACCCAAAAGGCTGGGTAATTTCTTTTTCCAGGTTCTCCGCCGCATTTTCTACGCTAACTAAAGATATCCCGGTACGGGCCTGAACCACGCTAGACTTTTTGGTGTCAAATTCCACGAAAATACCCGCTTCCTTGAGGTCTATGCCGCTGATGTTTCCGGACTGGATGATTTCATCGTTTTTCCAGCCACCTATTTTTTTGATCGGCTGATCAAATTCAATCACAAAGTGCAAGGTGTATTCCTGATCGGCATCATTACTCCATACGGTGGGGCGAGGCGAGATCTGATGGCTGGTTCCTTCAATCCGGTAGGGACTGATTTGCTTAATTTCTACGTCGGGAAGCAGATAATCATATTCGGCCTGCACATGTAGATCAATCATTACCCGACCATCCTGATCGTTCGGGAAGGTATACCGCTGGAAGCTGCCCCGAGTGGTACCCGTTACTTCTGCCCAGATTTTGGTGTCGGATAGAAATACTTTGTAGTACCCCAGGGGGGCTTCTTCGGTGGTTTTATCGATGCGGGAGCGGTAGCCGGAATCAGGGTCAAACTGGTCGCCAACCTTGGTTTTAAGTGCGCCATTGGTCGGCATCATGCCCAGTCCGGCCATAGTCCATTCGTGAATATGGCTGAAGCAGCCAATGGTTTCAAAGGTTGGCTGATAACCGGCCTGCCATCCCATATTCTGATTATCCGGGCTCATTTTTACCATGCTGAAAGGCATCCACGGGCCCGGCGCGATCATCCATCGGGAGTGGGCCGTACCAATGCGGGTATCCACATAGTCAGCCAGGGTATGCAATGGTTGAGACGATCGTTTAACGGTGCCGGTAGCCACTGGCTGACCGTCTACCAGAACCTGATAATTACTGGTTTTGGCTTTTGAAACGGAAGGCATGGGAACTTCCAGTTGGTACCTTCCGGTATCCAGCTGGGTAGTGTAAATAGTTTTCTTATCGAGCTGTACCTCTAATTCAGGTGATCCGGTAAGATGCTCTACATCTACTAACAGTGGTTGCACCTGCTTATTTCCTTCTTGTATTTCGTAGTTTGTCGGCTTAATATCCCGAACAAATACCTTGTCGTTTTGGGTAAGCTTTACACCATCTGGCCCTTCCAGGTAAAGGTTATCGAAGACTACCCAGGAACCTTCCAGCACGGTGATGGTAATACAGTTCCCGCCTTTTCTGATGACTTCCGGCTCAATGGGTATTTCTAAAATATGCTCTGCACCATCCGGCACCTCGCCGGTCAGTGAGCCTTCCGATTTTCCTTTCAGTAAAAACTTTTGATGCTGATTGTTGATACTCACTTTCATCAGCGATTTGTCAGGATTCGTATCCAGCAGGTCGATCACCAGTTTCCAGTTTTTGTCGGTAGGCATGTCTTCTACGCCGAACAAGATGTTGATCTCATGCGTGCGCCAGCCCGATGTTCCCCAAGTGCCGCCCCAGGTGTCTGCCGGCCCCGGTAGTACATAGGGAAAGTCGCTTTTAGAATCAGATTTCCCGATTAGAAAGTACCGGTCTTCAAACCCAAAATCCCGGCTAAGAAACTTCTTGTAGTCGGATGGCCCCAGTGCCAGGTCCGATGAAGCATTGTCATTGGAGCCTATGCGCCAGATGGTGGCTGCCTGGCTGTGGCAATTCCAGAAAAATAAGGTTGTAAAAATGTATAAGAATAATCTGCCCATATAGGTTTATTTTAAATGCAATAGCCGGTCTTTTCTTTTTGCAAAAATACCCGCCAGCTCATTTGATACATTTTAGTAAGAAGTTGTTTTACTGCTTTCGTTGAGCGACACCCGTCTGTGTACACTTCACCACGGTCGCCATAAGAGATAACCATCTCTTTCCTCAAACATAAAGGTAGAAAATAAATGCAAATGTTCATATAAAATTATCATATGTGCAAACTTATTAATAATTTCTTAATGCACAAGCTGATTAAATTTTATGAGTTCATTTTTTATTGTTTCACGTAAAGAGTAGTGTGAGTAAATGTGGATATGCGATTTAGGCAAACTAAATGAAGTTTAAACCTTTATTTTTGAAAAATAATAAGTTTTTGATGATGTGAATAATCTTATGCTAGCATTCAATGCAAGCGGTATTTTTATGGCTTTTGGATTTTTTTTACCCAAATACAAAAAAATGAATTGGATGTAACGATAATATATTTTTATATTTGTATGAACATATACAAATAACGACCTACATATCTAGAGTGCTGACTATAGGTCGTTGATAATTTAACCCACAAAGGAAGACAGATATTCATCAGTAGGCTGGACGAGAAACACAAACCAAATCCGATCATGTAATCCGTGATAATGCCTTGCAACTTGCTGTTTACTCACTTATTCATCTATCATATAATAATATCTAAATGACAATGAGAAAACCTGACACCTAACAAAACTGCTATGTAGGCGATACAAACCGCTGAAATAGCAAAACTACTTGATGGAAAAAAATGAAAATCCAAGATTTTGTTTAATCATTCTTATTAACACGATATGCAAAATAACTACAACCTGGTATCAAGAAAACTGCTGAAGCAATCGATATGGGGACTGTTAATCCAGTGCATGCTTGTGACTTCCGTTTTTGCCTCGGAAATCAGTCATGAGAAAAAAGAAAATGAATTTAAGGCTTTGAGTGCTGGCTTACAGCCTCAGGCAATTACGGTAACGGGGCAGGTATCTTCTATTGAAGATGGTTCTACGTTGCCGGGAGTAAATATACTTATTAAAGGTACAACTCAGGGTACTACCACCGACATAGATGGAAACTACACCATACAGGTACCGGACCAGAATGCCATACTGATCTTTTCTTCAATAGGGTTTAATACTGAAGAAGTAGCAGTTGGCGACAAATCGGTGATTAACGTAGCGATGGTGCCGGATATTCAACAACTGGGCGAGATTGTGGTCGTCGGTTATGGTGCCAAGAAAAAAGAAACGTTGACCAGCGCAGTATCGGCTGTGACTGGCGAAGAAATTGTGACCACCAAAAATGAGAACGTGCAGAATATGCTGACGGGTAAAGTGCCTGGTCTGCGGGTGGTACAAAACTCCAGTGAACCGGGGCAGTTCAACAGCTCCTTGGATATCCGGGGTTTTGGCGCTCCCCTCGTAGTTATTGACGGGGTACCCCGAAACAACATGCCCCGCTTAAACCCGGAGGATATTGAAAGTGTCTCAGTGGTGAAAGATGCTTCCGGTGCGGTGTATGGTTCCCGGGCGGCCAATGGGGTAATCATCATCACCACCAAGAAAGGTTCTCCCACGGGTGAGGCTAATATTAGTTATTCCGGCACCATGAGCTGGCAGGCTCCTTCCAATTACCCCGACCTAGTGGGTGCCGCCGACTGGATGACGCTCTATAATGAGCGGGATCAGCACAATGTGGATAACAGCAATGTGCCTCCCAAATATTCAAGCGAAGAAATTGAGTCTTACCGCAATGGCACCAATGTATCTACCAACTGGAAAGATGCGGTGATGCGTAAAACGGCTCCTCAAACGCAGCATACCCTGAGTGTCACCGGTGGAAACGATAAGATCACGTATTATTCCAGCGTGGGGTATCAGTACCAGGGTAGCTTTCTGCAGACGGATGCCATCAACTATGAAAAATATACCCTGCGAAGTAATCTCTCCGCCCAGGTTACGGATAATCTTAAGTTCGATCTGAACTTGTCAGGACTTCTGGATGAACGGCAGTCATCCCCTTACAACTCAAGTGATATCATCAGATCCATGTGGCTACAGCACCCTATGGACAAGGTATATTACGATGAAGATGCTGGTCAATATTCTATGATGGACTGGAACGTGATTCTCAATCCGGTAGCCATGATGGATAAAGACCTGGTAGGTGAAAATAATTACCAGAGCAAATGGTTTCAGTCCAATGCCAGCTTGACCTACGATATTCCGGCCATAGATGGACTTTCGGTCCGGGGTATGTATAGTTACGATTACACGATCAATGACAATAAGGAGTATTCTAAAAGTTATACCCTGTTTCTGCCTACCGGAGACGAGTACAACGCGAATTCTCAGAAAAGCGGAAACAGCCGGATATCCCGGTTTTTCTACGGAAAAACCGCTACACTTTGGCAACTACAACTCTCGTATGACCGCACGTTTGGTAAGCATGCGATTAGTGCCATGAACCTGCTTGAGAACTCTCATTTCGAGGGCGATAACTTTTACGGTCGGCGTTACGGAGTGCTTCCCCTGCCTCAGATATTTGCCGGAATCACCGAAAACCAGGAAATTTTGCAGAGCACATCCAGCGCCTCTCTGTATGACTACGCTAACCGGGCATCGGTAGGAAGGGTTTCTTATGGCTTCATGAACAAATACCTGGCGGAATTTTCGTACCGCTACGAAGGCTCCTCGAAGTTTCCTGAAAACAGCCGCTGGGGATTCTTTCCCGATGTTTCGGCCGGTTGGAGAGTTTCGGAAGAGGCATTCTGGCAGAATTCAGCACTTAATTTTATCAGTGATCTGAAGATTCGTGGATCGTACGGTATCACGGGTGATGACAGCGGACTGACCTACCAGTTTGTTAGCGGTTACCAGTACCCTGTGTCGGGAAGCCGTACCGGACTGCCTCCGGGATATATCTGGGGAAACTCTTTTACCTCTGCTTCCGGCAGCACCGGGCTGGCCAATGCGGCAATCACCTGGTACAAAGCTAAAACCACAAACATAGGGTTAGACGCTACTGCCTGGGAAGGGTTACTAGGAGCTACGGTTGAGTTTTTTAACCGAGACCGCACCGGCCTGCTGACCACCCGAATTGAGAGTCTGCCGGGTATTGTAGGCGCTGAGCTTCCTCAGGAAAACCTCAACAGCGACCAGACCCGGGGCTTTGAAGTGGAGCTGCGACATACCAATTACGTTGGGCAGTTCACCTACCAGATTCGAGGAAATTTTTCTTACACCAGAACCAAAACCAAGTATTACGAGATGGCCGAGGCCGGTAACTCCTACCTGAACTGGCGCAATGGCCTTAATGACCGTAACAACAATATCTGGTGGGGTTATGAAGGCAACGGCCGAATCACCAGTTGGGATGAAATCTACTACAATCCCGTCTATATCAACCGGGGATCGATCCTGGGCGATTATGAATATATGGACTGGAACGGCGACGGCATGATTGATGACCTGGATGTTCATCCGCTAGCCACCAACGGGCAGGTGCCTCTCATCAACTATGGTTTCACCTTCAGTGGCCAGTGGAAAGGGCTGGACGTGAATCTGCTGTGGCAGGGAACCGGGAAAAAATATGTAATCACCCGGGAGTTCTTGTATCAACCGCTCTGGTCTAACACCAATGCCATCAGTGATTTCATGAACCGCTGGCATCCTGCTGACCCCAGTGCCGACCCGTATGACCCGGCCACCGAATGGGTAGACGGAGAGTACGGATATACCGGCACCTCGCCCAATCCCACATCTGATTTTAACATTCAGAATGCAGCTTATCTCAGATTAAAAAGCTTGGAGGTTGGGTACACACTGCCTACCGAAGTACTCAATACCATCAAACTGAAGCAGATCAGAATCTATGCTAGTGCTTATAACCTGCTTACGTTTACCAAGCTGAGGTATATGGACCCTGAGTTTTACACCAACAATAACACCCGGGAGTCGGGTCTGGATGATCTTGGCTACAACTATCCTATTAACAAGACCTTCTCGCTTGGTATTAACGCGAAATTCTAAAACGGAGGAATCATGAAATTGAAAAAAATACTAACGATAAGTTTACTTATTACTATATCGGCCTGTACCGACCTCGATATTGCTCCTATCAATGTGCTGGGAGAAGATGATGTATACGGTAGCAACGATGGTGTGCTGAGCAATATGGCTCGCATCTATAGCCGACTTCCTATCGAAGATTTTAAATATTACTACCCTTCCGGCTTCAACTTTAGTGGTACGCAATATAAACAAATGGCTTGTCTGACGGGGGAAGCCGTAGGCCGCGATACTCAGGGAGCAGATAATGAAGGTTTCGCCTACTGGGACGAAGGATATTCGGAAATCCGCGACATCAATACCCTCCTGGAAAAGCTTCCGGCTTATGCCTCGGAAGTAGGTGAAGTCGAGGCAAACATCTATCTGGCTGAAGCACACTTTGCCCGGGCATTCACCTATTTCGCCCTGGTCAAACGTTACGGTGGCGTTCCCCTGGTGGATGGTACGATTGATTATCCGGTCTCGGTAGATATTGAGGGAACCCGTTTGTTCCGTGACTCGGAAGAGGCCATCTGGGATTTCATTGCGGCTGACCTGGACACCGCCATTGCAACCCTACCCGAATTTTCACCGGCTCGGGGTCGGGTAAACAAATACGTGGCGGCCGCCTTTAAATCGCGTGCTATGCTCTACGCGGGTAGTATTGCCAAGTATAATACTGTCAACGAGGTGCAGGATCAGAATGGTACTGCCGTGCGAATTTGCGGAATACCTGCTGCTCGGGCAAATGATTATTTTCAGGCGGCTTATGATGCAGCTAAACTGGTAGTTGAATCTAATCAATATGCGCTGTTCAAAGACCTTTGGAAAGCTGATGACCCGATGGCGCAGAAAGAAAATTTCGAGTATCTGTTTCTAAACGAAACATCCGAAGACATCTTCGTCAAGTACTACGATGAGACCAACGCTACTCACGATTTTGATCAATCGGTGCAGCCTAACCAGACGAAAACGGGAGGTAATGATTCGGAAGTTAACCCTACCGTAGACTTTATTGAAATGTTTGACGGCATCGCCAAGGATGAGAACGGCCGTTTCGATAATATTGATGATAGCGGACACTATAACCTATTTGATTCCCCGTTAGACGCATTTGCCAATGCCGAGCCTCGCTTACGGGCCACGGTCATGCTCCCCATGTCTACCTACCGAAATCAGGTGATTGAAATCCGTCGCGGGGTCTGGACCGGAGATGCCAGCGGAGGAATCTTACCTCTGGCGAATGAAGGCGATATTGGAAACTGCAACGAACTGACGGACCCCGACCTCCACCTGGCGTCGGCCTTAGGGGCAAACCCACCGGTTCCTCTGAACCCGGGCGACCCGAACGGCGAAACTATGAACAGTGCCGGTGCTAACGGTCCGGTGTCTAATTGGGATTTTGGTAATATCGGTGGGGTTTATCTTCGCAAATATTTATCAGAAGAGGGAGTTACCAATGGGTTTAATTCTACCCAGAGCTGGAAAGAAATCCGCTATGCCGAAGTACTGCTGAATCAGGCGGAAGCGGCCTACGAACTGTATGAAGGGGGAGCTTCCGGAGATAATTACCTGTCGGTGGCCTACAACAACATCAACAGTATACGGGAACGGGCCGGTGCTAACTTGCTTACCAGCGAGGGAGAGCTGAATACTATTGACATTGTTCGTACGGAGCGCCGCAAAGAGTTGGCCTTTGAGAATAAGACCTACTGGGACCTCAAGCGCTGGAGAATTCTTTACGAGGAGCAGAATAACCGCCGCTTCCGCATTCTCAATTCGTTTTATTCCACCGACGCACAGCAATACTTCCTGTCGGTGAAATTCCAGGAACCCCGGGCCGGATTTCAGTACATCTTTACGTTTGATACGCGGTACTATTACCAGCCCATTCCGGCATCGGAAATCAACAAGAACCCGAACTGCCAACAGAACCCCGGTTTTTAATCCAATTCAACATTCATGAACATGAAAAATATCAGAACCATAGCGTTATTATTTCTCCTGCTGGCGGCTATCACTTCCTGCGAAGATGATAACTATGCTATACCCGCTGAAACCTTTAAAGGTTCAATTGTCGATGCGGAAACGGGCGAACCCTTCCAGACGGCAATTGGCACCACCGGCACCCGTATTACCATGATGGAATACAGCTGGAGTGAGAATCCTACTCCCTACTACCTATATTGTATGATGGACGGTCATTTCAATAATACCAAAGTATTTGAGGGGCAATATGGCATCAAACCCGAAGGAGCGTTTGTTCCATTGGAGGAAGAAACCATCAAGATTGAAGGAACCGTTGAGAAAAATTATGCGGTTGACCCGTTCCTGCGCATTGAGTGGGTGGGCGATCCGGTAATGAATGCCGATGGCACGGTAACCATACAGGTAAAGATTGACCGGGGCACGAGTAACCCTGATTATCAACAAGCCCTGGCAGAAGTATGGCTATACGTCAGCGAGACGCAGTATGCTGGGGATTTTAGTTACAGCCCCAACTTTTCTACCCATTTAACGGGGGCTACCCTGCCTGCCTTGGGCGAAACTGTTTCCATCACCACAGGCTGGCCCGGTGGAATTGGTACAGGAACCCAAAGAAGCTTCCCCGATTATACGAGAAAGTATTTTCTTAGAGTAGGTGCCCGAATTGACAAGCAGGTGAATAGCACTAACGTGTACAACTATACCAGTGTTAAAGAGATCACTACTCAGTAAAAGCACATCCTGTTTTCTAATCCCCAAAGGTATCACCGTGATGCCTTTGGGGATTTATCCTCCTACCTACATCAAAATCATCATATTTGTACTTCTTCATTGATCAGAATGATTGTATCCCACCAAAAAGCCTCAATTTGGTTTGGTATCACCTGAAGGTACTTTTAAAAAGAACAATTAACTCGAAACATTTTATAACTTTGTTCAAAGTTGAAAAGGTTAATAATTGTTACTGAAAAGAGTGAAATTACAGATAGATCATAATAGTTCAACCCCGCTACACATACAGGCAGAAAAGCTTTTAAGAGAATTAATTGAAAAAAAAGAATACCAGGAAGGAAAATTATTACCCAACGAGGTAGAGCTTTCCAATCAACTTCAAATTTCTCGAAACACACTTCGGCAGGCTATCTCCAAGCTGGTAAATGAAGGCATATTATCCCGCAAAAAAGGGTACGGAACGAAAGTCTCTACCAAGGGAGTGTTAGGAAGAGCCAAAAACTGGTTTAGCTTTACCCAGGAAATGCAGGCTTTGGGCATTACCGTGCATAATTTTGAATTGCATCTGAGCTGGGTTGTTCCCGAAAAAAGAGTGCTTTCATTTTTTGATTTAAAACCCGAAACACCTGTTTTGTGCCTGGAAAGACTGCGAGGTAAAGAGGGCTTCCCGTTTGTCTACTTCATCTCATATTTTAACCCCGCTATAGGCATGACAGGCAATGAGGACTTTAGAAGACCTCTTTATGAAATTTTGCAGGAAAAATACCAGGTGAGAGCATCCCTCTCTTCTGAAGAACTGACTGCCATAAAAGCCCCTCAGCCTATCTGTAAAAAACTCAATATTACCACGGATGAGCCGGTGTTGTTCCGGAAAAGGTTGGTTTACGACAAAAACGAACGGCCAATAGAGTTTAACTACGGATACTATCGAGGCGATAGTTTTGTGTATACCGTTGAAAGCGAGAGAAAATGAACCTGATTTTCGATCTTCGGAGTATTATGTCTGGCTTTCTGTTTATCAAGTAGATAATTATTGCGACTTTTAAACAATATATTTTAGGTGTAATCATTTGATTGTGAGCCTTTTTCACAACTGATAAGGACGGTTCCATATACACGAAATTGCTGTTCAGCATTTAGGGGGCGTTGTAAATGTGCTGAAATCCCTGATTCAATTTTTTCTGTGTATCTTGCTGGCAGTGATTACCAGCATTCGGCACTAAAGGCTGAACCGGGGAGTTTCGGGTGTAATTGTCGATTGAAAAGATACTTGATTTACTCGATACTATGAATGGCAACACCATCGCCGTACTTCCCTTTGTAAATATGAGTTCCGATCCGGAGAATGAGTACTTTAGTGATGGTATCACGGAAGAGATCATCAATGCGTTAGCAAAGATTGAGCATTTAAAGGTTATTTCCCGCACTTCCTCTTTTTTCTTCAAGAACAAAGATATGCCTTTAAGCGAGATAGCTGCTCAATTAAAAGTAGCTATTATTCTGGAAGGAAGCGTAAGGGTAGCGCACGGGATGGTTCGGATTACCGCCCAGCTGATACAAGCTGCGGAGGATTTTCATTTCTGGTCAGAATCATGGGATCGTAAGCTGGAAAATATCTTTGAGGTGCAGGACGAAATCAGTTTGCTGATTGCCGAAAAAATCCGGGAGCAGTTCGGTCATTTTGAAATTGTAGATCATTTAGTGAAAAAGCAGACTGAGAATCTGGATGCTTACGCCTTTTCGCTTAAGGCTCGGTATCACTTCAATAAATGGAATCCTCAGGATGTGCAGACAGCCATCAATTTCTACGAGCAGGCGGTTGCCCTGGACCCAAATCATACGGAATCTTATGTAGGGTTAGCTGATGCCTATGGATTTATGGCTACCACAGAATTTATGCCCCGGGAAGAGGCCTGGGCCAAAGCAGTAATGTATACGCATCAGGCTTACGAACAGGACCCTGAAAATGCTGGGGTGCACTATCAGTTGGCCAATCTGTCTTTTTTTACAGACTGTAACTTTGGCGAAGCAGCCCAGCATACCTTTAAGGCATTGGCACTCAAGCCTAACTACCCGGAGGCTCAGCAGTACATGGCTTTCCTTTATATGTTATGCGGCAAAATGGAAAATGCACTGCATCATCTTCAGCTGGCCCTGGCGATTGACCCGCTGAATCAGGAGACACTTTTCTACCAGGCCTATTACGCCTATCGGTCGGCTGAGTTTGAAAAGGCGAGGCTTCAGTTGGATGATCTTTTGGCTAAAAATCCCAAGAATCTGCCGGCTCTCATTGTGAAGGCTTATTGTTTGCTTATGCTGCAACGCTATGATGAGGTGCTAAGTATGATGGAAAAGTTACCCCAGGAGATTGTGATGCCTGATGAAAAGCTGGGTATTACCTGCCTGACTTATATTATGCAGGGTAGTCAATCAAATGCCCAAAAATACTTTGCTCAACTGAAAGAGGGCGCGAGCAATACCACTTCTTTGCAGGCGCATTCCTATCTCTTTCTGGCCTATGTGTGGCTAAACCAGTATGATGAGGCTTTTGCCTGGTTGGAAGAAGCGCTCACAAAGAAGTCATCCATTTTTTTACTAAGCTATTCTGACCCTCTATCTCATGGACTTAAGCAGGATGATCGCTACCTAGTCTTTCACAATAAATTATATCCCACCATTGGTCCTGAGGACTTACGGTCGGTCAAGAAAGCACCGTTGCTGGATGAGGAAACTGTGAATACCTATACCCGTAAGTTGATGAACTTTGTAGAGCAGGAGTCTCCTTTCCTGAATCCCAACCTTAGCCTTCGCCTACTGGCTGAGCAGGTGGAAATACATCCCAACCAGCTTTCGTGGTTAATTAATGAGCAACTTGGTAAGAACTTTAACGAGTTTATCAACCGCTATCGGATAGAGCATTTTAAGAAACTGGCGGTTGACCCCTCCAACAACCATATTTCCTTAATCGGGCTAGCCTACGAAAGCGGCTTTAACTCCAAAACCGTTTTTAACACTTTTTTCAAAAAAGAGATGGGTGTGACACCCAGCGAGTTCATTAAAAACCATTCCTGAGTCATTTTCTGGTTCGTAATTATAATTCGGAACCTCTTCAAGGCTTTTCCGAACACCTGCCTGCCGGGCTTTTATTTTCTTTGTTGAGAAATTATTTGAAGTCAAAACCAATCAACAAGAAACATGGAAACGAACAAGATGAAAGCCATCGTAGCCACCGGATACGGAAATGCAGAAGTTTTACAACTAAGCACGGTGGCGAAACCTCAACCTGAAGCCCATGAAGTGCTGGTCAAAGTGCACGCTACTTCGGCCACTACCGCCGATGGTATGATGCTGAGCGGTAAACCCTATTTTGCCCGACTCTTCACCGGACTGAGGAAACCTAAAAATCCCATCCCCGGAACCGGATTTGCTGGAATTGTAGAGTCAGTTGGGAAAGCAGTGACTACCTTTCGGGTAGGGGAGTGTGTTTTTGGGGAAACAACTCTTAGTTTCAGCACCAACGCCGAATATGTGGCCGTACCGGAGAATGGAGTAATCCTGACTATGCCCGACAACCTGAGCTTCACGGATGCCGCCACCTTTTGTGACGGTCACCTGACGTCCATTAATTTCCTTAAAGAAATTGCTCAGATTAAAGCAGGGCAGAAAGTGTTGATCAACGGGGCATCCGGTAGCCTGGGTACCGCTGCCGTGCAACTCGCCAAGTATTTTGGTGCTGAAGTTACCGGGGTCTGCAGCTCAGCAAATGTCGGTCTGGTTAAGTCGCTGGGTGCTGATCATGTGATGGATTACAATAAACAGGATTTTACTCGGTCCGGACAGAAGTATGACGTTATATACGACACGGTAGGCAAAAGCGCTTTTAGCAAAAGTAAGCGAGTGCTTAGCGAGTACGGTATTTATATCTCACCAGTACTGAAGTTTTCGCTCTTACTACAAATGATTCGCACTTCGATAGCTGGTAGACAGAAGGCTAAGTTTGCCGCTTCTGGTCTAAAGTCAGACAATGAACTCCGAGCATTGCTCACCGAACTCGTAGGCATCTTCCAGGCAGGAAAACTGAAAACTATCATTGACCGTCAGTTTCCGTTGGAGCGGTTAGCTCAGGCGCATGCCTACATCGCTGGCGGGCATAAAAAAGGAAATGTTGTAATTAACGTACAATCTTAAGCTACTATAACAATGAGAACTAACAACAGTCAATACGCCTGGAAAGCCGGAAGTGCACTACTGATCATGGCCCTGGCCGCCGGCTTTTCATATGGTTACGTGCATCAAAGTTTGATAGTGGAGCATAATCCCCGAGCGACTTTCGAGAACATTCGCTCATCCGTAATGCTAATGCAAGCAGGGATAGGCGGCTGGGTCATCATCTTCCTTTGCGATCTGATAGTGAGTTGGGCGCTGTACCACTATTTCAGAAAGGTTGAACCTAAGATATCAATAGTGTCATCCGGGTTAAGGCTGGTTTACACGGCTGTGTTGGGGGTAGCGATTATCCACCTCTTCCTGATTTTACCGCTTGTTACAGACAGCTCACCAGCTAATTCAGAATTACTGGTAATTGCACATTTACTGTCATTTAAACGAATATGGTCGGCCGGACTGATCATCTTTGGCCTTCATCTGCTGGCCCTGGCTTACCTGGTTTTTCGTGCTGAAAATATACCGCAGTGGTTAGGATGGTTACTTAGCATGGCAGGCATCAGTTATTTTGTAATCCATCTTGGTAAATTTTTCATGCTGGTGGATGATACGTTGATCGAACAGGTGGAAAGGGTACTCAGCCTACCGATGGCGATTGGAGAACTGGGGTTTGCTTTTTGGTTACTGATTCGCAGAAAGAAACCTTATCCAGTGGGGGCAAGCCCAACCAAAACTTTATCACAGGTATGAAAGTGCTACGCGTACCGCTATGGATGATGCAGATCTTTTGTAGCAACCCGTTTACAGTAAGGCTAATGGTTAAATGTATTGGAAATACTCTATAGATCATCTTGAAGCTTTCAGTGCAAAAAATACCATAAAAATGAGTTGATTAGCTTTTTCAGAGAGTTAATAATCAGGTAGATGGAGTGGTTGGCGCCTTAACCACACCTGCGAGATCGAGGTTGAAGAACTAGCTAGAACAATCAGGTTAGCTGTTAGAGAAAGAAAATAGAAACTCAGATACTTATGCCCTAACGCATGCAACACAAGGCTAAGGGTGAGGAGCATCTCCGGTGCATCAATAGATTCATTTTCTGCTTACTTTGATGAGTTTGATTTCTGCCACTCGGAGTCGAGAGTGAGTGGGAGCTGACCGGTGCATAACCGATGACCTGAATTATTTTTGTTTTTTATCCCATCAGTAACCAAAAGATCTATTGCCGTCCTGCACTCCGAAAACCTCGGCCTGATCTGGCAGATGGATATTTCATGCTTACTCAATAGATTCATCCCATCCCAACTGTGGGATACCAGCTAGCCAGTATAATGTAGCGTAGTCTTTTTGATAACCAGACTGAAGCTTGAGCAGCTTGCGTCTTGCCTCAATCAGTTTATCTAATTGGGCATTGATCTTAAAGAGATCACTTTCACCGTTTTGCAGATTGAACCTTTCTGCCTCTACTAATCGCTCATAATTGTCGACCATCTGCGCCTGCTGGTCAATAATTCGGACTGTGCCATTGATAGCTGCATACTGAGCGTTGATGTCATTAGCGATGTTTCTGCGGGTATACATACGGTCAAACTCATTCTCTTGTAGTTTGAGTTGGTTCTGAGCCAGTTTAGCCCTTTCTTTCCGTAAAAATAGCGGCATGGAGAAGTTAACGGCCAGCTTATAATCGTTGGTGATAGTAATGTCGCTGGTTTCGCCCATAGCACTGATGGGTTGATTGAGCAACGCGTACTCAAGGTCCAGTTTGGGTTTTAAATTCTCTTTAGTCAAGCGGCGATCAATCTGCAACGACTGTTGTTTGAGATTAAGCTTGACCAGATCGGGATGATTGTTATAAGCTAATTCTACCAGTTGGCTTAGTTCATCTATCGCCACATCCGCCGTAAGCACTGTGTCGGGACTAACGTTGTCCTGAAGTTCCAGAGGGGCACCTTCTTCAGTCCACAGGTGGTTGCTTAGATTAAGAGTGGCCCGTATCCGGTCAATGTTTGCCTGCTGAAAGTCCGTTTCTCTTTGTTGCAGTGTGATTAGTGCCTGTATAGTATCAACGGCCGCTACTTCGCCGTACTGATAGGCCAGCCGGGTACGTTCATAAATGTCTTCTGCAATGGTAATAGCCCGTTGCAGCAAGCGATAATTGCTATGGGCATAATACCATTCCCAGTAGTCCTTAGCGGCGGTGAGCAGTATTTTGTTGATGGCTTTCACCTGCTCGTTTTCTGCCATGTTTTGCATGAGGCGGGCCTGCTTTACGGTAGCCCGCCGTTGGTCAATGAACAACCCCTGTCCTAAAGGAATAGCGATTCCCATGTATAGCATCTGGTTATCAGTACTGCTGGAAATATAATTTTCCGGGTTGAGGTATTCTCCGGTGTTATGCTCAATACCTATTTTAGGATCGACCGGAAACCAGACCGGAATTTTCAGATATCCATTTTTCAGGTCATAATATTCGGTGCCGCTGTATTGCTTTCTTTTCCAATATCCTTCCAGTTTAGGATCAAAGCCACCCCGGGCCAGCCGTAGCTCCTGAGCGGCCTGCTGAGAAAGTAATGCGGCCTGACGAACTATCGGATGATACGCCAGTACTAACTCATAATACTGGTCAAAATCAAATACCTGGGTAGAGTCTTCCGAAGCAGCAACCTGTTGTGCCTGGCTTATCGGAAAAAAAGAGCCAAGGGTAAGGTAAATCGTTACAAAAAAATATCTCATTACTTCACGGCATTTTTCAGGTTCTTCGCGGTGTCGGCATTGCCTTTGACCACCGATTCTTCGTCTGGTTTTTCATACAGGCTGGGAGGGAAGCCATTGAGCTGTCGCCAGATTTCATACCAGACTGGTACGGAGTCAAGCATCACCCAGCCTTTGGTGCCAGAACCTAATCTGAGCTGATCTGGCCAGGGTTCTTCAGCCGGATCAGGAGTGATCAGTAAGCGAAACTTTCCTTGGGCGCTGTTGACATAGTCGATGACGGTAACCTCACCACCGAAAGTTCCCACCGATACGCTGGGCCATCCCGAAAACTGTAAAGAAGGCCATCCGTCAAACTGGATTCTGACGTTACGCCCCTTGGAAATTAGCGGCACATCCATGGCATCTACATACATTTCTACGGCAATATCCGATGATCTTGGCAGAATGGTGGAGACAGCTTCTCCTTCTTTGATCGTCTCACCAATACCCGCCTGAAGGGCTTTGACCACCACGCCGGTCTGGGGAGCTACAATCTGATACTGATCTTTCCGAACCTGCACATTCACGTACTCATTACGCATTTTGGAAATGTCTGCCTCAGCTTCATACTGTTCGGAAAGCGTGGCGTTTTTATCCGATTCAGCTTTACTGATCTTGTCGCTGTATTCTGCTCGTACACCGGCAATGTTGACTCGGGCATTAATCAGCTCAGTCTGGCTTTCCAGGAATTTGTTCTCAGCCGCCACCACTTTCATGTTACTTTCCTGAAATTTAGACTCAATCTCCTGGTACTTCGTCAGGGCAATATTCCCAGCTTCGTACAAACGGGTATTTCGCTCATACTGATTTTTGAAGTTGTTAAAACGCACTTTTTCTGCCTCAAAGTTGACACTATCGCTGATGAGTTTATAGCGGGCCTGTTTCAGCTTGTTGCGAGCCTGTTCCAACTTGATCACCAGGGCATCTTCCAAGGCCTGAATCTGGTTACTCAGCGCAGCCACTTTTTGTTTTTTTGCTTGAATGCTTTGCTCTTTGGAAGCAATCTGTTCTTCCAGCCGCTGCAATAGGTCGGGGTCAAAGTACTTGTCTTTTACCTCTCCGATGGTCAGAATGGTATCGCCCTTCTCTACAAACGTGCCCTCCTGCACGTGCCAGCTGGCGATACGGCCGGCAATGGTAGACTCCACCGTCTGGGGGCGATTGCTGGGCGAAAAAGCCGTAACCTGCCCGGTACCCCGGATGTTCTGCTGCCAAGGCAAAAACAGGGTAATCAGAAACACTAAAAAGATGCCGACAATCCAGCGGGCCAGGGTTCTGCCTACCGAAGGGGTCTTGAGTGTTCTGAGCGTATACAGTTCAATATCCTTGATCTCGTTTTGGACTTCCATAGGTTAAGTACAATGCTTTAACTTACGTGACAATTTCATAGAGAGAATCTTTTTGCATCAATGCCTCAAAGGCATCAATTTCTTTAACTCTGCCATTTTCCAGCAGCACAACCCGGTCGCAAGTCGACATGATCAGCGGATCATTGGATACCACAATGAAGGTCCAGGGGTGGTTTGGTTTGGTCAGCAGGCTCATAAGCCTCAGACGCTGGGGCCGGGGGAAGTTCTGAAAGAAATCATTCAGGATCAGTAGTTTCGGTTTCTTCACCAGACACCTGGCCAGAATGATTCTGTTGATCAGGCTGCTGGTAAGCCCTTTACCACCACTTACAACCGTAGTATTGAGCCCGTTTGGCAATGCATTGATTTCATCCTGGATGCCAATCTCATTAATAGCCCAGATAGCATCCTCTATCTTGGCGTGGGGCTTAGACAGTAGAATGTTTTCCAGCACCGTGCCCTCAAAAATATCTTCCGGAGAGACATTCTTCCCGATCTTATCCCGAAGGTTTGTCCGGTCCAGATCGCGCATCGAGAAGCCATCAATCGTGATGATGCCCTCAAACCCCTCATACAAACCGGCCAGTGTGCTGGTCAGTGTGGTTTTTCCGGCGCCACCCATACCGGCTATGCAAATACATTCGCCAGGTTCTATGGTCAGATTTATTTCTTGAATAGCGTAGTCTGTCTGACCTGAGTAACGATACGCTAGGTTTTTGGCCTCGACTCGAAAACCTTTATCCTTTTGCGGGAGATTGAACCCCCCACTTTTTTCCAGTGGCAGATCGGTCACGGTGGCAATCTTATCTACCGCAGTCAGCATATCGTAAACGGTATCCAGATACATGATAATTTTTTCTACCGAGTTCAGTATCAAAACAATAATGACCTCACTGGCTACAAACTGTCCGAGTGTAATTTCCCGCTGGGTGACCAGGATGGTTCCAATGATCAGCAAGCCACCAGTAACCAGTCCTTTGAACAGGATAAAATATATATACTGGCCAACGAGCACCCCAAAGTGTGTTTTCCTGTTTTTCAGGTAGTTATTCACATTGTAATCCGTTTTCTTAGTTGGCAGGGGAGTGTTGCCGGAAAGTTTAAAGGAGTTAAGCGTGCGGGCAAGTTCTTCCAGCCAGTACACTACTTTGTACTTGAATTTGGATTCTTTCAGCGAAGATTGTAACCCTTTGGGACCTGTTAGATAGAAAATGAGAATCAGTAGTCCTACCAGCAGTAACCCGAAGAAAACAAAGAAGGGGTGGTAAAAAGACAGTAGTAATAGTCCGAAAAAAATCTGAATTGTACCGGCAGAGAAATCGATTAACAATTTAGGGAGGCCCTTTTGAATAGTAAGCACGTCGAAGAATCGGTTGATGAGCTCGGGGGCGTGGGCATTATCTAAGGATTCCACCTTGATGCGGGGCACCCTGAAACTAAATTCAAAAGCGGCTTTGGTAAATACCCGGCGCTGCAGGTATTCCACCAGCGTAATCTGCATAACCTGAAGCCCGCCTGCCACCAAAACCCCCACTATAACCAGCCCGATTAGAATGTAAACCGAGCTGAAAAACACTCCACCCGAAATCAGCGAAACCGTCGCCTGGATACCCAATGGGAGCGAAAGGGTGATCAATCCAATGAATACTGCATAAATGTAAATGTAGAGAATGTCTTTTTTGTCTTCCGATAGCAGCCGGATCAGCCGCTGAACCGGTGTTAGTTTTTTCTTGGGCTCACCGTTCTCAGGATCATCACTGACCAGGCTTTTGTAAGAAAAAACACCAAGAAAGTTAATATTTCCCTGATCATCCCGATGCAGATTTTCCAGAATCGATTCATCTAAAGGACTGACCTGTCCGGTTTCTGCATCTACTTGCTGCAGCTTCTTTTTGTGCTTGTAGAATATGATAGGTTTAAAAGTCTCTTCCTCATCTAAAAAAACGATCACCGGAATATGGCTTTCTTGAATAAGCGAAAGTAACTCTTCGGCTGAACTGGAATGATCCAGGTAAACAATCCGGAAGTTATTACCTGCCTCCACTAAATCCCGTTTGAATTCTATAAACTGATGGGGAGTATATTCTGAATGTGCAAAATTAATGTCCTGCAACGCCAGCCCATCGTAAGGCTGTCCGAGCAAGTCTGCCGACAGTCGTATCGTTTGTACTATTTTTTGCTTGTCCATGTTATTCTGCGGTAGGATCGGTTGAAAGAGCGAGATTAAAAAATCAGCTAATCGTTTTAAAGATCATAGTTCTGAGAAAGCGAGCGTTGTCTTCGTGCATATCTTCTTTTTCGCAGGAGAGCTCCGTGAGTGCTGGGAGGTGTTGGGCAAAAAATAACTGCTGGTGAGAGGCTTGAAGCATAGTACTGACCAGGCTATGCGCAAACTCAAACTTCGGGTTAACCTCCTTGACAAAGCCAGCAATGATATTACATAATGATTTGTATCCCTTAAACAGTCCCTCCTTGTTATCAATATCTACTTTCTTAGTCAGGTAGGTTTTGTCCGATTCAGCAACAACAATCTTGAAGAGTGCTTCTTCGTTAATCTCAGGAAAAGTAGCATCCCTTTCCTTCGGCGAAGCTAAAATGTGTATGGCTATTTCTAGCTTTTTCTCCGGAGAGTTAATATTTTGAATGCTATAATCAATCTTGTACTCCAACCACCGCCAGTACCATGAGATCAGGTAAACCAATAACTTATGCTTGTTCTCAAAGTACCGGTAAATAGAAGCTTCGGTCGATTTGATCTGTCGGGCCAGCTTTTTAAATGTAAATTGCTCAAAGCCCAATCTACTGATCATTTCTATACTTTCTTGTACGATCTTTTGACCCAATACTGACTCCTGAGGATTTCGGAGATACAAGTTTTCGTTAAGCACAAACTTGATAGCATTCATTTGCAATACAAATACTTTTATTATTAATAGTATTACTATACTTACTAACAGTCCTTCTAACGGTGTACTTAAAAGCTTGTTCTGTTATTTAAGAATATTTTATATAAAATTAGATAGAATAATGGCATTTATTCCGGTAATATTGTAGGAAGCCACTGTCTATAGGAAGGCTTATCTGACCGGTAAGTTAAATGTTCCCAAAGGTGATTTGCCGGAGGTAAGGACTACGCTCAAAGTCTCATCATAAGATCAAGAAGGGTTAGGAAGATCAGGGCAATTTATATACGGGCCATCAGCGATATTCAAAGTTATTAGGAATCAAACCCAGGCTACCTAAAAAATCTTTGCTAGCGGCTGAAACGTTGTAATCAATTTCTTCCTTTTCCATAACTTTTTTTACTGTGGAAATAAAAGGGGCTTTCTGATCTACGTAAAGCAGATAATTAATCGCCATAAGTGCCAGATCCATGTTATCACTGTTACAGTACTGGATTAGCCGATCCTCAGCCTCAGCTTTCCCAAAAATATCATAGACAATGGCCGCAGCGGTGAGTGCCACAGGAGGATATGTATCCTGCACCGCCTTCATTAATTGCGGTTTGCAGGTCTGCAACGCCTCTTTACTCTGCGCTCTTAAGCCAATTGCCCCCCAGTACCGGATGATGGGGTTATCATCCTGTAACAGTTCTAATTGCTGATGCGCAGCTGCTTCGCTTCGGATGCCCGACAGTAAAGCCGCTTCATAGATTTCATGTAAGGGGTATTTTTTCTCCAGTAAGCGATACTGGTAAGGTGTGGTAGTTTGAGATAACTGACCAAGTTCATATTCGGGTAAGAACAGCACATCCCGGCGCGCCAGCACATTCTGTTTCAAACTTGATCTCATCTCATCAAGCAAAGGCTGTGTTTCCGGTTGCACTACCAGATTTTCGGTTTCCCATACATCTTGTTCTAGGTCATAGAGAAATTCGGGCGGACGGTCCTCAAATAAGCTTTTTTGCAGGGCATTTAGCCGATTTGCCTCCAAATCATGCCGCATGATCTGCTTGATGTCACCAATCTCCATATAACGGATGTATCGAGCTTCCGGCATAAATGGCATGAAGTTGCGAGAATAAACATAGCGACCGTCCGTAACGCTTCTGATCATATCAATCCCATTATCGGAACGATCAGAAGAGAGAATTAGCTTGTCAACTGGCTCAGAACGGTTTTCCCCCATCAGTACCCGGCCCTTCAGGTAATCCGGTACTTCACCTCCGGCCAGGCTGATCATGGTAGGGGCCAAATCCTCGAAACTGATCAGTTCATTACTCACAGTGGCATTGCCCCACGGAGATAGGTGGCGGTACATGGGTGGAAACCAGATGACGAATGGAACCCGGTATCCCAGGTTAATACCATTGGTCTTACCTCTTGGAATTCCCTCACCATGATCGGCATAGAAGAAAATGATGGTGCTGTCCATCAGCTGATCCTGCTCCAGTCGGGACAGCAATGTGCCAATTTTATTGTCGGTTAGTTTAATACTGTTATACACCCGAGCAAACTGCTTCCGCATCTCCGGGCTATCGTTATAAAAGGGCGGCATCTCAAAATCATTTTCTCCCACCCGGTCTTCCGGCGAGAGCTGCTCGTACACTTCTGTCCGGTACCATTCGTAAGGGTTCGTCATGGTGCGGGACTGATGGGAATCGTTGAAGTTGAATACCGCAAAGAATGGTTGCCCTGCTTTTCGGTTCCACCATCCAGCTTCGTTGGAGCTTTCATCCCAGGCTTCGGCAATGAACTCTTCTGCTCGGGCCACATTATAATCCGTTTTACTATTGTTGGTCACGTAGTATCCTTGTTGTTGCAGGTAATAAGGGAAGCCTTTGATAAAATTTGGGATGGGATACTGGCTGCGGTGGTTGCCGGTGCCTGCTTCAAAGGTTCTTACGCCAGTGATGATGGTCGAGCGGCTGGGCGAGCAGACAGTACCCGTAGAAAAAGCATTGGTAAACCGTACTCCTTCCTGAGCCAACTGATCAATAACCGGCGTACGGGCATCCGGATTTCCGTAACAACCAATGAACTGCGGTGAAGTGTCTTCTATGGTAACCCAGAGTACGTTGGGTTGCTGAGCATAAGTTTGCGTAAGCACCAGCAGAAAAAGAAAGAGCAGAAGCGCGATCTTAGGTAAATAGGTAAGCGTAAAAGTAAACTGAGTTGACACTACGGTTTTATTGATCATTTTGCGTAAAGTTCTTTTCAAAATCCGACTCGTTCACCCATCCGGCATTGATATCTTCTCCGTTCATATACCGCTCGTAAAAATTCCGGGAGTTATCACCAGCATACTCATATTCGTCAAAGATATGTCCGTTTCCAAACATTCTGGGATCCTGTTGAGCCTTGAGCGTCTCAAACAATTGATTTTTCAGTTCGGCTTTGATGGTCTGGTATTCGGGGTGGATAGCAAGGTTGTCCATGCACTCCGGGTCCCGGCTAATCTGATACAGTTCTTCCTGAGGCCGTTTTCCGAAAGATGCTGACCAGAAATCTTCATTTTCCTGGTTTCTTCTTCCGTTCAGAATCAGGGTTTTGGTAGGACTTCCATCGGTGTTTAAGTAGCCTGTCTCAGGATTACCCGCCGGCCAGCGGTCGGTTTCAAAATTGTGCAGGTAAATGTATTGATCGGTAACAATGCCGCGGATAGGATAGCCCCAGTCGTGCGGCCGGCCTACATCATGGCGTTCCTTTCCTATGATGACGGATTTCCGGTTGGCTTCAATGGCGGCATCAGGTTCTCGCTGGAAGATGGAGGCCAGGCTTTTTCCAGTGATAGGCTGCATCTGGGTAGAGTCAACGGGCACACCGGCTGCTTCCAGAAAAGTGGGGGCAAAATCAATAAAGCTGACGAAATCATTAATCTTTCTTCCTGGATTCTTAATTCCCTGAGGCCACATAATCGCCAGTGGTAAATGGTTCGAGTATTCGTATCCCTGCCCTTTGGTACGGGGAAAAGGCATACCATTATCGGCCGTGACGACCACAATGGTATTTTCCAGTTCGCCTCGCTCTTCCAGCAGGGCGAGCATGTTGCCCAGATGCTGGTCAAAGTATTCTATCTCGTAGGCATAATCCAGCATATCCGCTCTCACGGTGTCATTGTCAGGCCAGAATGCCGGTACATGATCTATGTCATCTATGCTTTTGCCACCTTGCTCTATACCGGAGCGAAAGGTATAAGCGCGATGGGGTTCCGTTGAGCCATACCAGAAACAAAAGGGCTGACCATCTGGCTTTTGACTGAGAAAATCCTCAAAGTTCCGGGTATAATCATTCGTATTGATGTCGGCCGTAGGAGCTTCCAGACTGAATTGATTGTAAGCCGTACCGGTCAGTTCCCGCCGCTTGCCGTTTACTTCACCCGGATTCCCCGGTGCCCAGCCTTTGGCGGTATAACCGGTTTGATAACCCTGCTTTTTCAGTGCTTCCATGAAGGTGATAAATTTAGCGGGGAAATGCGGAGAATGGTTGGCGGCTTCTTCCAGTTGCCAGGAATTTCTGCCGGTCAATATACAGGCCCGCGACGGGGCACATTTAGCATTGGGAGTATAAGCGCGCATAAATAACAGCCCCTCTTTAGCTACCCGGTCAAAAGCAGGTGTGTTCACCCAACTGGTGCCGTAAGCAGCCATGTGCGGGAAAGAGGCATCATCGGCAATGGCAAATAGTATATTGGGTTGGGCGGTTTTCTCTTCTTCCTCGCCGGACTGGCAGGAGACCAGGGCTATTAGCCACACGACTCCTACACCCCAGCCTTTAAAAAAGTCAGTCATTCGTTAGTGCTGTTCGGTTGAAAATACTGGTAAATTCTGCTTCACTCAGAATCGCTCTCGCGGAGGACTCTGAGTGAGGCAGAATAGAAAATAGTTTTAGTCTACGGGGTTTTGATCCAGATTCGGATTCAAGGCAATCTCTGTTTCCGGTATCAGGTGGACGATACTGCTGGACGTAGGTTCTACCCGCTGGGGACCGGACCAACCAAATGGCTGGATAAAGCTTCGGTCCATCGGGCGATTGTTTCGGTACAGGTCAAACGAACGGTGGCCCTCCCAGGCTAGCTCCAGCCTTCGTTCATCCAGCACCACATCCAGAATGGTTTCGTACCCTTTCAGGTCGTTTACGCTGAATAGCTGGTCGCCGCTTAGCCCAGCTCTCTCTCTGATCAGGTTAACCATTTCGATAGCCTCTGCTTCCCGTCCGGAAAGTTTGGCGAAGGCTTCGGCCTTAATCAGGTACATTTCAGCCAGCCGGATGACAATGGGAGAAGATAGCATCGGAACGCCTCCTTCGTAGGTGTATTTATTGACGAAGTACTTGGGTAGTCCATCTCGTTTCTGAACCTGAAATCCTACGTCTTCGGTGGGATCAGGAATTTTCTCACCGTTTTCATCATAGACATAATCCGGATCAATAAACTTGGTCCTTTCGTCATTGGGATTCTGATACAGTAAGGCTCGGTAAGTGCTGGAGGCAAACATCTCACCCCATCCACCATCACCGTGGTACAAAGAGCCGATAGAGGCTTTACCCATATTCTCGGTTTCCCGGATCTTGATGGCAAAAATGGTTTCCGGGTTGCTTTCGGGCAGCATTCTAAAGTAACTGCCAAACTGTTCGGTGCCCAGCAATTCGTACTTCCCGGAGTTGATCACTCTATCGGCATATTCTACGGCCAGTTCATTTTCTTCCATGTACAGATATAGACGAGCAAGCAAGGCCCAGGCTACTTCCTTCGATGCGTAAATGGCGGACTTATCCTCACTCATCAGTTCAGCGGCTTTCAGTAAGTCGCCTTCAATAAACTCGTATGTCTCTTTAACGGTACTTCGGGGCGGCAATGCAGTTACATCGGTGTTGTCCCGGATCATCACGCCCAGATTGGTTTCAGGGTTTTGGGAGTAGGGTCTGCCAAACATGCGAACCAGGTCATAGTGCATAAATGCTCTTAAAAATAGGTTTTCGCCTTTAATCTGAAGCCGGTCGGCCGGAGCACTGTCCTCGATAGTCTCTATGACTTTATTGGCGGAATAAATACCCTGATAGGCCTGCTGCCAGAACTGGGTGGAAACCGATGAGTTTACAATATGCTGATAGCTGTAGCTGAGCATGCGGTTATCTCCACTGTTTTTTACCCAGACCGCATCATCGCCGGGAAATTCCTGGGCACCGTGCCGGTTTCTGACATATTGTTGTTCTCGCAAGCGGCTGTAGGTGCCAATGGTAACGTTGTAGAGCAGTTCGGGCGAGTTTGCCACCTGCTCATTAGAAAGCTGGTCAATGGGTTGGTACTCGAGGTCGTCGCATCCCCACGATAAGACAAACAGAGTGAGTGCCAGGTATTTTATAGTAAATTTCATGAGATTCTATTGTTAGATTTTACAGATTGAAACTGACTCCCAGCAAAAATTTCCGGGTGGGTGAGTAGCGGGCGCTATTCGCTCCCTGATTGATCACTGAGTTCTCCATATTTACGTCCGGGTCAGCACCACTAAACTTGGTGAATACCGCCAGGTAATCCACACTGGCAAACAGCCGTAGGTTAGAAAACTTGTACAGTTGTTCGGGGAAGGTATATCCTAAGCGCACGTTTTGTATCCTGAAGAAGCTGGCATCTTCCAGGTAGCGCGACGAGGTTCCGTTGGATGCGCTTCCTCCACTTAGTAGCTTAGGGTGGGTAGCAATATCGCCCGGTTTTTCCCAGCGCACCCAGTCTTCATACAGCTTCATCTGATTCTGGTTGGTGCTGTTGTTGTCCGAATCAATACGTTCTCGGGCGGCAAAATAGATGCTTTGCCCCATCGCGAAGTTGAATAGCATGCTCAGCGAGAAATTCTTGTAGAACATATCGCTGCGAATACCGCCGGTAAAATCCGGGTAAGCCGAGCGGACGAACAGATTGCTGGCCTGATTGTATACATTGGTGGTAGTAATATTGGCTGGCTCCTGTTTGTCAGCACCCTGAATGATATTGCCTTCGCCGTCTTCCCACCGAACCCAGAGCGGATCGCCGGTTTGCGGATCTACCCCGGCCCACTCTTTCATATAAAAATACCGTAGCGGCAAGCCTTCTCTAATCCGCATTTGGCCGCTGGCGATATCTTCGCCCTGGTTCAGCGACATCACCTTGTTTCTATTGACGTTTACATTAAAGGTGGTTTCCCAACGGAAAGGCCCGTCCAGGTTCACCGTTCTCAAATTCAGGTCAATCCCCCGGTTTCTTACCGACCCCACATTTCTTTGCTGCTCGGTAAATCCGCTGGCAGCGGAGAGCGGTACGTTTTGCAACAGTGATTTATTTTCCCGGTTGTATACGTCAACCTCCAGCCGGATGCGGTCCAGCAGGGCAAACTCCAAACCAATGTTGGTGCTGTAAGCAATCTCCCAGGTCAGGTTCGGGTTCTCAATACGGGCCGGTCGGGCCCCGGAAATACCGTTGTAGGTGCTGGCGGTGGAAAATGTATAGGTGCCCAATGAGAGATAAGGCGCGATGTTGGCATTGCCCGTGGTGCCGTAGCTCGCTCTAAGTTTTAATAAGTCAATCCAGGATGCATTGCTCAAAAAGCTTTCGTTGCTGATATTCCAGGATGCCCCTACCGAGTAAAAAGGAGCCCATCGGTTGTTGGCACCAAAGCGGGATGACGCATCTCGGCGTAAAGAACCTACCAGAAAGTAACGGTTCTGATAATTATAGTCTAACTGACCGAAATACGAGAAAAAACCGGTTTCAGTGATATTACCCGAAACGGATTTGGGACTACCCGCCGCACTAAGCGCACTTAGCCCCTGGGCCAGGTCCATTCCCACCGCTCCGGTAAACGAGTTGTTGATGTAATTGTATTCCTGACCCAGAATCCCCGACAGATTGTGATCTCCGAAGCTATAGCTCATGTTCAGCAGGTTGGACGTGAGAAAGGAAACATTCTTCGTATTCTCCTCACTGATGCGGCCATTCTCAAAATTGGCCAGCTGGTGTTCCCGGTCCAACAACTGTCGCCAATCAGTACCGATATAGCCTAAGCGGTTAGTCGTGGAAAAACTCATCCAGTCGGTCAGTGCCACATCCAGTTGAAGATCGGTGCTGAACCGGTTGTTCCGGGTGAAATCCGACTGATGATCTTTGTTAAAAAAGTAGTTGGACCGCGCATTTCCTATCCAGTTATTTCCATCGCCCGAAGGGTTGTAAGGAGTAACACCATCTTCCTCAAAGGCCGGGTCCCAGGGTACGTTGTTATAAAACTGGGCCATGGTGCCTTCCTGCCCGCCCAGCGGCTCATTGGGCCGTTTATCCGCCCCGGCATTGATTCGGGTATGCAAGGTAAACCGATCCGAGATTTTGTGGGTCAGGTTGGTTCGGAAGTTCAGGTTGCGATAATCGGTAGAAAGGATCGTACCCTGCTCGTAATAATAATTTCCGCTTACGTAAAAGGTCGTCTTCTCATTGCCGCCCGATATTGATAATTGGTGCTGATTCACGTATCCGGTGCGGGTAAGCAGCGATTGCCAGTCGGTATCGTTTTCCAGCAACGATGAGGGAAGTACATTTTCCAGGTACTGCTCAAACGGAATGTCGGTGAAATTAGGATCGCCCGCGGCTACCTGTGCGTCGTAGAAGTTTTGGAAACCCATGCGCTGGCGGTCGTAGAGCTCGGCAGAATTCATCATTTCAATATTGCCGTAGCGGTGGTAGGTTGGGCCAGCCGAGGCGGAATAGCTGACTTTTGTTTCCCCGCTTTTCCCCTGCTTGGTGGTAATGATAATCACCCCATTGGCCGCCCGTGAACCGTATAGTCCGGTAGCTGCTGCATCTTTCAGCACTGTGACCGATTCAATGTCCATAGGGTTGGCCGAGCCGCCGATTACCCCATCCACCACATACAGCGGTTCGTAGCCTGCCCCAATGGAGCCAACCCCGCGTATCACGATATTGGTGTCGTCGCCCGGTCTGCCGCCTGAGTTGGAAATGGTTAATCCGGAGACCTTTCCCTGTAGCATATTTCCCAGGTTCTGGGATATCACCCCTTCCTTTAATTCTTCCGACTCCACAGTGGCTACCGAAGAGGATAGTTCCGACTGTCGCTTGGTGCTGTAACCCACCACCACTACTTCGGATAAGGATTGTACATCCGGCATCAGGGTGATATTCAGGGAGTTACTGGCATCAATCGGTGCTTCTTTGGTCAGGTAACCAATGGATGAAAAGACCAGCGTGGTCACATCGTCGCCTACGGTAAGCCTGAAATTTCCATTAATGTCAGTTACGGTGCCCTGGGTGGTGCCCTTCGCCAGCACATTGACTCCGGGTAGCGGGTCGCTGGTTTCCCCATCCAGCACCTGCCCACTAATGGTCTGATCAATCGTGCCCGGACTGCTCAATGCTGGTTTGCTTGCCGGATTAATCGTGAAATTGAGCGTGGGCCTTTTTACCGGTTCTTCCCGAGGGGTGGATTTCCGGATGGTATTGATTTGCTTGGTGGGCTGGATCACGTAGTAGCCTTCCTCCAGCTTCCGGAATTGCAACTGATGCGGTTTTAGCAATGCCTTCAGATTTTCATCCAGGCTTCCTTCTAAGCGGGACGGTTTGGCGGCGGTCTTTTCCTGTAGTATAGCCGGATCGTACGAAATACTTACCTGGAAGTGAGAAGCCAGTTTCTTGATGGCTGAAGATAATGACTCAGATTGATCCTGGACGTCTTTATCATCCGAACCCGGGCTTTTGTAAACCGGTGATGTGTTGGTGGCGAGTTGCTGGCTATGTCCCGAATGGGTCCATACGAATAGGATCAAACCAGCTACCACAAAAAGGTAACATTTGTTCATAGTTTTAGGTGTATATTAGAGGTGAGTACTAGGTTTATCATCTGCCGGAATGTGCGCCGTATCCGACAGACTTATGTTGTATTTTCTATTTTTCGGAAATCAGTATTTCATCGTCTGTTCTTTTTATTTTTACGTCCAGTGTCGCCTGAATGGCCTGCAGTAACAAGTCTAGGCGGTCGGCGGGAAACTTTCCGCTAAAGGTGCGTTGGGCTAACTCCGCATCATCAAAGTGAATTGAATAGCCGTAGTAATCCTCAAGCATTGTTTTCACTTTGCTGAGAGTATGTTCGTCAAACAAAAAGCCGTGATTTCGCCAGGCGGTATAGGCATCTGAGGCGACGGTTTCCTTTTTCAGTTGTTCGTTATTCTCCGAAAAAGCTATCCAGTCACCGGGTTGCATCTCTACGTTTGACGAATCCTGGGTGTTCAATGCAAGTTTAACTTTGCCGCTTTGTAGCCCCACCTGGGTTTCGCCCCGGCGGGTAAGGACGTTAAATTCAGTACCCAAGACTTCCACGATTAACTCATTGGTATGCACCAGAAAAGGCATTCGCTGGCCGGCTTGGGTTTCTTTGGGTTGAATTTCAAAAAACGCTTCCCCCTCTAACCACACTTCCCGATTACGGGCCCAACCCGATGTTACTCGGAGTGTAGAATTGGCATTTAACTCCACGGTACTTTGGTCGGTAAGTATGATGGTGCGGGTGGTCCCGAACTCGGCCGTATATACCGTTTCTTCCGGGCGAGCCCACCAGACATAGGCCAGCAGCAGTAATGCTACTGAGGCAGCTACTGCCGAGCCCCACGTGAGGCTACTTTTCCATCGGGGGATCTGTGCTGAATGAGTATCAAGGCTGGGCTGGCGAGCAGCATTTCGTTGCTGGAGAATCTGATTCCAGACCTCATTTTCTTCCTTCGCTGAAACCGAATACTGTTTGAACTGTACCGACAGCAATATGAGCCGGGCCTGTTCAACGTCCTCCTGCTTTTCGGGATGCTGCGTCAGCCAGTTTTTCCAGAAGTGATTACTCGCCTCATCAGGCTGATAAATCCACTGTCGGAAGTAAGCATCTTCAACAAAATCCTGGTAAGAGAAATCCCGGTATTTCATGGGCAAAGATTAGTAGGCGTTCTTTATATAGATAAAGAAGTGTGTATAGCATTTTGCCCTGCTTCGGAAGAAAAAAAGGTTAATTAGTAGTGGACATCTAAATTACCCTCTATTCTGTTGATGAATTTTTAATAAATAGGAGAGATGTTTGAGAAAAATGCAGCATGATAGGACGGCAGATGCGCTTAGTTCTGGGTTATTACTACCCTTGTAGTAGCCAATCCATCAGAACTGTGAAACCAAAAAAGAATACGAATTTAAGTTGCTTGCGAAGGGATTGAAGCGCTTTGCCTACTAGGTTGCGGGCAGTTTTAACTTCTATGGAAAGCAAGTCGGCGATTTGGGGGTACGAGAGGTTTTCATAAAACAGTAAGAAGATAGCTTCCCGTTGTTTGTCCGATAAGGCATTGACCGCCTGCCGTATTTTGCTTTTCTGCTCATCGGCGGCCTGAGATAGAATCATCCGCTCTTCTATGGACGGCAGACTTTCAAACGGACGAACTTGCGCGTAGAGTTGATGACGCTTGTGCGCTTTTTTCATGGCCTGGGCAATACTTCGCTTCAAGGCTCGGAACAAATAATATTTGATAGAGTCAGTATTGCTCAGTTGCTCTTTGGATTGCCATATAGTGACAAATACCTCCTGAATGCAGTCTTTTACCAGTTCGGTATTGGGGCAAAACTGCCGACCGTAATTAAATAAAGTTGAAAAGTGGTTAGTGTATATGTAGCGGTACGCCTCTTCGCTTCCATTTTTAAAGTTAATCCAGATTTGTGCTTCAGAAATACCTGAACCTAACTGCTCAGAATCTGGATCAAGGTGGGATGCATGAGAAAAGGATAATTGATAGACTTTCATAAAGCCATGAAAAGAGAATATGCATTTAAGCTACTTATATTTTTTGTATTTTCAATATACACTGTAGAGTCTTCTATCATTTAAGGATAACGAGCTGTATGCCCAAACTACGGCGATAATGCTTGGATGTGAAGCAATAACCTCTGTATTCTTTTGTGTTTTTAATATTCACTGCTGGCGTTCGTTGCAGCTCGCTCAGTTTAAGTAATGCAACTCTTTTTTATCAATGAGTTATATTTTATAAGTAAATGCGGAATTTTCTGATCTTAATCTCGAAATTTCTGTGTCCCTATTAAAGAAAATATGACGCTTCAACCTGATAGTAGTCAAAACCTGGTAGTTATTCTGGATAATGTAAATCATACCTATCTACGAGATGAGGGAATTGATATCGGCTATTTTAGTGCACTGCAATCACATGTGGGACTCTCTAAATCTATTCTGGCTTCCACCGTTGTAGTGTCTGGGAACTACAATATGGTAGTAAACGCTATGCATCCGGATTATGATCAAAGGAGTGAAGTCAACCGGCCAGCTCTTCCTTTTGATGAGCGTTTTTATTCAGGCTAATCAGTATTTAAAAGAGAGTAAGCTAAGCCGGCAGAATCGGCGGAAAAAGAAGTAGCGGACCTTGCTTTATTATTTTCATATTTAAAACGTAACTCACACCAGATAGTCTTGTCAAGGAAAATAGTATTATTCTGCTTTAAGTCCTGTAATTTTGTGATTGTAACTTATAGTTTTGGTCATCGCAGTATAATAAGCACAAGTTACACTACTTCCCAATTTCTCAAGATACTGTTACCTCTAGCATTTAAACATAGTTCAAATAAGCGGTTTCTTAGCTCCTGGCTCTAGTTCTCTTACATCTTCAATTCCGAAGTTTGCAGATCCTGAAGGAAGGGCTGGTTATAAAATCGCTTGCCGGTAGCCTTATATAATGCATTGGCTACCGCAGCAAACACCGGCGGAAACAAGGGTTCGCCCAGCCCAGTCGGGTCATGATCGTTCTCCACGAAATGAACCTCAATGTGCCTAGGAGCCTCTTTCTGCCGGATCATGCGGTATTTATCGAAGTTGCTTTTCTGGGGCACTCCGTCCACGAAGGTCATTTGCCCGAACAATGCATTTCCGATACCATCCACAATACCACCTTCTCCCATATTTCGGGCCGCATCAGGGTTGATAACGACGCCACAATCTACTGCTGCATACACATTTTCAATGACGGGGGTGTTGTTCTCCATATTCAAATCAAGGACCTCAGCTACGTAGGTATTGTGGCAGAAATAAGCTGCTATGCCCCGGTGGACATTGCCCTGAGAAGTATCCCATTGGGATTTCTCCCGTACCAATTTTAGCACTCCGGCGTAGCGTTCCGGGTCATAGTCGTTGTCAGTGCCTACCGGGTTGTTTTTAGCACGTTCCAGCAGCTCGAGGCGAAATTCGATAGGATCTTTTTCTGCCAGCTCGGCTAGCTCGTCCAGGAAAGATTGCTCCGCTCCGCCAATAAAATTGGAACGAGGTGCGCGGAAGGCTCCGATGGTGATATTGGAGTTGAGCTTCCAGCCTTCAGCCAGGTAATTATCTACAGCCCCGGCCGGAAAGCGGTTGGCCGCCACCGGGTGTTCGGGTATTCCCCCGCCTTTGACATGGAAGGCGATCAGATTATTGTTCTCGTCCAGGGCTGCGCGGTACGTGGCGGTATAAGTCGGTCGGTAGATGCCGTAGGTCATATCATCCTCCCGGGAGTACATCATCTTGACGGGTGCGTTCATCTTCTGGGAGATGACAGCGGCTTCTACCATATGATGTCCGTAGGCCCGCTGACCAAAGCCCCCGCCCATACGGGCCAGCTTGATATTGATATTTTCTCTGGCTATACCTAAGGTAGCGGACAGGGCCTGCATAATAAACTCAGGAGCCTGAATGGGACCGTATAGCTCCGCTTTGTCTGCCGTGACATGGGCAAAACAGTTGACTGGCTCCATACAGTTGTGAGATAGATAGGGGGCGTTATACGTTCGCTTGAGCACTTTAGCCGCATGCTGAAAAGCCGCTTCCGGGTCGCCGTCTTTTCGGAGCACTTCGGCGGTTTTCTTTGCCATTTCGGCCATTTGAGCATTGTGTCCCTCGGTGCTCTCGATGCCGCCGGGAATCAACAGGGATTCTTCTCCACTCCAGCCCTGCACCACCACATTCTTATCCGCGGCTTCTTCCCACTCTACTTTTAGCGCTTTCTTGGCGTTCATCACCTCCCAGGTAGAGTTTCCTACAATGGCTACCAACTCGGTAAAGGTAGTGGTATCGAAGCCGTTTCTTTTGTAATCGTCTGAGAGGGTCTGGAAAGCGAACACATCTTTGATACCGGGCATGGCTTTCGCTTCAGCGGCATCCACCGACTTCACTTTCATGCCAAAAGCCGGAGGATGAGCTATCATGGCAATCAGCGTTCCTTCGGGAGTATGATCCATCCCGAACATGGGTTTACCGGTCACTATGTTCTTTCCTTCCACGTTTTTACGAGAAGTACCGATGATCTTAAAGTCTTTTATCTCTTTGGTTGCAACTTCTTCAGGTACCTGAAGGGTGGCAGCTAGCGAAGCCATTTCCCCGTAACCGGCTTTCTTATTGCTCGCTTGATGGTGCAGAGTTCCTGCTTCAGTGGTAATTTCTTCAGCCGAAACACCCCATTTCTGGGCGGCGGCATTGACCAACATCTGTCGAGCCGTAGCACCGGCAGTCCGCAGTGGGGTCCAGCCTTGGCGGATACCCTGGCTGCCGCCGGTGAACTGACGGTCAAAGCGCTCAGGGAAAAAATCGGCCTGTTCTACGATCACGTTTTTCCAATCAACATCCAACTCATCTGCCAGGATCATCGGCATGGATGTCTTGACATTGGAGCCGAATTCGGGGTTAGGCGACATCAGGCTCACGACGCCATTGTCACCGATTTTGATGTAGTTGTTCAGGTCAAACCATTCTTCAGGAAGAGTCAGAGCTTCTTCGGGTTTGGGCTTGCAGCCGGCCAGCCAGCTAAAGCTCAGCACCATGCCTCCACCGGCCAGGGCAGAAACCTTCATGAAAGATCGTCGGTTGATGTTGGTCTTTATGAGTGTCATGGGTTGAGATGTTTAAAGTGTGGTAGCGGTTTTAATGGCCTGTTTGATTCGCACATAGGTTCCACAACGGCAGATATTACCATTCATGGCGTTTTCAATCTCTTCATCACTGGGGTTAGGGGTGCTCTTTAACAGGGCAGCCGCGCTCATGATCTGCCCGGCCTGGCAGTAGCCGCATTGGGGCACATCCACCTCCAGCCAGGCTTTCTGCACCGGGTGGTCGCCTTCTTCGGATAAGCCTTCAATGGTAGTAACCGCCTGATCGCTCACAGCCGACACCGGTAACTGACAGGAGCGGACGGCGGTACCATTGAGATGGATGGTGCAGGCGCCGCATTGGGCGATGCCGCAACCGTATTTGGTACCGACCAGTTTTAAATGGTCCCGAAGTACCCACAGCATGGGAGTCGCTGGGTCCACGTCTACCTGTTGGTTCTTTCCATTGATGTTGAGAGTGAATGTTGCCATGACTTTTTAAGGTTGGAGATAATAGAATCAATATACAAAGTAGCGGATGGTTTGTAAAGAAAATAACTCAAATCAAACCATCGCTTACGAAATTCAAACATATATAAGTTGAAAAAGGGAGGACAAGTAAATTTTTAAAATGCCAGTCCGCACGAAGGAAGAACGGTTAGTTGTCATGCAGCGTACGGTATTCATTGGGAGATTGTCCTACCCGTTCTTTAAAAAAGCGACTAAAATGCTGTGGATATTTAAAGCCTAGCTCATAAGCAATTTCGTTCACTGTTTTGCCAGGATCAAATATCTTTTCCTTGGCCAGGTCAATCACTTTAGATTGAATGTATTCCTGGGCAGACTGGCCGGTTTCTTTCTTAATCAGGTCACCAAAATAGTTAGACGATAAGCTCAATTCACTGGCACACCAGGCTACCGAAGGCAAGCCAGTGGTTTGGGGTTTATCGGTCCGAAAATAGTCGTTTAGCAAATGCTCAAACCTCTCTAAAATCCCCTGATGAACATGATCACGGGTAATAAACTGCCGCTCGTAAAAACGGACGCAATAGTTCAACAGCAGTTCAATATTGGAGGCAATCAATCTTTTGCTGTGATGGTCTATGGCATGTTCTAATTCATACGCAATCTTGGAGAAACAATCCAACACAATTTTTCTTTCCCGCTCGGATACATGCAAAGCTTCATTGGATTGATAGCCAAAAAACGAATAGTCCTGAATATGCCGTCCCAGGACGGTGCCATGAATCAGGTCAGGGTGAAAGATTAAGGCGTGGCCTTTTGGTTGATACGTTTCTCCACTGTTGTCAACGCTTACGACCTGTCCGGGTGCAATGAATACGAGGGTTCCTTCCTGATAGTCATAAGTGTGCCGTCCGTACCGCAGATCACCGCATTTAACATCTTTTAAAAAAACCGTATAAAACCCAAAATACATATTGGAGGCTTGCCTCGGATTGGCCTTCGACAGATCCACCACGCTTACCAAAGGGTGCAGCGTTTCGTTGTTGTTGAAGACATTGTAATCCTGGACTGTCTCAAATCGTCGCAAGTTGTCCATATCTTTGATGATTTAACTAATCCTAAGTTACGGATTTATTAACTTCCTGATAGATGTGTCCCGCCTAATCAGTAATATTGGTAGAAATACCCGTAATCTGTATACCATCCAGTCTGATAAATGGTAGGAGATTTACTAACCGATACCCCTGATAAACATACACAGTAACCTAACCCAGCGCGATCAGCATGAAAACAACGACTATTTCCTTACTCTTGTCTTTTGCAATAACCCACGGTTTTTCTCAAACCAACCCGGTGATGGATGCTTTCCCCGAAGGAACCGTTCTGCACGGCAACATCCCGTATAATGATGATACGCTGCAAAAACACCTGCTGGATATCTATCTGCCACCTAATGCCCAAGGGAAATTGCCGCTGGTGATTTTCGTACACGGGGGTGGTTGGTTGAGCAATGATAAATACGCGGATATCGGGTATATGAAAAAAACCGTTGCCGAAATCGTGAGTAGCGGTTTTGCGCTGGCTTCTATTGACTATCGATTCAGCACCCAGGCCGTTTTTCCTGCCCAGATCCAGGACTGCAACCGGGCGGTTTCTTTTTTATATGACAATGCCGATACGTATGGCTTTGACCCGCAGCGCTTTGCCGTGATGGGCTTTTCCGCCGGTGGACATCTGGCTTCACTGATGGGATTGTCTAATAACGATCAGGTCAACGCATTTTTTATGACCGGTACCAGTCAATCATTCACCTTCAAAGCCGTAGTGGATTTCTACGGTCCGGCTGAATTGATTCTATTTCCCGGCGCCGATGATGCTAAATCACCGGAAGGCCTGTTGATTGGGGCTGCCCCGCTGGCCCGTCCCGATTTAGCCAAGGCAGCCAGCCCGGTGACCTACGTGGACCAGGATGATCCGCCATTTTTGATTATTCATGGGGAAAAAGATGCACTGGTTTCTCCGAGGCATTCCCAGTTGTTGAGTGCCTGGCTGGATGCGGTAGATGTTTCGAACGAACTGATTATTGTGAAGGATGCCCCGCATTTCGGGGAGATGTTCGATGTGGATGCGGTGAGAAATAAAGTCGTAAGTTTCCTAAAGGATACATTGAAGTAAGGCATTTCCAGCAACTTATCTGAGCTGCCTGACCTGCTACTTCATTAATCAACTCCCTCTAATCAGTAATATTGGTAGAACAGTCCGTAATCCGTATACCATTGGGGCGAAAAATTATAAGGACCTTTGCATTACTAAAAGTAATCAATGATGCAAAAGGTAAGGTTGAACAATGGAATAGAGATGCCCATCCTGGGGTTTGGAGTATTTCAGGTGACAGATTTTGAAGAATGCGAAAGAAGTGTTCTCGATGCCATCGATACGGGCTACCGTCTGATTGATACGGCTCAATCCTACGGAAACGAAGAAGCGGTAGGACGCGCCATCAAAAGAAGCGGAGTGTCCCGAGAAGAATTGTTTATCACCACCAAGCTTTGGGTACAGTCCAGTGGCTACGAAGGAACCCGAAAGGCTTTTGAGAATTCCTTAAAGCGATTGCAGTTAGACTACCTGGATCTGTATCTGATTCACCAGCCGTTCGGCGATGTGTACGGCGAGTGGAGAGCGATGGAGGAACTGTACCGGGAAGGTAAGGTAAGAGCCATCGGGGTCAGCAACTTTCAGTCAGACCGCCTGATCGATTTAATTGTGCATAATGAAATTGTTCCGGCGGTGAATCAGATTGAAACCCATCCGTTTCATCAGCAAAATGAAGCCCAGCAGTTCTTGCAGGAAAATCATGTCCAGATAGAATCCTGGGGACCCTTTGCCGAGGGAAAAAATGACCTTTTCAGCAATGAACTGCTGAGTGCTATCGGCAAAAAGTACAATAAGTCGGTAGCTCAGGTCGTATTGCGCTGGCTCACTCAGCGAGGGATTGTTGCTATCCCCAAATCCGTTCACAAACAGAGAATGGAAGAGAACTTCCGTAGCCTCGATTTTGAACTGAGTACGGAAGATATGGAAGCCATCAAAACCCTGGATGTAAAAACCAGCAGCTTCTTCGACCACCGTGATCCGGCTATGGTAAAATGGCTGGGAGAAAGAAAACTGGAAGTTTAACGCTTAAAAAAGTATTGAAAATGCAAAAAAGAATATTAGGCAAACCCGACCGTAACGCGGCCAATTTGGAAGTATCCGTCCTGGGACTGGGTTGCATGGGACTGAGTTTTGGTTACGGTCCGGCCACCGATAAACAAGAGGCGATTGACCTTATTCGTACTGCCTACAATAAAGGTGTCACTTTCTTTGATACTGCGGAAGCATACGGACCGTTTGCCAACGAGGAATTGCTGGGCGAAGCATTGAAGCCTTTTCGTAAGGATGTAGTAATCGCCACCAAATTTGGCTTTAAAGAAGGCAGACCACCTTTAGGCCTGGATAGCCGCCCTGCAACCATACGGGCTGTCGCCGAAGCATCGCTGAAACGCTTGAAAACGGATGTTATTGACCTGTTTTATCAGCATCGGGTAGATCCCAACGTTCCAATTGAGGAGGTAGCCGTCACCGTGCAGGATCTGATCAAAGAAGGAAAAGTGAAGCACTTCGGTCTTTCGGAGGCCGGCGTTGGTACCATCCGTAAAGCCCATGCTATTCAGCCGGTAACGGCCCTGCAAAGTGAATACTCGCTCTGGTGGCGAGAACCAGAACAGGAAATACTGCCCACCCTGGAAGAGTTAGGAATTGGGTTTGTGCCTTTCAGTCCGTTAGGTAAGGGGTTTTTGACGGGTAAGATCAACGAGGACACCAAGTTTGACGATAATGATTTTCGCAATATGGTTCCCCGTTTCTCGGAAGAGAACCGAAAGGCCAACCAGGCTCTGGTTGATTTACTAGGCAAGATGGCAAAAGAAAAGGAGGCTACATCCGCTCAAATCGCCCTGGCCTGGCTGCTGGCCCAAAATCCGTGGATCGTTCCCATTCCGGGCACCACTAAACTGCACCGCTTGGAAGAGAATGTTGGCTCAGCAGATATTACCCTTAGTGCGGATGACCTCAGAGAAATCAATGAGGCTGTTGCCAGGATTGAAGTAGTGGGAGCGCGTTATCCCGAACAGATGCAAAAAATGGTAGAGCGGTAAGCAAGTAGGCGCTGGCAAACGCAGGTGATTTGCCCTTACGTCCTGCCCAATCAAGAAAATAGACACAACATAAAAAAATATCTAATGAAAAGATCAATGATCGGACTATTATTCATCATCCTGAGTGCTCCAATGGCCTTCGCCCAAAATTCTACCACCGAACAGGAAATAAAGGATATCTCTAAATCGAAATGGCAGTGGATGGCCGACAAAAATGTAGATGAACTTGCCACCCTCTTCCACGATAAAGCAAAATTTGTCCACATGAGTGGAACCTGGAATAAGGAAAGGGAGCTCGAGATTATAGAATCCGGGAGCATTTGGTACAAAAATGCCGATGTCCACGATGTGGTGGTGGAAACTTTTGACGATACCGCCATCCTTTGGAACCGCATCACCCTGCAGGCGGTGGTTCGGGGCAGTGAAGTGTCGACGGAGTTTACGGTGACTGAAATCTATAAAAAACAAGATAATGACTGGAAGCTGTTGGACCTGACGTTTAGCAGTGTGCGAGACACCCACAGCATTGAACATTAGTAGTATCTGTCATATTAGTCGTGGTGCCATTGATGAGGGGCAAGAAGGAGGTGAAGGCACCACAGCTATTTAGCTTTATGTCTTCCTATCGGACAAAGGAAATTTTTTAATAGAAAATGATGAACATGAAAACTTTACTTTTAGGACTAATCTTAACCCTCCTAGGAGCGCAGGGGGCTTTCGCCCAAAATGCTTCCGCCGAACAGGAAATCAGGAAGCTCTCCCAAGAAAAATGGCAGTGGATGTCGGACAAAAATGTCGATGAGCTAGGTAATCTCTTTCACGAAAAAGCCGTGTTTGTCCACATGGGAGGATCGTGGGGCACCAAGCAGGAACTTGATGTCATTGAAAGCGGAGGAATCTGGTACAAAAAAGCGGACATCCACGAAGTATCGGTGAATATCATCGATGATACGGCCATTCTGCTAAACCGAATCGATTTGCTGGCCGAAGTGGGGGGCAACGAGGTAACAAATCCTTTCGAGGTGACCGAGGTGTATGTAAAGCAAGGCGATAGTTGGAAGTTAGGATCATTATCGTTTACTAGGCTACTCTCCAGACCTGAAGAATAATCCTTCAAACACAACCATTTTTATGACGCAGCTCTTGCTAGCATTTTTTCTCATGTTCTTGGCTTGTTCTTCCGTCCCAACGGCAGATATCCAGGCTATAGTGGACACGACTGTAGACCCCGACAAAGTATTGATCGTGTACTTATCTCGCACTAACAATACCCAAGCAGTTGCGGAAATGATTCACGAAAAGGTGGGCGGTACATTGGTCGCCCTTGAATTAGAAACGCCCTACCCGGAAAACTATCAGGCCATTGTAGCCCAGGTCGCTGAAGAAAATGAATCAGGTTATTTACCTCCCTTGAAAACCAAAATTGACAATATACAGCAGTATGATGTAGTATTTGTCGGTTTTCCCACCTGGGGCATGCAGCTACCGCCTCCCATGAAGAGTTTTCTGCATCAGTACGATTTCAGTGGAAAAACCGTCATCCCCTTCAATACCAATGCCGGATATGGGGTGGGAAGCAGCTTTGAGACGGTAAAGGAATTGTGCCCCGATGCTCATATATTAGAAGGGTTTTCTATCAAAGGAGGCATAGAGCGAGACGGAATTTTATTTGTGATGGAAGGTGACAGGGCAGAAGAAGCCGAAGCTAAAGTGGAGGAATGGTTGCAGGAAATAGAGATGTTACAATAGAATGAGTAAAGTGGTGATTAAGACTGGGGGCTGAGATTAGGGGAGTGTGATGAGCCAGTAGACATCGGAAGTTTCTGGCAACAATGATCTTCGCGGTTTGATATCTAAAACTTCCGATGTCTTTGAGAGAGAGGCTAGAGGACAGAGAGAGAGAACAAAGTGCGGGGTACTGATTGTATTGTGCAATTTTATTTAAGTTCCGACGCAATCAACAATTCAACAATCAGCAATTTGACCATTTAACCTAGTTTAAAATAAATATGCCTAAAGTACTCATCCCTTCTTTGATCGTCGTTTTTATGGTGTTCAGTTGCCTTTCAGCTTCGGCTCAACAGGGAACGATAACAGACAGCCTTATGGTGCGTATAGCGGAACTGGAAATCGACTCGGCTTATCTGGAAGAATATAAAGCTATTCTGGCTGAGGAAGCAGCGGCCTCAATCAAACTGGAACCGGGAGTCATTACCATATTTCCCATGTATCAACAGGAAAATCCGTCATTGATCAGGATACTGGAAATATATGCGAGTCAGGAAGCCTACCAACAACACTTGAAATCGCCCCACTTTCAGAAGTACAAAACCTCTACGCTTGACATGGTAAAGTCATTAAAGCTGATAGATATGGACGCGATTGATGCGGCAACCATGCCCCTGATGTTTAGGAAATTAAAAGAAACTCAGTAATGCAAAAACACACCAAGCATCTTTCAAAAGTCTTCGCAGTAATCCTTTTGTTGTTTATCGGCTGTCAATCCGGTAATGATGCTGATCGCAGTTCATATCAAACATGGTCGGCCTACAAAGGTGATGAGCACAGTAGTAGCTACTCATCCTTGGATCAGATCAATCTCTCTAATGTAAGTCAGTTAGAGAACGCCTGGACTTTCCAGATGAGTGATATACCCGATGGGGAGGACCCGGTGTCGAGTCAAAGTAATCCCATCATCATCGATGGGGTCATGTATGCCAACTCCGGTAAGCAGACGGTATATGCCATTGATGCGCTGACCGGCGAAAAAATATGGTCATGTAGAACCTTAGAAGAAGGACAGCCCAGCGCAGCCAGCCGGGGGGTGAGCTATTGGGAAAGCGGTGATGACCAAAGAATCTTGTATTCTGCCGGTAATTCTTTACTGGCCATCGATGCCAAAACGGGGAAGCTCATTCCATCGTTTGGAACCCACGGACGGGTAAACCTCAATGAAGGCGTACGAGATGACCCTGAGAAAATTTCGGTGACCCTGACCACTCCCGGAAGAATTTTTAAAGACTTAATCATTATCGGGTCCCGACTGCCCGATTTTTACGGAGCTCCTCCGGGATATATCCGGGCTTACCACTGCAAAACCGGAGAGCTGGTGTGGACTTTTCATACCATCCCCCATCCCGGTGAACCCGGCTACGAAACCTGGCCACCCGATGCCTACAAGTATGCCGGGGGCGTTAACTGTTGGGCCGGGATGAGTATTGATCGGGAGAGAGGCATGGTTTTTCTGGCACTAGGGTCGCCTTCCTATGACTTTTACGGGGCTGACCGAATCGGAGAAAATCTGTACGGCAATTGCGTATTGGCCCTTGATGCCGCTACCGGTAAATACCAATGGCACTTTCAGACCGTGCATCATGATGTATGGGATTATGACTTACCTTCGCCCCCTAGTTTAGTGACGCTCAACCAGGATGGTAAAGACATTGAAGCGGTAGCTCAAGTGACCAAACATGGTTTTGTGTTTGTACTGGATCGTGACACGGGTGAGCCGGTCTTTCCGGTGGAAGAACGAGAAGTACCGGCCTCAAACCTTCCCGGTGAAGAGACCTGGCCTACCCAACCCTTTCCCACCAAGCCCAAAGCCTTTGTCAAACAGTTTATGACCGAGGATGATTTAAACCATTATTCGGAAGAAGACCATAATGCCATTCTGGAGCAATTCCGGTCAGTTCGGTACGAAGGGTTGTTTACCCCACCGGATTTGAAGGGAACATTATCACTTCCTGCAACTCGTGGAGGAGCGAACTGGGGTGGCGCCGCTTTTGACCCCAGCACGAATTATCTGTACATCCGGGGAAATAACCTGCCGGAAATTCAAACCATCGTAGACATTGACAAGCATTTTGCCGCTCGGGATAATTCGGTTTTTGAACGGGGGCGGGTCGTCTACCAACAACATTGTGCCACCTGTCATGGGCCGGAAAAAAATGGAAACCCACCGGACTTCCCATCACTGGCAAGTCTGAAAGGCAGCATGGATGAAGCGGAAGCCCTGGAAAAAGTAAGGATGGGCGGGGGTAAAATGCCCGGCTACAAAGGAGTATTGAGCAACGCGGAAGAAAGTGCGATCATGGCATTTTTGTACGACCGAACCGGGCAGGTAGCCGAAGCATCGGAAGTAGGTGCCGATACTACGAAGGAGATACGGTACGGTAACATTACCCCTTACCGCACGTGGTCCGGGCCAAGTGGAAACCCGGCGATGAAAGGTCCCTGGGGAACCTTGAACGCGCTGAATCTTTCTACCGGCGAATACGAATGGCAAATACCCTTGGGGAATGACGAAAAACTACAAGCGATACTAGGCGAACAAACTGGTTTGTTAGGACGATCCGGCCCCATGGTTACGGCCGGTGGCTTGGTCTTCATCAGTGGTGCCGAGGATAAAAAATTATGGGCATTTGATAAGCAAACGGGCGAGTTGGTTTGGGAAACTACATTACCAGCAGCTAACAATGCGAATGTTTGTTCATATTCGGTCAACGGGAAGCAGTTTGTGGCCCTTTCCGTAGGCGGAACCACAGAGAACCCTTCCGGGTCAGTGATGACCTTTGCCTTACCATAATAGCATCATAGTTTCTGCTGGGCGGCACCCGCCAACTGTCAGGTAAAAACAGATTCAGAATTTATTATTCCAATGATATGAATATCAACATCTTGAAGATCCTCTTACTTGTCACCATTTCAGTATTTAAACTCATGGCGCCTTCCCCGTCCATGGCCCAGACAAAACCTGGCTCAGACTCAGCATTAAATGCTCGAGAACAGTCCATTGTGGCCATCGCTGCTTTTACCGCCCAGGGTGATCTGGAACAATTGCAAGAGGCCTTACATGAGGGATTAAATGCGGGGCTAACAGTCAATGAAACGAAAGAAGTACTGGTGCATCTGTATGCCTACTGCGGCTTTCCCCGCAGCATTCGCGGACTTCAGACCATGATAACGGTGATGGAGGATCGGCAGGATAAGGGTATTCAGGATGAAGTAGGCAAAGAAGCAACTCCGCAGAATGAGGGCGAGGATAGATATGAAAAAGGTAAAAAGGTGCTGGAAGAACTCGTTGGACAGCCATTGGATGGGCCTAAGACTGGGTATGCAGCTTTCAGTCCCATTATTGAAGTGTTTTTGAAAGAACATTTGTTTGCCGATATTTTTGGTCGCGACATTCTTACCTATACCCAGCGAGAGATGGCTACGATATCCGCGCTGCTTAGTCTGGGCGGAGTGGAGCCGATGGCGCAAGGCCATATGGGCATCGCCTTGAATATTGGGATCACCGAAGCTAAGCTGAAGCACCTTCTATCACTGATTGAAGAGCATGTGGGCACGGCACAAGCAGCATCGGGAAGAGAAATTCTATCGCGAGTCATGTCTTCCGAAGAATAATGATCATTTATCAAACCTTGAAAACAACTGACCTATGAATAAAATGATAGCACTGGCGCTGACGGTTGTTGCCAGCACCCTTATCTCATGTAGCAATAGGGATGATCAGGACAAGAATAGTGTTGGCAACGAACCCAATGATTTAATTTTCCCCAAAGGAGAGAAAATCACCAACAACAACTTTGTGGGTAATGCCTGGCTAACCGGACTGATTGACAGTGATAGCATCAACTACAATTCGGTAGGCAACGTTACGTTTGAACCGGGGGCGAGAACTAATTGGCATCTGCATCCGGCAGGGCAGATTATCCTGGCTACCGGGGGCGTAGGTTACTACCAGGAGAAAGGCAGTCCGAAGCGAATCCTTCAAAAAGGAGATGCCGTAAAGTGCCCACCCAACGTTCCCCACTGGCACGGAGCCAGTCCGGATCAGGAGTTTATTCAAATTGCGATCACTGGCCGCCAATACGGTCCTACCGAATGGTTGCAGGCGGTCACCGAAGAAGAATATTTACCGTGATAAAAAGCCTTTTGTAGTTTTACACGGTGGTTTGTACGGTTCTACGATAGAGATGGCATATTTTATTGATAGCCTGAAGACTGACTATCAGGTTATTGCCATTTCTACCCGGGGGCATGGCAAATCGGAGATAGGCTCTACTCCCGTCACTTACGAACAAAGAGCCAATGATGTGATGGCAGTGATAGATGCCGTGACCAACGATAGTGTCAATATTCTGGGGTTTAGTGATGGGGCTTACACTGGCTATAAGGTGGCAAGTATGTATCCTGAACGGGTTAAAAAGCTGATAGCCATTGGTGCTGGCGAACAGACACCAGGTCTGCGTAAAGTAGTTTTGGACACAGCGGAAGCATTTGATCTTGATCGGCTGTACTGGGAACAACAACTCTCATTGATGCCACAACCAGAAAGATTGCAGGAATATTGGGCGAAAAACTTAGCTCCGTTTTACAATCATATGGTGGCTAGCAAGGAGTTATTTGCTAAGATAACCTGTCCAGTGCTTGTCATGTCCGGCGAGCGAGATATGAATGCCCCTTTGGCAACAGTCATTGCGGCATACCAAATGATCCCCAATAGCCAGCTTAGTATTATCCCGAATGCTCCCCATCCGGTATTTCTGGTAAATTTCCCGGCTGTGTGGGCGAGTATTGTTCCATTCTTATAACAATAGCCTGATTTTTCGAACTTTGCATTTTGAAACTAATGGAGTTTTGACCATTAATGCCGAGCCGAGGCCCGGGTAGTTTGCGTTTTACTGTTGTATATCACTTTGGTTACTTATGGTATTTATAGCATCAAATGAATAACATGAAAGCAGTTGTATTACATCATCCTGGTAAAGCCGAAAATCTGATACTCACTGAAAGACCTGTTCCGGAGCCTGGCGAAGAGCAAGTATTAGTTAAAGTCAGAGCATTCGGCTTAAATCGTTCCGAACTGATGACTCGCAAGGGATTGTCTCCGAATGTTACGTTTCCTCGGGTTTTAGGGATTGAATGTGTCGGAGAAGTGGAACTGGACCCATCCGGTCAGTATGATAAAGGGCAAAAGGTGCTGGCCTTAATGGGAGAAATGGGCCGCGAATTTGATGGTAGCTATGCCGAATATACAGTGCTACCTAAAAGCCTGCTTCATCCGGTTCAAAGTAGCCTTCCCTGGGACGTTCTGGGAGCTATTCCGGAAATGTACCAAACCGTGCATGGCTCATTGCACCTGGCCCTCAACATACAAAAAGAAGAAACCCTGTTGATTAGAGGCGGCACATCTTCGGTCGGTATGTTGGCTACACAAATTGCTCACCAGGTGGGGCTTACCGTGATTGCTACCACCCGCAATCCCCAGAAAGAGAAAGTTTTACTGGAAAATGGTGCTTCTTACGTGCTGATTGACGATGGAAATCTTAAAAACAAAGTCCAAACCCTTTTCTCACAAGGTATAGATAAAGTACTAGAATTGGTCGGTACATCAACGCTGAAAGATTCTCTGGAATGTGTGAAACTGGGTGGAACAGCCTGTATGACGGGGATGCTTTCCGAGACCTGGTCAATTCCTGATTTTGCCCCTATGGAATTTATACCAGCTACGGTACATCTGACCATCTACGATAGTGGGCAAATCATAAGTTCTACGCCGGTTTTTCAGGATTTTATCCGTCAGGTAGAAGCAGATCAAGTCAAACTGAACATCAGCAAAGTCTTTACTCTGGATGAAATTGTTGAGGCTCACCAATATATGGAAAGCGGTAACGCTGCTGGTAAGATTGTGGTAGTCATTATGGCTTAAACATCTTACCACTAAAAGAGCAGAGATAAAATAAAAAAGGATTCACTTTTTCTTCTTGTTGGTTGTCTCCTATAAGAGACAGAACCTGTATTACAAAACTCATTAGTCCGTAGTTATAACTTTTGCAAGTAAGCTTTGATCTGCAACGTTCAAAATGTAATTAATTGCTATGGGTTGGCTAACGGTTCCTTAAGCATCACGGTTGGTGGTGGACTAGGGGGCGTAATTCCGACCTATTGCGCGGGGTTATAGTAGAGTGAACTTGGAACAATTACTACTTATGTGCTGATTTCACTATCATCTTCATGTACCTCGTGGAAAATCTGATCACTGATTTACCCATTTACCTAAGCAGACATACCATCTTTGCCTAGTAATGTGGGGGATAGTATTAATTATTTGAGAAATTTCACTATACTCCTTAACAGAATCATAATGCCAGTAGACTATTACTCCCCAAAAATCTGTGGTTCATTTGAAGTAACATTGAAATACTACCGATTGAGCTATGAAAAAGGACCTTGGCCAGATTGACGATCTTCAGCTTATCCAGTTGATAAAGGAAGGCAATGACTTGGCACTTCAGGTACTTTTTGACAAATACTACGATACTCTTCTAGAGCTGGCAATGCATTTTCTGAAGAATATTTCGTTAGCGGAAGAAGTAGTTGCTGATACCTTTCTTAAGCTTTGGGAAAAGCGTGAAACGTTATCAATCCAGCAATCTCCTAAAGCATATCTTCTAAGGGCAATCAAAAATGCCTCTTTAAATATGCTGAAAAAGGAACAGTATAGCTTTCGACAGGCTGCTTCCAAAGAAGAAACCGATAGCCATAACCCGGAATCTATTATACAGTACAACCAGCTCTTTCAACAGGTAGACCAACTGATTTCGGAAATGCCTACCCAGCGGCAACTGGTCTTTCGGCTCAATCGACTGGATGGACTGCGGTATAAAGAAATTGCCGAACTGCTGGATATCTCGGTCGAAACCGTGCAAAAGCATATGACCCAGGCCGTTAAATTTATGTCCCTGCATAAAGCCAAGATCACCGCCATGGTGCATCACCTCTTCGCACTAACCACCTTTGCTGGGCTGTTCTGCTAAGTGCTTTAAAAAAAGTAAAAAAATTTCAGAAGGACTACCAGATTTATGGGGCGGCGGCTGTCATATATCTGAACAAGCATCTGTATGGAAGAAGACTACTTCTGGACATTGGTCAGCCGCTATTTTTCAAAGGAAGCTTCCGAGGAGGAGAAGGCGGCCTTAGCCGAATTACTAGCGGAAAGTGAAGCTCGCCAGCAGCAGTGGGAATATGCCAAGCAGCAATGGAAAGCTCACCCCAAACTACCTAAGCACGACCGCACCCGGGCTAAACAATTGCTAGTAAGAGGGGTGGCAAAAGCCAGACAACGGGAGGAGATCCTAGGTTATGAGAAAACTGTTGGCCGAAAAAGGAGGGTAGGGCAGTGGCTCCGGTGGGGCGCAGCTTGTCTGTTCATAGGCTTATCAGTATTATTTTATTTCCGTTATGAGAAGACAGCGTCAGAAAGCACGCCTCTTTTATCAATCAAAAAGATAGAGGTGCCTAATGGGAATATTCAAAAAATTCTGCTACCTGATGGAACGAAGGTTTGGCTTAATGCCGGTAGCACCCTGGAGTACGCTGAGCCATTCCTGACAAGAAATGTTCTGCTAACCGGTGAGGGTTTCTTCGATGTGGTAAGAGATGAGGCTTCTCCATTTACCGTACAAACCGAAGACCTGAAAGTACGAGTGCTGGGAACCTCTTTTAATGTGAAAGAATATAAAAATGAACCTGCAACGGTGGCGGTAGCTTCAGGTTCGGTGCGGGTGTCATTAGAGAAAGATTCATCCGAACACATCGTCCTCTCACCAGCCGAAGGAGTGATCGTGGATAAAGCGCACGCTACATTCATTAAAAGTACACCGGACCTTAGCCGACTGGCCGCCTGGAGAGAAGGGAAGTTGATTTTTCAGGATCAGTCATTACGAGAGATTATTCCAACCCTGGAGCGATGGTATCAGGTACAGATTGTATTGAGCGACGAATCTATCGGTGACCGGCGGTTCTCCGGTACCTTCCAACAGGAGCAACTTCAGAATATCTTACAGATCATGCATCATGCCATATGTATTGACTTTACAATAACCCAACAACAGGTAACACTGGAGCCGGGAAGTTGTGAATGAGTAGGGCAGGGGGCTTGGAGTGTGGAGGAAAGGGAAGTCGGAAGACTTGCGTCTGAACTTAAACTGTAAACAGTTAATAATCAAAATTTTACACTATAACCGTTTCATCTAATCTTCTTTAATCAAAGATCTATGAAGAGAAATTCTTACTACCCAACCCTCAGGCCCTTACGCATCTTTATGCTATTCGTGGTCGTGCAGATAATGCTCGGCACACTGGGCTCCCGTGTGATGGCCGAACCCAGCCAACGGCTTAGTGAAGTGAAACTGACTCTTTCGTTTGATCAGGTTTCGGTGAAGGAGGTATTACAGGAAATTGAGCAGCATACCGACTTTTATTTTTCCTACGGTAATGCCCAGGTTAACCTCCAACAGAAAGTTACGATTGAGAACAAGAAGCAATCCTTGAAAGATATTCTATATTCGGTGGCATCTCAAACAAACCTGAACTTTAAGCGGATCAATCAAAGCATTGTGGTCATGTTGCGGCCCGCGAAAACCAAAAATGTACCGCAAATCACTGAAGTGACGGTGTCTGGGGTTGTTACCGATCAGGAAAATATGCCGCTACCCGGAGTAAACGTGCTGCTCAAGGACACTAACGAAGGAACCATCACCGATCTGGATGGCAACTTTAGAATTACGGTGGACGAAACCGCCACACTGGTATTTTCCTTCATTGGCTATGAGACCAAAGAAGTGCCGGTACGCGGGCAGTCGCAACTTAATGTGGTGCTGGAACCTTCTTTAACTTCTTTAGATAATGTAGTGGTAATTGGCTACGGTACGGCCCGTAAGAAAGATGTAACTGGCGCCATTGCCGAAGTGCAAACCGTAAAGCAGTTGAAGGACCGTCCCATCTTCAACGCTCAGGAAGTCATGCAGGGCACTGTGCCCGGAGTGACCGTGCTGAGCAATGGTGGTGACCCTACTGCTACCCCAATGGTGCGGGTGCGGGGCATTGGTACCCTTTCCAACGAAGAACCGCTGTATGTGGTAGACGGAGTGCCAGGAGCTCCCATTCCTAATCCGGCGGATATTGAGTCAATGAACGTATTGAAAGATGCTTCTGCTTCGGCGATCTACGGTGCCCGGGCTGCTGCCGGAGTGGTGATCATCACCACCAAAAAAGGAATGTCGGGTAAACCCCAGATCAACTTTAATACCTATGCCGGGGTGCAAAACGTAACCAGGCAACTGGATGCACTGAATGCCCAGGAGTATGCCGATGTTATGAACCTCGCGTTTGATAATGCCGGCTACGCGGCTGATTACGAAGGACGGGCTTATATCAATCCTGATACGAATCCCTACGGACTGGTAACCCGCACTAACTGGATGGATGAGATTTTCCGCAGCGGCGCTATTCAAAACTATGATCTTTCAGTAAAAGGAGGAAGTGAGAACAGCCGCTTCTATACCTCGCTGGGGTACCGCAAAACGGAAGGTACTTTGCGAAATACCTACGCGGATCGGTATGCACTACGATTGAACAGCGACTTTGATTTGGGAGAACGATTTCATGTAGGTGAGAACTTTACTGTGCTCTATAATAACGGTAATTATGGAGTGAATACCACCTCAGGATATACCGGCGCCCTGATCACCGCTATTTACTACCCGCCCAGCGCAACTGTCTGGGAAGATGAATCCGCTGGATTATACGGCGGAGTAGCCCCTCGGGGAAGCGATTACATTGGCTCTTACGGTGACCTGATCAACCCGGTCGCTTACCTGGATCGGTTAAACTCCAAACGTCCTTCTACCACGCTTTCCGGAAACGCGTATGCCGAATATAGCATTCTGGATGGGCTGACTTATCGTTTCAACCTGGGGCTGACCCGCACCAATACCACTGTAAAAAGCTTTACATCCCGCATTACCGAGCCGGGAAAAATCTTTGATTACAATGAGTTGTATCAGGAAGATAACCTGAGCTTCTCGTGGGTAGCTGAAAATACGCTGAACTACCAGAAAGTATTTGCCGAACGTCACTCACTGAATTTGTTGGTGGGCTATATGGCGCAAAAAAGTGAGTACTCTTATTTTAATATGAGCGCCCAGGGTTTTCCTAGCGAAGCGCCTTCTCAGCAGTTCTTTCCTAATGCCAATGGCCCTTTTGGCACACCCAGTGGCGGAAGCACGCAAAACTCGCTGATCTCTACGCTGGCCCGTTTGAATTATGAGTACGACGGTAAGTATTTGCTGACGGCTACCTTACGGCGCGACGGTTCCTCAAAATTAGGCAGTGGCAACAAATGGGGATCATTTCCTTCTGCCTCAGTGGCCTGGCGACTATCCGAAGAGAGCTTTATGCAGAACACGAATTGGCTGGACGACCTGAAACTACGGGCTAGCTGGGGTAAGATCGGTAACCTGGGCGCATTAGGTGATTTCCCGACTACCGTACTGCTAAGCCGAACGCAAGCATTACTAGGCGATCCAGCATCTAATACCGATTACTACGGATATGCCATTAATGGTATTGCCAACCCGAACATCCAATGGGAAACCACCACCCAAACCGATATTGGGGTGAATGCCACGGCTTTTGACAATACCGTCTACTTCAATGCTGATTACTTTTTTAAGAAGACGGATGATATGCTAGTGCAGGTACCCTTGTCCGGAACTGCCGGGGTAAGTAATGCTCCCTGGGAAAATGCCGGTTCGGTAGAAAACAAAGGCTGGGAATTTCAACTGGGTTATGCCAACACCATTGGTGAACTGAACTTTGATATTTCAGGCAACCTGACCACGATTGAAAATACGGTGACTAGTTTGGGTGATAACTACGATAATATTCAGCATGGCAACAGCGTACGCGGAATTCTTCAGCCCCTGAGAACGGAGGTAGGTCATGCCATTTATTCCTTCTATGTATACGAAAACGATGGCATCTTCCAGAATGAAGAAGCTGTCAGTAGCTATACCGGCCCGGATGGTGAACTGATTCAGCCCAATGCCCGACCCGGAGACCTCAAGTTTGTAGATCAGAACGGAGATGGAATGCTCAATGAGCAGGATAAGGTTTTTAAAGGTGATAACTTCCCCGACTTTAGCTACGGAGTGAATCTGAACATGAACTACCGGGGGTTTGACTTAAACCTGTTGTTGCAGGGAGTAAGTGGTATCACGGTTTTTAATGGTTTGAAGTTCAGCACATTGATGCCTACCCAGGGGTATAATATGCTGTCCGAAATTAAAGATGCATGGTCGCCTACCAACACCGGATCAGATATTCCACAGGTTTCGGTAAAAGACGAGAATAATAACTTTGGTACGGTATCCGACTGGTATCTGGAAGACGCCTCTTATATGCGGGTTAAAAACATAACGTTGGGTTATACCCTGCCTGCTGCGTTGGTAGATCGCATAAGCCTGTCGCAGGTGCGCTTCTACGTAACAGGGACCAACCTGCTAACCTTCTCCCAGTATTCTGGCTTTGACCCTGAAGTGATTGCTGATCATGGTATTGATATGGGATACTATCCACAGGCCCGAAGCTTCATTTTCGGACTCAACGTTGGATTTTAATCATTGGGGATCAGGTATTGGGTTTTAGGCAATCACAAACATACTGCCCCAATACCGGAGCTCATTTACAAACACACAAAAACATGAGAACAATGAAAATACTAAAATATCTACCGCTGATCTGCCTGTTCTGGATTATTGCCGGATGCTCCGATGAGTTTCTGGAATTAACACCCGAAGGCACACCTTCGGATGCTACTTTCTGGCAAACAACTGAGGACGCCGAATCGGCGGCCAATGCGCTTTATGAGCTATTTACGGATGACGAAATGGTTGGTCGTGGCTACTTCTGGTTCATCAATGCCAGCGACGATATGGTGACCGGCCGGGTAAAAGCTGACCCTGATAACATGAAGAATTTTATCTGCACCGGTGATGAAGGCTATATCAGAGACATATGGGCCAAGAAATACCGGGTCATCAAACGGGCCAACGACATCATCAATAATGTGCCGGAGATGGACATCGATCCTGATCTGAAAAACCGGGTGCTGGGTGAGGCGTACTTCCTGTCTGGCCTTATGTATTTTGATCTGGCTTACCGTTTTGGTGATGATCGCGCCGGAGTGCCTATCATAGATCGGACCGATCTTTCCGATTATAACCTGCCCCGGCCCGGTAGTGTAACCGAAAATTATGCCTATATCGTTAGCGAATTTGAGCAGGCGGCCGACCATCTTCCGTATTTCAGTGAGTATGATGCCAGTGATCGTGGAAGAGCTCATAAAACCGCTGCTTATGCTTATATCGCCAAGACCAATCTGTACTGGGCTCAGTACGATGCTTCTAAATATGCAGCAGCAGTGCAGGCCGCCGATCAGGTGATTGGCTCCGGCGAACATGCGTTAATGAATACCGGAAATCCGGCAGAAGATTTCCGGGCTGTGTTTTCCTCAGCTAATAACTGGAGTAGTGAATACATCTGGTCGGTGGTGTCTAATACTCAGACGGGAAGTATCTTGCCTGGGGTTATGTTTGAGAACAAAGGCTGGGGTAAGTACAATGGCTGGGGCTACTATCAACCCACCCGCGAACTGTACGACAGTTATGAAGAAGGCGATGCCCGACGCGATGTAACCATCTTTCAGAAAGGTACGGTCTTCAACTATTTCGGTGAGGAATTTACCTGGACGCAAACCTCTAATAACGAGACAGGGTATATGTTTGGTAAATATGTAGAGCCTTTTTCAGACGTTAGTCGCGTAAACCCGAATGGAGATAAGCCTTCTACTGACCTGAACGTTCCGCTGATGCGCTATGCCGAGGTGCTGTTGATCAAGGCGGAAGCTCTGATTGCTGATGGAAAGAATGGGGATGAACCGTTAAATTTGGTACGGGAAAGAGCCGGACTGGCTCCACTAACCAATACCACCCTGGAAGATCTAAAGCAGGAGCGACGAAACGAATTAGCCGGTGAGTGGAGCGACCGTCATTTTGACCTGGTACGCTGGGGTGATGCAGATGCCGCCTACGCCGAGCCTTTACACGCTCAGGATGGCTCTATTGTATGGCCCGCCCGCCCTCAGTTTGACCCTGCTATTCACCATGTGTGGCCGATTCCACCCCACGAGGTAGAATCTAGCAACGGAGTGCTAACCCAAAACCCGGGTTGGTAAAATAAACAGTCTCTTGCGAAAAGGAGGTTCCTATCCGGAGCCTCCTTTTTTCACTAAAAGGTAGTTTAAAGTCAGTTAAAACATCATTCACGATGTTAAGGGAGTAATAAGGAGAACCCTTCTCTTATACTTATTTTCAATCTGCGGGCTATTGATTCTCTGGCTTAAGCTGACCTAGTTCAAGTAAGGCTTGTTTTATTTCATCAGGATGTTGGGTGCCCAGTAAAAACTTTTTTCCGTCATCATACACAAGTTGAAGACCTTGATTTCCTGATACATTGAAGGCTTTTCCTCTGCCAAAAATACCAAGCCTAAGTCCCCAGCCACCGTACTCTCCAATGGGGCTATATTGGCGTACGTAGGATGCAGCAAGTCTATCCCAGGCAATTTTCTTATAAGCCAGTTGAAGTGGCAAAAAGCGATAATAGATTCCATCTTTCTTAATTACTGTATCCAGGCGAAGGAACGCAATAAGTAGCGTAAGCAGAAATACCAGCGATGCCACAACAACCAGCCCGGAGTTGCTGATCGGGTTATCGCCAAATGGCTTGCCCAGAACAACCTGTTTTATCAGGCCGTAAATAAACATTCCATCCATACCAAGTAACAGAAACCATAACCAGGGTTGACGAAAATGCTGCCGTTCAGAAAAGAAAATGCTCCCGGTTGTATCGTGAACTTTCATGGTAGTGCTTTACCTGATTATACGCTGAACCAACAGTGCTGTTACCTGTTAATCTGATACAAAAGTAAAACGGGCGGTGCCTGATAAATACCTTTCTCTACCAATAGTAAATTTCTGGTATCGCCAAAACTAGTAATTACATTCTCGTGATAGTATGGATTTCATAACAAAAAATTAATTCTACTTTTTGCCATCCTTTGCTCATAATGTGTTCTTTTTGAGAAAAGCTAGCGATATTATGAGCAACCGGGAGAACGTGATTTTTAAGCAGATACAGCATGATAAGCGTGAAGCCTTAAACGAGCTTTTTGAGCAGTATTTTACGTCATTATGCCATTTTGCAAACTCTTATCTAGGCGATCCTATGCTGGCCGAAGAGATTGTTTCGGATGTGTTTTTTAACCTTTGGGCCAAACGAAAATCACTAAAAATCACCGGCAGCCTCAAACCCTATCTCTTCAAGGCTACCCGAAATCAGGCTATCAGTTATCTGAGGCGACCCTCTTTCCAGTTCGAGCCTCTGGAAGAATATATGCATCAGGCAGTGGCTCAGAGCCCCGATGCTTTGCTCATTCATAAAGAAAACCGACAGAACTGGCAAAACTGTATTGATAGCCTCCCAGGCCGCTGTCGGCTTATTTTTACTTTACAGCGAGACGAGGGGTTCACGTATCGTGAGATTGCCGACCTGTTGGATATTTCAGAAAAGACTGTAAAGAATCAGATGAGTAAAGCGCTGAAGTTGTTACGGGCTATGGCAGAAAAAACCAGCCAGCGTATTTCCTGATTAATTTTCGTTAACACTAACTTAACCATTCCTTAACACTTTCCCGTAGGGGTACCGTCAGTTGTTTTGCGTGATAGGGGTGAAGCAAAAACTTCCATGCCGCAAAACGAAGACATATATAAACTGGTCAGTAAATATCTGGCTAACGAACTTGATCAAACTGAGCGAGCGGCGTTCGAGCAGTGGCGGGAAAGCCATCCTGAGGAGTATGAAAAACTGAAAGAAGTATGGTTCCGGGCGGGCGGCCACCGACAAACGTTCAGTACCAATACCGCGCGCGAGAAGCTAAACCAACGCATTGATGCTCTGGAAGCCGAAACAGCAGCGCAGCAGAAGCGGCAGACGCACTACTGGGTAAAAATGGCGGCCAGCATCAGCATACTGGCTATTTTTCTGGGGACGCTTTATTTCCTTAAACCCTGGGAATATTTACGTAATGCTCAACAGGCGCGCTGGGTTGAGAAAAGCACCGTAAAAAGCCAGATCGCCACGCTAACGCTTGGTGATGGTACCAAAGTCACTTTAAATGCAGACAGTCGGTTACGGTATTCTTCTCAGCTGACGCAGGAACCTTACCGGGAAGTGTTTTTAGAAGGAGAAGCCTTTTTTGAGGTGGCTCATGATCCTGAGCATCCTTTTTTAGTCCGCACCGGAGAGCTCACCACCCGGGTGTTGGGCACTTCATTTTCCATCAGTGCTTATCCTGATGATGAAATGGCCAAAGTAACGGTAGCTTCCGGTGAAGTAGAAGTCGACTTGCCAGGTATTGGAGCATCGCCGCTTCTTTTACCTGAAAAGCAAATCAGCTATCATAGACAAGAGAAAACCTGGGAAGAAGCAGATGTGGTGTTGGCAGATGAGCTTGGTTGGACCAAAGGTCGGCTGGTATTTGAAAATGCTAAACTATCTCGGGTGGCGCGCGTGCTGGAGCGGTACTACGATGTGCCCATTGACTTTGAAGAGGAGAAACTCAAAAACTGTCAGATTACTGCGCATTTTGAAAAGGAAAAGCTCCCTGAGGTGCTGGAAGTGATGAGCTATATCAATGATTTTACTTACACCTTTGATAATAACCAAATTACCCTGTCCGGAAGCGGATGTGAACCCTAAAATAAGATGCCTATGCGATAAACTCTATTATTGAAAGCCCTGCCTTGACGGCTTAAAGTCAAGAGCTCGAAGTAAGCGGTATGGTTCAGATACCAGCTTACTTCCAAGCCCTTTTGTTTCAACAGATTTGCAACCATTAAAACCATGACAAGATAGTGAAAAAAAATATCACACAAATTTTGCTTATGTGTACCCGGTACACCCTTTTAGGCCTGCTGCTGGTGTGTTTAGTGCACTCCAGCCTGCTGGCAAACAAAGCTATCGCGCAACACTTAGAAGATGTGACGATCAGCCTGCACTTTGATGAGAGCTCCCTGGCAAAAGCCTTTCGGGTAATCGAAGCACAGACTGACTTTAGGTTTGCTTATAGTGAACGTAATGTGAATGTAAGACGGAAAATCAGCATAAAAGCAGAAAACAAATCAGTGAGAGAAGTTTTGCTGGAAATCTCCCGTCAGACCCAATTGTCTTTCAAACAGATTAATCAGAATATTCTGGTAAAGCCCCATCAGGGAGAAGAGCAGGTTTCCGTTTCGGCTTTCGTCCGGGTATCAGGAACCGTTACCGATGAGGCTCAAAACCCGATTCCGGGAGTGAATGTAAATGTTGAAGGCACAACCATTGGAACCATCACCGATATTGATGGTAATTTTAATCTGGATGTTCCCGACGATGCGGAGCAACTGATCTTTTCTTTTGTGGGGTACGAAACTGTAGAACAACCAATCAATGGTCGTTCCACCATCCAGGTTACCTTACGCGAAGATACCAGAAGCCTGAACGAAGTAGTCGTGACTGCCCTGGGTATAGAACGGGAAACCAGAGACCTTGGCTACTCAGTTACCAAACTGGAAAACCAGGAGATCACCCGGGGCGGAAACCAGAACCTGGCTACTGCTATGGCCGGAAAGATACCCGGTTTGCAACTTACTCGCTCAACCGGGCCGTTGGGGTCATCGCGTATTGTGCTGCGGGGTGAGGCTTCCCTGAATATGGAAAACAACCGGGCGCTGATCGTAATTGATGGCGTGCCAGTTACCAATGATCAGAATGGGGATAGTGAAAGTTCTTACCTGGGGGCACCCGTGGATTATGGTGATGGATTATCGGCCTTAAATCCGGAAGATATTGCCGATATCACCGTGTTAAGAGGAGCCTCTGCGGCAGCATTGTACGGCTCTCAGGCCGCCAATGGCGTGGTCATGATTACCACCAAAAGTGGAAAATTTAACCAAGACCTTACCGTCAATCTGCGTCATACCACTTCGTTTCAGCAGGTGAACCGATGGTTGCCCCGGCAGCATATGTTCGGCTCCGGCAACCGTTCGGAAAGTGATTACTATGCATTCAAAGATTCGCCCGATGGACCGCAGAACCGCAACGGCCACTCGTGGGGCCCCAAGTTTATGGGGCAGAACTTTTACCAGTACGACTCACCCCACACCGCAGTATACGACCCCGAAAGGCGCGAAGAGCTATGGGAGTTTGAACCGGGTGGACAAACCCCCTGGCTTAGCCATGAGGTAGAGCAGAACTTTTACAAAACCGGCGTTACCAAATCTACCGGAATATCCGTAGAAGCCGGGAATAACAACGCCTATTTCCGAGGCTCGGTAGATTACCTGGATAATGACTACATCATGGCCAATACGGGATATAACCGCTTTAATCTGGCTTTATCGTCGGGAGTAAGAACGGGCAAGTCTCGGTTTTCTACCAAAATCAATTACGTGAAACAAGCCTCAGACAATTTACCAGCCGAGGGGTATGACCGTCAGAATGCGCCCTACCAGGTATTCTGGCTAAACGCCAATGATGATACCCAGTGGTACAAAGACAAACTCTGGCTAGACGGGCAGGAGGATGTGCAGCAAAATCAGATCGCGGCGATCACCGCTAACCCGTACTGGATTTTGTATAACTCCCTTAATACGCTGGATAAAGATCGGATATTTGGTAAACTACAGTTTGATCATGATTTTACCAATACGCTCAAACTTACTGCACGCAGTGGTATTGATTTTTATACCGAACTGAGAACCCGGGAACGGGCCTGGTCGGAGCCTAGAAATCAATTCGGGAATTACCAGGAATCTACCCTGAAGGCTATGTTACTGAACACGGATGTTATCCTTTCTCAGAACTGGTCACTCGGAAGCGTTAATCTGAACGGGACTTTAGGATTTAACCACCGGTACGCTAACCAGAATAGCATGTCGGCCGAAGCGCAGGGGTTAATCATTCCGGGCGTATTCAATATTGCTAATGCTGAGCAAGACCCACTGGTATCTCCTTCGCGTCGGCAGGAAGAGCAGGTTGGGGTATATGGGGTAATCAATGCGAACTATAAAGACATGATCTACCTGGACGTTACCGGAAGAAATGACTGGACATCAACGCTGCCTCAGAATAACAATTCCTACTTTTATCCTTCCGCAGCGTTGGCAGTAGATGCCACCGAAATGTTTGATATCAGTTCTTCGGTACTCTCTTATCTGAAACTGCGGGCATCCGTGGCCCAGGTGGGTTCCGACACCGACCCGTACCGCTTAGATCGATATTATGTAACTTCCACTGCCATCAACGGAGGTTACTCTAACCCCTCTACCCGCCCGAATGCCGGGTTAAAACCCGAGATGACAAGCTCGGTAGAGTTTGGGTTTAACGCTCATTTTCTTGAGCACCGTCTTAACCTGGACGCCACCTTCTACAAATCTGAAACCAAAAACCAGATTCTAAACATGCCGGTAGATCCGGCTTCGGGCTATCTGAGTGCACTGATGAACGCCGGGGCAGTATCTAACCGGGGCATCGAGCTGCAACTGACTGCCAAGCCCATATACACCCCCAACTTCACCTGGGATATTGCCGGAAACTGGTCGGCTAACCGGGGTAGGGTAGAGGAACTGGTACCGGGTATTATCGATACCTACATTCTGGGTTCATACATTGCTTCTCGGGTGTTGGTAAAAGCAGAACCCGGCGAGCAGATGGGCCGCATCTACGGAAAAGGATACGACAAACACAACGGTCAGATTATTTTTAAAGATGGGCTGGCCCAGCGTGATAATGATGAGGATTATCTGGGTAATGTATTTCCTGATTGGCGAGCTGGTATAATCAACACAGTACGGTATAAGAATTTTCATCTGTCATTTCAATTTGACTACCAACAGGGAGGTAGAGCCTATTCCATTACCCACTTCCTGATGAACTACACCGGTAAAGCTGAAAAGACAGTCTACGGACGCGAGAGCGGAGCTCCTTATGAATCCGGTGCTGAATATGATATGGCTTCCGGTGCGTGGATACAGAATGAGGATGGTCGGTTTGGTGTCATTGGTGATGGGGTAATGCTGGATGAAGAGTCGGGAGAGTATGTTCCTAACACTGTTTCGGCTCCGGCGCCTTATTACTATAATGCTATGTACGAACGGGATCAGATTGAGGGCAATGTGTTTGAAACCACCTTCTTAAAGCTCAGAAACCTGCGGCTGGCCTATGATCTGCCTGCATTCTGGAGATTAAAAGGTGCGCAGGTAGCAGTCTATGGTAACGAACTGTTTATCTGGACCAAGTTCCCCGCGTATGATCCTGAACAATCGGTGGTGGATAATGGCACACTTACTCCTGGTCTGGAGGCCACCGGCTCGCCTTCTACCCGCACCGTAGGTATCGATCTTAAAGTAACTTTCTAAAAACCATTGATCATGAACATAAAGCATATAAAATATAAAAGCGGCTTTTTTCTGGCCATACTGTTTTTCTCCTTAACTGCTTGCCATGATTTTGAAGAGATCAACACCAACCCAACCCGCATGACCGATATTAATGCGGCTTCGCTGCTCACCCAGGTGATTTACAGCACGGGCACCCGGTCTCGTAGTTACGGTGATATTGGCAATTATGTGGGGCAGTACTGGACCAATACCTCTCTGATTGATCAACGCCACCGGTATGATTTCCGGGGTTCAGACTCTGAGGAGATATACAATACTATCTACAGTACTATGTACGATATCTACGACCTGAAGCACCGGGCTATGAACGAAGGTTTGGATGATTATCTGGGAGCAGGTATGGTCATGGAAGTCTACCTTACCACCTACCTGACAGATATGTTCGGGCCGGTTCCCTATTCGGAAGCAATACAGGGCGATCAGTTAAACTTTACTCCTGTTTTTGATACTCAGGAAGAAATATACCGCTCTAATCTGGACTCTCTGGATAAAGCGTATGACCTGCTGGCTACCCAGCCCGGAGGAAACTTCATTCGGGGCGGCGATGCGTTCTACTTTGGTGATAATACAAAATGGAGAAAGCTAGTTAATAGTCTGAAATTGCGGATGTACTTGAAAATGGTTAAGGTTGACCCTTCCGTTACCAGTGATATTGCGGTGCTGATCAATGAAGGAGAGCTGATTTCCTCAGCGGATGAAACCTGTGCTATTATTTATGACGGTCGTTTTGGTCTGGAATCAACGCAGGCTACTGGTACTCCAGCGTCTACCGCGCTGGGAGAAACCTTTGCGATGAAACTGCAGGAGACGCTGGACCCCCGGCGATCTAATATGGCTGTATTGGGCGTAGACAAGGAAGGAAACCCGGTGCATCTGGATGAAGACGGAAATCCGGTATATGTAGGAGTGCCCACGGGCGAAAACCCGGATATTATCCGTGAATTTGAAGGACTAGCCTTACCCTATACCGGCTTAAATGGGGTAAGAGCTCCGTCGGTTCTATTATCGCATGCCGAGGTGGAATTTTACATCGCGGAAGCAATTCTGGAAGGGTATGTGTCAGGAGATGCCGCAGCCCATTATGAAACGGGAATACGCTCAAGCTGCATGTGGTGGCAGGTAGACGAAGCCGACATTGAAGCTCACCTGGCAAAAGAAGCGATACAGCTTTCTTCCGAAGAAGATGAAGCTCTTCAGCAGATCTGGACCCAGGAATACATTAATTTCTATTACCAGGGATACGATGGCTGGCTGAATTACCGCCGGGTACGATTTCCCGAGTTTCATATAGGTTCTGCCATGCTCACCGACGAGATTATGAAACGAATGGTTTATCCACCGTTATTAAAATCAGTGAATACCTCCAATTATAACAGTGCCGTTGAAATGCTGGATAAGGGCGATAACCTGCTCTCCAGTGGTTGGTGGTCTAACTAAGTACAATCAGTTTTGTAATAACGAGTGGTGTTGGCGGTAGGCCGCTCCGCAGGAGGCTGTAGGCAGTGAACCGTTGGCCCCTACGGTGCTGCCTACCGCTTACGGCCTCCCACCTCCTCCCAAGCCCACTCGTCCACGCTTTCTTGATCGTACTTAGTATCAAAAATTAAGTATATGTCACCAGCATAAAGCTGGGTTTATAACCTGCTTAATCCTTCGTGTCCGGTCTAAAATGTGTTCGTCATTTGGCCGGGCACGAAGTTAATCTCACCTCACTACATAGCTTCGCAGCCTATCCATTGTAAAGCTCTTAGGGCAGTGAGGTAGTTGATATGGAAGCTTTGTCAATATGATTAAAGAAGTTTCGGTTAAGCTTATTACTATTGTGTTAATTTTACGGATATTGAAATATCATAATTCCGCCTCAGCACCTTAGTTTTTTTGAGTGCATCTTCCCGGAAAGACACAAATTTTAGCGTGCAGTATCAGAATCTTGCATCAGTGTTTTGGGGTGTTTTACGGGAAAAAGCAAGGTTTTTTAGCCTGATTTTTTAACATAAGCTTAACGATCCAGTAACACCCTATCGGTTCCTTCAGTGTAGCTTTGAATAAAGATAGTTTCAGATTTTTTACCGGGAAGGGAAGGCTCATGAACCGATGAGAGTGGCGACTTTCTCTTGACTTTTAAGAGCAAAATATGCCGGGAAAAGCCCTGCCTAACATTTGGCAATTCGAGTATATGCAATTCAGTTGATGGATTTCATTCTTTTTAACTATAAACCAACGAACCTCTAAACATGATGAAGAAACGTTTAATTTTTTTATTGGCTCCCTGTCTTCTTTTGCTAGGCTCTTGCCGGGAAATTCTGGATGAGATCTTAGATGGTAAAGATGATCCCGACGAGGCTGGAATTAAGTTCCAGGATTACTCTACGGAACCCTCACTTCTTAAAAAGCTTCCGGGCTTCGAAGACCTGAAAGTGTATACCTTAATCAGCAGCACTGATAAACTTCCTGGCTCACCGGATTATACTTTCGGCGGGTCGGCCGATGGCTCAGGTCTTACCAGGACGGCGGATGGTTATGTGTATTTAGTAAACAATGAAGATAACTACGCAGTATCCAGAATTTACTTTAACGAAGACTTTAAACCGGTAAAAGGGGACTATGTGCTTAACTCAAGTGGAGCAGGTACCCGGATGTGTTCCGCCACATTGGCTACTCCCGAAGAACACGGTTTTGGCCCGGTCTTCCTGACAGCGGGTGAGAGCGGTCCCGAGTCGCAGACCCACGGAGTGAGTCCTTTTTCTGATGCGTCTACCGCAAGTGTACCCCAGGTACTGCCGGCGTTAGGCCGCTGGAATGCCGAGAACGCTCTTCCTCTTCCGTTATCTACCACGCAAGGCAAAACCATGATCATCATCGGCGACGATGATAGCGGTCCTTATGGCGGACAGGTGGTTATGTATATGAGCGAAAGCCAGGGTGATCTTGAAGGTGGTGAGGTATATGTGCTTCGCCGCACTGATCTGAATCCTGTGGAAACGGAGATGCACATCGGCGAGTCTTACGACGTGGAGTTTGTAAAAATTGAAGAGGCCCGTATGAATACCGGCGAACAAAATAATATGGCTTCCGAGGCATTAAATTCCATTGCTTTTGGCCGGGTAGAAGATCTGGACTATGGCAAAGGGTCGCCCTCAGCTAGTAACAATGTTTACTTTGAAGTAACAGGTCACTTAACCGACGATGGGTCTCGTAGCAAGTGGGGACGGACCTATAAATTACGCCTGGACCCAGCCAACCCTATGACAGGTACGCTAGAAGTATTATTAGACGGTGATGATCCTGATAGTCCTGCTTATGGGCTTTACATGAACCCTGATAACATTATGGTGACGGAAAATTATATCTATATTCAGGAAGACCCGAATGGCTATACTGAGGATGGAGCCGATGATGGCCGGGAGACGCATGATGCGTACCTGTATCAATATAGTATGCAAACCAAAAGTCTGGCCCCTGTTTTTGAAACCAACCTCTTTCGGGAAAATGCCGAATTATCGGAATACTTTGGTACTGAAGGAGCGCCGTATGGTGCCTGGGAATATGGCTCCATGATTGATGTGACCGATATACTGGGGGAGGAAGAGCCTACCTTTATGCTGTGTATTCAGCCTCATACCTGGCATCGGGAAGAATTCAAAAACGCCGATGGTGGCAGTATTCGCCCCAATGAATCGCAGGGAAGTCAAGTAGTTGTCGTACGAGGTTTGGCCCGTTAGTTCCTGTTCAGCGCATATTGTAACTATTCTGAAAGGAGTGCAGCCCTACTGCACTCCTTCTTACTTACTACACAATCCTTCGTTCTTATGATCTCAATGAAACGTCACTTCCTACCACTGATTGTAGTATTTTTTTGCCTCAACTGCGCGCCAGACCATCCTCAGGATGAATTGGAAAGTTCGGAAAAAGCGGTGAAAATATGGTTTGTAAATAGGTTGGATCAGCTACTGGTAGCCAGCACCCGTCTGGATAGCCTGCTTACCCACAGCGATCAGGAAGCAGAGGTTCAACAAGCCTTTAAAGACATGAGGCTGGAGTATAAGAAAATTGAGCCTTTGCTGGAGCATTATAACCCCGAGCTATCTAAAAAACTTAACGGTCCGGCTTTGGATAAGCACGATCTGCACGCGGCTGAACGCAAAGTGTGGGAGGCCAGTGGCTTTCAGGTGGTAGAAGAATACCTGTTTCCGGAATGGAACCCCGACACTCGCCAGGAGTCGGTAGAACAGGCCGCTGTCCTGCATGGTTACCTTCAGGTTTACCGTAATGATATGGATGGCTTATTACTTTCTGACCGGAACATCTTCGAGGCCCTTCGGCTGGAAATTCTTCGTATCATGAGCTTGGGAATTAGCGGATTTGATTCACCGGTGGCCTTTCACAGTATTCCCGAAGCCAAAGCCGCTCTTGGCGGAATGCGAGGTGTATTACAGCACTTTGTAAATTCTGAAAGCGAGGCGCAATTTAAAAAGCTTGATCACGCCCTGGAACAAGCAGTCGTCTTTCTGGAACAGAATGTTTCATTCAATGAATTTGACCGACTCAGGTTTATTACTGACCATCTGGATCGGATTTCCCATGAGCTGTACGCTTTTCAGCAGCAACTTGGAGTGCCGAATAATAACTGGCTTCTTCCCGTCAATCTGGAGGAGCCTTCTTTTTTCAGTGAACAGGCATTTAATGCTGATTTTTTTGCTCCTTCCTTCAATCGCGATGTGAGTTCCGAAGTGGTAGCTCTAGGAAAAAAACTATTTTTTGAACCCCGGCTTTCTGGTAACGATAGTCGTTCTTGTGCCTCCTGCCATCAGCCGGAAAAGGCCTTTACCGATGGTCTATCTAAAAGCAGCACGTTAGACGGGCACGGGGAGACCAGCCGAAACGCGCCAACCCTGGTGAATTCTACCTTCCAGCGACTACAGTTTTATGACTCTCGGATCAATTTTCTGGAAGGTCAGGTAGCTGATGTGGTGGCTAATCCATTAGAGATGCACGGTTCCGTAGAAGAAGCCGCCATCAAGCTGGCATCCAGTTCGGATTATCCTCAGCTTTTTAGAGAAGCTTTTGATCAGGATACCATCACGGCCAAAAATCTTCAGAAAGCAATTGCTTCATATGTGCGTTCTCTCAACGGACTTAATGCGCCATTTGATCAATACCTTCGAGGCGCTCGGTCAGCGATGACTGATGCTCAAATCAAGGGTTTTAATCTGTTTATGGGCAAAGCTAAATGCGCTACCTGCCATTTTATGCCTTTATTCAATGGCACCACTCCCCCTCAGTACCTGGATACGGAATCGGAAGTGCTGGGTGTCCCAACGGCCCCAGATACGGTAGAGGCTCAAATAGATGAAGATTTAGGGAAGTTTGATATTTACGATGGGGAGTTGCTGAAGTATGCTTTCAAAACCCCAACTGTTCGTAATGTGGCTCTCACGGCTCCCTATATGCATAACGGAGTGTATGAAACGCTGGAGGAAGTCGTGGACTTTTATAACCGAGGCGGTGGGGCTGGCATTGGCATCGCCTTAGAAAACCAAACCCTACCTCCTGATCCACTAAATCTTACTAAACAGGAGCAACAGGATTTGGTAAGCTTCCTTCACGCGCTTACTGATACCACCGGACTTACCTCTCTTCCTTCAAGAGTTAACCTCCCAACAGGCGTCGCATCAAACCAATAAGCAGACATTATTCTGATTTTCTTTTAAAGGCGTATCAGGAAGCAGCTAGCAGTCAGCAAAAGGTTGTATGGAAGGACCAGCCTCCTGCTGATTGCCTCCGTTAATACTTACTTGCCAGGCCAGATATAACTCTCGATAGAAAATGGTTCTTACATCATAATCATAATAAGCTCTAATGTTATGGTTTTGTTAAGTTTGTACTTTCCCCTGCTTCAACTGTTTGAAAACTACTACCTTTTCTCCTTTTACGATTTCAACCTATGCGCTACCTAGCCCTGTTCCTGGTTTTTATTTCTTCTGCGGAAAGCAGCTACTCGATAGATCAGAGTATCATTACTCCTTTTTCCAATGATACGGCACTTGTAACCTCCCTTCTACAGAAAGTAGAGCAGTATCTACCGTCTCAAACTGATTCGGCTTATCTGTACGTCCGGCAGATAGAGGAGCTGGCCGAGATGCAGGATAATCAGGCACTATTGGCCCGGAGCTATCATTTGCTGGGGAGAGTTTTCTTTAACGAAGCGGCCTTCAACCGATCACTGAGTTACTTTTTGCAAGCTGATAAGTTGTGGGAAGAAGAAGGAGATGAATACTGGCAAGCCCGAAACCGGAATGGATTAGGGCAGGTATATTATTTTCTCCAGCAACCCGAAGCTGCTCTCCGGCAATATCAACAAGCCCTGCTGCATTTTACAGATATCAACGATACGGCCGGCATCGCCGAAACACACGGGCATCTAGGGCACTACTACGAGAAACAAGGTATCTACGATAGCGCTCTTTACTATCAGGAGCAGGCACTAGAGTTGCTTAAGCACCTGCCGGCCTGGCAGGCAACAACTGCCATATTAGATAATATGGGAAGCATCTATGAAGATCTGCAAGCCTACGATACCGCTCAACAGTATTTTGCCCGGGCATTGGAACTCACTCTTCAGCACGAAGGCCAGTCGCAGGCCATTCCGCTTTTTAATAATCTGGGTGATGTCTACTTCAAAACCGGAAGCTACGACTCAGCCCGTATCTATACAATGAAAGCTCTGGCGTGGGCGAGGCAGTATGGGGATAAATACCAGATACGAAGTGCTTTGCGCGATCTATCTCAGCTACAAGCGGCGGAAGGTGATTACTCTGCCGCCTATGCCAGCCTTGATAGCTCAGTGGCATTGTATAAGGAAATTTTTAGCGAAGAGGGCGTGAGACAAATGGCCCGCTTGCAAACCATTTACGAAACGGAGCGCAAAAACCGGGAAATACAACTATTGGAAAAAGACCAGCGTATCAACCGCCTCATGCTGGGATTATCGGGTATCGGATTGGCGGTAGCACTGTTGCTAGGAGTTACCATCGCCAAGAAGCAGCGACGAAAACTGAGAGCCAACCGGGAGGTGATGACCCGCAACCGGGAGCTTTTTGATGCCCAGCAAAAACTGATGGAGGTTGAATTGCACAATACCCAGTTGAGTAAGAATCAACTTACTCTGGAGGTAGAAAAGCAACGGCAGGGACTAACCGCGCACACGCTTCACCTGATCAAAAAGAACCAGTTGTTGCAGGAGCTGAAAGAGTCTATACAGACGGTACCCACTCGCGATCCTAAAGAGGCCCGTAAGCATTTGAAAGGATTGGGGAAGAAAATTGATCAGAGCTTTACCGAAGACACCGATTGGGAGGATTTCCGAAAGATGTTTGAGCAGGTGCATCACTCCTTTTTTGATAATCTGAAGCAAATCAACCCCAACCTGACTCAGGCCGAGCTTCGCCTTAGTGCGCTCATCAAAATGCATCTGAATACCAAAGACATGGCTGCTATGTTGGGGGTTGGCTACGATAGCCTGCGCATCGCTCGTTACCGCCTGCGCAAAAAACTGGAGCTCGTCCGGAAACAGAAGCTGGATGAATTCATTCAATCGGTTCACTAACTCGTCTCTTCAATAAGTACAAGTGCAGTAGCCTTATGAAGGGTATGTTAACAAGTAATCTTCTGTTAACAATTAAATAATATACTTATGATTTCGATATAAAGATATGAATATCAGTAAATTATGGCTGTTTCATGATCTGCTTGTTGCTTTTTTGTTTACATGATTTTCGGGGCTTGTTGCCTTTTTGCTGCTATTGGGAGATTGATTATCGTAGGCCTTCCCCCCTTCTTTACGGTATCGCGACAAACCGCTTAACCGTATGAAAAAAATTCTATTCTGTTTATTAGTTGCATTGATAGTGCTGAATGCCCAGGCCCAGGAAAACAAGGGGCTGGTAAGAGGTAAGATATCGGATGCCACCAACGGTGAGCCCTTAGCCGGGGCGACTGTTTTTATTCCCGGAGAAAATTATGGTACCTCCACCAACCTGCTGGGTGAGTTTTCAATGGCCGTAGCTTCGGGTGAATACCCTATCAATATCCGCTACCTGGGGTATAATGATACTACGCTGAACGTGACTGTCTCAGCGGGTCGTACCGAGCGGCTGAGCATCGCCCTGCCGAGCCAGGCGACCGAACTGAGTGGAGTGACGGTCACTGGTTTTCTGCAAGGTCAGGCCCAGGCACTGAACCAGCAGAAGAGCGCGGATAACATTAAAAATATTGTAGCGGCTGATCAGATTGGGCGCTTTCCTGATCCGAATGCGGCGGAAGCGTTACAGCGGATTCCCGGAGTCAATATTGAGCGCGATCAGGGGGAGGGGCGTTACGTGTTTGTGAGAGGACTGGCCCCTCAGTTTACCAACATCAGCGTGAACGGGGAGCAGATTCCTTCGCCGGAAGCGGACGTGCGCTTTGTGGCGCTGGATGCCATTCCAGCCGATCAACTCGCCAGCATGGAGGTGACTAAAGCCCTGACGCCGGATATGGATGGAGATGCCATCGGAGGGAGTGTAAACCTGATCACCCGAACGGCTGAATCGGCCACCCCGGCGTTCAGCGGTTCGGCGCTGATGGGCTACAATAATCTGATGCAAAAACCCAATGTACAGGGTTCTCTCCAGTACGGGCAACGCTTCGGCAACAATGAACAGCTAGGCGTTCTGCTCAATAGCAGCTACTACCATAACGACCTGGGTTCTGATAACTGGGAACGAGCACCCTTTGATAACGAACTGGAACTGCGGGATTATGAACTTACCCGTACCCGTCTGGGGTTAAGTGCTACCCTGGATTACCGTATTGGCGAGAATACCGAAGTATACCTGCGAGGATTGCACACCCGCTTTACCGATCGGGAATGGCGAAGGCGGTATGTATTTATACCCGAGGACGAAGAAATAGAAAAGTTGACCAAAGATCGGTTTGAGGCGCAAAGTGTGCAGACGGTGAACCTGGGAGCTCGGCACATCTTTCCAAAAATTCAGGTGGATTACGAAGTGCAATACAGCTACGGAGAGCAGGATACTCCCTTCGATAATGAGGTTACGTTCATTGCCGGATTGCCCAGCACGTTGGGCTTCAGTAACCCGGAGTATCCCCAGCTAGCCGCACCTGGTTACTTAGGTAATTCTCAGTATGAGTTTGATGCCTTTGAAGAAGGAGGTACGCTCGCCAAAGATCAAAACCTCACTGCCAAATTCAATATCGGGATACCCTACCAAACCGGGGCGGCCAAAGGGCAGATCAAAGTTGGCGCAAAAATGCGGCGTAAGGAAAAAAGTTTTTCTATTACGCAGAATCAGTGGGAGGCGCGAGGCGATGTACCTATCCTGGATACCTTCACCGGCGGCTTGCTGGATGATCATTTCCTGGATGGTCGGTATCAATTGAGTGATCCGTTAAGCCTGGATCGGTTCATTCCGTACTTCAATGCCAGCATCACTGATTTTGAATTAAGTATTGAAGATAAATACATTGACGAAGCACTGGAAAGTTACGACGCACAGGAGAATGTATACGCCGCTTACCTGATGGCTCGTCATCAAATCAATCAATTAACCTTATTGGGCGGAGTACGTTACGAGCGCACCCAGACCACTTACCAAAGCACCGACGTTCTGATTGCCCCAAATGGTGACCTGGAAGAACTGCGTCCGGTAGATGGGGAAAGTAACTATGATTTTGTATTACCTCAGTTTCATCTTAAATACGCTTTAGACCGCTATACCAACCTGCGGGCCGCCGTAACGTGGAGTTATGCCCGTCCTAATTTCAGCGAAATCATTCCTTCTCAGGAGGCTAACCTGGAGGATGAAGAAGCCACCGTCGGCAATTTTGATCTGAAACCCGTCAGCGCGGTGAATCTGGACTTACTTGGAGAGCATTATTTTGGCAGCGTGGGAGTGCTATCGGGCGGGCTGTTTTACAAACGTCTTACTGACTTTATTTATCCCCGTACCTTATTCAACAGCCAGTACCCTCTTACCGGGACTCCGGTGGCTACGGGGCTGGAAGTAACCCAGGCCCAGAATGGGGAAGCGGCTGACCTGATTGGAGTGGAAGTAGCCTTTCAGCGTAGCCTGGATTTCCTGCCGGGGGCACTGAGCGGGTTAAATCTTTACCTTAACTACACCTATACCCATTCGCGAGCTAACATTCAGAGCCGGGAGGCCAGTGAAGAAAATCCTGATGCCGTAGAAGTAATTCGTCTGCCAGGGCAGGCCGAGCACCTGGGTAATTTCTCATTAGCCTACGAATATCAGCGGTTTACGGCCCGGGTAGCCTTTAACTTCAACGGTGAATACCTTTCTGAAGTAGGGGGTACTCCTGAGGAAGATGTCTACGTAAATAACCGTCTGCAACTGGATGCTAGCGCCAGCTACACCCTAAGCCCTAAGTTCCGGGTATTCACCGAATTTATGAACCTGACCAATCAGCCTTTTGAGGCATATCAGGGCAATAAGGACGTAATAATTCAGCGGGAGTTTTATTCCTGGTGGTCGCGCATTGGGCTGAAGTTCGATATCTAACCAACTACTTTTAACCGTAAATTTCATGAACCAACGATATATATTTCTGGCAGTGCTAACTATGTCTTTCCTGTTGGGCTGCTCCCGGGAAGATGAAGACGTCGTCGACGTTATTAATCCAGGTGACTACCCTCAGCTCATTCTTCTGGATGATGAGGGTGGGGGAGAACTAGAAGACAGCGATGAAATCAGCGTGGCCATTACCCTGGCCGACCGGTACGACCCAAGTAGGGAAGAACTGGGTGGAGGCGTCTTCCCCTTGGACGAAAACTACTCAGTAGCGTTTCATATCTCCGAGGCTGAAGGGTTTGATCGTCTGGAGGACTTCATTCTGGGCGCGGAGGCGTTCTATGAAATAGATGACTGCACCACGTCCCTTGATAACGGTGAGAACTTGATTGAGGCGTATGACCCGGCTACGGGCAGCGGGAGTGTTGTTTTTCCGGCAGGAGTAGAGGAGATAGAATTGGTGTTTACAGTGAATGAGGAGTTTTTTGATGACGAAACCTTAAATGATCATCGGGGATTTAGGCTGGCTATTTCCGGCGAAGAAGTACCACAAAACGTAGCTGTCTTTTCCGGAGACTTTCAATACGAAGTGTTGGACGATGAGGCTATTTTTGGTGAATGGGAACTGGATATATCCAACACGGAGCAATTTGCGCGCTTTAAAGAGCTTTTCGGTTTGATCAACGAAGATGTGGCTAATCTGACTGCTGAGGCCGTAGCGGGAATTACGATAGAGTTTGGCTACGATGAACTGGAGGCAACGATTGCCCTCACCGAAACAGAGACCGTAGAAGAATGCGGGGAAACGGAAGAGGAAAATGTAGAAATAGAAATCAGTGCTGGCTATGATGAACTCACCCGTGATACTACCGAAGGAGAGATTGTTCTGGAAGATGATGTGGAGCTCGACAACGGTGCCGAAGAAGAATTTTCCTACGAAGGAAGTTTCGTCATAGAAGATGGTGTGCTCACACTAACCCTGAGTGGTAGCTTCGACGACGAAGAAACCGAAGAAATTACCCTGAACCTAACCCGCTAATAGTATACGTCCATGTACTCAAACCAGTTTTTCATACCTGTTCTCTTAGGGGTGGGCCTGGCCGCCTGCACCACATCCAACTCCGAGCAGTCCGCTAAAACCACGGATACTGACTCTTTGGCAACCATGCTGAGCGTACCCGTGGAAAAAGTAAGTCCGGTCGCCAAAACCGATACCACCGCCCATGACACCGACGACCCCGCCATTTGGATCAATCCCAACGACCCCGCCCGCAGCCTGATCATCGGCACCGACAAGGAAGTTGACGGAGGGTTATACGTGTTTGATCTTCAGGGAAAAATGATTCCTGAAAAAAACGTCTTAGGGCTACAAAGACCCAATAACGTGGATGTAGAATACGGCCTCATGCTCAATGGCCAACCTACTGATATTGCCGTCACGACCGAACGCTTTACGCATAGGTTGCGCATCTACGCTTTACCCGATATGAAAGCAGTAGACGGCGGTGGGATTCCCGTATTTGAAGGCGAAACCGGTGAGGAATTTCGCGATCTGATGGGCATTAGCCTTTATAAACGGCCATCGGATGATAGCATATTCGCAATTGTGGGGCGGAAAACCGGCCCCCTGGACAGTACCTACCTGTGGCAATATAGGCTGGAAGATAACGGGCAAGGGCAGGTGCAGGCCGAACTGGTGCGGAAGTTCGGGGCTTTCAGCGGAATCCACGAAATTGAGGCGATCGCCGTGGATGATGCACTGGGCTATGTATATTATTCGGACGAAACAGTGGGAGTAAGGAAGTACTACGCTGACCCGGAGCGAGGGAATGCCGAACTGGCGTTGTTTGCGACCGAAGGATTCACCGAAGACCACGAAGGTATCTCTCTCTATACCCTGCCCGATGGTACCGGCTATATTCTGATCTCCGATCAGCAGGCTAACCGATTTCATTTCTATACCCGGGAGGGGAGCGAAGGCGATCCTCACGCTCACCAATTGGTCAAAATCATCGAGACCGAAACCCGGGAGAGCGATGGTTCTGAAACCGTGGCTATCCCGCTAGGTCCTGACTATCCCCACGGATTGTTTGTTGCCATGAGCGAGGGTAAAACATTCCAGATCTACCGCTGGGAGGATATCGCCGGGGATGATCTGCAAATGATTGAAGCAGATACCACGCTTTCCTCTGGCCTGGATTAACCGGAGCCGGGAGGTATCTCAGTGTGATACTTCCCGGTTTCATGATTACTTCTTTACCGATTCGCTACTTTCAGTAAGCCAGAGATTTACTGCGTTGTGCGGACCTTCCAGCACCACTTTATACACTGAGGATGAAGTGTCATCCAAAGTAAACTCAAAACGCTCTTGCTTTAGCGGAACTTCCCCTACCAAAGCATACGCATCATTCTCTCCGCTGTCTTTAAAATGATTCGTAGTGCTCACCCACACTTTGACCATACCTTCTTTTTCCAGCGCTTTCCATGAAGCCGTGATTTGCTGCTGATTGTGCTCAAGGGTCGGCTCTATGAGTGAGACCGGGCCGGTGAGAGGAATCCCATCAATTTCTAAAGCTTGTTTTCTCGGAATGTCCACTTCTAAAAACTGAGCCAGCGTTGGCATGATATCCACCACTCCGGGCTGGTAATCGTGAAAATAGGTATTCAGGTTTGGTGCATTGGTCGTAATCCAGGTGGTGCGCTCTCGCTCCGACTGCCCGCCATGATCTTTGCCCGAAGCGGCATCCCGCCCGTGGTCGGTGGTGATAACAATGAGCCATTCTTCGTCTAAGGTCCGCTGACGATGCTGGATGGCTTCCCATACCTTTCCTATTTGCTGATCAGCTACTTCAACGGCATCGTACATTTGCTGGCTATCTCCGTATTTATGCCCCATATCATCAGTATACTCCAGATAAACCCATGAGAGATCCGGGCCTTCTTCTTTCAGGTACCTGGCTGCTTCCTGGGTAACGTGCTCGTCTATCCGATGAATATAGTTTCGGGCAGTGTCGTGCGGAAACTGTACGGTATCCAGTTCAAAGCCATCGAAGTGATAGTCCAGTTGGAGGTTACCGGTTTCGGGTAATCCCTCGCCAATAAGTTTGGTTCGATTATCCAGCCAGGTGGAGAAAATGGCGGTTTTTTTCTGCGGATACTGCTCCTCAAGAAACCGAAAAATACTCCAATAGTGGTAGTTCGGCTCTTTAATGCTATTGCCCCAGACATTATGCTTGTTGACCCAGGTGCCGGTAAGCAGGCTGTTGTAGCCTACAGCAGAAATGGTGGGAGTTTCAGAGTAGGTATCTTTCCCACCACCCACATAAGCTCGGGTATAACCACCTTCCTGAGCGATTTTATCCAGGTTAGGTGTTTCAACCTTTTCAATCACATCGGCGGGAATGCCATCCACAATGATGAAAACTGCTTTATGAGCGGTAGTCTGACCGTAAGCCAGACTACCGTTCAGTAAGAAAATAAAAAGAAATAGCTTTTTGCTCAATGTCATAATTGTCTGTATTTATTCCCAACCAAAGATCTGCGTTAGATTTGGATTAAGCACTACATCCGATTGAGGAATAGGGCGGTAGTAGTATTTAGGAGCTTCAAACGTTCCGGGAGTAGCGGTGGTTTGAATGGTGCCGGAAGTACCGTTTTCCAGAAAGACCGAGGCATCCTGCCCGAAAGTACCGGCCCGGTAATAGATAAGCGGCTCTCCCAACTCGTTGAATTCCTTATCTTCCGGAATAGATTCCGCCGCATCAATCAGCATAATGTCGGGAATACCGTCTCCGGTTAGGTCATGGGCGCCTAATCCGCTGAAATAAATGCCTTCCTGAGCTTTCTCTAATAAGTCTCCGGCATACCAGCGCATCAGATCATCCTGCCGGTACCCTTCCAGGGCCAATTCAACTCTTCGTTCCCGGCGGATCTCTAGTAACTCAGCTTTTTGGGCTGAGGAAATATTAGCGTAGTGCGCTTCCTGCACCGGATCAATCGGCGGGCTCATCATCAACGGAGGCATGCCAACCCGAGTCCGTAGCAGATTGATACTCATATCCAGGTCTCCTTGGGTCAGTTCGCCCAACTCGGCTTTGGCCTCCGCGTAGGTAAGCAGAATTTCGGCGTAGCGAACGATGGGGATATCCAGTCCGTTTTGCACCGCTTGGTCAGTGTTATTCACCAGGCCTTTGATCTGGTGGTATCCGGTGAAGTTCTTCGCCAGTTGCTGCACATAGGTTCCACCACCCTGGGCATAAGTACCCGTAAAAATCAATTCAAAGCCAGGATAGGCATACGTCTGGCTCAGACGAGGATCGCGGCTGACAAATTCCTCCACAAAGCTATGGGTAGCATAATCGGGCTGATTGGTGTAGAAAGAGCCATCGGCCATCAGGTAGGTTTGCAGCAAATCTTTAGCCGGTGAAACTTCATAGTTGCCAAACATATACTCCCACCAGCCGCTGTTTAATAAGTCGTTTTCAAAATAACGAGCCAGGATAATTTCAGGATTGTCGGAAAGGCTGGCACTGTTGAACAAGTTCAAATAATCAGTTGTGGGGTTGCCGGTGGAGTACAGGCTATACCCACCGTTGTTGATAATATCCTGGGAAACATCCTGAGCCAGGCGGATAAATTCGTCGGCCGTACTTTGCAGATTTAGCTCGGGGTGATACTTGCGGAAGGTGCCTTCGTACAGGGCAAACCGGGCCAGATAGGCTTTCACTACCCAGCTATTGACGGCACCCGTTTCGGAAGAACTTTGTACATGTTCGGCGGCAAACGTAAAATCTTCCAGCAAACGGTCTACTACAAATTCCCGTGGGTCCCGGGCTTTCATCAGGGCTTCCTCATCGTCTGAGGAAATTACATAATCGTACCAGGGAACGTCGGAATAGCGTTTGACTTTTTCCACGTAGAACTTCGCTCTGAAGAAGCGTGCCAGCCCTTGGTAGTGATTCATCAGGTCTTCGGTGAGCGCGGCTTTCTCATAGTTTTCCAGAAAGAAATTTACCGCTCGTAATTGTGCCCAGTCATCTTCCCAGTCCCAGCCGTTGGTGATGGTCGCCGAACTGGGGCTGCTGATCATCATGGTTTTTAGTTCGGTATTACCCGTGGTGGCGGCATTGTCGGTAGCCGCATCTCCCACATAAATACCGTGGCCCGGGAAATCGTAGAGGTTGAGAATGTACATGGAGAGGTCTTCCTCAGAGTTAAAGAAATCCTCCGCACCGATGCTGGTTTCCGGGGTGCGTTCCAGAAAGTCGTCGTTACAAGCGAATGTCATCAGACCCAGGCAGACAATAGTAAAATATTGATATATCCGTTTCATGAGTTATTTCTTAGTCAATTAGAAATTTACGTTTAGTCCGAAAGCATACTTGCGTTGCCAGGGGTAGGCATAGCCATTTCCGGTCCGGTCGGGGCTATCCGAGGGGTTGGTCAACCGGTTTTGGTTGATGGCTTCGGGGTCATAGAACTTTTTGAGAGGCGACCATTCCATGAGGTTCTCACCACTGAAAAATACCCGCAAGCTCTGAATACCTAGTCGATCAGTAAGGGTAACAGGCAGTGTATATCCAACCGTCAGGTTCTTTAACCGCATATAGGCTCCGTTGAGCATGTATTGGGTCTGAGGAATGGCTAATCCCATAGACTCATCTACCCGGGTGCCTAAGTTGCGATCAGCCAGCCAGGCTTGCAGAATAGGATACTCAGCATTCAGGTTCTGATCGGCCAGTCCGGCGTCAATATACGCCTGTGAATGCTTAGCCAGGTCTACATCACTGTCGGCGGTGGGACGGTAAAAGTCCAGCAGGTGTTCGTAGCCCCCCGCGTAGGGTTGCTGGTAAAAGCCCCAGTACAGGTAATCGATTGGATAGTAATCTCGTTTGCCTACTCCCTGGAAGAAAGCGCGCACGTCAAAACCCTTCCAGTTGGCATTCAGATCGAGGCCAAAGCGAAACCTGGGCATATTATTTCCAATCACGGACAGGTCTTTCGGATCGTCTACTGTATAGCCTTTTTCAATGGCTCCGTTACCGTCCAGATCCTGGTATTTGGGCCAGCCCGGAACGATGGAAAGCGCACCCCAGGGAATAATAGCGGTTTCATCCAGCTGCTCAATTTCGTCTTCACTCTGGAATAATCCGTCGCTTTTCAACCCCCAGATTTCACCCAGCTCCATACCTTCGTAATATTGGGTGAGGTTCTGGTTGGGGTTATCAAATTTGGTGATGTAGGCGCGGCTATCCGACAATACAAACCGGGCACCGAAGTATAATGGGCTGCTCCCGGCGTTAAAGTTATTACGGTAGTTCAGGTTCAGCTCCCACCCCTTGTTTTCCAGGTCGGCGGCATTCTCTTCTGGCTCCTGAGCTCCCAGTACATCTGGTAAATCCCGGCCCAGGGTGAGCATGCCCAGGGTATTGCGCTGGTATACATCCAGGGTCATGCTTAGTTGATCCTCAAACAGGCCCAGGTCCAGGCCCACATTCAGGGTAGACACTTTTTCCCAGGTGTAGTTAGGGGAGACCAGGAAGGGAGGCGTTACCACCTGAGGTAAGGTGCCCCCGATCAGGTAATCCGACGCGCCCGCCTCCAGGGTAGGAATGTACCCATAATCGCCCACGGACTGATTGCCTAGCGAGCCGTAAGAAGCCCGAAGCTTTAAATTACTGATCACATTGACGTTGGATAGAAATGCTTCCTGATCGATCCGCCAGGCAGCGGAGGCTGAGGGAAAAAAGCCAAAACGACTGTCTTTCGGAAAGCGGGATGAACCATCATAACGACCATTGAACTCCAGAATATATTTATCCTGAAGGATATAGTTGAGCCGGTAAAATGCCCCTCGAATCGCCCAATCAGTGGCATTATCAGTTAGAAATATCTCGCCGGTAGCCAGCCCAACCGATGGAAAAGCGGGAGAGATCAACTGGTTGCGTTGCGCAGTCAGGCCATCTAGCTGATAATATTCCTGGTTGTAGCCGACAACGGCGGTCAGATCGTGCATACCCCACTGCTGGTGCAAAGTAGCGTAGGTATTGAGTACGGTATAGTTCTCAAACAGATCTCCCTCCCGGGCGAAATTGTTGCCTTCCTCGCGAATGTCTTCCGGGCCGTAACCAATATTATAGCGAGTACGGTAGGTTTCATCTTGCGTAGCGCCTCGCCGGTAGGTAAAATCGGTGTTCACCCGTAGTAGGTCATTCCAGAAATTTAGCTCGGCATTAAACTGGGTTTGCAGACTCAGGTAATTACTAGTGTATTGTCCACCATCGGTAATCTGGGCTGCCATAACTCCCACCGGGGTGTTGGCCCAGGTGCCATCCGGGTTTTTATCCCAGTAGGTAGGGAAGAAGTCATAAAGTTGATTAATAGAAAAGTAAGGGTTGTTATTACCATCGACTTCCATCAGGTAGGAAGGAGTTTTCCGTTGGGTGTTGACCAGGTAAGTGTTATTTCCCAGCGAAAGCCATTTGGCCGCTTGGTAGTTTACTTTGCTTCGCAGGTTGTATCGGTCAAAATAGTCATCGGCAATTTTGATTACTCCGTTTTGCCGGTTATACGCTCCCGATAGGTAGTACTGCATTTTCTCCGAAGATCCGGCAATAGAAAGCGCATGTTGTTGCGAGAAGGTAACATCGCTCATAAAGTAGCGTGTCCAGTCCCGGTTTCCCATATATTCCCAGGCAGCGTCATCGGTAGGGTTTACCCGTACCCCTGGAATTGAAGGATCATTGGAGCGTTGCCGGGCATAATCGTAGTATTGGTCGCTGTAATTTACATTGTCCCAGGGAGTATTATCGGTAGAGGTTTCCAGCAGGCGAGAGAAGATGTACGGGTCCGTCACCTTATCCGGCAATACGGTAGGCTTATTCCAGGAAAAGAAGTTGGAATAGCTAATATTGATACCTTCGGTCGTACCATTCTTGGTGTTAATCAGGATGACTCCAAAAGCCGCCCGGGCACCGTAGATAGCTGCTGCGGACGCATCTTTAATCACTGATACCGTAGCAATATCCTGTGGGGCCAGACGGTTCAGTTCTACCGGATCGGAGGGGACACCGTCAATCAGGATCAGCGGGTCGCCGCCATTGATAGAGGTGATGCCGCGGATGTTGATGTTAGCGGCGGAACCAGGTTCACCTGAGCCAAAGTCAATATTCAGGTTGGGGATCATGCCCTGCAACCCCTGCGCCGTGTTGGCAATGGGACGGTCCTCCAGGGTTTGGGCGTCAATCTGATCCACCGCACCCGAAAGGTTTACCCGTTTCTGGGTGCCGAAACCAATTACCACGATTTCCTCGAGCTGGGCTACATCCTCCTGCATCACAACCTCCAGCGTGTTCTGCTGGCCAACTGCTAGTTCAGCAGTCAGATAACCGATATAGGAAAAGATGAAGGTAGGATCTTCACTAGTGGGCCTTACCTGAAAATTTCCTTCTACATCGGTAATCGTACCATTCGTTGTTCCTTTTTCCAGAACAGAAACCCCAATCAGGGCTTCGCCATTGGCATCGCGTACGGTACCGGTTATGGGCTGCTGAGCCCAGGCCGGGAGGCCGATCAATAGCAGGAGCCAGGTCCATAAACATGTGTAGTATTTTCTCATAAGTTGGGTGGTTTAGGTAATGCGGCAAAAGTAAAATGGGCGTGTTAACTCATGATGAAAGCTGTGTTAATAAAAATTAACTGAACGTTCAGTCAATTTATTTGCCTGATTGAGGGCGGTGCATGTATTTTGCCTCTATGGGAAGAAAAAGCCTAAAAGACGACCGACAGAAGGAAATTATTGAAGCATTTTACCAGGTTGCTCAGGAGGAAGGTCTTGAGAATGCTTCATTTGCCAAGATTGCCCGCTCACTGGATATGCCACCCAGTTTGCTGGTGCACTACTTTAATTCTAAGGAAGAACTGCTATTGAACCTCATTGATTTTATCGTCGATCATTATCAGGACATATATCAGCTCAGAACCAAAACCAAAGCTTCTTCGCTGGATAGATTGCTATCCATTCTGGACAATATTTTTTCCCGCCGCTGGGATGATCTCATTGATGACGGAGTGTTTTACAGTTGTTTTGCTTTGGTATTCAGAGACCATCGCATCCGGCATAAATTTAAAGAGATGACCTTGCTGCTGCGGCAATGGCTGGCTGATGCCATACAGGACTGTATAGATGAACACCTGCTGGATATCAAAGAAGCTGAACAAACCGCCGATCTGATTTTCGTGATCTCTGACGGTGCCTACTATTTCTTAAGTATGATAGATGACCGTAACGAATATGAACAAAAACTTGTAATCTACCATCAGCAAGCACTGCGCTTATTGAATTTATGAAATACAGGACCTTACCAAGACCATTAGGAGGTGCTATTCTGCTTTTTGTATTTCAGTCACGAGGAGTATCAGCCAAATCTATTAGCTAAAATGCTATAATAGATAGCCAAAAATATATAATAACTCCTATGCCCTGAATTGTATGTTTGTGTTGTTGCGATCATAAGGTGAAAATTGCTCTGACCTTAAAGTGGAAATTTTACACTTTTATAACTGCGACTCTAGTCTTCAGGCAAAAAAATAGTACATGAAAGAATCAGATAAAGGGTTTATCCCGGTCATGTTAACCCCTTTCAAACCAAGTGGGGAGGTTGATTATCATGGGCTTACTACACTTACGGAATTTTATCTGGATGCCGGGGCGAAGGGATTGTTTGCCAATTGCCTATCCAGTGAGATGTTTGCTTTATCTCCATCTGAAAGGTTGCAGCTTACCCGGCATGTAGTAAATGTGGCGAAAGGGCGAGCTCCGGTAGTGGCATCGGGTACTTTTGAGGGAACAGTTCAGCAGCAGGCCGATTTTGTCAAAGAAATTTACGAAACGGGCGTCCAGGCGGTCATTATCATTACCAGTATGCTGGCCCGGGCCGAAGAGTCTGATGCTGTGCTGGCCGACCGGGTAGATCAGTTACTGGACCTTACTGACCCAATTCCAATGGGCTTCTATGAATGCCCGGTTCCTTATAAGCGAGTTTTATCGCCCGAACTGCTAAGGCGGTTTGCATCCGGTGGCCGAATAAAATATCATAAAGACACCTGCCTGGATATTGAGCAGGTGCGAGCAAAATTGGCCGCAGTCACTGCACCTGATTTCGGGCTTTATGATGCTTATATGGTCCATGCTGTAGAATCCTTGAAAGCCGGAGCGGCAGGGCTGTCGTGTATTCAGGGTAATTATTTTCCTGAACTCATCGTCTGGCTGTGCGATCATTATCAAGACAATAGTTGCCAGCCGGAAGTGCAAAAACTGCAAAACTTTCTGGTACAGCATATGGATATTATGCATCATGCTTACCCGGATGTGGCAAAATACTATTTGCAAAAAAGAGGTTTGCCCATCACAACCACCACGCGCGGAAAGAGTGGAGTTTTAACTGCCGCGGTCAAACAAAATATCGATGCGTTCTATCAGGAATGTATATCATTTCAGGATTCATTAGAGATTGTGAAGGTGGTTTGAGTTATTTAGTATACATCTCAGCTGTCATACAATGTAGTGCCGCTAATTTCCTGCGAATACTTACGTTTCATCTGATTGCATGGGTATTACTTTCATCCTGCTCAGAATCATTAGCACCGACAATGGCCTTTGAAGAAATCCAACTAACAGACGGTGCCCAGGGTCACTGCCTACATAATACCCAATGCTTCTCACCCGATAATCAGTGGATTGTGTATGATTCCCGCAATCACGATACATTAATCAGTAGCACCGGTAGTATTGAAATGGTGCATGTGGAAACCGGGGAGATAAAGGAAATCTATCAGACCAGTAATCAGACGGCATTTGGCCCCGGGGTAGGTGCCGCCACGTTCTCACCCACATCTTATCAGGTTTTGTTTATTCACGGTATTCGAAATGCTGATGAGCATAACCCCTATGGATTCACCCGGCGCACTGGCGTTTCAATTAAAACAGCCGAACCCTTCCGGCCCATTTTTATGGATGCCCGCGATATTGCCGAGCCGTTTACAGCCGGAGCGTTGCGAGGTGGAACACACGCGCATACCTGGAGTGGTGATGGTCAGTGGATCAGTTTCACCTACAATGATTTTATCGTGCAGCAAGACCTGAGAACCGTGGGCGTGATGGCCCCATTCGGACCGGTAGCCGTGCCGGACGACGGAAGCCTGGAAAACAACTCCGGTGCCTTATTTTCGGTTGTGGTGGCAGATATAACGGAGAATCCGGTGCCAGGAAGTGATGAAATAGATAAAGCCTTTGATGAAGGGTGGATCGGGACAGAGGGATACCAAAAAGAAGATGGCCGCTGGCAAAAAAGGGCCATTGCGTTTCAGGGAAACGTGAAAGACTCCAGTGGCCATACCAAGACCGAAGTTTTTGTATTGGACCTGCCCGAAGATATCACGCAGGCGCAACCCGGGCAACCCTTAGCCGGGACAACATCCACTCGTCCGAATGTGCCAGCAGGAGTTGAGCAGCGTAGAATTACTTTTACTGAACAGGGTATAGCCGGGCCACGCCACTGGTTACGTACCACTCACAATGGGTCGCTGATTGGTTTCCTGGCTAAAGATAAGCAGGGAGTGGTGCAAATCTTCGGAGTATCGCCCAATGGTGGAAAAATCCGGCAGCTTACTTTCAACGCCTTTCCGGTAGAGGGACCCTTTAATTTTAGCCCGGATGGAAAATATGTGGCTTACCCGGCTGACCGCAGTATTTATATAACCGAGCTGGAAACGGGCATTACCTATAGAGCCAGTCAGCAATTTTCCGAAGAAGAAGCTCCGGTGGGCGGAGTTAGCTGGTCAGGAGATGGACAGATGCTGGCTTACAACCGATACGTCGGGAAGGGAGCGGGGCGCTTTTTGCAGATTTTTGTGTTAACGAAAGTCTCGTCTTTATCTTAAGAAACGATAGACGGAAACAAACCTTAGATAGTCTTCAAGTATTTTTTCTTGTACTCCAAAGGGGTCATTTTCGTCACTTTCTTAAAATGACGGTAAAAATTGGAGACATTGTTAAACCCATTCTCAAAGCAAATAACTTCGGTGGCTAACTTATTCTCAATTAACGCCCGGCACACATGGCTAATGCGTACTTCGGTCAAAAAATCGTAGTACGTTTTCTTAGTCATCTGCTTAAAGTAGCGGCAGAAAGACGTAACGCTTAAATTGGCGATGGAGGCAATTTCTTCCAGCCCGATCTCTTTTTTGTAATGAGTAAACGTGTACGAGTAAATTTCATCCAGTCGTTTGGTTTCGGCCTCATTGTTTGGATAAAAAGCGTGAGCCGATGCAATGGGTTCTACTTCTTCAGCTTCTGCCAGAATTTTAAGCATGGTCAGCAGCGTAATCAGGCGATCGAGGTTGGTGGCATTCAGTGCAGCGTGCATCATATCTGCTATTTTATCCTTCGCTTCCCCTTTAATAATTAATCCTCTCTTGGCGCTTTCAAAGAGTTTGGGAATGAGGTATGCCTCAGGCAGGCTCAGGATATCACGCCCCAGGCAGTTCGGTAGAAAATGAAGTACCACCGCTTCTACTTCCAGACCCGAGTTTTCCTGAAAGTATTCTTCTCTACAGCGCCAGGTATGAGGCAGATTTTCACCCAGCAACAGCATCTCTCCGGCAGAAAAGTTACTGATCGTATCGCCAATAAAGCGAACACCTTCGCCCCGGATGGTATAATGAAGTTCAATCTCCGGGTGATAGTGCCATAGCGTAGGAAAGTTAGACTGAACATCGTGCCGGATGCTATAAGAGCTTTGAGGTTGTACGGGTACTTTATGAAAATGGGGTTTCATCTATTAGTAAAAATTTTGACAGTCAGTTGATCATTTTTAACCAACTATTCATTATGATAATATCATACAATAATCTGATAGGAATTGACACAAATCAAACATCCTTTATGAACAACTTTGAAATATCAATAACCAGTCAGTAAAAAGCGAATAGATTCAGTAAAAATAATAATTTAATTGATTGTTTCTTTATGTATCTGTTACAGTTACATGACACTCATATACAAGCACGAAAATAGTATACTCTTATTTTTTATAACATATTGGCATTATACTATTGGCTAAATAAGCCAGTATTTTCTCTGAATAGACTGGGAGTATACTGAAATACGTACCTTATATTACTGAGTGTATTCTGGGGTGTGACACAACCTACAATCGATATAACAACTACGATACAACACCTAAACACTACTATGATTGGAACATTACCTAACCTTCGGGAGCAAACCGAGCGTATGCCATGCAAGTCTGCGGTTTGGAGTATCAAACGACCACCGCAAAGAAAAACCAGGACCATAGTAAGGGGGATTCTCATCCTTTTTATAATGCTCGGTCCGCAGTATGCATCTGCTCATGTGCCAGAGGTAAAGATATTTCAGGCAGCGGATATTAGCGTAAGCGGTACCGTTACGTCGGAAGATGATGGCGAAGAGTTGCCCGGCGTGAATATACTGATCAAGGGGACTGCCATTGGAACAGTAACCGATGTTGACGGGAGTTTTACAATCAACGCTCCGAACGAGCAGGCTACCCTGGTATTCTCTTCCATTGGGTTTGTTACTCAGGAAGTAGCCCTCAATAGCCGGACTGTACTCGATATTAAAATGCAGGCTGATATAACCTCACTGAGTGAAGTGGTAGTGGTGGGCTATGGCACCCAGGTGAAACGAAACGTTACGGGTTCTATCGCTTCCATTGACATGAGCAACAGCACTGAGGATGTTAGCATTGCCGAATCTATGACCGGGGTGCCAGGGGTGCAGTTTACCGAAACCGGGCGGCCCGGGCAAATTGGTAATCTGCTGATACGGGGACAAAACTCATTAAGCGGCAACAATAGCCCGCTAATCGTGCTGGATGGGATCATCTTTAATGGTAGCCTGGCGGACATTAACCCACAGGATATCAAGTCAATGGATGTGCTGAAAGATGCCAGTTCTACGGCTATTTATGGTTCCCGTGCTGCAAATGGAGTTATTCTCATCACTTCAAAAATGGGTGCCAGCCAGAAACCAGCGATCAGTGTCAATGCCTTTCAGGGATTATCCAACTGGGCCTCGGAAGTTAAACTACTGAGTCCTGAGAGGTATATACAGAGACGGTTAGACTGGCGCAGACAATCGGGCCTGGAGGCGGACCCGGCCAACATCGCCAACTACATTTCAAGTACTGAAGCGGAAAATTATAGCAATGGGGTATCGCACGACCCCTGGGATGAAATTGCTCAGCAGGGCAAAACCAGTTCGCTGCACCTGAGCGTTTCCGGGAATACAGAATTTACCAACTACTACCTTTCCGCATCGCTAAGCGATGAAAAAGGCTTGGTCTACAATGATAACCAGACCCGTAGTACGTTTCGGGCTAACATTAATACCAAAATAACCGACTGGCTTACGCTGGGTACTAATTCAACTTTCTCGAATCGGGACCTTTCGGGGGTAAGCGCCAGTGTAAGAAACGCCTACCGAATCAGTCCCCTGGGTACCTGGTACTATCCCGATGGGCACCCAACCCAGTTTCCGGTAGCCGATGAGCAGGCGGGCAGCAACCCCATACGAGACGCCATCCTAACGGACAACGAAGAAATATACAGCAACCTGTTCAGTAATTTTTATGCCGATATAGACGTCCCGTTTGTCAGAGGATTATCGTATCGGGTTAACTTTTCGCCAAGTCTTCTGTGGAGCCATAACTACAATTTTGTGCGACAGGATGAACACGTTACGTTCAATAATACCAGTGCCAGCAAGCTGAACCAGACCGAGTATAAGTGGGTGCTGGAGAACATTCTAACCTACGAGCGCAGCATTGGCGAAAATCATGCTATTGACCTGACCCTGCTGTATAGCCGCAACCATTATGATCTGGAAACCACCACGGCCGAGGCCAATCTTTTCAATGTAGATGTGTTGGGGTATAATAATCTGGGCTTGGGCAGTATTCCCGTGGTCTCATCAACTGCCGAAGAAATAGGCGGGTTGTCGTACATGGCGCGCCTGAACTACCGGTTCAAAAACCGCTATCTGCTTACCCTGACTACCCGGCGCGATGGCAGCTCGGTGTTTGCCGTGAAGAATAAATACGCTACGTTCCCATCCGGCGCTCTGGCCTGGGTAGCATCTGACGAGCCGTTTCTGGAAGGTGTAGACTTTCTGGATATGCTTAAGGTGAGGCTGTCTTACGGGGCAGTAGGGAACCAGGCCATTGAACCCTATCAGTCGCTTTCCTTATCAGATACCGAGCGTTATGTGTACGGGAATGGCGGCTCGAGCAGCCTGGGAGTGGTAACCTCTACCTTAGGGAACGAGAATTTAACCTGGGAAACGACTTACACCTCCAACCTGGGAGTAGATTTTGATCTTTTCGCCGGTAGAATCAGCGGAAGCCTGGAGCTTTATAACAGTAATACGAAGGACTTACTAGTGAGGCGCATCATACCCGTGATGAACGGCTATACTAGCATCCTGACAAATATTGGACAGGTCAACAACAAAGGTGTAGAACTGATGCTTAACACGGTCAATATCCAGCGAAACAAGTTTCAGTGGAACAGCACCTTAACCTTCACCCATAATAAAAACGAAATAGTGCACCTGTTCCGTACCGACCTGGACGGCGACGGGCGGGAAGATGATAATATTGCGAATAGCTGGTTCATTGGCCAGCCCATTAACTCCTACTACGACTATGTTTTTGATGGTATTTACCAGGAAGGGGATGATGATATTCCGGCCGGCTCTCAACCCGGTTTTGTTCGGGTGAAAGATGCCAATGGCGACGGTGAAATTAATGCTGACGACCGAAGGGTGGTGGCATCGGGCGGAAACCCTCGCTATCAGTTTAGTCTGCGAAACAACTTCAGCTACGGCAATTTTACCTTAACCGTATTCATCAATTCCATGCTGGGCTGGGAAGAACCCTTCAACCTCATCAATCCCCTGGTGCCCGGCCGAAGCCTGAACCAACTGGACGCCGGTTGGTGGACCAGCGAGAACCAGTCCAATACCCGGCCTTCGCTCACCTATTCCAATCCACTGAACACCAACTGGTACGTAAGCCGGGATTTCGTGCGGATTCAGGATATTTCGCTGGGATACGACTTTGATCAGGCGGTACTGGAAAAAATCAGGTTATCCAAGCTCAGGCTGTACCTGACTGTGAAGAATGCCGCTCTCTTTACCGATTGGCTGGGAACAGACCCCGAAAGTGGCGGCTCCTATCTTAGCGAGCAGGGTAGCGAAGATCTTTACCCGATGCCGAGAACCTTCTTACTAGGAGCTAATATCTCCTTCTAGTTCCTGATTGATTAAACAACCTTTGCCTATGTCACCGCTAAAGCACTACATCTACTATACAACAACCGCTTTTTCATTATTGGTATTCGGTCTTCTGAGTTCGTGCAACGACGAAATTCTGGATGAAGAACCGCTGTCTTCTCTGAGCGCTGATAACACCCTAACCTCTAAAACCGGCTTCGAGACGTATCTGAACGGCCTTGCCTGGGCTGCGCGCGAAGAGTACACCCAGGATGATAACACCTTTTTTATTACCAACTTTCCGGGTACGGATGTGGGGGAGGACGCCGGGGCCGAATACTTTACCTACCGAAACTGGATTTCGTATCTGACTCCCGTTACGCCCGAGGTGCGAGCCAACTGGAACTGGGCCTATTCCACCATGCTGCCCCAGGCCAACACCATCATCGTATATGCGAACCGACCCCAGGCTGATGACATCTGGGAGAGTGAAGCTGAGAAAAATGCCGTCATTGCCCAGGCCAGGTTTCACCGGGCGTATACCTACAATTTCCTGGCAAACCTTTACGGCGGAGTGCCCATTGTAGACACCATACAAAATGCCCCCCGCTTTGATTATACCCGCGCATCCCGGCAGGAGGTATATGAGTTTGCTAAAAACGATCTGGAATTTGCGTCTCAATGGTTACCCGAAACCACAAACCTGCCCGGACGCATTGTGAAAGCCGCCGCTGATCATTTGCTGACCGAGGTATACATCAGCCTGGGTGAGTACGATAAAGCGGTGGAAAGTGCCTCGCGGGTTATCAACTCGGGCAACTATCAATTAATGACCACTCGCTTCGGAAGCGCTCAGGATGAACCTGGTGATGCATATTCCGATCTGTTTCAAGGTGGTAATCAAAACCGAAGTTCGGGAAACCTGGAATCTATTTACGTATGGCAGTTTGAGGAATTTACTGAAGGGGGAGGGGGCACTCGCGATGGAAATGCTTCTATCCGCAACTTAGGTCCCTTCTTAACCCACATCACTGATCCCGATGGCGTGCCCTTGCTGCCTACCGATACGCTGGGTAGAGGGGTGGGACGGGCCCGCGGAACGCTGTACTCACTCTATGACATCTGGGACGATGACAATGATATTCGTAATTCAGTGTACAATTTCCGGCGGACTTTCTACTACAATAACCCAAATTCCAACTATTTTGGTCAGGAAGTAGAGCCCCGCATTAGTGCAGAGGATACATTGAGAAGTATGTACCCCTATCCGCGTAAGATTGAAGGAGAACCCTGGGAGAACAACAATACCTCGGGCCGGATTACCGACGATGTCTACGTTTACCGACTGGCCGAAACCTATCTGCTACGGGCAGAAGCGTACTTTAGAAAAGGGGATATGACCAATGCCGCTGCCGATATTAATGTAGTACGGAATCGGGCCCAGGCCGCTCCCGTAGCCCCGGGTGAGGTGGACCTAGATTATATCCTGGATGAACGGGGCCGGGAGCTATTATTCGAGGAACCCCGTCGGCGTACTCTCATTCGCATGGGAATTTTGGTAGAACGAGTGCGTGAATATGGATTGCTGGAAAGCTCACGGAATACTATTCAGGATTATCATGGCTTATGGCCGATTCCTCAGGAAGTGATTGATGCCAACCTGGGGGCCGAGTTAGAACAGAATCCGGGTTATTAAGGTAGCTGAGAACATAACATACAGAATGAAACATTTAGAAATTAGTGCCCTCATCCTCGCTTTTTTACTGGTAGCCGGAGCGGCTAAAGCGCAGAACAAAAAACGGGACAAGCCCAATGATATTACTGGGAAGTACCACCTGCCTGACTTATCCAAGCCCGGGGATGGAGCTTATCTGGAAGGCGAACTGCTGTATCCCCTGGATAATAAGCCTACTCCCGAGTGCCATGCCTCTACGATTGTGGAAACTCCCTCTGGAATGGTCGCGGCCTTCTTTGCCGGAACGCATGAGCGACACCCCGATGTAGGTATTCGGGTTTCGCGCCTGATCGACGGGAAGTGGAGCTGGCCGGAAGAAGTGGTGAACGGTGTGCAGAACGATACGCTACGCTATCCTTGCTGGAATCCGGTATTGTTTCAACCGGAAAACGGCCCGCTAATGCTGTTCTACAAAGTAGGGCCTAGCCCTCGTGAGTGGTGGGGTATGCTGATGACCTCTACCGATGATGGGAAAACCTGGTCGGAACCGCACAAGATGGGGGAGGATTCTAAAATCGGGCATTTGCTGGGGCCGATTAAAAACAAGCCCATACAGCTTGCCGATGGTACTATTATTTGCCCTTCCAGCACCGAGATTGAAGAGAATGATGATGTTGACTGGATGGTGCATTTTGAGATGACCAAAGACCTGGGAAAAACCTGGGAGGTCGTGGGGCCGATCAACGATGGGTCAACTTTTGATGCAATTCAGCCCAGCATTCTTACCTACCCTGACGGACGAATGCAGGTGCTGTGTCGTACCCGCCAGGATGTGGTTGCCCAAAGCTGGTCCGAAGACCAGGGGAAACACTGGGGCGAGATGACTGCTACGGACTTGCCCAACCCAAATTCCGGTACTGATGCCGTTACACTGAACGATGGGCGGCAGCTGCTGGTGTATAACCACACGACCAAGAAGGGCAAAGAGCCCAACAACCGGAATATGCTGAACCTGGCTATATCCGACGATGGCAAAAACTGGACCCCCGTGATGACCCTGGAAGATAAGCCCGCCAAAGCCGGTTATTCCTACCCGGCCATCATTCAAACTTCCGACGGGCTGGTGCATATCACCTATACGTATCTCCGACAATCAGTTAAATATGTTGTTGTTGATCCTGATAAACTTTGATATTGAGGTAATAACTATTAAAAATATGCATGGATTTGTTGGAGAAGGAGCGACGCTCTATACCATGAGTCCTGAGAAAATGATATATTCAGGCATTGACCTACTGTTATACAACTAACCTGTTAGATTTTGAAGTTTGCTACTAATCTGATCACAATTTGCTGTACCCTGATTTTGTTTCTCCTGAGCGGAACCGGGTATGGTCAAAAAACTGATTTTTCTAAAGTGCCCGGCACTATTGTGGCCTACAGTCCGGCTGCTTCGGGCAGGTACATTGGCTCGCCCAGCATCTGCACCCTGCCCAACGGTGATTATGTGGCTTCGCATGACTTCTTCGGGCCGGAATCCAACGAGCATGTAAAAGCCACTTCTCGGGTTTACACTTCATCAGATCAGGGCAAAAGCTGGAAGCAAATCTCAGAAGTAGACGGGCAGTTCTGGTCTAAACTATTTACGCATCGGGGTGCTCTGTATTTTCTGGGCACCGACCGGCACCACGGCAATATGATTATCCGGAAGTCAACCGATCATGGAAAGACCTGGACCGAACCAGAAGATGATAAACAGGGGCTGATTCGGGCCGGAGAGTATCACTGTGCGCCCATGCCTGTGATTGAGCACGAAGGACGCTTGTGGCGGGCTATGGAATATGCCAAGGCGAATACAACTAAGTGGGGCAAGCGCTACAGTGCCTTTATGATGTCAATCCCGGTAGAAGCTGACTTGCTGAACGCTGCCAACTGGACCGGCAGCAATAAGCTGGGGTATGACTCAACTTACCTGGACGGCCACTTCGGCGGGTGGATTGAAGGCAACGCCGTGTTGACGCCCAAAGGAGAGATCATTGACCTGTTGCGAGCCGACAATACCCAGGAAAACGCTCAGGACAAAGCCGCTATCGTGCACATCAGCCCCGACGGGAAAAAAGCCACCTTCAATCCTGAAACTGATTTCCTGGACTTTCCGGGTGGTTCCAAGAAGTTTACCATTCGCTACGACTCCGCTTCTCAGCGCTACTGGACCATCGCTAACTACATTCCTGAGGAATTTAAGGGAGAAACCCGTCCGGCCCGTATTCGCAATACCCAGGCGCTGTGCAGCTCGCCGGACTTAAGAAACTGGACCGTACACAAAATCCTGTTACAACACCCGGATGTGGAGAAACATGGCTTCAACTACGTAGACTGGCAGTTTGAGGGAAATGATATGATCTTCCTGTCCCGCACTGCCTACGACGATGGAGTAGGAGGGGCGGAGAACTTTCATGATGCTAATTTTCTCACGTTTCACCGGATCAAGAATTTCCGAAAGCTAGATAAAAAGACCCTGGAGGTCTTTGAAAACTCCCTATCAACCGTATCCAATTAACCTTTTTCCCCTTTGACACTTCCGCTAACTGATCTTATTGTTTTTCTCGTCTATGTGGCAGGCATTGTCCTGTTTGGAGCTTCATTTTATTACCGTAATAAAACATCTTCTGCGTTTACCTCCGGGGGCGGTGCCATTCCATCCTGGGTGGTGGGTATGTCTATCTTTGCCACCTTTGTGAGTAGCATCAGCTTTCTCGCATTACCGGGAAATGCGTATCAGACCAACTGGAACAGCTTTGTGTTTAGCCTGTCCATTCCTATCGCGGTCTTTTTCGCCGTCAAGTACTTTGTGCCGCTGTACCGGGGAGTAAACAGCGTATCGGCCTACACCTTTCTGGAAAAACGTTTTGGTCCCTGGGCGCGCACCTATGCCTCGGCTTGCTACCTACTGACCCAACTGGTCCGCATGGGGTCCATTCTCTATTTGCTGGCCCTGCCCATGAACGCCCTGTTCGGCTGGGATATCCGGCTTATCATCATCATCACTGGGGCTACGGTCATGTTCTATTCCATGATGGGGGGCATACAGGCCGTAGTCTGGACCGATGCCATTCAGGGCTTTGTCCTGATTGGCGGGGCACTAGCCTGTATTCTGGTGCTGCTGTTTTCCATGCCCGAGGGGCCGGTCCAAACCTTTGCCATTGCCAGTGAGAACAACAAGTTTAGCCTGGGTAGTTTTGACTTTAATTTCTCTGAATCTACCTTCTGGGTCATCCTGATCTACGGGCTATTCATTAACCTGCAAAACTACGGTATCGATCAGAATTATGTGCAACGATACATGACCACCAAAACCGAGAAAGAAGCCAAATTCTCTACCTGGATGGGCGGGCTGCTATACGTGCCAGTATCCCTGTTGTTTTTCTTCATCGGCACGGCCCTTTTTTCCTACTATAAAGCGTACCCGGAGTTGCTCCCTCAGGAACTGCTGGCCGTTGACATGGCTGACCGGGTATTTCCTTATTTCATTGTCAACGGACTTCCTGTAGGCATTACCGGCTTACTGATTGCGGCTATTTTTGCGGCAGGCATGAGTACCATCTCAACTAGCCTGAACAGCACCGCCACCATTGTGCTCACCGATTATTATCAAAAATACGCCAAGTCAACATCGGATCAAGCATCCATGCGAGTGTTGTATCTCTCTTCGGCGGTAATCGGTAGTATAGGCATTGTGGTTGCCCTGGCTATGACGCAGGTGAAAAGCGCGCTGGATGCCTGGTGGGCGCTCTCGTCCATCTTTAGCGGAGGCATGCTCGGTTTGTTTTTGTTGGGCTATATTTCTCGCAAAGCGCGCAATGTAGATGCTGCCATAGGAGTATTGGTCGGGGTGCTGGTTATCTTCTGGGTCAGTCTGTCGCCGGTATATTTTACCGATGGCGTCTGGGTGCAATTTGCGAGCTCATTACATACCAATCTGGCAATTGTGGTAGGAACAGTCGCAATCTTCGTTGTAGGGTTTTTAATGGGTAAATTCTTCGGAAAACATCAGGACTTATTGAAAGTATCCCTAAGAGAGGGACGAAAAGCGATATAGTTAAAGCACTTCCCTAGGAAGCGCTGATAAGCATAGTGTTTTCTTTATACAGCCTCCCAGTACTCAATACACAAAAGAAAGAGCGTTTAGAGTTGCTATATAGATGCCTGTAGAAAATTGATTCAATCAGCTAGAATCAAATATTTATTCTTCTTCGAGTATGAACAGGGGCTAAGGTATAATTAGGGCTATTTATTCTTTGCGCTTGGTTCGGAGTGAAAATAACGTTCGGCAAACTGAATGAAATAGGGCCAGTTAGGACCTACCGTATGGCCTCCTTCGTGCTGCCGAAAGGCAATGTCACCCTCTAACAAAGCAGTTTCCTGGGGAGGAAAGGTCGTTGTATTTAACCCTTTTTTACCGACTAATTCATAAACCGGGCTGGCGTGGACACCCGCCAGAAACATTCCTTTAGCATCAATCCACTGTCCTTCCACATCGGGAGCCCCTACGCTAATGAAGATAGGGCGAGGAGCACATAAGGCAATGAGTTCATGAGCATCTACAGGCAGGTCATTGGGAGTTAAAGGACCAGCATATTTAATGAAATTTGGCGCAAACCAGTGGTACTCACCCGATGAGGCCAGGTTCTCTACCTGTTCGCCAAATACCCTTCGTAGTATTTTTGCTCCTCCTGCTCCGGAAGAACCTATTAGACCCATAGCAAAGCGGGGTTCATACGCTAGTGCCACTAAAGCAGCTTTTCCATAACGAGAGAGTCCTTCAATAACGACCTGTTGCTCGTCTACATCATCGTTGGTTTCAAAGTAATCCATTGCCCGGCTAGCTCCCCAGGCCCAGGCTCGCAAAGCACCCCAATCATCGAGCTTGCGAGGCTTGCCTTGGTTTACCAACCCGATGATACCTTCTCGCAGCCCGGCCCCGTTATCGGCCTGGTAGCTGGTAGGGATCAGCCGGGCGTATCCCCAGCCTTTGGCTAGCAGCTGCTCTTTCCAGGTAGGACCATCTTGCTGTGGTCGGGGCCAGTTTGCCGGGAAGTTCCAGCTAAACTCCAGTATTACCGGCACAGCTGTGGAAATTTCGGCAGGAGTGGCAAGCGTCATCTCTATGGTTACATCAATTTCCGGGTAATTGCTATTATCAACATGGCCTCGTAATTCTCTCATATGGATAGGATATTCTCCTTCTACCGTATCTTTTTCACTCACCACCTCCCAGCGCACCTCGGGGGTACGGTCTGGGACCCTGCCGTATATCTCCCGGGAAAAATCTTCTTCAATCTCAGGCTTTCGTTTTTCCCACTCCTGAGGGGTAGTTACCGGAGTGCCGTCATTAAAAACCAGGGGGTCAGGTAAACTGGTATAAGGCGATGCTTTTGCTTCGTCCGAATTGGCAGCATTAGGAGCGGAGGGATCACCTGAAGGGCCGGGGCGAAGTTGGGTAATGCCTAGCTGTTGCATCATAAGCTGATGATCCTGTTGGCTCAGCCGGTTAATGCTATCTCTTGCCTGCTGCGATAGCTGCGCAAAAGCCTGAGATGTTAGAAGTAGACTGAATATCAGGATTAGGAGGTGTACTGGTCTTTTCATATCAATGACATTAGACTGAATAAGATACTGCTATTACGGATAAATATTAGGTTTTTCAGTAATAGAGTTTTCTCTAATCTAACAAAAAGATCTATCGTCTCTCATTATCCTCGAACAGGAATGAAAAAGCGTAACTTTTTGGCTGTTCCGGCCCTGAGCTAAAAATAAAAAGGTTCTGCAACGCTACCTGTCAGAAGCATTACAGAACCTTTCTTTTAACGCTTCTGAAGCATATAGTCTTCGTTAGCGTTTGAGGGTAAGGATTTTACTATCTATTCGCCATTAAACTGCACACCCATTACTCCACCCTGCATGGTTTCCTGCTCACCTGACGGCTGATAAATAAAGTACACATCGTGGAATTGACCGTCGGCAACCGGGTTAATGGTGATGGCAGTTACCCCGTTTTGCTGTCCTGCTTTTGGGGTTGCCATTTTTCCGGTACCGAGCACTTCGCCATCGGGCGCATCCAGGCGCAATTCAAAGTTTAATCCGCTGCTGGGAGCCTCTCGCCAACCGCTCATCACATTGACTGATGTAACATGGCTCAAATCCAAACTATCTAATGCAAACCATCCGGACTGGTCAGGGTATACTAAAAGGCGGTTGCCGTTAAACGCCATAGGGGAGAAGCCTTCGATGCTTTCCCGGCCTGAGAATGAAACCATATTGCTATTGAGTGATAGAACAGCTCGCTGCGTAAGCGATTTAATATTCTGCCCACCCTGATCGGTATAGCTTGCTGTAAGCACTAAGGCTGCATTCGGGTTTTCGTCTTCGGGAGTGATAGTCCCCGTAGCTGGTAAGGAAGGCTCCCGGCTGCCTTCGCCGCCTAGTGAAAGAATCCAGGCTACAATCTGAGTAGCATCACCTTCTGCCAGATCGGGGTGAGCGGGCATTTGCGTTTCGCCCCATACACCGCCACCGCCATTAATGATCTTTTGAACCAGGTAGTTAGTGGCAGAAGCATCTTCGTGATACTTTTCAGCCACTAGCTGGTAAGCAGGCCCTATGGATTTCTCATTTTCTTTGTGGCAACTTTTACAATCGAGGTTAAGGGTTAGGTTTTTACCCTCAATCAAAGCTTCACCTTCCTGATGGCCCATATTATCCTCAGCTTTGTCATATCCTTCTACGTAATCCATAGACACCATCAGGTTGTCTTCAACAATCTCATTTCCGTCTTCCGGATCAGACACCTGCACCGCATAGCTAAAGGGCACACCTGGCAGATAAAACGAGCGATTACCTTCGGTGACCTCAATACTTACATTGGGTGCCGTGTTGCCCGCATATAGAGCTACCGGATTACTTGTGGAGGAAGCCCCTTCAGCGTCTTTTACCTCTACGGTAACATCGTATCCGCCAGCTTTGCTATAGGCATAGGTAAGTTCGGGGGTAGTGGTTGTTTGAGTCTCGCCATTGCCTAAATTCCATACGTAAGTCAGTTGTTTTTCTTCCGGGTCCTGAGCTTCTACTTTGGCCTGAATTTCAAAAGGCAGTGCTCCTGAAGTTTCATTAACCTGGAGGCTGGCAATCTTAGGAGGGAGATTTCCGGCGTTAAAATCTATTCTTGCCAGACCAGAATCGTCGTTTTTAGCAAACCAGCCATTTCCGTACTCCAGCAGGTACAGTTTGCCATCCGGTCCAACTTCCATATCAATCAGAGAATTGACCTGAATATCTTCGAAGAAGGGTTCCATTTTATCAAAATCCCCATTTTCCTGAAGAGTTACGGCTTTGATCCAGCCTCGAATCCAATCGTAAATAATAAGTTTGCCATTATAGTAATCGGGTAGACGGGTATCTTCCGGAAACATATCCGTATAGTAGACTGGTCCAGCCATAGCATTACGTCCACCGGTTCCTACCTGTGGAAAGTCAGAAGAAGCGTCGTAAGGGTACCAGATAAAAGCCGGATTCGCCTCGGGCAGTTCCGTCAGGCCGGTGTTATTGCGGGAATTGTTAAGCGGTTTTTTAGGATCAAATGCTTCGTCAGCTACCTCCCCGTTAGTGTAATTATACTCGTGGTAGGCATAGTTATTACCGACAAACAGGGGCCAGCCAAAAAAGCCTGCCTTTCGGGCCTGATTCACCTCATCGTAGCCTTTTGGTCCTCGCAGGCTATCCTGTCGGGCATCGGGACCTACCTCGCCCCAGTACAGGTAGCCGTTTTTCTGGTCTACTGAAATTCGGTACGGGTTACGGTTACCCATTACGTAAATCTCCGGTCTGGCTTTGTCGTTTCCTTCCGGGAACAGGTTTCCTTCAGGTATATCATAGCTGCCATCCTCGTTCACCTTAATTCTGAGAATCTTACCGCGTAAGTCATTGGTATTACCAGAAGAGCGACGAGCGTCGTATTGCCGGTGGCCCGGTTCGTCATTCAGAGGAGCATAACCATTGTTGACATATTGCTGGTCAGGTTCGTTGAAAGGAGTAGAGTTATCCCCGGTGGAAAGGAACAGAAGCCCATCAGGACCAAAAGCCAGTGAGCCACCCGTATGGCAGCATATCTCACGCTGAGACTGCACCTCCAGAATCACTTGTTCCGTAGCATTATCTACCGTATCATTTTCGTAGGTAAATCGGGAAAGGCGATTGACTGAAACGTCAGCCGGGCTGTAATAAATGTAAATCCAGTGATTGTTCTCAAAGTCAGGATCTTTGGTGATCCCCAACACGCCTTCTTCCGCGTTAACACCCTGAACGGATGTTTTGAAGTAAGCATCTAAAAATCCCACTTGCTTAACCGAGCCCGTTTCCTGCTGGTACAGCATGATTTCGCCCCGGCGTTGCGTGATGAGAATATCGAGGTTAGGCAAGACGGCCATTTCCGTAGGCTCATAAAACTCACCCTGCGAGAGTTGTACTTTAGAGAAACGGTCTGGGTTGGGTGGCAACTGAGTGGTAGCCTGAGAATAGTTTAGCTTTTCATTATCACCTATGGCATATTCAATACCACCGAGCAGGTGCTTCAGATAGTTCTCTTCCTGGTAGCTTTCGTCCGTATGCCCCAGAGCGGTGAAGAAGGCGCGCCCTCCGTCGTACTCATGGTACCAACTCATGGGGTGGTAATCGCCATTGGTACCGCCCTCATAGGAGGATTCGTCAATGGTGAGTAGCACGTGCACGTCGGGGTTGAGGTTTTTAAAGTTATATAGCTCATCGGTACGGGTCCAGAGGGTATCCTGAAAGAACTCAGTAGCCGCAAAGCTCCGGTCTTTGATAGTGAATTTAGCTTCCTGAGGGACCGGGTGTCCATTGAAATAAGCACCTACCAGGCGGCCATACCAGCCCCAGTCATATTCGGTATCACTAGCCGCATGAACGCCCACAAAACCTCCGCCTGATTGAATATAACGCTCAAAAGCAGCTTCCTGACGGTAGTCTAAGACATTACCGGTAGTGTTGAGAAAGATAACTGCCGCATATTTTGCCAGGGAATCTTCCTGAAACATGGCGGCATTGGTGGTGGTATCCACCGCAAAACCATTTTCTTCACCTAACTTCTCTATAGCGGCAATGCCCTTGGGAATAGAAGCATGATGAAATCCGGAAGTTTTCGAGAAGACCAGTACTATCGGGTCACCATCTCTTTGGTTACCACAGGAGGTATAAAGTAGGGGTGTCAGTCCTAAAAGTAGCACTAAAAGTCTTTTGTAGATTGTCGAGGGTTTGTAAAATCTCATTGTATTCTAAGGATCAAGAAACAGTATTATTCACAATAATAACTACTAAATAGCAACTCTGTAGGAAAAAGTTAATATTTAAAGGCAAGTTTGGTTAAAAAATGCATATCCAATGAAGGAAACGACTCGCTAGACCATATTGGTATGAGTAGCTGTTAATTGTAGGAAGTGCAAATTTTTAGAATAGACTAATCTAAGTACGATCAAGAAAGAATTGACGGGTGGCTTGGGAGGAGGCAGAGCTAGTAAGCAGTAGACTGCCCCGCGGTAGGCTGTAGGCAGTTTGTCAGGCAATGACCGGTTACAGCGTAAGGTGATACATTTCGGCACCTTCAATCAGTAACTTGAAACTTACGGTAGTATGCTGACTACGTAACGTGGGTGACCAACAGTTTACTGCGGGGCGGCAACTCGCCTACTGCCTCCTGCCAACATCATTCGTCATTACAACAATTGATTGTACGTAGTCGATTCTCTGCTCAATGAGCTTTAAAGGATTTCGCTTATTTTAAAATTGAAAACAAGACTAGCTCCAGGCTTGCCGATAAAAGCGAATCCAGTTGGCTGAACAAATATTGTGGATGTCATCATCGGAGTAGCCTCTGGTTTTGAGTAAGCTGGGGATTTTTTGAAGGTCAGCAATCGTATCAATGTCCAGCGGACTCTGTTCTGTGCCAAAAGCCCCATCCAGATCAGATCCTATACCAGCGTGATTAGCGTTGCCGGCCAACTGGCAGATATGGTCAATATGATCCACGACATTTTCTAAAGACACCTGCTCACTCTCCGGGGTAGATTTTCCTCTGACCCAACCAGGGGTTAGCATCCAGGCATCCAGCGCGGCTCCGATCACTGCTCCCCGGTCAATGAGTGCTCGTAGCTGCTCATCGGAAAACTGACGATGGTGCGGTACCAGTGCCCGGCAGTTATTGTGGCTGGCACAGACTGGTCCATGAAAATGATCCAGAGCCTCCCAGAAACTTTCATCACACAGGTGCGTAGCATCCAGAACAATAGTAAGGCGATCCATTTCTTTCAGCAGATCCCTCCCTTTTTGCCCAATGCCGCCGCTGGCATCGGTTCCCTGGGCATAAGTACCAGGACCGTAGTGGGCCGGACCAATGGCTCGCAGGCCATCTTCGTAAGCTTGTTCCAGGTGACGGAAGCTGATGATAGAGTCGGCCCCTTCCAGGCTTCTGATAAGTCCCAGGGGCGTGTTCTGCGGGTCTTTAGCCCAGGCGGCCAGGTGGGCATCGAGAGAGTGCTTGTCGGTGATGGATGTGATCTGTCCATCAAACTCCATAGCTTTGTACCAAGCCAGTTGCCCCTGAGTCTGCGCCCAGGCCTGCTCGGGAGAGTTCCAACTGGCACCGGGGAGTTTATTAGATTTTTTGGTATACCGAGCGATCTGCGTGCCAACCACAACACCAATATTGCCTTTCCGTAAGCTTGGGAAAGTAACTGTGCCGTTAGTGCGGTCGGGCTTGTCAGTCATTCCTTTTTCCCACTCCCGGATCTCAGCCACGGTCCAGCGGAGGTCGCGGTTCCACTCCAGAGCGTTCATAGAAAGATCGAGGTGAGCGTCAAAAATGAAAGGTAATGTGTTTTCCGATTGATTATTCATCATTGATATAGTTTGTCTCGAACCCCGATCTTTAGAAAAGTAGTATGAACTACTGTTACAGCACCTACAAAGGTGTAAAGTAGCGTTAAAAAGGTGTTAGTTGCTAGTTGCTAGTTGCTAGTTGATTTCAAAAATAGCCTCTACTTCCACGGCAATATTTCCGGGCAGAATCATGCCTACTGCACTTCTGGCTCCTTTACCCAGGTCATCCCCCAGAACTTCGACCATCAGGTCGCTGAAGCCGTTAATCACCTGAGGTTGCTCATAGAAATCGGGCTGGCTGTTTACCATCCCCAGGGTTTTCACCAACCGCTTGATTTTGCCGAGGTCACCAATCTGCGCTTTGATGGTGGAGAGCATGGTGAGTCCAACCTGGCGAGCCGCCTGATACCCCTCATCGGTCGTCAGGTCTGAACCGAGTTTTCCTTTAATCAGTGTCTCATCATTTTTGACCGGGCCCTGACCAGAGACGTAGAGCATCTTGTCTACGATAATAACCGGTTTGTACACGCCCCCGAGAGGCGGGGCGGGAGGGAGCTGAAGTCCCAGTTCTTTAATTTTTTCTTCTAAATTCATTTTCTTAAACAATTAGGTTAAGGAGTAGAACACATATTAGCCCCACTACAGACACGGTTGTTTCCATGAGCGTCCAGGAGAGCAAGGTTTCTTTGATGCTTACGTTGAAGTATTCTTTGAACAGCCAGAAGCCACCATCATTGATGTGCGAAAAGGTGATACTTCCAGCGCCCGTGGCCAGTACTAGCAATTCGGGAGATACACCCGCGGAGCCTACCATCGGCATCATAATACTAGCGGCGGTAAGTCCGGCAACGGTTGCGGACCCCACGCTTACCCGGATCAGGGCGGCAATAAGCCAGGCCAGCAAGAGAGGCGACATACCCAGGCCACCCAGTACTTGCCCAATAGCTTCGCTTACTTCCGTAGCAATCATTATTTCTTTAAATGCACCGGCACCGGCGATGATTAGCAGAACAACCGCTATTCCGGAAATAGCCGATGCTAAAATTTTCATCACAGAATTTACATCCCGTCCAGTGCGGATACCTAGAAAGTAAATAGCTGCCAGCACCGACAACAACATAGCAATGGCCGGGTCACCCAACGCCGCAATGACGGGGTTATGCACGAATGTTCCTATGAGAGAGGCACCGCCAATCAGAATGACAGGTAGCAGGGCAATGATCAGACAGGTAGTGAGGGATGGAACTTCGTAACGATCATCGGTTTCCACTACATATTCTTTCAGCAGGGGTGGCTGAATACGCTTCATGGTATTGCTTAGGAAAAACTTGGCTGCTAAAATCGCCGGAATTCCCGCAATAATTCCGTAGATCAATGTGAGGCCCAGGTCGGCGCCGTACATGTCAGCAATGGCGGTAGGAGCGGGGTGAGGAGGTAAGAAACCATGCGTGACCGATAGTGAAGCCAGCATCGGCAAGCCTACGTAAAGCAGCGGAAGTTTAGTGTTAGAGGCAATAGCTATCACTAGGGGCACCAGGATAACGAAGCCTACGGTATAGAACATGGGAATACCCACAATAAAGCCCGTCACAATCAGTGCAATCTGAATATTTTTGATGCCGAATGCGGCCACCAGGCGGTTCGTGATTTTATTAGCGGCTCCGCTTTCCGCCACCAGTTTCCCCAGCATAGCCCCGAAGCCCAGAATAATCACCAGTGACCCCAGTGTATTGCCAATACCCAGTTGAATAGCGGCCACTGCTTCAGGTACTGATAAGCCCCCCGTTACCCCCACGAAGAGGCATACCAGCATAAAAGAAATAAAAGTGTCTAGCTTGACTACCGTGACCAGTAAGATGAGCAGAATGATGCCCAGAATGAGAGGAAGGAAGATCATGTACAGGGTAAAGTATTGTTAAGAAAACGCTAAAATAATGAAACCAAGCGGGGATGCAAGTTGCTAGCCGCCTCTTAACAATTCAATAAGTCAAGTACGTTGATAAAATGTTAATACTTCACAAGAGTTTATTCCAATCATCACGTAAGAAGCAATTTCTATTGAAAGTATTCTAAGCGTTACTATAGGCGGTCAGCAGGAAGCCGGGTTTTCCCGTGACTCCCGCCGCCCGCTTCCTATCAGATTTTTAAAATAAAATCAGAACAATATCTATCGTGAGTTACTTTCCTTCGGCGGTAACAACACCTACCATACTATCGGCAGTGCCATAGTATAAGTACCATGTATCGTTGAAGTAGACCAGCCCTTCAACAAACGTGGTTCCGTCGGCATACTGACCTGATTTCTCGAAGGGTAGTTCAGGTTTGATAAAGGGTTCATCGGCACGGTCGAGCAATTTCCAGGGCTCATTGGCATCAAAAAGCACCTGCCCGCCAGTGTAAATGCGGTTGCCGAGCTCGCTTACCCCGATATTCTGAGAATTTCCGGCATTATAGAGCACAACGATGCCATCTTCGGTGAGGATGGGAGGTGGCCCGGCTTCTACCAGCCAGGAATCAAAATAACCGGGGCGAGGATTGAGTACGGGAGCAAGGTTACCAGCGTAATCTTCCACCGGCTCCCAGTTGATCAGGTCGGTAGAGCTGGCCAGCCAGATGTGAGGTACTCCGTAGTACATCCAGTACTTACCATTGATTTGGGCGGCTACCAGTTTCCCGTTCTCGAGTTTAGTAACAATAGCTCCTGATTTAGTCTCTACGTTATGATACTTGCCATCTTTATAATCCTCAAAAATAGGTCCGTGCTTGTCCCATTCTTTTAAATCTTTAGAGGTGGCAATAGCTAGCCTGGGCACATCCCGATTCCACTGGGTATAGGTCAGCACATAGGTGCCATCTTCCGTTTCTACAATCCGGGGGTCTTCGGTTCCGCCCGGCCACTCATAGTTCTTCTGGCCATCCTTATCCGGGTAAAAGATCGGCTGTTTTTTTCTTCCGTAGCTAGTTCCATCAGGAGAAACCGCTAACCCGATTCTTGAAGTATGACCACCAATTTCTTTTTCACCCAGCTTTTCCTCCGCGCGATACAAAACATGAATGGTGCCATCCTTCACGATGGCGGCCGGGTTAAAAGTTGCCATGGATTCCCACGCCACCGTTTTTCCGCTCATTGGGTCCTGGAAGGTTGACAGGGAATCTTTCTGAATGATCGCTTGGGCGTTAGCGGGTCGTTTGAAAGGACCTAACATCCACGATTTTTCTTTTTTCTGAGCGTATACGTTTACGCTGGCAATACAAAATAGGTATAGTAGTAATCGGCCTAAATACTTCATATCTGATACTCGTCTTTAACACTATTAATATCCCGGATTTTGCTCAATCTGACCGCCGGATCGATCAATTTCACCTTGCGGAATGGGATACAGATAGTTCTGTTCCTGAAAATTCTTTCCTAAATCCGTAAGCACTTCATCCGCCACTCCCCATCGTTTCAGGTCATTAAACCGCTGCGACTCAAAACCGAGCTCCACCCTACGTTCGTGCATCAGCGCGTCCATTGCCTGCGCTTGAGAAAGCCCCTGTCCGGCATAAGGGGGGAGGGCATCGCTTGGTGTTGGGCTACCATCTACCATCGGAGTATTTCGCGCTCGTTGACGGATTTCATCAATGATCTGGAGTCCTTCCTCCTGGTTTCCCTGTTGAATAAGAGCTTCGGCTTTCCACAATAATACATCCGCGAAGCGAATATATACTTTATTGCCCGGTGAATCATCATTTCCTTTGTAAGTACCGTCGGTAGTGCCCAGAAGCTTATTGGCTTGCTGGGATGCCGTATCAATGGTATAGCCCTGGCGAGGATCATTGTCCTCAAACGCATTAAGAAAATCTTCAGTAGGGGCTACAAACCCCCAGCCCATTAGCGCTCCCAGTCCGTTTCCTTCACTGGGAGTCACCGCCTGGCGATGGTTATAAGCAAATATTACTTCGTCTTCCTGATATTCCTGGTTCACATCAAAAGCATCAAAGTAGTTTGGGTTTAGCGCATAGAAATTCCAGGATTGAAGCTCGTTGACGGTTTCAATCACCAGGTTCCAGTCTTCTTCAAACAAAGCCACTTTGGCCTGCATGGCCTTAGCTGCTCCCCGTGAGGCGCGCCAGGGCTCAGCTTCGCTGGAATATTTTTGCATAGGCAGCAATTCTACAGCGCGTTGCAGATCAGATTTTACTTGAGTTAACACATCATTCTGGGGAGTGCGGGTGGCTACCTCGTAGGCGTCTTCGAAGCTTTGCAGCGGTTTGGTGAGTAATGGAACGCCGCCAAAATTATTGAGCAAGTCGAAGTAGTAAAAAGCCCGTAAGAAGTACACTTCTCCCAGCAAACGGTCGCGAGTTGCCTGATCCAGGGTGGTGGATGAGACGACATCCTGATTCTCCAGGGTGCTGATGGCCTGATTAACCCGGGAAATGCCTTCGTAGTCATAGCTCCAGATGCCGTTGAATGCTCCGTTAATCGAGGTGAAATTAAAAGCGGCTACCTCATCCATCCAGGCTTGGTCGCCGTCGGGGTTCCACTTTTTATTCATGTCGCCTCCGGCTATATCCTGAAGGATAAAGTCATTTCGCAAAACCTTGCCTCCGGTCCAGTCCCACTCACCGATAATATTTAACGTATTCGATAGTAACTGATAAGAGGAGTTGACGGTGGAGGTAATGGAGGCTGCCGTAGGTTCAGTATTAATCTGATCCTGAGTGATCAGCCCAATGGGTTCTTCATCCAGTTGTGATTCGCAACTAAACGCTGCTACACAGGAAAGTGCTAAAAGCGTATTGGCTATATTTTTCATGGTATTGTTCATCGCTATGTCAGTTAGGTTGTTTTACAGTGAGGCATTGACCCCAAACAAAATTGTTACCGATTGAGGATACGTGCCGTAATCAATCAGATCAGTAGATTCCGGATCTAAACCAGTGTAGTTGGTGATGGTGAACAGGTTCTGGCCCGAAGCATACACCCGCACATTACCAGATCCCGGGGTTTGGCCAAACGTGAAAGTATAGCCTACTTCTATATTCTTGAGCCTCAGGTACGATGCGTTCTCTACAAAAATATCAGATATCCGGCTGCTGCCGTTGTCCGAAAAACTCACGCGGGGTATAGTATTCGTAGAGCCTTCTCCATCCCAGCTACCCAGCACCCGGTCGGTGTAGTTGAAGGGACGGGTATCATAATCAATAATTTTCTTGAGATCATTGTAACGGTCTACTTTGCCTACGCCTTGAATAAGAAAGCTTACATCCACTGCACTGTAACGTAGGCGGGCATTTAAGCCATAGGAGAGCGTAGGGTTGGGGTTACCAATAAAATCCCGGTCGTTATCGTTGATGATGCCATTTTCATCAAGGTCTTTGAACTTGATGTCTCCCGGTTGCTGAGGCGGGTTGGTTGTTCCGTATAAATGGTCCTCAACTTCGCTCGCATTTTGGTATATACCTTCCTGCACAAATCCGTAATACGCATTCAGCGGATGTCCGGCCTGGGTACGGGTTACGATGCCATTGATATACGGTAAGTTGGGGTGAAGTGAGATTACTTCATTTTTGAGCGTAGCCATATTCCCGCTAATTTCATAGCCCAGCTCATTGTCGTAGTTGCGATACGACAGGGCAAACTCCAGTCCCTTATTACTTACCTCACCGGCGTTTAGGAAGGTGGGAGAAACGTCGCCTACTAACTGAGGTAGCGAGATAGGTAGCAGGATATCCGAGGTGGTTTTTTGAAAATAATCTACGCTGCCGTACAATTTGTTACGGTAAAGCCCGAAATCGATGCCTACGTTAGACTGCGTGGTCGTTTCCCATTTGAGGTTTGGGTTGCCGTATCGGCTGATCAGGTACCGGTCGGCATCTCGGCGATACAGGGTAAGGTAGGCATAGTTGGGAATCTCCTGGTTTCCTAACTGCCCCCAACTGGCTCGTACTTTTAGTTCGGAAAGCCAGTTGACATCACTTAAAAATGCTTCTTCTGAAACAGTCCATCCGGCCGAGACTGATGGGAAGTAGCCCCACTTGTTTTCTTCGGCAAACCGGGAGGAGGCATCAGCCCGGAGATTAGCCGTTACCAGATACTTGCTTTGATAAGTATAAGTGGCTGATCCGAAGAAGGAGAACAAAGTCCACTGTTCCGCTATTCCGCCATTCCAGAGGTCAAGTTCGGTATCGCCAAAATCGATATACCGGAAGTTGGGCTGCGTAAAGTCGAACCGGTTCCGAGAGGCGCTGATGATGGATGAGTTATTATCAATAAATTCTGAGCCTAGCAACGCACTAATGGTATGGCCGCCAAAGTCTTTATCGTAGGTGAGGCTGTTATTCCAGGTGATCGTGATATTTTCACCCCGTGATTCGCTCAGGCCATTAGGACGGTTTTGTCGGCCCAGCCCTCGGTCAATTTCGCTGCCACCGCCATCGTCATCGCCAAAATTTACCTGGAACGCTTTATTATGAATGAAGTTAATATCTGCACCAAAGTTTGTGCGAAACTTCAGTGCATTATCTTCCAGAAGACTGTACTCTGCAAATACATTCCCGAAGGTTTTGTAAGTAATTGCTTTATTGTCGGTAAAATAGGCCAGCGCAATGGGATTTTGAGAGTATTCATATTTACTGCTTTCGTAGCTGCTGGGGCCCTGATAAAACGGTAAATCAGTAAAAGGATCGGCTGCGGAATAGGTTGGGTCGCTGGGGTCTTTATACACCGGGATGATGGGCGGTCTTAAAAAGGCATGCCGGATAATTCCGGGCGCATCACCCCGGGAAGAAATCTGATCCTGCATCTCGTACGAAATCTGAAGGTTAGTCCCCAGCCTTAACCGGTCTGTAACATTTGAGCTTACGTTGGACCGTACGTTGAACCGTTGAAATCGGTCATTGTCATATACTACGGCACCATCCTGGCCGAAGTAGCCGGTTGAGATAAAATAGTTGGTTTTTTCATTTCCTCCCGAAGCCGATAACTGCACGTTATGCATTTTGCCGAGCTCGAACAATTCATCCAGGTAATCTACATTGCCAAAGTCAGCCCGGTTCAGGTCTGTGGTATAAGGGTTAGTACCGGCGTAACCGGCATTGTTCCAGGCTCTCTCCACCGTATTCATATACTGCTCAGCGTTCAACATGGTGGGTAGGTTCGCTACTTTTTGGATGCCTCCGTAGTAATTTACCCGAAACCCCGAGCGGTCAGCACCACTTTTGGTTTCTATGACAATAACTCCACCGGCAGCACGGGAGCCGTAGATAGAGGCTGCTGCGGCATCTTTCAGTACAGTCATCGAATTGATGTCTGCCGGATTAAGAAAAGATATTTCCCGGCTGGGGATACCGTCAATAACGTATAGAGGATTGTTGTTGCCAATCGTACCATTTCCCCTGATTCTCACTTCCACTTCATCACCGGGAGCTCCGGTGCTTTGCGTGACATTCACGCCCGCTATCTGCCCCTGCAACGCCTGACTTACTTCGGGTACTCTTCTGGTTTCGAGGCCTTCCATATCTACGGAAGCTACCGCGCCGGTAATGGTAGACTCCTTCTGCGATCTATAGCCCACTACGACTAACTCATCAAGCTGAGCCACATCTTCCTGAAGAACCACATCGATGACTTCCTGATTTCCGACGACTACCTCCTCAGTAGCAAAGCCGACAAAAGAGAAAACGAGAGTTGCTTCGGCGTCAGAAACCATTAGGTTATAACTACCATCCAGGTCCGTGACCGTTCCGTTGGTAGTTCCTTTTTCAACGACTGAAACGCCGGGAATAGCTTCATTATCAGTCTGGCTAGTTACTGTTCCACTTACTCGCTGAGCCAAAGTAGTAGAAGTGGGATTTGCGTCAGCTTTAGCCTCAAATACGAGGATTTGCGCAACCAGCAGGAGAAGCAGGGTGATGCCAGGTTTTATTAGCTTTAAGGTTGTCATAATGGGTTGAATTGGTAGTGGTCTTTTATCTAAATGGAAAAGAACATTTACCCAGATTTTGTTGCAAAACCATTCATTAAAATTTTTCACCTCAACAACGTAGCAAGTAGCTGATCAGCCCCACTTTTCTGTAGAAAAAAAATGTTGCTAGTCATCAGGGTTGGATAATCGCTTGCTGCCACTGTTAGGCGAGTTCTTATCAGGTAGGATTGAGGGCAACGTTGTCTTTTGTAAATCAGCGTTTTGCTGAGTGGTATGTCCTATTTATTAGCTTATCTGCATTCAATCCCAGGTAGGGACGTAAATCTGAGTTAGTTTCACGTATTATTGCTTGTGTACTGTATCAATTCCTTTTAGTAAAGATTTACTCTTACATATTCCTTTCTTGCTACTTCACAAAACAAGCATTAATCTTATTAGCCAGCGATGAATTTTAAGCAAGATTATCTGAAAAAAGAACTATACGATCTCATAAATATAAATAGCGAAATTTATGATTTTATTCAGGAATCGTCGTGGGCCGGTATATGGTATAAAGACCTGGAACAACCGAAAAACGAATGGGTAAGTCCAAAATTCTGGATTACTTTGGGATACAGCCCCGCTGACAAATCTCAACAGCCTGAATCCTGGCGACAACTTATTTTTCCTGAAGATTTACCAGTTGTAGATGAGAGGATGGATAAATATCAGGCTAATCCGACCATTCATTATGACGAAATCTTGCGCTTCCACCATAAAACTGGTTTTACGATCAGACTACGTTGCCGGGGACTGATTATTCGTGACAAAAAGGAGAAACCTATTCGGGTCATAAGAGCGTATTCGGATGTGACGTCTTTAGGACAAAAAGAAGAAGCGTTGCAGAGAACGATCAATGAACTTAACGATTCAAAAAAAGAGCTTCAGGCATTTTTAGATGATAGCAATGATTTGATTCAAAGTGTAGATGAAGAAGGGAGGTATCTTTATGTAAACCGTGCCTGGTGTAAGGCTTTGGGCTATACTGCACAGCAAGCCAGCGAACTTACCTTTTTTGATATCATTGACTCCCAGTATCACAAACACTGTAAAGAGCAATTTGCACTTTTAATGCGCAATAAAGAGCCTCTATCAGTAAACGTGGTTTTTCTAAGCAAAACCGGTAAACCCATTCAGGTTGAAGGTACTATTAGTACTCACCAATCAGCCAATGGTAGCCATAGTACCCGAGGCATCTTTCGGGATATGACTATCCGCTATGCCGCCGAAAAGGAATTGACGAAGACGGAAGAAATGCTGGAGCAGACTAATCGGGTAGCCCGAGTGGGAGGATGGGAGTTTGACCTAGTCCGGAATACCATATTCTGGACTCAGATGACGAAGGAAATTCACGAGGTAGAACCCGACTTTGTGCCCGACCTTACGTCAGGTATTAATTTTTACAAAGAAGGCTACAGTCGGGATACCATACAGCGGGTGGTAAATCAGGCGATCCAGACGGGAGAGCCTTATGATGTAGAACTCCAGATTATCACCGCTCGGGGAAAAGAACGTTGGGTTAGGGCTATTGGCAAGGTTGAGTTTAAAGATGGTAAGTGCGTCAGAATGTACGGTACTTTTCAGGATATTGATGAACAAAAGAAAAAAGAATCACATCTCAAGTTATTAGAATCAGTGATAACCCATGCGAAAGATGCGGTTATCATTATGGAAATTAAAGCCTACCCTGATGACCATCATATTGTGTATGTGAATCAGTCTTTTTGCAATATGACTGGTTTTAGCCAGAATGAAGTGATTGGTAAAACAACACGGTTTCTTCAAGGCCCCGAAACGGACCGAAAAGAACTGACTCGTATGAATAAGGCCTTTCGGACCCTACAGCCTTTTGAAGCAGATTTCATCAATTATAAAAAGACGGGAGAGAAATACTGGGTGAATATTTCGGTGGTACCAGTAGCGGATAAAAATGGACGCTATACCCATTGGGTGGCTATTCAGCGGGATGTCACGGAACAAAAACTATCTGAGCAGAACTTAGTACAGGCTATGGAAGAAGCTCGGGCCGCTAGTATTGCCAAATCAGAATTTTTGGCAAATATGAGTCACGAAATTCGCACCCCGCTCAATGGGGTTATTGGATTTTCGGATTTGCTGATGAAAAGCCCTTTAGATGCCAATCAGATGCAGTATATGCAGGCGGTACATCATTCAGCTAATGCGCTGTTAGACCTTATTAGCGATATATTAGATTTCTCTAAAATTGAGGCCGGTAAACTTGAGCTTTTAGAGGAGAAATATGATTTATGGGAGTTGATGGAGCAGGCGAGTGACATTGTCAAACATAAGGTAGAAGAGAAGAACTTGGAGTTGCTACTGAATATAGATGCCAAGATTCCCCAATACGCCTGGATAGACCCGATAAGACTCCGACAGATATTGGTTAATTTGTTGGGCAACGCCGTTAAATTTACTGAGACAGGAGAAATAGAGATTACCGTAAAACTAGTCTCTGAGGATAGCGAAAGTAACCTTAGTAGTCTGGAGTTTTCTGTTAGAGATACGGGGATCGGTATAGATTCTAAAAGACAGTACGCAATTTTTAAAGCCTTTTCTCAGGAAGACGCCTCTACCACCCGAAAATACGGAGGTACCGGACTAGGCTTGACTATTTCTAATCAATTACTTGCTTTAATGAACTCCAAGATGGAGCTGGAAAGCAAACCCGGAACGGGCAGCCGCTTTTTCTTCAATCTGAGTTTAAAGACTGAGTCGGGCGAGTCGCAGCTTTCAAAAAGCGATAGCACTATTCAACATGTGCTGATTGTGGACGACCATCCTAAAAACCTACAGATTATCCAGGATATGCTTTCTATCGTAAATATAGAATCGGATACGGCAGCAAATGGCCTGGAAGCATTAGAAAAGATCAAAAACAATACCTACGATCTGCTGATCATTGATTACCATATGCCGCAAATGAATGGGGTTCAGGTAATCAGGGAGGTCAGGGATGTGCTTCATATCAGCCAAGAAGAATTGCTGGTTATTTTATTGCATAGTGCGGTAGACGATAAGGAAATCAATATTTCACGACAAGGGCTGGGAGTTCAAAAAGTAATGAGTAAACCGATCACCTTGCATCAGCTTACTCATACACTGGAGAGTATTCACGCACCAGTTTCTGAAAAACTGACTGTAATGCCGCAGATTACGTCTGCTTCTGAGGTCAACATCTTACTGGTAGATGATAATCCTATGAACCGAATACTGGCCCGAAAGATGATACACAATATCCTGCCTGATGCTTCCGTGAAAGAGGCGCAGGATGGAGCGGATGCGGTAGAAAAGTTTCTTGAATGCAACGCCGATATTATTTTGATGGATATTCAAATGCCTGTGATGAGTGGCTATGAAGCAAGCAAAAAGATTAGGGAACATGATAAAGACCACCATGCTACCATTATTGCACTAACCGCCAGTGCAGTGAGCGGGGAGCGAGAGCGGTGCCTGGAGGCGGGTATGAATGATTACCTTAGTAAACCCTTTGTGCTGGATACGCTAAAAGTTAAACTAGAAAAATGGGTTAAAAAAGATAAGAGTGTTCCAACGCTCACTATAGAAGGTATTGCTGAAAATCAACTGACTCACTTTAATCTTGACGAGTGCAAAGCCAATATGGACATAAATGATGAAGTGATTATTGAGGAGCTGATCAATGAGCTGTTCAAACAGTTGGATAAAGATTTGCCACTGATCAATGAGGCTTTTCAAAATGAGGATATTGAAGCCCTGAACAGGCTAGGGCATAAACATAAAAGCAGTATAAAAATAGTTGGAATGAATATACTGGCTCAACTTTTCGCCTCTCTGGAAGAGCAGAGTGCTTTTATCAATAAAGATATTGAAGAACTGATACAGCAAATCGAACAAGAAGTTCAACAGGTACGCGTTCTGGTAAAGCATGTCATTAAAAAGGCCGATTTCACCTACCAGTAAGTGGCTGGTCTAATTGGGCAACCGCCAATAAGCAGCGGACCGGCTTTATTGAAGAAAAACCGGTCCGGTTATCAATATCAATGCATGGGCTAGGCCAAAAATTGACGACTTACTTTTCTTTCTTTAGAACTTTCCGGTAGATCCAGTGATCCTGAAGGTATAACCCTATCATATATATTCCGGCAGGAAGAGTATTAACCTCCAGTTTGTTATCCTTCAATGTTCCCTTCAAAACGATGCTGCCCTGATCATTGTACAGTTGGTAGAATACCGGTCCCATACCAGATGGCAAACGAACATGTAATATATCAGCGGTAGGGTTCGGGTACATTAGAAGCTTCTCTGCCAGCTCATCCTGAAGGCTGGTGACTACTTCCGTTAAGTCTACTGTCAATATTTGAAAGTAACCGGCAGTGGGCTTGTAAAAATCGTCACCTTCCTGATAAGCCTCCACCCTGATTTCTCCACCGGCATGCACAATGAGCTGATTCCCATCCAGGCTGGCTTCGCCCTCTAAAACCCGATACTGTACGGGAAGCCCCGAGGTAGACGTGGCATTGAAAGTGAAGGTTGAGTCATTTATGCTTTCTATTTCTTCCGTGGTGAACCGGATTTCCTGCGATCCTTTATCAACCACAAACGCAAGAGTTACGGTATCGCTAGGCAGGTACTCATCATTTCCTTCCTGATACATGGTGACGGTTACCGTGCCTGGTCTGGTAATAATTAATTGCCCTTTTTCATAGTTGGCTCCTTCTACTTTTACAGTAACTGGCAGGTTGCTGTCACTGGTGACGGGGAAGTCAACGGAATCGTCGCCATAGGCCAGTTCGTTATCATTGATTTCCGGATACACCAGCTCCTGCGCCTGTCGCCCCAGAGGGTCTACCGTGCTTTTGACGTAGAAGGTTTGGGTTGACTGGGCTGCTTCATACAGGCTATCACGCTCTAGATAAGCTTCCAGGGTAACCTCTCCCTCATCATAAAAACTGGCAATATTCCCCTGGATATTGGCTGGTCCGGCCAAAACCCTGAACTGTACAGGCGTACTGCTATTGCTCAGGGCCTCCAGGGTTAGGGGTTGTTCCAATGCTACGGTATCAGGGATGTCTTTGAACGTAATCTGCTGCATGCCTCGGGCAACCGTAATCCGTCGCGCAACCTCCTCAGCAGGCAGATACTCTTCATTGCCTGACTGCGAGACTCTGACAATGATAGTGCCTGTGCCCGTAACCTGAACAACACTATCTCTAACCAATTGAGCTGGTCCTTCTACGCGGAAGGCAGGGGGAAGGCCGCTGCTTATTTCCGCTCGTAGTATAATTTCTTCACCAATCGCTACGGTGTCGGGAAGTTCATGCAACGTTATAAACTGAGGTTGCCGGTCTATCGCATCTTCATAGATATAAAAGTCTTCCTGTCTGGGATTGGCCGGTTCATGGTTCTGGTCTCCGGGCTGGGCTGCCTGAAGCACTACCTGCCCCACAGCCAGAGGAGTAATTAGAAACTTGTCGCCTGACGATTCCACCGTAACCAAATCCATACCTTTCACTACGGTCAGATTAACGGCTAGTCCGGCGTTTGAGATGGCACTTATAGTAAATGCTCCGTCGGCCAGCATCTTGTTTCCAATGGTATCCAGACGAATGATCTGCTCCCGCTTACGAATGAAAAATGTTCGTTTTACCGGCACGGCAGCAGCAGTGTATTCATCTCCGGGCTGAGTGGCTTCCACCATGGCTTCTCCCGCTTGTAAAATCCGAAGCTGGCCTTCAACAAGTTCAATATTATCCGTTAGTGGTTTAATGGTTACCGGCAGATTACGGTTAGAAGTCACATCCAGTTGGATGAGCGTATCACCGTAGGTACGATCTTCAATAGGAGTGAAAGTGATCTGCTGATCCTGCTTGGTAACGGAGAATGTTTGCGTTACTGATTCTGCCGGATAAAAATTCTCGCTACCGTTCTGACTGGCCCGAATCACTACCTCACCTACTCCCATGATCCGGACTTTCTTGCCATCAAGTTCAATATCACCTTTCTCCACAGTGAATGATAAAGGGAGGTTACTACTGGCGGTGGCTTCCAGCAGAAAGTCGTCGCTACCGTAGGTTTTATCTTCAATGGTACTAAATGTGATGGTTTGATTCGCCTTTTCTATAGCCAGGGTAATGATTGTATCGGTAGGATTGTACTGGCTATCACCCGGGTGCGATGCCTGGATTTTCACCATACCGGCAGCGGTAATGGTTAGCTCAGTTTCTTCCAGAATAACGCGGTTTTTTCCTTCAAGTACCATGAGTTGCACTGGGCCTTCTGCCGGTGCGCTGATGTTCAGAACAACAGGATCGTCTCCGTAGGTAATTGTGGTGGGTTTCGTGTATACAATGTGTTGGTCAAGTTTGCCATTCATTTGCAACACGATACCGTCGTAGTAAAGTATCAGGTTCTTAAACAAGGGGTTGCCTTTATAGACAGACTCTACCCGGTAAGATCCAGCTTTCGTACTCGAGAAGTTTTCAATCTCCAGATAACTGACCGAAGTGGTGTCAACCGGTTCATCATCTTTAAACCAATAGTAAACAACATTCTGAATTGTAGAGTCTACTCCTAGGTCTATTCGGTAACTGTCGCCAGATTTAAGGGTCCGGGTTATATTTTTATGAACCGAATCCTGAGGTTGAAATGCTTCGTAAGTGCCAAAATTTTCCCAGTCGTCATCTGAGTAGTTATCGAGTATTCGGGCATTAGGTACCAGGTCGTCAAAGCTAAGTTGATTCCGGGCGCACATCACCGCAAATTCCACTGATATATCTTCATTCATATTATAAGTGGTCATGGCCGTAAAGCGGTTGTTATTCACCAGTACCGGATTATACATGCCTACCGTTGTAATTTGAGGAATTTTTCCTTCAAACTGGTTGTGACTAATATCAAAAGTCCACCATTCGGTTTCAGTCACCCAAACAGGCAGAATACCGGACATCCGGTTATACGACAGATTGAGTTCGAGTTCGTTGTCGGATAAGGTTACCTTGGCGGGTAGTGTCCCTTTAATTTGATTATTGTTTAGGTAGTAAGCACCGATAGAGGAAGATTGCAGGAAGTTTTCAGGCAAGCTTTCTAACTTATTGTATGAAAGGTCAAGGGAGTGCAGTACCGGCAGGTCGAAGACACCAGACGGAATGGCTCCGCTTAAGGATGCGTGATTGATGGTAAGAGACTCTAAAGAAATAAGGCGGCTTATCGATGTAGGAATACTACCGGTCAGTGCCGTGTTTCTAAGCTCTAAGCGAGATAATAGTTCCAGTTCGCCAAGACTCTCGGGCAATGTACCACTCACTGGCCCATCAATTTCCAGCGTATACAATTTTTTTAGCTTGGATAGTCCGGGTAGAGGGCCGGAAAGCTTTTCCGAAGCCAGGTAGAGAGTCTGTAACTCCGTGAGTGAATTAAGAGAGGCTGGTATTCTAGTTGACCAGTTGTTGCTGGTTATGGAAAGTGTTTTGAGCTTTTTTAGATTGCCCAGATTATCAGGCAAAGCTTGGGAGATAGATCCGGACGTAATGTCAAGTATTTCCAGAGCAGTTAAAGACGATAGTTGCTGAAGGAAGTTGATTTCACTTTTATTATCGGCGATAATGATTTGCCTTAGCTCCTTCAGTTTATCAATTCCTGCTGGGAGTACTGCTTTGCCGTTTTCGTAATCTCCATTAAAGAGTGATAAAGATTTTAGTGCGGTGAGGTCGAAGAATTGGCCCGGTACCGTTCCACTAAAAGTAGGGAGGTCAACGCTGGCTACCCGGTTATTTTTTACAGTGACCCCGGCCCAGGAAGACACGGGTTTGGTTAGCCAGTTTTCCCGAAGATAGCTAGGCCAGGTTTTACCCTGCATACTATTATAATACGCTACTAACGCCAATGAATCCTGTTTAGCAACACCGCCTGTTTCTAAGCTGAGGTACCATGAAAGCGGAGAACTCTCGGAGTCAGCATCATAGCTCTCCCACTCAATAATGATTTTCTGACCTTTTTTAGCGCTATGAGATCGTACTTCCATAGACTCCTGAGGGTCGGTATAACCGCTGGTAGTGGCATCGCCCGAGCAGTTGCGGTAAATGGATACCCCGAATTCGGGACTTCCGGCGGCGGCGCTCACGTAAACAAAGCCATCGGCTGGCATGGTAAACGAGTACCAGGTTTTATCCGAAATAGTCTTGTTTTCACCAACTACCGCCGCCAATGGTGCACCGCAGCTCTCACCCTGGTTAGGCATCCGCCTTTCGTAGTCAAAAACAACTGTATCTCCCGACATCCGAATATTTTCAACTCGTACGCCGGTTTTGGCGCCGTAGGTAGATGTAGTATTGGCATAATCACTGCTGGGCTGGGTGCTTAAGTTAAAGTTGTCGTTCCACCGAAACAGGTTGGAAGACTGCGCCCAGTAGTAGCTATCAATATCGGTATTATCAGCTTCTTCCAGGTCTATTCCTCGCTCTCCATACGTATTAACGACATTCGAAGGGTCCTCAAAAAGGGTTTTTGCCTTTAGTTTATTTATGTGCCAGATGGCCAGTCCACCGTCTGGTATTGACTGGTCTAGTCCTATTGGCTGCCGGTTTTCCAGCAGAAAATACTCATCCGGGTTAGACAGGTTTATGCGGTAAACTACATTCTCTTCAATAACGGGTAGAAGCTTATGTTCGCCCGACGTAGCGGTGATATCGCGTATGTTCACCCAGTCCATCTGTTCTTTACTCCAGGCACTCATATGGGTGGGGAAGTTCTCATTGCCGGCCCAGCCCCCTACACCCATAAGGCCCCAACTACCAATACCGTAACCTCCGCTTCGGGTGTCATACAAGTCGGGTAAGCCTAGCAGGTGGCCAATTTCGTGGCAGGTAACACCGATGCCAACCATTCCGTTCCTCCCGTGCCGGTTGCGGGTTTCTGGTACTGTGACGTAGCTGTCAAAGTTAATACCGCCGATCGTCATGTTAAGTCCACTCCACTTATGCGACCATATATAGTATTCATTAGCTCCCTCTTCAGCTCCCAGCCCGGCATGTAGCATGATGACGCCATCAATATATTTATCTCCGTTAGCATCAAACTGCGAGAAATTTATACCCTGGGCTGCCGCATTATTAATGGCCTCGCGGGTGAGTGAACGGGCCCGGCCTGATCCATATTGCCGGCCATAATAGCCAATACTGTTTTCCGCTACTGACCAGTTGCTTAATGTAAAGTTAATGTTCAATTCACCGTTACTAACCTCACGGTAGTATTCTTTGACGGAAGGATAGGCCCCGCCTTCGCTGTTAAAGTACTGCTCGAGCTCGGCTTTGCTGAATTGATGTTTATAGTCAGGAAATTCAATCAGGCAAACCAGAAAGTTGAGGGTAGTTGCTTCAGTTCGTTGGTTGCTGTTTGAAAGCGGGGAAGCCGGGTGGTCAGACCTGGTGTTCTGGAACTCCAGAAGCTCTTTTTCATTAGATTCAGGAATCAGGTGCTTGGTAATTCCGCCAGGCATCACCGAACTGGTTCGTGCTCTTGATGATTGTGCTGACCTCGCCTTAAAGCCACTGGGAACCAGTTTTTTGTTCATCTGCATGGCATATTCGTAAAACCCTTCTGAGTTTTTAATTACGGTATAGCCATCGCTGGTTTCTTTCCAATAGTTGAATGCATTGCCTCGGGCGTATAGAGTGATCGTACTGCCATCGGGTTGAACTTCCACGAATGGCTCCGGCGCAGGTGGGATCATACACATTTGCTGTGCTACAAGCGACTGCAATGACAATAGAAAAGTGACAATAAGGCATAAGTAAGCGTGGTGCATAGACAGAGAGTGATCGCTATAAAAAATGCAATTATGAAAAAATAAAATACGAGCAATATTATCAAATTATGCCTGCAAAGCATAATATTTTGCGACCTTATAATTCTTCAAAAAGAAAGGGGTGTTTGTATGATGTTGACTTTCAGTGTGTTATTGATATGTTGTGACTGTCGAGTGTTACAGATGAAGCTTCATGCCTGACTGATAGAATAGGAAAACGCAAAGCCGCTGAAGAGCCTGCGGCAGGTTACGAAACCTTATGTAACAATTGTTACATTTCTTTCTGAGATGTGGACGTACTCAATCATAAAAGCACTAATGATGGAAAAAGTACTGTCTATACTGAGTGAAGGGTATCAGGGATATGCGAATTACCTCTGGCATGAAATCACCCACCCATCCTGGCACAACTACTTCTACTGGTTGATTGGAGTATCTGCTTTTTTCTTTGGGTTAGAACTGCTCAAACCCTGGAGAAGAAATCAGCCCCGGTTTCGGAAAGATTTCTGGCTGGATTTCTTTTATATGTTCTTCAACTTCTTCCTTTTCTCACTGATCATCTATAATGCCGCATCTAATATAGTTGTCTACTTCTTTACTGATCTTTTAAATCACGTAGGAATTAGCAATTTGCTGGCCTTTGAGGTAATGAGTTGGCCAGTATGGGCACATTTGCTGCTCGGATTTGTGGTGCGAGATTTTGTGCAGTGGTGGACTCACCGTTTGCTGCACGCTCACCCTCGTTTGTGGGAGTTTCATAAAGTACACCATTCGGTAGCGCAGATGGGATTTGCCGCTCACCTTCGCTACCATTGGATGGAAACCATTGTGTATCGCACCTTGGAGTATTTGCCGTTGGCCCTTATTGGTATTGGTCTGCGAGACTTCTTTGTTATCCACATATTTACTTTGGCGGTTGGGCATTTCAACCATTCCAATATCAGGATCAACCTGGGGTTTTTGAAGTACATTTTCAACAATCCGCAAATGCATATTTGGCATCATGCTTATAATCTGCCCAAAGGCATGAGGCAGGGTGTTAATTTTGGTATTACGCTCAGCTTGTGGGATTATCTGTTTCACACCGATTATATGCCCTACGATGGGCGGGATATAAAGCTGGGTTTTCCCGGAGTAGAGAAGTTTCCCGATGGTTTTATTGGGCAGAGTACTTACGGATTTAGTTCCAGTAAACAATCTGAAACCAGCGTTGCAGAGCCGCAACAGAAGAAATATGCAGTAAAACCCTAAAAGTAGAATAGTTTGCAAATAGGAATCAACCTGGCAAGATGATACATTAGTATATGGAAGAACTTGTAAACAAAGTAATTGCTAATTCCCACCTTGAGCCTAAACTAGTAGAAGAAATTCTGGCGGTGGGCCGTTTAAAAAAAGTAAAAGCCGGAGGGGTAGTCATTAGCCCTGGAAGTGAAGGACGTGAGATGCCCATTGTGCTGGAAGGGTTGCTGAAAGTAATGCGCCAGGATAAAAACGGCAATGAGGTTTTTCTCTATTTTCTGGAAGGCGGAGAAACCTGCGCCATGTCTATTACCTGCTGTTTACAAAACAAAAAAACAGCTTTTCATGTCCTTGCCGAAGAAGATTCTACCCTGTGGATGATTCCGCTGAATTATCTGGATACCTGGATGGTCAAATATCCTTCTTTTAGAAAATTTGTCTTTGATTCATATCAAACCCGTTTCGATGAGCTTCTGAATACTATTGATAGTGTAGTTTTTCTGAGGATGGATGAGCGCCTCTATAAGTACCTGTTAGATAAAAAACAGGCCTCAGGGTCATATGAGATTCATAAAACTCACGAGCAGATTGCCAATGAGCTGAATACTTCACGCGTGGTCATCTCCCGCCTTTTAAAGAAGTTGGAAAAAGAACAGAAAATAGAGCAGTATCGCAATCGCATAGAGGTGCTCTGATGGTTATGTGACCAAAGTTACATCGGCGAACTTCTCTATGAAATACCTTTGCTGTTCTAAAAAAGAAGTTATCTATGCGAATACTAAAGAATGTGTTACCGGTAGCTACGTGGCTTCCTCACTATAAAAAGGAATATTTCAGAGGCGATGCTTTTGCTGGAATTACGGTGGGTATTATGCTGATCCCTCAGGGGATGGCCTATGCCTTAATTGCCGGGTTACCCCCGGTCTACGGACTGTATGCATCCATTGTTCCTCAGCTTATTTACGCAATTTTTGGGACGTCCCGACAGTTGTCGGTCGCGCCGGTGGCGATGGACTCGCTGCTGGTTGCCGCGGGGGTATCAGTGCTGGCTACTGAAGGTACCGATGCCTACATAGGCTTTGCTATTTTACTAGCGTTTTTTATGGGAGCATTTCAACTGTTGTTGGGCGTGCTCCGGCTCGGGTTTATCACCAACTTGCTGTCAAAACCCGTTATTAGTGGGTTTACCTCCGCAGCCGCTCTGATTATTGGCCTTAATCAGTTAAAGTATTTACTAGGAATAGAGTTGGTCAAGAGCAATAAAGTCTATGAGATTTTATGGAGTGCCCTGCAGCAGTTAGACAAAACTCATTGGCTCACGCTGGTAATTGGAGTGGGGGGCATTCTCATTATTAAGGGAGTGAAAAAGATTCATCCTAGTATTCCGGGTGCTTTATTGGCCGTAGTTATCGGGACTGCCCTGGTTTATTTCACTCGCCTTGATCAGGCGGGAGTCAGCATCGTTAAAACCATACCCGACGGGTTGCCTGCTTTTCAATTACCCTCTTTTTCACTAGGCCAGTTAGGTGAGTTGGTTCCGCTGGCTCTGACCATCTCAGTGGTAGCTTTTATGGAGGCTTTTTCGGTTGCAAAGGCTATTGAAGCCAAGAAGAGAGACTATAAAGTATTACCTAACCAAGAGCTTATTGCCTTAGGTGTGGCCAATGTGGTAGGTTCTCTGTTTCAATCGTATCCGGTAACTGGCGGCTTCTCCCGTTCAGCAGTCAATTATCAGGCTGGTGCCAATACGCCACTAGCTTCCGTAATGAGTGCAGGCTTAGTAGCACTTACACTGATTTTCTTAACTCCACTGTTTTATTATCTGCCGCAGGCAATCCTGGCGTCGGTGATCATGGTGGCCGTAGTTGGTCTAATAGACTGGGCCTATGCCCGACAGTTGTGGAAGGATAGTAAGGTAGATTTCTTGCTGCTGTTAGCGACTTTTGTAGTCACACTGAGTTTCAGTATGGTTCCTGGTATTGTCACCGGCATTGTGTTATCTATTATGGTGTTGCTTTACCGCGCCGCTTATCCGCATATCGCTCGTTTAGGGCGGGTAAAGGGGTATCACGAATTTAGAAATGTAACTCGCTTTGATAATCTGGAAGTATGGGATAATCTTTTAATCCTGCGAGTAGATGCGCCTCTGACCTTTATCAACATTCAGTACTTTAAAGAGTATGTGGAGAATGCCGTACAGGCAGCGGAGGGGAAAATAGATACGGTTATTCTGGATGCAGCACCGATTAGTCATTTGGATGCAACGGCTACGATGGGCATGAAAGAGCTGATGGAGTATTTGCATGAGAAACAAATCAGCCTTATTCTGTGCGATCTGATCGGCCCAGTGAGGGATACTTTACACCGGACTGGCCTGATAGATATTCTAGGAAAGGAAAATATCTTTTTTGATCTGGAAGAAGCCGTACGCTATGCCAATACCCATGAAGCAGGGAATTACCGGGAATATGCCCTTCAGTCAAATCTGAAAGCCAGCCAGTTGAAAACAGAGAGATAAAGAAGAGTTGAATAAATTAGTGTGACAGTATTCTGGGTATATATTTTATCTTAAATATTGCAAGTCTTTTTGTCTACTTGATCAGACCTGAGACTTAGGTTATGCCTGATTATAAGTGAAAAGGGAGTTTAGTGGTACATTAAATTTTAACTGAAGTTTTATACTTAAGTAAATACGCTGGGTATGTTATAGCCTGTGAGATTAATTGTTTGTAACAATTGTTACGCCAGAGGCAAAGTAGCTATCGTACTTTTGAACGTAACTTGATTTATAAAGAAAAGATTAAATAGTAATGACAACAATAATTGATTTTATAAGCCAGCCCTGGCCGTGGTATGTGGCTGGTCCACTGATCACGTTCGTAATGGTAGCTTTGCTGCTATTCGGAAAGAATTTTGGGGTTTCGGCCAACCTTAGAACGATGTGTTCTGTATCAGGTGCCGGGAAAAATTGTGAGTTTTTTGATTTTAACTGGAAAACGCAGATTTGGAATCTGGTATTTGTAGCGGGGTTGGTGCTGGGCGGCTTTATTGCTCATCAGTATCTTACACCTACCCAGGGAGTTGGTATTTCGGCAGCTACTGTGGCTGACCTGCAAAAGCTAGGTATTGAAATCCCGGGTAGCACCCTGGTGCCTGAGCAACTTTTTTCTCTGGAATCGCTGCTTACGGTCAAAGGCTTTGTAATGCTAATAGTAGGAGGTTTCTTGGTAGGCTTTGGTAGCCGTTATGCCGGTGGGTGTACCTCCGGGCATGGTATCAGCGGCCTGAGCGACCTGCAACTTCCCTCACTGATTGCGGTTATTGGCTTTTTTATTGGCGGATTAACAGTAACGCATTGGGTGCTGCCATTTTTATTGACTCTTTAACAATTGATGATCATGAAATTTATTAAATATCTGATGGTGGGAGTAGTATTTGGTATTACGCTGGCAAAAGCCGAAGTGATTTCCTGGTACCGGATTTACGAAATGTTCAAGTTTCAATCTTTTCATATGTACGGCGTAATTGGCTCAGCGGTGGTGCTGGGCATCATCGCTACGCAAATTATTAAGCGATTTAAAGTAAAATCTATAGACGGTAACCCTATTGTGATCAATCCAAAGCAGTTTAGCATTCCGCGTTATCTGATTGGTGGAATTATCTTTGGACTGGGGTGGGCTCTCACAGGCGCCTGTCCGGGACCTATGTTTATCCTGATAGGCTATGGGGTGGAAGTGATGCTGATCGTAGTAGGGGCAGCTCTACTGGGAACCTATAGTTACGGCCTCCTTCGGAAAAAGCTTCCTCATTAAGCATGATGGTTCGCTATGTAACATAAGTTACATCGATTGGCTAGTGAAACCCGTAAATTTAAATGATGATAACATCAAACTTACAACAAATAAGAAGCTCTGTAATTATGACTGAAGAGAGTTTTTTAAAAAATGTAAGTGCTAACTCACTAAAAAAAACAGAAAATGGAAGTTAAACAATTTTATGATAAAGCCCTTGCTCATGGTTCATACGCGATTGTCAGCGAGGGGCAGGTAGCGTTGGTAGATCCGGCAAGAGATCCGCAGCCATACCTCGATTTTGCCCATGACCATCAGGCCAAGATTGTAGCGGTTTTTGAAACGCATCCCCATGCTGACTTTATTAGCAGCCACCGGGAATTTCAGGAGCAGTATGGTGCCACCATTTATATAAATGGCGATGTGGGTGTTTCGTATCCCCATCAGCCTCTGAATGATGGTGAGGAAGTGAAGATTGGCAAAGTAACAATGCGAGCCTTGTTCACCCCGGGCCATTCTCCCGATCATAATTCTTACCTGCTACTGGACGAAGAAGGGCAACCTCACTCAGTGTATACCGGAGACTCCTTGTTTGTTGGCGATGTAGGACGACCCGATCTGCGCGAAGGGGCCGGCCACTTTAAAGCAAAACGTAAAGAACTGGCTCACCAGATGTATCACACCATTCATAAGATCTTTAAGAAAATGGACGATAGCGTGATGGTATACCCCGCTCACGGTGCCGGTTCACTTTGTGGTAAGAATATGGGGCCGGAAACCTACAGCACCATCGGGAAAGAAAGGCACGAGAATTGGGCTTTTCAAATTTCAGACGAAGAGCAGTTCGTAGAAACCCTTCTGGCCGATCAACCCTTTGTACCTCAATACTTTCCGTATGATGTTGAGATGAACCGGGAAGGGGCACCTGCATTTGAAGAAAGCATTCAGAGCGTTGTCCGGGTTTCGGAAAAAGAACTGCCTGAAGAGGCCATCATCGTAGATGTTCGTGATCAGCAGCTTTTTAAAAACGGACATATAGAAGGAGCTTTCAATATTCAGGAAGGTGAGAAGTTTGAAACCTGGCTGGGGGCACTCATTACTCCGGAAAAACCGTTTTACCTGGTTGTTGAAGATGAAGCACAGCAAGATCGTATTCTGCGGCGAACAGCGAAGATTGGTTACGAAAAGCAGGTGCAGGGAAGTGTTATTGCCCAAAATCAGTTGGAAGAAACCAGTGCAAAACTAGACATTGAGCATTTTCGCCAGCACCCCGAAGCGTATACTATTGTAGATGTACGCAATGCCTCTGAGGCACAAGGTAGCTTACTATTTAAAAATGCCGTAAATATTCCACTGGCAGAGCTGCCTGAGCGAGCTTCTGAAGTGGATACGGATAAACCCGTCGTAGTACATTGTGCCGGTGGTTATCGTTCGGCAGCTGGTTCCAGCATTCTGGAGGGCGCTTTACCAGAAACTACGGTTTATGATTTGGGTGAAAATGTGAAAAGCTTTCAATCATAAGTTCAGCTATGAAAAAGCAAGGAAAATTCTCAACCCTTATTAACGGAGCTACACCGGTTCTGGTAGACTTTTCCGCCGAGTGGTGTGGGCCTTGTAAGGCAATGGCCCCCATCCTCAGCAAGCTGAAAGCAAAAGTGGGAGGGGAGGTGAAAGTCGTTAAAATTGACGTAGATCGAAACCCTGCATTGGCAACGCAGTATCGGGTGCAGGGCGTGCCCACCCTGATACTGTTTCACCAGGGGAAACCAAAATGGCGTCAGTCAGGCATCGTCCCACTGCCTGAGCTATTGAAAGTGCTGGATACCTACCGCAGCTAGAAAATTTCTGTGAGAATGTAAACTTCCTCACGCTCACCATTATTTGATGTGATTGTTTTAATGAGCCCGGTAGCTATCTAGTGATCACAGTCAAAACGTTGTTTGGTCAAAAAGCTGAGCCTAAGTATGGCTGAAATAGAAAATCAATCGGTGTGAGGGTGCAGGCTCATTGTCCAGACTGGATGTTTCGCATGATTCACTACGTCTTCAGCAATACTGCCACCCAGCAGGTGCATAATACCCTGCCGGGCGTGAGTAGCCATAGCGATCAGGTCAGCGCCCACTTCATCCGCAAAATGAATGATGCCTTCCAGTTCCCGGATGTCACTGAATGTATGAACTGTATAATTTTCCAGCCCATGCTTTTTCGCCAGCTCCTGCAATTGTAACCTGACCGTTGGGTCAGCCATAAAATTACTTACGGTATTGATTTTTACCAGATGCAGATGGGCATGATACGCCTGTTGAAGTTGGCTGAGGGCTTTCAGAACACCTCCTTCTTCATCTCGCAAGGCGGTAGCGTATACAATCTTCTTTATCTCTGCCAGTTCGGTCTTATCTTTGATAATCAATACCGGGCAGGAAGCAAAACGTACCATACGTTCTGCGTTAGAGCCTATCAGAATTTCATCAATGCCACTGGCACCTTTAGAGCCCATTACCACCAAGTCTACTTCTTTTTCCAGCAAAGCCTGGGTAATACTCCGATAGGGGTTGCCTATGCGTACTTCATACGTGGCAGGAAGTTCAGCAAGCCCTTTATTCTCTATAAGTTGTCGTAGTCGCTGACTGATTTCTTCTTTGGCTTTATCGTAATACTCGATGGGCACCATTTCTACTTTAGCCACCGGCAGAGAGTATTCCATAACATATACCAGGTGAATAGAAGCTCCGAGCCGTTGTGCTAGCTGATGAGCTGTGTCAAGGGCGTATTCGGCTTGTAAGGAAAAATCAGTAGGCACCAGAATCGTTTTCATGATTGATTTTTTAGAAATTAATAAGATTAAGCTAAAGTCGTTGTATTGCAGAATGATCAGTGTTAGGCTTTATCCGGTAGCGTAAGCAGTGGTACTGATATGTGCGACGACATGTACTTGGTAATACTTTTATGAAAGATGCTTTCCAGCGCATTGTGTTGCCGGGGTATCATAATGAGCAAATCTATTGCGTGACTTTGCAGAAACTTGGCAATGCCATGAGCGGGGTCATCATCTTCGGGAAAGTGGCAGCTATGAGGAATATTTTCAAAGACACGATCTAGAACCAGGGCCTCTACAGCTTCCGTAACCTTCATTTTAGCCGGATGAGAGTGTACATGAACGACCTGTAACGTAGCCTCCCATCCAAGAACCAACTTTTTAAGAAAAGGTAAGAAAGGGATGTCCTCTACTGCCTCCAGGTCCGTGGCAAAGGCAACCTGTTTAGGCTGAAATACTTCTGTGATGCGCGGAACTACCAACACCGGGCATGGGCTGTTTTTTATAATCTGGAAAGCGGTACTACCCAACCACTGAGCAGATTCATTCGCCCCACGAACTCCCATTACCACCAAGTCAACCGACTCTTCATCAATAACTTGCCTGATTCCTTCTTCGGGCATGGCCATTCGCGTGACCATACGGTAGGGAAACTGCTCAATCTCCGGTATGGTACTAATGAGTTGTCGAAGTTTATCCCGTTCGTCACGCTCCGCCTTGTCTAGCATCGCTGAGTCAACAAAGAAATGGGTGTCTCCGCCAGCCGGTATCTGAAAGGCATGGTAGATAAGCAACTCGGTACCCGCTTCAGGGCTGGGTGGCATAGAGTCGGTCAGTCTGGCCAGTGTAGTGGCATACTCTAACGCTTTTAGTGCATCGGGAGAAAAATCGATAGGAATCAAAATTTTCATGGCTCGTATTGGTAAGGGTTACTATTTTAAAATACGCTAATGTACGCTGTAAGAACAATGATATAAGTCAGTTAATGGCCTGATTTTGCACCTGGAAACCTTAAAATCATTATGCAGAGCGGCTCAAAGCCTCTGTAAGAAGGAAAAGTACTAAGGCCTGTAACCTGTAAAAATCATAAAGGGAGATGACTTAAGTCATGGAAATCCTAGGGTAGGTATAGGATATTTATAAAGTAATTAATCAATCACATAAGAAGTCTCTTTACCCGTAACGAGGGAAAAATTATCATTTCCTCCAGTATAGAACTACGAAAAGTACACAATTTTAAAATTCAGATAACGCGAAAGCCATGAGAATCAAAAAAGTATTAGTCCTTACTGATTTTAGTGAAGCATCCATTCCACTATTAAATTATGGGTTATCTCTGGCGCACTATCTGCACGCTCAGGTCTGGGTACAGCATACCTATTATATCCCTGCCGTAGCAGCAAGCGATATGTACGTTCCTGTTGATTTGCAGGCTCAGTGCGAAGAGAATGCCCATCAGAAGTTTAACCTGATCAAGAAAACGCTTCCCGCTCTTCAGGAGCACAATGTCCGGTTTGTAGTAAGCTATGGTGATCTGGTTACAGAAATGAATAAACTTATTGATCAGGAGCAGATTAATCTGGTGGTTGTTGGCAATCAGGGAAGTGGTTTTTTAACCAATATTCTGGGAAGTAATACTGTCAAAGTGATTCAACACGCTCATTGTCCTGTTTTATCCGTCCCCGCTAAGGCAGTTTTTCGCCCTTTCCGTCGGTTAGCATTAGCCGTAGATTTGAAAAATACGGCTATTGATCCTATCAACCTGACTTCTGATATCGCCCGGGCGTTTAATGCTCGTGTGGATCTGATCCATATCAGTGATGCCCCGGTACCGGTAGATACTGAGCAGATGACAAAGCTGCTGGATAGCGCGCTGGATGAAATAGTACATCATTTTTTTCACGTGCATTCGGCAGATATTGAACAAGGAATAGAGCGACATCTGGAAGGGAATAACAATGATCTGATCGTTCTTTTACCCAGGGAGCACGCCTTCTTTGACCGCGTATTTCAAAGGAGTATCAGTCAGCGAATAGCTTATCAGAATAAAATACCCCTCTTAACCATCCATGCCTGACAAAATACCAAAGGCCGGTTCTATTAGGAAAAGGTTTCTTCGATCTGAATAGAATTTATTTATAGTTATTTGATTTTCAATCGTTTAAAAATAGTTGACATGAAAGCGATTAAACACATTCTCTTTCCTACTGATTTCTCACCCACGGCCAACAACGCTTTATTATATGCCATTGCCCTGGCCCAGACAGTGAGTGCTAAAATATACATTCTACATGTATGCCGAATACCGAGTGCTTCAGTATCTGCTTACCCTATTGGATACTACGAAGCGGTGAATATGGATGAGCTCCGGCAGGAGGCTCAAAAAAAGATGGAGAGCCTACACCACGATTTCCTCTATGCACCAAAAGTACCGTATGAGTGTATTACCGAACTCGGCCCTACTTCAGAACTGATTGAGCATACTATTCGGGAAAAAAATATAGACCTGGTAGTTATGGGAAGCCGTAGGGCAAATGGAGCCCAAGCCTGGTTTGGTAGTGTGACATCCGATATTGTGAAGAATAGTAAAGTTCCCGTACTGGTAGTGCCTCAGAATGCCAGGTTTATCCGGCCCGAAAAGGTAGTGCTGGCTACCACGCTGGATAAGATGACACATTTGGCTGGTTTGGAGGCGCTTAGGACCTTTGCCCAGGTATTTAACGCTTCGGTAGATGTGCTGCATATCCACCCCGTCGGGCAGGACTATTCCCTCGAGCAGAACCGGTTTCGTCAGGCGTTGGATCAGTATCTGACTAATGTGCCTCACCGGTTTATCTTTGTTTCGCATAAGGATGTAAATGAAGGCATACAACAGTATTTCGATAATCATCAGGCAGAAATGCTGGTAATGATGCCTCATCATCACACCTTTCTGGAAGGGTTGGTTCATGCCAGTAAAACAAAGTATATGATCTTTCACACCCAAAAGCCCTTATTAGCCCTCAAAAGTTGAAAGCCGCAGGCATTATAATACCTTGCGCTGAACAAGTAGCAATTGTTAGCTAATTCATATTCGCCGTATATTATATGTTCAGCATTATAGATGGCTAGGTTAAAACTTTTGTTTATGTAGTAAAAAAGCTAGCTTATAGGCTCATAAAGATGCCAGAATGGTTATAACTTTTAAGCCAGAATGCTTGCTGATGCTACTTATCTTTAAAACCTGGAATTTACAAAAGACGAAGCGATGAAACACCTACTCATTTTGGTTGGATGGGTATTACTGGTTTCCTGTTCGTCTCCGAAGCAAACTCATTACGATGTAGTTATTAAAAATGGTATTATTTACGACGGAACCGGCGGTACACCTTATCCGGGGGATATTGCAATTGACGGGAAGAAGATAACTTACGTAGGTCAATTATCTGATTATGAGTCTGATACGGTGATCGATGCCCAAGGCCTGGCAATTAGCCCGGGGTTTATCAACATGCTGAGCTGGGCCGCCAGTCCCTTGCTGGAAGATGGGCGGTCTATGAGCAACATCAAACAGGGGGTAACACTGGAGGTATTTGGCGAAGGACACTCACTCGGACCGCTTAACGAGGAGATGAGATCAAGAACGGGGCATGGTGCTCTTACCATCATCCCAAATGCCTGGTCAACTTTTGCCGAAGGAATGCAGTACCTCGTTGATCAGGGCATTACGCCCAATATTGCCTCCTTTGTGGGAGCCGCTACGGTACGCATTCACGAACTAGGTAACGAAAACCGAGCACCTACCAGCGAAGAAATCAAACGCATGCAGGAGTTAGTGAGAGGAGCCATGGAGGAAGGTGCGTTGGGGGTGGGGTCATCCCTGATCTACCCTCCTGGTTCTTATGCCAGTACCGATGAACTCATCGCTCTTTCTAAGGTAGCGGCAGAATACGACGGAAAATATATTTCTCACCTGCGTAGCGAAGGCTACTCCTTCATTGAAGCAGTGGAAGAGCTGCTTACCATCGCTCATGAAGCTGGTATTGCGGCCGAAATTTTCCACCTGAAAGCCGCCGGGCAGAACAACTGGTCAAAACTGGATACGGTGCTGTATAAAATTGATTCGGCTAATGAGGCCGGGCTAGACATTGCCGCTAATATGTACACCTATCCGGCCGCCTCTACCTGGCTGGGAGCCGCTATGCCGCCGTGGGTAAACAATGAGAATTTACATGACCCCGAATTTCGTCCCAAAATCCTCGCAGCGATGCGAGAACCATCGAAGGAATGGGACAATTATTTCTTTGCCGCGGGTGATCCGGACAACATCCTACTGGTGCAGTTTGGTCAGGATTCTCTGAAGTACCTTACCGGGAAGACCGTGGGTGAGATCGCTGCCATGCGCGGAACGTCACCCGAAGAGACCATTCTTGATTTAGCCATACAGAGTGGCCGCGGTATCAAAACCGTGTATTTTCTAATGAGTGAGGAAAATGTAAAGCGACAAATTCAATTGCCCTACATGTCTTTTGGCTCCGATGGCCTTTCTATTGCCGCCGAGGGCGAGCGAATAAAAAACAGCATTCACCCACGTACGTATGGCACCTTTGCCCGGCTGTTGGGCAAATATGTACGAGAAGAACAGATACTCTCTCTACCGGAAGCTATTCATCGACTTACCCTGCTATCAGCCGAAAAATATAAGATACGGGAAAGAGGAAAGTTAGCCTCCGGTTATTATGCCGATATTGTGGTGTTCGATCCGGATAAAATTCAGGACAAAGCCACCTTTGAACAGCCTCACCAGTATGCCGAAGGTGTGGTCCATGTTTTCGTTAATGGCACGCAAGTCTTAAACGGAGGGTCGCACACCGGTGCCATGCCCGGCATGTTCGTGAGAGGCCCCGGATATCAGGCAGCAGACGAGGTATCGGAATAGCCCGCGCTTGTATCATTAGTATACTTCACTATTTTTGATAGCGGACGTAGTCGCAATTTCAACAAGCCTGAGTTGCGCTAGTGTCTGATGCTATGCTAATCAACTAAATTACAATAACCTATCAACGCGCTCATGAGACGTTCTGTCTGCTACACCTTCTGCTTTTTACTTGCTTTTCACGCTCTATGGGGGCAGGATGAAGATCTTCGTTTATTAAATTATTATCAGTATTACGGCGACCAGGAAAATGTGCTCTATAAGCAAATGGTTAAAGAAGCTGAGAAGCATTTTGAAGTGCGCGAACAGAAAATAGCCTCTCTGACCACCCCTCAGGACTGGCAGACCTATCAGGGTTCCATAAAGCAGAAGCTGATGCAACTCATTGGCCCGCTTCCAGAAAAAACACCGCTCAACCCCCAGGTAACAGGAACCATCGAGCGAGCTGACTTTACCGTGGAAAAGATTATCTACGAATCACAACCCGGCTTTTACATAACCGCTGCACTTTTTCTGCCCAAAAAGCTTCAAGAGAAAGCTCCAGCAATTATCTATTGCAGTGGTCACTCCCCACTGGGTTTTCGTAGTGATGTATACCAAAACAAGATTATCAACCTGGTTAAAAAAGGGTTTGTCGTGCTGGCCTTCGATCCGTTGGGGCAGGGTGAACGTATGCAATACCCGGATGAAGAAGGTATCAAATCCCTCATCGGCGGACCGACCGATGAGCATGGTTATGTGGGCGCGCGGTGTTTTCTTACAGGCAGTTCACTGGCTAAATACATGATCTGGGATGGTATCCGGACGGTAGATTACCTACTCACCCGCCCCGAGGTAGATCCGCAGCGGATTGGCCTGACCGGTCGCTCAGGTGGAGGAACGCAAACTACCTATATTGCCGCTTTTGATGATCGAATTCAGGCAGCGGCTCCCGAAGCCTACCTGACTCGCCTGGAAACGCTGATGAAAACCGAAGGGCCTCAGGATGCCGAGCAGAATATTCCCTACTTTATTGACCAAGAACTTGACCTGGCTGACTTTCTGATTGTTCGGGCACCGAAACCAACATTAATTGTAAGCACAACCCGGGATATGTTTAGTATTGCCGGTGCTCGGGAAACGTACCATGAAGTAAAACGGGCCTACCAGGCATTGGGTAATCCGGCGGCCATTAGTATGAGTGAAGATGATGCACCGCATGCGTCTACTCTTAAGAACCGGGAGGCGATGTATGCCTTTTTTCGCAAGTATCTGCAAAACCCCGGCGATTCCCACGAAGAAGAAGTTACACTTTTTCGTCCTGAAGAACTCTGGGCAACTCCTAATGGACAGGTGGCACTTGATCTGGGCAGCAGGAATGTATTCGGCCTTAATAGGGATGAAGCAATTCAAAAGAAAGAGCGCATCAGAAAAGAACGTGTCAATTTCGAGAGCCAGAAAGTTATCACCAAAGCAAAAGCATTGACGGGTTACCAGTCCCCGTCTACTAGCCAGAAAGTGCATTTTGCCGGACAATACTCTCGCGATGGTTATAAAGTTCAGAAGTATCTGATGATTGAAGAGGAGCAGGTTACTCCATTTTTATTATTTGTTCCCGATCAGGCACGTAAAAAGGAAACCATACTTTATTTTCATCCGGATGGGAAAACGGTGCAGGCGGCCCCGGGTGAGCAAATTGAAGCATGGGTTAAACAAGGGATAATGGTATTGTCTGCTGATGTGCGAGGTACTGGAGAGTTAGGGCCGGGTTATCTGAAAGGAGACGCCTATATTGATAGTGTTTCGTATAACCAGTGGTTTGGCGGAATGCTACTCCACCAAAGTATTGTGGCCCGTCAGGCCGAAGACATGGTTCGTATGGCGCGCTATCTTACCAGCGCATTTAAGGAACGTGAAATCTCAATTACGGCCATTGCGCATTCTACCCTGACTCCCGCTTTATTGCACGCAGCAGCTTTTGAACCCACCATACAACGTACGGTGCTGGTGGAACCTCTTTATTCGTACGAAAGCCTGGTAACCCATGAGCAGTACGATGCCCGCTGGGTGCATGGTTCAGTAAACAACGCTATGAATAATTACGATCTGGCCGATCTCGCTGCAAGTCTGGCACCTCGCCATTTGTTGGTAGTCAACCCGATCGATCATCAATTTAATTCAGCCAACCCATCAGAATTTGAGCAAGAATGGGCTTTTGTGCGGGAGCAATATCAGAACTCGGGAAATGTGAAAATCCTGGTTACAGATGATGGACAGCAAGAAGAAGAAACTATAATAAACTGGCTGCGGTAAATCAGCATTCGAAGGAAAATAAGTTTGAGTTTTGTACATGCTGAGGCCCTACCTGATACTTTTTTGTGTTCTACAGCAGAAGAGAATGGTTGGCTAAATCAGAATTAACGTTCATAAAATAGCCGTGTTTTTTTGATAAAGAGCCAAAAAGCCTGACTTCCTCATGAAATTGTAAAATTTAAAAAATAATCCTAGCTTAAGCTATGGTACAAAAAGTGACGATTGAGTGGAACAGGAAGAAATCAGACGACTAGTTCATGCAATGGCTGCTGATGACGGCGAGGCTTTCAAGCAGTTTTTTGATCGGTGCTATCCTCGCTTTTACCGGCTGGCTTTTTACTATGTGAAATCTGATATGCTGAGTGAAGAACTGGTGTCGGATGTATTTATGAAACTCTGGAATAATCGGAAGAACCTGCCTGATATAGAACGGCTGGATTATTATTTTTTACAATCAGTCAAGAACCAGGCTTTAACCTATCTGAAACGAGAATCCCGCTTTTTCTCTGCTGAAGAAGGTGCGGCTAAAAGCAACCGAATTGAATACAATCAACCTGAAAATCTACTGATTGCCAGAGAGCTAGCCGAGAAAATCGAAGAAGCCATCAGCCAATTACCCGATAAATGCGAAATGATCTTCCAGTTGGTACGCGAAGAGCATATGCCTTATAAAGAAGTAGCTGAATTGCTTGATCTTTCGCCTAAAACAGTTGAGAACCAGATGAATATTGCCCTCAGGAAGTTAAAGTGTGCCATTGATGAATATCAACAAGCCCAGGTTGAGTATTCCTCCGTATCTCTTTGGCCATTGCTAATGCTTCTTAATGTCGGAATGTGACAACCGTAGCGCTACGATGGTAGCCAGGTATAGGGGTAGCAAGGCCTATTTTCAAACCAGAATCTTTTTTTAATTTTTTTTATTGCCTTTTGGGGGTAAGCGCATTTCTGGTAGTCTCTCTATAAAAAGAAGACCGAACTGTGGCCCCATACTTAAACCTGATCAACAAAAAATTATCCGCAGAAATTAGTGAGGAAGAAGAACTAGTACTTCAAAAGTGGCTAGATTCTTCACCCCGAAACCAGCGTCTGTTCAGAGAATTGTCCGAAGCCTGGCATAGTGCCTACAAGCCGTCAGTTCAGGGGCAGGATGAAACATTTGAAAAGCTTTCTGCCAGACTGGCACTTGATCAGAAACCACCTGCTTCTGTAGTAAAAAGCCAAGCAGGAAGGTTTTGGCTACACGGATGGAAAGTTGCTGCATCCCTGCTTCTGCTGCTGGGTGCGGCTATTGTATTCTTTGTCTATAGTGAAGATGCTGCCTATGTAGCACCTTCAGAAACCATTGTAGAAGCTACGGTCACCAAGAGCAACCCCCGGGGGCAGAAGTCAATTATTACGCTGCCCGATGGTAGTGAAGTACGGTTGAATGCCGAGAGTCATCTTGAGTACAACAAAGATTTTTCTAAAAACAGGCAGATAAAACTGGTAGGTGAGGCTTTTTTCAATGTGGTGCGGGATACTCTGCATCCGTTTACGGTTACAGCCGGAGAAGTAGAAGTTCGGGTTTTAGGGACTTCCTTTAACGTGCAGGCTTTTCCATTTGAAGAAGATCTGACCGTAGCCGTAGCCAGCGGTGCGGTTAGGGTAGAGAAGAAAAATCAGGGGCACGAAAACCAAACCAGCCAGTTGCATCCCCAGGAGATGGTAAAAGTCAACCGTAAAACCGGGTCTTTTGAGAAAGGTACCTTTGAGACAGATGAACTGATGGCCTGGAAAGATGGGATACTGGTATTTCAGCAGGCCTCGTTTGAGCAGATTGTGCACAAACTGGAGCGGTGGTACGGTGTAGACTTCATCATTCGCCGGAAAAGCCCCATTACCAATGGGTTTACCGGACGCTACCGAAACCCCAGCTTGGAATTGGTTTTGGAAGGTATGAGCTTCTCATCAGGTTTCAACTTCACCATCGAAGGAAAACAAGTCATTATTGAATAATACTTATACAACGACACTAATGCAACAGCCTATGAACTACAATACCAGTTAACCATTCTGCATTGACAGTGCCGGTTACTTCCAATCATCGCTGTCTTTCTACGCTAATTAACAATCACCTAATACAACTAAAACTATGAATTTAACTTTCTACCCTCCGCTGGTAAAAGCAGCCAGGGCAGTCCTGTGGGGGCTGATCCTTCAAACCGCGCTGCTCAATACGTTACTAGCTTCCAACAATCAGCCGGAACAGTCGAAAAAGAAAAGTATAGAAGAAGTTTACCTCTCTGTAAACGCCGACAACCAACGCATTACCGAGGTATTTCAGGCTATCACGCAACGAACCGGTTTTTCCTTTGCCTACAACGAGAAGCTGGTGAATCTTCGGCAGCGCATCAGCTTAGAGGCTGATAACACATCTTTAGCTGATGTATTACGGGAAATATCCCGGCTTGCATCCCTCAAGTTTAAGCGAGTAAACGAGTACATTCACGTAGGCAAACTTGAAAAAAACGACCGCAACACCATTGAAGAAAAGATTGTTGCTCCGGCTATTAACGTTACGGGTCAGGTCACATCAGAAGAAGATGGGACGGGCCTTCCGGGAGTGAATGTACTGGTGAAAGGTACCTCTACCGGAACCGTTACTGACGTAGATGGTAACTACCGGATAGACGTTCCGGATACCGAAAGCGTGCTGGTATTCAGCTCAATTGGTTTCCTGAGCGAAGAAATTACTGTAGGTAGCCAGACCAAGATCAATATAGTGATGGTGCCGGATATAAAAGCGCTAGAGGAAATTGTGGTAGTAGGCTATGGTGTACAAAAGAAAAGCAACCTGACCGGGGCGGTATCTTCGGTAAAAGCCAGTGAAATTCAGGAAGCGCCTTTCACGTCAATTGATCAGGGGCTGGTCGGTCGGGCTTCGGGAGTGATGGTAACGCAAACTTCGGGTATGCCGGGGGCCGTAGCTTCTATCCGCATTAGGGGTTCCAGCTCTCTGCAAGGCGGTAATGAGCCTTTGTATGTAATTGATGGATTTCCGGTATATAATGGGGGCGGATACGGTAACACGGGTGGTAATGCCCGAATGAGCGGGCTCTCCACCATCAACCCCGCCGATATCGAGTCTATTGAAATTCTGAAAGATGCCTCCGCTACTGCTATTTACGGTGCTCGCGCAGCTAACGGGGTGGTACTGATTACCACCAAAAGTGGAAAGGAAGGAAGAGACCAGATTACGTTTGATGCTTACTACGGAAGCCAGAGCGTAGTTAAAAAGATCGACGTGATGAATGCCTTGCAATACGCTGAGTTAGTCAATGAAGCCTATACCAATGATGGCCTTGATCCCGTCTATGATGCTGATAAAATGGCCGAACTGCGGGATAACCCCAAGGGAACCGATTGGCAGGACGAAGTTTTTCGAACGGCACCGATACAAAACTATCAACTCACTTTTTCCGGTGGCGATAAGAAAACCAACTATTCCATCTCCGGAAATTACTTTAATCAGCAGGGGGTAATTCGTAATTCCGGCTTTAGCCGCTATTCGGGTAGAATTAACATTGCCCGCAATATTCTGGACAATTTCAAAATTGGCACTAGCCTGAATGTTAGCCGAACCAATTCAAACGCCGTACGCACAGATGCCGGAGGAGCCAGTGGCGTGGTAACTACGGCGATGAAGTTTAACCCCGTATTGCCGGTCTATGAGAATGAGGCGTTAGGTGAGTATACTCCGGTCAACACCCCCGGTATTATCCTCGCTAATCCGGTGGCTACTGCCGAGGAGCAGGTTCGCGAGAGCACTATGCTTCGTCTTTTAGGTAACCTTTACGGAGAATGGGAATTTATTCCCGGCCTCACTGCTAAAGTTTCCTTTGGTACCGACTTGGTCAATACGAAATTCGACACCTTCGTACCCTCCAACATCTTTGAATCGGGCGGAGTGGCGAGTGCCGCGGTTAATGGGCGGTATACTACCAACTGGCTGAACGAAAATACACTACACTGGGTCAAAGAAATTATGCCGGGGCATTCGCTTTCCGTGCTGGGAGGAATCACCTTTCAGCAAAATGTGTTTGAAGGCTTTGAAGCATCTTCACAGGAATATGTTAACAACGTGCTGGAAGAAAATGCCTTAGGTGCGGGGGCTATTTATAACCAGCCTTCGTCGGCCAGTGAAGAGTGGAGTCTGATGTCGTATCTGGGAAGGGTTAATTATAACTTGCGGGAAAAATATCTGATCTCTTTCAACGCTCGGGTGGATGGTTCTTCCCGTTTTGGGTCTAATAACAAATATGCGTTTTTTCCCTCTGGCGCTATTGCCTGGCGATTGATCGAAGAGGATTTTATTCAGGATCTGAACTTGTTCTCTAACCTGAAGACCAGGGTAAGCTATGGATTTACCGGAAATCAGGAAATCGGGTTGTACAACTCGCTCCCTACGCTGGATAACACCACTTACACGTTTGGTCGGTCGTTAGTCACCGGGTTTTACCCCAACAAAATACCTAACCCTGATTTGAAGTGGGAAAAGACCTCTCAATTTGACCTGGGATTAGACTTTGGCTTTTTTGACGAGCGACTCCGGTTCACCACAGATTATTACTACAAGAAAACCACAGACCTGATCTATGATGTAGCCGTGCCGTACGTTTCGGGTTTTGCTTCTTCGCTGCAAAACATCGGGAGCATTCAAAACAAAGGGGTTGAGTTGTCCATAGAAGGCGACATCTTTACCCGCGGCGATTTCCGATGGATATCGGCCTTTAACATTGCCTTTAACCGGAACAAAGTGCTGGAGCTGGGTGGTGAAGACTATAAAGATGTGGGCGATGGCGATGGGCACCTGAAAACCGGGTCGGTGCATCGGCTTATTGTGGGAGAGCCCATTGGCTTGTTTTACGGCTATATCTTCGATGGCATCTTTCAGGATCAGACCGAATTGAGTGCCGGACCTACCAGCCCTACCAACTGGGTTGGAGGACGACGCTATCTGGATTTGGGTGGGCCTGAAGGAACCCCCGATGGCACGGTGAACGCCACCTACGATCGAGCCGTCATCGGTGATCCAAATCCCGATTTCTTCGGCGGGTTTACCAATACCTTCTCGTACCGCGGACTGGAGCTGAATGTATTTATGCAGTATTCTTACGGGAATGATATCTTTAATTACAATGCCATGGAGCTGGAATTACCTTCTGGCGGGCAGAATGTATATGCTGACCTGGTCAACCGATGGACTCCTGACAACCCGAGTGAGAAGTATCCGGTAGCAACGACCAACCGTTCCGCCGTGTTCAGCGACGCCTACATGGAAGATGGATCTTATCTGAAGTTAAAAACCCTGACCCTGGCGTATACATTTCCGAACCTGAATTCTCAAAGACTAAGCGGGCTCAAAGTATATGCAACCGGCCAAAACCTGCTCACCTTTACCAACTATTCCGGCTACGATCCGGAAGTAAGTTACCGAGGTGCCACAAACCTCCAATTAGGGGAGGATTTCGGTGGATACCCCCAGTCCCGGACATTTATGGTAGGCGTGAAAATGAACATTCAGTAACGAAAAAGCATACGTCATGAAAAAAATATATATATCAATAATGGTAATTGGGTTCAGTGGTTTACTGTCCTGTACCGACGAATTTCTGAAAGAAGAACCAGCCGACCGCTTTGTCATTGACAATTTTTATAGTAGCCGAACCGATGCCGAAGCCGCGGTGGCTGCGGTATATCAACAGTTATACGATATCTATGAGCGTCATATTTTCCTGTTAAATGCATTGCCCACGGACGATGAAAAGAATGGGTTAGGCATGCCTAATCAGTACCTTCAGAATCTGGAGTATATGCGCTATACGTCTGAAAATCAGTTTACCAGGGAGATGTGGCAGCGCAATTACTCCGGCATTGCCCGGGCCAATACGGCCATTCTGAATATTCCCGGCATCAATATGGACGAAGCCATTCGTGCCCGGCTGGTAGGAGAAGCTAAGTTTCTGCGGGCTCTGTACTACTTTAACCTGGTGCGCTTTTATGGCGACGTGCCTCTGATTCTAAAACTGGAAAGCGTAGAAGATGCGATGGGAGCTCGCACTCCGGCAGCGCAGGTATACGAACAAATTATTCAGGATTTAATGGATGCCGAAGCTAGTCTGCCTGTATCTTACAGCGATAAAGACATCGGAAGAGCCACTCAGGGAGCCGCTAAAATACTACTGGGAAAAGTATACCTGACCATGCATGAATACCAGCAGGCTGCCGATAAACTGGCGGAAGTAGTTGAGAACGAAGGCACCTACGGGTACGGGTTACACGAAAACTATGGCGACAACTGGAATGTGGCCACGGAGAATGGTATGGAGATGGTTTTCTCCATCGAGTTTATGGACCCACCCGGTAACGGAAATTCCGCTATGATTTTGCAAGGGCCCAAGTATTCCCTGCCCGGTGGTTTTAGTGTGTTGGGGCTTACTAATTCCAATGAGGCTGATATCCCGACTCGTGATCTTTATGACCGTTTTTCTGATGAAGATGAACGTAAGGCGGCCACCTTTACTACAGATTTTGTCAGTTTAATCGATGGTTCTATTCATACCTCAAGTATCCCGATTTTTACTAAATACTGGGAGGAAGGGGAAACGAATCCGGCCAATAGCGACGCCAACATGCATGTGATCCGTTATGCCGATGCCTTGCTGATGTATGCCGAAGCCTTAAATGAAGTAGGGCAGACCGCCAAAGGGATTACCGTACTGAATCGGGTGCGGGAGCGTGCTTTTAATTCTACCGATCAAAATTATACCAACCTATCAGCCGATGCATTCAGAACGGCGGTATGGGAGGAGCGACGATTAGAGTTAGCCATGGAAGGGCATCGTTGGTTTGATCTGGTACGCACGGGTAGATTTCTGGAACGTATGAGAGAGCATTCAGCCTATGAAGCTTCCGTGGCCGAGAGCAACAAAGTGGAAATTGCTCAGAACCTGAAAGATTATATGATTCTGATGCCTATTCCCCAAAGAGAAGTTGATTTAAATGCCGACCTTCAGCAGAATCCTGGTTATTAATAATAGTAAGATGAATACGGAAGGCCCTATTTAGCAAGGGCTTTCCTTTAACTGTTTAAGCGTATGATTTTTTCCTATCGACTTCAGTTTTACATTTTAGGCCTGTTTGTTATTCATTTTGCAGTCCATTCTAACGTTTGGGCTCAGCGTAAGAAATCCGATCTACCCAATATTGTCCTCATTTATGCTGATGACCTGGGTTACGGTGATCTGGGTACGTATGGGGCAACTGAATATCAGACCCCCAACCTGGATAAATTGGCTTCCGAAGGAATGCGGTTTACCAATTTTGAAGTAGCCCAGGCTGTCTGTAGTGCTTCGCGCGCGGGTATTCTTACGGGGTGTTATCCTAACCGGGTGGGCATCGGTGGTGCTTTAAATCCGCTGGCAAAAAAGGGGTTAAATCCAGAAGAGGAAACCATTGCCGAATTGGTGAAGCGAGCTGGTAACTATCAATGTGCTATTTATGGAAAGTGGCATCTGGGGCACTGGAAACCCTTTTTGCCCTTACAACAGGGGTTTGACGATTACCTGGGATTACCCTATTCCAATGATATGTGGAAATGGACGTATGATATGGAGCTGGCAACCGAAGAAACAAATGCTCATAAGGCCAGCTTCCCTCCGCTGCCGCTGATCTCCGGCGATACTACCCTCAAAACCATTGAAGACCTGGACGATCAGGCAGAACTCACTACCCTCTATACCGAACGGGCCGTTGACTTTATTAATCAGAATAAAGACCGGCCGTTTCTGCTTTGTGTACCGCATTCTATGCCACATGTCCCGTTGGCGGTATCCGATAAATTTAAAGGAAAAAGCGAGCAAGGCCTGTACGGAGATGTCATCATGGAAATCGACTGGTCGGTGGGTGAGATCATGAAGACTCTGGATCAACATGGTTTGACTGAGAACACCTTGGTGATCTTTACTTCCGATAATGGTCCCTGGCTTAATTTCGGTGACCATGCTGGCTCTACCGGTGGGTTGCGGGAAGGGAAAGGAACCAGCTTTGAAGGGGGGCAGCGCGTTCCCTGCGTGATGCGATGGCCCGCTCAGATTCCCGCCGGAACCGTTTGCAATCAGTTAGCGTCAACCATTGATTTTCTACCCACCTTTGCCGAGATGCTAGGCGTGGCATTGCCGGTGAAGAAGATCGATGGCGTTAGCATTTTGCCGCTGATGAAGAAAGTGCAGGATGCCAAGCCCCGAGAGATATTCTACTACTACTATAGTGGTAGTGCATTGGAAGCAGTACGGAAAGATCACTGGAAACTGGTTTTTCCTCATCTGCATCGCTCTTATGAAGGAGTAGAACCCGGCAACGGTGGCCATAAGGGGGAGTATGGGGAGGGAGAAGCCCAACTCGCGCTCTATGATCTGCGCCGCGACCCGGGCGAGCGATACGATGTGCAGGGTATTTACCCGGAAGTGATGAAGGAACTGCAACAAATTGCTGAGGAGGCCCGAGAAGATTTGGGCGATGATCTTCAAAATATTAAAGGAAAAAATGTGCGGGCACCTGGCCTTATCGACGATCTATAAACTTTAAGCTTACATGATGAACACAAAAACCTATTCGCTTACTCTCTTAATTGTATTTGTACTTGCTAGTCTGATGATGTCAGGGTGTAGCAGTCAGGAACAGCAGCAGGAGGCCAAAAACGACCAGCCGCCTAATATTCTCTTTATTATGAGTGATGATCATGCTTACCAGGCAATCAGTGCCTATGGACATGGCCTGAACGAGACTCCTAATATTGACCGGATCGCTAAAGAAGGGGCAATTTTCACTCGGTCCTGCGTGACTAATTCTATCTGTGCTCCCAGCCGGGCGGTGTTGCTTACCGGTAAACACAGCTTTAAAAATGGGAAAGTAGATAATGTGCAGCCCTTCAACTGGGATCAGGATAACTTCCCAAAGCTGCTTCAGGCTAATGGCTATCAAACGGCCCTGATTGGTAAAATCCACCTCGATGGCCTGCCTCAGGGGTTTGACTACTCCATGGTTTTGCCCGGACAGGGGCATTATTACAACCCCGACTTTCTGGTAAATGGCGAACGACAGCGATTTGAGGGGTATGTAACCGATATTACTACCGAAAGTGCCCTCTCCTGGTTGAAAGAAAAACGCGATCAGGATAAACCCTTTTGCCTGATGTACCATCAGAAAGCCCCTCACCGAAACTGGGAGCCCGCACCGGAGTATCTCACCTTATACGATGATAAAACTTTCGATCCACCAGCAAACTATTTTGATGATTATCAGGGTCGGGGCACCGCGGCTAAAGAACAAGAGATGGAAGTGGCCGAGCATGCCATGTGGGGACATGATTTTAAAATGATTGTGGACCCTAATGGAGACAGTACCGGCTTTGACCGGGACTTAGCTCGCATGAATGAAACTCAGCGATCGCAGTGGCTGGCCGCTTATGAACCTAAAAATGAGGCATTTAAAAAGGCCTACGCTGCAAACGGCGAACTGAATTTTACTGATCCTCAAAAGGAAAAAGATGTCGCTATATGGAAATTCAATCGCTACATTAAAGATTACCTGCGTACGATCAAATCCGTTGATGATGGGGTAGGTGAGGTGCTGGACTATCTGGAAGAAAATGGCCTAGCCGAAAATACTATTGTAGTATATACCTCCGATCAGGGGTTCTACCTGGGCGAGCATGGCTGGTTTGACAAGCGGTTTATGTACGAACAATCTTTCCGCACTCCGCTGCTGGTTCGTTATCCCAAAGAGATACAAGCCGGTACCAAAATTGACAAGCTGGTCCAAAACCTCGATCTGGCCCCTACATTTCTGGATTATGCTGGTGTAGAAACCCCGGAAGAAATGCAGGGGGAATCCTTCCGTAAACTGGTGAGTGGTGAGACTGAGGAATGGCGCGATGCCGTGTATTACACCTATTACGAATATCCTTCGGTACACATGGTAAAACGACACTACGGAGTGGCTACCGATCGCTACAAACTGATGCACTTTTACTATGATATTGATGAATGGGAAATGTATGACCTGGAAGAAGATCCAAACGAAATGCATAATGTGTATGATGACCCGGAATATGCCGAGGTACAGGAAATGATGCACGCCAAGCTCACAGAACTTCGTACCAACTATGGCGATAGTGATGAGAATGACCAGAAATTCCTCAAAGCCTATATGGATGTCTACAATAAGCGAAACAATAATTAGCGTAAGCTATGAATTAGCTTTCCCTAAGGGGATGATAGTGATATAATAATGGGGCACCAGGATTAGTAAGTTAGCGATATAAATGTCTGATACTAATTCTGGTGCCTTATGTATAATAAAGAGCACCTCTCATCGGACTATTCATTTTTGGTATAAATACGCTGTGACCCGCCTGTTGCTGATGAGCCGTAGTGAGATGAAATCGATATTCTTCAATAGCCTGATTCTTTTCTAATCTGGGACATGCTCTGAGTCCAAGTGGTTCTACAAACACAAATCAGCTTGATAGAAGAGGCCAGTCCCTGTGGTCTAACTATTAAAGCCATAAATCGGTGTAAAATCAGACTAAGGTTAATTATCACTTCTGAAATTTAGCCTGAACCCATTGTTTTACTTTTTGCACATAGCTTTTCTCCTCTTGCTCCTGCTGGCCGATCAGGTAAGCATAAGGCCGTAGAGAAGGAACGTTATCGAAGACAATTTTGGCCATGCCCAGTAAAGGAATGAACAGGATCATTCCGGCAACGCCCCAAATCAGCCCGCCTACCACTACTCCCACTATGATCGCCAGCGGACTCACATTCACCTGGTCTCCCACAATAAAGGGTTCCAATAAGTAATCGTCCAGCAACTGAACAACAATAATCACCCCAATAGCCGCCATTGGGTTCGCATCACCTGCGCCAGCCAGCAAAGTAGCCGCAGCGGGAAAGGCGCCCCCCAGAGCTGTGCCTACGTAGGGAACAATGGTTAGTAACGCCGCGATACTTCCCATCAGCAGGGCGTGCTTTAAACCCACGAGGGTGAGGCCCACCGTATACATAATCGCTAAAATGAGAATGGATAGCATTCTACCAATAAGATACTGCGTGCTCACCCTGCTTACCTGTCGTAAAACTTTGCGCACGTCTTCCGGATCGTTATCATCATTGAGCTTTACTACAAAAGTTTCGTATTGCTCCCGGTAAAACAGAAAGAAACTGACGTACACGAGCACCAGAATACTATCAAACACAAACCCGAAAAAGCCCGTGACAAAACCCGCCAGGTAATTTCCGGCTGAGGATAATGCTTCCGAGGCCTGTTCCATCAATGAGTTTTGTTTGTGAATAGAAATGTTGAGTTTTTGAGAAAAGAATAATTGTATCTGAGCTAATTTCTCATCTAAAGAGGATTCAAGCGCTGGCAAATCTTCGTTAAAGCTACTAATGGGAGCCGTCATCACGGTAATAAAGATGGCCCCCGCCACCAGAATGAGAAAGAGACAGACTAGAATAGCCCATCCGCGGCCCCATCCCCAGCGCTCCAGCTTTTTGCAAACCGGCAATACGAGGGTAGAAAGAATGATTCCGATGGTGAGAGGAATAAGGAATGGGCGGGCAAAATGCATAATAACAACCAAAGCAATGCAAAAAATAAGTACCGCATTGATACGGTTGAGCGAAGGTGTCTTCATAACAGTTTAAAAAGTGTAATAATTATCGCTAGGGATTTGCAAGCATAGGCTCATTGCGAGATTTGCTTCCGGCTAACTCCTCAAACAAATACAAATGCTAAAAGTTGCTCACTGATCAAACAAAGTCTATTGCAAACTAACTAAGTGGAGCGCATGTAGCCCCACTGTTCTCAGTAAAATCTCCGCTTTTGCCTACATAATCAGTGGTTTCTCTCGGAGAAACGGAAGATAGATTGTATAATTCCGCTGATTTTGCCATCCATATACAACCTAAAACATACTATGCTAATTTTCAGATGCCCCAGGTGCATTGGCTTTATTCTGATATTTCTCGTGTATTCTCAACCAAGTCAGGCCCAAAAGGCTGCGCAGCTACGGGTAAAAGAAACCGAAAAGAAAATTCATCTCACCCTCTCTTTACCTAAGAGCCTTTCCCAGGTCAAGTGGGTGGTGCAAAGCGGTAGAAATCAGGTTATTACCAAGCTCAGTGACCGCTCTTCTCATGCTCCTGCCGATTATACCTATCCGCCAGAAGTTGCCGGTCGGGAAATATGGTTTCCGGTTATTGATATTGCCCTGGATAACACATTTGCCGCAGTAGCCACTTTTGAGCAAGTGCAGGCAGAAGACTCAGTATGCATCAATGGTAATTTTTGGGACGATTGCCGAGCCCTTCAACCACAGATGCGATACGAGACTCACCTGGAGCACTGGGAAAACCAGCTATTCGTAACTTCAGAAACGGCTGTTCTGAAAGAGTTTTCTTTGGAGAAAATATCAACCGTTGAGCCCGGTTCTAAAACGTTAACCCTGGAAGTAGCATCATTGGCTGATGATTGGTACGGAACGATTCAGGCATGGGGCCTTTCTTCTGCTGGGCAATGGGAACTGCTGGATGAGCAGAAACTGGCAAAAGATAAAGCCACCGCGTCTTCGGCAACGCCAATCAGCCAGCTAACCCGGCAGACCGTTACCGAAAACCTTTCCACTACCGTCAGCTATCTGTTAGGCAGTCAGAATAAAAACCCTTTGAGCCCGACATACGGGGGCTTATATCTGTTTTACGATATGGATGCCGATACCTACCGTCGTTCCGATTGGATGTGGTCATACGGGCCGTCCATTAAAGTACTGGTAGAAGCTGCTTGCGTTCCTGAGCTGTCAACGGAGTATGGGTACGAAAACCTGATAGAGTCAGCCCGCTTAGTTTCCGAGGCCAGCTTACGGTTTCAGGTTACTGACGCAGCTCATCCGGCTTATGGGCTGGTACTTTGCCGGTATGATCCCCGCACTGACTCCCCTCAAGGAATGGAGGGATATTTTAGTCCAGCCGATAGTTATTTTATGGCGGGCTGGGGGTGGATGCCCTATTATAAAGCAACCGGCGACACTCGCTTTCTGGAAGCTTCGGTAATAATGACAAAGGGCATTGGTCGCATCTTAACGTATGATTATCTCATTGAACAGGACTATTTGCTAAAAGCAGGTAAATGGAAAAACTGGACGATGGATGAATCCGGTTTTGGGATGAAAGGGGCGGAAGAGGTGTATGCGGCCACGCAAAACATTCGCCATCAGGTTATTGGTAAGCAGTATATCGATGGGTTGCTTAAACATCTGGAACGGGAAGATGGGCTCTGGGATCGTACCTGGCACCGCAATGAGGCTGACCGGGCCGATAACGGCTGGCCTGTAGGCGGTGAGCGAGGCACGCCCGTATTGATTGAAACCAAGTATAGTACCCGGGGGCTGGGCTGGGCTATGATCGGCCTGCTCTCTTCCCACGGCCTGCTGCCTGAAGGGGAGGTTTATCTGCAAAAGGCCATCCGGCTTTCCGATCATCTACTAAACACTCAGGCCGATGATGGCCATTGGGATTTTCTGTTTCAGGGAAATGAATATGAAAGTGAAGTTAGCGCCAAAGGAACGGCCTTATGGACCTTATTATTCTACCAGTTATATCAGTATACGCATGAAGACCGACACCTGGAAGCCGCCCGGAAAGGTTTAACCTGGTGCATTAACCAGCGATACCTGGGTAACGAAAGCGAAGCTTTTGGCGGAATTCCTGAAATAAACCGGGAGTCGGGCGTGGTCTACCGTCGTTGGAATGAGCTGGTATGTAGTTATACACTAGGTTGGTTTGGGCTGGCGTTGCTGGAAGAATTAAAAGTGCAGGATAGTGCGGAATGAAGGGGGGGAGTCGGAAGTTCGGCGTTGGCAAGCCGAAGTGTGGAAGTTGAAAGCAGGAACAGATTTGGTAAACATGGTTTAATTCTTAAGCAGGGCAAAAATGGAAGAGGTATGTGGGTAGCGGATGATAGAAGCTCAAGGTGAGCGAAAAGACTAACAACCAGTTATCTAATCCGATTAAGGACAGTTAATAAATTAGGGTTAGTATTGAAAAATTAGGAATTTGTAGTCTAAATACTGAGATACATTTTTCATATCTCAATCTATAGCTTGCGTTTTTTGTCGAATATTACGAGCTTAATTGATTAAAATAGCTTTTCTAGGAGCTTTTTGAGCCGTTTGCCATGAATGCCGACTACCTACATATTCTCGGAAATTCTGTCGAAGACTTCGCCGAGGACACCGCCACAGACGCTTCCTTGTGGGCCTCCTTCAAGGCCGGAGATGCCCAGGCGTTTAAACGCATCTATCAGCAATACATTGGGCTCCTGACCAACTACGGGCTGCGCATTGAGGCCGACCAGGATCGGGTAAAAGATGCGATTCATGATCTGTTTGTTGATTTGTGGAATCACCGCAGCACCCTGGGTAACACCGATTCTATCCAGTATTACCTGATGAAAGCCTTTCGGCGTCAGTTGGTCAGCCAGCTGCGGGCGGATCGGCGGAGGGTCGAGGAGGTGATAACCGAAAAGGCACCCGAAGAGTGGTTTACCTTCTCCCATGAGCTGACGCTGATGAAGGCGGAGGTGGCCCGGGAAACCCAGGTTCGTCTTCAGCAGGAGTTGAACAAGCTATCCTCTCGGCAGAAGGAAGTGTTATTTCTGCGGTATTACAGTGGGTTCACCCCGGAAGAGATTGCTCAGATTCTGGGGATCAATGCCCAGTCGGTGTATAATCTGATGCACCGGGGGTTGAGTAGTCTTCGCCAGAACATGAAATGCACCAGCATCCATACTCTCCTTTTACTGCTGGCCCATCTGCCTGACATCTCTTAAAAATAACTCCCTCTTTACCATTCAGTTAGCAAATTTTTTAAAAAAATATCATACTAACTGAGTAGATATTAAACGTGCTTCTCCTTTAGCTATAAAAGACAGGCTCTTGATAGCAGCCGGCTTTTGATAGCATCTTTTCGCATACATTTTTAGTGCATGCGCTGGGTTGCAGAACTACATCGCTGATTTTTTGTGTCAATTAAAGAAATTTAGTCACCCGATGACTACTACTAATACAACAACTACACTTTATTACTAATGCAGCAACTTATTCCTGATACCAGTTAAAAGAAAAAAAGCCAGGACCCGGCTTGGGTTACTGGCTTTTCCGGAAGATTGGCTTTGCTAAAACTGGTTGGCACTTCGTTTAGCAAAGTGGGTCTTTCTTGTCAGTCAAACTCCCTGTTCAACTAAACCTACTCAAGTTATGCCATTAAATTTACTAAGGCAAATTGCGTTTACGTCAAAGTCTACTTTTTACGCATTCATCTCCTCACGTTTACATACTTCAGCCCCGTTCTTAAACAGGCAGTTTGCAGAAGCATGTAGTTTAAAATTGCTCTCACCCAACACGCTTGCTACCCAGGTGGCCAAGAAGGTGCCCTTAAACTTGTGATAGTAAGTACTTCCAAGAAAGTAAAAATATTCCAAGCTACCGGTACACTCTTCAATTTTTCTAAAGAGGATAACATTTATCTGTACTACACATCAATACCCCAGTTTGATGGTATGCCAGAGCGTTTTCCCGGAAGAATTACGGAAGCTTTTAATTATCAATAACCTAAAACCGAAAACTTATGAATCAGTATTTCCTCTCGAGAAGATGGTTAACCCCATTTGTACTATTGTGGTGCTGTTTTATTGCATCATTACAAGCCCAAGCGCAGTGTAATTGCGATCATACAGTGCCCTTCAGTGAGCAAGTAATATTTGATGGTGCTCAGGAAAATGTCATGCCCGGTGATACGATCTGTGTGGAGGCGGGTATCACTCGTGATAAACTTCATTTCAGAAATATTGTCGGCACTGAGGAAGACCCTGTGGTTATTATCAACTGTGGTGGCCAAGTGGTGATTCAGGGCACGGGAAGCGGCGGGTCAAATGTTGCTTTGGCCGTGAATGGCAACCGGTATTTTCATTTAACCGGCACCGGCGATCCGGCTTTTGAATATGGCTTTAAAGTAGGCGGCGAAACCCATGCGACCGTAGAAGCCCAGGGCCGGGCCACCAATTTTGAGATGGACCACATCGAGGTGTTCTCATCAGGCTTTGCCGGGTTTATGCTCAAAACCGACCCCGACGGATCGGGAAGCAGTGACCGACCGAATTCTCCTGATGCCACCAATGGAGGGTTTACCATGTACGACATCAGCGTGCACGATTGCTACATTCATGATATGCTGCCCGATGGTGAAGGTATCTATATGGGAAACAGCTTCTGGTCTAGCGGTCATAACGGCCATTATCCGCACAGTATCTACGGGGCTAAAATCTACAATAACGTACTGGAACGAACCGGCCGCGAAGCCATTCAGGCCGGTGCGGTGGTAGAAGGGCTGGAGATTTACAACAATCGGATTTATCAGTACGGCTACCTGAACGAAACCAATAGTCAGAACAACGCCATTCAGGTAGGGGAAGGCTCCAGCGGACGCATCTATAACAATTATATTGAAGCCGGTCCGGGAGGAGGAACCCGGGGAGTTTACATGCTGGGGCTAGGCGATAATTACGTCTACAACAACATCATTATTGGGGCAAAGCGAGGAGCTATCGTAGCGAACTTCCGACCCGGCCCGTTTGAAGGCGAAGAAGTGAAGGGTGGCGGACATTTTCTGAACAACACCATTATAGACACCGAAGGAGCCCCCGCTTTTGAATCGTATCTGAACCCGGCCCCGGAAAACGAAATCTACAATAACCTGGTCATTACCTCTCTGGAGGAATGGAATACTATGGCTAACTATTCTAACTGGGAAAGCTCTAATAACCTGGTCTACGAAACCCTTGCCGAAGCTGGTCTTATAGAAACAAACGGGGAATACTCTCTGGACTCTCAGGCTGAGGCCATTGATGCAGGACTGGATGTTTCTTCTTTCGGCGTGAATGACGATTACTATCATGTACCCCGGCCCATCAACGGAGTGTATGATGTGGGAGCACTTGAGTACGGAAGCACCCTCAACAAAGCTCCCATCATAGCAAATATCGGTGACACAACGGTTTATGAAGGAGATACCCTGGTTCTGAATATTTCAGCTACTGACCCGGACAGTGACCCGGTTAGTTTTACGGCTTCCAACCTGCCATCGTTTGTGGTATTTACCGACAACAATGACAATACCGCTACGCTTTCTTTTACCCCTCAAATCGGAGATGAAGGAACATATAGCGGCATTAAGATCAACGCTGAAGATGGAAACGGGGGTAAAGATTTTGAGATTATTGATGTAACGGTGGTTGATCCGATTAATGACCCTCCGGTTCTTTATCCTATTCAGAACACATCTGTAGAAGAAACCGAGGTTTTTACTATTGCCGTGCGCACCTCCGACGACGAGGATGATGACCTTCAGCTAGGCAGTCAGAATCTTCCTTCTTTCGTAACCTTTACCGATAATGGCAACAACACCGGTACGATCACGATCGCTCCGGAAACGGGAGACAACGGCTATTATCCTAACCTGAAAATTACTGCTGATGATGGTGTAAACCAGACGGAAGAAACCTTTGCCATTACCGTAGTTGAACTGGGGAAAAACGGGGTGCCAATCTACCGGGTGAATGCCGGGGGTATTGTAGAGCCTGATTCTATTATTGACTGGGAAGGTGACAAAAGAGCTACGCCTTCCCCATATTTCAGCGCAAACTCGGTGAATTATACGTCGGGTAGTAATGGGTGGAACGGAGTAAATAACACCCACGCGCCTAACAACATTTTTGGTCCTTACCGCTACGATAACAACGCCAGCTTTGCCAATCGCCAGCGCTGGAGCTTCCCGGTAGAGCCCGGCGAGTATGAAGTGAGACTCTTCTTCAACGCCGAGGCAGATTCGGTAGGGCAGCATATCTTTGATATTGCCCTGGAAGACAGTCTAGTAAAGGATGATTACGACATATACAGCGTAGCCGGTGGTAAGGATATTCCGATAGAAGAATTCTTTAGAGTGACGGTAGATGACAGCGTTCTTACGATTACCTTCCCCGAGATTACTGCTGGCATGAGCCTGGTGAATGGTATTGAAATCCGTTCATTCTCGGCTTCAGCTTGTGGTCCTATGGACCTTACCTTGCACGCGTCTAACACCAGTTGTACCGGAGAAGAAGGTGGAGTGATTGCGACCAGCTTAACCGGCGGCTGTACACCGTACCGCTATGAGTGGAGCACCGGAGACACTACAGCAATGATTTCCGGACTTGAACCCGGCACTTACACACTGACCGTATACGATTCATTAGACAACATGGTCGCCGACTCAGCAACCATTACGGAGCCGACTCCGGCAATAGATACCATCGTTCTGGATAATGCAGCAGCTACCCTTACCGGTGCCTGGACCGTCAGTACCGCCGGTAGTTCCAGCAAGTATGGTTCTGACTATTTACACGATGGCAGCGCGGGCAAAGGTGAGAAAAGTGCCAGTTATTCAACCTACCTGACCAGCGGTACCTATGAGGTGTTTGGTTTGTGGTTTGCGTTTAGTAACAGGTCAAACAATACACCCTTTGATATTGTCCATGCTGATGGGACCACGACCGTATACCGCGATCAGCAGATTAATGATGGGCAATGGGTTTCACTGGGCACTTACGATTTCTGCAACACGGCTGAAGTGGTAGTACGCAACGATAGTACTTCGGGCTATGTGGTAGCTGATGCTATTCGTTTTGTGCCGGTTAGTAATAACACCACAGCTGTCAACTCTCCGGCTAAAGTACAGTACAAAGTGCGGCAACATGAGAATAAGGCTGCGGATAATCACATTCGCCCGTTCTTCCAGCTCGTTAATACCAGTGAAGAAGCTATTCCGTACAACGAACTGGTGATTCGCTACTGGTACACCCGCGAATATGAAACCTATAGCTGGGCTCAGGATAACAGCAGCCAGCAGTTCTGGGTAGACTACGCCGCCCTGGGCCGCAACTATGTGCAAGGTGCTTTTGGTGAACTGAATAGTTCAGAAGCGGGTGCCGATTCTTATGTGGAGATCAGCTTTACCACACCAGATCTTCTGGAGGCCGGTGCTAGTAGTGGTGAGATACAAACCCGCTTTAACAATGCCAACTGGTCAGACTACGATGAAACTGATGATTACTCGTACGGGGCTGGTCAGTCAGATTACAGCGATTGGGACAAGGTAGCCTTATACCGTAAACAGCCTGATAATAGCTTACAATTAATCTGGGGTACCGAACCGTCCGGAGCAGCCAATGCCCGGATAACTACGGTAGTTCCTGGTAAAGCTTCTGCTGAATGGAACGTATATCCAAATCCGGCACCTTCCGGAAATTTCACTATTGAAGTGAACAACCCGTATGAAGGTGAATCAACGTTGCTTCAGTTAATAGACTTTGAAGGTCGGGAAGTTTTATCCAGAAAAATAGACCGCCAGCTCGAGATAAAAAATCTCAACCTGAATCCTGGTCTCTATATCATTAAACTAGTTAACGCCGGTGATGTCACGGTGAAAAAGCTCCGGGTTGAATAACAATTGATGTGTGTTTAAGTAGTTACGTGTGAGAAAGCAGCCTGTTTAACGGGCTGCTTTTTTCTTTTTGGCAAATAGCGATAAACTTTCAGATGGTGGCTTCGCTGATTCAATATAATTTTAAGAAATCAGCAAACAGATCATCATTTTATGTGCTATATTTTTCAGATCATAAACAGGAAAGTTGTAGTTTTAGCTGAATATTGCGAGATTGGTTAATTGAAATAGCTTTTCTAGGAGCTTTTTGAGCCGTTTGCCATGAATGCCGACCACCTACATACTCTCAGAAATTCTGTCGAGGACTTCGCCGAGGACTTCGTCGGGGACACTTCCCTCTGGGCGGCCTTTAAGGCTGGCGATGCCCAGGCATTTGAACGCATCTATCAGCAATACATCGGGCTCCTGACCAACTACGGGCTGCGCATTGAGGCCGACCGGGACCGGGTGGAAGATACGATTCATGATCTGTTTGTTGATTTGTGGAATCACCGCAGCACCCTGGGTAACACCGATTCTATCCAATATTACCTGATGAAAGCCTTTCGGCGTCAGTTAGTCAGCAAGCTTCGGGCGGATCGGCGCAGGGCAGGGGAGGCGATAACCGAACAGGCACCCGAAGAGTGGTTTACCTTCTCCCATGAGCTGACGCTGATGAAGGCGGAGGTGGCTCGGGAAACCCAGGTTCGTCTTCAGCAGGAGTTGAACAAGCTATCCTCTCGGCAGAAGGAAGTGTTATTTCTGCGGTATTACAGTGGGTTCACCCCGGAAGAGATCGCACAGATTCTGGGGATCAATGCCCAGTCGGTGTATAATTTGATGCACCGGGGGTTGAGTAGTCTTCGCCAGAACATGAAGTGCACCAGCATCCATACTCTCCTTTTACTGCTGGCCCATCTGCCGGACATCTCTTAAAAAGAAATCTCTTTTTCAGTTCTGCTTAAAAATTTTAAAAAAAAGTAGACAAAGTGAGTAGATATTGAAAAGTATTCTCCTTTAGCCATAAAAGGTACACCACACAACACTGATGGCTGAAGGCTTGAATATTGAGCAATACGAACTGTACGATTTCCTAATGGATGAATCTTTTCGGTTAGGAGTGAAAGATCCTGACGGGCCTGAGGGGCACGAATGGAAACTTATACTGGAGACTTATCCCGAAAAAAAATCATTGGCTGAGGAGGCCGCTATTATTATCGAGTCAGCTCAGTACCGGGATTTGCGATTCAGCAAACAAGAGGTCCGTACTCTATGGAGTGAAATTCGTGCTGATACTTTTGCCAGAGAAAAAGTTAGTGAAAGAAAGCTAGACAAGAATTCCGGAACACGATGGAACTGGCTATTACGAGCAGCAATAATTGTCCTGCCGCTGGTAGCGGTTTCCCTGGTAGTATATTTTTCTCAGCATACACAGCCTTCCGTAGTAGAAACGCCGGTTGCTCATATCGAGAAGCGAACCCAGAATGGACAAAAGCTGCAAATTACCTTCTCTGATGGTACGCAGGTGAAACTCAATGCCGATAGCAAGCTGACCTACAATCATCCGTTTGCCCCCGAACAGCGAGAAGTATATCTGGAAGGAGAAGCTTTCTTTGAAGTAACCCCCGATCCTGACCGCCCCTTTATCGTTCACACCGGCAACATTTCAACCAAAGTGCTGGGCACCTCATTCAATATCCGAACGTATCCCGACGAAGAATCTATAGAAGTAGCAGTAGTAACCGGAAAAGTAATGGTCGCCAATAATGATACAATGACGAACCACTCAGTGGTATTACAACCCTCAGAGATGGCTACCTACGATAGGCGAAGCCTGATCACCAAAGTAGCTTCAGTCGATATCGAGCGAATTACGGCCTGGAATCAGGATATACTGGTGTTTGATAATGCCCGCTTTGATGAGGTAGTCGACCAGCTGGAACGTTGGTACGGAGTAGAATTCAGGGTACTACGGCAGGAACCGATCAAGAAGGGCTTTGACGGAAGCTTCCAGCATAAGTCGCTGGAACATGTGCTGGAGGGTATCAGCTACACCTCTGATTTTAAGTACGAAATAAAAGGAGACACAGTATTTATACGATAAATGAAGATTGACTAATAGAAACTAATGCAACAGCCTAAAACTACCCGTACTACTCATGCAGCAACTTATTCCTGATACCAGTTAAGAGAAAAAAAGCCAGGGCCCGGCTTGGGTTACTGGCTTTTCCGGAAGACTGGCTTTGCTAAAACTGGTTGGCACTTCGTATAGCAAAGTGGGTCTTTCTTGTCAGTCAAACTCCCTGTTCAACTAAACCTACTCAAGTTATGCCATTAAATTTACTAAGGCAAATTGCGTTCATGTCAAAGTTTACTTTATACGCATTCACCCTCCAATGTATATTTGCTTCGGTGCTGCTAGCCAGCCCCGGCAAAAGTCAGTCTGTCAGTGTAGAAGAAGTATACCTTTCCATTCAGGTGAAAGACACTAGGCTAGAGGATGCTTTTGCCCAAATTGAAAACAAAACAAACTTTACTTTCTCTTTCAACAAAGGGGTCATTAATACCAATCGCCGTATTTCAGCTGATCTTCGAAATAAATCACTAGGATATGTGCTGCGCTACATTTCTAAGGAAGCCGGATTAAGCTTTTTGAGAATTAACGAGAACATCTATGTTAACAAGCGCAAGGCTCAAAATTCGGCAGTGATGGAACAGCTGGATGAAGAACTCTCCCTAGCCGACCATGCAGTTGAAGGCGTAGTGAGGGCGCTGGATGATGACTCTGCGCTTCCGGGCGTAAACATCTTGATCAAAGGTACTACCCGGGGTACTACCACCGATGTTGAAGGTAAATACCGGATAAATGTACCGGAAGATGCCGTGCTGATTTTCAGTTATTTAGGTTATTTAACCGAAGAAGTAGAGGTAGGAGACCAGACGACCATTAACGTCAGTATGGCTCCTGACGTAAGCTCTCTTTCGGAAGTAGTAGTGGTTGGATATGGCGCGCAAAGCAAGCGTGAGCTGACCAGCGCCATCACTTCCATTGACGCTGAGCAAATCAAAGAAATGCCCGTCGTTGGGATTGATCAGTCCATTCAGGGTAGAGCACCGGGCGTGGTAGTCATTAATAATACCGGCGAACCCGGTGGGGGAATTACGATGCGGATTCGCGGTACCACTTCCATCGGCTCCGGCAGTGACCCGCTGTTTGTGGTTGATGGAGTGCCCATTGATAATGCTCAAACCTCGAATGTAAACGTGGGACAGGCACGGGTAAACGGTATTAGCCAGATTAACCCCTCTGATATTGAGTCTATTGAAATTTTGAAAGACGCCGCAGCCACTGCCATCTATGGAGCCCGTGCTTCCAATGGGGTAGTACTGATTACGACCAAGCGGGGGGAAGAGGGGGTATCAGAAATCAGCTTCGATGCTTATACCGGCCTTTCCCAGGTTACTTCTCGCTATGATGTATTAGGAGCATCCGATTTTGCAACCCTAGCCAATGAAGGAATGGCTCAGATTGATGAGCCTCCGGTATACAGCCAGGATTTTATCAATAACCCAACTACAGATACCGACTGGCAGGATGAACTGTTTCGTACCGCTCACATCTATAACGCCAACCTATCGGCGCGGGGCGGAAACAAGACGACAGGCTACATGATCAGCGGTGGCTATCTGAACCAGGAAGGAACCATCGTTGATACCAGATTTCAGCGGTACAGTCTGCGGGCTAATGTGGATCATAAAGTAAATGACTTTGTCAAGCTGGGAATTACCTTCTTTACCTCCTATACCGATCAGGATCGGGTGAAAAATGACGGTAGCCCGGATTCGGGGGATGCCAGTAACTACAACCATATTTACGGCACCCCGGCTTTAAGTACCGCACTGGTGAAAAGCCCTACGGTTCCGGTATTAGCCTCTAACGGGTACTATAGCATTGATCCACTCCAGGGTTCTTTTGGCAACCCCGTACGTCAGGCATTGGATATCAGCATCAATAATAATGTGCGTCGTACCTTGCCATCGGTTTTTGCTAACATCAGCTTTACTGATAATCTGATGCTTACCAGCCGCTTCAGTGCGGACATCCGCAGCGAAAACGAAGAGTGGTTCAATCCCCCGAACCCTAACCAGCTGGAAGGTACTTCTGATGGAGAAGGGCAAACATCTCGTAGAACCTACGATTTATTGCTCTGGACCCTGGATAATTACCTGACCTACGACCTGGAAGTGGGCTCGGAAAGCAGCTTTACAGCCTTAGTAGGAACCAGTTCTCAGCGTTCTCAGTTTGAGCGAAGCTTTGTGCTGGTATCCGGACTGGAAACTGCCAATATTCCCACCTTCAATGCCGGGACAGAATTTGACGTGGTAGACTCAGAAATGCAAGCCTGGAGCCTGGCTTCTTTCTTTACCCGCTTGAATTATACCTTGAAGGGGCGATACTTGTTTAACGTGAATGCCCGTTACGATGGGTCCTCACGCTTTGGGAAAAACAATCGCTTTGGTTTCTTCCCTTCGGCGGCCGTAGGTTGGAGAATTTCTGACGAACCCTTTATGCAGGATGTCGCCCCGATCTCCGATCTGAAGATCCGGGCTAGTTACGGAGTAACGGGTAATCAGGAGATTGGTAATTATGCCTCACGGGCTTTACTGAACCTGGGAGGAGGAACAAACTTTGGAAATAACTACACCGGTTCTACGGGGGCTACCTTCGCCAGTCTGGCTAGTAATGATCTAACCTGGGAAGAAACTACCCAGCTAGACATCGGGTTAGATGCGTCACTGCTGAACGACCGCTTAAGCATCACCACCGATTACTACATTAAAACGACTGATAAGCTCTTATTTCAGGTTCCTTTACCTTTGCAAAGTGGTTTTGCGAATATTCAGGACAACGTAGGAAAACTGGAAAACCGTGGCTTTGAATTCAGCTTTAATTCGGTGAACATTCGTAACAACGATTTTTACTGGACTACCAATTTCAACATCGCAACCAATCAGAATAAAATTCTGGAGCTGTTGGATGATGAAGATGTACTGGTGGGTAGCAATACTACCGGTTACAGCATTGCCCGGGTGGGGGAAGAAATCAGCTTTTACCTGTACGAACGAGAAAAATACGTAAATCCTGAGACCGGTATACTAGAGTTGGTTGATCAGAATGGCGACGAGGCAATTAATGAAGATGATTTGGTCATTGCCGGGAGTCCATTCCCCGACTTCTTCGGGGGGATTACCAACTACGTATCGTACAAAAATTTTGATATGTCAGTTTTCTTCCAGTATTCTTACGGAAATAAAGTGTACAACCTGACCCGCCGATATATGGAGCTGATGAATGTTGGTGGCAGAAACGTCATTAGTGCCAACACAACTCAGAAAGCCTTTGACAATCGCTGGCAAAATCCTGGAGATGTAACCGAGTACCCCCGGCCCAATTATGATCAGGAGAACAACGATTACAACTTATCGCACGATGGGTGGTTAGAGGACGGTTCATACCTGCGACTCAAGACCCTGACCCTGGGGTACAATCTGGGAGAAAGCGTAGCCGAGCGTATCGGGTTCAACCGGGCCAGGGTGTACTTCACCACCAATAACCTGCTCACCTTTACCAAATACACCGGCTACGATCCTGAGGTAGATCACTTCACCGGGGCGAATGGAGGACAAAATAGCGGACTTAGAAAAGGCTATGATAACGGCACCTATCCTCAGGCCAAATCCTATGTCATAGGAGTAAGTCTATCCTTTTAACCATTGATGAGCATCAAAACGATAACAACCATGAAATATATAGCATATATACTAGCCTGTGGGCTTCTGATCGTAAGCTGGTCTTGCGAGGATTTTCTGGAAGAAGAACCCATATCGCAAATCAGCGCCGAAACCTTTTACGAAGATGCTGCCGCCGCCGAAATCGGCCTGACCGGAGTCTATAATCGCTTCTTCAACGAATCATGCTATTCTATGATCATAACTTTTGTGCAGGTAGGCACAGATGATGTCAAGCAATCTTCAGGTTTTGCATCCGGTTATAAAGACCGGGCAGAGCTTGATCCTACTGTGGCACCGCTAGGCCAGTGGGGCAATATGTACGAGACTATTGCCAATGTGAATTTCCTTCTGGAAGAAGTAGAAAAGCTGGCACCGGAAGAATTTACCCCCAATGAGCGTAAAACCCAGATATTAGCCGAAGGGCGGTTCATCAGGGGGCTAGCCTATTACTATCTGTATGTAGGATGGGGAAGTGTGCCGCTGATCACTGAATTTCCTAAGGATGTGAATGACGCATTGGTGGCGAAATCACCCCGGGAAGATATACTGGCGCAGATCAAAGCCGATCTGGAATTTGCCGCTAACAACCTTCCGGATGCTCTTACCAATTATTCTGATGATAACGTTACCAATTCGGTGAAAGGGCGAGCCAGCAAGTGGGCTGCCAAGGCGTATCAGGCTCGTCTGGCCCTTCAGGAAAATGATTGGGAAACGGCACTTAGCTTATCCGACGAAATTATTGATAGTGGCTTGTATCCGTTTGCTACGCCCTGGAGAACAATCTTTCAGGAGCCGTTCAACTCCAGCGAATCTATCTTTGAGCAGCAGAATGACTTCTCTCCGGGCTTCTTCGGCTCGGGGCAGTATGGCTGGTGGTTTGGGTTTGATTTTGAGTGGTCAGATGATGCCATGAGCATCTTTCAGAAACCGGATAGCATTGGAGCTACCCAAGGGAAAGATATACGATTTGATCTGGCATACACTCCACATCCCTGGTCTCCTCAGTACCAGCCGAATAAGTACTTTCCTCCCCGCTTATTTCAGGATGGAGGTATTGAACAGGCTAATTTTGTGCTGGTTCGTGCTTCGGAATTGTATATGAACAAAGCTGAAATTTTGAACGAGCTGGATTTTGCCGCGAATAAAGATGAAGTCGTCAGTATTCTGAACATGGTGCGATCTCGGGCGGAAGATGCCAGTTGGGTCAATGCCTGGTTTGATGGAGTTCCCAATGGCACCGTAGGCATTCCCCTGCTGAACCCCAATGATTATACTACCCAGGAGGAAATGCGACAGGCTATCCGCGAAGAGAAAAGGCGGGAGTTCATGTTCGAAGACGTCATCCGCTGGGTTGATCTGTACCGCTGGGATAAGGATTATCTGATGGAAGTGACCAATTCACCTACGGAAGATCATTTATTCTTCCCGGTGCCACCGGATGAAATCATTAGAAATCCCAACTTAACTCAGAACCCTGCTTATCAATAAAAAACGATAACATTAACCGGAGGCTGCCCTTTTGGGTGGTTTCCGTCAATCATGTGCTAATATTTTCAACAGAAAACAGTGAAGCTCTGCATGAGGGTGGTCGTGAGGATCAAAGAATACGTTGTGTGATATGAAAATAGCATTCGTGCTGTTAATAAGCCTGGCACTAGGGCTATTTTTTATAACTGGCGAACAGAAAAAACCTGTATCAGCCGGTGTAGTTTTGGTTACTCCGGCCCATCAGGCAAAAGCTAACATAAATCCCTCAGTAGGAGAGTTTACCAAAATATATGACCCTTCAGTCGGAGAAGATACTACCTGGTATATAAACGATCATTGCTTTGTATACGGCCCGGACGAGCAATGGCATATGTTCGGTATTACGCATGAAGAGCCAGCTAACCCGCTTGATGAAAAGCATTTTGCCCATGCCACCGCCGATAGCCTTACCCAGCAATATTGGGTTAAACAACCCTTCGCGCTTTCGGTAGACAGCACCCAGCAGGAAGAGCATTTGTGGGCTCCTTATGTGTTTTTGCACGAGGGTGTCTATTACATGTATTACTGTGCGGGAGATAAAGACCACGCACGTTACCGCATACACCTGGCTACTTCCACCGACTTATGGCACTGGGAACGACACCCGGATAACCCCCTCTTTCAGGACGGATATGATGCTCGCGATCCTTTCATTATACGGATAGGAGAGCAGTGGGTGATGTATTATACCGCGAACGATAACCCCCAGGGAGGGCATCATATTGTTGCCTATCGGACAAGTAATGATCTGCTGCATTGGTCAGAGCGAGCCATCGCGTATCAGGATACCGCTTCTGGTACCTATGGTGGACCTTGCGAGTCGCCTTTTGTGCAAAAGTTTGATGATAAGTATTACTTATTTCTTAGTTTACGAGGAGAATATGCCCGGACCGAAGCTTTGATAAGTAATGACCCCTTTCAGTGGGATGTGGAGGATAAAGTGCTTACCTACAATGCTCATGCCTCAGAGGTAGTACAGAGCCGAGCGGGAGAGTGGTATGTTTCCCATTGCGGGTGGGGGCAGGGTGGACTATTCCTGGCACCGCTGTCGTGGGGAGCAAATTAAACAGTTAAATCATTAATCAATCAGTATATGTACACACAACTTGTAAAGAAGGTGGCTAAGGCTATCGCTGCTTTTTTGTTTTCAGTAGGTATCACTCTTCCGGTATTTGCCCAGCAAGGGCCAGAGCGATGGGAAGAATCTATTCAGAAGTTTGAAAAAAGTGACTCTCTGAATCCGGTAAAACCCGGAGCTAATTTATTCGTTGGTAGTTCCTCCGTCGCCATCTGGCAGGATATTGCCGATTATTTTCCTGATCATCAGGTGCTTAACCGGGGCTTTGGCGGCTCTCAGTTTTCCGATTTGCTATACTATGTAGATCGGGTGGTCTATCCCTACAAACCAGCTAAAATCTTTATTTACGAAGGAGATAATGATATTGCGGCAGGCGACTCGCCCAAGCAAATTATGAAAGAGGCTAAGAAGCTACGAAAAATGATTAGAAAGGAGCTGGGCGATACACCGGTTGTCTTTATCTCGCCTAAGCCCAGTGTAGCCCGTTGGGAGATGAAAGAAAAATACAATGACCTGAACGGACAGCTGAAGAAATACGCGGAGAAAACCAAAAACACGGAATATGCCGATGTGTGGAACCCTGCCCTCGATGAAGACGGAATGGTATTCACCAACATCTTCCGGGAAGATAATCTGCATATGAATGCCGAGGGCTATAAGATCTGGCAGAAAGCGTTAGCCCCTTATTTAGAGTAAATTACTAAATCTGCTTCATTCAACCGAAATGGCTATTTCAAGTCGTTAGCAATCGGTATTGTTTACTGATACTTTATTACTAAGCACAACAACGTAAACCATGCAAAACTTTGAAAGAAGGGGGTTTTTAAAAACCACCGCAGCAGCAGGTTTAGGAGCTACTATACTGCCCTCGGATATCTTATCCGGTGAAAATGAAAGCTCAGTAACTAAGCCGCCAGCTCGTCCCCGGGTTGCCAAGAAAGTGATCGTGGCGGGCGCAGGTATTGCGGGTTTGTGTTGTGGTTATGAACTGATGAAGCGAGGGCATGAGGTGGTTGTTCTGGATGCTTCAGGGCGGCACGGGGGGCATGTGTTTACCGCAAAAGAAGGACTGTCAGACGGTCTCTATGCCGATTATGGGGCAGAGCACATTACCAATCCGGGATACGAACGATACTGGGAGTACACCAGAGAATTCAATCTCACGGTACTTCCTTACCCTCGTCGGAAAAATATTGTCAGGAGGATTGATGGTGAATTTTACACCGAAGAAATGCTGTCTGACCCGGCAGTGCTCAAAAAGTTTGGCTTCAACGAGCGTGAAGTAAAATACCTGTCGGAGCAGCCGTGGTGGAATCTTCAATCGCTCTATATAGGTCCATACCTGGACAAGTTTACCGATGAATATCAACCGTTCGGGGTAGGATACGATCATCTGGATAATACTTCTATTACTGAAATATATAAAAAGGATGGTGCTTCTGATACGGCACTGAAATTTTTGGGTGGCGAGAAGACATCTGCTTTATTTGAACTATGGCGGACCGGCATCCTCCATTTACGTGGCGTCCCCCTTTTTCCTACGGATGTTCATCGCCTGAAAGGAGGAAATCAGGAGCTGCCGAATGCTTTTGCTAAAAGGCTGGGTGACCGGGTAAAACTAAGCTGCCCCATCACGGCCATCCGGCACGGTGAAACGGGGGTAACCGTTACCTACAATGAGTTTGGAGAGGAAAAGGAAATGTCGGCTGATTTTCTTGCTAACTGCATTCCCTTGCCAGCGTTCCGCAAGATTCCGGTATCACCGGCATTTTCTCCTGAAAAGCAGTATGTGATCGACAACATTGCCTATGACTCTTATGCCAGGTTGGTTTTTCAGGCGAGAACAAAATTCTGGGAGGAAGACGGTCTAAGCATCAATATGGAACTAAATCATCCGGATATTGAGAGTATCTGGCAAGTTGCCAATGAAGTAGATTCCTCCCGGGTTGCGCTGATGGGTACCTGTCCGGGTGGTGTTTCCGCTCAACGGGCCCTGGCAGCTTTCCGGGAGATATATCCTGGCAAGCAGGTTACTATTGAGCAGGCCATGATCAAAGACTGGACGAAAGATCAGTTTGCACCCACGTGTGAACGGCTTAACTTCCCAATGAACACTTTGACAAAATTCTGGCCTTATGTCATGACACCCCAGGGGCGCATTCACTTTGCCGGAGCTTACGCTGATAACCTTAACTGGGGTATGGAGGCCTCCACCCGTTCGGCTAATCGGGTTGCCGAAGAGATTGATCAGGCTTAAATGTAATCAGATCAATTGTGCCGATTATGTCACTTTAGATGATAATGCTTCAGTATACTTCTGGTTAGACCCGGGCATTATTCGGCAGAATAAAAAACGTACAACGGTACCTAAGAGGCTTTGATTAAAATTTCAATGTCCGGTTTTCAGCTGGATGATAAAAGAAGTAAAATAACGACGAAATGCGCCCCATTTAAAACAGCTATTTATGATTTTCAACAACGCTAGAGTTGAGTTGATCGTGAGTCAATATGCTTGCCTCTTTTTTATGCTGTGCGGATTTTTATGCTTTTCCTGTAGTGAAGGAAAAGAAATTCCTATAAAAAACTGGAGTGCCTCACTCAAGGGAATAGGATCATTTTCATCACCTCGAGCCATTGACCTGAACGGAGATTCGGTGAAGGACATCGTGCTGGGAGCGGGCAAGATAGAATTTCAACCAACGGATTCCGCAGTAGTCGCTTTAGACGGCAGAACCGGGCACGTACTCTGGACTGCTTCGGCTCGCGATCAAATCTTCGGGTCACCCTTATTTCTGGATATTACCGGTGACGCAGTGCCTGAGGTCATCATCGGGGGCAGAGCGGCTGAGTTAATGGCGTTGGATGGGAGTACCGGGAAGGTGGTATGGGAATATTTTCCGGAAGGCGACACCACCGACGCCTCGGAACACCAGCTGTATAACTTCTATAACCCGCAAGCGGTCCGGGACCTGGATGATGATGGTGTGAATGATCTGCTGGTATCCAACGGTGGTTATGTGAAGGCCCCACCCGGTGAACTCAACCGACCAGCCGGTAAGCTTATGCTCATCAGTGGTAAGACAGGAATATTACTGGCTGAAGCCTACATGCCTGATGGAAAAGAAACCTATATGTCCTGCGTTACTTTTGAGAGAAATAACGAAACCTGGGTGATCTACGGCAGCGGTGGAGAGCGGATTCCCGGCAAACTCTATCTGACTACGCTAGCTCAAATTCAGCAGGGTAGCCTGGAAAATTCTGTAGTGCTGGCCGAAAGCGAAACCAAAGGCTTTATCGCCCCTCCAGTACTAGCCGATATCACCCAGGATGGTTTTGACGATATTGTGGTAAACGCCGTAGACGGACGCACCTTAGCCATTGATGGTGAGTCATACGAAACCCTCTGGGAATTCTCTCTTCCTGATACCGAAGTGTACTGTTCCCTGGCAGTAGGGCATTTTGACCAGGACGATGTACCCGATTTCTTCACTAACTATGGCATTGGGGTGTTTCCTGATCTGATGCGTTCGGCCCAGGTAGCTCTGAGCGGGGCGGATGGCTCATTGGTCAGGATAGACTCGCTGGGCAGTTTTCACTACGGTAGTCCCGTCGCTTATGATATGGACGGTGATGGTCTGGATGAAGTTCTTTTTCATGTAAATGAATACATTCCGGGGGTGGCAAAAAATGTACTGAAGATGTTTGACTTCGCGCAGGATACAGTTATCAATTTTACCCCTTCGGCCAATGGGGCCAACATTGCCGGTACGCCTCTGCTAGATGATCTGGACCATGACGGTTCACTGGACATCGTGATCGTTCATGAAACCAATCCCTTTGACTTGTTCTCGATAGACGCCAAAGTAGGGTTAGCGGTTAAAATGATACCAACGGATCATAAACTTCTGAAACCCATTGATTGGGGGAGCTACATGGGAAGCCATTACGATGGAATGTACCGTGCCCATACACTCATTTTTTAACCATAAAGAACCTGACTTGTATATCGTGATTACCCACTGTCAACGCTTGTTATTGCTCATTATCGGACTGATTCCCATTCAGGTGTTCGGGCAGGTGTCTGGTAGTGGTCAGTCATGGTCATATACGACAAACAGCTACACGTTCACCTGGAATCTAACCACTGACCTGGCTACGGTAAGCCGAGAAGGTACGGAGCGTTTCTTCTGGCAAGGTGGACTCATGCCAGCCTTCTGGCTACAAAGTTCTGAAGGTGAGTCTCATTACGTAAAAGCAACTGTTGAAGATCAGCTGTCCCTTTCTGACCAAGGGGGTACCTTATCTTTCACATTAGAAGACTTTGGTAGCGGTCAGCTCACCGTACAGGCTAAGCCCTGGGGTATCCGTTTTGAAAAAATTACGGTGCAGTGGAATGACCAGGCTCCTGCCATCATCGGAATGTACTTCGGAACGGTAGCACTTACCGAACATGATCAGCAGATAGTGCCAAGTGTTGATTTACCGTTCTGGCCCAACTGGGAAGGAGCCGGTTTTTGTGTGCCGAGTGCCAAAGGGGGACCTATTCAGAGTTATTTTAGAAAGTGGGATTTTGGGCATGCCAATATCGCCTTGGGTAATTTTGGGCCTTCATTGGGCACACCCTATGCCGCCGCCTTTCCGCGTCCAATGTATAGTGCTGCTATGGGAGGATACGGTAACTGGGTGGTGCTGGGAGCCGGGTCTATCCCCGAAGGTGCCATGTCTTTACAAATTAAAAGCAGCCGCGGGAGCTTCCATTTTCTGTACCGGGAAGATTTGTGGGGAGCCCCGAAAGGGCTGACCCGTACCTGGAATGATCCATTGCGCCTCACCTGGGCCGAAGATGCCTGGACGGGCTTTGACCGATTGTTTCAATCTTTTGAGATCGTTCAGGATAGTGTTCAGCATCAGAAGAGTTTCTGGAACACCTGGGGAGACTGGCGGCGTCAGAAGTTTGACATAGACAAAACCATTGACTTTGCCAATGAAGTTCAGGCCGATCGTTTCGTTTTTGATGACCCCTGGGAAACCTATCAAGGTAGTGGCGAGCCTAATTTTGAACGCTTTCCTCAGCTAAAGGAGCAGATTCAGTATGCGAAGGATCTGGGAATGGAAGTAGGCTACTGGCAAACGGTGGGTTGGGTAGATAATCCCGACAGCCTGGGCCTGACCCACGATGATCTGATACTGGGAAAAGACGGGAAACCCCGATTAGCCAACTGGAGCTTTAACCCATCCGACAAAGCGCACTATTGCCTGGACCCTAGTTCTCCCCGTGTAGTACAGTTTTTACAAGAGCGCACCCGTAAGGCGATGGAATTTTTTCAGCCCTCTATCATCAAGCTTGACTTTGCCTACGCTTTACCTAACCCGAATGTGGGAGCCCCTCGCGACCCAACTCTACGAGGTGAACGTTACGGCTACACGCTGACGAAAATTATTGCCGAAGCGGCGCGGGAGGTCAATCCCGAGGTAACCATCATGCACTACAGCATTCACCCACTGATGCGCAGTGTCGGTGATCTGGTGTCATTAGACGATCAGGGCGATGCGGGTAATGCTGAAGAAGCCGGTCATCAGCAGTGGAGTGTCTGGGCCGCTTTGGCCGGGCATCAGGGAACGGCGATTACGGCCTCCAGCGGCTACGACTGGACAGTAGATACCGAAAATCTGCTAAATACCGCTATTCTGGGAGCACCTAGTGCCGTATTGCCCCGCGATATCGATGGGAAAGCTGTTCCCAAACGGTATCTGAACCAGCGCAAAGCCCTGTTTCGCTGGCATCGCCAAACTACCGGGTGGACACCGCTGTGGCTCAATAGTGACCGGGGAGACCTGGATAAGCCTCTGACCTTACGTTGCTGGGGACGACTGGAAACCATTCAGGGCAAACAAACACTTACTGCTCTGGCTTTGCGAGATGAAGAAATAGATGCCGTTTCCACGGAAGCATTACCAGTATCTCAGTGGGATGGACGATGGGCACTCATATCCCAGGATGATCAAGCCATTGATCAATCCGATTCACTCGTTTGCATTCCCTTTGATGCTGGTCAGCTGCACTTAAGAAGGAGACAACAGCCCCAACAGGTGATAGCCGTATTCTCTGAAACCTCAAAGCCATTTGAAGCCTGGACCTGGCAAGCAAATACGCTTAAGTTAGTAGTTAGCGAAGAAGAGGTTTCCCGGTTGCTGGGATTGCTAATTATTGATACTAATAATAAAAACTAAGACTTACTGATGCATCGTATTATTCCAATTGTCGCTATCGTTTTATGTTTATGGGGTTGTCAGAAAACCAAAGAACCCAGAACTCTTCAAGTTCAGGATGAAAGTATTGATATCACTGAAGAACTGTTTATTGACAGCATCTGGACCGGTCACCCGGTTGGCTTCGCTATGCTCACCAAACCACCCCATCAGTTTGTGGCCTACTATGACAAGCACCAGCAGATGATCGTGGCGCAGCGTAAGCTGGGTGACGATCAGTGGCTGTATCAGCCGTTACCTGAAACCATCGGTTGGGACTCGCACAACGCTATTCGTATGGAACTGGATGAGCAAGGATACCTTCACCTCTCCGGTAACATGCATGTGGATACATTGAATTATTATCGTACTACCCAGCCATATGACATCAGCACTTTTGAGCAGGTCCATCAGATGGTAGGAGAGGACGAAGACCGGGTAACCTATCCCGAGTTCTTTCACAACCCCCAGGGGCAGTTAGTTTTTACCTATCGGGATGGAAGCAGCGGGAAGGGTAATCAGATTTATAATGTATACGATGCCGACAGCAAAACCTGGAAGCGACTGCTGGATACCCAACTGGTAGACGGGCAAGGGGAGATGAATGCCTACTTGCACGGCCCAACTTTGGGGCCGGATGGCTACTACCACCTCATCTGGGTCTGGCGGGATACCCCGGATGCAGCCACCAATCACGACCTCAGCTATGCCAAAAGCAAAGACCTGATCACCTGGTATCAAAGCGACGGAAGCCCGCAACCGCTTCCCATTACCTTCCAAAATGCCGAAGTCATTGACCCGGTGCCTGCCAAAGGTGGGATCATCAACGGCAACATCCGGATTGGCTTTGATCAGCAGCATCATCCAGTAGTGACTTACCATAAGTATGATGCTGCCGGAAACACCCAGATATACAATGCCCGACTGGAGCAGGATGGCTGGCAAAGTTATCAGGCCACCCATTGGGATTTTCGCTGGGATTTTGGCGGGAATGGTTCAATTACGGCAGAAGTGGGAGTAAGCCCTGTTCGGGTGAATGCCGTCGGGCAGTTGACTCAAAAGTTTTACAGCGCCAGCCTGGGTAAAAGTCAGTATGTGCTAAACAATACCTCTCTGGCTCAACAGGAGGAACTGGCGCTATTCCCGGTCTTTCCCGCTACCCTGGATTCTCTCCAAACCAACTTCCCGGATATGCGGACTCATTTTCTGTACGATGAAGAATCCACTATGAAAGATAGCTGGTATGTGTTGCGTTGGGAAACTCTGACTCGCAACCGGGATCAGCCTCGCACTGGCGCACTACCCGGACCGGTACCGTTGGTGCTATATCAGATCACAAAAAATTAACAATAACAAAGCTATTTCAACCACCTAAGTATATGTGCTCTTTAAAAACGTTTTTTAGTTTCATGGCAATGGCATTTCTGTGCTTCCAAATGCTATCTGCCAACGCCCAGTCCAGGAATGATCTGCCGCACCTTGATAAGGATGATAATGGGAAATATACCTTCTACGTAGATGGTGAGCCTTTTGTCATCTTAGGTGCTCAGTTATGGAACAGCAGTGCCTGGCCAGATATCATCTCTAACGTATGGCCCCAGATGAAAGAGCTCAATTGCAATACACTGGAAGTACCGATTTACTGGCAAAATATCGAGCCCGAACCCGGAAAATTCAACTTCAAAGAGCTGGATGAACTGGTAACCCAGGCCCGGAGTGAAGGCTTCCGGTTGGTATTGTTATGGTTTGGTTCTTACAAGAACGGACGCATGCAGTACGCGCCCGAGTGGGTGCTGAATAACCCGGAAGAATATCCTCGCATGAAAAACGCAGCCGGAGCCGATGTCTACGTGTTATCCGCCGTATCCGAAAAAAACCGCCAGGCCGACCAGCGGGCCTTTGTAGAAACCATGCGGCATTTAAAGCAAATTGATAGTGATAATCATACCGTCATTATGATGCAGGTAGAAAACGAACCCGGCTCCATGTGGACCGATCGTGATTATTCCGAAGCAGCCAACGAACTTTTCAACGGACCGGTACCTACTGAGCTAACCCAGTCGCTGGGCAAGTCGGGTGGAACCTGGGAAGAGGTGTTTGGAGTGGAAGCCGCCGAGGCTTTTAATGCGTACTACATTGCCCGATACATTGATCAGATTGCTGAGGCCGGACATAAAGAGTATGGCTTACCCATGTACACGAACGTGTGGATTCGGGAGAATGCCTTTCAGCGCCCCGGTGAGTATCCCAGCGGTGGCCCTACCTCCAACATGCTTGGGGTATGGAAAGCATCAGCCCCGAATATTGAACTGCTGGCCCTGGATATCTATCACCGCAACTATACCATGGTCAACGAACTGTTTGATACCTACGCGCGGGATGACAACCCCTTGTTCGTTCCCGAAATGGGCAACGGCCCCGACTTTGCTCGCTATCAGTTCTACGCATTAGGAAACTATGATGCCATCGGGGTAGCCCCCTACGGCATTGACCCCTTCCACGTTGACCCGCATGATAAGCGAGACAAAGAGAATCTTGACCAGAAATTCACGTACATCGCAGCCAACTACCGGTTATTGAGAGGAGCTATGCCGTTGCTTACTGAATTGCAGGGAACGGGAAAACTGAAAGCCGTAGGGCAGGAGCATGGCCTGGGAGAGCAACTGGTTCAGTTTGATAATTATGAAGTGCTATTCAACTACGGTTTCCCCACCTATAAAACCAATAATGATCTGAGCGGAAGAGCCATGATTGGTCAACTCGGCCCGGACGAATTCCTGCTGATGGGCTTTGATGCCAAATTCACCTTCCGACCCCACTACGGTTCCGGCTATGGTTCAGCCGAATATGTACTGGTAGAAGAGGGGGCCTTTGAAAATGGCGAATGGGTTCGCCGACGCATTTGGAATGGCGACGCCCTCTACCATTCCACCCTTCCATCGGACGGCGTAATCCTCAAAATAAAACTCCGCCGCACCGAAACCGCCAGCACCGCCGAAGGCAAAGCCAACTTTGATAAAAAATAGAGCGTGGTGCGGGGAGCTGGGGGGCGGGCGCTGGGAGGTTGGAGAGAATGAGAAAGGGTTGAAGGAGGACATGGATTGAAGATTTGAAGTTTGAGTGCAGTGTAGAATCGTAAATTAAGAGCTCGAGGGAAAAAGTAAAAGCCTGCCCGGCTTAAGGGCTGCCAAAGTGAAAATGAAATTTACTCTACTGATAAATCCAAAATACAGATTCCTACTATGCTGATCCGTAAACCTACTTTTCTCATATCAATATTAACCTGCTTAACCACCTGCAACCAACCAACTACTGAAAGCAATACCGCTTCAGCAGAACAACGTAAAACACCCAATATCCTCATCCTACTCGCGGATGACCTCGGCTACGGTGACCTCAGTTGCTACGGACACTCCGTCATACAAACCCCCAACCTCGATCAACTTGCCTCAGAAGGAGTACGCCTCACTGACTGTTATTCTGCTGCTCCGGTATGCTCCCCCAGCCGGGCCGGACTACTCACCGGACGCATGCCCAATCGCCTGGGTATCTACGACTGGATTCCCGAAGGCTCACCCATGCACATCCATGAAGGTGAAACTACCATTGCCCAGTTGTTCCAACAACACGGCTACGCTACCGGACAATTTGGCAAATGGCACTGCAACGGTAAGTTCAACTCCGCCGAACAACCGCAGGCGGGAGACCTGGGCTTTGAATACTGGTTTGGCACCCAGAACAATGCCTCACCGAGTCATCATAATCCGGCTAACTTTGTGCGCAACGGTACTCCGGTAGGGGAGATTGAAGGCTTTTCCTCACACATTGTGGCCGATGAAGCCATAAATTGGTTAGAGGAACAGGCCGACCAGGATAAGCCCTTTTTTGCCTACGTTGCCTTTCATGAACCGCACGAGCCCGTAGCCTCACCTCCCAAACTAGTGTCTGACTACGCAGATGCAGCCATCAATGAAGACCAGGCCCAATACTTTGCCAATGTAACTAACATGGACCGGGCCGTTGGGAAACTATTGCAGACGCTGGATGATTTACATCTTGCCGAAAATACACTGGTTATTTTTACCAGTGATAATGGTCCGGAAACGCTCAATCGATACGAGAAGGCGAGTCGCTCGTACGGCTCGCCGGGCACGTTAAGGGGAATGAAACTGTACGTATACGAAGGAGGGATGCGTGTGCCGGGTATCATGCGCTGGCCCGGTCATATTGAACCCGGGCAGGTCTCTTCCCAACCCATCAGCAGCCTCGATTTCTTCCCCACTTTCTCGGCCATGCTAGGGCAAGAAATGCCTACTGACCGAACTTACGATGGTACTGATATTAGTACATTCTTCAATAACCAACCCGTAGAGCGGGAGCGGCCATTGCTCTGGGTATATCCAACAGCTCTGGGAGGTCCCACCGTAGGCATGCGAGCGGGTGACTGGAAACTACTCGGGTATACCAAACATCGCTATCTGCCCAAAGGAAATACACGGGGAATTCTAATTGGCAACGAAACCATGAATGCCCTCAAGCACGATTCCCTGGATCACTATGAACTGTATTCCATCCAGCAAAACCCCAGCGAGTGGCAGGATGTAGGGCGAGCCGATTCACCCTTACTGGATTCTTTACAACAGCTTATGCAGAAATATTATTATCAGCTACAGAAAGATTCCCCAGTGATGGATCTTGAGGCAAACTAAAGTTTGAGGTAATTCTCAGAAGGTTTTACCCATCACCAGCCTAACTTGGATAGCTTATTCTTAGACTATCTCTGAGAGAAATTATACCCGAAGTGTTGATAGAATTTCGTAAGTTATGCCAATCAATAGGTTACAAAATGTGCTTATAAGGTAATTATAATGCGTCTCCCAGCATTGGGCTTTAACCCAATGACAGCTAATAGACAGGAGTTATTCTTCTTGCTACTAGATCAACTTCATTCATAGTGAATTCCGCTTTTATTAAACCGTTTAAAACAATGCCGCAGGTAGTGCTCAACGTATTAGGTTTTGCCGCTATTGTAATTCTGATGGCAAACAGTTTTGTCCGGGTAGGTGCAGCAAATCAGGCTGGTAAAGTAGTACGAACATCCAGTGATACCCTCACTAGCTTTCTGGAAACCAGAATGAAAGAACTCAACATTCCGGGCCTGGCTATTGCCCTCATTGAGAATGGAGAAGTATCGTATCATCAAACGTTCGGGTATGCTAATCGGGAAGAAGAGCAGCCGGTGACGGAGCAAACCATCTTTGAGGCCGCCTCCATCTCAAAATCAGTTTTTGCCTTCTTCGTCATGACATACGTGGAAGAAGGTGCATTGGACCTGGATAAACCATTGTACAACTATCTGCCCTACGAAGACATTGCTTACGATGATCGCTACAAGAAGATAACGGCGCGGATGGTGCTGAGCCATCGCTCGGGTTTCCCTAACTGGCGGGAAAATGAACAGAATAAAACACTGAAGATCAAGTTTGAGCCGGGCTCTGACTATCTGTACTCCGGCGAAGGGTATCAGTACCTGGCGATGGTACTAAAGCACATCGAAGGCACCGACTGGATCGGGCTGGAAGCGGCCTTTCAGAAGAGAGTGGCTCAACCGCTGGGGCTGGAGCACACCGTATTTATTCAAACCCCCTATACCCAAAAACATAAAGCCGAACCTTACGATGAAAATGGGCAGTGGATTGACTGGGAACATAGCTACTGGTACCAGAAAAATAAAGACAAGCTGATTGCCGCCGCCTCGCTCCACACTGAGCCGCTAGATTTTGCTACATGGATGATTGCCGTGATGAACCAGAAACTACTATCGCCGGAAAGTTACAATGAGCTATTCAAACGCCACTCCAAAGTAACCACCACCCCCGATGGCCTGGAACTTTATTACACCTTAGGCTTCATGACCCCGGGCGAACCCTACCAAAACGCATTCATGCACGGTGGAAACAATGACGGTTTCACCTGCTGGTACATAATGGATACAGAAAATAACTGGGGGTTCGTCCTGTTTACCAACTCAGAATATGGCGAGCAACTGGGTAATGAATTACTTGTATATTTGGAAGAGGGCGAGAGTTAATCACCAAAACTTATGAATATGCGAAAAAAGATCATGCTTCTGGCGTACTGCTTCGTCCTTTCCCATATTGCGTCTAGTCAAAAAGTGAGGAGCGATTATTTGGGACAGAAGCCTCCCGGTAACGAGCCGGAAGTCTTTGCCCCCGGTTATATATCAATGCCTGAGCAATACGAGTTTGGTTCGGTATTTTCCCAAAGCGGCGATGCGTTTTATTATGGAGTTGATGTAGGAGGACGATCCGAGATACGTTTTAGCAGGTTGGTTGACGGGACATGGAGCAGACCGGAGGTACTGCTTTCGCATGATGTCTACGGGTATAATGACCCTATGCTTTCTCCCAGTGAAGATCGGCTCTATTTTATCTCGGACATGCCTCTGGAAATAGAGGGTGATAAAAAAGATATTGATATCTGGTATGTAGAACGAGAGCCCTCAGGCTGGTCAGAGCCCCGAAACGCGGGAGAGAACATTAATAGCCAGCGCAATGAGTATTACATTTCTCTTTCGGAGCAAGGGACGATGTATTTTGCCAGCAACGTTCACGCGAATGAAGGCCGACTCAATAATTTTGACATATATGCTTCAGGTTGGGTGAATGGAGAATTTGAAGAACCGGTTAAGCTCCCGGAGGCTATAAATTCTAAACATTATGAAGCCGATGTCTTCATCGCTCCAGATGAATCTTATCTGATATTCTGCGCAATACGGCCCGAGGGTTTCGGTGAGGGTGATCTCTATATCAGCTTTAAAAACCCCGATGATACCTGGACCCAAGCAAAAAACATGGGAGAACCCGTTAATAACCAGTTTCACCAGTTATGTCCGTTTGTCACTCATGATGGAAAATACTTCTTCTTCACCAGCAATAAAGACATCTACTGGGTAAATGCAAGCATTATTGAAAACTATCGGGATTAACGTCCAGTAAAACTCTGGTCATCGGGCAAAAAATATATTCTTAAGGCTAAATGATCAGGCTTTGGTAAATAATGCTCAGAATTTATTAACTAATAGCCTTATTCACTCTCAATATTCAGCAGGTCAATAGTACCGCAATCATCAACATGAACAAAACACAACAACTTTTCCTAGCACTATTTCTACTCACTACTTTAACCAATCTATCTTACGCCCAGCAGATCATTCTGAAGCAATCCAATGAATCAGGCATTTATCAAAAGGGTGCTCAGGTACAGGTGAATGTTGAGCTAAAAGATATTGAGTCAGATACTTTATCGGTTAAAGTTCTAAAAAACTACGGTGATGAAACTCAGGAACGATTCGAATACACCGGCAAGCCAGTTGCAATCTATGATGAAACCGTAGATGAACCGACTTCTCTGATTTTTGAAGTGGAGGCTGGTGGCGAGTCGGCCAGCATTGGATTGGTGGTAGACCCCGAAAGCTTTGAGCCGGGAACAGAGCGACCAAAAGACTTGGACCGGTATTGGAAACAGGAGAAGAAAGCATTGCGAAAGCTGCCAATGGATATGAAAACCACTCCGGTAGATGATATTCAGGAGGGTTATACCTGCTCGGACGTAGAGCTTACTTGCCTCGGACCCAAACCGGCTCGGGGTTATTTCGCCAAACCAGAAGGTGCTGCCCCGAAGTCATTACCCATCGTGCTTTATGTGCATGCCGCCGGAGTGAAAGGTTCCTGGTGTCTGGCTCAACCCGAGAATGCTATGCGTTACGCCACTATGGGGAAAGGTGCTCTGGCTTTTGATCTGAATGCCCACGGAATGCTCAATGGCCAACCCCAAAGCTACTACGACAGCCTGGAAGAAAATGAGCTCAATCAGTACTACAAGCAAGGAGTGGAAAGCCGACAGGACTTCTACTTCCGGGGTATGTACCTACGCCTGCTACGAACATTAGACTACCTGACCAGCCAGCCGGAATGGGATGGAGAACGTATTCTGGTAATTGGTGAAAGCCAGGGTGGGGGACAGGCCCTTGCCGCCGCCGGACTAGATCCCCGCGTAACCGCCGCCGTAGCCACCGTGCCCGCCATGTGCGATTGGGGCGGACTGTTAGTTGGGCGAAAGGGCGGGTGGCCCAATCCGTTAGCGTTTGAGGCCGATGAAGAAAAGATGCAGCAAACCCTTCCGTATTTTGATGCGGCGCATTTGCTAAAAGATTGTAAAGCAACTCTGGTTACCGAAATCGGCTTTATTGATATGACCTGTCCCTCAATTTCTATCTACGCCGCTATCAATCAGGCCGAAGGCGAAAAGATTGTTTACGGAGTGCCGTACCGCGGCCACCATGTAGATCAGAAAGAATTCCAGGAGACCTGGGAGAAAACCGTGTACCAACCCAAAATGGATTTCATTACTGACTTTCTGAAGTAGCGTATGAAAGAGCTGCTTATCACTATTGGAATCCTTCTAACTCCGTTGCTTGGGTTTGCTACCGGACAGGCAGGGGATATATTAATCTGGAATGGTGATACGCTAACCATGTTTTCAAACCCACTGGAATATCTGCCGAATGTTGATTCTTTGAGAACAAAGTTGTTTGGAGACAAGGAGGGCGGTATGACCACAGCCTGCTGGAGGGGATACATTGCTGAGTGGCACATACTTGACGAAGAGTTATATCTCACCAACATTTTTAGTTGTTCTTATTGGGAAGATAGTATTAAAGCTGATCTGGCACAGCTTTTTGAGCAAGAATACATCAATGATAAAGTGAAGGCACATTGGGTGACCGGCAAAGTGCTGGTGCCTAAAGGCGAACTGATTCACTACATCCACAGCGGTTATGAGTCTATTTATGAAACTGAGCTGTTACTCAGCTTTCAGCGTGGTAAACTAACCGGGCAGGAAGTGTTTGATAATGCTAAATCTTTTAAGTCGGTTTATACCGAGAATAATGACAGCCTATATCAATTTATAGGTACACAAATTAACTGGAATAAGATACCTGATCTTCAGAATGAAGAGGTCAGAATATTCGCCTCTTTTACATCAACCGAAGAGGCGAAGCTCGATAGTATCATGCTATACCGTGAGGCAGATAATGAAGTATTTAATGAGGAGGCTATTCGGGTGGTAAAGGCAATTCCAAGCTGGGATGTGTACTTCAAGTTTGGCAAGATTTATCCGGTGCGATGGACTATTCCCATCATATTTAGTGAGGAGGCTAGAAAGAAATATGAACAGTAGCACTGTGTGATAGATGTGATTTTCAACGTTTTCTGCTAAAACTGTGTCTTATTATTAGTTTGAATTAAGGCATTTTTAGTCAACTCGTTTGCAAGAGCAATAGTCTGTTGAAAGTAACCTGGAATGAAATATCTGATCGGTGCTGCTATTATGTTATCTGCCTTAGTGATGGCAAGCTGTGAGGAGGACAACATCAGAAACAAAGATACGCTTAAGCGTTTGTACAAAACGTACAAGAATGGCACGATAAGCGAGTGTACGTACGAAGGTCAACTTGTTTATTCAGCAGGATATAATGCATACGATGCGGGCGGGTCAATTTATAATGAGCGAGGCAGCGTCATCGGGTCGTGTAATTTTGGTTGGGGGAGTGTGGACTCTATTTGTTCTGAATTACAACATTGCAAAGTTATCTATCGCGTAGCAAATAATATCTGGGGACAACCCGCAGTAAATAAATACGGCTTTTAGAGAATTATATTAATCAAGATTTATAAATGCATTTTTCAGCATTTTTATCTCGCTCAGAGTTACCGGGCGCCGGCCGCTCGAAGAGGACTCTGAGTAGGGCGAAACATCACATACAAAATCAACCGTAATAATCTTTATTGATTAAGCTTTAAAATTGCATTTTTCAGCATTGGGCTTAAACCCAATGCTTGCAGAATTACCAAAGCGGTGTATCCATCTGAAGTTAAAGACAAATTCCATTTCGTCCCAACCCCCACGCACCATTCGCCACGCCCTACTCACTCTTAGCTATTTCAACATCCTGAGCTACTTCGTCGCGGATGAGTGCCCAATGGAAGAGGTTGTTGTCATTGGCCTCAAAGGCGTTATGGTTGTAGTGAGTCAGTCGCATATCGCGGTAGATCGGGCGGGTAATGTTGACGACTTCATCCCAGTAGCCCAGGGCTTTCTGTAAGTGTTCAATCGCTTGTTGCTTCTGGGCTTCTTCACCGGTGGTTCGGTAGGTTTGTAAGGCTACGGCTCCTTTAAGCTTTTCGGCGAGGTGCAGCCCCAGGTTAGCCCAGGTTTTCACATCCGCTACTTCGTACATGAGGGAAGCATTCTTATCGGTATCAATACCTTCTACCAGCCGCAGTGCTTCCTGGTTATCCCGCTCCAGCATTTCAATTAATATTGGTGGAGTGATTCGATCAACCCCAAAGGAACCACCTTTCTGAATGGTTTTTACATATTCACTTACCGACACATAATCCGGGTCCATTGTGGGGTGGTTGATAAGTTCGTTGACGGAGATATATCGGGTGGTGTCACCTTGCAGGGCCAGAAAGCCTTCGCTGTACAGGGTGAAATCCCAGCGGGAATCATAGAGGGAGGCTAAACGTAACTGTGTGGTTGAGGCGAGGGAATAAGCATTGAGCAGGTTGTTCCCCTGATCACCGTATTTCCGGTTAAACTCCGCCTGGAATACTGAGTCAGGCGTTTCTGGATTGTACTGCAATCTGCCCCAGAGTTTATAGAACAACCATTGCCGCTCAAAAGCCCACTGCCAGTTAACCGGATCATCAACTGCGGTGAAGTAATCCAGCGCCGGAATGTAGGTTTCCGAGCCAACAAAATAACCTCCGGCGTAGGCGGCTTTCCCATTCAGGGCAATGTGTTGCCGGATGAAATCAGGCACGCCCCAACGCAGGGCAAAGAAGTCTTCATTTCGCGCCTGCCAGGTGATTTTATAGTTGGTAGGTAGCGGATCAAAATAGGTGTCTCCTAATTTGCCACCGTGCACTTTCACCAGTTTGGGAGTAGAATGAGCATGTGACCAGTTAAATTTCATCTCCACCCAAATGGGCCCTTCAAAACTGTTACCTAGCTTTTCCATCGCTTCCCGCGTGACCACCTCCACATTCTTGCTCGTCCCGCCTTCCGAAGACAGCCCTGACGAAAAGGGTACGCGGTGAATCAGCTTCACCGGTCGGTCGACCTCCAGCATGCCGGCGATGAGTACATCATCCATCCACTGCTGACGTTCCAGGGGAGTCATTCCCGCCATGCCCTCGCCGTGGGAGATGCCGATGCCATCCAGATCAGGGTATTCTTCCAGTACCTGCTGCACACTTTCCCGCAGGTAGCGACGCACAATTTCAGTGGTATCACCCGGCACATAGTAGTAAGGGTAGAAATTGTGCGTTGCCACGTCATGCGCTTTGGCAAACTCCTGGCTCACAAAGATGCTCCAGTGTACGATATAGGTGTCCAGCGCGCGCTCTTTCGCCATACGGAATACCTCCCGGTACCAATGTTGCCACTCGGCAAACTCCTCGTCGGTCCACGGACTTGCCTCCGGGAAATTCTTCGGCTGAATCATAAAAGTATACGGATGCATGTTCCACAGACTGATAGCGTTGAAGCGGTTCTCGACCATCATATCCAGAAATGCCTCCCAGTAGTCAAGGTTGCGCGCCGTTTCCATGTGCTGATCCAGTGCAGAACTAGGGCGATACGTCTCCCAGGGCAGGTTATACTTAATCCCCCGAAACTCCTGATCCGGGCTTTCTTCCGAGGCTTTAATTTCCTCTAAAGGGATACCATTGCGTAAGGTTTCAGCCAGGGCCAACGCCCCGTAAATCATACCCCGGTTATCCCCACCATACACTGTAATAATCTTATCTTCGGGAACGATAGCAAATGCCTCCGGCTTCAACCGAACCGGGTGGGTAGCCAGGCTAATCAGATAGTCGTAACCCGTATGATCATCTTTGACAGTAAAGTTTTGCTGGGTGAGGGCTTCGCTTAATTTACGAGCCGCATAAGCCGCTTGAGGTAGAGAATCGTTGTAGAGAAGAGATACATTCTGGGCTATAATCATTCCGGCAGTAAGGAAATGAAGTACCGTTGAGAAAAGAAATATTTTAAACATCAGTCAGGTTGTAATTCAAAATCTATCTTAAGGATTTAATGCCGGTATTGCAAGCAAAGGTGCTGGGAGGTTGGCGCTGGGAGTGGAAGGAGACGGAAGTCAGAAGACGGGAGTCAGAAGTTGGGAGTGGTGAGGCCGATAAAATAATGGAGTGAACAAAGATACTTTGAACCCTTGGATGCAAAACTCTAAACTAAGTGCGTACTCTATACTCTGAATTTAAGTACTCTGAACTTTGAACTTAAAACCCAAAACTCTGTACTACTAACTAACAATTAAGTGAATAATAATAACCTGATCATCGATCACATTGTAGAGCAATTACGGGAAGTTCATCACGGCAAGTTGTGGATGGGCGATACTTTTGCCAAAAAGCTCGGTAGCATTACGGCCGAAGAAGCCTTTATCCGCCCCGGGAATGCTCTACACAGCGTTGCGGAATTAATCGCTCACCTGACCGCCTGGCGGAAAGATGCTATCTTAAAAATAAAGACCGGGAAAGGTCAATTGACCGATGATTCGGAAGAAAACTGGCCGAATGTTGAATCACTAAAGAAGATAGGGTGGGAGCAGTTACTCCACAGCCATCAGGAGAGTCTGGATGAGTTGATTGCTTTACTGCAAACCAAAGACGACACCTTTCTGCAAACCCCGTATCAGGATCAGGACTTCAATGGTCAGTTTGACTATTCATTCGTCATCAACGGCATGCTGCACCACGACCTCTACCATTTAGGGCAGATGGGGATTGTCATCAAGATGATTTTTAGCCGGGAGCCTGGCTGAGAGCGAAGAGTGATTGAGGCGGGAGATCTGAAGACCGAAGACGAAAGTATAAATTGCTGTAAGTAATTTCTCTACTAAATTCCTGCCCCCGTTCACCCTTCACCCTCTACCTTCCTTCCCTCAATACTACTATTAGGAAATTGCACATATTGTGCTATATTTGCAATACTACGAATAGGAAATTGCATGAAATATCCATTAGGTGAATTCGAAGAGATCGTACTGCTTACCGTTGGGGTGCTGTATGACGAAGCGTACGGAGTGGCGATCAAAGATACCATTGAAGAACGAGCAGAACGCAAGGTCAGTGTCGGGGCTTTACAATCGGCACTGAAACGGATGGAGAAGAAGGGGTATCTGGAATCCAGAACCGGAGAGGCCAATGAGCAGCGGGGGGGTAAGCCCAAGCGCTACTATACCATTACCGCTTACGGAAAGCAGGCACTACAGCAAAGCCGTGATATCCGGGTTCAGCTGTGGGAGTCTATCCCCAAACTCGCGCTTGACTTTAAACTCTCATGATCAAGCGCCTGGCCCACCGGTTTTTCCAATGGTACTGCCATCCTGATTACTACGATGAGATTGTCGGTGATCTGGAGGAGATTTACCAGCGGAATGTAGCCAATGGGGGGCAAGGTGCCCAGTGGAAGTATTTGCTACAAGTACTCGGCTTGTTTCGGCCCGGCCTCATACGTTCTTTTTCTCACTACCCATTAATCAACCTTCCTATGTTCCGAAATTACTTCAAAATCAGCCTGCGCAACCTACTACGGTATAAGCTGTTTGCCACCATCAACATTCTGGGTCTGGCGGTTGGGTTAGCCGCCTTCCTGCTGATTAACGAATACATCCGCTTTGAGGAAAGCTACGATGGTTTCTTTACCGATGCCGGTCAGATCTATCGCCTTTCTACCGTGCAGGTGGTGAATGATGAAATCGGAGTAAAGGATGCCATGACTTATCATCCGGCAGCTAAAGTCTTGCATGATGAATTACCGGAGGTAGAGGAGACAACCGTAACCTACAAGTTTGGTGAACTGATTTTCCGGCAGGATGACCGGCTGATTAGCGAGAAACAGGTGATTGCGGCCGACGCTAATTTTTTCAGTGTCTTTGACTATCAGGTGCTTCAAGGATCACCTAACGATATGCTGGCAGAACCTAATACGCTGGTATTGACCCAAAGCAAGGCAGAGTCTTATTTTGGTGATCAGGACCCGGTAGGCCAGACGCTGGAGATTCTGGGGCGATTCAACCAGTCATTCAAAGTAACCGGAGTGATTCAGGATATACCGGAGAACACTCACTATAAATTTGATATGCTGATTTCGGATGAAAGCATAAAAGAGCAGTATGAAAACGACGATTGGAACGGGTTTAATTACTACTCATACATCAAGCTAAAGCCTCAGGCATCAATTGCCGAAGTGGAAGATAAGCTGGTCGGTCTTTCCAAAAAATACTTAGGGGAAGGAGGCATGCGCTTTAACATTTTCCCTGTCACCGACATTCATCTACAGTCGGACTATACCTTTGAGGCGGAAATACCGGGCAGTGAAAAGGCGGTGGCATTTACCCGTATCATCGCCCTATTTATCCTCTTTATTGCTTGGATCAACTACGTCAATTTGTCTACCGCCCGCGCCGTGAACCGGGCCAAAGAAGTTGGCTTGAGAAAGGTGGTAGGAGCTTACAAGATACAGCTCATCGGGCAATTTTTATTTGAAGCACTGCTGGTCAATTTCCTGGCGTCGCTGATCGCATTACTGATATCAGAGCTATCGCTGCCGTACTTCCGTCAGCTGGTGGGGCAAGACTTTCTTCCGCATGTATGGAATCAACCCCCATTTTTATACAGCCTGCTCATCTTTTTTGTTGTGGGCTCCATTGCCTCAGGCTTTTATCCGGCCTTGGTGCTGTCAGGTTTCAAACCGGTGGCCGTGCTCAAAGGGAAGTATCGTAATACCAAAAGCGGCGCCCTGCTGAGAAAAGGGCTAGTCGTAGTACAGTTTACTGCTTCGGTGGTTTTAATTGCCGGTACATTCATCGTATACCAGCAGCTACGGTACATGCAGGGCAAAGACCTGGGCATATCAACGGATTACGTAGTGGGAGTGAACATGCCCCGGGGGCAAAATAATGAAGAGTCCCGGGAACGAATCACCACGCAGATACAATCCTTCAAAGATGCTCTACGCCAGCACTCGGCCATAGAGACGGTAGGGGGGACATCCAACCTGCCCGGCGGCGATGGCTCCGACATCAATTCCAATGCCGGTAAGCTCCGGATCGTCGGCCTGACTGACCGGCAAACCGGCACCACCTACTTACAGTTTAATGATGAAGATTTTCTGGATGCCGTAAATATGCAGCTCCTCTATGGAAGAAACTTTGACCGCAACCGGGTGGCCGACTCGCTGGTGGTGATGGTGAATCAGGCTTTTCTCCGCAAATTTAACATATCAGACGATGGATCTGTGCTGAATGAATATATACAGTTTGGCGAGGATGATATGAACCGAAAGTTTGAGATCATTGGGGTGGTGAAAGACTTCAACCGCACCTCGCTCAAGTCCAGCGTAGAGCCTACCCTATATTTCCCGGATTACGCTCCTGACGCCAGTGTCGTTAAGCTCAATCCGGAGCAGTATCAGGAGGGCTTGGCGTACATGCAGGAAACCTGGGCCGAGTTCTTCCCCGATACCCCCCTGAACTATACCTTTCTGGACGACCGCTTTGCCGCTCTGTACGAGCAGGACCGTCGCTTTGGGGAGATCTTCGGTACACTATCGGTACTGGCAATTCTGATTGCTATTTTGGGTTTGTTTGGCTTATCATCCTTCATGGCGGTGCAGCGCACCACGGAAGTAGGGGTGAGAAAGGTACTCGGTGCTTCGGTGCCCAATATCATCGGGATATTCTACAAAGACTTTCTGGTACTGCTAGGCATTGCGGGCCTGATCGGGATACCGGCTACTTATTTTGGTATGAACACCTGGCTGGAAAATTACGCCTACCGGATAGACTTCCCCTGGCTTATCGCTGTGCTGGCTATAGGCATAGTAATGGTGTTTGCCCTCATGACGGTCGGTTACCAGGTCTACCAGGTAGCCATCCTTGACCCGGCTAAAACCCTTAAAGAGGAATAATCTAAAAAGGCTGATGATCAAACGATTCGCCGAACGCTTCTTCTGCTGGTTCTGCCATCCTGACTACTACGATGAGATCGTAGGTGACCTGGAGGAGATCTATCAGCGTAGGGTAAACCAGGGAGAAAGATCAGCCCAGTGGAAGTACCTGCTTCAGGTGGTAATGCTGTGTCGTCCCAGCCTGATGCGCTCCTTTTCTCACCACACTAAACCCAACATTGCCATGTTCCGACATTACTTTACCATCAGCTCCCGCAATCTGCTCCGGCATAAGTTCTACGCCGGGATTAATATTACTGGTTTGGCCATCGGACTAGCTTCCTTTCTGCTGATCAGCGAGTATGTTTCTTTTGAGACGAGCTACGACCGTTTTTTTACGGATGCTGAGCGGATTTACCGCATCTCAACCGTGCAGATGATCAACGGGGAGGAAACCGGGAAAGACGCCATGATTTATCAACCGGCCCTCGCTGCCCTTAGTGAGGAGGTACCGGAAATAGAGAATTACACAGTAACCTATAAGTTTGATGAACTGGTACTGCGGCAGGGCGAAAATTCTATCAGTGAGAAAGGAGTAATATCAGCCGATACTAACTTCCTGGATATTTTTAATTATCAGGTGCTGCAAGGATCACCCCGGGAGATGCTGGCTAAACCTAACGCTATGGTACTCACCGAGAGCAAAGCCCGGTTCTACTTTGGTGATCAGGACCCGCTGGGGCAGACCATACAGGTGTTAGGAAGCTATAACCGTCCGTTTGAAATTACCGGCGTGATTGAAGATGTGCCCGAAAACACCCACTACAAATTTGGTATCCTTATTTCAGATGCCAGCATCACCGATCGTTTCGATTACAATAGCTGGAATAACAACAATTATTATGGGTTTGTAAAGCTGAGAAAACAGGTAGATGTTGCCTCACTGGTAACGAAGCTGGAAGCGTTTGCCAAAAAGCACGTTGCCGAAGAAACCAAAGAACGCTTTGTGCTCTATCCGTTGCAAGACATCCATCTAAAATCAGATTATACTTATGAGGCTGAAATTGGCGGTAGCGAAAAGGCGGTGATGTTTATGCGCGTCATTGCTTTGTTCATTCTGCTGATTGCCTGGGTTAATTACATCAACCTTGCTACAGCCCGTGCGGTGAATCGGGCCAAGGAGGTAGGGCTGCGAAAAGTGGTGGGTGCTCATAAGAGTCAGTTAATCGGTCAATTTGTGCTTGAAGCCCTGCTGATTAATCTGATGGCGGCTATACTGGCTTTGCTATTTTCCGAACTATTGCTTCCTTACTTTAACCAGTTGGTGGGTAAACCAGTGGCTTTGCACGTGTGGCAGGATGTCTCTTTTCTATCCAACCTGCTCATCTTCTTTCTGGTAGGTACGTTCGCTTCGGGTTTTTATCCGGCACTGGTGCTGTCCGGCTTCCGTCCGGTGGCGGTGCTCAAGGGTAAATTCAGGAATTCCCGACAGGGGGCCACGCTACGAAAAGGGTTGGTGGTAGCCCAGTTTGCGGCTTCTATTGTGCTGATTGCTGCCACCTTTATCGTATTCCGGCAGGTGCAGTTTATGAAAGTCCAAAACCCGGGGCTATCAACCGAATATGTAGTAGGGTTTGGCGTACCCGAAGTAGATAATGACCGACAGGAAGCGCACCGCTCTAGGGTACGTGCGTTCATCGAAGAACTTAAAGCCCACGCTGCCATAGAGACGGTGGGAGGTACTTCGGGCTTGCCGGCTGGAGGAGATATCGGGGCTGCTACCAATGCTATGCACATTATCGGCTTAAGTGAACCTACCGATGGTACTACGTATCTACAGGGAAATGATGAAAAGTTTCTGGAAGCAGTAGGTTTACCTCTGCTGGCCGGGAGGAACTTTGATCGCAACCGGGTAGCCGATACCATGGTGGTGATGGTCAACCAAGCCTTTCTCCGCCGGCATAATGTCGCCAATACGGAAAGAGCCATCGGCACGCAGGTTCAGTTTGGTGAGGATACCAACAGTAAATTTGAGATCATTGGGGTGGTGCAGGATTATAACCGAACTTCATTAAAGTCCAGTATAGAGCCCACTATTTACTTCCCGTACTATCATCCGTCTAATCTGCTGGTAAAGCTTAACCCAGCCCGGTACCAGGAAGGAGTTGCCTTCTTACAAGATACCTGGCAGAAATTCTTCCCGGATACCCCGCTGGACTACTCCTTTCTGGATGATCGCTTTGCCGCGCTGTACGAGCAGGATCAGCGGTTTGGCGAGATCTTTGGCATATTCTCGGGGCTGGCTATTTTCATTGCTACTCTGGGGCTGTTCGGTCTGTCTTCTTTCATGGCAACCCAGCGCACCGCCGAGGTAGGAGTGCGGAAAGTATTGGGAGCAACCGTGTCGGGCATTGTAGGACTTTTCTATCAGGACTTCCTGACACTGCTCGGCCTAGCCGGATTAGTGAGCCTGCCGGTTGTCTATTTTGGAATGAACACCTGGCTGGAGAGCTACGCTTACCGGATTGACTTTCCCTGGTTGCTGACACTCGCGGCATTGGTAATGGTCATGCTGTTCGCACTGATCACCGTGGGCTACCAGATTTACCGCGTAGCCATCCTGAATCCGGCCAAAACCCTTCGGCACGAATAACTCCTTAATGATGCTCAAACACCTGGCCCAACGCTTCCTCCACTGGTTATGCCATCCTGCCTACTACGACGAGATCGTGGGTGATTTGGAGGAGATCTTTTAGCGAAATGCCGAGCAGGGGAGGCGAAAAGCTCAATGGAAGTACCTGCTTAAGGTGCTGGTACTGTTCCGGCCTAGCCTGATGCGCTCAATATACTTATACTCATCAACTAATCCTGCTATGTTACGGCATTACCTCAATATCAGCACTCGAGTTCTGAAGAGGCATAAGTTTTATACCGCGATTAACATAGTAGGTCTGGCGGTGGGAATGGGCGTTTGTCTGTTAATTTATCAGTAAATTCACTTTGAGTTGAGTTACGATCGCTTTCATTCTAATGTTGAGAATACCTACGGGCTAAGCCAGACTGTCTACCAGCTCATATTTTGCCAACCGGTTTTTTCTGGCCAGGCAGGCGTCTCCTGCCTTGAAATATAGTTTTTGTTTCCATCAATAACCCGAAAGCCACCTTTGGCAACATAGATAAAAACATGGTCGGGAATAAACTGTTCTTTCAGGATATTTGCTCAGGTATCCTCAGCTATTGCTCTCATCTGATTGTTCTGCTATTAAATCCCAATTTTAAATGGATGTCCTAAATAAATTAACGCTAAAGGCATTAATAGGAAAGGAGTTGCAATGAATGCGAATTGATGCTGTTTATTTGTGCATTCTGGTGGTTTCGCTAGAAAAGCGTATTATCGATTATCTAAAAGTGTGTTTTGTGAACCATTGACTGGCATAACCTATGAGAAAACTACTTTATCTGTTTGTTTTATGTACCTCTTTCCATCTGTGGGGCTGCTCAACTCCGGAAGCTGGCCGGAAGCCCAATATTATTCTCATATTTATTGACGACATGGGATGGGCCGATTTATCCAGTTTTGGCAATACCGATGCTCAAACTCCCAACATCGATAAGCTGGCGGCAGAAGGAATAGCCTTTGATCAGTTCTACGTGAACTCACCCATCTGCTCACCCTCCCGCGTAGCCATCTCTACCGGCACCTACCCTCAACGCTGGAACATCACCTCGTACCTGGCCCATCGTAAGGATAACCGGGAACGGGGTATGGCTAACTGGCTGGACTCCTCTGCGCCTATGTTGGCCCGAAATCTTCATGAGGCCGGATACGCCACCGGTCATTTCGGAAAATGGCACATGGGTGGGCAACGCGACGTAACGGAGGCGCCCCCCATCACCGATTATGGGTTTGACGAGTCCCTGACCAATTTTGAAGGCATGGGGGCTAAATTACTGCCCCTTACCAAAGATGAAACCGGCGAGGTAGGGCGCCTCTGGGAAGAGGCCGAGATACTGGGTAAGCCCTTTACCTGGATGCAGCGCTCAGAGATCACCACCGGGTTTATTGATGCCGCCCTGGAGTTTATCGGAAAAGCCGAGCGAGAACAAAAACCGTTTTACGTAAACATCTGGCCCGATGATGTGCACAGCCCATACTGGCCACCCTACGAAGAATACGGACTGGCTAAAGAAGATGGCAAACGAGAGCTGTATCTGGCTGTGCTGGAAGCCATGGATCAGCAATTCGGAAAACTGTTCGAGTACATTCAGGCCAATGAGCAGTTGCGGGACAATACCCTGATTGTGCTCTGTTCCGACAATGGCCCGGAACTGGGAGCCGGGCAGGCCGGTGAACTGAAAGGCTACAAAACCCATCTGTACGAAGGTGGCATCCGATCTTCCCTAATCGTTTGGGGCCCCGGATTCCTTAATGAACAGGTCACGGGAACCCGAAACCAGACATCGGTTTTTTCAGCCATTGACCTAAAGCCCTCGCTGCTGGCGTTTACCGGTACCAAAGCATCCCCAGATGCTATTACCGACGGTGAAAACGTACTGAAAACCATGCTCGGTGACGCTAATGAATCTCGCACCGCACCGATCTTCTATAGCCGCCCCCCTGACCGAAAGAGCTTCTACGGTTTTGAGAACCTCCCAGACCTGGCCGTACGAGAAGGAGACTGGAAACTCCTATGCGATTATGACGGAGGCCGACCAGAGCTATACAATATTGTGGATGATCCGGGTGAGCGTCGTAACCTCGCTAACGAACAGACCGAAAGAGTCAAAACAATGACTCAAGAGGTAACCTCGTGGTATGAGTCCATGCCAACCCTGGAACCAGAAAATCAACGTGCCTCTAATCAGTAACAGTAAATAGATTGTACTACCAGGGAAACAGGTAATACTGATCCTGAAGGGTGATTATAACTTTTAGTGAGAGACTGTGGTGCTGTTACAGAGTTTTGGTGAGATCATTGGCCGTATTCCGGGTGTTCTCCGCCAGGGTGTGCAGCCAGGTGAGTTGGCCGGTAATCAGGCTTGCTTCCTGTAGAGGTACCATAGTTTCTACCGGCTGAAGGGGGCCTTCGCCCACGGATAACCATTCCGGGTGTTGCTGGGCCACCTTCTCAAACTGATGTTCCAAGTACGAATGAGCCTGATCCAGATTGAAAGGGGCTAGTTCAATCTCGGGCTGCTGGTTGGTCAGATAACCCTGAGCGGCTCGCAGTTGAAAGTCGGTACTATCAATATAGGTCTGGAAATGCTCAGACTTCTCGGTGGTGGCGTGGTTCTGGATGAACGTACCCATCGCCGCAGCGGCCGTCAGAAAGGTGTGGTTGAGTACAACCATTTCATAAATCTTAGAGAAATTCTGCCGTTTAGACTTTGGCTCCTGGCTCATGCGCTGAAAAGCAGCACTCAGGTTGCCGATGGCCAGAAAGGCTTCTTTCCGGGCCAGCTTATACGAGGTAGGTAACTCACCCTTATGCTGGTAAAAAAGACTGATCTCCTGAAGGTACTTGCGGTTCGCCTCAATACTATCGGAAATCACTTGCTGGATGTTCATAAACTCCCAACTGGGCCATAGCAGCAGGCTGGCTAGAAAAGATAAACCGGCTCCCATCGCGGTATCCAGCACCCGAAACTGAATCACGCCCAGGGCATCGGGTTTGATCAGAGCATACAGAAAGACCACATTCAGGGTAATAAATATGGCCGAGCCTGCGTAGTTCTTCTGCACCAGCGAAAAAGCAAAGACCAGGGAAATAGCTGCGATGCTTCCGTAGATATAAGGGTTCTGAGTCAGTAGCACCACTCCCAGAGCAATAGCCGCACCAATCAGGGTACCAAACACCCGCTGGATGGAGCGGCTTTTAGTAAGGCCATAGCTGGGCCGCATAATAACAATGATAGTCAGTATAATCCAGTACGGATTCTGGATGGGCAAGAGCGTCCCCAGGGTGTACCCTCCGAGCACCGTCACCGTGAGCCGGATGGCATGCCGGAAGATGGGTGAACTGGCGTTCAGGTTTTGTTTGATGACGCTGAGGTCGTAGTCCTGCTGGGTGATAAACTTCTCCACGTCTTTGCTGCGCGTCCTGATCTGCTCCTGGTCTACCAGATCTTGGAGCACCCGTTCTATACTTTCAATTTTCTGCTGTTGCTTTTGCTCATAGTCCAGGAGGTTCCGTAGAATGATGACTTCTTCCGGAGCCACGGCTAACGAGTGGCTACCACTATACTGATTGATACGTTCGCTGGCTTTCTGAAAAAGGGGCGCTGCTTTCTGGGTAATCCTGATTTTTCTATCGCCCGCAACTACCTCAGCCAACGCTTCTAATTGCCGGGCCATGTTATGCTGAATATCTATGAAGGGTTGCAGGTAGTTTTCTTTTCCCTCAAAAATCTCACTGACTTTCTGGTAATTAGCCGGGCTGGACATGGTTAGTTCCAGAATGTCTACCAACTCAATGAAGATGAGAATATACTTATTGGCAAAGTGAGAGGCCCCGGAGCGGGTTCTTTCGGATACAAATATTTCCCGTAGCTTTTCATGCTTCTCATTAATGTCGGTTTGCAACTGAAAAAGTTCTTCCTGAAGCTCGCGGTTCCGGGCGGGTTCCTGCAGGCGTTGTGCGCGAATGCGCAGATACCTTGCAGTGAGCGTCATACACTCGGCCAGTATCAGTTGGTTATGTCGCCGGGATACCAGGGCGTGGGCCAGGGTGGTTACTCCCAGGTACCACATGCTACCCAGAAAGAGCAGTCCCACGTGTACGAAAAGATCGCTGCCCGTGGTGGGGTGGGCAAAGGCAAAGATGACCGCCAGCAGCCCTGAAAAACTGACCAGTGAAGCCCGGAATCCGTAGACGGCTATCATAGAATTGAAAAACACGATCAAGCTTAAAACCGGGAGTAGCACCCAGAGAGAAACCAGTGCGACATGAATGGCTAGGGTGGTAATAATAGCGGTGAGACTGCCTGCCAGAATCCCCAGAGCCATATGCCGGTTACTGCCCGGAATATCGCTGGGCGAGCAAAGGAACACGCCCATCACTACACTTACCGCCAGGTTAATATGCCCGGTGAAACCCAGCACCGATAGCGGAACCAGAATGGAGAACAGAAGGGTGACGCTCTTAAAAAAATCAATGCTTTTAAAAAAACTCAGAACTGGTTTGATCATGTTCGCAAAGGTACAAGCTAACGCGGAAGTCCTCTTCGTTATACTTCGGATTGCGGAGAATGGTTTTACGGATTAGTCAGAAAGTATGTTATTTCAGGGAGAACTGCTTTGGTTTAGGTATAGGTAGTTGGCGGTTGACTGTAAGCAGTCTTTACATCCGTAGACTATGACCACCTACGGCCTACGGCTTTCTGCCTATCAGTCTGCTTAAAGGAGTGGTTTAATAAGTATTAAAGTTTAACTTAATATTATGTTGCTTTATGCTCTCATAATCAGCCGTTTACCATGTGTCTATCGAAGTGAAAAGTGAGCTTTATTTTTCTACCCATTTTCGGAAGCTGGCAGCCTTTTCCTTGCTGATGATTATCGCCTCTTCGGCGGTGGGTTTCATCTTCAGGTGAATCTTACCCGACTCATCGCTATGCATAGATGCCAGGTACGAAAGAGAAATAATGTGCTGCCGGTTGGCTCGGTAGAAAAGCTCAGGGTCTAGCAGCTCCTGTATTTCATCGAGCGAGCGGTAGTCGGTAATGAATTTTTTTCCTGCGCCATCGATCAGGTAAATAACTTCCTCTTTACAAAAACCGGTTACCTCACTTACCGGAATCAGCACCACCTCCCGCCCATGATGTACGGCAAAACGCTCCTTGTACTTCTGGCTCTGAGTGAAGTTGCGGAACAGATCACTGATTTGAGACAGGTAGGCCTCGTTGCCAAATTTACTTTTCAGCAGATGGTATTTCTCCAGAGCGGCCTGCAGTTCGCCTTTATCAATGGGCTTCAGCAGGTAATCGACACTGTTCACTTTGAAGGCCCGGATAGCATATTCATCGAAGGCAGTAGTAAAAATAATGGGGCACTGAATATGATAATCAGTAAACACATCCAGGCTGATACCATCGGCCAGTTGGATGTCCGATACAATAAGGTCGGGGGTGTGTTGAGTCAGCTGCTGACGGGCTTCTTGTACACTTTCCACGGGGCCGTTAATCCGGGCGTCGGGTTCCAGTTGCCGGATCAGCTTCATCAGGCTTTCGGCCACATAGGGTTCGTCTTCCAGCAGCAGTATATCCATCGGTTCTAGTGAAGCGTTAGCAATGGTATTTTAATACTATAACATTCTTTGCAGTCCTCTACCATCAGGGGGGCATCGGTGAGGTAGGCGTATAACTGCCTCAGTTGTTGCAGTCCCATGCCGTTGGATGAGCCGATGTGCGTTCGCAACTGTTTGTTGTTGTGTACTATCAGGTAATCGCCTTCATCCTTAATGCAAATTTTCAGCGGGGATGAGGACTGCACTACGTTGTGCTTGATGGCATTGTCAATCAGCATTTGCAGGGTTACGGTAACAATTCCTTTTTCCTGGGCATCCGGAGAAACCTGCGTCTGGATGCACAGCCCTTTACCGTAGCGGATGTGCAGCAACTCAATATAATGAGTGATGAAGTCGAGTTCTTCTTCTAACCGGCCCACCTCGCTTTCTTTTCGCTGTAGCACATAGCGGTATACTTTCGACATATGCCCTACAAACTCGGAGGCGAGTTCAGGGTTGGCCGAAATTAACCCTTCCAGGGAGGATAAGGTATTAAACAGGTAATGTGGGTTAACCTGGTTCTTGAGCTGATGGTATTGCAGATCTGATTTCTCTCGTTGTAAATCAGCGGCCTGTATCTCCAGTGAGGCTTTATCCCGCACGGTAGCTTGCCACTTATCAAAAAAATGTAAAGAGTAAAATGCAAAATTGAACATGAACACAATAACCAGTAGCATCAGTAGCATCACTGCCATAAATCGGTTATCAGCAAAGTCTGGTCTGTAATCATACCCAAGTGCTTCGCTTATGGCAATGCTAATGGCTGAGTACAGCGCAATGCATAATAGCGTAAGCAGGTTTTGTAGTGAAATTCGCTTCAGCGCACCTCGTTCAAAAGGGTAAAGCGTATTGAGTTTTTTATTAATAAACTTAATGACGTGCCAAAGCCCCAGGAAGAAAAGGCATTGATACAAAAATAGTAGCAGGTGAATCCAGATGCTCCATTGCGGCATCAGATAATAGCGAAGGGTCATGGCCAGCAGCGCAAACAAGACAATCAAAACATAGGGCGTATACACCATCTGGATATTCCCGATGTCCTGCTCAGCTTTTTGTAGGTTGGATGATTGCCCTGGCACGTTCTTACTTTTATAACTATACATACGGCGTGGCTTCCTGAGGCGGAGCGATGCCAAGAATCTTTCCGTCCTCCATTTCCATAATCCGGTCCGAGCCATTGGCAAAGTCCGGGTCGTGGGTCACGGTGATGATCGTTTGTCCATTTTCTTCGGCCAGTTGGCGGAAGATGCTAAACACCCGCATGGAATTGTCTTTATCCAGGTTGCCCGTAGGCTCATCACCCATAATCACAGTGGGGTCGTTGATCAGTGCCCGGGCAATGGCTACCCGTTGCTGCTGCCCGCCCGAGAGTTTGCTGGCATGCTTATGCGCAAATTCATCCATGCCGACCAGCCGCAGCTTTTCAATAGCCCGCTGTTCTACTTCTTCATTACTGTATTTTCCCAGCCGCTGGGCAGGCATCATCACGTTTTGCAGGGCAGTGAACTCGGGTAGCAGAAAATGAAATTGAAAGACAAACCCCAGATGCTCGTTGCGGAAGCGGGAGAGGGCATTCTGCTTTTTGCCAGTCAGTCGCTCGCCGTTAATGGTCAGGGTGCCTTCGTAGTCAGTATCCATCGTAGACAGAATATACAACAACGTGCTTTTCCCACAACCGGACTTTCCGGTGATAGAGAAAAACTCTCCTTTGTTTACGGTAAAGTCAAGCCCCTTGAGCACTTCAAACTCGGTGGGCTGGTAAAACTTCTTATGAATATTCTCGGCCTGTAATACGGTTTCCATCATTCACTGTTTTATCCTCTGATAATAACGACCGGGTCAATTTTAGAAGCCTTTCGGGCCGGAAACCAACCGGCCAGCAGGGTGGTCAGAAAACCAAAGAAGACTCCTATAGTGTAATGCACCGGGTTGAAGTTAACCGGAAAGGTTTCTATGCGGAAGAACTCTCCGGCCGGGAACGGGGTCTGCGACAGCAGGTAGCTAAAGAAGAAACCGATAAATAACCCCAGCAGCGCTCCCACAATACCAATACTAACCGACTCCAGCATAAAGATCAGGGTCACATCATTACCCTGAAAGCCCGTAGCCTTCAAGATGGCGATGTCCTTCATCTTGTTAATGATGTTCATATTCATGATATTGTAAATACCAAAACCGGCTACCACCAGCAGCGTAAAGCAGACTACAAACGTCATGATATTACGAATCTGCTCGCCAGCCAGCAACGATTGGTTGGCTTCTTCCCAATCTTCTACCTTTACATCGTTTACCTGCCGGGAGAGCTTCTCCCCAAAAGCAGCGGCAGTGGTAACGTCGTACATCTTCACATTCAGGTCAGTCACGTACGAGGGGTCTTTTTGCAAGATCTTCTGAACTGTTGCCAGGGTCGCGTAGCTTTGGGTCTGGTCCAGTTGAGCGACGCCAAAGGAGAAGATGCCTTCGACTTTCAGGTTCAGATTATTCCCTTCCGGAGTAGTGATGCTCACCCGGTCGCCCAGCTGAATACCCATTTTCTCGGCCAGTCCTTTCCCCATCACAATCACGTTGGAGCCTTTGAGCAGGTCGGTAAGTTCTCCGGCATCCATTTTCTGGTCAAGCTCAAAAAGGTCGGCTTGTTTCTCCACATCTATTCCGTAAATATTACCGGGAATCTGAATGGGTCCGTTGTTGTAAAATACCTGGGAAGACACCTGCGGTGCTACTCCTCGTACGCCGGGCATCTCCTCAATGCGCTGCATCAGGTTCAGGCCATTTTTAATCTTACTAAGCTCATTCTTTGGCTTCTGGTGCTCGACGACAAACCAGTCATCTTCTTCTACTGAGCTGTTTAGCGTCGTAATTTTCCGGTCTTCAATTTCAATAGCTTTGTAAAGATGCAGATGCGGCGTATTATCCATCGCCATATCTTCCGTAAAATCATTCACTCCGGTCATGAAACTGATCATGATGATAAACATGGAGATACCGAAGGTTACGCCCAGCATAGCGACCACACTCTGCTTCTTTTTAGTCAGCAGGTGGGTCATGGCGATGGTAAAAGCAAGTTTCCAGTTCATTATTTCAGAATTACGGTGGTGTTAGCATCAAGACCCTTGGTAATCTCAATCCACTGGTCATCGGCAATCCCGGTCTGCACCGGTACTTTAACTTCTTCATCTTCTCGCATCACCCAAACGCTATCTCCTTTCAGCAGGGCAGTACGCGGTAGCACCATTACTTCTTTATCTTCCGTAACCACAATATTGGCTTCCAGATTTAAGCCGTAGATGCCAACCGGTAATTTATCTTCAAATTCCGCATCTACCCGGAACGATTGCTCAACCTGGTTTAGCAATGGATAGATCTTAGTAATGCGGGCGGGAAAAACCTGGTCTCCGTAGGCATCAAAAGTAATCAGCACTTTCTGCCCTTCATATACTTTATCCAGATCATCTTCGTCTACGGATAGCTTGGCGATAAGGTCGCCAGTGCCAATCAGGGCCACCGGTTGGGTAGGGGTGATGAGTCCGCCGGGTTTCCGATAGATATCGTAAACGATGCCATCCACAAAACTTTTCAGGCGGCCCACGCTTTGCTGGGCCTGGTTCACCAGTAGCTGGTTCCGGGCCTGTTGTAATTGTAACTGGCCGCTAAGTTGCTGTTGCTCGTACTGCCGTTGCAGGTTTTGGTAGTCTTTTAACGAGCTTTGGTATTGCAGATAGTATTTCTCGTAGGTACTTTGAGAGATAGCCTTTTCCGCCAGCAACCGCTGGTAGCGTTCGTGCTGCAACTTATCCTGCTCCATTTTGATCCGGGCTACTTCAATACGCCCTTCCAGCTCCTGGTAGATCGGAGCGTTTTCGGCTACGGTAGGGAGGGTACGCTCCACTACGGCATTGGCGCCCTGCTCTTGTACTTCCCGTACCTGATTGCTCACATAAAATAAAGGCTGCCCTTGCCGGACGGTATCACCTTCCTTCACATAAGCTTCCTGTAGGTAGCCATCCACGGTAGAAAATACCTGATATTCCTGCTCCGGCAAAAGGGTGCCCGAAGCATACACTGCCGCCGTTAATCGCTTAGTCTGCGGCTGCGTGGTTTCTACCGAGTCACCGCAGCGACTGAGCGTTATGGTACTGATCAACGATATAGCGGCAATTGCCAATATTGAGGGGCGCTTCATGATCGTCAGAAATTTTGGGTGCTTAGCAGATGATAGACAATACCATCGGCCAGATTTTGTAAATATTCTATGCGGGCGCGGTTATAATCCAGAAAGATGTCGTTGAACTGGTCAAACTCCATCACTTCTTCCTGAAGATTAAGCCGGGCGATTCTGAGGTTTTCTTCCGTGGTTTCTACCTTTTCCTCCAGCACCGCATGCTTATCCCGGGCTGCCTGGTATTGGGCCAGCCAGTCTTTTTGTTGCTGGCTCAGGTTGGCCTGGGTTTGTTGCTGCTCCAGGCGGGCCTGCTCCAGTTGCAAACGGCTGCTTTGAGTTAGAGAGTGATAATACCTTCCCTGGAAGAGGGGAATATTTAGTCGTAACCCGACGTTAGCCACGCTAAAATCTACCGCTTCGGTTTCTTCATCGGTATCAGTTTGCCGGTTGTAAGAATAACGACCCACCAGCGATAGCTCGGGCCAGTTACTTCGGCGGCTCTCCTGCAATGAGAGTTCGGCGGTCTGTAAGGATGCCGCAGCTTCTCGCCAACCAGGCCGGTTGCTAATAGCACCGGGTTCATAAAGGAGGGGCCAGTTAAAATCGGTGAGGGTCTCCTGTAATACCAGAGTGTCTGCCGCCAGTAAGGCCATAAGTTTATTGATGCCGGACTGGTAGCGTTGCCGACCATCAATGCGAGAGGTCTGCACGTCCAGCGCCAGGTTTTTAGTGCGGTTATAATCACTGGGTTCTACCACTTGCTGCTGGTAGCGCTCGGTCATGATTCGGAGCAGCTCCTGGGTAGTGGCTTCGTTTTCCTCATTCAGTGCTAGTACCTCTTTTAGTGCCAGGGCCTGATAGTAGGTCTGTATCAATTCCAAATGTACGTTTTCCAGGGCTACCTGGCTATTCCATTCCCGCTGCTCGTACTGAGATTTGGCCCGGGATACCTTAGCCCAGTTCTCCGGGTGAATGACCGGCAGGCTTACTTCGGCACCGGCAGTGTAAACGTAGGGCAGCCCGAATTGCACTTTCAGAAAAGTACCGGGGTCACCCCCAAAAAACTCGGCCGGAACTAGTTGGGTGGCAATGAGCGGGTAGTAGTCAGCCGTACCAAACGCATTAATACTTGGGTATAGCACCGAAGACTGGGCGTTTTTCTCTTGCTGGGCTATAAGAGGTTGCAATGAAGCCTGCTGGGCCCGGGGACTATGCTCATCGGCAAAGCGAATTAATGTCTCCAGGTCATCAATGACTACGGGTTGGGTGTGGCCGATCAATGAAAATAAAATACAAGCTGAAGTAAGGGTCAACAACCGCATGATGCTGTTTTTTTAAGTAAAGAGAACAAATTGCCTCGTTTCAGTCAACTTAAAGTCAGCGAAACGGAAGAATTAAACACCGAAGCGGAAAAATCCATAGACAAAAAGCTGAATTTTAGTGGTAACAAGGTATTTGGGCTGGTTCAGGGTAGAAGTGCATGTTAGTTGGGTAACTGGTTTTTAGGCAAAAGAGCATTCACATACAAGAATTACCACCTCTTTAGAGTCACTCGATGAGGATTCTTAAGAAGGCCACTCATGAGCTTTCAATTGAAAGGATATTAACATTAACGGTTTAGCGAAACAATCAGAAAGCTTTCCTATTATGAATAGGGGGAAGAGGCTATTCTAGATCTATAAATTTTTTATGATGGGTACATAATAGCCAATCCCACCAATACATTTTTTTACTAAACAACTGAATCCTATGAGTCAACATTGGGACGAAAAAAATATACCTTCACAAAAAGATAAAGTGTTTCTGATTACCGGTGCTAACTCTGGTTTGGGGCTGGAATCGGCCAAGGCTCTGGCCTGGAAAGGTGCCCACATCGTGATGGCGGTGCGCAAGAACTTGAAGGGGCAGGCGGCACTAAACGGCATAAAAAAAGAGAATCCCACCGTTTCCGCGGAAGTGATGGAGCTTGATCTGGCGGATCTGGACTCGGTGCAACATTTTACCGATCAGTTTAAAAGTCGCTACCAGAAACTGGATGTACTGATTAACAATGCCGGGGTCATGATTCCGAAACATCGGGGGGAAACAGCCCAGGGATTTGAACTACAGTTTGGCACTAACCACCTGGGGCATTTTGCACTAACCGCTCAGTTATTAGATACGCTAATGGCTACCCCGCAATCCCGAGTTGTAACACTGAGTAGCTTAGTAGCTAAAATGAAAAATGCTCATATCTACTGGAATGATTTGCAGTGGACCAGCTATTACGATCGCTCAGCGGCTTATGCTCAAAGCAAATTGGCAAACCAGATGTTTGGCGTTGAACTTCAGGAAAGGTTGAAGAAAAAGAAAGCGGATACCATTTCGGTGTTGGCGCATCCGGGCTACTCCAGCACCAACCTACAACGTCACTTAGGAGCTTTAGGAGATGTTATGAACATGATAGCGGCTCAGAGCGTAAAGATAGGAGTGTTGCCTCAACTGCGAGCCGCAACCGACCCGGCAGTGACCGGCGGTGAGTTCTACGGGCCTACCAAAATGAATGAATATCGCGGATACCCGGATAAAGTGTCACTGGCTGAGGCGGCTACTGATGCGGCGGCCCGGAAACGACTGTGGGAGCTCAGCGAGAAGCTTACTGACCAGAAATTTTTATAATGCAGGTTAGAAGGTGAAGCCACTTCCTTGTATTGTGAACAGTTCTCGAGTGAGATTATTTTTATGATATGGATAAGGAAAATCTAAAAGTTATTCTCACCGGATCGACCGGCATGGTGGGAGAGGGGGTACTTTATCAGTGCCTGGAGCATCCGGCGGTTGCTAAAGTGCTGGCTATTAATCGTCGGCCCTGCGAAATTCTGCATAATAAACTGGAAGAAATCCTCCACTCGGATTTTATGGATTTATCTCCTATTGAGGATAAGCTTCAGGGCTATAATACCTGCTTCTTTTGTGCCGGAGTGTCAGCGGTAGGAATGAAGGAAACAGATTATTTCCGGATTACTCATACCCTGACGCTGGGTTTCGCCGAAACACTAAGTCGCCTGAACCCGGACCTGACTTTTTGCTACATCTCCGGAGCGGGTACCGATAGCAGTGAAAAAGGCCGCCTGATGTGGGCTCGGGTGAAGGGGAAAACGGAGAACGATCTGCTGAAGCTTCCGTTCAACGCCTACAATGTGCGCCCGGCCTTTATGAAGCCTCGTCCCGAGGCCCTACATGCTCCAAAACTCTATCGTTACATTCCCTGGGTACACACGTTGGGGCGTAAGTTTTTTCCCAATGGCTTTTCAAGTACTGACGAACTAGGAACTGCTATGATCCAGGTAGCACTACAGGGTTACCCCAAGCATATTCTGGAAGTAAGTGATATAAAGAAGCTGGCCAACGACTAAACGCCTCCCGTGCTACTTTTTCAGCAGCAAATGAAAAACGAGGACTAAAAAGCCAAAACCAAACCCAGCCACGGATACGCCCATCCACTGAAAATGCGTCCATACCAGTCCGCCCACCAGGGTTCCAAAGGCTCCTCCTATAAAGTAAAGCACCATATACACCGTGTTGATACGGTTTCGGGCTGATGGGTTTCCTTCAAAGATGATGGTCTGGTTCGTAATGTGCACCGACTGAATACCTAAATCTAATAAAAGGGCACCAATGACCAGACCAACCAGGCTGGTGGAGGAAAACCCCAAAATCACCCAACTGCCCAGAATGATCAGCACCGCGATAAAGATCAGCAGGTTTTTATCCATGCGATCACTGAGCCGCCCGACGACGGAAGCGATTACGGCACCGGCGATGCCTACTAAGCCAAAAGCTCCGGCTACATCGGAGCCCATCTCGAAGGGCGGGCCTTCCAGCAAGAAAACCAGGGTAGTCCAGAAAACACTGAAACTGGCAAAATCAAGCCCCCCCCGGAGAGCGGCCAGTCGCAGTTTGGGGCGGGTGAGAAACTGCTCAGCAATAGATTTAATTAGCGAACTGTAGCTTCCTTTGAAGTCAGGGTAAATTTCAGGCAGCTTAATTTTCAGCAATCCCCAAAGCAGCACCATAATTCCGGCAGCAATCCAGTACATCGTCCGCCACCCCAGTTGTTCTCCGACAACTCCACTGATCGTACGCGACCCCAGGATTCCAATAAACAAGCCCGTCATCACCATGCCGATAGCGCTGCCCCGCTTCTCATCGCTGGCTAGCTGGGCCGTCATGGGTACAAACAGGTGGGGTATGACCGAACTCAGGCCAATGAAAAAACTAGCCACCATCAGCCACCCCGCCGACGGTGCAAGGGCCGCGCCAACCAGGGAAAGGATAATAAAGAGAAAAACGGTGAGGATCAGTTTCTTTCGCTTGTACTTGTCGCCTAACGGCACAATCAGAAACAAGCCCAACGCATAGCCGATCTGGGTTAGCATGGGCACATTGCTCACCGCTGACTCACTGATGTTGAAAGAGCGAGCCATATTTGCCAGCAAGGGCTGATTATAATAATTATTGGCTACCACCAGTCCGGTGCTGACCGCCATCAGGAAAAGGAGGCTTCGGGAGAGTTTTTGTTCGGACATGCGCTTGTAAAAGTAGGTAGGCTTCTTTCAGGGGAGGAATACTGTCAGATATAAAAAAACTTCCGTAGTAAGTGACCACGGAAGTTTGCAACAGGTTTTGTTACTGATTACAGCTTTTCAACCTCCTGGCTGATAAAGTCCAGCTCGTCGGCCGTAAGTTTTATATTGATCGCTTTGGCATTTTGCACTGCCTGATCGGCATTTCGTGCACCCGCCAGGGCAATCGTAATACCCGGTCGCTCAATCGTCCAGCGCAGTACCAGTTGCGCCAGCGTGGCATCTTTTTCCGCAGCAATGGGCTTGATTTTATCCAGGAAAGTGTTGGTCTTCTTGATAAACTCATCCGTAAAATGCTTGTGGTTAGCACGGTGGTCGCCCTCCTGAAATTTATAGCCCGGAGTGATTTTCCCAGTCAGTAAGCCTCGTTCAAGAGGACTGTACGCTAGAATTGACTTTTTGTGCTCGATGCAGTACGGTACAGTTTCGTCTTCCACACCACGGTTCACCATACTGAACGGAATCTGGTTCGATGCCAGTGAAACGGTTTTTTCTGCCTCGGCCATCTGCTCAGCATTATAATTACATACACCAGCGTAACGCACTTTCCCTTGTTCAATCAGTCGGGAAACTGCCTCAAACGTTTCAGCAATGGGAGTGGTTGACTCCGGCCAGTGAATTTGGTAAAGGTCAATGTAATCAGTGCCCAGTCGCTTCAGGCTGTCTTCACACTCTTTGATTACGCTTTCTTTGCCAGCGTATTTGTAGATATCAATATCTTTTCCGCTATTATCCTTGCTTTTGAAGGCAAAATCGCCTTTATCCAGATCCCAGCGCATCCCGAATTTGGTCAGGATCTGCACCTTATCTCGAGGGATATCTTTAATAGCTTCGCCTACAATTTCTTCGCTGGTGCCTTGTCCGTAGATGGGCGCGGTGTCGATGGATGTTACGCCTTCGTCGTATGCAGCCTGAATGGCTTTAATGGCTTCGGAGCGCTCGGTTTTACCCCACATCCAACCTCCGGCAGCCCAGGCTCCAAAGGTGATAGCAGAAACGGATAAATCAGTATCGGCTAGTTTTCTAAATTCCATAGTAAATTAAATGAGTGAATAAAAGGATAGATAGTTCAACTTTTTTTGCAACCAACATAAGCAATCGTTTCATCAGGATTTTGTTCGGCAAATAATGTACATGCCATTGCTTATGACGGGCCTACGCTATTAAAGCTTGATAACCACTTTGCCTACGGTTCTGCCGCTTTCAATCTGGGCATGTGCCTGAGGCATTTCTTCCCAGGCAAACACCTTTGAAACATGCATCTTGAGTTCGCCTTTCGCTAGTAAGTCGGCGATGGATTGCATATCGTTTCCATTGGAGGCTACCAACATGGGGTAGGCGTTGATACCCAGCTCTTTAGCTTTTTCTTTAACCGGGTCTTTGACACCACCAGCGATTGAAATGATTGTGCCTCCTTTTTTCGTTATCTTCAACGAACGTTCGGCCTGATCACCACCTACAGCATCAAACACAATATTTATGTCAGACACCGCATCTTCAAAAGATTGTTCATGGTAGTCAATGTGCTCATCAGTCCCCAGGCTCAAGACAAAATCTTTATTTTTTGCTGAGGATGTTCCGATAACATACGCCCCTAAGTGTTTGGCAATCTGTACGGCAACATGGCCCACCCCACCGGATGAGGCATGAATCAGTACCCGGTCGCCCGATTTAACCGCAGCATTGGTGACTAGCACTTGCCAGGCAGTTAGCCCGACTAGGGTAGATGCGGCTGCTTCTTCATGAGAGATATTCTCCGGTTTTTTCGCCAGATGTTCGGCCGGAGCGGCCACGTATTCGGCATACGCTTTACCATGTCCGGGGAAATTCACCATACCGAACACCTCGTCGCCCTCGCTGAAATTTTTTACGTTTTTTCCGACTTCAGTCACCACGCCGGAAACATCCCAACCTAAGATCAGTGGATTATTTTCCTTTAGCTTCTCGTACAGTGCTTTGCCCGATCGGGTTTTAATATCTACCGGATTGATGCTAATCGCCTTTGCCTGTATGAGAACTTCATTATCATTTATCTCAGGCTTAGGAGTCTCTTTATAAACCAGTTTTTCGGTATTACCGGCTTCTTCAAGAATAATTGATTTCATTTTCTATGTTGATTGAATGATACTGTGATAAAAAACATTCACCAACCTGAAGTCGGTGAATGCCATAAAATTAAAGCGAGTAATATCGCTGATTATGCTTCTTGGGTATATACCGAAGCTTCCTCCAGCAACTCCATATCATCAGCGGAAAGCTCCAGTTGAGTGGCTTCAATAAAGGCTTGAAGATGCTTACTCTTGGTGGCGCTGGCAATGGGTGCCGTTACGTTTGGCTTGTTTACCAGCCACGCTAAAGCAACTCCGGCCTGAGAAACGCCATGCTTCTGGCTTAACTCATCCAATGCTTTTAAGATGCTTTTTCCCCGGTCATCCAGATATTTCTTGATGCCACCGCCCCGAGCACTTTTGTTCAGGTCATCTTCGCTACGGTACTTTCCGCTAAGAAAGCCGCTAGCCAGCGAGTAATAGGTTATCACACCCAATCCTTCCTCCTGGCAGATGGAAGCTACTCCTTCTTCGTAACCCTGACGGTCGTATAGATTGTATTCGGGTTGAAAAACCTCATAGCGGGGCAATCCGTCTCGCTTGCTGGCTTCCAAAGAGGCGGTTAGTCGTTCAGGCGAAAGATTCGATGCGCCAATGTAGCGGACCTTACCGGCTTTAATCAGCTTATCGTAGGCACCCAAAGTTTCTTCTACCGGCGTACGGTCATCATCCCAGTGGGTCAGGTACAAATCAATGGTATCAATTTGCAGGCGACGCAGGGAATCATCTACGGCTTTCAGAATATGATTTTCTGTAATCTCCTTCTGGCCTTGCCCTACATCCGATCCTACTTTAGTAATAATATTGACCTGATCTCTCACACCCCGGTCTTTCAACCATTCTCCAATGATCGTTTCGGATTCACCACCTTCATTTCCATCAACCCAGCGAGAATATACATCGGCAGTATCAATGGTATTAAAACCAGCGCCCAAAACCTCATCCAGTATCTCAAACGATTCTTCTTTATTTAATGTCCACCCGAACACATTACCGCCAAAGACGATAGGTGCCGTGTGTAAATCGGTATTTCCTAATGTTCTCTTTTCCATAGTTTATGTATTTATCGTTACAAAATTCATTTTCTTTCTTCTGACCATGATGATGCCCAGCGCGATGATTACTCCGGCCGCAGCCATGGCAGCTCCCACCAGATCAGCGGAAGTAAAGCCGTAGCCCAAGGCAATGGGTAACCCGGCAAAATAAGCCCCTGAGGCATTGCCCATATTAAAGGCACTCTGGTTCATGGAAGAACCCAGCATCTCCGAGCCTTTGGCCGTATTGATCATCGCCATCTGGATGGGAGCCGAAAGGCAAAATGCCACTACGCCGATGACAAACGTCATGACCATCACGGCTACTTTGTCTCCTGCCAGAAACGTATTTAATACCAGCACCACCGCCATCAAAACCAATGCAACAACCACGGCATTGATCGGCGGAAAGCGGTCGGCCAGCTTCGCTCCTAAAATGTTGCCAACAGCCATCCCTACTCCGGCCAGAATCATGGCGTAGCTTACTACGTCCTCGGGATGACCAGCCACTTCGGTAACGAGCGGGGCAATGTAGCTGTACCAGGCAAAAAAGCCCCCCGTGCCGATGGTCGTCAGTATGATAACCATCCAAAGCTCGAGTCGTTTGAAAACTTTTAAATCTTTGAGCAAGCCAGCCGAAGAAGAGCGAGGCAATTCCGGCATCCAGAACTTAATACCTAATACCGCTAAAACGCCGACAACGCCTACCATCATGAAAGCTATATTCCAGCTAAATTCCTTCCCAAAGTACGTTCCCAACGGCACGCCTATGATGTTCGCCACCGTAAGTCCGGTAAACATCATAGCAATAGCCTGGGCCTCTTTCCCAGGCCGACTCAACCTACCGGCTACCACGGCACCGATGCCAAAAAAGGCTCCGTGGGGCAACCCGGACAGAAACCGGCATACTAGCAATGTTTCATAACTGTTGGCAAAAGCCGAAAGGGTGTTGGCGATGGTAAACCATACCATGAGCCAGAACAGCACCCGGTGAGCCGGCCATTTACTACCTAAACCAGTTAGCAAAGGCGCTCCAACAACAACGCCTAGGGCGTAGGCCGAAATAAAATGGCCTGATTTCGGAATGCTGATGCGCAGGGCTTCAGCCACGTCGGGCAAAATGCCCATAATTACAAATTCGGTCATACCAATACCGAAACCCCCGATGGCGAGGGCCAATAAAGCTTTGTTCATTCTTCCTTTTTAAACTATGTGGTTACTTACAAATCTGGGGATTAGGTATTGGGCTGCCGCGGAACCGCTTAGGTTTTAGAGCCCTGTGAATAACCCGATACCTATCCTCTCTTATATTGACTAGCGTCTGTGGTTTTTCCTTTTTTGTGCCTTTCTGAAATTCAGCGTTCTAAAAAAATTACTATATCTAATGTGTGGTTAAACTTATCAAGTCAAATAGGAATAAGAGTCTTTACAAAACCAAAACCCTAATCCCCAATCTCTAGCTATATAATATAATTGGCGACGCCACCGTCTACTCTCAGCGCTGCACCGTTAGTGGCTGAAGAAAGCGGACTGGCTATGTAGGCTACCATGTGGGCCACTTCTTCTACCTCGGCAAAGCGTTGAATTAGAGAAGTAGGTCGCTGGGTTTCAAAAAACTCCTTGGTCATCTCATCGGTAGACTGTTCAGCGTTTCCGGTTTGCTTCTCTAGCATTTCTTCAACTCCTCGGCTCATGGTAGGTCCGGGCAGGATAGAATTTACGGTGACGTTGGTTCCTTTGGAAAGGCGGGCCAACCCACGGGAAACGGCCAGTTGAGCTGTTTTCGTCATGCCGTAGTGCACCATTTCGGTGGGGATATTCAGGGCTGACTCGCTGGAGATGAAGATGATCCTTCCTTCGTTCTTTTTCAGCATCCGGGGGAAGTAGTGGCGCGCTAAGCGAACTCCGCTCATTACGTTCACATCAAATATCTCAAACCATTCCTCATCGGAAATCTCTTCAAAGGGCACCTGATTAAATATGCCCACATTGTTTACCAGAATATCTACTTCCGGTATTTGCTCAAGCAACCGTTTTACATCCTCATTTTTAGAGAAGTCGGCCGCCACGCCCATTACCCGCTGGTTGGATGTTTCCTGAGTAAGGGTTTCGACGGCCTTGTCCACGTCTTCCTGCTTTCGTCCGTTAATAATTACGTCGGCGCCTTCTAGGGCCAACTCCTTGGCAATGGCCAGTCCGATTCCGGCCGTGGAACCAGTGACCAGCGCTTTCTTATGCGTTAATTTTAAATCCATCGTTATTCCTTTTTTGGTGTAGTAGTGTATATCCGTTATAGTCAGCAAAAAGATAGAGCAACGAAAAGTACAGTCCGTAAAACATCTGCGTAGCTACGGAAGACCAGCTTTCCTGCAGGCTGGAGCCGAAGATCAGAATGCAGATCAGGGCAATACCCACCGTGGTAGTTTTTCGCATGGCAATTCCCAGAATAATCGCTACGCCCAGCAGCAGTTCTACGAAGGGTAGTACATAAGCGAACCCTAAAACAAAGCCCTCCGGCAGCAACGTATCGGTAAACGACTGGGACATTCCTTCCGCAAAAATTGATAATTTTGGGATGCGAACCAGACCGTGACCGAAAAAGCTGAAACCGATAGGTAACCGGGCCAGGGCATAGGCGGCAGTGAACTTTTCGTGCGGTATCATTTAATTCATTCTTTTACATTAGAAACTTAAACCTTAGGTTCGGGTTTCGGTATATATCCATGGTTATTAGGTAAATATCTATGATGAGGCGTTACAAACAGTTTGATAGTTTGGTCATTGACGATTTTGAGGTAGAAGAATGGCAACATCCGCTGCACAACCATAACCATTTTGAGATTGTATTCATTGCCAAGGGTGGGGGAATTCACCATCTGAACCAGGTGCAGTTCACCTTTCGGCAGGGTGATCTTTTCCTGTTAGGGCCGGAAGATGAACATCGGTTTGAGGTGCAGCAGCGCAGCCGATTTATCTACTTCAAATTTACCCGGCTCTACATTACTCACCAGCCGGACCTGCCAACCCCCAACCAGTGGAACCGGGATGTGGATCAGCTGCTGTACAACCCCGAACGCAAAAAGGGAAACCTGTTACGATCGGCCACCGACCGGCTACTGGTGCAAGAGCTGATGCAGATTATTGTACAGGAATACCGCCGCAAAAAGGTTTTAAGCCAGAAGATCATCTTCCAGTTATTTTCAGTAGTAATGCTCATCATCAAGCGAAATGGTAAGGCGTACGAGATGCCGGAAGCGCAGCGCGAAAAATCAGGTATTGCCGAAGACATTATGGAATACATTGAGCTAAACATTTACGAGCCAAAGAAGCTTACCTTAAAAAATCTGGCGAACCACTTTCACTACTCGTCCAACTACATTGGGCTGTTGTTTAAAGAGAAGGTGGGCACCACCCTGCGCGACTACGTGAGCGATTACCGATTCAAACTGGTTGAACAGCGGCTCAAGCACAGCCATATCGGCATGAAGCAACTGGCTTCCGAATTTGGGTTTGTGGATGAAAGCCACCTGCATAAGTTTATGAAGAATAAAGCCGGTAAGAGCCTGAGTGAAATCAGAGCGTAGTACGTAACCGGTTTTTGTCAGAAATATAAAACTTAACCTTCACCTTAAAAGAAAAGAAATAATGAAAGCTATCCGATTAACCGAGGCCGGAAGCGCAACCAATCTCCAACTGACTGAAACACCCATCCCCTCTCCCAAATCCGGCGAAGTTCTGATTCAGGTAAAAGCGATCAGTATCAACCCGGTAGATATAAAAATCCGCTCGGGTAAATCTTTATACGAAAAGCTAAAAGAGCATAACCCCCTGATTCTGGGATGGGATATTTCCGGCGTAGTGACCGAAGTTGGCTCCGGGGTTACTGATTTTACGGAAGGAGATGCCGTATTCGGTATGGTGAACTTCCCGGGTTACGGTCAGGCTTATGCCGAGTACGTAGCCGCCCCGGCTGACCACCTAACAAAGAAACCGGAGAACATCTCTCACGAAGAAGCCGCAGCGGCCACCCTGGCAGCACTTACGGCCTGGCAAGTACTGACGCGCCATGCCAATATTCAATCCGGCCAGCGGGTGTTGATTCATGCCGCAGCCGGAGGAGTGGGACACTTTGCCGTGCAAATGGCCAAGCATCTGGGAGCCTACGTGATCGGTACTTCTTCATCCGCTAACCGGGATTTTGTGTTAAGTCTGGGGGCCGACGAGCACATTGATTACAAGTCCCAGACACTCAAGGATGCGGTATCCGATATTGATTTCGTGCTGGATGCTATTGGTGACGACAATACGGATCGTTCGCTGGAGGTGATGAAACCCGGAGCAACACTCATCTGTATTCCCAGCGGTCATTGCCAGAACGTAAAGGAAAAGGCGGAAGCCAGGGGCATGATCGGCTACCATACGATAGTGGAATCCAGTGCGAAAGACATGAAAGCGATTGCCGACCTGATGCAACAGGGAAAGTTGAAAGCTCATGTCTCCCAAACATTTTCTCTTGATCAAATGCCCAAAGCCCACCAGCAGATTGAAACGGGCCATACGGTCGGGAAAATTGTGGTAAAAGTTTAATAAATAATGATTAGTGATGAATGATGATTGATGTACAAAGTGCTCACCTGCTCAATCAATCACTCCTCACTAGTCATTAATCATTCGTCATTATTCATCATCCATCACTACTCCGGATAGCCGTTCGCATTCTTTCAGGAAGCGATCCTGTATTTGGACGTCCCTTGCTGCCGGGTTAACCTCCTTCTGTTGCTGGTGGTAAAAGAATTTGCCAGAGACCAGAGCCTCAGGGGCGTTACTGCTGGCTAGCCACGCCTGCGTTTTAGGGGCTTCTTCCAGGCTATCAGGTGCCCCGGCACCACCCATCTTGGTAGCTACCCACCCCGGTGATACAGCATTGGAGTATACCTCCGGCCACTTCCGGGCTACGGCCATTGCCAGGATAGCATTATGAAGTTTGGAATCCGAATAAGCCTGGGAGCCACTCCAGCGTCGCTTTTTCCACGTCAGATCATCCATGCTGGCATTTCCTCCCTGGTGCATGCCGGAGCTGAGGTAGATCAACCGTTTAGGCTTCTGAATCAGGCAGGTCAGGATGTAGGGAGCCAGGGAGTTGATGGCAAACACGTGGGGTAGTCCATCCACGGTCTCAACCCGCCTAGGTTCCTGGTAGCCTATCGCAGCGTTATGGATCACCGCATCAAAAGCTCCCAGGTCGTTAACCTGTTGAGCCAGTTTTTTGGTTTCTTCCATACTGGACAGATCACCGGAAACGGCTGCTTCTGCGCCCGATACCCTGGCTAATGCTTCTTCCGCCCGTTTCCGGTGTCGGCCGTGTACCACCACCTGATGTCCTTCATCTACTAGTAACTGAGCGGCCATTTGCCCTAGTCCGTCGGCTGAGCCGGTAATAAATATTCTTGCCATGTTTGGTGTATTTAGTGAATGAGCGATTTGTTAAATGATAGAATTAATGAATGGGTGAATGAGGATGGTTTAGGTGCTTATTGACTATAGGTATAACAAATTTCCGAGGATATGTTATGATCACGATTCTGATGAGGGCTTTATCGGTGGGGTGTTTTCTGGTTTTGGGGTTTTTTAGCTTCTTTGTGGGTGTCTGCGTCCCTTCGGCATCGGCCTGACACAAGTATACAACAAACCTTTTATGATGGATCGACGGAATTTTATTGAAACCATAGCCAGTGGTACTTTGGCGTCATTTTCTATGCCAGGCATTCCGGCCTCAGCACTATCAGAAGCAGAACGCCAGTTGAGGAGCTGTCAGGCCAGTGAGGTTCAGGCTGATGTAGTGATTGCCGGAGGTGGATTAGGGGGATGTGCCGCGGCACTCGCTGCCTTGCGTAATGGATTACGTGTCGTGCTTACTGAGGAAACCGACTGGGTCGGGGGGCAGATGACTCAGCAGGGAGTGCCTCCGGATGAACATCAGTGGATAGAAACCCACGGTGCTACGCAGTTATACCGTACGCTTCGAACAAACATTCGCCAATACTATTTCCAAAACTACCCAGTAACCGAAGCTGCGCGAAACCAGCAATACTTTAATCCGGGCGATGGAGCCGTTTCCCGTCTGTGCCATGAACCTCGGGTTGCCCTGGCCGTACTGGAAGCGATGATCGCTCCGTACCTCAGCTCCCGCCAACTAACATTATTGTTAGAGCATAAGGTGATTAAGGCCGATGTGCAGGGTGATCAGGTGCGATCCCTGGCTGCCCGGAATCTTCGAACCGATCAAGAAATTGTACTAACGGCTCCCTACTTTGTGGATGCTACCGAATTGGGAGATCTGCTGCCACTGACCGGTACCGAATACGTAACCGGGGCAGAATCCCGTCAGGAAACCGGGGAGTTACATGCTCCCGAAACGGCTGATCCGCATAACCAACAGGCGTTTACCTACTGCTTTGCGATGGATTATGTGCCGGGTACCGAGAATCTGATTGAGAAACCTCGGGATTATGATTTCTGGCGAAACTTTGTCCCGAACCTGACTCCTGCCTGGCCGGGTAAACTGCTCTCGCTAACCTACACGCATCCGTCCACCCTGACTCCCAAAGCCCTGGGTTTCCACCCCGAAGGCCTGGCTACTGGCGACACGTTGAACCTGTGGAACTACCGCCGCATCATCAACCCCGATAACTTCCAGCCCGGAACCTACGCCGGAGGCAGTACGGTAGTGAATTGGCCGCAGAATGATTATATGATGGGAAACCTCATAGACGTATCGCAGGAAGAATTTGACCGGCACATAGCCCAAAGTAAGCAACTAAGCTTATCCCTGTTTTACTGGCTTCAAACCGAAGCACCTCGCCCTGATGGCAGACAAGGCTGGCCGGGCTTACGCCTGCGAGGAGATCTGATGGGTACCGATGATGGGCTGGCGAAATACCCTTACGTTCGGGAATCGCGGAGAATTCAGGCGGTTTTTACCGTGTTGGAAGAGCATGTGGGAAAAGAAAACCGGGCATTAGTAGCAGGTAAGGAGAACGGCGGCACCGCTGCTAATTTTTACGATAGCGTGGGCATCGGTTACTATCATATTGACCTGCACCCCAGCACTGGCGGGGATAATTACATTGACTTCGGTTCTCTTCCTTTCCAGATCCCCTTGGGAGCGCTACTACCTCAACGGATGAAAAATCTGCTACCCGCTAATAAGAACATCGGCACTACCCACATCACCAATGGCTGCTACCGCCTGCACCCGGTAGAATGGAGTATCGGTGAGGCGGTTGGAATGCTGACCGCTTTTGTGCGTAACAAGAAAACCTCACCCCACGCCGTACGGGAAAGCAGCTCATTACTGGCTGACTTTCAACAGTTCATTCGCGCGCAGGGTATTGAGACCAAGTGGCCTAAACAGTAATTATAAAAAAAGCTGCCTTGGAATAAAGAAGCTTTCGCAATTGATCTATTTCTTTGGCGGTTGCGATGGTCTTACCTCAATCTTGGAAGGTAGCGTACGAGGGTTCATCTGCATCAGGTCTACTACCATCTGCCCAACGTCTTCGGGTTGAATTTTCCAGGCATCTTCGCTGCTGGGTTGGTGGTTATTAAAATGCGTAGCCACGGAGCCAGGCATAATCGTTGATACTTTGATGCCGTGCTGTCGCAGGTCCAGCATCACGGATTGGGTGAAGCCGGTGAGACCGAATTTGCTGGCATTGTACGCAGAGCCTCCGGCAAAGAAGTTGGTTCCGGCCAGACTAGAGATGGTAATAATGTAGCCTTCAGAGGCTTTCAATGCTTCCAGCGTGGCTTTGATGCTGTAGAATACTCCGGTAAGGTTTGTGTCAATGGTTTCGCTCCACTGCTCCGGGGTCATCTCTTCAATCGAGGCAAAGTGTCCCAGTCCGGCATTGGCTACTAACAGGTCCAGTTGCCCCCATTCGCTCATCAGCTTGTCTACTGCTTTTTGCTGAGAGGCCAGGTCACGCACGTCGGCAGCCAGTCCCAATGCCTGTCCTTTGCCGGACTTGTTGAGTTGGCTGGCGGCTTCATCGGCACTGGATTGAGAGCGGCTGGTAATGGCTACTTTCATTCCGTGTTCAATCAGAGCGGCGGCTACTCCGTAACCAATTCCTTTACTTCCTCCGGTAATGAGGGCAGTTTTATTTTCTAGGTTTTGCATGCTTATTAATTTTTTAGGTTTATTACTCCTATACAGTACTGCTAACCAGCCAAAGAGTTTGGGTTGGCCACTTTTTTTCTCATGCTCAGGTTAGGAAAAGAGCACGAGATGAAAAATTTTTCATGGTGGACTTGAATGTGCTTACTATACCCGCTAAGCATAATTTTTCTATCTTTTAGGGCAAATTTATACTGATACCAACCTGAACCATACCATGATCAATACCCTGGCGATTGCCTGTACATCTCTATTTTTAATCCTCAATACCGTTCTTACATTATCCCTATCAGCTCAGGACGCCGTACGCCCAGGGCAATTTATTATTAATCCACCAACGCTGACGAACCTTGGCTTCGAATGGTATTTGGAGGGAGATGAGAACCGAAATGCTACGGTTGAGGTAGCCTATCGGGTGTCAGGCACCCAGCAATGGAAAGAGGCGCTTCCTTTGCTACGGATGGGAGACGAACGGGTGATTCGGGAGACTGAGTACATGGATTACACGGTGCCCCATCAGTTTGCCGGAAGTATTCTGAATGTTCTTCCAGACACTGAATACGAATGCCGCTTTACCATGAAAGACCCGGACGGAGTGGAAGGAGAATCCGTACAAATTACTAAAGTTAAAACCCGCGCTGAACCTAAGGCCGCTGCCGATGGGCGGGTATTGCATGTGTATCCGGCTAAATGGACTGATGCGAAGGAGGAACCTTCGTTTACTACATTACAGGGAGCCTATTATGGGGCCGGAACCGGCGACTGGTCGGTAGTGCAAGAACGTACGGTTCAACCCGGTGATATTATTGAAGTCCACGCTGGCCTTTATGAGGCTGATCGGTATCAGTATGTGAATCCCGAGGGAGTTACCTTTCATGGTACGTATCGGCTAACTGCGAAGGGAACCGCCGAGCGGCCCATTGTGATTCGGGCCGCCCGAGATGGAGAAGTCATCTTTGACGGAGCGGGAGCGCACACCTTATTTGACGTGAGTGCTACGGAACACCACATCTTTGAAGGACTTACAATCCGCAACGCTGACATTGCGTTTGATGCCGGACATAAGCATACACTCGGAGCCAAAGATCTGACCATCCGGAACTGCCGTCTGGAGGAAGTGGGCGAGGGCATCATCACCGAGTATGCCGGCTCCACTAACTTTTACCTGGCGGATAACGTGCTGATTGGTCGGGACGATCGCTATCGGCTGCTGGGGTGGGCCAACTCCCGGAGCCTCTACGGAGAAAATAAGATGTACAGCTACATCGGTATCAAAGTATATGGCTCCGGTCACGTCATCGAGCACAATGCCATTGCCTACTTCCACGATGCTATCACCGTTTCTACCTACGGCACTCCCGAAGAGTCGCAGGAATTGAAGGCCGTATCTATTGACATTCTGAACAATGATATTCATCTCATGGCAGATGATTTTATTGAAGCAGATGGAGGAGTGCATAATATCCGGGTGATGCGGAACCGGGGCGTTAATGCTGCCCAGTGCGGGCTTAGTGCACAACCGGTATTCGGTGGACCTGCCTACTTTATCCGGAATATCGTTTATCATATCCCTACCGGGTGCGCTTTTAAGTTTATGTCAAAACCAGTGGGGTTGTATGTTTTTCAAAATACGGTTATCAGCGAAAATACCAACGGGCAAACTTTTTCCAATGCCCACTTTCGGAATAATCTGTTTCTGGGTACGGATGCTCCTAACCGTCCGATTGCCGTATTTCCTAATGCCACAGCCTATTCTACCTCAGACTATAACGGGTATCGCCCCAATAATGCCACTGAAAATAATTATCGTTGGGTTTCACCTACCGAGGGAGCGTTGCGCGACTACTCAATCACAATAGCCGAGAATGGGCAGGAGTTTACTTCGCTGGAACGTTTCTCAGCTGCATCGGGGCTGGATGAGCATAGTGTTGAGCTGGGTTACGATATCTTTGAAAATCTATCGGCGCCCGATCCTCAGAAACCCAGCCGGATATACCACGCGGTTGACCTCAGTTTTACCCTGGATGAGGAAGGAAAAGCAGTAGACGCGGGCCTCCGGTTACCGAATGTAAATGACGACTTTCAGGGTGAAGCGCCGGACCTGGGAGCACTTGAATTGGGTCAACCTGAACCAGTGTATGGGCCGAGGGGAGAAATTTACAATATTCCTTTCTACCGATAGCTGTTTAGGTAGTGCAGGGAATGAAGAAGAAGATTGCATGCCATTAGTCTACACATTTGGGCCATTCACCTCATTCCAGGGACGGAAGAAAATTTTTTAAGCCTTCCTTACGTATTAGCTTCAAAAAATAGTCTCACATGAAAAGAATTGAATTCTTAAAAAGACTGGGGTTCGTCACCGTTACCCCAATTTTGCTAGCCTGCACGAAAGAAGATGACATCGTTCCGGTTACGGGTGAAAATATGGAAGGAACCACCGGTAAAAGTGGCGATTGCACCCTCACTCCCCGGGAAACCGAAGGGCCTTTCCCTACCCATGAGCCTTCTTCCCTGGAGCGGGTAGACATCCGGGCCGACCGCGAGGGAGTGGAAATGGCAATTAACATTACTATTCAAAACAAAAACAATGGGTGTGCCGGACTGGAAGGAGCGATTGTGGATATCTGGCACTGCGATGCCGATGGAAACTACTCCGAGTACGGAGGGGCGGGCATGCAAAGCGTGAATCTTACCAATGCTCACTTTCTGCGGGGCCGTCAGGTCACGGATGCCGATGGGCTGGTGACTTTTACATCCATCTTTCCGGGCTGGTATCGCGGACGGGCTCCTCACATCCACGTGCACATCTACAATGCCAGCGGCACCTCCCTGCTGGTGACCCAAATTGCTTTCCCCGCCGATATCACCGACACTGTATACACCACAGCCACAAATTATTATACCAACGGCACTCAGGATACCTCCAATGACCGGGATAATGTGTTCCGCGATGGCTACGCACAGGAACTGGCCACCGTCACCGGAAACATCAGCGATGGTTTTGCTCTGACCCATGCTATTGTGGTAGAAGCTTAGTCTTTATGAAAATTAAAGGCACAAACCGCTTATAATCTTCTGTGAGATGATACCGGGAATTATCCATTTTAGTTACCGTAAACTGATCGATAGCACCACCATTGGTGCCTGGGAGAAGTACGTACTGAAAGATACTCACCGAGAGTTTTACATACAGGCCGAGCAACTTGACCCGTCAGGCACATACGCCACTTTTCAAGAGATGGCTCAAAACCTGCCCAATGCCGATCAGTTGCACGAGCAAGTTAGTACGGCAGCTGTGAACTATATCCGGCAACTGGAAGAGAAAATTCCTGATGTGGTTAATATGCTGGGAAAGCGGTGTATGCCCTTCCGTCAGTTTCAATTTGAGATCCTGCAATCTCACATCCGGGATATCCAACAGCACCGGGTGGCAATTCATTTCTACAGCGAACCAATGACCTGGCTCGCAACCGTAGATCGCCACTTGCTGCTGGCTTCGGGCGATCAAACCAAAGCACTGAGACAGGGAGAAACAGTAGACACCGATAAGGAACACTTACCTATCCTATCTTAATATGATCACCCAGTCCAAAGGAACCATTTATTTAGCCAATCAGCGGGGCGTAACCCAGCAGGGAATTGAGTACCGCAGTTACCATACATTCAATGTGGACTCTTACGAAGATGAACATAAAGCACCTATTGGTATTTTTATGTTTTTTAACGATGATACCCTGAATGGAGGAGCGCACACTAAATCCCTGGTCAAACAAGGGACATCCCTTCTTCTCCTTCCGGTCGTAGGCCGCATCAATATCAGTGGTGACATTACTGCTTCGCTGGAAGCCGGACAGACGGGATGGATTTCTCCGGAACGGGATATTGAAATTAAAATCATTAACCCTTTCACTTCCGTATTGGTTAATTTTTTACAAATCGGATTTCATGCCTCTCCTACTTCTATTCGCTCCCCTATGCAGGTATTGGATCTGGATTTCGCGCATGATGAGCTGTTCCCGCTGGTATTTGCTGATTGTGACTTGGGCGGTATTGGTACTTTTGTAGGTCGAGGTACGGGGAGCTACCTGGTGAAGAACGCGTCCGCCGGAGTATTTGCTTTTGTGGTTGATGGAGTCTTTGAAGTACAGGATCGCTTAGTACAGTCACGCGACGGGCTGGCTCTTTGGGATGTGCCTGAAGTGGAATTTGAGGCACTTTCTCAGGAAGCCGTTATTTTATTCATCGAACTCACGGCTATATCGCCCACCTAATTTAGGTAACTCCCATCCTGGGAGGCCCATATTCGCGTGTTCATCCACGTCCAGCGCGGAACGCTAAAAGTATTGATCGGTAATTACTAGCTTATTCCGACATAGAAATGATTCAAATTAAAACTACTAATTAATTAGTAGTTCTACTAAAAGATTAGTAGATTTGATTTATATTCCTGCTGCTATGAAACAACTCACCACTCGAGAAGAACAAATCATGCAAATCGTTTGGCGATTAAATAAGGTGTTTATTCGCGATATCATCGATAAATTGCCCAATCCAAAATCCCATTATAACTCGGTTGCTACCATCGTTAAAATCCTGGTCAAGAAGGGGTTTCTACGATCGGAAAAGATAGGAAACACGCACCAGTATAGTCCGCTCATCCTCCTGGAAGACTATCGTAGAAAGCATCTGGAGAATATTAAGAAAAAATATTTTGGAAACTCGTTTCCCAAATTGTTGGCTCATTTCGCCCGAGAAGAAAACCTCTCGGAACAAGAAATAGCGGAAATCATTCAAATAATTCAATCGGGCGGCGAACCGTCGCACGGCGAATCGTCCAAAGAATCCTAAAGCCATGATTATATTTCTGCTGAAAGCCTCCTTGGTTATCACGGTTCTACTGATCTTTTATAAGGTTTTTCTTGAGAAAGAGAGTTTTTTTGCGCTCAATAGAATCTACTTGCTTGGCTGTCTGGTCTTCACATTTGCACTTCCGTTTATCTCCTTACCCGAACTGGTCAGTATTCAAGGGTTTTTCTCGACTCAAATAGAACGCATCCATGACCAAACATCCCTAACTTCACTGGACATGCCGGCGGATCAAGCAAGTACTCCCACCCAGAGGTATGTATCTGAACCTCAACAAAACCAAACGACTACACCGTACCCTTCGGAGAAGAAGCCGGTCACGGAAGTAGCTTACTGGTTGTTCGTGATCTATTGTTTTGGGGTAATCGTTTTTTTCTTACACCTCATTACGCAGGTGCTGGGTATCCTATGGAAAGCACTGAACAGTAGGGACAAGATAGCTGATACAGGTTATATAATTATTAATACATCACAGATAAAAGAACCTTGTTCTTTCTTTGGTTATATTTTTATTAACCCCGAAAGCTATGACCTGGATACGTATGAGCAAATTATTGCCCACGAGAAAATCCATGCTAAAAATTTGCACAGCGTTGATCTGCTGATATCAGAGATCGCCATCATTGCCCTCTGGTTCAACCCCCTGGTATGGGTACTCCGAAAAGAGATTGAAAAAAATCTGGAATATCAAACGGATAATCTTTTGCTGGCTAGCAAAACGGTGGAAAAGCGTGTTTATCAGATGAGCCTGTTACGAATTACTACCTTCTATAAGCCGCTCACCGTCACGACGAATTATAATCAATCCTTACTGAAACAACGAATAAAAAAAATGAACGCCAAGAAATCCAACCCCCACAGTTATTGGAAATATGCTTTTATCGCTCCAATCCTCCTGGTTACCCTCATTATTATGAACAAGCCTGTATCGGCTCTTGCTCAGCATGCCGAGGAAGAGTCGCTGCCAGCAGTTGCGCAGGGAGATACTCAGGATTGTAGAGAATTACTAAGCGCGGTGAAGGCCAATGATCAATCAAAAGTTGCCGAATTGATTAAAACTATCACCCCTAACTGTACCTATTACGGGGATGACGAACCCCGTTCACCCCTGGTGGCAGCTGCCAGAAATGGGGCTTTAGAGATAGGACAACTACTGGTAGAAGCCCAGGCTGATATAGAATTTCATGCCGCCGGAGATGAAACACCCCTGATGGCTGCTGCCAGATATGGTCAATTGGAGTTTGTGAAATATCTAGTGGACCAAGGCGCAGAGATTAATAGGCAACTGGGAGGTGATGGAACTGCATTAATTAATGCCTGTCAAAATGGCCATCTGGAGGTAGCAAAATATCTTATCTCGCAAAAGGCAGAAATAAATCAGGCAGTACAGGGCGACGGAACTCCGTTGCTAGTTGCTGCCAAAAACGGTCATCTTGAGGTGGTAAAGTATTTACTTTCCCAAAATGCGAAGATTAACCAGAGTATTTCGGGCGATGGCACCGCGTTGATTGCCGCCTCTAAAAATGGTCAGTTGGACGTAGTCAGGTACCTCATTTCGCAAAAGGCAGAAATAGATCAACAGGTACCCGGTGATGGTACCGCCCTGATTGACGCCGTTAAAAATAATCACTACACCACTGCCAAATTGCTACTGGAGAACGGTGCTGACCCTTACCTTCATGCTCCGGGAGATGAGTATGCGATGTTCCATGCCCGAATTGCTAAAAATAAGGAGATGATCGCCCTGTTGAACCAATATGCAAAAGAAGAGTAAGCAGTTCCTGTTTATTAACCCTTATAGTGTCATTACCCAAGCCATGATGAAAAAAACTGATGTTTATTAGTTGTTGCATTCGTTAGTGTTGCGAATGTCGGCCGGGGTGTTCTACGCTGGACGTGAAAAACCTCAAGAATAAAAAATTATGAACGAAGGGACTGTTTAAGATTATCCAGATATCCTTTGCTTACGGGCAGTTCCTTCCCGTCTATCGTCACGATTCTACCACGCAACTGTTCAATTTTTCGGATATTCACAATATACGAACGATGCACCCGGGCAAAATCAGCCGCTGGCAGTTTCTCTTCCATCGCCTTCATGGTCATGCGGGCCACCACCGGCTTCTGCCCTTTCAGACGTATGCGTAAGTAATCCTCCATGGCTTCCACGTACAAGACAGCCTCTGTATCGATCTTGATCAGACTGTAATCGGCTCGAATAAACAGGTAGCGCTGTTCGGTTTTGCTTTGGGTAAACTGGTACAAATCTTTTGCCTTTTCCACCGCCTGCGCGAAGCGGTCCAGGGTAAAGGGTTTTAGCAAATAGTCTACTGCCTTAAGATTAAACCCCTCAACGGCATATTCGCTATAGGCAGTAGTAAAAATGACCATGGTTTCCGGGGGAATTATTTGATGAAAGTCAATGCCGGAAATGGCTGGCATATTGATATCCAGAAAAATCAGATCAACCGGGTAATTATTCAGGTGATCTTTGGCTTGAGAAGTACTGGTAAAGGTCTTATGCAGATCGATGAAATCAATCTTGTGGCAAAAGTTCTCAATCACTTTTAGGGCTGGGGTTTCATCATCCAGAGCAATGGTGGAGATCATGCGTTTCCTGTTTTAAGTTTCAACGTTAGCGCTACTTGAAACGTATGCTCATTTTCGGTAATGGTCAGGGTATGGACTGATGGGTAAATCAGGTTCAGGCGAAGGCGGGTATTCTCTATCCCCATACCGCTTCTTTCTTCGTGTTGGTTAGTGAGTTTTACCTTTTCATTTTCTACACTCAGTTTCAGTTGCTCGCCTTCTATAATGATCATAATATTGATTTGTGTTTCTGCTTCAGTACTCACCCCGTGTTTAAAGGCATTCTCTATAAAAGGCTGGAGAATGACCGGAGCAATGTACTTTCCATCAGTCTCTCCTGATACCCGATAATCCACATTAACCGAATTTTCCCACCGGATCATTTGCAGGTCAATATAATCGCTGAGGCTTTCTACCTCACGGGAAAGGGATACCACATCCTGCTGGGCGTCGTGGAGAACGTAGCGCATCATACCGGAAAGTTTGACGATAGCATCCGCCGTCATATCTGATTTCTCCAGGGCGAGTGAATAGATACTGTTTAGCGTATTAAACAGGAAATGCGGATTGACCTGGGCTTTAAGTAATGATAGCTCCGTTTGCACCCGTTCCTGTTCGGTTGCTTTTAACTTACGATTGATCCGCATAGCCAGTGACACAAATACGACCAGAAAGAACGAAAACACCGTATGACTCAGATGTCGGATTAACGCCGGGTTAAGTGGTCTTTCCATACCCGGGGGCGGGGCAGGACGACCCGGTCTCATCTCAAAGCGATCGGCAAACGGAATCAGGAGCTGTGGTAAGAAGGTGATAAAGAAATAGCATCCCAGAATAGCTACTATAAACCAAATGTACTTCTTTTTAAAATAGAGTTGTGGGATTAATACCAGGTAGTTAAGATAAAAGAATCCTACCATTAACGAATAACCCAACAACTCACGCTGGATTTCCAAACCTAGACGCAGTTCAGGCGAGAATACCAGTGGGATGCTTAGAAAAAAAAGAATTCCGGCCAGGTGCGTCAGTACAGTAGTAACTTTCACAACGATGACTAATGATTAATGAATTATGACTGATGATCAATAATAAGCGGTGTTTTCTCTGCATATTAATCATTATTCATCAATCACCCATCATTAAAAAGCTACCAACGTGGACGGATACCCGGTGCGTAGGGAAAGGAGAGGCTTTTATAGTAGTCAAGAGATTCTTCCGGCTTTTCAACTCCCTGGGGGATTGGCATCTGTGAGAAGGTCTGGAAATAGGACAAACAGGCATTCCTCCACCAAACAGCTTCTTGCGCCTGAATTTCCAAATAGGCTTGCACCTGCTTAAACCGCCCTTCATCAATAGATTCCTCCAGGCTGTTCCAGGTCTGTTGCATTTGCCGTACGGTATCTACACCCATCTGGTAGTGCTGAGCAATGCCATCCCACAGGCTGCGTCCTGATTGTAGTTTATAATCCCAGGGAAGGTGATGAAACCACAGCAGGTATTTTTCCGGGCATTGTTCCAGACCACTGAACATCTCGGCCACCGGAGGAAAGTACTGAGCAACGGCATCGCTTCCGGAGGCAGTACGGTCAAATCCAACCCCACTGCTATCTGCCTGATGGTAATAAACCGATGTCCAGTCCGGGCGGCTCATTTCGCTGACCCAGGGGCCTGGGCCGTAATGGTGCCCAGCACCCATGATATGGTGTAAGCCCAGAGGCGTCATATAATTTACTACCGCTTCGTGTGATGCCAGCATCATCGATTTAATAGACTGCTTCACGTCCGGCTCATTAGAAAAGGTCATCCCGGTCCATTCATCGGCGATGGCTGAAGGGGATAGGGTAGGGTTCCAGGCTAACCGGCCAAAGCAGTACCAGTTGGCTTGCCCGAATTGGTGACCGGTCCAGTTGCGATCATTTCCGATGTTAGCCACTCCGGCAATACCCGTAGTGGAATAGTTATGCAGGCTTCCGTCAATCACTTTCGCTACGGTAGAGCCTTCTCCCTTAGCGTAGGTATCCGCGTTGAGCACCTCGGTGTACATGGGAGCCAGGTAGGCCAGATGCGTTCCCTGCCCCAGATATTCCTGGGTGATCTGAAATTCCATCATAAGCGGTGTTTCTGGCATCGCTCCGAAAAGCGGGTGAAACGGCTCTCGTGGCTGAAAGTCAATGGCACCGTTTTTCACCTGAATCAGCACATTATCTCTGAATTGACCATCCAACGGTTTAAATTCATCATATGCCTGCTTGGCTCGGTCATCGGGCACTTCGTCGCTGTAGACAAAAGCGCGCCACATCACAATGCCACCGTGTTCCGCCACGGCATCGGCCAGCATATTCGCTCCATCAGCGTGGTTTCGCCCGTAGTTTTGCGGCCCCGGCTGACCTTCCGAATTAGCTTTGACCAGAAATCCACCAAAGTCAGGAATATACTCATAGATCTCATCAGCTTTGTCTTTCCACCACTGCTGTACTTTAGGGTCCAGCGGATCAGCCGTTTCCAGTCCGCCCATCTCTACCGGGGCGCTGAAGCGGGCGGTTAGGTATACTTGTAGTCCGTAAGGGCGGAAAACATCGGCCAGGGCAGCGGCTTTTTCCAGGTAAGCGGGCGTTAGTACCAGGGCATTCGCGTTGACGTTGGTTAGTACAGTCCCATTAATACCAATGGAGGCATTGGCCCGAGCGTAGTCGATGTATCGCTGATCAATATAATCAGGTAACGTATGCCAGTTCCAGATAGAAAACCCTGCATAACCTCGCTCTACCGTGCGGTCCAGGTTATCCCAATGATTTAACACCCGGTGCATGATCTGAGGCTCATTGCGGATGTTCAGGTTGCTTATATCTTCATGGTTTTGCAGCAGTCGAAGAAAATGGAATACCCCATATAAAACTCCGGTTTCACCTTTTCCGGCAATAGCAATCACCTTCCGGTTATTGATGGTGGTGTTACGAATGATAAAGCCTTCGTCTGATAGGGCAGTTGCCTGTTCCGCCAATTCAGAAGAGGCAATCAGGGGCGAATTATCGGGGGTACCAATTACTAGAATGCCATCCTGATTAAGCTGGGTAACCGGGGCCACCGTTTGGTCTAACAGACCGCTGATTGCCATTTGCAGTTCATTATCAATTATATCCAGGGTAGGGGACTCGCCCTCAATCAGCCATCCCTGCACTGCCTGACGGTAGGTGGTTAGTGTGGCATTATCTGATATCAGGTCGTATCTTAACCAAAGCCGGTAGCCGTCTTCAGCCAGTAGTGTGGTGTGGAAAATAAAGAATGCTATAAGGAAGCAAAAAGGTAGGCGGTTATTCATGATAAATTCAGGCTATGACAAAAAATTATTTTTTCAATGATGATTCTCTTACAATTAGTTCGTGCTGTAAGACGATGGTGTTGAGCCGATTATCTGGCAGGTTTTTCAATCGGTTAATTAAGGTATGGGCTGCAACTTCTCCCATTTCGTATCCGGGATAATGAATGGTGGTTAGGGGCGGCTCGATAACCCGGGATAGCGGATCATTATTAAACCCTACGATGGCTATATCCTGAGGAATTCTGATTCCAGCCCTTTTCAATTCACTCAGGCAGGCAGCCGCAGAGGTATCATTGGCAGTAAAAATTCCGTCGGGCAGGGTATCCATTGCCAGAATCTTCCGGGCTATATCTCCACTATCAGAATCGCGCAAATCCGGATACAGGATAAGCTTAGGGTCATATTCCAGATCGAAGTCAGCCAGTGCCCGCTGGTAACCGGCATGACGCCCCTCGTATACGCTGGCCGTTAAATTTCCGGCCAGGTGTACAATCTTTCGGCAGCCCTGTTCCAGCAGATGACGGGTAGCGTCATAGCCCGCCTGGAAATTATTAATAACAATGCTGGTGCAGTTCGGAGCGTCAAATACCCGATCAAAGAAGATCAGAGGAATCCCTTTCTTTAGTAAAAAATTAAAATGGGTGATATCTTCCGTGTCGTCAGCAAGAGAAACCAGCAGGCCATCAACTCGACTGTTGAACATGGTAGTGACGTTGGCCTTCTCTTTTTTCACTGATTCAAGAGACTGGCTGATGATCAGGTTGTATCCTTCTTGGGTAACCACCTTCTCGATACCAGCAATTACCGCTGACATAAAATAACTGTTGAGATGGGGTACGACAACACCAATAGTATTGGTTTTCTTTTTCCGCAGGTTGCTGGCAAAAATATTTTGCTGATACCCCATCTGCTGGGCAGCTTCCTGAATTCTTTTTTTTGTCTCTTTTTTTATTGCCGGATGATCTTTCAGGCCTCGGCTTACTGTGGCTGCTGAGATATCAAGTGCCTTAGCAATGTCGTAGATTGTGACTTCTTTATGGCTTTTCATGGAAATGGAACAGTCTGGCTAGATGTATACAAAAGCTGACTTGGTAATGGTATTTATCATGTAATTTAACACTTGACTTTTTAATTTTACTGCAATCGGTTGTATCAGGGGTAAATATACTTTTACTTATGAAAGAGTGTAGTGTAATTTTATAAAAATAGCAAAAATTGTGTATTCAGAGTATATATTTTAACATATGTTTATTTTTTATGCATAATAATGGGTTATTGTTAATGTAATTTAAAATTCCCTTTTGCCTATCCATAGCCCTCCTGCTATCACCAGAGATAACAATAAGGGATGGTACTCATGAGAAGTTGCATTGAGCATTATACTTTTACCTTCGGCGGAGCACTTTCATTTTTCTCATGAATAGGCTTTCGCCGAGATGAGTTACGTATAATCAGTTCTGTTTTTAGCACAATCGTTTGTGATTGCACAATATTTTTATGATCCCGGTTTTTAAGCACCTGCTGGGCAGCAATTTTTCCCATATCGAAAGCCGGGTGAGCAACAGTGGTGAGGCCTGGCTCTATAATAGAAGAGATGGGGTCATCATTGAAGCCCACAATAGCCAGATCGCGCGGAATGCTGATGCCCTTTTGCTTGGCACATTGAATGGCACTGACGGCGGCTGAATCATTCGCGGAAAAGATGCCATCCGGTGGTTTAGGTAGATTTAATAGATAAGAAGTACTTTCCCTCCCTTCTTCCAGGCTTAGCTTGCTGTGTACAATAAGGGATTCGTCAATAGGTAGATTATATTTTTTCAAAGCAGCCAGATAACCCTGCTGCCGGCCTTGATAAATATTCCGGTGCTGAGCACCACCAAAATGTGCAATTCGCTTACATCCCATCTGGATAAGGTGCTCAGTAGCTTTAAAACCAGCGGCAAAATTATCAATAATAACCCGGTCGGTTTCCAGTTCCATGGCAATCCGGTCTACGGATACGATGGGTATATCACTTTGCAGGAAAGGATAAAGGTGATCATACTGCTGAGTCTCCATGGCTAAAGAGAAAATAAGTCCCGCCACCCGACTAGAGTACAGCGTTCGGGCATTGGCTACTTCTTTATCATACGAATCATACGTCTGAGAAATAATCACATTGTATCCTTGCCGATTCGCAATGTCCTCAATCCCACTGATCAGGGCTGCAATAAAAGGGCGGTTAATTAGTGGCATAATCACTCCAATGGTATTCGTCTTATTCGTTCTAAGGCTTGATGCCACAGAATTAGGGCGGTACCCCAGCTTACGGGCCATTTTTTTTACGGCCTGGGTGGTTTCTTTACTAATGCTGTGGTGATCATTAAGAGCTCTGGATACGGTAGTAGGTGAGACATCCAGTTTTTGAGCGATGTCATAAATGGTAATCTGCTTGTTTTTTTTCATTGAGTAGGGTGGGGTTCTGCCCCTTAGTTACCTCATAAGTGCGTTTCCTTTCTCTATGTCCGGTCTTTTACAAAATCTAACATACAAAAATTTTGAATCACGATGAGCATGATAGCTACGATGGCGCCCCTGACTGATAGCAACGACCAAACCTCTGTGCCCGGAATAAGATGAGAAACAGTCATTTGTCATAAATCTAAAAAAAATATACGCAATCGGTTGCGTATATTGTAAAAAATATTTTATGTTTATAGATATAATATTATTAATACTGATAGTTATGCGGCTTAATTTAATATTATTGTAATGTTTAACCTAAATACTTGTAAAATATTTAAACAATGGATTGATCTAATTTATTATTTCTCATAAAATGAGTTTCTAGTGTAGAAGCCTAAAAAGAGGTGGTGAACACTGCATGATATTATGAATCACATCCGAAAATCTAAATTGAATGTATATGAAAAGGTTTGTACTCTTTGGCCTACTATGGGGCTGGCTTATTCCAGTGGCCATTGCCCAGCAACAGGTGTCCGGCACAGTGAAGGATTTATCGACGGGTGAAGCTCTCCCCGGCGTCAATATTCTAATTAAAAACACTTCTCAAGGAACCGTCACGGATGTGGACGGGAATTTTACATTACAGGTATCAGAAGATGATGCTATTCTGGTTTTTTCTTCCATTGGGTATGAAAGATTGGAGGTACCTGTAGGAAGCCAGTCAACTATTGATATAGAGCTTGCACCGGATCTGACCCAATTATCCGAAGTGGTAGTAATTGGTTATGGTACCCAAAAGAAAAGTGATGTGACCGGGGCAATCACCCAGGTCTCTGGTGAGTCGCTTAGAGAAGTTCCAGTCGCCAACTTCAGCCAAGCGTTGCAAGGCCGTGCGGCGGGTGTAGAGATAACTAATACATCATCCAGACCCGGCGGCGATGCGCAGATTCGTATTCGGGGTAGCCGGTCACTTACTGGCTCTAATGACCCGCTTATCGTTTTAGATGGGATTCCTTTCAATGGGTCTATCAATGATATTAACGTTAATGATATTGCATCTATCAACGTTTTAAAGGATGCTTCTTCAACGGCTATCTACGGTTCAAGAGGGTCCAACGGGGTAATCATCATTTCTACCAAAAGAGGACAAACCGGCGAGCCTGAGCTGTTTTATAATGGTTATTATGGTCCTACCTCTGCCATTGATAAGTATGAGCTTATGAACGGTCAGGAGTTTGCCGCTTTTCGGCAAGCGGCTAGTGAGGGTGGTTCTACCTTTACCTTTACTCCCGACGAAGAAGCGAATCTGGCTGCCGGAAGAAGCACCGACTGGCAGGATTTGCTCTATCAGCCTGGTTTCATGACCGACCATAATATTGGTACCCGGGGAGGAACTGAAAATACTCAATACTATCTCTCGGCCGGTTACTTCAAGCAGACGACCGTTTTGCCCGGACAGGCCTATACTCGCTATTCAGTTACCGGAACTATTGACCAGGAGATTAACGATCGGATAAGAATTGGGCTTAACACCATGAACCAGTTTAACATTAACGATGGTGAGAATATTTCGCTCATGTTTTCTCTGCTTACCCTTAGTCCGTTATATAGTGCTTATAATGACGATGGAACCATCAATACAAACCCGGCTGAGTTTAGTGCTAACCCGGAAACCCTGAATCCTCTCCTGATCAATCGGGATAACGAGTGGAAGCAACAGCGCCGAAGATTGCGAACTTTTAATAGTCTGTATGGCGAGGTTGACATCATGGATGGGCTAAAGTATCGGCTCAACGTAGGGCTTGATTTGTTTCAGGATAATTATGGTACGTATTCAGGCTCTCAAACCCCCTTTAGAAATGGATCAGTCAACGCGGCTGATATAGAAAATACCAATAGCTGGAGTTATACCATTGAAAATCTGCTTACCTATGACAAGACCTTTGCCGGAGAGCATCAACTAAACGTGACTGCACTATACAGTATCCAGGAAATAGAACAGTTTAGAAGTGCAGCCAATGCCCAGGATCTTCCGGCTGATTACACTTACTACTATAATCTTGGTCTGGCTAATACTTCATCAGTACCCGCGGGAACTTCTTATTATTCCAAGTCGGCCATTCTCTCTTACATGGGGCGAGTAAATTATAGCTATGCCGACCGTTACTTGCTGACTGCGAGCTATCGGGCAGATGGTTCTTCTCGTTTGGCTTCGGGAAACAAATGGTATTATTACCCCGCAGTTGCTCTGGGCTGGAACATCAGCAATGAGTCGTTTATGAGTGGGATAGGAGCTATTTCCAATCTTAAGCTGCGCGCCGGTTACGGTATTACGTCAAACCAGGCAGTAGATCCGTACGCTTCGCTGGGATCGTTAACCTCAGAGCCATATAATTTCGGAGAAAGTGGGTTATATGGATATTATGTGAACCAATTACCCAATTCTTCGCTGTCGTGGGAGTTTACCACAACGACCAACTTAGGACTTGATTTCGGTCTGCTAAGTGATAGAATCACGGGTAGTCTGGAACTTTATCAGCAAAAAACCGAGGACATACTGCAGAGTGTATCGTTACCTGCAACCTCAGGAGTGAGCAGCGTGGTGAAGAATGTCGGTGAGTCGGAAAACAAAGGAGTTGAGTTCTCAATCAGCTCAGTGAATATAACCGATAATTCCTCAGACGGAAGAGGCTTCCGCTGGACGACTGATTTCAACTTCTACCTGAACCGAGGAAAAATCACCTATCTGGCGGGAGGGGTAGACCGAAACATTAACAATGGCTGGTTTGTAGGTCAGCCTATTGGTGCAATTTATGATTACGAAAAAATCGGTATCGTGCAAACGGGTGATACAGAACTACCCGATGGTTTTGAGCCCGGCGAGATCAAGATCAAAGATCAGATCACCGTTGATACTGACGGAGATGGAGTGGCTGACGCAACCGATGGCGTAATCAATGCTGATGACCGAATTGTATTAGGAAGCCCTCAACCTACCTGGGCGGGGGGAATGACTAATAGTTTCTCTTATAAAGGTTTTGACCTGTCGTTTGTACTCTTCTGGAAAGTCGGCGGTACGCTAGTAAGCACTGTTTATCAGGCAAACCAGTCTAACCCGATTAATAACCTGGAAGGACGCCGAAACGGGCCTCGCGTGGACTACTGGACCCCGGAAAACCCTACCAACGAGTTTCCTCAACCCGGCACCGGCCAGCAACCTGATTATGGTTCTACCCTGGGCTACTATGATGCATCGTTCATGAAAGTCAGAAGTATCAATCTGGGTTATAACATCCCTGAAACTTGGTTTGGAAATAGCGGAATCAGTTCATTGCGCGTGTACGTGCGGGCGCAGAATCCATTCCAGGCCTTCTTTTCAGACTATGTTAAAATGGGCGGTATTGATCCTGAGCCTACTCAAAGCCTTAACGCTGGCGACAACACCACTACCAACACTCCGGGCTTCGGAGAAGGTAGCTTAGTAGTAGGACTTAACACTCCTCCCACGAGAGCGATTTTGTTCGGCGTCAACCTAAAATTCTAATTCCCATGAAATTGAAAACAAAAATATATACAACACTTGCCACTACATTAACCGTAGTCATGGCAAGCACTAGTTGCCAGGATCGTCTTGATGAGCAACCTCGTTCCGTGCTAACCCCGGAATACTTTACCACATCGGCTGGTCTCCAGGCGGGGGTTACGGCTGCGTATGCGCGATTCCGGTATTTCTATGCCAACGAAGGGGGGATGAATATGACCGTGTACGGCACGGATGAATACACCCATGCCCAACAAACCACCAATCCCCCACTGAATGTGTATGATGACCAGCTAAACCCTAGTTTGGGCGACTTGGGAGCTGCCTGGAATAATGCCTATCCGGCTATTAATACCTGCAACGGGATTATTGAACTAGGTGCTGAAGCTACCGACCTCGAACCCGAGGAGCGAAACGGGCTGATTGCCGAGGCCAAGTTTATTCGGGCGCAGTGGTACTTTATTCTGGTTCAGTCCTTTGGCGGGGTTACCCTCGATCTGGGTTCAGGGCCATTACAATTCAATACCAGTACCGATAACTTTGCTTCCCGGGCGTCGCTGGAAGAAACGTATGATGCTATCATTAGTGATCTGGAATCTATTACCGATGGTGGTGATGATGATTTGCCGGATGCCCGACCCAATAATCCCGGACGTGCCTGGAAAGCCAGCGCTCTGCACTTATTATCTAAAGTGTATCTGACCCGAGCCTGGTCTGAGGCTGCTGAGGCCGACGATTTTCAACAGGCGTATAATCTGGCAACGGAGCTTATTAATAATAAAGCTGCTTATGGAGTAGACTTGCTGCCTGACTTTGCGCAGGTGCACGAACAGGGAAATGAGTGGAGTTCTGAAACACTGTGGCAGGTAAACTGGATAGACGATGTTACTTTTAATAACAACACCGCTTTCGGCGGTCCCGGTTATCAGAACCGAAGTAATTTCTTCTTTAATCCATTCTACGAACAGAACACGCCGGGAGTGGCTCGTAATGTGGAATATGGCCGGGTGTGGGTACGGTATTGCCCAACCTCTTATACTACCAACATTGCTTTTGCTGATAAAATCAATGACACTCGGTACGACAAGAGCTTCCGGACGGTCTGGTATGTTAATGATGAGACGCGAAATAATCCGAAAGGGCTTGCGCTAGGGGATACTGCCATCTGGCTGGTGCCGGATTACCTGGCGGCGGAAGTAGAACCTACGATCAATGACCGCAGATATGTGGTATTCACTCCTACCGAAGCCACTGACCCGGATGTGTATTTCGGCACCGAAACCGGCTATACAGATTACGACGGATACAACGAGCAAAACAAATATTACCCGGCTCTGCTTAAGTTTCTTTCTACGCAACCTCGCGAAGGGAATGACCCTAATGTGACTTCAGTTCGGCCTTTTATCGTGTATCGTTTTGCGGAAACCTACCTGATTGCTGCCGAAGCTGCTCTTCAGCTTGGCAATGAGTCTGAGGCCGCCGATCTGATTAATGTGGTTCGACTACGGGCTGCAGCTCCTGGCGCTGAAACAGCCATGACTGCTAATACTTTGACCGATCTGCAAAACGAGGGCATCGATTACATCCTTGATGAGCGTACTCGTGAGCTAGTGGGCGAGCAGATGCGATGGTTTGATTTGGTACGTACCAACAAGTTGATCGAGCGGGTGAACCGATATAATAATTATCCGGCCCGACCTGGTGCGGTAATACCTAACCCTCAGCCGTTCCATACACTAAGACCAATACCTCAGGGGCAGATAGATGCCTCAGTCAATCCGACTGCGGAAAACGGTCAGTATGGACAGAATCCTGGGTACTAATTTAGTTTAAGATGTAGCCATCGGATTGAGTTTGTTAATTCAATTCGATGGCTATTTATATATGTTTCATTACAAAAAGGAGACGTACTGAAGAGCTTAGGAGAGAATATGGTTTAACATCACATAAATGATCGTCTCATACGTCAGTCATAGTACTCAATCTAATGGATTGCAATTATACGTTCTGGTAACATTTTAGAAACAAATAGCCATTTGTCTTGCTGAAGTTTTCCTTTCCTGGTAGATTCTGATTCGCACAACTCTTACTGCATATATAACACTAACTTATCACACTTTTTAAATGGCTTTTATTAGGAATAAAGTGGCAGTGACACTCTCACTGTTTATCCTGCTGTGGATTACTCAGCCGCTCTATGGACAAGTAAAGCTGCCGCCATTGGTTCGGGATAGCATGGTGGTGCAACGCGATACTCCCTTAAAAATATGGGGCTGGGCTGCACCCGGAGAGAAAGTAAGCCTTCGTTTTCAAAAGAAGCGTTACCAGACAACTACCGAAACAGACGGGCAGTGGTCAGTTGAGATTCCTCCGCAAAAAGCCGGAGGGCCTTACACGATGGAAATCTCAGCCAGCAACCAGATTACCCTGAATAACATTCTGGTAGGAGATGTGTGGCTTTGCTCGGGACAGTCGAATATGGTGCATTACCTGGAACTGCACAATGAGCGATATGCGGAGGATATTGCCCAAGCCAATAATTCAGAAATCCGACAGTTTCTCGTACCCACATCTCCCAACCTGACTGGACCTGCCGATGACTTGTCGCAGGGTAGTTGGAAAACCGCTACTTCAGAAAATATTGGAAGATTCTCAGTGGTGGCTTACTTCTTCGCCAAAAAGTTGTACGAAGCGGAGGGGGTACCCATTGGCCTTATCAATGCCAGTGTTGGCGGCACGCCTATTGAAGCCTGGACCAGTGAAGCAGGGCTCGAGGAGTTTCCTGAAATAGTGAAGACCATAGAAGAAAATAAAGATACGGCGGCTGTAAACCAAACCAATCGGGAAGCGCAGGCCGCCTTTGCTGAACGTGCGAAAGCAATGCCTGAAGATGTAGGGCTTACCGAATCTCCGCATTGGTACGATACCACCTATGTTCCGGAAAACTGGTATCCCATCAATATACCCGGTTACTGGGAAGACATCGGCCTGAAAAATCTCGATGGCGTAGTATGGTTTCGTCGGGAGGTTGATATACCTGCTTCTATGACCGGAAAACCGGCAAAGCTCTCGCTGGGAAGAATTGTCGATGCTGATTTTGCGTATGTGAATGGGGTGCTCGTCGGTAACACCACATATCAGTATCCGCAACGCCGGTATACCGTACCCGCCGGAGTACTCAAGCCCGGTAAAAATGAGATTGTCGTTCGGGTAATCAATCAGGGAGGAAAGGGAGGCTTTGTGCCCGATAAGCCGTATGAGCTGTCTGTAGATAATCAAACAATCGATCTGATGGGCTACTGGCAATATAAAGTGGGGGCGGTGTACTCGGCTTCAAAAAATAATGAGTCGTTACCGAGGGGAATCAGTTTACAAAACCAACCTGCGGCACTATTCAACGGTATGGTAGCTCCGCTTATTCCCTATGCGCTTAAGGGAGTCATCTGGTATCAAGGCGAAAGTAACGCTGGCCGACCGGAGGAATATGAGGTATTGCAAGCAGCCCAGATTGCCGATTGGCGTCGTCAGTGGGAGCAACCTGATCTTCCGTTTTTATACGTGCAGCTTCCCAATTTTATGGATGTTGATTACATGCCCTCCGAAAGCAACTGGGCACTAATGCGAGAAGCCCAGCTCAAAGCGTTGAGCGTGCCGAATACCGGCATGGCCGTAACTATCGATCTGGGTGAGTGGAACGACATTCACCCCGACCGAAAAAAGCCCGTAGGAGACCGGCTAGCCCTGGCGGCATTGAAGGTAGCGTATGGGAACGATGAGGTTGTCGCATCCGGTCCGGTTTATCGCTCATCAAGTGTTGAAGGAGGTCGGGTCATCATCCAGTTTGATCATGTGGGTAGCGGGTTGGTTTCTAATGATGGGGAACCGCTCAAATGGTTTGCTATTGCCGGAACGGATAAAGAGTTTGTCTGGGCGGAAGCGAAGATCGAAGGCGACTCAGTGATAGTATGGAGCGATCAGGTAGGTAACCCCAAATACGTACACTATGCTTGGATGGATAATCCGCTGGGGGCTAATCTGTATAATCAAGAAGGTTTACCGGCATCTCCATTCCGCACCGACCCTTGAATATAGTTTTTTGGAGGGATGCAAGTTGTTAATTAGGAGTGCTTATAGCTTCGGTTGTTCAGGCTTGTAATCATTTTTCATGAGAAGCATTATTAGTGGTAAATCTTGCCTTAACCAGTAAAAAATGAATGCTATTAATTTTATTCAAACATATTATTGTCCGCGCACAGTTAGTTCGTGGCGCTGGACTTTTGGGATACTATTTGCTCTGGGGCTCATCATAGCGAATGGTAAGCCAGCCTGGGCAGTTGATAGTACCTCTTATGTTACAAACACCTTTGTTGAGTCAAGCTTCGCTCTCACTTCAGAAGGCGAGTCCGCAGTGTTATATGTCAACACCTCAGATGATGCCGGGGTGATTCGGGCAGCCCGTGATCTTCAAGCTGATATTGAGCGAGTCACTCAGACCAAACCTGAACTTACGGTTGAGTCGCAACCGCCCAAAACTCAAAATATAGTGATCATCGGCACTTTAGGTAAGTCGCCTGAAATTGACCAGTTGGTTAAAAGCAAAAAGCTAGATGTGTCAGCCATTGAGGGGAAATGGGAAGCCTTTCTGTTGCAGGTGGTTAAAGACCCAATGCCCGGTGTAAATCAGGCATTGGTCATTGCCGGTAGCGACAAACGGGGCACCATTTTCGGTATCTATGACCTTTCCCGGCAGATCGGGGTATCGCCCTGGTACTGGTGGGCCGACGTGCCGGTTAAGCAGCAGCAAAATTTGTATGTGATTCCCGGGCAGCATACCAAAGGAGAGCCTGCCGTTAAGTATCGAGGCATATTTATCAATGACGAAGCCCCGGCGCTATCGGGCTGGACTCAAGAAAAATTTGGCGGATTCAATCATCAGTTTTATGAGAAGGTGTTCGAACTGATTTTGCGTATGAAGGGCAATTACCTCTGGCCCGCCATGTGGGGGCGCGCTTTTTACGATGATGATTCCTTGAATGCCGGTTTAGCCAATGAATATGGTATTGTGATCGGTACCTCACACCACGAACCCATGATGCGAGCCCACGACGAGTGGCGACGGTACGGTGAAGGAGCCTGGAACTACCGCACTAATGCGGATAGCCTGCAACAGTTCTGGCGCGAAGGAGTACAACGAATGGGCGACAACGAAAGCATCGTCACGGTCGGGATGCGAGGGGATGGAGATGAGCCTATGTCAGAAGGAACCGAGATTGCCCTATTGGAAAAGATTGTGGATGACCAGCGAACCATACTGGAGGAGGTAACCGGCAAAGACGCCTCCGAAACTCCGCAAATGTGGGCCTTATACAAAGAGGTGCAGGATTACTACGACAAAGGTATGCGCGTACCCGATGATGTAACCTTATTACTCTGCGACGACAACTGGGGCAACATCCGTAAACTACCGGAAGTAGGGGATACGTTGCGCGAAGGTGGCTACGGTATCTATTATCACTTTGATTATGTAGGCGGTCCCCGAAACTACAAGTGGCTGAATACCAACCCTATTCCCAAAGTCTGGGAACAGATGCATCTGGCCTATGAATATGGAGCCAATCAGGTCTGGATCGTCAACGTAGGCGATATCAAACCCATGGAGTACCCCACCACCTTCTTCCTCGACTATGCCTGGAACCCGAATGAATGGCCCGCGGAACGGTTGCCGGAATACACCCAACTGTGGTCCGAAGAGCAGTTTGGCCCTGAGCATGCCGATACAATTGCCGACATGCTGACCCGCTATACCCGGTACAACGGTCGACGGAAGCCGGAGCTGCTTTCACCCGAAACCTATAGCCTGGTACACTACCGGGAAGCGGAAAGAATAGTGGAAGATTATAATCAACTAGCCCGCGAAGCCGAGGAGTTATACAATACTTTACCAGAAGAGCAGCAAGCCGCCTTTTATCAACTGGTTCTGTTTCCAATCCAGGCCTGCGCAAACCTGAATGAGCTCTACGTAACCGCCGGAAAGAATCATCTGTACGCCGAACAGGGCCGAGCCATCACGAATGAACTGTCCGAGAAAGTGAAAGTGCTTTTCGAGAAGGATGCCGAACTTACCCGTTACTACAACGAAGAATTAGCGGATGGTAAGTGGAGCCACATGATGGATCAGACTCACATCGGTTATACCTACTGGCAGCAACCCGAACAGAACAACATGCCCGAAGTGCAAACCATTAATCTGCCCGAAGATGCCGCAATGGGCATTGCCATTCAGGGATCAGCCGGATGGTGGCCGGAAACTCAGCAGAAAGCCGTACTGCCCGAATTTGACAAATTTCAGCAACCCCGCTACTATATTGACATTTTTAACCGGGGGCAATCATCTTTTGAGTTTATTGCTTCAGCATCAGAACCCTGGGTAGAACTAAGCACTGAAAAAGGGGAAATTGAAAAAGAAGAGCGAGTATGGGTCACGATCAACTGGCAACAGGTACCGGAAGGTGATCATCAGGTGCCCATTACAATTAACGGTACAGAAGGTTCTAAAGTCACTGTGATAGCAAATGTCCATAACCCAGCTTCCCCGAGCCGGGAAGAAATAGCGGGTTTTGTAGAGAGCAATGGTTATGTATCCATAGAAGCAGCGCACTACACCCAAGCTGTCAGCAGCGATTCCATCACCTGGCAACAAATTCCCAACATGGGGAGCACCCTATCGGCCATAACCCCTTTTCCGGTCACGGCATCTTCTCAGTCGCCCGGCGGGGACAGCCCACACCTGGAATATAACATATATTTATCCGATAGTGGGGCAGTGAAAGTGCACGCGTATCTATCTCCCACGCTCAATTTCCATGATGACGAGGGCTTACAGTATGCAGTGTCTATTGACGACGAGGAACCGCAGATCATCAACATGCATGCCGATAGTTCTACACAAACGTGGGGAGAAAATGTAAGTAATAATATTAGTATTTTGGTATCAGAGCACTATATTGAGGCTCCGGGTAAACATGTGCTGAAGTTTTGGATGGTTGACCCGGCAGTTGTGCTTCAAAAGTTGGTGATAGATACTGGAGGAGTAAAACCTAGTTATCTGGGGCCACCCGAAAGCTTTTATCAATCTGCGGAAGCACAGGCACGCCAGCCTTAAATGTTGGGCTGAATGGATGTGTAGTTCATTTAATTTATAATACAGCAACCTCAATATCTTTAACATGCTTCATGCAGGAAAATCCGCATTCTCACTTTTTATTTTCGCTCTAGTATTCAGCTTGACTGGTGTATTTAATATACTGTATGCCTACAGTCAATTACCAGAAATAAATATCAGTGTAGCTGCTGGTAAGCATCAGCGAATCAACACTCCGGTATTTGCTTCCCTAGACCATGTTCCGCTACATTCGGAAGAGTATGATCTACAGTTGGTAGAGACTACCGGTGGGAAGGAAACTCCGCTTTCTTCTCAACTGAACGCTGGCTCCCATCCCCAATTACACTGGATTTTGACGGGGAAAACTCAGCCGGGAACCACCCGAAGCTTTGCGCTGAAGTTTATTCCGAAACGTGAAGAGGTTTCTAACTCCACCGTTACTTCGGAAGATACCGGGGAAGAGATACAGCTAAAAGTTAGTGATAAAGAAGTGCTGGCCTACCGTTACACGCTTGCGCCAGTTCCGGAAGATGTCTCTCATTTGTACAGTCGGGCTGGGTACATTCACCCGCTGAGGTCGCCTAAGGGAGGTGTGGTTACTCGTATTCAGCCGCCCGATCATTACCACCACTACGGCATCTGGAATCCCTGGACCAAAACCGAGTTTGAAGGCGAGGAAATTGATTTCTGGAATATTGGTTCGGGGCAGGCCACCGTGCAGGTGAAAGGAAAACCCGAAGTAATTCAGGGTGATGTTTACGGTGAAGTGTCTGCGAAACATGAACACGTGGTGCTGAACCAAGAAAACCCCGATAACAGCAAGGTTGCTCTTAACGAAGACTGGGATATCCGGGTTTGGAATACCGGACCGGAAGCTGATTTATTTCTGGTGGATGTGACTTCTACTATGCGCTGTGCTACCAGCAGTCCGTTCACCATTAAAGAGTATCGCTACGAAGGCTTTGGCTTTCGGGCTAACGAGCAGTGGAACGACGCCACCGCCTCGCTGGTAACATCCGAAGGCTACGATAAGTCGGATGGCAACGGCACCCGGGCGCGCTGGTGCGACATTAGCGGACCTACCCAGGCAGGTACCGCTGGCGTACTGTTCATGACCTCGCCCGCTAACTACAACTATCCCGAGAAAATCCGCATCTGGCCTACGGGTATGAACGATGGCGAGGAAAATGTCTTCTTCAACTTTAACCCCACGCAAGACCGTGACTGGACATTGAAGCCCGGCAACGAGTACGCCCTGAAATACCGTATGATGGTGTACGACGGTAAAATAGATCAGGCTGAAGCCGAACGGTACTGGAACGATTTTGCCAATCCGCCTCAGGTAGAGGTGCAGGTTACTCCTTCGCTGGAAGGAAAGAAAATACTAGTTTATACCAAAAACGGCGAAGGCTACGTGCACGATAACATTGCTGCCAGCGTGAAAGCCATCAAGAAATTAGGAAAAGAAAACGGTTTTGAGGTTGTATCTTCCGATGATCCCAGCCTGTTCACCGACGATAATTTAGAGCAGTACGATGTACTAGTTTTCTCTAATACCAACAACAAAGTTTTTGACACCGAGGCACAGAAGAAGGCCTTTCAAAACTATATCCAGAATGGAGGCGGGTTTGTCGGCATTCACTCGGCCGTTGGCTCAGAGCGGGATTGGCCCTGGTTTGCCCAGATGATCGGCGGACGCTTTCTTCGCCACCCCCAACGCCAGGATTTTGAGGTAAAAGTGCTGGATAAAAACAACCCTTCCACTTCCTTCCTGCCCGATGTCTGGCAAATCAAAGAAGACGAATGCTACTACGTAACGCATATGAACCCGGAAAATCATGTACTGCTGGCGGCTGATTTAACGACCGTAGAAGATGACCGGCGGGATGAATACCCGGCTAACACGTTTGGAGACTTGTTCCCTTTATCCTGGTATCACGAGTTTGATGGCGGAAGACAGTGGTATTCGGCTTTAGGGCATCGCATTGAGCACTATTCCAACCCCGAGTTTATGCGCCATATTCTAGGCGGCATCCGTTGGGCAGCGGGCGAAGAAAAACCAATGAATGAATGATGAGTAATGAATGATGATTGATGAATAAATAACACTAAAAATCACTAATCATCAGTCACTGATCATTGATCACTAATATAAAATACACATACCATGAAACGAAAAAATCATATCAGCCGGAGAGATTATCTGAAGAAGTCGGCCGTTGGGGTGGCGGGTGCTTTTGCCGTGCCTACCATTGTGCCATCTACCGTCTTCGGTAAATCGGCTCCCAGTAATAAAATCAATATTGGCCAGATTGGCTGCGGACGAATTGCCCGGGGTCACGACCTGCCCGAGACGCTTAAGTACGATGATGCCCGCGTCATTGCGGTGAGCGAAGTAGATACCTGGCGGAAGGAGGAGGGTAAGAAATTTATTGAAGGTTGGTATGCTGAGAATAAAGGCAAGAAGAACTTCGTGGATGTAAAGATGTACGATGACTATCGGGAGATGCTGGCTAACCCCGAAATCGATGCGGTGATCATCTCTACGCCTGACCACTGGCACGCCCAGCCCGCCATTGAAGCCGCCATTGCCGGGAAAGACATTTACTTACAGAAGCCTACCTCCCTGACCATAGAAGAGGGGCGCGCTATGAGCAATATCATGCATCGTACCGGGCAGGTATTTCAGCTGGGAAGCCAGCAGCGCTCCATGAATCCCTGGCCTCAGTTTAAGCGAGCCTGCGAACTGGTGCGTAATGGCCGGATTGGTGAGGTACATACGGTTAAGGTAGGCTTACCGGGCGACCCGGGTGGAGAAGAAGAGCCTCAGATGCCCATTCCTGACAATCTAAACTATGATATGTGGCTCGGTTCTACGCCCTATGTGTATTATACGGAAAAAAGAGTCCACCCTCAGCCACCCTTTGGCGATGAAAAATCTGCTTTCTCGCGTCCGGGCTGGTTGCGTTGCGAGCAGTTTGGAGCAGGCATGATCACCGGCTGGGGCGTACATCACATTGATATTGCTCATTGGGGCATGGGCACCGAGCATACCGGACCCATTGAGGTAGAGGCAAAAGCGAGCTTCCCCAAGTCCGGACTATGGAATGTGCATGGCGACTTTCAGGTGACTGCTAAATACGAGAATGGCGTTACCATGCTGATTAGCGGTGATTATCCGAACGGAATTCGCTTTGAAGGGTCTGAAGGGTGGATATTCGTATCACGGGGTAATGTGGCCGTTACTTCATCTGATCCTAATTTTGGTACTTCCGAAGCCTTCTCAGCCAGTGATACCAAAATACTGGAATCAGAAATCGGGGAAGATGAAATTCACTTGTACGAGAGTCCTGAGCAGCATGGTAACTGGCTGGATTGTATTAAAAGCCGTAAAGAGACAATCTCTCCGGCTGAGGTAGCGCACCGCTCCTGCAGTGCCTGTCTGGTTTCTCACATTGCCATGAAGCTGCCACGCAAATTGTATTGGGATCCGATCAATGAGCGCTTTAAGAACGATGATGAAGCCAATGCCATGCTATCCCGCTCCCAGCGTTACCCCTGGGGTTATCAGCATGTTGATGCCCTGAAGTCTACTTATGGGAAATAATCCTTCATATTTACGATGATCTGGTTAGGTTTGTAAAACTTGCTAATCCGGAAAAATTGTAAAAGAAAAAAAAGAATGAATCTAACCAACGTAACCGCGCTCGCTCTATTGTTTTTGCTAGGATGCGCTCAATCTCAGGAAAATACCACTGAGGAGAACATGAAGACTGATGATTTTACCGGAGCTCCCGGTGAAGTGAAGCTAATGACGCTCGATCCGGGCCATTTTCACGCTGCCCTGGTGCAGAAGTTTATGTACGATCAGGTAGACTCGGTCGTGCATGTCTATGCCCCGGAAGGAAACGACGTGAAACTCCATCTACAACGGATTGAGGGTTTTAATACCCGTGAAGAAGACCCCACCCATTGGGTTGAGGAAATCTATACCGGCCCGGACTTTTACCAGAAAATGATGGAAGAACAACCCGGCAACGTGGTAGTGCTTTCAGGAAACAACGCCAAGAAAACGCAGTACATCAAAGAATCCGTAGAAGCCGGACTGAACGTGCTGGCTGATAAACCGATGGTGATCAAGCCCTCTGAATATCCGGCGCTGAAATCAGCGATGGCTACCGCTCAGGAGAATGGAGTATTACTGTACGACATCATGACGGAGCGGTACGAGATTACCACCATGCTTCAGAAAGAGCTGGCGCATACGGCTTCCGTTTTTGGTGAACTGGAAAAAGGAACTCCCGACAATCCGGCTATCTCTAAGGAAAGTGTGCACCACTTCTTCAAATACGTCGCCGGTAGCCCGCTTATTCGTCCCGCCTGGTTTTTTGACACCGATCAGCAGGGTGAGGGTATCGTGGATGTATCTACGCACTTGGTGGATCTGATCATGTGGGAGTGCTTCCCGGAAGAGGCGATTGACACTACCGCTACCGAAGTGGTAAGCGCGCGTCATTGGGCCACCGAGCTTACCCCGGAGCAGTTCAATAAAGTAACCGGTCTGGATAGCTATCCGGATTATCTTCAGAAAGATGTAAAAGATGATGTATTGAGTACGTTTTCCAACGGAGAGTTCGTCTTCACGGTGAATGGAGTACACGGCAAAGTATCGGTGATCTGGAACTTTGAGGCACCGGAAGGTGCCGCTGATACACACTTTTCCATCATGCGCGGTACCAAAGCGAACCTCATCATCCGGCAGGACGAACCCCAAAACTACCAGCCTACCCTGTATGTGGAACCTACGGATGCGGCTGATGAGAATTTTGAGCAAACCCTTCGGGAAGCCTTAGAGAAACTGAGTGAAGATCATCCCGGTCTGGAGATGAAACCTTCGGACAATGGTTTTGAAGTTGTGATCCCAGATCGCTACAAAGTGGGGCACGAAGCTCACTTCTCTCAGGTCACCGAAAAATACCTGGAATACCTGACCGAAGGCTCATTACCCGCATGGGAAGTGACCAATATGATTACCAAATACTACGTTACCATGCAGGCTTATGCCAAGAGTCAGGATCAGGTGCAGTAAAAGTAATTAAGTGACAATTTTTAGCGCACTATGTGGAAAATTTGCGCTTTTCGTAAATAGTTTATGTGCTTAATGTGAGCTGTAGGCAAAGCGTTTTTCTCTTTCTATCATCGGAAACCTTGCTGTCTGAGTGCAGCGACCGGGCCGCCGGAGCGGTTTCAAGGTTTTCTAGATTTTTTGCATACTTTTTCATCGATGGAAAAAGCGGCCGCCGCGCGGTATGAGCCCGCCCGGCTTCAGGGCAAGTGTTTGAAAGCAATAGAGTTACTTTTTTACAGAGCTAATTCAAAGTAAAGTATAACTCATGCTTAGTTATTTTCACAAATAAAAAGGTGAAATGCAGATAAAGAAATTATTCATTTTAAGTTGTATTGGGCTAACCACCCTGCTCTTCGCCAACAGCTGTGCTGATAAGGACGAAGTCACCGTATTACGATTGGCTCATGAGTTATCCGTAGACCATTCCGTACATAAGGCGATGGTCTATATGGCAGAGCAAATGGAGACAAAGTCCAACGGTCAGCTTCAGATGAAAATTTACCCGAGCGGCCAGCTAGGTTCTGAACGGGAGTGTCTGGAGATGCTTCAGTTCGGTAGCCTCGCCATGACCAAAGTCTCGGCGGCGGTGCTGGAAGGCTTCTCGGAAAAATATAAAGTGCTGGGGTTGCCTTACCTTTTCAACGATAAAGCCCATGCCTTTCAGGTACTAGACGGACCTATTGGCCGGGAAATTCTGGAATCCGGTGAGCCTTTCTGGCTGAGAGGGCTGGGATTTTACGACTCAGGTTACCGTAGCTTCTACACCAAAGACCGACCTATCAATACTCCAGCAGATCTGGCCGGAATGAAGATTCGGGTGATGAAAAGTAATACGGCCATTAACATGATTCAGGCGATGGGTGGTTCGCCTACGCCTATTGCCTGGGGCGAGTTGTATACCGCCCTGCAAAGTGGAGTGGTGGATGCCGCCGAAAATAACCCACCCAGCTTTTACCTGTCGCACCATTATGAAGTATGTAAATACTATTCCATCGATGAGCATACCCAGGTACCGGATGTGCTGCTGATCAGCCAGATAGTGTGGAATAAGCTGAGCGAGCAGGAGCAGCAGTGGGTACAGGAGGCCGCCAACGAGTCGGTGGAACGTCAGCGGGTGCTGTGGGAAGAGTCCGAACAGGAAGCGATGGAAGCAGTGAAAGCCGCGGGAGTAGAAGTCAATTATCCGGATAAAAGTCCGTTTCAGGAAGATGTACAAAGTGTTTACGATGCATTTGAATCCAACGATACCCTTTATTCCCTCATTCAACGAATTAAAGCCGTTCAATAAATGAGAATCAGAGCGATTGTAGACCGGGTTGTACGTTGGATGTTGATTATTTTGATGAGCGTCATTGTGCTGGATGTTAGCCTCCAGGTGATCAGCCGTTATCTGTTCCAGTCACCCCTGGGCTTCACCGATGAACTAGCGGGTTATCTGCTCATCTGGCTCGGATTACTTGGCTCAGCCTATGCTACCGGCGAAAGACAACACCTGGCGATTGATCTGATCTCAGGAAGTTTCTCTCCTCAGAATAAACGATACCTAGATATTTTGATCAATTTCTTGGTAGTGGCTTTTGCCATAGGGGTGTTAGGAGTCGGTGGGATTTGGCTGGTCTATACCAGCTTCATCTTCGGGCAGGTATCCGCTTCTCTGCAACTTTCTTTAGGCTATGTGTATCTGGTAGTGCCAATTTCCGGCCTGCTGATCGCCTACTATTCTATCGATAATACCTACAACGAACTACATACGGCCCCTAATTAATGGAGATTTACGAAGTACTGGTCCTGGTTTTCAGTTTTATTATTTTTATCGCCATTGGAGTACCGATTGCCTATTGCATTGGGCTGGCGGGCATCATCACGATGCTGCTTTCCATTGATTACCTACCTGCCGTCACCACCTTTGCCCAACGCATGGCTACTGGACTGGATAGTTTCACCTTGCTGGCTATCCCTTTATTCATCCTGGCCGGGCAACTGATGAACACCGGTGGGATTGCCAGGCGGCTGATCGAGTTTGCCAAAGTATTGGTAGGGCGTTTACCCGGCGGACTGGCGATTGTAAATATCCTGGCGAATATGCTGTTCGGGGCTATTTCCGGTTCGGCGGGTGCGGCTGCTTCCGCTATCGGAACCATTATGCATCCTCGGATGAAAAAGGAGGGGTACGATGAAAATTTTAGCGCAGCCGTCAATATTACTTCCGCTACCACCGGATTAGTTATTCCTCCTAGCAATATTCTTATTATCTACTCTCTGGCCAGTGGAGGTGTGTCCATCGCTGCTTTGTTTCTGGCAGGCTATATACCCGGGATTCTTATGGGATTAGCACTTATCAGCTTTGCCGCAGCCTATGCCTACCGTCATAATTACCCAACCGGCGACAAAGTACCGCTGAAAGAAGGTGTTTATAAACTATTATCCGCCTTGCCCAGCCTGTTGCTGTTGGTCGTAATTCTGGGCGGAATTGTGGCCGGGATTTTCACGGCTACGGAAGCCTCCGGGGTAGCCGTGTTATATTGTCTGGCATTAGCTTTCATCTACCGGGAAATCAGCTGGAGCGATATGCCCGGCATCCTGATTCGCACCACCCTGACTACCTGTATCGTCCTATTGATGGTAGCGGCCTCCATTGGTTTATCCTGGGTGATGGCCTATCAGGAAATCCCGCAAAACGTGAGTGCCGGTCTACTGCAACTCAGCGACAGTCCGTTTCTGATTTTGTTAATCATCAACGTTATTCTGTTGTTCGTAGGAGTCTTCATGGATATGACTCCGGCCGTACTAATATTTACCCCAATATTTCTACCCGTAGTCACCCAGCAGCTAGGCATTGACCCCATTCATTTCGGAATCATACTGATCGTCAACCTTTGTGTCGGGCTATGCACCCCACCGGTAGGTACCGTATTATTTATCGGATGCAGTGTCGCTAATATCAAAATACAATCCGTCATCCGACCACTTTTGCCTTTCTTTGTGTCAATGGTAATCGTCTTGCTGTTAGTTACTTACATTCCCGAAATTAGCCTATGGTTGCCGAGGCAACTAGGGTTTTAGGGAGTCAGAAGTTGGAAGACCGAAGTCTGAAGTCGGAGTAGAAAGAGGGTTAGTGAAAGTTAGGAGTAAGGTGGTTTAAGATATTGGAAAAGATAATAGTTAAAGGATGGGTGGTTTTAAATTTGAAAAGCTGCTGATCTGGCAGAAAGCGATGGATTTTGGAGAGGATATCTACGCCGTGACGCGAGATTTTCCTAATGAAGAATTGTATAACTTAACTTCACAGATCAGACGAGCGGCAGATTCGGTAGCGTTGAATATCTCGGAAGGTTCGATCGGACAATCCAATCCTGAGTTCAAAAAGTTTATTGGATATGCTGTTCGTTCATTAGCCGAGGTTGTTACCTGCTTGCACAAAGTAAAAAGAAGAGATTATATTTCTGAAGCAAAATTCACCGAGCTTTATGATTTTGCCTTTAACTTAATGAAGATGTCAGCATTTAAAAAGAAGATAAAGTAAGAAATCAGAAGTCCGGAGTCCTAAGTGGGGAGTCAGGAGAAACTTTTTAAATACTGACTTCCGACTTCCGACTTCGGTCTCCTGACTCCCAACTAAACACACAAACCAATGAAACAAAATCTATTTGATGTAACCAATAAAGTAATTGTTATCCCCGGCGGGGGAGGAGTGCTGGGCGGTGCGATGGCTAAGATGCTCCTGGAGCAGGGCGCCAAAGTTGCCATTCTCAGTCTGCACGAGTCTTCCGTAAACAAAAAGCTGGAGGAGCTTAAATCCGTAAGCAGCGAAGTGCTCGGCTTTTCCTGTGACGTTACTTCCAAAGAACAACTGGAAGAAGTCAACCGGAAAATTCTTCAGCAGTGGGAGCGAATTGATGTGCTGATTAATGCGGCAGGCGGTAATATGCCCGGGGCAACGGTGGCACCAGAACAAACCGTTTTTGATGTCTCTACTGAAGCCCTCCAGAAAGTATTAGACCTGAACCTCATGGGGTCGGTTTTGCCTACGCTGGTTTTTGGAAAATCGATGGTGGAGAATAAGTCCGGTAGCATCATCAATATCTCATCTATGGCTTCAACGCATTCAATCACTAGGGTTTTGGGGTATTCTATTGCCAAAGCTGGTATCGATATGCTGACGAAATGGATGGCGATGGAATTTGCTATGAAATTTGGTGATGGACTTCGGGTCAATGCAATTGCCCCGGGCTTTTTCATCGGCAAACAAAACGAGCGGTTGCTGACGAATGAGGATGGTTCTTTAACCCAAAGAGGAGAAACCATTATTCAGAATACCCCCATGCAACGATTTGGAGAGGCCGAAGAACTAAACGGCGCCGTACTCTACCTTTGCAGTGAAGCCTCAAAATTTGTAACCGGAACCATCATCCCGATCGATGGTGGATTTAGTTCTTTTAGCGGAGTATAATATGAGCACCAACCAAGAACATTTTTTATATCCTACCTGGCGCTGGTTTGGGCCGGAGGATGCCGTAACCTTGCCCGAGATCAGGCAAGTGGGAGCGAAGGGAATTGTTACCGCTCTGCACCATATTCCCTGCGGAGAGGTGTGGAGTCTGGAAGAGATTAGTCAGCGAAAGGAAACGATTGACAATGCTGGTTTTCGCTGGAGCGTGGTGGAAAGTGTGAATATCCACGAAAGCATTAAAACGGCAGCCTCGGAGCGGGACAAATACATTGAAAACTACCGCCAAAGTTTACGGCATCTGGGCGAGTGCAACATCAACATCGTCTGCTACAACTTTATGCCAGTCTTGGACTGGACGCGCACTCATCTGAAGCATCCGGTAGAAGACGGCTCACTGGCCCTTCGGTACGACCCGGTGGCGCTGGCTGGGTTTGAGCTATTCATGCTAAAGAGGAAGGGGGCGGAGGAGCTTTATTCCGAAGCACAACAGCAAGCCGCTCACGCGTATGTTCAATCCCTGTCAGAAAGTGAAAAAGCTACCTTGCAGCAAACTATTATGGCGGGCTTGCCCGGTACCGATGAAGTATTTACGCTGGATGAGTTTACCGAGCACTTAAAGCGATATAAGAATACCGACGCAGCGCAGCTTCGAGAAAACCTGACTTACTTTCTGAGCCAGATTATTCCAGTGGCGGAAGAATACGGCATCAAAATGTGCATTCACCCCGACGATCCGCCATTCCCGATTCTCGGTTTACCCCGCGTGGTAAGCACCGAAGCCGATCTTCAGTACATTGTAGACAGTGTGCCTTCAACTAGCAACGGAATTACCTTCTGCACCGGCTCTTTAGGCGGACGACTGGATAATGACCTGCCCGGCATGGTACAACGCTTGGGCGATAAAATCCATTTCCTCCACCTACGCAATGTGCTGCATAACGAGGATGGCAGCTTCCAGGAGGCCGACCATCTGGCGGGCAGTACCGATATGTTTGCCGTGATGAAAGCCGTCATTGAAGAACAGCAGAAGCGATTGAGAAGCGGACGCGACGATGTGGCTATTCCAATGCGTCCCGACCACGGCCATCAATTCCTCTTTGATGCCGACCGTAAATTTTACCCCGGTTATTCCGGCGTTGGCCGTATGCGGGGATTAGCCGAGTTACGCGGACTGGAACTAGGAATTAGAAGGATGATGATTGATGACTAATGAGTGATGACCAGTAAATTGTATTCTCATTGCTCACTATTCATTGTTCATTAATCACCGCTCATCAATTAAGTTGTTGATTTTGAGCCTCTTAAAAATCGGTGATATGAACATTTATCCGCTGAGAATGAATTATTTTGCCTTCATTGGCGTTGTATAGATATGATTACTATTCACGATAAGCGCAAATCACAGATTACTAAGGAAATCTTAAAACAGTACAAAAAATCTCACCCCGGCGTCTTTTCTCTGAGCTATTTTGATCCTACCGAGCTTAACGACTTCGTAGTACAACGTGGTTCAGACGTTATGGTAGACCAACAGGGGATAGAGAGCTACCTTCAAGCTTTCCGTTAATCAACATATTACATACTATATCGTTTAGCTTTTGCTAAGATAAGTTAAGCGAAAAAAGGCCAGTAAAGCTCATATACAATGAGTTGCTGGCCTTTTTGTGTCTGATGAATAGACAGAAGACCGGAGTCCGAAGTCGGGATTTAAGAAACTTCTTCCAACTCCGGTCTCTTGACCGCCACCAAATAATTTAAATCCTAATATTTACCCCGAGAATAAACTGCCGAAATCCACCGGGGAAAATTCCGGAGGTAGCCCGGTTCAGCCGAGAAGCGCGGTAAATCTGATTCGTCAGGTTCTTACCATTGATAAAAACACTGAAGTGAGCTTTTTCCCGGACGGAGAAGTCATAGTTTGCGTAAGCGTCCATCGTGAAAAAAGCCGGTAGGCGTCCGATAGATCCATCGGCTGATTCGTTCACAAAATTGTTGAATTCGGTAAACTGGGAACCGACGTAATTACCACTCAGTCCTAGCGAGAAATTCTGATAGTTGTAATCGATACCCGCCGTTACATTCATATCTGGGGAGTAGGGGAGGTCTACCTCAGAAACTCCATCTTCACCGAATTTTACTACACTTTTGGTGATCTGGTTTAACGTCTGATCATTGACTTTCGAGTCAGTGATCAATGCTTCATTACCCGTACCGTTAGTAGTATATAGTTCATACGCTGATCGGTTGGCATTCACTTTTTCAATAAACTCCTGACGGGTAGCCGTGCTGTGGATCACTTCACTAAACAGGTCACGGTCCAATAGCTTCCCCTGAAGAATGGTTGATTTTAGCAGGGTAAGATTTCCATTCATCCGCAGTTGATGCCTGGGCGAACGATAGAGGTCAGCCCCCAGCGACATCTCAATGCCCTGAACATTCACTTTCCCTAATTCGTCAAATACTTCGTTCCGGCCCCCGGCATAGAAGTTCCGGATGGTGTTGTTGAAGTACGTAAGCTGAGCGTCGACTTTGTCCTGCAACAAGCTTCCGCGCCAGCCCAGCTCGGTATTCACACTGAGTTCGGGTTGAATATTAATGCTGGCTCCGGCAAACGGATTGGTTACTACCCCGTTTTGTTCTACCAGAAAACCGAAGATTTTCGAAGGGGCAATAAAGCCTTCGTAGATGCTACCAAATACGGCGCCCTTCGGCAACTGATACTCCAGGGTTAATCCGGGCAGAAAGACATTGTAGATATTTGGCTCCCGGCCTTCTTCCAATCCATTCAGGTCGGTATTCTGGGCCAGGGCCAGTACGTCCTGCCGGTACATGTCTACATGCTCAAATCGGAAGATGGGGATGATGCCCAGTTTGTTGAATTGAAATTTGTTGCGAACGTAAGCCGAAGCCGACCACATGTGGTAATAAAGATCCGTGGCAGGATCACCGCTTCGGGCCCAGCGGGAGTTGCAGGCCATCAACAAGCGGTCTTTATACACTTCCTGGTGCAGCTTAAAGCCCACTTCCAGTTCCTGCGGTGAATCCCAGGCATCCCATCGGATGTTCAGCGTTTCCTGAAGGCCGGATACCGTGAAGGCCCAGCGGCTGTCAGTCGTGCTTTCATGACCGTCGGTGACCCTGCCAACGCGCACGTAGTCTTCCGGACCAAAGTCCAGTCCATCCAGATAACTGTAACGATCCTGAAAAATAGACTCGCCTACGTAACTCCTCACTTCCGAAGCCCGGACTTTGGTGGTTACCTGTCGCCACCAGTCGCGCTCAAAATCGGAGGCATAGATTTTAGATGTCAGGCTCATATTGGCGCGGGGAATAAGCTTGTGAATGATATCTACCCCGTAGCGGCGCATGGTAAAGATATCGGCGTCAAAAGGGTTTTGCAGCGGATCCTGGGCAAAGGTAAAGGGCGTAATGGATGCCAAAGAAGCCTGATTATCCTCAAACTGACCACTTACTTTAAAGTAGAGCGACTGGTTTTTGTTTAGCTGGGCGAACACCTTAGCGTTGAGATTAAGCACTTCTACCGAGGAGTTATCCTGAAAGCCATCGAAGGATTTATACACGCCTTCCACCAACGCTCCCAGGTTATTCCAGGTACCTCCGTAAGAAAACAATCCCGTCGTGTAGTTTCGCTGACCACCGATAAGCTTAAGTCGTAACTCCGGTTTCTGAGGAGGAAGAGCCGTGATGTAGTTCACCGCTCCGTACATGTTATTGGGTCCGAAGCGGAGCATATCTGCGCCTTTGTAGACTTCAATCGCTTTAATGCGGTCACTCACTGGGTTGTAGTACGCGCCGGGTGCGATGTAGGGTGCCGGAGCGGAGGGAGAGCCATCTTCCATCAGCAGTACTTTCTTGGATCGCCGTCCCCAGGAACCCCGGATGCTGATGTTCGGCCGGTTGGAGAGGCCCATATCACCCACGATATTAACTCCCGGGACCATCCGGAGGATTTCTTCGGTGCTCAAGGGGTTACTTTTTTCAATCTCCTGCGGGCTGATCCGATAATTGGTACCCACAAACTCTTCGTTGAAACTACGCGCCGAAGCACTAACAATAATCTCATTCAGGCTGGTACTGCTTAGTGGAAGCGTAATCGTTCCCACATCCGTCTTGTCTTCACTGACAGTAACCTTTTTTTGCTCGTACCCTAAGTAGGATATCGTGATTTCCTGAACGCCGCCGGTCAGTTCTATCGAGAAAGCGCCCCGCTCGTTGGCCACCGTTCCCTTGCCGGACTCACTCTTAATCACTGCACCGATCAATATGTCTCTTTCATCTAGACTTACTACTTTTCCCCGCACTTCAAAGCTATTCTGGGCCTGAAGACTGAGCGAAAGCGTAAGCAAGATGAAAAAGGTAATGACTGATTTATACATTAGTATTGTTGATTTTATCATGTAAAATTTAGACATGGGAAACCGTTAGGACAGGCAATGCCCTCCTGGAAAATGTCCTGGAATAGTTAAATGTCCCTAGTTTCCCTTCAATTAATTGGCACCGTCAGCTTTAGCGACATCGATGGTGTACTGGGCCACTTGTATTCCCTGGTCGGTTCCCACTTCGGCATCAAAACGATAGTGAATACCGCCGTATACGCGGGAGATAGCCGCTTCAAGAGCATCTTCCCGACATTTTACGGCATCATCCGGAAAGACATAAGCCAGTACTTCGGCACCGGCCGCTGAGAAGACACTGTGCCCGGAAGTATAACTGGGGAAGTTGGGAGTGCCGGCAATCGTTTTAAAACCAGGAATTGTCTGAATGGGACGAGGATAATGGTAGTAGTATTTGGCATCCCAGCAGCTAACGCCCGCGTCCATGATCGCCATATTCATGTAAGCAAAGGTGCGCGCCGTGCGGAGCGGGTTCAGATTATGTTTGACGATCAGGTCCTTGGCAATCTTATTCCAGTGTCCGGGAGGGGTATACGTGCCCAGGCCGTCCTGCCAGTAGTTGGCAATGCGCCGCCATTCATTATTCATGTTTTTGGCAAAGTGCTTCAGCTCCTTGATGTTTTCCTCAAACTCGGGAGTGCCGGGTGCCGGAGGCGCAATAGGTCTTACCTCTTCTACGGTAGGTACATTCCACATCTTTACTTTCCCGAACAGCGGGGTCAGCCCTACCGGCCGGATAGGTTCTTCCAGGTTATCCCACTGCCAACCAAAGCGGGCAAAGGCAGCTGCTTTGATGGAATCGGAAACCAATTTTGAGCACTGGGCATTTTTCATCCCGTCGTTGGCTGCGCGGGTCAGTGCCAGGCTGGCTACTTCGGTACCAATCATTTCCCCGGCGGAAATGTCGCTTTCTACGTGAGAGCCAGACCATAGCAGGCTGGAGAGATGCTCTTCTGCTTTTTTAGCCAGGTATTCTTTTTCCAGGGGAAACATAGCAGATAACACTTCCCGCGAAGCAATGGCTACCACGGCTCCATCCGAGGGGTACGAAGGGATATTGTTGTCCGCATAGGCATATTGAATGGCATCATCTACCTGTTTGGGAGTTGGCCGGTTAAACGCATATTTATAATGCCAGGCGGTAATCAATCCATCAAACTGAGCCACACTCAGGTACGCCAGCATCCGACTGGCATAGGGAGGATGGGCAAAGGGAAAGGGTGATGGACCTTCCGGAGTAGCTGGATTGGGTAAGGTATAACTATCATCATCATTGGGGCCGGGAATCAGGTTGTACTTGGCAACCAATTCCAGGGCGATCTCATTCCAGCGGATCGTGGGGTTATTAGTCCAGTATTCTACCGCAGCCCGTTGATCTCCGCTCAGGTTAGCAATGGTGGATTTCAAAGACGACAATTCTGCCTGATAGGCATCGGAGGTAACCTCTTCCGGCACAGGAATTTCAATCTGAGCAGGGTCAGATAACAGAATGGGAGTCCAGTTGCCGCCATTGTCATCGGTAGAGGCAAATGTGTAGGCATCAAACTCGGCATAGGTCGGTAAATCTTCCTGGCAGGATACTACCATTAAACTGCTCAGGCAAGCTACCAGCATGTATAGGAATATATTCTTTTTCATGATGTAAATGATTGAGGATTCTTAAATACTAAACTGGTAGGTGGCACCCAGTCCGAAGGAGGAAAACTTACCCGTGTTCCTTCCGTTGACGACGCTCGAGTAATAGCCCAGCACGCCCAGCCCTTTAAGTTTCCGGAAGTAGTATTGGCTGGTAAAACCGAGTTGGTCGAAGTTGACCTTATTAGTCGGTTGACCGGCATTATAGGGACGAACATCATCCCCGCTGGTAGATCGTAATCCGGTGTAATTGGCCTCCATTTTCAACGTGTTGTCCAGCAACCAGATACCTAGTATAGCATCGAAGTTCCAGGCATTGGGTACATCCATCCAGGGCGTATAATAGCTGCCATTGTTATAGTAATAATCCCGTTCTGCTTTAGTCTGCCCTCGCCACAAGTGCGCCAGCGAACTGCGAACATACAGGCCCTGATCCCACTTATATTGGGCGATACCGCGCAGACTTAGTTCGTTTGCGCCGAAGCCGATACTGTACGGGCGGTAATCAGAGAGATAATTGGTGATGGGAGTAGAATATCCTAAAGTGCTCAGAAAAGTAAATTGTCCCTTACCGAGTTGCTGGGAGAATAGCTCGGACTTTAAAGCCAAACCCAGATCCTGAAAGCCCTTCGCTCCGGCAAATTTTCCCCCGTTGGGTTCACTGGAGTTGGTCTCAATGTAAGGCGCGGAAACAATAAGGTTGATTTTATCAGTTACGCCGATGGCGACCATGGGCATAAGTATATTTCTGTTGAGCGTAGCCACGGTGGCATTACTTCTAAGGTAGGTTCCTTCCCAGTATTGATCCCACGAGCCATGCTCATAGATCAACGCGAAGCATAGCTCCCGCTTATTCATCATGATGGCATCAGTAGGAGTTTGGGCTCGTACGATCTCCGTAGCCAGGAGAAATACTACGATACCTAAAGAGAGGGTATATATTTTTTTCATGGAGTATCATATTAAAGAAATAAGAAAATGATCGTTGCATTTAATGCATTGACGGATAGGCCTTACAAGCCTGACTGAAGTTGCTATGCAGGAGTGGGAAGGCGCCGTGTTATCCTTGTTCGCGCTTCACTTGTCCGAAACAACTTACCCGGAATAGTCACAGCTTCAGCATCGTTAACTATGTGCCGGGTTTCCAGGACGTAAGGGGGAGCAGGATAGTAAGAAATACGCCTTTATATACAGCAGATTGACCATGTTATCGATAAACATGGAATGTCTTTTACTATCCTGTCAGATTATTATGATACTCGGGGAGGGGGAGATGGAATTACAGAAAGATATTCGTACCGGGGGAGAGTCACATCTCCGTAGGTATGAAGGCTGATATGACGTACCGGATCATCCAGCTGCAGTACCTGATGGATCAGAAAGCTCTTGGTCAGGCTTAGCCATAGCTGTTGCCCTTCGCTATCGGAGCCCGGTAGTGGAATGATGGTTGCCAGCCATTTGTCCACTGAAAGCTGAAGTTCCTCCTGGAGTACGTCCGGCATGTACATTACGTGCAGGGTGTCATTAGCATAACGTTGGCGGACGACGCGGTAAAACTTGCCTTCCACTTCCACTTTGCCACCGTTCGCTGGTTCGTATTCGGGCTGATTGCGCTGATAGGGTACGGCAAACGGGATGGCGGTATACAGCAACTTGTCTTCGTCAAAGTCTTCCTGAAACGCTTTTTCCTGCCAGTCATTGTCCAGTTGGTAACTAGCCACCAGATAAAAGCCATAGTATCCCAGATGGTACAGGACCAAAACAAAGAGAAGTACGATGGCAGCAGCTTGGCGCATGGGATGCGTTTTGAGGGGAAGTTAGGGTTCCTCTATGTAAAGCTAAATAATCTTCCGTAATTTCGCTAATACTCCTGTAAAAGTTGGTCAGAAACTACTGCAAGGCTCACTTTTGCGCTCCGTCAGATTTCAATAACACCTAATTGCGGGTCTTTTTAAGCGGGGTGACCTGTACCGGACCCAACAGGCCCGAAGGTTGAGGCTCCCAGCCTGATGCATCAAACGGTTGGTACTCCAGGTTAACAAAGTTGATCTCGTGATAATTGCGCCAAGTGATTCCTCGCTGATCCAGATCGCGGATACGATTCGCCATCAGGTTGGCTACTTCTACCCGAATGGTATTTTCGCCTTCCTTTAAATATTCACCGATACGGGCCTGAAAGGGAACGCTCCACAGAATTCCCACCTCCTGATCATTGACCCACACCCGGGCACTTTCGCGCACATCGCCTAATTGGAGCAGGTAATCATCTGCTGATTTTTCATCCAGCGTAAAAGTAGTCTGGTATTCGGCAGTGCCGGAAAAGCGGGCAGCTTTGGCGTCCGGTAATTCTGTCCATGAGGTAAGCTGGCTAAGCGTTTGATCGGACAGAAGTTCGGGCCCACCCTGGGTAAAAGTGAGTTGCCAGTCTTCGTCCAGGACAATGCTTTCGCCCTCAGGCTCAAAATAGGGCCAGTCTGCCATATTAGTTGGTTTCTCATCGCTACCTTTCAGAATCCAGGCTTCACCGGGTGCCAGAGCTACCCGTACCGAGGTGGTATTATCCTGAGTTGAGATAACGGCAAGTCCCTGACTTCCGTCCTGAGGGTTCAGAATGGTGACATATGATGCCTGAGTTTGAAGAGGGATGCTGGTGTCAATAGCGTTGGCCGTGTGGTTCACCAGATAGTAAGAAGCACCATCATCGGACTGTCGGCGAATAAATTTAAGCCCTCTGTCTACCAGACTTTCCCGCTGTACGCCGACCTCGGCCAAGGCTACCTCTACATTGGAAGTAAGCCATAGCTCTCCCTGTCCAATTGTAGCTCGCTGTCGGCCATCATCCTGATCTTCCCAGGCAATCGATTCTTTCAATTCATTAAGTTGCTGCCGCCGAGCCTCGAGTTGATGAAAACCGGGCACGTCCTGCGGGAGCTCCTGAAAGATGACCGTGCTACCGGCTTCAGCCAGCGAAAGGATGCGCTCAAAGGTTGCTACGGTCATCATATGAGCCGGGGGAATAATGAGTGCTTCATAGCGGGAGGCAGCATCTGAGGTTTGCAGCCCGCTTTCTTTCACCTCCAGGCTATCCAGCAGTTGGTCGGATACAAAGTCTACCTGATAGCCCCGGTCCATCAGTGTTTCGGTAAGTTCGTAAAAGGGTGTGGGATGGAGCCATTCTTCAATACCGTGGATGGTGAGTTGCCGGTCCAGCTTGTTCAGCGGTGCATCGTACCAGACATCCTGAATAGGCCAGTAGATCAACGCATCACCATCCGCCCTTCCAGCCTGCAATACCGACTGGCAGCGGGCAATGTAGTCATTCAGCCCGTTGAGATGCGGCCACCAGCTGTTGGAAGGGGCAAAGTTTACCGAGGCATAGAACAGCCATCCCGGCCACCCGGCCTGCTCCGGTGAGTAGGTAGTGCCATGAAAAAATACGTGGTTTACTCCAGCCAGAAAGACCTGCTCAACTTCTGGTTTGGCTTGCGAAAGAGCTACTTTAAAATGCTCGCCCAGCCAGGTAAAGGTTTCGGAAGAGGTGAAGGGTTTGCCCAGTACGTTACTGGCCGAAGTGGCGAATTTCATCATTACCGGGTCGGGCTCCACATTTCGGGTGTCATTCGTGTACTGGGGCAGGTTGGGAATAGGGAAGCGGGTAGAACCGAAGGTCTCGCATTCGGGAATATCAACCGCTGCGTACAGATCGATCAGGTTACCGGGCGAGCCGTGGGCCTGGTTGCGAGACAAAGCTCCGTGCTGGTGAATCCACTCCGACCAGGGTTCGGTAAAGTTGTGCAGCAGCATGTAGCCCATGGTTTCGTAGTAATCCGCTTTCACCCGACGGCTAATATCGCTGTCTTCTTCCGTGAGCAGCTCCCGCAAATACTTCCGCACATCGTAGCCCTGCTGCTGTTCAAAAATTTCCAGTAATTTCGGGGAGAAATCCGCGTTGTATACTTCGTAGCTGTCATTGAAGAATGAGCGAATCCTGGGTGGGTTTTCGCCAAAAGCATTATCAAAACGTTCCAGGTAGACGGGAAGAGCTTCTTCTGACAGATGGTCGAGGGTATAACCGGCCCCACCAGGAGCCGCCCGTTTTACCTGCTGCCGGGTTTTCCCGGAAAAGATAGCGTACAGTTTCCAGTCACCAGCTTCCGGTGACCAGTCAAGTGATCCGTCTTCGGCTACTTTTTCAGTAATAATCTGCGCTTTGCCCTGCTCATCATAAGCTGTAATGCCCATCAGAGTAGCACCCAGTGCCCGTTGCAGACTGTCATCCACGACAATGGTGGGCATTGCCTCACCGGAAGAGATATCGTAGGTTTGAACGATAAGTTTAGAGGCGGCGTATTCGGGCGTAACCTGTGGACCTCCAAAGGGCCAGCCGGTACCCAGGCTCATATCCACCGCCATTCCCAGGGAGTCTGCTATCTGAACAGTGTACCGTAAAGCATCCATCCACTTTGGTGAAAGGTATTTCAGGTACTGATCTTCGTATCCTTTGGCACCGTAAATAGGGGTGATCTCCACACCACCCAGACCGGCTTTGGCATATTGTTCCAGCTGAGATTTTATATTAGGATGGTCCACCGCATTACCCATCCACCACCAGCGGGCCCACGGTCGGGTAGACTGGGATATTTCCGGCCAGCCAGCAAATTCGGTGCTTTGGGCGGAGAGTAGGGTAGGATGTAATAAAAGGCAAATAAGTACTGGGAAGAGTAGAATAGTGATTCGGAAGGGGTTAGGCATTGTATCAAATATTCATTACCAAGAAAAATAAGTGGCGACAATATACTATTTTCTGGTACATAGTTTTCAGGATGCACCTAAGCACAATAGACATAATTCTGAAATCATTTTCTCAATTGAACCTACTGCATTAAGGTTTCAAAAGTATTGTCTGTTGTATACCTTGAGACGGTGTTTGCAGACGTAATAAAATTTGATTGGTACTGCCTATCCATTTTTCTACTTCAGGAATTACGATTTGGTTGTTACCAATCTCAAGATTTTCTTTCCGTTCCAGAAGCAAACGGCCAGTCATATCGTATATTCTTACAGTAGCCTCTTCATTAATGGGGCTATCAATATTGATAAATAGGTGTTTCTGTAAAGGGTTAGGGAATACCTGCCATTGGAAGTCGCTCTCAATAGTTATGTTTTCATCTAGTGATGAGCTAAAAGAAGATTTAGCAATTGTTTCTTCATAGCGAGCATGCTTAACCTTAGCGGGATGAATAATGATGCTACCTTGGGCAATGGAAGGAAGAACTTCAGCATCATCACTAGCACCCATTTGATTATCGTATACTATCAAGTTTCCAGCTTGCTTGTCCCAAATTTTAATACGTAGGCGATCAAGACGGTCTCCGCCTCTCATATGACCATCTACGGCAGAGAGCATGAATCCGTAACGACCTTTGCCATTGACTTTGCCCTCTCCTTTAAATTTTGCTGTATTACCGTCGATTACGAGCCACTCGTACGACGTACTTCTGAATACAATATTTGCGGTTTTGAAAACCAGCACTGTGCTCCCAATAGGTGCATCTGGAGTCTTCTTACGTTTAAGAAAAAAATTTTTGTATTTGGCGACAAACCCAAATGATATTTTACCTTGTAGGGATGGATTATCTACATATGCACCAACTGGGGAGTTTATCCAGCCTCCGCCTATGACAAAACCTTTATACTCATAAATTATGATAAACTTTTCGTAAGTATAGCTACTAATAGCCCCGCAAGCATCAGTCACTTCCAGCGTTAGCGCATAAAGGCCAGGTGAAGTATAGCGATGGCTACCATTAATCAGGTTGCCATTGATAATTCCGGGATCATTTGTTCCATCGCCCCAATACCAAGTTGCAGAAACTAGGTTATTATCATTGACACTTGCGTTGACACTGATCTCGGTATTTGCAAGAATGGGATCAGAAGGGGTATGGATAGCATCAATAATGGGGACTTCGTTAGTAACTTCTACGATTTGAAAAACCTGACTTTTATTACCACTTTGATCAGTTACAATCCATGTAACTGTAGTAATGCCTGCTGGAAATGCAGTCGGAGCATCATTTGTGACTGAGACTACTGTACAATTATCATCAGTAATTGGATTACTTAATGTTATAGTGGCGTGGCAACTTCCGGGGTCAGTAGTTACTAACGTATCAGGAGGAGCTGTGATAGTGGGCGGGACAGTATCTAATACTGTTATGGTCAAGCTTTGTTCGGGTGCGTTGTTGCCTGAGGAGTCTACTGCATTAACAAATACGAGTATACCATCGGTAAAGCTAAAAGGAAAAGTAATTTCATCGCCGTTTTCACCATTGGAAAACAGCGGGCGTACTTTTGTGTCACAATTATCACTGAGGGATAGTTGAGCTAAACTAATGAAGTTTTCCTCTGTCAGGGTGCTTTCACAAGAACCGGGTGCAGTGTACGTAGTGAAGTCAACTGCACTCAGTACAGGTGGTTCGGTATCGGCAAAGGTGATAGTAACATCATCACTTCCCTGACAACCATTACTACTTGTAGTAATCACCGAATAATTACCACTCTCACTAACTACAATCTCTTGCGAGGTCTCTCCTGTACTCCACTGATACGAATAGCCGGGGCCTGCATCGAGGGTAGCAGTACTCCCCGGACAAAGCTGCTGATCGGCTCCCAAATCCACAAGTGGTAATGGAAAAACAGTAACAGTTACATTTTTCTGGCTGGCTTCTGCCCCCTCAGTAAGGGTCAAAGTAGCCTGATAGGTTCCCGCCTCAGAATAAGTGTAACTTACGTCGCCAGCAGTGGTATCATCCGTCAGGCCATCCCCATCAAAATCCCACGAATATTGGGTGTTGCTGCTGGTTCCGGTTGAGTTGTCCAAGAACTGAGTAGCTTCTCCCAGGCAAACATCACTAGCCGTAAAATCAGGAAGAAGCATTGTTTGACTGTATTTTATAGTAGCATAGTCATAATTGTTATTATCACCGGTACTCCAGCCCGTTACATAAACACTCCCTTGATTGTCTACAGCAATAGCATTAGCGTGATCATCTTGGTTGCCGGGTCCATTGTATCGATTTACCCACTGCTGATTGCCGTCCGAATCATACTTTACGGTAGCATAATCATCAGAACTGCTGATGCTTTGGCTGGAGCCAGTCACATAAACATTTCCGAAAGTATCTAGCGCAATAGCTCGGGCTTGGTCATTAGCGTTATAGGGGCCGTCATATCGGGCCACCCATTGCTGGGTTCCATCCGGATCGTATTTTACCGTTGCATAATCAAAACCATTGTCAGCGCTCCGGCTCAATCCCGTAACGTAAACATTTCCGGCCTGGTCTAGAGCTATGTCCCAAGCGTATTCAACCTGATAACCAGGGGCGCTGTATCGAGATACCCATTGCTGATTGCCATCAGTATCATATTTTACGGTAGCGTAGTCGTAAAAACTGTCAGTGCTAAGACTACGGCCAGTAACATACACGTTACCGGCTGCATCTACGGCAATATCTCGAGCCTGATCAGTGCTGTCACTGGAGCTGTTATAGCGGGCTATCCACTGCTGGTTACCGTCGGTATCGTATTTTACGGTGGCATAATCGTAATCGCTAGTACCACCCTGGCTTGAACCCGTGATATAGGCATTATTAGCTGCATCGATAGCAATAGAAAAAGCTTGGTCAATAGTATTAGCAGGGCCATCGTAATAACTTACCCATTGCTGATTCCCTTCTGGATCATATTTTACCGTAATGTAGTCTCGAGAATCACCGGAATCTCCGCCTGATCCAGTAACATAGATATATCCGAATGCATCAAGAGCGATGTCCCAAGCATAATCAGAGCTAGTGCCAGGGCTGCTATATAGAGCTACCCATTGCTGATTACCTTCCGGGTCGTACTTCACCGTAGCATAATCAGGTAAACCCTCGTCACCATCACTATTGCCAGTTACATACACATTGCCAGCAGCATCTATGACCACTGCATAAGCCTGATCATCTCGGTGGCCAGGGCCATCGTAATGGGCTACCCATTGCCGATTGCCATCGGTATCATATTTTACGGTAGCGTAGTCATAAAAACCTTCGCTGTTCCGACTCCATCCTGTAACGTAGATGTTGCCAAACGCATCCAGAGCAATGTCCTGGGCCTGATCAGTATTGTCTCCTGACCCATTATAGAGTGCTGTCCATTCCTCAGTTGCTTGCCCTTGGGTTATGTTTGAAACAAGCATACAGAATAACACCATTAAACAAATGATAGGTATATGCTTTTTCATATTGTCATTGTTTACGAGTACAGGTAAAACACTAATCCATATTTAAATGACAAATCTTTTACATTGATATCAGAAAAGCTTCTAAGCGAAATGTGAAAGGACTGTCAATATCCGACCTGAAGCTACTATCTTTTAGCAGTAGAAGAAAACAATAGTTGGCTGGCAGCTTCATCACCCTGAAGGGCGTAGGATGGGCGAGGGTGTTGCGCATCAAATACTTCCAGATCATCGTTCGGAACGATGGTAATAAAGCTCTCGTCAATATTGCCTTTCTCATCCTGTATGTTCTCCAGCGAGAGGTTCAGGTGTTTTGCCAGAAAGGCATAAGCTCCCTTTCGCTTGCTTTCACCGTAATCATGGCCTTCATCAGGCAGATGAATATTTTGCACATTCTCTATTTTGTCGTATAGCTTATAAATATTCTGAACATAGGGGTACTCTACTTCAGGAGTGTTCTTCGTCCAGTCATCTCCATCGGAGATGAGCAACATAGGCCGGGGTGCGGCTAAAGCAGCAATTTCTACATTACTGGTTTGATGATCAGCACTTTTATGAATAGGCTTGCCGCTTTCGCAAACGCATCCACCAAAAAAGTGAGCGGAAACCATGACTACTGGCACTGATACTGCAATCCGGTCATCCAGCGCTGTGAGCAAAAAGGTTTGAGTGCCTCCGCCCGATGCTCCGGTAGCGGCAATACGCTCAGTATCAACTTCCGGTAACGACGCCAGAAAATCAACCGCTCTCAAGCCATTGATCGCCTGCAAGGTCAGCGCATCGGGGTGCTTATGAGCCGTTTGGTCCGATTCACCATAGCCGATCATGTCAAACGCAAATACGATGGCGCCCATCTTGGCCAAAGCCGCACATCGCAACTGCATCTCTTCCCGGGTTCGTCCCGAGTATTCGGTGCCCTGAAAGTGTCCGTGGGCTGAGAGAATGGCGGGGTAACTTTCTTGTTCTTTGGTAGGTCGGTAGAGGTTTCCGGTAACAAAAAATCCGGGTAAGCTCTCGAAAGCTACATTTTCCACGGTATAGCCGTTGAAGGTTTGTTTATCACGAAAAATAGGTTTCAGTGGAGAGCGATCAAAATCAGGCGACAATCCCAGCCCCTCCCAGATACCTTCCCGAATCCGGTCGGCGCGGGTTTCCCAACTGGCTTTATCGTCATACGTACTGGCAAATTCTTTAAGAGCCGCCAGACCTTCGGCCTCGGTAAAGTAGGCCCCCTGGCAAAGCATGGTTGAATCAACGGATTGAGATTGGGCGGGTAGGATGAGGCTGCTTATCAGTAAGATGAGCAGTCCGATAAGTATAGGTTGTTTCATGAGATTTAAGGTAGCAAAAAATGTTTAAATAGCCACAGAAAGAGGTATCCCGGAGGGATAATTGACTCAAAAGAGTAAGGATTGTATATGTCATCAAACATCCCAGACGGTGTGAACTTAAATACAGCGGCAACTGGAAAAAATAAAAGTTTGGTGTACTTTCGTAGCACTAGCCTCTATTTTGTCTGCTTTTTTGTTATGTCCGAAATGCTTTACGCGCATCATGCCCGCCATTTAGTTGCTGTTGACTGTATTATTTTTGGTTTTGAAGAAGACCGTCTCAAACTATTACTGATTCAGCGTGATTTTCCGCCAGAAAAGGGAATGTGGTCTCTCATGGGAGGCTTTGTAGGGATGAAGGAAGGTGTGGATGAAGCCGCTCAGCGGGTGCTTACTACCTTGACTGGCCTGCATGACGTTTACCTTGAGCAGGTTGCTACCTTCGGAGGCGTACGCCGGGATACAGCCGCTCGAGTGATTTCGGTAGCCTACTACGCTCTTATCAACATTCATGAGCACGACGAAAGCCTGAGCCAGGAACACGGAGCTGCTTGGTTTGATGTGCACGAGCTTCCGGCGTTGATCTTTGACCATCAGGAAATGGTAGAACAGGCAAAATCCAGATTAAAGAGACAGGCCACCACCCAGCCCGTTGGATTTGCCCTGTTGCCTGATAAATTTACGCTGCCTCAGCTTCAAAAGCTATATGAAGCGATACTGGACGAACCGATCGATAAGCGTAATTTTCAAAAGCGCATCCATGCTATGAATTTGCTGGTGAAGCTCAACGAGAAGCAAAAAGGTTACTCCAAAAGAGGCGCTTACTTCTATCGGTTTGATCCTGAGCGATACGATCGCTTGAGAGCCGAAGGACTGACCTTTCTTTTAAAATAGGTAATACGCAGTAAAAAAATACGATTCTTATTGTATATCTTCCAGCTGAAAAGTACTTTTATCAAAAAACTATTAAGTGTATTTAAAACACTTAAGTATTTGCAACAACACAATCTAAACCATGGAAAAGTCCTGCTTTATCGGACTGGATTTTGGGTCTGATTCCGTACGATCGGTTATTGTATCCGACAAGGGAGAGATGATATCAACCTCCGTGTTCCAATATCCACGCTGGAAAAAAGAATATTACTGTAATCCATCAGCTAATCAGTTCCGACAGCACCCGCTGGACTACATTGAAGGCATCCAAAGCACGATCACCGATGCCCTGAGTCAGGCACCGGAAGGCACCGCTAGTCAGGTTAAAGGGATTGCGGTAGATACCACCGGCTCAACTCCCTGCGCAGTCGACAGAAGCGGAACACCCTTAGCTTTGGTGAAGGAGTTTGAAGAAAATCCAAACGCTATGTTTGTCCTGTGGAAAGATCATACTGCCGTGCGGGAAGCTGATGAGATCAACACATTAGCACATGGCTGGAATCCAGATTACACTCAGTACGAAGGCAGTGTTTACTCATCAGAATGGTTTTGGGCTAAGATTTTACACGTCTTGCGCGATGATGCTGCCGTAAGAGAAGCCGCCTACTCGTGGGTAGAGCATTGCGACTGGGTGCCGTTTCTGCTGACGGGCGGCACCGATGTGATGGAGATGAAACGGAGCCGCTGTGCTGCTGGTCATAAAGCCATGTGGCACCCTTCCTGGGGCGGACTGCCAGACGAAAAGTTTCTGACTACGCTTGACCCGCTTTTAGCGAACCTGCGCGAGCGTCTTTTTGAAAATACTTATAGCTCCGAAGCCTCTGCCGGACATCTTTCTGCTGAGTGGGCCGAAAAACTAGGGCTTAGTACCGACGTAGTGGTAAGTGTCGGGGCTTTTGATGCGCATATGGGAGCTGTGGGCGGACAAATAGAGCCTTACTACCTCAGCAAAGTCATGGGGACCTCAACCTGCGATATTCTGGTAGCGCCCAAAGAGGATATGAAAGATAAGCTGGTCAGCGGCATATGCGGACAGGTAGAAGGTTCGGTTATTCCGGGGATGGAAGGACTGGAGGCCGGGCAGTCGGCTTTTGGCGATGTCTATGCCTGGTTTAAAAATGTGCTGGCCTGGCCACTGAAGCAGGTATTAGCGAAGTCTGAGTTGCTGGATGAAGCCACCAAAGAAAAAGTGCTGGAAGAAACCCTGGACAACATTCTTCCGGCACTAAGCGAGGCGGCCGAGCAGGTACCATTGGAGGAATCGAGTATAGTAGCACTTGACTGGATGAACGGACGCCGCACCCCTTACGCCAATCAACAGTTAACAGGTGCTATCCTCGGATTGAGCCTAAGCAGTGATGCGCCCAAAATATTTCGCGCATTGGTAGAAGCTACCTGTTTCGGAGCTAAAAAGATTGTAGAACGTTTTCAGGCCGAAGGGGTGCCGGTAAAAGGACTGATCGGCTTGGGCGGAGTGGCTAAGAAATCTCCTTTTATTATGCAAACCATGGCCGACGTCATGAATATGCCCATCAAAATTGCCCGGGCCGAACAGACTTGCGCCTTGGGAGCTGCGATGTTTGCTGCCACCGCTGCCGGAACGTTTACTACGGTGAGCGAAGCGATGGAAACCATGGGAGCTGGTTTTGATAATGAATATCATCCTAACCCGGAAGCAGTAGCCCACTACGAAAAGCATTACAAAGTATATAATCAGTTTGGGACATTCATCGAAGAACAAATTGCGAATGCTTAATACTTAATGATTGATGATGAATGAGTTATGAATAATGAATAGGGCTTCTTACGCTAGTGAAAGATTAATATTCACTCATTCAATCAATCCATCATTCACTTTTTCTCAACGAAACAAACTATGGCAGAATTCTCAGATATTAAACAGCAGGCCTACGAGGGGAACATGAAGTTACCCGAACTAGGGCTGGTGCTGTTCACGTTTGGCAATGTTAGTGCAGTCGATCATGCGAAGCAGGTATTTGCCATTAAACCAAGCGGCGTACCCTACGATGACCTTACTCCGGAAATGATGGTCATCGTGGATTTTGACAACAATATTATAGAAGGCGATCTGCGTCCCTCTTCCGATACCAAAACTCACGCGGTGCTGTACAAGCATTGGGGTAACATTGGCGGCATTGTGCATACCCATTCTACTTATGCCACTGCCTGGGCTCAGGCTCAACAGGATATTCCCATTTTCGGCACCACCCATGCCGATCACCTGACGGTTGATATTCCCTGCGCTCCGGTGATGGATGATAAGATGATTGAAGGAGACTATGAGTACGAAACCGGCTTTCAGATCCTAAATGCTTTTGCTGACAAAGGACTGTCGTATGAAGAAGTAGAAATGGTGCTGGTGGCCAACCATGCTCCCTTTACCTGGGGAAAAACAGCCGAGAAAGCAGTATACAATAGTGCGGTGCTGGAAGAAGTCGCTCGTATGGCACTGCTTACCCGGCAGATTCACCCGCAGGCCCCTCGTCTGAAAAACGCTCTTATAAAAAAACACTACGACCGCAAACATGGCGCTGATGCCTATTACGGACAATAAACGAAGGCTGGAATTCGGCCTCCTTTTTCCGCTTTCCGTTCCACCTTTTCCAAAACCTAACACCTAATCCCCAACCCCTATAACTTAAATGAAAAGTTTAGAAACATTAGACTGGATCGTCATTGGCATTTATTTCCTGGTGCTGCTCGGTATAGCCGTCTGGGTCATTATGCAAAAGCAAAAAGATACTGCTGACTATTTTCTGGCCGGGCGCGATGTGGGCTGGTTCGTCGTTGGGGCATCTATTTTCGCATCTAACATTGGCTCCGAGCACGTGGTAGGGTTGGCTGGTACGGGTGCTTCTGATAAGTTGCCCCTGTTAATCTACGAATTGCATGCCTGGGTAGTATTGATGCTAGGGTGGGTTTTTCTGCCATTTTATGCCCGGAGTGGCGTGTTTACCATGCCTGAGTTTCTGGAAAAACGCTTCAATTCTCAAGCCCGCTGGTTTTTATCCATCTTTTCGTTGCTGGCTTATATCCTTACCAAAGTTTCGGTAACGATCTATGCCGGTGGGGTAGTGATCTCATCCTTATTAAATATTGATTTCCTTACCGGTGCATTAGCCACCGTGGTGCTAACCGGCCTTTATACGGTGCTGGGAGGGATGAAGGCGGTAGTTTATACCGAAGCGTTACAAACAGTTATTCTGATCCTGGGAGCGGCCACACTTACGTTTATGGGGCTGGATGCTGTGGGCGGCTGGGGAGAACTGAAAGCTACCGTAGGAGACGATTATTTCGATATGTGGCGTCCTGCCTCTGATCCTGATTTCCCGTGGCCTAGCCTCGTGATTACCAGTACGATTGTAGGTATCTGGTATTGGTGTACGGATCAATACATTGTGCAACGGGTGCTTACGGCCCGTAATATAAAAGAAGGCCGACGTGGTACCATCTGGGGGGGCTTTCTGAAGCTACTTCCCGTATTTCTATTCCTGATTCCGGGGGTTATCGCGCTGGCACTGAAGCAGCAGGGCAAACTGGAGTGGGAAAGTGCCGATCAGGCCTTCCCGGTGCTGATGAGCAATCTGTTGCCTGATGGATTGCGTGGGTTGGTCGCGGCTGGTCTGTTGGCGGCTTTGATGAGCTCGTTAGCTTCAGTATTTAACTCATGTGCTACCTTATTTACCAAAGATATTTACGAGAAGCTTCGTCCCGGCACGCCGGAAAGACGACTACTGAATATTGGTAAAATTGCTACCGTTATCATTGTAATCCTAGGCATACTCTGGATTCCGGTAATGCAGAATATTTCGGGAGTACTCTACGAATACTTGCAGTCGGTGCAATCGTACATTGCGCCACCCATTACAGCGGTCTTTCTACTGGGAGTATTTTTTAAGCGGATTAACGCAAAGGGGGCCATGGCAACATTAGTGACCGGGTTGGTCATTGCCATCATCCGGCTGGTGCTGGAGCTGGGCAAAGGCTGGTTCAGTGAAGACAGTATATTCTTCCTGATTGGTGACATGAACTTCCTGACTTTCGCCGCCTGGATGTTCCTGGCCTCCGTGTTGATTTGCGTGGTGGTGAGCTTGATGAGCCCGAAACCATCGGAAGAAAAGCTATCCGGCCTAACCTACGGCACTTTAACCGAGGAACAAAAAGCGGAGAACAAAGCCAGCTATACCATCTGGGATATCCTGGCCTCTATCGGAGTTGTAGCCATCGTTATCTATATCATGATCTCATTTAACGGATAAGGGCGTGGGGCCGGGGGTTTGGAGCCTGGTGCCTGGTGCTAGGGGTGAGCAGACTTCGGAAGTTTAAGCAACTAAAGGTGCAAAAGGCGATCACGTCTCAAAACTTCCGAAGTCTCCGGCAACAACAAAGTCTCTTCCTGCGAAGGGTTTGAAAGTTGCAAGTTTTAAGGTTTCAAGTTACAGGTGGATAAGACAGAGAGGTAAACAAACACTCTGTCCTGCAACTCTGAACCGAGCCTCGAAACTCTAAACACTGAACTCTGTACCAATTAACAATCAGCCATTTAACAATCAAACAATTTAACAATTCAGCAATAGCATAAACATGATAGATATTAAACAATACGAAGTTTGGTTTGTGACGGGAAGTCAGCATTTGTACGGGGAGGAAACCTTAAAGCAGGTAGCGGAGCATTCGCAGCAAATAGCCCAGGGGCTGGATGAAGCGGAGCAAATCCCGGTGAAGGTGGTGTTTAAGCCGGTACTGACCACTCCCGATGCTATCTACAAACTTTGTCTGGAAGCCAATAGCACATCGAACTGTATCGGTCTGGTCGCCTGGATGCACACCTTTTCACCTGCCAAAATGTGGATTGCCGGACTGAAAACCCTTCAGAAACCATTACTGCACCTGCACACCCAGTTTAACCGCGATATTCCCTGGAGCTCTATTGATATGGACTTCATGAACCTGAACCAGTCAGCCCACGGGGGGCGGGAGTTTGGGTTTATGAATACCCGCATGCGGCTGGAGCGGAAAGTAGTAGTAGGCTATTGGGAAGATGAGGAAGTACGGGAGCGTCTGGCCGTATGGACCCGGGCTGCTGCTGCGTGGCGCGATGCTCAGGGAGGAAAACTGGCCCGTATTGGCGACAATATGCGCGAAGTAGCCGTCACCGAGGGTGATAAAGTAGAAGCGCAGATGCGCTTCGGATACTCAGTGAATGGCTACGGTATTGGAGATGTGGTGGCTTACGTAAATCAGGTGGCTGACAGTGAAGTGGATACGCTGGTGAACGAATATGCTGAACTGTACGAACTGGCCGAAGGCTTGCAGAAAGACGGGGCGCGACACGATTCATTGCGAGAAGCGGCCCGTATTGAGCTTGGCCTGAAAGGCTTCCTGGAATCAGGACCATTCATCGGGTTTACCGATACTTTTGAGAACCTGCACGGCTTGAAACAACTGCCCGGTATTGCCGCCCAGCGGCTGATGGAAGCTGGATATGGGTTTGGCGGAGAAGGTGACTGGAAAACTGCGGCACTGGTTCGGGCAGCCAAGGTTATGGGGGCCGGACTGCCCGGAGGTAATTCTTTCATGGAAGATTACACCTATCATTTTCGACCGGAAGGTATGGGAGTGCTGGGCGCACATATGCTGGAAATCTGTTCTTCCATCGCTACCGGCAAACCGTCCTGCGAAGTGCACCCGCTGGGTATTGGGGGGAAAGAAGACCCGGTCCGTCTGGTGTTCAATGTTGCGGCAGGTGCCGGACTGAACACGTCTATTGTGGATATGGGCAATCGTTTCCGAATGCTGACCAATGAGGTAGAAGCCGTTGACCCGGAAGAAGATCTGCCCAACCTGCCCGTTGCCCGGGTTCTGTGGAGACCTATGCCTGACCTGAAAACGGCAGCAGCGGCCTGGATCTATGCCGGTGGGGCGCATCACACCGTTTACAGCCAGAATCTAACCCCCGAATATATGGACGACTTTGCGGCTATGGCTGGTATTGAGCACGTGCTGATCAATGAGAAAACAGATTTGCGGGAGTTCAAGAAAGAGTTACGCTTCAACGAAGTCTACTACCATCTTGCTAAGGGATTTTGAAAAGATCTGGGTGAGAACTTAATGATGGAAAGCACAATATTTTCTGTCTGGGAAAAATTAGCGGATATCAAGCTGAAATATTGCATTTCCGCATAAAATCATGACATCTCAGTGCTGTACGAGACATTTGTATTTGCGAAATGCCTCGTACAGCATCAGAATATCCTTCTGCGTAAAAATTATGCCTTGTAAGAAGTCAAGATGTCACGAATTGCGATGAAGATGACACGTACGGGAGTAATACGTCGAGAATTTGGAGCGATATATGGCATTCTGAGATCAAGATGATGCAAATTGCCGGGAAGTTGGCACGTATGAATGCGAAATGAAGTAAATCAAACGCGACGAAGAACTATTTTATACTTATATATCCTTTTTTCCTTCTTATTCATGTTGAACTCGGAAGGAACAAAAGGGTTTTCCGGCAAAACCGTATCTTCGCAGCAAAATGACAGTAAACACTATGCGATGTACTACCGGAATTTTCTTTCTACTGATTTTTATAGCCCAAACCGGCTTCGGGTGGGGGCAGATTGGCCATCGGGCTATCGGGCAAATTGCTCAGTGGCACCTTAGTAAGCAGGCGGAAGCTAAAATAACCCGCATACTGGGCCCCCTTGATCTGGCAATGGCCAGCACCTGGATGGACGAAATCCGTTCTGATCCGGCCTATGACTATACGTATACCTGGCACTGGGTCACCATCCCCACCGGGCAAACCTATTCGCTGGAAGCACAGGAGCCTTCCGGGAATGCCTACGAAACTGTGCAGAATATCATCACTGCCCTAAAAACTGATACGATTTCCCAAACTCAGGAAGAAGAATACCTCAAAATGCTGGTACACCTGGTGGGCGACCTGCATCAGCCGCTGCACGTGGGCAATGGGCAGGATCGGGGTGGCAACGATGAACGGGTAGCCTGGATGGGCGATTCTTCCAACCTGCACCGCATTTGGGATAGTGATATGATCAATGCCAAGCAACTCAGCTATACTGAACTGGCCGCGTACCTGAACCGGCGCGTCACACCTGAACTTGCGCAACAAGCTCAAAAAGCAAATCCTGAACAGTGGCTCACCGAGGCAATGGGCCTTCGCTCTACCGTCTACGATTTACCCAGTAGCGGTCGGTTAGGCTACGATTATATGTTCAAAAACTATCCGGTTGTTGAAGAACAATTACTGATGGCTGGCCTTCGGCTGGCGGGTATCCTGAATGAGATTTACGGATAGTTAATAGAGAACTATTGATCGCATACCCGGCTATCGCCTTGGTGACTGTTAAAGTAAAGATTGCCGATAACACTTTATGGATCATCAACGAACAGACTGAGATTGGAGGCAATAATGTTTGCTTTAGTGATGCACATATCGCTTCGCTACAAAAGAGCTATATTGAGAACTGAGTAGGCTATTTTTCAGCGTATAGCGTTTGATATCCTCCTAATAAGTTGCCGATTCTTTGCATTTCAGAGAACGCTTTTGTCCTGTTATCTGAGCGACCTTTTACCTCTACATCCATTTTTACACCATCTCCCCAAACTTCCCCGTAGAGTTTTCCAGTCAGAATTAATTTACCTTCCTGTGCTGTTATAGTGAGCAGTAAATTTGCATAACTAGTAATAGACGTATTTGCATTAATAATCCCTACTTCTTTGTCAGAATAGGTAATCTCGTAACTTTCCTGAGCTAGAGTTCTTAATGCTTGAACAGTTAGTTCATTTGCACTGCCATGCGAAAGAACAATTACTTGATTGGCATTTTTGAATGGAGCTTCCTGCTGAGCTAGTAAGGCAAGAGGAAAGAAGAGGAGTAAGATGGTTGTTTTTCTCATCATTGATGCAACTAAGAAAAAGCGAAATTTATCAAGTAATAAAAAGATGCAATAATTTAACCTTATTTACTAAAAACTCTCTTCAGCATAACGAAAAAATTGAAATACACACTATACGACGATTGAAAAAGTGATAAAGACAAGGGGTCAAATATGATACTTTTCATTACGCTAAGTAGCGACTCAAATTAAAATGTAATTTTTATCACAGCAAGTAAGTATGATAAAATGCTCGATGCCAAACGGTCTTGTACTACGTGAGATCGCTTCGCAGAGCCTCGAAATGACGAATTTATTATACTTAATTTTGATTAGGTATTTATTATTGTGATTGAGAAAGGGCAGCACCAAGCATTTGCATTTTAGTAAATATTGTAATATGCTACATCGTGGTATCATTGCTATGAAATCCCCAAAAAATGTCCTTATTTGGGGATTGACAGATGCCATTGAATGCAGCTATGCACCTGGCTAAGCAGTACTACGGAACCTACTACTATGCAATCGCTACTATGACTACAAAGACAACCTACAATCAACGTTACCTCTGGCTCATCAGCATTACTGCGGCCATGGGCGGCTTTCTCTTTGGCTACGACTGGGTCGTGGTGGGAGGAGCTAAGCCTTACTATGAACCTTTCTTTCAACTCAATACTCCGGCTTTACAGGGGTGGGGCACCAGTTCGGCATTAGTTGGCTGTATGTTCGGCGCACTCTCCTGTGTCATTCTTAGCGACCGCTACGGACGTAAGCGGCTGTTAATCTTCGCTGGATTTTTGTTTAGTTTATCCGCCATCGGAACGGCCCTGGCCTCTGATTTTACCTGGTTCAACATCTATCGGATCATTGGTGGGGTAGCCATGGGGATTGCCCTGAACCTGTCACCCATGTACATCGCCGAGATTTCGCCACCAGAAAAACGCGGCATGTTTGTTACTATCAACCAGTTGCTGGTAATGATCGGAGTACTAATGGCTCAGGTTATCAACTGGCGCATATCACTCCTGGATACTGCTTTGCCCGTAGATGCTACTAACGATATTATTGCCAGCAGTTGGAGCGGACAGGCCGGGTGGCGTTGGATGTTTGGAGTGGAGGTAATCCCTGCGTTTTTATTTTTCGTGCTAATGATGTTTGTGCCGGAAAGCGTGCGCTGGCTGGTGAAAAACGGGCAGGTAGAACAGGCACATAACGTGCTACAAAAAATTGGCGGGCAACATTATGCCGACCAGCAGGTCCGTGATGTGAAGCTGACTGTTTCTAAAGAAGACTTAGCCCACGTGAATTTTAAAGAGCTATTAAACTCTCGAGTGCTTAAATTCATTGGACTGGGGGTCTTTCTGGCGTTTCTTCAACAGTGGAGTGGCCTGAATGTCATCATCTATTATGCTTCCGATATTTTTCAGGCGGCGGGCTATAACCTCCAGCAGATGATGCTCAACATCGTGGTCATCGGTACCGTTATGGTGCTTTCCGTTGTGGTGACTATGGTGACGGTAGACAAACTTGGGCGTAAAACCCTGCTGTTGTTCGGTACCTCCTCCATGGCCTTGGTGTATGCCCTGATCGGCTATTGCTTTTATGCCAACTACGAAGGCTTCAGTATTGTGCTTCTGGTGCTGGCCAATGTGATGTTCTATTCCATTACTCTGGCTCCGCTATTGTGGGTGGTATTGTCCGAGATTTTTCCTAACCGCATTCGGGGAGCGGCCATGTCTATTGCCGCTTTCGCTCACTGGGTGGGCAATTTTACACTTACGTTCAGCTTTCCTACGATTAAAGAAAACCTGGGTTGGGCTAATAACTTTTGGTTATACGGAGTAATCTGTGCGGTTGGGTTTATTGTGCTGTATTACATATTACCGGAGACTAAAGGCAAAACCTTAGAAGAAATTGAGCATGAGCTTATTGACAGCAGCCCTAAACAGGCTGAAATAGCCCGCTAGCACTTCTTCAATTCTTCTTTTAGTGAAGTATACTTGCTAACGATCTCATCGGTCGCGAAAGGGAACCGATATGCTCAGTTAATACCTCTTCAGTTTTCATTTTTCTCATTTAATCGCGGTTTGCCCTATCACTGATAATTTAAAATAATGTATGGTGGTGTCGGTTTTATTGTGAATATGATAATGTCATTGACTTTTTGTTGCTACGTATGAAAAATTAAAAAAATAGTTAAGCAAAATTGAAGGTGTTCTACTCAAGACCCTCCACTTATGATCAAACATCATTAACGTTGAAGCACTACGAACGTTTTCGGGTCTGTGATTTTGTAGAAGACGCCTGCTTTCGGAAGTGGGTTTTGTCAGACGGTAAGGACATGAGCAGATTTTGGCAGCAATGGCTGTCGCAGCACCCCGAGCAACGGAACGTGATTGCCCAGGCTAAAATACTAGTGAAAGTAACGGATTTTTCACCGGTGCATTATAATGAAGATGCTTTCCAGGCAACAAAAAAAAACATAAAAAACAAACTGTTCAGGAAACAAGAAACGAACGTGCTCCAGAGTAAGAGTAAAAGAATATTAGTGTATCTCCTGGGAATAGCCATTGCACTAGGTGTCTGTCTGCTAGGGGTAATTCTCCTGATTAGCTGTAAGCCACTGGCCATTGAAGAATAAATAACCGTGCGCTTGATTATTATCGAGTCCCCTGTGAGAGCGTATAGCGAAGCTTTGGTACATGAGCGACGGGGTAAAAGTCCTCAACTATAATACAATTAATGCAACACACTAAAACAACTACTATGAACACATTCCTACTACAACGAAAGAGAAAACTTCTCTTCCTCATGTATTTATGTCTAAGTATACCGTGTCTGGTGATGGCACAAAATAACCCGACTACGGTAACTGGTAAAATTAGCGATACCGCCGATGGAGGCGGTTTGCCTGGTGTAAACGTACTGGTGAAGGGAAGTAGCACCGGTACCGTTACAGATATTAATGGTGACTACAGCATTCGTGTATCTGACACAAACGCAACGCTGGTTTTTTCTTCTATTGGCTACATGACTCAGGAAGTACCCCTGAACGGTCGCACCAGTATCAATATCACCATGGAAGAAGATGTACAAAGCCTGGATGAAATTGTGGTGGTCGGCTACGGCAGCCAATTAAAAAAAGAAGTCACCGGTTCGGTGCAGACCATCGATGCCTCGGATTTGAAAGATGTACCTGTATCGCAGGTAACCCAGAAACTTCAGGGCCGCTTAGCCGGGGTGCAGATCAACCAAACCACTGGTAAGCCCGGGCAGGGGATGAACGTGCGTATTCGGGGCCAATTGTCCGTATCCGGCGGTAGTGATCCGCTCTATGTAGTCGATGGTTTTCCAATCTCGGGCGATATCAGTAACATCAACCCCGATGAGATTCAGGATATTTCTATTCTGAAAGATGCGGCATCTACTTCGCTTTACGGTTCCCGAGCGGCTAATGGAGTCGTGCTGATTACCACCAAGAAAGGAGCTGCCGGGCAGACCAATGTTAGCCTTACCGCTTATGTTGGCACCCAGGGCGTGCCCGACCGTGGCCGGATAGAAATGATGAACGCGGTTGAGTTTGCCCAGTTTAAAAAAGAATATTATGAAGATCAGGGTCAGGTAGTACCAGAGATATTCCGTGATCCTTCTCAGTACGAAGGAAAGAATAATGACTGGTACGATGCCATGCTACAGGACGCGCCCATTCAGAGCTATAACCTGACGATTACTTCCAACAAAGAAAAAGTAAACACGGCCATTATCGCCGGGGTATTTGATCAGCAGGGAGTGGTACTAAACACTGACTACAAGCGCTACTCTCTGCGAATGAATACTACCTATGACGTGTCTGATCAGGTGCGGCTCGGTTTCAATATCGCTCCATCATACATAAAAGATAATATACCGAGAACCGATGGGGAACGGGGAACCGGGATTCTGTTTAACGCGCTGCACACCTGGCCTATCATGCCTATCTATGATGATAACGGAGAACTAACGTTGTATAATCAGCTTCCATCCGAAACCGGAAATATTTTTGCCTACCCTAACTGGGTAAGGGCCGCCAATGAACTAACCAATGAGTCGAAGGAGGTGAACTTACTCTCTAATGCCTTTATAGAGTTTGAACCGATAGAAGGATTAGTGCTGAAGTCTACTTTCAATGCTGAGATCTATAACACTAAATTCTTCTTCTTCAACCCATCTACGGCAACTAATTTCATTAACGTGCCGCTACCAACCACTGCGGTTTCTACCCGACGTGACACCCAGGATTTTTCATGGCTTAACGAAAACCTGGCTACCTACACCAAGAGTTTTGGGGAACACAACTTTCAGTTGCTCGCCGGGTTTACCAGCCAGCGCTTCCGCCGAGACCGCACCCAGATCACCGCGGATACCTACTCGGACGATCGTCTGCCAACAGTTCAGGGAGGTATCAATATCAATCGGGGAGGAACATATAGCGATGTACAGGAATGGAGCCTGATGTCGGTGCTTTCCCGCCTTACTTATAACTATAGAGGTAAGTATCTGCTGACGGCGGCAGTTCGTAGCGATGGTTCATCTCGCTTTGGTTCTGAAAACCAGTGGGGTGTTTTCCCTTCTGCATCAGTAGGCTGGGTGATGTCGGACGAAGGGTTCATGCAGGGCTTGCCGGCAGTCTCTTTGGCGAAAATCAGAGCCAGTTACGGGATAACCGGAAATAACAATATTGGTAACTATACCCAGTATGCGCTGATCAACAATACGGTGAACGCAGCCTTTGGTAACGAAATCGCCCCTGGCTCTGCAATTACTTCGCTAGCCAACAATAACCTGGGTTGGGAAACTACCAAGCAGTTTGACTTAGGGTTAGACCTGGGTTTGTTTGATGATCGTATTCAGTTTGTGTACGACTACTACACCAAAAACACTACCAACCTGCTGTATAATGTGCAGGTGCCGCAAGAGTCAGGGTTCAGCACCTTTAGTGATAACATCGGGGAGATTCGGTTCTGGGGCCATGAGTTCGCGCTTATTACGCAGAATACTACTGGCAAATTACAATGGACTACCAATGCCAATATCTCATTCAACCGTAACCGGGTAGAAGCTCTGGCTGAAGGTATTGACCGGGTATACGGCCGTTTCCACATCACCCAGGTAGGTAAGCCATTCGGGCAATTCTACGGACATATTGCGGATGGGGTGTACATGAATCAGGAAGATCTGGATAACTCACCTCAGGTACCCGGACGATCTACCGTGGGTAGCATCAAACTGGTGGATGTTAACGGTGATGGAGTGATTACCAACGGTGGAGATAATGATGACCGAGCCATTATGGGTAGCCCATTCCCTGATTTTACCTACGGTATCACCAATACCCTACGCTACGGTAACTTTGACTTTACCATTGTCGGGACCGGCTCTCAGGGCAACCAACTGCTGGTGCGTCACTTGTACAGCACCACTAACCTGGATGGTGTATTTAATCTGATGCGCGAGGTGAAATACCGCTTCCGTACTCCGGAGAATCCGGGTAAAGGCTTTTTCGGCACCACCGTAGGAGGAGGTAATGTAACGGGTATTGAGCGGGACTGGATCAACAGCCGTTTTATCGCTGATGCTTCGTACTTCACCATTCGGAACATAACATTGGGTTACACGCTGCGAGATGTAAGCCGTCTTTTCCAATCAGCCCGTCTGTATGCTTCTGTACAAAACGCCTATATTTTTACTGATTACTGGGGAGGTCAAAACCCTGAGATTAGTGTGCAACCAGATGGAGAAGGTGATGGCGGAAACCTGAGCCAGGGTGTGGATATTTCCGGTTACCCTGTGCCCCGTACCTACACCATCGGGATTAACCTGAACTTTTAAGCTCCATGGTACAACCACATTATTTAACAACCTTACGGATCAATATCATGAAAAAGATACTTATCATATGTGTACTGGCGGGCTTACCTCTGGCGAGTTGCCAGGACGATTTCCTAACCATTACGCCGGAAACCTCACTCAGTTCGGCTACCTTCTTCAAAAGCGAATCAGATTTTCTGCAAGCGGTGAATGCTACCTACGTGCCGTTACGTACGATTGTAAACGACCGAGCCTGGTTGCTGGGGGAGATGCATTCGGATAATACCTATTTTGCCCGTAACCACTTATTTGGTGCTACCGAGCAGCAGGAAGATATCGCCGATTTTGCTATTCCCAGTGATGGAGGAGTAACATCCAATGTTCACGTGACCAACCAGTATTATCAGGATTACCAGATTATTGCCCGAGCTAACCAGGTGTTGGCCGAGATTGATGAGGTAGAGTTTGATGCTGACTCAAAAAACAATTTGAAAGGACAGGTGCTGTTTCTGCGAGGGTATGCTTATTTCGAACTTGCTCGTTATTTTGGCAAAGTTCCTCTTCACCTGACCCCGGTAACGAATCGTCAGGAGGCGGCCTTACCCTTATCATCAGTAGATGACGTGTACGCCCAGATCATTCAGGATGTATCGGAAGCCGTACAACTTTTACCACCCAAATCTGAACAGGAGCTAGGCCGGGCCACCTCTGGTGCCGCTCGTACGTTATTAGCGAATGTTTACATTGTTCGCCAGCGTTGGGCCGATGCCGAGCCACTATTGAGAGCTGTGGTGAGTAGTGGTGAGTATGGGTTGATGCCGGACTATGCTGATGCATTTACGACCAGCACTGGTAATAAGAACAACTTGGAGTCTGTTTTTGAGGTGCAGTTTAAAGAAGGTCCGGATGGACTAAACGGTAATTATATTAATCAGTTTATGCCTCGTCCTATTGAAGCCGAAGAGCTGGTGACTATTACCGGAACCTCTAACCCACAACCGCTGAATGGTGAGGGTAACAATATTCCGACCCCCGATATTATTGCGGCTTACGAAGAAGGCGATGTACGAGAAGATGCCTCAATCGGCTATATTAAGCTTGAGGGAAGTTTCTGGCGCGATGGAGTATATCCTTATATCAAGAAATACGCTGAGCCTCATGCTTTGCACGGAAACCACGGTATGAACTGGCCCATTTACCGCTATTCGGAAGTACTGTTGTTTTTAGCTGAAACATTGAACGAACTGGGCAACACCGGTGAAGCAGCCATGTATTTGAACGAAGTGCGAGCCCGTGCAGGATTGGGAGATGCCCAAGGCGACCTGCGGGAAGCCATTTACCGGGAAAGAAGGGTAGAGCTAGCTTTCGAGAACAAGCGCTGGTTTGACTTGGTACGCACAGGCCGGGCCATCGACGTAATTACTGCTTATGGTAACCGAATTAAGACAAATCCTGAGGAGTATTATTATCCCGCAGGTTTAGCCACTCCTAGAAGCAATGCTTTTACCAATATCAGCGAGTACTATGCCTTACCGGCTGCTGAAGCTGATTTAAGCCCGCATTTTTAATAAGGTTAAGTGGTTTAAGCTTCAATAGTTAACACATCAGAGCTCAGATTGTATTCTGCTGCTCTGATGTGTTGATTAATTTAAGGAAAAGACAGGAATATAACAGGGATTTAACCCGAAGTTCTGGGTGATTGTGTACCTTACCGTACAGTACAGGATACCATCGGGTTAAATTTTTTTAAAGTTTACCCTAACTATAATAGAAACTATTCTGATTTTATTTTAAAGACGTGCTAGTAAGCAGAAGGCAGGTGCCTGTAGGCCACCTGCTGACCGCCTCCGGTGACTCATACAAGATTTATGATAGAACATTGCCTGTTGATTATCAGAATAAACTATAATGTTGCTTTAAATTTTGTTGGACAAGCTAACTGAAGAATTAATTATCGTATTACTCACACATCGTATATGAATCTACATTGCGCAACCTTGAAATCGCTCTTACTACTTTTCGTTCTGATAGTTTCTGCTTGCGACAGTCAGGATAAGGAAGGGCCGGAGAATAACGAGCCGTTAGATCCGAAAGTAGAAAAACTCAAGCTACAGTCCGGTTTCAAAGCCGATCATCTCTACAGTCCGTCTGAGAATGACATGGGCTCCTGGGTATCCATGACTTTTGATGATCAGGGGCGCCTGATCACTTCCGATCAGTATGGTGCTCTCTATCGGCTGGAATTGCCTCCGGTTGGGTCTGACTCGCTGGAGCCTAAAATTGAAAAGTTGAAAATACAGACCGGAGAGGATGTTGCAGATTCAGTAGTACAGATGGGTTATGCTCAGGGGCTCTTATGGGCCTTCAATAGCCTATACGTAATGGTTAACCATAACAGTGACGATGAATTTGAAAAAGGCAGTGGGTTGTACCGTTTGCAGGATACCGACAATGATGATCAGTTTGATAAAATTACCCTGCTGAAAGCCCTGGAAGGAGCTGGCGAGCATGGCCCCCACAGTATTGTACCTGCCCCGGATGGTCAGTCACTCTATGTGATTGCCGGAAACCATACGGATGTACCCGAAATGGATGCCTACCGTTTACCTAAAGTATGGCAAGACGATAACCTGTTTCCCTTAATTAAAGACCCCCGAGGTCATGCAAACGACCGGGAAGCTCCTGGCGGATGGATCGCCCAAATTGATTCATTAGGTGAGCATTGGGAGATGGTAGCCGCTGGCTTCCGTAACCCTTTTGACCTGGCTTTCAACGAAGCTGGTGACATGTTTACGTACGATTCTGATATGGAGTGGGATTTGGGAATGCCTTGGTATCGCCCCACCCGTATTTGCCACGTAACCAGCGGCGCTGAGTTTGGCTGGCGCACGGGTTCCGGTAAATGGTCGCCCGCCTATCCTGATAACCTGCCGCCGGTTTTGAACATCGGTCAGGGGTCACCTACTGGGGTACTGCACGGCAAGAGCACTACGTTTCCATCAGCTTACGAAAATACCTTATTTGCCTTTGACTGGAGCTTCGGTATAATCTATGCAATCCATCTGACCCCGGAAGGCGCCTCTTACCGCGGAGAAAAAGAAGAATTTGTATCCGGCATGCCGCTGCCCTTAACCGATGGTGTTATCGGACCAGATGGTGCTATGTACTTTATGACCGGTGGCCGCCGACTAGATTCTGACCTGTACCGCGTATACTACGATGGAGATGAAGATGAAAACGTAACCCTGGCTTCTTATGACGAAACGGCAGAAACCGAAGCACATAAAATAAGAACTCAACTGGAAACATATCATGAAGATGGAAAATCCGGCGGAGTAGAAGCGGCCTGGCCTTACTTGAACCACGAAGATCGTTTTGTCCGGTATGCCGCCCGGGTAGCCGTGGAGCATCAACCCGTTAGCAGCTGGCAGGCAAAGGCGTTGAGTGAGAAAGATCCTATTGCATTAATTCAGGGAAGTATTGCTTTAGCGCGGCAGGGAAGTAAAGGACTAAGAGATCAGATACTTACGAATCTTTCTGGAATAGACTACGATGAACTTACCGATATTCAGAAAGTAGACGTGCTACGGGCTATTGAAGTAACCCTGGCCCGGATGGGTAAACCTTCTTCGGCTACTCGCCAAAAAGTGCTGGATTACTTGAACCCACATTTTCCCGCCGATAAAGAAGTGCTGAATAGCTCATTGAGCAAACTGCTGGTTTTTCTGGATGATCCTGACGTGATTGAAACTACTTTGACCTTATTGGAAGAAGATGATAGTGGTGCGCCATCGCAGGCTGCGGGGGCTACCGAAAGTTCTGACCTCATCCTAAGAAACCCTCAGTACGGACTGGACATTGCGCAGATGCTGAAAGATGTTCCGCCTGCTCAGCAGACCTATTATGCTACTGTACTAAGCAAACAACAGTCGGGCTGGACTCCTGAATTGCGAGAGCGTTATTTTAAATGGTATTATCAGGCTTTCGATTTTAAAGGAGGGAACAGCTATATCGGGTTTATCGACAAAGCCCGGCAGGAAGCACTCACCCACGTACCAAAAGATCAGTTTGACTATTATAATGAGATGTCGGGCGACTCACTTCTTGCCAACAACGGGCGGGATCTGGCGAATGTACCTCAACCGGAAGGTCCACGGAGAAACTGGGAGCTGGACGAAGCCGTGGCCGAACTGGATAGCAGTGGCCTGGAAGGACGTGATTTTGAAAATGGTAGAAACATGTATGCCGCAACCCGCTGTATTACTTGCCATAGCATGCGGGGCGAAGGTGGTATCATCGGCCCTGACCTTACGCAACTGGGCACTCGCTTCTCTCCGGAAGATATGGTTGAAGCCATCATCGAGCCTAATAAAACCATCTCTGACCAATATGCGTCAACGGTTTTATATCTTAAAAACGGGCAGTCGGTAGTTGGACGTTTGACCAACCAGGACGACGAGAAGTACTATTTATCACAGAACCCATTTGCCCCTGATTATATTCGGGAAGTACCGAAAGAGGACGTGACCAAAACCTCATTATCAGATGTATCAGTTATGCCTCCTGGCCTGATAAACTCCCTGAATGAAGATGAGTTGAGAAACTTGATCGCTTACCTGATGGCAGGCGGTAATCCTGATCATCCGATATATAAAGAGGGTAGCGCAGATGAATCCGAGGCCGAGTAACGGTCGGGCACTTAAATCAACCACAAAAGTTTTTTTACGATACTATGCTAACCAACAACCTGTTAAGGACTATTCCTTTTCTATTTATGAGTCTGGCGCTGCTTTTCAGCAGTTGCCAGTCATCAGCCGATCAGAGTGCTGAAAATACCTCAAATGCCTCAGCACCGGAAGCCGGAGGCGAAATAGATGCTGAGGGGTTTGTATCTATTTTTAATGGAGAAACTCTGGATGGATGGGAAGGCGATACCGCTTATTGGCGGGTGGAGAACGGAAGCCTGGTCGGCCAGATCACTCCCGACAAACTGCTGGATAACAATTCGTTTATCATCTGGCAGGAAGGAAAGCCTAAGGACTTTGAACTGAAAACCGAATTTCGAATCACCCAGAGCGGAAACAGCGGGATCAATTACCGTAGCGAACGCATAGATACCCTTCCGTACGCCTTGCGTGGCTATCAGGCTGATATCGACGGACAAAATCGGTATACCGGCCAGAACTATGAAGAAAAGAAGCGTACCACCTTGGCGTATCGCGGGCAGAAAGTAGAAGTCAGCAGTCAGGATAACCCGGAAGAAGAAGGTTCCCTCCGGGCCAATGTCAAGAATAATGCCTGGACGCATACCGAAGTGCTCGAGTCGCTAGGAGAATCAGATTCATTGAAAACCCATATCAAGAGTGAAGACTGGAATGAGTGCCACCTCATCGTGCAGGGCAATCATTTGCAACACTATATCAATGGGGTGCTCATGAGTGACGTGACTGATAATGATGCGGCGAACCGCGCGATGGAGGGGTTCCTGGGAGTGCAGGTACACGTAGGTCCGCCTATGAAAGTGGAGTACCGGAACATCCGCATAAAAGAACTCTAAACCCTGTTCTTTTCCAAAGAGACCACTCATTTAATAACCCAAACCATCACCCCTCTAACCATACAACAGCCTGACTGAATGCAATTATCCTGGAAAGATAAAATATCCAATCCGACTCAAGTAGGAGGCATAGAAACCTCGGTTATCGACAACGGGCCCGGACGAGGAACCCGGGTTGCCTGGATCAATACTGGAACCGGGCTGCGTTACAAAGTTGTGCTGGATCGGGCTATGGATATTGCAGAGGCCTTTTATCAGCAGCATAGCCTATGCTGGCTGAGCCATGGAGGTATAACTTCACCGCAACCCTTTTCCGACCAAGGAATTGACTGGCTTCGGACATTTGGAGGTGGGTTACTCACCACCTGCGGACTCACCCATGTCGGTGGGCCGGAGAAAGATGCTCATGGGGAGCGTGGCCTGCACGGGCGGATCAGCAACACACCGGCGGAGATAGAATCCATTATGCAGCCCGACCCGGTAAACGGAAATTTGGAAATGAGCATTACCGGACGCATCCGACAAACGCAGGTATTTGGCCCTAGATTAGAACTCAAACGGACCATTTCCGGAACTTTGGGTAAGCCCACCATTAAAATTCATGATGAAGTCATTAACACCGGCAATACTGTCTCGCCTCATATGCTGCTGTATCACTGCAACTTTGGTTGGCCCCTGGCTGATGAAGGCGCTGATATTATCTGGAAGGGTGAATGGAAGCCACTTAGCCCTGAGCCGGTCATCTTCCGGGAAGGAAACAATTTCCGCAAGTGCCCTCCTCCGATGGAAGCGCACCGAAGCACGGGCGAAGAAGTAGCGATTATTGATGTCCCGGCTGATCAGGAAGGCATGTGCACCTGTGGCATTCATAATGAGCAACTGGGTTTCGCCGTAGCCTTACGGTTTTCTAAAAAGCAGTTTCCCTGGCTTACCAACTGGCAGCACTGGGGACCAGGAGAATACGTGACTGGTCTGGAACCCGGAACCAATCCCCCGATTGGTCAGGCCAAAGCCCGGCAAGAGAATACGCTAATCCAGCTGGAACCCGGCGAACGGCGGCAGTACGATCTGGAAATAACGGTACTTACCGATGAATCAACCATAACTAATTTTTTGCAATACAACGAAGCTTGAACACCTAACTTTATGGAAACAGTTGAAAAAATGAATGTAGCACAACAGGCCCTGGATCAGGGAAAAGGAATTGTACGTTTGGCTCCTACCTGGGTGCCCCGCTCGTTTTGTGTGCCCGGAAGAAGAATAAAACTCCATCCGGATGATTACTACGTACTGGGTGGAGCGCGAGGCGGCATAGACGAACGCTGGTTTTCTTCAACCACACCCGCCAAAAATGGTCCTTTAACCGGTGTAAATGAGGGACTAAGCCCTATTGTCTTTAAGGATGGCAGTAAAGAAATACAAATTCTGCTACGCGATGCGGTAAGCGAACTGAAAGGTGACATTATTGGTGACCGCCTGTGGGATGAACACGGTGAATGGCCCATGTACTCCAAATTTTTTGATAACATGGGGCCGCTACCGCACCACGTACACCATAACGATGAACACGCCAAACTCATTGGCCAGTCCGGGAAGCCGGAAGCCTATTATTTTCCTCCCCAGGTGAACAATCACGGTGGTGATTTTCCATATACCTTTATCGGATTAGCACCGGGTACTACTAAAGAGCAGATTCGCGAATGCCTGGAAAACTTCACCAAAGGCGACAATAAAATTACCAACTATTCTGCTGCCTATCGGCTGGAGCCCGGCACCGGCTGGGATGTACCTCCCGGGCTGCTCCACGCCCCCGGTAGCATGTGTACCTACGAGCCGCAAAAAGCTTCCGATGTGTTTGCCATGTATCAGTCGCTGGTGAACGAAGCCATTATTCCGGAAGAATTGCTATGGAATGGTACTCCTAAAGACCGAATCGGTGATTTTGATCAGTTGATTGAAGTGCTGGATTGGGAGCTGAACCTGGACCCTAACATGATGGAGAATCGCTTTATGCGACCTATGCCGGTAAAATCTGTCGATGAAATGAAGGCCGAAGGCTACGTGGAAAACTGGGTTTGCTATAAATCTGACGCTTTCAGTGCTAAAGAGCTAACCGTGATGCCCGGTGCCACGGTGACCATCAAAGATAGTGCGGCGTACGGTATGATCATGATGCAGGGGCGCGGTAAAATGGGCGTTTGGGAAGTGGAAACTCCTTCACTGATCCGTTACGGCCAACTGACTAACGATGAGTTTTTTGTGAGCGAGAGTGCGGCCAAAGACGGAGTGAAAATTACTAATGCTTCCGATACCGATCCCATCGTAATGTTAAAGCACTTCGGGCCTGGAAATCCTGATTTAAAATTGTAATTTATTAGCAACTGAAATCCTTTTTTAACCTTTAAACAACCTGACAGATGAATAATTACCCGAAATTACATAACGCAACCTGGCCCGGAATTGTCGGCAAAGGTCCCGACTCACAACCGGTTATTCCTTTGGATAAGATGCTGGAGATGACCGCTGCTGCCGAAGTAGACGGTGTAAAATTCGATGGCGTAGACCTCGGATTGTTAGATCCTCACATCAATGTGGAAAGCTCTGAAGATGAAATAAAGCGTCTGGCCGATAAAATTGCCGGATATAATCTCAAAGTAGGTAGCCTGGTAGCTCCAATCTGGGGCGGGCCGATCCTGGGCAGTAGCGACGACCGGAAAACGTTCGTGAACCTGGTACGAAAATCCTGCGAATTCGCAAAAGTCCTGCGTGAAACGGGGGTAAGGTCGTACGGGGTAATTCGCATTGACACCGCTTCCAGCCCGGAGACCTGGGCGGAAGATCCGGAAGGCAACAATAAGCTGATTGTACAAACCTTTCGTGAAGCCTGCGATGTTGCGGCTGACTACGACGAGAAGTTGGCGGCAGAAGGAGAAATTTGCTGGGGTGGCATGCACAGCTGGAAAACAATGGTTGATACTCTGCAAGCTGTAGATCGTCCGAATATGGGATTTCAGGCTGATTTGGCACACACCATGCTATATCTGCTGGGCTACAATCGCCCGGAAGATCGTATCCTACCAAAAGATTTTGACTGGAACGACCACGAAACCTTAGCCCAGGGGCTAAAAAAGATTACGGATGCCCTACGTCCTTACACCATAGATTTCCACGTTGCCCAGAACGATGGTACGGTGCACGGAACTGGCTCTCATGATAAAACCGGACGCCACTGTCTGGCTACCGACCCTAACGGTAAACTGGATGTAGTGAATGATGCTGGCTACTGGCTGCGGGATGAAAACGGTAATCTTACCAAAGCCTTCAAGCACATCTGCTGGGATGGCTGTATGTTTGATAATGCCGTAATGGAGAAACAGCAGACCTGGAATGACATTCTGGCACTAATGATTAAAGTACGAGAGAAGCACGGCTGGACGGAGTAACCGCCTAGCTAGCCCTAACATCTTATATCCGTATTAAAACAACCTAGCCAGACTATGCCGTACGCCAGTGCTAACGGGATTAACTTGTATTATGATGAACGAGGAGACGGTGAGCCTTTACTTCTGCTGATGGGCATCACTGCTCCGGGTTCGGTATGGGAAAAACATGCTGCCTACTGGGAGAAGCATTTTAGGTGTATTATGCCGGACAACCGAGGAGTTGGACTAAGCGATAAGCCTCCAGCACCCTACACCACGGCCCAAATGGCAGATGATCATGCCGGTCTTCTGGATGCGCTAAACATTCCGTCGGCTCGGGTAGTGGGAGTCTCTATGGGCAGCACATTGGCCATGCAGCTAGCTATCCGTCACCCGCAAAAAGTGAAGTCTCTGGTGTTCATGTGCCCCTGGGCCCGCTGTGACCGCAAAACCGAAGCCGTGTTTCGCCACATGATGCATGCCAAAAGGTTGCGTCCGGAAGAGTTCGCCAACTTTGTGCAGCAACTTATCTACCATAAGTCTAGCTGGGATGATGATACCGTGTTTGAAGAATTAATGCAGGCTCAGCAGGAAGCAGCGACAAATCCATTTCCTCAACCATTGCATGGTCTGGAAGGGCAGGGGCACGCCTGCATTGAGCATAATGTGTTAAACCAACTGCCTACTGTAACCCAGCCAAGCCTGGTGATTGGCGGATGGGAAGATCAGTTTATTCCGGCCTGGATGGCAGAGGAAGTTGCCAGAGCTATTCCTAATTGCGACTTGCATCTGTACGAACAGGCTGGTCATGCTTTTCATTGGGAAAAAATAGAGGATTTTAACCCCAGGGTGCTACAATGGCTTCAGACTCATGGGTAGCTTTTGGCAGATAACGGCGGTTTTGGATGTAGTATAAAATATAACAATAATAATGAGCAAGATTAAGATAGGCTGTGAAACGTATACCTGGCAGATGCCCGGTGAACAATATAAGGGCAAGTTGGAGCATATTATGGAGATTACCGCCCAGGCCGGGTTTCGGGGAATTGAGCCGGAAACGAGTTTCCTGCAACACCTTTCCGATCCTGAAAAAATGCAGGAAGCTTTACAAAAAAATAATCTGGAACTGGCCGTGCTGTGTCTGGTAGAAGACTGGCGACATTCGGAAGAAACCGAAGAAGAGCGGGCTCATGCCGACCAATGGATTGAGTTCATGCAGCATTTCCCCGATGCGCTGTTCCTACTGGTACAGATGCCGCGTAAGGATCGTTCAGACTTGGAGGAAAGGCAGCAGAACCTTCTGAGCTGCGTTAACACTGTAGCCCGAAGAGCCGTCGACAGGGGGATCACCTGCTCTTATCATCCCAACTCACCGGCTGGTTCGGTATACCGGACCGAAGAAGACTATAAAATACTTCTGAACGGACTGGACGCTTCCGTAATTCGGTATACGCCCGATGTTGGCCACATTGCCAAAGGAGGTATGGACCCACTAAGCATTATTAAAGAATATAAGGAGCTCATTAACTGTGTGCATTATAAAGACATGTACAAAAATGGAGAGTGGGCGCCGATGGGAAAAGGTGATATAGACTTTGATGCCATCAGCTGCGAACTGGTAAGCCAGGGCTTTGAGGGCTGGATCATTCTGGAAGATGAGTGCGACGAAGCCATCACCGACCCTGATGGAGTTACGCTGGCTGATGGACGTTATGTAGAAAATGTTCTGAGGCCTCAATTGCAATAGAATAAAATGAATTTCAATACAAAAACTAACTTTTAAGACTCATGGCAAACAAGAAAGAACTAAGAATAGGTATGATTGGAACCGGCTTAATGGCTCGAATCCATACAAACGGATATAAGCGTATCGGTGACTTCTTTCCTGAATTAGAAAATCGCCCGGTACTGAAAGTTGTATGTGCCCGTACTGCCGATAAGGTTCAGGCATTTGCTGATCAATGGGGGTACGAATCCTTCGAAACCGACTGGAAAAAAGTAATAGCCCGCGATGATATTGACGCAGTAGATATCTGCACCCCCAACAACTCCCATGCTGAGATTGCCATTGCTGCTGCGGAAGCCGGGAAGATGATTTTATGCGAGAAACCGCTGGCCCGTACCGTCGCGGAAGCCAAACCCATGGTTGACGCAGTGGAAAAAGCAGGGGTGAAAAACACGGTTTGGTACAACTATCGTCGCATTCCCGCAGTGACCTTAATCAAGCAAATTGTTGATTCGGGTAAACTGGGCAAGATTTTTCATTACCGGGCCAATTTTTTACAGGACTGGACCATCAGCCCTGAGTTGCCGCAAGGTGGAGAAGCCTTATGGCGGTTGGATGCCGCCGCCGCCGGTTCCGGAGTAACCGGTGACCTGCTTGCTCACTGCATTGACACTGCTATGTGGTTAAATGGTGGTATTAAGGATGTATCGGCAATGACCGAAACCTTTATCAAAGAGAGAGTACACACGGAAACCGGACAGAAACAGAAAGTAGACATTGATGATGCCTGTATCTTTCACTGCCATTTTGATAACGGTGCATTAGGCTTGTTTGAGGCAACGCGGTATGCCCGTGGCCATAAAGCTTTATATACTCTGGAAATCAATGGCGAGCATGCTTCGCTTCGCTGGGACCTGCACAATATGAACTACCTGGAGCTTTTTGATCATAACGATGAAGCCGTAGTACGGGGCTGGCGTAAAGTGCTGATTACCGATAGTGATCAACCCTATATGGACCGCTGGTGGATTCCGGGAACGTCCATCGGATATGAGCATTCTTTCATCCATCAGGTAGCTGATTTCTTCAAGAGTCTGGAAACAGGTGAGCCTTGCGCACCTACGTTTAAAGATGCTTTCGAAACGCAAAAAGTATGCGAAGCCGTGCTGGAATCAGCGGCATCACGAAGCTGGAAAGACACTCAGGTAGACTGGAAATAAGTTTTAGTTAACACGTGATATTTTATAGGTCAGGTACTTGCCTGACCTTTCTTTTTGTCAGAAATCAATATCTTAAGATAAGGAATAACCTCTTGATAAGCGCCCGGAATGTGATCAAAAGGGTTACTAGTGAAACTTTATAAAGTGAAGCCCTTTATTTGGGCTTAAGGTTAGGTTTTTCCCTTGAAAAGAGGTAGTGAATAAACGCTTAATTCTCGGCTTACAGTACAGTACAGGATGAATCATTGAAATAAGGTCATATACTTTATCGCAATATAGGCGCATAATAAATTAGTCGTTTTTCGGATTTGATAAATTTAGAAGGATGGATGCAGTATGTCAGAGGCATGTTGTGCATGGTATATTTGCTAACCTGCCTCTGTTCTACAATCTTACGCAGCAACTCAATTACTATATAACTTAACTATACTATTATTCCAGCTAAACTTCTACTCAATTGACCTTACAAAAAGATATTACAATGAGCGATGCAGTGTTGCACCCCACTGAAGACTGCCTGTGGCTGGCATTCAGAGAAGGCAGCGAATCGGCATTTGATCTAATTTACGGAAAACAATTTCCGGTATTGTTTAACTATGGCTATCGGCTATGCCAGGATGAAGAACTGGTAAAAGACTGCATTCAGAATCTATTTGTTGAAATTTGGCAAAAACGTCATCAGATAAAAAAAGTGTATTCCCTTAAGCACTATTTTATCAAAATCATGCGGCGCAAAGTGTTTAAAGAGTTAAAAATCAGGCAAAAAACGGATACTGAACAATTCTCTTTAGAAATTAATGAATACCGATTAGACTGCCTGATTTCCTGTTTGTCCGAACAGAATTTAGAGAACGAAATTTCAGTAGTTACCAGTCGTAGGCTTCAGTGCGCAGTAGCCAATTTATCAGCGCGCAAAAAAGAAGCGATATTGCTGAAATTTTACGAAAACTTAACGTATGCGGAAATTAGTGAGGTAATGGATTTACGCGAAACTAAATATGCACGGCAGTTGGTATATCGCGCCCTTGATGAGCTAAAAAAATACATTACGGTTATCGAAGAGAATAAACGGGTGGGCAGTGTCGATGCAGTATTCATGCTGCTATTATTACTTCCATCATTCAGCCAGGTCGGTTCATCTATTATTTTGTAGGATCGCCATGACTAAAGGCCCTGTACATTTTCAAGCGTATTCTTCCGAAAAGGAGGGGGGGGACATCAAAAAAGCCTCGGATGCAGAACCAACGAAAGCTGCCTCAGACGCTGAGGTATGGAATGCCTTCCGGCAGGGTGATGAAGACGCCCTGGTGTTGATCTACAAAAAATACACTCATAAAATGTATAATTATGGTTGTCAGTTTACGCTCAATCATGAGTTGGTCAGTGATGCTATACAGGAGCTATTCACTGAAATGATCAGCAAGCGCCATCGGTTAGGTGACACTTCTTCCATCAAGTTTTATCTGTTTAAGGCCCTTCGCAGAAAACTGCTGCGCCGATTAAAGAAAGAACAAAAACATGTGTCGCATCAGGAACTTACAACTCAGGAGGGATTTAATATCTCTGGGAGCTCTGAAATGCGATTTATCCATCAGGAGTTCAGCGATCAGCAAAAGCAGATTATTGCCCAGGAATGTAATCAACTTCCTATCCGGCAGAAAGAGGCTCTAATGTTATACTTTTACGAAAGTATGAGCTACCGGGAGGTAGCCAAAACACTGGGCATGTCCCGAACCAAGTCTGCCCGAGCTCTCATTTATCGGGCTATAGACTCCCTATCTGTTCGTTTACAGCGATACAAAAACCTTCTTTATCCGCTTTGGCCTCTCTTGCTATCCACCACTTTTTTTTGAATTCATTAACCTAAACTAATAGGTAAGCACTTCTCTGGTACAAAAGAATGTGTAAAATCGAGCTTCACCGAAGCAGTCTAAAATACAAAGGGCCAACTCGGTTGAGTCAGCCCTTTCTGCTTTACCCTTCACTCAACTATTCTTAACTGATCTTGGTGGCCTTCCCTCGGACCACCGACATAGCCGGATGGTAGAGATAGTCAATATGACCATCTGCATGCCGGATAGCTAACCGATAGTACGACATGCCTACCTGAGGATTGTGATCGACAAACTGTTGCTTGACAACTTCTTTTCCCTGGCCGACTACCTCGAACTGTCCATCCATGCCGGCCCGTTCTACCACGATCGTAACCCCTTCAACATCTTCGGCTAAATCCCAGCTAAACACTACCTGATTCGCTTGCGAGGTCAGTTCAAAAGCCTCCACTGCAGATTTATTCGTAGGAGCAATCGATTCAGCCAGGGAGGTGGTAAACCCTGCGAAACTGATGACGATAGCGAACACGAGCGAAGAGAAGTTGATTACGATATTCATAGCTTGCAAATTTTGTGAATCAGAGACAATATAACTAAGGCATATATGATGCGCCGGGTGCTTCTTGGGGAAATATTTGTTGTAATGGTTTGATAGTCAGTGTATTAAATTCAGTGTCCAATACTGCCTAATTCAAAAGAACTTCCCTTATCGGGAAAAATAAACTTCTTCTTCCCAGAAACGGAAAGCTTTATTGCTAAGTGCTTTCGCTTTAAGTGGTCATAGAGAGGTTGACTGAGATTTTCATCAGCTTCTTGCATCAAACTATGCTTAACAGAACTGCTAAGTGGTTAAGCATCTAAATGTATCGCTAGTATTGCCACCTAACAGCTACTTATTGATTAGTCCATCTAGTTTGTCTTGACAAAACATGAAGTATTCCTAAATGATAAATTGGCATTTCTCAGGAAATAATATTTTTTCAAAAAAAATCAGAAATACTATGGTCGTTTTCCCTTTCCGGGTCTATGTATAGGTAGGATAAGGAGTTAACGATGAAGCACCCAAAGCGTGATGTACAGTATTTTCTGAAAGATGAATCTTTCGTTCAGTGGGTGCTCCAGCCCAACGACGAGCTTGATCGATACTGGAAAGGCTGGATGAAGCAGCATCCGGAACAGATGCGCGAAGTGAAGGTTGCTCAGGAAATGATCAATGGGTTTCAGTACCAACAGCAGCATCATTTGCCCGATAACACCTACCACGCGATGCTGGATTCCTTATTAACGCAGCATATCAGTGCACCACCGGTGGTTAATAAAAGAAGTAACCCTTGGGTGCTGCGAGTCGCTGCCAGTCTGCTACTGATGATCATGGTAGGGTGGGCTGTTTGGTATGCTATTCAGCCCGAGCCAACTACTGATACTGAGCCGGTTTCATTAATGATGAAGCGCACGCGGAAAGGGGAAAAACGCACAGTTCGCCTTCCCGATGGAACTAAGGTAAAGCTCAATGCCAACAGTGTTCTGGTATACCCTACTGAATTTGACCATAAGGTTCGCTCCGTACGCTTAGAAGGAGAGGCCCTGTTTGATGTCACCAAAGATGCGGACCGGCCCTTCATTATTATGAGTGGTGATGTGAAGACACAAGTACTAGGAACGTCATTTAATGTGAGAGCCTACGATGAAGAACCGGGAGTAACCGTGGCGGTAGTCACCGGGAAGGTGAAGGTGCGAGGTAAGCGGACCAGTGAGCTGTATTTATTACCGGAGGATGTGAGTTATTACCACCGGTCAGATAGCAGCTTGTCAACCTCTTCACAAAGTGTAACCGACCTTACCGCCTGGAGCCGAAACATCCTGCTATTTGATGAAGATCCGGCAGAGGAAGTTTGGAGAAAGCTGGAGAACTGGTACGGGGTAAACATCATCTTGCCCGATCAGCCGGTGATTACCGGAAATTACAGTGGCCGTTACCATAATGAAGCCTTGTCAAGAGTGCTGGACGGAATAAGCTATGCTTCAGAATTTGCCTACGAAATACAGGAAAATAAAAATGTCATCATCAAACCCTTGCCTATGCAGCATAAGAGAGCCACTAATTAACTGCTACTACTAAATACAACCATAAACTATCCTAATACAATAAACCTAATACTATGAAACAACCATTACAAATGGCATTCCACTGGATGTCACGGCTCTTACCTTACAGCTTGCTGCTGCTGGTTTTATCAGCAGAATTGCTGCATGCTAATGACAGGCAGATCCAGAAAGACCAGAGCGTATATGACATACCGATCACGCTTAGTCGTAGTAAATATAAGCTGATGGAGATTATTGAGGAGATTGAGAACAAGACCGATTTTTCATTTACCTATGACGACTCCAAAGTGAGTTTGTTCAGTCGCGTGCAACTGGGCATCCGGCAAGGGTCACTGGGCGATATTCTGATAGAGCTATCGAAATTGGAGCAGATTAAATTCAAGCGAATCGGTCGCAACATCCACATCTCCCGGAAAAGAGATACCGAAACATCTATCATGGAGCAAGCCGCCCTCCAGCAGCCTAACCTGATTGTACAGGGAACCATAACCGCCTCTACCGACGGTGGTAGTTTGCCCGGGGTTAATGTGTTAGTTAAAGGCAGCAGCACCGGAACTGTCACCGACATTGACGGAAAGTACAGCATCAATGTACCCAATGCTGATGATACACTGCTGTTTTCTTCCATTGGCTTCACCTTACAGGAGGTTCCGGTACAGGGCAGATCGGTGATTGATGTGATTATGTCGGAAGATATTCAGAGCCTGAGCGAGGTGGTGGTGATTGGCTACGGAAGCATGCGAAAGCAGGATATTACCAACGCAGTCTCGGTCATTGATCTGGACAAAGTAGGGCAGAGGCCCGCCTCAAATATGACCAGCTTACTACAGGGGCAGGCTCCGGGAGTAGTTGTGAAGCAAACCACCGGAACACCAGGAGAGGAATTAGAGGTAAATGTGCGTGGGATAAGCTCATTGGGTGCCGGAAGTGCCCCCCTTTACGTTATAGATGGGTTTGCCGTGGGCAACTCGGTTGGCCCTTTTCTCAATCCGGCGGATATTGAGAGTGTGACCGTGCTCAAGGATGCTGCTTCTACGGCCATTTACGGCGCCCGAGGCTCTAATGGGGTAGTACTGATCACTACGAAGTCGGCCAAGAGCGGAGAAGTGAATTTATCCTTCAACGCTACCTATGGGGTGGCAAACGTTCCTGATTACCGGCGAACTGAAATGATGAACGGCGTTGAGTTTGCCCAGTTCAAGAAAGAAAGCTTCATGGACAAAATCCGGTATTTTGAGGGTAGAGAGCCGAGTATAGAAGAGGTGCCCTTAGACTACCGCTACCCGGAGCAAACGAAATACTCAACCGACTGGGTAGATGAGATTCTGAACCAGAATGCCAGTTTCCAAAACTACAATATTACCCTGGGTGCCGGCAAAGGCCCTATAAAGTCTTTGTTATCAGTAGGCTATCTAAACCAGGAGGGCGCAGTGATAGAAACCGGCTTCGAGCGATTCAATGTAAGAGCCAACTTGATGGGAGATATCAACAAAAATATCTCGGTAGGTTGGAATATTGCAGGCTCATTTACCGATGAGCAGTATGCTGAAACGGCCGGGCGTAGTGCTATCATAGGACAGGCACTATGGGCTGACCCTCGCGAACCGGTGTACAATGAAGATGGAACCTTCAATAGCTATATTGGCGGGCATGACGGCATTTTTGGGACATCAAACCCAGTGCAGGAGCTCATGGAAATGGAAAGAAACCGTGATATGACGAATTTACTTACTAATGGATATGTACAGTTCTCATTCCTGAAAGATTTTACCTTCAGGTCATCAATCAATGCGGGAATTACAAATGTTCGGCAAAAAGAATTTCGTCCATCCTATTTGGCCGGACGTGGTTTTGATAATCCTCCACCTCGAGAAGCGTATCTAAACGAATTGGATTCATCCTTAGTCAATATTTCAGTTGATGAAGTATTAAGTTATAGCAAAAACCTTGGTGATCATCAGTTGAATGCGATGCTCGGTTTTTCAGCCCAAGAAGTAACCGGAAAAGCTATTTCTGCTACTGGTGAGGATTTTCCCGATGATATCGTTCGTTTTCTAGGAGCTGCTGCTCGGGTAGATGCCAATTCATTTGAGGAGGGCTGGAGCTTATTAGCCTACATTGCCCGTCTAAATTATTCATTTCGGGATAAGTATTTGTTCTCGGCGACATATCGGCGGGAGGGAAGTTCTCGTTTTGGGGCTAATAACAAGTGGGGTAATTTCCCGGCTGTATCCGCCGGGTGGCGATTATCCGAGGAGCCTTTCTTACAGGGCATAACCTGGCTGGCCGATTTAAAATTAAGAGGAAGCTGGGGAGTAACCGGTAATAACAATATTGGTAATTATACCAGCTTGTCTACCATGAATGCGGCCAACTATATTCTAGGCAATGCTTTCGCCAGTGGACAAGTTTTGGGGGCTTTTTCCAACGCCGATCTGGGCTGGGAGCAATCCAATCAGACTAATATTGGTATAGACCTGGCCTTGCTGGAGAATAAGCTGTTTTTCACAGCCGAATACTACAAAAAAATTACTAACGATATGCTGCTGCCCATTGCTATTCCGGCAATTTCGGGCTTCCAGACCACCTTCTCTAACATCGGGAAAGTAGAGAATAAAGGAATTGAACTGGCATTAGGATATCGGACCGCCGTCAACCAATGGAATTTCAGAGCTGATTTTAACATTGCTTTCAATCGTAACAAAGTACTGGAGATCCTCGGCGAGAATGATGAGATCAGAAACGGTGGATTCTATAGCGTCTATAACGTATCAGTTCCAGGGCGCCCCATTGGTATGATGCATGGTTTCAGGATGTTAGGGATCTTCAATACCGAAGAAGAAATTGATAATCATGCTACCCAGGATGGAGCTATTCCCGGAGTTTACCGTTACGAAGATACCAATGGCGATGGAGTGATTTCTTATGATACCGAAGACATGGTGGAAATTGGAAACCCGCATCCTGATTTTGTATGGGCACTTACACTGGGCGCAGATTACCGTCGGTTTGATATCAACATACTGGTAACCGGAGCCGAAAACTATGATCTGTTCCGAAACATTGAAGCTACTACCCTGAATATGGACGGAGTATTCAACATCCTGAAATCCGGTAAAAACCGATGGCGTTCAGCGGATCAGCCCGGCAATGGAATTGCCCCTACATCTAATACCTGGAAATGGGAACGGGAGTCTAATTCGCGTTACGTCTACGATGGAAGCCACGCTTGGATACGAAACGTGAGCTTGGGCTACACCTTCGCCGGATTCAACAATACCCGGGTGTTTTTCAGTGCTGATAACCTGGCCCTGATTAGTAATTATCCGGGGAATAATCCGGATGTGAACCAGCTGGGAGGAATAAATCCTGGGTTTGACGATGAAACCTATCCGGTTCCCACAACTTATTCATTAGGTGCCAAAATCAACTTTTAATCCCATGAAAAATACTCATATAATCACTATCGTTAGCTTAACCTTTTTCATTGGTTTATTTTCTTGTAGCGACGAATACCTGGACAAAACTGATCCTGAAAGGTTAGTTTCTGGCAACTTTTATCAAACAGAAGTTCAGGTTGAACAGGCACTTAACGGGGTATATTCTCAGCTACAGGGAATCATCAGCAGTCAGTGGCAATACAATGAGTTTATCACTGACAATACCACCCTTCACTTTAATATTGGGGATCGTGGTCAGGGGCCTTCGCTTGAGGCTATAGAGTTCTGGCAGATCAATTCATCTACCGGTAATATCAATGCTTTATACACCAGCCTCTACGGAGCAATGGTCAATATCAATACTACGTTGGCCAAGATTGAAGAGGCTACGTTCGATGCCGCCGCGGTTCAGCAGTTTAAAGGGCAGTTAAAGTTTATGCGGGCGTACTATTACTTTCACCTGGTGCAATATTTTGGAGAGGTGGTTCTCATTACCGAACCGCTGGAGTCACCATCGGATGCCTGGGATTATGAGCGCCAACCCGTTGAGAAAGTATATGAACTCATTGAAAGTGATCTGAACGAAGCCGTAGCCGTTCTTCCGGTAAGTTACAGTGCCGAACAAGTGGGGCGGATTACGAAAGGTGCAGCGTTGTCGTTGCTGGGAAAAGTCTATCTGACCCGCAAAAACTATCCTCAGGCTATTACTACGTTATCCGAAGTAACCACCCTGGGCTATGAATTATTGCCCAATTATGCCGATGTATTTGATCCGGCCAATAAAAACCATCTGGAATCGGTGTTTGAAGTACAATTTCAGGGTGGTAACGATTTGGGTGAACATAGCGGTTTTATCTATACCTTTGCGCCCCGCGAATCGGTAGGAGCGGTTATTGATTTTCCTGGTCAGAATGGTGGTGGGTGGAATATTCCATCATTAGATATGATTGATGCTTACGAAGAGGGAGACCTGCGGAAAGAAGTATCGTTAAAGGAAGGCTACACCAGCCTGGAAGGAGAGTGGGTGCCGGTTCCTTACATCAATAAGTACAACCATCCGCATGCCATTCGTGAGCGTACAGATGATAACTGGCCGGTAATCCGTTATGCTGATGTATTGCTCATGCTGGCTGAAGCAACCAACGAAGCCTCTGGCCCGGCCGAAGCCTTCCAGTATCTGAATCCGGTACGGGTGCGCGCGGGTTTACCACCCCTGAGTGGATTAACACAGGAAGCGTTTCGCACTGCTGTGCTTCAGGAGCGAAGAATAGAACTGGCATTTGAGAACCACCGGTGGTTTGACCTGAAGAGAACAATGACGCCTGAAGAACTGGCTGATTTTCTGAATGCCTATGGTGACCGAGAGCAAAGTAACCCTACCACCACCCGGGGTGGGATACCATTTTCAGCGGCTGACTTTGTTTTTGAGCCTTACGAAGCACTGTTTCCGATCCCGGCCAATGAAATTATTATCAATCCTGATTTGACACAAAATCCAGGGTATTAAAGGTGAATTTTTGCTAAAATTTCAGTAAACTACTTATAATGTTTCATGAAAATCCGGTGTTTGAAAACAGGCACCGGATGCATGAAAGGATATTTTTACAAGATTAGTTGATAGCGTAATGGAAGGAAACTCTTTTGCTTGGATTTCAGAATTTTTAGGCCGCTTGCATCCCCTTATGGTGCATTTTCCGGTGGGTTTGCTGGTTGTCGGGCTTTTCCTGGAGGTGCTGACGCTGAATGGAAAAAAGCCAGGGTTACGGGAAGGTATTCAGTGGGTTGTTTATCTGGGAGCAGCCAGTGCGGTCATTTCGGCAATCTTAGGTTTCATTCTCTACCAGGTAGATGACTACCAGGGTAGTCTAGTAGATAATCATCTCAAATTGGGTATTGCCACCGCCGTATTGGGCGTACTCACTGCCTGGCAGTTACGGAAGATTCAGCAAAACGGCTATCAGAATCTGGTATACTATCGATCTTCGCTTTTTTTAACCGTGCTTGTACTTACTGTGGCCGGGCATCTGGGAGCGAACCTAACCCACGGTGAAGACTTCCTGAGCAGCACTTTTCCCTGGAATAATGATGGGTACGATGGAGGTAATGCGAATGAACTCCTAACCGAATTTGCGGTAGTATCCGAGGAGGATAAACTCACTGATAACCAACTGGATCGGCTTAATCTGGAAGTGCGGGCCATCTTTGCGCATAATTGCTATCAATGCCACAGCGAACTGAAGCAAAAAGGAGAACTGGTGCTGGAGACCGAGGATGGGGTGATGAAAGGCGGAGAATCCGGCAAAATATTCGTGAAAGGAGATGCTAAAAACAGCGAGATTATTCGCCGGTTAAAATTACCCCGCGACCATGAAGAGGCGATGCCGGGAAAAGGAAAAGCTCTCTCTAAAGACCAAATTGAACTGATTAGTCTGTGGATTGACCACGGTGCCCATTGGGCCGATGAGTCGCTCAAAGTCTTTCCCGAAGCCCAGCTGGCGCTTTCCAAGCCGAAGCTACCAGAAGGAACCGACGAACAGGCCCATCCGGTAGACCGCTTGATGACCGCTTATTTTGATGAACAAGGCGTAACCGTACCAGATGTGGTAGATGATCGCACCTTTATCCGCCGGGCATATCTGGACATTACCGGGTTATTGCCTGAACCCGCCGATGTGGAAGCATTTAAGAACAATACCGCTTCAGACAAGCGGGAGCAACTCATCAAAGACCTGCTGAATGATGATGAGAACTACACCCAACACTGGCTGAGCTTCTGGAACGACCTGCTAAGAAATGATTATTCTGGTACGGGCTTTATCACCGGTGGGCGTAAGCAGATTACCGGGTGGCTGTATCAGTCTTTACTAGACAACAAGCCGTATAACCAGATGGTGAAAGAGCTCACTAACCCTACGGAAGAATCCGAAGGTTTTATCAAAGGGATTGAATGGCGGGGAGTGGTGAATGCCAGCCAGCGGACCGAGATGCAGGCGGCACAGAATATTTCGCAATCACTCTTGGGGGTTAATTTGAAATGTGCGTCATGCCATAATAGTTTTGTCAGCAATCTCACGCTGAAACAGGCGTATGGGTTTGCTAACATCTTTTCTGATTCTACCTTAGAAATTTATCGTTGCGATAAACCCACCGGCAAAATGTCGGAAGTTTCGTTTCTCTACCCCGAGCTTGGTGTCGTTGACTCAGGATCCATTGAAGCAAAGCTAAAAATGCTCTCCGAAGTAATGGTGAAGCCAGAAAATGGCCGCTTGTACCGTACCATTACCAACCGCGTCTGGGATCGACTGATGGGGCGGGGCATCGTAGAACCGCTCGATGAAATGGATAATACTCCCTGGAATTCGGAACTGCTGGACTGGCTGGCCGCTGATTTCATTGAGCATGACTATGACCTGAAACACCTGCTGGAAAGGATAATGACATCGCGCACGTATCAGATGCCTTCGGTAAATTATGATAAGATTGCCGACCTCAAAGCAGAAGATTATGTATTCACCGGCCCGGCCCGGCGAAGGTTGAGTGCCGAGCAATTTGCCGATGCCATCAGCCAGGTAATTACTCCCGTATATTACTCACTGGCCTATGACCCCAAGCCAAGCAGCCTCGATGCTTCCTGGATTTGGGCCCGAGAGATTGAAGTAGAACGAGATATTCTGCCGAAGCCGGGAAAACGCTATTTCCGTTATCAGTTCAATATCCCAACCACCAAAAAAGTTAAAACGGCCGATGCGCTAATCACTGCCGACCACTCCTTTAAGCTATATGTGAATGAAGAACTGGCTGCCGAAGGAAAAGACTGGCGCAAGGTAGATCAGCTTAGGCTGAATGACTTTCTGCACGTCGGCGCCAATGTGCTAGCCGTAGAAGGGGAAAACGAAGGAAGTGTACCAAACCCGGCCGGGCTGCTGTTCAGCCTGCGCCTGACGTACGAAGATGGTACTCAGGATTACGTATCATCCGACGGAAATTGGAAAGCTACTAAAACGAAACCCGAAGGTGCGTGGACATCGCTGGAGTACGACGAAATTGCGTGGGAGCCAGTAAAGAACTTCAACAACAACTTCCCCGGCCGGTTGATCACCTTCGATTTTGACCGTGACAATACCCAGAACTTTGCCCGGGCTTCACTGGTAGAGTTAGACCCCTTCCTTAAAGCATTAGGCCGCCCTACGCGTGAGAACGTTACCACCTCACGGGATGATCAGGCTACCTTGCTTCAGGCGCTTGAGCTAACCAACGGTAAGTTCTTTAACAATGTGATGCAGGAAGGGGCTGAGACCTGGCTGGCTGAGTATGATCAGGATCGTGAAGCGATGGTAACCAATCTGTACAAAAAGTCATTCGGGCGTACGCCTACCGATGAGGAGCAGAAGTTAATTGCAGATGCTTTGGGAAGTAAACCTGATGTCGATCAGGTGCAGGACTTGCTATGGGCAACGGTGCTTCTGCCCGAATTTCAGTTTATCTATTAAAAAATTTCTGTGATGGATCATCAAACTATAGAACAGGCAAGAAGAGATTTCCTTAAAAAGATGGGAGCCGCTACGTTATCAGCAATGTCGGTTGGGCTACCAACCAGCAGTTTCCTAAGCTCCTGCAGTCCGGCTGAGAAGTTGCCATCTTCTATTGATACGGTCATTTTGCTTTGGATGGCCGGCGGCATGGCCCATACCGAAACCTTCGACCCCAAAGCATACGCTCCGTACGAAAAAGGACTGGATAGTAAGAAAGTACTCAGCACCTTTCCAAAAATCCCTACGGCGGTGGATGGACTTTATTTTTCCGAAGGACTGGAGTCTATTGGCAGTGTGATGGACAAAGGAGCGATTATCCGCTCGTACAGGGCCGCAGATCTGGGACACATCTTGCATACCCGCCATCAATACCACTGGCACACTTGCTACGAACCACCTCAATCCGTGCAACCGCCTCATATCGGTGCCTGGATGGCGAAAGAATTGGGGCCGGTTAATCCGGTGATTCCGCCATTCATCAGCATGGGGCAGCGATTTACGGTAGGCGAGGGTGAAGAACTGAAAGCCTTTCATTCGGCCGGTTTTCTGGGCACCGAGTTTGGTCCCTTCCTCATTCCCGACCCATCCAGCGGACTGGACAGTGTGCGTCCACCGCAGGGCATGTCTGTAAAGCGATTTGAGGGTAGAAATGAATTGTATCGAAAGCTAGTCCAGCAGAGCCCGTTGGAGGAGCATGGTAGCGGTTATCAGAAAGAATCACTCATGCGATCCATGGAGCAGGCTTATCGTCTGTTAAACTCTCCAGAAGCCAAAGCCTTTGATCTCAGCCAGGAGCCCAAAGAAGTGTATGATACCTACAATACTGGCCGCTTTGGCTTAGGCTGCCTGTTAGCTCGACGGCTAGCCCGTGAAGGAGCGCGCTTTATCAGCGTATCTACTGAATATGAACCCTTTCTAGGTTGGGATACGCACGAAAATGGACATACCCGCCTCGAGAAAATGAAAGGACTCATTGACCGCCCTATCGCGCAGCTAATCAAAGATCTGGACGAAAGCGGCCATCTGGACCGAACCCTGGTAGTGCTGGCCAGTGAGTTTAGTCGCGATGCCATTCTGGAAGGGCGACCGGGAGAAAAAGTGAAGGATCAGGTAGAACAACCCGATCAGATCAACGATATGAAATACTACGGCATGCATCGGCATTTTACGGATGGATGCTCTATTCTGATGTGGGGAGGAGGAATAAAAAAAGGCTTGGTCTATGGCAAAACCGCTGATGAAAGGCCCTGCTCCTCTACAGAGAAAACGGTAGTCATTGATCAGATTCACCAGACTATTTACCATATGCTGGGCATGCACCCGGAAACGCAATACACCATTGAAGGGCGACCGTTCTACACAACTCCGGATGGTAAAGGTGAGCCGGTATTGGATCTGCTAGCTTAACAAGGATTAATGACAGACGACTAGAGGACATACCAGGAAGCGGGCGGAAGGAGACTGTGCAGGAAACAGCCTCCCGCTGACTACCTCCACTAACGCTTTTTATAGAGCACTGCTATTTGGATTTTCAGCTCTCTTGCAATTCGGATTGCTTAGCTATGGCTGACTGTCGGTATTTCTGAAAGGGCATTTTCAATAGTTTGCCAATGTGGGAGTGTTCTTTAGCATCTGGGTATGTATCAATGCCATACGTCAGCGTTTTGGGGTCTTCTACGTAAGCAAAAGTGCCGAATATACGGTCCCAAAGGGAAAAAATGTTCCCGTAGTTAGTATCCGTAAGTGGCTGTACATGGTGATGGTGGACATGGTGCATGTTGGGCGTCACCAGTACTTTACTGATTATGCGGTCGATCCGGTCAGGTAGATGGATGTTGGCATGGTTAAACTGAGATAGCACAACCGAAAGGCTCTGATATAAAAACACCAGCCAGATAGGCGCACCCACCACCAAAACCCCCAGCGTAGTAAACACTGCCCGGAATACACTCTCACCTGGGTGATGGCGGTTCGCTGTAGTGGTATCAACAAAAGTATCAGAATGATGAATCAGGTGGAATTGCCATAGCACTTTGATCTGATGTTCCAGCCAGTGAATGAAATAGGATCCGATAAGATCTAGTAGCATTAAACCTGCGATGATTTCAACCCAAACCGGCCACGCTACCCACTGAATTACTCCAAACTGATTTTCTACAACCCAATGGGAAACGAATAACAAAAGGCTGGCAAACAGTAAGTTGATAATAACAGTGGTAAACGTTAGAAAGAAATTAATTCCTGCGTGTTTTGCTTTATGATACTTAAATCTAAATAAAGGGACAGCGCTTTCAATGGTCCAGAAGATTGTAATACCACCGACCAGAATGCCTGCCCGGTAGACACTAGGAATTGTTTCCCAAAACTGAATGAAGGTTTCCATACATGAAGTTGTATCAGTGAGTAATCAGGCCAGTCAACCAATCATTACTGTAATATAACATTTCCGCCTAATTGAAAAGTTTTACTAGAGTACAGATGCTATATAAGTGTTTAAGTGCCTGTAGTTTTTAAGGAAGGTAAGAACTTCTATCCTTTACTCGTAATAACCTGCAAGTCAATTTTTTCAAAAGAAAAATAATATTTCATCACTATAAAATTACATCCGTATTATATATAATTAAATTAATAGTGATTATTCTTAGTATATTTACATTTTGCTTACAAATGGTAAGCGTATGTCTTTCAAGATACAAATCCCCTCCCTCTTACTAATCACGTTGGTTTTTTGCATTGAAGGCAAAGGACAGACCGTAGTAGGGATGGGTACCGATACCCCCAATAAAAATGCGGTACTTGAACTGGTTTCTACTGATAGTAATCAAGGATTTTTAGCTCCCCGACTTACTACTTCCCAGCGAAATTCCTCAACTTTTATCAATAAACTTACTGAGAATGACAACGGGCTGTTAGTGTTTGATATTGATGAAGGTAGTTTTTATTACTGGTACGGTGGGTCGTGGAAAAAGGGTAGTACTACCGATGAGGTAAACGCGACTGTCTGGTATGTTGGGGAAAGCCAGCCCAATGCTATACAGGGAAAAGATAAAGACTTTTATATTCATCAGCCTACGGGCGATTTGTACCGTAAGCAAGGCGGGGTGTATGTTTTGATTGGAAATTTAAAGAAAAATGAAGTCGCGTATACTGCCGGTTCGGGTATCAGCATTAGTGAAGAGGGTGAAATTACGAACACCGGCGACCTGGATGCTACCAATGAATTACAGAGTATGGCATCAGTGCTGGAAAATGGTAACGATGCTAATGGGCAGAAAATCGCTAACCTTGCTGACCCAAACGCACCTCAGGACGCCGCTACCAAAGCCTATGTCGATAATCAGGTTAGTGGTATTCCCACGGTTAGTCCTCAAACCCTCTCATTCAATTCTACTGATAAAAAGCTAAGTATCAGCGAAGGAAATAGCCTTGATCTGGGGATTATCAACACCGACCAACAAGACCTGAGTCTAAGCGGAAATGTACTAAGCCTTACCAATGATGGTACCTCTGTTCCCCTGTCCGTTACCAATCCGGGCGATGATCAGGTTTTAACGTGGGATGCTGGGCTTGCTCAGTGGCAAGCAGAAACCTTAAACATTCCCACGTACGCAGCCGGGAGTGGCATTAGTATCAACGGTAGTAACCAGATTAGTAATACGGCACCTGACCAAACAGTCAACTTAACCGGAAGTGGGGCTGTAAGCATCAGTGGCAGTTACCCTAATTTTACCATATCTTCAACAGATAATGTGAATGATGCGGATGCGGATGCAGGGAACGAAATTCAGGATCTGCAACTTTCCGGAAACAGTCTGAAAGTTACAAACAATGCCTCAGCAACCGCTATTGACCTTTCTCCCTATCTTGATAATACCGATTCTCAGGACCTGTCACTCAGTGGGACGACCTTAGGCTTATCCGGTAGCAGTAATACAGTGGATCTGAGTGCGTTGCAGGATGGAACCGGTACGGATAATCAAAGCTTGTCGAGCAGCAAAACCGGCACCGATGTATCAGTGAATATTACCGGTGGCAGTTCTACCACCTTCTCGGTAGCCGATGGAGATGATGATGCTAACAACGAGCTAGTTACCTCAGCAGGTTTGGTAGGTGGCGATGTATTGCGTATTCAGGAAGCCGGTACCAATCATGATGTTGACCTGTCCGGATTTCAGCAGAAAACGTTGCCTACGGGGCAAGTGTTGGTGGGTAATGCTTCAGGAGTAGCTGCCCCGGTGAGCCTGTCCGGTGATATCTCCCTGAACCTTGATGGAACCATGACTATTACCCTGGATGCGGTGACTACCGCCAAGATATTGGATCAGGCAGTTACAACGGCCAAGCTGGCTGACAATGCGGTGACAACCACAAAAGTGCAGGATCTCGCTATTACCACAACTAAACTAGCTGATGATGCCGTAACCAAAGACAAAATTGATGCTAATATAGCCGGTGATGGGTTGAGTCAGCAGGCTGATGGAAGCCTGAAAGTAAATACTTCTGGAGGAGGTATCCAGATCACGACTGATCAGCTGCAGTTGGCAAATTCAGGCGACGGGGAACTACTGATTGGAGATGGAAGCCAGGTGAATACCCGTAATTTGTCAGGAGATGTGTCACTGGCAAATACTGGTGTAACAACGGTTACCGGATTGCAAGGACGATCCGTTAGTGGGGCAGCCCCAGCGGCAGACGAGGTGCTCAGCTGGAATGGGACAACGTGGGTGCCTACTGATGGTAGAGCAGCAGATGAAATTCGTTGGTTTACCGGTACTGCAAATCCCACAAGCGGAAGCTTCAGTGGCGGGCAGATTGGTGACCTGTACTATAAATACGACTCTGACCGGTACTGGCGTCGCACGGGCACAAACCCTGGTGACTGGGATGAGATTGTGGGTCCGGGAGGAAATAGTGCAAACGGACAACGGATGAATGGGCAACTGAATGTGGGATCAGCTCCAGCATTCCTTGACCGAAAAGTAGGAATGCTTTGGTTGGACGATTCAGGAAATGGGAAAATATATAGGTGGAATGGGGTATTTTGGGATGAAATTATGAAATGATTCTCAAAATTTAAAAGCAAGCAAACTGCCTGTCATAAACATATTCAGATCCTTACAGATTGCATAACGATCAAATATAGAGCATTGAAGGAATAGTGAATTAACCCTCGCTTTTGATTTCTGAAATGGCCTCTCGTACCTTAAGCTACTTTCCTATATAGAATCTGAATTATTATTTTGATACCTATAGTACTGAATGGGCTATTCAATCCATTCCCCAAGTTTCTGAGTTAGCCAGCAATATTATCTTGTTGAAAATAGCCGTAAGGCCTTCTTGTGTTCGAGAGAAAAAACAAAAAACAGGTGTGCTTTGTCTAATAATCTAAAAACAGGTAAATTTTCAGACTTACTGTAAAAAGGGTATACTTGTACATTTTACCCGTTTCTCAATTAAAAATAACGAATGAAAACTCAGCAATATAACCCCAGCCCGTTGGAGCGCTCTTTTGCGCAGGCTATTTCAGGAGTGCAAAATCAAATTCAGGATCAGATACCCGGTACAAAAATTACCAGTGTGCAGTCTAATTTAAATGTTGACAACCCCGAGGTTCTCTTTCAGTTAGAGGACGCAGACGGAGACTATCACGAAATTGTGATCCGGGTTATCCAGCGGATTGACAATGAGCAGAGCGAAGCTGAGTAACCTATGGCTCACTACTCACTAACCGACAAAGAATTAGATTACCTTTCCGATACGGATTTTCTACGCACCAAAAATACTATCTATCAGAAAACCGATCAGATGCTATCGGCCACCCATCAACTACTGCGTGAGTATCTTTCAGAGCATTCACTAAATTTTCCTGATGGGGTGCTGATCCAGGGAGGGAAAATCTCACGAGGGGAGAACTACCGGGAGCTGCCGTATCATGTGCTGGATTTTCCCAGAAAATTTACCAGAGAGGATATTTTTACCGTTCGGAGCATGGTCTGGTGGGGGCATCATCTTAGCCTAACCCTGCATATAGCTGGTGACTCTTTTGATAAGTACAAATCTCAACTCAGCAGTAAGCTGCCATTGCTGCAAGCCTGGGACTGGAAAGTATGTATTGGAGATGATCCCTGGCAATATCATCAGGAAGAAAGTTACTTTCAACCCGCCCGACGGTTTCAGGAAGTGCCCTGGTCAGATTGGATAATGAAACGCTCCTGGTGTAAACTGGCTACCTTTACTCCGCTAAATGATTGGGAACAGCTGCCCGACAAAGCGGTTATTTTTTTAGAAAGAATCGTGCAGTTACTCAACTTATAGCGTTATCTTAAAAAAAGAAACTAACATTCATGAAATATTCTTTGATCTGGGTGGCTTGCTTTCTGCTTCCCATCCTAACCTTTTCACAAGATCGAATTACCCCTATTGACAGCCTGCGGGGGCGGGGAGAACTAGTGGATGGTCAACGGCAAGGACGTTGGCTATTCTTTGACCAAAGTGGACAAGTAGTGCAGCGCGGTGAGTTTGAAGAAGGAAAGCAGGTTGGTCGCTGGCAATTTTTTAACGAGTACGGCGGATTGCTGGGCGTGGGTAACTATGAGAATGGTGAACCCAATGGCGAGTGGAAGTTTTATTACATCAACGGTCAGTTAAAATCCAGTAGTTTTTTCAAAAATGGTATCCGCGACAGCACATACTTAGAATATCACTACAATGGTAAAAAGAGTGTGGAAGGACAGTACCAATCAGGGGTAGAAGCAGGGGTATGGGTGACTTACTTTGAATCAGGCCGTGTATATTCAGCCGGAAAATACAAAAACGGTGTTAAAGACGGATTGTGGAAATACTACAATGAAGGTGGAACCCTAATTGCCGAAGGTAACTACAAGCTGGGGCTGGAAGACGGACAGTGGTTTAAGTATCATGATACCGGGCAACTTCAGTCAGTTGGGTCTTTTGTAATGGGCGAGGAGGATGGTCTGTGGGGTCTATTCTATGTAAACGGTCAACTGGTGCAGGAAGAAACCTGGGACATTGGCCTGCTCAAAGAAGTGGGGCCTTTTTACACCATTCAGGGCGATTCATTATCGGCGGGTAACCTGGAAAATGGTTATGGAGAACGATTGACTTATTATGCAACTGGCGAACTAGAATCGCGAGGGCAGTACCAAAATGGCATGCCCAATGGGGCCTGGGTATATTACTTCGAGAATGGAAAAAAATTAAGTGAAGGGCCGATGGTAAACGGTTATCAGGAAGGTACCTGGACTTTCTATTATGATAATGGAACTATAGAGTCTACCGGCATGCTAGAGCAGGATGAGAAGTCGGGCAACTGGAAATACTATAGCCGTTCTGGAAAACTAATAGAAACAGTAAACCATAAGCGAGACAATACGCTGGCCGATGAGTCGTAAAGCTCAATTAATTTCTTCTGTTATTTATGCATCATCTGGCTCAGATCAATATCTCCAAACTTAAGTATCCGCTTGACCACCCGCAAATTGCGGAGTTTGTTGATAATCTGGACTATATTAATCGGTTGGCCGAAAAAAGCCCCGGTTTCATTTGGCGCCTGAAAGATGCATCCGGCAATGCTACTGATATTAACCCTTTTAGCGACCCCATGATCATTATCAACATGTCCGTTTGGGAAAATGTGGCTTCACTCAAAGCATTTGCATTTCACACCGAGCATATTCAGTTTATGCGAAAGCGTAACCAGTGGTTTGAGAAGCTCAACGGGCCCAATATGGTGATGTGGTGGATTGAGCCGAGGCATGTCCCCACTGTAGAGGAAGCAAAAATGCGCTTACAGTTACTGGAGGAATCAGGCGATAGCCCCCAGGCTTTTGCCTTCAAAAGTACTTTTGATCCACCTGCGGAAAAAGTTTAGAGCTAACGGATTATGTAAGCCCTGTAAACCTGCTAACTTTGTGAGTCAAAAAGTTGTGTATGCAGGTTATGATCCGATCCCGTGCTCAAGAGTCTCGTGCCGCTATTGAGAAGTTGTATATTACCATGCGGCATTTGTTTATCAGAGGAAGCTATAAACCCCTTGGTGTCTCCGGAGAATCACTTATTCAGGCATTACACGTTCTCCAGCCCGAAATATACGGGCTGATTACTGACCCTGAACGCGTAGAACTGAACGGTTTATTGTACGTTATTGACCGTTTGCCCCGGGGCATAGAAGAGTGCCGTTATATCAAACTAATTTCTCGGGAAGGCTACGAGCATTCCAGCTTTGAAAATATTATTCCGTCCAAACGGCGCCGAAATTGCTACCGGGTAGACGAGCTTCAAATGTATGTCGAGATGACTCGTGGGCGTAGTGACATCTACGATATTCTCACGCATTTAACATTTCTGTACAACGAAGCAGAAAAAATTCGCAAAAATGCGCTGGATCATAGAGGACGGGAAACCCCGGATTGGATAAAGCTGCGTGAACTGGTAGAGAAAGAAGCTCGCGATGAAGAATGCGATCTGGAAGCAGCGTATTCGTATCTGAGCAACATCCTCAGCCGCACCTACGAAGAAAGCCGACAAGCGTACCAGCAATTTGCCGCTGACCCTACGCGTAATAGCCTGTTCCATATTGTATATTACCTGGGCAAAATTTCCATTGAAGAAGCGCAGGAACAGGAAGACCGGGAAATAAAATTTTCCAACACCCTTCGCGAACGCATCGGTCATCATGTGTACGGCGAGCTCTGGTCCGATCACATCAAGTCAATTCTGGTTGATAAAGAGTTAATCGGACGACCGGTGCATATCATCAGTGCCAACCTGCATAGTTTCATCAACATTATTTACGGGTACCATGCTCTGGGCCGATCTACCTATCAGGATATTGAGAAGCTGGCGGTAGAGATCAGCCATGAAAAGAAAATACAGTTATTTAAGAAGCTTCGTGAATTTGCGCTAAAGAACGGCCTTACCGAAGTGATCGATCAATCTGGAACCAATATTTCCGTTCAGATCATTGATACGGCCAAGCTACCAGAAAATTCAATCGCTCCCGGCATCGTTCGGCCCGAAGTAGAGCGTGATCAAATGCCGGTATTGCTGGTCATGGATTACGCCTTTGGAGAACAGGCTTACGAGTGTATGGATGAACTGTTGAAGCCTTACGACGAAGAGGAGGGAAGTTACCCCTTAAAAGTAGAGTCTATCTCTATCATGGGCAAAGCTGGCATCTTACAGGGGCGAAAGGGAGATATCATGATTCCGACTGCCCATGTGTTCGAAGGTACTGCCGACAACTACCCTATTGATAACGATCTGGATAAGGCAGGTTTGGAAGGACACGGGCTACAGGTTTTTGAAGGGCCAATGATCACCGTGCTGGGAACGTCTTTACAGAATAAAGATGTATTACAATATTTCCTGAACTCTTCCTGGCAGGCCATAGGGCTGGAGATGGAAGGCGCTCACTACCAGAAAGCCATTCAATCGGCCGCCAAGATACGTAATAGCATCAATCCTGATGTGAAATTGCGTTATGCGTATTATGCTTCTGATAATCCTCTGGAAACCGGAAGCACCCTTGCATCGGGAAGCTTAGGACTGGAAGGAGTAAAACCTACGTATCTGATTGCTTTTAACTTTCTGGGAAGAATTTTTTCAGCAGTAGAGGAAAGCACAATGGCTTAGGAATATTCTTATTTTAAGAATTTAATCAGGGCTGTGATGTTAAAAATTAAAAGCACTCAAATCTCTATCAATTCCATTTAAAACATTAAAAACCTATCATTTCACAATTCAGAAAGAACGTCTTCTGTTTATAATTTGTTCTTATAAAAAGAATAAATTAATGATTATGGAAGATGTAAAAAATCCTCAGACTGAAGAGGAATTACAGGAGCAGGAACAATGGCAACGTTCCATTCCGGCTCAGATATTTCTGAACTACTTCTACGCCCTGCGTTACCATATTGAGCATAGCGAAGATGCGTACGCATTGGATAAACTAGCCGGATTCCAGCAGATGGAGCTATCACTTTCCGAAGCTGAAATGGAATCAGTGAAGCGGCATTTGCTTAACAGTTGGAATACCGAGTATGCCATTCGACAAACTGCTGCGTTGGGTGATACCGATTATCAACAGCATGCTCTATACTGGACTTTTCCCCAAGCGTACTATAGTATTGAAGAAAGCTTACGAGCCATGTTGCGAGTGCACGGTAGCACAGAACGCAACCCGGCCCGTATTTTAACCGAAGCGGGGCGGCTGGTTAAGCGTAAAGTGTATCCCCCGGCTTTATCATTTCATGCTTTCGGGGAAGCGCATCATCCTGCGGTATACGGGCTGCCGCTCGGTCGCTGGAATAAACCCGGTCTGGCATTAGCGCAGGATGACCGGGAGGTGCAGAGTCAGCTTCGTCAATTTCTGCGCACCACGCACCGGCAACGTTCACAGCAGGTACGGACCTGGGTGCAGAGCAACCCCAAACTGGCTATTCGCAGCGAGCGCAGTGGTGATGTGTTGCGCCGGTTTAACCGGGAGCACTGGCAGAAACTAGCCTGGCGTACCGGATATACTACTGTTTTCCATTTGCTTCAACGCCTGGTTATATCTGCTAGTCATCGGGAGATTGAGCGGTTTGTTGTTGCTGATATTGATATGGCGCTATTCCATCGTTCTTTGCTGGAAGTAATCAGCTACATCAATTTTGTGCATGAGGCTTATGTAGCCCAAGCGGTAGGAATTGAAACGTATGAAAAATGGCTGTCTGACCTTCCCGGCTACTTAAAAGATGGATTTATCGGACATCGGTATCAGGAACGTATTGTTTCAGTGCTCACCCAGAATACAGCGGCTTAGAGAGCGTTTATGATCATTAAACTCTTTAGACATACATACCAAGAGGCAAGTTGGCGGGAGGCAGAATTATACCCCATTGCCCCCGCCGACTGTCTCCTGTATATATCGCTGCTCAATTCGTAATGTCCGAAATAAACGCTATCCTTAACTAATCTTTAATTTTATAAGCGTTTGTGCTGCTTTGTTTCACAATCCGTCCGCATATATTCTAAAAAGTTGTATTTTCACCTTTCAGAAGTATTTAAGGATAACTATGAGACACATTACGACAACCTTTAAAAAGACAAAGCAGTGGTCCGTTTGGGCGGGTGCGTTGTCATTGGCCATCGGGCTAAACGGGTGCCAGCAGGAACCGACCGATCTTCGTATCAAGGAGATGTCGCCGGAGCGTACGGCTGAATTGGCAAAAAAGATAGAATCAACTGTTTCTCCAGAGTTAGCGGATGGGCTATCGCTTAAATTGTGGGGTATTGATTCTTTGGTGGCTGACCCTATTGCTATCGATATTGATGATGCCGGACGCATTTATTATACCCGCACCAATCGAGCAAAAAACTCTGAGTTTGATATCCGTGGTCATCAGGACTGGGAAATTGGCTCGATCCAGCTACAATCGGTAGAAGACAAGCGAGCTTTTTTGCACAAAACCCTTTCACCCGAAAACAGTGATAAAAATCAATGGCTAGCCGACCTGAATGGCGATGGTTCGCACGACTGGAAGGATATGACCGTGGAGAAAGAAAATATTTATCGTCTGGAAGATGTCTCTGGTGATGGCATTGCCGATAAATCTCAGTTGGTGGTTGATGATTTTCATGATGAAGTTACCGACGTAGCTGGAGCCGTTTTGATTGATGGGGAAGACCTCTTTGTAGGCGTAGCACCCGACCTATGGCGTATCAAGGACAAAAACGGTGATGGTATTGCCGACGAGAAAACCTCAATTTCTCATGGGTATGGCGTTCATATCGGTTTTGGCGGACATGGAATGTCTGGTCTGGAAATGGGACCCGACGGAAAAATTTACTGGGGTATCGGTGATATTGCGTTTAACGGCACCGGTCCGGATGGTAAAGAATGGAAGTATCCGAACCGAGGCGTGATAGTACGGGCTAATCCTGATGGTAGTGATTTCGAAGTGTTTGCCATGGGACTACGAAATACCCATGAATTTGTATTTGACGAATATGGTAACCTGATCAGTCAGGATAATGATGGCGACCACCGAGGTGAGAGCGAACGGTTGGTGTATATTACTAATGGTTCTGACACCGGCTGGCGAACCAACTGGCAGTTTGGGAAATACAAAGACCCGAAAAATAATGAATATAAGGTGTGGATGGACGAAGGGATGTACAAGCCTCGCTTTGAAGGACAAGCCGCTTATTTCACTCCCTGCATCATCAACTACGTAAATGGCCCGACGGGCATGCTGTACAACCCCGGTACGGCACTGAGCCCTAAGTGGAAAAATACCTTCTTCGTGGTTTCCTTCGTTGGAAACCCAACTCGCTCTGGTATTCATGCTTTTAAACTGAAGCCAAAAGGAGCCACCTTCGAGCTGGGCGAACACGAGCAAATCTTGGGCGGAGTTCTGACTACTGGCATTGATTTTGGCCCCGATGGTGCCATGTATGCCGCCGACTGGATAGACGGTTGGAACACCAAAGACTACGGTCGTATCTGGAAACTGGATGCAGAGGGTGGTGCTGACTGGGCCGAGCGTCAGGAAACCAAAACGCTACTGGCTGAGGATTTTACGGAGCATGACGAGGAGCATCTAGGTGAATTACTTAAAAACCCAGATATGCGAGTGCGCCAGAAAGCCCAGTTTGAATTAGCCAAGCGGGGTGATAATGGCGCCGAAATCTTCCGACAGATGATGGCACAGACCGAAAATCAACTGGCCCGTGTGAACAGTATCTGGGGTATCAGTCAACTCGCTCGTCGAGATTCGTCGTATGCGGAAGCTCTGATCCCTTTGTTAAAAGATTCTGATCCAGAGATAAGAGCTCAGGCGGCGAAATGGCTGGGAGATGTTCGCTACGTTGCTGCGGGAGATGCGCTTATTCCCGTACTTGAAGATCAATTCAGTCGGGCTAGGTTCTTCGCCGCTGAAGCTTTAGGAAGAATTGCCTATGAGCCAGCTATTAACCCAATTATTGCTTTACTGGAAGCTAATAATGATGAAGATGCTTATATCCGACATGCCGGAAGCTTAGCCTTAGCCCGAATTGGTAAAACTGAGCCAATTGTTGCATTAGCCGACCATCCTTCTCGAGCAGTTAGAATTGCCGCGGTAGTAGCCCTCCGGCGAATGAGCGAACCAGAAATAACGAATTTTCTTGACGATGAAGACGAGTACATTGTTACCGAAGCTGCTCGGGCGATTAACGATGATTTTTCAATTGAAGATGCATTACCTGCATTAGGCAATGTGCTTCAGGATGACCGGTTTACAGCAGAGGCATTAATCCGGCGGTCAATCAACGCCAACCTACGGGTGGGTTCTGATGAAGCGTTGCAGAATCTTCTGGACTATGCTATGAGTGAAAATCATCCGGAAGCGATGCGAGCCGAAGCCATTGCTGCTCTTGGCACCTGGGCAGAGCCCTCCGTCTTAGACCGGGTGGATGGACGTTTTCGTGGCGAAATTAAGCGTGATCCGGCTAAAATTCAGGATGCAGCAGCAAACCCGCTGATACGATTAACCTCTAATCGTGATCCGGAAGTGAGGTTTCAGGCTATTAAAGCCATTGGTAATTTAGGGTTTACAGAAGGTGCGCCTCAGCTCTTTACCCGCCTTAAAAACGATGGCAATGCCAACGTAAGGGCCGAATCTCTGAAAGCGCTGGCCGCGATGGACTATGATCAAATCGGAAAAGCTATTGAGCAGGCACTTTCTGATAAAGAAAAGCAGGTACGTGTTGTCGGGCTTGATTTGATGACTAAACTTGATATCTCCGAAGAGTTGATGGTTTCTTTACTATCTGATGTGATTGAGAAACGCACTCCGGAAGAAAAACAAGCTGCTGTTCTAACATTAGGTTCGTTGCCGGTGAAAGAGACGAAAGAAACTTTTGAAGGTTTACTGACTCAGTGGGAAAATGGAAACCTCCCCCCAGAAGTTCATCTTGAGCTAGCCGATGCTATTGACAGCACGCGTTCATCGGATCTTATGGAGAAGCTAGCCAATGTACAATCTACCAATAAATCAGATGATTTGATGGCTTCTTATGAGGCATGCCTGTTTGGTGGAGACCCTGACCGGGGCCGAACCATTGCCTTTAGACATTCAACGGCTCAGTGTATGAAGTGTCACTCATATGATGATTTTGGTGGTAGCGCTGGTCCCCGGCTAAATGGCGTGGCTGATCGGTTAACACGGGAGCAATTACTGGAAGCATTGATCAATCCTAGTGGGCGGATTGCCCCGGGCTTTGGAGTAGTTTCTTTGGAGATGGAAGGAGGCAAAACGCTTAGTGGAATTCTTCAGGATGAAAATGATACTGAGCTCACTCTAAAAGTCGGGAATAAGCCTGATACGGTTATCATGAAGGACAATGTGGTGAAACAAACTCCAGCTCCTTCCAGCATGCCGGATATGAAAAATTTTCTTAGCAAAAAAGAAATCCGCGATCTAGTGAGCTTTCTTACCACCCTACACGGTGATGAAATGCAGGCAAGTGCTGCTGAATAAATATTAATTATTATGCCGAAAACCCTGCTTAACACCCAAGTATTAAGCAGGGTTTTTTTATGTACTATAGTCAGGAAATTACCATGATAATACTAACTAGACTATGATGTAGGAGCGACGCTTGCTCAAGCACAGTAGTTGTAATCGGGAAGTAGATAAGTGCTATCCCAATATCTGCACACCCCCTCATAGCTCATTCGTCTCTTATCATCAGTCATTATAAATACCCTCATTATTGTGCTTGATTCTGCAAATTACTATTGGATGTAGTAACAAAGATGTGTTAATTTGCAGCTTTAATAAACGCAGTAACTTATGAGAAAAGCGGGTATTGTTATGGCCTTAGTAGGGTTTGTAGCCCTTGTAATATCAATTATTTCCCTTATAGGCGAAGTCAGCCTAGACCGTTACCCACCGATGTTTGGAAATAGCTGGGTGGTGATTATGGCATTGTTCTGGTTCATTTCCGGTATTGCCCTGGTTGTTACCTTTGGTAAAGGCGAATAAAGCCTAACCACGAAAACTTAAGTCCTTCCGGTTGTTCTAAATTTTCAGTATTAGTTTGTTTATTGAAAAGTTGGATCATCGTCGATTACTGACTATCGAGCCTTTACTTGCTTAGTCTCAAGCAGTTCCTTTTCCTTATATAATCTCCACCAAGGCACGCCCGGGGTGTTGTGGTGTTCATAGTGATACCCGAAAAAATAACAACTTAAAAAGGCCCATATGTGATTTTTTGGCTGAGTATGAGACTGATGCTTATTATTATGCTCACCCCGATGAGGAAGGTAAGTGCCAAAATAAAAGAGTTGCAAGGTTGAGAGCAGCGATGGGAGAATATAGAACAAAATAACGTTAGGTTTAGGAAAAAACCTGATAAGCACCTCATAGGTAACTGCCATCAATAGTATTTGCCAAATGCTGACATACTCTCTCGCAAACTTAATATACCAAGGTATAAATCCGCCTCCATGGTAGTCTGGGTCCTGGTCAGTAGCTACAAACCGGTGGTGTTGATGATGCTTAGGAAATAATCGCTGGTATGAATTGTAAGCAAAAAGGCCCGCCGCTATGCTTCCGATTGTTTTGTTCAGCACCTTTTGCCGAGATACGGCTCCGTGCATAGCATCGTGTGCTGTAATAAACAGCCCAGTGTATAAGTGAGTCTGCACCAGCATAAATAAGTACGTAAAAGGAGATGCAAAATTAACCTGATAGGCAGATAGCAACCACCCCAGTGATGCAAACCACAGCGAGATGATTGACAAGCCAATCCAGACTCCTTTTTCTTGGTACCAGGGTTTCATGCTAAGCTAAGGTTTACGAAGCGGCTAAAGTTCCAATAGTGCATCTCGCACTTCTTCCATCAGCCACATGGGGGTAGAGGTGGCCCCACATATTCCAACTTTATCTTTCGGAGCAAACCAAGCAGGGTCAATTTCTTCTTTATGAGAAATAAAGTAAGTATCAGGATTACGATTTTTACAGACCTGATACAGCACTTTTCCATTAGATGATTTGGTGCCAGAAACAAACATTATTTTATCAAACCGGCCAGCAAAATCCCGCAACTCTTTATCCCGATTAGAAACCTGACGGCAAATAGTATCATTAGAGTTTACTGTGATTCCTGACTGTTGGAGGGTGTCTTTAATCTCATAAAACTTATCAGTGCTCTTGGTCGTCTGGCTATACAGTGTCATTTCCTTAGGAATTGTATCTAAGTCTAACTCCTCCAGGTTCTGGAATACTATAGCCTCTTGGTGAGTCTGCCCTAATAACCCTTCCACTTCAGCATGACCATGCTTTCCGTAAATATATATTTTCTCGGATTTGTCGTAAGAATTTTTGATCCGGTTTTGAAGCTTGAGGACAACCGGGCAAGATGCATCAATGAGTTGAATGTTGTTTTCTGCCGCAGTTCGATATGTGCTGGGAGGCTCACCATGGGCACGAATCAACACCTTCTCATTTTGCAACTCCTGAAATTTAGCGTGGTCAATAATACGTAAACCTTTGTTTTCCAGTCGCTTTACCTCTTCATCATTATGAACGATATCGCCCAGGCAATAAAGGTATCCCTGCTCATCCAGTATGTCTTCTGCCATTTCTATAGCATAGACTACTCCGAAACAGAAGCCTGAGTTACGATCAATAACAACATCTAATTGTAGCATCGTGCTAAGGTTACAGGTGAAAATATCCTTTATTAAAGGTAATTGAACCGGTGCCGAAAATAGGTGCCAACCAGCAACACAATTTTCCGGTTATCAGGAATCCGAATACGTTCCTGCGCGATACGAGCGGCCGAGCATTTTTTTATCTTTTTGAATAAATTGAGGTAGTATATGTACGCTAGGTATACTCCTGCTTTAGCGCCGTTTGGCAATCCTAAAATGCCCTGATAAGCCGCATCGAAATCGGCTTGAATATCTTCTTCAATCAGGCATTTTGCATCTTGGGTAAAATCTGAAAAGTCTACATTAGGAAAATATACTCTGCCCCGATCTTGATAGTCACTTTTTATGTCTCGTAAAAAGTTTACCTTTTGAAAAGCGGCTCCCAACCGGCGAGCAGGTTCTTCCAAAGATTGATATAAGGCATCATCACCTTCGCAAAACACTCGTAGGCACATTAGGCCCACTACTTCGGCCGATCCGTAAATATATTGTTCGTACTGAGGATGGTCATACGTTTGATGATGCAAATCCATCCGCATACTGGTTAAAAAAGAAACGATTAAGTCATCCTGTATATGATATTCATTCACTACTTTCTGAAAAGAATGCAGCACCGGATTCAAGCTAATCCTTTCGCGAATGGCCAAAAATGTGGCTTCCTCAAAGCGTCGTAGCAACTCGGTTTTATCATGTTCATGGAAAGTATCTACAATCTCATCGGCATAACGAACAAAACCATAAATTGCATAGATGGGATAATGAAGGCGCCGATTTAGTGTACGTATACCCAGCGTGAAAGAAGTACTATAGTGCTGAGTAATAAGCTTGCTACATTTAAAAGTTGTGAGATCAAACAGGTTCATAATAACAGTCGTAAGCTTTAGATAGCTGCATTAACTTGGTAATCTTTCTCAATTTCACCCGCCACAACCTTTCCGGAAATCAGCGAAGGAGGTACACCTGGACCGGGAACAGTTAATTGCCCGGTGTAGTATAAGTTAGTTATTTTTTTGCTTTTAAGGCTAGGCTTCAACACTGCCGTTTGCATGAGGGTGTTAGCTAAGCCATAAGCGTTCCCTTTAAAAGCGTTGTAGTCATTCACGAAATCATTATGGGCATAGCTGCGCTTAAAGATTACCGCATCGCGTATGGTCTGACCCGTAAGGCTTTCTAATCGCTGCATAACCAAGTCATAATAATGCTCTCGTACGTCCGGAGTATCTTTTAAATCTGGGGCAACTGGGATTAAGATAAATACGTTTTCACAGCCTTCTGGGGCTACAGAAGCGTCAGTTTTAGAAGTAACCGACACATAAAACAGAGGGTTGTCAGGCCATTGTGGAGTTTCGTAAATATCCCGCGCATGCGGCGTAAAGTCCTGATCGAAAAATAGGTTATGATGGTTAAGATTATTCAGTTTTTTGTTTACCCCCAGGTAATATAGTAAAGAAGAGGGGGCCAGACTGCGTTGGTCCCAATAAGATTCGCTATAACTACGGTAAGCTGGCGGCAATAGCTGAGTTTCTACATAATGGTAATCGGCACTTCCTACAACAATATCTGCCTCAAATGTTTTTTGGTCAGTATTTACTTCAGTTATCTGATTTCCATTAAAGCCAAATGATGTTACATTCTGCTGAAATTCAAACTTCACCCCAACCTCACGAGCCAATTTAACCATGCCTTCCACCACCTTATACATGCCACCCATTGGATACCAGGTACCAAGTTGAATATCGGCGTAATTCATGAGACTATATAAAGCGGGTGTGTTTTGAGGGAGAGCTCCAAGTAAAAGAATTGGAAACTCCATAATGCGGATAATTTGCTCGTTGGTAAAGAATGAGCGAATATGCTGATGAAATGATTTGAAGACATCCATCCGCAAGATATCATAAAGTAAACGTAGGCTAATAAATTCAGTAATAGATCGGCTAGGCTTGTATACCAGGTTGTTCATACCGACCTCATATTTATATGCAGCTTGCTCTAGGAACTTAGAAAGTTTATGGCTGCTACCTGCTTCCAGTTCTTCAAAAAGATCATAAACTCCTGCCATAGATGCAGGTAAGTTGATGTACTGGTCTTTTCCAAAAACAACTGAATAAGAAGGATCTAAGCGTATAAGGTTATAGTAATCTTGGGTTTTCTTATTAAATGATTCAAAGTATTGATCAAACACATCGGGCATCCAGTACCAACTGGGACCCATATCAAAGGTGAAATTATTTTCGGTAAAGGACCGGGCTCGCCCGCCAGGAATATCGTGTTTTTCAAGTACCGTGACATCAAAACCTGAATGAGCTAAAAAAGTAGCGGCGGAGAGCCCGGAAAATCCAGCACCTATGACAATAATGCGTTTCTGCATTTAATCTTTAACAGAATAATTTTTAAGCACTGATTTCAGCTCTTTACGAGCAATATGAATCCGGTTTTTAACAGTCCCGATAGGTATGTTTAATCGGTCAGCAATTTCATGGTATTTAAATCCGCGAAAGTGCATCATAAATGGTGTCTTGTAGGCATCATCTAACTTAGCAATAGCTTTAGTAATGTCTTTCATTGTAAAGCTACTGTACGCAAGATTTTCCGTTACATTACTAGTGCTATTGATGTAATGTAGATTGTCGGTGGTATCAATGAACGTATTTCTGCGTACCATCCGCTGGTAGTTAGTAATGAAAGTGTTTTTCATGATGGTGTATAACCAAGCTTTAAGGTTAGTACCATCGGTAAATTTGTCACGGTTGGTAAATGCTTTAAGGATTGTCTCCTGAAGAAGGTCGTTAGCTTCTTCCATATCTTTAGTCAACTTCAGCGCAAATGGCTTTAAGGACTTAGACATTTTGTCGAGCGAATAGCTGAATTCTAGTGCGGTCATAAGAGTAACTGTTTGGTTTTTGTTAAAAAAATGCACTTAAAGTATTAAACAAGTATAAAGAAAATTGTTTAAAAATTTGAAATAAATATTAAACAAATAAAAAAAATAGTATCAAAAAAAACGCAATGGTGCGTTTAAAAACTAATTATACTAACTGGAAGTACTTTATTGCTGAAACTGAGGATTAATGCTTTGTTGATTGAATGTCTGATATAGTATACACAAAAACTTAAAAAAATAGATAGTGATCTACTTGGAATGATCATAAATGATAGTGTATAGTTTAATGTGTTTAAAAAATCAGTTGATGAATACATCAAAAAATAAACAGGTACTTGACTATACGGGAATGATAAAAATTTGTTTAACCTTCTTTAAAAGAACCTATAACAAATAGCCCTTTTTCGAGAGATTAAGCAAAAATCAGAGTAAAATGAGTAAACCTACAGGGTGTTTTCTAGAGTATTTTCCTCTACAAATGAGGTGAAATGCTCAATGCGGGTAAAAATGTGAGTATTCTCGGTTGTTTTCAGGTCTTGACCAATGACCTGATAGCCACTCAGTAATATTTTAGCTTGTGAGAAAGTTTCGCCCAATTCAGTAATATAGTTTTGAACTTGACTGGCAGATGGGCTTGTGGTAATTACTGTTAATATGAAGTCAGGACGGTGAATCTCATAAATGGATTTTAGATCGTCAAAAGGAAGATTTTGCCCAAAGTATACAACTTTTTGGTGTCTTGCTTTAATCAGATAGCAGATAAAAAGCAATGTTAACTCGTGCAATTCCCCGGCAGGAAGGTAAAGAAGGTATTTGCTGGAGTTTTCATGAATGTTTACAAATTGCCCATCAATAGCAACAATCAGTTTCTGACGAATCAGGTTAGAAATAAAATGTTCTTGAGCCGGGTTGATTGCTCCGGTTTGCCACAGTACCCCAATTTTGGAAAGAAATGGATAGATGACATTTATCATGGTACTCTCAAACCCCAGCTTAAGAATGTTAGATGCCATAATCTTCTCAAAACGATCTTCATCTAAATCAATCATGGCAAAAGTAAGCGCATTAATCTGATCAGGGTATCGCAGATTTTTGTCGGTCAGTCGTAAAACCTCCTCCCGCATTTTTGCGCCTTCCATCTTGGCTATCTTAGAGATCTTGTAGCCATTGTCTTTGAGCAGTGCAATGTTCAAGACTAGTTTCAGGTCATCATCGTCATAGTAGCGGATGTTGGTATCTGTACGTTTGGGAAGGATAAACTGATAGCGTTGCTCCCATATCCGAAGAGTATGGGCTTTTATTCCAGAGAGTAGTTCAAGATCTTTGATCGAATAGGTGCTCACAATGCTGTTGGCTGTAGGTTAAAAATTAAGAAAGGACATTATTTACGAAAGTATCGGCGTGGCACCCACAGCAATCCAAAGGACACTGAACCATCTCGCTTATCGGTTTTATGATGATCTCGGTGGGCTCGGGTCAGCGCATTTAGATAATAACCAGCAGGGCGTTTCCACTTCCTCATTCGCCGATGGATAAGGATATCATGTAAAATAAAATAGACGAATCCGTAAAGCGTGATACCGCACCCGATCCAAAACCGGTAGTCCATCTTTTCCAGCCCTAGAATAATTAGTACCACAGCTACGCTACCAAAAAATATTGAAAAGACATCATTTAACTCAAATGAGCCTTCATTTTTTTGATGATGTGTTTTATGAATTGACCACAATACTCCATGCATAATGTATTTATGAAAAGCCCAGGAAAAAATTTCCATACCGGCAAATCCTAAAGCAAGTAACCCAAATTCCATCGCAAAAATCTTTTTTTGTTAACTTTTTTAGTAGCAAAAAGTTCACAAAATTAAACAACAATAATTCTAAGAAGTAAAAAAAAGATAATCTGGGTTACAATCAGGTAAAAAGATATGAGATTCTGCTTCTTGAACGGAAGATACATGAACATAGTCTGCATGGCAGTTGCTACCCCGAACCAACCCAAATAGTTTTGCAAAGGAATAGTGTTGTTTTCCCATCTCCAGAAATCAAAGTAAACAGCAACCGGCTCAATAATATAATCCAGGGCTACCATGAATAAGGCTGCGATCAGGGCCTTGAACAAAGGGGGGATGGGTATTTGTGCGCAGATGCAACCAAAACCGTAGGCAAGTATCAGCCAGTTTACTCCGATTACCAAGGGCACATCTAATAATTTATATCCCAGGGTATTTCCATATTGGTAAGCACCGAAAATAGCCTGGGTATGAACGCCAATCACTTCAATACTGTAACCAAGCAGGATTGAAATAATTAAAAATATATAAAAAGAGATATTCCACTGGGTATGAAATGTAAGTAGAATGATTGCGGATACAATAAGATTGACGGGGGTAGCCCATTCAAAGTAGGGGCGTGTTACAGGCCAGGCCAGCCCAATGACCCCTGCCATGTGGGTAAGAATAAGGAATCCGATAGCAAATCTATGGGGGTTTTTCTTGGAGTAGAGTAAAACTAAATTCACGAATGATAACTTGCTGGCATTTTCAATACAGCAAGTTAAGTCTTAGAAATGAGTTTTAGTTTAAAAAAATTAAGAATGAAAGTATTCGGGCATCAACTCAGTGCAGTGGTACGTATGAGCCAGTTTCATAAAATGAATATAAATGGTATCGGGGATTTCTTTTGGATGATAAGATTGCTGAAGAGTTTGTAAAAGTTGGATAAGCTCCTCTTTAGATTGGATCTGGGCAACCTTTTGCTCAAAGAAATGAGTCAATGATTGTGCCTCCTTTTTCTTTAACTCCCGCTGCAAAAACATTTGCATCTCGTGTTGAATAATCTGTTCTCGCTCAGTGGGTGGAGCCGAATAGATTCCCCGAATAGGAGCACATCGGCTGCTTACTTCACAAAATAGTGCCTGTAGTTCTTTTCGGTTCATCGGCAAGGAGGGATGTTTTAGGGCCGATTAAGTACGAGATAAAAAGCCTGGTAAAAAACATGCTTCTACAAATTACCTGTCTGATGTAATATAAATCTTCCAAAAAGTAAAAAAGCATGACTTAATGCCATGCTTCTGTAAAGATTGTTGAAATCAGCTTTATACATGAACGTGCCGTTCGGCATGGTAAGAGGAGCGAACCAGTGGGCCTGATTCTACGTATTTTAACCCTCTTTTGAGTCCTTCTTCTTTGAAATGCTCAAATTTGTCGGGGTGTATAAATTCAGCTACTTCAATGTGCATTTTGGTAGGTTGTAAATACTGGCCTAGTGTAAGAATATCTAATCCATGTTTTACCACATCATCCATTACCTGATACACTTCTTCGTCTTTCTCGCCCAAACCTAACATCACTCCCGACTTGGTTCTTTTACCCATGTCTTTCGTCAGCTTAATTTGTTCTAGGCTGCGGTGATATTTCGCCTGAGGGCGAACCCGACGATATAGCCTTTCAACAGTTTCTACGTTATGAGAAACTACTTCCTGGCCGGCATCAATCATACGATAGAGAGCCTCCCAGTTTCCTTTCACATCCGGAATAAGTGTCTCAATCGTTGTTTCCGGTGATAATTCTTTTACCGCTCGTACTGTCTGATACCATATTTCTGCACCTCGGTCTTTCAATTCGTCTCGGTTAACCGACGTAATCACTGCATGTTTTACGCCCATAAGCTGGATTGCCTCCGCTACCCGTCGTGGTTCATCGGCATCGTATTCAGGGGGGCGCCCAGTGGCTACTGCACAAAAGGTACAACTTCGAGTACAAACATTGCCTAAAATCATGAATGTAGCGGTGCCATTACCCCAGCATTCACCCATATTAGGGCAATTTCCACTTTCGCAAATAGTATGGAGTTTATATTGATCTACCAATTTTCGAACCCGGGCATATTCTTTTCCCACTGGCAATTTCACGCGTAGCCAGTTAGGTTTACGGGTGCGTTTAGTCGCTTCTTCGGGTATAACAGGTAACTGAATCATAAGAGGGTGTATAGATTAATCTATTGCTTATTGTGATACAAAGAAAGAACAGGCAGGAATTGTGATTAATTCCCCGGATAAAAGACTAAAGTAGAGCGAAGTTATTTGCGTCCGCCGTAAAATAGCATGATAAATGCCGAGGGGTATAGGCTTCGATTATTGGCAGTAGGAACTAGCTCAATAACATTTGGGAAGGCCTCTAACTGAAAACCAGCTTCAAAACCAGTGACATCGTTTTTAAAAGTTCCGAATTCAAAAGCCAGAGAGGCTTTAATGTTTGCTCCCACTTTAATTTGCGACTCACCGATGCCTCTCAGAAATGGTCCGGTACCAACAATACGGCTCGTTTCAGGGTACTCTTCCGGGTCGTAGGGTACGGTGATGACACTGCTGTTGTTAAAGGCATACTGAATATAGTAGGGCATAACAATACCAATGGTGGGGCCACCCGCTAAAATGGCGTTAACCTGAACACCCTGTTGCGGCGCCTTTTTAAAAACTACCCACTCGCGTCCGTACTGAGGCCGGACGGAAAATAGGTAGTTGGTTTTTCCTAGCAAAAATGTATTACCGCTAACTCGGGAAACTCGCCGAAGCTCTTTAGGGTGTTTCACATTTACAATCTCCAATCCAAAGGTCTGAAAGCGATTGTCACCAATAGAACGGCTAAATTTTCCGGCTAATCCGGCAATTAAACCTGAGTTTGTATTTTTACTAATTCCCCATATAAACTCACGAGTATAATCGTAAGAACCACGCTCTTGGGCATACCCGGCCTGTGTCATCCAAATCAAACTACCGAGAAGTATGACACTAAAAGTATTTTTGGTAATTTTCCTGCTCATCTGACAAAAAGTAGAGTTTATCTATAAATGTACAAAGTAAAAATAATGAATTTAGTATGCCACACATAAAATCTTCATATCAGGGCGATTTAAGAACGAAAGCTACTCACCTGAAGTCCGCCAATGAAATTATTACGGATGCTCCTACTGATAACCACGGTAAAGGAGAGGCTTTTTCCCCTACAGATTTGGTTTGTGCTTCGTTGTGCAGTTGTATGATGACCATTATGGGCATCCGAGCTCAAAAATATGATATTATGCTGGAAGGTCTTGAAGCCGACATAACTAAGTATATGTCATCCAGTCCGCGCCAGATATCAAAAATACAAATAGAATTTCGCTTGGGAGCATCCAATGCCACGCCCGAACAGCTAGAAATGTTAAAAGAAGCTGCTCTTACATGTCCGGTAGCTTTAAGCTTAAACCCAAGTATTGAGCAAGATGTTTCTTTTGATTTTTAATTACTTAAACGGATAGCCCTGAGACGTCAATTAATTCTTTTTTGAGAGTATTATATGAAATCATCGTGTGAGAAGTGTCATATACGCACTCTCCCCGGTTGATTAGGAGAATTTGAGGAGACTCATGGCGGATACTGAAGGCTTCGGCAACGGCCTGAGAAACGTCGCGATAACGAATCAAATCCAGAAAATATACATCAGCCGTTTCCATCTCGCTTGTGCGCCAATCTCGCTCTAAGCGCCTTAATATCATGCTACTAATTCCACAACGAGAGCTGTGTTTGTAAATAATAGCCGGACGTTGAGCAGAGTTTTCTTTGATTTGTTTTAACTGCTCAATGGTTGTTAGTGCTTTCCAATCCATAAGTTCAATAATACCAGATTTCTGCTTCTTTTTTGTCGTACCTTGGCTTACGGGTTTTTTCTTTTAAATGTTTAGGTTGATCCTTAGATTTAAAAATATGGGATAGCCACAATCTGCGCTTGCGGTATTTTTCTTTTTTCTCGTAGGTATTTTTCTGCTTTGCGGTAAGATAATCCACGCTTGGGTGCATATCCTTGCCAGGTTTTCTGCGTTTGATGGTGCCATTGTATTCGTGCACTTTATGGGCAAGCTTTTCAAAGTAGCGGCTTTTTGCTTTCGGTGTAGGCACGCGCAGATAACCGCCATTTTGGTGTACGTACCGGGAATAGTTTTTCTCAATTTTCTTTTTCTGCCATCGAGTATAGGTTCTGTACCCATTTACTACCTTAGCCTGTTCGCGGTCTGTTTTTTCATAGTGGCGGGTTTTGGCATTTAATGTTTTACTTTTTTGCCGACCCTGGTAATTGGTTGTCTGGGCTGATGACTTTTCTAGTGCTTTTTCTTTCTTTTTAAGAAACCGATTGTTAGTAAAAATTCGATCAATAAAAGGCAAATGAGCTTTTTCCTGACCTTCCTCAATCGGTGGTTGTTCCAGTCCGCGAGTAGCCCGCACTTTTCCGGATGGCGAAATCGTTTCCGGAAGTTTGTAACCATCTCTCACTTTTTCAGAATGAGAGCGTGTACGGGGCGGGTTATATCGGTCGCGCACAGTACCGGAAGGAGATAAAGTAGGTGGGCGACGGTAGAGGTCATCTACTTTGCCAGAGTTCTTTTTTGATCGTGGCTGTTTATAATTATCTCTGGCTTTCCGAGAAATAGATTTGGAGCGTGGGCGACGATAACGGTCCCGGTTATTCCAGTCTGTGCTTTTTGAACGGGGCGACTGGTAGGACTGCCCCCCCCCAAAGCCACTTTTCTTAGTGCGCGGAGTACTACTTTTGTCTCTAACTTTTTTGTCTTTGCGGTTTTGCTTTACCCGCTTCACTTTCTTTTTTTTCTTAGGCACTTTCACTGTCGGAAGCGAGCTCTTTTTGCTTTGCGCTGTAGCGGTAGGGGCAGACCCCACCCATAGTGCCATCAAAAAAACGACGAGGCAAATGAGTCGGACTGGAGTATGTTTTATACGATTCCCTACCATACAGTACTTGTTCAATGTCTGGTAATTAGCTTCTAGTTATTTCTTAACTCGCCCGTTTCGGTCATATTTTAGGGTTGTATTGCCACCGGCTAATACTTTTCCTGATTTTCCGGCTCCGGATAGCTTGGGGCAAGGTATACCTGAACTGCGGCATGCACCTAAGCTCAAAAAGCAAATAATAGCCAGTAAAAGGGTATATTTTCTAACACTAATTCTCGGTAAAGTGGTCTTTTGTGGGGTAGTCCTGAAGTTTGTACCTGCCATACGGTTTTTATTCATGTTTAACTCGAGGTTCAGTTAAAGATAAAAGCTTGTAGAACCTTAGAGAAACACATTTCTCGGCATTATTACACACATGGAAAAACCGTCAAAATCGCCAATTTTAAATTATTAAAAAAAATATAGAAACCCGTGTAATGATATAGCATTACCCTCGTCTACCGATTATAATGACTATTCAAACATTTAAAAGCAACGTCTTTCCGGTACAGGCTAAACTTTTCCGGTTTGCCAAAACCATGCTTCATGATGAAGAGGAAGCAGAAGACGCTGTGCAAGAAGCCCTACTCAAACTTTGGCAGAACCGACAGAACCTGACCAATTACAAAAGTATTGAGGCTCTGGCCATTGTTGTGACCAAAAACTTATGCCTGGATAAGCTGAAGTCCAGCCATCGGAAGAAGGTGGTGCCCATGCAGCCTACTACCGATTCTACGGATCATGTCACACCATATCAGCAAACGGAATTATCCGATAGTGCTAATCTGCTGCGGCAACTAATGGCTCAGCTACCAGAACAACAGCGCCTGATCATTCATCTGCGCGATGTGGAAGAATACTCTTATGAAGAAATTGAACAGATAACCGGCATGTGCATCAATAATATACGGGTAACCCTTTCTCGGGCTCGCCGAAATGTACGGGAGATGTACACTAAAATAAATGCCTATGGAAGCTAATAAGATAAAAGAATTGCTGGATCGCTACTACGATGGCGATACCACCCTAACGGAAGAGAAACAGTTACACACGTACTTTTCTCAAAGTGAAGTCCCTGCTGATCTATGGCCCGATCGTGATCAGTTTCAGGCTTTTGCCACTCTAAGTGCTGATGATTCAGGAGGTACCGTGGGCTACGACCGGTTTTTTCGGAAAATAGAAGCTCAGGAACATATTGCACAAGAAGCACAAATCCGCTGGAAACTTTGGGGAGCTCGAATTGCTGCCAGCGTTGCCTTAGCACTCATCGGTTTTATGGGCGGCATCTGGTACGGACAGGAAACCACATCTACCGAGGTGGCAGCATTGCGGGAGGAGTTTCAGGATATGCGAAAAACCATGCTGTTTACCCAGATGCAAACCGCTTCGGCCAGTGAACGAATTCAGGCTATTCAGGCCAGTCAGTCATCTTCTGGGGATGATCAGGAGGTAAGCGAGGCTTTATTGCTAACCCTAAGTTCTGACCCCAATGTGAATGTCCGTCTGGCTGCCATTGAAGCCTTAGATTCATTTTCTGGCCAGACAGCCATACGTTCAGCACTGGCCCGGTCTCTCAATGAACAGGACCATCCTATGGTGCAGATAGCTATTATTAATCAATTAGTGACCTGGGGGGAGAAGGAAGCATTGCCGCAATTACAGCGGTTAGTACAAAATGATCAGGTTGATGAGGTGGTGAAACAGCAAGCCGAATACGGTATCAGTCAATTAATGCTTTAAACAACAGTAACTCAATATTTTACATTAACAAAAACTATGAAGACGATTTTAGGAATAACGATTTTGTGGCTGGCAAGCACGCTGGCATTTTCTCAGGAATACCGAGCCCCGCTATCAGCGAAAAAAATGCGGTTAGTTCTTCACAATAGCGAGGCAACGATTGAAGGCTATGACGGAAATGAGCTAATTGTACAAGCCCGTGGCTACGAAGCCCCGCCAGAAAGGGCCGAAGGATTAAGACCACTCTACAGCGGCGGTACTGATAACTCCGGAGTTGGGCTTTCCATTAATGAAGAGGGCGGCGAAATGAGTGTTATGAAAGTAGGACGAAATAACGTGAATTACGAAATCAAAATACCCAAGAACACTGCCATTATTGTAGAAGAAGTAAATCATTCGGGGGATGATCTTTTCTTCAAAAATCTGGCTGGAGAAATTGAGGTCCGTACGACAAACTCCAATATCCGAATGGAAAATGTAACAGGTCCTATTGTAGCAAACTGTGTGAGCGGCAACATTGATGTAGTTTTCGCCAATGTAAACCAGCAAAGCCCTTGTTCTATAACCGTTGTTAGTGGTGATATTGATGTGACGATGCCCGCTCAAACTCCGGCAAACCTAAAGCTAGGCTCCGTAAGTGGCGAAGTCTACACAAATTTTGAAATTAACTTGAAGAATGGTGATCAGGATGCTCGAGGATTACAACGTATGGGAATGGGCCGACCAATAGAAGGTACTATTAACAGCGGAGGAGTAGATATGCAGGTGAAAAGTATCAGCGGCAATATCTACCTGCGCAAAAGCGAATAAAACCTGCCGAAAGGAAGTATGGCATTATGGTCATACTTCCTTTATTTTTTACAACCCTTTCGACATCAACCCTATCCGAGCTATGAAATATTATCTGGTAATTTTTTGCCTGTTCAGCTATTCTATAGGCTGGGCACAACGATTGGAAGAAGAAAGCACTCCTTGGCAAAGTGGCCAGGAGGTTTATCTTGAACTTAAATATGCTAATACTATAGAGATCAAAACCTGGGACCGGGATGAGCTTTCTGTACGGGCCAGTGTAACAATAAATGACAATACTCAGAACGATGTCTGGTCAATGACCACCGAAAATACTGCTACTCAAATTCGAGTGATCTCAGACATTGAGGAACCACAGACACTATACGAAGGTGATTGCGAAGGCCGTAATTACCATGTTAATGGACGAAGTTACTGTAGCTTTATTGTTTACGAGGTTTTTGTGCCAGCCAAAGCACCGCTGCATGTAGAAACGCTGGGCGGGGACATTACCATACAAGGTGCACAAGCTCCTGTTTATGCAAAATCACTTAGTGGTTTTGTAGATGTGGATTGGCCCGGGCAACAAGGTGCTACCGTTACCATGAAATCCATTACCGGTGAGGTCTACTCGAATCTGGAATTAGCCTTAGATGACTCCTCCAGGCGCGAACGTCACCGTAGCAGTCCGGTAGGCTGGGAAATTGAAGGAACCGTGGCCGGAGGTGGCATTAAAGTGCAGCTAGAGTCCATCAGCAACGATATTTATTTCAGAAGAGCTGGTTCCTGAGTGACTTATTAATCGTTTGTATTAGAGAGGATATCAGTTCAGAGAGGTTACGTAGGAACATCAGTCATGATGTTTTTGAAGTAGCCAAACAATCACGATAATACGTCATATGCATAAAAAAAGGAGGCCATTTAGCCTCCTTTCTATTTTTGTGAGAGCTGGGAAAATCTTATAGGCTGCGATAATCCAGGTTAACTGATCCGCCGGAAGTTCGCATGGTAACGTCAATGCCACCGCCATTAATGCTGCCCTGAATACTGTTTTTCTCTGAGCGGCCGGTGAAGTTTTGTAGTTCGGTATTTACCCGGTTACCGGCTAAATCTAAATTTAAGCCTAAGCCGGAAGGAATCACGGCATTGATGCTACCACCGCTGGTTTTTAGGGTAAGCTGATCTTCCAGTGAACGAATATCAGCGCGAATGCTACCACCGCTGGTATACGCTTCCACACTTCCACGAACGTCATCCAGCACAATGCTTCCGCCAGACGTGTTCACGGCCAGATTACCTTCAGAATCGTAAACCCGGATAGAGCCGCCGCTGGTTTTGGCGTCTAATGTGCCCTGGTAGTCATCTACATTGATACTACCGCCTGAGGTGCGGGCCTCAGTAGTACCGGTTACATGGTCAAAGTTTAGACTTCCCCCGCTGGTGCTTACTTCATGGCTTCCTTCGAGGTCAGCTAAAGAAATGGAGCCCCCGCTAGTAGAAAGGTCAGTAGAGATATCGCGGGGAACTTTAACTTTGAAAGATATGCTCAGGTTGTTATTACCCCAGCCGCTGCCTTTGCGCTTGGCCGTTGCGATAATCTGGTTGCCTTGCTGATCAATTTCAATTTCATAGTCTTCCAGGTATTCGGACAGATCTTCATCGTCCTTGCTGCCAAACCAGCCACCCCATGAGCCATTCTTTTTAACATACATATTGACTTCTACCTGGTTGCTGCTTTGCCCGGTCACCTCAATGCTGCCCCCCGAGGTTTTAACTAACAAGTCGCCACGTCCATTCAGGGTAAAAGATTTGGTGAGATAGGGTTCCTGATCGTCAGTAGAAGCGTTAGCAAAGCTTACTCCTAGCACTAACAAAAAGATAGAGGTTAGTTTGTACAATTTCATCGTTGGTCGGATTATAATAGTTAAGAATCGGTTAGTAAGATTCAATCAGAATGCCATAATCTTAGAGTGTTGAATATCAGTGATTTATAAATAAATTGCAAGGAAAAAATGTGCGTTTGTGAACAGAATTGTTCAATTCCGGACAATTTCCGCCTCTAAGATTGTATTCTGATAATTATATAAGTATCCATTTTATAAAAGAAGCCTTAAAAGTATTGCAGGAGGCGGGTCCCCTGTACAGCCTCCTGCTGACTGCCTCCCACTTCCGGTACATCTAAGAAAATCATAATAATGTCTATTATTTATCCGGGAAAGTAGAGTTTCTGTAATAGGCCAGCAATACAGCGAGCCAGATCAGGAGTTAGTACCATTTGTAGATCCGCAGCCCGATCAAAAAGAAGGTTATTCCAAAAGCAAATAAACCGACTATCTGAGGGAGTACATCCGGCAGGGTGGCACCCTCAATAAAGATTTCCCGCAAGGCATCGGCCAATAGGGTGAGGGGTAGTTTTTCAATCACGGCCACTGCCCACTCTGGAAAGCTGCGGTAGCTGAAGAAAATGCCGGAAAGAATGGTCATAGGCAGTACAAACACGTTGATCAAACCATTACCAATATGAGTACGATCCGTACGAGACGATATAAGTACGGATACCCCACCAAAGGCTACTATGCCGCCTAAAAAGGCAAGAAGAGCAGCTAAACCACTTCCCTGAATAGTTACTCCAAACAAGAGATAGGAAAACAGAAAAACAATAAGTGCCTCCAGCAGGGCCAGAATGGTTCTCGTAAAAAGATAGGAAAGTAAAAAGGTAGACCGAGCCAGGGGCGTGGCAATAATTCTTCGCAGCAACTTTTTGATCCGCATCTCAATCAGCGACCAGCCCATACCCCAAAGTAGGGAGTTCATAATCCCCAGAGCGATGAGCCCGGGAATCAGGAAATCAATATAACGTTGTCCGGGAGTCGTGATGCGTTGCTGCGTCAGCATGGGGGAAGAGGCTGGTTCCAGGGATTGTTGCAGTAGTAAATAGGTCAGGCGAGCTTCCGTATTCTGCGGGTCATAATGTGCCTGCCATTGGGTTTGGTTTTGGCTAAGGTAGAGGTTAATCTGCCCTCGTTTAAGTTGCAATATGGCGCTGTCTTCAGTGGCAGGAATAAACCGGATGCGCGTGGTATCCGGTGCTGATTGGACTAATTGCTGTAGGGAGTCAATGGTTTGTGCATCCTGAGTAATCACGGCTACCGTGCGGGTCGGTTCTTCCTGCGCTGTAAACGCGAAGCCCAGTGCCGCCGCAATGGCAATCGGAAATCCGAACGACCAGAACAGAATAGCCGGTTCGCGGAAAAACTCGCGAAATTGCATCAGCATGAGTTGTACCAGTGGGCTACGCATCTAACCTCCTTCCAGTCATAGAAACAAATAAGTCATCCAGGGTTTTCTTGCGGCATTCTAACTCCCGCATACCCAATTGATGGCGCTCAATCAAGGCTAAAAAAGCGGGTAGCGCGCTTGTAATCTCATCCACAATCAACTGTCCTTCATGGTAAGCGTTCTGGTTATCATAGTGTTGCAAGCCGGGGATCTCTCGCGTCATTTCGGGCAATAGCGGCTGTTCCAGCCGGAAAGAAATAATTTCGCCCTGGTCATACATATCCAGTAAGTTTTCCAGCGTGCCATCGGCCAGAATTTTCCCCTGATCCATAATCACAATGCGGTCACACAGGTATTGCGCTTCCTCCATATAGTGCGTGGTCAGAATCATGGTGGTGTGTTGCTTTTGGCGAAGCTGAGTGAGAATGTCCCACACCTCGCGCCGGGCATTGGGGTCCAGGCCGGTAGTAGGTTCATCTAACAGTAATACCTGAGGCTCATTCATCAGGGCTACCCCCAGTGCCAGTCGCTGCCGTTGTCCACCAGATAGTTTAACGGTAAAAGTGTTTTGCTTGGATTCCAGATTAACCGCTTGCAGTATTTCACGAGTGCGCTGTTGAGGTAGATGGTAAAAGCTACCGAACAGATCAAGCGTTTCCTTAACAGTCATCTTATCCACAAACTTCGTTTCCTGTAAGGAGAGGCCGATCAGCCGCCGCAGGTCATCGGCATGATGCTGCCAGTTTTGGTTATTAATGGTAATCTCGCCAGAGGTAGGTGTCTGCAATCCTTCAATCATTTCCACTAAGGTAGTTTTACCCGCCCCGTTAGGTCCCAGCAGCGCTACATAGGCTCCTTGCTCAATGTGCAGGTTCAGATCATTGACGGCCGTAAAGCCGTTAAACGACTTAGTAAGGTGGTGGATGGTAATCAATCTTTAGGGGCTGTAGCGTTAACTTACTCTTGTATTTTTATCATCTTGCAGATGCAATTCTACCAATTTCTTTGATGACGTAAAACTAATCAGTCGGGACATTGCAAATTAAATATTGGGCATGATCACATTTTCTAAAATAGCTAATCTGGTAGGGGGAAATCCGCTTCAGCTTTGTCAGCCTCAGTTACCAATTCAGTACCTGCTGACTGATAGCCGAAGTGGTATTCAGAACGAAGCTTCCTTATTTTTTGCAATACAAGGCGAGCGCCACAACGGGCATGAATATATTGATGCTTTATACGCACAAGGGGTGCGCCAATTCGTGCTGGAGAAACCGCATCATCAGGGGTTGCCAGACGCTAATATTTTGCTGGTAGATAATAGCGTGCAGGCGTTACAGCAAATTGTGGCCTATCATCGCCAGCAGTTTACTATTCCGGTGGTTGGTATCACCGGTAGTAATGGAAAAACCATTGTAAAGGAGTGGCTCAGCCAATTATTGTCGGCCAGTGAGTCAGTAGTAAGAAACCCAAAAAGTTATAACTCCCAGATTGGAGTGCCATTGTCCGTGTGGGCAATGAATGATTCGCATACCCTAGGAGTATTTGAAGCTGGGATTTCTCAGGTGGGTGAAATGAATAACCTGGTTCAAGTCTTGCAGCCTACAATCGGAATTTTTACCAATATTGGTTCTGCCCACGACGAGGGCTTTGAGAATCGGGAAGAAAAGATCCGTGAGAAAGCACGTCTTTTCTCAGCCTCATCTTCTATTATCTATCGGAAAGATTATGAGCAGGTTGATCAAGTGCTCAACGAGGTCTACTCATCGGACCGACTGTATACCTGGTCTACCAAGTCTGATGCTCAAGCCACCTGTTTCGTGATCTGGAACAAAAAGGTCGAGGGGACCGAAATTACCTTGCAGCCGAGAGATAGGAAACCGATAGTCATAAAGGTGCCCTTTCAAGATGAAGCTTCACTGGAAAATATCTCTCATAGTTTAGTCTTTGGAATAAGCCAGAGATATGCTATTGAAATGTGGCAAATAGCGTTGCTGCAACTCAAACCCGTTTCTATGCGGATGGAACTGAAGCAGGGCATCAACCAGTGTTATCTGGTAGATGATAGTTACAGCAATGACTTGGTCAGCTTGCAGATGGGCCTGGATTTTCTGAAGCAACAGTCTCAGAGCGAGCATTACACAGTGATTCTCTCTGATGTGCTACAAAGTGGTCAGAGCGATGATGTTCTGTATCAGAATGTAGCTGCACTTCTGGTGGAAAAAGGGGTACGTCGGTTAATTGGCATTGGCCCTAAGATGCTGGAACAGAAAAAGCTTTTTCAAACCTGTTCGTTTCAAACACAATTGTTTGAGAATACCTTGGCATTTTTAGAGCAGTTTCGTCCAGATCATTTCCGTAATGAAAGTATTTTGGTAAAAGGAGCCCGTACGTTTCATTTTGAACAGATCGTGCAGCGCCTTCAGCAGAAAATTCACAGTACGGTACTGGAGATTAATCTGGATGCCCTGACACACAACCTGAATGTATACCGAGGAAAGTTAGCACCTGACACAAAAATGATGGTGATGGTGAAAGCCTTTTCTTACGGTGGAGCTTCGTTTGAGATTGCTAATCTGCTGCAATTCCATCAGGTAGATTATCTCGGAGTAGCCTATGCCGATGAAGGAGTGATGCTGCGGGAACATGGCATACGCACCCCGGTACTGGTACTCAATCCATCACCGGATACTTTTGTGAAAATGGCTGATTATCGGCTAGAACCCGAGATTTATAGCCTGCGAATGCTGCACCTTTTCATAGACTCCCTGGGCGGTCGGGTAAATCAGGTTCCCATTCATCTGAAACTGGATACCGGTATGCACCGGTTGGGGTTCTCACCGGATGAACTGACCGAGCTTAGTCAGTTGTTGCAACAGCATTCGCTGAAAGTTGCCAGTATTTTTAGTCATCTGGCCGCTTCAGACGAACACCAGCACGATGCATTTACACTACAACAGATACAGCTATACAAACAGGGGTACAAACAGTTAACCCAGGTTTTGGGGTATCAACCCATTCGGCATATCCTCAATTCGGCTGGCATAATCCGTTTTCCTGAGTATCAATGGGATATGGTTCGTTTAGGTATTGGGCTGTATGGAGTGGAACCTGCCGGACAAGAATCAGTGCTGTTACAGCCAGTAAGTACGCTAAAAACCGTGATTTCACAGATCAAGTATTTGAAAAAAGGTGAGACCGTAGGGTATGGCCGGCGGGGCGCCGTGCTACAGGATAGCACAACCGCCACCATCGCAATTGGCTACGCCGACGGTTTTGACCGGGGCTTTGGCAACGGGCGGGCGAAAGTCTGGGTTAACGGGCAGTGGGCACCAACTATTGGTAGTATCTGCATGGATATGACGATGATAGACATCACGGGCATAGAGGTCGCCGAAGGAGATGAGGTCATCGTATTCGGAGCCCCCATTTCAGTAACATCACTAGCTCAGCAAATTGATACAATTCCCTACGAAATTCTGACCAACATCGGAGAGCGGGTTAAACGCGTTTTTTTTCGGGAAAGCTGATACACTAGAGCTACCTGATGGTGTGGTTACCAATTTTTTGTTTTCCCCAAGCCTGATGTGCCGGGACGGGCATCATTTTGATTTTTAAGTATTGATCAAAAGACGAGCTATCAATTCCATCCTAATCATCAATAGCCCCTCGATAAAACCCAGGAGATAATACAAAACTTATGGCAAGTAGGAGCTTTACTTAAATGCCATCCAGGTGAGTGATTGACTATGGGCTGGGTGACTGGATTTTGTCAGGTCGCTACCAGGTAGTCCGTCCCCTTAGCCAGAAAGTCTTTCTGAATAAAGTATCATCTAAGTAAGGATAATTGTAATTGTGTTTATTTTTATTTCAAATTGTTGGGTAAAACTTACTATGTAACTTTATGTAGATAAAAATAAATTATTACAGTAAATTCTTGTTAATAATTAGGTTTAAATATTAAAATATGGATATATTTGTGTATTGTACAATGAGAAACAACAATTTAGTAATGTAAAAATGTGCTAATCACGCTAAATGGCACATCCTTGTTTTAATTATATTACCTGTGATACAAGCTACCTTATCAAATCAAATCAGAACAGGCATTCCTTTTAATATTCCGACGCTTTGTGGTAAAGAAATGGCTTACATGGCCCGGGCTATCAGCGAACAAAAGTTTTCTGGTGATGGCGTCTACACCGCGCGATGTCATCAGTGGTTAGAAAGAGAAATGGGCTGTTCCAAAGTATTGCTGACCACCTCCTGTACTCATGCGTTAGAGATGGCTTCACTACTCATTGACATAAAGCCTGGCGATGAAGTAATTATGCCATCTTTTACCTTTGTTTCTACGGCTAATCCTTTCGTGCTACGAGGTGCCAAAATCAAGTTTGTGGATATTCGCCCTGATACCATGAACATAGATGAGAATCTGATTGAAGATGCCATTACTAGTAAAACCAAAGCCATTGTTCCGGTTCATTATGCCGGTATCGCCTGCGATATGGACCGGATTATGCAGATTGCGAACAATCATGGCTTATGGGTCATTGAAGATGCCGCTCAGGCCATAAGGTCTACTTATAACGGTAAGGCACTGGGTACCATCGGACACCTGGGGTGTATCAGCTTTCACGATACCAAAAATATTCATTGTGGTGAAGGAGGAGCTTTAATCGTTAATGACCCGGGGATGAAAAAGAAAGCGGAGATTATCCGGGAGAAAGGGACTAACCGGGCTGCTTTTTTCAGAGGCGAGATCGATAAATATACTTGGGTAGGGCCAGGTTCCAGTTATCTCCCGAGCGAGCTAAATGCCGCCTTTCTTTTAGCCCAGTTGGAAGATTCCGAATCAATTATCAGTCAAAGAAAAAGTGTTTGGGAGTTGTATTACCAGCAACTGTCACCGCTGGGGTATAAGAACTTGTTAGAGTTACCCGAAATACCATCCGGTTGCAAGGGTAACGCGCATATATTCTATATAAAGCTGGCCGATGCCGAGCATCGTCAGGAGATTATTGATAGCCTCAAAGGGGATGGTATACACACCGTCTTTCATTATGTGCCTCTGCACTCATCAACGGCCGGACAGGCATACGGAAATTTCGTAAATCAAGACCGCTATACCACTTGGGAGAGTGAGCGATTACTCAGATTGCCCATTTATACCGCCATCGTTGAATCGGAAGTGATGCGGGTATGCGAGCGAATTACTCAACTTGTTGATAAAAAAATAATGATTGCCGTATGAAAAATATTTCAATAATTGCCATAAATCAGAGCACCGACGAGTTGTGGGATTACCATTGGGAGGGGTGCTCGTACGCTACGTTTTTCCACGCAAGAGGATGGTATCAGGTGTGGGAGCGCTATGAGCCAAAATACTCCACCAAGGCACTTCATGTTCGGTTTTCAGATGGAAAAGCGGCCGTGATGCCCGCCAGTATCTCGCAAAAAACGAACACGTATATCATGTCGCCCGGCCGAACCTACGGGGGGTGGATTAGCGCAGATGAGCTAACGGAAGAGCATGCATCTTTACTCTATGATTACTTGAAGGGGGAAAATATTTACTGGAGAATTAATCCGTACGATCCTCATCATCAGATAGTTAATCATGAAAGCCTTCAGGATGATGATACCAATGTTATCCCGCTTCAAAAAGACTTTGACGAACTTTTATCTCGCTGGTCATCCAACCATAAAAAGGGCGTGAAAAAAGGTTTGAAAGAAAATCAGGTAAAGCTGGCAACGACTAAAGAAGAATGGCAGGCTTATTTTAGTTTATATCAAAAGTGCCTGGAACGATGGGGCGAGAATGCTACGTCAAATTATAGCTGGGAGCTTTTCGATGCCCTGTATCAGCTTTCATCAGATCATGTAAAACTCTGGCTAACGTACCACCAGGACATGATCATTGGTGGAGGATTGTGTTTTTATGGGCCTGAGCATGTGGTCTGTTGGCATAGCGCCGTTGACGATGAATATTTTTCCCGTAAACCGATCTTTTCCATGTTTCGTGAATCCATTGCTCATGCTTGTGAGCAGGGGTATCGCTGGTACGACTTCAATCCCAGCGGTGGGCATGAAGGTGTCAAAAAGTTTAAGCAAGGATTTGCCACGATTGAAATGAACGCCCCGGTTTTGAAAAGCAAGACGCAGAACGGGCAAATCCGAAGCAAAATAAAACGAGTTTTTGCTCAGTTAACCTAAGTTAGTGTATCATGCTCAAAAAATTAAAAGTGCTAAAATGGCTCCTCGCTCGCTATCAGGAAGAATACAGTCTGGTGCAGCAGGTGAAGAGCCGGTTTCCCCAGGTTAAGCTGGAAAATAATGTACAGATAAAAGGCGATTTTGATAATCTGCATTTGGAAGGCAAAGTCATTATCCAGCAAAACACAGTGCTTCACCTGGGTGGGTATCAATGGTGCGAAAATGCCGGAAAACTGTCTATCGGAGCAGGAAGCGTCATTTCTCCGGGTTGTATTATTTACGCAACCGGTACCGGAGGAGTGACGATCGGTAAAAACTTTGACTGCGGTCCCGGCACCCTGATTTTCTCTAGCCGCACCGACTACGCGCGGGGCAAAGAGCACCATCTCTTTCGTCCGGTTACCATTGGCGATAATGTTATTTGCTTTGCCAATGTGGTGATTAGCCCCGGAGTGACCATTGGCGATGGTGCCGTGATTGCCGCTAATTCGGTCATTACCCACGATGTGCCGCCCTATACAATGGTAGGAGGGAGCCCAGCTCGGATCATTAAGAAATTACCGGAAAACGAGGAGGAGCAAGTAGTTCACACTGCTGTCCACTAAAAGTATATTTGATATAGAAATAGGGTGAAGAATTTAAAAGAGAAAACGATCAGCGGGGTGTTCTGGAGCGCATTTACCCAGGTGTTCCGGCAGTCCTTTTCGTTTATTACCACCATCTTCCTGGTCCGACTACTGTCTCCGGAGGCGTTTGGCCTCATCGGAATGGTGACGGTGCTAACAGGATTTGCCACCATCTTCATTGATGTGGGTTTTGGCAGCGCGCTAATACAGAAAAAAAGCGTTTCTCAACTGGAGTTATCATCAGTGTTCTGGTTCAACATTGCAGTGGGTGCATTACTTACGCTGCTGTTCTTCACGGTGGCTCCGTTGGTGGCCAATTTTTATGAGCAACCACTTTTATTACCCTTAACGCGCATTTTATCACTTAGCTTTCTGCTCGGCTCGTTCGGAACCGTACAAAAAACGATCCTAGCCAAGGATATCAACTTTAAGGCTCCGTTTAAGATTCAGGCGTATGTACAGCCGATTGCCGCAATTGTAACCTTGGCAATGGCCTATTACGGGTGGGGAGTTTGGGCGTTGGTGGTGCAGGTAATTTTAAGTACTGCGCTCACCAGTCTGGCCCTTTGGCTGAGTAGCACCTGGCGACCCTCTATGGCATTCCGCTGGAGTGCTCTACAATCAATGTTTGGCTTTTCACTCAATCTCCTGGGAAATGATACCCTGAACTATTGGGTAAGAAATGTTGATAACCTGCTGGTGGGGCGGTATTTAGGCACGGCTGAGTTAGGTATTTACAGCAAATCGTATAGCATACTCACCCTGCCCCTCCGTAATATTTCCCGGGTGGTGAGCAAAGTACTTTTTCCATCTCTGGCCCAGGTTCAGGATCAAAAAGAAAAAGTAAAGGCAATCTACCTTAAAATTATTCGGACCATCAGCCTGATTTCCTTCCCACTGATGATGGGCTTATTGGTTGTAAGCGACCGGTTTGTGCCATTGGTGTACGGAGAACAGTGGGTGAGCATGATTCCGCTGGTTCAGGTATTCTGCGTGTTAGGCATGTTTCAATCGATCGGTCATGCTATTAGCAACCTGTACCTCTCTCAGGGGCGGTCCGATCTGATGTTTCGGGTGGGTACGGTTCTTCGGGTATTCTTAATTATGGCTATTGTGGTGGGGCTGCGGTGGGGAATTTTGGGGGTAGCGATCAGTTACACCGCCATGTCAATTGTTGCCAGTTTTGTTGATCATTATTATGCTGGTAAGCTGGTGGGGCTATCAGTAAGAGAGATATTCAGATACCTCAGCGGAGTGTTTTTTGCCTCGTTGTTCATGGGGTTAGTAGTGAAAGGATGTGCCTATTTGCTTTTGCCCTATATGAGCGACATGACAGTCTTAGTACTTCAGACCGTGGTTGGAGCGGGCGTATATGGCTTGATCCTCTACGTTTGCCGGGTTGAGGCTTTAACCGAAGTCATTCAATTGTATCAGGAGCGGCGGCAGAAAAAACAGGCTCGTAAAATGAAAGTAGTAGTTTAGTAGTAAGTGTATGAGAGTCCTTCATTTTGCTCCGAAGTATCCGGAGCTTACCCAGACATTTGTTAAAAATTTTGTTGATAAAAGCACTGATTTCGCTGAGGCAGCCGTGGCAACCTTCAGAAATCCCGATACACCAGACATGGGCGATAACTATCCGGTATACGCGCTTCCCAGGCATCACCACCGTAAGTCGGTAACTGGTTTTATGAAATATGCCTTACATACGGCCAGCCGCAAAGTTCTATGGGATAAACCGCTTGACAAGGTGATGGAGCAATTTCAACCGGATGTGGTGCACTGCCATTTCGGACACATCGGAGTGTTTTTTCATCAGTATTTAGTTCGTACTCAAAAAAGCGTTCCTTTTGTTACTTCGTTTTACGGAGTAGATGCCAGCTCTCGTCCACTGCGTTGCCCCCAATATTACCAAGACCTGCAACTGCTTTGGAGAGCGTCGGATCGTTATTTGGTAGAAGGCCCAGCGTTGGGCGAAAAGTTGGCGAAACTGAATGCATTGCCCGAGCGCATATCCGTCAATCCGCTTTTATTGAGCACTGAAGCCTACCCAAACAGATTACCCGTTCGTTCGGCAGATACAATTAAGTTTCTGTTAGTAGGCCGGTTTGTGGAGAAGAAAGGGTTTCACCATTTTCTGGAAGCCATGGGGCGCATTCAGGACCAAATGCCTGCTTTTAGTATATCCATTATTGGGGGGGGGGAGATGGAAGAGCGGTATCGGGAGATCATTACCCGGTTTGGCATGAAGCAGAAAGTGCATTTCCTCGGTTGGCAACCTCACCAGGCTGTGATGCAACACCTGAAAGAACATGACTTTTTTGTACACCCTTCCGTAACCGCCCAGGATGGCGACTCCGAAGGTGGGGCCCCAACCATTCTGTTAGAGGCTCAAACGGTAGGGATTCCGGTAATATCGACCAATCATGCCGATATTCCATTTGTGATGGCTTATCACGATTTTCTAGCCGACGAGGGCAGTATCTCCAGTTTGGAAAAAAAGCTACTTTTGGCAGTCCATTACCCGGCCTGGGATCATCTGCTGGAACTGGGTAAAAAGAAAGTTCGAGCAAATCATGACTTGAAAACGTCAAATCAGTATTTTCATCTACTACAAGAAGTTTGTGCTAGTCAGGTTTTCATGCCTATGCTATAATATTCGTCACTGTTCGATCAGCTACTTCTTTCAAATTTTGCATCGGCGCGGGCTTTTATAGATGTAAGTTTGGTGTTTGCCTAAATGTCTACCGTAGACCTGATCGGACTTCAAAGAAGGTGGATGACGGAAGTTTAGAGTGCTGAAAATTTTTAATCCTCCAGGTTGAGTATTCTTCCTCCTCATTTAGAAGTATACTTATATCTTTGCCATCGTCATCATAACCAATCACTGTGAATTTACCTGTTGGAACGCTTATTAATACCCTCGCTGTTATCGCCGGAAGCACTGTAGGATTGCTCCTGCAAAGTCGTTTCCCACCTAAAATTCGGGAAATCAGTTTTCAGGGTATCGGGTTATGCACTCTACTCATTGGGATGCAAATGGCGTTTCAGGTACAAAATATTCTGGTGCTGATTTTTAGTATTCTGATTGGAAGTGCATTGGGTGAATGGTGGCAGCTGCACGACCGGTTTATCCAGTGGGGAGATACCATAAAAACCCGAATTAATATCGGTAATGAAAAATTTACCGAAGGGCTGATTACCGCCTTTCTTTTATTCTGTGTAGGGTCCCTGACCATTGTGGGAGCACTGGAGGAAGGGTTGAATAACGATCCTTCTCTGATTTATACCAAATCTATGCTGGATGGTTTTTCGTCCATGGTTTTGGCTTCGGCGTACGGTGTAGGAGTGCTTTTTGCGGCCTTGCCATTATTACTTTTTCAGTCAGCGATTACTCTTTCAGCGGGTTGGCTCCAGCCATATCTGTCAGAATTAGTAATTGACCAAATGTCGGCTACCGGTGGGGTAATTATTCTGGGATTAGGAATAAACCTGCTCGAAATAAAGGCCTTGAGAATTACCAATATGTTACCGGCTCTGATTATTGTCGTCTTATTGACACTTGCCTTCGGAGATCGATTATCTCCTTGAAATAAACCTTGCCCATCTTTTAGCTTCAGAAAATCTCAGTTTCTGAATAATACCCTATGCTTATCAGAAAAAAATAAATAATCTTTTGTTTGGCTTATTATCATTAATTATTCTGAATCAGTTAATTTTTTGGAATAAATATTCTGATGTTAACTAATTAATCAGAATTTAGTTTTGAAATTATAATATTAATCCTTTAGATTTGGCAAAATGCTTATCAAATAAACGAATAGTTTATTAAAAAATTGATAAGCAATATAAAAGTTTGTTTAAAATGTGTTATTCAAACTTTTGTACTTTTCCTATTGCTTACTCTAAATGCTCACTTTTAACTACTAAACTATGAGGATTAATTTTACTTTACACCGCTGTCTTGTCTGGCGCTTTGCCGGATTCTGGATAGCGTTTCTCTCCTTCACCTCCCCGCTTTGGGCGCAGGACCGCACCCTCACCGGAACCGTAACCTCAGCCGAAGATGAAGGCACACTGCCTGGGGTGAACGTAGTGGTCAAAGGCACATCTACCGGAACTATCACCGATATCAATGGTGAGTATTCGCTTACCGTTAGTCCCGAGGCGGAGGTCTTAGTATTCTCTTTCATCGGGCTGGAAACCAAAGAAGTAACCATTGGTAACCAGTCTACCATTAATGTGGGCATGGCTGCCAATGTAGAGCAACTCTCGGAAGTGGTAGTGACTGCCTTTGGTCTGGAGCGTGAAAAGAAAGCACTGGGTTATTCGGTCCAGGGCATCAATGGTGAAGCTATCTCTCAGGTACCGAATCAGAGTTTAGTAAATAACCTATCGGGCCGGGTAGCTGGCTTACAGGTTTCTACCAACAGTGCTGCTGGTGGAGCACCTGAGTTTGTAATCCGCGGTTTCTCATCTGTAGCCGGAAACAACCAGCCGCTGGTGGTTATTGATGGTATTCCAATGCAGCAAACCAGTAATGCTACTAATGATGAAAGAACGGATAATCAACGTTTTGGAGGTGGGCTTTCTGAAATTGATCCGAATAATATTGCCGAAATCAGCGTGCTAAAAGGCCCCAATGCAGCGGCATTGTATGGCTCTCGAGCGGCCAACGGAGTTATTCTGGTTACTACCAAAAAAGGAAAAGGAGTTAATGGAATTGGCGTAGATGTAAACCTTAGCACCACGTTTGAACGGCCGCTGGCTAAGCCGCAATTCCAGAATATCTATGGTGGGGGCAATGGTTACCGCACCTGGTATGCTGATGGTTGGAGTGGCACGGTAGATGGCTTTAAAGGTACCGCCGGAACCGACGAAAGCTGGGGTTCACCCATGGACGGCCGGGAAGTGCGCCAGTGGTGGACCGGCACGGAAACAGCTCCGCTAGTACCGCAGCCTGATAACTGGGATCAATGGTGGCAAACGGGAAGCACCATGAATGGAAGTGTTGCGCTGAGTGCTGGAAATGAAAATGGCTCAATGCGTTTAGCTATTGGCCGCATAGAGCAGGAGGGAATCGTCCACAATACCGATTATTATCGTAATAATTTTCGTCTGAACTCGGAGTATAAGTTTACCGATAAACTCACCGTTTCGGCCATCGGCGAATACATTAAGTCCGGTTCAGACAACCGAAGTTACCTGAGCGGACAGGAATTTATCTGGCATCACCGCCATACAAATTTTGATCAGCTGGAAAATTACCGGGCTTACGAAGATGTGCATATCCAGCCTGTCGGTAATGACGAGCCACCGAACTGGCAGCATACGTATTTCACCAACCCTTACTTCTGGCAGGAAACCATGGTGACTCCTAACGAGAAAGACCGGTTCTTAGGGAACATCAGCCTGAATTATGAATTTACTGACTGGTTAAGCCTGATGGTCCGTTCGGGAACAGACGTTTGGTCTGACACTCGGATAAACGTAACTGGCTATGCCCGTACCCGTGGTGCGTTTGACTATGGTAGCTATAATGAAGAAGTATTGCGTCGGCAGGAAAGTAATTCCGATTTTATTCTTTCTTTGGACAAAATGTTTGGCGAGTTTTCGGTAGTAGGCCAGCTAGGAGCCATTCACCGGAATAATTATTACAAACGAAATTACTCTGATGTAAATGACTTAACGGTAGATGGTGTTTATGCATTGGATAACAATGCCAGCCCTAACAGTGATGAGAGCCGAATTGAGGAGTCAGTAGTGAATAGTGTATTTGCCGCCGCTCAGTTTGGTTTTAAAAACTACCTGTTCTTAGACTTAACGGCCCGTAACGACTGGTCAAGTACTCTTCCTAGTGGTAACAATTCTTACTTCTATCCTTCAGTATCATTAAGTGCCGTCCTTACCGATATGCTGGATGTTCAGAGTGGCTTCCTCTCATTTGCAAAGATTCGCGGTAGCTGGGCCCAGGTGGGTAATGATGCTGACCCCTACCTTTTGCAACAGGTGTTTAACCCCAAAGGCTTATGGGATGGCAGCGTGCCAAAGTTTGCAGAAAGCGACGAAATTGCCAACTCAGCTTTGAAGCCAGAAACTACTACGGGTATTGAAGTAGGCGCTGACCTACGCTTTCTGAATGGCCGTTTGGGTTTAGACGTCACCTATTATAATCAATCTACCAAAGACCAGATTTTAGCGGTTGATATCTCACGGGCATCTGGCTACGAGAGTCGGGTATTAAATGCCGGACAGATTACTAACAAAGGAATTGAAGTTACATTAAACGGAACCATCTTTCAATTACCAAATGGGTTGACCTGGGATGCCAGCGTGAACTTTGCCAAGAACCAAAACGAAGTAGTTGAGCTAGCTGATGGGCTGGAATCACTGACACTTTGGAGTATCCGTGGTGCTTCGTTAGAAGCAAGAGTCGGGGAGGCCTACGGTAACCTGTATGGTAACAAATTTGCCCGAACTGACGATGGTCAGGTAATCTTCAACAATGGATATCCTACCCGTCTGGATGGACAGCATGTTATCGGAAACATTACGCCTGACTGGATTGGTGGTATTCAGAATACTTTAACCTATAAAGGGTTATCTATCAGTGCATTATTTGATATTCGTAAAGGTGGTGATATTTATGATATGGGTACTAGTATCGCTCGTATCACCGGTGTGCTGGAAGAAACAGCGGTTGGGCGCGAAGAAGGGGTAATCGGACAAGGAGTGAAAAATATTGGTACCACTGAGAACCCAGAATATGTGCAGAACGATGTAGTTGCATCAGCTACTACTTTCTACGGCTATTATAGCGGACGTCAGTATCACGAAGCAGCAGTATTTGACGGTAGCTACGTGAAACTGCGAGAGGCATCAATCGGGTACCGGCTGCCTAGCAAATGGTTTGATGACATGTTCCTGCAATCAGTTCGCCTATCCATAGTGGGACGTAACCTGGCTATCCTGCACCGTAATAATCCCCACGTTGATCCTGAAATTTCCAGCTCTGATCTGGGATACAATTACGGTCAATTGCCTAGCACCCGTAGTATTGGTTTCAACCTCAATGTGAAATTCTAATCTGACCTTACGATGAAATTACTGATAAAAACCTGGATGATGGCTTTTGGCTTGCTAATAGCCGTCGGAGCCTGTACCGAAGAGTTTGAAGAAATCAATTCTAATCCTAATAAGCCAACTGAGGTTGATCCGCAGTATCTGTTGCCCCACGCCATACAATCTGCGGTAGACAATTATTGGGGAAACAAAACCCGGAATGAGCGGCTCAATTTTGACCATGCTATGTCGTGGACCGGTTATCTTACCCGTAATATTTACGAGAATGAAGGAGATAACTACAATGTGCAGCCGTCAGTGAATATTACCACCTGGGAAGTTTTCTACACCGATGCGCTGATCAACTTTCAAAAGATTATCACCTTCTCTGATGCCGAGTCAGAAAGCCCCAATCCGAATTTTGAGGGGATTGGCATTGGCATGCAAGCCTGGACTTTCGCAGTGTTAACCGATGTCTGGGGAGCTATTCCCTACAGCCAAGCACTAGCCGGAACTGCCGACGAACCTGTTTATTCTCCCGGTTACGACTCTCAGGAAGCTGTATACGCTGGAGTGATTGAGCAACTCAAGCTTGCCAACGAGAAACTTGATCCGAATGGCCCGGCCATAGCTGGTGATATTATGTTTGGCGGAGATATTATGATGTGGAAGAAGTTTTTTAACTCAACTCGCTTCAAGTTGCTTAACCGTCAGGCACATAAAGTGGCATCTTCAGGTACCGAAATGCAAACCATGCTGGATGATCCAGCTACCTATCCGATGATGGAAAGCAATGATGACATCGCTCAGTTGCAGTACGGAGCGGTTCCCACCAACAATCCCTGGCACGATATCCTGATTCAACAGGGCCGTAGTGATTGGAATATTAACAGCATGCTGGTAAATACGCTACAGAATTATGACGATCCTCGATTAGAAGTTTACGCTACACCCGGCAGTCTGGCCGAAGGAGTATACAGCGGGCATCCCAGCGGCTTACCCGGTGAGATTGCTACGAATTACCTGGGTTACAGTGCAGTCATTAATCAGGATATATTTGCCCAGACTACCTCGCCAGCAGTCCTTATGAGCTATGCTGAGCTTGAGTTTATCAAAGCCGAAGCTGCTCTGGATGGCGATATTTCCGGTGACCCTCAGGCGTTTATGGAAACCGGTATTGAAGCCTCATTTGATCAGTTTGGCCTGGTATTACCCGCTGGCTATCTGGCTCAGGTAGGAGGTGCTACTAAGGAAGCAATTATGACCCAAAAGTGGTTAGCTCTCTTCGGTCAGGGTATTGAATCCTGGACGGAACTCCGGCGCACAGGCTATCCGGTATTACCAGCACATGATCCGCGTGCGCAATTTAAAAATGATGGAATTTTGCCTACTCGTATGGAGTACCCCAGCACCGAAGCATCGTTAAACAGCGCCAACCTCGAGGCGGGTATTTCATTAAATGGCGGGCCAAACAACATGCAAACACCACTATGGTGGGTTGAATAGTAACCGAAAACTTTACGGGTGAGGAAGTATTATCCTCCCCTGATTCTCACTCAAAATAGCAAGACGATGAAAAAAATCTATCATATTTTATTAGGAGCGTTTGCTGCCGTTATCATGTTCAGCAGCTGCGAAGAGGAACCGGACATGGCTTTTGACCGGGTGGCCTCACCAGTACTCTTAGAAGTAGAGAGTGTAGACGATGGAGTTCAGGCTACGTTTTACGAACTAGACAAGACTGGCATTCTGGACCATACAGTAGGAATTGATTCTATTCCTGTCCCTAATCTAAGCCTAGAAGTGTTTGGCGATGGCACATCGATGGGAAATTTCACCACTGATACTAATGGAATCGTTATGGTTCCTAATGAGATGGGGTATGGATCTCTGGAATGGGTTGGGGCTTATAAAGGAGTCAGTTTCAGAATTATTAAATAGATCAAATCAGAATTATTTTTTATTGGTTGTTGTGTAGAAAAGGAGCCTGCGGGCTCTTTTTTCTATTTTTAAGGAAGTGATTTTATAAGTTAAGATCATTAGAAAAGCAGAACAACTTGGTGGAATCATAAAGATATTATACCTTTGCCCGCAGACGGGTACGACCAGCTCCTGCTGAACTCCCCCAGGGCCGGAAGGCAGCAAGGGTAGGCGGTTGTAGCGGTGCGATACCCGTTTTTTTTATTCCCCTTTTTTTACCGCCATCTTTGTCATCACTACTAGAACAAAGTACCGGTTCCAAGCCCAATATTTTCATTATCTGCCCTGCATTTAGCCGCTTCAATTACCGTTTTCCATATTCCATTCTGCCATATCCGTTTTTTTACTACCTTCAACCGCCAAATCAGTAGGGCTTATGTACATTATCAAGGTAAAAGGGAAGGCTAAAATACCTGATTATATCCAGTTGCGGGATGATGATTTTGTGTTAATTGCTTATTTTCGGGCCGATCGGGCGCTTAAAAATCTGCACAAATACGGACTGGAAGGTAAGGAAGAGGCGTTAGAAAAAGTAATCAGTGAATTGCCTTTTGGAAAAATTCAAAAACTAGAACTGTAATGGAAGAAACCCCATTTTCAGATAAACCCGTAGTGGATGTGCGCAATGCGTGTATCTTTCAGGAGCATCAGGTGGTGCTGGAAGACGTTCATTTTTCGGTGGCGAAAGGTGAATTTGTCTATCTGGTAGGGCGTACCGGCAGTGGAAAAAGCTCGCTTCTACGCACCTTATACGCTGACTTACCCTTACGCTTGGGTGAAATGGACGTGGCCGGCTATTCCATTAAACATATGAATCGCTCAGATGTGCCGTTTCTCCGACGTCGTTTGGGCATTATCTTTCAGGACTTTCAGTTGTTTTCTGACCGTTCGGTAGACGAGAACCTTAACTTTGTGATGAAGGCTACGGGCTGGAAAGACCGGGCCAAAATGAAAAAACGCCTGGCTGAAGTACTAATGCAAGTAGGGTTAGGTTCTGCCGGCACGAAATTGCCTCATCAACTTTCCGGAGGTGAGCAACAGCGGGTTGCCATTGCCCGGTCACTGATCAATGAACCCGTATTGCTGGTTGCCGATGAGCCTACCGGTAATCTGGACCCCAACGTGTCTGAAGGTATCCTTAAACTTTTTCAGGAAATTAATGAACGAGGTACCACCGTGCTAATGGCTACCCATAGCCACGAGTTTGTGAGAAACTATCCTGCCCGAGTGCTCAAATGCGAACACGGGCGTTTGCTTGACTCTCAACGAGAAGATTTTGAACTCAGTAGTCAGTATTAAAGGGAGAGTTTGAATTCCGGACAATGCTGGGCGCCGGGTGCTTAGGGCATGGCGTGGGAAGAATGAAAACCGGAGAAGATGGTTATAAGACTGAAGAAAGAGTACAGAAGCTTGAAAATTTGCTCTAAGACAATCAACCATTTAATCGGGCACCGAGTGCAATAAAGCAATTCAACAATGGATCATTTAACAATCTAACCACCAACCATCAAATAATGAAACTAGCGGCCATTGACATCGGTACCAATTCCATTCATATGATCATCGTACAGGTGCATCGGGATAATTCTTTCGATGTGATTGAGCGGGAAAAGGAAATGGTGAAGCTAGGAGAGGGTGTTTTTGCTACCAATCAACTGAGTGAGCGGGCCTATCAGGAAGGGTTAGAGGTTATTCGCCGGTATGTGCAATTGGCTGACCAATTGGGGGTAGATGAAATCATTACTGCGGCTACCAGTGCCATTCGGGAGGCAAGAAATGGAGGTGAGTTTCTGGATGAGGTGGTGCAGCAAACCGGTATCGCTCCCCAGGTGATCTCCGGGAAAGAGGAAGCTCGTCTGATCTTTCTGGCGGTTCGGCAGGCTATTGCATTAAAAGGGCAGAAAGCCTTGGTCATAGATATTGGCGGGGGAAGCACCGAAGCGGTTGTCGGTGACGAGCGGGAAGTACTTTTCCGAAGCAGCATAAAACTTGGGGTCAGACGGCTGCTGGATATGTTTGATCATCAAGGCCCCATCGGAGATGAAGCCTTGAAAGTGCTGGAGTCCCATATTAAACAGGTGGCCCAAGAAACGCTTCGAGAAGCCAGGAATTGCGGGTTTGATATGGTCATTGGCACATCCGGAACCATCCGCACGCTGGGTGAAACAGTATTACTCAGTGAAGGAAACGGAAATGTGCGCTCGGTTAATGCCGAAAAAGTATCGCGGGCCGATTTAGAGAAACTCACGAAGAAACTAATCAAAGCGCAGGTAGACGAGCGCTCGGATGTTAAGGGGGTAAATGCCCGCCGTTCGGATGCCATTCATTTGGGGGGCGTATTGCTTACCCAACTACTCACCCTGGCCGAAGCGGATGAAATCACAATCTGCGACGCTTCCTTACGCGAAGGTCTGATTTTAGATTACATTCATCAATATGCCCAATCAGCCTCCACCTTTGAAGAACACGAAGACCTTCGGTATCGGAGTGCCACCCAACTGGCGCTAAAGTTTAATGTGGATCTGGAGCAGGCCTCGCATGTGGCAGCACTGGCCAAACAATTATTTGAAGGACTTTCATCATTGCACGGTCTACACATCTACGAAGAGCATATTCTTGAGTATGCGGCACTATTATATGAGATTGGCCAATACATCGGCTTTAAGCGCTACCACAAAAATTCCCGCTATATTATCAAGCACGCCAAGCTACGCGGATTTACCAACGAGGAGATACTTCTGGTTGGCCATGTAGTGCGGTACCATCGTAAGGCGGCACCAACAAAAAAACAGAAAAAGTACCGAAAGCTGAGTAAGGAGCATCGTAAAGTGGTTGCTGTGTTAGCCGGTATATTACGGATTGCCGTAAGTCTTAATACGACCAAAAGCCAGTCGGTAAGCCGAGTAGCCTGCCAGATTTCAAAAAAAGAAATACAACTACTTCCATCCGGAGGGTCATCACTGGACCTTGAGCTTTGGGCCGCCGAACGGAGCAAAAAAGCCCTTCAAAATGCTTTGGGGCGAAAAATTACGGTTCAGCCCAAAGAATCATGAGCCGTTGGGCATACAGCTAACAAGAATCTAACCTGAACTTGTCAGAATAATAAAACAATCCTATACTGTTTTATCTTATTGCTTGGGCCACGTAGATCATGATAAAATAATGTGGTTAAGCATATGAAATTATTTACCTGTCAGAATTGCGGACAACTATTATATTTTGAAAATACCCGTTGCGAAAATTGCGGTAGCTCTTTAGGTTTTTTATCTACTAACCTCGACCTTTTGACTCTTCATCCTTCGGGGGAAAATGATTATCAGGAGCATAATCATCCTGAGGATCATTATCGCTATTGCACTAATGCTCAGTACAATGCCTGTAACTGGTTAATACCGGCAACGGCAGAGAACGATTTATGCGCAGCCTGCCAGTTTAATCAGACCATTCCCAGCCTAAAGGAAGATGCCCATCTTAAGCTATGGAGAAGGATGGAGGTGGCTAAGCGCCGCTTATTGTATACTTTATTAAGAATGAAACTGCCCCTGGTATCAAAAGAAACTGACCCAGATGGCGGACTGGCTTTTGATTTTCTGGCCGACCAAACACTGATCACTGGGGAGGTAAAGCGAGTGTTAACCGGGCATGCCAACGGACTGATTACTATTAATATTAATGAGGCGGATGAAGCGCAACGTGCTCAAATGAAGCAGGCTATGGGGGAGCGCTACCGAACATTATTGGGGCACTTTCGTCACGAAGTGGGGCACTACTACTGGAATATACTTATTGAAAACACCGAATACATTACGGAATATCGTCAGCTATTTGGCGATGAACGTCAGGATTACGGTGAAGCATTACAAAATCATTATAAAAACGGAGCACCTAAACATTGGCAGAAACAGTTTATTAGCGCCTATGCAAGTGCCCATTCATGGGAAGATTGGGCCGAAACCTGGGCTCATTACTTACATATGATAGATACACTGGCTACCGCGTATTCCTTTGGCTTGCACATAGAACCGCGAGTTGCCGAAGATGAGAACCTGAATGCCGAAATTGACCGGGACCCTTACCGCATCCGAAGGTTTGATCGTATCTGGAGCCTATGGATGCCCCTAACAATTGCCATGAATAGCATCAATCGTAGTATGGGGCAGCCTGATACGTACCCGTTTGTAGTATCAGAGCCAGTTCTGGAAAAACTCCGGTTCATCCACAAAGTCTGCCGATCGTCTAAATGATTTATGATTGAATTGTTGATTACTGCTTACTAATTGTCCTTTGTTTGGTGCTTAGGCATTCACCTTTTGGTCTAGGATGCTTGTTTATCACTTTACGGTGGCCGTTTGCCCTTACCCATCCACTGTCTATCATTCGCTGGTCTCCCGCGTCCGTTTTCCGTTATCCTTCAATCAACTATTCTCTCATTTGTCCGTCAGGGTTTTTGTCCTAACTTTGCCGGAATACTTTAGCTATCAATGATCATTATATGCAGAATCCATTAACCCGAGTGCATTTTATCGCTATTGGTGGTAGTGTAATGCATGATTTAGCGTTACATATTGCTCGTAAAGGCGTAAATGTAACCGGTTCCGATGATGAAATTTACGACCCTGCCCGAACCTCGCTGGCTCAAGCAGGACTGCTACCAGAGCAGATGGGCTGGTTCCCCGAGAAAATCACGAAAGATCTGGACGCTGTCATTTTAGGAATGCATGCCCGTCCTGATAACCCCGAACTGAAAAGAGCACAGGAGCTAGGGATTAAAATTCTTTCCTATCCTGACTTTATCTATGAAAATAGCCGCAACAAACAGCGGGTGGTTATTGCGGGGAGCCACGGAAAAACAACAATTACTTCTATTGTGCTGCATGTGCTAAGCCATGCGGAAAAGGAGTTTGATTACGTAATTGGCGCAAAAATCGATGCCCTGCCCGGCCGGGTACAGTTAACCAACGCGCCGGTGATCATTATAGAGGGAGATGAGTATCTTTCATCGCCCATTGATCGTAGCCCAAAAATACTGAAATACCATCATCATGTTGGGCTGATTAGCGGCATTGCCTGGGATCATTATAATGTGTTTAGAACCGAAGATGAATACGTGCAGCAGTTTGACCTGTTTGCTGATGCTTCTCCCAAAGCCGGGGTGCTCATTTATTGCGAGGAAGATGATATGGCTACCGTTATTGGCCGAAAAGAGCGCGCTGATGTAGCCCGTATTGAGTATGGAACGCATCCTCATTATGTAAAAGATGGGAAAACCTATCTGAAAACGGCTACCGGCGATGTGCCGGTACGATTGTTTGGAGCGCACAATATGCAGAATATCAGCGGTGCGTTGGAGGTTTGTAAGCGCATAGGGGTAACCGATAGCCAGTTCTATTCCGCCATTGGGTCGTTTCGGGGGGCAAATCTTCGTCTTGAACTTGTAGCGGAAAATGAGCAGATGGCGTTATATAAAGATTTTGCGCATGCGCCATCCAAGTTATTGGCAACTACCAAAGCTGTTAAAGAGCAGTTTCCCAAGCGGAAGCTTACGGCCTGCGTAGAGCTTCATACGTATAGTAGCTTAAACCCGGAGTTTATCAGCCAGTATCAGGATACTTTAAAAGATGCGGATGTAGGTATTGTATACCATAATCCGGAAGTATCCCGGCATAAAAAACTTACTCCTCTTACCGATGAGCAATTGAAGAGCGCCTTCCGGCAAGAGGATATTCTCATATTCACAGAAACCGAAAAACTAGAGAGCTACCTTAAAGAACAGGACTGGCAAGACCGAAACCTCCTTATGATGAGTTCGGGAACCTTCGGCGGTCTGGATCTGGTAAAACTAGGCGAAGCGATTGTGGAAGAGGATTGAAGGATGGAATGAATGGAGAATGGAAAGCGGTGTGCCGGGGGTAAGGGGCTTGGAGTCAGGAAATAGATGACGGGAAGCAAAAGTGTGTGACGATCCTACTTATAACCTTAAATCGGGCTACAGTGGCTCAAATTTTGGCCTTCATACTTAGTCAATAATCATGCAATTAACAACCAACCTGGCATCGGGTGCCGAGCACAAACAGCAATTTAGCATTAGAACTATCGAACAATAGAACCATCAATACATGATTGATCTTAAACTGAAGAATTCACTGGTATTTTTTGATCTGGAGACGACCGGGACCAATATTACTAAAGACCGGATCGTAGAATTATCATTCATTAAAGTGACACCCAAAAAAGAGGTGGATACGCTTACCCAGCGAATAAATCCTCAGATGCCTATCCCGGCTGAAACCAGTATGATTCACGGGATCTACGATGAAGATGTTAAGGATGCACCTACTTTTAAAGAAATTGCCCGCAACCTCTATAAGTTTCTGGAAGGTTGCGATCTGGCCGGGTTCAACATCATTCGTTTTGATGTGCCCATATTGGTAGAGGCCTTTTTACGGGAAAACCTGGAGTTTGATGTGAGCCGTAGGAAGCTGGTGGATGCCCAGAAGATTTTTCATTTGATGGAAAAACGAACACTTTCGGCTGCTTACGAGTTCTACTGCCATAAAACCCTGGAAGACGCCCACAGTGCTGAAGCCGACACCAAAGCTACTTTAGAAGTGCTGGAAGCTCAGGTAAAGCGTTACAACCAGAAGCCAGTGACGGATGCTCAAGGCAATGAAATTGGGATTATCCGGGATGATGTAGACTCTCTTCACAATATTTCTACCACGAAGATGGTTGACCTGGCTGGTCGAATGTGCTATAATGAAGAGGGGATTGAGATTATCAATTTTGGTAAACATAAGAATAAACCGGTAGAGAAGGTGCTGGCTTCAGAACCAGCTTTTTATGATTGGATGATGAAGGGAGATTTTCCGCTCGACACCAAGCGAAAATTAACTGAAATTAAATTACGTAGCCTGAAATCAAGATTTTAGAAAATTTTATTCGTGTTTTCACCACTTTTTATAGTAATTTAGAAGCGAATTTTTTAATCTAACACTAACACAAATCTAGCGTACAACCTGCTTTTTATGGCGAAGACCATTATCGTTTCTAACCGCTTACCCGTAAAAATATCCCGCAACGAAAAAAAACAACTGGTTTATCAGACCAGTGCCGGTGGCTTAGCTACCGGCTTGGGATCAATCTATAAATCAGGGAATAATTTATGGATAGGATGGCCCGGTATTGTTACATCCAAAAAGGATGAGAAAAATGAAATTACGGAATCTATAGGCAAAGAAAGTATGTCCCCGGTTTTTTTAACCGATGAGGATATCCGAGACTTTTACGAAGGATTCAGCAACGAAACCCTTTGGCCCAACTTTCACTACTTTACCCAATATGCTATTTACGAGCCCCGGTTGTGGGAAGCCTACAAGCGCGTAAACCGGAAGTTTGTTGATGAAATTCTTAAGAAAGTTGAGCCTGATGATACACTGTGGATACATGATTACCAGCTAATGTTGGTTCCGGGCATGCTTCGCAAAGAGCAGCCCGATCTAAGCATTGGTTTCTTTCTGCATATTCCTTTCCCTTCCTACGAAATTTTTCGTCTGTTGCCCTGGCGTCGCGAATTGCTAAACGGGGTATTAGGCTCTGATCTCATCGGCTTCCATACCTATGATGATATGCGGCACTTCCTGAGCTCGGTAAGCCGTCTGGCAGGCTTAAGCAGTTCTCAGGGGCAGGTTACGGTTGACAACCGCTCAGTGATGGTAGATTCATTCCCTATGGGGATTGATTATGACAAATATGCGCAAGCGGCTGCATCCCCTGAAGCACTGGAACGCGAAGTACACTACCGTATCTCTTTAGGGGATCAGAAGCTGATTCTCTCTATTGATCGGTTAGATTACTCGAAAGGGATTCCTCAGCGTCTGGAGGCTTTTGAGATGTTCTTCGACCGCTATCCTCAGTACCGAAATAAAATTTCCCTGATCATGGTCGTCGTCCCTTCCCGTGACTCGGTAGGGAAATATAAAGAGCTGAAGGAAGAAGTGGATCGGTTAGTAGGCCGTATCAACGGGAAGTACGGGAAAATTAACTGGACGCCCGTTCATTTCTTCTACCGGTCATTCCCGCTGGAAGAGTTATCAGCCTTCTACCGTATGGCCGATGTAGCCTTGGTTACGCCCATGCGAGATGGAATGAACCTGGTTTGTAAGGAGTTCATCGCCAGCAAGATCAATAAAAAAGGCGTACTCATTCTAAGCGAAATGTGTGGTGCATCTAAAGAGCTTTCTGACGCCATCCTGATCAACCCGAACGATACTAATCAAATTGTAGAATCAATTCATCGTGCGCTGACCATGCCCGAAGAAGAACAGGTTCAGCACAACACAAATATGCAGAATTCGCTCAAGCGTTATAACATTACGCACTGGGTGAACTTATTTATGAAGAGTTTATCAACCATTAAAGAAACCCAGCGGAGCATGCAAACGCGCCATTTAGATGAATTATCTTTAGAAAAGATGCTGAAGGATTTCGGCAAAGCGGATGAGCGTCTTATCTTCTTAGATTATGACGGTACCCTCACGGGATTCCATAGTGATCCTCGGGATGCTAAACCCGATGACGAACTGAAAGAGGTCATGAAAAAGCTGGCCAAAGAAGAAAAAAACAAAGTAGTAGTTATCAGCGGTAGAGATAAAGATACCCTAGAAGAATGGATGGGAGAGTTTCCGGTAACGCTGATTGCCGAACATGGAGTCTGGATACGGGAAGAAGGTAAAGACTGGCGCACCGTGGTTGCCATGAAGGGCGATTGGAAAAAAGAGATTCTTCCAATTCTGGAGCTGTACGTACAGCGTACTCCTGGCTCATTTATCGAAGAAAAAGACTTTTCCCTGGTTTGGCACTACCGCAAGGTTGAAACGGGCTTAGGTGAATTGCGTACCCGAGAACTTGCCAGTCACCTAAAATACATTTCATCTAACAGCAACCTTCAAGTACTGGAAGGTGACCACGTAGTGGAGATTAAAGACCGGGAGGTAAACAAAGGAAGAACAGCCTTGCAATGGTTGCAGCAAACTTCTCACGATTTTGTCATGGCCATTGGAGATGATATGACGGATGAAGATACTTTCAAAGCGATGCCTAAAGAGGCTCATACCATAAAAGTAGGTAGCAAAACCTCTGCTGCCCGCTTTAATGTTAACGCTTACACTGACGTACGCGACATCCTTAAGTCAATGATTGCCTATTAATGGCTTTCATCAGGCGGTAAAAACTGATTTTTTTGTTGATACCCCACTAAAAAGACTCAAATGTATAGCCTCTTGATTGCTGGCTACCCATTTGAGTCTTTTTTTATTTTACCCTGGCTGATACACCCAGGCTCATTTAAAAAATTTACACTTTATCTAAAAAGGTGGGAGTATCTAAACGGGTGGCAATGCGGAAAGCAGCGTTGACTAACCCCACGTGGCTGTATGCCTGCGGGAAGTTCCCCCACTGACTACCCGTGCTGGCATCTACATCTTCGCTAAACAACCCAACGTGATTACTATATTGCATGATGCTTTCAAAGGTCTCAATTGCTTCATCCAACCGACCGACACAAGCCAGTGCTTCAACATACCAGAAGCCACAGATCAAAAATGTGGTTTCAGGCATTCCAAAGTCATCCGCATGCTTGTAACGGTAGAAAAGTCCATCTGCAGAACGTAATTCTTTTTCCAGGTTAATGAGATGTTGCTTTGCCCGGTCCGAGTTACTATCCAGGTAGTTCATCATGATTAGCTGAAGCGTGCTGGCGTCCAGGTTTGCCGTACCGATAGCCTGGGTATAAACGCCTCGCTCGCCATCATAGCATGCTTCAATTTTATTAGCAGCCAGATCGCGCAAACGAGTAGCTTTCTTCATAAGGGGCTCATCTTTCAGGAAGTTCGCAATCTTTATCGCTGCCGAGCTACCCGCCCAATGGAAAAGATACGTATAGCAATGTAGTTGCTTGAAATCACGGAATTCCCACAATCCGGCATCCGGTTCCTGAATGAACTTCTCGATCCGATCCAGCACATCAGCGGCCAGTTTATCCGAACCGGCTCGTTCGTCATGGTTGAAGCGGTAATCTACATACAGCGGCAAAAGGGAGAGCAATACCTGCCCGTACACATCATTCTGAATATGTTCATAAGCCTGATTTCCAATCCGTACAGGCTTGTTTCCCATATATCCCTCCAGATCGATAATTCGCTCCACCAGCTGGTTACTGCCACTGACAGAGTAGAGAGGTTGGTATCGTTCTTCCTGGGTGGCAGAAATATTGGCAATGTAGTGGAAGTAACGCTCCAGTTCTTCAAAGTGACCAATATTGTTGAAGGCGTTCAGCGTGTAATAGGTATCCCGCAACCAGCAGTAGCGGTAATCCCAGTTGCGGCCGCTACCGGGTGCTTCGGGTAAGCCTGTAGTAGCTGAGGCTATAATCCCGCCCGTATCTTCGTACTGGTGAATCTTCAAGACCAGCGCTGAGCGTAGTACTTCTCGCTGCCCGAAGTTTTTGATACTGGTGCTCTTAACCCAGTTACGCCAGTAGTTGATCGTATTTTGCAAAAAGGTTTCCGAGGTACTTCGCACCGGTGCTTCCAGCGGAGCACCGTAAGTAAGCACAATGTACTTAGTGTCGTTAAGCACAAAGTAGTTATCTTCCTGAATATGGGTAAGCGAAATATCAGTCGTTAACCGTATTTCATTCCCAAGCCCGAGAAATTTAATATGATTGCTGGCCTGGTTATGAGAAAGGTCATACTGTCCATATTCGCGTTTGGGGTTACAAGTAACTCGTATGAGCGGAGTGCCCGACAGCGGCTCAATCTTGCGGATGAGCATGAGTGGTTTGAAGTAACGGTCATACTGAAAGAAGCGTGGTGCAAAGTCAGTAATTTTGTACTTACCCTCGTCGGTCGTAATTTCAGTACAGAGTACATTAGTGTTTTCGTGATAATACTGATGAGAGTCAAAGTTTTCAGTATTAGGTTTAATACTAAATTCACCGCCCTTTTCCCGGTCTAGCAAACCACCGAAGACGAAGCTGCTATCAAACCGAGGCCAACACAGCCATGATACATTTGTATCTTTACCAATGTGTGCCAAAAAAGCACAGTTACCAATAACCCCGTATTCGTAAGTATGTTTGCTCATAGAGAAGAAAATATATAGTGGCTTTACTTAAGAAAACCTTGTTTTTTACAATAAGCCGCATATTAGTGAAGCCTTTGTTAAATTCAAATGAAAGGTACGTTATACAGTTAAAAAACGGTTTTTACGGAGGTGATCTTACGTGAGTAAGAAATAATATGTGATCGTTCTGCTCGTTTTTATGGTATTTGTGGTATGAGTGTGCTATTTTTTGCGTGAAAACACGCGATGTGCCTTACGGTTGCTTTTACTGATATTTATATCGCGCCAATAAATGTAATAATCTAGATACTTTACCATGAAAATCATTGCGATCGGACGTAATTACGCAGAACATATAGCTGAACTTAAAAATGAAAGTTCCGGCGAACCGGTAGTGTTTATGAAGCCTGACACCGCCATTCTCAAGAATAATGAGCCTTTTTATTATCCTGAGTTTACCAAGGATATACATTATGAAGTGGAGATCTTACTCAAGATCAGCCAGGAGGGAAAGTACATAGAGGAAAAATTCGCCCACAAATATTACGACGCCATCGGAATTGGGATAGATTTTACGGCAAGAGATTTGCAACAGAAAGCTAAGGAGAAAGGGCTGCCCTGGTTGCTAGCAAAAGGCTTTAACGGCTCGGCTCCAATGTCGGAATTTGTACCAAAAAACCAGTTTCCTGATTTGCAGGATTTAAACTTCCGGCTTGAGGTAGATGGAGAGGTAAAGCAGCAGGGTAACACAAAAATGATGTTATTCCCTTTCGATTATCTGATTGCGTATGTTTCTCAATTTATTACGCTGAAGAAAGGAGACGTATTATTTACAGGAACCCCCAAAGGAGTGGGTCCCATTCAACCGGGCAATACATTAGTCGCCTATATTGAAGATCAAAAATTATTAACTTGTGAGATTAAGTAGGGTATTAGTATTTCTGATTATTCCCATTGTATTTACATCGGTAGGGTTCGAGAACGAAAATTATTATTTATTTCCTATTAAACCGGGGGAGCGCAATTACCTGTCGGGAAATTTCTGCGAGTTGCGAAGCTCGCACCTCCATGCCGGATTGGATATCAAAATTGGAGGGGTAGTGGGAGCACCGGTTCATGCTACAACGGATGGGTTCATCAATCGGATCAAAATATCGTACGGTGGCTACGGGAACGCTCTGTACATCCAGCATCCTAATGGCACTACTAGTGTGTATGCTCATATGCACGAGTTTAATGATCAGATCCAGGAATACGTAAAACAGGCTCAGTATCGTAATAAATCGTTTACCATTGAATTGTTCCCGCAAAAAAATGAGCTGATGGTGAAACGCGGGCAGGTTATTGGTAAAGCAGGAAACTCGGGTTCTTCCGGAGGACCACACCTGCATTTTGAGATTCGTGATGCCAATCAGCAACCTATAGACCCCCTACAGTTTGGCTTTAAAGAGATTGTTGATAATGTTGCCCCCTACGTACGTAAAGTAGCATTAACCACAATGGATCAGGATTCCCGCATCAACGGGCAATTTGGCCGGTTTGAGTTTGCACTGAAAACAGTGGGTGGAAAATACGTGATTGATGAGCCAATAACTGTTCGGGGCACCGTTGGAGTAGAGGTTGCCGCATTTGATAAAGCTACGGGTGTCCGGAATGTGTACGGTGTAAAGAATACCGAGCTCACGCTGGATGGAGAGCAGCAGTTTAGCTGTGAGATGGATAAATTTTCTTTTTCACACTCTAAAGATATTCACGTTTTCACTAACTACGAAGAGCGTTACCGCCAGAACCGCACGTTCTATAAGCTGTATGTTGACGATGGCAACCGGCTTCCTTTTTTTAAGACAAATGCTCAGCAGGGGAAAATCACTATCAAAGACGATGCGTTACACGAAGCCGCTATTACCCTGACGGATGCCGATGGCAACCGTAGCCAGGTAGATTTCACATTGCAGGGGCAACCTACCACCGACGAAGTATTCCGGGTTCGTTATTTCAACAAGCCCTATCAGAGCCAGAATTTTCATATCCGGGGTAATGTATTGCAGGTGTTTATGCCAGTCAATAAAAACCCGGAAGGGCTATACGAGCGCAAACTAGCTAAATTCTTTGCTGAACGCCGCACCTTTGAAGAGCCTCCGGCCTACGTGGTTAATGATGTGGCGGTGTATTTGTGGGATTTAAATCAGGGCATTCCTGATTCGGTAGATGTGTGTGGAGATGTGAGTTCGCTAGGAGTTAAAGTGCGAGTGCCATCGCAAAGTGCCTTTAGCTTTTATCAACCTCGGATGAACGTCACATTCCCCCGATCCGCTTTGTTTGATACTCTCTATCTGCAAATGGACTATCAAAAAGAGACCGAGCGCGAGCGGTTCCGCATCCATCAGGATAACGTACCACTACGGCAAAATATGCAGGTGTTATTAAAACCTCAGTATTTTCCCGAAGGACCAAAAGATAAGATGTCGGTATATCGCATTGATGAAAAGGGTAATCTGAGCTACGAAGGAGGCGACTGGAAAGGCAATAACGTTACCTTCCGTACGAATAGCTTCGGCGATTTTATTCTGGAAGTAGATACTATTGCCCCGGTCATTACTCCCTTGAGTATCAGTTCAGACCGGCTTCGGTTTAAAATTGAAGATGTTACCTCCGGTATCCGCGAGTATGAGGCGCATGTTAATGGGGAATGGGTGCTGATGCATTATGATTACAAACGCGATCTGATCTGGTCAGACCGGCTGGATGAATCCAAACCTATGCAGGGAGAAGTGGAGATCCGGGTACGCGACATGGTCGGCAATGAAAATGTGTTTAGTACCACCATCGGCTCGTAAATTCACTTCGGATTTTCTGATGCGAAGTCTGTATGAAGATAAAGTGGCATAAGGACCTGATCGCAATTCTGGTATTTGTATTGACCTTCCTTATCTTGTGGCTGATTTTTTAACGATCAGCCATGTTTTTTTTACTATCCAAGACCTTATATTTTCTGGCCATGCCCATCACATTGGTGGTGCTGTCTTTTCTGTTATGTCTTCTGTGGAAGCGATTTAGAAAGCAGTTCTTTGTTTTGGGCTTCAGCTTACTTTTATTTTTTACCAATGTATTCTTAGCTAATCTGCTGCTTATGGCCTGGGAAATGCCCCTTACACCAGTAGCAACTCTGCCAGAGTATGAGGTTGGGATAGTGTTGGGAGGTATTACGACCGATAAAGAACCTCGGGATCGAGTGCATGTAACGGGTGATGCCGAGCGGATATTGCATGCTATACAGCTTTATCGGGAAGGTAAAATACAGAAAATCTTGCTAAGTGGCGGTTCTGGTAAATTGTTAGCAGATAGCCTTCCGGAAGCGTACTGGCTAAAAAAAATTCTGATTGATGCCAAAGTGCCGGAGCGGGATATCTGGATGGAGCCGCAATCGCGTAATACTCATGAGAATGCTGTATTCAGTCAAGAGTTGCTGGCAGACAATGGAGTCACTGGTAAACCTCTATTAATTACCTCTTCGTACCACATGCGCCGAGCAAAGGCCTGCTTTGATAAAGTGGGATTGGCCGCAGATATCTTTCCGGTAGGCCTGCGCAGTGAGTCACCCCACTTTACTCCCGATTGGTTAATTATTCCTAATTCAGCTGCTATCAGCCATTTTGAGGTGGTAATTCGGGAAATGGTAGGGATGGTAGCTTACTGGGTGACCGGCTATATATAGAAATTGCTATTCACTAAAATACCCTTTACCTTCACTGACTGTTTAACTTTTTTTATCTGTTATGATCCACACGCTCGACCTTCATTTTTTAAATATTCCTCAGGCTATTGCCAGTTATTTAATCGAAACATCAGAAGGCCCTATTCTTATTGAGAGCGGTCCCTATTCCACTTATGAATCGCTAAAGACTGCCATCCGGAAAGCTGGATTTCAGCCTGAGGATATTCAGCATGTTCTCCTCACACATATTCATTTTGATCATGCCGGAGCGGCCTGGGCGTTTGCTGAGCAAGGTGCGAAAGTGTATGTGCATCCCTTTGGTGCCAAGCACCTGGCTCAACCCGAAAAATTATGGGATTCTGCCAAGCGCATCTACCAAGATGATATGGATCGATTATGGGGAAAGATGCAACCAATTGCTGAAGACCAGTTGGTTACAGTAGAGCATGAACAGGAATTAATCTTTGGCGACACCAAGTTACGGGCGCATCATACACCAGGCCATGCGGTGCACCATATTGCCTATCAGCTGGGAGAAGAGGTATTCACCGGAGATGTCGGGGGAGTACGAATTTCCGGAGGATTGGTAGAACCCCCGTGTCCACCGCCGGATATTCAGGTAGAAAGCTGGCAAAATTCCATTAACATACTACGTGCCCTGAATCCTAAAGCGTTGTATCTTACTCATTTTGGACGCGTAGAAGATGTTGAAGCGCATCTGGATCATCTGGAAGCACAACTGTTAGATTGGGCTGAGTGGATCATGATCAAAATGGAAGCCGAGTTGCCAGTAGAAGAAATGGTGCCTCAGTTTCAGGAATATGTAGCCAGGCAACTTCAGGAACAGGGTGCTGATTATGAACTCATCCAGCAGTATGAAGCTGCTAACCCCTCGTGGATGAGTGTAGCCGGATTGATGCGCTACTGGAAGAAAAAAACTGCCAGTTAATAACTACTCTCGTTAATAACGGTTTTTCCCCGATACGTCCAGTAGATCAGGGAAGTATAGCCAACCACAAACGGTAGGCCCCAGATAGCAACCCAGAACATGGTGCGCAAAGTATATTGAGAAGAGGCACCATTATAAATATCCAGGCTATAATCAGGAGACAGATTGGATACCAGCATGTTAGGGAAGACTCCCAAGGCAAACAGCAACACAATGGCGGCAATCGTACAAGCGGAAGAGATAAATGCCTGGATGGGTTTGCCTTTTGCCAGCGTGCGGGGAATATTAGCAATGGATAGCGTATTGAGTAAAACGATTAGCCAGGCAACAACAGAAATCAGCGTCTGATGCCGCCGTACTAACTCATGGGCCTCGCCGGGTACGTCTACCAACCCAAACGAGAAGTTAGCAATCATCGTGGGTTGTAAATACAGGGTGGCTGCTGTTGTGATGATAAACATAATCAGAAATACCACATAAGCATTGCGACCCCAGCGCTGCACCTGGGTTTGAAGATCGCCTTCGGTTTTGAGGTTCAGATAAATGGCCCCGTGCATGGTAAACATAGCGAGGTTGAAGAAGCCAGTCAGGATGGTGTAGGGAGTGAGTAAATCCCAGAAAGTGCCTTGGTATTCTTTATCGGATCCGATAGGAAAGCCAACAACCACATTACCGATGGCTATGCCAAAGAGAATAGCGGCAACCATGGAGCCAATACTGAAACTGGTGTCCCAACTACTACGCCAGCGGGAGCTACTTTCTTTACTACGAAACTCAATAGATACTGCCCGGAAGATCAGCGCAATCAGTAGTAGCATGAAAGGGAGATAGAAACCGGAAAAAGCGGTAGCATACACTTCCGGAAAGGCGGCGAACAATGCTCCCCCCGCCGTAATGAGCCAGACCTCGTTCCCATCCCACACCGGCCCAATAGAGTTAAGCATAATCCGTCGGTTTCGGTCGCCCTTGCTCAGTAAATGTAGTGCGCCTACTCCCAGATCAAATCCGTCCAGAATGGCGTAGCCGATAAGCAAAAGTCCTATAATGATGTACCAGATTACGTTGAAGTCCATAGGCTATTCGTTCAATGGCTAAAGTACTGTATGTCAAACGGCGAGCAGTAAGCAGTCAGAAATTAGTGCGAATTATTAACGCTTACTGCAAGTGGCCAACCGCTGACCTATTCTCGATAAAAGATTCTTTTTTCCCATCTATCTCTCACCAACCTACTATCACTCAATAAACCGCTTAATCGCATCTACCTGTTCGCCTTCGTGGTGGTAACTTTCGGGTTCCCGGGCGTAATCTTCCGGGCCGTGTTTGATCTCCCGGTCTAGCACATAGAGCCAGACGAAAAACAACAGGGCATAAACAATAGCAAATAGTACCAGTGAAATCAGTACTTCCGCCGCTTGTACTGATTGCGACAATCCATCGCTGGTGCGCAATAATTTATAAACAATCCAGGGCTGACGTCCTCGTTCGGCCGAGTACCAGCCTGCCTGGTTCGCAATGACCGGTAGCGCCACCAAGGGGATATAGAGCTTCATCAGCCATTGCTTGGTAAATAGTGTTTTACGATAAAGCCAGAACAAGCTCAATAGTGTAAGCCCAATAAAGAGCATTCCCAGAGCCACCATCAGGTGATAGGATTGGAACACCTGCGCTACCGGGGGCCAGTCCGCTTCGGGAAATTGATCCAGGCCGATTACTTCGGCATCAGTGTCTTCATGTAGCAACCAACTGAGCATCCCCGGAATTTCAATACCGATAGTTTCCCGGGTTTCCGGGTTGGTATAGCCGATCATGGAGAGCGGAGCCTGCGTTTGTGTTTCGTACAATCCTTCAAAGGCAGCCAGCTTGGCCGGTTGGTATTCACCCACCACTTGAGCGTGGATATGACCAATCAATGGCTGCGCGAGGGATGCCACCGCAGCAACGATGAGTGCGACGGTAAAGGAGCGATAAGCAAAGGTTAAATTTCGCCGCTTTATAATGAAATAAGCAGATACACTTAAAACCAGAAAGGCCCCTTGTACAAACGAACCAAAAATGACGTGCGAAAAGCGAACCATTGATGAGGGGTTAAAAACCACTGCCCAAAAATCGGTGATCACGGCGCGGGTGTAGCCATCGGCTGTCGTCATAAGTTCGTAGGCAACAGGCGTTTGCTGCCAGGAGTTTGCCACCACAATCCAGAAGGCGGACATAATAGAGCCTAGCGCTACCATACAAGTGGCAAACAGGTGAAAACCCGGCTTCACCCGGTTCCATCCGAAAAGCAGAATGGCCAGAAAGCCAGATTCCAGAAAGAAGGCAAAGATGCCCTCGGCGGCCAGGGGAGAGCCAAAAATGTCGCCCACAAAGCGGGAATAACTAGCCCAGTTAGTGCCAAACTCAAATTCCATCACAATGCCAGTGGCTACTCCCACCGAAAAGTTAGCCGCAAATAACTTGATCCAGAAGCGTGTGATTGACTCATACACTTTCTGGCGGGTGAAAAAGTAAAACGACTCAAAGATCACTAGCAGTAATCCCATCCCAATGCTGAAGGGTGGAAAGATGTAATGAAACATGATGGTGAAGGCAAACTGAAGCCGGGAGAGAAATTCTACGTCAAGGTCCATGACGGGAGTTTTGAGAGCGTACGTACCAGATGAGGGTAATAATTCCGAAGAGTAAACCAAGGATCACTTTCCACCACTTTGCTTCCGGCAGCAGATGGAAAATAACGGGGACACGCATCAGTACCCAATACAGAAACATCAGGCTGAGCGATAACAGAAAAAGCCGTTGAATAGGGGATAAGTGCTTCAAGAGAGTACGGCTTGGGTCAGAACAAAGGTACGACCCAGCCATTACCACACAAGAAAAAAGTACGCTATTTTACCGCCAGTTCAAGGGGGTGTCTTCCAGCGGATTGATCGTCCTTTTTTGTTCAAACGTTTCATTAGGGTCATCATACCACCAGTTGTAGTATGCCTGGTAGCCATGGTGAATCTCAGCGTCCGTAGCTCTCCGGTCTGGCCGTTGGGATGCCTCATTAATTAGCACTGGAAAAAGAGACGGGTAACGTTCAATGGACGTATGCGAGTCCACCTGTCCGTACGATACCCGGATACTTTCGATGGTCCAGAGCATACATTCACCCAATTTAAAGTCATCCATATGGAATGAAGCAATGGGGTTGGCCGGAAAGTAAAGAATAGATGTTGTATCATCTGCATACAGGAGGAGGGACGGGATTTGCTCGGGGCGGAAATTGGGTATTGCTACAAACTCTTGGTATTCACCTTCTACTAAAAGGTGGACGAACTGGTCAACCGAAGGATTATTCTGGTCAAATTCTTCTTCCCGACAGGAAACCAGGCCAGTGAAGATAATGAAGAAGACTAAGAGTGGTAGTTTTTTCATAATAGTAGTTAGGGGAGTTGTCTTGTAGAATAGTAACCGAAATCTTCAGTAAATGTGACTTCATAGGTATAATAGCCTGGTGATAGGGGTGGCGGTAGTACCCGATCAGCAACTATGTTGATAGACGAGATAGTATCACCATTTACCATAAGCAGAAGGCTTGGTTCGCCAATTCCATCATTCGCTTTCAGGTACTCTGAAGTGTCACCAGGAGCTAGGGTCCCGTAGGGTTTATTACCTTGCTGAGTGTATAGGAATACTGAATCAAAAGTAACCTGGTTGCCATTGAGAATCTGAATAAAGATAGGGCCGGTTTCCTCTTCAGTGCAGGCATTCAGTATCATGAAAAAGCTTACCAATGATATTAAAATTCGCATAGGATCTAACTTTATTCTTCTGACACCATTTTACTCAGTAAAGTTGTAACACAATATGAAAATAGGACTTCTCTCCGATACTCACGGCTTTCTTGACCCTCAGATTAAGAATTACTTTCAGGATTGTGACGAAATCTGGCATGCCGGAGATATTGGTACCATGCAGATTCTAGAGGAATTAGAGGCTTTCAAACCCACCCAGGCGGTATACGGTAACATTGACGGAGGTCTTCTTCGGCAGGCTCTTTCCGAAGACCTGTGGTTTGAGCGAGAGGGCCTAACTATTTGGATGACTCATATCGGAGGATATCCACCCAAATACAATCCTCGGGTGCGTCAGCAACTGTTAGAAAAGCAGGCTGATATTTTTGTTTGTGGGCATTCGCATATTTTAAAGGTTATCCGAGATCCAAAACGAAAAAATATGTTATGTTTAAACCCAGGAGCAACGGGCAGGCAGGGTTTCCATAAAATACGCACCATGTTACGCTTTACACTGAACAACCAGCAGGTTACTCAGTTAGAAGCAATTGAATTAGGTGCAAAACAATCTTAAATGTCACTTTACGTACTTTCACTGGGTGGTTCTATCGTCGTTCCTGATGCCATAGACACAGATTACCTCGCTTCATTCAAGCAATTTATTGACCGGCGGGTTGCCCAGGGCGACCGGTTTATTCTGACGGTGGGAGGAGGCCGAACTGCCCGTAATTACCAGGCGGCAGCAGAGACTGTAACGGGAGTAGATGATGAAGAACGCGACTGGCTGGGCATTCATGCCACTCGGTTAAATGCTCATATGCTACGCACCATTTTTAAAGAGTACGCTCATCCGGTGATTGTCAAGGATTTTGATGCTTCACATCCTGATTTCACCGAAGCTATTTTAGTGGGTGCGGGATGGAAGCCCGGCTGGAGTACCGACTACATTGCTGTACTACTGGCTGAGCGATACCAGGCCGCCTCGGTACTTAATCTTTCCAACATTAACTACGTTTATTCGGAAGATCCTCGCGAAAACCCCAAGGCCAAACAGTACGAAAAGCTAAGCTGGACTGATTTTCGGAAGATTGTAGGGGATGAGTGGAGTCCGGGAATGTCGGCCCCTTTTGATCCGATTGCTAGCAGGAAGGCCGAAGCTCTGCGAATGAAAGTGATGATTCTGAACGGCAGGAATATTGAGAACATGGAAGCCTGTATTGAAGGAAAAGCTTTTCAGGGAACTACTATTGAGTAGCGTTCTGAACTGTAGGAAATAAAAAAGCACACGCTAAGGTGTGCCTTCAATATTTTGTAAAAGGAAAGAAGAAAACTGTTATTCTTTTCCTTCTTCTTTCTCTTCAATCTGCTCTTCTACTGCTTCAGCATCTTTGCGAGGGGCTTTTGCTGGTTCTTTTACTTCTGCCTGTGGCTCGCTAGCTTCTGCTTTTGTCTCCGTAGCTTTCTCAGCTTTGGGAGCTTCTTCTTTTTTAGTTTCTTTCTTCGCAGCTGGTTTGCCAGACTTCTTAGCAAACTCTTCTTTAATCTGATCTATGTCCACATTCTTAATGGGTGGCTGCTTGGTTAGCTTCTTGATTTTCTGCTGCTTTGATTTAGCACGGGCTTTGTTACGTAATCCTTTACGTTCTAATCGGGTGACTGCCATATTGTTGGTATTTCTAAGTTCTCAAATTAGGGTGCGAATTTATAAAAAACGATGGATTATCAAAAGAGTTTCCTTACTCTTCTAACAAAATGGTTTCTGTGTCGCTACTAAAGCCCGCAAAAATGCCATATCCTCCCTCGATATTATTGAAAACAGGCACGGGTTCGGCAAAAGGGTTATCTTCCGTTTCGTTTTGTAGCTCATAACTTTTCCGATAGAGGTAATAATCCCGGTTTAGGTTTCGGAGTACAATAAAGTATTCGGGTGACTGTTCGTTATATCGAGTATAATAGGATGGGAGAAACATGCTGAATTTGATAGTGTATTCTTTTCCAGCAAATAACTCATCGGTAAAGAAAAGAGAATAATCCCCCCAGTCATCATCATCTTCAAAGAATGAATCGTCTTTCACTGCTGGGTCTTCGCTAGTAATTTGTTGCGGTAATAAAGTAGCTATGGTATCAGTAATAATATACTCACCATTCTCCTGTTGCTCACTCACAAACCGGTCTTCGTATTGCAAAACGGAAATTTCATAATAGTTATCTTCTTCCGGACGATCTTTGAATGTCAGCCAGACTTCATCCAGACGAGTGCCCGTTTTTTCTGAGTAATTGCCTGACTCATCCTGATACCCATAAGTATATTGCACGGTGTCATATCTGAGCGTTTGTATAGGTACCGCTGGTTCTAGGTATGTTTGGGCCTCGACGGGCGAAAAACCGGCTTTGTTAATTTTCAGTGTATAGGTATGTCCGGAACTTGGACGAAAAGAGGTCTGGTAAATACCAAGCTCGGGGTCTTCGCCGTAGGGCTCTAACCGGTCCACTTCATTCTCATCCTGATATAAAAGAATCTCGGCATCCGGAACAAATTGAACATCTTGCTGGCTCAGAATGGATTGGCTCTGGCTTAACCGGACTATAAAGGTGCAATCAGCCTCAACAATAGCGTAAGGGACTAGCTTTGGGACTTGTTCAGGGAGCTCAACTTCAACAACCGTCTCACAAGCCATGAAAAAGCTAACGAGCGCTAATAATAGTAACAGTGATTTTTTCATGGTTTACTAAAAGCTAAATCGGTAACTGATAGAAGGAATAATCGGGAACAGGCTAACCTGTCTAAATTTGTTTTCTCCAGACCCATCCCAATTTTGCGATTCATCCAGATAAATATAAAACGGATTTTTGCGGCTGTATGCGTTATATACTCCAAATACCCAGGCTCGTTCTCCCCATCGTTTCTTTTTCTTAAAGGTAATGCTGGCATCCAGCCGATGGTAGGCTTTCATCCGGTAGCTATTTCGGTCTCCGTAGTAGTACGTGTTCGGAAAATAGGTCTCAGTAGGCAGAGTAATAGCGTTCCCGGTTCCATAGACCCAGGTAAAGGATACATCCACTCGCTCTTTCCAGTTGTGGACCACAGCTAATCCCAGGTCATGACGGCGGTCGTATTTGTACGGAAACTGTTTACCAAAATTAAGCTCATCAAATTGTCGGTTGGTCCAGGAAAGGGTATAGCCAAGCCAGCCGGTAGTGCGGCCCTGTTTCTTCTGAATTAATAACTCAGCACCATAGCTTTGGCCATCACCAACCGTAACTTTATCCTGCCAGTTCTGATTCACATCAATAAAGCTGGCCCCTTCTCGGTACTCAATAAGGTTGTTCATGGTTTTGTAGTAACCTTCCAGACTTATCTCGTAGGCGTTTTTCCAGTTGTAAGCCGAGCCAATAGCAACCTGTTGCGACCGCTGAGGGCGGACACGATCCGTTGCGGGAACCCATAAGTCAGTAGGCAAACCTATTCCTGAGTTTGTTAGTAAATGAATAAACTGGGCCATTTGCACATAAGAGGCTTTGAGCGACAAAGACTCATTTACCAGGTAGCGCCCGGCAATACGAGGCTGAATAGAAGTATAGGTTTCTCCATTAACACGAAAGCCAGAAAAGTGTATTCCGGCATTTACCTTCAGGCGGTTGCTCAATTCAATATCATCTTCAACATAAGCCGCAAACTCGGTAGCCTGCGTTTCCTGAGAGCCCAGTAGCACATCAAGCGACTCATCAGAAAGCTCATCTTCATACTGGATGTTTAAGGCACCTGGTTTGAAAGTATGCCGGGTGGCATTTACCCCAAAACGTATGAAGTGATTGGGAGAGGGAATGTAGTCAAAGTCAATTTTTGCCGCATAATCTTCTATGCCGGATAGGTATTTGGCGAACCCACTATCAACCAGTTTACTGTTGGTAGAATCGTCCAGGTATTCGTAACGGTATTCATTGTTGATATCAAAACGATAGCGGCTGTAGGTGAGGGTGGCATTGCTAAACAGTTTGGGTGTAAACATATGGTTCCAGCGCAGGGCAGATGTCAGATTACCCCATTGCAAACCGGCTTCGTCTTCGTCTCTTAACGTTACTCCGTTTTGTACATCTTTATATCCATAGCGAGCAAAGAAGCGGTCGTCGCCTAAATAAGCACTCAGGAATAAGCGGTCGCGGTCTGAGAAACGATGATTTACTTTCGCGTTAAGGTCATAGAAATAGTAACCCACGGTTTCATCGCCATCGGTTTGTGCTTTAATCAGCGGGCGGGCCAGTAAATCGATATAGGTGCGGCGGCCTGAGATAATAAACGAGGTTTTGTCATTCACAATGGGGCCTTCCAGGGTAAGTTTGGAAGCTACAATGCCGATGGAACCTTCGCCCTGAAACTTCTTGGTATTACCTTCTTTCATGCTGATATCAATGACTGATGAAAGTCGCCCGCCGTAGCGAGCCGGGAATCCACCTTTTATCAGTTGAACGTTATTGATAGCATCGGCATTAAACACCGAGAAGAAGCCAAACAGGTGAGAGGCGTTGTATACCGGTACTCCATCCAGCAGAATCAGGTTTTGGTCGGGCCCTCCACCCCGAACATACAAGCCGCTGGTTCCTTCATTACCGGATTGTACGCCTGGCAGCAGTTGCAATGTTTTCAGCACATCCACTTCGCCCAGGAAAGCTGGTAAACTTTTAACCTGCTCAATGGGGACGGAAATAGCGCTCATTTGCGAAATTTCCTGAATTTTCTCGGCTTCAGCGGCTGAAATAATCACTTCGTCCAGCAATTCGCCTTCCGAAAGTTCTATATTGATGGTCGTATCCTGAGAAAGTAGTAGTTTTACTACTCGAGGCTGGTACCCAACGAAGGAGTAAAGCAGCGTAATACTATCACTGGGCAGCGTGAGGCTGTAAAAGCCATAGGTGTTACTACTGGTTCCGCTTAGCGACTGTTGGTCAAATACATTGGCGCCGATGAGGCTTTCGCCGTTGGTTTGGTCTTTTACGTACCCACTAACCGTATATTTTTGAGATAGGCTTTTGGTGGTACTTCCTAAAAAAGCTAGTAACATCACTAGCATGGGAAGAATTTTTTTCATGTATTTTGCGGTTGAGAGTTGGGTCATGCATGAATAGACAAGAACCATGCAGGAAATAGTTGGAACGATCCAGCGTTAAGGAAAAAATCCAAGGAATGTTTTTTTTTCAGAATTGTTAGAAAACATAGATGAGAAGTACTTGCGCAAACGTATTAAAACGATGTATGAATTATAGCTTTGCCTTTTTTACAACCGTATTTAGCTTTCTTGGCTATGTTGTTATGGCCCAGGATGAGCTTGGGCTGGTTTTTCCTGACCAGAAAAACTGGAATGTGATTGAGGAGGGCCAACCGATAAAATTCACCTTGAATGCAAAGGGCGGACTGAGTAAAAATTATACATTTAAGTATAAGAGCGATCGGGAACTGGAAATTACGCTTGAAGAGAACGGTAAATTTTCCTGGGTACCCTCCTATGATCTGGTATCTCCGGAAGAGGGAAAGAAGGTAATTCCGGTGTTATTTGAAGTGAGCACCGACGGGGGACAGGTAGCCTCTCGCCAGGTAGAATTTATGGTGCATCAGAAGAGCCGAATCCCTCAGTTGGCTGAATTGCAACCGTTCTTTATAAAGCCTGATGCCGAAAATACCTACTCGGTTTCGGTAGACTCTAATGATTTTTCTATTCAGGCTGAAGATAATGCCTTGCCCGAGGGAATGACACTAAGCCCTACAGGTGATTTTCGGTGGAAGCCCACGAGAGATCAGTTTTCAAAATTGCGTAAAGAGCCTCTTACCATATCGTTTCATGTGCAAGACAAAGAGTATAACGATAAAGAGCCCGGAAAACTGGAATTGTTGCCAGCGTCCACCTCTTCCCGTGAGGATGAAGAGAAGCCCGAAGAAGCTTTGAAATTATTATTACCCCGAACCTCTTACTGGAATGTAATCAACGAAGGCGAAGCCTTTTCTCTCAAGCTGGCGGCTCGGGGTGGTACTGATAGCAATTACAGTTATAAAGTGCTAAATGCCGACAAACTAGGCCTTAGCTACGATACACTGGGTAATATCTACTGGAAGCCCCCTTACGATTTTGTGAACCGGCTGGTTGATACCCGTGCTGCTCAGGTAATTTTTGAAGTACGGAATAGTAAGGGTGAGTCTGATCGCCAGGTAGTAGACTTGCTGGTAAACCATGTAAACCGCTCGCCTGAAATTGGTGAGTTGCGCAATTTTTATGTGAGCTACGGCAAGGAGAACTCATACGCGCTCAATAATACCAATGCCATTGTCGATCCCGATGATGACCCGGTGGTTTTTAAACCGTTACTTTCCAAAATGCCTCAGGGCATGACTTTGTCGGCCGAAGGTGAGTTAAAGTGGGAGCCTTCCATGAGTCAGTATAATCGTTTGCAGAAAGAGCCACTCGAGTTGCCTTTTATTGTGGAAGATCAACCGTATGAGGCCCAGACCCAGGGAGTGTTGCGAATAGAAGTGACCCAGCAGGATATGCCTCCGATAATATCAATGGTACCCAACCAAAGCCATTATTCCATTCGGGAAGACGAAGCCCTCAACCTTAAGTTCTACCTGTCGGACCCTAACGGTGACACGGATATTTCTAATTTTGATTTTGTGGCCGATAACAATCATATACCTCGTAGTTCTTTGAGGCGCAATGAGCCGACGCAATGGGAGTTTAACTGGGAGCCTGGATACGATTTTTTTGTAGAACCAGGAGATACCGGTACCTACCAAATCACCTTTTTTGTCATTGATCGCTCTAACCAGCGTCAGGAGCGTACGATCAATGTGCGGGTGCAGGATGCTGAGAATCTGGTGGAAAAAGATCAGTTGCTGTATAATCAGTACCGTACCGGGCTGGTGCGGGTTATGAACCTGATGGATCAACTGAAAGACAAACAGAAAGCCCAGCAAAAAGAATATAAAAAAGCCCGAAAAGGTAAAAAGCATCGAGCCATTACCACCGCTTCGTTAGGAGCCATTACGGGGCTTTCACCGGTGGTGCTCAGTAGCGAAGTGCAGACCCAAAAGTATGTGTCCGGTGTAGGGGGAACTACCTCAATGACCATCGGTAGCTTGGAGGCCAGCAACGTGATTGGTAAAGATGCCAGTAATATCTACGAAAACCTTAGCTATATCAACCAGAAACTGGGCGAGTTGCAAACTCAGGGTAACCTGTTTGCCGGGAAGTATGCACTCTCTAACAGCCGCCGCTCCGGTGAGTTTGGAGATGATCTTCGCAAACTGATCCTGCTGCTGAGCCTGGATAAAGTAACCCGTCTGGAGCTGGACCCTTCCTGGGAGAATCCCCGAAAAGCCAGTGACAAAAGTATAAAAGAAACCTTTCCTGATTTTAACCCTGATCCTAGCCGATCCCCTTATATCAATGAGTAGTAAACCAACCTTACCCAAAGGTACCCGCGATTTTGGCCCCGAGCAAATGGCCAAGCGAACGTATATTTTAGATACGATCCGCTCAGTCTTTCAAAAATTTGGCTTTATGCCCCTGGAAACTCCCAGCATGGAAAATCTTTCGGTGCTGACCGGCAAATACGGTGATGAGGGCGACCAACTACTGTTCAAGATTCTTAATAATGGGCTTGACGACCCAAAGAACCAGCCTAAAGCCAAAGCTGCTTTTACTAATGTGCTGCTAGGAAAAAACGATAGCAACCTAACCGAAAGAGCATTACGATATGATCTGACGGTGCCCTTTGCCCGCTATGTGGTGATGAACCAGCACGAGATTACGTTTCCGTTTAAGCGGTATCAGATTCAGCCCGTCTGGCGGGCCGATCGTCCTCAGAAAGGGCGTTACCGGGAGTTTTATCAGTGTGATGCCGATGTGGTTGGTACGGATTCTCTATTGTGCGAAGCCGAAATCATTCGCATGCTGGAAGAAGTGTTTGAGAAGCTGGGGCTGGAAAAATATACTATTAACATTAATCACCGCCAGATTCTAAACGGGCTGGTAGAATCAATAGGTGCGCAGGGCAAGGAATCCGACCTGCTGGTAGCCATCGACAAGCTGGATAAAATCGGCACGGAAAAAGTGATTGAGGAGCTAAGGGAACGAGGGTTCTCGAAAGAAGCTATTCAAAAGCTATCACCCATCTTTCAACTGGAAGGAACCACGGAGGAAAATTTGAATGCCGCTCAGGAAATTGTTGGTCATTCGGAAGCCGGACAACAAGGAGTAGCAGCTTTGCGCGAGGTGCTGGCCCTGGCTAAATCGCTGGGGTCTTCCCAGCAGCACGTTCGTTTTGATCTGACATTAGCCAGGGGGTTGTCGTACTATACCGGGACGATCTTCGAAGTAAAAGCGCAGGATTCAACCATCAGCAGCAGCATTAGTGGGGGAGGACGTTACGATAACCTCACCGGAGTCTTTGGGCTGCCCGGCGTATCCGGTGTGGGGATTTCTTTCGGTGTAGACCGTATTCATGATGTCATGGATGACTTAGGGCTATTCCCTGCCGAAAGTACGCTAAGCACTCAGGTATTACTCGTTAATTTTGATCAGGAATTGCAGCCGAAGGTGTTACCCGTGCTCGCCCAACTTCGGAAAGCGGGTATTCGGGCCGAGATGTATCCGGAAGCAGTAAAACTCAAAAAGCAGTTTGGCTACGCCGATAAGAAAAACATTCCCTATGCTTTGGTCATTGGCACCAATGAGCTGGAAAGCGGGCAGTATAGCCTGAAGAATTTAAAGACCGGCGAGCAGGATACTTTATCGCTGGAAACAATGATGGAACGTATCTTAGCATCGGGGCAAAACAATAAGTCAGCCTAATTCACAGTTAGTATCGTAAACGTTTCGGTGTGCCAATCAGTAGGTTCTACATACTTTTTCTTCTAACCTGGGTATTAGCGGGAGCCAGCTATGGGCAGGTTCCTAGTACTAAAAATAGATTTGAGGTAGATGTCGCCAGAGGCTGCGCTCCATTTACAGTAACGGCAACGAATTTGTATTCACCAGTTACGGATGGCATTGTATGGAATCCAACTTGGGATGGGAATGAAAGTAATATTGTAGTAGATAGTGATGCAGCTCCTGAAACTTTCAGTTATACTTATACAGAGCCCGGAAGTTATCTGTTCCTCCAAGTAGTGGGTAATACCCCTGGACCGATAGATACCTTACGAATTGAGGTACTTGAACCTCAAACACCTCAATTTAATCTTATTAACTGTACTGAAAACAGGGTCTACGTTAGTATTCAGGATGATTATTATGACCAACTGGAAATTGATTTTGGCGATGGAACAACTCCAGCAGTGGTACCTACCAGCCAGCCATCTTTTGTGCATGCTTATGCCTCGGGTGGTGAATACCCGGTAACGGTAAAAGGCTTGTTCAGTAATGCTGACGTATCCGGTTGTGGAGATAGTACCGCTACGATTAATACTTTCGAAGGCGAAACTTTTCCGGAAGCCACACTAACCGAAGTTGAGGTGCTGGATGAGCAAAGTATACGAGTTGCATACGATATACCTGATCCTACTATTACTTATCAGATAGAAGTAGCCGAGAACGGTAGCAGCAGTAAAAGAACCTATCAACTTGAGGCTGGCTCTTCCGAAACGGTATTGGAGCAGGTTGAGTGGGATACCCGCGAAAATTACTACTGTCTGGCCGTCACGGCGGTTGATCCCTGTTCAGGACTGAGGTTCCCTTCTAATGCATTATGTACTATCTCTTTGGAGGCTATAGCGGGGGATTTACAAAACAACCTGAGCTGGCAAACGGAAGATGGTGTCTATGCTAATTACCAGGTTTTGCGTAATAGTGCCGAAATAGCCACCACTTCCACCTTGACTTATCAGGATACCGAGGTGGAATGTCAGGAAACGTACGCTTATCAGATAAGGGGGCAGGTCGGGCCGGGAACAAGCCTCTCAGAAACTATTTCGCTGATTACCATCAGCAATACCGTTCCGGCGCCTATCGATTCTTTGGATGCTGGCCTAGACGAACTGGCTATCGCGGTAGGGTGGGGCGGGGCTGCTGATGCGCAACAATACTATATATACCGCTCACTAGAAGGTGATTCAGCGATGTTGTACGATTCTCTGGATGCCAACGCTCCCGACCTCGCTTACCTGGACACCAATGTTGAGATTGACGAACTGTACTGCTATCAAATAAGCTATCTGGATGCCTGCGGTAATGAGGCGCCTTTAAGTGAACCGGTATGCCAGCGAGTACCCGCCCAGGCTCAACTCTTTTTTCCTACTGCCTTTACCCCTAATGGCGATGGATTAAATGATGTGTTTTTATACAAAGCCGCCCTGCTAGAAAGCGTTACGTTTGAAATATTCAACCGCTGGGGAGAGTTACTCTTTCATACTGATCAGCGTGATGTAGGCTGGGATGGGATGTATCAGGGCATTCCCGTGCAAGAGGGCACCTATTTATACAAAATTACGGTGAATGACCAGTTGGGAAATGAATTTACGCAGCAGGGAAAATTTGTGCTCCTCAATCCTGCGCCTTAACTTGCCGGTTCGGATAAAAACACCCGGCCCGTATTATCCGTTTAAACACTGACGAGAAACCGATAAAAAAAGACGCTTATGTTTGACATGAATAAAATGATGGAAAAAGTGCGCGAGGTGCAGGAGAAAATGAAGCAGGCACAAGAGGGGTTAACCGATATCACCGCCACTGGGGAAGCCGGGGCCGGCTTGGTAAAAGCAACCGTGAACGGAAAAAAACAACTGGTAAATCTTGAAATAGATAATGACCTGATTAAGCCCGAAGATAAAGAAGTAATGCAGGATTTGGTGATTGCTGCCGTCAACAAAGCGTTAGAAGAAGTAGATGCCAAAGCCAAGGAAGAAATGAAAAAATCAACCGAAGGGTTTATTCCGAACATCCCTGGTTTTGATCTGGGCAACTTTACCTAAATGGAGCCAGCGGCCATAATTATTCTTAATTATAACGGCGTACATTTTCTTGAGCAATTTCTGCCTTCGGTTGTAGCACATAGCCAGGGGCACCGCATCATTGTAGCAGATAATGCCTCTACTGATACATCGGTTGATTTTTTGAAGAAGGCATATCCATCTGTTGAAATCTTTGAATTCCCGGAAAATTACGGCTTTGCTCGTGGTTACGACATCGCCCTGCAACGCATCGATAATACCTACAGTGTATTACTTAATTCTGATGTTGAGGTTACTCCTAATTGGATTGAGCCGGTATTAGAATTGATGGAAAAGGATGACTCTATTGCTGCTTGCCAGCCTAAAGTCCGGGCTTATCATCAGAAAAACTATTTTGAACATGCTGGTGCCGCTGGTGGTTACATCGATGTGCTCGGATACCCTTTCTGCCGGGGAAGAGTACTTAATATACTGGAAGAGGATCATGGGCAATACGACAGCGTCGTTCCCATATTCTGGGCAACCGGGGCATGTTTTTTTGTGCGCACTCAGGTTTATAATGCATTAGGTGGGTTTGATCCAGTATTTTATGCGCATATGGAAGAAATCGATTTGTGCTGGCGTATGAACCGAGCTGGATATAAATTATACTGTCAGCCTGCTAGCGTTGTTTATCATGTTGGGGGAGGCACCATGCCGGCTACTAACCCCCGAAAGACTTACCTGAACTTTCGTAACAGCACCGTGATGTTATACAAAAATGAGGTTGCCCCAGCTGTTTTCTGGAAAGTGCCATTAAAGTTGTTGCTGGATATGATAGCCGCACTACATTTTGTAAGCCAGAGAAAATGGCAAGACGCCAAGGCTGTTTTGCAAGCTGTTTTTGATTTTTTGCGTTATTATGGCCGCTGGAAACGCATAAATTTCGCTTCACAGGTAAAAGGTGAGGAAAATTCTTTAATAGTGATGCGAAAACTTTTGATTTTGGAAAGATATTTACGCAGAAAAAAATACTTTTGTGACCTGAAGTTTGCTCATGCTCTTAGTAATACCAAATTGGGTTTCGACTTTTACGAAGATGTTGCCGAAGGTTCATCCAAAAAGCTATACCCAGGTACAAGAGAATGGGAGAGCCAAAGGTCAGAAAAGACGCGTAAATAAAGTACATACGGATCGTAGCGGTCGGAATATCCATCTTGCTGCCGATTTTTGTACAGACGCCAAATGCCTGTTTTTCAAAAAAATACTGGATTTTTCTCATGCTCATTTAAACTTGAAGCAAACAAATATTGTTCTGATCCGGTTCTTCAAGGCAGAAATTAACTATTTTTTCACCAAAATTGTAATATTGTTAATATCATTCTATTTTCGCGACACCGACTAACCAAATTTTTATCTTATGAATAGACTTAAATCACTACTACTGACTACCATACTTCTCAATTTCCTCATTTTTACGGGATGTAATTCGTTGAAGAAAATGGTAAAAATGGCTGAGGAGCAGGAGCTGACAGTGCAGCCGTCACCTTTAGAGTTGCAAGGCAATACCGTTACTTTTACGATGAGTGCTAAGTTGCCTCTAAAGATGTTGAAAAAAGATTATATCTACACATTAAACACTTTTTACCAATATGGTGATCAGCGTGTAGATGTAGGCAGTGTAGAATTCCAGGCAGCTGATTTTCCGAATGGTGCTGAGCAAGAGCCTGAGCAGAGCCAGGAATTTTCTTTTGATTACACTGGAGAAGAAATGGATAACGGATCGCTGATGGTTCAAGGTGTAGCCTCTCGCCCTAATAGCGACAAAACAGCTGAAACTCCTGAAATGGAAGCGGCTGAAGGCTTAATTGTAACTCAGAATCTGGTAGAAGCACCTAGTTTTGTTTCTTATGGCTCTCATGGTTACAACAATCAAGAAGAATTGATCCCTACAAACATTAACTTCTATTTCCCTCAGGGAAGCTCATTGCTTCGCCGTTCAGAAATTAGAAGTGAGCGTGGCGATCAGTTTAGCAACTTTATTGCTGAAAAGAACGTAACTCGTTCAGTTTCAATTACTGGTACTCACTCACCAGAAGGTTCAGAGCGTGTTAACTCAAACCTATCTCGTGATCGTGCTGAGCGCATTGAAGAGTACTACCGCGAACAAATGGATCGATACGATTATCAAGGAGCGGCTGATTCTATCGAGTTTATCTTGAAGCCAGTTGTTGAAGATTGGGCTCAATTCCGTGATTCACTGCAAAACTACGATGGTATTTCATCTAGCGAAAAACAAGAATACATAAGTATCATTAATGGTTCTGGCTCTTTTGAAGACAAAGAAGATCAGTTACATCAATTGCCTACTTACCGTAAAGTATTCGCTGATATCTATCCTCGTCTTCGTACTGCACAGACTAACATCTTAACAGTTAAAGAGAAGAAGTCTGATTCTCAGATCGCTACATTTGCCCGTCAGATTTATGAAGGGATCTTCGGTTCTGATTCACTTTCTAACGAAGAGCTTATGTATTCTGCTACTCTGACTCCTAGTCTAGAGGAAAAGCAAAATATTTACGAGCAAGCAGTAGAAAGCAGTGATAGCTGGGCGGCACGCAACAATTTAGGTGCTGTTTATATCGCTCAAGCAATGGAGGCTGGCGAATCTGAGCAAAGTGGCTTGTTAGATCAGGCAGTAACGAATCTTGAGCAGTCAGTTCGTATGCAGGATAACGCCGAAGCTCACGCTAACCTGGCTATTGTTTACGCCATGCGTGGTGATAACGAGCGTGCTCAGGAAGAAATTGATCAAGCAGATGGCATGCAGCCTTCAGACCCTGACTCTCGTGCCGGAATGAATGGTGTGCGTGGTGCTATTCTAATTATGAATGGCGATTACGAAGGTGCAGTATCTACATTATCAAATGCTGAAGAGAGTGCTCAAAACCTCTTTAACTTAGGATTAGCTCAGGTGCTGACCGATAATTATGAAAACGCTATCACCAGCTTTGAAGAGTCTCTGAATATGGAGCAAGGCATGGCTAAAGCACAATATGGTATTGCTATTGCTAATGCTTACCTTCAAAATGAAAGCGCTATGTACGAAGCTCTTACTTCAGCGGTTCAGGCTGAGCCTAGCCTTCGCGAGCGTGCATTAAATGACCTGGTATTCCAGAATTACAGTGAGTCTGATCAATTCAGAAGCGCACTGCAATAATATATTGGATAAGGATAGACAAAGCCTTCCTCCTCGAGGAGGGCTTTTTTCTTATAACACAAAACCATATCATACCCCTGAACTATGAGAGAAATCCAGTTTCGTGAAGCATTAAACGAGGCGATGAGTGAGGAAATGCGCCGCGATAAAAACGTATTCCTGATGGGAGAAGAAGTAGCCGAATATAATGGTGCCTATAAGGTAAGCCAGGGCATGCTCGATGAGTTCGGTCCCGAACGTGTTATTGATACTCCCATTTCAGAACTAGGCTTCACTGGTATTGGCATTGGTGCCGCACTCAACGGGTTGCGCCCGATTATTGAGTTTATGACTTATAACTTCTCGTTGGTAGCCATTGATCAGATTATCAACGGCGCAGCTAAGATCCTTTCAATGTCTGGCGGGCAGTATCATGTGCCTATCGTGTTTCGTGGGCCTACCGGAAATGCTGGCCAATTAGGGCAACAGCACTCGCAAAACTTCGACAACTGGTATGCAAATACTCCTGGCCTGAAAGTGGTAGTGCCTAGCAATCCTAAAGATGCCAAAGGACTTCTTAAATCCTCGATACGTGATGAGGATCCAGTGATCTTTATGGAATCGGAGTTGATGTATAGCGATAAAGGCGAGGTTCCTGATGAAGAAGAGTTTCTGATTCCCATTGGCAAAGCCGATGTGGTGAAAGAAGGAACTGACGTGACTATCGTTTCTTTTGGTAAGGTAATGAAAGTTGCATTAGAAGCTGCACAAGAGCTTCAGAAAGATGATGTATCTGCTGAGGTAATTGATTTACGTACGATTCGCCCCATTGATTACGAAGCAGTAGTCAATTCAGTGAAAAAAACGAATCGATTGGTAATAGTAGAGGAAGCCTGGCCTTTGGGAAATATCTCTACTGAACTAACATATCATATTCAGCGCCATGCATTTGATTATCTGGATGCGCCTATCCGAAGAATTAATAACTGGGATACGCACTTACACTATGCGCCTACCCTTATTGAAATGATTCTGCCTAATACTAAGAAAACATTACAGGCTTGTAAAGATGTTCTGTATATGTAAGATGTAAGTGAGTGAATGATAGAATGGATGAACGACCCAAAACGGTTATTCACTCACTCTTTCATTCACTCATTACTTTTTTATCCCCCAAAAGGGTTCATATTAGCCATCCCGCGTTTTCCTACCATCTTATTCATCTTTTTCATCATCTTACGCATCTCGGTAAACTGTTTCAGTAAGTTATTTACCTCCTGAACGGTTGTGCCACTACCTTTCGCAATTCGTCGCTTCCGACTCCCGTTAATTACGTCGGGCGCTTCCCGCTCTGCAGGGGTCATGGAGCGAATAATAGCCTCAATAGGTTTAAATGAGTCATCATCAACATCCAGGTCTTTAATAGCCTTTCCCATACCCGGCAACATCCCCAGTAAATCTTTAATGTTACCCATTTTCTTGATCTGCTGGAGCTGAGATAGAAAATCGTTAAAGTCAAACTGATTTTTTCGGATTTTCTTACTGAGGCGCTCGGCTTCTTCTTGGTCAAATGCTTCCTGTGCTTTTTCTACCAGCGTGGTTACATCCCCCATATCCAAAATACGGCGAGCCATCCGGTCGGGGTAGAAGACATCAATAGCCTCCATTTTTTCCCCATTACTTACGAATTTAATGGGCTTTTCAACTACTGTTTTGATAGAAAGGGCTGCACCACCTCGGGTATCACCATCTAATTTGGTGAGCACTACACCATCAAAATTAAGTCTTTCGTTAAATACTTTTGCGGTGTTAACTGCATCCTGACCAGTCATGGCATCCACCACAAAAAGGGTTTCAGATGGATTGAGCGCTTCTTTTAATGTAGCGATCTCAGTCATCATAGCCTCATCGATCGCCAAACGACCGGCTGTATCCACAATGACAACTTTGTTGCCTTGTTGTTTAGCATGGGCAATGGCGTGTTTTGCAATCTCGACCGGGTTTTTATTCTCTGGTTCTGAATAAACATCTACTCCCACCTGTTCACCTAAGACTTTTAACTGGTCAATAGCCGCTGGCCGATATACATCACAGGCAGTAAGTAGTACGTTGCGACCCTGCTTTTTCAGATAGTTGGCAAACTTACCAGAGAAAGTAGTTTTACCAGAACCTTGCAGTCCAGCAATAAGCACTACAGCCGGGTCACCGGTAATATTTACCCCAACTTTAGTCCCCCCCATCAGTTCTGAGAGCTCTTCTTCAGTGATCTTCGTCAGCAACTGTCCGGGCGAAACAGCAATTAGTACATCACGTCCAAGAGCCTCTTCTTTAATTTTATCAGTGACTTCTTTGGCAACTTTATAGTTTACGTCGGCATCAATCAATGCTCGGCGAATTTCCTTTACCGTGGTTGCTACATTGATCTCGGTAATGCTACCCTGGCCTTTCAGGGTTTTAAATGCTCGGTCAAGGCGAGTACTTAAGTTATCAAACATAGTATAATGGTCTTTTTCTAAATAAAATTAACATGGGTACTGACGAAACTTCCAAAGTTAAGGATTTCTCTCTTAGAATGTAATACATTAAACCTTAAGGAATAGTTGACAGAACTAACCATAAACTAATGTTTAATGAGGCTTAATCTTGTCAATCCAGTTGAGATTGATTCCTCACCTTTTAGTACATCCTTATTATTTTGCAGAAGATTATACAAATTACCTTAGTTCAATCTAAAAGAAAGTTCAAATTAGGTATTTATAGAATAAGCTATTTACCCTAAGAAAGAAATAATGCGGCTCTCTATCAGAATCGTAGGATATTTTGAATTTTATCAGATCTTTTTTTGAAAGTTCATTATCGGTGAGGGAAAGATACTCCCGTATAACCTACGCTAAGGTGATACTTTAAGAGAGGTGGTTTGGCAAGTATGGAAAAGAAATTTTATAAGAAACCTTACATAAAACTTAAACGAATAGGCAAGCCTTACCAATAGTAACTTTATGGGAAAGCTAATTATTTTAGTATATTTATATTAGAATAATGTAATTTTAAATTAATTTATTTAAATGGAATTGCTGGAATTATTTACTGGTCGCAAAAAGAAACTAGCGCGAGGGCATCTTAAAAATTTAATTGAGGTAGCTTATTCTGATGGTGAATTTGATAGCGTAGAAGTAGACTATCTTTTATCATTAGCCGGTCGCTTTAATATTTCAGAAGCTGAATTGAAGAATATTAAAGATAATCCTGATACGATAGAATATGAGCCGCCTACCCGAGATCAACAGCGGTTTGAACATTTGTATCAGTTGGTCAATATGATGATGATTGACGGGGTAATTCATGATAAGGAGATAGATATTTGTAAAAAGTACGCCCAGCGCTTAAATTTACGCCCTGAATTTGTAGACGATATGGTAGAAGCAATTCCGGAATCTCGGGAAAAGGAACTACCTACAGATGCGGTAATAAGCCGTTTACTTAAGTTAGCTCAGGACAGAAAATAGGCTTTAAAGTAATAAATACATATTTCCAATGCTGTGCCGATTGTTGTTTTAAACATTCGGCCTTTTTTTTTATTATGTTTGGAAAGATTATCCGTACTACCTAATATACTTTTAATTTGACATTCAAAGAATTTAAGCTTCATAAAGATTTGTTATCCGGATTGGGTGCCATGGGTTTTGAAGAACCTACACCAATTCAGGAACAAACCATTCCGCCTATTTTAGAGGGGCGCGATATCATTGGCTGCGCTCAGACCGGAACTGGCAAAACGGCGGCCTATTTGCTGCCGACGATTCATCATATCCTTCAGCATAAACCTAAAGGTATTCAGGCCCTGGTTATTGCTCCAACTCGCGAGCTTGCTGGTCAGATTGATCAGCAACTTGAAGGGTTCTCTTATTTCACCCCAATAAGTTCAATAACGGTATACGGGGGGAAAGATGCTTCTTCGTTTGATAAGCAAAAGGTTGCGCTGAAAGAAGGAACCGAAATCGTTATTGCCACCCCAGGAAAGCTACTTACCCACCTGAATTTAGGATATGTAAATCTGGAGCACCTAAAGTTTCTCATTTTAGACGAAGCTGATCGAATGCTGGATATGGGCTTTTATGAGGATATTATGCGGATTGCCCACTATGTTCCCAAGGTGCGGCAAACATTGCTTTTCTCTGCTACGATGCCTCCTAAAATAAGGCAGTTAGCAAAGAACCTTTTGAATGATCCTTACGAAGTAAATATTGCGCTTTCTAAACCGGCAGACCGGATTATACAGGCGGCTTTTAGTGTACATGGACGACAAAAACTACCCTTGTTAGAGCATTTGCTGAAAGCCAAGCAGGTAAATAGTCTGATCGTATTTTGTGCCCGTAAGACTACCGTAAAAGAAATTAGTAAAATTATTGAGAAGTTAGACTACGAGGTGGCGGCAATCCACTCTGATCTGGAACAATCTGAGCGGGAGGATATTTTAAGAAAATTTAAGAACAAGCAGCTACACATATTAGTAGCCACTGACATTTTGTCAAGAGGGATTGATGTGGACGGAATTGAACTTGTAATCAATTATGACGTGCCGCATGATGCTGAAGACTATGTTCACAGAATTGGTAGAACCGCTCGAGCCGATGCTAAGGGGGCTGCTTTTACATTTATCACCCCAGATGAACAAAATGCTTTCGGACGCATTGAAAAGCTGATTGAAACAACCATCACTAAAGCGAAAGTACCTGCTTATATGGGAGAAGCACCAGCATATGAACCAAACAAAAAAAGGAATAGTGGTGGTATGAAACGGCAGCGGTTTAAAGGTAGAAGAAAGAAAAGCTAGATTAAGAAATCTCGGTAAGGGTCGTTTTTATTTTTATAGGGGTTTGCATTGACTTGTGGATAGGACATTTATCAGCAATTTCTAGTAATCGGTTCCGCTGCTTTTCATCAAGATCACCTTTAACTTCAATCACCCGTTCCATATGATCTATTTTCTTGGAAGGGTCTTCGCATTGCTGACAGTCTTCATCGTATACCTTTTGATGGTTAACATGCACCACTATTTCTTCTAGAGGCCATTTCTTATGGTCAGCGTACATTCTTAATGTCATGCCTGTACAAGCTCCCAGACTAGCGGCTAGCAGGTCATACGGTGAAGGGCCCAGGTTCAAGCCACCCACAGATTCAGGTTCATCAGCAATAAAATGATGAGGGATAGCCATAATTTCAGTGGTAAAAGTTTGACCAGTACGGGTTACCACCTGTAGGTCTGTTTCAAGTGTAGAAGGATCTTCGGGCTTAATATATCGCTCTACCCAGGTAGCAATGATATTCCCAACATAAAGAGAGTCCGCTTTTTCAGATAATAAATGATCAGCATCGTCCAGAGAAATAAATGATTTTGGATGATGGACCTGCTGGTAAATCTTGGCTGCATTATCAATACTAACAGTTCGATCGTTAGGGGAGTGGAGTATAAGTATGGGTTTTCGGATCTTTGAAATTAGTTGCGTATGTTCAGCTTCCTGTAAATCATCTAAAAGTTGTTTTTTAATAGTGAAACTGCGGCCATCAAGTAGCACATCTGCTTTTCCTTCAGCTTCAATTGTGCTTATATCAGATTGAATAAGGTGCTGAACATGGGCTGGTGTAGCGGGAGCACCAATAGTGACAATAGCTTCTGTGGACTTAATACGGGTGCTGGCAACCATTACCGCTGCTCCCCCTAACGAATGACCAATCAATAACTTAGGTGACTGATACTCTTCTTTAAGAAATTGAGCTGCTGCTTCCAGGTCCTGAACGTTGGTGGAAAAATTAGTTTCCGAGAAGTCTCCCTGGCTTTCCCCCAAGCCAGTGAAATCAAAACGGAGCACCGCTATTCCCATTTGTGTAAGCGTTCGGCTGATGTGAGTAACTGCCGTAAGGTTTTTACTGCACGTAAAACAATGGGCAAAAATGGCAAAAGCATGGGGCTTGTGGTTGGCGGGCATTTCCAGTCGGGCTGCCAATTGGTGCCCTTCCGCATTTAAAAAAGTTACAGCAAGAGACATATAGTAGATTAATGTTGTTGCTTGGAAATTACAAAGAAATAAGGCAGAGCAAAAGTCTGCTGCTTGACTAAGCGGTAAAAGCAGACTTAAAGTAGAAGGTGTAAAAAAAAGCCGCTCCTACAAATTGTAAAAGCGGCTTATCGTAGCGAAGACGGGAATCGAACCCGTGACCTCAGGGTTATGAACCTAATTTTGAGTGGTTTTTAACGAACCCAGACGGTCTAAAAATGCCCTTATAATGCATTTAGAGGCGTTTTTATATTTTTTAAGACTTGGATGGTGTCAGCGTAAACCGTAAATTGTTGTACTTATGTTGTACTAAACTCGGTAAGCAATGGCATCTATAAAAGCAATTTTACGAAAGACAAATCAACCACGGAAAGATGGTAAATGGCCACTGGCCATTAGGGTTACCAAAGATAGAAAATCAAAATTCATCTGGCTGAAGCAGTATGTCAATGAGAAAGACTGGGATAGCCGTAATGGAACGGTAAAACGCTCGCACCCCAACTCGGCCAGGCTTAATCACTTGATTGCAAAGAGAATTGCTGAACTCAATAACTTGGTGTTGGAGATCGAGGATAAAGAGGAGAGTACCTCAATCATTGATATAAGAAATGCACTAACTAAGAAAAAGCGCAAAAACGTAACATTCTTTGAGCTTGCCCAAGAACGCTTGGATGACTATAAGAAGAGAAAAGTATTCACGGTTCATGATACTGATGAGGGACGTATCAAGACTTTTAAAAAGTTCTTGGGAGGAAAGGACATCCACTTTCATGAGATTACCATTCCGCTCCTCAAAAAATTCAGAACTTATCTTATTGCAACTAATGGCAACTCTGAGCGGACGATAGCAAACTATTACATTCTGATTCGTACCCTTTTTAACCAGGCTATTAAAGAAGGTATTGTGGAAAGAAAGTATTATCCATTTGGAGGTGATGGTATTTCTATAAAGTTAGGTGAAAGTGCCAAGATCGGTCTGAATGAAGAAGAACTGAAAATTTTAGAGAATATGAAATATGACCCTTCTTCAGCCAAGTGGCACACATTGAACGTATGGCTAACCTCTTTCTATTTTGCGGGCATTCGTATTTCGGATGTGGTAAAACTAAAATGGAGCGATATACCGGATGGACGGCTTTACTACAGGATGGACAAAAACCAAAAAAGGGTGTCTCTAAAAATTCCCGAGAAAGCCCAGCGAATTTTTGATCTTTATTTACCAGAAAAGAGATCAGAGGACGATTTTATATTTCCTGATCTCAAAAAAGCTAACCTCTCAGATAAGGAGGATGTCTATACTAAAGTTAAAACAGCTTCAAGACGATTTAACAGGTACCTGAAGAAAATTGCTAAGGATGCAGAGATAACCAAAAATCTATCCAATCATATATCCAGACATTCTTTCGGCAATATTTCGGGTGATAAAATTCCAATACCGATGCTTCAGAAACTTTACAGGCACTCTGATATCAAAACTACTATTGGATATCAGAACAACTTTCTTTATCAAGATGCGGATGATGCGTTGGACGCTGTAATTGGGTTTTAAGATTAAATGTGACATAGAGATTTTAATCAAAACCTTCACTAAAGAATTCCTCAAGAGAAACCCCTAAAGCATTTACAACCCTTACAAGACTACTAAATCTTAGGTCTTCACCTTTTTCATATCGCCAATATTGAGATCGGGAAATGCCATGCTCTATGGCAAAGGTCTCGTAATTCATATGGCCCTTTTCTGTTCTTAACTGTTTTATTCTCCTGGCCAGCTTGGCTATATACTCTTTTTTAGAATGATCTTCCTGTTCGTTCATTCCGTAAAAAAGGCATTAAATACCTTAAAAAGTTACTCCTTATTAAGTACACCTATTTAGGTGTATTGAGTGTATTTGTTTATCTTAGATATAATATTTTTTCATTATAAAGCATTAAAATATGGCTTCAAAGAATGCAGAACAGTTGAAGTTACTCTTTGCTCGAGTGACTCATGATATACTGAGTCCTATACATTCAATCCAGGGGTTAGCAGAAATTACAGCCAAAGAGCCCGATCTAAATAAAAGAACAGAATATGGGCTAATCCTTTTGAAAATGACTCGTGATTTATCACAAAGAGTTGAAAAAATAATCAGAGAATACTATGACCCAAATCACTCTACCGATCAAATTAATTTATCAAAAATGACCCAATCCATTATTGATCAAATCCGACCTCCCGATGAAATGAGTATTGAAATTAGTGATAATACAGTAATTCCATTCTTTTCTCATTACAATAGGTTGTATTCTGTCTTACAAAACCTAATTGATAACAGTGTAAAGTATCGTAGTGGAAATATGGGATTTGTAAATGTACAATTTGATGATGTTGCGGAGGGAATAGTTATAACAGTTGCTGATAATGGAATAGGAATACCAGAGCCATTGCAGCAAAAAATATTTCAAGAGGGATTCAGGCTTAGTCAAAATAATCACGGATATGGGCTAGGCCTTTATCTGATTAAAAATTTGGTGGATGAGTTAGGTGGAAAGATTGAATTGGAAAGTTCTTCAGTTGGAACAACTTTTTACGTTAAATTGCCGAACACTAATTTACAATAATCTCACAGACGTTTGGTTTTGGTTAGGCCTGCATAATTTTTTTAAACTATATGATATACCTTCACAAAGGGGTATCTATGATTTAAAATTATGAAGGATCAATTGCGGGCGTATCTTGATGGTTTTTTGAAGTTAGAAGGAGAAGCTGCAGACGAAATTGATTCAAAATTTTATACGAAACAGTATCCCAGAAGTAGTTTTCTTGCTGTAGAAGGAGAAATTACTAAAGAAGTACATTTCTTGATCAAAGGCTGTTGCAGGTTCTTCCATAAAAAGAACAACCGGGCTATCACTCATTGGTTCTCTTTCGAGAATACTTTTACTACCTCATTACGTAGTTTTACCACTCAAACCCCTTGCGAAGAATATATACAGGCTATTGAGGAATGCACAGTGCTTAGTCTGAAGCATCAAGACTTGATGAGGATGTATGACAAACACAAACAATGGGAGCGGCTGGGCAGGCTCGTAATGGAAGATTTTAGCAGACGCATGCTCGACAGAGTTACTGCCCTCCAAAATCTTACTGCTAAACAACGATACATAATGCTGCTTCAAAGCGAGCCAAGAATAATCCAGAGAATACCACTAAATCTTATTTCTTCTTATTTGGGTATTTCAGGAGAAACTTTAAGTAGAGTACGTTCTGAAATTCGGATTTAATGATATTTTTTTGACATATATCAAAAAATGCTGGGTCACAAATACCGTATAAAACGGAATAATGTCAAAACAATTAAATTATTTGTCCAAAAAACGATAAAAGTATTGACTTGATAACAACACCCAAACCAGCATCATTATGGAAAATCTTAACGCATTCTACCGAATGCTTGATGGCGATCTTTCACCCGTCAGCAATTTAATGTCGCACCAGCATTACCTGGATTTTTTGAAGGACAGATTTCCGGATTATGACAGGTATTTAACCATCAGTTTATTAAAGAAGAACCAGTCCTACTCCATAAAAGAACTCAGGGAGTTGTGTTTCAGTGAGATATACTACGTATCCCAAAATGAAAATCCCCAAAAAGGAAATCATTCGGCTTTGGACTATCTCTGCCAGCAATTGAACCTTTCCGAAGAGGCCATTAAGCAATGGTATTTAGCTGAAAATGATCAGTATGCCAGCCTAGAATTGCTGGTATCTGATAAGTATGAAAACCTAACGGGAGAACAAGCAAGATTCTACTATTACCAAGTCTTTTGTGATGAGACTGTAGCTGTCATTAAAGAAAAGCTAACAGGAAGCTTACTGGAACAGAAGGATAGTCAAATTAAATCCTTCGTGCGCAAATATCAGATACTTGTGAACGGATACATTCAAACATTGCTTTACGATCTTATCTCGCCTGAGGAGCATAGTTCGCTGTTTCAGTTATCCGGTAAATATACCACCACAGACATTTATAAATTGGTTTACCAAAGCCTGGATGAAGTACTTTTCTTTCTTGAGAAATCTTTCGGAAAGTACTTAGACTTTGCGTTTCCTGTACCTTATAAAAGCAGGTTACTGATCGCTGCTCTTCATGCTAATAAGCTAAGTCAAGTGCTCAACCACCTGGAGTGGTCAAATTTAGATTATTTGCTGCATGAACTTGTCATTACCCCTTTTCACCGGTTAGGCAAGTTGGAACCTGTCACTATAATATACCAGTATCAACAATATGACCTGGCCTATTTGCAAGCATTTTATGAAGCAGTGATAGAAGAAAAACCCTTGGATTATAAAGGTGTACTCATGATACTTTGGCGCATGAATTATAACTCGCTAAAATTCTTCAATTATCTTACCAGACAAATCAATCAGGAAATAAAGATGATGGAAAGTACGAGAGAAAAACTGGAGAAACTTTATTACTATCAGAAATTGGGTAACCAACTACCATTGAAGACCAGGCTCTGTTATAATGATCAACTACTACCCCTCAGGGAACAAATGGCCATTTGGCTACAAGAAGAAATCAGCTACCTGAAAAAGAAAGCCAAATACAGCTATAATGATGGCTTAATTGATATCTTAAATGATAAAAAACAGCTTAGAATGTCGGTAGCACAGCTTTCCTTATTTGTAAGAGCGTTTTTTGAAACAGGATTGGTAGATGGTACCCGTCAGGAATTATTGCAATTTATCACTCGACACTACCGTACCGATCAGCAAGAAAACATCTCATTTGGTAGCTTGAAAGGAAAATACTACAAAGTAGATACCGGCACAAAGCGTGCAGTTGGCCGCATGATGAAAAGGATGCTGGCCCATATTGAAAACGCAGGTAAAATCGTTTAAAGATCATCCCTTTCCCTCAACAAATCAATACAGCCATGTTCGTCAAGTAAATTGAGCAGGCTTGCCAGGCACCTGTATCCGAAACCCTGGGTTTTTAATAGATCCGGTGCGCTGAATTCCAGCATCTCTTTCAGGTTTTTAAACTCCATACGGTACATAAAAGCGGATAGTTCCTCTATGATTGGGAGCTGATCTACCGGTTTATGCAAAATTTCAGGGTCCCCTGGGGGTAACTTTTGTGTCATTCCAAATGTAGTTTTCACAGTTAAAACCGAATATACGGGGGTTCCTTTGAAGTATCAATAAAAAAGTTTTTAAAAAAATCAACCTCTTAACCATTTGAAATACAGTGAGTTGTTTCTGGTCTCAGGGGTAACTGGGACCGGTGAAGGACTGTTTTCGCATTAAAATAACTCCTCTCTTTACAGCCATAAACAGATCAAAGATGGCTGTAACAAATCAACATCAACATTCGGTAATGCTATCTGCCCGCTGGGTAAATGCGGAGAACCTCAGACGAGCTTTAAAAGAAATAAGCCTGTCGCAAAATGACAAGTTGATATTTAGTAGCCATCACTATCTGCCAAGCCGAGAGGTATTCTCGGTACTTGAACAACATTTAACTGCTAAGTGATGGAAATAATTGTCTTTGAAAAGGAAGCCTACCACCGCATGCACCGTGAACTGATGGGCATGTTTAAGCAGGCACTAAAGGAAGCCAAAGAAGAAGCCCTGGCCAATGCTGACCCGGCCAATGACTGGCTTTCTACCGATGAAGCTAAAAAACTGTTGGGTATCCGCAGCAAAACCAAGCTGCAGGAGCTGCGCGATATTGAAGCGATCAAATTCACCAAGCACGGTCGCATCATTCGCTACTCTAAAAAGAGTATCCTGGAATACCTGGAGCGTAATGTACCCAGCTACTGATTGTAAACAAAAATGTAAACAATGTAAACATGGATTCATTACAAGAACAGATTGATTTTATGCAGAAAGAGCATGACCGCTGTAAACTTGTTTACAACTTCCTGCTCAGGGAATTTGGTCAAAAGCATATCCATCATTTTGATAAGGAAATCTCCGAGAAGATTGATTTCTCACGAGCCATCGTCAAATCACTGCAAAACCTTCAATCTATAAGAAATGAAAAAGACCACTAATCATAAACTTCATTTTGATTATGGCAGGGTGTTTCAGAGCACCAAGTCTTTCATTGACCGGCACAACAGCAGGCAAAGCCAACTCACCCAAAAACTCAATGCCAACCACCGGGCTACTGCAGAACTGATTGTCCGGCTTTACCTCAAACAACTCAATAAAGCGGCACAGATTGACAATCTTGATGCTGAAAATCTTCCGGGTTTCAACACCTACAACGAAAGCATGGCCAAATGTAAAGGCTGCACGAAGCGCACTATTATTAATCACCGGGAACGGCTCATGAATGCCGGTTTTATCATTAAAGAACAACACTGCGGCCAGGGAGGCGTAGAGATCTGGCTTAACCCTGAAGTTTTAGGAATGGCAAAGTTATCAACTACCTGTGGGGATAACGTGGTGAAAATCGGAGAAGTAGCCTCTCTTTTTTACGAAAAAGCGAAAAATTTTCACCCTTTAGTTCATGAACAACAGGAACAAGAAAATAATAATAGCAATGTTGGTAAGTCAGTAACTACTGAAAAAGACCATGATCAGGAATATGGCGTTCTCCCGCATAGGCGGGATCACAAGAGTGGCAAAGCCACAGGAACAGGACATGAACAAGACAAGAACACGGAGGAAAATGCTAACCCTGCCTCAAAACAGCAAGAACAGCTTCCTGAAAATCAGCTCAAGGTTGAAAAACAGGAACAGGTTGCTGCTGGGGTGGGGCGCATTTTCTTACTTTCTCTGATACGCCAGTTCTGGGCTTATGTCCGGAAAGTGCTATATCCGGATTTGATCTTTTCTGATCCAGAAGAATGCGAAATTCTCAACCTCATCTGGGAGTCAGTCTATGGAAAATTGCAATGGAATGCTTCTGAAAAAGAGTGGCTCAACTACCAGGAGACGGCTTATAGCAGGATCAACATGGTAGCCCGCTGGCTGGCCAGAAGCCCCGGCCACTGGATCCCCAAACCGCATATTTACTTTCACCCCAACAATGAGCGGAATGGCTTCAAAAAGACCTGGCAGTGGTATGTGAAGCAGGAAACGCTGAAAATCGAGATCCGAAACCAATTACTGCTGCAACAGGCCAAAGCTGAATGGCAGCAGCATGGCCAAAACAAGGGGAGGTTCAGGCAAAAGACCCGTTTACAGCTCTTCCGGATCCAGCAGAAAAGACTGGCCAATTTCCGGGATGAATCCTTAATGCAGGCCTATGAGCAGTGTTTACAACGCTGTTTACAGTTGCAAAACCTGAAACGTAAACAATCAGCCCATGCTCAGTGAACGCATGCAACGAGAAGCCCTTTCTAAATGCATTGTCTGGTTTTACGATGGCAATGTCCGCACATTCTATTCCCTGGACAAAACCCATAAACGGGCAAAACCCAACCAGGCCCTTGGAATCCGAAGATTAGAGAAAATGCTGCTGGAAACCTTCAAAGGACAATGGGAAACGGCTATTGTCTATGAAAACAAACCCCATGGAAATGAGCTGGCAAAGTTTAAGAAAGGAGCCAGAGTTTAGCCAAAAATGGCATGACTGGACCGACTATTGATGCGATGAAGAAAACTTGAAGACAATGGAAGAAATTAGAAAAACGGGAGCGTTCGAGCGATTTGAAGCTTTTCTCTACTCTAGAAAATTTATCTTCATCGTGGTGATTGCCGGAACCATTCCCATGATCATGCATTCGCATCAGTTATTTTACAATGTATCACCTTTTGAAGGCAACCAACTCTGGAAGAATATCTATGCACTTTTCTATGCTATCAGCTTTGACTTGACCATTTTGGTATTCACCATCCACGTAATCAAACGAAAGCCTGCGCTTTACGCTCTCTTTGTCTTTATCATCAACCTACTGTATTATAATCCCTTTTCCTTTGTTGATCCAGACCTTATCATTGCATTCACGAAAATCTTCCTGGCCGGAGTGCTGGCGTTTACCGGCTACAGCTATGCCGAGCTATTTGTGGGGAAAGTAGCCGAAAACCAGCGATCAGCCAGAAAGAAGCCTGTTTACAGGGCAAATTCCCATTCAGTAAACGGGCAAAGTAAACATGATTTCAATTGTATAAAGTGCGATCGAGTCTTTCACTCCCAAAAGGCATTGAATGGGCATATGAAAGTGCATTGACAATAACTTTAATGTATTTAAGCATTTGCTTAAACTTTTATTTCTTGCCTTCGTTATTTAAGTAACTGCTTAAATAATAGAAGTATGACTAAATCATGTATCCGGGTATTTGCTGATGTAGCACAAATCCAGCAATGCAAAACCGAAATAGACCGGGTGGAGCCGACCATTGCCAACATAGCCAGGGCCTTGAGCCTGTCAGGCAATGAAGTCCGGCTTAAAATCCTTTATCTGCTCAGCAAGGAATCCCAACTGTGCCCTTGTGATCTAAGTGACATTTTGGGTATGACCGTACCAGCCATTTCGCAGCATTTGAAAAAACTGCGTGAGGGAGGACTTGTGGTGAGCGAAAAAGTAGGACAAACCGTATTCTATTCACTTCACAAAGAGAACCTGAAGGTAATCAATCCCATTTTAGACAGCCTTGCAATAACAGAACAAAAATCTACTGTGTCATGAATACAAGTAACCAACATTCCAAACAGTCTGCGATGTCAACCAAAAGCGCGGGTGCCGGATTGCTGGCTGCTATAGTGGCTTCTCTGTGTTGTATTACCCCAGTATTTTCGCTGTTGGCAGGAATTGGTGGTATCGCAGCCACTTTTTCCTGGATGGAGCCATTCAGGCCGTACTTAATTGTGCTGACAATTGGGGTATTAGCTTTCGCCTGGTATCAAAAGCTCAAGCCATCCCGAAAGCTTTCGGGACAAGAAGAAATTGACTGTGCTTGTGAGCCTGCCCGACAGTCAGGCGGGGAAGTTGATAAACCTTCCTTCTGGCAATCAAAAAGGTTTTTAGGGATTGTAACGGTGTTTGCGGCCCTGATGCTCGCTTTTCCTACCTATTCGCATATATTCTATCCAAAAAATGACAGTACTGGTCTTATTGCCGATAATGATCAGACGCAAATCAAGTTAGCCGATTTCAAAATCAAAGGAATGACCTGTACAGGTTGTGAGGAGCATGTAAAGCACACGGTATCCTCTTTGAATGGTGTACGAGAAGTCTCTGCATCCTATAAAGACACCAGCGCTCAGGTAAAATACGATGCGTCAATAGTCGGTTTAAACAAAATTACGGAGGCGATCAATGGCACAGGATACACTGTGATAGATTTAAAAGTAAGCGATTGGCCCGGACAATCTGATATTTTTCAAACAGTAGAATTTCAAACCATAGAATTACCCGTCAAAGGGATGACCTGTTCGGGATGCGAGTCTCACGTGACCCATGCAGTGGGTGAACTTGCTGGAGTTAAAGAGGTGAAAGCATCCTACGAGAAGGGTAATGCCATTGTTAAGTATGATCCGGATAAAGTAGAAAAAGACAAAATCGTGGAAGCGATCAATAAGACCGGATACAAAGTAGTAGAAAAACCTAACAATCAATAACATGGAGAAAGAAATTGTATTACAATCCACCATCACCTGCCCAAACTGTGGGCATAAGAAAGAAGAAACTATGCCTACAGATGCATGCCAATACTTCTACGAATGTGAGAGTTGCAACGAAGTGATCAAGCCCAAAGATGGTGATTGCTGTGTGTATTGCTCTTATGGAACTGTGGCATGTCCTCCGATTCAGGAAGGTGGAAAAAATAGCTGCTGCTCATGAAAAAATATGATGTAATCGTCATCGGATCCGGTATGGCCGGAATGACCATCGCCAATAAATGCGCTAAGAAAGGATTGAAAACAGCTGTCACCGACTCACGACCTTACGGTGGTACTTGTGCCCTTCGTGGTTGTGACCCTAAGAAGATTCTTGTTGGAGCAGCGGAGATTATTGACCGGGCCAATAAAATGAGTGGTATAGGCATCTCAGGAGATATTTTCATAAATTGGCAAGATTTAATGGCTTACAAAAATGAATTCGTCTCCAAAATGCCAGGAGGCGTTGAGAAAGGGTATGAAAAGGCAGGTGTGGAGATGTACCATGGAGCAGCCAGTTTTGAGTCTGAAAGCACTGTTCGCATTGGGAACGATCTGCTGGAAGGTGATAAAATCGTGATTGCCACTGGCGCAAGACCGGTAATCCTGGACATACCCGGAGGTGATTTACCCATAGATAGTACCGATTTTCTAAATCTGGAAAAGTTACCTAACCATATCACTTTTATCGGAGGTGGTTATATTGCGATGGAATTCGCCCACATGGCAGCCAGGGCTGGTAGTAAGGTCACTATATTCCACCGTGGCAAACGTCCGTTGGAAAATTTTGATGAGGATATTGTCACGCACCTCGTTGATGCAACCAGAGCATTGGAGATTGATTTGCATCTTGAAACTGAAGTAGTAGGCATTGAAGAAGATGACGATCAATTCAAAGTCATCACCAAATCTCCGAATAGCACAGAGACACATCAGACCAACCTTGTGGTAAATGCGGCAGGCAGAGTACCAGAATTGGATGGTGTGAATCTGGAAAAAGCCAATATAGCTTCCAATAAAAAAGGAATCAAGGTAAATGAATACCTCCAAAGTGAGAGTAACCCTGCAGTTTATGCGGCAGGTGATGCAGCTGATAGCAATGGGCTAAACCTCACGCCTGTAGCCGTAATGGAAGGTCATGTCGTAGCGGCTAATATCATTCGGGGCAACAGCAAAAAACCAAATTACTCCGAAATGCCAAGTGCAGTATTCACCTTGCCCACGCTTGCTGCTGTGGGTATGACCGAAAAGCAAGCGAAAGCGTCAGGGATAGAACATCAGGTGAAAAGTACCTCTGCCTCTAACTGGTATAATGCCAAACGGATTAATGAATCAACCTATGCCTACAAAGTGATTTCGGATAAAGATGGCCACATTTTAGGCGCTCATATCATCGGCCCTCATGCGGAAGAAATGATCAACCTTTTTGCGATGGCTATTCGGGCAAAACTAAAAGTTGCCGACATCAGGAACATGGTCTATTCCTATCCCTCTATGGGTTCGGATATCGGGTCTATGGTTTAATTGAAATTAAAAAACATACACAATTTTTGTTCACCACCCCGGACGGAAACGTACCTTTAATAAAATCTGAAGCATTATGATACCCAAAGATCTAACAAAAGATATAAAGACACGCTTGCAGAGCATCAAAGGCCAGGTGGATGGCTTGATAAAAATGCTGGATGAAGGAAAAGATCCGGAAAAAATTTTACTACAGTTCAAAGCAACACAAAAAGGGTTGGACAAAGCCCATTATTTATTATTGGATGAAGCTTACCGGAAAGCTCTTGCTATTAAGATTTCAGAAACCGTTGAAGCCTGCCCGGGCAATTGCGGTAATGAAGATCGTATAGAGTTTATCCGCCAGCAATTTCCCCACCTGGAGTTGGATAGCCTTACTCAAAAAATGAAGGAAATAGCAGAGCTAAAGGAACGAATAGGCAATGCAAATGAAAAAAGCGGCTCATAAGCCGTTGCTCTGTATTGCAAGTGTCGGATTTCCGCTCAGTATGATCCGGTAAAATCTCCATTTTTCATCATCACTTTTCTTATCTCAAGAAAAATAAATCAAATTTTGTAGTCATCGCCTCTTGGCGACCACCCCCTCCCTCAGCTTACCTTTGAATTGTTCTTATCCGGAAAGAATCTCAAATCATTTTACAGAACAATTCAAAAGGAGGAAAACATGAAACGTCAAGTAGAAATATTTATGGCTAATTGCCCGGTTTGTGATCCGGTGGTCAGCATGGTAAAAGACTTAGCCTGTGATCAATGTGAAATAACAGTCTATGATCTGGTAAAGCAATGTAAAGACAAAACTTGTCTGAGCAAGCTGGAATCTTACGGGATTAAAAAGATACCAGCCATAGCTGTAAACGGATCGCTTTTATCCTGCTGTAAAAACCAGGGAGTCACCAAAGAAGAACTGATCAAAGCGGGGATAGGACAAGGATAAAAAAAGAAGTAAGGCACGGCTCACAAAATATATTTTTCCCTTGCCACCGTGCTGGCGAGGGAATTCATTTAAACCACAATTACAATGAAACCTTTAAATAATGACTTACAGCAATGTATTGACAATTGTAACGAATGCATAACCGCTACGCGAATCTGTCTGGACCAGCATATGGGTGAACCCGATATGAAAAAATGCCATCAGCTTTGTCTGGATTGCATTGCCCTTTGTACCGCCTGTGTCCAAATGCTGGCATCTCAGTCCGATTATGCCAACAGAGTATGCGCCATTTGTGCTGATTTGTGTAAAGCTTGTGCAGAAGAGTGCGGCAAATTTGACAGTGAGGTGTGCAAGCAGTGTGCAGAAAAATGTGAAGCCTGTGCGGAAAGTTGTGCTAAAATGGCGGCATAAAATGAGAGTCTTAAAATCTCTGAAGCAGGATTTCGTCAGCATAGCGTCCCTGTTTACTTCTGTCTCAACGCTGCTCTGCTGTGCACTGCCCTCATTGCTCGTAGCTGTTGGGATGGGAGCGGTAGTGGCTGGATTAGTTTCGGACTTCCCTGCACTGATATGGTTGAGCAAGTATAAGGAGTGGACATTTCTGGTAGCCGGTATTTTGATCGGGTTCAACTTCTGGCTGTTTTACGGTCGCAAGAGCAATCAGGCATGTGAAATAGACGAATATGGAAATGAAACGGCCTGTGATACAGCCGCTCGGTGGAGTAAGATTATCCTTTGGATATCTTTTGGGCTTTACGTGGTTGGCTTATTCTCTGCTTATTTGCTGCTTCCGCTTCAACAATTTTTAGGGATTTAAAAAGTAAAGATGAAACAAACAGTATTAATTGTAATAGTTGCCATGATGGCACTTTCAAAAACCTACGCTCAGGGACACGGCCCGCTCTTCGGACTACAAACCCCTACTTTAGCCGAGGGAGGAGTTGATTTTAATGCGGTTGCCATGAGCCTGGCTACAGAAGATGATCAGTCTTTTATGCTGCGATATATCTGGTCTTATGGTGTTACAGAAGACCTACAGTTAAACATCACTACACCTACAATGATCAACCGGCTTTCAGATCCTCCAAGGACGAGAGGAAACAGCAATATGCCCGCTAATGGCGATATTGAAGCTTCGGTCTGGTATCGTTTCTTTTCCAATGCATTTGGCGTGGGGAAAAGATTTGAATCTACTGCAATATTAAGTGTTTCAACGCCTACCGAAGAAACAAGAGGAGGCATCAACGTAAGCAACTCCATTCATGGAGCGATCTCTACCGGGTATGCTTCCCGAACCTGGTACGTCTGGGTAGGTGGCGGCTATCAGTATTACTTTGAAAAGGCAAATGATCAGTTGGGCGATTTGCCTTACGCGAGCCTGGTAGTTGGTTATCGGCCAAATATATTCATGGGAGATTACCCAAAACCCGACTGGCGGATTTTTGTTGAATCACTGGCAGAGTTTCCCGGAAGCGACACCTTTGAAGGCCAACTGTCTCCAATGGATAAAAGAGGAAAGAAAGTAATGCTTGGGCCTTCCTTTCTTGGTCTTTATGGTGCCTGGGGAATATCCTTCGGGGCATTATTTCCAGTCTATCAGGATGTCGTGCAAGGCCCTCAAGAGCGATACAGACTCTCAATGAATATAAGTTATTGGTTGTAATTAACATTAAATAAACAGAAAAATGAAAAAGTTAGGAATAATAGTAGTGTTAAGCATTTTCAGCTTCTCTAGTGCAATGGCTCAGTTGGTCAAAGTAGATCAGGAAGTATTTGGAATGGATTGCGCACCTTGTGCTTATGGCCTGGAGCGCGGACTCAAAAAAATGGATGGCTTGCAAAGTGTCAAAGTAAGCCTCAACAATGGGAAAGCATATCTTAAGCTAGCTGCAGATAATGATTTATCCTTACAAAAAATCCAAAAAGAAGTAAAGAATAACGGGTTTTCGGCCAGAAGTGCAGAAGTTACTTTAAATGGAGAATTGGTGAACGATGGAAATAAATGGAGTGTAAGCGTAAACGGAGAAACATTCAAAGTCAGCTCAGATACTCCTGATAACATACTTACAAAACTTAAGCCCGGTAAAGTTCAGCTGATAGGGCGGGTAAAGGATGAAGAGGATGATGGGTTAAGTAATACATGGAATATTAGGATAACTGAAGTCTTATAATTTTAAAAGACCCATGAAGAAAAATGCTTTATTAGGTCTAAGTCTGACCTCTGCAATAGCCCCCTTCTTTTGTTGCTGGGGGCCGGCTATTATTGTTGGTATTGCCGGTTTTTCGGTTACGGTTACGTGGTTTTCATGGCTACATCCTATGCGGCCCTATTTATACGCGCTGGCCTTTTTATCATTAGGTTTTTCGTTTTACCAAGCTTATGGTCATAAAAGAACAATCAAAGTTGTGAGAATTGTAAAAAGGCAAAAAATAAAAGTATGGCGAGTCAGGTGTTTTTGTGGGTTACTGCTTTGGTTGTATTTTCCATGTTTGTGTTGAACTATAGTTCCAATCTATTCTGATGAAAACACACCCAATTTTTTTCCCAAAATAGTAGTTTCGGAATAAAACTCCTTAGATATAATCAGTCAGTATGTAAAGTTATTGTACCTGCTCATCCTCTTTCACGCCTACCGTTTTTTATTTGGCTAATTCGTCCGAAATAGCTTCAATAGACATTGCATTCAACAAAGTGCTCTCAAAACAAGAATTCATACATAAAAGCCATAATACTGTACAGATCACCCCAGCCTCTCTCAATACTTTTGGATTCAATATTTCAAAAAGAGAGGCTATATGCAGGTACAGAGTCAGGTAAAACCAAAAAGTCAACTAAAGTGGGCGTTGTTATTGGCCATATTATTAATAGTTGGTGGAGAAACAGTTGCCCAAAATGCCTATACACTCACCATTAATCAAGAATTTAAAGTATCAGGCACCTCTACTCTTCACGATTGGGATATGGTATCGGATGATGCCACTGGAGAGGGGCAAATAACCATTGAAAACCAAAAAATCACTCGCATCAATTCACTTGTAGTCACCTTGCCCACTAAATCATTAAAGAGTGGAAAAGGCAGCATGGATGACAATGCCTATGAAGCACTTGTTGCAAAAGAATACCCCGAAATACAATTTGAGCTGATAGAAATTGAGACGATTACCGATCAGTCGTTACGGGCAAAGGGTAATCTGACTATTGCCGGTACTAAAAGTTTGGTTCCCCTTCAAGTGGATTATGAAATTACCGGGAATACTGTACAGTTTTCCGGATCATTCCCTATCACCTTTACACAATTTAATATAGAGCCTCCCAAAGCCCTATTAGGCACAATTAAAACGGGGGACAAACTACAAATTTCTTTTGAAACAACTTTTAAGTTAATAAACTAAAACGCAGATAATTATGAAAACGAGAAACAACGGGTATAGAATTACCATACTATCACTAATACTTCTGACATCAAGTATAGTGTATGCACAGCAACCTGCCCTGCAGTATTTTCGGCCTAATGACAAAGCCGGTCTTAATGTATTTGAACCATCCAAGCAAGACACCGTGGAGTTTGATGGAGTGAAAGTACGTATCGGAGGTGATTTTGCTATGCAATTTCAAAGTATCAATCAAACCAATTCGCTAGACAGTTTGGTAGAATTAGGAACAAACTTCAATCTTCCCACAGCTAACCTCAACATTGATGTTCAGCTGTATGATGGGTTGAGAATGCACCTGAGGACTTATCTTTCATCCCAAAATCACAGGGAAGCATGGGTGAAAGGTGGTTATCTTCAAATTGACAAATTGGACTTTATAAAACCGGGTTTTATGCAGGGCTTTATGGATGTAGCCCGTATAACTATTGGCTTAGATGAGTTTAATTATGGAGATGCCCACTTCAGAAGAAGCGATAATGCAAGGGCTATTTTTAACCCATTTGTGGGCAATTATATTATGGATGCTTTTTCAACGGAGGCTTTCGGTGAGCTTACTATAATGAAAAATGGTTTTTTAGGAGTAATTGGAATTACGAATGGGAAACTTAATCAGAGCGTAGTGGTCAACGATAATTCTGACAACAAGGCATCTTTCTATGGAAAACTCGGTTATGACAATCAACTAAGTGATGACTTCAGATTACGTTTAACAGGTTCCTGGTATATCAATAAAGGTACTACGACAGGCTCCTGGATTTACGGTGGAGATCGGGCAGGATCGCGGTATTACACTGTCATGCAAACGCTGGACGGTGATGGAGGCCCCTTTGAAGGACGGTTCAATCCAAGATTCAGAGAACTAACAGCTATTCAAATCAACCCATTCATAAAATATAAAGGACTGGAGTTTTTCGGGATTTACGAAGTAGCCTCAAACAGTGACGATCAAGGTGGAGGGGCTTTTACACAGTTAGCAGGGGAACTTCTCTATCGTTTTGGCAATACTGAACAATTTTATCTAGGTGGAAGGTATAATACTGTTTCAGGAGAGATGGTTGAAAATGCTTTAACACAAGAAATTAATCGGGTGAATATTGGTGGTGGTTGGTACATGACTAAAAATGTAATGGCCAAGCTGGAATATGTATCTCAAAAGTATGAAGGCGAAGGCTGGACAGGCACCAAATACAATGGAGGCGAATTTGATGGAATTAATATAGAGGCGGTAATTAGTTTTTAAACAGAAGTATTATTGTGCCGGAACGTTTATCCGGCACTTTTCTGAGTTAAATTAGAAATGGACAAGCTTCAATATTGTAAAAATATTCTTGAAAAAGTAAGCTTTGATAAAGAGCTTTTGAGGAAGGAGTATGAAAAAGCCTTGAAGTTGCTGTCAGGTGAGGAAGCCGATGCACTGGGCCTTTGGTACAACGAAAAGTTTAGGAATAATCACGGTCAGCAATCAGACAACAGCAAGAAAAAGTAATAAACAATGACGCTTTGCTTACTCATGGTAGTCATAAATTTCAACCCAATTCTTTCCTGTAGTGCCGAGACATGCAAAGAAACACAATGGCGGGTTACTGGTAAGAGTCGGGTGGAGATATCAGGAACAACTAATATCAATCAGTTTCACTGCCTTTCAGTGAATTATGAAGGAGAGGATACCATGATGGAAAACTATCCTCAAGGTGCTGAAAACCCTTCATTTAGTGGTGAGATTTTTATGAAGGCAGCTGGCTTTGATTGCCATAACTCTATGATGACCCGGGACTTTGCCAAAACCCTAAAGGCTAATAAGTTTCCGGAGATAAGTATTAGGTTTATTGAGTTGAAGGAGAGTTCCTCCCACGAAAACGGACTATTCGGCAAAGTAGAAATCACCCTGGCAGGAAAGTCTAATGTCTACACAGTTTCATGCATAGTAAAAGAAGAAGGTGAGAATCATAAGCATTTGGAAGGCAGCCGGACTTTTCTTTTTTCAGATTTTGGTCTGCAACCTCCTCAAAAGCTATTTGGAACGATAAAAGTGAGAGATGAAGTATCTGTGGATTTTCACTTGAAATTGAAAAAATGTAATACTTGATTAATTGCTTAAAATGCTTAAAACAAGGTGAGTTTACCTTTGCTACCTGAAAGGAAGAGAAATTTCATACATTTAAAACAAGATATTGAACAGGAACAGGAATCATTTAGGTTTACTTTGCGTATATCAAAATTACTGAGGAAGATAATTTCTTGAAAAGAATAATTTCCATATCGCTACTTTTAATTTTTCTGGCTGGCAATTCCGGCTTTGCAATGGTAACACACTATTGTGGAGGAATGGCAATGGAAACGCAAATAGTAGTTGGCCATACAGAATTACATTGTGGTATGTCCGATATGGAAAGCGGTTGTGAAACCGAAACGTCAAAAGAAAATCAATTCAAGAAAAAACCCTGCTGTGAAAATGAGTATCAATCTCTTGAGGTAGAAGATGAATTTCAAGCTCAGGTTATTGGTAGTTCGTTGAGCTTAGAATTTGTAGCCGCATTTTTTGCAACCTTTATCGGCATAACATATTCTTCTGAAGCAGACAAAACAGAATATAAAAACTATTCCCCTCCTTTGATTGAACGCGATATACCTATACTCGTTCAGTCCTTCCTTATTTAAGCATTTCATTCAATTAATCGTGATCAAGGGCATAGCTCGCTAAAGCCCTGAGGCATTATTTCTATGCCTTTTAAATCAATTTAAAAATTGAATGTAAATAATATGCTTAATAAAATTATAAGATATTTTCTTGAGAACAAGTTGGTTACCGTTCTCATATTAATTGGCTTTATTGCCTGGGGCATTGTTACCGCCCCTTTCGGCTGGCAAATAGGGGCATTGCCTTCCGACCCCGTCCCCGTGGATGCCATACCGGATATTGGGGAGAATCAGCAAATTGTATTTACCCAATGGCAAGGCCGGTCTCCACAGGATATTGAGGATCAGATTTCTTATCCATTGACTACATATCTATTGGGTATACCGGGCGTAAAATCTATAAGGAGTTCTTCCATATTTGGCTTCTCCAGTATCTTCATCATTTTCAGTGAAGATGTGGAATTTTATTGGTCACGTTCCAGGATCCTTGAGAAACTCAGTTCCTTGCCTTCAGGCTTATTGCCGGAAGGGGTGCAGCCGGCACTCGGGCCTGATGCCACTGCCCTGGGCCAGGTATATTGGTATACCATTGAGGGCAGAGATAAAGGTGGAAACCCTACCGGAGGTTGGGATTTACACGAAATCCGTACCGTACAGGACTTCTATGTCAAATATGGATTAAATGCAACGGAAGGCGTTTCGGAGGTAGCTTCCATTGGAGGCTTTGTACAGGAATATCAGATTGATGTTAATCCCGATGCCCTAAAAGCCTACGATATACCCTTGCATAAAGTAATGCAGGCAGTACAGAAATCAAATAAAGACGTAGGGGCTAAAACCATTGAGATCAACCAGGCAGAATACCTGGTGCGTGGTTTGGGTTACATCAAAAAAGTGGAAGACATTGAAAAGGCCGTAGTTGCTGTTCAGGAAAATGTTCCCGTCCGTATTAAAGACATTGGTGTAGTCTCCTTAGGTCCCTCCACTCGCAGAGGGCTTTTAGATAAGGATGGTGCCGAAGTAGTGGGCGGTGTAGTAGTGGCCCGTTATGGTGCGAATCCCTTAAAGGTCATTAACAATGTCAAGGATAAGATTAAGGAAATTGCGCCCGGCCTGCCGAAAAAAACATTAGCAGACGGCACAGTGAGCCAACTGACCATCGTACCTTTTTACGACCGTTCAGAACTCATTTATGAAACATTGGGAACTTTGGAAGAGGCTCTTTCATTAGAAATCCTGATTTCCATATTGGTGGTTATTGTGATGGTCTACAACCTTCGGGCGTCATTTCTTATTTCAAGTATTCTGCCGATTGCCGTATTGATGGTATTTATTGCCATGAGGTATTTTGGAGTGGATGCCAATATTGTAGCCTTATCAGGTATTGCCATCGCCATTGGCACTATGGTAGATTTGGGCATCATCCTTTCGGAAAACATTATCAAGCACATTGATGAAGCTCCTCCTGGCCAAAAGCTTATTGAAACCATATACAATGGTTCTGCGGAAGTAGCCACCGCTATACTTACAGCCGTTTCCACCACCATTGTCAGCTTTATCCCGGTGTTTACCATGCAAGCAGCAGAAGGTAAGTTATTTGGACCGCTGGCGTTTACCAAAACCTTCGCGTTGATAGCCGCATTGATTGTTTCATTAATCATTTTACCAACACTTGCTCATTGGTTTTTTGGAGCGCGCATTAAAAATAAAATAGTCTCAAGATGGGTAAACATCGCATTGGTAGTAGTCGGACTGTTGGCATTGATTCCCGGTTACTATTGGGCGGGCATTATACTGACCCTTTATGGCCTGGCGGGTATCCTTAAAGACAAATATCCGGAAGAGCACACTGATTCAGGCAAATGGTATGTAAAGCTTATTCAAAAGGCTGATCTGATTATTGTGGTATTGGGAATCACCTGGCTTCTGGCAAAATACTGGCTTCCTTTGGGAGCAGGCAAAACCTTGCTGCTTAATGTAATCTTTGTAGCGCTCTTGGTAGGACTTATTCTGGGCTCATTTACGCTTTTAGAGTATTACTATAAATCTATATTAAAATGGTGCCTGGATAATAAAGTTAAGTTTTTATTAATACCTACTTTCTTGATTTTGCTTGGCGCTAATGTTTGGTTGGGTTTTAATACTGTTTTCGGGTTTATACCTAAAGCGTTTGATAAGCTCGGCTGGGATCTTCGGACAACTACAGTCTGGTCTGGCTTAACCCATACCTTCCCAGGTGTTGGCAAAGAATTTATGCCTTCCCTTGATGAAGGGAGTTTCCTACTTATGCCTACCTCTATGCCTCATTCCGGCATTGAGTATAACCGCAAAGTGGTTGGACAACTTGATATGTTACTGACTAATATTCCCGAGGTAGATCTCACGGTGGGAAAACTTGGACGTGTAGAATCTGCTTTGGATCCGGCACCCATTTCCATGTATGAAAATATTATCAACTATAAACCGGAGTACATGCTCAGTGAAAAAGGGCATCGGGTAAGGTTTAAAGTTGATAAGGAAGATCGCTTCATACTAAACAGCGGTGATAGTCTTTCTAATGAGAAAGCCATTAACCGAGGGGTTATCTTGGAGGAACTCATACCTGATGATAACGGGAATTATTTCCGCAACTGGCGGCCACAGATAAAATCCCCGGATGATATCTGGAATGAAATCGTGAAGGTCACCAAAATACCAGGAGTTACTTCTGCTCCGAAGCTACAGCCCATTGAAACCAGGCTGGTCATGCTCCAAACAGGTATGAGAGCCCCAATGGGTATCAAAGTCTATGGCCCTGATCTTAAAACCATTGAGGATTTTGGGCTTCAGCTAGAGGAAGTTCTTAAAAATGTTCCCTCTGTAAAGGCAGAAGCCGTATTTGCTGACCGGATCGTAGGTAAACCCTATTTGCATCTGAATATTAATCGTGATGAAATTTCACGCTATGGGTTGAATGTGGAAGATGTGCAACAAACTATTGAAACAGCCATTGGAGGTATGAAGATTACCTCTACTGTAGAAGGCCGTGAGCGTTTCCCGGTCAGGGTACGCTACCCGCGTGAGCTTCGGGACGACCCTGAGTCATTGGGTAAAATACTTCTTCCTACACCTACAGGTGCACAAATACCGATCAGCCAGGTGGTGGACTTTGAGTATGTGAGGGGGCCACAGGCGATAAAGAGTGAGGAGACCTTTTTAGTGGGATATGTATTGTTTGATAAAAGGGATGGATACTCTGAAGTTGGGGTAGTCAATGATGCACAGGCGGCTATTCAGTCCAAGATAGATGAAGGGGCCTTAATTGTTCCCTCCGGGATCAGTTACAAGTTCTCTGGCAGTTATGAAAACCAGGTAAGGGCGGAAAAAAGGCTCTCTATTATCGTTCCATTGGTGCTGGGGATTGTCTTTCTGATACTCTATTTCCAGTTTAAATCAGTTTCTACATCCTTAATGGTATTTACCGGTATTGCAATGGCTTTCAGCGGTGGATTTATCATGCTTTGGTTGTACGGCCAAGACTGGTTTGTCAACTTTTCCATATTCGGTACTAATATGCGAGACCTTTTTCAGATGCATACCATCAATTTAAGTGTGGCGGTTTGGGTTGGTTTTATTGCACTTTTTGGCATCGCTACGGATGACGGAGTACTTATTGCCACTTATCTGGATCAGAGTTTTGAAAGAAACCGTCCTGATAATTTGAAAAAAGTAAGGGAAGCCGTTGTGGAAGCCGGACTCCGAAGAATCAGGCCGGCCCTGATGACTGTTTCCACCACCATGATCGCCTTGTTGCCTGTACTTACCTCTACCGGACGGGGCGCAGATATTATGATTCCAATGGCCATACCATCATTTGGAGGAATGGCATTTGCCTTGGTGAGCATTTTTATTGTTCCAGTCCTCTACAGCATGAGAGAAGAAAGAAGATTCAAAAAGACACTATCATGAAAATATTTATCAATATCATAATCATCATATTTCTTGGGGGTGGAATAGGCTTTGCTCAGACCCTGGATGACTATTTAAAAATAGCAGCAGAAAACAATCCCGGTCTACAGGCGAAATACCGGGAATTTGAAGCGGCTATTCAGAAAGTGGAACAGGTAAATACTTTGCCGGATCCTAATTTCTCTTTTGGCTATTTCATTTCACCGGTAGAAACGAGGGTGGGACCGCAACGGGCCAGGTTTTCTTTAACACAGATGTTTCCCTGGTTTGGTACCTTGAAAGCACAGGGTGATGCTGCGGCTTTGATGGCTGAAGCTAAATACCAGTCTTTTCTGGATGCCAGGAACCGCTTGTATTATCAGGTCGCAGCAGCATACTATCCGCTTTATGAGCTCAATCAATGGAAAGAGATTGAGCGGGAGAATATTGAAATACTGGAGTCTTATAAAACCATTGCCAATAAGAAGTTTGAAAATGGAGCCGGTACTATGGTTGACTTCTTGCGTGTTGATATTATGTTGAAAGATGCCACAAGCAACCTTTCTATTCTGAACGATAAGGAAGCTCCTCTGCTGACCCGGTTTAATAAACTGCTCAACAGAGAGGAAGACGCATTGGTAATTGTAGAGGACTCTCTCGTTGCTCAAGCCTTGCCTGATAATTTTAGAAAGGACTCTTTGCTTACGAACAACCCTATGTTGGAAGAATTGGAGTTAAAAATAGCTTCCAGTGAGGCAGGTGAGGAGGTAGCCTATAAGCAAGGGCTTCCAAAGTTTGGAGTAGGGCTGGATTATGTATTGGTCGGAGAACGTACAGATCTGGCTTCTGATATGGCAGCTCCCCAAGACAATGGTAAAAATGCCTTGATGCCGATGGTTTCTGTCAGCATTCCCATTTTCCGAAGCAAATACAAAGCAGCTGTAAAAGAAGCACAACTCATGCAGGAAAGCTATGCGCTCCAAAAAGAGGATTTTGCCAATACCCTTACGTCAAACTACGAAATGGCTTGGTTTGAAATTCAACAACAGCAAGAGTTGCTTGAGCTGTATGCTCAACAAATTCAGGAATCCAATCAGGCCCTAAATCTATTGTTTACTGCTTACGGTAATTCAGGAAATGAATTTGAAGAAGTGCTGCGTATGCAGCAACAGTTACTAAAATATGAAAAGATGAAGGCAACGGCCGAAACACAGTATCAAATTGCCCTGGCCAGACTCAATTACTTAACTGCAAAAACATATTAAGATGAATACGAATAAAAAAATAATAATCATAGCACTGTCAACACTGGCAATAGGGTTATTGCTGGGTTGGTTGATTTTTGGTGGTTCATCATCTGAGAGTAAAATGGATGATGAGCACCAGCACACGACAGAAATAGCCGGAGAAACCGTCTGGACCTGCTCTATGCACCCACAGATCCGTCAGAGTGAACCCGGAGACTGTCCTATTTGTGGCATGGACCTCATTCCTTTGGAGGATGATCAGGATGAAGTACTTGACCCGATGGCAGTAAGTATGTCGCCTACCGCCATGCAACTGGCTGATATTAGAACTGCCATTGTGGGTACCATGGATCCAGTGAAAACAGTTAGATTAAACGGGAAGGTACAGGAAGATGAGCGGCTTGTTTCCTCTCAATCCAGTCACATTCCAGGTAGAATTGAACGACTGAATGTTAACTTCACAGGTGAATATGTGCGCAGGGGACAGGTAATTGCCTATATCTATTCGCCTGATTTAGTTACTGCTCAGGAGGAATTGTTTGAAGCGCAAAAAATCAAAGATACACAACCACAATTATTTAAATCAGCCCGGGCAAAACTCAAAAACTGGAAGCTTTCAGATAGCCAGATAGATAAAATATTAGAAAGTGGCAACCATTCCGATGAATTTCCCATTACGGCAGACATTTCAGGTTATGTGTTGAGCAAAAATGTAAATGTGGGTGACTACATCAAGCGAGGGGAACCTATTTATGAGATTGCAAATTTATCACGCGTATGGGTGCTGTTTGATGTGTATGAGTCGGATATGCCCTGGATAAATAAGGGAGACCAGGTGCGGTTTACAGTTCAATCACTCCCGGGCCAAACGTTTGAAAGCAAGATAAGCTTTTTAGATCCGGTAATTAATCCAAAAACCCGGGTAGCCAAGGCCCGGGTAGAAGTGCCCAACAAAGACAATCAGCTAAAACCTGAAATGTTTGCATCCGGTACGGTAGAAGCTACATTGCCGAAAAAGTCCAACAATGTTATCGTTCCGAAAACAGCCGTAATGTGGACGGGTAAACGCTCTGTAGTCTATGTGAAAAATACCTCCGGCAGTGGAGTAAGTTTCATGATGCGTGATGTAACGCTTGGGCCGGGTTTAGGTGACAGCTTTATTGTGGAGAGTGGCCTGGAGGAAGGTGAAGAAATAGCAGTCAATGGCACCTTCAGCATTGATGCAGCCGCCCAACTGGCAGGGAAACCGAGCATGATGAACCCTGAGGGTGGCCCGGCCATGACAGGCCATAATCATGGGGGTATGGAGATGTCGGCTTCTTCTTCAACCTCCACACCTGGGAAAAAAGCGGAAGTAAAATCTGTTTCAATCAACCAAAAAGCTAAAGATGCATTAAAGCCTCTTTATGAGGAATACCTGAATTTCAAGGATGCACTAGTGGCTGACAATTTAGCTGAGGCTCAGAGTGCGGCTAATGAGTTGAAAGCAAAACTGGATGCAGTGAATATGTCAATTTTTACCGGAGCATCACATAATGCGTGGATGGACCATAGCAGTGATTTGAAAAATGCCTTGCAACACGTACAGCATTTGAAAGATATTGAGGCTGTGCGTAAAGCATTCCAACAGGTGTCTGAAGGGATGATTGATTTGACCAAAGCTTTCAACCCATTGGACCAAACCCTGTATGTCCAGTTTTGTCCTATGGCGGATAATAACAAAGGAGCTAACTGGCTCAGCACCGAAGAGGAGATTCGCAATCCGTATTTCGGAGAGGCCATGCTTACTTGTGGTGAAGTGAAATCAACAATCAAATGAAGGAATGTTGCAAAACGGGGGATGAAAAGCCCCCATCAAAATTAAAAATATGGTTTTCTCGGATCATCTGGGGAATCGTCATTCTTATAGTGGTCGGGATAGCCATTCTACAAATGTTTAACCTTTAAAAATCAATAAAATGAAAAATGTAATGAGAAAAAAGGCAGTTCTAATGATGGCTCTGGCTTTCGCAGCCTTCGGGGCCTTGGCACAACACGATCATGCAGGGCATGGTAAACAATCCGGTGGACAACAGATGGATCCAATGTTCAAAGATGAAGCGATGAGTAAAGCTTACGGCCATTATATTCACCTCAAAGAAGCATTGGTAGCATCTCAGCCGGAGGAAGCTAAAGGGGCTGCTGATAAGCTTCAAAAGTCTTTGGCTTCCTTAGAGAATACCAAATCTGCACAGGCCGAAGCAGGTAAAGTAGCTTCGGCTTCTACCCTGGATGAGCAGCGAAAAGCCTTTGCCGTGTTAAGTAATGAAATGACAACATTGGTTAAAGCCAGTACACTCTCAATGGGTGAAATATACCTGGAGTACTGCCCTATGGCCAATGGAAACACCGGTGCTTTTTGGTTATCAAATGAGAAGGAGATCAAAAATCCTTATTTCGGTGACAAAATGTTGAAATGTGGGAGTGTGAAGGAAACAATTAATTAAAAATTAAGTCCTGCATGAATTGGAAGGAGTGGACTTTTAATCCTATACCTTTCTTTTCATGCAGAAACAAATCAGATGTATTGTGAAAACAAATGTCATTTTCAGTGTAGCATTCATGATAGGAATGCTCCTGGTAGCACAAGGCTTATTTGCTCAAGCAAGTAACAAGAATCAACGACAGCTTCATATTAATGCAAAGGGTGAGGTTTTAGATGATGGCGGTACAAAATTGGGGCACATCAGTAAAGAGGATATGGTCTTTGATAAAGAAGGGAAAAAGCTTGGCTTCATAAGGGGCGGGAAAGTTTACGATGCGGAAGGAAATTCACTCGGTAAAGCAAAAAAAGGCGGCCAATATTATAACAACGATGGAGTACTAATTCTTAAGACGAAACAATTGGGGGATAAATGTGAAATACTTGATCCGGAAGGGCACAAATTAGGTACCGTGCATAAAAACTACAAGCTTCATGCATGTGCGGCACACTGTTTCTTCAAAGAAAAGGCAATGAATAAGGAGGAGGATAAATAAAGCTAAGTCCTGTTGAAGAGTGGGTATATGAGACTGTATGCCCGTACAAACAGTCGGTCATCCACTCTTCCTGCAGGCACCAAATCTGCAAAATTAGTCCGGCATCTGCTAAGCTAATCTCTAGAATTAGGTCATAATTACTTTAGCAAAATGTTGAAATCACTTTTATGTCTCAGTTCTTCTTTGATTCTGCGCTTAGATGTCCTGTTTGTGGTGCAACACAGCTTCAAAAGTTACCCATGGATAAGGGTCAGCAGAGTTTTTATTGTAGGGAATGCGAAAGTGAAATTGTAACACCCACTGATCAGTGTTGTGTCTTTTGTGCATTTGGTTCCCACAAATGTTTGGTCAGTCAAGGATGGGAGGACTTATTACGAAGGCAATTGAAAGAAAAAATGAAAAACAAAGAGAGTAAAACAATACCTAAATTTATCCCTGCATTAGGTTATAATTTCCTGACAGGACTGTATGATACTACTATTAGCCTGACCATGCCGGAAAAGAAATTCAGGAAGTTGCTGATCAAAAAGCTAAATCCCCAACCTGATGAAAAGATTTTTGAATTTGGTTTTGGTACTGGGGCTAATCTTGTGTTAGCTACTCAAAAGTCCCCCAATTCTCATTTTCACGGATTGGACATTGACCCAAAGGTCAGTAGTATAGCTTTCGCCAAGCTCAGAGATAGAGATATATGTGTTGATCTTCGGCTCTATGACGGTGGCACTTTTCCTTATAATGATGCGGAATTTGACAAGGCCTATAGCTGTCTTGTGTTTCATCAGTTAGATGAGGTGGCCAAACTGGAAAGCTTGAAGGAGTTGCATCGTGTACTGAAGCCTGGAAGTAAACTTATTATTGGCGATTGGGGTAAGGCAAAAACTCAATGGATGCGAATAGCTTTCTACACTGTGCAGTTGCTGGACGGTTTCAAAACCACTACGGCTAATGTAAAAGGTTTACTACCAGATTACATTAGGGAGGCTGGTTTCTCGGATGTGCAAGAGACGGCCTTTATCAATACCAGGATAGGGTCATTTTGCTATTATGAAGGAATTAAGAAATAACTAACAAGATAGAAGGTGTCGTGTATACAGGTAAGGTGCCCGTCTAATACTGAGTATATATAACAATAAATCTTTTCAATTATGGACAGACAATCAATAATAATACTTTCTGGATTTGGCCTTTTAATCATTGGAGGCCTTTTCTGGCAATTTTCTGATGTGTTTAACCGAATTCCGGTTGAAGTAAAGGAAAATGAGCAAATACCGAACGAACTGGTTTGTATGGTCAATGATGCCTTTATGGGCATAGAGCAAATTCCGGTTGAGGCGGAAGGTAAAACCTACTATGGCTGTTGCCAAATGTGCGTTGCCAAAATAAAAGAGAATACCGACAATGTGCGGTACACCATAGACCCTTATTCAGGAGAAAAGGTGGATAAAGCGGAGGCATTTATTGCTTTTAAACCGGGACAGCAAAAGGAAGTCCTGTATTTTTCTTCTGAAGGAAACTATAACGCTTATTTGGATAAGCATTAAGTATACCTTTAAATGTACCGGCTTAATTATTATATTTAAATATCCATTTCATGTAAATGCTTCAATTTGTAAGAAATAAAAACCTTGTGATTGCCATACTGGTACTTTTTGTAAGTACCGGGGCTATTCGTATTGCCTGTGGCATGGGAAGTTGTTTCTGCATTGAAGAAGTAAGTTGCCCTCCATTAGCTGATGTTCATGAGGTTAAGCAGCATAACCACAATGAAGAAAGTGATTTATCAAAACCGCATAGAGGTAATGAAGATCATCATACAAAAAGTGATTCGGAAGATAAGGGAGGTTGCTGTCCAACACAAAAGTGCTGTGACTCAATAAGCCAAATTTACCTGTACAAAAAGGCTGGTGAATTTAGCCTGATTGACCTGGGACAGAAAGAGTTGAAAGTATTTGTGAGTAATGAGTTGTGGACTGCTTACTCTACATACCTATTAAATACCAACCACTGGATTAAATGGATACGACTTAAAGCTCCCCCCTTTAAGAATATTAACATCCGAATCTTTATCCAGTCATTTTTGAATTAGCCTATCATTTCTACTTACTGAATTACCCGAAGTAGAGATACTTCTATTTCTGCTCTACTTTTAAGTTTAAAATAATGGTATGGCCCTCAAGACTGCTTCAAAAGCATAAGGTGAGGCATATCAGAAATGTATTGGTGAATGAAAAAAAACAGGAATTATTATATCAGAAAAATACACCGTTACCTAGGCGCTATCATAGGTGTTCAGTTTTTATTCTGGACAATTAGCGGATTATACTTTAGCTGGACGGACATTGACGAGATCCACGGTGATCACTTTTTAAAACCGCCCCCCGAGCATGCCGTGTCCGGTCTAATTGGCCTGGATCAGATAGATTCAACCCTCGAGGTAAGCTCTTTAGTGCTCAAGTTCATTGATGGTGAGCCCTATTATTGGATTAATGAAACATATCTTATTCGTGCCAGCACCGGTGACTTGAAGCATGATATTTCTAAGGATGAGGCAATTGCCATTGCTAATGAGCATGTAGCCGATCAGTTTCAGGTTGAAGAGGCACAGTACATAACTGAAGTTACCAATCATCACGAGTACAGAGGACGGCCTTTACCTGCCTGGGCGATTAGTTATCAGCAATCGCCTAATCTAATGGCCTACGTATCGGCTACAGATGGAAGTTTTCAACGGGTACGACATAGAAGCTGGCGGTGGTTTGATTTCTTATGGATGACGCATACCATGGATTATGAGAGCCGTGATGACTTTAATAATTGGCTGCTAAGATCATTTTCTGCGTTCGGCTTACTGACGGTACTATCAGGATTCGTGTTATTTTACATTTCTTCACCTACAGTGCGAAAGGTCAAAAAACTTCCATACCGAAAAAATAAAGCTACTGTAAAATGACAACTACACTACATATAAAAAATATGGTTTGTCCCCGGTGTATAATGGTTGTAGAAAATGAATTAAAGGCGTTAGGTGCTGAGGTGCAAGCTGTAAAGCTGGGTTATGCCGAGGTTACATTGCCAGAGGCTATTACACTTCATATTGTAGATAATAAGCTCAAAGAATTTGGGTTTGAACTGCTATACGATGCGGATAGCATATTGGCCGAAGAGGCCAAAACTGCCGTACTGGCTTATCTGAAGCATTTAGAGCAGGAAGGTAAAAATGCGAAAAAGCTATCGGATTTTGTTTCTTCAGAAATTGGCAAGAATTACAATTATCTAAGCAAGATTTTTTCTAAGCAGACCGGGCATACACTGGAAAAATACTACATCCTTTTGCGGGTTGAAAAGGTAAAGGAGTTACTGGATTATGATCAGCTTAATGTGAGTGAAATTGCGTTACAATTGGGCTATAGTAGTGTACACTATTTATCAAACCAGTTCAAGCGAATTACAGGGTTATCTATATCCGATTACAAAAAAAGATTAAGGATCAACAGAGGATTTTTGGATGACCTATGACTGAATTTTGTATAAAAAAGAAATCATTTTATACATTTTCAGGACATTCAGTAGATATAATTTTATAAGCACCTGAATATCAATACTATAAATACATGAATGAGATCCTTATGTTTTCCGGGCTGCTTTTCCCTGTGTAATTCCTGATACACTTTTTGGATACTCTTTCATTTTCAATTTTACAAAAGGCTTTGTAAATCAAGTACTTATGCCATTTGGCTATCATTGGCAAGATTTTTTGAACTAGCCTCTTGTATTTATTGATAATGCAAGAATGTCCGCGTCAATATTAGAAAGATAAAATATCATACATCTAAAGTGAAGTTTCATAACTAAAACAGGGTTGATGTATGTTACTTCCTTAATAAAAATAAAATCTAAAGATCAGAGAATCAACAAATTAAATATATGAAAATAAAGAATATACTAATTGTAGTATTACTGACCCTAGGCGCTTCATCGGTGTTGGCTCAAACTGACACGACAATATACAATCTAACGATAAGACAAGAAACTGTCAATAAAGCTGGAAAAGAAACTATGGGAATGACTGTCAATGGCAGCATTCCAGGTCCCACTATTCGGTTTGAAGAAGGTGATTATGCCGTAATATATGTAAAAAATGAGATGGATGTGGAAACCTCTGTTCATTGGCATGGATTACTACTACCCAACTTTTATGACGGTGTGCCCTATTTAACTACTCCGCCTATAGAACCTGGTCAAACTCAAAAATACGAGTTCCCACTGATACAATCCGGTACTTACTGGTACCACTCCCATACCATGTTGCAAGAGCAAAGTGGGGTGTATGGTTCTATCATAATAGACCCGAAAGAAGGGGAAACTCTGGATTATGATAAGGAGTTAGTGATGGTGCTTTCTGACTGGACTAATCAAAAACCAAGAAATGTGCTGCGCAATTTAAAGCGGGGTAACGAGTGGTATAACATCAAGAAAGGTACGGCAACTCCGCTCAATCAGGTCATTGCCCGTGGGGCCTTTGGTGCCCAGTTAAATTTCTGGAGACAACGGATGGAAAGTGCTGACATTGCCGACATCTATTACCCTGCCTTTCTTAACAACGGAGAGGAAGTGCAGGAATATCCACAATTTGAGCCGGGAGAGAAGGTGCGTCTACGCATTATTAACGGAGCAGCCTCTTCGCAATTCTGGATGACCTTTGGTGGGGAAGCCCCCTTATTGGTAGCTGCCGATGGACTAAATGTAGTACCAGTGAGGCGCAATAAGACTTTTATTGGCATAGCTGAAACATATGATTTTATCGTCACTATTCCGAACGAGGGTAAGATTGAATTTAGAGCAATGGCCCAGGATGGGTCTGGTCATTCCCAGGCTTATCTCGGCAAAGGAAAAATTTTAGCTGCTCCCGTGGTAGAAAGGCCGGATAAGATCAAGATGATGCAACAAATGGCCAAAATGAATATGCGAATGGGAGCCCCCGCTATGAAATTCAACCCCAGTAATGAAGAACCCGATGAGATGATGAACAACTGGGGTATGCAGATGGATAGTGACATGAAAATGGAGGGTATGGATCATTCCAAAATGAATCATGGCATGAACAACCAGCAGGAAACCCAAATGGAGGGCATTAAGCAAAACATGGATCATTCACAAATGGGCCATGAACAAGACATGGAAATGAAAGTATCAAAATCGGAAGACCAAATGGCTAGTATGAATATGTTCTCCGAATACAATTATGATTATTTGAAAGCTCCTGCCAGCACTGTAATTGATGACAATCAGCCGGTAAGAAACATTTTGCTCAACCTTACCGGTAACATGTGGCGCTACATCTGGAGCATGAATGGTGTACCGCTGTCTGAGGCGGACATTATTAAAATCTCAAAAGGTGAAAAGGTTCGTATCACCTTCAATAACCTCACCATGATGCACCACCCAATGCACCTTCACGGTCATTTTTTTAGGGTGATCAACAAGCATGGTGATTATTCTCCATTAAAGCACACTGTTAATGTGCCTCCTATGCAAAAAACAGTGATTGAGTTTGATGCTAGTGAAGATAGTGATTGGTTCCTGCATTGTCATGTGCTCTATCACATGATTGGTGGCATGGCCAGAGCGGTAAGCTATGGCACGGAACGTGATCCTCGGTTGAAAAAACATCCAGCAAAGATTTTGTTTGGGGAGGGTAATCATTTCTACAGTTGGGGTATGGCTGATATAGCTTCACACATGACAGAAATCAACCTCGTGTCTTCTAACATTAGAAATCAGTTTAACCTAAATGCTGAGGTGGGTTACAATGAAAATATTGAAGCCGAATTTACCTATGAGCGATATCTGTATGACTATTTTAGGGTTTTTGCCGGAGTAAACGTAGAGAACGAAATTGAGAACAGCTTAGATGACCTTTCGGTCACTGCGATTGCCGGTATTAGGTTTTTCACACCCTATATGTTCAATCTGGACGTAAGGATGGATAACAAATTACGGCCTGAAATCAGGGTAAGCCGGGAAATTATGATTTTCCCACGAACCGCCATATTTGGAAACTACGAATACCAGGCTGATTTTGGCTTGGTGAATAATTTGACAGAGGAAGGGAGCGATGAGTCTGTTGACTACAAAGGTGAAACGACTTGGTCAGCCGGCTTGGAATACTTTCTATCTAGAAACTTTTCCCTGATGGCCAGTTACGATAATCGCTTCGGAGCTGGGGGAGGCTTATCTGTCAGATTTTAAATAATAAGAACACACTATACTAAGTGGATAAATTAATAACCTAATCAAAATCAATTAAGATGCAAAACGAACAGAAACACGGCAACAATTACGCTAAATTTTTTGCAATGATTGCAACCGCAATGGTAGCAATGTTTTTTTTAATGTACACCCACTCTTACCAGATTATTGATCATTTCTGGTTTAGTGAAACAAGGCTTTTTATGACGCTGATTATGGCCGGATCCATGATTATCATCATGCTATTGTTTATGCTTAATATGTACAAGAAGCGAAGTGCCAATATCGCGATTATTACATTGGGTGTTTTGCTCATTGCCGGTGGTATTGGACTGGTGAGAAGTCAGGTTACCGTCACAGGTGTTGACTACATGGAAGGTATGATTCCACATCATTCAATTGCTATTTTAACGAGTGAGCGTGCTCAAATAAAAGATGTACGAGTAAGGGAACTCGCTGACGAAATCATCAAAGCCCAACGCAGGGAAATCATGGAAATGCAATGGTTGATCAATGACATCAGAGAAAACGGTGTAGTAGAAACAGAAGAGGAAAAGAAAAACAGGCCTGTACCTAAGTTCGAGGGTAAACTTGATCAAGAAACCAGAAATCTGAATGAATAATCAGGTATCGAACTCTAATGTAACAATTGTTACAGAGTTTTTGTCGCTAAACCATTAAGCTATAACAGAACTAAAAAGTACATGTCATGAAATATTATCACGAAAAAAAACTGAAAAATATCAGCTTCGATGAGGCTATAGAAAGAGTTACTGATGCATTGAAAGAAGAAGGGTTCGGTATCCTTACTGAAATTGATGTGAAAGAGACACTGAAGAAAAAATTGGATGAAGATTTTCGCCCTTACAGAATTTTGGGTGCGTGCAATCCACCTTTCGCTCATAAAGCACTTCTGGCTGAAGATAAAATCGGAGCGATGTTGCCCTGTAACGTAATCGTTCAACAAAGTGATGATGGTATAGAGGTCGCAGCAGTGGATCCGGTTGCCTCCATGCAGGCGGTAGATAATAAGGAACTGGCTGAAATAGCCAAAGAAATACAGTCTAAGCTAAGGTCAGTGATTGAAAGTCTTTAATGAGAGTTTGAATTTAAAGAAACAGAAAAATGGAACAGTTATTAAAAGGAAAGACCGCAATAATCACAGGAGCTTCATCAGGGATTGGTAAAAGTACTGCAGTACTTCTCGCCAAAAACGGTGCAAATATAGTAGTGGCGGATATTGATGAAAAACAGGGGAAAGCAGTAGTAGAAAAGCTGAAGACCCACGAGATAGAATCAATTTTTATCAAAGTTGATACATCCAATGCTGAAGATGTTTCTAATATGGTTAACGCCACAATGGACAAATTTGGAAGCCTGGATATTGCCGTAAACAATGCGGGTGTTGGAGGAGAAAGTGCATTGATCGGTGAATACAGTGTAGAGTCGTGGGATAAAACCATAGCCATTAATTTATCCGGTGTTTTTTATGGAATGAAGTACCAGATTCCGGCCATGCTTAAAAACGGTGGAGGTACTATTATTAATATGGCTTCAATCCTCGGACAAGTTGGTTTTGCCTCCAGTTGTGCCTATGTCGCTGCCAAACATGGGATAGTTGGACTCACCAAAAATGGCGCACTGGAATATGCCAAACAAGGGATCAGAGTCAATGCCATTGGTCCCGGATTTATCAAAACCCCGCTTTTGGAGAATAATCTGGATGATGAACAGATGGAACAAATTACCTCTCTTCATCCGCAGGGAAGACTGGGGGAACCAGATGAGATAGCTGAGCTTGTACTTTGGCTTGCAACCGAGAAGTCTTCTTTTGTCAATGGAGCATATTTACCTGCTGACGGAGGATACCTTGCCCAGTAGCATCTTTTTCCAAAAGCAGCTCAGGTATAGGCAATAATTTAAATACCTAAAACAGAAAACTATGAAAAATTCAATAAATCAATTTGTTAAAATACTCATCGTATTGTTTGTCACCTCACTTACAATCTCTTGCACCACGCAACAACATGACGAAAACCAGAATCATGGCGATATGATGGATGATGACCAAACCGAAATGATGGAAGGCGATAATGACCACATGCATGAGAACGAACAGTCTGACCAACATATGATGAATGATACGACTTCTATGGACATGAATAAAGAAATGGAACAATAGTACCATTTCAGGTAACACCAGGTTAAAAATTACAGCCGGGAAGCCTCGCAATTGCCTGGGGTTCCCGGTATTACATACAATTAAAGCACTCAAATTATGATGTACGGATGGATTATCGGGGTGATACTCGTCATCGTTCTGATTGTCGTGCTAGGGAGAGGTGGTATCTTTCAAAAAGGAACCAATCAATCCAACCACGAAAGCTCTGCGCTGGAAATATTGAAAAACCGCTATGCCAAAGGAGAAATAAATAAAACCGAGTTTGAAGAAAGAAAAGCTGAACTGGAAAAGACCAATTAGATAGTGGGAAAATATAAGAAGAATAGCCTATCACTCACAGGAGCTATATCACTTGGTACCGGGGTTATGATTGGAGCAGCCATTTTTGCCCTGCTGGGGCAAGTGGCTGAATTATCCGGATCATTGTTTCCTATTGCCTTTCTGGTTGGAGCAATAATCGCTGGGTTTAGTGCATATGCTTACATAAAAATGTCAAATGCTTATCCTTCAGCCGGAGGGATAGCTATGTACTTGAAGAAAGCTTATGGTAAAGGTATCATTACGGCAGTGGCTGCTCTATTGATGGTTTTCGCCATGGTCATTAACCAGAGTTTGGTAGCCAGGACTTTTGGCTCTTATACCATGCAGTTATTTGATGGAAATCAACATGATTTTTGGATACCTTTACTGGGTGTAATTTTATTGATTATCACTTTTTTGATCAATATTTCAGGCAATAAGGTCATCGACAGAGTTTCTTTTGTGATGGCAATAGTCAAGGTTGGCGGTATAGCCATTTTTGCCATTGGAGGGCTTTGGGCAGCCGGTTTTTCATTTGGCGAAGTTGTTCCAAAAGAAATTTCAGGCAACTACTCCATCGGAAGTTATTTAGGTGCTCTTGCGCTTTCAATTCTGGCTTATGCAGGATTTACCACCATCACCAATAGTGGTGAAGAAATTGTGAAGCCTCACAAAAACGTAGGAAGAGCGATATGGATATCTCTCATTATCTGTACAATTGTCTATTTGCTGGTAGCATTCGCTGTATCGGTCAACCTTTCCGTTCCAAAAATAATAGAAACCAAAGACTACTCCCTGGCTGAAGCGGCCAGGCCTGCTTTTGGAAAATATGGCCTCTGGTTCACCGTAGGAATCGCCATCATTGCTACCGTATCAAGTGTTTTAGCCAATGTGTTCGCCATTTCCAGGATGACCGCCATGCTTACCGAAATGAAGTTGATACCTCATAGACATTTCGGGATGCCAGGTAACCTGCAACAGCATATGTTGACATATACCATAGTTATCGCTATCACCTTAACCATATTTTTTGATCTCAGTAGGATAGCTTCTTTAGGTGCGATTTTTTATTTAATCATGGACGTCATTATACAATGGGGCGTTTTTAAATATTTACGCAAAGAAATCAAGGCAAACGGAGCAATACTTTTGGCCACTATTGTGCTTGACCTAGTTGTTTTGGCGGCTTTTATATGGATGAAAGTGGAGAGTGACATGCTGCTCATTATTGTTTCGGCTGTTTTGCTATCACTGATTTTCATGGGGGAAAAGTGGTTTTTGAAAATGAGGAAAGATAAGGCTGAATTAAGTAAAAACTAAAACAAGAAAATTATGATGGATCAGGGATCAGGATTTGGGATGCACGGAGGTGGCTGGATGTGGCTCTTTTGGGGGCTGCTGCTAGTCGTGCTTGTGCTATTGATTATCTGGCTGATAAAGCAGATACGGAAATAATTTGAACCTAAAGAGATATGAAAAAACCTTTCGGAATAAACAGAAGAAAATTTCTTGCAGCGGCTGGAGCAGGTGCTGCAGTAACCATGATATGGCCTTTCTTTTCTTCATGTGACAGTAGACCCTCTACCACGGTAAAGCCCGAATTAAGTGAAGGGTTCAAGCCGGATGTAGACCTGGAATTGACTGCTACACAATCAAAAGCCTCAATACTAACTGGAAATAAAACAGAGGTTTGGGTCTTCGTGAGTACTTTACTAAAGGGAGATAAAAATACACTTCAAAAACTGGAAGGCAGCTATTTGGGGCCAATTATTAAAGTTCGGAAAGGGCAAAAAATACGCATCCGTTTCAAAAATAATTTGCCGGAAGAAACCATCGTACATTGGCACGGCATGCATGTACCGGAACAATATGATGGCCATCCCCAGGATGTGATCGGTAATGGTGAAACCTATATCTATGAATACGAAATAATGAACCGGGCCGGTACCTACTGGTTCCACCCACATCCGCATGGTCGCACCGGGCCACAAGTGTATAACGGACTGGCAGGCCTTTTACTGGTTACCGATGAGGAAGAGCAACAACTTAATTTACCCCAAAGAGAGTTTGATCTTCCGGTAGTGATTCAGGATCGCACTTTTGATGAAAACAATCAACTTGTTTATTTGAACAATGGGCAGATGGGCCGCATGACCGGTTTTGTAGGAAACCGGATATTGATTAACGGCAGCCCTGAGCAAACATTAAGCCTTAAAACCGGCTGCAAATACCGGTTGAGGTTACTGAATGGTTCCAACTCAAGGATTTATAAACTAGCCTGGGAAGATGGTAGTGCGGTGACTGTTTTCGGCATAGATGGAAGCTTACTAAGTACCCCCAAAGTTTTACCCTACCTCATGCTCGGCCCGGCAAAAAGAGCTGATGTTTGGCTGGATCTAACCAACAAACCTGAAGGCACTGAATTGACTATGAAAAACGCATCTTTCCCACTGGAAGTGATGTCTGGTGGCATGATGGGCGATGGTGGTATGATGATGGAAGGTGCTGAAAGTGATTTGCCACAGGGTAGCGAATATCCTGTGTTTACCGTACTTGCCAACAGTTCAGGGAGTAATGATTATACCTTACCACAGCAATTAGCTAGGCAGAATTACATTGATGCCTCAACTGCCCGATATTTAAATGCCCCGCGACAATTTACTTTCGCGATGGGTCACATGGAGTGGACGATCAACGGACGAACCTGGGAAACCACGGAAGTAGCTGATGAAGAGACCGTAAAGCTCGGAAGCACTGAAGTTTGGGAACTGATTAATGGCGGTAGTATGATGGGCAATGATGACGATGGTGGAGGCATGATGGACGGGCACGGTATGATGGGTGATGGCGGCATGATGGGAGGTGAGGATGGTATGATGAGCGGGGGAGGAGTGATGGGCAATATGATGCAGATGCCTCATCCGGTCCACATTCACCAGGTACAGTTTAATATACTGGAAAGGGATGTGGATGGCATGGATCCCGGGTTATGGGATGCCATAAAAGAAGGCTTTGTAGATGAAGGCTGGCATGATACGATATTACTGATGCCTGGGATGAAAGCAAAGGTTATCATGCAGTTCAAAGATTTTAAGGGCTTGTTTGTATATCACTGCCACAACCTTGATCATGAGGATATGGGTATGATGCGGAATTTTAAAATCGTTTAAACAATGGATTTAAGCTTTGGTATTTTCGTTGTGCCGTTTATTGCCTTAACGTTGATTATAACGTTATTTATCCATTTTTTGAAGAAGGTAGCAGACAAGCGAAATTATAAGTATTTTATAGTTACTACAGCTATTGTAGCCTTTGTGCTAAACTTTGGTTGGGAGGTAGTTCAGGGTCCCTTATATGAAAATTTTGAATACGATTTTGAACATGTTTCTTTTTGTGCATTGGCCTCCATAGCGGATATGCTCATGGTGTTCGTTCTGCTCTTCTTATTTGGCCTTATTTACAACAACGTTTATTGGATTAAGCGTTTAAAATTTACCAGAACTTTAATATTAATCCTTACTGGTTTTCTAGGTGCTATTTTGGCGGAGTTGTGGCATACATGGCGAGGAGATTGGTCGTATGCTGATAAAATGCCAATGCTCCCTCTGGTTGAAGTAGGCATTTCACCGATCTTGCAGTTTTCTATTTTACCGTTGATCATATTTGTCATAAGCAGAAGAGCCTTAAAACCATGAGAAGTAGCAGTTGTGAAATGTACCATAAAACATGCAGAAGGATTTAGTCAAACAATTATCAATATGAAAGGGGATTATGAATTACAAGCAAAGAAAAATAAAGCACGGGGAGAAATCGGGTATGGAATTATGTGGCTTTTTGTAGTAGCACTGATTGAGGGAATATCCTACTCTAGAGGATTTGAGGGTATTTTTTATCACATCATAGCTATACCAGCCGCAATCGCGGCTGTTTATAAATTTGTAATTGGTATCAAGAAACTAAAAAATATTAAATAAAAACCGGCATGCCAGCGGTTGGCAAACAAGGCCGGAGCAAAATTAGGACACACAGGAGGATGACTAAATTTTATTGCTAGTCAGACACGTGTAAAATTTAAACGAGTGAAAAAAGGTAAAGCGATTATTTTAATGGGTATGCTTGTTTTGGCTCCAATGGCGGTATTTGCCCAGGAGGAATCAAAAAACATTGTAGATTTATGGGGAGAATCTGCCAAAACAGCCTTGGGCTTTTTCTGGAAATCCGGTTGGGCATTTGTTTTAGGCTATATGGTCAGTGGAGCTATTCAGGCCTTCGTCCCCAAAAAGAAACTCACCAGCCACATGGGGCAGAGCAATATCAAAAGCGTTTCACTTTCTACTTTTTTTGGTTCCATATCTTCCTCTTGTTCATTTGCTGCACTGGCAGCAGCAAGGTCACTGTTTTTGAAAGGTGCCCACTTTGTAAGTACGGTCGCCTTTATGTTTGCTTCAACCAACCTCGTAATTGAGTTGGGGATCCTCATTTTCATTTTTCTGGGTTGGCAGTTTATAGTAGCCGAAGTGATTGGTGGACTTATTCTTATAACAATTAGTTCAATTCTCATCAAGCTGACTTATCCGAAAAAGTGGATAAAAGAAGCCAGGGAAAAAGTGGAGGAAGAATCGGCTGAAGAGGAGGATTTTGACTGGAAGAAGCGCATAAAATCAAAAGAAGGCTGGTTTTTGGTGGGAAAAAAATTTGTGATGGAGTGGAAAATGGCCTGGGAAGACATTCTCATTGGCTTCACCATAGCAGGGTTTGTTTCTGTATTAGTGCCACAATCTTTCTGGGAAGCGATTTTTTTAAACGGTATGCAGGGAGAATTACCTGATTTCGTGATACGGTTGGAAAATGCTTTGGTAGCACCATTTGTAGCGGCAGCCACTTTCATTGGCTCTATGGGTAATATACCACTTGCCACTGTGCTCAATGAAAACGGTATTCTCTTTGCCGGCCTGATGGGGTTCATTTATTCCGATTTGATGGTGCCGCCTTTGGTGAATATGAATAGAAAATACTATGGGACGAGAGTGGCCTTTTATATTGCCGGGATCATGTACGTGAGTATTGTGATTACTGCTTTGATACTTAACTATAGTTTTGATTTATTGGGCGTGTTACCCGAAGGCAGCAGGAAGGTCGCAGAGGTAACGCAGTTCAAGATCGATTACACCTTCTGGTTCAATATTGTTTTCGCATTATTTACAGCCCTGATGTTGTTTTTCAATTTCAAAACAAAAGAAATGGATTCAGGCGGTGGAGGTCATGATCATGATCATGGGGATGATGGGGTTTCCTTTAAAAGAATAATAGTTTATGCGTTTGCCCTGATCGTGGCTGTAGGATTGATTATCTACTTATTATTTTAGGTGCCTGTATGAATTGGTCATTATTCATAGCATCAGTTTTATTACTATTTACAGTAGCCTATGACTTTTTCTTTACTGTTATATCAATCAATGGAGCAGGCCTGGTTTCCTCGAGACTTTCAGGCTGGATTTCAGAACTTTTTTTAAATCTTAACAAAGCTGTGAATGGTAGAAAAGTGCTAAACTACTGTGGGGTATCGATAATACTATCACTTATCATATGGTGGATTGGAGGGCTATGGTTAGGATTTTATCTATTGATACTATCTGACGAGCGCTCAGTGGTTACTGCTTCCACAGGAATTGCAGCTGATGTATCAGACAAGTTTTACTACAGTGGTTATGTGCTTTCAACCATGGGCAATGGTGATTTTGTGCCTGGATCGCCTTGCTGGCAAATAGTAATAGCCGTTTTTTCGTTTTCAGGCTTTATTTTCATTACCACTGCAATGACCTATCTTATTTCGGTATCATCAGCAGTCATCCATAAACGATCTCTCAGCCTTTACATAAATGAGATTATGACGCTAAATGAGGAAGATAGAATAAACTGTTTGTATGAAAATGCAGCAGAGATAAGAAATATGATCAATCGTCACAATCAGAATCATTTTGCATATCCAGTGGTACATTACTTTTTTAGTACGGATAAAAAAACTTCCTTTTCAATCGGCTTATGGAAATTAAACACTTTGCTCACTTCCATTCAAAATGACTCAGGACACCCATCACACAAGGTGATGCCTCTCATTAGGTCTATTGATAACTATTTGTCCACAATGAGTGAAGCTTTTATTCCTAAAAATGAGGGAAATCCTGGTAAAAATGATGATAGGAGTGATTTAAAAAAACTGCAGGTAATTAAATTATTAAATAGTGATGGTTGGTACGCAGCAAAAAAAGAAATACTATGAAAAACTACGACACACTTTCCGAAGCGTTGAATGATCTTAAGACAAGAGGTTATTCAAACGATTTTAATCTCAAACCACATTGTATTGAATGCCCGGCCCATAAACTCGAGCTACACCCTCAACAGTTTGAAGTAAAAGAAGTATATCGGTTTGAAGGCATGAGCAATCCTGATGATAATTCCATTCTTTACGCTATTGAGTCAAAAGATGGGTTAAAAGGGGTGTTGGTAGATGCCTATGGAGTATATGCAGAAGCATTGACCGAAGAAATGATCAGAAAACTGAAAGTGATCAGGTAAACAGATTGCCGGTATATGGTAGTGAATTTTATACATATTTGATGAGATTTTGTAAAGGTGTTTCATCTAAAGAGCGATAGATTTATTGTTTTATCAGAACACACTAATATGAAAAAAATTTGGATAACATTATATCTTGTAGTTTCAGTTTTCACCCTCTCTGCGCATGAAGGGGAGAAACATAACAAAAGTGAAAAACAGGATTCAGTGAACTCAGAACAGGTTGTAGATAATATACATCAAGATCAAGCACATGAAGACAATCATGCTGACCATGAAGACAAAAAAGTAACAGCCGATTTTGATGATTTCCCAAATCTACATCCTCTGATGGTACATTTCCCCATCGTATTGTTATTGGTGGGAGCCGTATTAGCCATTGCTAATGTATTCTTTCTCAAAAAGGAAATTGATTGGGTGATCACCGGGCTTATTTTTGTGGGGGCATTAGGTGCTTACCTATCAGGGAGAACCTTTCATCCCCATACCCATGATCTTACCGAGCATGCTAAGCAAGTACTGGCACAACATGATAGATGGGCCGATTGGACAATTTACCTGAGCATTGCAGGATTCATTGCTCAGATAGTAAGCCAGTTCGTTTTTAAGCAAAAAAGGTGGGCAGTAGCGATAGTTGCCCTGATACTTTGTGCAACAGCGTATACCGTGTCGCGTACCGGTCATTATGGGGCTCAGTTAGTACATATTGAAGCTGTAGGGCCACAGGGACAATACCTCGAATCAGGAGAAAGTCACTCGCACTGATAATTATTAAATTATAACATTGATTTTTATCATGTTTTCAACCAATATCTATCATTTGACTTACAACTGATTTTTACGAGCTTTATGCAATAATTGTCACGCAAGGCCATGATAAAGAGATTGCATAAACGAAAAGAATACATAGTGATCCTGTTGCTTACAGGATTCATTAGTGTTTTTGTATGTGATGCTCTTTGCGATTTTGGGGTGATCTCTTGGGGGAATTACCCTGCAGTTGTTAATAAAACGGATCCTCATCCAAAAAAAGCGCATGACCATGATCATCACGATACTAATACAGATCATCACCACGATAACAAGCATAGCCATGATGGTAACGAGGAGGATGAGTGTTGTGATGAAGTGGTGAATAACCTCTATGCCTCATTAATTAAATATGAGCTAAAGCAAATACCGGTTGAGACTCCCATCTTTCATGTGCTTTATCAGGTTTATGCTGTAGATTTTGAAGTAGAATACTTTAATCAGCAATTACTCCCGTTTTTATATACAAATCTGCCGCCACCTCTTAGTGGTAACCATATTCGTATTTTTATTCAATCCTTCCTCAATTAGCATTCATCTGTTAGGCTGATCGTAAAGTTTGCAATACTCTATTCCGCAAGCTTATCAGCCTAGTTATATTATTTTCAATAATTCTTAACAAATTTTTCTGCGCGGAGCAAGCAATATGTTGCCGGCTTTAAATTATTGTTGAAACCATTCATTTGGTAATGAGCAATAAGAATTTGATTAGCTAGTACCTCTTCGCAATCACTGAAATTAATTCAGGATCAGAAAAGTTTAATCCTTATAACAGATGAAAACAATTAATCTAAATATCAAAAACATGGTATGCCCAAGATGTATTCTGGTCATACAGAACGAACTAGAGTCATTGGGAGCATTCATCTCTACAATTCGGCTTGGACATGCCACTATACAAGTACCTGAGTCCGTAACAAAAAGCATTATAGCAGACAGGTTAAATTCTTATGGCTTTGAGCTCCTTGAAGACAAAGAGCAAATCCTCATGGAACAGATAAAGCTGGGCATCCAACACTATATAGAAAAGCTGGAGAATTCCTCCAAAGAGGCTATGTTGTCCGATTTTCTTGCCCACGAGATAGGTAAAAACTACAATTTTCTCAGCAAGCTCTTTTCAAAAAGCGAAGGGGTCACCATAGAAACCTACTATATAAACAAAAGAGTTGACAGAGTAAAAGAGCTAATAAAGTATGACGAACTCAACCTAAGCGAAATCGCAGTTAAGCTTGGATACAGTTCCGTACATTATCTATCCAGCCAGTTTAAGCGTGTAACCGGTCTTTCAGTCTCTGATTATAAAGAAATGATGCGAAACGAGAACCGGTATTATAAGAGCTTGTCCGAAGCACTGCATGATCTCAGAGAAAAAGGCTATACCTATAATTTTAGTAAGAAAAATGACTGCCTGGAGTGTAAAGACCTATGCGCGAGCTTTCAGATTGAAGATTTAAATATTTCAGAATTCTATCGGTTTGACGAAAACGAAGATGCAGCAGGTAAATCTGTGATCTACGGAATGGAGACACCGGATGGCTTGAAAGGGCTTCTTATAGATAACAGCAGCCATAGAAATAAAAAAATATTTAAAAAGCTTTCCAGTAAGGTGAATAAAAAGCAGAAATAAAAAAGAGGTTGATGGCCATCTGCAAAATATCATACATCAAAGACAAGATTTCAAAAATAGAGAGCGTGACAATCTGCTAATTTTGAATAGTGCAAATCAGTAATGGTTTGATACGATCATTTAACGATATTTCAAAATTTAAAAAATACATATTATGCATTGGTTTGAAGGACACTATTGGGGTATGCACATTATCTGGTGGGTAATCTGGGTGATTTTTATCATTTGGATTTTTGCTACACCGTGGGACATACCCGGACAAAGAACAAAAAAGGAGACACCATTAGACCTTTTAAAAAAGAGGTACGCCAAAGGAGAAATCAGTAAGGAAGAGTATGAAGACATAAAAAGGACTTTGCAAAAATGAAAGAGATAAAAGCTTTCGTCAGGCCGGACCGATTATCAGATATCGTAAATCATTTACGGGAAGAAGGAATTTCCGGTCTAACTGTTTTTGAAGGGGAGGGAACTGGGCATTATACTGATGAGCGTAAAAATTTTCCATCTTTGAGACACCCATTTTCTCACTCCAAAATTGAAAAGCTAGAAGTAGTAATACCCGACCAGAAGGTGGACAAAGCAATGGAGATCATTCATAAATATGGAAAAACGGCTCATTCCGGAGATGGCATCATTTATATAACAGAGGTAATGGACATGGTGAAAGTTAAAACTTTAGAAACCGACTTGGAGAACAGAGACTTATGAAAAATATTTTAGTTCCAACCGACTTTTCAGAAACAGCTAACCGGGCTGCGGATATTGCCATTGCCATAGCAGAGAAATCAGGTGCGGAGATTCATTTTTTACATCTGCAGATCACGCCTGTGCCGTGGGTCAAACTTGATAAGGAGAAGGAGCAGCGATTTCCTGAGACCCTAAAAGAAATAGGCCATGCAAAGGACGCCCTCAATAAACTGGTAAAGAAAGCGGAAACGAAAGGTTTGAAAGCCGAACAGTTCCTCGTGTTTGATGTAGGTAGAGAGGAAATTATCAAACATATTCCCTTTCATCATCACGATTTTGTCGTGATGGGTTCGCACGGTGCATCCGGTGCAAAAGAATTGTTTGTCGGATCCAATGCTCAAAAGGTACTTAGAGACGCTACCGTTCCCGTCTTGATCATCAAAGAAAAGTCTAAATGGCCCGTTAAAAATGTAGTTTTCGCATCCAACTTTGAAGAAGATGTGATAGAACCGTTCCGTACTGTAGTGAATTTTGCCGATCTCAACGAATCAAACATTCACCTTCTTTACGTCAATGTGCCATTTTCATTTGAGGAGACGGACAGAAGCCTTGAGAAAATGCATGCTTTTCATGAAACCTGTCCTCGCGGAGGAACCTGCACAACCAACATCTACAACTCATTAAATGAAGAACGCGGCATTCTAAAGTTTTCCGAATCTGTAAATGCTGATCTTATTGCATTAACTACGCATGGTAGGTCCGGTTTTTTTAACCTGATAGGAAAGAGTATTACCGAAAACCTGGCAAACCATGCCGATATACCTATACTAAGCATTAACCTTAACCGATAACGATATGAAAAATATTTTAAAAACAGTGGTGACACTCACTTTATTGATCGCGGCTTTATCTGCCTGTCAGCAACAGAAGGATGTAAGCACATTGTTAGAAAAAGATGACACCCGAAATGAAATATTTAATACCATCATTTCCGATCATGAATACGCTGAACAATTGATAACCAAAATGATGGAAGATGATCATACCCAAATGATGATGAAAGGAAACCAGGAAATGATGGGTATGATGATGTCAGAGAATGAAGACATGACGGCCATGATGAAGGATAATCCGGAAATGATGCACGGCATGATGAGCAATATGATGAATATGGCTGAGGCAGATTCATCAATGTGCGCACACATGATGACCATGATGAAAGATAAACCCAATATGATGGGGCAGATGATGGAAATGATGCACAAAGAAGGCATGATGGACAAGGAAACGATGATGAGAAACAAAGAAAAGATGGGGAAAGAAAACCATCCCGGCCACCACTAAAAACCTGAAGTTATGAGAAATCACATGTTTTGGATGCTGGTAGGATGCCTGGGGTTATTCCTACTGCTATTCCTGTTGCCGGTTTTCGGCTTCAACGGAACAAATTCGCTGTTTATCTTCCTCATTATTTTTTTCGTGGCCCACCTTTTTATGATGGGAAGTCATGGAGGACACGGGGGCCATCGCGAGCATGGTAGCAATCAGGAAAATCAATCTAAAAACGAAAATGATCATGCAACACATAAACATTAAAAAATTCGCACTGGCGTGGGGAGTAGCAGGTGTGGTATTCTACCTGGGCTGTATTATACTGATGGCCACTGTAGGCCGTGAAGGCACCATTCTTTTTTTTAACAGTTTGCTCCACGGGCTTGACACCAGCGCCATCATCAGAATGGACGTACCCTGGACCGAAGCACTCATCGGACTGGTAGAAATGTTCATTCTGGGCTGGTTATTTGGAGCACTCATAGCTACGGTCTATAATATATCTTTTAATAAAAAGTACAGATGATTTAGTTAGTTTGATAGTGAATGAAAAGTCAAGAAATATATATTATAAAATGAAATGAAAGATAAAACTGATGTTGTCATTGTAACAGGAAGTAGTGGAATGATAGGCTCTTCTGTAATTCATAAGCTGGCTGAAAAATACCGTGTCGTTGGATTCGACAAAGATGGCTATCCTTTTCCGCCCGTAGAAGCAGAATGTGTGTGTGTGGATCTTACCAGCGACGACCGAATGAAATTTGCATTTGACAGAATCCGCTACGCCTACGGCAACAAGATAGCCTCAGTAGTCCACCTAGCCGCTTATTATGATTTTTTAGGAAAACCCTCTGATCTGTATGATAAAGTGACCGTGAAAGGGACTGAGCGGTTACTGAAATACTTACAAGATTTTGAAGTGGAGCAATTCCTTTTTTCTAGCAGCATGTTGGTTTATAAACCTTCCTCTCTGGGGGTGCTCATTACGGAGGAATCCCCATTGGAACCTAAATGGGATTATCCCAAATCGAAAGTGACGACCGAAAAAGTAATGCATGAAAAACGAGGCGAAATTCCTATAGTGATGATGCGCATAGCGGGTGTGTATAGTGAAGAGGGTAGTTCGATCCCCATCACCAATCAGATGCAACGTATCTATGAAAAGCAAATTTCGGCAAGGCTGTATCCTGCCAATACATCCCACGGTAGCACCTATGTGCATCGGGATGATGTCGTCAATGCCCTTGCCCTTGCCGTTGAAAAAAGGAATGACCTTCCGAAGGAAGTTATATTGAATATTGGCGATGACGAAACCCTGACCTATAAGGAACTACAAGACATTATCAGTACCAAAATTCACGGCAAAAAAATGTCCATAATCGCCATTCCAAAGTGGTTTGCCAAAGTTGGCGCATTTATGCAAAACCTATTTGGTAAAGCCTTTATAAAACCCTGGATGATCGACCTGGCCGATGACCATTTTGAAATGGACAGTTCCAAGGCTAAAAAGTTATTGGGATGGAAACCCAAACATGGTTTGCGGGATACCTTGCCAAAAATGGTTGAAAACTTAAAGGCTAATCCAAAGAAATTTTATCAGGTGAATAATTTGAATAAATAATCAGGAATGAAGATTCATTAATCCTAATCCAATCGTATTATGAAAAAAAATGACCCTTCCTCAATGCCCCATCAGGGTGATGGGGATAAATCTTCAAAAAAAATACAATACACATGCTCTATGCACCCTGAGGTCGTAAGTGATCAACCGGGCAAATGCCCTAAATGTGGAATGACACTCGTGAAAAAAGAAGAAGCAAAAAACGAAATGTCAGATCACCAAATGGAAGGTATGGGCACACGAGGTGTCACACGGCCGATGATGGACATGGAGGGCCACGAACACAAGGGGATGGACATGGGCAGTATGAAAATGGGCATGGATGACCGAATGAAAATGCTGAAGAATCACCACAAGCAAACGCTTTGGGTCTACTGGGTCATTGTATTGCTGGGATTTTGGATGATTACTTCTCCACTCACTTTTGATTATGGAAAGAATGTGGTCGAACCCAGTGGCGGAAGAGATGTATGGCTATCCCTTGCCGATCGTATAGCAGCAATGCGCTGGAGCGACATAATAAGCGGAATATTGCTGGTTATTTTTGGGTGGCGTTCCCTTAAGCCTAACCGGCCTTACAGCGTATGGATATGTTGTTTTATAGGCGTATGGATCAGTATGGCCCCCTTTATTTTCTGGTCTCCAACGGCTGTTGCTTACTATAACGGTACCATGGTTGGCGCCTTGATTATTGCATTGACCATTCTTATTCCAGGGATGCCAAACATGATCAGTTTTATGAAAATGGGCGGTGACGTACCTACGGGTTGGAGCTATAATCCTTCAAGCTGGCCACAACGCTCGATTATGATTGGGTTGGCATTTATAGGGTGGTTGGCCTCCCGGTATCTGGGGGCTTTTCAATTGGGGTATATAGATTATGCCTGGGACCCTTTTTTTGGTGAGGGCACCATGACCGTTTTAGACTCCGATATGTCCCACTCCTTTCCAATATCTGATGCTGCATTAGGAACACTTGCATATACTTTGGAATTTCTGATGGGATATATGGGAGGGACCTCCCGTTGGCGTACAATGCCGTGGATGGTCACTCTTTTTGGGATTTTGGTAATTCCACTTGGGTTCGTGAGTATTTTTTTAATCGTTTCACAGCCGCTTTCAGTAGGAGCCTGGTGTTCGATATGCCTGTTTTCAGCTATAGTTATGCTCCCAATGATTCCTTTACAAATTGATGAAGTGATTGCCATGTGGCAACATATGGTGCAACGAAAACAAAAAGGGGATTCGTTATGGATAGTATTTTGGAAAGGCGGTGATGCACTTTCCACTGAAATGGATCAACGTTCCCCTGAAATGGCAGAATTTAATGACAGTCCCTGGAAGGTATTTAAATCTTCAATTTGGGGAATGAGCTTCCCCTGGATGTTGACGGTATCAACAGTTTTAGGGATTTGGTTGATGGTCTCTCCCACAGTTTTTGGGGTTGGGATAGAAACTCCATTTGCCGATTTAAATCATTTGGGAGGGGCACTTGCAATTGTATTTGCGGTAATGGCCATGGCTGAAGTAATTAGAAGCCTACGCTATTTAAATGTATTGCTCGGCCTGGTACTGGCCGTATTGCCATGGTTTATTGAAGATATCAATATAGCGTTTACGCTGAGCACAAGCTTAACCGGAATTTTGGTAATGGCACTTTCTTTTTCAAAAGGAAAAATAAAGGAAAAATACGGCCTGTGGGATAAATATGTGGTGTAATGAAAGATTTATTTGTGAATACTGTAGGGGCGCAGACACCAATAAAGGTTAAACCAGTCCTGGTATAATTAAAAAAGCCCAATGCTTACACTACAACAAGGCCTGGAAAAGGATGCATCTGAATGATTACCCGCCTAAACAACTCTTTGAATAATCTGGTAAAGAACCAATCAGCTTCAGGGATTTCCATTTTTCTGGCTGTACTGGTAGCCATGATCTGGGCTAATTCCCCATTCGGGGAAGTATATCAAAACTTTATTCACACTGAAATCTCGCTCTTGGTTGGGGAATTTGCTTTGTCAGAGTCACTATTACTTTGGGTAAATGATGGCTTAATGGCGATCTTCTTCCTACAGGTAGGCCTGGAGTTGAAAAGGGAAATTATAGGAGGAAAACTGTCTTCTTTCAGAAAAGCTATTTTGCCTATCGGAGCAGCTATTGGCGGCATGGTAGTTCCGGCAGCCATTTATCTTATTTTCAACTTCAATGCTGCTACCGAGCACGGTTGGGGAATCCCAATGGCCACAGACATAGCCTTTGCCATTGGAGTGCTTTCTTTTTTTGGAGATCGTGTACCTGTAGGGCTCAAAGTATTTTTGGTGGCACTTGCCATAGTAGACGATCTCGGTGCCGTACTGATTATTGCTATTTTTTACACTTCCGGAATTTCATATATTGATTTGCTTCACGGTGTATTATTCCTACTTGTATTGGTAGGAGGTAATTACATTGGCGTTCGCAAAGCCTGGTTTTATGCACTCATTGGGATCGGTGGGGTTTGGTTGGCATTTTTTTTCTCCGGGGTACATCCGACCATTGCAGGCATTCTCACTGCTTTCACCATTCCCGGTAAGGTTAAGATCAAGGAAGAAGATTACTTAAAAAATCTCCAAAAACTTCATTTGCAATTCTTAGAGGCAACTCCTATTAAGGGTAACTTCATTTCAGAAAAACAACTCAGTATTCTGGAAGAGATCAAGCAAAAATCAGATGATGCTGAAACTCCCTTGCAAAAAATAGAGCATCACCTGGCACCTATTGTAGGATTTTTTATTCTGCCCTTATTTGCCCTGGTCAATACCGGGATTCACATTCATGGAAATTTAGTAGAAATTTTAAGTCATCCCATTAGCCTGGGGATAGGTTTCGGGCTTTTGGTTGGCAAGTTTACCGGTATCTTGGGAGTAAGCTGGCTTTTGGTGAAATTTAAGCTGGCCGAGTTACAAGAAGGAATTTCCTGGAGACACCTTTCGGGAGTAGCCATGATAGCCGGAATAGGCTTTACCATGTCACTATTCATCACTGAATTGGCATTCCAAAAAGAGGAATATACATTCATTGCCAAGCTAAGTATTTTGTTTGCTTCAGTGCTTGCCGGTGTCATTGGTGCAATTATACTTCGTCTGTATGGCAGAACAGAATCTACAACTAAACCGGCAATGAACAATTGACTTATATACAATGGTATACAAAATAGACTACGATAGTTTCTTAAAACAACTGATCAAGCGCCTGAGTCCGGCTGTGATACTGGTGGCTTTGGTGGCCATCGTTTATGTCTACCTCATGCAATTTGTTGATCATAAAATAAGCTGGGTGCCTTACCTGGTGGTTTTATTTGCCCTGATCAAAACTATATATTTTACATTTTTTACCTTCAAACAGGTAAATAAATCCATTCGCCAGTGTCATTCTTTTGGGCAATTGCTCTGGATTTTCGGGCTACTGGTACTGTTGATTATCTTCTCCTATGCCGCAGATTATAGCTGTATTGCTGCTGCCAATACAGGCTCATTTCAGGGATTTAACACATCGGACAACATGGGTTATCTCAGCTTTTTATTTGAGTTTTTCTATTTCAGTGTGGTAACTTTTGCGGCAATCGGTTACGGAGACATCGTACCCTTAACGTATCCTGCCAGGATATTGGTGATCATGGAGATCGCACAAAGCTTTGTACTGATCGTATTCGGATTATCCAACATAAATAATATTCATACCAAAATTAAAACGCAATAACATTATGAAAAAGAAAATAGCACTTATCGGATATGGTGTAATCGGCAAAAGAGTAGCGGATGCTATTGCACTGCAAGAGGATATGGAATTGGCCGGAGTTTGTGATGTGATCAGTGATTGGCGCATTCAAGCAGCGGTAAGCAAAGGATACCCCATTTATGCTGCTACTCCAGAAGCTAAAAGCAACATGGAGCAGGTAGCTATTTCCCCGGCAGGCAACATGACTGACCTATTAGATGTAGCAGATGTAGTAGTGGATTGTACTCCCAAGAAGATAGCGGCCCAAAACGTGCAGTTGTATAAAGAGCGAGAAATCAAATTTATCATTCAAGGAGGTGAAAAACACGAAACTACCGGACATTCCTTTAGCGCAGAAAACAATTATGCTTCCGCCCTAAACCGGGACAGTACCCGGGTAGTTTCGTGTAACACCACTTCAATTGTCAGGACACTTTCTGCATTGAAAAGAGCCGGACTGTTAGAAAGTGCCCGTGGTACTTTGCTTCGTAGAGCGACCGACCCCTGGGAAAGCCATCTCGGTGGCATCATGAATACTCTGGTACCTGAAAAAGACATCCCCAGCCATCAGGGACCTGATGCGCAAAGTGTAGACCCTGAGCTGGATGTAGTTACTATGGCGGTGAAAGTTCCCCAAACCCTGAGCCATCTACATTACTGGAATGTGCGACTTACCCGACAAGCTGATAAAAAGGAGGTGATAGAGGCATTTCAGACATCTACACGAATCTCGTTGATGAGCTATAACGAAGGGTTGGTTTCTAATAATACGATCAAAGAAAGATACCTGGATATGGGACGACCCTGGGGCGATATGTACGAGGTAGCACTGTGGCAAGACATGCTAAAAGTAGAAGGTAATGAGCTCTATTACGCCTATGTAGTGGACAACCAGGCCATCGTAATCCCAGAGACCATTGATGCGATCAGGGCATTGACCGGGATAGAAGAAAGTGCCGAGAGATCAATTAAAAAGACAAATGAAAGTTTGGGGATGATATAATGAGCTTGTTTGATACAGAAATAAAATCTCTCAAATCACTTAATACCTATCTTCAAAAACTGGTAGCAGGCAAGCTCTGGTTAAAGGTACTCATTGCACTTTTCTTAGGAGTGGGTTTTGGCCTTCTTTTAAGCCCACAAAATGGATGGGTGCGCAAAGCCACTGCCGATGTTTTAGGTAACTGGCTGGCCCTGCCCGGCATGCTCTTTCTTAAGCTCGTGCAAATGATTATGATCCCGTTAATCGTGGCCTCTATCATTACTGGTATCGCCAGTAATGACAAAGACAACCTGAAAAAACTGGGAGGTGGTGTTTTACTTTATTTTGTGGCTACCACCATTATCTCCGTGAGTATAGGAACCCTTCTTGCCACCGTTTTTAAACCGGGCAGCTACCTGCATGAACAGGCAGCTGCCGAGCATGAAGCAGTACTGGCGGCAGGCGAAAAAAATGCTGAATTATCATTTGGCATCAATGATATGCCGGGCATCATTACCGATCTGCTGCCTGAAAACCCGCTGGCCTCTATGGTAAGCGGGGAAATGTTGAGCATTGTCATCTTTACCATTATTATTGGAGTGGCAGTATTATCATTGCCAGATAATCTGCTGAAACCTGTGAAGTTATTGCTGAGTGCTGTACAGGAAATTTGTATGACAGTAGTTAAGTGGGCCATGATTTTAGTACCCATAGCAGTTTTTGGTCTCATGGCTCAGCTTACATCCAGTGTAGGTCTAAGCTCCCTTGCCGGACTAGGTTATTACGTGATAGTAGTCTTGGCAGGTTTACTAATTTTAGTAGGCATATACCTGATGATGGTGAGTTTGTTAGGCCGCAGGAACCCGCTAAAATTCTTGGGAAAGATCAGAGACGCTCAACTCCTGGCTTTTTCCACCACCAGTTCTGCTGCAGTAATGCCTCTTTCGTTGCAAACAGCAGAAGAAGAATTAAAAGTGGATCATGCGATCAGTAATTTTATCATCCCTATCGGGGCAACTGTCAATATGGATGGCACAGCTCTTTATCAAACCATAACCACTTTGTTCATTGCCCAAGCGTACGGGCTGGAAATGAGTTTGCTTAATATTATCGTTGTGGTTATAACTATAGTTGCTGCGTCAATAGGTACACCGGCCATTCCGGGAGGAGGAGTTGTAATTCTTGCATCTGTCTTGGGCAGTGCAGGTATTCCGGCAGAAGGTATCATCATCATTATCGGTGTAGAGCGATTATTGGGAATGTTTCGTACAGCGGTTAATGTCACCGGAGATCTGACTGCCTGTGTGGTTTTCAATCAATGGTATGGTACAGTTATGCGTCAAGCAGTCATAGCTCCTAAAACCGTGGAAGTAATAAATGAATGATTCCGAGAGTCATGGAGGAATATGTTAATCACACAAAAGCAATTCGAGGTTACTTTCTTACCGATAGAAAACTCATCAAATTCATCAAAAACCGTCCCGGTAATCAGGATATTGATGTCATCAAAGAGAAGGTTATGGCAGTAGCCGATCATGACAGGGTTGATTATTTCATCATGGGCGGCTTTCATGATCATATTGAAAGGCTAAAAATTGATGAACCTCTGACCAAAGGCGACCTTTCAATTGCCATTGGTATTGCTCAAAGTGGGCATAGCGGTATTGATAATGAAACCATAGCATTTGCATCCAGGTATTGTGCAGTTCATGCCCCGATGTTTTTTCCATTATGGAATAAACATTCATTGAAAGTAATTCAAAGTTATCACCACAAGACTTTATTGCCATCCGATTATTTGGAATACGGTGAGTTGGTGCGTGAGATAAAATCAAAGTTTAGCATGGCTCCTTTAAACTTCTTTGATATCAGTAAATTCTTTTGGATTTATCAGGACTACCTCATCGATTATTACTGCGAAAAGAGCTTTGACTCATAACCTCTGAAACGTTTTTGGGTATCATAATTTCATACATCGAAAGTGAGATATCGTAAATACCTCCGAGGGGTAATATTCTAACTTTAACATTGGATTGTTAAAGTAGTATAAATGTCAGAAAAGACCGTTCTCATCACAAAAGCTTCAGGAGAAAGAGCCGCTTTCTCAGCAGAAAAATTAAGGCAATCGCTGGAACGAGCCGGAGCAGATTTGGCTGTAACAGATCGGATTGTGAGAGAAATTGAGAAGCAGCTATTTGATGGAATGTCTACAAAAAAAATATACAGTCAGGCCTTTTCCATGCTCAGGAAGTACTCAAAACCTGTCGCAGGAAGGTACAAAACCAAGCAGGCTATTTTAGAGCTGGGACCATCAGGATACCCCTTTGAAAAGTTCATTGGTGAAATTCTCAAACACCAGGGATACCGCACTAAAGTAGGTGTGATCATTCAGGGCCATTGTGTGACTCACGAAATAGATGTGGAGGCCGAAAAGGATAATAAGCACTTTATGGTAGAGTGCAAATTCCATAATCGGCAAGGTTATAAGTGCGATGTAAAAATTCCACTCTATATAAAATCCCGGTTTGAAGATGTAAAAAAGCAATGGCAGAAACGTATAGATCATGCTACTAAGTTTCATCAGGGTTGGGTGGTGACTAATACCCGGTTCACCGAAGATGCCATTCAATATGGTAAATGTTCCGGTTTGATTCTCATCGGCTGGGATTATCCCCAACAAGGAAGTTTAAGTGACCGGATTAACTTGTCCGGTTTACATCCTATTACCTGCCTCACTACGCTCACCAAGTCCGAAAAGCAACAGTTGATTGATAAGATGGTAGTACTCTGCAAGGAGCTTTGTGACAAGCCAAAGATGCTTAATGAAATAGGAATATCTGATAAACGGATCAGAGGGATACTTAAAGAAGGAAACGAAATTTGTTCAAGCAGGGCGGTCTATTAAAAATGATTTGTATTTAAAGATGAAAGAAAAAATAACCATAAAATTTTTAGGTGCGGCTGGTACCGTTACAGGATCCAAATATTTGCTTGAAACCGGAAGTAAAAAGCTGATGGTGGATTGCGGTGTTTTTCAGGGATTAAAAGAACTGAGACTGCTCAATTGGGAGCCACCCGAGTATGTCCCGGCATCTATTGACGCGGTGGTACTTACCCATGGGCACCTTGATCACACAGGCTACCTGGCCCGCTTGGTGAAATTAGGCTTCAAAGGCAAAATATATGGAAGTGCGCCCACCCTCAAGATCGCTGAAATTATACTAAAAGACAGTGCTAAAATTCAGGAAGAGGAGGCTGCCAGAGCCAATAAAGAAGGATATAGCAAACACCATCCGGCAGAGGCTTTCTATGACCTGAAAGATGTTGAAAATACAATTCCTCTTTTTAATCCTGTTTCAGAAGGAAAATGGCATGTGATAGAAGATGACTTTAAGGTGAGGTGGCAGTATAATGGGCACATTATCGGGTCAACTTTTATTGAAATAGAGGTCAACGAGAAACGTTTTGTGTTTTCTGGCGATATCGGACGCAAAAAAGATTTACTGCTATATGCGCCTAAAAAGCCTGAAAAGGCAAATGTACTGCTAATTGAGTCCACCTATGGAGGCAGGGTGCATCCGGAAGAAGAAACTATAGTTCCTGAACTGGAACGTATCATCAATGAAACTATTGAACGGGGAGGCAGCCTGTTCATACCGAGCTTTGCGGTAGAGCGCACGCAATTGATGATGCTGATGATATGGCGGTTATTGAAAGAGAAGAAGATACCAAAAATACCCATGATCATGGACAGTCCGATGGGTGCCAATGTACTTCATCTCTTCCATGCCTCGCGGGATTGGCATATGCTTAAACCTGAAGAATGTGATGAAATGTGTTCTCATTTTCAGGTAGTTAGCAACTATCGGGAAACCCTGGCGCTGAGGGAAGACAACAAATCCAAGATCGTCATTGCCGGAAGTGGAATGATGACGGGCGGACGAATACTGAACTATATGGAAACAAGATCAGGCAATAGTAATGACACCTTACTTTTTGTAGGCTATCAGGCAGAAGGAACCAGAGGAAGAAAACTGCTGGAAGGAGCGAAAGAAATTAAAGTGTATGGCAAATGGCTACCATTCAAAATGCACATGGAACACATTGAAGGACTGAGTGCGCATGGTGACCAAAACGATTTGATTGACTGGCTCTCTGAAATTAAAAAACAACCCGAAAAGGTATTCATTATTCATGGGGAAGCAGCGCAGGCAGAAGCTTTATCAAAAGCCCTGGAAGATAATAAAGGATGGCAAACACATATCCCTCAACTTAATCAAACGGTAGAATTGTGATGGAAGCAAAGGATACCCGCCATAACGTATTAAAATTAGTAAGACTAGGCATTGATGCACGCAATGAATTCATGGTATTTATGCGCAAGGATTGTCCGGTATGTGTGTCCGAAGGATTTGAGGCTTTAAATCGTATAAAAGTTTCAAAAGGAAATAAAACCATCGTGGCCTCACTCATCGTTTGGGACAATGAAGAACATCTGACTCATGACCAACTAAGCTTATCAGAAGCAGCCATTGATTCATTGGGAGCAAATGCTGGGGATGAACTCACCTTGAGTCATTTGGATGCCTTGGATTCCATGAGTGACGTCCGTAAGAAAATTTATGGACACCGCTTGAACCAGGCAGCGTTTGACAGGATCATTGGCGATATCGTCAATCGGAATTTATCCAATATTCAACTTTCAGCTTTTCTGGCTTCCAGCACAGGGAATGCATTAAATCAGGAAGAAGTGATTGCCCTGACCCGTTCCATGATTAATGTGGGTTTTAAACTGGATTGGGGTAAAGATAAGGTTTATGATAAACACTGCATAGGTGGCTTGCCCGGTAACCGAACTACCCCACTGGTAGTGTCTATTGTTGCCGCAGCGGGGCTGACCATTCCTAAAACTTCTTCCCGTGCCATTACTTCTCCGGCTGGTACCGCTGACACCATGGAGGTAGTTACCAACGTAAATCTTACCACCGAGCAAATGAAAAAAGTGGTGGATCTAGAAGGGGGGTGCCTGGCCTGGGGCGGATCAGTACAGTTAAGTCCGGCTGATGATATACTCATCCGCGTGGAAAAAGCATTAGATATTGATAGCGAAGGGCAGATGATCGCTTCCGTGCTTTCAAAAAAGGCGGCAGCAGGTTCTACTGATGTTGTGATTGATATTCCTGTCGGCCCAACGGCTAAAGTGCGCTCCCGGGAAGCTGCTGAGCATCTGTCAGAAAAGATGGTTGCCGTAGGCAAAGCCATCGGACTGAATATTGATATTATATTAACCGATGGATCGCAACCTGTAGGGCGGGGCATCGGCCCTGCACTGGAGGCAAGGGATGTTTTGTCCGTCTTAAGAAATGAAGACCATGCACCTGATGACCTGCGTGAAAGAGCAGTACTACTGGCAGGCAGGTTACTTGAAATGGGAGGAAAAGCAGCCGAAGGGGCAGGCGCTCTTGAAGCTTTGAGGATTTTGAAAAGTGGAGAGGGCTACAAAAAATTTACCTCTATCTGCCAGGCACAAGGCTTTTTCAGGAAACCTGAAGTAGCCCCCCATAAGCACAAGATCAAGTCCATAACGACTGGGGTAGTTTCAGAAATTGATAATCGCAGACTTGCGAAAGTGGCTAAGCTGGCTGGTGCTCCTGAAGCGATGACAGCAGGCATTTTGCTTCTTACGTCTTTGAATACTCAGGTGGAAGAAAACGATACTCTGTTTGAAATCCATGCTGAGTCACAAGGAGAGCTTGAGTACGCCCTTTCTTACCTGGATACACAAAAAGAAATTATTAAAATCAAAGAGACATAAAAATATGGAAATGATAGTTTTTGCCTTACCGGGCAACGAAGATCTTACTGAAAAAATAGCCGGACACCTTCAGGCTGAAAAGGGTGAGGCAACCATCCGGCAGTTTCCCGATGGAGAGAGCTTTGTGCAGATACATTCTGACGTAAAAGGAAAATGCGTGGTGATGGTTTGTACCTTATATAAACCGGACGCTAAGTTACTGCCCTTATACTTTCTAAGTAAAACAGCCAAAGACCTGGGAGCCGCATGTACCTGCTTTGTAGCACCCTACCTGGCCTACATGAGGCAAGACAAACAATTTAACCCTGGAGAAGGGATCACCTCAACGTATTTTGCACAATTAATTTGCGGATTCGCAGAAACACTTACCACAGTAGACCCGCATCTGCACCGTAGAAGCTCGTTAAGCGAAATCTATAGCGTACCTAATACCATAGTACATGCGGCATCACACATTTCAAAATGGGTGAGCGATAGTATTGAAAAGCCGGTATTCATCGGCCCGGATAGCGAAAGTGAGCAGTGGGTTTCTGAGGTGGCAAAAGAAGCCAATGCGCCCTTTACAGTATTGGAAAAAGTACGACATGGTGACCGGGATGTAGAAGTATCCATACCGGATGTGGCAAAATATAAAGACCACACCCCGGTGCTGGTTGACGATATTATTTCCACTGCAAGGACTATGATTGAGACGGTGGACCACTTAAAAAAGGCCAACATGAGACCTCCTGTGTGTGTGGGAGTTCATGCTGTGTTTGCAGAGTCGGCCTATAAAGACCTGAAAAATTCAGGCGTACAGCAGATCGTAACGTGCAACACCATCCCTCATGAAAGCAATGCTATTGATCTTTCTGAAACTTTGGCAATGGAGATTAAAGCGTTAATGAAGCACCATGCGTAATATCCTCTTCCTCATATTGATATTTCTGCAATTTACTCCCGGCATGTCCTATGGTCAGGAAAAGGAGATGTTGATTGAGCAGATTGCTGGAAAAAAAATAGTTCGTAAAAATTTTGACAAAAATGGAAACCCACAAGGCATGCAAATTTTTCTGACCGGAGAGTTAAAGCGGGAAAGTGAAACCTATACTGTAGAAGTGTTGGTGGAGTTGTATGATGAAAAAAACCAATTGGATGAAAAATATACAACCACTTATAAGTGTAACCCCAGAGAATTTGATGTGCTGCTAAATGTATTTCCTTTTACCGATCCGGGAGATGAAAAGATAAAAGTAGATGTTACCTCAGAAGATTTTAAGCAGTTATATGATTTACAAAGTAGCAGTAAGTTGAAAGATATCCATTTGAAGATGAGTGTTGAATCGGGCGTACTCAGTTTTTTTGGTTCTAAAAGCCTGGTTACCATAAAAAACAGGCAGAGCAAAAAAGAAAATGGAAAGATAACTATTAGTAGTGATGCTGTAGTTGAAGCCTATGTGATGGGCCTAAAGATAAAGACCATCAACTACACGGTTGAAGAATACCTGACTGAGAGTTTAGTATTACAACGTCAGAAATTCACGGAGGATGACGGAGCATATTTTACCATGGCCTATGAGCAAAATAATAAAGAGTAGAAAATGGTAGACTTAAATCATATAACCACCTTGCCGCCAGCAGAAGCTGATAAAATGGAAACAAAGAAGGCACTTAAAAAACTGCGTAAGGAGCTTTTTAAGCTACAGAATAAGTTCTATGCCGATGGCAGATACAGTATGCTTATCATCTTGCAGGGCCTTGACACTTCAGGCAAGAACGGGACCATCCGTCACGCTTTCAGTGGTATGAACCCGCAAGGTGTGCAGGTTACTTCTTTTAAAAAGCCTACAGCTGACGAGCTCAAACACGATTTTTTGTGGCGCATTTATCCCCACTTTCCTGAGAAAGGGATGATCAAGGTATTTAACCGATCATACTATGAAGACATTTTGGTGCCAGCGACAAACAAAAGCTTGTCAGAGGATGTGTTGGAGCATCGCATCAATTTGATTAACGAATTGGAGCATCACCTGCTCGCAAATAATACTTTGATCTTAAAGTTTTACTTGCATATCTCAGCTGATGAGCAGGTAAAGCGTATAGAAGATCGGAAAACAAAACCACACAAACGCTGGAAATATGCCAAAGAAGATGAACTCGTACCCAACCAATGGGATGATTATCGGGAGGTGTACGATACCATACTGAATACCTGCGACCACTTGCCCTGGCATATCATCCCTGCAGACAAGCGTTGGTATCGTAATTATACCGCAGCGAAAATTTTAGCTGATCAACTTGAAAAACTTAACCTGGAATACCCCAACATCTAAATTTTGTAAATATGGAAAATCACAAAGGACATAATCACGAGCACCATCATCACAGCAATACCTCCAAAGAAGAGGCACGAGATAAGAAAGAAGAGGTGAAAGATTCCTTAGCAGAAAAATCCAAACACGGTCATGAGAAGGCGATGGATCATTCATCTCATGGGGGACATGGTGATCATTCCGGTCATAACCCCGGACATGGAGAAATGGGCCATGACCATCACAAAATGATGATTGAGGATTTTAAAAAGCGTTTTTGGATATCCCTTGTTTTGACGATTCCGATTTTGGTCTTTTCTCCCATGATCCAGGGCTTTTTTGGCTATGAATGGCTGCTGCCGGGCAATGCGTACATTTTGTTCGGGCTTTCTACCATCGTTTATTTTTATGGGGGCTGGCCTTTTCTGAAAGGGTTAAAGAATGAGCTGAAGGAGGGTGCCCCAGGCATGATGACTTTAATTTCTATGGCCATCAGTGTAGCCTATTTTTATAGTTCCGCAACAGTTTTCGGCCTTGAAGGGGAGGATTTCTTCTGGGAACTGGCCACCCTAATTGATATCATGCTACTGGGCCACTGGCTGGAAATGAAGTCGGTTCTGGGAGCTTCAAAAGCGCTGCAATTGTTGGTAAGTATGATGCCTTCTGAGGCCCACAGGGTCAAAGGCGATGCTGTAGAAGATGTGAAGCTGGAAGACCTGCAAAAAGGAGATATTATCCTGATCAAACCTGGTGAAAAAGTTCCGGCTGATGGTATTATCGTAGAGGGGGAAAGCTATCTGAACGAGTCTATGCTGACCGGGGAATCCAAACCTGTCAAAAAAGGTATGGAGAATAAAGTAATCGGAGGTTCGCTCAATGGCAATGGTTCACTCAAAGTAAAGGTGGAGCATACCGGCAAAGACAGCTACCTTAATAAAGTAATTACGCTGGTACAAGAGGCGCAAAAGTCTAAGTCAAAAATGCAAAATTTGTCAGACCGTGCCGCCAAGTGGCTTACCTATATCGCATTAGCGATAGGCTTTGGGACGCTGGCTACCTGGTTGTTTTTAGGTTTTCCATTTGTCTATGCCCTGGAGAGAATGGTGACGGTGATGGTTATTGCCTGCCCTCATGCATTAGGTTTGGCCATACCATTAGTAGTAGCCATATCCACAGCAGTTTCTGCTCAGAATGGATTATTGATACGCAATAGAACGGCATTTGAGGAATCCAGAAAGATTTCGGCCCTTGTTTTTGATAAGACCGGAACACTAACTAAAGGTGATTTTGGTGTTACCCGTGTAGAGGCGGTAGATCAGCAATTTGAACCAGATGAATTACTGAGGCTTTCCAGTGCATTAGAGCAAAGTTCGGAGCATCCTATTGCCGTTGGCATCATTAAAAAAGTCAAAGAGAAAGACATTGCGGTTCCCAAGCCTGAAAACTTCAATGCCATTACCGGTAAAGGGGTTGAAGCAAAAGTGGAAGGGAAAGATGTGAAAGTAGTGAGCCCCGGCTATCTGAAAGATGAGCATATTTCCATACCTGATGTTGCCTACAGCAGTGCAGCCGAGACAGTCGTTTTTGTTCTCGTGGATAATAAACTGGCCGGGTACATCGCCCTGGCAGATGAGATCAGACCGGAAAGTGCCGAGGCAATTAAAGTGTTCAAAAACAACAACATCAAAGTGATGATGGCCACCGGTGACAATGAAACAGTCGCCAAAGCAGTAAGTGAAGAACTAGGCCTAGACGGCTACTATTCAGAAGTACTGCCACATCAAAAAGTGGAAATAGTAAAAGAGCTTCAGTCTAAGGGCGAGTTTGTCGCCATGACCGGTGATGGTGTGAACGATGCGCCTGCTCTGGCACAAGCCAATGTGGGTATTGCGGTAGGCTCAGGAACCGATGTAGCAGCCGAAACAGCCGACATAATCTTGGTAAACAGCAACCCGCAGGATATAGCCAACCTGATTTTATTTGGGAAGGCCACTTACAACAAAATGATTCAAAACCTGATATGGGCTACCGGTTATAACACTGTTGCAATTCCTTTGGCAGCAGGGGTGCTTTACACATCTGGTTTCGTTTTAGGTCCGGCAGTTGGTGCGGTTTTTATGAGTTTGAGTACGATCATAGTGGCCATCAATGCACAGCTACTGAAGAAGAAAATCGGTAACAAATAATGGGTAATCGCGAAATCCTTGGCAGGATCATCATTATCCTGCTAAGTATTTTTGTAGTTATGAGTGGGTATGGTGTATTGCTTCCCGTTTTGCCCTACTATACGGAAAGGCTTGCATTAAAATCCGGCATTGTAGCAGAAGAGGATATCAACTATCACATTGGAATTCTCACCAGCATTTACCCGTTTTTTCAGCTACTCTTTGCTTTTATATGGGGCAAACTGTCCGACCGTTTTGGTCGCAAGATGCTGATCACTATGGGGTTATCAGGCTTTGTTATTATGCAGGTTTTAACCGGCTTGTCTACTTCTTTGTTTATGCTGTATGTAGCCCGTATTTTAGGTGGTATATTCTCGTCTTCGGTTATACCTGTGGGCAATGCTTTTCTCAGTGACCTTACCAACAGCATGCAGCGTAGAAAAGTACTGGCCTGGTCGGGAGTGGCTGTCAGTACAGGTGTGATTACCGGGCCTATGATTGGTGGTTACCTGGCACAAACCAATTTACATTTGGACACGAGAATGGGACACTTGCTATTGGATAGATTCAGTATCCCGTTCCTTGCAGTCGCCTTACTAGGAACAATTATTTTGTTGCTTGCATTCGGTTGGCTCAAAAACCCCAAAGCACAAAGTCTTAACATCATAGAAGCAGGCCAAAAGCCAGAGTCAAATGTGAAACGTGATTTTGTTCTACTATTGTTTCTCTCATTAATTCTTCAACTGGCCGTAACCTTGTTTGAAACGGTGTTTTCTGTTTATGCCAAAGACATTCTCTTGTTTGACACTTCCCAGGTAGGACTTGGGTTTATGCTTTGTGGCCTGGTTATGGCCGTTTTACAGCCTTTATTTGCCAATGTAGATGCAAAAACTATCTCTGTAAACACACAACTTTTTATCGGTTTTGCATTGGCTGCTTTTGCTATGATTGTTTTTTCTTTTTGGACATACAATATCTACGTATATACCATGATTGTAATTTTTGCGATCGGAGGTGCAATGGTCACTCCCAACCTAATTACCATGATTTCTTTGGTGGATAAAAACTATACCGGGGCGAATCTGTCTTTACAAACATCAGTGAATAGTATTGGTCAGGTATTGGGACCGATGTTAGGCATATGGTTATACACAATCGGTAGCTCATGGCCTTATCCGGTGATTGGCACGGTGTTATCGCTTGTAGCCGTTCTCATAATTCCGAACTTAAGATTTAAAAGCCAAAAAATGACATAAGACAGTAGTAACTATATAAAAATCAGATGCTATGAAATGAGCATGTTTGGGAAACACCAACCAGCGATGAATGCTGATGATGTGAATTCCATGCGGCCACTAAAAAAAATTACATACACATGAAAAAAATAAATGAATATTTAGGAGATCAGGCAGAATACCTTCTGCAACATACTTGTAAAACGATTGATAGAACAAGACTTACTTTACCTGGTTCAGATTATCTGGATAATGTTTTTGTCAACAGCAACAGAAACCCACAGGTACTTAACGCACTATCTCGCCTGTATAACTGTGGCAATCTTTCTGGAACAGGCTACCTATCCATCCTTCCGGTAGATCAGGGTATTGAACATTCAGCCGGAAGTGCATTTGGCCCTAATCCCGACTACTTTGACCCCGAGAATATTGTACAACTTGGTTTGGAAGCAGGTTGTAACGGTGTAGCCTCTACCTTTGGCGTATTAGGGCTTACCGCCCGAAAGTATGCGCATAAAATTCCATACATCGTAAAAATCAACCACAATGAGTTGCTTACATACCCCAATAAATATGACCAGATTTTGTACGGTACGGTGAAGGACGCCTGGAACATGGGAGCTTGTGCGATTGGCGCAACTATCTATTTTGGGTCCCCCGAATCAAACAGGCAAATACGTGAAATCTCAGATGCCTTCACTTATGCCCATGAATTGGGAATGGCTACCATTTTATGGTGTTACACCCGAAATGAATCCTTTAAAACAAAAGATAACGACTATCACACAGCTGCAGACCTTACCGGACAGGCCAACCATCTGGGAGTGACCATTCAGGCAGATATCATCAAACAAAAACTGCCGGATACAAATGGTGGTTTCAGAGACCTGAAATTTGGTAAGACCTCTGAAGAAATGTACGGCAACTATATTTCCGATCATCCCATTGATATGTGCCGCTATCAAGTAGCCAACTGTTATATGGGCAAGATAGGCCTGATCAATTCGGGAGGAGCTTCCTCTGGAGAGTCGGACTATGCTGAAGCAGTAAAAACAGCCGTGATTAATAAAAGAGCAGGTGGAATGGGTTTGATTTCGGGAAGAAAGGCATTCCAGCGACCAAGGAAAGAAGGTGTTGAATTGCTTAACCTGATCCAGCAGGTGTACCTGGATGAAAAAATTACGATTGCTTAATGATTAACTAAACAATAACCTATGATGAAAAAATTATTTACCACTTTAATCTTAGCTGCAACAGCGTTCATGTACGCCTGTGATGATTCAGCTAAACCGGAAAACACTGTAAACGATGTGCTGGACTTATTTGTAAACTCAGTAAACGATAAGAATCTGGAACCTCTAAATGCCGTTTTCTCACCCAAAGCCAAGATTTATGAACAAGGATCTGTAGATGATTCCTGGGAGCATTATCGTGATGGCCATTTGGGCAAAGAAATTGAAGAAATGCAGAATATGACCTTCTCACTTGACGTAGCAGAATCTTTGATTAACAAAGAAATGGCACTATTGAGAGGTAATTATTTAATTCGGGGAGAGATGCAAGGCCAACAGATCAATTCTGACGGACTAGTTACTCTTTCTATGCAGGTAGAGGATGGAATGTGGAAGATTATCCACCTGCAATTTTCAAGGGGATGTAAAAAAGCCACAACCGGTCATGCTGCTCATGAAGCGGAGAATGATGACAAGCCTAAACCCAAAAGCCCAAAGACCTCTGCTATGGGAAATGCAGGAGATACCCACGTGCATATTGACTATTCTTCACCCAGTGTAAGGGGCAGAACAATCTGGGGAGGGCTGGTTGAGTATGACAAAGTTTGGGCGACAGGCGCTCACAGAGCTACAGCTATCAACTTTTCCGAAGATGTAGAAATCAATAACACCAAAGTATCTGCCGGTAAATACGGGTTTTTCACCATTCCCGGAGAGAAAGAGTGGACGCTTATTATCAACGAAAATTGGGATCAGCACATGAGTGATGACTATGATAAATCGTTAGATGTAGTAAGAATGAAAGTAAAGCCGGAAGTCCTCTCTGAAAATCAGGAATCACTCACCTATTCGGTAACGGAAATAGGTGATGCTCAAGCTGAAGTTTCTATGTCTTGGGAGAAGCTCAAAGTCTCTTTTAAAGTGAAAGCATTGTAAATAATATAAATCAGGATCAGCCCCATTTGGTAAGTTGATCCTGAATTTAGTTTATGAATGAATTCCATTGGTAAAAGACTGATCGTTTGGATAGCACTGACTTCCTTTGTGCTACATTTTATTTGGTAAAATCTGCATGCCGGTCTATATGATGAGTATGACTACTTTATGAATAGCATTAATTCCTCGCATGCACTTTAGGAGATGTCATACTCACTTTTATCATATATGGCCTTGTTGCCGTTGTTTTGAAAGATAGGTTTTGGATTCGTAATTTAAATCTCAAGATACTGACGGTAGTCATTATTATGGCAAGCGTGGTTTCTTTTATTGCCGAATGGGTAGCAGTTGAGTTAGACTTTTGGAGTTACAATGAAAAGATGCCGATAGTGCCTTTGCTTGAAGTTGGACTTTCGCCATTCTTGGCTATTGTAATAAATCCTACGCTCAGTTTCTTTTTGGCATCTAAAATCTTGGTATATAATAAAAAATAGCATCACACGAAAATATTTGAAAATTTAGGCCTTAATGGAACTGACTATACTTGATCAAAAATTTATTAACGATTGGCAATCTCAGGATTTTACAAATTGGAAGGAAAGTGATATCAGAGAAGATTTCATTGCCCCTCTTTTGCGTCTTTTAGGGTATGCCAAAGGAACTGTAAACGATATTCTTAGAGAAGAGAACCTAAAACTTTCCAAACCATATCATAGGATAGGTAGAAAGCAAGTAGCAATTGACTATGTGCCTACCTTGAAACTAAAGAAATTTTGGATAATTGAGGCTAAACCCGGCTCTCCGAAAGAAATGAGTTTTGACGATTATTTACAGGCACATCTTTATGCAAATCACCCGGAAATGCAGGTTAGATATATCGTCATGTGTAATGGCTGGGAGATCAGAGTTTATGATGCTTTTTTATCAGAAGGTTGGGATGACTACATACACAGGGCCACTAAAGATGACTGTCAAGAAACATTTCCTGAGATAAAGAATTTTCTACATCAGAAAACCCTGGGCAAGGCTCTTAGGAGTCAGATACTTGCTACAATAAAGGAATCACTACTGATAGAGATAGATGAAAATGAAGCAGAAAGCCTGAAGAAAGAAGTTGTCAGAATGTATTATGATGCCTTACCTAGAATTAGAGAAAATGCTAAAGAGCTGAAAATGGCGGCCTGGGAGCAGAGGGAAAGGGAAGATAATGAATTATTATCAAAGCTCTCCTTTGAAGAATTGCTTGAGTTATTTAAGAGCCCAACTAATATTGCCCCACATGTTAGTGAACGTATGGTCAAGAAATTCCAGGACGCTGACCAGGAAGGAGTAGAAAAATTACTGGATAAAGTATGTACCACCTACCGGAGTAGCGTAGGATCCTCTGTAAGGGTACACATGGTACATGTACTTTGCAGGCTTATGGAGCAGAATATACAAGTAAAATCATCAAGTTATACCGAAAGTGTAGAGGCAAGCTTACATGAATTGGTTACAGCCAATATGAAATATTGGTACTTTGATGAACTTGGTAATAAGGAAAATCAGGTCAATTATGCCTTGTGTCACCTGGATAATACCTGTATCCGGGTGGCTTACAAAATATGCAACCGTTCTTTAATGGGACCATTGACAGAAATACTAATAGCCAAAAAAAAGACCCTCTCAACTGAGGATTTCATTAAAGAAAGCCCAAGTGTAGCACAAGATATGGTTGGGGCATTTAATATGGTAAACAGGTTATTCTGGAATAAATTTAGTGGTGGGGATGTTAAGCAAATTTGGGATATTATTTGGGGCTTGGAAGAGTTTGAAGAGGTGATTGACAAAATACCTATGAAGTCTTTTCCAAATAATGATGGCCTATTTTATAGACTAGATCTGTACGGTAAAAAACTGGATATGCTGAGCCTGGGCACATGGGATTATCTAAGTCGTTTTAAAGAAAGAATTACACTAAACCCTGACCTTGTGAATATTGTCAAGCTCACCAGAGAAGAGGTGCTGGAGAAGATGCCTCAACCTTTACCTAAACCAGAGCATTGGAAAAAACCGGATGAGTCTTTGATTAGACTGATGGAAGAATTGATTACAAAGATTTCTGACAAAAGACGTTAACACCTCACAATTTCATACATCAAACACCGGATTTTATAAATCATAATACGGAAAATAGTGTTTATTTATTGAATTTCCATAACAGTATTTAGATGACGAAGAGTAAAAAATTGCATGTTAAAAATATGGTCTGTCCACGCTGTATAACAGCGGTTAAGCAAATTGTAGACAGGCTTGCAATACCCTATACTAACCTTGAACTGGGTGAGATTGAGGTGGAAATACCTTTGGATGATGAAACTGAAAAGCAGTTGAACGAAGCCCTGGAAGAGATTGGATTTTCGCTGATTGATGATCGTAAAAGCAGGCTGATTGAACAAATGAAAAATCTGATCATTCAAAAAATTCATCATTCAAAAGATGTGATAAATATAAAGTGGGCGGAGTACATTGGCGATCAACTCAACTATGATTACAAATACCTGGGAATGCTGTTTTCATCGGTAGAGAGTATTACGCTTGATCAGTACATCATCCGGCAAAAGGTAGAGCGCGTAAAAGAACTAATGATTTATGACGAGCTTACCCTGAGCCAAATTGCTTTTCAATTGGGCTACAGTAGTGCTGCGCATTTGAGCAGCCAGTTCAAAAAAATCACCGGAATGACACCCTCACAATTCAAAAGCACTATGGGTTTAAAGCGAAAAACACTGGATAATATCTAATCACTGACGATTGTATAAAACGTTTAGCAAATTCTGTAATACAAACCTTCTCCGCACTTCCGAAATTTGTTTTGTTCAATTTAGGATTCAAACTTGAAAAAATAGTTTATGGAAGCATTAGATATTAGTGAACCAAAGAGCATGCATACTGATAAGAACGGGAAAATTGTAAAGAACTCGTTTCCCGTAACGGGCATGACTTGTGCTGCCTGCGCCTCCAGCGTGGAATCTATTCTAAATAATACTCAGGGAGTAGCCAGTGCCAGTGTTAATTTTGCCAGCAATTCTGTTTTGGTTGAATACGACCAATCCCTGACCCCAGATGCCTTACGGAACGCATTGCAATCAGTGGGTTATGACCTGATCGTAGATGTGGAGGATCCAAGCGAAGCACAGGCAGAGAGGCAACGTGAGCATTATCAGAATGTGAAAAACCGTACCGTCTGGTCGGCCATTCTGACACTTCCGGTCTTTATTCTGGGCATGTTTTACATGGACTGGATGCCGGGACGATGGATTTCATTGGCTTTTACTATTCCCGTATTGTTTTGGTTTGGCCGGAGCTTTTTCATCAATGCTTTTAAACAGGCCAAACACGGCAAAGCCAATATGGACACATTGGTTGCACTAAGCACCGGAATCGCTTTTATTTTCAGTTTGTTCAATACCCTGTTTCCAGAGTTCTGGCATAACCGGGGTATTCACCCGCATGTATACTACGAGGCAGCCACCGTGATCATCACCTTCATTTCTTTAGGTAAGTTGCTGGAAGAAAAAGCTAAGTCTAATACCTCATCGGCCATCAAAAAACTAATGGGTTTGCAGCCTAAAACACTCAAGGCTATCATCAATGGCAAAGAGCAAGAAATCCCGATTGCCTCGGTGCAAAAGGGCTACACCATTGTGGTGCGTCCGGGAGAGAAAATACCCGTAGACGGGACAGTACTGTCCGGCAGTTCGTATGTGGATGAAAGTATGATCACCGGGGAACCGGTACCTGTGGCCAAGACCAAAGGCGAAAAAGTCTTTGCCGGCACGGTCAATCAGAAGGGCAGCTTCAAGTTTGAGGCCGAGAAAGTAGGCGGGGAAACGCTGCTCTCACAAATCATCAAAATGGTGCAGGAAGCTCAGGGCAGCAAGGCCCCGGTTCAGAAACTGGTTGATAAAATTGCCGGAATATTCGTGCCGGTGGTGATGGCCATTTCTATTGTCACTTTCATTGTATGGATGTTTGTAGGTGGAGATGATGCCTTTACACATGCCTTGCTTACATCAGTAGCTGTATTGGTAATCGCTTGTCCTTGTGCATTGGGTCTTGCCACCCCCACGGCCATAATGGTAGGTGTGGGTAAAGGAGCAGAAAATAACATTCTGATCAAAGATGCCGAAAGTCTTGAGTTAGGTCATAAAGTAAATGCGGTGGTGTTAGACAAAACAGGTACCATCACAGAGGGTAAGCCTACGGTTACTAATCTTTTTTGGTCGGATAAAGCCCATGAAGACTACCATGCATCCGTTTTGCTTGCCCTGGAGGCTCAATCGGAGCATCCATTAGCCGATGCGGTTGTAAAAAAGCTGAAAGAAGAGGGAGTGCAATCGGAAGAATTGAAAGACTTTGACAGCATCACCGGAAAAGGTGTGAAAGCGACCGACAATGCAGGTAAGACTTACTACATCGGAAATAATAAATTGATGCGGGAAAACCAGGTAAATATTCCTGAAAGTACCTGGCAAAAGGCAAGCGAGTGGCAGGAGGACGCCAAAACAGTTGTCTTCTTTTCGGATGATCATGAAGTGTTAGCGGTATTGGCCATAGCCGATAAGATCAAGGCCACTTCCAAATCAGCCATTGAAAAAATAAAGAAAAAAGGTGTGGATGTGTACATGCTCACCGGAGATAATAACCAAACTGCGAAGGCTGTGGCCAAAGAGGTAGGATTAACCGACTTTAAAGGTGAAGTGTTGCCTTCCGACAAAGCTGATTTTGTGAAAGAATTACAAGCCAAAGGAAAGATAGTAGCCATGGTAGGTGATGGCATCAACGACAGCCATGCCTTAGCCCAGGCTGATGTAAGTATCGCCATGGGGCACGGCTCGGACATTGCGATAGATGTGGCTAAAATGACCCTAATCACCTCAGATTTGGAGTCCATTCCGAAAGCACTGAAGCTCTCTTCCAGAACGGTAAAGGGTATCCGCCAGAACCTCTTCTGGGCATTTATTTACAACGTAATTGGTATTCCGATCGCGGCAGGCCTGCTTTATCCTATCAATGGCTTCTTGCTCGATCCGATGATTGCTGGTATGGCAATGGCATTTAGTTCAGTATCTGTAGTAGCCAATAGTTTGCGACTGAAAACAACTAAAATCTAAGAATCAAATTTTCAAACTTTAAATAGACTAACAATGGATACTTTAAAATTTAAAACAAACATCAATTGCAGTGGGTGCCTTGGTAAAGTAACACCATTCCTGAATGAGGAAAAGGACATTCAAAAATGGGAAGTCGATCTTGAAAGTGAAAACCGTGTGCTCACTGTTGAAACTTCAAACCTCAATGCGGAGGAAGTAAAGAAAACAGTTCAAAAGGCCGGTTTTAATGCTGAGTTTATATGATGATTTAAGATTCTCAGGTTTAGTCAGGAGTTTGACAATTCGGTCAAACTCCTGATTGAACTTTGCAATACCCTTGCATTGCTTAATTACGTATATTTGTATTCAATGAAAATCGCATGCTACATATTAAGTTTTTACTTCATGGCCCTTACAGGGGTAGCATGTGCTGACACACTACCTTTAGACAATACAAAGGATAATGTTTCAGTTATTAGCAGCACTGATGGGAATCATAACCACGAGCACCAAAGCGATTGGGACGGATGCTCCCCGTTATGCGTTTGCCATTGCTGTCATGTACACTTCGTGTCAGCAGCCGGAGTTGATTTCACGCACCTCGTGAAATTACCTGCGGTTTACACTTCTTATTTTCAGGATTTCAGCAACGCTGATATCTCTGGTTTTCTTAAACCTCCAATGTCATAATTTCCCGCGTTTAGAAGGATCAGTATGTCTGACCGATAAGTCTTGTGTCAAGATGCAAGGTCTTTAATCATCCTGATAGCTCGCTAAACATCCCTTCATGTGCCTTTTTTCAAAGGCATCTCTTTATTCATGTTCAATTCTATTTGTACAGCTTGAAAAAACTGAATAAACACAAAAAGAAAAAAAGGAAAAGGAGAAGGAAGAAAATCACACTGAAACTGGTGCTGAAGTGGCTTTTCATTGCGCTTATAAGTGCAATTCTATTGGTAGCCATGATCGTGAGGCTTCTTCACTTTTTCATTTTCCATGTTAAATAATTTAAAGTCGTATGATCAATAAAATCATTTCTTTTTCAATAAAGAATAAATTCATTGTGGGCTTGCTTACGCTGGCCCTCATCGGAGTAGGTATCTACTCCATGTACACGGTCAATTTGGGTTCAGTACCTGATATCACCAACAATCAAGTGCAAGTAATCACTGTCTCTCCTAACCTGGCCACCGAGGATATAGAGCAGTTCGTTACCTATCCGGTGGAGCTTGCGATGGGCAACCTGCCTGGGGTAGATGAAATCCGGTCTATTTCCAGGTTTGGCCTATCAGTAGTCACCATTGTTTTTGAAGACGATATGGGTACCTATCTGCCCCGGCAACTGGTGCAGGAAAAACTGAACGAATTAAAAGAAACCATTCCAGAGAAATTCGGAAGCCCATCAATGGGTCCTATTTCTACAGGTTTAGGCCAAATCTACGAATACACCATTCAACCGCAAGAGGGTTATGACTCACTGTATTCTCCTATGGAGTTACGGACCATCCAAGATTGGATTGTCAAGCGCCAATTGACATTGCTGGATGGCGTGGTTGAGGTGAATTCATTCGGGGGCTATATCAAGCAATATGAAGTGGCCATCAATCCGGAAAAACTCAATGCACAGAATGTGAGCATTTCTCAGGTGTATGAGGCACTGGCCAGAAACAATGTCAATACCGGTGGGGCTTACATTGAGAAGAACAGAATGTCCAATTTCATTCGTGGTGAAGGCTTGGTGCGATCTCTGGATGATATCCGAAAAATCGTAATAAAAACAGAAAACGGAATCCCGGTAACTGTAGGTGATGTTGCCTCTAAAGTACACTTTGGGAGTCAGGTACGTTACGGAGCTTTCACACAGGATGGAAAAGAAGCTGTCGGGGGCATTATTATGATGCTGAAAGGATCTAATCCCAATGCGGTGATCCAAAATGTAAAAGAGCGTATGGCTGAGGTAGAAAAGTCCCTTCCCGAGGGGCTCGCGATTAACTCAATCATAGACCGAAGTGACCTGATTTCCAGAACTACAGATACCGTAAAAACCAACCTGTTGGAAGGCGCATTAATTGTGATTTTTGCTTTGGTAATACTGTTGGGTAGCGTTCGTGGGGGTATAATCACTGCTACCACCATTCCTCTTTCCCTGCTTTTTGCTTTCATCCTGATGAAGCAATTTAATGTGTGGGCCAATCTGATGAGCCTGGGGGCTATTGACTTTGGGATTATCATTGATGGGGCAGTGATCATTATTGAAGGTACGGTATACGAGATACAGAAGCGGATCCGCTCGGGTAAAATCAAATTCAATCAGGGTGTGATGGATGAAGTGGCTTATGATGCAGGAAGTACCATGATGAGTTCGGCTTTCTTCGGCCAGATTATCATTCTTATTGTATTTGCCCCTATTTTATTCCTCACCGGTGTGGAGGGTAAAATGTTCCAGCCCATGGCCTACACCTTTGGGTTTGCCATGATTGGTGCCATTATCCTGTGCCTGACTTATGTGCCTATGATGTCGGCTTTATTCATGAAGCCCATTCAAAATAAAAAGAACTGGTTTGGCCGGTTTGAACGCTGGCTGGAAAGGGTAAGTGATAAAATCATTGGTGGTATTCAAAAAGCCTACGTGCCCCTGCTAAAAAGTGCCCTGCGTTTTAAAGCAATAGTGATTATCGTAGCTATAGTTCTGCTGGGAGTAGCCGGATTCATTTTTTCACGGATGGGAGGTGAGTTTGTTCCTCAGCTTGATGAGGGAGATATCGCCATGCAGGCACTCATCAGGCCCGGAAGTTCCCTTAGCGAATCAAAAGAAGTATCCATCAAGATTGAGAACCTGTTGCTGGAGAGTTTTCCCGAAATAAAAACAGTAACTGCCAGAATCGGAGTGGCGGATATTCCTACTGATCCCATGCCCATGGATATCGCGGATATGTACCTCATATTAGAAAAAGATAAAGACAAATGGGTTTCAGCAGAAAGCAAAGATGAACTGATTGAGGCCATCAAGAATAAGCTGGATGAGCAACTGACTGGTGTAAACCTGGTATTCACCCAGCCCGTAGAGCTGCGTTTTAACGAGTTGTTGGAAGGAGTACGGGAAGACATAGCTGTAAAACTCTATGGCGAAGACCTGGAAGTGCTTTCTGCAAAAGTGCAGGAAATGGCTGATATCATTTCTACCGTGCCCGGGGCTGGTGATGTGAACCCTGAACGGACATCAGGACTCCCCCAAATGACAGTTCGTTACAACCGGGATAAAATTGCACAGTACGGCCTGGATATTCAAAAGCTCAATGAGTATGTAAGTTCTGCATTTGCCGGTGGTGTTGCAGGGGTAATCTTTGAGGGGGAAAAAAGGTTTGATCTGGTCATACGCTTTGATGAAAAACACAGGCAGAGCATTGACGACTTGCGTACACTTTATATTGATTTGCCCGATGGTACACAAGTTCCGATAAAAGAAGTTGCAGATATCAGCTATGTGCCGGGCCCCATGCAAATCTCCCGTGACAACACGTATAGACGAACCTATGTTGGAGTCAATACCAGAGGCCGTGATGTGGAATCAGTGGTCAATGATATACAGGACAAACTGGATGCACAACTAGACTTGCCTCCTGGCTATTACATCACTTATGGCGGTGAGTTTGAAAACCTGGAGCGGGCGAAAAGCCGGTTGCAGATCGTAGTACCTATCGCACTCTTTCTGATTTTTGTGCTGCTGTACTTCGCCTTACAATCCTTTTCACAATCCATCATGATTTATATCGCCATTCCACTGGCAGCCATCGGTGGTGTATTTGCTTTATGGATTAGAGATATGCCATTTAGTATTTCAGCGGGTGTGGGCTTTATCGTTCTTTTCGGAGTAGCGGTGTTGAATGGTTTGGTCTTGATTAACCGATTCAATTCCCTGAAAGAAGAAGGGGTCACCAGCATCAGAGACCGCATTCTTACCGGTACCAAAGAAAGGATCAGGCCGATCATGCTTACGGCTACTACAGATATATTCGGCTTCTTACCGATGGCATTTTCAGGTTCTGCCGGAGCTGAGGTACAAAGGCCGTTAGCCACAGTGGTAATTGGTGGAATGCTTACAGCTACACTGCTCACATTGGTGGTGCTTCCGGTACTTTACACTTTTGTGGAAAGCAGAAGTGACAAAAGAAAAAGCCTGAAAGGGCCAAATGCCAACGTGATTATTGTACTGCTGGTTTGTGGAGGTCTATTCGGGCTGCCTGCCTTGGCCAATGCCCAAAACCAACAACAACCACAAGACAGTTTGCCAACGATCACGCTGGATCAGGCCAGAAAACGAGCGGTAGAAAGCTATCCGAAAATCCAATCGGCAAGACTAGAGATAGAAAACCAGGAAGTGCTCAAGAAAACAGCCTGGGACTTTGGGAATACGCAGGTATTTACCGGAAAGGAAGAAGTGGGCAATGGCTCTGATGGAGTTTACACACAATTTGGAATTCAACAACAACAGATAGATGTGTTTGGAATAGCCCCAAGGCTGAAATTGCAAAAAGAACGGGTAGCACTTGCCGAGAAGGCACTTGACCTATCCGTCATTGAACTGGAGCGGGAAGTAAGCCAGGCTTGGGCCATGGTATATGCTACCAAAAACAACTACCAGGTTTATGAACAGTTGGATTCGGTATTTGCAGATATTGAAAGAGCGGCCAGGATTCGCTTGGAAACGGAAGCCACATCTAAACTGGAATACCTGGCTACTTCCAACCAGGCCAATCAGGTACAGATACAAAAAGAGCAGGCATATCGGGATTACCTGAGTGCCTTACAGCGCCTGAACCTTTGGTTTGCCAATGACACGCTGTATACCGTACCGGATGTCCCAACCAGTCAATTGGACGAACCGCTCAATTATGTAGCTGATTCATTGATGAACCATCCTTTGCTGAATGTATCAAAGCAACAGGTAGATGTAGCGGATGCCACCATAAAAGAGAGGCGTTCGCAGTTCTTGCCTCAATTACAGGGGCAGTATGGGCGACAGCAGATTGCCGGGCAATCTGGATTTTATCAGTACCAGGTAGGTGTCAGAATCCCTTTGTTTTTCGGACCTGAGCTGGGCAGGACACAGTCGGCCAAAATCCAACGGGATATTGCCGGTCAAAACCTGCGCCAAAACCAGTTGGAACTGAATGCCGCCTATCAGAACATGAGAGAACAATACCTGAAGTGGCTCAATTCATGGAACTACTACCGGGATGAGGCACTTCCGCTGGCCCAGGAGCAACGGGACGGAGCTATTTTGGCTTACCGGGAAGGGGCTATTGATTATGTGACCTTCCTGCAAAATATCCGGGATGCCATTCGCATAGAAGTTGATTCCTGGAATGCCTTTGGTAATTACCTGAATAGCCGCTACCAATTGGAATACTACTTAAGAACATCAAACTAAAAGTAAACTGATCATCAGATATAAAAATAGAAGCACAATGAAAAAGCAAATCATATATATAGTGGCACTGGTACTTATGGTATCGGTATTTACGGGCTGCGGCAGCAAGTCGGCTGAGAACTCCGGTGAAGCATCTCACGAAGAACACAATGAGGGCGAGGCTGGACACGCAGGTGAAGAAGGCGGACATGAAGGCGAAGAAGGAGAACATAGTGAAGAAGGAATGGCCGAACTTCACCTTTCTGATATGAAATTTGAAAGTTTGGGTATTAAGGTAGATACCCTGCCAACCCGGGCTCTCTCGGGCGTGGTGGAAGCCAACGGCCAGTTGGAGGTACCACCACAGCATGAAGCAACTGTTACGGCCATATTGGGCGCGAATGTTACCTCAATCAAGGTGATTGAGGGCGATCAGGTAAACAAAGGTAAGGTGTTGGCGTATCTCTCACATCCAAACCTAAGCAAACTTCAGACGGATTATGTGCGGGCATACAGTCAACTACAGTTTCTGGAGAAGGAAAACCAACGGCAGAAAAGGTTGTACGAAGAGGAAGTGGGTTCCGGAAAAACCTATCAGCAAATTCAGGCGGACTATCAGGCCATGAAAGGAGAAGTGAAGGGCTACGAAGCACAGTTAAGGCAGCTTAGCCTCAACGTGGAGAAAGTCCAAAGTGGTGATATTTATCAGTATGTGCCTGTAGTAAGCCCTATTGATGGTTACATTGAAAAAGTGGAAGTCCAAGTTGGGCAATATGTAGACCCGCAAACCGAGATGTTTATGATTGTCAATACTGACCACATCCATGCTGACCTTATGGTGTTTGAAAAGGATGTATATAAGGTAAAGAAAGGCCAAACTATATCTTTTACTGTAGAATCAGTTCCGGGCTCAACGCTTACTGCAGAGATTTATTCAGTGGGCAAGCAGTTTGAGCAAAACCCTAAAGCAGTGCATGTGCATGCGGAAATAAAGAATAAAGAAGACTTCCTGATTCCGGGGATGTATATCAATGGTAAAATAAGAACAGGTGATAATAACACTGTAAGGGCATTACCCGAAAGTGCGATAATTGAGGAAGAGGGTAAGCCGTACATTTTCATGGCAGAAGCGCATGAAGAGGAAGGAAAGACCGAATGGGCGTTTAAAGCCATAGAAGTGCGCACAGGTATCACCGAAGATGGTTGGGTAGAGATCAAATTATTGGAGCCACTTCCTGACGGTGCCCAGGTGGCATGGAATAACGCCTACTATCTGATCTCTGAAATGAAGAAAAGCCAGACTTCTCATAGTCATTGATTTAGTTGATTAGGCAAGGGCAGTTGGTAAATGTCATTTGCTAACTGCCAACTCTCAAATATTAAATTATAAAAAACAAACACATGAAATGAGCATAAACTTAGAGTCCTTAACATACCAACCAAGTATGAATAAGTTTATCGCGAATTCCATGTGACCGTTGGAATTAAACACATACACATGAAAGAAATAAAAGCATTTATAAAACCTAAAAAAGTACAGATAGTAGTTAAATCGCTGCGAGATGCAGGATTTGAAAGTGTAACCCTATCCAAAGGAGAAGGTACCGGAGCTCATAAAGATCCTGATGCATCTCCATCATTGGATTTCCATTTTACCGATAGCCCGATTATTAAGCTGGAACTGGTCTGCCAAAATGAGGAAACGGATAAAGCCATTCAACTCATCTGTGGCAAGGCTCAAACACCTGAACCGGGCGATGGCATTATTTACGTTTCAGAAATAGATGATGCTTATCGGATCAAGACTGGAAAATCTATTAAAAGATTTGATATGAAGTAGATATGTCAAGTCCAATTGAAGAAATGCAATATCTGGCCCGAAAAAGAGGAGGGCTTTGTCTATCCGATTTGTACATAAACAGCAAATCAAAACTGTGGTGGCAATGTGCTGAAGGCCATCGCTGGCAGGCTACTCCCTTCAGTGTAAAGATAAGAAAAAGCTGGTGCCCATTCTGTGCTAACAATAGGCCTCACGGGATAGAAAGGATGAAAGCACTGGCTGCTACAAAGGGAGGTACTTGTCTTTCTGAAGAATATATAAATTCCAAAACGCCACTCAGATGGCAATGTAAAAACGGCCATCGTTTTCTGGCTACTGCCGACAGTGTAGTGCAGGGGAAGTGGTGCCAGGAATGTAATGACAGTTTGAAACATAAATAAATGTATTATGAAGAATATAAAAATCATTCTTCCCATGATGATAGCGTTTATGCTGTTTCAGGGATGTGCTATTGTAAGACCGGGTGAAGTTGGTGTGGATGTGCATTTTGGTAAGGTAAAACCCGGTGTGATGAAACCGGGCCCTCATCATTTTATGGGGTTTATTGGGCGAAAGATAGAACGGTTTGATACGCGGATTATCAACTATTCCAGAGAACTCAATTTCCACACTCAAGAAGGAATAGAGGTAACTTCTGAAATAACCATATTGTACCACATCATACCTGATTCGGTCATTCGCATCTATCAGGATTTTGGTGCCGGTTATCAGGAAACCGTCATTGAGGATAACTTAATCACAATCCTCAGACAAACGGGCCTTGATTTCGGGGCTACTCAGCTGATTACCGAACGAAACACCATTGAAAACACCGTCAAAGAAAAGATGAATGCGGTGATTGGTAAATACGGTTTTGCCATGGATTTGGTCATGCTTAAGGAGGTGGATTTACCTCAGGCAGTGGTAGAAACGATTGAGGCGCAACTCAACGCAGAAGAGATAGCCAAGAGAACCAAAATTGAGAATGAAACCAAACGGAATTTGCTTGACTTTGAATTGGAGAAACAGCGGAAAGAAAAAGAAACAGCCATTGTTACCGAGCGTATGCAAATAGACTTCAATATTGAAAAGCAAAAGAAAGAATCTGAACGTCTCTTGATTGAGGCTGAGGCCATTAAGAAACAACAGGCCATTATCAACTCTACGCTAAATGATCTGTTAATCAAATACAAGAGCCTTGAGATCACTCGTGACCTGGTCAATTCAAAGAATTCAAAAATCATCGTTACCGATGGTAAGTCACCTGTAATTGTGAATGAAAAAGGAAATTGAATTAAAATAAATTGTTAAACCCTAAAAACTTATAGTTATGATGCATGATTGGTATTTCGGAGGAATGCACTGGATTTGGTGGATCCTATGGCTGATCCTCATATTTTGGATATTTCTGATTCCATACCCTACACCCGGGCAAAGAAGAAGCAAGGATAAAGCCATGGAGGCACTAAGAGAGCGCTATGCCCAAGGGGAGCTCAGCGATGAAGAATTTGAGCAAAAGAAGAAAGTTCTTCAAAACAGGAAGAAATAGGTATAGGGTCGCAGGTGTCTTCACATTAAATGTGGCACCTGTGGCTCCAAAACTAACAAGAAGATGAAAAGAAAGAGGTTATTTTACTATATAATCATTGGGGTGGTCTTAGGCATATTGTTACTACAGCCGGTGGTTATTTCACTGCACATGTACGATATGCAGGGAGACCAGGGAAATTGGTGGGCCTGGCTACTTACTTCCTATCAGCAGGCTGTTGGATCGTGGGATGTAGATCAGGTGATTACCAAATTGCTCTTTGGATTGTTAGGTGTTACCCTCGCACTTCTTTTTATGGTCAGACAAAAAATATTTCAGCTTACCGGGAAAAGAGATAAACTGGAGGAGATCAAGGAGCTTATAGCTGCGGGAGAAAACCAGCAGGTAGAATTTAAATCTACTTTGAGGTGGGACTTACACCAATTCAAGCCGAATAAGGCACTGGAAACGGTAGTAGCCAAGACAATAGTTGGGTTTATGAACACCCAGGGTGGGCATCTGTTCATCGGTATTGATGATGATGGACAACTACGAGGCTTACAGGAAGATTATGCCACGCTAAAAAAACCTGGCAGAGATGGTTTTGAGCAATACATTATGGAACTAATATCCAATAAGCTGGGAACTAATTTCTGTACGTTGGTAGCCATTTCTTTTTACACGATCGAGATGTATGAATTCTGTTACCTCGCTATCAAAAGAGCTGGTTACCCGGTTTATCTTCATGATAACGACCGTTCTCATTTTTTTGTTCGCACCGGCAACGGTACACGTGAATTGGATATACCTGAGGCACTCGACTATATAGAAGAAAATTTAAACGTTCGTTAATGATGAAAATCAAGTGGTTTATACTTCTGCTAATTGCCTTCAACTCCTTTGTGGTTAAAGGTCAAACGCTTTACAGGACTACTGAAGGGCATATTGTAATGGTTGCTGAAGTAGATGACGAGCAGGTTATTGTAGAAAGTCATCAACTGTTGATTCAACTGGACTATGACACAAAAGAAATTTCAGGTAAGCTTAACCTGAAAAGCCTGGATGCTGGTCATGAGTTGTTAAGTGAACAGATAAGTCAGCTTTCAAACGATGCATCAAGAATCGCTTTTTCCGGGAGGATTCCGGTGGATGATTTTATTAGCCAGTCTCATTCGCCTATATCGTTTAACTGGCCTATTAAAATTATAACAGGTGAACGGGAATTTCAGGTAGTAATGAATGCCACGCTCAAGCATTTTAATGGTGGAGAATCCATTGCATGTTTGCTAAGTGCTACGGGAGATTTTTCTACAAAAGAGGTTGGTTTGGCGTCCTTCATCCCGGGAATTAGTGAGGTCTTAAAAGTGCAGTTTACACAAGTGATACTTAGAAAAAATACATTATGAGCGCAATAAAAGAATTAGAAGAAAATCTTGTAATGCATAAGATAAAACCAACAGCCATGCGGCTGCTGGTGCTGGAGTATCTGCTGGATCGGGAGGCTGCGGTTGGCCTTACCGAACTATATAGAGCTTTTGAAAAGTCAGATAGAACTACACTTTATAGAACATTAAAAGTTTTTGAAGAAAACGGCATGGTGCATAGTATTGATGATGGTACAGGTGTGCCCAAGTATGCTTTGTGTGAAGAGGGGTGTGAATGTGAAGTAGGAAAAGATTTACATCTTCATTTTCATTGTTCAGTATGTGATGAAACTGTCTGTTTAACCAATCATAAAATTCCGAAAATAAATTTACCTGAGGGCTATATAGCAGAGAATTCTGATTTCGTAGTTACTGGAATTTGTAAGAAATGTAGTAAATAAGATGTGGGTAATGTTAAAAAAGAAAAAAGTACAGCTGCGAGACATTAAAAGTAAACAGGCATCTGAGGGTTCATCAAGCGAAACGAAATTTAAAACTTTTGCTCCGGCAATTTTAAGTTTTACAATGCTCATCGTTGGTATCTCGTTCGATTACTTTAATGTGTTCCCATTCTTCCAGGGTTGGATACGTGTTGCCTGGTACATTGTGGCTTACATTCCGGTTGGGCTCCCTGTGATCAGGGAAGGTTGGGAAAGCATAATCAAAGGTGATTTTTTTACCGAATTCTTCCTGATGTCCATTGCTACGCTGGGAGCATTTGCCATAGGCGAATACCCGGAAGGTGTAGCCGTCATGTTGTTTTATGCTGTCGGTGAACTTTTTCAAAATGCTGCGGTCAGGCGGGCCAAAGGCAATATAAAGGCCCTGCTCGATGTACGGCCCAATACAGCTTTGGTATATAGGGATAACGATTTTGTAGCCGTAAATCCGGAAACCGTACAAGTCCGGGAAAAAGTTCAGGTGCGAACAGGAGAAAAAATTCCACTGGACGGTACGCTTATATCTGAAAAGGCCAGCGTTAACACTGCAGCCATTACCGGGGAAAGCAAACCCGACACCATCCACAAAGGCGATAAGGTTTTTGCGGGAAGCATTAATCTGGAAGGCGTGATAGAGCTGGAAACGACCAAAGAATTTAACGACAGTTCAATTGCCCGGATTTTGGATATGGTACAGAATGCCACTGCAAGAAAATCCAAAACTGAGCTTTTTATCAGAAAGTTTGCTCGCATCTATACGCCCATTGTGGTATTTCTTGCCGTTTGTCTTACTGTACTGCCCTACTTTTTTGTAGAGAGCTACATATTCAAAGATTGGTTATACCGTGCGCTCATATTTCTGGTCATTTCTTGTCCTTGTGCCTTAGTAATCTCCATTCCACTGGGCTACTTCGGGGGCCTGGGTGCGGCATCAAGAAACGGTATCCTGTTCAAAGGGGCCTCATTTCTTGATGCAATGACCAAGGTAAATACGGTGGTCATGGATAAAACGGGTACGGTTACTAAAGGGGTGTTTAAGATCAAAGAAATCAAACCCGTGGCAATTTCCGAAAATGAAATGATGGCGTATCTGCTGGCGTTGGAGGGGCAATCCACCCATCCGATTGCCCGTGCTATTTTGGAGTATGATTTAAAGGGACAGAATCATATAGCCTCTGACGTTAGCGAAATAGCTGGAAAAGGATTAAAAGGTAAAGTCAATAATAAAATAGTTTTAGTCGGTAATAAAGCGTTAATGACAGCTCATGGTGTTGCTGTCCCACCTGATACTGATGATATCGTTGAATCCATCGTGATGATTGCCATCGACAATGAATTTTCTGGCTATGTCACTATTGCTGACCAACTGAAGGAAGATGCAGTAGAAGCCATTAGGGAAATGCATAATGCCGGCATTAAGAAAATCATTATGTTATCGGGCGACAAGCCCTCCATTACCGAAAAAGTGGGGCTTGAACTAGGATTGGAACAAGCCAAAGGCGGCTTGCTACCGGAAGACAAGCTGCATGAAGTAGAGGAGATGAAGAAAAACGCTTCAGCCAATATTGCATTTGTGGGTGACGGGATTAACGATGCACCCGTTTTGGCAGTAAGTGATGTAGGTATAGCGATGGGAGGGTTGGGAAGCGATGTTGCTATTGAAACCGCAGATGTGATTATCCAGACGGATCAACCATCAAAAATTGCAAAGGCCATAAAAATAGGTAGTTCTACACGGAAGGTAGTCTGGCAGAATATTGCATTGGCCTTTGGGGTGAAATTAATAGTAATGATCCTGGGGGCATTTGGTATGGCCTCCATGTGGGAAGCCGTATTCGCAGATGTAGGTGTGGCCTTTCTGGCAATTTTAAATGCCATAAGAATACAGAAAATGAATTTTTAAACCGATTCTATAGATAACAAGTATATCTGCAACACATCTGAATAACATAAATTAATAAATGAGAAGTAACATATTAAATATATTTATAATAGCCGTCATATTGACTTGTTTTTGTTCTTTCAATGTTTTTGGAAATGAGATAAAAAAAGACATTCAAACCACCATTCACTTGCTGGACTACATTTCAAGGGATTATACCGCAGCAGTACAAAATGGAAAAGTGATAAATGATGGAGAATATGCAGAAATGCTAGAATTCAGCTATAAAGTAATTGAGCTTATCAAAAACAGTGAGTTGAATGAGAATGAGAAGGCCAATATTTTAGCTGAATTAAAAAAAATGAAAGGTCTTATAGACCGAAAGGCTCCTCATGAGAATATAACCACAGTAGCTGGGAAATCCAGGCAAGACATTATAGAAGCGGCAGGGTTTAAGACGGCACCTCTTACATGGCCTAACCTCAAAAACGGGGAAACTTTATACGTACAGAATTGTACCGCCTGCCACGGAGTGAGGGGAGCAGGAGATGGCAAACTAGCTGCTGGATTAGTGCCAGCTCCTACTAATTTTCTAAACCATACCCTGATGCAGGAAATCTCACCCTTTCAGGCCTACAATACCATAAAACTGGGAGTAGAAGGAACTGCTATGCAAAGTTTTGAAAGCCTAACCGATGAGGAAATTTGGGATTTGGCGTTTTACATAAAATCACTCCGGTTTGAAACCAAAGCTGATAATGAATCCGGATTGCAACAATTGTTTGAGCAAGCGAACGCACCTGTAAATCTTCAGGAGGTAGCCACCCTATCCGATGTGGAATTATTAAAACGCCTTGAGCCGGATAACAAAAACGCAAAATTATCACTTGCCGTTCTTAGGACGCAATTTCCACAGGATGTTAACCGGGTATCCACATTGGATAGGGCAAAGACTTATCTAAAAAATGCCCTGCAAAATTATACAACGGGGAGTTATTCTTCTGCTCGTGAAGATGCCCTGGCAGCCTACCTGGAAGGTATTGAGCCTTCCGAAGCGAGGCTGAAGGCCAATGACCCAGCTTTTACGGCAAGGCTGGAGCAGCAAATGTTTAAAATCAGACAAATAATAGAGCAAAAAGCCGAAAAGTCAAAGGTGGAGACAGAAATCAACAATGGCCTGGACATGATAGATCAGGCCGGGAAATTGATGCAGGATAAAAAACTTAATTATTGGCTCTCTTTTGCCTTATCTGCTTCTATCATGCTATGAGAGGGATTGGAAGCATTTTTAATCCTGGCTCTGATACTCGCTCTGATACGTTCATCAGAATTAAAAAAGGCTGCCCTATGGGTACACGGAGGATGGATAACCGCTGTTCTTTTTGGAGTTGGCGGGTGGTTTTTATCCGATTGGGTAATCGGGATAAGTGGTAAAAACAGAGAAGTCATGGAAGGAATGATTTCGCTGGTGGCAGTGATCGTATTGGCCTTTGTAGGGTTTTGGTTACATGACCATTCACACGCCAAAAAGTGGAAAATGTTTATTGAAGAAAAAATAGGTAAACAGCTTAAAGCAGATAAAATGTTGGGTATTGCCTTTTTCTCATTTATGGTAGTGTTTCGTGAGGCTTTTGAGTCAATTTTATTTTTACAGGCTATTAGTCTGGAAACCCAATCCGTTAATCAGTCATCAATAGGGCTGGGGGTTTTGGCTGCTTTTGCATTGATCGCACTGTTCGCTATCCTGTTTGTAAGGTATTCTAAAAAGATTCCTGTAAGGCAGTTGTTTCGCTATTCAGCCTGGGTGATTACGTTACTGGCATTGATACTGATTGGTAAAGGTATCCATTCACTTCAGGAAGCCGGTTGGATATCCATAACCGGTCTTCCGGTGTCGGTGAATGTAGATTGGCTTGGGGTATTCCCAACACTTGAAACATTTGTTTCTCAAATTGTACTATTGGTAGCTATGTTAGTGATGTATTATTGGAGTAATCGTAAAAGCAGAGTGTATTTGAATTGATATAAAAGAAATTATGACTCTTATCTGGCCTATAGAATGCATGGAAGGAAGGGAAAGAAGCCTTTGATAAGGCTAAAACTAAGCGCCTATCATGTAAGAATAATTGTTGCTAAACTGATAATAAAAAAAATGAAAAAACTACAAATAAAAAAAATGAAAAAACTACAAATAAAAATACCCATTATTCTGCCTGAAGTATCGGACGAAAAAGATCAGTGTGTACATAAACTGATCAGTCGTCTTCAAGATACTGAAGGTTTGGAAAAAGTGCATGTGGCTGATGAAAAAGACAATGGTGTACCACAGCTCTGCTTCCATTACAACCCTGAGAAGATTTCTCTTGATCGTATTCAAACACTTGCAAAGCGTGCAGGTGCCTCTATTCTTGATAAATATGGGCACAAGCTAATAGAAGTGGAAGGACTTCGCCATACCAGGCATGCACGTAAAGTGGAAAATTCACTTATCAGACTTAAAGGAGTTTTACAAGGAGCCGTTTCAGCCTCAGGTATGATCGGTCTGGAGTATGAAACAGCAAAAATTGATGAGGCAGAGATTCTGACATTTCTTCGTAAAGAAGGACTTGATATTCTCAATACGGAAGTTAATGTGGAACGCTATATTAGAGCGACCTCTGAAGATAGCACGTCTCCTACTGATGTCAATCAACACGACCATGACCATAAGGAAAGTGAAGATCACGACCACTCACACGGTGGTATTTTTGGCAAAAATACAGAGATGATCTTTTCCATCATCTGCGGAGTGTTGTTGGGAATAGGTTTTGGACTTTCATTTATAGAAACAGTCCCTTCATGGGTAAGCTTGGCACTCTACATCGGGGCGTACTTCTTTGGTGGTTTTTATACCGCGAAAGAAGCTATAGAAACGGTTTCTAAAGGAGGTTTTGAGATTGACTTCCTTATGCTAGTAGCAGCTATTGGCGCAGCTATTTTGGGCGAATGGGCAGAAGGTGCCCTGTTACTGTTCCTGTTCAGTATGGGCCATGCCCTGGAGCATTATGCCATGAACAAGGCCCGTAAATCTATTGCTGCTTTGGCAGAACTGGCCCCCAAAACGGCCTTGCTCAAGAGAAATGGAAAAACAGAAGAAGTAGGTATAGAAGAACTGAGCATTGGAGACATCATCGTAGTGAAACCCAACAGTAAAATTTCTGCTGATGGTGTGGTAGTAGATGGTCGGAGTAGCGTAAATCAAGCACCTATTACTGGGGAAAGTGTACCCGTGGATAAAGAACCTGTGGATGATCCCGATAAAGACTGGTCACAGGAAAAAGACATCAAGGACGAGAACCGTGCTTTTTCCGGTACAATCAATGGTAACAATACACTGGAAATCAAAGTGATTAAAGTAGCGAAGGACTCTACACTCTCTCGCCTTGTGAAACTGGTAAATGAAGCCCAGACCCAGAAATCGCCTACCCAGAGGCTCACCGACAAATTTGAGAAATATTTTGTGCCTGCTGTATTGGTACTGGTGGTTTTGCTCAATTTTGCCTTTTTGATCGTTGACGAAACTTTTAGCGAAAGCTTCTACCGCGCCATGGCCGTGCTGGTAGCTGCCAGTCCTTGCGCTTTGGCCATCGCCACCCCCAGTGCGGTGCTCAGTGGAGTAGCTCGGGCAGCCAAAAGCGGGGTGCTGATCAAAGGTGGCCGTCCATTGGAAGATTTAGGCGTACTTACTGCTCTGGCTTTTGATAAGACCGGCACACTAACAGAAGGCAAGCCTAAGTTAACGGAAGTGGTAGCTCTGGGTGATGTGAAAGAAGAGGAACTACTGAAAATAGCAATTGCAGTAGAGGGTCTTAGTGATCACCCACTGGCAAAGGCCGTAGTGCGTGACGGAAAAGAGCGACTGAAGGGTGCTGACATACCAGAGGCGAAAGACCTGGAGGCCGTGCTTGGGAAAGGGATCAAAGCCACATTGGGAGGTGACAAAGTCTACATTGGCAACCTGGACCTGTTTGAGTCACTGGATGACAAGAAACCATCAAAGGAAACTGAAGAAAAAGTAAAGTCCTTAGAGTCTAATGGCAATACTACTATGCTCATCCGGCAGAATGACGATTACATAGGCATCATCGCCTTGATGGATACGCCAAGGGAAGAAGCGAAAAATACCTTAGCGCAACTGAAAAAGATTGGCATCAAACGCATGATCATGCTTACTGGTGACAACCAGAAAGTAGCCGATGCGGTAGCCAAAGAAATTGGGCTTACAGATGCCTGGGGCAGTTTGCTGCCCGAAGAAAAAGTAGAAGCCATTAAAGAGCTTAGACAAAAAGAAGACAAAGTAGCCATGGTAGGCGATGGCGTCAATGATGCTCCGGCAATGGCAAATAGTACGGTGGGCATAGCCATGGGAGCGGCAGGAAGTGATGTTGCCCTGGAAACTGCTGACATTGCTCTGATGGCCGATAAGCTGGAAACCTTACCTTTTGCAATCGGTTTAAGTAGAAAGGCCAAAGGCATTATCAAGCAAAATCTCTGGGTTAGTCTGGGAATAGTGGCTTTGCTCATTCCTTCAACCATTTTTGGTCTGGCCAATATCGGTATTGCAGTGCTTATTCATGAAGGTTCTACGCTTGTGGTAGTTTTTAATGCGTTGAGGTTGTTGGCTTATAAAAAATAAGAAATTTGAATAAAAGCACATTCAAAATAATCAAGATGGACTGCCCCTCGGAGGAGCAAATGATCCGCATGAAGCTGGAACCTCTCAGCCAGGTAACGCACCTGGAGTTTGACATTCCGGCACGTAAGCTGGAAGTCTTCCATCAGGGTGAAGTACTGCCTATACAAAATGCTATCAGTGAACTAAACCTCAACGATCAACTACAAGGTACCTCTGAGGCAGAAATGCCCATTGCCGAAGACGAGACCAAACACAGGAAAATACTCTGGTGGGTGCTGGGCATCAATTTTGGATTCTTTGTAGCCGAAATGACCACCGGATGGATATCCAGCTCCATGGGCCTGATAGCCGACTCGTTGGATATGCTGGCCGATTCTATTGTTTATGCCCTGAGCCTTTTTGCTGTGGGAGCAGCTATTTCCCGCAAGAAAAAGGTAGCTAAGCTCAGTGGTTATTTTCAGATGGGCCTGGCTCTGCTTGGCTTTTTAGAAGTACTACGCAGATTTTTCACCCAAAGCGAAACGCCCCTTTTCCAGTGGATGATTATCGTTTCCCTGCTGGCTTTATCGGGTAACTTGGTCTCGCTATGGCTGATCAACAAGGCAAAAAGTAAAGAGGCCCATATGCAGGCCAGTGCAATTTTCACTTCCAATGACATCATCGTCAACGGAGGGGTAATACTGGCTGGTGTACTTGTTTATTTTCTGGAAAGTAAGTGGCCAGACCTGGCGATTGGAGGCATTGTTTTCGCCTTTGTAATGCGAGGAGCAGTGAGGATTTTAAAGTTGGCAAAATGATACCTAAACAACTGAATATATGAATGCATGGTTATGGGCAGGCGTGTTAGTACTGGCCGCATGGGCGGCTCATTGGGGGGCAGATCAACTGCTGACCCCTTTAAAATTGCTACGTAAACAATGGGGGCTTACCGCCTCGGCAGGAGCGGCATTTCTGGCCATTGTCACGGCCAGTCCGGAGGTGGCCATCAATATTACCAGTGCGGCAAGGGGAGTATCCGATATTGGTTTGGGTAACCTGCTGGGGTCTAATATTATTTCTATTCCATTGATGATTACCATAGCCTATTTCGCCTCACGTAAGCAATTCAAAAACAATCCCAAGCATCAGGAACATTTGGAGGCCAACATGCTGGCACTCAATAAGCGCTCTGTACCCGTTCTTTCATTGCCCTATTTAGGGATAATCGCTTTAGTAGCCATTTTGACTGTACCCAAAGCGTGGCGCGGGTTACAACCGGTGGATGGTTGGATTATGCTGGGGGCTTATGCCGCTTTTTTGGCGCATGCCATTATCAGGGGAAGAAAAGAAGGAGAAAAAGTAAAGTGGACACAAAAGAAAATATGGCTTTCCATAGCAGGTGCAATTGCCATAGCAGCCGGGGCTTTTTTCATTGTAAAAGCGACAGAAAACATCGTTTCGGCTTTGGGCATTTCCCAGATTGTTGGAGGGCTGTTCATTACAGGTATAATGACCACCGCACCGGAAGTGTTTAAGACCTGGAGTGTGGTCAAAGGTGGAGAGGTGACCGCTGGTACCACAAGTGTTATAGCCGACAATGCCATCACCATGACGGTTGCATTCTTCCCCCTGGCACTGGTAAGCACCCCGGTACAGGATTTTCAATTGTATTGGGTTAACCTGGCCTTTGTTGGCTTGATGCCCCTGCTTTACAGCCTCTTTGTTCATCAAAGCAAAGACCTGCATGGTTTCAGCAGATGGCAGGTATTCGTTTTTGATGCTGCTTATGTGGCCTATTTGTTTGTTATGGCATTTTTTGTTTTAAAACTTTTTTAGCCGATGAAGGAAGAAGTATTCAAAGACTACCAAAAACGTCTCAATGCCCTGGAAGAAGGCATCAGGGATGCAGTCCTGAAGTATGCCGAAGAGCTCTACCTGAATCAAAAATGCTCTAAAGATGAAGCCATTGATCGGGCCATTGCTAAGGTTGAAATGGAAAGAAGAAAATTGTAACTAATAATATAAACCAACATGCTAACAATATTAGAATTTACCAAAAACAATGTAATAGCTACTAAAGCTCAGAAAAACCTGACTGAAGCTGACATTCAAAAAATTCACCCGCTGATTCATAACATCGTGAACCGTGGGCAGAAAGTACGGTGGTACTTTGAGATGGAAAATTTTTCCGGATGGAAATTTAATGCCTTCTGGAAAGATTTAAAAATGGATATGTCTCACGCTGACGATTATGAAAAGATTGCCATGGTGGGCGACAAAAAATGGCAGGAATGGATCACCCAATTTATGAAACCGTTCACCAATGCTGATGTCCGGTACTTTGATAGTGAACAAAAAGAAGAAGCAAAGGAATGGATCAATCAGTAAATAAGAATAATACCGGGTTAGCGTACATCAGAGAGACTGCCCGCAAGTTTCTGGATAGGGAAACCTCAGGTGGTTTGCTTTTAATTGCAGCTACTATTTTCGCTTTGGTTTTGGGCAATACCCAATGGGCCGATGTATATCACCACTACCTCACTGACGAATTTATTTTTGAGTTTTCAGAGCATTTCAGTTTCGGACTGACTATAGAAGAATGGATCAATGACGGGCTGATGGCCATATTTTTTTTAGTAGCCGGCATGGAGCTGAAGCGGGAAATTATAGTGGGTGAATTGTCTTCCTTCAAAAAAGCTTCAATGCCACTTTTGGCTGCCTTAGGTGGTATGATCATACCAGCTTTGATTTTTGTCAGTCTCAATACTGGAACAGAGAATATTAGCGGTTGGGGAATACCTATGGCTACCGATATTGCCTATTCCTTGGGTATCATCGGTTTATTGGGCAAAAGAGTGCCGTCACAGCTTAAAATCTTCTTGGTGGCTCTCGCCATAGCTGACGACCTGGGAGCCATATTGGTTATAGCCCTGTTTTACAGCAATGAGCTGAGTTGGTTATTCCTTGGCGCTGGTGCAGGTCTATTTGTGTTATTAATGCTTTGCAATCGGTTTGGTGTAAAAAGCCTGTTTTGGTATATTTTGGGAGGTTTGGCATTGTGGTACTGCTTTCTCAACTCAGGGGTGCATCCTACAATAGCAGGAGTGCTCTTCGCCATTACCATTCCTGTTAAACCCAAACTGGACAGCAAAATTCTAAAAGAGCGTACTGCTAAGAATGCGGCCGCACTTGAAGAAACGGACATTGAGAACCTAGACCCCATGCAAGATATTCGTCAGAGAAAAATACTGAAGGCCATAAAAAAAGATACTGAAAACTCAAGGCCTCCTTTGCTTAAGCTGGAGAATGCATTGATCAATTTTAACGCCTTTTTTATCATTCCTGTATTTGCCATTGCCAATGCCGGGGTGAAGTTGGATGTTGGGCTTTTAGAAGTGGCTTCCAGTTCTTTAGGCTTGGGTATTGTTTTAGGTTTAGCAATAGGAAAGGTCATGGGAATCAGTCTTTTTGCTTTTATTGGTGAAAAACTTGGCCTCTCAGAACTTCATGCCTCTCTGCGCTGGAAGCATATTATCGGCATGGGCATGATAGCTGGTATAGGTTTTACCATGTCACTGTTTATCACGAACTTGGCGTTTACTGACCCTGAGCTTGTGAAGGTCTCCAAGATTAGTATTTTAATTGCGTCCCTGATTGCAGCTGTGGGAGGAGTGACCACCTTATTATTTACAAAACCCAAAACTGAAAATTAATGATACATTTAAGAATATTTCTGCCTGTATTTTTTCTGCTTTATTTTCTGCTTACATTCTTAATGTACGCACCAAAACGAAAAGATAAACCACCAAAGCTTAAAATAGCTACTTTATTAAATAACCTAATATGGCTTTTGGTGATTGCTCTTATTACCGTTTTCTCGTTGTTTCCTGAGATTTACCATCAATATGTTGTGCCATTTGAAGCCTTAAAAACCCATACGCTAAGTTGGGTAGCTATTGGAATTATGACCGTTGCTTTCCTGATCGTATTTTCGGCCAAAAACCAACAACGACTGGCCAGAGGAAATGAACGAAAAGGTTGGCTGTTGCTTACAAAAGGCATCTATTCTAAAACAAGAAACCCGCTACATCTGGGGCAGTTAATCACGCTGACAGGCTTTTTTCTCTGTATTCCCAGCATCTATTCAGGTATTATATTATTACTTGGAGCCTTTATCGTATTTGCGAGAGTTGGGCTAGAAGAAAAGGTGCTGGAGAGTGTTTTTGGAGAAGATTATCTGGCATATGAGAGGAATGTGGGAAGGTGGGTTTAAAGAACCAGTCAAGCCTGATATGTAATATCGAGCTTGACTGGTATTAAATGTATTATGCCTTCTTTTTGACCACCAACTGATACACACACGGTATCACCACCAAATTCAAAATGGTAGCAGAAAGCAATCCACCCAGGATTACTACAGCCATAGGGCTTTGAATCTCACTGCCAGGCTCACCACCTTTTAGTGCCAGGGGGATTAAAGCTAAACCGGTAGTGAAAGCCGTCATCAGAATGGGGTTGAGCCGATCTAAAGCACCTTCCTTTATTAAGGACAGTCCCTTTTTGCCTTCCCTTCGCAAATCTTCATACCGAGAAATAAGCAAAATACCATTCCGGGTTGCTATCCCAAACAAACTGATAAAACCAATAGTAGCCGCAATACTGATGATCCCCGAGGTGAAGTACACAATCAGAATGCCACCGATTAAAGCCAGAGGCAGATTGATCAAGACCACAAAGGCCAGTTTCATGTTTTTAAACTCAAAGTAGAGTAGCAGAAATATAATCAGAATTGCGATGACAGCAGTAATCAAAAGCAATTGTGAAGCTTTTGCCTCGCTTTCAAATTGTCCGCCATATTCTACACGATACCCTTCAGGCATATCAATATTGGTATTAACTGTCTCCTGAATCTCATTCACTGCACTTCTCAAGTCACGTCCCTGTACATTGGCAGCCACTACAATCTTGCGCTGCACATCCTCCCGGCTTATCGTGTTCGGACTGCTCACAGAAGAAATGGTGGCCAGTTGGTCAATGGTAGTTTGACCTCCATTAGGCAGGCTCACCAATGCCGTTTTGATACGTTCAATTTTGTTCCTAAAATCATCCTGATAACGCACCACCAGGTCAAAGTACTTTTGTCCTTCGTAGATCTCACCTGCTTCTTCCCCGGCAAAGGCAATGTCCACTTGCTCCATGAGGTCGCCAACCGTCATACCAAAGGCAGATAACATCTGGCGTTTTGGCTTGATACGTAGCTGTGGCACTTCAATCTGCTGAGCAACGGCAACATCGGCCAGTCCCTCAATAGGTTTAATGCCCTCCTCAATACTTTTGCCCACCTCATAAAGGCGTTGCAGGTCAGGCCCGAATATTTTGATCGCAATATTGGCGCGGGTTCCTGAGAGCATGTGATCAATCCGGTGAGCAATGGGTTGCCCCAGTGTAATATTTACACCAGGAACAATACTGAGTTTTTTTCTTACCTCTTCAAAAAACGCTTCTTTGCTTTTGTCACCGAGCGTAAATGGCACATCAATCTCAGCAGCATTAACACCCTGTGCATGTTCATCCAGTTCGGCCCGTCCCGTCCTGCGGGTAACCACATCTACCTCTGGCATTTCCAACAACTGTTGCTCTACCAGCTTGCCTACTTTATTGCTTTCTTCCAACGACATACCTGGCGGGCCAACAGCACTAATAACCAGTGATCCTTCGTTAAATTCTGGTAAAAAGCTCCTGCCTAATTGGGTAAACAGGGCAATGCTTAGCAAAAAGGCAATGACCGTAACTGCTATAATGGTTTTCGGAAACTTCATGGCACCACCTAATACCTTTGAGTATTGCTTTTGAAGCCATCTCTCAACCCTCGTACCCTCGGCACTTTTGCTCAATACTTTTTCGTTCTTCAATAGGTATGAGCAAAGTACGGGTGTCACCGTAACAGCCACCACCAAAGAGGTGAGCACAGAAGTTACAAAAGCAATGCCCAGAGGTTGCAACAGGCGACCTTCCATCCCGCTCAGGAAAAACAGCGGCACAAATGATACAATGATGATCAGCGTTGCGATAATGATAGAACTCCTGATTTCTATAGAGGCATCCTTCACTACTTCTAATACAGGGAGTCGTTCACTTTTGGGCTTTCTGACATTTTCCCGCAGACGTTTATAAACATTTTCAACATCTATAATGGCGTCATCCACCAAAGCACCAATGGCAATGGCCATTCCGCCCAGACTCATGGTGTTGATGGTATAACCGAGCAACTTCAAAACGATAATGGATACCAGTAAGGATATTGGGATAGCCAACAATGAAATAAATGTGGTACGCCAATTCATCAGGAAAATAAACAGGACAATGACCACAAAGACGGCACCTTCCAGCAGGGTTTGGTTCAGGTTACTGATAGAGGCTTCTATGAAATCGGACTGCCTGAAAATATGACTCTTAATCTCAACACCTTCTGGCAATGTTTGTCCTAATTCAGCAATGGCTTCATCTAAACGGCCGGTCAAATCCAGTGTATTGACATCCGGTTGTTTGGAGATGGTAAGAATGACCGCAGGCGATGCATTCAGTGAACCATCACCGATCTTATCTGCCGCACCAATTTGCACAGTGGCTACATCCTTAATCTTGATGCTTTGTCCATTCACCTGCTTTACCACGGCTTCTTGCAATTCTTCCACGGCATAAGCCCTGCCACTGCCTTTAATGATATATTGGTTGCCATGTTGATTGAAAAAACCTCCTGGGGCATTTACATTGGCTTCTTTTACTTTTTCCACCAATTCACTGAGGCTTACGTTATAGTGCTTGAGCTTGCCAGAATGGGCAAATACCTGATATTGCTTATAATCTCCACCAATAACTATTACATTGGCAATTCCTCCAATAGCTTTTAACCTGGGCCTGATTGTCCAGTCAGAAAGTGTTCGCAATTCCATGGCCGACAAGCTGTCTGATGTAACGCCTAATAGCATAATCTCTCCCATAATGGAAGAAATAGGAGCCATCGTGGGAGCCCCGATACCCCCAGGTAGGTTTTCACGGACCATGGGTATACGCTCACTTACAATTTGCCGGGCACGGTAAATATCCGTTCCCCAATCAAACTCTACCCAAACAATGGAAATACCTGCCGCTGACGAGGAACGGATTCTTCTCACATTGGGGGAGCCGTTCAGGGCTGTTTCTAACTGGTAAGTTACCAGCTTTTCTACTTCTTCTGACTCCAAACCATGTGCTTCCGTGAGTATAGTTACAGTTGGTGCCGTTAGGTCAGGAAAGACATCCACGTTCATCGTCCGTGCCATGTAAAGGCCTGCCACACTCAACACTACTGCACCTAATAAAACAAGGAGCCTGTTTTGAAGTGATATTGATAATATTTTATTTAACATATCATTTCTTTTTTAATGTTCATGGCCATGAGCTGGCGTTGTTCCTGACATAGCGGCCATTTTTACCTGGTAAGCTCCTTTTGTAACGACCACTTCACCGGCATTAAGACCATCCTCTACGGCTACATACTCACCATTTCTTCTGCCAATCTTTACTGGTCGCCTTTCAAAACTTTCCCCGGAAAGCTGGACAATTACCGAATAACTTCCATAATCTTCCAAAAGGGCGTTTTCAGGGATCATCATGGCTTGCTTGGGTTCACCATAGGCAATTTCTACCTCCGTAAAACTGCCTTCAGGCATAATAATTTCCTCGGTGACCTGGGCATAAATTGGGAGCATTGGCTTTGTACGTTCCACTTCCTTCCCAACTGAAAGAACGGTCCCGCCCGAGGCTTTAATGCTTGACCAATTCTCACTACCTCTTTGATAATATATGTTTTGAATTGACTGTAGGGGGTGAGCATAAGATGCACTGACCTGTGTCTCCAATAATCGTGAGCGATGAGAGCCAATAGTTAATAGTTGGGCTCCCTGATTGACAAAACCTCCATTGCTGACAGAAATTGATTTTACATACCCGTCAAAAGGAGCAGTGATCTGTTTTCCACCTACTGAATAGCCTGATGTTAAGGTTTCGTAATTTGATTTGGCTACCTTGTACCTGCTTTCCACTTGTTCCAGCTCGGCTTTAGGTACAATTTTGGACTGATAGAGTTGTTTTTTACGCTCGTATTCAGCCTTAGCCTGTTCAAAAGTGGCCCTGGCCTGCTCAATTTCTGTTTGCAAGTTATTAGAGGTAAGTTCCTTGCTGCTGATCCTCATTAAGGATTGACCTTGCTTTATCTCGGCCCCTTCAGTAAGGTTATCCATAGCAAAACGTACTATGCCTGAAGCATTGGCTGAAAGAGAACGTATGGCTCCCGGAGCGGCCTTCCATACACCTGATGTTTTAATAACATCATAGATTTCACCGGAAACTACAGGAGCAGTCTGAAAATCAATTTTCCAGGCTTGCTCTTTTAGAAAGCTAATAGCACCTCCGTCTTCCTCATTACCTCCAACAGCACTAATGGCTTCTTCCGCATTTGCAAACACCCGGATGTCTTCAATCACAACTCTATCCTGGTAAGAAGGAGTAGTAATATCAAATATCAGTTGATAAACCCCCGCCTTTTTAGGTTGAAGTGATGGAGCAAAAATTCCCGGAGAAGAGGGTGCTTCTACCGTATGGCGGATGCCTTTTCCATCTTTGACCAGGCTCACAGTCACACTGCCTTCCCTTACGGGTTGGTGCTCATCCAGCATGGTAAAGTGGGCTGCAAAACGGCTGGTCTTATTCACGACCAAAGCAGGGAATTCCACAAACAACTCAGTTTTATCTGTCCAGAAGGTATAGTCTACAGCATGTATCTCACTGCCTTCATTAGTGTGGCCACCGTCCGTATCGTGGGCATGGCCATGCTCTTCTGCGGACTGACAGGATCCTGCCAGTAACGCAATTAAAATGATTATATATCGCATTTCGATTTAGTTTTTGAAATTAATGATCATGGTGTTCACTACCATCGTCATGCGAATGGGTAGAGTCCTGATCTACTGTAAACTCTTCCTGTTCGTGATGATCTTCACTCTCATGCTGATGTCCCGATTCCTCATCATGTGCATGGCCATGTGCCTCTTCGGTTTCGTGTTCATGTCCATGTTCTTCTTTAGAAGACTTTGAGGTACATGAAAGGGTAAAAAGGATCAGTAATGCGAATACTATATTTCTCGTTTTCATAAGTTTCTTTTTAATTTGTTACAATTGATATTTTAAAATTTCTGCTTTGAGCTGATGCAGCTCTTTTTCTATTTCCAGCATCTTATCATAAGCCTGTCTGTAAAATTGCAGCTCAATGTAATAGTCCATAAAGGAGATTTGCCCTAGCTGGTAAGCTTCTAATAGTAGATTTTCACTATTCAAACCTTCCAATGTGGTAGTGTACTCATCGTATTTCCGAAGCATCAACTCATACTGATTGTATTGTTCCAGAAAAGTGGAATACATCGTTGTGGTGACAGCTTCAGTTTTAGACTGCTGGTACTGGTACCTGGCTTCTGCCGCCTTCACTTTATTTCTACCGCTCCATAGGGGAATAGATATCCCCCCATAAACACCAGAATAGTTGGAACCCATTACTCCCTGATGATTGAAACCGGCAGTGAGGTTTGGTAACAGTTTATTCTTCTCAACCTTTATTTGTTGCAAGGAAACATCCTCCTGACCGATAGAAACTACTATTTCCGGATCAGTAGCTTTTTTTTGCTGCCACAGGCTATCGGCATTGCCAAGTTTCAAGTCAGTGGCGAATACCTTCTGATCAAAGACAATTGCCTGCCCTCCATTCAACTTTTGCAGGGAAAGCAACAGGTTTCTTCTTTCTGCCTCAATTTGCTCTACCTGAAACTGGTCTTGCATCCAGGCGATTTTCGCCTTATTGAGTTGCAGAATACCCACTTGCTCTTTGTCAAAAAGCTCCTGCACCTGATCAAAAACCTGCCGTGCCTGCTCCATACGCAGTTGTACTACTTCCTTTCGTTTGGCTAATGAAATAAGGTCAATGCAGTACTTTTTAGCGGGTAGCAGTACTTCCTGTCTGATTCTGGAGTATTCCAGTTGCAATTGTTCTTCCTGCTTATCAATCCAGTTGCCGCGGGCGGCATAGACCGTGGGAAACTCAAAAGATTGAGAAACCTGAAATTCAGAATAATCACCTGTGGTATGCTCACCAAACGGCAGATAAAATGCAGAAACCTGCGGATCCGGCAGGTTGTTGCTGGATTTGTAGTCAAGCCTTTGGCTTTCCATTAGCGACTGGAAGGCCTTTAATTCTTTGTTGTTTTGCTCAATTGCGCGAAGTACCTGTTCCGTCTGGTTAGTCTGAGCAAAACCAATAGCAGCATACAGGCATCCGCACAGAGCGAATACGATATGTTTTAACATGAAATAATAAATGATTTAGGTTAAACCTTAAAAACTCGGTTCGCCAAGTCTGGTATAGCCAGATGGCAAACACAGAAAGATTAACCTAAAACGGGAGGGCCTCTGAGCGAGGGGGTTGATAAATGAAAATCAAAATTGCATGGTGGCTGATAGACTATGATTCTATCAGGCTCACTTTCTTTTTTAAATAAGAAAGTATGAACTAATGGCAGAGTAAAAGCCGAAAATTCCTTTACTTTAATTTGCTGCTTGGCAATATTCCTTACCTCAAAATCATTGGAATGATAGGTGTGTGCATGACTGCCCAATAGAAAATCCAAAAATCCGGAATGATCATTGGAATCTTTATTTTCTTCTTTGTCATGGTCGTGACTGTGAGCATGCGAATGATGATGCTCGGAAGCTTCAACTACATCAATAAGTTCATGTTGATGATGACTATGCGGCAAAGCCTGATGCAGCATGAGCATACTGAATATGCTCAGAAAGAAAAGGGATGATATTTTTTTGAATTGCTGCATTCAGGTGCAAAGTACAACATTTATTGCCAGACGGCAAAATTGGTTGTGTACCAACATGGTTAGAAGATATTCGGATTTACTTCTTTTGTTAGCTCAGGGAACAGAATGTTGATCATCCAATGATTACTAAAATCATAGTCAATATTCAATGATTTGTGTTTGGCTAATTTCTTTTGAAAGCTCATTTTCTTGTCAGAACTAATGACTATATCCCAAAGGCATTTGACTTTTAATGCATTCTCAATATAGACCCAATGTTTGGGATAATATTCTATCGCATTATTGGTCAGAGCTACAAAATTTTTCAAATTAAAGCCTTGTATTTTATTGTCATGAATGGACTGCAGGGTATAGATCACTCTGTCAATATTTGTTACATCATCAATATAATAACTCCTGCCTTTTAACCTCTCATAAAATTGAATACGTAAATATTGCCGCTCTGCTTCCAACTGGTTGGTGGAAGTAGTAATTTGTCGCTCAAAAAATGCTTTGTCTGATGTGGTCAATTCATATCCGCCTTTGAATAATGATTTGACAACAATTTCTCTATAAGCATAATATTCAGATTGGAATACGTGTTGAAGTGCCGATAAACCTTCTCTATCCAGTACATTTACATCCTTCTCAATTTGGCTAGCCCTTAATATAAATTGCAAAAAGTTTGGGCGTGTTTGGGATGTAATCATTTCAATGATAAAAGGCCGACCGGTTTCTGGGTTATGCATATTCTTAAATGAAAGTTTCTTGTTGAGAAGTCGTATTTGTTGTTCGTTAAAATGCACAAGCCTACTAAGCTCTTTCTTAAAAGGTAAATGATCATTTTTGTAGAGATATCTCATAAACGTTATCATATCATCAACTTCTGCCTCCGCTGTTTCTAATTCCCGTTTCCGAATTTCTATTTTTTGTCTTTGCTTTATCTTCTTAGCAATCTTTTGTTGTCTGGCTACTTCCGATTTGGTATTCTTTTCAAGGTCAAAGTAGTAAGCTTTTCTTGTGTTAGGGTCAAAAGTTAGTTGTTCGAGAGTGACTGGCTTTTGTATCCATTTATACCTAAGCTCATTTTCAAAGTTTAAAAATGGCTTTTTAAAATCACAGAGAAATTGTAGGGTGTCCTCCGATAGTTCGTCTAACTTGAAGAAATTTTGATGGCTGTCGAGATACTTTATGTCTCTTTCGGTTTGTGTTTGCCCATGTACATTGAAATCGTCAAGAATCCAGATAAGGTAAATACCGTTTTTGGTATAAAAATTATGGCGATCAAGAATATATTTCAGAGGTAGTGCAGAAAGCTGAATTTCAAAAGCTATTTGATAGCCTTTGTATGAGAAGTACACATCTGGTCTTCTCTTTTCACTTCCCACAATAATAAATTTATCATCTATCTGTACAGATTCTGTATCAACATCAGGAGTTTTGAGTGCTAATGAACCGATTCTATTTTTCAGATACTTGTGTCTTGGGCTTTCTTTAGCAGCAATAATTTTGTTAATCGCCTCAAACTCCTCTGAGCTGAGGTTATTCTGCTTTAAAATACAAAGATTTGATTGTGGAGAATGTCTAAAATGTAGTCTGTCATATTTACTAGTGGTGATGAATAACTCCTGATCGCATTCCCTACAATGTATCACCTGCCTTTCCGTAATAAACTGCTTTTTTAGGGCAAAAGCTTCTTTGGTGTTAGAAAAAATTTCATCAGCATCGAGCTGTTCACCTGTTATTTTATTGAGGCCGTATTTGATAGATCGTTCATGCATTTTTGTCTTTGAAAATAATCATTCAGTTTTAAAAATCACAGGTATTATCATGAGGTCAATTTCTCAATTAATCCATCTAACTGTCCTTTATACTTATCAGCATTTGTTTCTTTCAGCCTTTCTAAATTCTGCAGCTTCCATTGCACAGACGGAAAACGTTCAAAGTCATAAATGCTCCAGTCGGGCTGAAGATTTTGAATTGAAATCAGGAAAGCTTTATCATCATCGGTCAATGATCCATGGATTGTTTCAATAAGTTTCTCTCTGGATTTTTCAAAATCATTGTAATCAAAACTTTCATTGGTCATTCCTTCAAATTGATTGACTAATGTAGCACGCTGATCAAGATAGTTAGGATAGAGCAATTCTTCTAATGGTCGGTTGCTACTTAGGATGGCTAATAGCAACCCTTCTCTATGCTCATAAGTGAATTCAGTATTTTCTAAAAAGTACTTCACATCAAAAAGGTCTCGGGGATGTTGACGATCTAAGGCAGCACATATCTTACCACCATAGAGTTGCCCTATACCAATGACGGGTACTTCACAAAATGCCTCAAACTCTTCCTGTGCCTTTTCGCATAATGGAAGTATTTGCGGACCGTACAATGCTCCGCGGTTGGTTTGGTTGACTTCCAGTTTGATTTGCGCACCCTGATGAGCAATCAGAAGCTTTGAGGTTTCTTCAATGAGGGATATCTTGGCTTTTGGCAGGACTGTAAGAATACTTTCACTTATTCTGGAAAGGCCATCCGATATATTTTGTAATGAATCTTTTCTATCTTTTATAAGAAGATAGGTCAGGTCAATATCCACGGATAAACGTGGCATATTGCGGACAAACAAATTGATGGCCGTGCCTCCGTGCAACGCAAAGATTTCTTCTTTGGCCACCTCCGGAAGCACGTTGAGTAATAAGGCTACCTGTGTGCGGTATACTTCAGTGGCCATAATTTTCCAATTCTTGAGGTACGGTGATTTGATATTTAGCTACATAAGTTCCGTTTTTGACCAGGCTCCTTTTGCCGCTACCCAAATCTATTTGATCAAACTTTAGATGATTGAACCAGGCATGATTGGCTTTTTCCGCCAGGTACAGGAACAGCCTCTTCACCTTCACAGAAGTACAGGCTTCCAGTAGTGTTTGCACCTTGGCCGGTGGCAGATTGTTCAAACTCTCCATCAACTCGTAACATTCTAGTAGTGACTGTTCTTCAGGCACCAGGTAAAGGCATTCCATCATAGCCCGGGCTGCACCGGATATTTTGAGTTGGAAAGTGGACTGGTCTATGGTAGTTAACCCCAAGCCGGGAGGAAGAAAGGAAGTACTAAAGTAATTGATCTCAACCCCCCACTGATATTGATTGAACCAGGTGGGCAATCTTTCATCTTTATTTCCAAAGAGAAGAACCTTTTTGGAGTGAAGCTCCAGGTACTGCACTTTACCCAGATAAGCCAGGGCTGACTTGGCACCTATATGTATGCTCATGCCTTTTTGAGATTGGAGAGCAAACAGGGCACCTGTAACATCCACCTTTTCTCCGGTTCGCTTCATAGCTCCCGAACCTATGGATTCTAACCACTTGCTTTTACGGTACCGCTTCTGCAAATCAAGGCTGTATCCTTTCTCGGTTAACCAGGAAGCTAATAGCACAACACCAGGTGGCTGTAGTTGTAGTAATTGGTTTATTTTAGACTCTTTTTGGGAACTCATAGTACGAATTTCGTGATAAAAATAAACCTATTCAAGTAATGGTTTAAAAAATATTTTAAATGGGTACTGAAAGTACCTAATTATTAATAATTATAAACCGAAATGAGTAAACCATCATTACCTCTTAACAACATGAGCTTTCATTTCCAGAACTCATCCTCCGTATTCTCCTCAAATCGCTCTTCCGTATGATGTTTATCAAAAACTTTTAATTGCTCAGAAGTCGCTACCTGTTGTATTTCATTAAATAACACCCGTTCCTCAAATCGGATATGTTGCTCAAGTTCTTCCTCTATCAGGCCCAGGGCTTTTTCAATTTCATCTGATATATTAAATAATCGGTAGAGCCTTCGGTGTTCAGACATTGCTTTTTTTACCAGCTCATGATCCATGCCCAGAATGGGAAATATATAGGCTTCTTCAGCTTCAAAATGCGGTTGTATGTGATGAGCAAAGAACCAGTCAGCATATCGTTTGATCCTTTCTGCCTCAACGCCTTTTTTAAAGCCTGTACGTATCTTCCAGCATAGCAGTAGGCTGTGGTGGTGTTCCCGACTGAGGGGCTGTAAACTTTTATGTCTTTTAATGGGCTTACTCATAGGCGAGTTCTTTTTCCATAGCTATTGCTCTGGGAAATAAAATGTTGTTTTCCAGGTGGATGTGCAGGTGCAGATCATCTTCAAATTCCTTTAGCGTAGCAAACGTTACCCGGTAGGTATTGCAGGCATTCTCTGGTGGTGTATAACCATTGCTCAATCTGCTGATCTCACGAAAACGCTCTCCTTCATTATCATGTTCCTGCATCATCGTCTGAATAGGATTTTTCACTGAGCCAAAATGGGGTGGGCCAGGTTGTTCATCATCCTGCTTACCTTTAGTCATTTTCCGGATATAGGGAAAAAGGATGAACTCTTCCTTTTTCATGTGCGCGGCCAGCTCCCCGGCTGAAGCATTGAAGAGTTCTGCAATTTTGAACAGCTCAGGATGCCTGTCGCCATGTACCTCACATATCTTTTGCAAATACTTCTTCAAAATCGGTATGGTTTCTTCTACATAGCGATGGTGTTTCTTTTCAATGTAGTCAACCAATAAATCCGGTGGCCAGGATTGAAAGTCGGGCAAACTGCTTTTTGTTTCCTTTTGTATGTTTTCAATCTCGCTTAGTAATTCTTCGGGATTGATGTTTTTGTCTTCACAGGCTTCTGAAAGGTTCCGGTTACCATTACAACAAAAATCTATACCGTAATTTTCAAAAACGGAAGCAGTGCGATAATCCTCTGCTACTATTTCTCCGATGGTTTTGTTTGCTATCTCTTGCATGATAAATCTTTTTAAAGGTTAAAATTTTATTTCTGAGTGCAGTGCCATAATAACAGTGGCCTGAAAATCCTCTTTCAGATAAAGTGAGTGTACTTTCCCTGCAGGGATGATAAACGGCTCATCTTTTTGGAGCAGATACTCTTTATTCTCCAGCATTAATACTGCGCTTCCCTGTTGCACCATTATTATCGCTTCCTGCGTGCTGTGGTGTTCGGGCATAGTCATTCCTGCCTTACCATTTACCCGAAGCACTTTGAAAAAAGCTCCTTGCTTTAAAAGTGCCAGCTCAGGCGTGCTGTCGTTTTTCATCGTTTATTTGTTTTTTAGATTTTTTGGTTAGGCCAAATACAAACCAGCATAGGGCAAGGGTACCTATGGCAAATACCGTATCACCCACCACGCGCAACCATTTAAAAGTGTTCATGTGCGGCTGTTGCATAAATTCCGCTGAGCGGGCGTACCACATACCCTCATTGACGCTGGCCACGGTTTGAAGAAAACCTACGGGAAGCAGGCTCAATATTACCATCAGTATCAAGCCTCCATTGATGGACCAGAAGGCAAAGCCAATTAATCGGTCATTCCATCTTACATCACGGTACAAACTTCTCAGCACAAACAACATAAGTCCGATTCCCAGCATGCCATATACCCCAAAGAGGGCAGTATGTCCATGTACTGAGGTGGTATTTAATCCTTGCATGTAATAAAGCGCAATGGGCGGGTTGATCACAAACCCGAAGATCCCAGCCCCCAGAAAATTCCAGAAAGATACTGACAACAGGCAGTATATAGGCCATTTATAATCTTTGAGCCAATCTGTGGCTTTACTCAGGCGGTAGTTATGAAAAGCTTCAAAACCAATAATCACCAGCGGTACCACTTCCAGGGCACTGAAGGTAGCCCCCAGGGCCATCACGGCAATGGGCGTACCTGTAAAGTACAAGTGATGAAAGGTGCCCAGGATACCTCCCGAAAGAAAGATGATAGTGGCAAATAGTACACTGGCCGTGGCAGTTTTGATACGCAACAACCCCATTCTTGTAAAGAGAAAGGCGGCTACTACGGTAGCAAAGACTTCAAAGAAACCTTCTACCCAGAGGTGTACTACCCACCAGCGCCAGTATTCGGCTATGGCCAGGTTGGTTTGCCGGCCCCACATCAATCCCGCTGCATAAAACAAAGCGATAGCGGTGCAAGAAATCAAAAACAGGATCAGTAAATGCCGTTCTTCGGTTTTTTGGCGAAGTACGGGCAGTATGGGCCTGGCCATCAGTGTGAGCCAGATCAGAAGGCCGACAAACAGGAATATCTGCCAGAAACGGCCTAGGTCAACATACTCATATCCCTGGTGGCCAAACCAGAAATTGACCTCCAGCCCCAGCTTTTGCATAATGCCCATCCATTGGCCCGCCATAGAACCCACCACGATCACCAGCAACGCGATGAAAAGGAAATTGACCCCTAGCTTCTGATATTTAGGGTCTTTACCTGACAGGGAGGGGGCAATATACAGGCCGGTGGCCAGCCAGGCAGTGGCAATCCACAAAATAGCCAGTTGCACATGCCAGGTGCGGGATACCGCATAAGGCAGGAAATCGGCTAATGGAAAACCATAAAATCCATCACCTTCCACTCCGTAGTGGGCAGTAATCACCCCAAGAGTGACTTGAAGTAATATTAGCAGGTTAACCACCCAAAAGTATTTTTTGACAGCTTTCATAGATGGCGTGATATTCTGGCGCATGAGTGGGTCTTCGGATGGAGTGAGTGGCTCTTCTTCCTTAGTCCTTGCATGATAAAACACCAGTATACCGATCCCGATGAGCAGCATGATCACGCTAAAGCCTGTCCACAACACCAGGTCTCCGGTGGGCTTGTTGCCAATTTGAGCATCTGCAGGCCAGTTGTGCGTGTAAGTAATATCAGCGCCAGGCCGTTCAGTTACGCATGCCCATGATGCCCAGAAGAAAAACTGGGCCATCTTGTCCATTCGTGACTTATCTTTGATAGCATTTTTAGGTATGGCATATTCGGAGCGGAGCTTATCCAGGTCGGGGTTGTCCATAAACAGACCGGTGTAGTAGTTATTGAGGTGCTGATAGGCTTCTTTTCGTATAGAAGAGATAGTGAGTTCTCCTGTTTCGGGATCATACTGGTTCTCTCTTAGTTCATCCTGAAGGCGTTGCTCCAGGGCAGCTTTTTGCTCACTGGTAAGCTGTTCAAAGGGCTGGTTAAAATCAGCTTGAGCCCATTTATTGAGGATAAACTGTGCTTCCCGATGCAACCAATCGGCCGTCCAGTCTGGGGCGACATAGGCACCATGTCCCCACACGGTACCTACTTCCTGGCCACCCATGCTTTGCCACACATTCTGTCCGTCCTTGATGTCCTGCCCGGTAAACAACAGTTCACCATTAGTAGTAATTACTTTTTCGGGAACCGGTGGGGCTTTTTGATAAATTTCATAACCGTAATAGCCGAGTACGGCAAAAGAAATTCCTACGACCAGGATAAATGCGATCCAGAGTTTTTTATGTGTTTTCATTTTTTAAACTGTTTAATTCCAAATATTGATAAGCATACTACTTTCACTACTTCTGCACCCACATAGTAGAAATGCAGGTTGGAAGGAGCCACCATTTGATTTTGTATATGTAACGCTGCCCGTGCATCCAGTGCGGGAAGCAGCCATGCCGTTTGCACAATCAGGACGAACAGGGGTAGCAGAAAGAATAAATTTTGCCAGGTAAACAACCTTTTCCTGCCCATGAACGAAGCAATCAAAACCGCCAGGGCAAATACCCATTCAACTTTATTCAATACCCCAAAAACCAGCCGTCCGATGCCCAAGCCGATGGCCAGTGTAACCCCTGGTGCCTGGAATTTAAGCCAGGCTTCCATAAAGCTAATCGCGCATACAAAGCCGATCCATAAAAAGGTAGTAATTATAAGAACAGGATTGTTTACTCGTATGCTCATTCGAGAAGCCATTATTGATGGTTAACTTTTTCTTTATGTAACAGGTGTTGAATTTCCTCCAGTGGCACCCCTGAAAAATTTTTGAATCTGTATTGCTCAAAATGAGCTTTCAGATGAAAAACCAGATCTTTTTTGGTCGGATTCGGTGGCAGTTCTCTGGGAATATCATCCATTTCCAGAATATAGTAGCCCTGTTTCGCAATGACTTCAGTAATTTCAGCAGTTGTTTCTTCAACATGACAGAACTGACAACGGGCAGCATTTATGGTAGCCTCAGGCTGGCCTTTCGCATTTACATATTGCTTCCCAAATTCATATATTTTATCCTGGTCATTGAAATCGTTTGGTGCGAGGATATCAAAATGTAAAACACTACCATCCTTTTTGTGAGCGTAGGTATCCCAAACACCTACTTTTTGTTGTGCAGATGAGGTCTTCATAGTAAGGGTTTTTCAGGGTTATCTCTGTAATATTCAATCTTGTAATGAAACATCTCCGCCATTTTTCCTGCCCGCCACCGGGCTTCTTCAGCTTTCTCCCCTGTGAAATGTTCATTGATGGTTTCATTGAACAGTTCTAGCCAACGATTGAAATGCGCTTTGTTTACTGGTAATTGGGCATGAGGTGTAAAGGGACTGCCGTAGTAGGTATGGTCTCCCAACAATACGGTTTGCCAGAAGCGGTACATCTTCTCCAGGTGCTTTGGCCATTTATTGCCTATTCGCTCATTGAAAATTGGAGCAAGCAGCTCGTCTTCACGCACTTTGCCGTAATAGCTGTCTACCAGCAGTTTAATATCGTCCAATGCTATAATTTGCTTTTGTTTTTTCATCAGAAAAAGGATTCATAAAATTCAGGGGTGGAATACATGATGAAATAGAAAAGCGCAAAACCAATGAAAGCAATCACCAGTGCCCAGACCCAGGCGGGTATGCCTTTGGGGGTTTCTGAACCTGTCACTACAAACTCATCCTTGCGCTCACTGCCATAAGCATTGAGTGTAATGGCCACCTGGTCATCCACAATCTCGCCCGGCTTTAAACCAACCACCGCTATTTCCGGCCCATTGCGTACCTCAAAAGGTATCTCCTTAATACCTTCCACATTACTGGATGATTTGGCCACAATCTTAAGCCGGTGCTTCCCATCGGGTATTTTGGTGGTATCCAGCACAAACTTGACCGGGGGGCGGAATTCAGCAAAGGGCTTTTTTTCATCGTCCAGAAAGACTTTGATAATCCGGCTGTCTTCTACCTGTTCGTCTATATTTTTAGTTTTTGTCATATTCATTTTATTTTATAAAACAGTACCACAGCTATCTATGGGCTTAATTCACCAGACTTCCTTCATCCACTACAATGTTTTTGATGTGGTTAGGATTCCTTTCTCCCGGCCTGATCAGAAATTTAAGGCTGTAAAAAAGTGTGAAACCAACGATAATGATCCCGACAATGATGATCACATAGTCCCAATCGCTTTGTGGTCCAGCACCATGAGTGATGTTTTGCAAGGGCTCAGGCTGGTTGTTCTTGCAAACCTCACAGGCCCAGACACTGGTCACATTAACTATTAAAATGCATATTGATAAAAGACTTATTTTTTTCATTACTTCCAGTAGTTATTTGCTGCTGCAATAGTTTGAAATTCTGTGGCAATGACCTGCGCTGAGGCGATCAACTGCCTGGTATCATTGGCATAACCATGCTGCAGGTTTTTCCCTCATTTCTTCGTCAGTTTGTATAGCAGCTATGGATTTTCGGGCCAGTTTGATGGCGAGTTCACGGCCTTCCATAGGAGTTTTGGTAATTAAGCTCGGTAAATAATTTTCTGTCTTTTCCATTATTATTGGGTTTGTTCATTCATGACAAAATCTCTTATTTTTTTAACCTCTTCAGCGGTCACTTCAGGGGCACTATTGCCCCAGCTACTACGCTCGTGATTGGCGATGGCTGCAATCTCCTCATCACTAAGCTGATCCGCAAAGCCAGGCATCTGAGCAAACTCCGGCCGGGCATCATAACCCTGGAGGATAATGCGTATTAGAAGCTCGGGATCATCATCATTCACCACCGAACTTCCTGCCAGTGAAGGGAAAGCACCAGGCAGTCCGGTTCCTTCCGCCTGATGGCAGGCTGAGCAGGTAGACATATACAGGTTTTTGCCATCAAGTAATGATTGCTGACCCGCTTTACCGGAAGCAGCAGTGCTTTCTTCCATTTTTTTCCGGGTAGATGGGATAAACTCCGGCTGCCGGCTGGTGAGTGGTGGTTGCTTCAACGATTGCAGGTAGGCCACCAGATCTAATGCGTCTTGGGTAGGTACGATTTCCACCCCTTTTTTCTTAAATTCTGTAGGGACGGACAGTACTGTTTCACTCTCAGTAGGGTTTACCTTCTCCTCAAACATCCAGGGATAAGACGGCATGATGGACTCGGATACCACGATGCGCGGGTTGTATAGGTGTATCAAATGCCAGTCTTCGCTGGGCTGCCGTTTTCCGATGTTGGTAAGGTCGGGGCCGGTACGTTCGCTACCCAGTACGGAGGGTGACTGTCGCCAGGTGTCCATACGCTGCTTGCTGTAGTAATAGTCCGAAGGGATGGACGGACGGCTGCCCCAGGTCTCATCCATTTCTATGCTTCGCACTTGCTGGGTGTGGCAGGCAACACAACCTTCTTCAATGAATATTTGCATTCCCCGGAGTTCTGCCTCACTCATCGGCTCCATTTCGGGTAGTGGTTCTGTGTTGTTTTGAGATTGATATGCCGGAAAAACAGCAATACCAAGGCTCAATACCAGAAAACCCAGGAAAGAGACTAGGACTAAACTTCTAAGATTTTTATGAAAATTAAACATACGCTTTAGCTTCTTTTAACTCCGAATTACTTTTTGCAGGGCTTTTTAAATCTGCCTTTTGCCTTACCATCAGGTAAAAATTATAAGCAAACAGCTGGTGAGAGATAAACATGAGCGTACCACCTATGGCCCGGGACACCCAGTATTGCTTCATCATGATAACAGATTCTATGAAGGGCAAACCTTCCACCCAGCTTAGCCCTTTTAGGGTACCTCCGGCCATAAGCGAAATCATGTAGGCAAAAAGGCCGATAAACGCCAGCCAGAAATGCGCCCCCACTAAAAGCTGGGGAGGTTCCTTGCCCGTGATGCGGGGAAGTATGGCGTATATACATGCCCAGAGAATGAAAGTGATAATTCCATACATCGTCATATGCGAATGGGCCACATTGAAATCGGTAAAGTGCCAGATGTAGTTGGTAAATCGGAAAGCCTGGAAACTACCCTGCGTGGAACCGACAAAGTAAAATACCACCCCCACAAGGAAGAAAGGAAGGACGTAACTCTTGGAAATCTGGTGAAAGCTGCCTTTCATAGTCATCAAAAAGTTCGTGGTGCCTGCCACTACAGGAATGAACATGCCCGCACTAAAAACAATGGCCACTGTTTGCAGCCACCAGGGCAGAGGGCTAAATACAAAATGGTGCGTACCGATCATGGTATAAAACAGCATTTGTGTCCAGAAAGCTAGCACGCCTAATGAATAAGAATAGATCGGTTTGTTGAGTGCCGAAGGCAGATAGTAATAGATCAGCCCCAGGGTAAAGGTCATAAACCACATGCCCACGCCCTGGTGCATGTAGTATCCCTGAATCACTGTCTCGCCCAGACCATTTTGATAAAAAGGCAGATAACCGATGATTACTAGTACCATCGTCCAGACCATTGCACCCATAATGTACCAGTTGGAAACATAAATGTCCCGTATATTACGATTGGCAATGGTTTTATAGTAATTCCAGAAATTGATCACCAGTCCGATAGCAAAAAGTGCCATCACCGGCCAGATGTATTCCCGGTATTCGGCACCACCATTATTGATACCGCCCATCAGACAAAGGGTACCGATGAATACGGTCAGGTTGATCAACACAAAAGCATACCATCCCCATTTATAATTGTAGATCCGGGTATTGCTGGTGCGGGCGATTACGAAATAGCCCAGGCCAAACATAGCCAGCGATGCCCAGCCCCAGAACACGGCATTGGTGTGTACCGGGCGTAAACGGCCAAAGGAAAGCCAGGAAATACTGTCCATCTCCGGCCAGATGAACTTCATGCCCAGGTACTGCCCGACCAGTGTGCCGAACACCAGCCAGAATGCGGCTGCACCCAGGTAGAAAATGATAAGTCGTTTAAGTTCGTTGGGTGTTTCCAGTGCTTCGGCACCTCGCTTTTTTTCGTCAACGATAGGGTTATCCGGTTCATTCGTCACTTTTCGGATCAGTCCCTTTTCATCGGCTGCAGCCCCGTCACTACCTAATTCGCTGCCACTAAGTTTGTATTTGAGGGCTTGTTTTCGCTTTTCCAGGATACTGTCTATTTCCTCCTGATCCAGGTTGGCCAGCTCTTCACTAAATTCAAGCCGTTGTTTGATGCGCTTTCTTTCATTCAGCCCGCTGATGTAGCTGTTGAGCCTGGCTACAATGATTAAAATGGCAATGACCAACACTAAGGCCACCAGAATCAATGTGCCCACCATACCGGGGCTGGCCCACCAGTTTTCAGTATCAATGCTTTCAGTCTGAGCCATTGAACTTACAGGACTGGTGAGAAAGAGAAAAAGTATTAATCGTTTGAGAATCATATATAAGAATTTAAGACCTTTTTATCCTACTTATTATTAAATTTTTTTATCGCTTTAAAAATGTTAAGCCTACTTCCAGGCCGGTTGCCAGTTCGTAAATGCTGGTACCTTCCAGCATTTCCTGCAAATCATCACGAATTTTAGCAAACTTGTCATGTACTGGGCACGGGCGGGAAGCATCGCATTCTTTCAATCCCAAACCACAGCCGCGGTAAATGGCATCTCCGTCTATGGCTTTTACAACTTCACTGAGTTTTACTTCGTCAATCCGGCCTTTGTCCATTTGAAATCCACCAGTTGGACCCATAACGGAATACATGATATTGCTTCTGACCAACTGCTGCATGATCTTAGCTGTAAATGCCACAGGTGAACCAATCTCTTTAGCAATTGATTTGAGGCTGGCCCGTTCTCCTTTAAGAGACTGGACAGCCACGTAGATAGTCGCCCGGATGGCGTATTCACATGCTTTTGAAAACATACTGTTAGATTTCTCGCAAAGGTATAAGGTTTTTTAAGTAGGACAAATATATCCTACTTAAAGTTCGTGCGAAGTTTAGAATTTTTCCTGGTTGCTCCTTGTCCGCTACATTTCATAGCCCCGGAACCTATGGATTCCAGCCAGTTGCTTTTGCGGTATCGCTTCTGCAAATCAAGGCTGTATCCTTTTTCGGTTAACCAAGAGGCTAATAGTACAACGCCAGGTGGCTGTAGTTGTGGTAGTTGGTTTATTTTAGATTCTTTATGGGTACTCATAGTACGAATTTCGTGATAAAAATAAACCAGTTCAAGTAGTGGATTAAAAAATATATTGTGTACGCACTAAAAGTACCTATATAATCGTCAAAATAAACCCTCCTTGGAAAACCACCTTATGACGAGAAAAACTACTTCCCATAACCAAAATGAAGATAAATCAATTTCACCTCCCAGGGGTACAATAGCTTTCTCCTACTAGTATCCAGCCCCTTGATTTCTTTCATTTTTAACCTTAGTGTTTCTGAACTTACATTAAGTTTTTTAGCAAGATCTCCTTTGCTCATAAACTTCATGTTCAAATTTTCTTCGATCATTTTAAGACCATTTAGGGTGATTAAATATTTAAACTCCAAGGTTTTAGTGATATCACAGAAAACAACCTTTAGAACCGGTAAAATACACTTTATTCCACATTATTCCCTGACCAAAACAGGCTATCCCAGACCCATTTGGACTGCATAGAAAACAAATATTCATTTGGGTAAAAAAAGTAACTCAAATGCTTAAATGGATAGTAGGTGGAGCGGCCGCTTTTTTCGCAGGCCGGTATTTACTCAGGCTCAATCAAGCCTCTAAGACCATTGTGACCAGAACATCCCTGCAGGTCAACAAGGTCAGCCTGTCGGGCATTGAGCTTAAGGCAAACGTCCGTTTGCAAAATCCCAACCCGATCAACCTTTCCATTCAGTATCCTTTTGTCAATCTTACTTATAAAGATGCCTCTCTCGGTTCGTCTCAGGTCAAGGATGAAACCATTCAACTACCTGCCAATGGAGAAGAGTCCTTCAATATCACCATTCAGTCAGCTGGGTGGCTCTCGCTCATCCAGGTCTTAGGCACTGAACTCGTACAAAAAATCCGCAGTGGACAAAAAGCCGTGCTGGATGTGGTCTCCACGGTGACCACAAAAGTCAACGGTATCCCATACCAGCAGCAAGAAACCCTCAAACTCGCCATCTGATGCAAGCCTTGAAGAAACGACATATCGCCCCAGGCCATGCGTTTGACAAGCTTTTTCCTAAAAGTAGTGGTCAGGACAAGGTAATCCGTCCCGAAGGCAAGGCGCAGCTACACCACACCATCAACCTGATCAAACAGGTCGTAAGGGATACGAAGGGAGATACAGCCCTTTTGGCTAAAACCCTGAAAGGTAAAACGCTACAAGATACCTGCGAGAACATTTGGGATTTTGTCTACAACCACATTCAGTATGCCAGGGACAAAGCCGGGGTAGAACAGGTCAGGCGACCATCCCGCACCTGGGCAGACCGCAAAACAGGCGTGGATTGTGACTGCTATTCGGTTTTTATTTCCAGCATACTTACCAACTTGGACATCCCGCATAAAGTACGAATCACCAAATACGGAAGCAAGCCCTATTTCCAGCATATCTATCCCATTGTACCAAATGAGACTGGTTACTTCACGCTGGACTGTGTTACTGACCAGTTCAACTATGAAGTACCGTATTCGGAAGCCCGGGATTTTGATATAGACGACCGAAAACCTGTGGGCGAGATCAACGGCATCCGGGAAGTCAGTGGTGTAGACTCAGCCGACTTGCTCATCGATGGATTAGGTATCTATAACTTAAAGCAACCGAGGCTACCGCTTCGGCAAATTAGGAAGCTTGGTCATAAGCAAAACCAGATGACAACACCTGATATGCTAACCCTCCGAAAGGTGCCTGAACAGAAAATCTCATCCCAGCCGGTGTTGCAGCTAACACAAGCTCAGCCGAAGGTAGAGGTGGCACTTGCATTGGAAAAACAAACTGCACCGAGAGCCAAAGGCAAGATAATAGGCCTGGGACTCACGGGAAAAATATTTCTGGCTTTAGGAATAGGCTTAGGCGCTTATAAACTAACTGAAATTTTAACTTGATGAATTATGGAACTGCATAGATTAGATGGATTTACAGCTTCAGGACTGGATAATGTAGACATCCAGGACATAGATTTTGAAACCCTTGAAGAGGGAGAAATGAGCGGCCAGCAGATTGAAGCCCTGGAAGCGCTCGGCTATGTTCAAAGCCCCGATATCGCTTACGAGATACAGGACGAAGACGGCAATGTGATCATGTATGCAGATGCGGAAGAGAACCTTTATGTAATAGATGGATTAGGCGAACTGGGTTTCTTAAAAAAGATTGGCCGGGGTTTAAAGAATGCCGCCAAGTTTGTCGGTAAAAAAGTAATCAAACCGGTAGCCAAAGGTGTATCCAATGCCGCCAAGTTTACAGCCAAGAACGTGATCACACCAGTCGTGAAAACAGTGAACCGTTATCTGAACCCGGCTACCATATTACTGAGGAACGGCTTTTTACTGGCCATGAAAACCAACCTGATGAAAGTAGCAGAACGATTGCGTTTCGGCTATCTCAGTGATTCCGAAGCCCGAAAGCGGGGCATGAGCATGAGTGGGTTTGTCAAGCTGAAAGAGGCTATCAAGAAAGCCGATAAGATTTATGAGTTGGCTGGTGGTAAAAAAGAGAACCTCAAAAAAGCTATACTTACAGGAAAAGGAAATACCGATAAATCAGTGCCATTGAATGGTTTTGAGTTAGGAAGTCCGTTATCTGAGGTAGATGATTATGTGGATCCCTTTGAAAAGATGATTGTAGAGGCCGATGCCGATGAGGTGGAGCAATTACTGAATGACGGCATGGAAGTGGAAGGCCTGGGTGTAGTGGTGACGGGGACAGCTGTAGCGGCTGCTTCCGGGGCGGTGGCTTCCATCTCCGCTTTGCTGAGCAAGATTACCGGGGTGTTTGATAAGGCCAAGAAGACACAGTCTGATGTAAAGAACCTCGTAAGTAAGGCTAAATCCTTTGTGCCTACTCCCACTAAACCTGGGGGTGGAGCCACTCCGGTGAAGCCACCGCAGCCTATTCCCAAGCCGCTGGTTAGGTTTAGCCAGCCTACCACTTCGCTGGTACGAAGGCCAGCCACAGCTACACTGTCCCCTGTGACCACTAAAATCACCTCAATGCCCAGTACGACCCCAACCACTACGGCCTTAGTCAGACGAGCACCGGCACCTTCCACTGAAGTACAAACCACGGACAAACCGGAAGAAAAGAATGGGTTCTTTCAAAAGAACAAAACACCCTTGCTTATCGGGGCAGGGGTTCTGGTAGCCGGAGGAGGTATCTATTATGTGGTGAAGCAATCCACAAGGACGAACAAGGGAAGGTCAAAATCAGTAGATGGAATCCCAAGAGATGCCAAAGGACGCTTTAAAAGTACTGGCAAGACAAAGACTAAAAAGAAAAGCGCCCGCAAGAAATCCAAGAGGCTGGTACCTACTGCGCTTCTGTAACTTGAATTAACAACTTAAAGATATCATCATGGAAAAGAAAGTTTTAATTAAAAATAGCCTGATTGAAACAGGTAAGAATCTCGGTTCAGGGCTAGTGGGCATGGTAGCCGGGTCAGCAGTCGGACGACATTCGCTATGGATCGGGGCCGCTACCATCTTTGGTGGTGCCTGGTACCAGTATGATTGGTTGACTTCAGCCGGAGTGGGTATGGTGGCTTCAAATGGCTTTGTCCAGCGAAATGAAGAAAACGTTTCTGGAATGGATGGCTTTCAGGATGAAGTAGCCAACGCCAAAAATAGGGCGTTATCCTCACTGAAGGCCCTGGGCAAGAAAGTATACCTGGACAAATTGTCTCCTTCACTGAGTGAAAAGCTTGGCCTTAATGGTTTGGAGGACGGTGAAATACTCATGCTTAACGGGGATATTGGTGATATCGGCAACTTCGATACTTCAGAAGTGGATGACATCATCCGCCAACTGGAAGATGGTAATGCGGATAACTTGATCGGGCAACCCGAGCTTCAAGGCGTTGATTCAGTGGGAGGACTTGGTGAGTTAGGCAATCCTGATATTGCAGAATTGAAGGGGGCAGATGCACTAGAAATCAATGCAGTAGCATAAGTGAAATTCCAAATTGCAAAAAGCAAATTCCAAAAGACTGAATTGGCTTCAAAGTAGGCTTTCAGTCCTCTAACACCTGATTAATTATCTAAATTCTAACATCTATAACATGGTACGGAAAAATTCAAGAGAACAGTTTCTCGAAATCGTTAATGCCCACCTTTCTTTGAGAGAGCAGGGTAAAAAGTTTGACCCAGCTATGGTGAAAGTGGCCGAAGGGATCAAAGAAGGACGGTTGATGTTGGCAGATGCTTCTTACTACTCAATAAAGAAAGCAGGAGGAAAGGCCAATATTAATATGTTTGAAACCCAGGATTCCAAAGAAATTGGAATCACTAATGTTACTCAAACTAAGTTGCCGAAAGATCGGCTGTTCCTTTGTAACAGGATCATATTACTGGCAGTAATCTTCGAAGGCGACTTGCCTGATAGTGAACTTGAACTTAAGAAAGTTCTAAAAATGGCCAATTTTGATTCTATCAAAAAAGTAGCGGGCCTTCAAAATGGAGTATTCACCTTCATGGCCAATAAGAAGATTATTATTGATGAAAGACCTATGCAGGAGTTCATTACAGATAACAATTTTCAGGTAAACCTAGGAACTTACATCCTGGAAAACCCAAGGTTTGTTAGAGATGATGAAGAGTTTGAGTTTACAATAGAATTAGGAGAGGATGCCCCGGAAAAAACACTTATTAAAGTCGTATTAGCTGGTACTTCCACGGTTCCAGCATAATCAAATTATTCATGGAAAATAAGACAAGAGAAGTACGAAAAACCTTCACTTTTCATATTGATGAGGCCAATAAGCCCTACACCCCGGTGAAGTGGGAGCTGCCTAAGAAGACTGCTTTTGTCAAGGGCCTGCAACTTACCTCTGACTTTCCCAATAAGTTGTACTATCGGGGCAGTCAGCGCATTGAAATTGGAGGCGATGAGCTTTTCCCGGAAGGCTTTGACAGCAAGATCCTGATCTCCAGCATCAGTGTGGCACCTCGGGAGCGGTTTTTTGATTTGGGTGAAGTGCAGCCTGGGGATTTGTCGGTTAAAGTGCGCTATGAGGACAAAGATCATGAGCGGGCGGTATTGGGCAATGGCTATCAGGTGTCGGTGGTGCTTTTATTGGAGGAGGAAATATGATCAGAAAAGTGATCCAGCAAATGACATTGGAAGGAGAAGCAGCAGAAAAGCTGTTGATCAAAAGGCATTTTGTGCCGGTGGAATTTTCCATTACCGAAAATGGGCAGTATAAGACCTTCAAAGAGAAAGTGCCGCATAGCAGTTGTAAGGTAGTGGGAGTTATCATTACCCACGGTGCCCCGGATCAGAAAATACACCATAACCGGGTATATGTCGGCAGTGCCCAGGATACCTACATCAATCAGGCGTTGGTCTGCGGTTTGCGGGATGACCTGATCGGAAGCCAGCCGGTGGTGTACCGAATTGAAGTAAAGGAAGGTGAAAAGCTGTATTACGCCCAACCTAAGCGACTGGAAATGGCCGAACTTAAATTGAACGATCAGAAGGATAAATTCAAGGATCCTGTAACAGTTGAAATCAGAGATTTCTGGACGGATTTTAAGGAAGACTATTGGGTATGGGAAAGCAAGTATGCCGGATTGGGCATGGTAAAACTGGAAGTGCATCCCGCACCTGAGAATTATGGTGATGGTGGCATCAATGACGATGAAGAAGATGATTACTAAGCGATGATACTGGGAGAATTAACTCTATTTAGCCCCAGGGGCATTGAGATGAAAACCGAAGTGATAGAACCCACTTCCATTTTCCGTGATCATGACCGCTTGAAGCAGGACCGTTACCTGTTCAACTTTGATACCAACTGCAACTTCAATGAGATTGAACTGAATGAGCCGATCCCGAATCTGCCCATTCATCCCTTGGATATAGAAATCAGTGGAGATTATGTGACCGGTGCATTTAAAGATGCCGGGTATACCTCCGGGCCTTATCAAGTAAGGCTCTGGTTGATGATTGATGAAAATCCTGAAGTGCTTAAGAATGACTGAAGAATTAGCCATACGATACATTCCCCAAAGGGTGCAGGAAAGAGGCTTTCAAATCTATCGCTTGGTATTTCAGGATTTAAACCTGGAGCCCCAGCAGGAAATCAGGCTGGCTGCCTTTAACGAACTCTGGATTTTGCTGGAAGCCGAATCCGGTATCCGGATCAGCTCGGACTTTGGCGAGTACGATTACAACAACCCAAAGCTTTCGGAAAACATTCATGAGCATGCGGACAGAATTGAAATCCTGAACCAATCATCTGTGCCCAGAAAAGTAAAGTTTATCCAGGTTATCTTAAAATGAGTGATATGGAAGCTGATAGAATACGAAAACCCGGATCGGTGCGACTGACCGATGAGCAGTACGAAGAAATGGAAGCACTGGGACTAGAGAATGAGAGTGCTTATGTGAAGTACAAATTAAGCGGAGCACAGAAGCATCTGCAGGTGCTGAGAGATAGCCCTACCCAGAATGGGGAAGAAAAACCGGGTCATATAAAAACTACTGCTGAATCAGTAGAAGATAAGTCTGCTTACGCCAAATCACTGGAAGACAAGCTGACATTGCAGAAGCTCTCATTAGAAAATGAGCAGCTCAAACAAAAGCTGGAAGAAATTTCCAGAAGTAAAGAGGAATCCCTCAGTGGTATTCACAACCAGGTAGAGGGGTTATTAAAAGATGAATTGCTCAAGCGGGATTTTGATACTTTAAAAAAAGAAAATGCCGGTTTGCTCAAGGACATAGAAAAGTTGGAGAAGGAGCTGGAAAAGTCCGAAGAAGCCCTGGAAGAAAAATCTGGTGAAATTGAAGAACTGGTCAAAAAACTCAGCCTGGTAGAACTGGGCAAGGTGCTTTTGCCGGGTGCCATTAATGGGCTGGCCACCAAGTATCCTAAAGAAATGCAAGGACTGGCCAGCACTCTGGGAAGCCTGAGCGGGGAAGATGTGAAGCAATTGCTCCCTGCAGCAAGTCTGTCTGAAGAGCAGCAAAACCTACTCAACATCGCTGAGTATTTCCGCGAGCTTTTTGACGATGAGCAGTTTGAGCAAGTCGTGCAGATGGTCAGCCAGCTTGGTGAGCAGGTGAAGGAAGATGAAACGATGATCAGCAAGGTCATCTACTATCTCAATCAAATGAGCAAGATCAGAAAAGCTCAAAAGACCCCCAATCAAGAAAAGCAAAATGAGCAAGTATAATGGAAGAATACAACTTCAATATCAAACTGAAAGCTAAAAACCAGGTGGAAGCGGGTCAGGTCAAAAAAGCTTTTGAAACTATGGTATCCACCTTTCAAGCCGAGGGCATCATCAAAATGGAGAAGATTTTCAAATCGGATGCCTTTGTGCGCAATGTGGTGAAGATGAAACTAGGAATTAAAAAGTAATGGCAGTACCAGCTATAGCATATAAAGCCGGGCAACTCGCATGGCAGAACCGCCCCCGAATCAGCATCAGCAGCCAGGTGACCTCTACTATTTTAGCAGTGGGTGCCGCGGCTGGGGTGTTTCTGGGAGTGAGGGCTGTGGTAAAAAACTTTAAACAAGGCATTCGGGAAAATCAGGCCCTGACCGAAGGCAACCCGGCCGCTTTTGCCACTCAACTCAAAATGGCTTTTGAGAATGACAACTATTTCGGCTGGGGCACTGATGAAGAAGCTGTATTTGCCGTACTGGAGACCATACCCACTAGCTCGGTTATGAACAAAGTGCAGCGGGCGTACCGTGATCTCTACGGACGAAACCTGGCTGCAGACCTGAAAGAAGAACTCTCTTCTGAAGAGTTTGCTACTGCATTACAGATTATTAATTCAAAACCCTGATCATGATGACCAATACACGAAAACGCAATACAAAATCAGCATCAGTAAGACGAAAACAACCGGTACCCAAACAAAAGGCAGGTGTTCAACGAAAATACATCATCTATGGCCTGGGAGCCGGGGCAGTATTGGGCGGTGGTTATCTCTTGTATAATTATTTGCAAGACCGAGCGGTGATGCAACGTGGACAAGGACTTACAGTCAACAATATCATCCCAGCATTGCCTGCCTCAGTCCCCCGAACCACAAGCAGTAGTTCCTTTCCACTAAGAAGCGGATCAAGAGGCGAACTGGTGAAACAGCTTCAACAAGGTTTGCTCAGGTTGGGCGGTGAAGCAGCCGGTCATATCCGCAGCACGAGCATCCGTCCGGATGGCACTCCTGATGGAGTGTTTGGTGGTGGAACAGAAAAAGCACTACGGGCAGCAGGCTATTCCACGTCTGTTTCGGAAAGCACCTTTAGCAAAATTGTAAGGAGCAACCCTGCTGCTCAAAGTAGTGCCGGCAGCAGCAAAACAGTAGCTGACGAGCTGATCAAAGCAGCAAACAGTCAGAACCTTTTTGCTGCCCTCAATGCCTTAAAGCAAATGCAAAACACCAGCGATTACCTGGAGGTAAGAAGTCATTTTGATACTGCTCGGGTCGGTGGCGTAAGGGTAACCAGTCCGGTCAATGCGTTGCTTAGTGTGGCCTTCAAAAACAATGAACCGGCCAAAGTGAAGATCAGGGCCGAGTTTATCCGGATAGGCTTGAAACAATCACCCACTGGCACCTGGACATTGTCCGGTCTTGGGACGTTGGAAACCATGCAAGACCTGCAACGCTATTTAAAAAACAGCCGGGTACTCGATGTGGCTATTACCCATAAACCTACCATGCTGCGCAATGGGAAAGGCGACTATATGTTGCCAGCCATTCCCCCTAAAACGGTGGTAGGCTACCTGGCCAATAATCATAAGGGTATAGCCCAGATCATTACCGAAAATGGGGTAACGGTATATGCCCCTTCACAAAACTTAAAACTGATATAACAATGAACAAACTCAAACAATGGATGAAAACAAATGTGGTTCCTGTTATCAAGTGGTTATGGAACTACCTAAAAGTATGGAGAGAATTATCCTCCATCCTGGTAGCGCTCTTTCTCTGGGCCAATAGTGCTTGGTTTCTCAGAAAAATAGATCCAACTGCCGCGACTTATGATGCCGGGGTATTCCAAATCTACTTGTTCGCTATCATCGGGCTGTTCCTTTTGCACGGAATAGTACGCATACTCATGAAGCTGATCTGGCCGACATCAGATCATTATCTTGATTCACAATTTGCTCAGGACTTTAACACCATCACATCATGGCAAAAGCTAAAACTTTCTACGTTTATCTTCTTTGCTTTCTTGTTTGCTGCAGTGCTGCTGGCCAGAACCCTGTAGGGCCTTTTGATATCAACCCTCAGCAGCATGCAAGTACTGCTGAGCTAAAAAATCAAATGAGGCAAAGACTCCAGCAAGTCTATCTCAGCCAGGTAGGTGTCCGTGAGCAAGGCGGAGCAAACCGGGGCAAACAGGTGGAGCAATATTTAGCTTCCGTAGGTTTTGGTCCGGGATTCAGTTGGTGCGCAGCTTTTGTAAGCTGGTGTTACCAGCAGGTGGATGTGGAGCACCCGCAAAGTGCATGGGTGCCGAGCTATGCCAGCAGGCATCACCTGATTTATAAAAGGGGTGAATTTTTAAAGCAGACACCTAGAGTTGGGGATGTGTTCCTGATTTGGTATGAGCGCCTCAAGCGTCCGGCTCATATCGGTTTTGTAGATCAATGGCAGGATACATGGGTAATCACGGTGGAAGGAAACACCAATGATGATGGCTCAAGAGAAGGTGATGGTGTATATCGCAAGCGCAGAATCCAGCGACAAGTGTGGGCGGTAAGCGATTTTGTAGATCAGTAATGCTCAGCAAAACCAGAAACATATTGCGCAGCAAAGGCTATCGGCTCTTTGAAAAGCCCTACGAGCTCAATATCGTAGCCTACCGGAGCAAGTATGTCCGCAGCAACCGTTTTGACGATGAAATTCATGTGTTTTATAAGAACGAGCTGGGTCAATGGGTCTACCATGTGTTCCAGGCTACCACCGATCCAGGGCAATATTGGCTTGACAATCCTATGCATCCACAAGGCACAGCTTTTCTCAAGAAGGGACAATATGTGAATGCCTATGCCATAGGACTGCATCGTGGTATTTACGAGGCGGTGGTTCAGGTAGAAGATGTTACTGTTATTCGTGATTATGATCGTAAAGGTATTTTTAATTGGTTTGAAAGCGGTTCCCCTGACACTGGTAAGTTCGGGATCAATATCCACCGAGCCAGACAATCTGGATCAGTGAAGGTTATTGATAGTTTCTCCGCTGGATGCCTGGTCTTTGCCAACACCGAAGATTACGAATTCTTTATGAAGCTGGCCAAAATCCATCGCAGTATGCATGGTAACCGTTTCACACTGACCCTGATTGACTTTCGGGATGAGCGCAGAAGAACCCTGAGCCTTGCCGCCTGGACTTCCATGATTGCTTCATCGGTAGCCGTAGTAGCCAATTCTTTTATTAACTCCAGACGCTATGAAGTTATCTAAAAACACAAAGAAGGCGGGACTGGCTCTGATTGGCTCTATGGCTGGGTTCTTGATGGCTAAACAGTTGAAAATTGAAGACTATTACCCGTTCATTTTGCTGGGTGGATTCTTGGGTAATACCATTGGCGAAGAGCTGATCCCGGAGGAATGCTATCCGCAGAATACCCTGGGGTATATAGACCGTAATGGACAACTTAAACTCATTCAGCTATGAAACTTGATCTTAATAAATTGTATGTGGTATACAAACCAACCCCGCATTCCGAAAAAGCCGATGTGTTTGATGGCCGACCAGATTCTCTAGCAGGACTCTTTCGTCAGGTGCAGGGCGGATTGAAAATAGAACAAGTCCACACCATCTATACCACACCTGCAGAGGCGGAGAAAGAAGCAATCCGCTTGCTCAAAAAGCCCAAAAAGAAAAGGCGCAAGCTTACTACACCAATTAAAAAGGGGCAAAGATATGCCATTTTCGGCAGTGAGGTCAAAGCTAGCGATAAATACCGGGTACAATCCAAGCCCAAAGTCTACCGGACGAAAAAAGAAGCAGAAACTGCACTCAGGCAGATGCTCAAAAAAGGTTGGAAGCGGTCGGAACTCAAAATTTTGAAATACTGATGAAGAAAAAAGTAGTCACATCGGGAAACAAGCCAATAGATAAGAAAGTGCGCTATGCGGTGTTCAATCGCAATGATCGTCTGATTAGCAAAGGAATGTACACCGCTAGCGAGATTCAGCAGTACCTCAACCAGAAAGCGCAGGAAGGCAAAAACTACTACGCCATTGAACTACAAGGGCTCAGCCGGAAGCTTACGGCAAAGGAGTTGAAGCCTTTGGAAAATAAGCTTAAAAATGGAGAAGATAGTTTTCCTACCAAAGACCTGACTGATTTGAAATCCCTGCTTAAAATCCTGAAAACCAAAGCCGCCTGGGAAGGCATGATCAAAGCTTACCACTTTGATACCGCCCTTCGTGAAGAAATCCCTTTGAGTATCTGGAAGAAAATGGGAGGAGATACGTTGTAACATGGAGAAAGCTGCATCCCATACCAACCCTCAGTCATCCTCGGCCCGGATGATGCCCATAGCCCTCCAAGATGAAGAAGCGCCAAAAATCAAGGCCTACTACAAATACGAGCTGGCCGAAATGTACCACGTCTGCACCAAAACTTTTTCTACCTGGATCCACATGTATTTCGATGAATTACAGCAGTTTGGTTATACGAAACACACCAAATTACTCCGTCCGGAGATTGTCAGGTTTTTATTTGAACGGTTGGGGGAGCCTTAGTTTACCTAAGAACTCACCCAGTGATGTGCTAAACCGCTGATCAATAAAAATGCTACTATATTCAAAATAAGACTGAGAACTATGATTTCCTACATCATGGAATGTTGCGATACCCGAAAGTGCTTCGGCTACGAAGCTACTCATCGTATTAGTTAGAAATCCATTCAATAAAAATTAGACAAGAGCACTAATATGCTCCTGCCAAAGTTAGATCTTCAATGAGTGCAGTAGGTGCGTCCCTCTTGACAGCACTGATTCCATTCTCCATACCTGATCGAGTCACATACATCTCACTACGACCAATGATTTCACCATTGATAGCCTTTAAGTTAAAATAGTATTGGCCATTGACAGATTGTCTTCGATCATACCTGCTATCATAGGGAGCATTGGATTTGACTGAAGCTATGCCATTCAGACACCCTTGTTTGGTTTTGTACCCCTCACCATTCAGGATAATCTCACCATTTTTTGCTCTTAACCGATAATAATATTCGCTGTTGGCCGAGCTTTTGAATACTTGAAATTTTGGATTTTGCATAATTTTTTGAATTTTAAAGTTAAGAATGCTTTCACCCATATACCAAAATCATTATAAACGCTTTTTGGTATAGCTTTATGAGACCCTAGTGAACTGGCAGGAATACGAAGACGAAACCACAGAAGATATCATCGAGTATATCAAAATGAAAGAAGATGATGGCTTTGAAGAAGCTGCACAAGCTGCCTTCCATGTGTTCTGTTTTCGTTTTGGTGAGGATCTGGTAAGAAAATGTGAGGTCATATGTAAAAATAATGGCCTTGATAAGCATGTGGCGGCCATGATATCACAGAGAACTTTTCACCGTTTTTGGAAATATCCTAAATATAACCATGAAAAATCAAGGGCAGCTGATTATGATACAGGTGTTAAATTTTATCTCTACAGAATTGCCCAAAGAGAACTGCTTAATTGGCGAAATGAGCAAAATTCTCCTTATACCGGTGAAGAAGAAATTGTTTGTGAAATGCCTGAGCCTGATTACAATAACTATGCTGTTGAAAAAAGGGGAGTTCTTAAAAAGCGGTATGAGATTGTTAAGAAGGCGCTTGATAGACTTTCCGAAAAACACCGAATTATATACTTAACTTATGAAGCGCATTTCGTAGAAGGGCATAACCTGCCTGGGCACTTGTTAAAAAGACTACGAGAAGAGCTTAATCTAACACAGAGCTCCGTCAGGTTTTACAGACATCAGGCAAATGAAAAAATAAAGGAGTACATAGAGATATATGGCTAAGGATAAGAAACATATCACTACCGATAATATTAATGAATGGCTTGGTTCTCTTGGCTTCCTCTTTCCAAGGGATCATCGTGAATTAGGTCGGTTTGATAAGCTGTATAAAGAATATGACCATGAGTTATCAGGAGATATACTCGATCCCAAGAAAATAATGGCAGGAGATTTTGAGAATATCCAGGTAGATGGGAGTGTGGAAGATCAAGGGACGACTCAAAACTGGAGGATGGCCGCCAGGAATTTCGAGAACATTCCGGAACATATTTTGAAGAAAATGAAGCGCAATCAAGACAATGGAGATACCGATTCAGAAGAAGAAACAAATTGAGCAGTTTACTGAATTCATTGTACGTGATTATTCAAATGGATATGTTACCGATCTCGAAAGTATAGCCCTTATAGAGGATATTCCTTGTTATTATGATCACTATGAAAAGTTCTTTGATGGCATGTTGCTATTTGATGGATCCAAATTCCACATTCATTTAAATATTGATCGTGGCAATGCACCTCAATCGAAGAGGAGCCGATTTACCTGGGCACATGAGCTTGGTCATTATTTTTTGGATGAACATCGTGAGGGCTTAAGGTCAGGCAAGTTCAAACCACATCCTTCTTTTACGAACCTGGTAAGAAATAATTTGATAGAAATAGAAGCCGATTATTTTGCTACCTGCCTTCTCATACCAGCCTATAAACTTAGAGACGCATCTCCTGGTAAGGGATTTTCATTTGAAACGGTTATCAATCTATCTGATACATTTCAAACTAGTATACTGGCCATGCTTATTCGTTTTGCCGAAGTTGGGTTTCATGAAATTTTTGTGGTAGTATCTAAAGATAATATCGTGAAGTGGTTTTTGAGAAGTTCAGACTTTCCCAAGTACCCCTTTCGATTCAAAGTAGGAAGCAAACTACCACCAACTACTGTTGCAGGCGAGTCTTTCACAAAGGAAGATGCCAAATATTCAGAAATTGAGACGGTATATATAGAGGATTGGTTTTTTGCAAAAAATGGAACCCGGGAATTAAACGAACAATGCCTTTATATGGATCAATACGGTTATGTCATTAGCCTGATTTGGTTTGATTAAGTTGAAATCAAAGTTAAACTAAGATTTGGCAAAAAATGTTTTTGCTGCCAAATCTTAGATTGTTTATCTTTGTGAAAAACGAAGAGAAGTATCGCCCAGTCTACACTTCATATTGATCAGTTAAAGAATTATTTTCAAACAAGCAAAAGCTTTAGCACTGCTGATATTGCTGCATTCTATCAAGAGATAGAAGGTGATATTAGTCGCTCAACCCTGGATTGGAGAATATATGCCCTAAAAGATCGGGGTGTACTGCATGCGGTAGCCAGGGGAATTTATTCTTTACAGGCCGGATTGACCTTTCAGCCCGACACCGGTTCACTGAAAAGGTTATTTAATCAGCTTACCAAAGAGTTTCCATATCTAAACCTCTGCACCTGGGATACCCGGTGGTTGAATGAATTTATGCACCACCAGCCCGGTCGATTTTACATTCTAATCGAGTCAGAAAAAGAAGCCACTGCATCAGTATTTTACTTTCTGCAAGAGAAAAAGAAACAGGTTTTTCTGAACCCTACCGATACCATACTGGAGCGATATGCCCAAGAGAAAGAGGTAATGATCGTAACTAATCTAATAACGGAAGCCCCGCTCCAAAAAATCAATCAGGTTACTACCGTTACCATGGAAAAAATGTTGGTAGATATTTTTTGTGACCCTGTGATTTTTGCTGCGCAGCAAGGTGAGGAAATGAGGGCCATTTTTGAAACTGCATTAAATAAATATACAGTAGAAGAAACGAAATTACTTCGGTATGCAGCCCGAAGGAACAAACGCCAAGAATTAGAAACCTATATTAAAAAACTAAGAAACGGCAAATAACTATATTATTTGCCAAATCATAGAAATGATCCACGTAGAATCGCTTACACTGGCTTGGATAGAAAAAACAGCTAAAACGAATAGAAATGCTGACAAGATTCTAGTGGAGAAAGTGATCAGGGCACTTTACCTGCTGGAACTATTGCAATTGAGTGGCCTACGTTTTCTTTTCAAAGGAGGCACATCCCTAATGCTGCTGACCCAGCAGACCAAACGCCTTTCCATAGATGTGGATATTATAGTACCGGAAAAGCCGGATGATTTGTCCTCACATTTAACTTATGTCATTGAGCAATCCGATTTTATCCGGCTTGAAAAGAACGTGAGGGGTGATAAAAACGACATTCAAAAGGCACATTACAAATTCTACTACCAACCCGTTACCAGTAGTCGGGCCAGTGAAGAATATATATTGTTGGATATTTTATTTGAAGCATCTCCTTATGCAACCTTCACTGCTCTTTATCCTATCCGATCAGATTTTATTCAGACAGATGCGGAAGGTATATTTACTGAGGTAACCATTCCAACACCGGAAGCCATTTTGGGCGACAAATTGACCGCATACGCACCCAACACCACGAGTGTGCCATATGGAAAGAACAAAGAAATTGAGATCATCAAGCAACTCTATGATATAGGCAATTTATTTGATCAGATAAAGGACTTAAAACCAGTAGCTGACGTATTCCAAACAATCGCTGGCTTAGAGCTAAAGTATCGTAAGCTTGCTGCAAACCCTCAAATAGTTTTGGAAGACATATGGGAAACCTCACTGCATATTGCTACCAGGGGCAAAGAAGGAAATGGTAATTTAGCTGAGCTTCAAAGAGGTATAAAGAATATCCGAACATTTATTTTTTCAGAACCTTTCCACATTGAAGCAGTAATGCTTCCAGCGGCCAAGGCGGCTTATCTCTCAGCCCTTTTACAGAAAAGCATCACAGCCTTTAAACGTTTTACAAACCCCAAAGAGATAGCAACCTGGCAAGTTGAACAGCCATTTAGCACTCGACTGAATAAACTAAAGAAAAGTAATCCAGAGGCATTTTTTTATTGGTACCATGCTACAAAATTATTAAAGGATAATGAATAGAAAGAAAGCATTAGATAGAATCGCAGAATTACTGGCGCGCTTCACGGTAGAAGTTAAAACGCTAAATAAAGGTGGTTTATACGATATTAATATTCATGCTGAAAATGTACTGGTTCCTATCATCAATACCGTGTTCGGTGTAAATGTGGTCAACGCCAATAAAAAAGAAAAAAATGCGGCTGCTATCGATTTGATAGATAGCAAAAATCGAATTTGTTTTCAGGTTACTTCCACAGCGGATTCTGAAAAGGTCAAACATACGTTAAGACAATTTGTAAAATATGGAAAAGAGAATCATTTTGACCTTTTGTTTATTTACATTATTTCTGAGAAACAGAAGTCCTATACCGGTAAAGGATTTGACGATATTATCAATGGAAAGATAGATTTCAATAAGGATGAGCATATCATTGACAACAATGACCTTTTTGAACAGATCAATTCCTCCTATTCCATTGAGAAAATTAACGTCCTAAAGGATCTACTTGAAAAAGAGTTCAGCGAAGAAAAAATTAAAAGTAGAGAGAAAAGTATTCATGAAGAAAAAAAGCTTGTCACAGAAAGAATATATTCTAATGTACTTCACCTTTCCTTCCCTGAGCGACTTTTTATAGCGGATGTTGATATTGATCGAGATGAAGTTATTAAAATGACTTGGGAGACAGAATTTAGGCTTAAAATGAATTCTTCCGCCAGAACAGTATTTAGACGGGCGCTCAGTGATTTAAATATGGGTTACTTCCGAGACTGGCACCTTTTCGGAAAAAAGCTTATTACTTTCAGGGATTTGAATAACAACCAAGAAGCTCTTCGCAATCTTATTGATGCAGGTACAATAGATTCTTTGTGCACCGAAGAGTTTTATAGCACTGACGAAAAACATCACTCGGCTTTCGCAGAGCTTCTAAAATTCAGCTTTCAGGAAAAATGTTTTTTAAAGGGTGTAAAATGGTTAGATAGTGATTATATATTTTATTATATGCCTTCCAGAAATCCTAAGAACAAGAACCGGAAGGTAACTTGGAAAAGCTCTAAACGTACTTCTACTCGATCTGTGGTAGCAGCTAAAGTGGGAGAGAAAAAGCAAGGAGTCATGTACTATAAACATTTAGCATTTCGCAATGTAATAAAATATCTCGATGAGAATTGGTGTGTAATAATTAATCCATCCTGGTATTTTACCTCTAATGGTTATGATAAAAGCCCTTTTCACACCAAAAATCTTCAGGGCATTAAGAGGCTAGAGAATAACACAGCCGTGAGAAATAGTGTAAACTTCATTGGCTATGATCTTAATAAATATAAGACCAAGTCAGATAGATACCCATTCCTCGAAGTTAGTTATCCGGAATGGGGAGAGATAACTTTTGAAACTTGATATGGAAATAAAACTGTTAGATGAGCCGATACTAGAATTTGGAAACGGAGAATCCATCTGTCCACGGGAAGGTGTCGAGAATTTTTCCCCTTATGATATCACGAGTGTTCGTCCTGAAAAAATAATTACTGGTATAATCGGGAAAAGTAGCAGTATTGAGATACTGATCAATTGGCTAGAGAAAGCAAAGACTACTATTATCGGAAAAGAAAGTAAACTTGATAAGTTATTCAGAAGCTTTAATGGCTTTAACCAAGAATCTAGTTTCAAATCCCAAATAGTTTATGATGATTCCTATTTACGAAAAATCAATAATTCTGACTTTGAATCACTTTTGAAGAAATGCACAGAAAAGTCAGTTCTTATTGCAGAGGTCGCTAAATTATTTCTTGCCGAAGTTAAGTTTTTGTCGAAGAACAAAAACCCCGATCTTATTATATGTGTACTACCAGAAGACTTGGTTAAAACACTTCTTTCCGTTGATTTAAAAAAGGAAGAGAGTGAAGAAGAGATAGAAGATAGCGAAGTAGAAACCAAATTGAGTAGTCTTTTAGAACATGACCTGAGGCGTCTGATGAAGGCAGAAGCCATGGAGTATAACATACCCATCCAGATTATTCGGGACCGAATCAAAAAACCGACATCTGATATGCAGGATGAGGCTACTATTGCTTGGAATCTTTTTACCGCTTTATATTACAAAGCATCCGGCACCCCATGGGCTATGAAAAAACCTAATAAATCCATTGTATGCTATGCGGGTATAAGTTTTTACAGAAGCAGGGACAGAAAAACCATACAGACCAGCTGCACACAGATTTTCAATGAGCATGGGAAAGGAGTAATTCTTAGAGGAGCTCCGGTTGAATTAAAAAAAGGAGACAGAGAACCACACCTTAAAGAAGATCAAGCCTATGAGCTCCTTAACAATTCATTGCGGGAGTATTATGACGCATTAAAAATCTATCCTCAAAGGCTGGTATTGCACAAAAGTTCAAATTTCAACGAAGCAGAAATAGAAGGTTTTAAAGCTGCTGCTTATAAAAATAACATTAGTGCCCTTGATTTGGTAACCATTATGCCAACACCTCTCAGGCTATACAGCACTAACAATTACCCCCCTTACAGAGGTACCTGGGCATCTTTTGACAATAATACTCATTTACTATATACCAAGGGTTTTGTTCCTTTTTACAACACCTATCCAGGGATGTATATTCCTAATCCTATAGAAGTTAGATTATTTAGTCATGATGAATCTCCTCAAATCATTTGTCAAGAGATACTTTCTTTAACAAAAATGAACTGGAATAATACCCAATTTGATAGGAAATTCCCTATCACCATAGAGTGCTCAAAAAAGGTGGGAGAAATTTTGAAATATCTTGATGAGAATCAAAAGCCTCAGCTGAAATACAGTTTTTATATGTGAAAACTATTGATCACGTTTAGCTGAGTTAAGTCTATTGTTGCTTTTAGTATCATGCCATGGTACCATTTTCAAATCCTTACTAAGGAAAAAGTCTCATATTCCGTTTCTCTTTTTTGCTAAAAACCACAGTTTTTAGAAATAAAACTGACTGCAAATACGAATCCCACCTCATCCCGAATCAAGCCGAAAGCAGTTTTCTCCTTTGTGCTATGATTGATAAAAAAAGGAATCATGGCAAAGAAGAAAACACGTAAAAAAAGATCATCATCCGGAAAAGCAGCCAATACCCAAAGGGTAACAATGATCAGCCGTCATGCCAAGCGCACTCGTAAACGAGGGGAGGCCTGGACGAAAGCGATCCAGCGAGCTACCCGTGAGTTGAAAAGGTCCGGTAAGCTTTAAGCTGGTAAGCTATGGAGGTGATTAAACACTTACATCCGCTAATGAGCCTGGAAAAACTTGATGGTATATTCTGGAAACTGGCAAATTATCACGGTTATAAGCTGGATGAGAATGCCATTTTATTCAAGGCCAATAACGATATACACAGGGTTGGCTCATACATTCATTATAAGCACCTTCACCTGGAATCGCTGTTTGATTGGCCATCAACTGATTCATACAGTCAGGTTAGCAAGCTGCCCGGTTATCCGTTCACGCTGGCCATGGGTTGGCCGCCATATCATGTGTATTTCCATCCGGATTATCCGCATTCGGATCAACTACCGGTGTTGGTAACCTTCATCTATCACACTTTGCAACTCTTACGTGTTGGAGGATTATTAATTATTCTGACCACACGAAATGAAGAAAACTGGCCAACCAAAGAACTAAATAAGATTGCCGAAAAGATTGATGAGTATAACCTTCCACCTGTTTTCGGTAACGCAGTGGAACACACTTTGATGGTCTTCAGGCGCAAAGCCACCGATGCGGTGCGCTATGAGCTCGATTCAATAAAAACAAAAAAATCATGACCAAAGCCCAACGAGAAGCAATCATCATCAAAGCCCTGAAATGTTACCAACAACATCTGACTGAAGAAATTAGCTTTCACAATGCTATTGGCCAGACCAATGCTATTCGCAAAGCACTTATTGACGAGTTGCACAAGACCGAAGACGTGCTAGATCCTTTAGTAGCTGTAACTAATAAGCCGATCGGCAGAAGGCGAAAAAAATGAGAGGTTACCATCGTGAAAGTCTTGAATTTTAAAGAGAATCTTTATCAAATCCTCTGTGGTGATGTACTCACCATGATGAAACGTATCCCAGACGCTTCTGTTGATTGTATCATCACCTCGCCACCCTATTGGCAAAAGCGGGATTATGGTTTTAAAGGACAGTGGGGTAACGAAAAAAACATTGACGAATACCTCAATCATCTGCAACAATTAATGACAGAATGCTACCGGGTGCTGAAAGATGAGGGAACGGTGTTTATCAACCTGGGCGACACCTATCACAATGCTTTCAAGTGGACGAGACAAAAGAAACGTCCTCAAACCATCAACAAAGGCAAAAACCGGGACTATCTGACTGAAAGAATCCAAAACCAGGGATTGCCGGAAAAATGCTTATCCATGATCCCCGCCCGGTTTGCGATCCAATGCGTGGAAGCGGGATGGGTACTGAGAAACGATATCATTTGGGCCAAGCCCAACAGCATGCCCGAAAGTGTAAAAGATCGTTTTGCCAATAAACACGAACACATCTTCTTCTTCACCAAAAGCCGGAAGTATTACTTTGATCTGGATGCCATCCGGGAGCAGTACCACCAAGCCAGTATTGAAAGAAATCAATACAAGCGATCAGCTTCAGATAATAAAATGATGGCTGTCAACCGGGAGATTCCACCCGGTGAGCATTTGCATCCGAAAGGCAAGAACCCTGGGGATGTATCGGATTTCTGGAAGATCAGCACCAAGGGCAACCGGGATAATCACTATGCTGGTTTTAATACGGAATTGGTGTACAAACCCATCCTGGCCGGTTGCCCGAAAGGGGGTGTGGTACTGGATCCGTTTTGCGGCCGGGGAACCACCGGTATTGCTGTAGTAACGTTGAACAGAAAGTTTATCGGAATAGATGGCAAGAAAGACTACTGTGAAATGGCCAGAACCAATATTGAGCAAACACTACAAGCAAAAACAGTGAAACAGGCGAAACTTGCCGGACTGGAATCTCCTCTGGACGGATTGGATTTTGTCAAAAAAACACCCATCACTTACTATGGAGGCAAACAACGGCTGGTGACCTTGATCCTATCTCTCATACCTAAACATAAACTCTATTGCGAACCTTTTGTGGGTGGTGCTGCTGTGTTCTTTGCCAAAGAGCCATCCGAAATGGAAGTGATTAATGATCTGAATGGAGAGGTAGTCAATTTCTACCAGGTGTGTAAAACTGATTTTTCCAAGCTGGAAAAACTCGTACAGTCCACCCCACATAGCCGACAGGTTCACCGGGAGACACAGGAAATCCTCAAAAATGCGGATAAATTTGATCCTGTCAAACGCGCCTGGGCATTCTGGGTACAGACCAATATGAGTTTTTCTTCACGAATCTTTGGCGGTTATGCCTACGAACGGCACAGCAATGGAACGCTAAAGCGATTTGTCAATAAAAAGCTGGCATTCACCAAAGACCTACAACAACGGCTGGATATGGTGGATATTGAGAGCAATGACGCATTACAGGTGATCAAGAGCCGGGATGGTGCCGACAGTTTCTTCTATTGCGACCCACCTTACTTCAACTCTGATATGGGCCATTACAAAGGCTACACGGAAAAGGATTTTACCCAGCTTCTAGAAACCTTAAGTGAGGTTGAGGGCAAATTTTTGCTGAGTAGCTATCCTTCGGATGTGTTAGATGGATTCACCAAAAAGCACAAATGGCATACTATTACTAAACAGTCAGGAGTGGCAGTTACTAAGCAGACCAATAAAATAAAAATAGAAGTATTGACGGCTAATTATCCGATGAAATCTGAGTTGAATGGAGCAAATGATCAGCTACAGATGAAGGCCAGATGCTTGAAACTCAACCTGAATTTAGTGGATGTTTAAAAAACTCGAACTTAAAACGAATCAAGCCGAAAGCTAAATCTCAAATAGGTCTATCCTTGACCTATGATTTCGGTCAGCAACTATTCAGAGAAAATTCGGGAAGTGAATCTACAAGCCCTGCCCAAAGTGCTTCTTGAAGGACACGAGTTCTTTTTGGAAGCAAATGCCTGGTACAAACAGGATCAAACTGTAACCGAATCCATAGACCTGTACATAAAGAAATTAAATGATCACCTTCAGCAAGGCAATGATGCGGCAGCAGAGTTTGTAGAGAAATTTATCAGGATGCACAACCAGGTGAAAACCAAGCATCAACTGGGACTTTACATCAAGTCGCTGCAAAAGGCGATTCTGGAGAAACGCATCAGAAAATCATCTCTGCTAGCCAGGCATATCACCAAAATACAGGAAACCCTCATCAGGCAATACAACCAGCTTCCCGATCATGGCAAAGTCAAAATTACCATCAATGATTCTTGGAGAAATGAGCTGGAATCAGGCTCAAACACTAAAGCTTTGAATGGTTTGGATGTTCCGGCTTCACAAGTAACAGCTAAATCTAAGCGAAAGAAGAACCTTTTTGACTCTATGAATGAAATTGATGAGCGACCTTCGGAAAATTCATTCAGACTGGCAGGTGATTTGGGTATTCTTTTGGGAGCCCTGGAGCGATTTGAGCTGGCCATCACACTCGAGGGCGACCAGGGAGGGGGGAAGACCCGCTTTAGTTATCAACTGGCCAATGCCTTTGCCGACCTGGATATGAAGGTGGCCATTTTTTCGCTGGAGATTGGCCGCAAGTCCGACCTAGTCAGAAGGATGCGGGAAGAGTACCTGGAAGCTGAAAATAGGAGCAATATATTCATCACAGATCAGTTGCCCGATGGTTTTGATACTATTCGTAAAGCAGCCAAAGATTTTGATGTCATCGTCATTGATAGTTGGAACAAGCTGCATGTCAAATCCTCAGAATTTGACCGGCTAAGAAAAGAATTCCCCAACACCATTTTCATAATCATTTTTCAACGCACCACCCAGGGTACCATCCGGGGAGGTACCGCACCACTGTTTGATGCCGGTATCAATCTGGAAGTGGTTAAGGTAGACGATACATTCATCAACAACTATGCTGTGGCTACTAAAAACCGCTACGGAGCGACTGGTATTCAATACCATATCACTGAACAGAAGATCATTAACAATTTTAAAGAAGAAGCAAATGGAGAAGGAGCATAATGCCATCATACGATTAAACACGACCCTAAATATGGGGCATTTGATTTTTAGCTCGGTCAGTTTGCTGATCGTAATCATCACTATGTGGGTAAATGTGAACGTCAGGCTGGCACGCCTGGAGTATGATGTGGATACTCAGAAACAAAACAGTATGGAACTCAAGATGACCCAGGAAAAGCTTTTTCAGCAGTTAACCCGCACCAATGCCGATATGACCCGGCTACTCTACGAGATCAAACTGGAGCTAAAGGACAAGGAGGATAGGATGGCAACTGATAAAGGAAACTAACCATGTCAATCCTCACCATTTTCAACTTCATCAGAAAGTATTACTGGATAGTCCAGGCAGTCGTGATTGTGGTACTTTTCCTACTGCTTAGAAAGGAAAAACAGAAGACCGATGATTACCAGGAAATCTACAAGCTCAAACAGCGTGAGGTTGAAATCTGGCGTGATGATGCAGGTAAGAATCGAATTCGTGCTGAGATTGCCGAGATTGATGCGGCCAATTCAAAACTGGTACTGGAGTCAAACTTGAAAGAAACCATCAGAAAGGAAGTTGGCAATCTTAAAAGAAATCTCATCAGCTACTCATCGGTTCGCTCATCCACTAGTGGTACCTTTCAAACTGGTTCAGTGGACACCGTTTACTTGCTAGAGCCAACCAAAGCCTCACCACCCATTCCGGCAAAAAAGTTTACCCTTAATAACCCCGATCTCAAATTCAAAGGACTCTATGTGCCCTCATTGGATACCTTGTTTGCTGAGTACAAAGTCGTCCACAATTTTGAAGTCTTTCATTATTACAAACGGCCTGGAAAACAGCCTTTCAATTTATTCCGCAGAAAACAGGCTGTGGCAGAAATCAAATTCGATAATCCGAATTCTCAGGGTGATAGTTTGTATAGCGTGGTGTTGGAGCGGAAGAAGGGATTATGGAAAGCATTATTTGGCAGGAAATAGTTTTGAATTAACAAAAGCTATCTCGATTTTTCAGTATGAATATTGCTAGAGATAAATCAACAGGGGAAGAAATTGAGGCTGAAGATTTAAAAAACCTTACTTCTGTTGATAGTGAAAATTACGAGTGCATTGACGAAAAATGCAGAATTCAACTCTTTCCCTGCTCATATAAAAAGCACAATAAAACACGACCTTACTTCAAAACTGCAAAGGGCGTTGAACATGCTCAAATATGCAGCTTTAATCAATATACTATCCTATTGAAGAAAGCCAGGAGTGGGAATATTGGTAAAAACGGGATAATTCCTTATCCCTATCCGTCTAAATTGGTTGTTCCCACTAAAAATACATTTAAAGTTGAAAGTGAGCTCCCAGAAGACTCAATGAATGAAGATAGCTATCAACCTAGAAAAGGGAGTCAATCTTCTGAATCAACCAATCTCATTAAAGGAAATCGTACAGTCACTGCTATAGGTCAGATAGTCGATTTTTATCTCAACAGTCCATTCAATCGCGATGCTCCTCTGCAACTTTTAAATTTGCAGACAGAATATAGATTTGCCTTTAAAAGGATAAAAGGAAGAAACGAAAACCAATATAATGGTAGAAATATTTTGGCCGCGTAAATCTTTCAAAGGAAAGTGTAATTGAAACTGTTTCAAGCCTGGAGGTCAAGCTCTTTGAATTCGATGAATGGGTAGAAAGTAGAGCAAACAATTACTATTCCGTATTGATTGAAGAACTAACTATCCACAATAAAAAAAGAATTCTAAGTCAATTAGAAATTGTTAAAAATGAGAAACTGAACAGTTATGGGGAAAGCAAAAAAAATGCTTACATTTTTTTCCTTGCAAATCCACCTGAAACCAAAGTTCCGTATCAATTCAAAGCATTTGGAAGTCAAGTTGTTTGTAGATATGATGAGATTTTACCTACGCAACATGGTTTGCGAGTTTAAAATAAGCCATTGAACAGTGGCTAGAATAAAAAAATCCCGGCCGAGACCGGGATTTTTTTGTAGCGGGGAGCAGAATCGAACTGCCGACCTCAGGGTTCACTTATCACTAGCTTTCACTAATGCGTGGACTATATCACCACCTTTCTCAATAAATATTGAGAGTCAGGTGTAGGGCGTTAATGTTGTATTATGTGGTAAGATCGTACCACACCAACTAGTCTCTGCACCTTCCTCGGACGCTTCCGAAGCTTGGCTCATGATTGCCATATCCTGATTTTTTTATCAGAATTTAGGTTTCCATGAATTAACCCTATTCCATCCAGACATTTCTGTCTGGGGGCACAACCGGCTTTTTTAGCCAATTATGAATCCTGCGCTCTAACCATCTGAGCTACCCCGCCATTTTTTCAAAATATTGATATTCAGTCGTTTACCAAATATTGTTGTTGTACTTATGTTGTACTAAAATTCTTTCTCTCATCATAACCCTTTGATTTACAAAAGGTTGTGGCTCAATCGCTTAGGGTTATGAATCCTGCGCTCTAACCATCTGAGCTACCTCGCCAGAAGCAATTTGGGAAGTAATAAATTTGCTTACCCTACAAATTTTAGTGCCACAAAAAAGATTGTGGCAAAGGTTAGCAAACAGTTTTGAATTGCCTTACTTCCGAAATGGACTGCAAAATTACAAAGAAGGTTGATAAGTACAAGTGCTCTAACCATTAAATTTTAGAGTTCCGTTGGTGGTCTAATTAAAAAAAACTACTTTGCGTATACTCGAAGTACATTTACGTAAGGCAAATGGCAACTTTTACTGGTATGGATAATGACCAATTTACCGCAGAATTTGAGTTTAAAGCATCACGTAAAATGCTTTTTCCTTATCTCACTACCGCTAGCGGATTAGCCCAGTGGTTTGCCGATGATGTTACGATTAATGAAGACAAAGTATTTTCCTTTGTCTGGGATGATGAAGAACATCGGGCCAAGCTTGCTTCTCAGCGAATGAATCGTTTTGTTCGCTTCGAGTTTCTTAATGGAGCACCTGAGCCTCCAGCTTCACCTTCATTTTTAGAAATGCGATTAGACTCTAACGATTTAACGGGTACCGTTTTTTTGAACATCACTGATTCAATGACCGCTGATGATGAAGAAGAGTTTTATGAAATATGGTCTCAATTGACCGACAGCTTAAAAGAAATTGTTGGTGGCTAAGCGAAAAATGCACTTTTTTCAAAATAATTTTTTGAAAGTTGCTGTTATACCTACCATATGAAGAAAATTGATAAACTGGTTATCAAATCATTTGTAGGTCCTTTCCTGCTTACCTTTGTGGTAGTGGTGTTTATACTACTAACGCAATACATGCTTAAATACTTTGATGATTTCGTGGGAAAGGGACTGGGAGGAGAAGTCTTTGCCGAACTGCTTTTCTATTTTAGCATTAACATGACACCGGTTGCTTTGCCTCTGGCTGTTCTTCTATCTTCTCTAATGACATTTGGTAATCTGGGTGAGCATTTTGAGTTGACGGCCATTAAGGGAGCCGGAATATCACTTACTCGTGCTTTACTACCCTTGTTTGTTTTCGTTTCTGGTATTTCATTCCTAGCGTTTTTATCTAATAATTATGTGGTTCCTCGAGCCAACTTAAAGGCGTATAGTCTGCTGTATGATATTAAGCAAAAAAAGCCTGCTCTCGATATACAGGAAGGTGTTTTTTACGGAGGCATACCCAACTTCAAAATCAAGATCAATAAAAAATTTGATGATGGGGTAACCATCAAAGATGTCATCATTTATGATCATACTACAGGCTTGGGTAATCGTGATGTAATTCTGGCTGATTCGGGGAAAATGTATACTATTCGGAACGACCGCTACCTGATGCTGGAGCTGTTTAAAGGTAATCGGTATTCTGAAACAACAACTCTATTAGCGAGTTCAGGGCGATCTAGTGGGGGGGAGAAATTCGTCAGGAATAATTTTGATACCACTAAATTGGTATTTGACCTGGCGAGCTTTGATCTTCAGCGAACCAAAGAAGAATACTTCGCCTCCCACCGACGGATGCAGACGATAGAGCAGCTATCAACTTCTATTGACTCTATGGAGTATGAAAAATTAGCCATCAAATACGATGCATTTGCCGGGTCAACGAATTTTTACAACTATCACCTGAGATATGACTCTTTGATGCCAATAGGGTTAGAGGATAAAATTGTGGTGCCTGAAGTTGCTACCGACTCCATTGATAGTGTAGAGGTAATCCGGCAGGGTGGAACTATTGGCTTGGAGTCGCCTGCTCTTAAAGCAAGTTCCATCAAAAGACAACGCCAGCGGACGCAGAATGCCCTGAGCTTGAATGGAAGCAATAGAAATAAGTATGAAGTTACTGAAGTAGATACCGCTCTAATGCACCGAGTAGATGGTGAGATTACTGAGGCTCAGGAAGCAAGCGTTGTATCAAAAGCGTTGAATCAGAGTAGGACTATTAAGAATACGTTGCAAATCAACGCTCAGAAGCTACGACGCTTGGAAAGCGATATTCAGAAGAACTCTTACGAAAGCAACAAGAAAATCACGCAGGCTATTTCATGTCTTATTATGTTTTTGATTGGCGCGCCATTGGGGGCAATCATTAAACGAGGTGGTTTGGGCGTTCCGGTACTGATCTCGGTCTGCTTTTTCATTGCGTTCTATGTGCTTACTGAAATAAGCCGGAAATGGGCGGAAGAGCTAGTGATGAATTCTTACCTGGCTGTGTGGCTGCCCAATCTCATTTTACTTCCCTTTGGCATTGTGTTTTTGATTCAGGCAAGGCTGGATACTCGTCTTCTGGAAGGTGATTTTTACCGGATATTATTTGATAGAATGCGCCTTCAGTTGAAAAAAATCAATCGTAAGGTTCCGGTGTGAACAAAAAACCGTATTAATTGGTTAACACACGAAGGTAATATTGTATTACAGTATTATTCTTAATAACTTTGTGCCCTATTTTCAAATCCTTAGATTAAGAAAAAAACATGTATCTAAGTTCCGAGAAAAAACAAGAACTGTTCGAAAACCATAGCCGTTCTAAATCCAAAGCTGACACAGGTTCAGCAGAATCTCAAATCGCTCTGTACACGCATCGCATTGTTCATTTGACTGAGCATTTGAAGATCAACAAGAAAGATCACTCCACTCGCAAAGGCCTGCTTAAAATGGTAGGTAAGCGAAAAAGATTACTGGAGTATTTGCATGACCGGGATATTGAGCGTTATCGTGCTGTACTAGCCGATTTAAATCTGCGTAAATAGCCAAGGCATTTCAGGGAATCTGCATAAGATTCCCTTCTTATATTTTTCTTGCTATCCCTTTTATTTTTGTTGTTTTGTTTATCAGCTCCCCTCAGACTTCTGTCATTTGGTTTTGGCACCTTTTATCAATTGCCTGCCGTGTAGACACCAATCCACCATCTTAAAATTCCAATATGCAACCACAAGTAGTGACGAAAGAAATTATATTAGACGATGGCCGGACCATCACAATTGAAACCGGAAAATTAGCCCGACAGGCCGATGGTGCAGTGGTCGTAAAGATGGGTAACACTATGTTGCTGGCAACCGTAGTTTCAGCCGCTGAAGCAGCAGAAAACGCAAGCTTTTTCCCTTTATCTGTAGATTATCAAGAAAAGTTTGCCGCCGCCGGACGTATACCTGGCGGGTTTCTGAAGCGTGAAGGAAGGCTTTCTGAACACGAAATTCTGACCAGCCGTTTGGTGGACCGCGCCTTACGCCCTATGTTTCCGGACGATTATCTGGCCGAGACACAGGTTAATATTATGCTGATTTCGGCAGATCCACAGGTAATGCCCGACGCATTGGCCGCATTTGCCGCTTCTTCAGCTCTGGCGGTTTCTGACATTCCTTTCCCTGAGCATATTTCTGAAGTACGGGTAGTACGGGTAGGAGAAAAGTTTGTAGTTAATCCGAACGAGGAGGATACCAAAGCAGCTGATCTGGACCTGATTGTGGCCGGGTCACTTCGTAACATCATTATGGTGGAAGGCGAAGCTAAAGAAGTCAGCGAAGCAGTGATGCTGGATGCTATTAAAGCAGCACATGAAGTTATTAAGGTACAGTGTAAGGCACAACAAGAACTTGCCGAACAGCTAGGCGTCACCAAGCGCGAATTTGTTCCCCCCGCCTTAGATGAGGATTTATATAAGCGTCTATACGATGAGTTTTATACTCAAATGTATGATATTGCTAAACAGGGCTTGACCAAAAAAGGCGAGCGAAAAGAGAAAATCAAAGCACTAAAAGATAGCTTTATAGAAAGCCTGCCTGAAGACCACGAACTGGATCTGGATAAGGTCAGCAAATACTTTGGTAAAATTCAGAAAAAAGCATCCCGGGATTTAGTATTAAACGAACGTTCGCGGCTTGATGGACGGCAGTTAAATGAGGTGCGGCCTATTTTCACGGAAGTGGATTATCTGCCTACCGCTCATGGGTCGGCTGTCTTTACCCGGGGAGAAACGCAATCATTGACTACTGTAACATTAGGTACCAAGCTTGATGAGCAAATGATTGATGGTGCTATGGCTACCGGTAGCAATAAATTTTTATTACACTATAATTTCCCAGCCTTTTCAACGGGGGAGATCAGGCCTAATCGTGGTCCGGGTCGCCGGGAAATTGGCCACGGAAACCTGGCTTACCGTGCTCTGAAAGAATGTATTCCTGCCGATGAGGATAATCCTTATACCATCCGAGTGGTTTCTGATATTCTTGAATCCAATGGTTCTTCTTCTATGGCTACGGTTTGTGCGGGTTCGATGGCCCTTATGGACGCCGGAATTCCTATGAAAGGTGCGGTATCTGGTATAGCCATGGGATTAATTACCGATAGCGAGTCTAATAAATACGCTATTTTATCAGATATTCTGGGTGATGAGGATTATCTGGGTGATATGGACTTTAAAGTGGCTGGAACTGAGAAAGGAATTACAGCCTGCCAGATGGATATTAAAATAGATGGGTTGCCTTATGAGGTGCTAAATGAAGCACTGCAACAAGCCCATGAAGGTCGTATGCATATTCTTCAGGAAATGGCGAAAACCATTACTGAATCTAATAAAGAGATGAAGCCTAACGCCCCTCGCTCTCAAACGGTTAAAATTGCTTCTGATATGATCGGAGCACTGATTGGCCCGGGTGGTAAAGTGGTTCAGGAAATTCAAAAAGAAACGAATACGACTATCGTTATTGAGGAAGTGGGTAACCAAGGAGTCGTCAATATATTTGCTACCAGTCAGGAAGACATGGATAAAGCTCTTGGGCGAGTCAAAGCAATTGTTGCCCTTCCTACAGTAGGTGAAGTATACGACGGGGTTGTAAAGTCTATAATGCCTTTCGGTGCCTTCATTGAGTTTATGCCGGGCAAAGATGGATTACTACATATCTCAGAAATCAAGTGGGAGCGAGTAGAAAGTATGGAAGGTATTTTGGAAGTGGGAGAAGAGGTCAAGATAAAATTGATCGAAGTGGATAAAAAGACTGGAAAATATCGTCTTTCTCGCAAAGCCTTACTTCCTAAGCCTGATAAAGCACCTCGCAATTAGCATTAAAATTGTACTACTTTTAGCATGTTTTCCAAGGTGCTTTAGAATAAACTATTGTTTGGGTTAAAATTATCGGAACTAACCCAAAATAGATATTTGTTGCATCCTTAAACAAATCTATTGCAAAAGAACCCACGTGAATGAGACAGCTTAAGATTAGCAAACAGATCACCAACCGCGAAAGCCAATCTCTTGATAAATATTTACAAGAAATTGGCAAAGTAGATCTGCTAACTCCTGATGAAGAAGTAGATTTAGCTAAGCGAATTCGTTCCGGTGATCAGTTAGCGCTGGAAAAGTTGACTAAAGCTAACCTTCGTTTCGTAGTATCTGTAGCCAAACAGTATCAGAATCAAGGCCTTACTTTAGGTGACTTAATTAATGAAGGTAATTTAGGATTGATTAAAGCTGCCCAGCGTTTCGATGAAACTAGAGGGTTCAAATTCATTTCCTACGCCGTATGGTGGATTCGCCAGTCTATTCTACAGGCTTTAGCCGAGCAATCTCGTATTGTTCGCTTACCGTTGAACCGGGTTGGATCGCTGAACAAAATTTCTAAGACATTCTCTGAGCTGGAGCAAAAATACGAGCGAGAGCCATCACCAGATGAATTAGCTGATGTTCTGGAAGTAAGCACCAATGAGGTGGTTGATACCATGAAAATTTCAGGCCGCCATGTCTCAATGGACGCTCCCTTCGTACAAGGTGAAGAAAACAGCTTATTAGACGTATTAGAGAACGAATCTGAAAATACACCTGATTCTTCTCTGATGAACGACTCGCTTCGGAAAGAAGTGCAGAGAGCTCTATCTACATTGACTCAGCGCGAAGCTGATGTGATTTCTCTCTACTTCGGTTTAAATGGCGAGCATGCCATGACTCTGGAAGAAATAGGCGAAAAATTTAATCTGACTCGTGAGCGAGTGCGCCAGATTAAGGAGAAAGCTATCCGAAGGTTACGTCACACATCTCGTAGCAAAGCCTTGAAGCCTTATCTCGGATAAATTAAGCGTTTTTACTGAATTATAATGATGGTCTTCCGAAAGGGAGACCTTTTTTGTATCTACAACTTTGGCGATACCGCTTACGTATTTTAAATTAGCTAAATACGAATATTTTAAACTTATGACGACTGAAAAAATAGAAGTTCTAATAATCGGTTCAGGACCAGCAGGCTATACTGCGGCGATATATGCAGCGCGAGCTAACCTTAAACCCGTTGTGTACCAAGGGATTCAGCCCGGAGGGCAGCTCACTACCACGACGGATGTTGAAAACTATCCAGGCTACCCGGAAGGAATTATGGGGCCACAAATGATGATGGACTTCCAGAAACAAGCTGAGCGTTTCGGCACTGATATTCGTTTCGGTTTAGCTACTTCAGTAGATTTCTCATCTTATCCACTAAAAGTAGTCATTGACGAAGAGCACGAAGTTGAAGCGCAATCGGTCATTATCGCTACGGGAGCTTCTGCCAAGTGGCTGGGCTTACCAGCAGAAGAGCGGCTTAATGGAAATGGCGTGTCAGCTTGTGCCGTGTGTGATGGTTTTTTCTTCAGAGGCAAAGACGTAGTTGTAGTAGGAGGGGGCGACACTGCTGCCGAGGAAGCCAGTTACTTATCTAAAATTTGTAATAAGGTATATCTATTGGTACGTCGGGATGAAATGCGAGCCTCAGCCATTATGCAGCATCGAGTACAGCGGGCCAAGAATATTGAAGTATTATGGAATACTGAGACTGAGGATGTACTGGGCGAAAATGAGGTAGAAGCCGTACGGGTTGTAAATAACCAGACTGGAGAGAAAAAAGAAATTCCAGCACAAGGGTTTTTCGTTGCGATTGGGCATAAGCCAAACACTGATATTTTCAAAGGCTACCTGGACATGGATGAAAATGGGTACATTATCACCGAATCTGATTCTACCCGAACCAATGTAGAAGGAGTTTTTGCATCAGGAGACGCTCAAGACCATGTATACCGCCAAGCTATTACCGCTGCGGGTACTGGCTGTATGGCTGCCCTGGAAACAGAACGATTCTTAGCTGCGAAAGAGGCTGATCTGGTCGAAGGTACTCCCACTATTGCAATGAAAGAGTAAGCCTGGAATGCCAGAAAACAGAAAGAATAAGAAAAGGAGGGAAGTTTGAAGATTAAAGGTGAAGGTGTTAATTATTTGAAAATGAGCAGTTTAAATTCGCTTCATTAGATAATGCTTAATGTTGCACTCTTCAAACTCTTCTCCTTCTGTTGAAAAACCAAATTTTTCATAAAAAGGAACGGCCGTAGTTTGGGCATGCAAATAAACCTCCTTCTTAGCCGCGTCAAACTCACGGCTGATATCTTCTAGTATGGCTAATAATAAGGCAGCACCAGCTCCTTTACCGCGAAACGGTTTAAGCACCGCGAATCTTTCTAATTTAATACCTCTGTTAGTATAGCGCCAGCGGGCAGTACCACACGCTTTCCCGTGTTTATCATACGCTACGAAGTGGATTGCGGTATTATCATACTCATCATACTCTTCCTCTGTAGGTACATTTTGTTCCTGTACAAATACTATCTCTCGAACAGCAAATGCCTGTCGACGCTCATCATCAGAGATAGCTTTACGAACTTTCATCATATTAGCTTTCCATGCGTTTTGTGTCTGCACCATCATAAGCATTGATGATGTCTTTCACAATACGGTGACGTACCACATCTTCACTATCCAGCGTAACGAAGCCAATACCCTTTACGTCTTTTAGCACTTCTAAAGCATCAATTAACCCTGACTTTTGGTTGCGGGGTAAATCAACCTGCGATCGGTCTCCGGTAATGATTACCTTGGAGTTTGGGCCCATACGTGTCAAAAACATTTTGATTTGCATGGGAGTGGTATTTTGGGCTTCATCTAGCAAAATAAATGCATTTTGTAGGGTTCGGCCTCGCATATAAGCCAGTGGTGCGATCTCTATCACCTTATTCTCTTCATAGAATTTAAGTTTCTCGCTGGGCACCATATCCCCGAGGGCATCGTAAATCGGCCGCAGATACGGATCAATCTTTTCTTTCAGATCACCTGGTAAAAATCCTAGATTTTCACCCGCCTCTACTGCCGGTCGGGTAATAATTATTTTCTTAACTCGCTTATTCTTCAATGCCCGCACAGCCAGGGCTACGGAAATGTAGGTTTTCCCGGTTCCCGCTGGGCCAATAGCAAAGACCAGATCATTTTTTGATGCTGATTGCACCAGGTTAAACTGGTTAGCCGTTCGGGGTTTGATAACCGCACCCCGCGTACCGTACAACAGGATATCATCCACGCTCTCATCAACCATCGGCTGCTTCTCATTGCTGATGTAAGTTTTTACCTCATCCTCGCCGACTTTTCCATAACGGCTGTAATGATCCAGCAGAGCATTGATGATGTCATTAATCTTGATAATCTCAGGAGTGCTGCCTTGGATGCGAATTTCATTGCCCCGGGAGACAACCTTGCTTTGCGGAAAAGCATTGGAAATTAACCGGATATTTTTATTCTCTACGCCTAAAAAATCTAATAAGGAGACGTCGTCTAGTGTAATTACTTTCTCTACCAATCGCTATCAGTTTGTTTATAAGATTTTAATACTATAACGAGCAAACAATTCATTAATGTTTAGTTTTGCCTTTATAAAAGTACGTAATATTCCTCTCGAAACCATGTCATTAATCACTTTTACCTCCGACTTTGGAACGACTGATCATTATGTGGCGGCGGTGAAAGCCAAACTTTATGGTTTGGATTCACACGTACAACTGGTAGATATAAGTCATCAGATAGAATGCTTTAATATAGCCCATGGTTCATTTGTTCTTAAATCGGTATACGCAGATTTTCCTCCTAACACAGTTCATCTGATAGCGGTAGACGCGCAGTCACCACAGCAACGGTATATTGCCGTGCGTTTGCATAATCACTATTTTGTAAGTGCAGATAACGGGCTGATCAGTTTATTAAGCGAGCAGGCACCGGATGAAGCTACATTACTTGATGTGCCTGAGCCTACTACTTTTGCAGCTAAAGATATACTGGCACCGGCAGCACTAGCGCTAAGTCAGGGGATAGAACTCAGAAAGTTAGGAAATACTATTACAGAAGTTGAACGGAAACTTCCGCGAGCCATAAAAGCCACCAGAAAGCAAATTGTCGGCCACGTTGTACATGTAGACCATTATGGCAATCTCGTTACCAATATTGATCAGGACACCTTTGAGCTTCTTAAGAAAGGAGTGGATTTTCAACTGCGATTTGGCCGGGAAACAACTCGGCATCTCCATCAACATTATCATGACGTTGATTTTGGTGAGGTGTTTCTGCTATTTAATAGTTCGGGTTGGCTGGAAATTGGCATCAATCAGGGTAATGCCCACGAATTATTAGGGTTAGGATACGATAGCCCTATAATGATACAATTTGACCGAGATTAATAGCATAAAAGTGTTGGTAGTTTATAGAAAGTTGGCTACGTTTGCAGTCCGTTTTGCCTAGATGGCGGAATTGGTAGACGCGTTGGTCTCAAACACCAATGGGGTAACACCCGTGCCGGTTCGACTCCGGCTCTAGGTACACAAGCCCTCTTAGATTCACTTCTGAGAGGGTTTTTTATTTTCTTTGGGAACAATACGTAGCATGATCCCTTTAATTTTCACAAAGCGACCCGCCGCAGTCAAGCTGTAAATTATTAGAAATATCCAATTATCAGTACTTATAGAAGGTTCTTCCTGAGAGCCTTAAACAATGAAAGCAGTGAGTTTACCCTCCTCTTAAACTCATAAGTAGGCGCTGTTAAGCACTGATCTATACGGTAAATTTCTTACCAGGTAAGAATTGAGACAGAATTAAGCCGGCAATAAGAGAAAAATCATTGAACTTGAGCGGGTAATAATTAGAGCACCCAAGGAATTGGTCAAATTTGTTGAAGAGGTAAACACTACAGGGCAAATTCATCACTCTATCTGTTTTAGCCATTAATCAGGAATGCGTGAAACAGCGCATGTACTGTTGAAATGCTAGTGAGCCTCAAAAGGTGTTATAATACTCAAATCAGAAGTAGAATGCCCTATTTCTTCGAAATTACTCTAACACAGTCTTTATCTATTACAAAAACAGATTTGTAAACTATCTCTTTACTTACTAGGGTAAGTATATGCAATGGACAGAAGAACAAATTATTGCCTTAGCCCCAGATGCTGCATCCGTAAAAGCCGGAAAAGGGCAGGCAAATCCTGGAAAATGGCCAAGCCTGGGGGCAACTAGTGATGCTCTCTGGGGAGAGGTAAAAGGCAGTGGAAGCACCCCTTATCAAACACGGATTGATCTGCAACAGATCGGTTATAAATGCTCATGTCCAAGTCGGAAATTTCCCTGCAAACACGCTATCGGGCTATTTCTGTTACACGTTCGTTCTCCTGAGGCTTTTTCATCGGCACTACCGCCAGAGTGGGTGATAACTTGGTTAGAACAGCGGGCAAAAAAAGCTGAAAAGCAAAGCGAGAAAAAAAACAAACCAGTTGATACAGAGGCTCAACAGAAGCGGGCAGCCAAGCGAACCAAAAAAGTTGCTGAGGGAGTAGAAGAATTGCAACGCTGGCTGAAGGATTTGATCCTCAATGGCATAGCAACATTCCCCGAGAAAACATCTGCCTTCTGGTACGAAACTGAGGCTCGGATGGTAGATGCTCAGGCACCAGGCTTAGCCACACTGATCCGCTACCTGAGTAACCTGGATTACTATACCTTGGGATGGGAGCATCGGGCTTGGTACGTACTGACTCAATTATATTTAGCTACAGAAGGTTTTACTCATCGGGAACAACTTGCCCCAAAAGTGCAAGAAGATATCAAAACGGTGCTCGGCTGGACGTACAATCAGGAGGAATTAAAACAGCAGGAAGGTATAGAAGACGTATGGAGTGTGTTAGGGAAACAGGAATCGCAGGAAGACCGCCTTACAGTCATAAAATACTGGCTTAGAGGAGAGAAAAGCGAGCGCTATGCCCTGATTCTACAATTCATAGTATCTGGTCAGCCAAGAGATAGCGGATTCGTTCCTGGTACTCGAATAGAAGCAGAACTGGTTTTTTATCCGGGAAATTATCCGTTACGGGCTATTGTGAAATCACAACAGCGTACCCACAACTTCCAGCCTCCTGTAGGTTATTATGACCTAAATGAGTTTGAAGGTGCTTATGCATCTGCACTAGCGGCTAATCCCTGGATAATTCAGGTTCCTGTCGTGTTCTCAGCCATGACTCCATACCTGGATCATGACACACTGCTATTTCTGGATCAGGCCCATAAAGTCATTCCGGTAGCTGCCACCCCTGATGATCAGTGGAAACTACTAGCGTTGAGTGGCGGGCGCCCCATACCGGTATGTGGAGTAGTAGAGCATCAAAAGTTATATCCCTTAGGCGCCTGGGCATCATCCAACTATCATGTCTTATAGAATGGAGGTAATAAATGATCTGCTGAAAGCACTTCTACTGGGTACAGAAAAAGTAGATGTAAAACCCCTACTGGATCGCTTGCCCTCAACCATTCAGGCTAAGATAGCTCAGTTGTCAAGCGAAGATACAGAAACGCAATTCCTACAGCTTTCTTCCCTGTTACTGCCATATGAACAGGCGGGTAAAGAATTTCCGAAGATAGATACTGTACTGGCTATTTCTCAGGAAGAGTCATTGATGTATACGGCTAATGCGGCCACTCAACTATTAGCAACTTTGCTGAGAGAAAATCAAACTGCATTAGTATTGGAGTGGCTGGAAGTCTGTGCTGAAAAATCGCACATCATCTCACCCGAGTTTTTGCCGCAATTGCTTACGCTCAGTCAGGATAACATTCCCCTACAGTACAGTATCCGAAAGGTGATGGGAGAACGTGGTAAGTGGCTGGCGGAGATGAATGAGGACTGGCACCTTCTCTTAAAATCAACGGAAGAGCTTTGGGAAACAGGCAGGGCCAGCCAGCGAAGGCAACTATTTCAATATCTGATGCAGCAAGATCAACCGTTGGCAAAGAAATTATTGCTTGAAAGCTGGGGAGAAGAGAGTGCTACCGATCGTCTTGAATTTTTAAGTATATGGGCTGATTACCCTGACGCTCAGGATATTTCCTTTCTGGATACTATCCGCCAGCAGGACAAAAGCAAAAAAGTCAGTGCATTGGCGAAAGAACTCTTGCTGCGTCAACCGGAAAGCATGTTGGCTCAGCGTCTCTCTCAAGCAGGAGCAACATTATTAACTTTAAAAGAAAGTGGCGTTTTTGGTCTGGGAGCCGCCAAGATTGAAGTGCATCCTGACCCCACACACCTACAAATCATTGAAGAGCTTGATCTGGAAAAGGAAAGTCTGCATAAAACATTTTCTGATCAGGAATACCAGGCGTTTCAGTTACTGGCAATTATCTTACCTCAGCAATGGGAAGCGACGCTAAAACTAGCACCTGAAAAAATAATCAAGCAGTTTTTAACCAATAAGGTATTGCATAAATATCGGCCTGCGCTGGTAAAGGCTATCGTTTTTCATGGTAATCAGGAATGGGCGAACAGCTGGTTAAAATACTGCTCTGCTTCAGACATTACCCAGCAGCAGTGGCAGGAAGATGCGCTGGCTCTGCTTCCACTAGCCTCTCAGGATACGTTGCTCCAGTTGTTTGATGGGAAAGTTTTGAAGGGTTTGTTAACCTATAACCACCTGTTGGATTCACTGGAGACCTTCAATTTTCCCTGGTCGCTGAAGTTCTCAAAAGCTGTAATGCACCTGCTATATCAAGTGTATGCCGAGCGAGGAGTGTATTATAATGAGGTGGATAGAATGCTTCGGCTTGCTCATCGCTTACATTCTGAAATCTTGGCCCATCAGCAGGAATTTACTCCACCAGCCAATGAAAAGAGAGAAACCTGGCGAGCGATGACGGGAGATCTTTTTAGAATTATCACCCTGAGAACAAAGATAAAAACATCATTTGACGAATAACGGAAATCAATATGGCAGAATTATTACGACAGCATGCCGAGCAATTATTTGCTGAAGAACTGGCGGCCCTGGCTAAAGCCGATACCCATCCTGTTCCACCCAACTGGAGCATGTCACCCTGGGCCGTTGTAACTTACTTAATTGGGGGAAAACTAAAGAGCGGTTTTGAAATCACTCCTAAATATATCGGTAATAAAAGGTTGATGGAGATCGCCGTGGCTACCCTTACCACCGATCGGGCCTTGTTACTGTACGGCCTACCCGGAACGGCTAAATCCTGGGTGGCTGAGCATCTGGCCGCAGCAATTAGTGGCAACTCTACCTTGCTCATACAAGGCACTGCTGGTACCAGCGAGGAGGCTATCCGCTATGGCTGGAACTACGCTAAACTGCTGGCAGAAGGACCTTCACCTGGTGCACTGGTAGAAACTCCCATGATGCGGGCGATGCAAACCGGAAAAATAGCCCGAGTAGAAGAACTTACCCGGATTACCGCCGATGTACAGGATACCCTGATTACAATCTTGTCGGAGAAAACCATGCCGATTCCCGAACTAAATACGGAGATCCAGGCTACGCGTGGGTTTAACGTCATTGCAACGGCTAATAATAGGGACAAGGGCGTCAATGAGTTGTCCGGTGCTTTGAAGCGACGGTTCAACACCGTGATTTTACCGACTCCCCATACAATGGAAGAAGAAATCGATATCGTTCGTCGGCGGGTGGAAAGTGTCAGTAAGGCTCTGGAACTGCCGGCCGAAATACCGGCGCTGGATGAAATCAAACGAATTGTAACTATTTTCCGAGAGCTGCGAACAGGTATGACTGCGGATGGGAAAACCAAGCTCAAAGTGCCTACCGGGACGTTGAGCACGGCAGAAGCAATATCGGTGGTCAACAGCGGCATGGCTTTATCAGGCCATTTTGGAGACGGTAGTTTAAGTGCGGATGACATAGCTTCCGGGCTGGTAGGAGCTATTGTAAAAGATCCGGTACAAGACCAGGTAGTATGGAAGGAATATCTGGAAACGGTGGTGAAAAACCGTGATGGCTGGAAAGATATTTACCGAGCTTGTCGTGAACTGATCTAACCAAGAAATTATGCCAGTACATGTATTAGGCATTCGGCACCACGGTCCCGGTTCGGCGCGCAGCGTACTGAAATTTTTACAAAAGTTGCAACCCGATATGTTGCTGGTGGAAGGGCCGCCGGAGGCAGATACCATTCTTCCTTATGCTCAACATCCGGATATGCAACCCCCGGTAGCTATGCTGGTGTACCGTAGCGATCAGCCCCAACGAGCTTCATTCTACCCCTTTGCCACGTTTTCACCCGAGTGGCAGGCCATTACCTACGGACTAAAGAATAACATTCCCGTCCGGTTTATGGATCTTCCATTCACTTACCGGTTTGCAGGGGAACAATCCGAAAAGAGTGCCTTAACGACAGAGCAACAAGAAAAAAGTTCGCCAGAGCATCCACTATCCCATTTAGCTCAGGCCGCCGGGTTTCAGGATACTGAGCTTTGGTGGGAGCACCAGTTTGAGTTGCGTACAAACGATCAGGATAGCTTTGAGGCTATTCAGGAAGGGATGACTGCGCTTCGTGAAAATTTAATCTTGCCGGAGGACCCCGAGAATGAGTTGCGTGAGGCATACATGCGCAAACTGATCTACCAGGCCGAGCAGGACTTTGAAAATATTGCTGTAATATGCGGAGCCTGGCATGCCCCCGCTCTGATCAATCGTCCTCCTAAAAAAGAGGATAACGAGCGCCTGAAAGGGTTGCCTAAATGCAAAATAGAAGCGACATGGGTTCCCTGGACGTATAACCGGCTTACCTGGGCGAGCGGCTATGGTGCCGGAGTCATGTCTCCTGGGTGGTATCACCATATTTGGAACGCTGAACAACCCGAGGAGAGAGGTTACGGATGGATGACGCAGGTGGCACGGGTATTCCGAAAGCACCAGATGGACACCTCCACCGCTCATATCATTGAAGCCGTCCGATTAGCCGATACCCTGGCCGGATTAAGAGATTTGCCTCGTCCGGGCTTGGCCGAATACAATGAAGCGACCAATACTGTGTTATCCTTCGGAGACACTAGTCTATTAAGCCTGGTGCAGGAAGAGTTGATCGTCGGACAACGAATGGGAGAGGTGCCCGCCGAAGTGCCTGCTGTGCCACTTCAGTTTGACTTGCAACAACAGCAGAAGCGGACTCGTCTGAAACCTACCGACGAACGCAAAGCCCTGCTACTGGATTTGCGAAAGGATCTGGATTTAGAAAGAAGTAAGCTGTTGCATCGGTTACAGTTATTAGAAATCCGCTGGGGCACGCCCGCCTACGTCTCCGGTAAAGGAACCTTCAAAGAGCAATGGAACCTTCACTGGGAGCCGGAAATGACCATTGAAGTGATTGAAAAAGGTATTTGGGGCAATACCATAGCACTAGCCGCATCAGCTTATACCCGGCATCAGTCGGCACAAGCGACGGAGCTAAGTGCTGTCGCTCAGTTATTGTCACAAACGCTTCCGGCCGATATACCCGATGCTGTAGGAGCATTGATGCAGCGTATTGACGCATTGGCCGCCGTATCTGGTGACATCTTCCAACTGATGCAGGCTCTGCCACCATTGGTAAAAGTAAGTCGCTATGGTGATGTACGTAAGACTGATGTAGGTATGATTGACCATGTACTTGAGAGCCTGGTTTCTCGAATCTGTATTGGATTACCCAATGCCTGTACGGCCCTGGATGAGGATAGTGCGACTGACGCTTACGAAAAAGTAGATGCAATGCATGGAGCGCTGAAGCTCTTACGCAATGATGCTTACGAACTATCATGGTACGAAACGCTGCAAATCATTGCTGAGCATACCCAGGTGCACGGGTTGGTTGCCGGGAAAGCCTGTCGAATTCTGTCGGAGAACGCTGTGTGGAAGGAAGGGATAGTCGCTCAAAAGTTTTCTCTGGCGTTATCTACGGCACAGCCAATAAGTTATTCTGCTGCCTGGCTCGAGGGGTTTTTACAGGGAAGTGGCATGCTATTACTGCTGGATGATACCTTATGGGGGTTACTTAATCAATGGGTTGAGTCATTAGAAGATGAAGCCTTTACCCAGGCACTACCGGTACTGCGAAGAAGTTTTTCCAATTTTTCCAAGCCCGAACGGAGGAAGTTAGGCGAAAAGGCCCGTCATGGAAAAACAGGACCTTCAACTGCCACGCAAAGTACCGGCGAAGCGGGGTTTAATCATGAGCGAGCAGCATTGACCTTGCCTTTAATTTCTCAATTGTTGGGAATACAAACAGAAACCGATGGATAGCAAACAGATAAAACGATGGCGATTGATCCTGGGTGGAGAGGAGGCCGATGGTACTGGCGTGAACCTAAGCGGTGCCGATCAGGTCATAGACCAGACACTCAGTGCTCTATACGATAGTGAGCGGGGTGGGGGATTAGGACCTAGCTCACCCAATGTGGCTCGCTGGTTAGGAGATATTCGCTCTTATTTTCCGACTTCAGTAGTGCAGGTGATGCAACAGGATGCATTCAAGCGGTTAAACCTGACATCTATGCTGACAGAGCCGGAAATGCTTCAAAGTGTAGAACCTGATGTGCAGTTGGTGGCAAATCTAATGACGCTATCTCGGGTAATTCCTGATAAAACGAAAGATACGGCTCGAGAAGTTGTGCGTAAAGTGGTGGAAGATTTAATGAAAAAGCTTACCCAACCCATGCAGCAGGCGGTTACCGGAAGCTTGAACCGTTCGGTACGGAATAAACGGCCTCGCCATCAGGAAATCAACTGGCATGCAACTATTTTGCGAAACCTGAAGCACTACCAGCCTCAGTATCGAACGATTATCCCAGAGACCAGAATCGGCTATGGGCGGAAAAGGACCTCGTTGAAAGATATTATTCTTTGCGTAGACCAAAGCGGCTCAATGGGTACATCGGTCGTATATTCCGGAATTTTTGGCGCAGTGATGGCCTCCATTCCTGCCGTAAATACCCGGATGGTCGTATTTGATACCGCCGTGGTTGATCTCACCGAAGAACTAAGCGACCCGGTTGATCTTTTATTTGGTGTGCAATTAGGAGGTGGCACCGATATTGATCGTGCTCTGCGATACTGCCAACAGGTTACTACTCGTCCGAATGACACTGTGCTGGTGCTGATTACTGACCTGTACGAAGGAGGAAACGTTGCCGAGATGCGAAAGCGAATTAAGGACTTGATCGGAGCTGGCGTACAACTCGTGGTTTTGCTGGCCCTCAATGATGACGGTAAACCTTACTATGACCGGGGAAATGCCACATTCCTGGCTGAACATGGAGTCCCATCTTTTGCGTGTACTCCTGACTTGTTTCCCGATTTGATGGCGAATGCTTTACAAAAAAGTGATTTATACCAATGGGCCTCAGCCAATAGTATCGTTATGGCCTAATGCAGGCTGACTAAAAATTAGTAACGAGCCACGAGAATGTAGAAAGTCATCGTTAAGTATTACTTCAGAAAAGCACTTATCTATATCCAAAAGATAATTTCTCCTAATAGTCCCTCACAGTTTCGCGCATCTTTATCCGAACTGTTTCAGTAGAAAATATCTGACAAGTTTTGCTATGTATTTGCAGTTAACAAAAATATTTATACATTTATAGTGTACTACTTAGCTAATACACTATGTTATGATTCAATTGCAAGGCATTTCTTTTGGCTATAGCCGCCATCATCGCCTGTTTCAGGATCTGAATCTTACGCTTGAGGCTGGGCATATTTACGGGTTACTCGGTAAAAACGGCGCCGGGAAGTCTAGTCTATTGAGAAATATGGTGGGACTGTTATATCCTGACCTAGGACGAATTGACGTGGCCGGATTTACTCCTCAAAAGCGACAACCGGCTTTTCTGGAAGAGGTTTATTTCATTCCTGAAGAGATCGCTCTCCCAGCGGTCACTGTCGATAAATATTTGGCAGTATTCGCGCCGTTTTACCCAAAATTCAATGAGCAGCAGTTCCGCTATTACCTCACGGAGTTTGATGTGCCATTTGATAGCCACTTGGATGGGTTATCGTTTGGGCAGCGGAAGAAGACGCTCATTGCTTTTGCCATGGCGTGTAATACCCGCGTGCTAATTATGGATGAACCGACCAATGGGTTGGATATTCCATCCAAGCGACAGTTTCGCAAGCTATTGTCTGCCGTAGTTACCGACGACAAACTTATATTAATATCTACCCATCAGGTACGAGATTTGGATAATCTGATTGATTCAATCATTGTGCTGGATGAACAGGAGATTTTGTTACACCAGCGGCTGGATGAGATCAGTGAACGCTTGCGATTTGGTACTTTGAGTAGTACCGAAAATGACCAGCGGGTGCTCTATGCTGAGCCTTCTCTGCAAGGCTACACCGTGGTAATGGAAAACTTGGAGCGGCAGGAGAGCAAAGTTGATCTGGAGAGGCTTTTTAATGCCGCAGTACAAAATCCGGAACGTATACGCCAGCTCTTCACCACAACGTACTAATCAAACAGTCATGAATCAAACTCTTAGCTTACCTCGCTTTCAAAAAGTGCTGAGGCTACACTTCGCTGAGTATCGTAAAAGCTATCTGCTCTCGTTAGGGCTCTGCATTGGGGGGATGGTACTTCTCATGTCTCCCATACTGTTAACTCAACAGTATAATGATGCGCTCTATATTGTTCACATTTCGGCACTATTTGGTATTTTATTCGGCAGCAGCCTGTTTACCAGTACGGCATTTAATGCGTACAGTAATGCTTCTCAAGGTATAACAGCTATCATGCTGCCTGCTTCCCAAGCAGAAAAGTTCCTGGTCATATTACTGACGAACTTATTGTTTGTGCTGCTGATTGGGCTGGTTTTTTTAGGGCTGCACTTTGGGTTGGTTGATCTGGCTAATGAACAGCTATTACCCTCAAGCCGACCGTATCGGCCAATCCCTTCTGAAGTACTACGGTTTTCTTTATTTACCTACTTTCTTCTTCAGGGCTGCTGTTTTATGGGCTCCATATTCTTTAAAAAGAATGCCTTTATCATGACGCTGGGTGTGGCGACGGCGGTAGTGGTACTAGCATTCGGCTTTAATCTGTTCCTGGCATATCAGTTTACTGGTGATGCAGAGCAAGTAATGGCCTTCCCTTTCACATTTTGGAATGTAGTGCTGGATCGGCGCTACACCATAGAGTATCCTGATACGATTAATACCTTAATTAGAGGGTTTTTACTGTTGATGGTCGTGGCAACCTGGGGTATTGCATATGTGAAACTGAAGGAGAAGGAGATATAAAACGAACTATGGAATTCACAGATAAGCAAGCCATCTATCAGCAAATTGCCGACTACATATGCGAGCAGATACTGCTGGAGAAGTGGCCGCCTGAGGAGCGGATTCCCTCCGTACGGGATTTAGCCGCCCTGATGGAGGTGAACCCCAATACAGTGATGCGCTCATATGAGTTTTTACAGCAGAAAGATATCATTTTCAACAAGCGGGGTATTGGGTACTTTGCCAGCCCGGAGGCGCCACCCAGAATTCGGGCCTACCGCAAAGAGCGTTTTCTGGAAACCGAACTACCCGAGTTTTTCCGCACCCTTTACCTGTTGGACATTGAAATGGATGAAATTCAGCAGCGTTATCAATCCTTCGTTAAAGAAACCTTTCCCGCTACGTAATCCTGACAACTATGAAAACCAGCAATAAACTTCTCATTTCACTGTTTGCCGTACTATTTCTGGCAATGATAGGCTCATCCATGATTCTTAAAGCTGAGTTTGATAAAATCAATCAGCACGATGCTTATTATGGTTATACCAGTGAGCCGATTGAGCCATTTACAACGATTGTGCTGGATGGAAATTACCCCGGACTGGTACAGGTGGAACCCGGGGATGCTTTCTATCTCAAATCAATTAAAAATTCTGGGGCAACATTGCAGTGGACAGTGCAGCATGATACGTTGCATATCACCTTTCAACATCCGGACAGAGGGGATCAGCATCAGCCGGAGTATTCTTTTTTCAACCGGAGGCCGGGGTACTATATTACTGCACCGGCCCTGTGGGCAATACATTCGAAGGGGATTACTTGCAAGCTGAATAGGGTGGAAGCAGAACGTTTAGAGCTTAATCTGCAAGGCAATCAGCGAGGAGTGCAGTTAATGCAATGCCGGGTGGGCGAGCTAACAGCTTCTGTTGCCCAAGGTGGTATGGTCGTTTTTTCAAGTGATAACCGCATCAGCCAGGCCCGGTTAAGCGTGCATGATTCCAGCTCCTTAACAGTTGAAAACCACGCTATTGACTCCTTGCAACTCGAGGTAGCTCCCGAGGCACACGCAAATCTTCCCGGTACGTTAATCAGTCAGATGATGCAATCGGTATATTAAATGATGTTTAGGTTAGAAGTTTTTTGAAAGATGTGTATCATTGTTCTGTTAAACCGAATTGATGATATAATGAATGTAAAACCTAACAATCTACGCATCTTATCTTTCCTGCTTTGTTTTGTGTGTAGCGTTTCTCTTAGCTACGGGCAGAAAGACTCTAAGTATTTTTATCAGTTAAAAGTCTATCACCTGGGTAGCGATGAGCAACAGCAGCAGGTAGACCAGTATCTGGAAGAGGCCTACGTGCCCGCTATGCATCGGGCCGGTATTGAGCACGTTGGGGTATTTCATACTATTGAAGATGAATCACCCAAGACCTATGTGTTTGTTCCTTATGCTTCGCTCAGCAAAGTAACTGAGATTGAGCAGGCTCTGGAAAAAGACAAAAAATACCAGAAGGCAGGAAGCGATTACATTAACGCAGCCCATGACGCGGCACCTTACGATCGCATTGAAAACATATTGCTACGCGCATTTCCTGGTATGCCTTCCCCCGCCGTACCTGATCTGGATGCACCCAAATCAGAGCGGTTTTATGAGCTGCGAAGCTACGAAGGGCCTACCGAGAAGCTCTATACCAATAAGGTGAAGATGTTTAATGATGGCGATGAGGTAGGAATCTTTGATCGCTTAGATTTTAATGCGGTATTTTATGCCGAGGTGCTCTTTGGCAGCAGCATGCCTAACCTGATGTATATGACAACCTTTGAAAACCGGGAAGAACGGGATGAGCGCTGGGAAGCCTTTAATAACGACCCGGCCTGGGTTAAACTGAAAGCAATGGATGAGTATAAGAATAACGTATCCAAAGCTGACCTGATCTTTCTTCGCCCTGCGGAGTATTCAGACTATTGAGAGATCAGAAACTCGGGTATTAAGCAGGAGGCTTATCACTCTTTAATGATACTGAATATGCGTTGGGGAGTAGCTGAAAAAATACTCCCTTATACTAACATTCAAGTACGCCAGTACAAAAGAAATTCACTCACCAACTTACCAGTAATACTGCGTATCATTTCATCTATTCTCCCTGGTTTTTTTATGGATAGGAGGTAAGACTACTATAAACTTACACCTGCCCCTGGGTACCCATACGGAAAGAAAAGTAGTTCATTGCCAAAACAACTGCTATTTTATGGGCATTAGTATCTTGTAAATCGTGTAATTGACGATCTATAAGTTAAAAGCATATAAGCAAAACTGACAACCTGGCGTATTGACACCCAAAAAAGCATTGATGAGGTTACTACATCCGTACTTCTATGTACCATGAAGGTAAGGGGAGTAACACCCTCAAACATTTTTGAACTAAGATGTGCCAAATAGTCAGTACATGCACCCATTTTCTCTCGCAAATGTATGAGAGAGACAGTTTTTTAAACTTTATTGAGTATGCCGATGTGCGTGCAGTAGCATATTTAACCCAGTAAGAAAAAAATAATGCTGGAACCTTACCTGCGCTAGGTATCCGTCCTGATTACCGGGAAGTGCCCCATTGTATTCAGGATATTTGAGGTACATAATGCAAACCACAAAACAGTAACGTCTATGTCACTCATCATACAACAATTAGATCAGGCAGATGTCATGCTGAATAATGCCCTTAATGTCCCCATTATCAGTGAACGTCTGGCCGAAGTGGGCTATACTGAGGCCAAGATACGGTTAGGACTGAGCACCGTAGCTTCTACCCGAGCGCAGGTGAAAGTCAAAGAGGAGTCTTATTCTTCAAAAAAGCTGACCAGCACCCAGGCACAAGCAGAAATCAAGGCACTACGGCGTAATTTTATTGACCACCGTAATGTGGCCCGCATGGCATTCCGTCATCAACCCGAGTTATTGTCTTCCTTCCAGTTAGAAGCACCCGTAGACCGCCGACTCTCAGTATGGCTGGATCAGGCTTCGGACTTCTACAAAGCGATTCTGTCGCAGGTAAAGGTAATGCAACGTTATGATGTACCCAAAGCTGAACTGGAGCAGACCCAAAATCAGTTGCAGTCTGCCAAAACATTACGGCTGCATACCTTGCAAAAGAAAGGTGCAGCTCAGCATGCTACCCAACAGCGAGACCAGGCACTAAAAGAGCTAAACATCTGGCTACTACGCTTTAAAGCCGCGGCTCGCCTCGCCCTGGCCGATGAACCCCAACTGCTGGAGATCATGGGTATCGTAGTAACTGCATAATCCAGTGTGTAATAAAGTAAATGGATTGAGGCATATAGCAGCCGTTGCAGCACTATCTTGTTAATCACTAATTGGCAATCATCACAAATGCCAAGAAATTATTCCAGCGATTCTGTTTCAGAAAAGCTTTATGTATATAGAAAATAAACGCATTGCGTTTATACAGATGTTGCGCCCAATTAAGAATAGACAAGAATGAGACGAATTTTAATTATAGGATTTGGATTTCTATTACTGACAAGTTTTATATATACAGATTTTTCAGGAGAATTTAAAAAATTGTTATATAGAACAAATATGTCCTTGAAAGAACCAAAAGGTCTTACAATAACGAACCCAATCAAAAATGAACAAATGAATTGGGAACTTGCCTATAAGCATCCTGAAAAAAGATTTGAAGTTCGCTATGCAATTAGGCCAATGGATACTCACTTGAAAGACTATCAAATGAGTAAAGCAAATGAAGGTAGTATTAGCATTCATCCAAATAAGTGGTACAAGAGCAGTTTTGAAGCAACTCTGTTGAACATTTCAGGTGGGCAACTTCCTTACTACTCGGCATTTGATCCAGAAGCTGTTAAAAACGAATTTAATGCAGATTGGGGAGCCGTAACGATGGTAAATGTTGATGAAGAGTTCGGACAAGACTATGATTACTGTTTTTTAGTATTTATTCATAGGGACAACTTTGGTGACGCATATATATTTTACTTAGCGGACGATAAAGAAACACTGAATGAAGAAATTGAACCGATTTTTCACAACTTAAAATTTAATGAATAAAAAAACTGGGCACAACATTGTTCAGCCCCAAGCCTGGCTATGATGAGATCGTTCTTTAATGGCTCTAAGCACGAAAATTGATACTCGTACGAAAAACGCAAACATGCCCGGCCTGTGGCTGCACTTGGTCGTTAGTGAGCATTAGATAATGAGAATATTATTGATAATAGGAGGGTTTCTGATTCATATACAGACATTTGCTCAATCAAAGGTCGCTGTTGGATTAACGGCTTCCCCTTCGATTGAGCAAACTGTTGCAACACATAGATTTCTATCCTACAATGCTAGATTCTCTATGAACTATGGGCTTAAAGGCAAAGTGACTTTGAACCGGCAGATAATATTAACTACTGGACTCCACTTATTGGACAAAGGGAGCGTCGTACCAGTAACCAGTGAAACAGAAACCTATTTCATCATGCTTGGTATCTAAGTGTCCCCATCTCAGTACAATATAATTTTCTTATTAGTAGCCGACTGAGTACCGGCCTTTCAGTAGGCTTGGTTTATGGCAGGCAAATTTACGAGTATTTTAAACAGAGGACTAGAGATAGGATATCGCATAAGGTAGAAACTTGGTATGTCAACCCTAATTATATTGGAGGATTGTTAGGATTAGAGACAAACTTTATCATTTCAGATAGATGCTTATTAAGTATCGCGCCTTACTACAATAGGCAGCTTAATGACTTGTGGAAAAATAGTACAATTACCCATGAGAGGTTTGACTCGTTTTTAATAGAGCTGACAGGTTGGTATAGATTGCGATAGAAAAGCTCGCTAACATCAAGTAGTCCTCACCCTGGCAAAATTGAGGTTTGCAAGCTATTTGCTCCAAGTAGCTAAAATGATAAACGAAAAATAAATACCAACAAGCCGAGCAACGGCTGCCTTAGGCGTTATACCCTTTAATCTTTAAGAAAGACAGAAATTATTATGCGGCTAGACTCGCGTTCATCTTTTCATGTTCCGTTTGGTCATATAGCAGAATAAGCAAATGTTCCATAAAGGAATGCCCCTACTTAATTCTGAGGCTGAGCCTCAAAGTATTTAACCAGTTCCTCCGGGTAGTCAGTCTGGATGATATTTGCGCCGTGGGCGGTAAGGGTAGCAGCGGCTTTTCGGGTTTTACCTTTTTGGATAGCATCGTCCGGGTCACCTAATGCGTTGATCCACACCCGGGCCTGATGCGATTTAATCAGCTGAACGGTTTGGTCATCATAAAAAGAAAAATCAATGTGCACTACCTGGGGAGAGAATCGTTGGATGGCAGAGTCCGCCATGTGATACGAATACGCTCGGGGCATGATCATGTAATCCTCGTCAGCCTGTTGTATCTGTTCCAGTATGTCAAAGTCGCTATCGAAGAAGAATACGTGATCTTTGGCTTCCGTTTTTTCTACCACTTCCAGCACTTTATTTACCTTATCGGTTTTCATATCCAGGTCAACCAGTACCTTGCCACGGGTCATCCGTAGCACCTCTTCCAGCGTAGGAATTTTATTGGAAGTCATCTTTCCGTCGTGTACCAGAAACAGCTTTTGCAGTTCTGGATACGTAAGCGTTTCAATATCTCCGCTGCCGTTGGTGGTGCGATCTATGGTTTGATCATGCATAATGACAGGGATACCATCTAGCGTGACTCGAACGTCAATCTCTATGATATGCACTCCTTGCTCAATAGTCTGTTGTATGGCAGGAATGGAGTTTTCTGGAAACTCATGATGCACCGCTCGGTGGGCAGCAATCAGAACGGTGGTGGCCTTTGGGTTTAGAAAGTCGGCTTTAAGCTGTCCAAAGCTGCTTTGAGCGAAGGCCGGCCCAGCCACAATACATAATGCAGTACAAATAACGTAGAAACGATAAGCGCTTTTCAGTTTCATTAAGTAGTAAGATTATAATGTAGTAGTAGTTTGATATACAGTTAGTTATGCAGGTATCGATAAGTGATTAAGCAAGATGCGAAGTTTTGCATTTTATACCTTGATGAGCTTTTAGCAAATCAGATTACATTTAGAGCAGAAAGTTAACGAAACAATTATTTGTGGGGAAACAAATAAGGCAGGGAAGTGAAAGTAGCTCAATTTTGACTACTATTACCTACGTGGTGGGCTTAGTGTAAACAACTGAAATGTGACGAACCATAATTAACAACAGATTTGAACCAGAAGACGAATATTTTGGTATAATGCGGCTAATCCTTGCAATTGACTGGTAATGTCGGCTATTTTTGAGTTCACAATCAACCCTACACTTCATGATCATCGTAACGGGCGGAGCCGGCTTTATTGGCAGCAATCTCATCAAAGGACTTAACGAATTAGGCAAGGAAGATATTCTGGTAGTAGATAACCTTTCTAATGCCGAGAAGCACCTAAACCTGAATGGGTTATTCATCTCTGATTTTTTAGATAAACATGAGTTTCTGAAAGTGCTGCCAACGTTGGGGGAGGTGGAAGCTGTTTTTCATCAGGGGGCTTGCTCCTCAACTACCGAAACCGATGGGGAGTACATGATGCGGAATAACTACCAGTTCTCCAAAACGCTTTTCCACTACTGCCTTGATCAGCAGGTACCTTTCTATTATGCCTCCAGTGCGTCGGTCTATGGTAACGGTGAAAATGGTTTTACTGAAGAGCGGGCCAGTGAGTATCCGCTTAATGTGTATGCCTTCTCTAAATTCATGTTCGATAACTATGTGCTACGGCAGTTACTCTCGGGGCATCAGCACCCGCCGGTGGTAGGTTTGCGCTACTTTAATGTCTACGGTTACCAAGAGAATCATAAAGGGAGTATGGCATCGGTTATTTTTCATTTCTTCAACCAGTTGCGGGAAGGAGGAAAGATGCGCTTGTTTGAGGGAAGCGAGGATTTCAAAAGAGACTTTGTGTTTGTGGAAGATGTGGTGAAGGTTAACATGCACTTTTTTCAGAACCCCCAGTCGGGTATTTACAATTGTGGTACAGGAGAGGCGCGGAGCTTTCTGGATATTGCCCACGTAATTCAGGAACTGGAAACTAAAGAGACCAGAATAGAATTCATCCCTTTTCCAGAGCACCTTAAAGGAAAATACCAGCAATACACCCAGGCTAATCTGGATGCCTTACGGGCTGCGGGGTATTCTCAACCGTTTACTTCTCTGGAGGAAGGTGTAAAAAAATACTACCTCCGTTTACTCTCTCACTACGGTTATTTTACGACCGCTTTCCGCTTCAATGAGGAATAATTTTTCTGATAGCAATGCGCAAATTAGTAGTGGATTTTACGCATATTCCTTATGTGCATAATTGATAATAATCTAATGTGTTGCTGTATTTTTTAAATATATTACACTGCAAGTAAGGTTTTTTTGCAAATAAAATTATTTAAAAGGTCATTTATTGAAAACAAAAATCCAGGCCTGCCGTACTGAGAGAAAAGCAGAGGTTTCTTAAACTACCTGCTTTTATTCCCACCAATACAACCGATCTAACAAATTCTGTTGAGTTAGTTTGTTTCATTTAATCTTATTGTATGATGCGGGTTTTTATTGTACTTGTAGTGGGAGTACTATGTCTAAATTTTGATGCTTCGGGATACGGAGGTATTTCATTGAAAGAACATTGGGAACAGGGCCAGGTGACATTGCACAGTGGTCAGGTTATTCAGGGTGACCTTCAGTACGACATGAAAGAAAATGTTGTAATACTGAAAACGGGCAAATTGGTGAGGGCATTTAGTTCCTACACAGTTCGATCATTTACCATCACTGATGAACTGGCACCTCGGAAATACTTTGCCGTGCCTTATCGTCAGCCTAAAGGTATCGTTCAGCCTCTATTTTTTCAGATTGTATTTGATGGTACATTTACACTTTTTGTTCGAGAGCGAGAGGTTGGTAAAGACGCACTTCGTACCACGAAGCTTCCGATTACCAAATACCATAATGAAGGTGAAAAGGGCGTAGCATTGCAGTATTATGCATATATGCCTGATGGGAGGTTTCAGGAAGTCACCCCTAGCCGGCGTGATCTTCGCCAGTTATTTGAGCTAAATGACGAGGAAACAAAAGTGTTGAATCGCTACATTGCCGATGAGAATATAGACTTCACCCGTCAACCAGATATTATTCAGCTTATTTACCACTTCGTAGCTCAGGCGGGTTCAGCGAAGGCAGTGGTAAGTGATTAAATGCATTAGGCTTGTTTTTGGGCTGATACTAAAAAACCTCCGGAAGGAGGTTTGAAAACTAGTCAGGCTGATTGAAATTATGTAAGAGGGTACCTATTTATCATTAATAGTTGCTATAGTATTAGGTGGCCAGGCGATAGAAACTGCTTAAGCGTAACTATATGAGCTGCTGCGCATGGCCTGAAGCTTTTTCAGCAGCTCTTCTTCTTCTTTTGATAACCCTTTGGGAGTAGTTACTTTTATCTGCACGAACAGATTGCCGAACTGGTCGGGGTGATGGTAGCTAGGCATGCCTAACCCTTTTAGACGCAAGGTTTTACCGCTATCGGTGCCCTTCGGAATCGTTACGTTTACTTTAGAGCCTTTCAGGGTTTGAATATTAATTTTACCTCCCAAGGTTGCTGTGTACATATCAACCGGCACAGTCATATACAGATCATTCCCTTTGCGCTCGAAACGGGCATGGGGATTAATTTCTACCGTTAGGTAAAGATCACCCGCAGGGCCACCATGAATGCCCGGTTGACCTTTGCCTTTAATTTTTAAAGTCTGGTTATGTTCAATCCCAGGTTTAAGTTTCAACCGTAAACGTTTACCGTTTAAGTTGATTAATCGTACGCCTCCTTCATAGGCATCATCCAACGAGATACTTACTGAGGCCTGAATATCCTGCCCCTGAAAGCCGGATGCAGTTCTTCCGCCGCGAGCCTGGCCAGATGTACCCTGCCCGAAAAAGCTTTCAAAGAAATCAGAAAAACCTCCACCATCGCCAAATAGATCGGAGAAGTCACCGTCAAATTCGGTCCGGGTCTGGCCTCGGCCAGCGTAGGGGTTACCCCAACCTCCGCCATTACCGTCTTGGTATTGCTTCCAGTTTGCTCCGAGTTCATCGTATTGCTTACGCTTTTGCGGATCTTTAAGCACCTCGTATGCCTCCGTAATCTCCTTAAATTTCTCTTCCTTAGCTTTATCGCCTTTCGTTTTATCCGGGTGGTACTTCACCGCCAGTTTACGATATGCCTTTTTGATATCGTCCTGACTAGCAGTTTTATTTACCCCTAATACTTTATAGTAATCTTTATATTCCATCGCCTGATCTTTTACAATTTCTTCATTAAATCAAATTGCATGCTATTTATCACGTAAAAAATAGTTGTTTCGTTTGGTTTGGCCAAAAAAAAGGCGGGTTTAGATACCCGCCTCTTTACTACTCTTACTCGCAATGCCTTAGCCAATCTCAATAGTACGAGCGGGCTTAGGTTTTACTTCTTCTCTTTTTGGTAGAGTTACGTAAAGTACACCGGCATCATATTTCGCCTCAATTTTGTCTCCATCAACACCATTCTCCGGTAAGCGGAAGCTTCTTGAGAAAGTGTGATAACGGAACTCTTGCTTTACGTATTGATCATTTTTTTCCTCATTATTCTCTTCTTTCTCTACAGAAATTGTCAGCACATCCTGGTCTAACGCTACTTTAAAATCTTCTTTCTTAAAGCCAGGAACTGCTAATTCCAGCGCAAAGTAGTCCTCGGTTTCTTTTACATTCGTAGCTGGCAAACGGTGATTTTTGAAGCCAGGTACATCAAAAAGTTGGTCCAGATCACGTGTTACAAAATCATCAAAGAATCTGGGGAATGCTGAGTTATATCTTACAAGTTTCATAGTTATATGTGTTTTTGGTTTTTAATTAATGTTTTCGTGTAGTGAATAAACAAACAGAATACCAACCCAATAATTTAAGGAAAACCTGATTTTTTAATGACAAAATGTCTTGATTCTGCATGAAATTCTTACATTTAATGACAAAATGTCTTATTATGACCCTGCCAAGCAAGTAGTAGACTGAATTTTTTGCGGTTGATCTCACGTGGGGTTTGCTTCATATCAGGTGATGTAGTATCTTTTTAATGTCCATATACAACCTTTCAAACTATGAAGACCCAATTATTGAACCTCTCGGCACATTCGTTATGTGTGCTATTACTACTTTACTTCGCATCATGCCAGTCTAAACAGCAAGAGGCTTCAAAATCTGATAATGCCGAAGCGGATATGCCCGTAACAAGTGCCTCTTTTGAAGCATCTCCTCAGCCCGTTGAGGAAGTTGATGTTTCTACCCTGTCAATCGGCAGCAAAGCCCCTGATTTTAGGCTTCCCGGAGTGGATGGAGAATTTCATGAGCTATCGGACTATGACGATGCCGAAGTACTAACCATTATCTTCACCTGTAATCATTGTCCTACGGCCCAGGCCTATGAGCAGCGTATTAAAGACTTAGTAGATGATTATAAAGATAAAGGCGTAATGGTGGTGGCCATCTCGCCCAACAGTCCTCTGGCGCTATTGTACGATGAACTGGGATATTCAGACCTGGGAGATACGTACGAGGATATGCAACTCAGAGCAAAAGATGAGAATTACAATTTTCCGTATCTCTATGATGGTGATGACCATGGGGTATCCATCAAATATGGCCCGGTTGCCACTCCGCATGCTTTCGTATTTGACAAAGAGCGTACGCTGCAATATGTAGGCCGATTAGATGGCTCGGAAAAGCCCGGCACCGCACAAGCTGAGGATGTACGAGCGGCGATTGATGCCGTGCTAGCCGGTGAAGCGGTGGAAACGCCTACAACCAAAACCTTTGGCTGCTCGGTAAAGTGGGCCTGGAAAGATGAAATGAAAGACCGGGTATATAAACAGTGGGAGGAACTTCCCGTCTCGCTGGAAACCATTGACGAAGCCGGTATTGCTGAGTTGCTGAAAAACGATTCGGATAAGCTACGATTAATCAATGTATGGGCTACTTGGTGCGGACCTTGCGTGCTGGAATATCCTGAGTTTATCGTCATGCACCGCATGTATGATGATCGTCCATTTGAATTTATTTCTATCAGTGCCGACCGACCGGAACAGGAAGATAAAGTGAAACAGTTTCTGGAAAAACAAAACTCCTCCGTGAAGAACTACATCTTCAGCAAAGACGATAAATACGCGCTGATTGAAGCCATTGACCCCGAGTGGGAAGGCGCGCTGCCGTACACAATTCTGGTAGAACCCGGCGGCCAACGCATCTACAGCCAGCAAGGCACCATTAAACCATTAGCTTTACGCCAAACTATTGTTGAGCATGAGCTAATTGGGCGGTATTATTAAAAAAGGTAGTATAGTTTATCAGATAAACCACAATCACCGATAAAGCAAAGAGGGGTTGCTAATTTACGATGCTATAAAATTTAGTAATTGGAGCGGTGGTTTAATTTTATACTTAGATAGCCTCTGCTCTTACAGTAAAATTTCGTTAAAGAAAAGGGAGGGGCTTTCTCTTAACTCTCGTTCCATATCCTGATGCACAATAATTCTTTATTAACTTAATCAAAAAAAGGGAGGCTGATAACCTCCCTAATGTGATTACATACTTTCTAATTGAGTATTTACTTCCTGAGCTTTCTCTTCCATCCCTAGTTGTTGATAGATGGTAGAAAGCGTTGAGAGCACTTTTTGATTATCCGGCTCCAGATCTTGCGATGTTTCCAGATACGGCAAAGCTTTCTCAAAATACTCTTTAGCGCGGCCTTCTATTTCCTCGCCTTTTTCCTGGTAATCTTTCAAATCCATGTTGTTGGCTTCGGCCAGAATATCAGCCGCTTCATTGTAGTAGTACGCCGCTAAGTTGAAGTTGGCATCAAAGTACTGAGGATCGGCTTCAATGGCTTTTTTGTAGCTTTCAACCGCCTGCTCACCTTGATCCATTTGCTCATACAAATACCCTTGGTTGTAGTAGTTGCTGGCCTCATCGGGTTCTGCTTCAATGGCTTTCGCTAGTTTTTGCTTCGCTTCATCAAATTTCTCACTGTTGATGAGCATGGTGATCTCTCGCTTCAAAAACTCCGGATCATCGGGAAAAACGTCCTGGGCTTTGCGAATGTAGTCCAAGGCTCGTTCTTCATCTTTATTTTCAACCAGGTAGATATAGATCAAGCTGTTGTAAAAATCTTTACTCACATAATCCAGGGAATCTACCAGGTACGCATAGTTCTCAGCCGCTATATTCATATCACCGGCTTGCTGAGCGGAAATTCCACCGTAAATATACGCAGTGGTGTCTTGGGGCTTAGCCTCTCTGGCTACCGCAAACAAATCAAGTGCGTTGTCGTAATCCTGGCTGGAATAGTAATTAGCCCCTGTGTTAACGGCATTGGCCCATACCTGCTGAATCTGCTGATCGGCCTGTACACCTAACAAAGAACTACTATCTTCTAACTCTAAAACCTTGGCGTAACCTTTTAAGGCCTTTTGGTAAGGATCAGTAGCCTGTACCGAATTTGTAGAGTCGATAGCAATGGACAGGTAAACGTCTCCGTAGGCCATCCAGGCTTTGGCATCTTGCCGAGTTACAGAATCCTCAACGGCTGCGTCAATAAGTTGCTTGGCTTCCGCTAGGTTGCCGCCTTCTAGCGATGTCTGTGCCTTTCTCACATTGGCAGTTAGCCCACTGGCACATGATTGGAGTAGCAAAGGGAGAATAATCAATGCAGAAATAAAAAATCTGATTAGTTTCATAGCTTTTAGGTAATCAATGAAAAAAAATATTTACTTACCTAACAGGTCAAATTTGCTTTCTGTTATATTCTCGCCGTTTTCAGTAGTCTCTGGACGTAAAAAAAGTGCAATTTCATGGCGAATATTTTTAAGTGAAACTGACAATGTGCCTGAGCGATCATACTACCCGAATAATACTCCGCTCGCTGACCACTCCGTAAACCTGATCATTTGTTGTAATATTCATCCGAACACAACCGGTAAATTGACCAAACGCAGGTAATAAACCAGTATTAGGTCCAAAAAAGAAACAGGGCATTTGGGCGGACTGTCCTAACCCAATACCCAAAACTGCGCCTGGATGAATGTGACCGGCCAGATTGTAAAGTGCTTCGGGGGCAGTGTTGGACTTTGGGAACCTCCAGCCACCTCGTTGAGGAGTAGGCTCTACCAAGGGTTGGTGAGTAAGCAGAAATGGATCAATAGCCCAGCTTTCGGGTTCTACGCTTAATTGCTCCAGGGCATAAGCTTCTTCTGGCAGCATGTCGTGGTTTCCTTTAACAAGCACAAAGGGTAAAGGAGAGTATTGTTGCATCCACTGAGCAAAATCCAGCCATTCGTTATTAAGCGCACTATGAAACAGATCTCCCAGAATAATAACTTTGCTGGGTTTATAAGTTTCAATCAGGGTACCCAGCACAACCAGGTCTTTCCAATGCACTGCCGCTGGGATGGGCGAACCATGTTTGCGAAAATGGCCAGCCTTTCCGAGGTGCATATCAGCCAGTAGTAAATAGCGTTTCTCTTCCCAGAATAAAGCGCGTTGGGGTAGCAGTGTCAGATGCTGATTTGCTAACAAAATGCGCTGTTGGGTAGGTAATTGCGTAATTTTAGGACCGTGACTCATCAGTTAGGTGACATAAACAAAAATGGCGGGTACTGATTTTATAGAGATATAACCCCGAGAGTATAACCAATATGTACATGAAATCAATCGTTTTAAGCCTCATTTTATTCTCTATTCATTTTAATTTGCTAGCCCAGGATGCGAAGGCGGTTATAGGTGTATGGTACACCGCTGACCAACGGGGCAAGGTAGAAATCTACCCTTGTGAAGATGAATATTGCGGTAAACTTGTGTGGATGAAAGATCCTAATGGCCCGGATGGAAAGCCTCGGAAAGATGTTGAAAATCCTGATCCTGCTTTACAAAACCGGACAATTCAAGGTTTACAAATCCTCAAGAATCTGGAGTATGATGAAGATGGAGAGTACGAAGATGGTGAAATATATGACCCTGAATCAGGAAAAACCTACAGCTGCCTCATGCGCTTAAGCGAAGATGGTAATAATCTGGAAATCAGAGGGTACATTGGCTTCTCGCTCATTGGCCGCTCTGAAGAGTGGACCAGAACGAAGTGACTACGATTGTGAGTAATAGCCATTATTCTGATTTTCTTTTACAGGCGAATCAGGAAGCAGTCAGCAGGAGGCTGGTCTTCCATACAGTCTCCTGCTAACTGCCTCCGTTAATGCACTCACCTGCCTGATTAGACCTGCCCGGTCGGATAAGACTTTTCTTCTTACATAATGACCGGAATAAGCTCTAATGAATAATGAAAAGTGATTTATAATCACTAATCACTCATTACTAATCAACCGGATTCCCTGGTTGCCTTCCAGTTCGATTTTGCGATCTCTATATAAACCACCGACGGCCTTTTTAAAGACTTTTTTGCTCATGCCCAGACGGTTCTGAATTTCATCGGGATCGCTTTTGTCATGTAGCGGAAGAGTACCTCCGGCATCTTTCAGCTTTCGAATTAATGTCATCTTAGCCTGCTCGGTAGCATCCCGGCCACTGGGGTAAGCGGTAACATCAATTTTTCCATCTTCGCGGATTTTTTTGATATAAACCGTTAATGCATCTCCGATTACCAGTTCTGACGGACTATCACTATAAAACAGTAAGGCATCGTACTGCCGGCCAATAATTACTTTGTAGCCTAAATCAGTAGTATCGTAAACGAGGGCAGTAATGGCTTGTTGCTCCTCAAGATCTGAGGTATCCCGACGGAAAAATGGTTGAAGTTTAGACACGGCCATGAGGCGTTGAGTTTGCTGATCCAGCACAACTCGTACTACCACCGTATCACCATCCTGCACCGGGTAAAGTTGCTCTTTTTTGGGTAGAAATAAGTCTTTCTCCAGGTTCCAGTCCAGAAAAGCCCCAAAGGGAGCAGTACCTACCACAAACAGGGCAGCAAACTGATTTACCCGCACTTTAGGCACTTCGGTAGTAGCCACCAGTCGGTCTTCCGAATCGGTATAGACAAATACGCTGACATTTTTGTCTACCGCCATTTCCGGTGTCACATATTTTTTAGGTAGCAAAATATCCTGCTCGCCCTCGCGGGTCTGGGCTTGCAAATAAAAGCCGTGCGGACTATCCCGAACAATGGGCAGATCGTTATACTCTCCAATGATTAGCATAGTGCAAAGTAAACTAATTCTGGTTTGCCGTGTTCCATCATAGGAGGTAATAAATAAAAAAATATAGCAATTTAGCGCTCATTGATTGATTTAACCCTTTCTTTACCAATGGATATGAATGCAGAAGAATATGCCCGGCAAGGTTACGAACTGCTAAAACAAGAAAAGTACGAACAGGCACTTCACTACTTTCAGCTAGCACTGGCTCAGGAATCTACCCATCACGAAAGTATTTATGGACTTGCCCGAACTCAGTTTAAGCTTGAGAATTTTGAAGAGTCCATACAGGCCTTTGATCGCCTGATCAATTTAATACCCAATAATGCTACATATTATAGCGAACGAGGAGTAGCTCTGCACTGGGTTAAAAGTAATGATTTGGCTTTAGCCGATTTTGATAAGGCAGTTGATCTGGAGCCAGAAAATCCTTACCGATATTCAAGCCGGGCCTATATCAAAGACCGATTAAATGACTCTCAGGGAGCAATTGATGATTATACCAAAGCAATAGAGTTAGACCCGGAAGATGCGATTGCCTATAACAACCGAGGCATGATTGAAGAGAAGCTAGGACATTTGGAGCGAGCCAGGAATAGTTACCAACAAGCCGATGCGCTGGACCAAAGCAAAAACGGAAAGCCTCGGAGTACTCCAGTTACTGAACGTAACCAGGAGGTGCCTGCTTCTAAACAAACCATCGCATCACCAAAGCCAACTAAACAGAGTGGATATTGGCAGGAGATCCGGTCTGTATTTACATCTCGGCAGCAGTTCCGGGATTTTCTGCAATTTTTAGGAAACCCATTCCGTAAACCGTAACACGCATGTTTGGATTATTTAAAAAGAAAAGTCAATTAGAAAAGTTACAGGAAAAACATCGAAAGTTGCTTGCTGAAGCTCACACTCTCTCCCAGAGAGATCGTAAAGCTAGCGACCAAAAGATGGCCGAAGCAGAGGATGTGTCTCTTCAGATACAGCGATTAATGGAAAAAGGCGGTGATAAATGACTTTTTTGGTCATTGAAGCAGCTTGATCATAGCTTTTCCAGCGAGCCAATGTGGGTCTCTACCAGCGTGATGTTCTGTCGGGTGTGATCATTTTGCTGATCGTAAGAGATCGCTTCAGTTAGGTAACGCAGTGACTCACGGTAGTGGTGAAGTGCCTGTTTCTGCTTATCTGTATCTACACCTTCATCACGACCAATTTCTTTTTCGGAGGCAATGGCTATCTCCTGATGAAGGTAGGCCAGATCATACAGTACATCCAGATTTTTAGGATCTATTGCCAAAGCTTTCTGGTAATACTCAAATGCGCTTTCAGGGTTATTATCAATACGCTGCTGTTGTGCCAGTTCTCTCAGAAATGTGATCTGGCGAGTTTCGGAAAGCTCAGAGGTGGTAATCAATTGTTCAGCTTCCTGCCATTTATGATTATTAAGTAACACAGCAAATTCCCGGTCTATCCAGTGGGTGCTATCCGGAAAATGCTGTTGAGCGGCTTTTACCAACTTTTGAGTATAATCAAGCTCACTATCTCGCTGCGAAAGCATATCTATCAGAGTGTTGTATATCTCATAGAGCCGGTTTCCCTCATAATGAAGCGAATCAATAAGATAGGTATAGGTTTGCTTGGTTAATGTGAGATCCTGTTGTTGAAGGGCCAAATCTCCCAGCGCTAAGTAAGTAGCTGTATCATCTGGCCTGATCATTTTTGCCCGTTGCAATGCTTTAAAGGCCTCAGTATAATTTTTTTGACTAGCTGATTCTTTCGCCTGCGTAAAGTAGCTTACCCAAAGTGAATCCAGCGGGTGCATGCTTAAAGTTAAATCGCTGGTATCAATTTCAATCGCGTGTTGAAAAGAGGTGATAGCCTGTTGCAGAAAAGTGTCATGAGATGAGTCTGATGACGCCTGTCGAGCTAATACTTGGTAAATTTTACCTTGAGTAAGCCAGGCTTGGGCACTGTTTTTTGTTTTCTTATGATGTATTGCTTTTTGTACTCGGGTCAGTGCCTTATCATATTCACCTTGCTCATACGCAGAGATCGCTCGCTTTATACGACCAACCTGAGCTGCTGACTGATGCAAGGAAAGCATGCTTACCAATACTGCGAAAAAGAACCTCATCATATTGTAAGAAATAATAAAAGCAAAAATAAAACGGATGAGATTAAAAAGAATTGAAAACTCATAGAGTTTATAACCATCTGGCAATAAAGAAAGTTATAGCAGGTGAGTTCGTACAAAACACATAATTTTTTAGACTATGAACGTAAATGTAAAGGACAAAAGTAAAAGCATTTTTACTATACTCAAAAAAACCTATAATGAGTGGAATGCCGATGATCCTTTCCGACAAAGTGCAGTGATCGCATATTATTCCATATTTTCTTTACCAGCCCTGTTAATTATAATCATTAAAGTTACTGGGCAAATTTTTGGTGAAGAGGCTGTTCGGGGAGAAATATCCGGTCAGATTAGTAGTGCGGTAGGCGCTGAGGCTGCGGACCAGGTACAAACCATGATTGCCAACACTAGTCAGCAAGGAGATTCTACTATCGCTATTATCGTTGGAGTAGCGACGCTATTGTTTGGTGCTACCGGAGTATTTGTACAGTTGCAACGGTCCCTTAATCAAGCCTGGGAGGTAGAAGCCAAACCGGAGGCGGGTATCGCCAAAATTGCCCTAGACCGGGTATTATCATTAGGCTTCATTCTGGCTATTGGATTTCTACTGATCGTATCACTAGCACTTACTGCCGGATTGCAGGCGCTCAGCGGGTTTATACAACGCAATTTGCCTGATTATCTGCTGTATGTTTTCCACGTTGTTGAGATTGTGATTTCGCTAGGGGTTATCACCACTCTGTTTGCTATGATTTATAAATTTTTACCCGATGCAAAAGTAGAGTGGCGTTCGGTTTGGGTAGGGGCATTGGTCACAGCCATCCTCTTTATCATCGGTAAAGAAGGGCTGGGAATTTACTTTGGGAAAATGGACCCTGGTTCTGCATTCGGCGCGGCTGGTTCACTTATTCTGATATTGCTATGGGTGAACTATTCTGCTTTGATTTTCTTATTCGGGGCAGAATTTACGCAGGTATACGCCCGCCGAAAAGGGCATCATATAGAACCTTCCAGCCATGCTCGATGGAGTGCAGAACGTCGTTTAGCCAATTACCAGGAAAAATACGAGTCAACTGAAAAAGAAAACGCTTAGCAAAAAGCTGTAGCCTTGAGAAAGCCAATCTTCTGCGAGATTGGCTTTTGTCGTTTAATACCCCGCTGCCTGCCCGTCTTTACGGGATTCTGAAGCGCCAATGTATACTTTGTGCTCAGCATCATATTTTATGGCCTGGTAGCCTCCGTAGGCCCCGATAGCAGGCTGAATGGTGTGTCCCATTCGTAATAGTTTTTGAACTGTTTCCTGGGGAAACCCCGATTCCATAGATAGAATACCCCCATCGGTCATTTTACCACCGGTAGGCTGAGAATCGCTGGCGTGGCGAATGCGGGGGGCATCGCCGGCTTCTTGTAAGTTCATGCCAAAATCAATCATGTTAACGAGTACCTGTACATGGCCCTGAGGTTGCATAGCCCCACCCATGAGTCCGAAACTGAGATAAGGCTTGCCCTCTTTGAGAACAAAGCCGGGGATAATGGTATGAAATGGTCGCTTGTGAGGTTCAAATACATTATTGTGTCCCTCTTCCAAACTGAATAACGCCCCTCGATTTTGGAGCACGAAGCCCAGTCCGGGAGGAGTCATGCCTGAGCCCATACCCGAATAGTTGCTCTGGATCAGCGAGATCATATTCCCCTCTTTATCAGCCACCGTCATATATATGGTGTTGCCCTGCTCCAGTTCGCCCGCTGGGTAATCATCTGCGGCCTGTTCAGGGTCAATTAACTCACTGCGAGCCTGAGCGTATTCTTTTGAAATCAGTTGTTCCATCGGAATTTGCACAAAGTCGGGGTCGGCGTAGTACTTGGCCCGGTCTTCAAAGGCAAGCTTCTTGGCTTCCACCAAATGGTGAATGTATTCGGCACTGCCAAATCCCATGCTGGCAATATCGTATCCTTCCAGAATATTAAGCATTTGCAGTGCTGCGGTGCCCTGGCCGTTAGGTGGTAATTCGTATACATCGTATCCTCGGTAATTGGTGGAAACCGGCTCTACCCACTCAGCAGTATGATCAGTGAAGTCTTTATACGATAGAAACCCGCCCTGCGCTTGCACATAATCGGCAATAGTGTGGGCAATTTCTCCTTGGTAAAAGGCATCGCGCCCGCCCTCAGCGATTGTTTGTAGTGTACTAGCCAGATAAGGGTTTGTAAAGATTTCTCCTTTCGCCGGAGTTTTACCATTGGGCATATAAACATCTGAGAACCCTTCGTACTTCTGAAGTACCCGCGCGTTTCGCTCCCATCCATAGGCAATTACTTCAGTAAGAGGAAACCCATTCTTAGCATAGTCAATAGCGGGTTGTAAGGTCGTGGTCATAGGAAGGCTGCCCAGGCGTTCGTGTAAAGCAAACCAACCACTTACACAACCCGGCACACTTACAGAAAGTGGACCTAGCGTTGGAACCTGCTCATAACCCTCTTTTTTAAAATAGTCTAACGACAGATCGTAAGGTGAACGTCCGCTGGCATTAAGACCCAATAATGTTTCTTCCTTGGCAACCCAGACAATAGCGAAGAGGTCGCCCCCAACCCCGTTGCCGGTCGGTTCCGTTAATCCCAGTACGGCATTGGCGGCGATGGCTGCATCAATGGCATTCCCTCCCTGGCGGAGTATGTACAGGGCCGTTTGAGTAGCCAGCGGTTGACTGGTGGCCGCCATGCCATGCTGAGCGATAACTTCCGAGCGGGTAGCAAAGGCTTCTCCGGTCAGGCGGTCCTGAGCAAATAGAATACTCGGTAAAAGCAGGAGAAAAGCTAATAAAGTTCTCATAAATTGGGTGGGTAGCGTATAAAAAAGTAAGAAACAGAATTATCCCCGCAATGGCAAATATGACAGTGTAAGCGGTCAGCGGGAGGCTGTTAGGGTACCTGCCTCCTGTTGACCGCCTCCCACATATAATCCTTTCGCTAGAAAATTGCTCTTTACATGTTGATCGGAATAAACCCTATCAATCAGCAGGTTATTTAAGGACCACCACCGAGCCGCTGAGTATATCGTGAATGGCCCGCTTTTCGGAACTAGAGTTGACCGTCAGGAAGGAAATCCAACCTAATGCTGTTTTGGCAATGATGCGCCCCAAGGCGGGGATGAAGCCGATGTTTCGTTCAGGGGTAGCGTACCGCTTTACCCGAAGCTTAAGAATTTGATGTCCGATGGTACCGCCAGCAGTGCTGATCCATAAGGGTTCGTAAAGGACAAAACAAAAGAACAGTATGCTAATCTTGATTTCATCAGGGACTGACCCTACAGCACCGATAATCAGGCTACTCACCATGAATATGCAAAGGATCACCACAAAATCGATGAACATGGCCTGCACTCTTCTTAGCAGACTAGGGTACTGTACGTTTGAGTTTTCGGGAACGGAAGCGAACGTTGACATCGTTAATATACCTTATTTTTATGGATGGTAAGCTAGTATGATTATCATGAATACCTTGTTACACAACTGGCATAGTAGTCTACCTTACTCGATTCACTCATATTGATTAACTGTTATTTATTAATTGCAGATAACTAATGACAACAACTAAGGATTCGTGTGGTCGGGACGGCGTAACATGAATCCTTAGTTGTTAGCACCAGATTTCACATTTTTATCAAATCGTAATAAAGAGAGAACTGTAAAACACGGTGCGGTAAAATTAACTGGTCAATCAAATTTCCATTGTCATCTGTAAATTGAAGGTCCTCTTTCCCATAGATACTATTCAGGCCCAAATTGTATCTGACACCTGCTTTGATTTCATCGGTGATTGAAAATGTTGCTCCAAGGTCAATCCCATAATCAAAATCATTGTGATATGCTGTATATTTCAATAAGTATCCTAATTCTACTCCACCTTCAATTTGAAGTAACTCGGTCGGCTTAAAACCTATCATAACAGGTAAAACTAAGTAGGGCAGTTTAGTAGTGTAACCCTGAGATTTAACACCCTTATTTGAATATTGAAGTTCAGGTTGAACAAATAATTTTTCATTTAAAGGAATGTTCCAGAATCCGCCAATATGGAATGAAGTCCGGTAGTCCATATCTGGTGAGGTATAATTATCAGGTTCATTCAAAATGGTTAGCTTTGAAAGGTTCAATCCACCTTTGATGCCGACTTTCGATTGAGCATTTGTTTGATTCGTAATTACTATAGAAAGCATTACAATCAGCAGTAAACTTTTCTTCATTTTTTCTTTTTAATTTGGTGCTAACGATCAGCATAGCCACAGGCCGGGCTTGCTAGCGTTTTTCGTTCGTTTATCAATATCGTTCCTTGGCGCAACAAGCATACAAGTTCGTTTTCGTTAGGATTGGGGCTGTGCTCTGTTGTAGGCAGTCTATTCCACAACATAGTTTATATCATTATTCTCAAATATGTACCTGTAAATTCCCTCTTCCTCATAAATTCTTATCCTAACCTCACTATCCAAAAACACGCTGTCAGATATGTAATTTGCTGTCAAATGAAAAAACTTTTTCCCTCTATCATCATGCGGTGCTTTTTCGTTGTATGGAATGTCTAAATAGTATATACCCTTGTCCTTAGTTAAAAATAAATGTGCGCTATCCGGACGATTCCTAATATATTTCCACAGATACCACAACTGAGTAGAAACAGCACCACAGTGATAGTCATCCAGCGGATTAGTAGCTGTTATGGTTGTTTTGTCATTTTCAAAATACAGTGTGCTTTCTAAAAGAAACGTATCACGATGATGTAGTTTGATTTTTCTCGAATGAGGTAAATCTAAAATCAAGTTTACAGGTATATCATCTGGCAATTTTTTATATACACTCGCTCTAAAAGAATTGTAGTATTTAACTCTTTCGTCTAAATAGAGAGTATCTTTGATAACCAAGTTTAACTCATAGGCCGAGTCCCCCTTTTGTAACCTTCCTTCTTTAAAACTAACACTGTTGGAATAAATACTATCATAGTTGAAGAGTGAATCAATATAGTCATCTATTCTTTCTTTAGTTGATTCAGCAATTGACTTATCATATTCAAGATATAGATTCTTACTAGCTTCCTCAATACAAGAAAATAACATTAAGCCAAAGGTGATTGCTACTAAATACTTCATAAACTAATACGGTCGCCCAAAACGACCTTGTTAGCGGTCAGGCCGGCCTTTTTAGTGGTTTCTGTTCGAGTTTCATTATTAGAACTTAAAGCAAAAAAGTAATCAAATTGCTTTTCAGCTGAGGCTTTACGATAGCGTTTGTTATACACCGTAATTATTTATTCAATTCTTTATATAATTCACTTAAGTTGATTGGCTTTTTGTTCAGTTTTAAGGTTTTGCCAACTTTCATAAGCAAATCTCTATTGAAATTGAAATCATTTTTATCTCTTTCTAACGGAGTATTTAAATTCAGAATTTGGTCAAAACAAATCGTTGTCAAATAAATCTGTTTTCCAATTTGCTTATTACTTTTAGGCATATCATAATACCAGAATAAATATATTTTATCATTGAACTCAATGAATTCATGTCTTTCACCAACTATTTTTTGTTTAAGTTCATTTTTGAAATAATCAAGCTCATAATTCATGTAGTCTAAAAGATTTGATTTTTGAATCTCAGCGGACATATTATCGAAGTCAAGCTTTTGCTGAAATGGTATTATCACAGATTGGAAAATAGTATTATCTACTGTCAGAAAATTTGCTTGTTCAGAAGGTTTTAGATTCTCAGAAAACATTTCCAGAGTGAATGAATGATTAGTTCCAGTATAAACTATCATTGCTCCAGTCTTTGTTTTCATTAATCCAGCTTGAAATTCTTCAGCGTTATATTCAACTTGACCAAAGCATAAAAATCCAGTTAGCAAAGAAAATATTGTTATAAATCCTGTTTTCATTGATTACATTTTTTATGGTGGCCAACACAGGGATAGCGCATATATGCGGCTATCTCTTTTATGGAAACAAGTGGTTTCTGTGACCAATTTCTATTCTTCTGTGCCCGTTTTATGTTTTCTGATTGGCTAATGATTGACCTTCATGGCTAGTTTATTGGTGGTATACTTAAAGTATTTCTTATCAAGCTTAAGGTCTGACCGATAGATTGGGACTAAGGTTCCTGTACTTTCGCTGGTGAACACTCCCAGGCTGATATCAAGAGATTCTGCCGGTACCAAACTCACGATCTCCATATTGGAAGCATCAACGGTGGCATTCATCCAGATGCTCTTTTGCATATGGAATATCACTGTGCAAAATAAAATATCCTGGCCTTCCGAGATCTGATCCTCCAACTTGTCCATCGTGGTGAATTTCACAGAATGGGCATATTCGCTCTGGGCCTTTTCAGCAGTAATAGCCACTTGTTCTTCCGCAATGAGGAGAGGCTTCTTTTCCAGGGTGGCAAGGTTTCGGTCTACGTCCCATAAATCATCCGATTTCTTTCCCTGGGCAGCAGCTTCCAGGTATTGGGTCATAGTATGAATTACAAATTTGTAATCGTTCTCGGCAAGCTGATCACTGGGAGTCATTATTTCAAAGACCGGATTCTTTTGATCGGCCAGAAAAACCTGTAGCAGGTATCCCGGGCGCTTGCGAGTGCCGCTGGGCGTACGCATGTTTTTAGTGCCGTACTCGATTTGAAAAAGAGCAAAGTTTGTAGCATCTTTCCCTTCTCGGATACTGTTAAACTGATCGGCAGTAACAAAGCTAACCTCTTTGTTTAACGTCCAGAATTTCTCAAACGAGCGCTTTAGAATATCATTGGATCGCCCAATCCACTCGTGGTATAATTTCTGTCCTGTGGGATCATTTTTAAGATCTTTGAGCGTCTCCTGATTCGGATTCTTTAACAGAACTGCTATTTTTCTACGCTGGAATTCAGAGGCATCAGCTTGCGTAGGCATCTTAAACTGGCTATAAGCATTAATAGACGTGAGAGCAAGGGCTACTAAGCATACGGTTTTAACGACATTCATCATGTTAATTTTTGAAATGGAAAGTGTACTGTGTAGTGGCTTGAGTTGAAGCATCCTGATGTGTGGGTTTTATCACAGCGAACCTGTATTTTCTGCTTAGTTCAACTCGATGCAACCATAATTCCCATAGACTCTAGTAACTGGGGCGTGTCCTGGCAGGCAAACTCTGCGGCTTTGACAAATCGGCGAAACCATTGGCGAAGGTCGTATATGGCCATCTGTTTGGCGTGGGTGGTTTCCTGAGCCTGACGGCGGGCATCGTTGCGTAATACCTGCAATTCGGGCAGTTGTTCCAGTATTTTTTTTACCTCGTTAATTTCTTTATCCAGAATCTTTAAAGGTTCCAGCGCTTTAGGCGGCAGGTGGTTATAAAACGCCCGGACCTGATCGTGCCATTTGGCATAGCGGGTGTGGCGGGGTCCGGCTAGCTGTAGGGCATACTGTAACTCTTCCTCATCGCGAAACATATAACGAGCCGCCTCCAGATGTCGGGCATATAGGGCTACTACTTTTTCTTTGGCAATGCGCAGCGTTTTCTGAGTCTGCCGCACATTATTGGCCGTGGCGGTTTGGCTGGTTTGCCACGTTGATACTTCTTTTACCAGGTTTAATCCAACCTTAACCTGATCAGCGCTCATGCCGATTGCCTGAAGGGCCGATTGTAACTCGGGCAGGGTGAGTGCGGCTTTTACCGATACTTCCACCTGAACTAATAACTCCTGCTGCGTCAATGCCGAAATCTTCATAATCCGTTCGTTATTTAGTTATAGCAAAGTAACTTAAGTGTTTATTTATATAAAATCTTATGAAAATTAAAATGTTACATAGGTGCCGGTACCTATAGATTGGAGAAAAGCAACAGCCAGTAGCGGTTATTCAGCGGGGTAAGATTCACCAGAGAGGTCGGATGAGCATGGTTTTGGTGTAAAAATGGTATCGGAGGGCTAAGCTTACATGTAAAAGATCAACCATAGAGCATCCGAAGAGGTAAATGGACTCTCAGGAATCAGTAATTGTCCGCCGCACCCCATATAGTAACTAATCGTTACATTGATGAAACCCTAGAGCAAGACTACTTTTAGATGTATTTGATAACAATTTCCTAACAGAGCCATAGACATATCTACCCCAAAACGCTTTATCTTCGCGATATTACCGATGAGAAAGCTTAAAGAAAAGGATGGTGCCCGAAGGTGGAAGTTAGATAGGGCAGGGGACTTATAGTAAATAGTTGGTCGGAAGCTGATATGCAAATTGAATAGAACTTTTGCCATCACTGGGCGCCACGCGAAGCAGTCTCCTTGATAAAAGGGAGATCGTTCTATATAGAGCATTTCGCCTGGTTCACGATGGCATATTTATAAAACTTATTCTTGACTGAGCACTTAACGCTCCACACTAACCTATTTTAAAAACACCATGTCTACCTCCTTATTCCCTAAAACCTGGCAAAACTACTTGCTTGCATCTTTTCATTCTGGTATTCGCTCAATCTTACAGTTTCTTTTGTTCTCTCTCACTATTTTATTCCTCATTACAAACACCTCCTTCGCTCAATCTCCGGCCAATATTCAGCACGTGCTGGTCATTGGGGTAGACGGGTTGAGCCCGGAAGGTATTCGGAATGCCCCCACTCCCACATTAGACTCACTGATGACCCAGGGAGCGTATTCTATGCAGGCACGCGCGGTAATGCCCTCCAGCAGTAGCCCTAACTGGGCCTCAATGATTATGGGCGCTACTCCTGAGGAGCATACAGTCACCAGTAATGACTGGGAACCTTGGCATATAGCCGATACTTCGCTGTGCGGCGGAGAGCCAGGACAACGATGGCCTACCATCTTTCGGGTAGCACGTGAGCAACATGCTGAGGCTGATCTGGCCTGTTTCCACGATTGGAGCGGCTTTGGCCGGTTACTTGAACCTGGTATGGTGACCATGCTAGCCGACACCCGGGGAGAAGACCGCACTGCACAGGCCGCCGCCGATTACTGGCTTGATCATCAGCCCCTGCTCATGTTCGTGCATCTGGATCACGTTGACCATGCCGGGCATACTCACGAATGGGGCTCTTCGGAATATTACAGTGCCGTAGAGAAAGCCGATCATCTGATACGGGATATTTTGCAGTCAGTTCGCCAGTCCGGAACTGCCGAGAACACATTGGTACTGATTACGGCCGATCATGGCGGAACGGGAACCCGGCACGGGGGAGATACTCCGGAAGAGCGCACCATCCCCTGGATTGCTGCTGGTGCTGGGGTGCAAACTGGACATCAAATAGCTCAGGCCATTGAAACGTACGATACTGCGGCCACTATTGCTTACGCCCTGGGCCTCACCGCACCCGATTGCTGGATCGGCCAGCCAGTAACCGAGGCATTCATTGATGCCAGCGCAAAAGGCAAGGTGAGAGAGAGTAATTAACGTAATTCTATTGGTGGGCAGTTAGCAGGAGGCGAGCAACAGGCTTACGACCGCCTCCTGTCAATCGCTGACAGTAATGCTCAGTATCTCATGTTCCTTTTTGTTCTGCCGAAGGGGATAGTCACACTCAGCCAGGGTATGGCAAAAAAACTATCCATATCGCCAGTTGGAATAATCAATCCATAATCCAGCGAAGCGGACTTACCTATGAGCGAGCGCCCACCCAGAGAAACCACCGCCGCAATACCACTCCCCGTATCTACAAAATAATTTTCGGTTAGCAGAAAAGCTCGAGCACCAATGCGGGATGTCCCGCTGAGGGTAATTGCGGGAGATTCGGCCCAGTCACCGTCAGCAAACCCATAGCCCAGGCCCAGAGTCACGTTCCGGTCGCGAGTGCCAAAAGTACCGACGCCATAGGCAATGCCCACGGCACTGGTCTCATACCCGATAGTACCTGCAATAAGCGCACCGGCCCCCAGGTTAATTCGATCTCGCCTGATCGGAATTGATACTTTGGGAGTAATCCAGAAGGGGGTAGTCTCACCACCAAAGAGAAAGAGGGGAATCATTCCGACGCCGAGTGATACGTTATCGGTCAGCCCCAGACTCACCTGATTAAACAGTACCCAGGTATTCTGATAATAGCCTTCGCCCCGGGCCAGGTTATACCCGTTGGGAGCAAAAAAATACCGGGTAGCATGTGGATGTTGCTGCCAGGCTGTCCGCTGCTGAGCCCGCACCGGCATAATCTGCTCTAAGGAAATGATATCAACATTTTGAATCGTGATTTCCCCGAGGTTCCGGGTTTTGAGCCGGAGTTCCTGATTAGTCTGGCTGATCAGTTCGCCAATATATTCATTGCCATCGGTAGTTTTTACCAGCCATAGCAGAGTTGTATCAGAAAGAGTTTGCGAATAAGCAGGATTTACAGTAAGAAATTGTACAATTAATAGAGCAAGAGCAAGAAAAAAAAGGCGCATAGCTTAGGTGTTTGAAAATTCAGGACAAAGGACATGCCAGTGAAGAAAGCAAACAGCGTTTTAAAAATAAAAAAACCGAAAGGAGTAAAGGGTAAGACCCTAATCCTTTCGGCTTTGCGCTATGGAGCGTTTTCAAATGAGTTATCTGGAAAGAGAAAGCAGATTAGCCTGGATATTATAGCGGCTTACCAACTCCTGAGTATATTTCTTCTTGCCGTAAGGGACTAAAAGAAAAAATTTACCGTTTTTGAGTTGGGCAATGTTAGAAAAAAGTTTCCATTTACTGACAACCGATTGTTCGTGGTCCTTATCTCCTTCTACAACTTTAAAGTAATCTTTACCTAGTAGCGTTTTTGCAGTAAGGTCAGGAATGATCTCTTCTTCTGTACCTTGCTGAATAAACTTACCAGGTTGCTCATAATCTGGATGATTTGCTTTAATCTGATCGTACCCTTTTCGCTCTAATAGAACGATAGCCTTCTCGATAAAGCGGTTTTGTTTCTCTTCTGCACTCATGAATTTAGTGTTAATAATAAAATAAAATGGATGATGACTGCCTAATAGACATAAGTCATTAATGACTCGGATATGCAACAGGCTCAACAGCAGACAACTATATAACCTTCATTACTTTTAAATAGTTCCTTAATTAGTAACTTTATCTAAAATAAATGATTAACTTACCAGATTGAACGCTTCTTTCATGGCTTCAGCAGTGGTTGCTACTGCTTGTTTGTCAGGCATATCCCTTAACTTTTGATTAAAAGGTTCGGCACGCACCGGCCCATCAAAACCAATCGTAATGAGTGCCTCTAGATACCCCTTAGCATCGATAATACCAGTCGCCAGCGGTAGCTCTCGTTGACCATCCACCTGTTCCAGGGCAGTGCGTCCCTTATAGGCGTCGTTCAGGTCACAGGCAACTATTTCTTTATTGGAAAGCGTCAAAATGTCTTTTACATCTTCCTCAGCGGTAAACCAGTGAAAGCTGTCGAGCACAACTCCTATATTAGATTGTCTGGTTTCTTCAATGAGTGATTGCGTTTCTTCCAGGGTATGGACAAACGCATACTTATTAGCATCGCGAAGGGTTTTAGGACCTACGTATTCCAGGCCAAGCCGAAGGTTATGGTCGGCCAGTACGCGGCCAATTTCACCTAAACGGTCAGCATGTTGTTTAAAATTCTTTAGGTAATTTAATTCAGCATGGTTGGGCATAATCCAGGTGCTCACGCGAGAAACCTCAGCCTGTTGCAATCCCTTCGCCAGCCGGGGGAGGGCCTTCATATCAGTACGAAACGTATCATCATCGGTGCGGAACTGAACCGGTAAACCGGCTACTCCCCAAACGATCTTTTTTTGCTGCATATCCTTCAGCAACTCGCTCCGCTGATCATCCGACAGCCCCGCCAGGAAATCAGGGAAGGGAGTGACTGCTTCAAAGCCATACTCGGCAGCATACTTGATGAGTTGCTGCTGGTCAGCTTCCACACCAATGGCACCGGGGTCCAGGCTCATGGTAAATTTTCGTTTTTTGGCAGCAGCTCCGGTTGCACTCCCTAGGCTCTGTGGAAAAATGTAAGGTGCAGAAAATGCCGAGGTAGTGATAAGGCCGGATTGCTGTAAAAAATGTCGTCGGTTCATAGATCAGGTAAAGTCTTTTTTAGCCCCGAAAGTTAGGGGATTTTCCTGAAACATCGTAGCCCGAGGTGGGCTTTGTCATTTTTCCCGGAAAAATGAGGAGTTGATACGGAACATTCGATTGGAGATTGGTTATGGGATAGTATATTTACCGTTAAACAATAATTATGGGTTTACTCTTATTCTTTTTTATACTTTCTATCGCCGTATCTTTCCTGTGCTCCGTTCTAGAGGCGGTTATTCTGAGTGTTACACCGTCATATGTCAATCGCAAAGTGCAGGAGGGCGCTGTCACCGGTACCTTGTTAAAAGCTTATCAGGAAGACATTGATCGTCCTTTATCCGCCATTCTCACGCTGAATACCATCGCCCACACGGTAGGGGCAATTGGGGTAGGTGCTCAGGCCGGGAAGATTTTCGGAGATAGCGAAGTAGGGTTGGGGTTTACCAGCATTTCATTTGAGTCAATCATTGCCGCCGTCATGACACTAGCTATCCTCATTCTGTCGGAGATCATTCCCAAAACCATTGGGGCGAATAACTGGCGGTCACTGGCTCCATTCACGGTGCGCACGTTAAGAGTACTGATGTTGATACTGACTCCTTTTGTATGGCTTAGTCAGGTAATTACCAAACGGTTGAAGAAAGACAAGGGGCGTAGTGTGCTGAGCCGGGCTGATCTTACTGCGATGGCCCAGGCCAGCCTGGAAAGCGGCGCAATTGATCAGGGAGAATCCAAGATTATCAAAAACCTGCTGCGGCTAGAACGGCTGATTGTACGCGACGTAATGACACCCCGGGCCGTGATGGTGATGGCTGAAGCCTCTCAAACCCTGAGCGAATACTACGATCAATATAAGCCCATGCAGTTTTCTCGCATCCCCGTATTTAACAAAAGCCCCGACCAGATCAGCGGTATGGTATTAAAAGATGATTTGCTGCGCGGCCTGGCCGAAGATCAGCATCAGCTTACCCTGGATCAGATCCAGCGTAACGTGCAGTTTGTACGGGATAACGAGAATCTGCCCAAGCTCTTCGATCAGTTGCTAAACCAACGAGAGCACCTAGCTATAGTTACCGATGAATACGGCACCGTTGTGGGACTAGTAACCTTGGAAGATGTGCTGGAAACATTGCTGGGCATGGAGATTATGGATGAGAGCGATACGGTAGAAGATATGCAACGCTACGCTCGCCAGCAGTGGGAAAAACGAGCCAAAAAACAGGGGTTAACTACGTGAGATAATTTTATGATAGGTGGTGGTCCGTAAGGTAGTTACAAGAGCTGCTTATGCCTCAAATACTTTCGTATACAGGTAATATGAATTCTTCCATATGCTGTCTTCCGTAAGTTTTCTGCTAACTGCTTGTTTTAAACTTAATACTCCTGACATAGGGTTGTCATGACCACGCTCTATTTTTGTCGAGCATAAAATATAAAACCAATGATCAATTTGTTTTCAGCTATTAATAAGCGAAGTATCTTAATATGGGTTAGTTTCTTATTAGTTTCGTGAAAACTATTTTCATGTATTACTCTCACAAAAATGAGTGAAATGGAAATTGAGTCGTTTTATCCATCAAACGGACAGCAATGGAGAGCGTGGTTGCAGGAAAATCACGATAAAAAACAATCGGTTTGGCTAATTCGCTACAAAAAGAAATCGGGTGTGCCAACCATTTCTTGGAGCGAAGCCGTTGACGAAGCTTTGTGCTATGGTTGGATTGATAGCACAGCAAAGCCTATTGACGAAGAAAAGTATATGCAGTTTTTCAGCCCACGAAAAGCTCGTAGCACCTGGTCAAAAGTGAATAAAGAAAAAGTTCGGAGACTTATTGAGAATGCAAAAATGACCAAAGCAGGTTTAAAATGCATAGAAGTTGCCAAACAAAATGGTTCCTGGACAATCTTAGATGAAGTAGAAGCGCTTATTATTCCGGATGATTTAGAGGAAGCTTTAGAAGCCAAATCAGGTGCAAAAGAATTCTTTTTAAGCTTAAGCAAATCGGTTAAAAAAGGCATTTTGCAGTGGGTAGTGCTTGCTAAGCGACAAGAAACCAGGCAAAAACGTATTTCGGAAATAGCAGAATGCGCAGGTCAGAAGCTAAAACCTAAACAATTCAGATGAGGTACAAAAGCCAATGGTGTTTAAGGATTGCGGGATATTTCAATATTATTAGATGTAAATATCTGTTATTCAGTATTTTATGATTTTGAGGCTATTTGAAGTAAAATAGTACCCGGCCTGGGTTCCTGATGCTCAAAGGTTATCTATAATGTGCTGCAACTGGCAAATTGCTAATGCTTTATCGTTAGGCCGAGAGCGTTTATAACGATCTACAAATTCCTGACCGCTTGCGGCCAACCACCTATAAACCTATCAATCAACGCTTACTGTAATATTAGTCAAATCGTAAACATCTATCCGGCACTCTTTACGTTATCAAAATATCAATTTAGCTAATTTACTATTAACTTGCAGCCATCTGGTTGTTGACTGGTATTTTTTGATGAGATACTACACTATGCGTTACACTTTCACTTGCCTTCGCCTTTATTTTATTCAATGTGCGTTTCTGTTGGTTGTGCCTTTAGCGAGTTGGGGGCAGAGCTCAGACCCATCTATGCTAACCCTGGACCGTATTTTTTCCAGTGGTGAGTTTTATCCCGAGGGGTTTGGACCTGCCAAGTGGATGGATGACGGCACCGCCTATACCACATTAGAGCCATCTGCTGCGGTAACTGATGGGCAGGATATTGTTCGGTACACAACCGCTACCAAAACGCGTGAGGTGCTGATTTCCGCCACTCAACTAATTCCCGAAGGAGCTTCCTCCCCGCTAAGTATCCGCGATTATGAGTGGTCACCCGATCATCAACAACTGCTGATTTTTACCAATACGGAGCGGGTGTGGCGCTATCATACCCGAGGAGATTATTGGGTGCTGGATCTGGCTTCGGCTCAGCTTCAGCAACTGGGTGCAAATCTGCCCGTATCCTCGCTCATGTTCGCTAAATTCTCCCCCCAGTCCGACCGGGTAGCTTATGTAAGCAAGCATAATCTTTATGTGCAAGACCTCAACAGCGGCCGCATTACTCAACTCACGGAAGATGGTACCGAAGACATCATTAACGGTACTTTTGACTGGGCCTATGAAGAGGAATTTGGAGCTAGGGACGGCTTTCGATGGAGTCCTGACGGTCATCAGATTGCTTATTGGCAACTGGATGCTTCGGATATCCGGGATTTTCTGATGCTCAACACTACCGATTCTATCTATTCCTATACCATTCCGGTACAGTATCCCAAAGTAGGTCAGGATAACTCTGCCGCCAGGGTAGGAGTACTATCGGCTTCCGGTGGAGAAACTACCTGGATGCAAGTGCCGGGAGACCCCAAGAATAATTATGTTCCTCGTCTGATATGGAGCCCTGATTCCGAAGGAGTGTACATGCAGCACCTTAATCGGAAACAAAACAAAAACGATGTGCTGTTCGGGGATGCCCAATCCGGGGCTGTAAAAACGGTTTACACCGATCAGGATGATGCCTGGCTGGATGTAGTAGACGACTGGCAATGGCTCAATGCAGGTCAGCAGTTCACCTGGATCAGTCAGAAAGATGGGTGGGAGCACGTGTATTCAGTGTCACCGGAAAGCGGAGAGGAGAAAAATATTACTCCCTGGGCGATGGATGTGGTTTCCGTTGCTCAGATTGATGAGGATGGGGGATGGTTGTATTTCATAGCTTCGCCCAACAATGCCACCCAGCGGTATCTCTACCGCAGCAAACTCAGCGGGAAGGGTAAACCCGAACGGTTAACACCTGAAAATCAGCCAGGTACCCATAGTTATCAGATAGCCCCCCAGGCCAAATGGGCTATTCATACTTATTCTGCCGCAGGAGTACCGCCGATCATTGACGTAGTGAGCTTACCTCAGCATCAATCTACTCAGGTGCTAGTTGATAATAAGGAATTAAAACAGACTATCGACCAACTGAAGAAAACTCCTGTTGAGTTTTTCCAAGTTACTACCGAAGAAGGAGTGACAATGGATGCTTATATGATGAAACCCTACGATTTTGATTCTACCCAAAAGTATCCCGTATTGTTTCAGGTGTATGGCGAACCGGCGGCTCAAACCGTCACTGATCAGTGGGGTGGTTCTAGCTATCTGTGGCACCTGATGCTCACCCAGCAAGGGTATATTGTGATGAGTATGGATAACCGGGGTACACCCGCCCCCAAAGGCAGAGATTGGAGAAAATCAGTTTATGGTAAAATTGGCATTCTCTCTTCCCGCGATCAGGCTGGTGGCTTAAGGCAAATTTTGGATCGTTATGACTTTGTAGACCCTGACCGGATTGGCATCTGGGGATGGAGCGGAGGTGGTTCCATGACGTTGAATATGCTCTTCCGTTACCCGGAGCTCTACCGTATGGGCATGTCGGTAGCCCCCGTTGCCAATCAGTTACTGTACGATAATATTTATCAGGAGCGCTATATGGGTTTACCCTGGGACAATCCCGAAGGCTATGAGCAAGGCTCGCCAATCACCTTTGCCAAAAATCTGGAAGGTGACTTGTTGTTGGTTCATGGCACCGGAGATGATAACGTGCATTATCAGAATAGCGAAGTGCTAATTAACGAACTGGTCCGTCATAACAAACAGTTTTCTATGATGGCGTATCCTAACCGCTCCCACGGTATTTACGAAGGATTCAATACATCACGTCATTTACGCGGTCTGCTTACCAATTTTTTATATGAACATTTGCCGGTACACGAAACAGCTCCTGTTTTGGAGCAGACAACCGGCCATTAACACAATCAACAATGAGTAATAGTCAAATTTTTTCTGCATCAGTATACCAACAGCGGCGAGAGATTTTACGCCAAAAATTTGATACCGGCTTAGTTTTACTGTTAGGTAATGAAGAAAGCAGTATGAACTTCAGTGCCAACTGGTACCGCTTCCGCCAAGACAGTACTTTTTTATATTATGCTGGTATCGACCAGCCTGATCTGGCACTATTGCTAGATATAGACGAAGCCTCTGAAACCGTCTATGGAGATGACCTGACAATGGATGATATTGTCTGGACCGGCCCGCAACCCACCGTTGCCGAGCTAGGGCAGTCCGTAGGGATTGATCACAGTGCACCGATGGCACAATTGACTGATGTCTTAAAGAAAGCAGCGGAGCAAGGAAGACCTATTCATTTTTTACCGCCTTATCGCCCCGAAAACAGTCAGAAGCTGCACCAATGGTTGGGTATTCCACTGGCCCAGATATCCGATAAAGCGTCTATTCCCCTTATTAAAACCGTGGTGGAACAGCGATCGATCAAAAGCGCCGAGGAAGTAGCTGAAATGGAGAAGGCAGTAACCATCTCTAACCAGATGCATCGCGCAGCCATGGTGGCAGCCCAACCTGGCATGAAAGAGTTCGAACTAGTGGGAAAAGTACGTGCTGAAGCGATTGCCGGTGGGGGAGATATTGCCTACCCCATCATCCTGACTGTGAATGGGCAAACGTTGCATAATCATTACTACGGTAATACATTACAAGAGGGAGACATGGTGTTGGTTGATGCCGGAGCAGAAACGGCTTCCCACTATGCGGGAGACCTGACTCGTACCTTTCCTGTGAGTAAGAAGTTTACATCGGCCCAGCAAGAAGCCTATCAGGTAGTGCTGAATGCCTATCATGCCGCCGTAGATGCTCTTAAACCAGGTGCTCGCTTTCTGGACATTCACCTACTGGCTAGCGAAAAACTAACGGAAGGACTTATTGAAATGGGACTGATGCAGGGAGACCCCAAAGAAGCCGTGGCTCAGGGAGCGCATGCGCAGTTTTTTCAGTGTGGGCTGGGTCATATGATCGGAATGGATGTCCATGATATGGAGGATCTGGGAGAGCAATACGTTGGTTACTCTGACAATCTGAAAAAAAGTACCGAGTTTGGCCTCAAATCGCTGCGGTTGGGCAAAGCACTGGAAGCCGGACATACATTAACTGTTGAACCCGGTCTATACTTCATTCCCGAACTGATGGATATGTGGAAGAGCGAAAAGAAACATGCGGACTTCATTCGGTACGATCGTCTGGATGCATTCCGGAATTTTGGTGGTATCCGGGTAGAAAACAACTTTCTGATCACCGAAGAAGGTAATAAGAAGTTAGGCGAATACCTGCCGCTCGAACTGGACGAAATAGAGGCTCTGCGTTAGTCCAAGAGACATATGAACAACCCTGATAAAGTTTTCACGCTATGGCAATAATAGAGTTTTCTCCGATAACTATATAAGAATCCATTTTTATATCGTGAGCCTTAACAGTATTGCTGGAGGCGGCCAGCAGGAGGCAAACCCCCTGGACAGCCTCCAGCCTACCGTTTCCTTGCACATCTTTAAACAAAATCTGAATAAGATCTAATCGATGCAAATTCGGACAGAAGATAATTCCACCCAATCGTAGGGGGAGCAGCATCGCTGGAGGTACTTCTTACTAGGTTAAGAATAACTTTCCAGCACTTTTTGATAAGCGTTATGTTGCAAGCAGTTTATAGTTTCAGGCAAAATATAGTTCTTTTACTGGTAGTTTGGTTATGTCAGAGTGCCTTCGTCCAGGCTCAGTCTACTTTCACCAATCCTTTGATGGATGGGGCTGATCCATGGGTAACCAGAAAAGACGGTTACTATTACTATCTGCATACAACCGGTCGCAACCTGACAATCTGGAAAACTAAGGATTTGAGCGAGCTACCTACCGCAACGCATAAAGTAGTATGGGAGCCACCCGCTCAGGGAGCTAACTCCGAATCAATCTGGGCACCCGAGCTACATTATCTGGATGGCAAATGGTATTTATACTATACCGCAACCGATCAGGAAGATCCAGGCGACCATAATCGTTACGTTTTTGTGCTGGAGAACAAATCGACTGACCCGCTGCAAGGGAAATGGGTAGATCGAGGTAAAGTAAATACCCAGTATTCAGGCTTAGACGGCTCGGTTTTTGAATATAACGGGAAGCGATACTTTCTGTATTCCGGCTATGTGAAGCATCAAAGTAATCTCTTTATTGCCGAAATGGTTAACCCCTGGACACTCAGCAATAAACAGGTGGAGATTGCCCGCCCTACCTACGATTGGGAAAAATACGATGGTCGTGAGATTTGCGAAGGCCCCCAATTTCTGCAAGGGCCCGGAAACAAAATCTTTATTGTCTACTCCGCCAGTGCCTGTTGGGATGATAATTATGCTCTGGGCATGTTGACTGCCGATGCAACGGCTGATTTACTGGAACCAACCACTTGGCAAAAATCCTCTCAACCGGTTTTTGAAACCTCCCAAGCCAATCAGGTATACGGCCCTGGTCATAATTGCTTTACTACGTCGGTGGATGGTGAGCAAGATTGGATTGTGTACCATGCAAAATCGGTTGCTAACCAGGCGTGCCGAGAGCGAAATGTAAGGGTGCAACCCTTTGGTTGGAAGGAAGATAACACACCAGATTTTGGTGAACCCCTTCCAGTAAGCACCCCGGTACCCGCAACCTTAAAATGAAGGTTCCGCTGCGCAACTTTGTGTTTGATGAGCAAGCGTCGTGCACCGTCTCTCTCAGATAAAACTTTTCTTTTCCGTAATCAGATCTTTAATCTAACCTTCTGAAAGAGAGGTACAATAGCAATATATGAAACCCTAAAGTCGCCTGCCAATAGTTTAGTTTTGTAAGATTGAAGAATCGCCAGAAAAAATCTCAACTAGATTATATTTATGAATTCTGTAATGAATTTGATTATATTGCCCAAATTAGTAAATTTAGTTGCTTATTTAGTCACTAATATATTACTTTTCAATCGTCAATTTAACCTGCCTTAACCTTGAAAGATCTGAAGGAACACAGTGATGCTGATCTTTGGAGTCTGGTCGAGAAGAACAGTCACCGTGCCTTCGATGAAATTTACCGCAGATACTGGCAGAAAGTATACAGTGAAGCAAATAAGGTTCTCCGAGACCCGGAAGTTAGCAGCGATATTACTCAGGAAGTATTTATTAACCTCTGGGATAAAAGAAGCAATACCACTATTGCTAACATCCCATCCTACCTGTATGGCATGACCCGCAACCAGGTATTTAAGCACCTTCGGAACGGGAAAATCGCCCAGATGCATCTATCCCGGATTAATCAGATTGTATCCTTAAACCAGACTGAACAGATGGTTAATTATCATCAGTTACGAGAAATGTATGCTTCCAGCTTATCCGGTTTGCCAGAGCGGTGCCGCGAGGTTTTTCAACTGAGCCGCGATGAGCACCTATCTACCAAAGAAATTGCCACAAGGCTTCAAATCTCACCCAAAACGGTAGAAAACCAAATCACCAAAGCCCTTAAGTATCTGAGAGCGGTGTTACAGGCGGCTAACTTAATTGTGATTTGGCTGATATTCCGAAGCTAAAGCTTAGCGAAGCTATTCTCTTAGGTGTAATCTTTTCATGATTATTCCCCTATCTATTGCCAGTGATGTTCTAATTTATTCACTCTTCCTGGATTGACTCTAAAGAATTTTCTAGGTTTATAGGGGGTTACCGCGTTCAATGGTACTTACATATGTCGATCCTGTGATTTTACTGATAATGGAATGATGTTACGTGCTAGCAGCTCATGGTTTCTTCTTTGCGTTCTAATAGCTTCCCTAAGCTGGGTAGGCTGTGATGAAGACCAACCTCCCTCAGATGATACTTCCTCAAAAACCGATAAATTATTCACATTACTTCCCGCTTCTCAAACCGGCATTGATTTTACCAATACGATCACCGAAAGCGATACGCTGAATATTTTAAGGCAGGCCAACCTGTATAATGGTGGCGGGGTAGGAATTGGTGATTTTAACAACGATGGGTTTGAGGATGTCTACTTCGCTGGAAATATGGTTTCTAATAAACTCTATTTGAATAAGGGAAATGAAGAAGGAGCGATAGAATTTGATGACATTACTGAAGTGGCCGGAGTGAGCGGTGCCGACCGCTGGTGCACTGGGGTTTCAGTGGTAGATATCAACGCTGATGGCTGGCTAGATCTATACGTATCATCATCTTTTTTACCCAATGCCAAGGGGCGAACGAACCTGCTGTACATTAACCAAGGGGTGAATAGTGATGGAATGCCTACATTTTCAGAATCGGCCGAAGCGTACGGATTAGCTGATACGGGATTTAGCACTCAGGGAGTGTTTTTTGATTATGATAAAGATGGAGACCTGGATATGTACATGGTCATTAATGAACTGAATGACCCCGATACTCCCATTCGTTACCGACCTAAACTGAAGAACGGCACAGCGCGAAACAACGACCGTCTTTACCGCAATGATGGCAACGGTTCCAATGGTCATCCTACCTTTACCGATGTATCGAAAGAAGCGGGCATTCTGATAGAAGGATGGGGGCACGCGGTAAGTGTTTCGGATTTTAACCTGGATGGCTGGCCCGATCTCTACATAAGTAATGATTTTATCTCTAACGACCTGCTCTACATCAATAATCAGGACGGAACCTTTACCAACCAGGTAGGGGAGTATATGAAGCATTCGGCCTGGAACGCCATGGGAACCGACGTGGTCGATATGAATAACGACGGCTATGCGGATGTCATATCGCTGGAAATGCTTCCGGAGGATAACCTTCGTAAGAAAACCATGCTGGGCGGGAACGAGTACTTTAATTATTTCAATAACCGAAAATATGACTACGAGCATCAGTATGTACGAAATGTGTTGCAGATGAATGCGGGAATGACCCCAGCCGGCCACCCTGTTTTTAAAGAAGTTGCGTTCATGTCCGGGGTGTTTCAGACCGATTGGAGCTGGGCCCCCCTGATCGCTGATTTTGATAACGATGGTCTGCGCGATATTATCATCACCAACGGCTTGCCCCGTGATGTGACCGATCTGGATTACATTGTTTACGACAATGGCCAGGATAACTACGGAGGCACAACCAATGCCACGTTAGCCATGGTTGAAGAGTACTTTCCGGTGGTGAAAGTCTCAAATTATGCATTTAAAAACACCGGCGGCTTAGCTTTTGCCGATAGTACTCAATCCTGGGGATTATACAGACCTTCTTTTTCTAACGGCGGTGCCTACGCCGACCTGGATAATGATGGTGATCTGGATCTGGTTGTCAATAATATTAACGATAACGCTTTTGTGTATCAAAACAACCTGAATCAGGCTGAGCGTAGCAAACAGCATTATTTGACGGTTTCTTTCGAGGGAAGCGAGCAGAATACCCGAGGGCTGGGAGCCAATGTGCGGCTATACTATGCCGGTGGTAAGAAGCAGCTTTACGAGCATCAGCCTACCCGGGGGTACTTGTCGACGGTAGATGTGCAGGCTCATTTCGGCTTAGGTGATGTCTCGCAGGTTGACTCATTGTGGGTACGATGGCCCGACGGAAAAAACCAATTGCTTCGCCAGGTTCCTGCTGATCAAAAACTTACCCTGTCGTATAAAGATGCCGTATCGGCACCGCAATCTGTCGAAAGAGCTCTGCCAATGTCATTGTTGACCGAGGCAAACCGTGAGCACAATATTAACTTTACTCATTCCGAACGCGATGCCATCGATTACAACATCCAGCGGACATTACCCCATAAACTTAGTCAGTTTGGCCCGGGTATCGCCGTAGGGGACATTGATAAAAATGGCCAAGATGATTTTTATCTGGGTGGCGCTGCCGGGCATTCAGGGGTGTTTTTTATGCAACGCTCAAACGGTACTTTTTCCCTGGATTCTACCCGAATTGCCAATGACGATGGCGCGGAAGAAGATATGGGAGTTCTGTTCTTCGATGCGGATAATGACCAGGATCTGGACCTCTACGTTGTCAGTGGCACGTACGAACTGCCTCCCAATCACCCCACCAGTCAGGACCGGTTGTATATTAACAACGGAAGCGGACGGTTTAGAAAAGCCACGAATGCCCTACCCAACGATGGAGCTAACGGTTCCTGCGTGCGCGCAGCTGATTTTGATCAGGATGGTGATCTGGATTTATTCATCGGTGGTCGTTCAGTATCCGGCGCCTATCCCGCCTCTCCTCAGAGCTATCTGCTGGAAAACCAGAACGGTAAGTTTGTCGATGTCACCTCGCAATACGCCCCTGACCTTCAGTATCTGGGCATGATCACGGATGCTCTTTGGTCTGATTTTGATCAGGATGGAAAAGTTGATCTTGTTTTGACAGGAGAGTGGATGCCCATCACCTTTTATAAAAATACGGGTAGTGGATTTGTTTCGGCGAACGAAGCCAGCGGTATCAGTCAGCATGTAGGCTGGTGGAACAGTCTGGTTTCGGGAGATTTTGATAACGATGGGGATATTGATTATGTCGCGGGTAACCTGGGCCTTAACTCAAATTTTAAAGCTACCCCTCAGGAGCCCATGACCATCTACGCCAAAGACCTGGATGATAATGGGCGAATTGATCCGATGGTCTTTTGCTACATCAAGGCCGAAGATGGCACCCGCAAGCCTTTTCCTATGCATACCCGCGATGATATGATCAGTCAACTGATCTCTGTCCGCCGGGAATACCCTACCTACGAATCGTTTGGCCGGGCAACCATGGATGATTTGTGGACCCCTCAGAACCGGGAAAATGCCATGACCATGAAGGCTACTGACTTTCACAGCAGCTATTTGGAAAACCAGGGAAATGGTCAGTTTTCAATAAAGCCCTTACCGATGGAAGCTCAGGTAGCACCCGTGTACGGCATGGTTAGTAAAGATGTTGATCATGATGGAAACCTGGATATTTTGCTAGTAGGAAATGACTTCGGAATTGAGCCAATATCCGGACGGCATGATGCATTAATGGGGCTGTGCCTGATAGGTGATGGCAAGGGTAATTTTGCACCTATGACGATTTCCGAGAGCGGCTTTTTTGTGCCAGGCGACGCCAAAGGCCTGGCAACCATTCGTACAGCTTCGAATGGTGAATTGCTGGTAGCTACTCAGAATCAGGATCAACTACTGACTTTTAGTAACAATCAAGCAAACAAAACGGCGGAAAACCAATGGGTAACGTTAGAACCAAATGATTATCGAGCAGATATTGTGTTTGATGATGGTAAGAAAAGGCAAATTGAATTTTACTACGGATCAACTTATCTTTCGCAATCATCCCGAACGCTGGAAGTTACCAATGATATGAAGCAGGTAATGATCACTGATTTTACCGGAAAACAACGAACATTAGAACTTAACTAACCAACCAATTATTATATGCAGTATTTCAACAAAGCCAGCCTATGGTTGCTGGCGATAGTGATGTTTAGCTACGCTTGTTCAAGCCCTTCTACGGAACAGGAAACAGCAACGACAGAAGATTCAACCACCATGGAACGGCAAGCCCGGTGGAGTGTGGAGCAGGCCAATGAATGGTACGAGCAGCAAGGCTGGATGGCCGGGTGTGACTTCATCCCCAGCAATGCCATCAACCAACTGGAGATGTGGCAGGAAGCAACATTCTCTCCCGAACTGATCGATAAAGAACTGGGTTTTGCCGAATCCATTGGCTTCAATGCCGTGCGGGTTTATCTGCATCATCTGGCCTGGCAGGAAGATCAGGAAGGCTTTAAGCAACGCGTAGAGGAATACCTGCAAATTGCGGATAGTCATAACATTGGCACCATGTTCGTCATTTTCGACGATGTATGGAATGATACCTACCAGGCCGGTACTCAACCCGAGCCCAAACCTGGCACGCACAACTCGGGCTGGATTCAGGACCCCGGTAAAATGATTCATGATGACTCAGCGGCAACTTATCCCATATTAGAAGAATATGTAAAAGACATCATCACGACCTATAAGGATGATGACCGCGTGGTGGTGTGGGATTTATACAATGAGCCGGGTAACTCAGATTACGAGAACGAATCAATGCCGTTACTTCAGAGCGTTTTCCGTTGGGCTACTGAAGTCAATCCATCTCAACCTTTAACGGTCGGAGTCTGGAGTTTGCCGTTGGAAGACCTGAATGAATACCAAATCGCTCATTCCGACGTTATATCATACCATAACTACGGCGACAAAGCAGATCATCAGCAGTGGATTAACGATTTGAAACAGTATGGCTTGCCAATGTTATGTACCGAATACATGGCTCGTACCCGCAACAGCACTTTTGAGAGTATTCTGCCCATGTTGAAAGAAAATAATATCTCTGCCTTCAACTGGGGGCTGGTTTCTGGCAAAACCAATACCATTTATGCCTGGAACACTCCTATTCCTGACGGTTCAGAACCGGAAATCTGGTTCCACGACATCTTCCGTCAGAATGGTGAACCTTACAGTGAAGAAGAGGTAACGCTCATTAAAGACGTGACCGGAGCTGAATAAATCAATTGTCTTAGATCAAGAGAGCTTGCTATTCGAAACCATACATGGTCGGTAAAGTAATAGCAAGCCTACTTTCTTAATTAGATCAGCGAGTTGTACTAATGTCAAATTGAAAATATAAAACGGACGCCGTGCGATTACAAATTGATTATAATGCTGATTATCATATATTTAAAGGTTGTGTAATATGCAATTTGTAATGGTATCAGTTTCTCAATGGGTCATAAGACACCCAGTCAATTTCTAGTTCATACGGCTGGAGCGGTTTCTCAAGGGAGTTTGGGTTGGTCTCCACCGCCCACGCATTGGTATGCCAGAAATTGACCCGGTAACGGGATCGGTTTTGAGGAATCCCCAATTGAGATCCCTCGTAATCCCACAGAACAACCGTATCAGCACTCACCGGGTGGATCATCCACCAGCGAAGTCGGTCGGAGTGCCAGTCAAATCCGTAGGTGTAAAACTGAGAAGAAGCATCGTAGTTCTCAATGGCCGGAATGGTTTCCGGCTGATTCTGACGGCCCGTCAGCGGGCTGCGCTCTCCTTCGTGCCCCACCCGGGAAGTGGTGCTGTAGATCGTTCCTTCCGCCAGGTTAATCGTTCGGCCAATTCTCTGAAGGTTACCGGATTGACCAGTCCAGGTACCGACATAGATAACCTTTGGGTCAGCGATAAGCCACTCAAAATCTATTTCGCTCAGTCCAGCCAGACTATCAACATGGTAAGTGAAATACCCTACCACCGCACCTACATTGGGTTGGGTTTTTTTAACGTCCGGAACTTTTAGCCGGGCAGAGTAAGAACCAAAGTGGGTAAACTCTTTGGATATAATTTCTGGTCCTCGCCCGGCTCCGCTAGCGTCCTCCGGGTCTATCTTAAACGATAAAATGTCGGTATCAGGCTCGGTGGGCGAATCTACTCCCATTTTCCATTTAAAATCCGATTTATTTCCGGTAGAACCGTATCGGAAATATTTGGATTTTTTCTTACTGAAATCTTCCAGAAATGAGTCGTGATTATCATCTTTCTGAGTGCTAGCCAATAAGCCAATGATCAAAAGAACAGCGATGCCCGGTATGAGTTTCAGTTTATGTTTCAATGTAATTAGGTTGAGTGATAAGAAATCCCCGGCTTTGAGTAGCTATTCCGGCATTTAATGATAAGAATTATTTGTTTCTGGTCCGCACAAATTAGCTTTTTATTGCAATGGTGTGCTTAATGCTTTCCTGATCGATTGACAGGAAGCGGCTTGCCAAAGAGAGGCATAACATCATCGGTTTACCGTATCATCTGCGCGCGTAGCGAGCTTTTTCGTCCGCAGCCTTTAGCAGGGCTATCGTTAGCATAATATAGAACCAGCTCTCAGCGCCTTCCGAGCTTTGGGGGAATGAGTTATGCCTGATACTATAACCTCCGTTTTCCTCAGACTCCAAATCTAGGTAACCCCTGAGAGTGCAAGTCTGACCATGATCATTCGTAGCCGAATCTTGAATAATATTTCATAAAATTATGATTATCAGTAAGATAGAGGGGTGATAGAGTGAATCGGTTGTATTTCATAAAGACTTTCGTCTCGAGACATTCGTATTTAATAGCAGTAAGGCTGCTTAGATAATAAATAATGATTACTTCACCCTGATAAGGCAAATAATTAAAAATTTTTTTGAGGGCGCGTAGGGGGTAGAGGTATTTGAAGGTACTTAACTCTATAGAAGCAAACGAAAACCGGGTTGATCCTAGATGAACAAGAATCAGTTCTTACACCTGTTAGATAAGTATATGAAGGGCGAGAGCACTGCCGAAGAATCGGATCTGCTTTTCCGCTTTTACGACTCTTTTCAGGAGGATGCCTCAATGGGTCAGATGGATGCGTTTGATGCCTATTTGAAGCAGGAACAGATTCACCGACGGATTAGGCAGCATGTGGCTGAAACGGATCGGAAAGAATATCAGGTTAAACGCCAAAAAACCGCGAGGTTCTACTCCATGCTTAAAATAGCGGCGGTTATCGTGCTGCTTTTGAGTGTGGGGTTAGGGAGTTATATCGCTTATGAAAATACTCCGGAACCTGAAATTGCCTGGATCGAGAAAACAACCCGAAAAGGGCAGAAAGCCACTATTACACTGATGGATGGTTCCAAAGTCTATCTAAATGTTGATAGTAAGCTTTCGTTCCCTGAACAGTTTAGCCCGGACAAGCGCGAAGTAATCCTGGAAGGGGAAGCCTTCTTTGAAGTAGCCAAAAATGCAAAAAGACCTTTTACCATCAAAAGCGGTGATTTAACAACCACCGTGCTGGGTACATCTTTCAATATAAAAGCTTTTGAGGAAGAGCCAGTGAGCGTCACCGTAGCAACGGGTAAAGTTAAAGTGCAGGCAATGGGGCAGGATAGTATTGCTCAGGAGGTTTTTTTACTGCCTGATCAGCAGGCTCTCTACGATGGACACTTAAGCCAGAAGGATGTTGACATTAAGCCGTTCATCTCCTGGAGAGAAAAAGTATTGCACTTTGATGAAACCAGCCTAGAGGAAGTAGTAGCCGTGCTGGAGCGATGGTTCAATGTATCTATTGTTATTGAGAATGATCAATTGCGGGATTGCGAGATTAGTGCTCAATATATTGATGAAAACTTACTGAATGTTATGAAGAGTCTGGAGCATGTGTTGGGAGTTGAGTACCGGATTGAAGGGGAAAATAAGGTCTTCATTAGTGGTCAAAAATGTACTTCACAAAAATTATAGATGTATGAAATACCTATGCAACAAAAACAGATCACCCTGACAAGTGAGTCATTTGGGGCCCGTGAATGTCCCTTTAAGCAAAAATTTTTCACATCAACCTACTAAAATATGCGATATACTATACCAATTCTGGTTCGATCTACCTATCGAGCTGTTCTACTAGCCTGCACGCTTATGCTTGGGTCATCTTCGCTTCTCTCAGCGGAAACTTATGAGCACCGGAGCGTTGACGAGGTGCAAATAACAATTCAACTAAGAAACAGCACGATCGAAGAAGTTTTTCGTGCTATAGAAGACGCTACCGATTATGTGTTTGCGTATGGAGAGGATGTAAAATCATTAACGACCAAGTTTACTCTTAGCTATAACAATGTACATGTCAACGATGTACTGAAGGAAGTAGGTCAACAAGGACGCCTGAACTTCAAACGAATAAATAACACCATTTCGGTTAGCATTGCTACGATATCTTTCCCCAAGAAATTGCCTGAAGTAAAGCCTCTCGCCTTTACAGTTACCGGAATAGTAAGAGGGGTAGGCATTGACGAGGCTTTGCCGGGGGTGAACGTACTTGTCAAAAGTACCTCAAATGGAACTATCACCGACATTGATGGGAAGTACACCATTTCTGCATCTACTGGTACTGATACCCTGATTTTTTCTTATATCGGTTACCTCACCGAAGAGGTACCAATTAACAATAGGAGTGTTATTGACATCGAACTGGCAGAAGACATTCAGTCGCTGAATGAGATTGTTGTTACCGGATACGGTACTCAAAAGAAAGAATCAATCACCGGATCAATCGCTACCATTAATAGTGAAGATATTGGTCGGGTAAAGGGAGGCGGAACATCTGTGAGCACTGGCTTGGCTGGAAAGCTTCCCGGGGTTGCCTTTCGCCAGCGTGACGGACGTCCCGGCGCCGGAGCTGCCATCCAGATTCGTAATATGGGAAACCCCCTCTATGTAATCGACGGTATCCAGCAGGATGAAAAGCAATTTAACCGCTTGGCCCCCGCTGACATTGAAAGTATTACCATCCTGAAGGATGGCGCTGCGGCAATTTATGGGGTACGCGCGGCAAACGGGGTAGTGGTGGTAACCACCAAGCGGGGCAGCAAAGGCAGCGGAAATTCTGTGAATATTGATTTTAACCGGGGATTCCAAAACTGGGTAACCTTCCCGAAAGTAACCAACAGCTCGTATGTGTGGGCTTTGGAGAAAATTCAGGCTGATGTTAACGGCTTCGGAGAAACCAACATTACCCCTGAAGATCTGGAAAAGTATCGCCAGGGCACCGAAAGAGGCTACCAAAGCTTTGACTGGTCTGACTTTATTATTCAGAAAAACTCACCTACTACTCAGATCAACGTAAGCGCTACCGGTGGATCAGATAAGATTAACTATTATGTAGCTGGAAACCGCAACTACAGCAATTCGGTATTAGGTGATCAGTTTGATTACGGCCGGACCAACATCATCAGTAATGTAGACGCCCAAATTAGCGATAGACTAAAAGTAGGACTTGGTATCAACGGTTATTCCGAAAAACAGGAGAACCCGGGTATTCCCGGTGGGGATGACTATTGGCTACCGCGTTACGCCATCATGCGGAATACCCCTTGGGAGCGACCATACGCCAATGACAATCCGGAATACCTGAATGATATTAAGCACAACGAAACCAACTGGGCATACAACAACTTTAAGTTGGGCGGGTATTTGAGAGATGTTCGGAGATTCGGCCAAATTAATGCAACGGCGGAGTACGAAATACCTGGGGTGGAGGGACTAACTGCTCGAGGCCTGTATTCCTACAGCGATGAAGAGCGGCAATTGGATGTACACGAATATACCTACGATGCCTACACGTATTTTCCCGCTACCGAAGAGTCTGAAGAAGAATACCGCGTAACGGGTGGAAGCTCTAACCCCTGGAGACAACGTAACGTAGACAAAATTCAAAAAACCAATACCCAACTCGGTTTAAACTATTCTAATGTCTTTGGTGACCATGAAGTTGGAGCGTTATTCTTAGCTGAACGATACGAAGAACGATTTCAGGGAACCTTCATTCGGTCGGTGCCTAAAACCAATATTCTGCCGCTCATCTATTTTAACGATGTAGTAGACTACACCGATGCTGATAACCAGATAGCTCGTTTGGGGTATATCGCCCGAATTAACTATAGCTACTCCAGCAAATATTACTTAGAGTTATCCGGACGTCGTGATGCTTCCTGGCGATTCGCCCCGGACAGACGGGTGGGTTACTTTCCTTCGGCCTCCATCGGTTGGCGTATTACCGAAGAAGAGTTCATGAAATCCCTGCTGGGCAGTTCCACGGTGCTGGATAATCTGAAGCTTCGGGCTTCTTATGGGGTTTTAGGAGATGATAATGTCAACCTTGACTATTTTGATATTGTCGGTGAAGCAGATTTTCAACCGGGGCAGCCGGATTATATTAGCCCGTATGCCTATCTTCCGGGATACAACTATAATCAAGGGACAGCTATTCTGAACGGCACCCCAGTGGTAGGCACCGCGGATAAAGGGCAGCCTATCAATAACATCTCTTGGTTTGAGAGTAGGATTCTGGATATTGGTGCTGACTTCTCACTCTTTGGCGGAAAGCTAACGGGTAGTGTAGATTACTTCAATCGCCTGAGAACTGGACTTCGAGGAAGAAAATACGACATTGTGGTGCCTAGCGAGCTAGGATACACTTTGCCGGATGAAAACGTAAACAGTGATCGGCAGTTTGGTGGAGAAGGAGTCATCACGTATCGGGGCAATGTGGGCGAGTTTACGTATCAGGTTGGAGCCAATATATCGTACGCTCGTAGTAAGTTTGAAGAGTCTTATAACCCTATATTCTTTAATTCCTGGGATGAATACCGAAACTCAATTGAGGATCGCTACAGCTTCATTCAATGGGGGTATCAGGTCATCGGGCAGTTCGAGAGTCAGGAGCAGATCAATAATTATTCGGTTAATGTAGACGGAGAAGGTAACCGTACACTATTACCCGGTGACCTTATCTACAAAGATGTAAACGGAGATAATAAAATTGACGGGTACGATGAACGACCTATCGGCTACAGCACCAATCTACCCTTCATCAATGGTGGGTTAAACCTGGTGGCTTCCTGGAGAGGTTTTGACATTGCTCTTGATTTCTCATTAGCTTCCGGGTACTCTTTCACTGCTGAAAATGAGTTAAGCCGGGCTTTCCGGGCCAATGGCGGAAACATTGCCGAGCACCTGCGTGATGCCTGGCATCGTGAAGATCCATATGATCTGAATAGCGAGTGGATTCCCGGATACTTCCCGCCTAACCGCTTCAATCAGGGTGGATTAAGCTCAGTAAATAAACGATCAGATTTCTGGCTTAGTAACGTAACGGCCTTTCGGGCTCGGACATTCCAATTGGGTTACTCAATCCCGAATTCTATTCTGGAACGGGTGAGAGTAAAACAGGCTCGCGTCTATTTCAATGGGTATAATTTATTCTCATTGCACAACGTGAAGCGTTATAATGTAGACCCTGAAGTAGGTGATACCAACGGTTTGCAGTATCCTCAGCACCGCGTTGTCAGCATAGGAGTAAGCCTTTCTTTATAATCGTCAAAATTGAAAGACATGAAAAAGATATATTATCTGTTTTTAGCAATCTTAATGAGCACCCAGTGGGGTTGCGAGTCTGATAGCGATTTTCTGGAACGCCCCCCCGCTGAGGTATTGACGACCGACCAGGCGTTTAGTGACCCGGCGCAGGTGCTTTCCATCTTAGCAAACCTTTATAACCGACAGTTTTCAGTATATCGATTGAACGATTGGCAAACTTTTGCTGATTTTAACGAAGTGTTTGTCGCTGCCGATGATAACCTGACCAATCTATGGCATACCAATAATACTTGGCCCTTTGGTGGTATTAATAACTTTTGGTTAACCTGGGATTATGGTTATATCCGTGAGCTGAACCTTTTTCTGGAACGGATTCAGGAAGCGACCATTACGGAAGAACTTAAGGCGTCATATTCTGCGGAAGCTCGTTTCCTGCGGGCACTCTATTACTTCGAGTTAGCAAAACTATATGGTGGGGTTCCCATCATTCTTGAGTCTCAAACCTACGACTTCAGCGGTGATCCATCTTACCTTCAGGTTCCTCGTTCCACTGAGGCTGAGATTTACGATTTCATTATCCAAGAGTCGGATGAACTGGCTGATATACTGCCCGTAAATGCCGATAGTAAATCCCGGGCTACTGCTGGTGCAGCACTGGCTATGAAGGCACAGGCTGCCGTATTTGCTGGTTCGCTGGCAAAATACGGGGCTACAACTCCTTCAGTATCCCTACCCGGTAATGAGATCGGAATTCCGGCTGACCGGGCCACTGGGTATTACGAAACTGCACTGGAAGCAGCGCAGGAAATCATTAGTGGAACAGCCGGGGCATACGCTTTGTATCAGAAAAACAGTAACCTTCAGGAGAATTTTGCGGCGCTTTTTTACGATAAAAACGCCAACCCTGAGGTAATCTTCATGGAAGAGTATCTCCTGAAATTCAAAATCCATTACTTTACCGGGGCTAATCAGCCTCGTTATGGAGCGGAAGAAGAAGAAGGTGGTGCGCTGAACCCTTCGCTGAATCTGGTACAGGAGTTTGAACTGCTGGATAATACCTTTGCTCCGTTGGCAACAGTTGACGATAACGGCGATCCTATTTACTACGATAACCAGGAAGACATCTTCGCTAATCGGGATGCCCGATTAGGAGGAACTGTCATCTTACCTGGTTCGTCGTTCAAATCTCGGCCGGTGGATATCTGGGCCGGAGTTCAATTGAACGACGGTAGCATTGTTTCTGGTAGTGAACGAGGACAGTTACGCGATTTGCCGGGTGCTTCAACCCCTCAGCAGGTAGTTGGCTTCGACGGACCCGTTGCTAGTACCAACCAGAATGCCCTGTCCGGCTTCTACATTCGTAAGTATCAAGATCCAGCCCCTGGTTCCGGACGTCGTGGTACGCAAAGCGATGTTTCCCGAATCCGTTTCCGTTATGCTGAAATCCTCCTGATTGCTGCCGAAGCGGCTTTTGAACTGGGGCAACCGGCGGTAGCTGCCGAGTATATGAACCAGGTGCGAGCACGGGCTGGGTTCACTATTCCGTTAACCGCAGCCGATATTACCTTTGACCGGATCGTGCACGAGCGTCGGGTAGAGTTTGCCTTGGAAGGCCAGTATTTCATGGATCTGAAGCGCTTCCGTATTGCCCACGAAATTTTTGACGGGGTAGCCATGAACCTTCAGGATCTTCGTTCAGGTATTGGGCAGGCGACTAACCGCAGCACGCAACCCTGGGGATTGTGGCCCTATAAGATTTACGATCCAGGATCAGCAAATCATGGTAAATGGATCTTTAAGGAGAACTTATCCAGCCGGGTAACAGCGGCCGACAACTGGCAACTGGGAAATTATTACAGTGTTATCAATAACGATATACTAAATAATAATCCGAAACTGGTGCGGCAGCCGCTTCAATAAGTTTCCAACGTTAAAAGTGAAGATCATGAAAAATATCATATATTCAGTTACAATACTTCTCGCATCTACGTTGCTGCTATCCTGTGAGAAAGATAATTACGATCCGCCGAGCTCATTGCTGAGCGGTCGTATTCTGTATCAGGGAACGCCGTTAAACTTTGAATATAACCGAGTGAGTTACGAACTCTACCAGGATGGTTTTGGAAAAACCGGCCCAATGGGAAGTACTTTTACTCCCGAAGGAGAGTTTTCTCAGCTTCTATTTGATGGAACCTATAAAATGGTGGTGCCTAACGGTCAGGGGCCTTTTCTGTGGGGAGCTGAAGCAGATATGCCCGACACGGTGAATATCACTGTTTCCGGTAATACCGAGATGGACTTCGAGGTGCTGCCGTTCTGGATGATTCGCAACCCTCAAATCTCGAGTGGCAGTAACCAGGTAACAGGTACCTTTGCGTTGGAGCAAATCGTACAGGACGCAAATGCCCGCGATATTGAGAGCGTTACACTATACGTGAGCAAAACTATGTTTGCTAACTCCCAGACGAACGTAGCAATCAACTCGCTGGAAGGTGGTGAAATTGCTGATCTGGGTAATGTAACACTTCAGGCTACTGTGCCGGAATTGGTCCCTTCCCAAAGCTATGTATTTGCTAGCATCGGAGTGAAATTCGTCGGCGTTGATGACCTGATTTTCTCGCCTACACAGAAAATTGACTTATAATTGAATACCAAGAGCATGTTTGAGTTTTGTTTTTGCAGGCGGTTTGCAGCCCGAAGAATAAAATTTAAACATGCTTTAACCTAAGCATTCAGGTTTAGCTTCCTGTCATCTCATGTTTTTACCAGCATGAGGTATAGGAGCATATTACCCTAACCTAATACCTTTACCAACACTGCTATGAACATGAGGGGGGCGATTTTTTTATCGATCTTTTTTGGATTATTATTCCAGCGATGTATTGAAAACGCACAAAGCAGCGATCATCGTCCTGCAAGCAGTACGGAAAATCGTACTGGCCCACGCCGGGCTGAAGTATTGTTTCTAGGCCACCAGAGCGAGCACCACGACTCAGGGAAATACGCACCCTGGCTAGCCATATCTGCTTTCGAGAAAGGTATCAACATTACCTACACCACCGATCTGGACGATCTTAATGCGGAAAACTTAAGCAAATACGATGGTCTGGTCATCTATGCCAACCATGATTCTATTACTAGTTCTCAGGAAGGCGCGTTGAAAGATTTTGTGGAAAATGGTAAAGGCTTGATTCCATTGCATTGCGCGACCGGATGCTTTAAAAATTCTGACTGGTACATTGAAACCATCGGCGGGCAGTTTGCTTCGCACGGTACGGGTACATTTACGTCCAACATTGTCAACCAGGAGCATGCGGTGATGCAGGGATTATCCGAATTTGAAACCTGGGATGAAACCTACGTTCACCAACGCCTCAACCCGGACATGACCATTTTAATGGAACGAGAGGATGACACTGGCTCGGGAAAAAAACCTGAACCTTACACCTGGGTACGTAATCAGGGGAAAGGCCGGGTGTTTTATACCGCCTATGGACACAATGATAGCACCTGGACCAACCCCGGGTTTCTGCAACTGGTGAACAACGGCATTCTCTGGGCCATCGGCGATCAGGTGCAATCTCAGATCGCCGATCTACAGATCCCCCAGGTTAGCATTTACGATTCCACCATCACCCAATTTACCCAACGGCATGTGGTACCAAAAATGCAGGAGGCGCTCAGCCCCGAAGAATCCCAGAAACTCATACAGATACCGGTTGATTTTGATATTGAGCTTTTCGCCGCCGAACCGGATATCACCAATCCTATTGCTATGAACTGGGACGAGAAAGGGAGGTTGTGGATTGTTGAATCCGTAGATTACCCCAATACCTTTATAGAAACCGACGGAGCAGCCAATGACCGTATCAAAATCTGCGAAGATACGGATGGGGATGGCAAAGCTGATAAGTTTACGGTGTTTGCCGATAGTTTAAATATTCCCACCAGCCTAGTATTTGCTAACGATGGCGTAATTGTTTCTATGGCCCCTTATTTCGTTTTTTTGCAGGACACCGATGGTGATGATAAAGCCGACGTGCGAAAAAATATCATGAGTGGCTGGGGGAAAAATGATACCCATTCCGGACCTTCCAATTTACAGTATGGCTTCGACAATAAGATTTGGGGCGTGCTGGGCTTTTCCGGGTTTGATGGAGAGATCAATGGTGAAAGTCTGAAATTCGGGCAGGGTATTTATCGCTTTGCTCCCGATGGAAGTGATTTTGAGCACCTGGCTAACTCGAGCAACAATACCTGGGGGTTAGGTTTTTCGGAGGATAATAACACCTTCATTTCTACCGCTAACAACACCCATAGTGCTTTCTATTCCATGCCTGCTAAATATATGCTTCGTTCTTTACCAGAACTCACCGCTCAGGCATCACCACAGGTAGTTTCATCTGAAGTTTCCGCAGAGTCGTTAGTGGAACCTATCCAGAAAATTGATGGGCATTACGATGCGCATTCCATGACGCCTAACCTCCGGCAGGTGGATGTGGTCGGGGGCTTTACCGCCGCGGCCGGACATCATCTGTACACAGCCCGAAGCTTTCCACAGTCGTACTGGAATCGGGTGGCATTTATCAATGAGCCTACGGTTCGTTTGGTACACAATGCAGTTATTGAACCCGTGGGGGCTGGCTTTACTGAAGCCGATGACTGGAACCTGATGGCAAGTTCCGACGAATGGTTCGGGCCGGTGGATAGTCAGGTAGGGCCAGATGGCGCGGTTTGGGTGGCGGATTGGTACAATTTTATTATCCAACACAACGTGTTTGTAGAACGTCAGGCCCCGTCGGAGATGGTGCTGCCATTTACTGAACAACCCCATGGGCAGGGAAATGCCTTCATCAGCCCACTACGAGACATCAACCACGGGCGGATTTACCGAATTGTCTATAAAGAAGCTCCCACCTATCAGCCACTCTCCCTGTCCAAAGAAGATGTTCCAGGATTGGTTGAAGCGCTGAAAAACGATAACATGTTCTGGCGTATGACCGCCCAGCGCCTGCTGGTAGAAACGCAGGACCAATCCGCCATTCCCGGGTTGATAGACCTTATCAGTAATGAGGATGTAGACGAAATTGGACTGAACAGTCCGGCCGTTCATGCACTGTGGACCTTGCATGGGTTAGGGGCAGTAAGCAAATATAATGAAGACGTGTGGGAAGCAGTTATACAAGCACTATCACATCCGGCTGCCGGAGTGCGGAAAGCTGCGGCTAGCGTGTTACCTCGCAATCAGTCAAGTTTGAAAGCTATTCAGGATGCTGGCCTTCTCGATGATCATGATCTGAATGTACGGATGAACACATTACTGGCATTGGCCGAATACCCCACTTCTACCGACATAGGAGCTCAGTTATATGAAGCATCCCTTCAGGCTGAGAATCAGGATGATGCCTGGATCAGGAAAGCGTTATTTGCCGCGGCCATTGCGCATCCCGAAGGCTTCCTGACTGCTTCAGGCAAATCCGGAGTGGCTACGGAACCAGCGTTCAGTAAGCGTATGGCCAGTGCATTACGCCAGGAGGTATACGAACTGCCCCGAAGAGGAGTGCTGCCTTTTCCGGTAGATGTAAGCCAAAAAGAAATTATCATTCAGGCTTCTATTGCCAAGCGAGATGATGCCCTGGCCGGAGTAATCATGGCTCAGGGAGGGAAGCAAAATGGCTACGCCCTGTTCATGGAAAAGGGCAAACTAACCATGCAGGTGAATCAGGTAGGTAACACTTACCAGGCAATATCCCAAAAACGTATGCCCGAAAAATTTGAGGTGGTAGGCCACCTGGATAAAAGTGGCAAAATTACTCTACTCATTGACGGTGAAGAGGTAGCAACGGCTCAGGCTTCGTCCTGGTTTAATGAACCATTGACTTCGGCCATCAGAATGGGATATGACTTCGACAATGAAGACAAAATAGGGAGTTACGATGGCGGCTTTCGTTTTAACGGGAATGTACAAAATGCATCGCTGGAGTTACGATCTGACGAAGCTTTACTGGCTGTTAACAATGATAGGGAATCTTCATCCGGTAATTCCAAAAATCAGGCATCATCTTCCGCTCCGGTTACTATTAACATCAAAGTGGTGCCCGACATGATGAAGTTTGATCTGGAATCTTTTACAGTGAAGGCCGGACAGGAAGTGATCATAGAATTGGAAAACCTGGATGGTATGCAGCATAATATGCTGATTACCCAACGGGGCTCGTTGGAAACTGTGGGTGCTGCCGCTGATGCGATGGTGAGAGACCCCAACGCTGCTCAGAAAAATTATGTGCCGGAGATCCCGGAAGTATTGTTTGCTACCAAGTTACTGAACCCCGAAGAGATTGTTACACTGCGATTTACAGCTCCTGAAAAACCCGGTGAATATCCTTTTGTGTGTACCTTTCCGGGGCACTGGAGAATGATGAATGGCATCATGAAAGTAGCTGGTAATGGGGAGGAAAGCTTATAATGTGCGAATGTAATATATTGAAAATAAATGTGTTAGCCTTAAATACTTAATGCGATAGTATGAGAAAAAACTTTCAATTCATCACGCAAATACGCCTTGGCTTTGCGGCAGGCTTATTAGGCTGTCTGGCGGTAAGTGCCGTGATACTGTTCAGCGGATTCCGCACCTCCGGTGAAACAACAGCCAAGAGCATTCGGACCCTAATTGTGGGAGGTGGTTCTTCCCATGACTTCGACCAGTGGTATAAACAAGCCGATGCCGAAACACTGGAGAAGAAAGGATTTGCTACAGTTACCTATACCGATCATACCGATTCCATCGCTGCTTACTTACCGGAAACCGATGTGTTATACCTGGCTAATAATCAGCCCATCAGTGACCCGGAAGTGCGGCAGGCCATTTTTGATTTTGTAGAGTCTGGAAAGGGACTTGTATTAGGCCATGCGGCATTGTGGTATAACTGGGCAGATTGGCCGGACTATAACCAACAGTTGGTCAGCGGTGGTTCTCGCAGCCATGACAAATACGGAAACTTTAATGTCGCTATTGTTGAGAAACATCCTGTTACCAAAGGAGTGAAAAGCTTTTCGCTGGACGATGAACTGTACCACTATGAGCTGGACGCTGCCGGTCCGGGCATTGAAGTGCTGGCTGAAGCAAGCATGGCAGATTCAGACCAAAGCTACCCTTCCATTTTTGTCGTCAAGCACCCCAAAGGACGGATTGTAGGATTTGCCCTGGGACATGATGCAGCATCACACGATCTGCCTCAGTATCAGCAACTCTTACGCAACGCCATTCAATGGGCTGGTAAATAAATAAGCTGAAAAACCGCTAATAGAGTGGTTGTTCCTAAGAAAACAATAAATACACATTACGCACCAATATAATTATCAAGATGAGCGATAAGAAAATTACTGTTGTCATTGTAGGTATGGGATTCGGAAAAGAGTTTATTCCCATCTACCAGCGTCATCCTAACATTGAAAAAGTAGGAATCTGCACCCGCAATCCTAAGACATTGCAGGAGCTTGCTTCTAAATTTAATTTGGATCAGGACCTCTGCTTTACCAATTTTGAGGACGTACCCAAACGAGATGATGTGGACGCGATCCACGTAGTGACTCCGGTTCCCGACCATGCCCGAATGACCCTTGCCTCACTCAATGCCAACAAGCATACCGCCTGCACCATCCCCATGGCCATGACGGTGGAAGACTGTAAAGCCATAGTAGAGGCTAAAAAACGAGCCAATAAAGTATACATGATGATGGAAACCGCCGTGTATACTCGCGAGTTTTTATACGGACTGAAACTGGCCGAAAGCGGAAAGCTGGGTAAAATTCAGTTTGTCCGAGGTTCGCATATTCAGGATATGAGCATGGAGGGTTGGGCTGAATATTGGAAAGGCTTTCCGCCTATGCTGAATGGTACCCACGCAATCTCTCCGTTACTGCGGATTAATAATACCAAAGCAGAATCGGTGGTTTGTCATGGTTCCGGCCGCCTGAGCGAAGATCTGGCAAAACGCTACAATGCTCCGTATGCGGTAGAAACGGCCACCTTCACCCTGAAAAATTCTGACGTCATTGCGGAGGCTACTCGCTCCTTGTATGATGTCGTACGGCAGTACCGGGAAAGCTACGACGTGTACGGCACTAAGATGTCTTTCGAATGGGAGCAGCTACAGGACGAATCTCACGTGATCTTTGATGGGGGAGAGAATGCTAGAAGAATTGATGTGCCCGATACTGATGAATTACTGATTGATGAGATTGCGCACTTTACCAAGCGGGAAAAAATTGATGATCCCAATCATGTGTCTTTCCTTCAGGGAGCCGGTCACGGTGGTTCGCACCCTCATCTGGTGCAGGAATTTGTCGCCGCTATTGTAGAAAATCGCAATTCTGCGGTGGATGCCGATGTTGCGGCCAACTATACCTGTGCTGGTATTTGTGCTCACGAATCGGCCATGAACGGTGGTAAAAGAATCATGATTCCTAATTTCGAATAACGGCTACGGATGGAGTTTGGTGTAAGTACGTTTGTATGGGTTTCTCCTTTCAGTACGAAGGATTTTGATCTGGTTTACAAGGTCAAAGAGATGGGTTTTGATATCATTGAAGTGCCCGTCGAAAACAAAGAGCTGGTTGACTGGGGCCGATTAAAGGAGATGACCAGAGATGCCGGGTTGAAAGTCACCGTTAGCGGGGCTTTTGGTGCCGAGCGGGATATTTCCAGCGAAGACCCGGCCATCCGCACAAAGGGAGTAAAGTATATCACGGATTGCCTTGCCATAGCCGAAGAGATGGGAAGTCCGATATTCGGCGGCCCCGTGTATTCGGCGGTAGGCAAAACCCGCTTTATCTCTGAGGAGCAGAAGAAGAAAGAACGGGGCTGGTGTGTTGACAACCTTCGGCAAATTGCGAAGGTGGCCGAGGACTGCGGAGTGGTGGTAGGCGTAGAGCCATTGAACCGTTTTGAGAGTGATATGGTGAACACCGTTGATCAGGCCCTTTCTCTGGTACAGGAGGTCGGACATCCGAATATCAAAATTCAACTGGATACCTTTCATGGAAATATCGAGGAGAAAAGCATTCCAGATTCCATCCGAAAAATAGGGAAGGAACTGCTTTGCCATATCCAGGGAAATGAGAGCGACCGGGGTACCCCCGGAACCGGAAATCTTGACTGGCTAGGCATCAAACAGGCACTGACGGATATTGACTATGAGGGAGCGGTAGTGATCGAGACATTCGGAGCGGTTTCGGAGGAAATGGCCAAGGCTACTTGCATCTGGCGACCACTGGCCAATAGTGCTGATGAACTGGCGAGTGAAGGCTTAAATTTTTATAAAAAGCTATTTACATCTTGAAAGTGATGAGCCTATCAGGCATAAGATTTTAAAAATATCTTTGCTTCTACGCTGGAGATACTCCGGTTTTTTATTGTTTTGCTTTTATACCGTATTTCTAATAATGTCGGGTAAAAATGTAGACGGTTGCTAAAATGCTAAACAATTCATGAAATCTCTTTTTACTACACTATTCATACTATCAGCGATTGCTTTGCAAGGGCAGGAATTAACAAATGCTCAACTGCGTGCTCCCGCCTATCCTATCATCACCCATGACCCATATTTCAGCATCTGGTCGTTTGGCGATACATTGAACAATAGTCAGACCAAACACTGGACCGGCCGGGATTTTCCGCTGATAGGCATGGTGAAGGTAGACGATAAACCTTTTCTGTTTTCTGGGCAGGTGCCAGCCCAGTTTGAGGAGGTGTTGCCAACCGCGGAGAAAGGTTCGTACGAAGTGCAGTACGTTTCTGAGGCTCCTGCCAGTGGATGGGAAAAGCCTGATTTTGATGCCTCCGGCTGGGAAAGTACTCCCGCACCCTTCGGCGACGGTGAACACACGCAACTTCCCGAGCCGCGAACATCCTTCACGAAAGAGGTATGGTACCGCCGCACCTTTGATCTGGAAACTACTGATTTTTCTAAGCTACAGCTAGCCATCAGCCACGATGATGAAGTGGAGGTTTTTCTGAACGGCATCAACGTGTACGAAGATAAAGGGTGGATCTTACGGTACGTCAATCGCCCGATTTCATCCGAAGCCATACGGTCACTCAAACCGACTGGGAATGTGTTAGCCGTTCATTGTAAAAATACTGCGGGCGGTTCTTTTATCGATGTAGGGCTGGCTGATGAAATTCCGCTAACTGGTATACCGGCGGCCACTCAAACGTCGGTCAGCTTTAGCGCCACCCAAACGACCTACTCTTTCACAGCTGATGCAGTAGATATTGCTATAACTTTTACTTCACCCTTGCTGCTGGATCAACTGGAGGTGGTAGCCCGGCCAGCTTCTTATGTTACGATGGAAGTGATTCCCCTGGATGGACAGACCCACGAGGTAGAGCTAATGTTTGGGTTCTCTGGGGTATTAAGCACCAACCAGTCTACTCAGCCAGTAGTGACCAGCCAGATGACTCAGAATGGCCTACTTATTCAGTCGGTGGGTACTGAAAGCCAGCCGGTGCTACAAACGAAAGGTGATGATGTGCGTATTGACTGGGGGTATGCCTACCTGGCTGTGCCTCAGGAAGATAACGTAACAGCCACCAGCCATACTATGACGGATGTGTTTAATCTGGAAACACAAAGTCCTTCATCCGATACGGAAGGTGCCCAACCGGCTGACGAAACATTCGTGGGAGTAACGTTTGATTTGGGTGAAATCAGTCAGGTTCAGAAAAAGCATGTGATCCTGGCTTATGATCAGGTGTATGCCGTAAATTACTTTGGGGAAAAACTACGTCCCTGGTGGCGTAGAGATGAAGACATGACCCCGGAAAACATGCTGGTGGTGGCCGAAAAAGACTATATCAGGCTTATGCAGCAATGCCAGAAGTTTGATGATGAACTCCGGTTGCAGGCTGAAGAAGCCGGTGGAAAAGCCTACGCCGATCTCTGCCAACTGGCTTACCGTCAGTCTATTGCAGCGCACACTGCCGTAGAAGGTCCCGATGGGCAACTCTTTTTCTTTTCTAAAGAAAACTTTTCCAACGGTTCTATCGGCACCGTGGACATCACCTATCCATCAGCCCCCTTATATATTCGCTACAATCCCGAGCTACTAAAAGGGATGATGCGCTTTATCTTTGACTATTCCGAAAGTGGACGATGGGAGAAGCCTTTTGCCGCGCACGATGTAGGAACCTATCCGGTGGCTACCGGGCAGACGTACGGGGAAGATATGCCGGTAGAAGAATCCGGTAATATGATCATCCTGACTGCCGCTATTGCAGAAAAAGAACAGGATGCTGCCTTTGCCGAAGAGCACTGGGAAACCCTCACCACCTGGGTGGAATTTCTGAAAAACGATGGTTTTGACCCGGCTAACCAGCTCTCTACCGACGATTTTGCCGGTCATCTGGCCCGGAATGCGAACCTGTCTGTCAAAGCCATTATGGGCATTGCCGCCTACGGGAAACTGGCCGCCATGCTGGGTAAAACGGATGTAGCGCAGGAGCACACTCAACTTGCCAAAGAGATGGCGTCCCGCTGGATGGAACTGGCCGACGATGGTGATCATTACTCTCTGGCCTTTGAAACGCCAGGTACCTGGAGTCAGAAATATAACCTGGTCTGGGATGATATTTTACAGTTGAATATCTTCCCTCAGTCAGTAGTAGATAAGGAAATAGCCTACTATAAAAAAATGCAGAACGAATACGGCTTGCCGCTGGACAGCCGAAAAACCTACACCAAGTCCGACTGGATACTGTGGACGGCTACGCTGGCCGGAAATGAAGCTGATTTTAAAGCGCTGGTAGAACCCGTCTGGAAGTTTGCCAACGAAACCCCTCAGCGCGTACCATTATCCGACTGGCACGAAACCACCAATGCCCACAAAGTAGGCTTTCAGGCCCGATCCGTGGTAGGCGGTTATTTTATCAAACTGTTGAAAAAAGATTTACAAAATCAAACGCAAACAAGACAATCGAATGAGTAGGCAATTGCTACTGGCAACTTTTTTTAGCTTAGGAATTATATCACTAACCAGTTATTCACTTCAGGCTCAGGGTAAGAGCAGCCCTTCATCCTTTGTCAAACCCGTATACGATGAACTTCCGTTAGGGGCCATCAAACCCGTTGGCTGGCTGAAGCATCAACTGGAAATTATGCGGGACGGAACCACCGGTCATCTGGATGAAGTGCATGCCAAAATCGCCGAGGATAATGGCTGGCTGGGCGGACAAGGCGACGGCTGGGAAGAAACTCCCTACTGGCTGGACGGTGCCGTGCCGCTAGCCTACCTTTTGGACGATGCCAGGCTTAAGGATAAAGTGCTTCAATACATCAACTGGACGCTGGAGAACCAACGCCCTTCCGGCTACTTCGGCCCCATTACCAAAGCCGAACGGGAACAGGGTACTGAAATTACTACCGATAATTGCGGTGAGGGCGAAGACTGGTGGCCCAAAATGGTCATGCTCAAGGTACTCCAGCAGTACTACGAGGCTACGAATGACGAGCGGGTTATTAACTTCATGACCAAATACTTCGCCTACCAGAAAGCCAGCCTGGAACAATGCCCCATCGGTACCTGGACGGAGTGGGCCAAATCTCGCGGAGCGGATAATGTGATGATGGCCCAATGGCTGTATCAGCATACGAATGACGAATCTTTACTGGAGCTGGCTGGCCTGATCGAAGAACAGTCCTACGCCTGGAGTGAATGGTTCGGAAACCGCGATTGGGTGATCTGGGCAGCGGCCCAGCAGAACGGAGACGAATGGATGCGTCGTCATGCGGTAAACGTAGGGATGGCCCTGAAATCTCCCGCCATCAATTACCAACGCACCCACGATCAGCAGTACCTGGACCATCTGAAAACCGGCTTCACCGATCTGATGACCCTGCACGGACTGCCCATGGGAATATTCTCAGGCGATGAAGACCTGCACGGCAACGATCCGGTACAAGGGGTAGAGCTTTGTGCGGTGGTCGAGTCGATGTATTCTCTGGAAAAGATCATTTCCATTACCGGCGATCCTTTTTACATGGATGCATTGGAGCGCATGACCTTCAATGTGCTTCCCGCCCAAACCACCGATGATTACAATGCCAAGCAATATTTCCAGATCGCCAATCAGGTGAAGGTGGATCGGGGAGTGTTTGACTTCTCTTTACCCTTTTCGCGGGAAATGAATAATGTATTCGGCATGCGGAGCGGCTATACCTGCTGCCTGGCCAACATGCACCAAAGCTGGACGAAGTTCACGACTCACCTCTGGTACGGCACGCCCGATGGCGGATTAGCCGCGTTGGAGTACAGCCCAAACGAAGTGACCGCGACAGTAGGAGAGGACGCTACGGAAGTGACGATCCGGGAGGAAACCAATTATCCGTTTGAAGATGAAATCCGCTTTACGCTCAATACCTCAGCGAGTGTGAGCTTTCCCTGGCAACTGCGTATCCCCGCCTGGTGTGAAGAAGCGATCATCTCTATCAACGGCGAAGAAGTGCAGCGGGAGAAAGGCGGAGAAATAGTAACGCTCGAACAAACCTGGCAGGATGGTGATCAGGTAACCTTACAGCTGCCAATGGCGGTGAGAACATCCAACTGGGGCAGAAATTCCCGCTCGGTAGAACGGGGCCCGCTGGTGTATGCGCTGAAGCTGAACGAACGCTGGGAAAAGGGGCACGACGAAGAAGAAGGCGACTATTTCAGCATCTTCCCGGAAGACGACTGGAACTATGGCTTACTCAAAGAGGTCATGGAAAACCCAACGGAGCACCTGGAAGTGAAGGAAGTATCCGAAGTAACCGATGATTTTGTCTGGAATCTGGCGAATGCACCCATTGAGATTACGGCCCCGGCCAGGAAAATTCCCGAATGGAAACGGGTCAATGACGTAGCCCACATTCCCGTTTCCGACCGCTCCAATACCTATCGGGGAGAGGTGGCGGAAGAAATCGAACAAATTACCCTGGTACCCTTCGGCTGCACCAAAATCCGCGTAGTGGCCTTCCCCCTGGTACCCTAAAATACTATATTCACCAATTCAATATTCACTCATTCATACAATCACACATTCTATCATTCACCAATTCACTCATTAATTTTTCTCATGAACCGATTTTTATTACTCACAACCTTTTTTTTACTGAGCGCCCTGATGCTGCGAGCGCAGCAAGCCTCCTGGCAGGTGGTCGACGACAAGATCCTGACGCCCTGGGCCGAAGATGTTGACCCGGAAAATACTTTGCCCGAGTACCCCCGTCCGCAAATGAAGCGGGACAATAACTGGCAAAACCTCAATGGCCTGTGGGATTATACCATCACCGGCAAAGACGACAGCCAGCCCAGCGAGTTTGAAGGGCAGATTCTAGTGCCATTTGCCATTGAATCGGCCCTCTCGGGAGTGGCGAAGGAAGTGGGCGAGGATAATACCTTGTGGTACAAGACTACGTTTACGGTGCCTCGAGCAATGCGCCGGGACAAGGTGCTGCTTCACTTTGGCGCGGTAGACTGGGAAGCCCATGTATTTGTGAATGGCGAAGAAGTTGGCTCGCACAAAGGCGGGTACGATCCTTTTTCCTTTGATATTACGGATGCCCTCAGCGGAAGAGGCGAGCAGGAACTGGTCATCAGCGTATGGGACCCCACCAGCGATGGTCCGCAGCCTCGGGGCAAACAAATCAAAGATCCCCACGGTATCTGGTACACTCCGGTGACCGGCATCTGGCAAACCGTATGGCTGGAGGGCGTGCCTCAGTCCTACATAGCGGCCACCAAAAATACTCCTAACCTGGATGAACAGGCGTTCACCGTGAGTGCCATGGTTGAAAACGGGCAGGGTAGCGATCAAATCCGGGTACGGGTAATGGATGGTGGCAATACCGTAGCCGAAGAAACCGTAGGGGCCAGCGAAGAAGCAACCCTATCCATAGAGAACCCAACATTGTGGAGCCCGGAAAATCCTCATTTGTACAACATGGAGGTGGCGCTGCTTCGCAACGGAAAAGTGATTGATCAGGTAGCAACCTACTCGGCTATGCGCAAGATCAGCATGGAAGCAGATGAGAATGGTATTCAGCGGATGCTGCTCAATGGCGAACCTTATTTTCAGTACGGCCCGCTGGATCAGGGTTGGTGGCCCGATGGTCTGTATACTGCACCGACCGACGAGGCTCTGTTATTCGACATCACCAAAACCCAGGAGATGGGCTTTAACATGATTCGCAAGCACGTGAAGGTAGAGCCCGCCCGCTGGTACTACTACTGCGATAGCGTAGGCATGCTGGTATGGCAGGATATGCCCAGCGGAGACATGGGCAATCAGTGGAACCAGCGCCCCGGCGTGATCGGACCCGGTACCGAACGGGAACGTACCGCAGAATCCGAAGAGATTTACCGCACCGAGTGGAAAGCCATCATGGACGACTTTCATAACTTTCCTTCCATCGTGGTGTGGGTACCCTTCAACGAAGCCTGGGGGCAGTTCAAGACCGAAGAGATCACCAACTGGACCATGGAGTATGACCCTTCCCGCCTGATCAACAGTGCCAGCGGAGGAAACTTCTTTGAAGTAGGCCACATCATGGACCTGCATAACTATCCCGACCCGGCCATGCCGCGACCCGACCTGTTTGGCAAAACCCGCGTGATTGTATTAGGTGAGTTTGGTGGGCTGGGGTTACCGGAAGATGGCCACACCTGGCAGGAGAAAGACAATTGGGGCTACCAAAGCTTTAAAAACCAGGACGAACTCATGGCTCGCTACCAGAAGCTTATGGATGACCTGTTACCCTTGCTGGACAAAGGGCTTTCCGCCGCTATCTACACCCAAACCACCGATGTAGAGGTAGAAACCAACGGCCTCATGACCTACGACCGCAAAGTCATCAAATTTGATGAGGCGAAACTCAAGCAACTGCACCAGAAACTTTATCAGAATAATACGAGCGCGGCGGGAAAATAACTGAACCGGGGTGAGGGACTATTAAGTCTCTCATCCTCTAATTTATCTTTATTCTCGCTCCCCACCACCTACTCAGAATTACCGGGCGCCGGCCGCTCGAAGAGAACTCTGAGACCTGTGAGGTAAATCTTTCTGATAGCCTCAAGTAATAGTAGGAAATAAAAATATTCTGGGTAAGCAGCTCGAAGATTATTCCTGCTCAGAGTCACTCGCAGAGGACTCTGAGCAACACAGAAATTTCTTCTTAGCTTAATATTACAACAACCAACAGCAAACGCTGGATAACTATGGCAAACATAAAAATTACAGGCCTGCTTCTGGCATTCCTGCTGCTCAGTATTTTGACTTACGCTCAGATTCCGGTTGATCTGTCGGATTTTGATCAGAAAGGAGAAGCCACCGCTACCCTGAAAGACAGCGTGCTGGATGTGATCTGGCCGACTGGTGAAACCGAGCAGGGACGACTGCTTGTCGATCTGCATTCCGAAAATCCTCTGCTGAAAAGCATTCAGCTAACCAGGGATCAGAACTTTCAGGAAGTGGCCGCCAATCTGGAGCCTGCTTTTCTTCTTACGATCGGCAAAAGAGACCTTGCCAAACGAGATGGTTGGGTGATCTTCTTTGACAACCCGGCCCACTTACCCCATGAGACTCACCAACTACAGTTAAGCAAACAAAGTGTGACCGTCACTAGCGAGGGCGCTCGCACTCACATCGTAGTAGATGGTGCCGAAGCCGGTCCCTTTTCGGGAGCACTGGAATTCACGCTGTTCAACGGCAGTCCGCTCATGAAAGTGGAAGCGGTGGTGAGTTCCGAGCAGGACTCTCTGGCTATTCTGTACGATGCCGGTATGGTTGCACAACAGTCACCCTGGGAAAAGGTGTGGTGGGCTAATCCTGAGGGCTACTTACAGGATACGATTGTTAGTGATCAGGCCAAAAGTCAAGCAGTGGCGGTCAAGTACCGGACCATTATCGGTCAGAGTGATAAAGGCAGTATGGCAGTCTTTCCATCACCCCATCAGTATTTTTATCCGCTGGACAATGCTTATAACCTGCAGCACACCTGGTTTGGTAACGACTACCGGAGTATGCTGCCCGGGTTTGGCATCGGCATCCGGCACGAGCCTTTGGGTGACCGGCGCTGGGTACCCTGGTTCAACGCTCCGCCCAGTACGCAGCAGCGGCTGAGTTTCTTTTGCCTGCTTAGTACTGAAAAAGACGGTAAAGTGCTGGAGGAGGTCAAGAAATTCACGCACAGCGATTCTTACGAGTCGCTTTCTGGCTACTACACCATGTCCAGCCACTTTCATACCGAGCACACTGATGATGTACTCACTCATAAACCCCTGCCGGATATTCCCGGCTTCGTGAAAGCGTTCCGTAACATCGGAGTGAATATTGTACACCTGGGTGAGTTTCATGGGCCGGGCAGTCCCCGGGGGCCGGAGATCAAACGGTTTTCCGAACTCAAGCTGCTGTTTGAAGAGTGTGAACGCCTCTCTACCGGTGATTTTCTACTGCTACCGGGCGAGGAACCTAATAACTTTCTGGGTGGCCACTGGATGAATATTTTCCCTGAGCCTGTTTATTGGGTGATGTCCCGGGAGCAGGATATGCCCTACCGGGAAGAACACCCGCAGTACGGAACGGTTTACCGGATCGGCAGTGCCGAAGACATGCTTCAACTGCTGGAAGACGAAAAAGGCTTAGCCTGGACGGCTCATGCGAGAATCAAAGGCTCCACGGGATTTCCTGACGAGTATCAGGAAGAAGATTTTTTTCATTCCGATCGTTTTTTTGGTGCAGCCTGGAAGGCCATGCCCGCCGACTTATCTCAGCCTCGGCTGGGGAAACGGGTACTGGATGTGATGGATGATATGGCAAATTGGGGAGAGAAAAAGCATGTTATCGCCGAGGCTGATTTATTTAAGATTGAGCCAGATTATGAGCTGTACGGACACATGAACGTTAACTACCTGCAAATGGAAGAGCTGCCCGAATTTACCGATGGTTGGCAACCCGTACTGGATGCCATGCAACAGGGAAAGTTCTTCGTAACCACCGGAGAAATCCTGCTACCCCGCTTTACCGTGAACGGAAGCACTTCCGGTGAGACCTTAGCATTGGATAGAAGCGGAGAGGCTACCGTAGAAGTAGACATCCGCTGGACCTTCCCGTTACAGTTTGCCGAAATTATTTCCGGCGACGGACAGCAGGTGTACCGCGAAACGATTGACTTACAAGATACTCCGGCCTTTGGCGAGAAAACCTTCACCTTTCCGGTGACACTTAAAAACCGTAAATGGGTACGATTGGAAGTTTGGGATGCCGCGACCAACGGAGCTTTTACCCAGATGGTATGGCTTGAGTAGAACAAATTCCTACATTCATCTCGCTCAGAGTTACCGGGCGCCGGCCGCTCGAAGAGAACTCTGAGCACAACAAGCACTATGATTTTACTTTCATTTTTGCTTACTAAACCAAACGTAATAAAGTCTATTGCATATCACAAACCCAGCAAAACGATGATAGACAGTATGATACGCATCTTGAATTTTCAATTAGTATTATTCATCCTTGATGCTCGGGTAGTGAAAATGCTCATTATGTACTGATGATACCCTAAAACTGACTGAAATCAGGTTTACAGTAGCGTAAGTGGCTGAAAAAATGCATTTTCGCATCTTCTATGATTGACGCACCCGCTACTTCATCACCTACCGGACTGGTCAGACGGCTGGGTTTACTTGGACTTGCCGCTACGGGCATCTGCTCCATGCTCGGGGCTTCTATCAATGTAGTGCCTTTCATGATCCAGCGGAATGTACCAGGTATCGGGCCTTATGTACTTCCGGCCTTTCTGCTGGCGGCTATTCCGGCCATTCTGGCGGCTTTTGCCTATAGCATTCTGGCTTCGGCCATGCCGCGGGCTGGTGGTAGTTATCTTTATGCCAGCCGAGGTCTGCATCCGTATCTGGGCTTTGTCGCCAGCTTTTCTCAATGGTTTGGCCTTTCTATTGTTATCGGAGTGGTTTCCTACGTGATCGTTCCGTTCCTGCGGGATATTGCTTTGGGGATGGAATGGGCGGAGGTGGCCGAAGTTCTGGATACGGGTTGGGTGCGGGTTAGTGTGGCTTTGCTGTTGTTGTGGACATTTGTACTGGTCAACATTCGCGGCGCTCAATTCTACGAGCGTACGTTGATTCCTCTCATGTTTCTGATGTTTGGGCTAGGGGCTATCGTTATTGTAGCGGGGCTTGTCTTCAATCAACAAGATTTTGCCGCCGGGTTGCTGGCGCAGGAAGGCCGGGTTCACCAGCCGGTGGGTGAAACCAGTTTTAGTTTGCCTACCTTTCTGGCGGCATCGGCTGTATTATTCTCCAGCTTTATCGGGTTTGATTCCATCGCTCAGGCTGGGGGCGAGGCGCGTAACCCTTCCCGTAATCTGCCCTTGGCCATTGCTCTGGCGATTACAGTGGTGGGTAGCTTTTACTTTCTGTTTACCGCCTCGGTCTATCATACCATTCCCTGGACATTCGTCGCCGAAGAAGCCATGACCCGCGACATCAGTGCTCCCGGTCTGCTGCGATATGTGCTCCCGGCCGGGTTGGCGGTTGCTATCGTGGCGGGGGCTGCTATTGCCCTGATTAATGATCTTCCCGCCATGCTGCTCTCGGTGTCCCGCCTGATGTTTGCCTGGGCGGAGGATGGTATTTTTCCGAAAGGGATTGCCGTGGTGCATTCGGTCTGGCATACGCCCCACGTGGCTTTGCTGATCAGCGGTGGTATGGCATCGGTAGGTATTCTGGGTAGTCACTTTGCCGGGGATTTCTTTCTGGGGATTGATATTATGGTAACTTCCATGATGGTTAATTTCCTGCTGATGTGCATTACGCTCATCACGCTGCCTCGTATTAACCCAACGCTGGCCGGTGAGATTAAAGTGATCAGAAACCGCAAGGTTCAGCAGATTCTGGGCTGGTCGGGCACATTACTGTTAATCGTTTTCTTAACGATCCATACCTGGAAAGATCTTAGTAGCGAGGCTGAAGCCTGGTATTATCATTCTACTCCTATCTGGCTGATCGTCATGCTGTTAGCCTCAGTTCTCTACTTTATCAAATTAAGCGCACTTAAAAAACAGGGAGTCAATATCCGACAACGATTTGCCTGCTTGCCTCCCGAATAATTACTATTTTATGGATACTCACTGCACCCTGGCCCCGGACCTGAAAATCTCGCGCGTGCTCACCGGCCTCTGGCAGATTGCCGATATGGAACGCAACGGAACCACCCTGGACCCCAAAGAAACAGCCCGAGCCATGCACCCTTACGTGGAAGCTGGGTTCACCACCTTTGATATGGCCGACCACTACGGTTCTGCCGAGATCATCACCGGAACCTATCGCCAGCAGTATTCCTCAGGAGCCCCGGTTCAACTACTGACCAAGTGGGTACCTAAACCGGGACCAGTTACGCAACAGGAGGTGCGAGATGCCGTACAACTTTCACTGGATCGAATGCAATCAGACACTCTGGATTTGCTCCAGTTTCACGCTTGGAACTATGCCGACCCGGTCTGGCTAGATTGCCTGTTCTGGTTGCAGGATTTGAAAGCAGAAGGCTTAATCCGGCATATCGGTCTGACCAACTTCGATGCTGCCCATCTGCGCATAGCCCTGGCCAGTGGTATTGAGGCAGTTTCCAACCAAATTTGCTATTCCCTCCTCGATCAGCGGGCATCGGGAGCCATGACTGAGGTGTGCGAACAATACGGAGTAAAGATACTGGCATTCGGTACCCTGGCCGGAGGTTTTCTGACCGAAAAGTGGTTTGATCAGCCCGAACCGGACATGGAGCAGCTAAGCACCTGGTCGCAGATGAAGTACAAACGCTTTATTGATACTGCGGGAGGTTGGGAGAAGTATCAAAGTTTGCTAAGGGTATTGCAGGATGTGGCCGCGAAACATCAAGTCTCAATGGCTACCGTTGCCACTCGCTTTATTTTAGATCAACCTGCGGTAGGTGGAGTGATCATCGGTGCGCGGTTAGGGCAAAGCGAACATATTGAAGAGAATCAGGCAATCTATAAACTTTCTCTGGACAAAGATGATCATCAGCGGATTCGGGAAGCGCAACACGCCCTGGAACCCATTCCCGGCGGCTGCGGTGATGAGTACCGAAAGCCCCCCTTCCTGACCGCCTCCGGCGATCTGAGCCACCACCTGCAATCCATGCCTCAACCTTATACTCCGGTTGAAGGACATCAGGGGAGAACTAAAGTTCTAAGTGGAACCGTATGGGAAGATCTGGCCGGTTTCTGCCGGGCGGTACGCAGTGGTGACCGTATCCTAGTATCCGGTACTACCGCTACCCACGGCAACCGGCCGATCGGAGGCAACGACCCCGCCGCCCAAACCCACTTCGTCATCGATAAAATACAGGGGGCGATTGAATCATTGGGAGGGACGCTGGAAGATGTAGACCGTACCCGTATCTTTGTCCGCAACATCAACGATTGGGAACCCGTAGCTCGGGCCCACGGTGACCGCTTCGCCCACATCCAACCTGCCAACACTCTGGTGGAGGCCAAACTGGTAGGCGAGGAGTATCTGATCGAAATGGAAGCTGAAGCAAGAGTCAATCCATAGCAAAATTAAGTGGCAGTGCTTATTATTCTCGAGATAGGCAGAACGTAGTGCTCAGGATAACGTTCTAAGTACCGAATGAAAGCGTATTAGTAATTCGCTCCTATAAAGGGAAAGCTTGCTGTCTGAACGAAGTGATGGGACCGCCCATGCGGTTTCAAGCTTTCCTAGATTTTTTGTTTACTTTTTCATCGATGGAAAAAGTAAAAGTCTGCCCGGCTTGAGGGCTGCCAACAAGAAAGTCAAGAACTTAATAAGCAGGTATTATCTAGATTAAAACATAGTTTATACTAACTGAGATTGCTATCATGGAATTTGGTATTTATACATTCGTCGAAAACCTGCCTGATCAAAAGACCGGACAAGTACTTTCCCCGGCCCAAAGAATCAGTGATCTGATGGAAGAGATCAAACTAGCCGATGAAGCCGGACTCAACGTTTTCGGCATTGGAGAACATCATCGGGAGGAATACCTCTCTTCATCTCCCACTACTATTCTGGCTGCGGCGGCTGGCATCACCCGGCAAATCCGGTTAAGCAGTGCGGTCACCGTCCTAAGCTCCGAAGACCCGGTACGTGCCTACCAGCAGTTTGCTACCCTGGACCTTCTTTCTAAGGGACGAGCCGAAATTATGGTGGGCCGAGGCTCATTCATTGAATCATTCCCATTGTTTGGTTATGACCTGAATGATTATGACGAACTGTTTGCTGAAAAGCTGGATCTTTTACTCACTCTACGGGAAAATAAGCCGGTAAACTGGAAAGGGAACCACCGGTCATCCATTCAAAATCTGCCGGTTTACCCTTATCCGGTGCAGTCTCCCTTGCCCATTTGGGTAGCGGTGGGAGGTACTCCACAATCAGCGTATCGGGCCGGATACCTGGGACTTCCGATGGCAGTAGCCATTATCGGAGGGATGCCCGAGCAGTTTAAGCAATTAACGGAGATACACCGACGGGGTGCCAGTGATGCGGGTAAGCCAAAACCGGCATTGAGCATTAATTCGCACGGGTTTATTGCCGAAAACTCTCAGGATGCGTCAGATATTTCCTTTCCGGCCTTTAAACAGGTGATGGATAAGATAGGCCGGGAGCGAGGCTGGCCTCCCATGAGCCGGGAACAGTTTGAGGCGTCCCGCACGCTGCGCGGGGCTAACGTGGTAGGAAGTCCGCAGGAAGTGATTGACAAGATTCTCTTTCAACATGAGATATTCGGGCACGACCGCTTTCTGCTTCAGATGAGCGTAGGCAGTATACCTCATAGCAAAATGATGCGTTCATTGGAGCTCTTTGCCACGAAGGTAGCTCCGGTAGTGAATAAGGCAATTGGGAGTAAGTAGAATATCGGTGAAATTTGCATGCTTTATTGGCAGAACAACAATTAAAAACTTTATTTTTCCGAGGGGATGAATATCTTGCGAGTTGTTTACTATTCGCTTGATGATTCGTTCTACACTACTACCTTTTATAATTTTGTGCTGTCTGTGCTTATTCCTTCCCAATAAGATTTCGGGCCAGCAATTTGATGCCAGTAAATTTCAGAACCTTCGTATCCGCAATGTAGGTCCGGCTAATATGAGCGGGCGGATCACGTCCATCGATGCAGTGGTTTTCAATCCCGAGATTATCTATGTGGGAGCGGCCTCCGGGGGCGTCTGGAAATCGGAGAACGGGGGCACGGCCTGGAAGAGTGTATTTGATGAGGCACCTACCCAGAATGTTGGGGCTGTAGCCATACAGCAGGATAATCCCAGTGTGGTATGGGTAGGGACGGGGGAGGGAAATCCTCGTAACTCTATGAACCTGGGGCAGGGCCTGTTCAAAAGCCTGGATGCCGGAAAAACCTGGCAGTTTGTTGGACTGGAAGAAACCAAAACCATTCATCGCATCCTCATTGACCCCAGTGATGGAGATGTGGTGTACGTAGGGGCGATGGGCGATCCTTTTACTCCGAATGAGCATCGGGGTGTGTACAAAACCACTGACGGAGGGAAAACGTGGAGCAAGATTCTGTTCACCAACAACCAGTCCGGGGTGGGAGATATGGTGATGGACCCCTCCAACCCCAATAAAATTATCGCCGCACTGTACGAGCACCGTCGCACACCCTACAGCTTTACGTCGGGCGGACCGGGTTCGGGTTTGTTTATGACGTTGGATGGAGGAGAAACCTGGCAGCGGTTGGGTGAAGAAAACGGCCTTCCGACCGGAGAACTGGGGCGTATCGGCATCGCCATTGCCCGAAGTAATCCAAATCGCATCTACGCCAAAGTGGAAGCGACGAAGAATGCCCTGTATCGCAGTGATGACGGTGGTTTCCATTGGGAAATGATCAACGATAATCCCCGCTTTACCAATAATCGCCCCTTCTACTTTCAGGAATTAGCCGTTGACCCGCAGGACCAGAACCGGCTCTACAATATCTATCAACCCCTCAGCCTCAGCTACGATGGGGGTAAAAGCTTTGATCCCGTCCCTATGATTCCCGCCGATGAGACCAAAGGCATTCACGCCGATTTCCATGCGTTTTGGGTTGATCCAAATGATCCCACCTTCTTCATCATTGGTGGAGATGGCGGACTGGGCATCACCCACGATCACGGCGAAAGCTGGTATTTCCCTGAAACCATTCCAGTAGCCCAGTTCTACCACATCAGTGTTGATAACGACATGCCCTACAATGTGTACGGCGGCATGCAGGACAACGGCAACTGGTCGGGGCCGGGTTATGTGTGGAAGCGGGGAGGTATCCGAACCCTGTACTGGCAGTACCTGGTGGGCGGTGATGGTTTTTACATTTCTCCTGACTCGACTGACTCCCGCTTTGGCTACGGGACTTCTCAGAACGGTGACCTCTACCGCTACGATAAACTGACGGGCTATTACCAAAGCATTAAACCACCCGCCCCCGATCTGGATACCCGCCTACGCTTTAACTGGAATGCCGGTTTTGCCCGAGACCCCTGGAATCAGCATGCTGCCTATTACGGTAGCCAGTTCCTGCATAAGACCATCGATCAGGGAGCTACCTGGGAGATCATCTCGCCCGACCTGACCACTGATAACCCCGAGCAGCAGAAGCAGGACTACGGCGGCTTAACCATTGATGCCTCCGGGGCGGAGTTCTATAACTCCATTCTGGCTATCGCCCCAAGTCCGATAGAACGGGAAACGATCTGGGTAGGAACCGATGACGGACAAGTGCAACTTACCCGTAATGGGGGCGAGGACTGGGTGAATCTCACTGAAAATGTAAAAGGGATGCCGGAGCAGGGCTGGATTACCCAGATACAAGCCTCGCCCTATGATGCTGGAACGGCCTGGCTGGTGGTCAACAATTACCGGCAGGGTGATTATTCCCCGTATCTTTTCCTGACCCGGGATTACGGAAAAAGCTGGGAGAGGATCGTAGATGAATCGGATGTAAAGGGTTACGCGCTATCGGTTATTCAGGACCCGACAGAGCCCAACCTAATATTCCTGGGAACGGAAAATGGTTTGTGGATCAGCCTCGATGAAGGCAGTAGCTGGACGCAATTTCAGAATGGCTTCCCATCGGTTTCTACGATGGATCTGGCCATTCAGGAACGAGAGTCTGCCCTGATTGTGGGTACTTTCGGTCGGGCAATTTGGGTGCTGGATGATCTGCTGACGCTGCGGGAAGCCGCTGCGGGAAGACTGAAAGGTCCACTGACAGCATTACCCATGAATGATGCGGTACAGGTAAAAGGATTATTCATCAACCCACCCGGTAATATCTGGACTGGTTTTCACACTACTTTTGAAGGGGAGAACCGCCCTTTTCAGAAAACACTGATTCCGTTTTACGTAGAAAATGTTGAGGATAGTACTCAAGTAACTGCTCAAATATATAACGCGCAACAGCAAGAAATTCAGTCACTTAGCCGGTCTGATTTAGATACTGGATTGAACTATCTTACCTGGAAGCTGGATGAGAAAAGTGCTCAGTTACCCGGTGCGTATGTAGATGAAGAAACTCGGGAAATTCCGGTGCTGCCCGGTACGTATACCATTGTGCTCAGTTATGCCGGCACGAAGGATACCACCGAGGTCACCGTAATTCCTGATCCTCGCTTTGAGCATCGACCGGAGGTAGATGAAGCTCTGTATGCGCTACGAAAACAACTGGATAAATCGGTAGCCCAATTCGCAACGTCCCTCAACCGATTAGCGGAAAGTGATACTACTGCCCGGCAAGTTTTATCTCAGTTAGACCAACTGAATGATTCTTCTCATCAGGAGCTTCGGAAAAGCACCCAGTCCATACAGGATAAAATAAAAAAGTTGAATGATCTGGCGAAAGGCCACCGACCGGAGAAACAGGTAGGAGCCTGGCAGTCGTTCGAGACCACGGCTTACTCAAAAGTATCCGATGCCTTACAAGCCCTTCGCGCCCGACTAGTAATACCTTCCAGTCAGGATGAAGAGCTGGTAGCGCAGGCCGAACAGTTGGTTGAAAACTTTCACAAGAAGGTTGAGGCATTTTATGCCAACGAGTGGAAATCGTACCGCCAAGCTGTTACTCAGGCCAACCTGAGTTGGTTTACCTCGGAAGAATAGCTTTAAACAATATTTGATCTCAAATCGATAAAGACATGATCCTAAGCCTCTGCACCTTTCTTACAATCCTCTTTACCCCACCCAATCAGGATTTACAGCAATTTGGCGAGAATTTCTTTGCCTGGCGTGCCAAGATGCAACCGGCTAGCGGCGATGATATTAACCGGGTAGAACGGCCGAAGGGCTGGACTCCCGACTATTCCCCTGAAGCTTTGCAACAGTATCGGCAGGACTACCAGCGCTTTCGTCAGGAACTAAATGCTATTGATCAGCACGCTTGGAGCCGTTCGGATAGCGTGGATTTCCTGCTGCTGCACTCGGCAGTAGAGCGGGTCAACTGGGAACTGAATGTGTTGCAGCTTCCCAACCGAAATCCTGATTTTTATGTGCACCAAACCCTGGGACCACTCTTTGAACTGCTGGTGTGGCATACCGAAATGACCGATGAATGGGCCGAGGAAATTATCACCCGGATGACTGCCATTCCGGCCACCGTGGAGCATGCCCAAACCAACCTTACCGAACCCTTTGCCGGTGGAGCGGTCATCGCCCTGAATAATCTGGAAGGGATTGATCAGAAGTTAACCGAGGTGCAATCGGAATTGCAGAAAATTATCGCAAAGAAATATCATCAACGGCTGAAAAAGGCGACGAACGGAGCGTCGGATGCGTTGGTATCATATGCTAAGTGGCTGAACGAGCAAATGCCTGACATGGCAAAATCCTTTGATGTAGGGCGAGAAAACTATCTTTATTTTCTGAAGAATATTGCGTTGATGCCCTATACCCCGGAAGAATTGCTGACGATGGGCGGAATGGAATGGAGCCGTTCGGTTGCCTTTGATGTATTTGAGCAACTTCGCAATGCGGATGAACCTGCTTCCGAACTGTTTGAGAATGCCCAGGCACAGATTGATAAGGAACGGGAAGAAGAACAGAACATCCGGGATTTTCTGGAAGCCAAGAATATCATGAGCGTGCCGGATGACGTGCATCATTATATCAATCAGGAACTCCCTGCCCATTTGGCACCATTATCGCACCTGGGCGTTACCGATGATCTGACCTCGGAATCCCGGTTGGATGTGGATGGAGTGAGCTACATCCGTGATCCTTCCTGGGACCTGCCGTATTTCTACCGGGCCATTGCTCAGGACCCTCGTCCGATCATCATTCACGAAGGAGTTCCAGGACATTATTTCCAGTTGGTACGTTCCTGGAAAAACCCGAACCCTATCCGTCGCCGCTTCTTCGATTCCGGGCCGATTGAAGGCATTGGGTTTTATGTGGAAGAGATGCTCTTGCAGTTTGGCTTGCTGGACGACCGACCTCGTACGCGGGAGATCATGTACAGTTTTATGAGGCTGCGAGCCTTGAGGGTGGATGTGGATGTAAACCTGGCTATTGGCAATTACGATATTCCCGAAGCGGCTAACTATTTGGAAACCATTGTGCCGATGGACAGAGAAACTGCCGTCCAGGAAGCGGGTTTTTTCAGCCTGACTCCCGGACAAGCCATTTCCTACCAGATTGGCAAGATTCAGATCATGAAGTTCCTGGCCGATGCTAAAATCCGGCAAAGAGATGAATTTAACTTACGGAATTTCCATGATTTCATGATAGTAAACGGCAACGTTCCGATTGCCTTACAGCAGTATGAATATCTGGGAGTGAATGATGATATACAGAAGCTATGGCCTGCTAAAAAATAGAAGTGAGTGTGAGATTGAATGAGTGAATGTAAAACGGAGACCGATAGGGCTGGGAGCTGGGAGGTTGGTGCATAGGGTTAAATGGAGATCGATGGACTGAGTTGAGAGAGTGGGCATGGTGAAGCGGTAAGCAGTAATGAAGTACCTGAATATACGAATACTTCACAAGCATCAGCAATGAGCAATTTAGCAATCAACAATTCAACAATCAGCAACCTGTAAATCAATGAAAGTTCGTTTCAAACTTATACTTCTTCTTTTCGGTCTGGCTGCATGTCAATCCCAGGAAACAGAAAAGGAAGTGGTAACTACTAAGCCCAATATCATTATCATTTATGCGGATGATGCCGGATACGGGGATGTTGGCGTGTACGGAGCCAAAGGCGTAGAAACCCCTAATATTGATCAGTTGGCGGCGGAAGGGTTATTGTTTACGGATGCGCATTGCTCCGCTGCTACCTGCACTCCTTCCCGGTATTCTTTGCTGACGGGGAGTTATGCGTTTCGTAACAATGCTGCGATACTCCCGGGAGATGCTCCTTTGCTGATTGATCCTGTAATCGGAACATTACCCAAAATGCTTCAGAAAAACGGGTATCAGACCGCTGTTATTGGTAAGTGGCATCTAGGGCTTGGACGGGGTGAAGTAAACTGGAATGAGAAAATTACCCCAGGACCGGCCGAGATAGGATTTGACTACAGTTTTCTGTTACCCGCTACCGGAGACCGGGTGCCCACCGTCTACGTAGAAAATCAGGAAGTAGTCAATCTTGATCCGGATGATCCGATCACCATCAGTTATAAAGAAAATATTAGTGACCGGCCCACCGGATTGGAGCGTCCGGACTTGCTGAAGATGAAAGCGGATACACAGCACAGTCAGACGATTGTAAATGGTATCAGTCGGATTGGTTATATGAAAGGAGGCGAGGCGGCTCTCTGGAAAGACGAAGAGTTTGCCGATGTGCTGACCGTAAAAGTGAAAGACTTTATCAGTCAGAATACTGAACAACCCTTTTTCCTGTACTTCGCTTTGCACGATATTCATGTACCCCGGGTGCCGAATGAGCGCTTTGTCGGAAAGTCAACCATGGGGCCGCGAGGTGACGCCATTGCTCAAATGGACTGGTGTGTGGGGGAAGTGATGAAAATACTGGCAGAAAAAGGTCTGGCCGAGAATACCATTCTGATTTTTACTTCCGACAATGGGCCAGTGCTGGACGATGGCTATGATGATCAGGCCGTGGAACTATTGGGTGATCATCGGCCTTCAGGGCAATTTAAGGGCGGCAAATACAGCGCGTTTGAGGCTGGTACGAGAGTTCCCACCATCATTCGCTGGCCCGGTGAGATTCCTGCCGGAGAGCAAAGTGACCGGTTGCTGAGTCAGGTAGATTTGTATCATTCGTTTGCCGAACTGCTGGGCTATGCACTGGATGAAAAAGAAGCTCCGGATAGCTTTGCTATGTGGGATACCTGGAGAGGAAATGCTAGAGAAGAAAGACCCTATCTGGTGGAAGAAGCCTTTGCATTTACGGTTCGGAAAGATGGTTGGAAATATATTACCTCGGCCACCAAAGCACCGGACTGGCTCGCCAACAAAAATATTGAAACGGGTATGAGCACATCTCCTCAGCTTTATCATCTGGCCGAAGACGTTCAGGAAACCAACAACGTTGCCGAGGTGAATCCTGAACGGCTGGCGGAACTTGATAGCCTATGGCAGGAAATTAAAGCAGGGCCAACCAGAAAGTAGCCAAGAGCAATTTTCTGATGGCCTATTACCAAGTCAGTTTCAACAGGCTCACTCCCTGCCGAGGCAATAGCATGGTGACCACCGCATTACCATCCTGAATCTGTACCCATTCCGGTGAGGTAAGAAGCTGCAACTGTCCCGCCTGTTCCAGTGCATTAATCTGTTCCGATGTAGGGTTCTGAGGCGACCCCATGGCTTTCCAGACTTCGTAGGAGTTACTGTGCTGATCGTCAATACGGTAATGGTGCAGCAAAGCCTGGCCGACCGGGATGCCCTTTAGCGTAACTTCTACGGGTGAGGCAGGTGCTTCCTCATTATTGTCGTGATAGTTCCAGACCATAATGGTGGCGGTACGCTCATCAATAGTCGCCAGGGCATTGATATCCGGTTGTTCACCGCGAACACTTTCATCCCTTACCTCCATAAAATCGTAAGCCAGGTTGGATGATGCACTAGCCGTCGTACTTTGGTTAGCACTTTCCGCCGGATCTCCGCTTACCTCAACCCGTTCGCCGGGCATCATCCCAAACATGCGGAATACGTTTAGTACTGGTTTATCCACTCCGTTGGTCGCCATGTCCCGGAATCCGGCAAACCAGGGCTGATCTTCAAATTCAAATCCCCAGGTGACAGCTCCCAATAAATTAACTCCGTAATGATCGGCCAGCTCGTATTTGCGAGCAAATGAGGCGGCGGTGTAGCTGGAATACATGGTGCCATTCCGATACGCATTGTGCGGATAATCAGCTTCCGAACAGGCAGCACATCCTTCCGGGTCAGATTCACCGATAATGATAGCCAAGTCTTTAAGTTTATCGTACGAAGCCACTATCTCAAATCCTTTATCAATGTCGCGTAGTTGTTGGCCCATGTTCATCTGAACCATACTATCTACCACCTTGGGGCTTCCCTTGGCGTGGAACGTAATAAAATCCAGTGGGGCACCGGTTTCTCCAGTCACATGGTTTTTTCCTTCAAGAATATGATCCAGAAAAGTAGTCAGAAAGTCCGCAGCCTCATCCCAACCGGGTCCGGTAGTTTCCGGGCCACCCATTTTTGCCGTGGGAAGAGCTCGTTTAACGGCATCGGCGGTATAGTCATATAGTTTAATGTATTCTTCGGTGGTGCCGCGCCAGTAACCAATGTTAGGTTCGTTCCACAATTCCCAATACCAGCTTTCCACTTCCTCCTTTCCATACCGGTCAACACAGTGGGTTACCCATTGGTAGACCAGCTCCGCCCATTTCTCATAATCCTTGGGAGGGTATGCCCAACCGGTATAAATGTCGTCGTAGTCAGCACCGGGTTTCCAGTGGTGGCGGTAAGGCTCAGGGTGAGTAGACAGAGCTTTGGGCATGAAGCCAATCTGGGCCAGAGGTTTCATGCCTCGTTCTATGTAGGTATCAAAAATACTGTCGGTAATGGTCCAGTCATAAATGGGGTTACCTTGTTCATCTTCGGTGTAAGCATTGGAAGAGCCCCACTTCAGGGCAGCGCGTGGCCCTTCATCAGTCACCAGCAAACTATGTACGCGCATGTTCACCGGAACCGGACTCAGCTTGGATAACTCAGTAAGAAGTTTCTTTCCGTCTTTCATATAGGTGTAGTTCGGCTCATCGTGTCCCCACCACGCCCAGATAGGGTTCATGGTACCCTTGGTCTGCGTGAAGTCTACGTGAATGGAAACAGATTCAGCAGTTGGGATCGGGGTTTGAGCTATACTTTCAGAGCAGAATATTATCTGAAAGAAGAGGTAGGTGAACAGTAAGAAGACTGATTTTAATGAGAGGGGTAGGGCCGTAGGCATAGGTTGCTGTTGTTAATAAAAAAAATCAAAGAAGGGAAGATAAGGATAAAAAGCACTTTCACCTTTATAATAATCAGATTTTTGAAGTGAGGAGGGTGTTCGTCATCGGCGGAAACAAAAAAAGCAAACCCGAAATATTAGGTTTGCTTTGCTATGGGGCCGGTTGTTGGTTAGTAGCCCGTATTCTGCACCATTTGCTGGTTGATATCCATCTCCCGGAGGGGTATCGGATATACCGCCTGATATTCCTCAATCTCTTCTATAGCTAGCAGCCGGTTGGTCCTTTTCAGATCAAACCACTGCATACCTTCCATTGGAAACTCCCTAAAGCGTTCATCCCAGATGGCTTGCTGCAAGGCTGCCTGACTGATTCCGGCATTCAGATCATAGTCGGAAGGGCTCATAATATCCTGACTAAATGCTCGTCGGCGTACCTGATTAACGGCATCAATGGCTGCAGCGGTTGGTCCGGCCACTTCGTTTTCGGCTTCAGCAAACATCAGGAGAACCTCCGCGTAGCGCATCACAATAAAATTGTTATCGGCATCCTGCACGTCAGTCGTAAAGCTGTCATCCAGATATTTGATACTAACGGTGCCATCGAAGCGCACTGTGTCAGTGCCTACAATGAGTGAATCTACTGCGTTGGTCGCTGCTCGCTGGTCTTCCGGGGCATAAAGATTAATTAGGTCTTCGGTTAGGTAATAGTCGCGAAATACCGGGCCATTCATAACCAGGTCGGTTAGTCGGGAAGGGATAATAAAGGTTTTACTGTTACCCTCGCCTCCGGCATTGCTTCTGAACTGCACTTCAAACACCGACTCTTTGCCGTTTTCGTTAGCTACTTTAAATACATCCTCGTAGGTTTCCCATAGTTCGTAAACTCCAAGGTCCATTACCTCTTTTGAAAGATTTCGGGCTTGTTCAAAATCACCCAGGGTTAGATGAACCTTGGCTAATAAGGTTTTGGCGGCTCCCTGGGTTGCTCGGCCAACCTCAGTAGGCACAATGGGTAACGACTCGCTTGCTTTCTCCAGATCCGCAACGATCGTTTGATAGATTTCATCTTCCGAAGATTTGGCCAAGGCTACTTTTTCCAATGAGTTTACTTCTGACGTGTGCAGTGGCACCCCCCCGAAGATTCTCACCAGATTAAAATAAAACAGGCCTCGTAAAAAGTATGCCTCGCCAAGAATCCGGTTTTTAACTTCTTCCTGCATCTGAGAAGCTGGTACTCGATCAATGACTGCATTGGCTCGATTAATTCCATCGTATGATGCATCCCACATGCTGGATAAAATACCATTAGAAGAGTTGATCGTATGCTGGTCAAACGCAACCTCGCCCTGGGTGATTCCATTGGCAGCTATGTCACCGAATGTAATGTAATTATGATAGCTTCCGTAAAGACCAGTAGAGGCCAGAACATCGTAAATCGCATTAGCCGCCGCGGTGGCCTGGTCCCGGTCCTGATAAAAATTCTCGGGGGCAATAAAACTTTTAGGGTCGCTTTCCAGAAAATCTTCACAACCACTAAGGGTGAAAATCAGGAACAGAACACTGATTGATTTAAAATATGATATAGGGGTTTTCATAAGTGCTGTTATTAGATATTATAATCCGATGTTGATTCCAACCAGATAGGTTTTTGAGATAGGATAGGCGTTAACATCAAAGCCACGCAGGATATTGTCCTGCCCAAAACGGTTTACCTCCGGATCAAAGCCACCGTAGTTGGTGAAGGTAAGCAGGTTTTGTCCGCTCACGTAGATTCTGACCTGACGAATACCATTCATACCCAGTTTTTCAGTAGGAATGTTATAGCTTAGTTGAATATTATTAAGCCGGAGATAGGAGCCATCTTCTATCCATCGGTCGTAGACCACGAATGGGCTAACGGCATTTGGGTTAATAGCCAAACCCGTTTCAGCATTACGGTTTTGCTCCGGCGTTTTTTCCGGTGACCAGCGGTTAATCACATCCAGGGTATTATTGTGTCGTCCGTTACGAAACTCCAGCCATTGACGATTGGCGTTCAGAATTTCATTTCCAACCGAATAAGAAAACAACGCACTCAGGTCAAACCCTTTGTAAGACATGTTCGTGGAGAAGCCACCGATAAAGTCGGGCATGGCATTCCCGATAATCGTCCGGTCATCTTCATTCACTACTCCGTCGTCGTTCTGATCTACAAAGCGGGGTACCCCGGGAATCATTTTGCTACCGGTTACCGGCGTTTGATCTGCTGCGGCATCAACTTCGGCGGCATCGTCCAGAAAACCATCGGTTTCCCATCCGTAGAAGTTACCTAAGGATTTGCCCACCTCTAAAATAGCCACTGGCTGAGATGCTGCGTGAAAACTGGGTACATTAATAAACCGGTGTTCTTCATCACCAAGATCGGTTACCATGTTGCGATTTGTTGAAATGTTAAATCCAGCATTCCAGGTAAACTCTCCGGTTAAAATATCACCTTCTATCGCTAACTCAACACCCTGATTCTCGGTGCCTCCAATATTTTGAATGGCCGAAGAGAAACCCGAAGAAGTGGGTAAGAACACCTGCAAGAGTAAATCTCTTGTGTTTTTCTGATAATAGTCAGCAGTTATTCGTAAGCGTTGTTTGAATAGCCCCAGGTCTAATCCAATGTCAAACTGTTCGGTAGTCTCCCATTTTAGATCGGGGTTGGCAATGCGAATGGGACGAAAGCCGATCACTGGTTTTTGATCGAGAATGTAGCGGGTTTCATCCAGCACGGAGAGTGATTGATACAATGGCAATTCCTGGTTACCGGTTAGTCCGTAGCTGGCCCTGATCTTCAGATTAGAAATGGTCGGCACTTGCTGCATAAAAGACTCTTCCGATACTCGCCAGGCAATGGCTCCGGAAGGAAAATACCCGAACTTGTTTCCGCTACCGAAGCGTGAAGAACCATCAGCTCGTCCGGTCAGGGTAAATAAATACTTATCGGCTAGTTTATAATTTACCCGAGCCAGGTACGATACCAGCGACCAGTCGCGCGTGGCAGATATTGAAGGGTTTTGTACTGCACCGGCCGAGAGATTATGAAAAGAAATGGCGTTGGAAGAAAATCCTTCTGCGGAGGCGGAAAGTCTTTCCTGATAAAATCTTTGTACTGAAAAACCACCGGTTACATCAATACTATGCAATGTTCCCCAGGTTTTTCGATAGTTGATGATGTTCTCATTCGTAATCGTAAAGTTCTCTACCGTGCCAACAGCGGCCTCCCCCTTGCTACCCGCGGCCAGGCTGATGGTGCTGGGTACAAAGTGATTTTGCTTATTGTTCAGCAAGTCAACTCCTAAGTTTACTCTAAGCTTGAGGTTTTCAAGAATATTGTATTCACCATAAACACTTCCCAGCACTCGGTTAGAGATGTTTTGATTAATAGCCTGAGTGGCATAGGCAATAGGGTTGTAAAACGGTACGGCGGGTTGATAGTCACCATTGCCTTCGCCAACATGTCGGTTTTGGTAGGTAAATTCGCCGGTTTCAGGGTCTCGCACTGGTAAGATAGGGTTAAACCCCAGTGCAGCCAGCACTATCGAAGGCGAAGCGCCAACGTTGAATCCGGCACCTGTATAGGCCAAATCAGACCATGAGCGGCTGATAGCGATATTATTACCAATGGATATTTTAGGAGTGAGCTTTTGATCAAGGTTAACCCTAATCATGGCTCGTTTAAAATCTGAGTTGATGATGGTACCCTGCTGATTGAAATAACTTCCGGATACTGAGTATTTGGTGTTTTCATTTCCACCGGAAAACGAGAGGCCATAATTGGTACGAGGCGCAGGCCGAAATAATTCATCTTGCCAATCAGTGCCTTTTCCGTATGAGTTTACTTGGTCTTCGGTGTACACCGCGTAAGCACCTGGGTCGGGTTGATCCTCTAACAAGTAAACCTGTCCGTTACGATACGCCTCATTCGAGAATTCAGCAAATTGTCGGGCGTTCAGGATGGGCATTTTGCGGCGCACTTCCTGTATACCAAAGGAGGCATCAAAGTCAATGCGATTTTCACCTAACCGCCCTTGTTTGGTGGTGATGATCACTACTCCGTTGGCACCTCGGGCTCCATAAATTGCGGTGGCTGAAGCATCTTTTAATACCTCAATAGACTCAATATTTTGCGGGTTAATAGTTGCCAGCGGGTTCTGACCATCGGATTGGGTTACCCCGGCGTTCACGGTGGAGTTATCGTTATAAATCGGCATTCCATCAATAACATACAGGGGTTCGTTACCGGCAGTGATAGAGTTACTACCCCGTATCCGGACGCTTACCCCGCCACCAGGCTGGCCGGACGTTTGGGTGATCTGTACTCCGGGTGCCCGCCCCTGCAAAGCCTGATCCAGAGAGGTGACTGGCATCTTCTGAATATCTTCTCCGCTGATGGATGAGATTGAGCCGGTCAGGTCGCTCTTTTTCTGGGTTCCGTACCCTATGACCACCACCTCTGATAAAGACTGAATATCAGGTAGCATCTGAACATTGATAGTATTTTGATTGCCGATAGAGACTTCCTCGGTCAGATATCCCACGGAGGAGAAAACCAGGGTAGTAGCATTGTCGGATACTGTGAGGCGGTAGTTTCCGTCTACATCGGTAACCGTTCCGACACTGGTGTTTCTTACCAGAATATTCACACCGGGCAACGACTCATTGTTCTCATCAGTCACCTTGCCAGTAATTGTTTTTTCCAGAATGGATGAAGCGCGTTTTTGTGGGGGAAGTCTACGAGGTAAAGATTTAGAACCGGGTATGGTTTGCCGAATAGTGATACCGTGGTTAAGCTGGCCTTTGTCAGTAGGTTTAATCTTAGGGACATTTTGCTGCTCGGTTTTGGGGTAAATGAGGTAGTATCTATCCTCAGCTTTTTTGTAGATCAGGCTAAAGGGAGTCAGTAACTTGGTGAGTTGCTCTTCCAGGTTATCTTTCGCTTCATTCTGCCACTTCCGATCCACATATTTATCCTGAACAATCTCACTACGGTAGGTAAAGTTGATATTATACCGGGACTCCAGATTCTTCAGTACATCATTTAGGGTTTGTCTGGTTTCCTGATCGTCTTGCCAGGAGTAGTCTTTAAAAGCAAGAGTTTGTGAGAGTGTCTCTCTACTGAAAATACAGCATAGAAGAGCGATCATCACATACATAGTAAATGATGGTTTTAGGTTACTCATAATATTCATGTTACGTTGGTATTAGTATAATCTTTGTAGTCGGGTACAGCGATCTAACAGCGCTAAGACGGGCTCTTTATTTACTGCTAAAAATGATCTGCTTATCATCCGTTTGTATATCCATATCAATGATGGTAGGTAACGACGTGAGGATCATTTCCAGATTATGCGTGGGGAAAGCACCGGTTAGTTTAGTGGTAGCCAGGGTAGAATCTTCAATAGTGATAGTGACCCCGTAATTATCTTCCAGATCATCAGCAATGTCTCGCAGGGTGGTTTCTTCGAATACCATGGTGTGATGTCGCCAGGCTATATACTGCTCGGGGTTCACCTGCTTTTTGGAGAGCGTTTTGTCTGTTTCTGAAAATTCTACTAATTCTCCGGGTTGCATGGTCAGGGTTTGGGGCTGATTGGTATCACGGACATCTAACCGTACTTTGCCCCGGCTCAATACTACCTGCGCTTTTTCCCGCCGATCATTCACGTTAAATTCAGTACCCAGCACTTCTATTTGTAATTCATCAGTTACATTTACCCGGAAACGCTGATTGTTTTGAGTATGTACTACTGAAAAGTACGCTTCACCATCTAGCCATACTTCCCGAGGTTTCTCAGAGCTCCAGTGTTCATCAAAGCTCAGTCTGGAATTACCATTAAGTATAACGGAAGTGCTATCAGGCAGAATAATTGTTTGAGTTTCGCCATAACCTGTGGCATACTCAATCTGCTGCTCCTTTCCGATAAGCCACCATACGGCCATTCCTATCAGCAATATTCCGGTAATAGCTGCCGCCCGGTACCAGATGCGAGGTAAGATAAACTGTTTCTTCTGTGGAGCATCTGCTTTCAGACGTTGCTTGAAGTTACCCAGCATCCGGTCAGACTCGGCGGGTGATAATTCGCTAGATTGAGCGGAATTCTGCCAGAGCTGCTGAAGAGTCTGTTCGTATGCCTCAGGGGTATCCGCCCGGTTCATCTCTTCTATTAGCAGGTCAAATTCTTCCTGGGTTAGCTGACCATCCAGCAATTTTTTCAGTAAGTCTCTCCGGTGCATGTATATGACGGTTTAGTCGTGAGATTTACAGATAATCCAATTGAAATGAGAGAAAGGATTACTCCGGAGAAAAGTTTTTTTAAAAAAAAGTGTGTTTTGAATTATGATTAAAATGTACTTATTTTCGGTTTCTGGTTTTACCATTCTTCCAATTAACAGGCATGTCTACTGGTAATCAGTTCTATACCTCTTTCATTTATCGGCTTGCTCAAGGGGACCAAAAGGCCTTTGAAATGCTTTTCAACCAAAAGCATCAACAAGTGTATGCGTATTGCCTTAAGCTGATAAAATCAGAGGTGCTAGCCGAAGAGGTCATGCAGGATGTATTTCTGACGGTATGGAAAAAGCGAGATCGTATAGACCCCGACCGTTCATTGGATGCGCTGCTGTATAAGATTACCCGTGACCTCAGTTTTAACTGCCTGAAGCGGTCTGCCCGTGAACTAAAGTTTCGTCAGGAAATGCAGGCTAAGGTTTGCCTGCCAGTTGATAGTCCGGCTGAAGACAAGATGATTGAAGAAGAATACGAGAAACTGGCCGATGGAGCCATCAATTCTTTATCGCCCCGGCGCAGACTGATCTTTACCATGAGCAGGCAGATGGGCATGAGCTATGAGGAAATTGCCATAAAACTAGGCATCTCTAAAAATACCGTGAAAGTCCAACTAGTAAAAGCTTCAAAGAGTCTGAGAGAATATGTGGCCACTCACGCTGATATCACGCTGTTTCTGCTGTTGAGCTTATTTTTTAAGGACTGATGTTTTATGATCAGGGGGCGGTTTCTTCTGCCCTGATGCTATCTAACAGTGTCGCCATTTCTTTAGTAACTTCGGGGTTTGCATCCGCTACGTTTTGTTGCTCCTCGGTGCTTTCAGTCAGGTTATATAACTGAGGTTCGGGGGCATTTCCCAGTTCAATATCAGTGTATCGGTTGTAGGCCTGAGCCTGGCTGGGTTCAATATATTTCCATTGATCTTTGATTAACGAAAGCGTGCCGGAAGCAGCGTGTTCAACAACAAAATCTCGCCCTTCATTAGCATTACCTAAAAGTGCTGGAAGTGCATTCTGACTATCAGGACCGGCTTCATTACTTACACTTTGCTGGGTCAGTTCGGCAAACGATGCCATGAAATCAATCTGGCTAACCAGGGCATTTGATACCCCAGTATTAATTTTCCCGGGCCAGCGAATGATTAGTGGTACCCGGGTTCCCGCCTCAAAGGCACTGTATTTACCTCCCCGAAAATCACCCGCAGGTTTATGATTACCCAGTTGTTCTACCGACTGGTCATGATAACCATCGTCTACCACCGGACCGTTATCGCTGGTAAATATGAGAAGAGTGTTTTCAGTAAGTTGAAGGCTATCCAGGGTTTTCATAATCTGCCCAACCGACCAATCAAGTTGCAGCATGGCATCACCGCGGGCTCCTAAGCCGCTTTTTCCGGCAAATCGGGGGTGGGGTACGCGGGGTACATGAATATCGTGAGTAGAGAAATACAAAAAGAAAGGATCTTGCTGATGTTTCTCTATAAACTCAATAGCGCGAGTAGTAATGGTATCAGCAATATTTTCATCAACCCAGCGAGCATTCTCGCCGCCAGTCATGTATCCAATCCGGCTAATGCCATTCACGATAGTCATATCATGGCCGTGGCTGGGTTTCATCTTCAGTAGTTCGGGGTTATCTCGTCCGGTAGGTTCATCGCCGAGTGGGCCATCAAAGCTGACCGTAATGGGGTCTTGCGGGTCAAGTCTCAGAACCTTGCGATTTTGTACATAAACCGTTGGGACCCGGTCACCCGTGGCCGGAATAAGAAAAGATTCATCAAAACCGATGTCGAGTGGGGAAGGGGTGATTTCTCCGTTCCAGTCAGGGCCACCTTCCGGGCCTAAGCCCAGGTGCCATTTTCCTACTACACCTGTGGTATAGCCAGCTTGCTTTAATACATCCGGCAGGGTGGTTCGGTCAGGGTCAATGATTAACGCGGCATCGCCTCGGGCAATGCCCGTACCTTTTTTACGCCAGGGATAGTGGCCGGTTAATAATCCATAGCGCGATGGGGTACAGGTGGCCGAAGTAGTGTGAGCATCAGTGAAGCGCAAACCCTGGCTGGCCAAGCGGTCTAGATTAGGAGTGGTGATTTCAGTGGCGCCGTAGCAGCTTAGATCGCCGTATCCTACGTCATCAGTATAAATCAATACGATATTAGGAAATGGCTGGTCTTCTTTAGTTGAAGTGTTAGTTGATGAGTCAGGCCTGGGGGTGCAAAAGGTGGCAAGCAGGCTGAGCAAAACAATAAGCGGTTGTATAGTAGATCGCATCATTGCCGTGAATTTACTAAAAATTAGTAATCGGCAAGGGGTTGTACTGATTCTTCGGCAACTGAGCTTCGGAGGTTCAACAATGACTTCATAAAAAATTAAAATTAATTATGTTGTCAATTTGAAAGGAAGGAAGTACATTTGCGCTGTCATGAAAATAATGCCAATCACCATAGTGCCTTTTATTAATATTGTAGTCACCCTCGGCTAGGTATCACTATTGGTTTTTCCCCTCAATCTTTTTCTGGCATTTTCTCTTTTCACTCATGGCTCAGTTTATCCAACGAATAAAATATCTGTATCAATATCTCCTTATTGCGCTTAAAGGTTCTGAAACTAATTTCACAACCGGAAGCATTCGCCGCGCAATCTTTCTACTCTCCGTTCCCATGATCCTGGAAATGGTCATGGAATCATTGTTTGCCATTGTTGATGTGTTCTTTGTGGGGCGAGTTGGCACTACCGCGGTTGCTACGGTAGGGCTCACCGAGTCGGTGTTAACCATTATTTACTCGGTAGCGATGGGCTTGAGCATGGCTACTACAGCCTTGGTGGCTCGGCGAATAGGTGAAAAGAAACCCCACAAGGCCGGTGATGTGGCTTTTCAGGCTATTGCTCTGGCTTTCATCTTCTCCCTCATCATCGGGGTGTTGGGGGCGGTGTATGCTCGAGATATACTGCAATTAATGGGTGGGGAGCCTGAACTAGTTAACGACGGTGCGTTGTATACCCGCATCATGTTCCTGAGCAATACCAGCATCATGTTGCTATTTCTTATTAATGGAATATTTCGAGGTGCGGGTGATGCCTCGCTAGCCATGCGATCATTATGGCTGGCTAACGGACTTAATATAGTGTTGGACCCGGTCTTTATTTTTGGGTTTGGTCCGATTCCTGAATTTGGGGTAGCGGGCGCGGCCATTGCTACAACCATTGGGCGAACCGTTGGGGTAATGTACCAACTGTATCATCTGTTTGGTGGAAAAACCATTGTTAAAATGGGCGTGGATAATATCGTTTTTCGGACCAAGACGCTGATGAACCTCCTGAAGTTGGCTTCTGAAGGTATCGGTCAGTTTCTGGTTGAGTCGGCCAGTTGGATTTTCCTCGTTCGCATTATCTCGATGTTTGGTAGCGAGGCGCTGGCCGGATACACCATTGCTATCCGTATTATTATTTTCTCAATTTTACCTTCTTGGGGGTTGTCTAACACCGCTGCAACACTGGTAGGGCAGAACCTGGGAGCAGATCAGCCATTGCGAGCCGAGCAGTCGGTATGGAAAACGGCCTACTATAACTTTCTATTTTTAGTGGTGCTGTCATTCCTGTTCTACGTTGGGGCGTACGAGTTTGTCAGCATTTTTAGTGATGACGAGGCGGTTATTCAAGAAGGTGTACAATCTCTGAGGATCATTTGTCTGGGCTATGTATTTCTCTCCTACGGAATGGTGGTGGCTCAGTCATTTAATGGAGCTGGCGATACCCGTACGCCACTTATCATTAATGTAGTGTGCTACTGGCTCGTTCAGATTCCATTGGCCTATGGTATGGCCGTTTGGCTGGATATGGGCCCAAAAGGAGTCTACATTGCGATCGCCATAACGTTTTCATTGGCCGCCGTGGTGAGCGTGGTGCTGTTTCAACGGGGTAAGTGGAAACTGGTGAAAGTATAGGCAAGCCCTAAGATCAACCAGCTAAGGTAAATACTCGTTTAAACAGGTAATGGCTAATGGTGGTTAGATAGTGTATAAAGCTATCTGACCACTACCATTCTTTCAAATCAAATGATTGAAGGATGGTATTAGTGTGTTAGCCAATTACCTAAACGATAAAACTATGAAAACATCTACTACCGTTATGTTGCTGCTGTTATGTCTATTTACAACCACTGGATACAGCCAGTTTCTTCAACCAGTTGAGAAAAAACTAGACATCGATAAAAAAGTGACTCCCGCTTGGGTGCTGACCGTAGATGAGCCGGAAGATGCGTTGCAGGAAAGTATTATAGACTATGCCAAGCAAGAACTAGGAGTGAAACTCAAGAAAAGTAAGCGGGATTTGCTAATGGCTAAAGAAGTAAAAATTCCCAGTATTGCTTTTCATACCGGCGACCTGAAAATTCAATTCTCAAATGTGCGGGATGAAACCCAGGTAGCCGTAGCTTTTATGCCTGGATACGACATTGCGCTTAATTCTGAAGAGAATCCTCAGGAAATGGAGCGTCTGCGGCAGTTTACTCGCAGCATGGTAAAATACCATAAAGTTAATAATCTTCAGCAGACGATTGATGATGATGAAAAGCGATTGCGTAAGCTGGAATCTTCATTAAAGAAAAATCAACGCGAGTATCAACGTCTGGATAAACGCACCGCTCGGATGGATCGGCAGATTAATTCTAGCAAAACGGATGAAAACAAAAAGTTTGACTTGAACAATGATCTTGAAGAAGCCGAAGACCGTATGGCAACGTTGGAAGATACCGAGGGAGAACTTGAAGATGAGATCGCTAAACTAAATGAGAAAATACATACCAGCCAAAGTGCCATCAACGATATTGAAAACCGCTTTGCTGAAGCCACAGTAACCACTGAGACTGAGTTTGATGAAGAATACCGGCCCTAAGTGTAACTGATATGTTTTATCGGGGGAGGGAGCGGAAATACTTGAGCCAGTCGCCCCCTTCTATGAATATCAGGTCCCGCACATCTTCATTGTACTTCAGGTAAGTATGGCAATTGGGCTCCTTCAGGTAGACGAAGCGGTAGAGCAGTTCATCGACACCCTCTAACTCATGCAATTCTTTTAGCGTAGATTCATCTACCCGGTAGATGTCGCCAGTCACCGTGCTTCCCGGTTTTGGTACCATATAAGGATACCATTGTTGATAGTCGTACAGAGCGTATCCTTCCAGTATGTATCCTTCTTGGATGAGTTCACTAGCTGCTAAGTAGTGCGCATACATTCCACTACGGCGAAGGGTTCCGTAAACAAAAACATTATAAAAATCCATTTTTAGCCTACCGCTTTATCTGATGATTCTTGATTATAAAATATTTATTGACCGGAAAAATAAAAAAATTAAACTTAGCACCCCTGAACTGAAAGTATAAACTTTGGTTTAGAAAGTACGATAATACTACAGAGTAATAAGAGCCTGGCCCAATGTCTGTTAAGAAGAAATGCGTTTTTGTTGTAAATCCCATCTCAGGTTTAGGCAGGCAAAAAGATCTGCCTGATTTGATTAAACTACATCTGGATACTACGAAGTTTGAGTATGAAGTGGTGGTTACCGAGTATCCTGGGCATGCTACCGAGATTGGCGAGCATTACCGAAGTCAGGCTGATTGTCTGATCGCGGTGGGGGGGGATGGCACCATCAACGAAACTGCCAGTGCTTTATTAGGTTCGGATACGGCTTTGGGTATTATTCCGCTGGGTTCCGGTAATGGTTTTGCCCGTCATCTGAATATCTCTACCAATCCAGTGCGAGCCATTAAACAACTAAATGAATCAACGGTTGCTCCCCTGGATGTCGGGTTTATGAACGATCAGCCTTTTTTTAATGTATCAGGCACTGGTTTTGATGCTCTTATTAGCAAGAAGTTTGCTGACCAGGCGCGGCGAGGGTACGCAACCTACATCCGCTGTATCTGGGAAGAGTTAACCAGTTATCAGCCCCGGACTTATCGCTATCAGTTGAATGACAAATCGGTTGAGGGAGATTTTTTCCTTGTTGCCTTTGCCAATACTGAACAGTACGGAAACAACGCCATCATCGCACCCCAGGCCCAAACCAACGATGGACTGCTGGATGTAGTTTTTATTCGCCCGTTTCCGACTGCTTATATTGTTACGTTTATGCTTCTTGTATTTACCCGTCAGATTCACCTGTCTCCGTATGTGGAAATACACCAAACAGATAAGTTTGTTTTAAAGCAACTTAACGACCCCTTGGTGCATATTGATGGTGAATATGTAGATATGAAAGATCACACCCTCAACCTCTCCCTCCGGCCCAATAACCTGAATGTACTGCGCCCATCGCATTAATGTTTTTAATTAGCTAATATAGATTTGCAGATTGCGGGAAGTACTGACTGATTTGCAAAATTCTCGCTTTCGAAACCTGGTTTTAACTTTTGTTCCCAAAAAATTAACGGTTTGGTAATAATATCTTAATCGGTTGATAACAACTTCGTCAGGAAGGAATCGGTTATTTGAATAACCAATAGCGATTGTATTTGATACATCGGTTACCATCTCGTAACATTATTTTCAATAGGTTAAACAGCACTTGTTTAGCACAGCCAACCCCTCGCCTTTCTAAATTCATAGACCTATTTGCTAACCTTAATTCTTCTGCACCATGACTGTTCATTCGTATTCCGCTCAGATGGCGGTCAGCGCCTTCTTGTATGTTCTTCAATTTAAACTATTAGGTTATGTCCAAAAAACGCTCCGTAGAGGTTGCGATTATCTCCGATGTACATTTGGGTACGTATGGGTGTCGCGCTAAAGAACTGCTGCAATACCTAAAAAGCATTAAGCCCAACATTCTCGTTCTGAACGGGGATATCATAGACATCTGGCAATTTAGCAAACGCTACTGGCCCAGCTCACATATGCGGATTGTGAAGCAGATTTTTGGTATGGCGGCCAAAGGTGTTCAAATCTACTATATCACCGGTAATCATGATGAGATGCTCCGTAAGTTTGAAGGTTTTACCATGGGCTCTCTACAAATTGTGAATAAAGTGGTATTGGAGCTGGATGGAAAAAAAGCCTGGATGTTTCACGGAGATGTGTTCGATATCACCATGAAACACTCTAAATGGCTCGCCAAACTAGGGGCCATCGGCTACGATACGCTCATTCTGCTTAACGCTTTTGTTAACTTCATGCGTGAGAAAATTGGAATGGGGCGGGTTTCCTTCAGCAAAAAAATCAAGAATCGAGTGAAAGGGGCCGTAAAATTTATTGATGATTTTGAAAATACCGCGGCCGAAATTGCTATTCATAATGGATACGAATACGTACTTTGTGGGCATATTCATAACCCGGAGATCAAAAATATCAGTAACAGCCACGGCAGTGTGGTTTACCTGAATAGCGGCGACTGGATTGAAAACCTGACCGCGCTGGAATACAATCAGGGAGTGTGGTCGCTGTATCGTTATCAAGATGATGCGATACTCCATGATGAAGTATCTCCTGAAGAAGAAGACGATAATCTTGATGTTACTATTTTATATAAAAACCTGGTTGAAGAGTTTCGGTTAAGTAAATCATGAGGGTATTATACGCCATTCAGGGGACGGGCAACGGGCACGTAAGCCGAGCGCGGGATATTGTCCCTATTTTACAGGATAAAGTTCAGTTAGATCTGCTTATTAGTGGTACTCAGGCTGATGTATCTTTGCCACACCCGGTAAAATATCAGTTAAAGGGAGCTGGATTTATTTTTGGGAAGTCTGGCGGGGTGGATCTGATGAAGACCTACCAAAAGACCGATACCCGGCGCTTGCTAAAAGATATTCGTAACCTTCCGGTGCAGGATTATGACCTGGTTATCAATGATTTTGAGCCGGTTTCAGCCTGGGCTGCTTATTTTAAAAAGGTGCCCTGTATAGCGCTCAGCCATCAATGCGCCATTTTAAATGAAAATGCCCCTCAGCCTAAGAAAAAGGACCGGGTCGGCAAAGCCATTCTCAAAAATTACGCCCCGGCCGATCAATGCTATGGGTTTCATTTTGCTGAATTTGACAAGAACATTTTTACCCCGGTCATTCGAAAACAACTGCGGGAAGCGGATGTTAAAAATTCAGGGCATTATACTGTTTACTTGCCGGCTTTTGATGATCAGAAACTGATCAAGCGGTTTCGTAATTTTCCGGATGTGCCCTGGCAAGTATTTTCTAAGCATACCAAACGTACGTATCGGGAGGGGAATGTCAGTGTTTGTCCGGTAGACAATGAGGCTTTTATAACCAGCCTGACCACCTGCGAGGGTATTTTATGCGGAGCAGGCTTTGAGACTCCGGCAGAAGCGCTTTTTTTGCAAAAGAAGTTGATGGTGATTCCAATGAAAAACCAGTATGAACAGCACTGCAATGCGGCCGCATTAGAAGCGTTGGGAGTGCCGGTGATAGAAAATTTTAAAAAGAAACAACTGCCCCGTATTGAAAAATGGATTCAGAACGCCCTACCGGTGGATGTAAATTATCCTGATCTTACCGAAGAAATTATTGATTTAGCACTTTCGCAGGAGTATAGCATTCCTGGGATGTAAAATTTTTTTGACTTGAATAACCACCAAAAGGAAGAATCTGCCCCTAAATTTCATTGGGGAGTATCTACTGCCGCCTATCAAACCGAAGGAGCGATTCTGGAAGATGGAAAAGGCCTATCAATCTGGGATGTTTTTGCCAACCTTCCTGGTAAGACGTACAACGATCAGAATGCCAATCAGTCATGCGACTTTTACCATCGGTATGAAGAAGACTTACAGATTATTAAGCAGTTAGGTATTCCCAATTTCCGCTTTTCTATTTCGTGGCCACGAGTGCTTCCCGAGGGTATTGGGAAGGTTAATCAGGCTGGTCTGGATTTTTATGACCGGCTTATTGACCGGTGCCTGGAACTGGGAATTGAGCCCTGGGTTACGCTTTATCACTGGGATTTGCCGCAGGCATTAGAAGCCAAAGGTGGGTGGACCAACCGAGATGTAGTAGGTTGGTTTAGAGAATATGTGGAACTTGTAGTGAGGCGATATAAAGATCGCGTGCAACACTGGATGGTTTTGAATGAGCCTATGGTGTTTACCGGGGCTGGTTATTTTTTAGGCGTTCACGCGCCAGGCCGCCGAGGCTTAAGCTATTTTATGGCTGCAGTTCACCACGCTACTTTATGTCAGGCAGAGGGCGGGCGGGTAATCCGCGATTTGCATCCTGATGCTATTATTGGAACCACCTTTTCGTGCTCACTGGTAGAACCCGCTAAACCAACAAAGCGTGATCAGGCAGCGGCCGAACGGGTAGATACAATACTCAATCGCCTGTTTATTGAACCCGCCCTTGGTATGGGATATCCAGTAGAACATTTGAACGTTTTAAACCGCATTGAGAAGTTTATAAAGTCAGGTGATGAAGCACTCTTACCATTTGATTTTGATTTTATAGGCCTTCAAAATTATACTCGGGAGGTGGTCCGTTATTCGTGGTCGATGCCCTATATCTTTGCCAGGCAAGTATCTCCAATAAAACGGGGAGTACCAATTACACTAATGAACTGGGAGGTCCACTCGGATGCTATTTATAAGATTGTAAAATTATTTCACGAGCGGTATGCCCTGAAAAATATTATTGTCACTGAGAATGGTGCTGCTTTTCAGGATCAGGTCCTGAATGGAAAGATTAATGATCGTGAACGTACCCAGTACCTGAAAGAACATATCGATGCTTGCCTTCAGGCAAAGAAAGAGGGAGTTCCTCTCACTGGTTATTTTATCTGGACATTAACGGATAACTTTGAGTGGGCTGAAGGATATCGCCCAACCTTTGGAATTGTGCAGGTAAACTTCCAGAATATGCAGCGAACAATTAAAGAGTCAGGTTACTGGTATGGGCGCAAAATACGCCAATATCAGCAAACTGACCCTCTGGATGTTAAAATTTAGCTTAAACGGGGAAGATAAAGAGGTGTTTTCTCTTTATACCTTCGAGGTCGAGGTGTAACCGTTTTAGGGCGATTAATCGCTTTTTTTACCTGATCGTATAATGCTTCTTCTTCAAACTTGTGAAGGCCGAGCTTTAAAATACGCTGTTTAAGATCGTTAGTCTCCTGACGGCTCATGGCAAATAATAGTTTAAAAAATGATGTCAAATAAAAAAATGTACTCTATTATTCGTTAGAAAGAGCGAAAAGGTTTTAAAAATTTGCTAATTCACGGTGAATTTTTTTCCCTAAAAATGCGTGAGCCTCTTCCTGATCACAAAATACTTTTAGGTTTAGGTTGCTAAATTTAGACGTTGGCCTGCGAATCCACTCTTGTTCGTTTAACAGCTTATGATGTGAGTCAGGTGATGTCAATAGAGCCACCTGGCAAACAGAATTAGGTGATAGAGGGTCAAACAACTCACTACATGTTTTGGACCACTTTCTTACAAAGTAGAGAAACTCATAAGAGTCAATATCACGAAATGAGTCCTTAATGAATAACCACTTATTAGAGTCATGGATAACTGCAATGTTCATAGCAATATCCATGGTTTCATGGTAAAGGAAAGACTCGCCGTAGCCATTAAAATTGACTTCCACAGCTCTGAGTTTACGATTAAACTCAGCACTGGCCAAACTGTTAATGATTCTGTACATGAATAAATCCTGTTGAAAAAGTTAATAAATTACATCAATCTTACATCAAATATTGTCATCTGAGAATAGTCTTTACTATCAGCAATTTTGAACGCTATCATGTAATGACTATAAACAAAGATACATATATAAACGATATAAAACTTACTTTGTAAGTAAAAATATTATAAAAATAACTGATGATTTACTGATATTATTAATATATATTTAATATTTAAGCTTTCTTAGTAAGAAATACTCATAAAAATAGGGAGTGCCTAAATGTGGTAAAATCCAGAGAAAAATCTTGGTAAAAGATAATTGACAGTTTAGTGGTGAGTTAGAAAAGTTGTCAGATTGTTGTGCCGTAGTTCACATAAACTCTTTGTGAGAATTATTGTCATAACCAGAGATGGAAGCATGTATTTTAACCTGATATTCTTAAGATGACGGTCGTAGTTTCTAATTAAGTTGATCCAATGCCATTTGAACTTGGGTAACCGGTAGTTGGCACACCTTCTGTTGACATACATAAATCATTGTCTTACCATTAACTAACTTATTTTCCAATAGTATAAGAGTTCCTTCATCGTACCCACCTAAATAAATGACATTGGGTAAAAAGTGCTTATCAAATTCCTGTCGCTGAACTTGAAAATTGTCTCCTACAATGGCTACTTCGTATGGTTCGTTGACCACATTAGAGAGCAATCTCGCCCAATTGGCGTAGTAATTAGGGTACTGAAGCAAATTGGGGTAAATGGCTTCCAGCATAGCATTTGCCCTGGCCAGATAGTCGTCTTCATAAAAAAGCGTCCCTAAAAGCCATAAATTATTGGCTATAACAGAATTGGAAGCTGGAATAACATTATCATCCAGCTCCTTCTGCCGAGCTATTAATGATGGGTGGTTGTCTGAAGTGTAATAGAGCAAAGGGCTGGACTCGTCATCGAAATGATCTAATACATAGTCAGTGAGAGACTTGGCAGTATGTAACCATGATTCATCAAAAGTTGCCTGATATAAGTTAATGTAAGCTTGTATAAGAAAAGCATAGTCGTCTAAAAATGCTGGGATGGTAACTATTCCTTCCTTATAATTTCGCTGGAGGGTAAAATCCTGGTTCATCATAGTGCTTCGAAGAAATTCAGCATTCTTGATGGCGGTATTAAGGAACCGTTCTTCACCAAATGCCCGGTAGGCATCTATATAACCATTAAGCATAAGAGCATTCCAGGATGTAAGCACTTTAGTATCCAATCCTGGCCGTGCTCGCTGTCCGCGCCGCTGTAAAAGTGCGGACTTTGCCCTCTGGAGGTCTACTCTAAATTGCTTAGGAGAAAGGTTATTGGTGCGGGCAAAGTCATCAAAACGTTGGCTCAGGTGTAGAATATTGTGTCCATTCTCCCAATTTCCACTTGCTGAGACCTGAAAAAAGTTTTTAAATTGTTCAGCATTCTGATCAAGTACTTCGTCAAATTCCCCGGCCTCCCAAACGTAAAATTTTCCTTCTTCACCTTCACTATCCGCATCTAACGATGAGTAGAATGCTCCTTCAGGCGAGCTCATTTCTCGTTCAATAAAAGCTAATGTTTCATATACAACATCCTTATAAAGTGAATCACCTGTCAACTGGAAAGCATGACTATACAAACTAACCAGTTGAGCATTGTCATATAACATCTTCTCAAAATGTGGCACTTTCCATTGAGTATCAGTAGAGTAGCGGGCAAATCCGCCACCCAAGTGGTCATAAATACCACCTAATGCCATTTTGTCTAGTGTAATTAGCAGAGCTTGCTTCGCCTTTTCATTGCCCGAATGATAATAGTACCGCATCAGGTATTCCAGGTTAACCGGCATCGGAAATTTAGGGGCGCCTTTCATTCCTCCTTCTTTAAAATCCAGAGAAGCTTCCCAGGTTTCAAACAGGCCATCAAGGGTGTTGGCCGTGTAGGTAGGCGGAGTGGTTGATGGTGCTATCTGATCGATAGTCTGCACCCCTTCAGTCACCTGCGCCGCGATAGTTTTGAGCCGGGGCGCGTCGTTCTGATATGTCTCCACGAGTTTGTGCAATACCTGTACCCATTGATCTTTCGGCAGATACGTACCCGCAAAAAAAGGTTTTCCATCTGGCAGGGCTACGGCATTGAGAGGCCAACCACCTCGTCCAGTAAGCAACTGGGCAGCATTCATATACACCTGATCTACATCAGGGCGCTCTTCCCGATCTACCTTAATTGAGACAAAATGCTCGTTCATGTAAGCAGCAACGGCAGAATCCTCAAAGCTCTCATGCTCCATCACGTGGCACCAGTGGCAGGCGGCATATCCAATGCTGATAATTACCAGTTTTCCCTCTTCGGTTGCTTTCTCAAAAGCCTCATCACCCCAAGGGTACCAGTCAACCGGGTTGTGAGCATGTTGAAGAAGGTAAGGGCTACTTTCATGAATCAGTCTGTTTCCTTCCGAAGTGTTATCCGATTGGGCGCAGGCAGTGGTCAAAAGGCAAAACAATAGCAAAATTAGAATAGCGGGGCGCATATATAGCATAGTAAAGTAAATCTGTTAGCCGAACGGCTAGGGTAACAATTTAGTTTATTTTTTGCTGTATGGCCTTTAATACGTTTGGCACCAAGTCAATCTTCAGTAAAAAATTTGCATATTTGAGAAATCACAACTTTAATCATAAAGTAAATCTGAACCTCCCACCATGGAAACTACTCTTACTACCCGGTCCCTGTCGGTTCCAGAGCAGCGCACCCATTCACTGTTGCTGGGCATTCCTGTGTTTATCTATGCAACTGTCTTTGCTTCATTTAGTATCATTATCGGGTTGATTTGGGATATTTCCTGGCATATGAGCATTGGCCGAGACGGTCTTTTCTCCGCTCCCCATCTGGCTATGTATCTGGGAGCGGTCATTGCCGGAACGTTTTCTGGCTATCAGGTGCTGAGAACATCCTTTACAGCATCTCAATTGCAAAAGCAGCAGTCAGTACATTTCTGGGGTATTTTCTATAGCTCGCTGGGTGCATTGTTTTGCATCTGGGGAGCTTTTGCTATGCTTACCTCAGCGCCCTTTGACGATTGGTGGCACAATACATATGGGCTGGATGTAACCATTCTGTCACCTCCGCATACGGTGCTGGCTTTGGGGATGATGACAATCCAGTTTGGAGCTATTATTAGTGTGCTAGCGTTGCAAAACCGCGAAGATCCAGTGAAACTGTCTCCTGAACTTCAGCTTAAGCGTAGCCAACGACTTCAGTTTTTCTATGTGCTGGCAGCTGGCTTTTTCTTAACCATGTTGTATACCATCATATCCGAATACCAGTCACGGCATGATATGCACCGGAGCAGTTTTTATATGATCGGTGGAGGATTATATACCTTCCTGCTCAGTGCTATTGCCCGCTCATCCAAACTGAAGTGGGCTGCTACGATCACTACGGCAGTTTACACGGTGTTATTAATGGTGATGGTCTGGGTCCTTCCACTATTTCCGGCTCAACCGAAGCTTGGGCCCATTTTAAATCACATTGATCACTTTCAGGCTTTTGATTTTCCCTTGCTTATTATTTTTCCTGCATTGGCTATTGATTTGATACTAAATCGTTTTGCGGGTAGAAATGACTGGCTGACGGCTTTGGTAGCTGGCCCGTTATTTATTATGATTTTTGTGATGGTTCAATGGCCGTTCGGAGATTTTCTTATGTCGGCTTATGCCCGTAATGGCTTTTTTGGTGTAGAAACATGGTATTTCGGCAGCAACCCAGACTGGGAATATCGATATGCCTACGCTCCCTGGATGATCACCTCAGGTTGGCCCCTGGTGAAGGGATTGCTTATCGCTGCGGGATTGTCTATTCTGACCACCCGATTGGGCCTATATTGGGGAAAATGGATGCAGCAGGTGCGCCGCTAACAATTTACAGATAACAGTATGAAAATTTTACACATTATCGGTGCCCTGATAGTGGTCTTGACCCTGAGTATCAACGTTCAGGCCCATGTAGGTAGTCCGGGGGTAGTATTTGAGGGAAACGCTGGCCCTTACCGTTTATTGGCGAGCGTGAACCCACCCGATGTAATTCCCGGCACGGCTCAGGTTCAAATATTTGTTGAGAACGGAGATATTGAGCATATCTGGGTGAAACCTATCTACTGGTATGCCGGCGATGAAGGCTCGCCTTCTCCGGATGAAGCCACAGTTTCTGCTGAAAACCCAAGTCAGTATGATGGCATGGTATGGCTGATGTCGAGTGGTACAGCCAGCCTGGAAATAACTGTGGAAGGAAGTTTGGGCAAAGGTGTGGTGCTTGTGCCTGTAATGGCAGCATCCACTGCTCAAAAAGAAATGGAGCCTCAGTTGGGCTGGATTCTGGCTGGCTTGGGTATTTTCCTGGTTGTGCTTATGGTAACCATCGTCAGTGTGAGTGTAAGTGATGGAATGCTCAATCCAGATCAGCCGATGACTACTCACTATCGCCGAAAGCGTTGGGTAGGGGCGGGAGTTGCGGTAGTAGTGCTTGGAATGGTATTATACGGAGGTAAAACCTGGTGGGACAATTGGGCAGATAATTATCGCCAATATATGTATAAACCCTATCAGGCCACTTCTTCTATTCTCAATGGCGAGGCTGGGCAGATTCTTAACTTTGAAATTGATACCGCCTACCTGTCGTATCGCGGGCAGAGCAGCCGGGCCAGCTATCTTATTCCAGACCACGGAAAGCTGATGCACATGTTCCTGATCAGAGAAGGAAGCCTGGATGCTTTTGCTCATCTGCATCCCCAGCGAAAAGATACCGTCACATATCAGGTTAACTTGCCCCCCTTGCCGGAGGGTAGATATTTTATATATGCCGATGTGGTACGTTGGAATGGCTTCGCCGAGACCATTGTAGATACTATTGATATTGAAGCTCCACTAGTGTCCACAAAATTAGTTTCTGATCGTGAAAATAAGCTTTTCGCTGATCCGGACGATACCTACATCATATCAAACCCGGTACAAAAAGCTCAGCCTCAGCTTCAGGCACCAGCGATTGTGGTGTGCGGAAAGCCGGGCGTAGAAACTACGTTGCCCGACGGGTCAACAGCAGTGTGGGAACACCAGGCGAATGAGCCCATCGTAGCGGGAAAACTTTACCCAATGACCTTCGCTATCCAGAATCCTGAAGGTGAACCAGCGAATTTAGAACCTTATATGGGAATGATGGGGCACATGGTTGTTTTCAAAAACGACGGCAGTGTATACGTACATCTTCACCCGGTAGGCAATTATTCTATGGCCTCGCAGGAAGTGCTTACCAGTCGTATTTCTCAAGATCAGAATTTGCCACAATTACCCGATCCGGTTCATTTTGCCGATAGCATCGATCAGTTGATGTCTTCTATTCAGGCAATGGAATATGAGGAGCGAGAGCGTTTCTTAATGGCTGGTATGGACCATAATTTTCAGGAAGATTCCGAACATACAGGGCACTCTACAGTAACATTTCCTTATGTGTTTCCTGAAAGCGGTGACTATCGCATCTGGATTCAGATGAAGCGCAACGGACAGATATTAAATAGCGCGTTTGATGTAGCAGTTATTGATTGAGAATATTCTTACTACTAATGAAAACCAGTTAGAAAATTCCGATACAGTACAGATGCTAGAGCTTCATTAAAATAAGCAGGAAAAGACGTATGGTAAAGCCTATTTTTGCTTAAATCGAAGGAGGATTTTATGCAAAAAGCAGCTGTAGCCAAAACAACCGATTTACAAAGTGCTATTGAGAAAATTGCACACTTAGAGAAGCAACTAGCCGAAAAAGAATATCTGCTTGAACAGATTGCTGATGAGCTTAATAATGGTTATTGGTATTGGCAGATTGAGTCAAATAACTGGCATTTCAGCCTAGGCTTTTGTCAGCTTCTAGGATACAATGAAGATGACTTAAGCAATGACTTAATTAGTTGGAAAAAACTGCTTCCATCACCTTCCTACAGGTGTTTTCAAAATTATATTGATGGTATCCGTCAGGGAAAGTTTGCGTCTTTTTCTTTTAGCATGAATATGCTGAATTCCCGTGGGAAGGAGTTACGGGTTTGTAGCAAAGGACAGGTTATTGAATGGGATGCTGCTCAAAAACCAATAGCTGTAGTTGGCACAGTTGAGATCAAAGAAGAGGGCCTAAAAAACGACAGTCAATTCGAAGATCCTGAAGTTTTCCGACATTACGCTCAAATCATTCCTGGGTCTCATTTTTTCATGTTTGATCGGAATTTAAAGTATACCTTGGCCGAGGGGAGTGATCTGCTGCCGGGAGAAAAAGATAAATTTGTTGGAAAAACATTATTTGATCTACAAACCCCACAAGAAGTAAAAATACTTGAACCATGCTATCGAGCAGTACTCAATGGGCAAGTCATTGAGCGGGAATTGGCCTACCGGGGAAGTAGTTATTACGTCAAGATCATCCCGATAGCTTCAGCAGGAGAAGAAGTTGAGTTTGGTTTTGTGTTTGCGATTAACGTTTCCAAAATTAAGAATGCCGAAAATCAATTATCTGCATTCATAAAGCAGGCACCGGTTGCTATGGCAATTTTTGATACCAGTATGCGGTATATTACAGTAAGCAAGCAATGGATGGCCGATTATGGAATTGAAGACGATACAATAATAGGTAAATCACACTACGATGTTTTTCCTGAAGAAAATCCGGTTTGGAAGGATATCCATCAGGCATGCCTGAAAGGAGAAGTAAAACGGCAGGATGAAGACCGTATGTTGCTGGAAGATGGTACTGAACGGTGGATTCGCTGGGAGGTAAGGCCTTGGTATAAAGAAAAGAGCCAGATTGGAGGACTAATGATGACCACCGAGGATATCACTCAGCGGAAACTGTCTGAGTTATCCTTAAAACGGCATCAAAATGGCCTCAAAATTCTGACAGCAATTAGCTCTAATCATCAATTATCTTTGAACGAACAGTTGCAGGAAGTGCTGTTATCAGTAGCTGACTATTTTGACCTTCCTTTGGGTATCATCAGTCATATTACTAATACTGATTATCAGGTTGAGTATGCAATTAGTAGAGATGATGAAATTCAGATAGAAGGAACCCAATTTGAATATGAGTGTAGCTATTGCAGCATTACCTATGAGCTAGAGGATACCATAGCCATCCAAAGCATGATGGATTCAAAATATGTTTCTCACCCCTGTTACAGGAAATTTCAAATGGAGGCTTATATCGGTTCTCCTATCTGGGTTTCTGGCAAAAAGTATGGAGCGATTAGCTTCACTTCTCCTGAGAAAAGATTAGTGCAATTCACCCAGGAAGATATAGATTTTATGCATCTGGTGGCTCGGTGGGTAGGCACCACCCTGGAACGATATGCTAATGAACGACAACTGGTTGCCGCCCGCCGGGAAGCAGAAGAAGCTACTCAGGCAAAAACCGACTTTCTATCTACCATGTCGCACGAGATCCGGACTCCGATGAATGCCGTGGTTGGTATGGCCCACCTACTACTGGAAGAAGAACCACGCGAGGATCAAATCAACTCCCTTCAAACCCTGAAGTTTTCAGCGGATTTACTGCTGTCCCTGATCAATGATATATTGGATTTTAGCAAAATAGAAGCTGGCAAGATCAGCCTGGAATCTATTGATTTCAATCTTAAAGACCTGATGCAGGGAATTAAATCCGCGCAAGGTATCAAAGCCCAGGAAAAGCAGGTGAAGATGAAATTAAGGTGGGATGATGACGTACCAGAAATGGTCGTTGGTGACCCAGTGCGACTAGGACAAATCATAAATAATCTTACCAGTAATGCCGTAAAATTTACATCAAAAGGACAGGTATCAATTGATGTAGAACTAAAAGAAGAAACTTCTGACACGATCATGGTTCAATTTGAAGTCCATGATACAGGCATCGGTATAGCGGAAGATAAAATTGTCACTATTTTCGAGGAATTTTCACAAGCCAGTAGCAGCACAACCCGAAAATTTGGAGGTACGGGACTTGGGTTGGCTATTACCAAAAAACTGCTTGAATTGCAGGAAAGTGAAATTCAGGTGAAGAGTGAGGAAGGAGTGGGGTCAAACTTTTACTTTATTCTCAAGCTCGGAAAAAGCCGAAAGAAAGCAATTTCTTCGAACAACTTTTCAGTTGATAGTGGTGAGAATTACATGGGGAATCTTCGGGGAGCACGAGTCTTGCTGGTTGAAGATAACTTCGTTAACCAATATGTGGCTGCACGATTTATCGTAAAGTGGCAGGTAGAGCTGGATACGGCAGATAACGGTGCCGATGCGGTAGCAAAAGTGCAGAAGAATAACTACGATCTGGTGCTGATGGATCTTCAGATGCCGATGATGGATGGTATTGAAGCTACCAAAAACATTCGAGTGTGGGAAACTGAAACCAATAGGGTACCAACACCCATTATCGCTCTGACTGCTTCTGTTGAGTCGTCAACAAAAGACTACGTGCTTTCTGTGGGAATGAATGATTTCATCTCTAAACCGTTTGTGCCGCAAGAGTTGTTTTCTCGTATGCAACATTACCTGGAACGAGAAGATGAAAGACCAATAGACTCGCCTTTAGCAGATCCATACATTCAAATGCCTACTGAAGAACCGGAGGTATCGGCAGTACAATATCACAATATAAATACTGAATTGCTCGAACAACTTGCTGAAGGGGAGCTGACTGAGATGCTGGACTTGTGTAATAACTATGAAGAAATGATATTGAAATTTGTGGAAGAGTTGACCGCTTATACCCAAAATTCAGATATCAAAATGCTGCGAGAAAGCATTCATCGGGTAAAATCAACTTTTCAAATGTTTGGGGCTAAATCAATCAACCAGCTATTAGAACAGGTATCAGACTTGGACGAAGAGTCCAATGCTTCAATGATAACAAAAACTATAGATCAATGTAATGCCCTGAAAGAAGAGTTGTTACAGTACAAGCAAGCGTTTACAACGCGATAGCACTTAATTTGCGGAAGTACATTTTTGATTTCTGATATCTTTTCCGGTTTTTTATCGGATGAAACAACGTGTTGCTATTGATATGGATGAGGTCATTGCTGATGCCCTCGGAAAACTTATTTCACTCTACGAAAAAGAATATAATCTCCCGGTAGACCTGAAGAAATTGGATGGGCACTATCTGGAAGAAGTCGTACACCCCGACCATCGCTCCTCCATCCGTAGATATTTATTTGCTGAAGATTTTTTCAAAGACCTGAAAGTAATGCCTGATAGTCGGGAGGTAATCCAGAACATGAGCGAACATTACGAAATTTTTATTGTGACAGCAGCAATGGAGTTTCCTGATTCATTAGCCCATAAATACCGCTGGTTGCAAGAACATTTCCCCTTTTTGCCGTGGAGCCATTTCGTTTTCTGCGGTGACAAAAGCATTATTCATGCAGATTACCTGATTGATGATCATCCAAAAAATCTGGTTAATTTTTCAGGAGAACCGGTCTTGTTCTCATCACCCCACAATGCTAATGAAACCCGCTTTCCCCGGGTCAATAACTGGCATGAAGTGGCTGAAAAATTTTTAAATCGCTAAAAAATCTATTCTCTCCTGTATTCTTACCAGTAGGATTCTGATGTATTGAAAGAAAAAAATATATCAGTACCTTTGTGTGGTAGGATAAAGAGTGATGTCTTATCGCAACAATATTGTGGTGTTTACACAAATTGATCGCAAATTTTGTACTTTGCTTCACAGAATAGCAACCACATTTAACCTGTGCCTATGAGATTAATATTGCTATTATTTGGAACAACCCTGGCAACACTTATTGGTTTGTTAAACCATGCTTCAGAAACCATGAGCATGGATTTTAACGATTGCCGGGTGATGGTTGATGATATTGCCGGAAGTTATGAAGGAGACTGCTCCAAAGGCAAAGCCCATGGGCAGGGCAAAGCCATAGGGAAAGATACCTACGTAGGTGAATTTAAGAAAGGATATCCTGACGGACAGGGTACCTATACCTGGATTAATGGCAATTATTACGAAGGTGAATTCATAAAAGGAAAGCGGGAAGGTGAGGGAAAGATGGTTTTTGCCTCCGTTAAAGAAGATAGTGTGCAGGCTGGTTATTGGGAGGATGATATATACCAGGGGGCTCAAAGTAGCAATTCAGAGTAGCTTTTACTTAGATACTTTTTTCTTACCATAAGGGCAGTGTCGGCATCTATTCTGGCAGCAATAACCTCTTCTGAGGTGATATACTTCTGTAAATACCCATCGCCCATTCTCATCGATATAGTATTCTTGGTCTGGAAAAGGAGTACTTCCTGATTGTCGTTCTTGGTGGTTCATTGAGAAATAATTAGATCAACATAGTTCGGTAGTACTTCCTTTTAAAATATCTTGAGAGGTTGTGGCTCATTCATTGGCCAGGGCTGGTAACGCGATCGTAAAGGCTCCGGCATTTCTACAATCTCAGGGTGAAAAAGAGCAGTCAGAAGTTCTATACCATCTACCAAGGTGGATGCACTTGGTTGAGTAAATAAGTCAAAGCCAGCTAAGTAGACTTGCTGGTTTTTTACCGCCTGCAACTGAGGCCATTCAGGTTTCTCCGTAAGCCAGCTCATTTCCTGTCGGGTGCGTTCAATGCTAAAGCCACAGGGAGCAATTACAAGCACCTCAGGATTATAACAAACCACATCGTTCCAGCGAATAGCCCGGCTGTCACCCCTTGGATTGGCTAGTCCATCGTTACCACCAGCATGGGTAATCTGATCGGGAATCCAATGCCCGCAGTTATATATGGGTGAGAGCCACTCCATTAACATTACCCTTTTAGTTAAACTTGAAGTTTGTAACAGTTTGGTAATGTGGTCTAAACGATGGTGAAGTTTGGTCAGATGCTGGCGAGCGCTCTCCTCATGTCCCAGAGCTTTCCATATCGTAAGAACAATCTCAAACGCATCGTCCAGTGTTTGGGGAGAAAGAGGAATAAGCTGTGGTGGATGAGCCAGCCTGGCAACGGCTGCTTGGGTGCTGGTAGTATCAATTAAGCATACCTCGCAAACATCCTGCGTAAAAATAATATCAGGTGCAAGAGTAGCTAGTCTTTCTTCATCTACGAAGTACAAGCTTCTCCCCTGAGCTTTACTCACTGAAAATACCCGATCAATTTCCTGACTATCGAGGTCTTTGCCTTCCAACGCACAATGTACAATGATTTGTTTGTCTGACCGAGCCTGAAGGGGACACTCAAAAGTTACTCCCTGTAGACAATCTTCCAAACCCAGGTCATAAATAATCTGCGTTGCAGCTGGTAAAAAAGAACAGGCTTTAATCATAATATCGCTGGTTTGGCCAGTATCGGAAATCGGTGACTGGCTAGCTCAAAAGCTCCAAAAAGTACTGTACTATATAAAATAGTGCTGATCAGCATGTTCTTCAAAAAGGGGATAGCTAGTATGTAACAACGCATCAATCCGTGCCAGTCTCGGGTAAATGGTTGATTGTTACTCAGGTCAATCCCTCCACTCAGCCAAACACCAAAGTCAGAAATAAGGTAATGCGCTAAAGCAGCACCCACGGAAGCAAGAAATATGTTTTTGGGGGAGGGCTGGTTAATTAATGTACCGAAGAACACCATAAGCCCAAAAGCAGCATAATTCCAGTACCATCCATCGTATAATAATCCGCTTTGGTAGTCGCTAAAATACGTGTGCATCATCACGATATCACTAATGAAAAGCATCAGCAAAGGAAAGAGGTAAGCTCGGATTTTTTGTAGAAAATACGTGCCACCAAAAAGTGCTAAAGCCCCGATAGGTGAAAAGTTGGATAGGGGGGTAAGTTGCCCCCCATTATTAAGTACTCTCCAAATCCCTATCAATAAAATGATTAGTACGAGTACAATAAAGCGAATATTGATGTGCTTCTTCATGTTAAAAAACCTGATTGATTAAAAAGCAAATCCGTTAGGGGCTATACCCACGGTGTAGGTTTCTATCAACTGCCCGGAAGGTGAGTATCGTGAAAAGGTGCCGTCATTACTGAAATCGGGAGCAGTGCCGGTAAGAATTTCACCACGAACCGGGTCAATGCCAAATCCGTAAAAGTTACCTGGTATTAGCGGAGAGGCGGGTAGCGATGCGTCCGCAATATTTATTCTATAAATTCCCCCAGCGTAATAAAAAATTAGGTTTTGTCCTGCGGGATCAACCATCAGGTCCGCAGGACCAGCACTAATTTGTTCAGCTTCTAGTTTCAAGGCAACTTTCCCATCTTCCAGGCGAGCCAGAAATCCAGGAGTGCTCTCGGCCTCATTGATAGTATAATCACTGTTGTAAACCACGCGGCCACTGCCAGCCACCCAGAGATCACCATTAGCATCAACAATGATACTTCCCGGATTATCGCCAACCGTAATGGTATCCACCACGCTATCCGATTGCGTATCAATTACCATCACAGTGCTATCATAGCCATAGCCTCCGTTGTTCGTAACATATACATCACTGTCGTGCAAAATGAGATGGTTAGCTCCTTGCCCAACCAGGATGGTGGCAGTCACTTCATAAGAATTCAGATCAATGACTTTGACTGTACCGCTAACTCCATCTGCGCCCCAATCGCTTACATAACCTTTAGACGGACTGACTCCCACAAAATATCGGGGTGATGTAACACCTTCCTCGGGGCCAATCGTTGCCAACGAAGTAAAATCGTCTCGGTTAATGACTTCTATTTTGGCAGAATTTTGTACCACAATGAAGCCTCGCTCATCAAATACTGTCATCGACTGAGTCTGGTCGCCTAACGGACGGTTGTTTGCGTTCTGAAAGATGTTATTGAGAATAGTATCATTTTGCCGGTCATAGTAAGATAGGGTAGTGTTTGCATTTCCAAACCCGCCTTCATTGACGATAAAATAACCTTCCTCAGTTTGAGGAGGAGTAGGATCAACGCCATCATCATCGGTACAGGACGTGAAAAAAATAGCGAGCAAAAGGCTGAGTGCCCAGAAATTGCGAAAAAAGTAAAGCTTAGAATTCATTATGGTGTGTTAATTAAATTGATAAACAAGGTTGATTTGATAATTACGTCCGGGCATAGGATACCCCTGCCGGACTTCGTATTGCTGGTCCAGTAGGTTATTAAGGGTAGTGTTAATCAGAAGATGATGGGTTGGGGAAATCTTCCAGCGGTATCCCACGGAAACGTCACATGTCAGGTAGGATGGAAGCACCTGACTATTGCTGCCAGTGGTAAATTGTTGACCGATGAAGATCCCTGATAGCCCAAAATTGATATCCTGATAGTTAACATTTGCTGATGCCTTCGCCTGGTGATAGGGAATATAGATAAGCTGTTTGTGTAATTCGCTGGGATTACCTCCCGCTGCAACTTCTTCTTTGGTAGATCGGGTGTAACTATATTGTCCCCAGAACCGAGCATTTAGTGTATTAGAAAAGGTATGTGTAGATTCAATGTTGGCTTCAATGCCACGGGCCCATACTTGCTGCACATTTCTAGGAGACCATCCCGAACCGCTAAGCGGAATCCACTGAACCCAGTCATCCATCAGGTTACTAAATGCGGTGATCTCACTGGTCAGTTGCCAGTTTTCGGTTGGCGCGTGTTCCGATTCCAGACCGAACTCATAGCTCCATCCTCGTTCCGGCTTCAGATTAGGGTTGCCGGTGCTGGCACCTGCCCAATAAAGGTCATTGAACGTGGGAATATTATAACTCCGACCTACTTTAGAGCGAAGATGCCAATGCTCATTTGCCGAATAAGACAATGCCAGCGAGGGTAAAACAGGAGCCCACTCCTGATCAATCAGTGTCTGTCTGATTCCCCACGATGTTTCAATTTTTCGGAGGAAAGCAGCACGATACGAAAGAAATAAAGCAGTGCGGCTCCGCTGAGGTTGTTGACTGCCGTAGTTCTCTACTATTGCTTGTTCTCTGGTGTGGTTCAATCCCAGAAAAATCCACTGCGTTGCATTCAGATAAAAAGTATTTTCTACTTCGGATATCCAGGAGGTGGATTGGTTTGAAGATGCGCTCTGCACAGGATCATTATACAGTAACTGGTGGTGTAGGACGGCAGTTTTTACCTGAAGCTGATAGTTGCGCCGAGTGAAGTCCCAGCGTAGAACTGCTCGATGGAAAAGGTCATCCTGGGTGGATTTTGCTTCGCCACCCGCCGCGGAGACCCCCGGAACCTCTACCTGATTATCCTGTGCCCAGTATTTGAGCGCTAGCTGATGGTGTTTTGCCAGTGCCAAAAACGATTCTGCCAGCAGACCTCGTTGATGAATACCTGCGTTTTGACGCTTTTCTTCCCGGTTGCGGTACACATTAAAGTACGGGAAATCATTATCCGCCTCACTATCAAACGCCCGCACCCGAAACGATAGTTTGTTATAGCGATACCCGGCCATGATCCCGGAATACCGACTACCAAAGCTGCCTACCTGTTGGTAGAGTTTGCCATGAAGACCGGGAGAAACTTTGGCATCAGAACGAAGGTGAATGGCGCCACCCATGGTTCCCGCACCGTACAGGGAACCTGCACTACCGTACTGTAACGAAACATCATCAATAAAAGAGACCGGCACCAGCGTTAGGTCCAGGCTGCCATTCATGCTGCTTTGCAGGTTAATGCCTTCCCAGAAAACAGGAGTATGGTTGCTGCCACTTCCCCGCAAGGAAGCAGTCGAGAGTCCGCTAACTCCATACGATCGTACATTAATGCCCGAATAGTTCATGAGCAATCGGCCCAGGTTACTCTGATCAGTTGTGCCGATAGCTCGCTTAGTAACCGACTCAACTTTATCGCCCACCGTGAATGTTTGCAGCCGGGTATCGGTAATGTTTACTGGCTCAAGTACCCGCACTGTATCCTCAGCAGATTGAGCAAATACAGGTCTGGCATAGCTTACAGCTGACCCTATTAAAAGGGCGAAAAATACTTGTTTGCATTTAAATAACGATGTTGGTAAACGCATGACGATGACAAACTAGTCATGAGCTTTTAGCAGAGGCAAAAGGGAAGTGTGCCAGGTAAGTTATCCTGAAAGTCCACCGGTTAGGGCGGGATGTTTCAAAAGATTAAGCGAGTAAATCCTGTTACATTCCCGGCTTTTCCTCCGAAAGCCCGAATGATTACTACAGCAGGCAGGTCTCCTGGCTTGCTCCCGTTGCGGCGGCCTTCCCACCCGCCGAAGGCAGGCAGTGGCGTAAGGTGGCGGCAACGTATGAAAGAGCTTACAGTTGCGGGGACAGCTCCGGGTTTACACCGGATTCCCTTTTCATCTGGGCCAATCAGAAAGTGATCCTCCCAGAACCTATTGCGCCTCAAAGATAGAGGCAATAATTAGAAATTCCTATGTTGATTAGGTTACCGGAGCAATTATTGGGTGAGTGTGTTTTAAAATACTAATCAACTCTTCAATAGAATGACAACGGCACAATTGCTCACCTTTAGAAAGTTTCCATTCACCTTCTTCACTAACACGTACCATAATTGCAGCCGACGATCGCACCTGATAGCCTATTCTCTCTAATGCTCTCTGAGTCCAGTAAGCCGAGGAGCCAGATCCTTGTAAGCCAATTATTTGCTGGCCGGAAGGTTGTATTCGGAAGGTGCCGGTATGCAGATCAAACGGGGCCACATCACTTCCCATTACCTGGGTTAGTTTTCCGGTAAGGACCATATCTTCGGGCGCGCCGCTCACCAGGCTTTGGTCATGCATAAGCCATATTCGGTCAGCGACCTGTAGTGCTAATTCAATGTCATGGGTAGAAAAAATGATTGTTTTCCCGGCATTCAAGGTTAAGGTTCTGAGCAAGCGGATAATGCTGACCCGGTTCGCAATATCCAGGTGGGTGGTGGGCTCATCCAGCAACATCAGTGGGGTATCCTGGGCCAGTGCTCGGGCAATCATTACTTTCTGGCGCTCACCGTCGCTAAGCTGATGCAGAGACTTATTTAATAATTGTTCAATATGAGTAAAGGTAATTGCCTGATCAATCTTCTGACGGTCAGAATCAGATAGAAAACCAAACCAACCCGTATGAGGAAAACGTCCCATAGCCACTACGTCAGCTGCTTTGATGTAGCCCACGTCGGCTCGGTCCGTTAAGATCACACTAATATCCCGGGCTATTTCTTTAGCAGAAAGGTGTGATATATTGGTTCCTAACAAGTTAATTGTTCCATCGAGTGGCTTTTGCATCTTGGCTAGCGTACGCAGCAACGTTGATTTTCCCGTGCCATTGGGGCCGATCAGTGCAATCATCTCCTGAGCTTCCACAGCTTCATTTAAGGAATCAGCAACCACCTGGTGGGTTGATTGCAGTCCGTAACCTAAACGAAGGTTTTGAAGGGTAAGGATTGGCGCTGGCTGTTTCAAGTGGTTGATTAGTGGAAGTGGGACTGTAAATTTCTACGACGTATAATCACCCAGATAACAACCGGTGAACCCAGCAAAGCCGTGATGGCATTGATCGGCAGTACCCAGGCGCTACCCGGCCATTGAGAGATTAGGTCGCACAGAAGCAATACCAACGCTCCCATCAGGCAACAACCCGGGATAAGCCAGCGATGGTCGGTGGTATGAAAAAGGGAACGAACCAGATGCGGTACCGCAATGCCGACAAAACCAATCGGACCACAAAATCCGGTGATTAATCCTACTAAAATGCTGGTAACCAGAATAATGCCAATGCGAGTGGTTAAGATAGGCAAGCCCATGCTTCGGGCATATTGCTCTCCTAATAATAAGCCATTTAAATTTTTGGAAAGTAAAAAAGCCCCCAATACTCCTAGAAAAGTAAGAGGAAACAAAATACCTAAATGCTCCGTGGTAACGCTACCCAGGCTCCCGAGTGTCCAGAGGAGGTAATCTCTAATCTGTTCCGGCTGGCTAAAGTACTGCCAGATACTGACCACCGATAGTGTGATATTACTGAACATGATACCAATGATCAGAAGTACAATATTATCATTAATGCGTAATGACACCGCCAGGATAAGCAACAATACCAACGCTGCACCAGCACTGGCGGCACATACCAGCAACCAACCCTGACCCACTCCTGATTGCTGGATAGCGTACAAGGTTGCCGATTGTCCGGAAGCCAGCATGACTGCGGCTACCCCCAGGCTGGCCCCGGCTGTAATACCCAGCACCGAAGGCCCCGCCAGAGGGTTTCTAAATAACGTTTGAAGCTGTAATCCACTGACCGACAAAGCTATACCCGCTAGTAATGCTGTACAGGCTTTGGGAAGGCGAATTTTAAAAAGAATGTTGCTCCAGATCTCGGAATCAGATTTGCCACCAATCAGTAACTGGAATACCTCGCCCAAAGGAATGGGTACCGAGCCCCAGGCAATATCAGCAACGCCAGCGATAATCACTCCCAAGCCTAATAATACCAACCAGACCGAAGGAGATAAACTTTCTTTTCTCCGCATATGATGGGAAGAGGTAGTTTTAGCCATTGTAGGCATCAGGGCAAGCGTTGATAGTAGTACAACTCGTGTTCCGGCAACAATTCAGGATGGAGTATCTTGATAAGATCGGCCAGAACCCGTTGCGGGTAGACCGCTCCACTTTCATAGTAATCATTTCCGCCTCCGCCGGGGTTAAGTCGGCGGTTGCTGTTATAAATTCGGTTCTGCCGAAAGGCTTTGAAATCTGCAAAACGGGTATCGATGGCGAGTAATTCGGCTTTGCTGTGCGCCTGTCCGGGGTCAAGCCAGTAAGGTGCTTGTAGTCCGAAAGCATAAATACGCTCGAAGGCGATCGGAAAACTGACGGCAGAAGTATCCTGGCTCCAGGGCCAGCCTGCCTGAGCATGGCGCAGTAAGCTGCCGCGATAGCTGTTTCCGCCCGGCACATACCAACTACCCTGAAAAGGAGAGCCAACCACCACTTCGGGTGTTTGCTGCGCTTGCTGGGCTATTTGGATAAGGCTATCGTAGGCATGTTGTACTTCAGTAAATCTAGATGCGGCCTGTTCTTCCCGGTTAAGCAAAGCGGCCATTAACTTGACCCATTCTGCCTTTCCCAAAGGAGTAGGCTCCATCCATTCGGCATTGGGAATGACGGGAATGCCCATTGCAATAAATTTTTGGTAAGGGTCCAGACTGCTACCGGGCATACGGGACACCAATAATAAGTCGGGCTGCAAAGCGATGACCCGTTCGGTATTCAAAGACGTTCCACTGCCTACTTCCTGAATAATTCCCTCTTCAACCCGCTTCGCAATGATTGAATCATAAACGTAGTCTGCATTATCCAGCCCAACAATGGCATCTTCAGCATCCAGAAAGCGCATTAGTGCCAGGTGGGTAGTCGATTGAGTAATGACGCGTTTGACCGGAATATGAATTACCTGGTCATAAGATTTTTCTGGTGGTAGGGGAGAGTTAGGGGGAAGCAGCAGATAGCGGAGAGTATCGCTCGGCTGATATAACAGCAGTGTTTTATAATCCGAATGATACTCAATTGTAAACCCCTGAGCGTATCGGATATCCAGCGGTTTCCAGGTTAGAGAAGTATCGGAGGTGACAGTTCCATTATTTTCAGTAGACTGAGGTGTTCCACACCGTAAGCATAGAAGGCTTACCCCTAGCCCGATCAACCAATTAATGGGAGGATGAAATGATAAGAAAGCCCAACGACTATCCCGAAGGAAATGAAAAATTATAGCCATAGAAGTATCTTTTTGCTTCGCTCCTCGGAAGCTGGCAGATGGTGGCTAAGGCAGGTCTTCTGGCTTCTCCTTACTCGTACAGCCTTCCCGCCCATAAAGCGAACAGCGACATGTGTGGGGTAAGAGTAATGATCTGGCATAAGAAGTCCAGAACGGAGTTACAGCAGCGAGGTCTGCACCGGACTTGCACCGGTTTCCCTTTTCATCCGGCACACTAGGTACCAGACACCTTAACAGGTTGCAAAACTAGATAAATTGCCGGAAATTCCCACGTTCATAAGCCTGATGTTTCTAAAAGTGAAGCTAAAAACGGGGTGAGTAAATGGAGTAGCCTAACAGAATGACTATCAAACCAAGAATAATGATTAACAGAGCCGCAATCAGGATGTGGCGTCTTTTCATGGAAATTGGGTTTGGTTAAAAAATGCCGGAAGCGCGAATCTAATTATTAGATGTTCGTGCGCTCTCCAGGCCATCCAGAAATCCCTGATACATGGGTTTTTTTTGAAGATCACGGTCAAAAAGCAGGGGCCATTGCGGTGAACCGGTATGGTTGGTAAGCCAGCTATCATTGTCTCGCAGTCCCCAGAATGTAATGGCAAACTTGTTATCTTCCGGCAAACTGTTGAAAACTTGAACGATCTCCTTCATTTTTTCCTGCTGAGCCTGGGCCATTTCTTTGGTTAGCTCTTTGGCTTTACCCTGCTTATTGGTTTTAATATCTACTTCAGACAGATGGATCTTCAATCCGCGACGTGAAATTTCATCAACCGCATACTGAAAATTCTCAAGGGACAAATCCAGGCCAACGTGCATCTGCATACCAATTCCATCAATGGGGATATTTCGCTGCTGAAAATCATCGACCATAGCCAGTATCGCCTTCAGTTTTTCCGGTTTGGCCGCCACATCATAATCATTGTAAAATAGGAGCACATCCGGGTCGGCTTCTCGGGCATACTGATGGCAGCGGGCAACATAGTCATCACCCAGCTTTTGCTGGTATACCGACTTTCGCATGCCATTGCCGTCTGGGTCAATAGCTTCGTTTACCACATCCCAGCTTACCACTTTGCCCTGGTAGTGCGTTACCACCGCCTGAATATAATCGCGTAGCATATTTTCCAGCGTAGCAGAATCGTACGAATCAATAGACTCCCGTAACCAGCGGGGTTGCATATTATGCCAGGCCAGGGTATGTCCGTGCACCTGCATGTTGTGAGCTTGTGCAAAATTAATGATAGAATCGCTCCGGCTAAAATCATAAGTCCGCTCACCGGCCCACAAATATTGGGGTTTCATCATATTTTCTGCCGTCAGGCTGCTAAACTCACGGGCTACTACTGTAGCATATTCAGTCTGGTTGAGCCGATTAGGAATGACAGCAACACCTACCGGAAAATCGGCTGCCGATCGGAGGGTTGTTTCGGTAGAGTCAAGACTATTGCCGATCATGACAATGGCCAAGAGGCCTAAACTGGAAAAAAACGAAAAAAATCTCATAGTGCTCAGGTACTTCTTCGATGCTGGGAAAACGTTATTCGGTAGAAATTATTTTTTAGCTATGTTATTATTGACGTGGAAACTACGGATTAATTTTACGAAATAAATGTCTTTTGCCCTGGAAATTTAAAATGCTTCTATTTCATAAGCTGAAGTTAATACTAATTTTAGAGGAATGTAAGTAACCTTGGAACAAAAGCGGGCGAGCCAATAACCTGCCTTATTGTAGTAAGTTGTTTTTTTTGATGGCTTATTGGTAGCTTGGAAGAGATAAGTAAAAAGAACTAGTTAATAAAGTATTGAGTTAATAATAATTTGTTAAATTATTGATTATCAGTGATGTATGTGGTATTTTCTTTCTAAAAAATTCGAGTCATCAACTTAAATTTTAAAAATCATATTCATGTTGAAGCACATTCGGATGCCTTACGTAGTGCGGGCAATTTGTGGGGCAACCGTCGGGTTCTTAATTGCCCTTTATATTGTCAATACGTTTTATGGCGGTCAGCTAAACTTTATCATAGTGATAGGCATAATCCTGGGATCTTGGGCTGGAATTTATCTTTTCCGACGTTAAACGGATGTACTTTCAGCTCGTCATAAAGTCTCGCTTAAGGGTTTATTTTGCGATGAATGGAAGTGATACGTTAATAATAGCTATGAGAGGTATAGTGATATTGGATATACGTTACTTATTTAACAGCTCAAGAATTTTTTCAAGTTGCAGATCAATTCCACTGACATAGGCTTCCGATGAATAAGGCATAATAATATCGGGTATCAGCCCATTACTTTCGTAAATCTGGTTATCAAGAGATTTGAACTTACAGGATGAAGCCTGAACACTCATGAAATTTTCTACTTTGAAAGAACCGCTCTCATAAATTTCCTGATCAACGATAGGGCCCGTGGCGCCCCAGGTTCTTTCACCCAAAAAAAGGGTGTTCGGCATGGATTGGATCGCCATAACGAAAGTCTCTGAAAGAGAGGCGGAATAATTATCGGCTAATACAGCCAGGGGAACGCTGGTTTTCTTACCCTCTACTGTAGGGGTAATATAAGCGTTGATCCAGTCGGTAAATTCTAATCTTCCATCATTGCGTTTGTACTGACTATACCCAAAGTGCAAGGGCTTATCAACAAATCTGCCTAATATAAAGTCTAAATCGGCCAGGTCACCACCGGGATTACCTCTCACATCAATAATCGCGGCTTTGGCATTGGGTAGCGTTTCCAAAAGACTAAAGAAATGCTCCAATACTTTATAAACATCTCCGGTTGGGTTAGTATAGTACGATTTCACCAAACCAAAATAATTGCAGGAAAAATAGATAATGTCTTGATTTATCGTTCCGCAAAGCACAATTAACGGGTTGTTAAAGCCCGAGTTAGTATAATCAAGACCAAGTGCGTAGCCTGAATCCAGATAGGCTGTATCGTAGGGTAAGTACGTGTAAAAATAGTGTAGTTTATTGGCTTTAGTCCGGCGCTCCAACAGTGGATTAATGGTGACATCGTCAATAAGCGGATGCGCGAAGGAGATGCTAAAGTGCCCATCTATAAGATGGGCAGTCATTTCGCGAAAATAGTCTACGGATTTTATTACATCGCGATCGTCATTCATATTCAACGCAGCAAAAAGCGGGAAGTAGTCGTGGTACGTTTCATCCCAGTCAGTAGAATCAATATCCCAGTACACATAATTTCTGTTCATTCCTTCCCAAAAAAGCTCAAAGATATCAGTAAAACTTTTTGGCGAACCGATTTCTTCCAGCGCTGATTCATGACAGGAAATGAGAATGATACTAATCATTAAAAGGAAAGGTCTGGAATGCCGGGGGAGTAACATTAGATTCATAGCTACGCGGATTATCTTACCCTGAATAGAATGCCACCGGAAAACACCATCGTTTGATTTACCTTTTTAGGTTGATTAAGCATGTATTCTTTCTGAGTGTAGGTAAAGGCCTGGTAGTAACTAAAACTTAGAACGGGCGAAACTGATGGTATTACGAAATATTGTAACTGCAAGCCAGCCGCAGCACCAACTTCTAATCGATGATCCCGGGTTCTATTAAATTTGTTTTTAAGGGTATACTTCGCCAAATAGAAGTTTTGTATTACTTCATGGTTATTTGATATTTTGAAAGTGGTATTAAATGCATTGGGAATAGTGCCTTCAATGTTGTTCGTTATCCAATAGCCGCCGTAGGCCCCTGCATTAATATGAATTTCCAATTTCTTCACCTCAATCAATTTAACCTGAAAAGCAAGAGGTACAGTTAAATATATATTTTTGGATGATTGTATAATACCGGAATATTCATCTAACCTTTTTATGAAATAATTCTTTTGTAGAACTTCTGCGCCCGTCTTTACAATGAACCGGTAATACTTTTTACTGATTTGTCCGCTGAAATAAAAGCCCCCATCACCTAATGTTTCTGATGAGTTTATGGATGAATTCACTGTTGATAAAGTATTATAAGAATATCCCCCCTTTGCCTCTAAAAAAGTTTGAGCAAACAACTGTAACCGGCAGTTGCCAATCAATACAAGGGTGATCAGTGCTTTCATCTATTTTTTAAAAGAAGTTGAGTTATTACGGTTGTATCTGATGAATCTCTGAGATAAGAATCAACGTAGGTGTAACGCCAATGGAGATAAAGGGGCAAGCCTTGCTTTGAGAATTCAGAACGTAATTATAGGAATTGTCTAAAATTTTCGGCCTTATACCTATTCTTTCAACCACCGACGATCACAGAAAATTGAGATGCTGGCAGCCGCTACAATTGATTTGATAGAATAGCTGTAAGGAAGGTTAAGCATTCAAATAAGTACTATTTGACGACAACCTTCCTTCTAGCTTTCATTTTAGATCATTAAATCAAAGACTTACCTTCTCTGAAAAACACCAGTATTACATATAGATTAAGGATCGCTCTTTATTTACCGCAAACGTTTTGATGATCGCAGCATCAGGGCCACCATTTTTGGGCCGTACTACAAAGGAAATCCGAATATAGGCAGCGGTTTCTTCTGCAGGAAGCGTATCGTAGTGATGAATAAGTCTGAAACTATTTCTTCCGGAGTAGGCTTTCTGACCGTAGATATCTTCAAGACTGGCCATAGCATACGTCAAACCCATATCAATATTACCCGTGAAGGTAGCTAATACCTCGGTGGTTAAGCTAACAATCGTAGCATCTGCACCATTTACCACGGGGTTCCACTGAATGTTAAGTGTACCTGGTTTTATTTTGTATTCAGTGTCATAAGTATTGATTCCATTCTGACCTTGGGTTCTCTTTGTAATTATCTGAACCGTGGGCTTTGCAGAAATATTGAACAGACCAAAACTTTTATTATAAAGGGGTACGTAACTCTGCACGTTGTACCCTCCGGAGCTATTCTTCTGCAATGATCCGGGAATATAAAAAGACACGGGCTGAGAGGGGAGCGAACCTTTCGTAGTTTCTGTACCTTTAACCGTTAATGTTCCATTCAATGTTAAGTTAGCGGTTTGCCCGGCACTGCTGCTGCTTCCTCCAATAATGGCACTCAAAATGTTTTTTGCTGCTCCGGGAATGTTTCCGGTAATGGCGTTCATAGCCGCTTCCATACCAACCTTAAGGGGCTTCCACTTGGTAGGTTGAACACCCACTTTATTTTTTCCGGTAGCGTCAATGGTATTTTTCACCATAGCCTCAAAGCTGGATGTAAGTGCGCCTTTACCTAGCGATTTTGCCTGCGAGTTAACCGTATTCCATAAATTACCGCTGCTTGAAGAAGTACTAGCCCCTATTGTCCCGTTTACTTTGGCTTCAATAGTTCCACCCAATGAAATCTCGGCAATGTTGATTGAATTGAAGTAAAAAGACATTTGCGGAGGGGTAGTAGAAAGAGTGGGGACGATGGAAGGGTCGTATGCCATTTCATACTGCGTAAAATACCATTTGTGGTTGGCTAAGGGAGCCCCATTGAAAGGGTTGGGTTGAACGCGGTCAACACCCAGGCTGTTTGTCGTGACATCCACTACGTCCTTATCGGCAAAATTCATCAGTTTTAAGCTGGCGCTTCCGTGATACATTCCATCCTGGATGTAGGTAGAGTTAGCAAATGAACCAAGATCGTTGACATACTGAAACACTCTTACCAAACCACGAAATTTGTTGTAGAGCATAAAGTAGGGGTTCTTATTGGCCAGCGTAGGGCTAAAGGTACTATAGACCAGTACCCAACCATCAGACTTTTTCCGGTCTCCTAACATATCCGGAGAAATAACGCCAACCAATGACCCTTGGCCTATCCAGGGAGGAGGTATTTGCCCCTGAGCTGCGGGGTAGGGCATCCAGTTAAAAGTTGTAGCTTCCCAATCAAAATTATAGGGTAAGATGTAGTTTTGACTACCAGCCACTTCAACCGAAGCTTCGCTATCGGGCTCTATGATATCTTTGTCGCATGAAACTGAGATGCAGCTCAGAATAGCAAAAATCACGAAAATGCGAATGGATTTAAATGATTTCATAGTAGTTGAAATTTGTTTTGTAAGGTTGAATGAATATGATCACAGTACGGATAGGTGCTATCCGCGAATAAATTAGTTGGTATCCGATAAGTGAGACCTTAATCAGTTTAAAAGAGGTATCAGCGTTATTGGCTTTTCAGTAAAAAGGGCAACCATCAACATTGATTAAGCACAAGAAAAAACAAAGCTGAATAAAAAATAGGTGATGAAATATATCCGTCGCTTTGGTAGGTATTATTTCAGCATCTTTTGAAGGCGTAAACTGCTATTTTTTTTGGACAAGCATTCGTGTTCTTAGCGTGAACTGCCTAAGAATTTTAGTAAAATGGTTGAAGGTTACAATGCAATGAGTTTAGTTCTTTGAGCATCAGCTAGATTAGCCGCTACAGTATTTTTGTCGATTATTATTAATTTACCATTAGCTTAGTTGATCATAGAGTTAATAATAAATATTTAGTAAAAAAAGAGGGTACAAAAAAAGATCTGAAAAATAGTGTATCCATTTGGCAACTTGGACAGTTACAAACACTAAAGTACCCCTAACAAAAAATTAATGATGTCTTGTTGACAAAATGCAGTGTGATCATATGCGAGCCTCATCAATATGAGCTATCTACATTTGCCAGATTATGCTTGCCCTTTTATACTATACTGCGATATTGCGAAAAGTTACATTGATTGAGGAAAAATATTTTTTATGAATTTATCCGCCCTCTCCGACGAAAAGCTCTATGAGCAGTTTCAGCAAAATTACGATCCAAAGGGGTTTACCGAACTTGTAAAGCGCTATGAACCTTACGTTATTCGTAAATGCTATTATCATCTTAAAAATCATGATGATACCCAAGATGTAGCGCAGGAAGTGTTTATTCGCCTGCTGACCAAAGCCCATACCTATCGCAGCGAAGCTCCCTTTAAACCCTGGCTGAATACGATTATCCATAATCGCTGCACTGACCATATAAACCAGGATAAGCACGTCTTACACCAGGAGATTTCTAATAAAATTGCCGATACCCTTGAGGAAGAAATAGATACCAAAACAATAACCCACCCTACCACTGAGATACTGCAAAAATTGCTCGAGAGAGTGAGTGGTGAAGAGAAGTTGATATTATTGCTAAAATATGAACAACAGTGGTCGATAAAAGCAATTCAAGAGGCATTAAACTTAAGTGAAAGTGCCGTGAAGCAACGTTTGAAACGAAGCCGCGAAAAGCTGCAAAAGTTGTTGGATTACTATACAAATGCTATGGAGCAGTAATACTCTATATCAAGAAAGTAGAAAGCTCAACAAAAAACTTTATTAAAATACTGATTATAAAACTTAGGTTCTGATTCTTTAATGATTTTATGAAATTTTTAATGCAATCGGTTAAATTTTGTGATTGATAATATAGATTTTTAGATAGGAAAATCTATATTTGTTATGAATAACCTAACTTTTTCTTATGAAAGCTTTTTTACACCGCCTTACTTTTTATCATTTTATCTTGATTTTGGGGCTGTCATATAGCCATTTTAGTTTTGCCCAGGAACGTTCAGTTTCAGGAACGGTAACATCTGATGAAGAAGGTACTTTGCCCGGAATTAACATTCTGGTTAAAGGGACTACCCAAGGTACAGTAACGGACATAGATGGAAACTATCGTATCTCGGTTCCTGGTAGCGAGTCTATTCTGGTGTTTTCGGCAGTAGGTTATACTACTGAAGAAATTACAGTAGGCAATCAGTCTACCATTGACGTGCTAATGGTGCCCGATATCCAGTCACTTTCCGAAGTGGTGGTAGTCGGGTATGGTACACAGGAGCGAGCCCGGGTTACCGGGGCAATCTCCTCAGTTAGCTCCAAAGAGATCAGCGAATTGCCTGTTCCTAGCTTCGATGCTGCTTTGCAGGGACGTGCGGCCGGGGTAAACGTAACTAATTCCGGCGCACCCGGAGCAAGTCCTATTGTGCGGATTCGGGGTATTGGTACTGTCAATAACAGCGACCCGTTGTATGTTATTGATGGAGTACCCGCTGGTGGGTTAAACTCTATCAACCCTAATGATATTGAGTCTATTCAGGTCTTAAAGGACGCTTCAGCAGCGGCTATTTACGGTTCAAGAGCAGCCAATGGGGTTATCCTGGTAACAACTAAAAAGGGTACCGCCGGAAAGCCTAAAGTCAGTCTGGAATCTTATTACGGGGTGCAAAATGCCTGGAAAAAACTAGACCTGCTTAATCGCGATCAGTATCTGGATTTTGGTCGTGATCTGTTCACCAATGCCGGTCAGCCTGTTCCTCCTCGTTTCAATAATCTGGGAGAATATGCGGATGTGGAGACGGATTGGCAGAATGAAATGTTCCAGTCAGCTCCTATTCAGGAACATAACCTTTCGGTAAGTGGTGGTTCTGAAACCAGCCGATATTTAATCTCTGGGGGGTATTTCAAGCAGGATGGTATCATGCTCGGCACTGGTTTTGAACGTTTGTCGTTCCGCGCTAATACTGATTTTGATATTACCGACCGGATTAAAGTGGGGCAAACCTTAACTGTTTCCCATACTAACCGCAATGTTGAACCATTCTCGGGTGGGCGTTCCCAGATTGAGCATATTATCAAAAGTGTGCCATATATTCCAGTTCGTGACCCTAGTCGCCTGGGAGGCTTCCGCGCTACTGATCAGGTGGACGGTTCTGACCCTGAGAACCCGGTATTAAATGCTACCCTTCGACAAAATGACCTACTTGATCTTAAGCTTTTAGGTACTGCCTATCTCGAGATTGAGATTATTGACGGATTGAATTATAAATTTTTAGGTGGATTAGATCTAAACTACGGAACAAATTCTCAATTTACCCCTTCATTCAACGCGGGTGATTATAGCATCAGTAATATCGCAACTATTCAAGAGACTCGTAATACATCCGTTTCACCGTTAATATCCAACCAACTGTCTTTTGATAAAACTTTTGGTGATCATACGGTTAGCGCAATTGCCGTAGCAGAACAACAAACTTGGCGATACGAGCAAGTTCAGGCTGCAGGAGAAAATTCAATTACTAACGATATTGAGGTGCCCAACGGGGTGGAAAATCCTACGGTTTCCGGTACAGCCAATGAAAGAGCTTTGATATCCTATATAGGCCGGGTTAATTACGATTATGCTGGAAAATATCTGTTCGGTGCTTCGATCCGGTTTGACGGCGGCTCTCGCTTTGGTCCCGGTCAAAAATGGGGGTCTTTCCCCTCAGCTTCCGTCGGCTGGAGAGTGAGTGAAGAAGATTTTCTGCAAGGAGCTTCGTTTTTAAGCGACCTCAAACTGCGGGCAAGTTATGGTCAGACGGGTAATTGGGAAATTGGAGACTATCGCTACCAGGCTACCATTGATGGTAACTTCCAGTACAATTTTGACGGAACACTAGTACCGGCCAGCACCATTCGGGCTTTGGCGAATGAAGATGTAAAATGGGAAACTACAGTGATGACCAATATTGGTTTTGATCTTGGTCTGTTTGAAGATCGCTTCAGAGCTAGCTTTGAGTATTTTGATAATGAGACTCAAGATATGCTACTGCAGGTCCCCATTCCGCCTTCACTCGGTTATGATGTAGCTCCTTTTGCCAATGTAGGAAATGCAACAAACCGAGGAATTGAAATAACCGCAGGCTACGCTCAGAGTGGTGGTGAGTTTCAGTGGTCATTAGATGGAAATATCTCTTTTGTGAATAATGAGATGACTTCGCTGGGTATCGGTAATTCTATCTCTGGTCCTGCTTTTGAAGGATTGCCAGTAACCTATACGGAAGAAGGGGAGCCTATTGCTTATTATTATGGTTACGTAGTTGATGGTATCTTTCAGAGCTACGATGATATTAAAAACAGTCCGGATCAGGGTAACTCTCCCTTTAATGATATGGGAGTGCTACTTCCTGATTCACTTTTGTTTACCAAAACTGGCCCTGGCGACATTCGCTTTAAAGATATTAGTGGACCAGATGGTGTTCCTGACGGTGTGATTAATGCCGATGACCGGACAAATATTGGGCATTTCTTACCTGATTTCACCTATGGTATCAACGCAACTGCTAATTATAAAGGCTTTGACTTAACCTTATTTATGCAAGGCGTTTCAGGTAATGATATCCTGAATACCAATCTTTATGATTTACAGGGTATGACCCGTTTATTTAATGGTGGTACTGCTATTCTTGATCGTTGGACTCCTGAAAACACCGATACCGATATTCCACGGGCAATAAACTCTGATCCTAATAACAATGCTCGATTATCTACTCGGTATATTGAAGATGGATCTTACTTTCGGGTGAAAAATCTGACAATCGGTTATAGTTTACCCGAAAGTGTATTAGGGTCATTCGCCAACGGATTTATTTCCAATGTTCGGATCTATGTATCTTCTCAAAACCTGCTTACTATCACTAATTACTCTGGGTACGATCCTGAAATTGGTGCCCGCAGCGTTAATAACAATGACGCAGAGCTCAGACGTCTGGCAAGTGGCGTTGACTATGGTCAATACCCCCAGCCTCGTTCATTTATCGGTGGTATCCAGATAGGCTTTTAAGGTAGGTGAATCGAATAAAAATTAAAGCACTAGAAAATATGAAGACAAGAGCATTTATAATTATAGGATTAGTGTTTATCGTCACTTACTCTTGTAATGATGATATATTAGATAAAAACAACCCGGCCCAATTATCAACGGCTACATTTTTTCGTAATGATGGTCAGGCCATAGCGGCGGTAAACGCTATTTATGCCGGGTTGCAAGCCAATAATTTGTACAACCGGGAATATTTCTTCCTTCATGATCTTTTATCTGACGATTGTCAGTCGGGGGGGGGGCAACTGGAGGCTGTGCGTGGTCAGGTGTTGAACCATGCCTTTGATGGTTCCAATAAACTGGTCAATGATGTGTGGCAAGGATGGTATCGCATTATTCTGCGGTCTAACTTTGTGCTTCAGAATATTACCGATGCAGAGGAAGTCTCAGCTGATTTGCGTTCTCGTTTGGAAGGAGAGGCCCGGTTTTTACGTGGACTAGCCTACTTTGAATTAGTAAGCTTGTGGGGCGCAGTGCCTATCATGTTAGAACCTTCCACTAACCCGGATGGTAATCCAAAAGCCAACTCTGAAGAAGAAGTTTATACTTTGATTTTTCAGGATCTGGATATTGCTGAGCAAAATTTGCCTTTAAAATCCGTCTACGGTGGCGAAGATCTTGGGCGTGCTACCAAGGGGGCAGTGCAGGCTCTAAAAGGAAAAATACATATGTTTCGGGGTAATTACCAAGCTGCTCGTACGCCGCTTATGGAGGTGATTAGCTCAGGTGAGTATGGTTTGGTTGATCGTTTTTTAGATAATCATCAGGAGGAAAACGAAAATAATGTTGAATCCATTTGGGAAGTTCAGTTTACTGAATCAGCCGGTACGGGTGGGGCCTGGAATGCTGATGGAGCAGGAATTGCCGAGATTACTTTCCGAGGACAAGAATATGGGCCAAATGCATGGCGCAACGTCATTCCCTCAAACTCCATCGCCGCTGAGTTTGAGACTGTAGCCAATGGCGCTGAAAAAGACGACCCTCGCCGGGATTATTCTTTCTATCAACTTGGCGATCCATTTAACAGTGGTCTTGATACTCTCAAAACAACCAGCGTTCAGGGGGATATAAGCAAACCAAGTTGGAAAAAATATCAAATGATCTACAAGCGTGCTAATGAAGACTCTCGTTCAGGAATCAATTTCCGGGTTATTCGGTATGCCGATGTATTGCTGATGATGGCTGAAATAGAAAATGAATTGACAGGGCCTACTGCTGCATTACCTTATATTAATCAAGTGCGAGCAAGAGCGGATGTTAATATGCCACCATATCCTACTGTATTATACCCCTGCAGTAATCAGGATGAAATGTTTGATGCAATCGTGCACGAGCGTCGCGTAGAACTGGCTGCTGAACAAATTCGTAATCGAGATATCCGTAGATGGAGAAGAATGGGGAAATTGGATGGAGAACCTATTAGTGCTTATCAACCACGGTATGACCTGTTGCCTCTTCCAATTGTTGAAATTGATAATAACAGTGCGCTTACAAACCAAGATCAAAACCCTGGATACTAGTCGAGTGAAATAAACCTACCAAAAGCTCTTTCTTCGGAAAGGGCTTTTTTTATTTTAGTGGTGCATGAGAACGGTATTTTTTCTATTCGTAGTAATCGTCTTCGGGTGCAGCCAGCCTCAACCCACAATGGAACAACTGCTAAGTGATGTGGCTGATACTGCCTTCTGGATTCCGGAAAACGAGTATGCCAGCAGCGTGCGGGCCGCCTACTTTGATAGCCTGACTCAAACCACCACCGACCCCTATAAGCTACACCAATATGAGTATCAGAGAGCAAAAGCATTGCTGTTTGGTGGGCAGACCGAAGGCGCGATTGAAATACTGGAAAGCATGTTGCAAATGAGCCGCACTCAGATTATGGTACCCGGTCTGTCGGATTATGAGCAAGATCAGTTAGATGATCTGCTGGCCTTGGCTTACCTGCGGTTAGGTGAACAGGAAAATTGCATTCATCATCATACCTCAGCATCGTGTCTTTTTCCAATTCTACCGACTGGGTTCCACCAGTTCCCCCGAGGATCTGAGCAAGCCAAAACCTTGCTTACCAATATTGTACAAGACAACCCCAGAGATTTGCACAGCCGTTGGTTACTCAATGTGGCCTATATGACCTTAGGGGAATATCCGGATCAGGTTCCAGAATCGTATGTCATCCCGCCGGAAGCTCTAGAGTCAGAATACCCGCTGAAACATTTTGATGATATAGCGCCTCACCTCGGGTTAGCCGTGAATGCACTTTCGGGAGGTTGCGTGGTAGATGACTTTACCAATGATGGTTACCTGGATGTAATGGTTTCCAGCTGGTTTCCCGATGACCCCGTTCAACTATTTGTAAATCAACAGGATGGAAGCTTCAGAGAAGTAAGTGAAAGTGCCGGTTTAACTTCAGTTACCGGTGGGCTCAACATGGTTCAGGCCGACTATAATAATGATGGCTGGCTTGATATCCTGTTGCTTCGAGGGGCCTGGTTAGGGAAACATGGCCAGATACCTAACTCATTATTAAAAAACAACGGAGATGGCACCTTTACGGATGTTACCATTGAAGCCGGAATGCTATCATTTCACCCCAGTCAAACGGCTACCTGGAATGACTTTAACCAGGATGGCTGGTTGGATGTATTTATTGGAAATGAAAGCAGTAGCTCCGATAATATTCATCCCTGTGAGCTGTACATCAATAATCAGGACGGAACATTCACCAACTTCGCTGCAGCCGCAGGAATTGAGGTGAGCGAGGCAGAGAGTTTTTTATACATTAAAGGAGTGACATCCGGAGATTATAACCGCGATGGCCTGCCCGACATTTTCATATCAGCATTAGATGATCGCACCTCTAATCGCTTATACCAGCATCAGGGTCTTGATTCTCTGGGGATTCCCCGGTTCAGGGAGGTTACTCATGAGGCAGGGCTGGACGAGAAAATATCCAGTTTCCCCACCTGGTTTTTTGATTATGATAATGACGGCTGGCTTGATCTGTTTGTGGCTGGTTATCAGCGAAATGGCACCGTCATCAGCTCAATAACTCACGATATTGCTGCCGAATATTTAAAAATCCCTCATTCTGCTGAAACAGCTCGCCTCTACCGAAACCAAGGCGATGGCACCTTCTCCAATATCTCATCGCAAGTGAATCTAAACCGAATTACCTATGCCATGGGCGCAAACTTTGGCGATCTGGACAACGATGGTTATCTGGATATGTACATGAGCACCGGAGAGGTCAGTTTTGCTTCTATCATTCCCAATCGTATGTTTCGCAATAATCAGGGCAAACAGTTCCAGGATGTAACGACCGCTGGTGGGTTCGGGCATTTACAGAAAGGTCATGCCGTCTCGTTTGCCGATTGGGATAACGATGGAGATCAGGATGTATATGTAGTGATGGGCGGGGCTTACGAGGGTGATAATTTTCAGAATGCCCTATTTCAAAATCCCTATCAGAATGAGCACCATTGGGTAGGCTTCCAACTGGTAGGTACAAAAGCTAATCGCTCCGCCATCAGTTCCAAGGTAACCATTACACTGGAAGAGAATGGACAGGAAAGAATAATTTATCGAGAAGTAAACTCAGGGGGCAGCTTTGGTTGCTCACCCTTACGAGTAGCGGTAGGTCTCGGAGATGCAACTGAAGTTAAAAGGCTGGAGATAATCTGGAACGGTTCTCAGACTAGGCAACAGTGGAAAAACATTGCCGCTGATCAGTATTACAGGCTTGTAGAACAAGACTCAGCCTTATACCATTCGGAAATTCAGGTAATCAAACCTGCCATCTAAATTCTATCTATATATCTACGGGTAGAAAAAGCTGATTTTCAAATAAAAATTGTAGCCCCGACCTTAAACCCAAATTCAGTTGGATTCTGAAAGGGCATATCCTATCTTTTGCCCATGCAAAAACCCTTTGTGATTTATCGCTCATCGGCTGGTTCGGGCAAGACGTATACCCTGGCGCTGGAGTATCTGAAGCTAGCCTTGCAGCAACCGGTGGCCTACCGGAGCATCTTGGCAGTGACCTTCACCAATAAGGCTACTCAGGAGATGAAAGGGCGTATTTTGCAGTACCTCTACCAGGTAGCCAAAGCTGATGAAAGCCCGCTGCGTCGGGCGCTTTCGGAGGAATTAGGAAAGGCAGAATTAGAAATATCGTTGCAGGCAGAAACCGTATTGCAGCATCTCTTGCACGGGTATTCCTACTTCTCAGTCATGACCATCGATGCCTTTTTTCAGAAAGTAGTACGGGGGTTTGCCCGAGAAATGGGACTGCAAGCGGGCTTTCAAATTGAACTGGATCTGAACAAAGTGCTGGATGCCGTCATCGACCAGTTACTACTGGAGATTAGCGAGCCCCAGCACCGGAAACTACGACAGTGGCTCACCCGCTACGCCGAAGAAAAAGTGGAAGAAGGAAATAGCTGGGATTTCCGCAAAGATCTTAAGCAACTGGCGTTTGAACTCTTCAAAGAAAACTACCGGGAAAAGCAAAGCGCGATGGCAGCTCAGTCGGTCACTACTCAAAGTGCGGCGGCTTTACTGGAAAAATTGCGTGAGTTACAGCAGGCTTTTGAAAAACACATGGCTGAAATTGGGCAGGCTGCTCTTGCCCACATGGAGCAAGCGGGAGTTTCGGTGGCAGATTTTTCTTATGGGAAGAATGGGGTAGTGGGTTACTTTCTCAAGCTGGTTGATGGGGGACCTTTTGTTCCCGGAACGCGGATTTTACAAGGGCTGGAAGATACGGAAGGATGGGTCAGCAAGAAAAATCCTCAGCGAGAACAGCTGATAGCAATAGCGGGACAATTACATGGACACTTAACCCAGGCCCTGGATGCGTACCAGGAGTATGGCCCTTTGTACCATTCAGTCATTCAGTTGCAACGGTTTCTGTATGCATATGGTATTTTGCATGATCTGGAAAGCCGGATAGATCACTATAAAAAAGTAAATGATCTGATGCTGATATCTGATGCTCCGGTTTTTCTTCAGGAAATTATTGGTAAAGACGATACCCCCTTTATTTACGAGAAAATAGGTAGCTATTTTCAGCACTTTCTCATTGATGAGTTCCAGGATACTTCCGGGCTGCAATGGCTCAATTTTCGTCCTTTAGTTGAGAATAGCCTGGATGCCGGGCATCAAAATCTGGTGGTGGGAGATGTAAAGCAGTCTATTTACCGCTGGCGGGGAGGCGACTGGCAACTGCTACTGGAAACCATTCAGGAAGATGTGCAGGACTGGCGAACCCAGGTGAAAAAGCTGGATCATAACTTTCGGTCAAAGCGAAATATCATAGAATTTAACAATACGCTGTTTAAAACCCTACCGGCACTTCTTCATCAGAAAATTATAGAAGATATTGAGGAAGTAGCGGATGAAACTCTTCGAGAACAGTTGCTACGGCAGGCAACCATTATTGAGCGGGCCTACGAAGATGCTCCCCAGAAGCTCCCGGAAACATACGATCATCATGCCGACTGGCAGGGGCACATTCGGATAGAGCTACTGAACGAAGAATACTGTACTGATGAAGAAGGAGAGGCAACTGACTGGCGAAATTACGTTCGACTGAAACTTCCCGGGCTGGTTGAGTCACTACAGGCTGAAGGTTGCGAGGCCAAAGATATTGCCTTTCTGGTACGCGATAAGCGCGACGGGAGAGCTGTAGTGGATACCTTCATGCAGTATAAAAACGAAGGAAAAACCAAACCGGAGTATGACTACGAAGTAGTTTCCTCAGAATCATTGTTTCTGAATGCCTCGCTCTGCGTTAACTTACTGGTTGACCTAATGCAGTTTCTGGATAACCCGGACGATGTGCTGGTGCGAGGAAGTATTATTTATAAGTACCATAAGCTGACCCAGGATAGTCTGACGCCCGATCAAATGCATCGTTTCTTTAGTGGGGGGGTAGGAGATGAAGAAGAAAACCTGGCCCTCTTTTATCAGCAACTTCCGGCTGACTTTCAGACATTTCAAGCCTATCTGAATAAATTGCCAATTTATGAGCTGGCCGAGAATCTCATCCAGATGTTTAACCTGGGGAGCTATCATGAAAAAGCCTACATTCAGGCCTTTCAGGATGCGGTGTTGCAGTATGCTAAAACAGAACAAGGCGATTTGCATACCTTTTTAGGCTGGTGGGCAGACCAGGGAAGCGAGAGTTCGGTGCAACTCTCCGAAGAAGTAAATGCCATGCGGGTGATGACCATTCATAAGGCTAAAGGATTACAATTCAAGGTAGTCATCGTTCCTTTTTGCGACTGGGGGTTAGATCATCATCCGTTCAAGACCAATATTTTATGGGCTAATCCGCAAGACTCAGCCTTGCAGAATGCCGGACTGCTCCCCATGAAGTATTCTTCTCAGTTAACGCACACGCTATTCAGCCAGGAATACTATGAAGAAAAAATTCGGATTCACATTGATCATCTAAATCTGCTATATGTTGCTTTTACCCGGGCTGAAGAGGAGTTATACGCCTTCGCCCGTCCGAAAAGTACGCGTCAGGGAAGTTACCCATTAACCGGCATTGCTAACCTGTTAAGAACCGTACTACCCGATTTGGAGGTAGAGAATGCTGGAGCCTTAGCCGGGTGGGACGAGATGGCGCAGGTATACGAAGTTGGAGCAGCGCACACCGATTCGGAAAAACCTGGTGAAGACGCCGATGTGCTTACGTTACCGGCGTATCCATCAGTACGGTGGAGAGATAGGCTCAGCATTCGCCCCTTATCTCGAGGAATTTTTCAGGCAAAATTAAATAACTTGACCGTCAGCCAGGCGGCACTAATGCAATTGCTGCTCATTCAGTTAAGGTCCGTAGATGACCTAAAGCCAAGAGTTGAAAAAATTTCGTTTGAACGGGGGTTAACGGCTCGGGAAAGAACCGTACTGGAAGAGCAGGCTAACCGTTTTTTTAATCAACCGGAAGTATCAGAGTGGTACCAGAGTGGACGCACCATTTATATTCAGAGACCCTTATTTTTAGAGAAAGGCAAACGCTATTTCAGTCTGGATCGGGTGCTGGTAAAAGAAAACTCAGCAACGCTTATTAACTTCTGCTTATTGCACGATAGGGAAGAGAAAAAGCGGGGGTTAGAGATAAGCCTTTCGCATCTTAGAAAGAATTATGATCACCTTGAGGCCTTTCTGGTGGATGTCACCGATTTTTCAATTGTAAAAATCTGACTATTGTAGTTGCAGCAAGGCAATCTGAATCAGGCCGATAATGAAACCTAAAACACCCCCCAGGATCTCGATAAACGTAAATTCTTTTTTCATAATAGAGTAGAGTATATCCTCGAGCTTATCGGTGGAGAAACTAACCACTTTCTCATACACTGTTTTCTCAACATCTACCTCCTTCTCAATTTTATCCGCGAAGCGACCAATCAGGTCAGGGAGCATAAGGCGTAATTCCATTTGAAGGGTATTTTTAATTTTAACGCGCATCTCGTCGCTCATAAAAACATAAAGCATAGGCATGCTCTCCATCATCCGGTTTTCCAGAAAATCATCCAGTTTTTCATCAATTACCTGATGTACATCTTCTAGATTTTCCGGGTTGGTGATGGCTGTTTTTACATCTTCCATTGAAAATAGCTCATCAGCTACAATTTTGCCTAGCTTCTCGGCCAGGTTTTTTTGCCGCTTCGGAAAAATTCCCTGTAGCTCAAAAAATAATATTTTTACTTTTTCCCGAGGATGAAAAAGCATCTTAATAGCAATAAAATTGGTAATCCAGCCGGTAAGGGCAGCAATGATAGGTAGCGTAAATATGATCATACTAGGAGTTACTCAATAACAAACACGCAAAAGTATACAAACCGCAGTCTCGTACCAAAAGTTAATCTGAAATATGAAGAAGGATGTAGAATTAAGCTTCAGGCAATGATATAAGAGAAGTGGCGACACGGAAGAGAGAGGAAAGAGAAGTGTATTGGGCGCGATAATTCAACCATCGGCAATGTAACAATTAGACAGTGTAACATTGGCTAATCATAGCTATCCAAAAATAAGAATGCGGTATTCTCCACAAAGTTTTGTAAATTTTCAACCTATTCCTGACTTTTTATTAATTACCTAAGACGATGACAAAACACGTAAATCGGAGAAACTTCATGAAAACCACGGGAGCTGCCGGTATGGGAATTACATTTCTCAGTAGCGCCGTGCCCGTATTTGGAAAAAATGCCCCTAGCAATCAACTTAATATAGCAGTGATGGGGGTTAATGGTCGTGGGGCTGCTCACGTTAGTGAAATTCTGAAAATAGACGGGATGAACCTCGCATATATCTGCGATGTAGATCAGAATGTACTCGACAAATCCCTGGCCTGGGTTAAAGAGTCTAACCTGCAAAAGAAGCAACCTAAAGGAGTTATTGATTTCAGAGAAGCGCTAGATGATAAAGATGTAGATGCGCTACTCATTGCCGCGCCCGACCATTGGCATACACCAGCTACTTTAATGGCTTTGGATGCCGGAAAACATGTTTACGTTGAAAAACCTTGCGGACACAACCCCCGGGAAGGTGAAATGCTACTGGAAGCACTAAAGCGATACGACAAAGTGGTGCAGATGGGTAACCAGCAACGATCAGCCCCTGAGTCTATTGAAGTTATTAAGGAAATAAAAAATGGTATTATCGGCAACCCTTATTTTGCTAAGTGCTGGTATGCCAACAAGCGTGGTCCAATCGGTAATGGCAAAAAAGCACCTGTCCCAGAAGGACTGGATTATGAATTATGGCAGGGACCTGCTCCTCGCACTCCTTACCAGGATAATCTCATTCACTACAACTGGCACTGGTTCTGGAACTGGGGAACCGGCGAAGCCTGCAATAACGGAACGCATGAAATTGATGTGTGCCGTTGGGCGTTAGGCGTAGATTTTCCTATCCGGGTAGGTTCTCAGGGTGGTCGTTATAGCTACGACGATGACTGGGAGTTTTATGATACTCAGGTGGTGACTTATGATTTTGACGATGAAAAGTCTATTACCTGGGAAGGGCGTAGCTGTAACCCGCGCGGAGTAGAAGGACGTGGCCGCGGTTCAGCCATCTACGGGACCGAAGGTACGGTGATTCTGGATCGTGACGGATACGAAATTTACGATATGGATAACAAACTCGTAAAAGAAGGAAAAGCTGACTCAAAGGCTGCTTCTATGGATACCCGGGGCGGGGATAATATGACCAACCTGCATATCGTTAATTTCCGGGATGGTGTGGTTGATGGCGCAGAGCTCAACTCACCCATTACCGAAGGACACAAAAGTGTACTGTTATGTCACTTGGCTAATATTTCTCAGAAAATGGGACGCACGCTTCAGACAGATCCCAAAAATGGGCACATTAAAAATGATGATGAAGCTATGAAAATGTGGGGTCGGGAATATGAACCTGGCTGGGAACCGGATATGAAAGCGCTGGGTATGACCAACGAATAATCTAGAAGCCTCTGCTAATAGCGGAGGCTTTTTAATTTTTATGCTTGCTGATAAGCTCTAGTCCGCGAAGGGGAGAAGCTGATTTACGAGGCAAGGCTCGGTAGTGATGGAGATCCAGATCTTCTAATTGCTGTATTTGTCTGGCACATTCATTCAAGAGACTAATCTCTACCAGGTCAAGCTCCTCTTCAGAGGTTAACACAAAAGAGACCACATCCTCTTCCGGTTCTTTACTAAATTCATAGCCAAAATCGGTAAGAAGTTTCTCGAACTTCTTTTCAACAAAACGATCAATACTCACACTAACGGTTGGCATAATAAGCTAAATTTAAACGCTGAACGAAGTGCCAATCTAGGAAGAGGTCACTAAGAATATCAAGTTATTTTCATAAACAAAAGTACATCGTAAGGTTGTAATCCATTCACGGAAGATACTTTCTTTCGTCAAATTGTGTGAATAAGCGACAATAATATGCATTATATACAGGTGATCGATTGATCAAGCTGCGCTAAAAACAGTAATAACATCAGTGTAAATTGCTTAGGGTAGCAACCACGTAAGCCTTAGTTACACAAAAAGTTCGACTTTGTCTATGCTTGTTAGTTAATTTTTTGATCAAAGTCAAATGAATTATTCATTATCCAGGGTTGATCATTTAAAATAGCATGGGCTCGGGCATATACCAGTCGTGGTAAATAATCACCTCGTTCTTTAGCGGTTTGCAGATATTCCCTGACTTTTTCTTTTGTTCCAAGTTGTTCAATCTCCCGCAAAAGTTCTTCCTCCCGGGCTTTTTCAAAACTGGCCGCCAGAAGAACCTCATCATCTGAAAACTTTTTGGTAAGTTCGTGACCCAGATTATAACGGCGATTAAATTCAGCATATCCCATTAAGCCAAACATAATAGCATCAATCCATCCGATCAGTACCGGAACGAGTGTCCAGCAGAAAGCAACGTACCACCATCCTTTTTTAGGTTGGCCTACATAAAACCGATGAATACCAAAACCACCGAAAAATATGGCTATGATGATGGCATAGGGCTTGTACTTCATAATAAAACCTCTTTTACCAAAGTTTGTGTTTCAGTTTGAAAGAATCTACGAATCTAAAAATCAAAGTGATATGGCTCCTAACTGTTTCTCAGTTTGATTAATGACTACACACAAATGTGCAAACCATTTTTCGCTTATTTTCATTAATGAATGCGAAATTCATACAGATCCCTTCAAACGAGACAAAACTCTCAAATAATGTTCCCTTTTCTGAGCAGAAAGATCATAAATGCGTAAGAAATGCATTAATAATATGGAAACTTTGTACTTAATAGGTGGTAAAGGTGCGTTAATTAAAGAGAATAGAAGCATTTAAGTAAATTTTGAATGAATTATGGGCGCATAGCCGCCACTTTTTTTTCATTTGGTAGTGCTGTACAAAACTTTTGTTAAATTCGTTTCTTTACTTAAAGGGAACGAGGTTGCAAGCGTGCTTGTAACTTGTATATAAGAATAGTAAACTATGGGTGAAGTTGTTATAAAACCCTCCAAAGGGGATTTATTACTGTCAGAACCATTTTTATCCGACCCCAATTTTGAACGATCGGTTATTTTACTGTGTGAGCATAACAGTGAAGGATCGTTTGGGTTTGTATTAAATAAACAGTCGGAATTAAACCTGGCAGATGCTATTGATGAAGTTAATGGCTATGAAGAAGTGTTATATGTAGGTGGGCCGGTTCAACATAATACCCTGCATTTCATTCATCGAATGCAGCCTCCGTTAGAGCAGTCTGAGCTTATTCAACAAAATATCTTTTGGGGTGGCGATTTTGAGCAGCTACTTACGTTAATGAATACCAGGCAGCTTTTGCCTGAGGATATCAAGTTTTTTGTTGGATATTCCGGTTGGGGGCCGGGCCAGTTAGAAGATGAACTAGCTGAAAATTCGTGGATTGTGTATAAAAACCCAACCGATCAGCAGATATTTGACATACCTTCGCAGTTGCTTTGGCAAGAAGTATTAAGAAGTATGGGTGGAAAATACCGCATGTTTTCAAATTACCCTATTGACCCTCGGCTCAACTAAAACAATTGCATCGTTTTTTACATATATTATTTAGATAGAGAAGCATTAATTTAGAACGTTCGCGTTATGGCAGAAGCTCCTGAAAATCAGAAAGAAGAACAGCCCTCAGAGAATATCAGACAGGAGAAATCAAAGGATGAATCCGCTGAATCAACCTCAGAGTCAGTTGACAAAAACAATGAGGATCATTCGCAGGTGGAAAACAACGAGAATTCTCCGGGAAATGACTCAGACACAGGGTCCTTAGAAAAATCATCAGTAGAAGACGATAAGCGCTCGAATGAGGCGACCGTACCTGAAAATTCTCTCGTTGAGAGAGATGAAGATGTAGCTGAGGACAAAACATCAGATACTACTGACGACCCCGTTGATGCCGATGCATCCGAGGATGAAGAAGCAACTGAGGTTACTCCAGTAACAACTGACCAGGAGACTTCTCAGTCAGTTGAAGAAGAAAGTTCGGAAAATTCGACTGAAAACCCGTCTACCGTTTCAGAAACTACAACGACTGTTATCAGTGATGATGATTCAGCTACTACTGGTACTGGCCCATCTGAAGCAGAGGCTGACTCAAATAAGCCTTCGGATGCACACGATGATGATGATGATGAGGATGATCATGAGGCTACGGATTACAGCCAGTTAAGTCGAGAAGAACTTTTGACAGAAATTGAGAAAATAGCGAAAGCTGACAGCACTAAGTCGACGTACGGTCAAGCTCGGCAGATGAAGTCTCATTTCGATGAAATAGAAGATGTTACCCGGGAACAAGCCCTACAGCAATTTGTAAAAGATGGGGGCGAAGAGGACGGTTTTGATTATAAGTCTGATACCTTACATGAGCAATTTTATGCCGCTTTTAACAAGATCCGCGAGCAAAGAGGGCAACAGCGGGCCGTTCGCGAAAAAACGCGGCAGCAGAACCTTGAAGCTAAACAGGAAATTCTTAACCGACTGCGCGATTTTGTAGATAGTGAAGAAACACATGTCAGCATTAATAAGCTCAAGGAGTTGCAGCAAGAGTGGCGACAAATTGGTGAAGTGCCACCACAGCATAATAGAACCTTATGGGCTAATTACAATGCCTTATTAGATCGGTTTTACGACAACCGGAGTATCTATTTTGAGTTAAAGGAACTTGATCGCAAGAAAAATCTGGAGGCAAAAATTGTTCTGGCTGAGCGGGCTGAACTTCTTACTGAAGAGCAGGATATTAAGAAAGCTACGCAGGAATTAGATGAGTTGCACGAAGAGTACAAGCACATAGGGCCGGTTCCTAGAGATGATCAGGAAGCTCTTTGGCAGCGGTTCAAGACTGCATCAGACAAAATTCACGACCGCAGAAGAGAGAATGTAGAAAGCTTCAAGGAAGAACTGAAGCAGAATCTGGTTGAGAAACAGAAGCTAGTCGAGGAAGTTGCTGAGTTTGCCAGTTATGATAGTGATAGCATTAAAGAATGGAATAAAAAGACCAAAGATATACAGGTCTTACAGAAGCGCTGGGATGCTATAGGAAGTATGCCTCGGAGTCAGGCCAAAGAAGTGAATAAGCAGTTTTGGTCTCAATTCAAGGAGTTTTTCGCACACAAAGGAGAGTTCTTCAAACGGCTTGATTCATTGCGGGAAGAAAATCTTCAAAAGAAAGAAGCTTTGGTGACGGAGGCTGAAAGCCTGAAGGATAGTGACGATTGGCGGGGCACCTCTAATGAGCTTAAACGCCTTCAGCGTGAGTGGAAAGATATAGGTCCCGTACCTGAGAAATTTCGAGAAACAGTTTATCAACGCTTCAAGGCCGCCTGCGATCATTTCTTTAGTCGTAGACGAGCCAACAGTGAGGAAACAGAAGTAGAATATCAGAAAAATCTAAAAGCCCGTGAAGAGATTTGTGCCCGAATTGAGAAACTAGCGGAAGAGAAATCCAGTGATATTGATGAGTTGGAAGAACTAACTGCTCAATACGGTGAAACAGGGTTTGTACCTCGGGGAGCAATGAAGAGTATTAGTGAGCGCTATCAAGCTGCTGTTGACAAGTTTTTGTCTAATGCCAAAGAGCTAGATGACACTCAGAAGCAGGAAGTTCAGGTAAGTATTGAACTGGGGAATATCAAAAATGCTCCGGGTGCCAACCGCAAGATTAATCAGAAAGAAGGAAGTCTGCGACGACAGATCAGCCGACTAGAAGATGATATCTCTTTATGGAAGAACAATATCTCGTTCTTTGCTTCCTCAAAACAGGCTGATAAACTCGTTGCCGATGTTGAGAAAAAAATAGACAAAGCTAGTGCGGAGTTAGAGCAGTTGAAGTCTCAGTTAGATGTTTTGCAAAATCTTAGAGAAGATTAAGCTGTCGGGCTTGAATTTTTTTAAAAGAGCTTTATATTTGCAGTCCGTTACAGCGTAGCGGTTACGCCTCCTTAGCTCAGCTGGCCAGAGCAACTGACTTGTAATCAGTAGGTCGTTGGTTCGAATCCGACAGGGGGCTCTTGATAATCAAGCACTTACGATACATCGTAAGTGCTTTTTTTGTGATGTAGTACATATCGATTGAACTAACCTGCTTGAAAAAATAGATTTAGAAGAGTTGGTTTACTATTAAAAAAAGTATCGTGGCTTATCTTTTAGAAAGAAGTTAATGTCCTGGATGGTCCGATTTCCTCACCCTCTGCTAAAATGCCCGTTTTCCTGAGTCTACCTGGGGGCTCACTGGTTTACCGATGTTTCCGCTGGTTTCTTGCTAGGGATGTTATGCCTGTCCGGGCTGATCTACTTTTACTTTAGGGCAACCCAAAAGAGCTGGTTGCAGAAAGGTATGGAAGAGCGTCTCCCCCGACATAACTGATCAATCCAAGCCTCCGCTACAGCGGTTTCGACAAAAGGTAGCGATCGTCAGTTCGTCCTTCAAGCCGGAAAGATCAATTGCACCTGAAAGAAAATCCTAATTTTCTCCAGAATCAGGTGATAACGTTGGAAGAAACTAGAGAAATGCACATCCAGCGTTCCATAATACTTTTGATTCCCTTCTTAATAGTAGCCTGCCAACAAGTGGCAGAAAATACAGTGTCCAGAGAAAAATCTTCCACTTTTATTACCTCCAAAGTGATCCTGGTCGTTATTGACGGCCCACGACTGGTTGATACCTGGGTAAACCATCAACGTAGCCATATTCCTTTTCAAAACCGTTTATCCTCGGAAGGTACATTCTTTAGCAATTTTTATAATGATGGTCATACCCGCACTTTGTCAGGTCATACTGCTTTGCTCACGGGTACCTACGAAGAAGTCAAAAACGATGGAAGTGAAAATCCTAGTAACCCTACTATTTTCCAGCATTTCCTTGCCGAATCTCAGACCGATTCTACCCATGCATTTATTATCACCAGTAAAAAAAAGTTATCTGCCTTGGGTAATTGTAATGAAAAGCGCTGGCATGACGCTAATTTACCTTCAGTAAATGCAGTAGATAGAGAGGATAGTATTACGTTACAAGTAGCACTAGAGACACTTCAAAGTCACCACCCCGCCCTTAGCATGATTCATTTTCGGGGACCTGATAGAAAAGGACACGCAAACGATTGGGAAGGATACTTAAATAGTATTGAAGAGACCGATCGCTATGTAAAAGAACTGTGGGATTTTATTCAAAATAACAAGTTCTATAAAGGCCGTACGGCTTTACTCATCACCAATGACCACGGAAGACACCTGGATGGTGTAGGAGAGGGGTTTGTAGGTCATGGAGATCACTGCGAGGGTTGCAAACATATATCGTTACTCGCTTTGGGTCCTGATTTTGTACCGGGAAAAATTGTAGTGAGTCATTACGGACAGATTGATGTAGCACCTACCATCGCTAAGCTTCTTAATTTTTCCTGGCAAGGGGAAGGTCATCCCATTGAAGAAATGATTCCGAAGTAATTGGAACTCATACAATGATGAGTAGAGAAAATTTCGGGGTTCTCAGATTCTGATGAAGCGATAATTTAGGATAACGAATAATGAGTATGAGCGAAAACAAGACTATACTACAACAAGTCGAAGGGTATGTAAAAGAGTTGCTAGATAACCAACTTCCTCCGGATATCACTTTCCATACTTTAGAACATACTCAGCAAGTCGTTGGGGCGGTAAATGTTATTGGTTCTCAGGAAGAAATAACTAGACAAGAAATGGAAATCCTTATCCTGTCCGCCTGGTTTCATGATGTGGGATTTATACGTAGCTATCATAAACACGAAGAGCGAAGTGCTTCCATTGCCTTTGATTTTCTAAGTAATCTGGGGTATGATAAGGGGAGTATTGACCAAATAGTGGCCAACATCAAAGCGACTTGCTTACCTCAACGTCCCGTTAATTTCATGGAGGAGATTCTCTGCGATGCCGATCTTTTTCACCTGTCTCAGCCAGACTACTGGAAACAAAATCAGCTTTTGAGAAGAGAATTAGAATTGTGTTTTGGCATTTATTATGAAGATATCCACTGGTTTCGGGAAAACTTGAAGTTCTTACAGGGCCATCGTTACTTCACCCACTATGGTAGAACGGTGCTAGAAAATGGCAAAGAACAAAAGGTCGCTAAGAATATCAAAATAGTCGAGAGGTTAGACTCAGGTATTCAAGAATGTGACTAAATTATCAATCAAGGAAAGCCGTCAGCATTTATGAAAATTCTACTAATTGAAGATGAGCCGGCCCTGGCTAAGGCAATCTGCACGTATCTTATGCAAGAGGAATACCTTTGTGAAATGGCCAATGATTTTGAGACAGCCTCTCTGAAAGTAAACCTCTATCAGTATGACTGCATACTTGTCGACATCACCTTACCGGATGGCAGCGGACTAGACATCATTCGTGATCTTAAAAAGCAGCAGTCGCAAGCCGGCATCCTGGTGATCTCTGCCAAAGACTCGCTGGATGATAAAGTGTTAGGGCTGGATTTAGGAGCAGATGATTATCTGACTAAACCTTTCCATTTGCAAGAATTAAATGCTCGAATTAAGTCAATCATCCGGCGGCGGAACGCAGAGGGTAATCAACAAATTCATTTCCAGGATATCAAGTTAATTCCGGACGATAAGGAAGTCTGGATCAATGAGCACCAGCTAGACCTCACCCGCAAAGAGTATGATATTTTGTATTACTTCATCACCAATCCCAGACGAGTAATTTCCAAAGAAAATGTGGCTGAACATGTATGGGGCGACTATATCGATACGGCGGATTCTTACGATTTTATCTACTCTCAAATCAAAAATTTACGAAAAAAACTCAACCAATACAGTCGATACACTTACCTTCATGCGGTGTACGGCATGGGATACAAATTTGTTAAAGAGTGAAGCTACTCACGAAAACCAATCGCTACTACCTGTTATCTTCTTTGCTGGTATTTCTTATTGGTGGGCTCATATTTTACTTCATTATACAGGCGATCATCCGGGAAGAAGTATCCGAAATCCTTAATTTCGAGCTGGAAAAGAAGATAGAAGAAATCACTAGTTTATCTGCTCCTCCAGAAGAAGTTTCCGAAGTAGAATTTGTGCTTACTAAAGTTCCTCAACCACTGGCCGGCAAGATATATCAAGACACCGTCCTCTGGGATAAACATGAGCAAGAATTCATCCCCTATCGCCAGCTTACCCTTTTTCGCCTCATCCAAGGACAAGCGTATCGGCTCACACTACGGGAATCACTGATCGAGTCCGAAGGTATTTTAGTGGGGGTCCTGATTTCTCTGGCGGCTTTATTCGGGTTGATGATCCTTACGCTTTGGTTGGTGAATTATATGCAATCGCGCCAACTCTGGGCAGTTTTTTATGAAAACATAAAATATCTGCGCGATTATGATGTAACCACTCAGACCCATATGCCTCGTATAGATTCTGATATTGATGAGTTTCAAGAAATGAACTCAGCCATCATTAAAATGACCGATAAGATCAGGGCTGACTACCTCCATTTAAAAGAATTCACGGAGAATGCTTCTCATGAGATGCAAACCCCACTGGCCATCATTCGAACAAACCTAGATTTACTTACCCAAAGCGAATTACAGGAGGACCAGCATGCTCTTATTACCCGAATCAGTCAAGCTTCTTATCGCATGTCAAGTACCCACCGAGCGCTGCTCTTGTTGTCCAAGATAGAGAATCAACAGTTCAGGGAGCAGACCCCGGTAGATTTCTATGCTTTGGTGGCCAGCCGTTTAGAAGAGTTCTCTGACTTTATTGAAGCAAAGAAATTGAAGGTCAATATTGAAGCATATTCAAAGACGCTTGTTTTTGTAATGAATCACCATCTGGCCGATATTCTAATCAGCAACTTGTTGACGAATGCCATCAAACATAATTTTCCTGAGGGCTATCTGGATATTCATTTCACAGCTGCCAAACTAACGGTTATCAATAGCGGCCCACCCCTGCGGCATAGTCCTGAGCAGCTCTTTCAACGCTTTAGCAAAGACAATCCATCAACTGACTCAGCCGGACTGGGAATGGCCATTATGAAGGTAATCTGTGATAAATATAAAATACAGCTTTCCTATCGAAGTGAGAGCGATAGGCATGAAGTAACACTAGGGTTCCAGGTTTAGGTGCTATAACGTGGTACTTGATAAGGTGTTCCTAAACCCTAACCATTCTTACCGTGGACCTTCAGATTGTTGGAGCAATTTTGTAATCATGCGGCAGGTCTGAGCGGCGATTCACGCTGCTTAAGCCGAAAAATTACGGGGCCTTGTGAAAAAAATTCAACTTGAGTAATGAGTCCAGACTTTCTCCAACATCGCTGCCTAAGCTTGTGATGTAAACTAATTTTTTCACGTAAAACTTGAACATCATGAAGTACCAGAAAGTAACATCAGTACTCGCCATTATTGTAAGCACTACATTTACCGCCTGCCAGGCTCAACGTGTTGAGCAATCGGACATACCGTCGGCGGTGCTGAAAGCATTTCAGGAAAAATATCCTCAGGCGCAGGCTGTAGAATGGGAGAAAGAATCAGATACTGAACTGGAGGCAGAATTTGATCTAAACGGGGAGGAAATGTCGGCTAACTTTTCTCAGGATGGAACCTGGATGGAAACGGAAACCGAAATCAAAAGGAAGGACTTACCCAAAGCAGTACAAAGCACGCTGAAATCACAGTTTGCCGGTTATGAAATAGAGGAAAGTGAGAAAGTTGCTACTCCTGAGCAGCCAGAAGCGTACGAAGTAGAAATAGAAAAAGGAGAAACTACACTGTCAGTCATGCTGGATAAAAACGGCAAAGTTCTCAAACAGGAAACTGCCGAACCGGAAGACGAGGATGAAGATCGAGGGTAGATATTCCTGAACGGGCACTACAAGATTCTTTTACACCGCTACCTGGTTTTGCTGGTAGCCTAGCACCCAGTATAGAACTCACATTCTGTATCCTGAAAAGCAACTATGAGTTTTTAAAGAATCTAGAAAGAGGCTAAATCCAGAATTTCTCCAGAATTGGCTGATTGTTTGAGATCCAAGATTACCAATGCATGTAAGACTTAGTGCATTTTATTCAGTATTAATGTTCGACTCTTTTTACCTTATGCCATATGAAGCTCATTTCTCTGCTTATTTTTACCTTTTTGTATCAGTTGACCTTCGGTCAAAGCGAAGGCACTTTGTCGGGAAAAGTATTTGACAAATCTACTGAGGAGCCGCTACCGTATGCGACGGTACTTGTGCAGGCCAAAGACAGCCTGGCGCAAGATACCTCGGAAATGATTGCTGGGGGAATTGCCCAGGAAGATGGCAGCTTTTCGCTACTGGGGGTGCCTAAAGGCGATTATCAGGTATCGGTCTCTTTTACCGGCTACCAGACCTTGACGATACCGGTGCTTATGGGAAAACTGAACACAAATTTTGATTTGGGCAAACTCTATCTGGAACCTTCTACTCAGCAACTTGAAGATGTGCTCATTACCGGTGAGCGGAATGTGGTATCCAGTGGGCTGGACAAAAAAGTATTCAGCACCGAAGACAACATCTCCCAGACCGGTGGCTCGGTACTGGATGCCATGAAGAATCTGCCGGGCATCACCGTAGACCAGGAAGGGAAAGTGCTGCTGCGAGGCAGCGATAAAGTAGCGGTGCTGATCGATGGGAAGCAATCCAGTCTGACCGGCTTTGGCAATCAGAAGGGGCTGGCCAACATCCCGGTGGCCAACATTGAAAGGATCGAGATTATCAATAACCCTTCGGCTAAGTACGATGCTTCCGGTATGGCGGGTATTATCAATATCGTGTATAAAGACGAACATCAGGGAGGATTGCACGGGGATGTGGGGTTTACCTACGGCCTGGGCCAGTTCACCAAACGAAGAGATGATTTGCCCAGCGATCTGGGAAGCTATCAATACAACCCGAAGTACATTCCCAGCCTGAATCTGAATTATCAGACAGAAAAACTAAAAGCATCGCTGCAATCGGAGGTGTTATCCCAGAAACATTTACCTAATAACGAGTTTACCACCCGAACCTACCGCGACGGACGCATTATTGCCTCTCAGGTGGCCGAGAACCGTACCCAAACCCAGTATATTGTCAAAGGCGGGTTAGACTGGTTGCTGGATGAACATAACACCCTGGCACTCTCAGCCATTTTCGACTATGAAAGCCATACCGATACCTCCCAGGTCCCTTATATTGAGATGCTCTCGGAGCGCCGTAATCGTTACTGGAGCTGGCGGGAATCGGAAGTAACCGGGTTTGCTAATTTCAGATTGGACTATAGCCACAAATTCCGGCAGCCAGGACACGAATTAACCGCCAGCCTGCAATATACCCGCGGGTGGGAAGATGAAGCCTATTTTCTCAATGACAGCTCTGCCATACGCCTGGCCCGGGACACCACACACATCATCGCCATTGAACATACCATTCCGCTGTTGATTGACTACGTTCGGCCACTACGCCAGGGACGCTTTGAGGCGGGGGTGAAGCTACAGTGGAGAAGGATACCGGTCACCTACGACATCGGGCGCGGCGAACAGTCGGTCATTTACCTGGGACTGGGAGATCGCTCGCGGTGGGGTGAGACGATCTATGCCGGCTACTTCAACTATATTTTTGAGCAGGAGAGCTTCGATGTGGAAGCCGGACTGCGGGCTGAGCAGGTAGATGTTTTCTACGATTTGTCGCCGGAGAATATTTATTACGACCAGAACGATGCGTACGATTACTTTAACCTGTATCCTAACGTCCGGGTCAGCTTTAAGCTCAACGAGACCAATGCCCTTTCGCTCTTCTATAATCGCCGGGTAGACCGTCCCGGCGAGCCCGAACTGCGGGTATTTCCGAAGTACGATGACCCCGAACTGCTCAAAGTCGGCAACCCCTACTTACGCCCCCAGTTTACGCAAACCGCTGAACTCGCCTATAGTAGAGATTGGGACGAAGGGTCCGTCTTTCTATCGGCCTATTACCGCATCATTGATGATCCTTTCACCCGAATTTATATTGAGGATACCACCAGCAGTGACTACCCCATCATCAACCGAATATATCAAAACGTAGGCAGTGCGACGAACAAAGGGATTGAACTTCTGCTCACCCAGCGTATCACCGATTTTTGGAAAGCATCCGGCAGCGTGAACTGGTATATTAATACGATTGATGCTTACGATGAGGGAACCGTGCTTTTTCCTTACGTTCGCCCCTTTAGTATTGAGAAGACCAAAGACAATACCTGGGATGCCAAGCTCAACAACACGTTTACCTTGCCAGGAAAAATGGAAGTGCAACTCACCGGCTTATACTACGCGCCCAAAAATATTCCCCAGGGGCAACAACTCGCCCGTTCTTCGGTAGACCTGGGAGTGAAAAAGATCATTCTGAATGATAAAGGTGAACTGGTGCTTTCTTTCACTGATATTTTTAACCGTTTTGGTATCCGGCAGGAGCTGACCCAGCAAGATTTTCAGGTGCTGTACCAAAACTATTACGAGACTCAGGTAGCACGACTCGGGTTTAAGTATAAGTTTTAGCGTCTATGCTAAAAGCCATCTCCCGGGCCGTTTGGCTACTCTCGCTGGTAAGTTTGCTGACCGATGTAGCCAGCGAAATGCTCTACCCCATTATGCCCATTTATCTGGAAAGCATTGGCTTCTCCATCGTGCTAATCGGGGTGTTAGAAGGGGTTGCGGAAGTAACGGCCGGTTTGAGCAAAGGGTATTTTGGCAGGCTGTCAGATATGAAAGGAAAACGGCTACCCTTTGTGCAGTTGGGCTACCTGCTGAGTGCGTTCTCCAAACCGATGATGGCCCTGTTTACTTTCCCCGCCTGGGTGTTTTCGGCTCGCACGCTAGACCGGCTGGGAAAAGGGGTACGTACCGGAGCCCGGGATGCCCTGCTCTCCGATGAAGCCACTCCCCAGACCAAAGCTACCGTTTTTGGATTCCACCGCGCGCTGGATACGCTGGGAGCTGCTATCGGACCACTGCTCGCTCTAGCTTTTCTAAGTTTTTATCCCAAAGCCTATCAACCTCTCTTCTTTCTGGCTTTTATACCGGGACTTCTTAGCGTTTTAACGACTTTACTATTGCGAGAAAAAGCTCGCGAACCCCTGACGCATCGCGGAAGAGCTTCTTTTCTGAGCTTCATTCGGTATATCCCTCAGAGTTCGCTGGCTTACCGAAAACTACTGGTAGGGCTGCTGGTTTTTGCTTTGTTCAATAGCTCGGATGTGTTCCTGTTGCTCATGCTCAAGCAGCAAGGGGTAAGCGATACGTCACTGATTGGCATGTATATCTTCTATAACTTGGTTTACGCCTTGCTGGCCTTTCCGGCTGGTGTTGTTGCTGATCGGATTGGATTGAAGAAGATGTTTATCTTTGGTTTGAGCATTTTTGTGCTGGTATACCTCGGCATGGCGTATGGCTCGCCCCAGTATGGATACTACGCATTATTTTTCCTTTATGGTGCCTATGCTGCGGGTACTGAAGGAGTGGCTAAAGCCTGGATCAGCAAGGTTTGCGATCCTAAAGATACGGCCACGGCCATTGGCACCTACGAAGGATTGCGGAGTATCGCGGCCTTGCTGGCCAGTACCCTGGCTGGATTGATATGGGTCTACGTGAGTCCCGAGTTTACCTTCCTGGTGGCAGCGGTAGCGGTAATCGGAGTGATTTGTTACTTCAGGCTGATAAGATTTTCACCTTCAATGGACTAATGGTAGAGTTGGCGCTTCAGTGTATTCATTTCCCCTCATTATCTGTGAAATCAAATTCGACTTAGCATGTAAAGTATAGTTGTCATCAAATCAAATACAGTGACTCATGATGAAGTATGGAAACATATTAACCCTTTGCCTTTATATACTCTATGATGAGGATACTTCTTTAAATCAGTAGGGTGAGCGAATCAAATTTGATTACCAATTCAGAGTTGGGTGCTTTTTCCTAAAGTAGATCTTTTATAAAATTTGGTTCATTTTAAATATTCTTCATCAGTAACCGCCTGCAACCATTCGGTAGGGCCGTTTTGCCGACCGGTGATAGCGATTTGAATAAACTCCTGATTCGGACTAGCCCCATGCCAATGAGGAATATTAGGTGGGCACTTGACCACATCGCCTTTTTGAAGAATTCGCTTCAGACTGCCTTTCTCCTGATAGTAACCTACACCTCCGGTAGCCAGGATAATCTGTCCTGCCGGATGCAGATGCCAATTGGTTCTGCCCCCCGGTTCAAAGGTGACGCTGCCTACCGCGCTGTAAGTGCTATCTCCTGAAACTAAACCGGTTAGCCAGGCATTACCCACAAAGTTGTTGTTGGTGATTTTCTCTCCTTTGGGGAAAATCAAGTCATCTTGCTCGCTACTAAGAACTATTCTTGTCCTGATCATCCCTATTGCTACATGAGATAAGGGCGCTGGCAACAACCATCATCACCAATGTTATCATTTTATTCATAGGTCAGTTGTTTTCAAGGTTTGATAAATGATCATTATTCTTCGGAAGACATGACTCGCGATAGAATTTCTCTTCCCGATGCCGCTTGTGCCGTGCCCACATGCTCTTCAATCAGTGATAGAAGGTGTTTCAACTGCCATAAAGATTTTCTCCGATTCGGTCAGCCCCGTAAAAGTCATAAGAAGGCGACCCTAGGGCCAGGAAAACCATGCCTCTCTCGCTATCAATACTCATACCAGCCCAGCAGTTCACGCCCCCAGCGTACTTGTAGGCATCGGGTGGCCAGGTTTCGTAGCCGGGCTCACCGGGATGGGGTATGGTATGAAAGGTCCATACCAGCTCTCCGGTTTTACAGTGATACGCCCGGATATATCCCGGAGGGGCTCCATAAAAATCGGGCAGTCGGGACCCGATAATGATTAAGTCTTTAAAAATTCTCCCGGGAGTGGTCAGGGTCACCGAAATGTTTTCGGGCTCATCTCGTACGCCTTCATTGAGGTTTACCCGGCCGTTGGTTCCAAACGATGGGATGATCTTCCCCGTTTTGGCATCGATGGCCAGTAAAGAATTACCGGCAGAATACAAGATTCGTTGGTCATCACCGCTTTCCCAATAGCTCACCTCTCGGCTGGCCGCACTGGGTTGCCCTTCTTCTAAGGTCTTACATGACCAGATCTCCTCACCGGTAACCGCATCGATGGCATAAACCGTTTGCTTACCAGAGTTGGCATACATGACCCCATCAATAATGATGGGATTACTTTGACTCGACACCGGGTCCTCCCCATCGCGTATATCACTCATTTGGAAAGTCCAGGCGTTTTCTAACTGGCTTACATTGGAGAGATTGATTTGGTCTAACGATGAGTAGCTACTACTGTGCTCATCGCCTTTGTAGGCCGACCAGCTTTGATATGTTTTTTGATCAGACTCATTACCGGATTGACAGCCAGCAAACAACAAAAGGATTACTGCGAAGACTATTGAAAAATGCTTGGTGTGTTTTTGCATGTTGTTAATGATGATATTTTTCTGGTTATGTGCGATAACTAGGACAGAATTGTATTCAGGATTGGATGCAGGTTTCCTATGTTAGTCAGATAAGAGACGAATGATTTCAATCTGCTTAGACTAATCCATGAAAGAAAAAACTGCTTTGATCCTCATTCCTGTCCGGTAGGCACTTCCAAATTCTCCAGGTCAGTGATAAATGGTTGATGGTAAAATCGCTTACCAGTCGCACGATATAAGGCATTGGCCACGGCGGCAAAAATGGGGGGGAACGCGGGTTCGCCCAAACCGGTTGGGTCTATGTCGTTTTGCACGAAATGAACCTCAATCTTTTTGGGAGCCTCTCGCATTCGAATCATGCGATATGTATCAAAATTGCTTTTTTGGGGCACACCATCCTGGAAAGTCATCGCACCGTACAGGGCATTACCGATGCCGTCCACCACGGCACCTTCCACGAGATTGGTAGCTGCATCTGGATTGATGACGATACCACAGTCGATGGCGCTGCAAACCCTCTTGATGACGGCTTTCCCATCTTCAATCGCCAGGTCCACCACATGGGCGGCATAGGAGCCGTAGCTGAGATAGGCAGCCACACCTCGGTGTACATCAGGCATTGGCTCGGTACCCCACCCTGATTTCTCCCGCACCAGTTCGAGGACGCCGGCAAATCGAGCCGGGTCGTAGTCCAATTCCTCGCTAACCTCGGCGACCGGGTTTGTTCGGGCACGCTCAAGCAGCTCGAGACGAAACTCAATCGGATCTTTCCCGGCTACCTCCGCGACTTCATCGATGAACGACTGATTGGCGGCTGCCATGAAGTTAGAACGAGGGGCACGAAACGATCCGGTCGTGATATTGGTGTTGACCTCCCACTCTTCAGCCAGGTAGTTATCAACGGCCCCCGCCGGAAATGAGTCAGCATCAAGGGGACTTTCCGGGGTGCCACCGGCCTTCACCTGGAAGCTTACCAAGTTATTATCGGCATCTAGTGCCGCTTTGAATTTGGCGTGATAGGTGGATCGGTAGATACCGGAGGTCATATCATCTTCCCTCGTATACATCAGTTTGATGGGAACCTTCATTTTTTGGGAAACCAGGGCAGCTTCTACCAGCCAGTGGGCATATGATCGGCGTCCGTAACCACCTCCAAGGCGGGTCATCTGAATGTCAATTTTATCCAAAGGCATACCGATGCGGGCCGATAGGGTTTGTTCGGTGAATTCCGGTTTTTGGAGGGGACCGGCCAATTCCGCTTTTTCTTCTGTTACGTGAGCGAAGAAGTTCATCGGCTCCATGCAATTGTGGGCAAGAAATGGAGCCGTATACTCGCGTTCAAGGGTTTTCGCGGCCTCCTGAAAGATCGTTTCGGGATCTCCGTCTCTCCGGCGCTCATTGGCTGGCTGTGCAGCCATCTCCGCCATTTTTGCATTATGGTTAGATGTGGCTTCAAGGCCAGCCGGTACAAGAATGGTCTGAGCCCGGTAACCGCTCCGTTCGTAGCTATAATCCTCAAAAGGCTCCCACTCAACCTTTAATGCTTTCTTCGCATTCAGCACTTCCCAGGTTGAATTCCCCACGATGGCAACGACTTCGTTGAACGTACAGGTGTCGAAAAACTGCTGTTCGTAGTCGTCTTGGTAGACTTTGATTGGGAAGATACCCCTAATGCCAGGCATGGATCTTGCTGCCGAATCGTTGACGGACTTCAGTTTCATCCCAAAGGCAGGTGGGTGGGTGATCATGGCAATGAGCATGCCTTCGCGCTCATAGTCCAAGCCAAACAGTGGCTGGCCAGTAACGATTTTTAATCCGTCCACATTTTTGCGCGAAGTGCCGACAATCTTAAAATCCTCAACATCCTTAAGGGTAACTTCTTCAGGTACGGGAATCTGAGCCGCGGTAGCGGCCATTTCTCCGTAACCCGCTGATTTTCCACTACTTTTATGATGCAAAACACCAGCCTGGGTAGTAATCTCAGAAACCGGCACCTTCCAGGCCTGGGCGGCTGCCTCTTTAAGCATCTGCCGGGCGGATGCTCCCGCCATGCGAAGACTTTCCCATCCCCGCCGAATGGCCTGACTCCCCCCGATAAACTGACGGGTAAAGGCTTCGGTATTTAGGGGAGCTTGTTCTACTACGACGTTTTTCCAGTCAACATCCAGTTCCTCAGCTACAATCATGGGCATAGAGGTCTTTACATTCTGCCCTCCTTCCGGATTGGGAGACATAATGGTGACGAGACCATTGTTTCCTATTTTCAAAAAACCATTCAATGCAACCCATTCGTCAGGCACGCTCGTAGCTCCGGCTGCTTTCGACGGGTTCGGAGCCAACCAGGTAAACCCGAGCATCATACCACCTCCGGCCAGGACGGAAGATTTTAAAAAAGAACGTCTGCCTACGGAAGTTTTTACTAATGTCATTTTCTCGGTGGTTGATTGCATAGTGAATTAAGAATTCGCGGCAGTCTTGATTGCCGCTTTGATGCGGGTGTAAGTACCGCAGCGGCAGATGTTGCCATTCATGGCCGTTTCAATCTCGTCATCGCTGGGACTTGGGTTTCTCTGTAAAAGGGCGACGGCACTCATGATCTGACCCGCCTGACAGTAGCCACACTGGGGAACATCATGTTCCAGCCAGGCTTTTTGTACGGGATGGTCACCCTCTTCCGATAGCCCCTCAATGGTAATGATGGACTGCTCGCCTACAGCCGACACTGGTAGTTGACAGGATGGTACGGCGGTCCCATTGAGATGAACCATGCAGGCGCCGCATTGGGCAATGCCGCAGCCATATTTGGTTCCCTTTAGTTTGAGATGATCTCTCAGTACCCACAGCATTGGAGTCGTCGGGTCAACTTCTACCGGTAATTTCTTCCCGTTGATTGTAAGATTAAAGGTTGCCATCGTAGAATTACAAATGAAGTTTATGGATAAGAGCACTAAAAAATTATACTGCTCTATTTAGGTTTATCACCAATATAAGAATTTTAAGGCTAGGTCTGTTAATTATGAGATTTCTAATTCAGTGGTATACAAAGAAATAGATAATTTCTCAGTTCCTTATTATACAGATTACCGATTACCAACCAAGATTACGGATTTAAAGGGGATTAGCACTTGATTTCGGATAATATAGTAAATTCGTATCGCTCTTAACTCACTGGCATATGGACGATGTCTTAAAATTTGATACGATTAGACAGTACAATGCTTTCAATAAACATGAAACCAGGCACCCACTGGTGAGTGTCATTGACCTCTCAAGGGCGGAACCCCGACAGCATCGGAGAATGAATTATGGCTTTTATACTGTTTTCTTTAAACAAATACGATGCGGTGATCTGCGCTATGGCTGCAATCATTACGATTACGAGGAAGGTACCCTTATTTTTTTGGCTCCCGGGCAGGTCATTGGTGAAAATAAAGAAGAGGAATATTACCAGCCTCAGGGATACGCCCTGGTGTTTCACCCTGATTTACTGCTAGGAACTTCTCTGGGTCACAATTTTCACGAATATTCGTTTTTTTCGTATGCAGTGAACGAAGCTCTGCATTTGTCATCCTATGAGCGGCAATTCGTCCGGGAATGTTTTTCGAAGATTGAGTTTGAATTGAACCAGCCGGTTGATAAACACAGTGCCCGGCTCATAGTCGACAATATTGAGCTGTTTTTGAACTATTGCATTCGCTTTTATGATCGGCAGTTTATTACCCGTAATCATGCAAATAAGGGTGTTCTAGAGAGCTTTGAAAACTTACTGGACGATTACTTCCAATCGAATAAGGCGCAAACTCTTGGCCTACCCACGGTTGGTTATTGTGCCCAACGATTAGTACTGTCCGCTAACTACTTTGGAGATTTGATCAAGAAAGAAACGGGGAAATCAGCTCAGGAATACATTCAGTTGAAATTAATCAGCATAGCCAAGGAACGTATCTTTGACCCAACCAAGTCCTTGAGTGAAATCGCATTCGAACTTGGCTTTAAGTACCCACAACATTTCTCCCGCTTATTCAAACAGCATGTAGGTTATACGCCAAAAGATTATCGTAACTCATTCAATTAAAATAGTCTTACAGGACTGAAAAATTAGTCCTAGTCTGACCAACCTACCATACTCAGACGGTCGGCTCTGAAAAGAAATAGTCCATATCCCCATCGCAGATTTATCAGAATTCCCATCTAAACCCAAACACAGGTAAAAAACCGAGCCAGTATTTGTTGTCCTCGAATGGTACATAATTTCCATTCTTATCAATGGAAAGTTCATCATTATCATTGCGAGTGTCCAGGTCGAACTTTTTGAGATTCTGCCGGTTATAAGCGTTTATCAGATGTAAGTAGGCAGTAATACTACCTTTTTGAAGCGTAAATCGTCGGTTGGCGCGCAGATCCAGCCGATGATAAGCAGGGTATAGTGTCCCGTTGAATTCTGCATGCACCTGATAAAAATGGATGTCCCCATTAGGTAGATAAGTGTACCGGTATGTATAGTCAGTTCTAGGCCAACCTTTGTAAAACTGCCAGGAGGAATTAAAGTGCCATAGGCTGGTTGGCCGGTAATTAATATCCGCATAGATAGTGTGAGTCTGATTATTGAGTCGGGGCACCTTGCCGGTTCGTTTGCTAAGTAATCCGTCAAACTCAATATCCTTAATTTCATCCATGGCTTGGGCTAAGGCATAGCTAAACCACCACGATATTTTTCTTCCCTCATCGTACCGCAAAAACAGCTCGATACCTTTCGATGTGATTCCGTTGAACACCACATGGGCATTGTCGTTGCGTACTTCCGGATAATTCTCCAAATGATCTCTCAGATTTTGCCAGAGCGGACTGATATTAGATAAATCCTTATAATATGCCTCAAGCCGGATGTTAATTCCCCTTGGAAAACTATGGTCCGCTCCGATGACGTAATGCTTGGCTAGTTCGGCAGAATTAAAATTGGTATTCCCATTGTTCACATCAAGGGTATTAATAAATTGGGACTGATAATAATATCCCCAACCGGCGCGAAGTGACGTGCTGCTTGAAAATGCATACAGCAGACCTACCCGCGGACTCCAATTTTTATCCCCGGTATAGGAAGTGTAATCAAATCTTAATCCTGTCTCCGCAATCAGTTTAGGTAGAATGATAAACCGGGTAGTTAGGTAAGAACCTATTTGTTCTCCTGTAGGGTGTAGAGAAATATCAAGGTCACGGTCGAAGTTGTATAGCTCTTCGTTATTGTTTACTCTTAGTTCGTGGATGGAGTTCACATAATGGTAAATAGCTTGAAGTTTTTTAGCTTCAAAGCCAAATTTGACATGAAGTTTATCAAACGTCTCCCAGCTCCAGTCCTGTTTTAGGCCAAAGAAAGAATATTCTCGTTGATCATCTACTGAAAAACTACCCTTATCCGAAGTATCGTACTTGTCAAACCCGCCGGTGCGGTCGTGGTTTATAGCACCCGTGTACAGCAAGGTCCTTGAGAACAGCTTGTCCGAATAAAAGGAATTCAAGGTAAGCCAGCCATACGTGTTGTAATACTTGGTATCGTATTGATCAAACTCATCTCCATCCGGTGCATTATCGATAAAAGCCTGGTCGCCGGAATGTAGTAAATGAAAAGCTATTTGATGCTTATCGTTTAATCTAAAGTCAATTTTGACCAACCCGTCGTAGTATTTCGGAAAATACTCCTGATTGCCGATGGCTTTCAAGCTTAGATCTAGCATCCCCCGCCGGGCAGAGACCAGATACGAGCCTCTGTTTTTGGCAAATCGCCCATTGGCATAGAGTTGGGCATTCATGACACTTAAGCCCAACTGAACATGCCGTTCATTGGAGGAAGCGTTCTTGGTCCTCATGCCAAACACACCACTCAGCCGGTTACCATACTCAGCGGAAAATCCGCCGGTCATCAGATCCACGCCTCGGACTGCCTCAATATCAATGATGCTAAACAGGCCGCCTGAGTAATCCCGTTGGTGAAAAGGTTCGTATAGTTCCATGCCATCTAATGCGATCAATACCTCATCGGATTCCCCGCCACGAATAGCAAATTTACTGGAGTAATCACTGGATGAAATGCCGGGAAGGCGAGCTACTGCCCGGGTAATATCCTCAGCCCAGGCCATATTTTTTATATCCTCCTCGGATAACGCCAGTTGCGACCTGGTGTCTACTTTCTCCATGATGGAGTATGAACCTGGCGTGACCACCACCTCATCCAATGACAAAAAAGATTCTACCAGAGTGATTCGCCCTACATTGACAACTGAACTGATATCAACATTCACTGCTTTTACTTCGCTCTTTTCAAATCCAACGTAGGTGAAGACCAAACTATAATTTCCAGGTGGGATACCTTCCAGTCTAAAATCTCCATTCTCCTTGCTGACCGCACCCAGTTTGGTTCCTTTTAATTGAACAGTAACACCGATCAAAGGGTCTCCGATTTGGTCGGTTACCTGTCCTATTACTCTACCGGTTTTTTCATGGGAGTAGGCGTCCAGGAAACCTGCTAGCGCTAGCAAGAATAGAATATACCTTCTCATGGTGGATTAATTATGTACTATTACTAATTTCAAGAATACAGCAGGTCAGCATAATTCACCGACCAGCATTTCGGTGGATACTACCTCATGGGGCCGAGGAGAAACGTTATAAAGGATTGTCCTGCGGGTAAATGAACAATACCGAGTCGGATAAAACCGCCGAGCCAAATACCCCTAGGGCCCCTCCTTCAATCTGGCTTTTGATGAATACCGGCTCTACAAAAGGATTTAATATAGAGATGAGCTGATCATCCAGTTCCTGGTAAAAGGCGGCTGATCGTTCATCTAGCGACTGTATGATTACCCAGGTGGAGTCTCCCTTATTATACTCAAAGGAGACCTCCGCAAGCAAATCCATCGTTCTTCCGTCATTACCGATATCGGTATAGATAGTTCTTCCCAGATCGGTCATATAAAACTCTTCGTCTCCGGTACAATCCCGGGGTACTCCATCCAGTTCGTGAGCGTGAGCATTGTCCCGGTCAATAAAGCGGTTCATCTGAAAGCGGTAAAAATTGTCGGCACCCGCCGGATCTTGGATGCGGACGTTGACCCCATCGTGCCCGCCGTAGATATCCGTAAACTCCGGAGTATAAATGATTTCTTTAATCACGGCTCTGGTTTGATTGATGGTCGTGCTGGCCGTATACGTTTTTCCTTCAAACTGCACCTTTAGTGTATAGGTCTCACCGAACTTCACAGCACGGCTCCCCTCATAGAAAGGAACCCACCGACATCGGAACTTATCAAAGGTCGAGTCCGGTACCAAGACTTCCGATTCCTGGCGGTGGCTGATGTTTACCCGCGCTCCCCGAGCGAAGACTTCCTGTGGTGTGACGTTAGAGTCAAAGAAGGGCTCACTTTTACTGATATAGATACGAGGCTCTTTTCCCGGATATAGCAGGCCCTCAATCACCACGGTACCCTCGAGGTCAACGGGTAGCTCGATTTGAATATCTTTTTCACAGGCCATCGACATGAAAAGAGAAAGGATTAGCATCCCTCGGAGATAGTTCATAGTAGTCAAAACTTAACATTAAACGATATACTGGGAATAATCGGTAGGAGGGAAACCTGCTTAGCCCGAGGCTGATCGGTTACCGGGTCTACCCGCAGGTAGATAAAATACGGGTTCAGGCGGCTGTAGATATTATAAAGACCTAACACCCATTCTACCTCCGCTGCTTTTCCGAATAGAGAGGTCTGATGCCGCCGAACGGCCGAGATATCCAGCCGATGATACGCTGGTAAGCGTTGGTTGTTGCGTCGTTCGTATACGTAATAATTACCTTCAAATAAGGAAGGACTATAAAAAGCCGGAAACCGCTCGATGGGTAGTGTAAATGCACTGCCGGTATTATACACAAAAACCCCAGACATCGTCCAGCGAGAATTGAGTGGATAGGTGCCTACTAAGGATAGTACATGCCTTCGGTCGTAGCGGAAAGGGAACTTCTCGCCGGAGTTAAGGTCATCGAACTGCTGAAACGTCCAGGATAGGGTGTACGACAGCCAGCCCGTCAGCTTACCGGTCTTCTTTTTAATGTAAAGCTCGGCTCCGTAACTCCAGCCTTTTCCGTACACCAGGGTGGTATCCACCGCAAAGCTCTCGACCAGCTGGTTGCCTTCTGGAAACAACACTTGGTTTTTCATATCCTTGTAATAAACTTCAAGGCTCGTCTCCAGACTGTTGTCGTTGAAATTTTTGAAGTAGCCCAGGGCATATTGCTGAGAAAATTGCGGTTTCGTACGTTCCGTGGATGGTATCCACACATCGGTAGGAATACTCGCGGTAGCACTGGGAATCAGGTGAAGGAATTGGTTCATGACCGAATAAGCTGCTTTGAGTGATGAAGTGGGGCCAGTGGAAAGACGGATTGATGCCCGCGGCTCCAGTCGATAGTAGCTTATGTTGTCCGAAAAATAACCCGGTGCCCGAAGCCCCAGACTAGTAGATAGACGATCTGTGAGTTTGATCTCATCATTTACGTAGAGTGCAAACTCGTTGAATAGACGAACAGGGATATTTTTTCGGTTCAGGCGCTGGTCCACCGTACGCTGAGATTCTGACTTGCCCCCCGAAACGAATTGATGGTGGATGTAATGGGCACCGAATTGCAAAGAATGGTTTGGGTTTGGGAAATATTGAAACTCAGTTTTCCCATTAAGGTCGTTGATGGCTGTGATCGTCTGGGAGAAGTAATTATCCAGAATAGCCGATACGTCCTGGTCGTATTGGTTATATATCAGCGAAGTATTGACAAACAGTTTGGGGCTGAATATATGGTTCCATCGCAGCGTACCCGTACCGTTGCCGAAGTATATCTTATAGTTGATACCCTGCGAAGCCCGGTACTCAGCTTTGTCCCTCCCTTTGAATACGCTGAGAAACAGTCGGTCTCTGTTCGATAGCTGCCAGTTGACTTTGGCATTGAGATCGTAGAAATGATAATTAGAAGCATTTCCTGGGGGTAAGAAGGGCTTGGCTAGTAAGTCCAGATAGGTTCTTCGAGCCGAAATAATGAAGGATGCCTTTTCTTTTTTTATAGGCCCCTCGAGGGTTAGGGTAGACGTAATCAATCCGACCCCGCCTTCAGCGTGAAATTCCCGGTTGTTGCCTTCCTTCATGGTAATATCCAGGATAGAGGACAGGCGACCTCCGTACTGAGCCGGAAATCCCCCCTTGATCAGCGTAGCATTATTAAGCGCTCGGGAGTTAAAGGTACTGAATAGCCCCAACAGGTGACTGGGATTATACACCGTGGCCTCATCCAACTGAACCAGGTTCTGGTCGGCATTCCCTCCCCGCACGTAAAACCCGGTAGTTCCTTCGTTACCGGCCTGCACCCCTGGAAGCAGTTGTACCACCTTCAGAATGTCGGTTTCTCCCAGAATCACTGGTATCTCTTCAATCTGCTGAATCGGCACATCCATGACCGCCATCTGTACCCTTTCTACGTTCTCATTAGGCGGCGTGGCATTGATAACCACTTCCTCGAGCGAGAGTTGACCAGGCAGCAGCCGAATGTTCAAAGTGATGTTTTCGTGCAGATGAATACGTTTCACCTGAGGTTTAAATCCCACAAAAGTAATCACCAGCGTCAGGCTATCGGTTTCGGGCAGGGTGAGTGAGAAAAAGCCATAATTATTGGTAACTGCTCCTACCTGCCAGTTTTTTGCGTAGAGGGTAGCTCCGATGAGGGCTTCCCCGCTTTCTTCATCGGTCACTTTGCCGCTAATGGTATATTTAGGTTGAGCATGACTCAATTGGGATAGCATGAGCATGGATACTATCAGAAATAGGAATGGTGGTTTCAGTATCATACTTTAATCTGTAGCTGTGCGTCTGGTAGGAACATGGGTTGAAAACCAAATAACAAAACGTATAACGAGCCTTAGAGGATTACGATTTACTGCCATTAAAAACTGTCTTTTACAACTTAAGTCTACAAAATATCCGATGACATTAGAAAAGCAGTATACAAGTTGTCTCTATAAGGGACTGAATCTAACAATCTTTTACACTAGAAATTCCAGCTTAGTCCTATTTCGGCTTTGACCCCTGAAGTAGGAGCCAAACGAACGCCATCCGGGGGCAGTTGATGCAAAATGTCACTAAAGCGAACGCCGCCTACAATGCCTAATCCGCTTATAATCTGATGGTAGTACCCCGCCATAGCACTGAAAGCAGGAGCATGATAGTTAAGAGAGTAGCCACCCGCAGCCTGAATAAATATAGGTATTCCCTCGGGAAATTTAAAAGTAACCGTTCCCATCACATTGCCCAGCTCATCATCACCACATTCACACTCATCCTCATCTTCGGCATCATCATCCCACTCATCTTGATCGAGGTCATCGTCTTCATCAGCAATGAAGGCTACGAATTGGTCTCCTTCGGTGTAGTAGCCACTGTTACAATTACCGAGCGTATTCATCAGGCTTACTCCAACCGAAAATCGAGAATTGATGCGGTACGACAGGTTCAGGTCAGCTACAGAAATTTGACCAAACTCCTGGATAGACGAAGTTTTCAATCCATCCATACTAAAAGAGGGGGTGCCGCCGGTTGCTGTAAAGGAAAAGTTCTGCAGCAAGGTGTGCGCCTTAGTGACAAAATGACTTTTATCACTTAGTGGCGGCTCATCGATATCTTGTGCCTGGACAACCAAGGTCAAGATCATCAAGTTAGATAGAAAGAAAAATTTTTTCATAAGGGTTGATTGTTATACGTGAAAACATGACTTACTATAAAGCACGACTCCGAATGAGTATATGGTTGGTCTCCACCAAAAAAAATTTTGACTAATTTGAATTCCGCTTTCCATCCGTGGGATTAAACTATCGTATAGTGAACCAGTAAGCGGTACGGAGTCCAAACGAATTGGCTTTCACTTGCTCAAGACCGCTATCGCCTAAGCCATACTGGTAGTACAGAGAAAACTCCAGACGGGCGTCATTCTTTAAAAGAGTGCTAGTTCCTGCCGATAGATTCAATGTACCAGGGTAAAAGCGAGGTTTTGCTTGTTCATAGGTAGATTTCAATCCCTGAAATCTACCATCGAAGTCATCATTGAACTGATAGCCATATTCCAGGTCCTGGCGGAGATAAAGAAGAAATGAATATCCCCCACCTAGAACGCCTTCCGTTCGTCTGGATAGGGGAACGTATAGTTTTAAATTCAGGGGGAATTGCACAACCTGAGAAGTAATATCTACTTCTTTCAAACTACCCAAGCTTTCGTCAACGCCGGGCAGATTCTGCAACTCCATCATCGTAGATCCTTCCCGGTCATAAAACCGCGGTGCGTAGATTATCCCAGTCTCCATACTCAAAGAAGGTGATAAGATCCAATCGCTCATAAGCCCACCTCCTACACTGGGAACCCGGGGCCCAGGTGAGTAGGTGATTGCCGACAGAGAAGCCGCCGGCCCCAACCGAATACCTACGCCTTTCTGAAAGTGTTTTTTTAGCTCCCGAGCCATGGCGGCCGTCAGATGCTTTTCTTTTGCTTCCGCTGTACCTCCATTTTCTTTAAGGGTAACTTGATCTAAGCTTATCCTGGCACTATCACTCGATGCAGGCAACGGAAAGTGGTACGTTGCTGAGGGAAGCAAGGATAGGGGAGTCGCAGGAGGCGACTGGTCACCGTTCATTCCTGGTTCCGATCTGAGAAATTCAGACACCTGACCTAGAAGGGCTATAACGCTTGGATCATTGTTGCCCTTTTCTTCCAAAAGCTGGGAAAGAAGATTATCTACTTCGTTTAATTTACCTTCAGCCATGGGAGTCATAGGCTTTGAAGAAGCATTACTACTATCTGATGTTATCCTACGTAGTGCAGAAAGCCGCTGCTGTAGGTCAATAATGATGCGCTGGCTAGTTTTTAGTGAATCCATTACCTGAATGAAACTCTGTTCACGATTTACCTCAACCTGGCTCTGCCATAATACATTAAAAAGCGTGAAGAATAGTAAGGCCGAAATAACAATTAATTCGGTTCGATAGCGGGCATACCAAGGAGCGGTGGTGATCGACGCCAAACGATATCGCAAATCGGCTAGAGCGGTAGGATCAAAATCAGGGCCTTCGAAATTTTCTAAACGCCCCTTTATGGTTTTATCAAAGTGTTGATCATCCATCTTTTTTTTCTTCAAGCCTAATGATGTTTCTGCTAGCGAGTATCTTCTGTAATTTGGTACGAGCGATGGACAAATTGGATTTGGATGTTCCTACGCTAATCGATAACTGTCGCGCAATTTCTTCGTGTTTATAGCCCTCTATCACATACAAGTTAAAAACAATACGGTAGGAAGGAGGCAGCTGCTGTACTGCTTGCAAAATTTCTTGAGTCGACAGCTGATCAAGGGCGATCGCTCTTTCCGTTAAATGCCGAGCAAAAGAAATATCTACCTGATGGTGATGCTTTTCATGGCGTCGATAATAGTCAATAGCTGCATTGATCATCACTTTTCTCAGCCAACCCTTGAAAGACAAACCGGGTGTATATTGATGAAGCTTAGTAAATATTTTTACAAAGCCATCATTGAGCATTTCTACCGCTTCTTCATGGGTATGAGAATACCGTAAACAGATACCCATAGCATAGCTATAGTACATCCGGTACAGTTGATCCTGACTCCGCGCATTTCCTTTACGGCAGGCATGCAGTAGGCGATAAAGTTCTTCTCCTTCTTCTGTCACAGTTAGGTAATGACCTTTTCATTTTTCTACACGCAGCAAGAAAGAAAATGGTTGGTTGAGTATCTGATGAAATGATACATTAACTTAAAAATAAGCGTGATTATGAAATGAGAGAATTAACAACAATCCAAAACTCTTACTTCTGTTGTACTTGATAAACGTTGATGAGTGCCTAGCAGGGCAATAGGCTTCATATTTATTTAGTCATAAAAATGTGTGATTAGAAAGGCTCTGCGGTTTTCACTGTACCGCTAGCGATATTTGTTATGAAATTTTTTTTACCTACATGCAGTGTATTGATGAAGGGTTGGTTGAAAGTTTATTTTTTTATAACCAACCATCTAGGAAAAGGCTGCGTGCTGAATTAGAAATAACCTTGTTGTGGGTTGGAGAGAATATAATTACACTTTTTTAGTCTCTCCAGAAATCCTCCAGAATTGAATAGTTGATTTGAATGAATATTTTACCTAAACCTGAGTACCTATGAAAAATGTGGTATCCCTGAGCTTGCTAGTAATTACGATAGTATCCTGCTCACAATTGGAAGAACTTGATCTTTTTGGCAGGAATAAAGACCCGAACACGAAGATACCCCCTGTCCTACAGTAACGAGTGACAGTATCCCGGAAACAGTAGCTTACACGTTTGCTAATGAGTATCCGGATGTTACCCCGGAACTATGGTGTGTAACGGACAGTAACGATTACGTAGCGGTATTTCTCATGGACAGCCTGGAGACTAAAGCATTTATTGCGAGCGATGGTAATTTTTTAAAGGAAGAAGTAGACATGGACCAACAAGGCAATCATGAGGATGATGATACCGGCTGTGAGTGTGAATTGCCCGGCCACGATCAGGAAGACCACGATTAAGTATTTGCCTCCAATTTGCACTGTAGAAAGCAGAGTGCCTGAATTATCCTGATACTTACTTTTTGTTCAATAAAGAAGACTATAATGCTATAGCTTGGATGATTTTTCCTGGCATATACTAATTGATTATTCTCATATGATTTTGCGGATATATAGATTTTGGGGCTGGTGTAAACTATCCGTACTGGTAGTCCTATGGCTGAACAGTGCTTCAGCAACGGCCCAGTATTCAGTGCCACCTAACTACGACAGCACTTTATCTCAGCCTAGCAAAGAATATAGGTCGGAGTTCCGGTCAGGTATGATTCCCATGGATGCTCTGGTAAATTCCTCTTCATGGACTCAGTCAATCCTGTACAAAACGATAGCTGCTCCCACATTTTTAATCACTGGCGGATTATTGACGTTCAACGATAACCGTGTTTTTGATAAATATGACGTCCAGCAGGCACGTCAGAAGGCGATCCCTAATTTTCATACCAGTGCCGACGATTACCTGCAATATATGCCAATCGTTGCGGTATACGGTTTAAAAGCCACTGGTATAAAGACCCAGCATCGTTTTATGGCTCAAACGCTTCGGCTGCTTACGGCAGAAGCACTTTCTCAGGCGGTGGTGCTTCCACTGAAACAATTTACCCATATTGAACGCCCTGATCAGAGTAATTTTAAATCATTTCCTTCGGGGCACACGACCCAAGCATTTGTATCGGCTACCTTCATGCATAAAGAGTTGGGTCATCTAAGCCCATGGTATAGCATCGGAGCGTACACTACTGCTACGGCAGTAGGAGCCTTGCGTATGATGAATAATAAGCACTGGCTTTCCGACGTATTGGTTGGGGCAGGTATTGGCATTCTATCCACCAATGTGGCTTACTTAATCTTTCCGGAAAGAAATGATAGCAAGGAAAAAGCTTCGAGCCTGATAGTTACACCTATTTATTACGAGGGTGTGGTTGGCTTTAATCTATTGATAAGTCCTCATTAAATATTTATCTATTTAAAACGTATTGTCATGCCATGTATGTTTATAACTCTTCGTTTCCTGTTCGGAATCACAGCTATACTTTACAGAATTGAGTGTATTACAAAATTATCAGTATCCCTGGAGCAACAGCCTGCACAAATTACGGAATGCTCTTCAATGGCTAATCCAGAGAATAAAGTTATGCTTAATCTGACAGCCAGTCATTGGCAATTGATTGATGAGCAAGATTCTATCCGTGTATTTGTCAAGGATAATCCCAATGGATATAAGAGCGTACGCATGATGCTGAATATCCACGGAAGTTTAGAAAACCTCCAGGCACGATTACAGGATGTAAAAGGGTATACGGATTGGGTTTACCGTTGTATTTCTTCTACTCAGCTCTCAAAAGCGGGAGATTCTATCTTAGAATACCAGGTAATCACGGATTTTCCCTTTCCTTTTAAGGACCGGATACTCACCGTCAGGTCTTCCCAAAAAATGGATGACACCGGCATACTATATTCTCAATCTTCTGCCGTACCAATAATCGATACTCATGATCAGTATGCCGTTATTCATCATTTTACATCACTCTGGAAAATCAACCCAATCAGCCCAGACAAATTAAGCATTGTCTATGAAGTGACGACCGAACCAGGTGGAGATATTCCGGTGTGGCTCTATAATATGGCCGTAGAACAGGGGCCGCTGAAGACTATGAAAAATTTAAAGTATTTGATTGAAGAACCTGCAATCTCAACGAAGCGATAAAATCATGGCATTACTAGAAGAAATGAAACAGCAGGGCAACTTCCTATTTAAATTCAGAGGGATATTACCGTTTGCCATCCTGTTGCCCGGCTGGGTATTGGCTTTTCAGCATACAATGCTCTCCTCATCACTTACTCAAGGTGTAGGGGAAACAAGTTATCCCTTCGTTTGCCTGCTGGTGACCCTACTGGGATTGTTGATAAGAATATACACGGTAGGTCATACTCCCGCTAATACATCGGGGCGAAATACCAAGGAACAAGTTGCTGATACTTTAAATACCTCCGGAATATACTCGGTGGTGCGGCACCCTTTGTATCTGGGTAATTTTCTAATGTGGTTAGGAGTGGGAATGCTCACACACAGTGGGTGGTTTATCGTGGTTTTCGCACTGATTTACTGGATCTATTACGAACGGATTATGTTTGCCGAAGAGCAATTTTTACGAGCTAAATTCGGCGAGAAATATACTGCTTGGGCAGATCATACTCCCGCATTTATTCCTGATTTCCGACAATGGAAGTCTTCTACCTGGCCCTTCAGCTACAAGAAAGTACTTAAAAAAGAAAAAAACAGCGTACTCTACATTTTCCTAGTCTTCTTTCTCTTTGAGACTATACCTCGCCTTTGGGTAGATAGCGTACTGATTGAGACGGATTGGGTTTGGATCAGCGGAGTTGTGGTGGCAGTGATTCTATACTTTACCCTAAAAATTTTAAGGAGCCGCACTCTCCTCCTCGATGAGCAAGGAAGATAAATCATCCCACATTTTATTTAAAGCAGACTATCTAAACACCAATGTCAGCTTGTACACAATAGATTACTTTAACGAGCTGATAAACACTTCCTTCAGCAAAATAGTATTCAGGTTTTTTTGTCTAGAAATCCTTGCACTATGTAGACAAATTCAGTGAAGCCCGATACCGAGCTATGCTATGAAGATTACAGCCTTTAAAATTGTACAGATTACTGTCGTTTTACTATGTATTACCGTTTCTTACAGCAATAGCCAACCTGTTTATACTGCAGTAGTCAGGAAGAAATATTGGAGTATAGGGGTTTTTTACCAATTGGGGACAGTGCTTCCTACCAACAAATTCGTACGTGGCACGAATGCGGCGGTCGATGCTATTGATGACTTTCAGGCTTTCTCAGCCCAGTTAGCCTATCAGACTAACGGTAAACATGTATGGGAGCAACGCTATCATTTTCCCCGCTGGGGGGGAGGTGTTTACATAGCAGACTTCTTCAACCGAAAAGAGTTGGGTTATCCTATTGCCCTATACGGATTTTTTATCGGCCCATTTCGGCGTTGGGAGAAATCCTCGTTCAACTATAGCCTAAGTTTTGGTTTTACCTTCAACTGGGAGCCCTTTAATGCTAAAGACAATCAATACAATATTGCTATTGGAGCCGGAGAAACCGCCTACATTGACCTGGGTATGAACTACGAATACAATTTCACGGAAACGCTCAGCGGGGACCTGGGTTTTTCAGTGACGCATTTTTCTAATGGTGCTTTGAAAAAACCTAATTTCGGACTTAACGTTTTGGCTCCGCGATTACGATTGCGCTACAATTTACAGGAAGACACCCCAACCTTCGATAAATCTGCCTTTCCCGAGTACCGCGCTCGCTTTGAATATGATTTCTCAGCATTTGCCGGCACCAAACAGGTCTTTATTGATACTTCTAACGTTGACTTAAAAAAGAAGTATTCCGGGGTTTACTTTCCGATTGTCGGATTTTCCGCAGTAGCGAACTATCATGTATCATATAAATCCAAGCTCGGAGTAGGTGCAACGCTCGCTTATAACGGTACACTTAATGCTCAACTGGATGTACAAGATGGTGAGTTGGATGACATAGATGTGCCTTTTGTAAGTCATTTGGCTATGAGTGTTTACCCTTCTTACGAGTTGGTGGTTCATCGAGTATCATTGATGCTACAGCCGGGCTTTTATATTCTTCGGAAGAAAATCCCGGACGTTAACTCCTGGGTGTACTACCGGATTGGAATAAAATATCATATGTGGGAAAACTTTTTTATAGGCATTAACCTTCGGGCCAATAGCCTCAAAGAATCTGATTTTATTGAGTGGAGTGTCGGTTACCGGCTACTTAGAAATAAAAAGATCCGGTCTAAAGAATAAAATTGAAAGCTAATTCCAATTAAAACTTCTGACTTTGAACGGAGGTTATTCACTCAATGAGTCACTTCACTGAACTGTGTCAAAAGTCCTAGTTTAATAATTTTGACACATGAAAGATTTCGATTTCAACAAGTTTGAGGAAGAGGTTATGGCGCGGCCACTGTCCAAAACTTAAAGGATGGTCAAGGATTGCTAGGTAAAGAAGGGGTACTGACCCCGCTGCTGAAGCGATTTTTAGAGAAGGCATTAGAAGGCGAGCTAGAGCATCATCTAGGTGAAGTAGAACGAGGTAAAGGGAACCGTCGCAATGGCAAAAGTCGTAAGAAAGTTAAGACCAGTAGTGGGCCTATTGAACTACACCCCCCGCGTGACCGTCAGGGTAGTTTTGAGCCCAAGATTGTGGGTAAGCGCGAGGTTTATTTAGGGGATGATTTAGAAGAGAAGATCATCACACTCTACGCTCGCGGGATGAGCCGGGTGCCGGCCACTATTCGGACATCCAAGCGCACCTGTCCGAGATATACGATTTGGATGTATCAGCGCGGCTGCCGCTTCGGGTAAGTTAAGTCAGATTATCGACAAGGTTATTCCCGAACTGAAAGCTTGGCGTAGTCGGCCTTTAGAGCCCCTGTATCCAATTGTTTATCTAGACGCTGTTCTAAGGTACGAGAGAATGGTCGGGTGGAAAGTAAAGCGATGTATAACGTGCTGGCAATCCGCGTAGACGGACACAAAGAGTTACTGGGATTATACCTAGGTGAGAATGAATCATCTAAGTTCTGGCTGAGCGTATTGAGTGACTTGCAGGGGCGTGGATTGGAAGATGTACTGATTTGCTGTACAGATAACCTAACAGGTTTTTTCGAGGCCATAGAAAGTATCTTCCCTAAGACTCGGGTGCAGTTGTGCATCGTCCATCAAATCCGTAACAGTCTGCGCTATGTCACGCATGAAGATAGCAAGCAAATGCTTAAAAACTTGAAGGCCATCTACCAAGCCAGCCGTTTGGAAGAAGCCGAAACGCATCTACTCAAGCTAGAGGAACGATGGAAAGCCAAGTACCCTATTGTCGTACGGTCTTGGATCAACAATTGGGAAAGACTGGCTACCTACTTTGATTTTCCGCCTGTCATCCGTAAGGCTATCTACACCAACAACCCGATAGAGCGCTACCATCGGCAAATCAGAAAGCATACGAAAAACAAGGGGGTGTTTCCGTCCGACCAAGCCGTGCTCAAACTGATCTACTTGCTCTCTAGGAATATTATGGGTAAGTGGACGATGCCGGTGCACAACTGGGCCTTGGTGATCCAACAGTTAACGATCATTTATGAAGAGCGGCTTGACCGACATTTGAAAATCTAGGTGGAGGATGTGAATATATGGAAAACTCTTGCTGAGTTTCCCACATATTTACATCTTAGCAGCAACAACGAAAAAATTAAAAAGCACAGTTCAATGGAGTCCTCCTGCGATCAAGTTTATTTGGATTCATGCGGCTGGTAGAATGGCTTATTTGTTGTCTGTTATAGATATTAAGACCTGTGCTATTTTGGGATGGCTCCCGGCGGGGAACCGCTTACAGTATAATATCAGAAAAATGATGTGATTGATTTAATTCAGGCTGTAGCGAGTTTTTATTGTTTGCCTAATAAAATTACTATTAGAAGTGATAATGGCGCTCAGTTTGAAGCTAAAATAGTTAGGGAATATCTAAAGGAAATTGATGTGCAGCAGGAGTTTTCTCATGTAGCTACACCACAGGATAATGGCCATATAGAATCCTACCATGCTATTATCAAAAAAGCAGTTTTTAATGTGTATGAATTTTTCAATATTGAGCATGCTGGGCAAATCATAGATCAGTTTGTAGAATTCTATAACCTGGAAAGAATACATTCAGGAATTGGCTATACCAGTCCAAATAATTACTTCTTTCAACTGGGTACGTCATTACCTGCTCATCCTAAAAATGAATCATGTTTTATTCCGAAAAACAGAAAAACATACTTATTTCAATTTGTAGAATCCGTCTCCAAGTAATAGGGGGTTAGACCAATACATCTTGAGCATGCTTTAGCTTATGTTACTTCGTGCTAAAGCAAAACTTAGTTCGTTTTTATAATCTTTCTGGTGTGTGTATGATATCTATCTTTGATGGTAAGCAAGTAAATTCCTTCTTTGAGTTTGCTCAAATCAAAGACTAAATGCAAGCCTGTTTTTTCAGCTAAAACGGTTTTTCCATTTAAATTAGTTATTTTCCCGATAATTGATGTTATTGACTTTACAGACAGCAGATGGTTGGTAGGGTTAGGGTACACTTCACATTCTAGGTATAAATCTTCTATACCTAATACTTGTTCTTCAGATGAAACAGTAACGCTCCATTCCTGTGTGGTAGAGTCATCTTCAGCCGTGACGGTATATGTGACCGGGTTGGAAAAATCTACTACTGAATCACTAGTGGGTATTGCAGTGGCCCCTTCAGAAAGTATAAAAGAAGGAGCCAGCGCGGTAACATCTGTACCATAGGCTACTTCTAGAAAGACAGTATGATCTTCCGTGTTTATGACTGCTTCTTTGCTCTGTTCACGCAAGTCATAACTTAGAAAATCTGTCTCTGTGCTTAATTTTTCAGACTGCTCAGCCAAAAATACAAATACAGTCCATTCCTGCGCAGTTGAATCATCTGCGGCAGTAACAGTGTAAATTACAGGCGTTGAGAAGTCTAATATAGAATCACTTCCCGGTAGAGCCGTGGCTCCTTCAGAAAGAGTGTAAATTGGGCTTAAAGTTGTAACGTTTGTACTAGATGCTACCGTGACTGATATGGTATGGGTTGCCGTATCAATATTCGCATTTTCAGTTTGCTCACTAAGTGTAAATGAAGTGAAATCAGTAGCCGTATTGGCAGCAACGGAGACGGTAATGACCCAGTCTTGTGCAGTAGAATCATCTTCTGCGGTGACAGTATAGGTCACCGGAATTGAGAAATCAACGACAGAATCACTAGCTGGTATAGAAGATGCACCTTTTGAAAGACTGAATACAGGCTTCAACTTAGTTACATTAACTCCAAAATCCATTACGACTTTGATTGTGTGTTCTAGGGTATCGATCAGTGCTTCTTCAGAGAAATCGTAAAGCTCAAAATCTAAGAAATTGGTAGCAGTACTTAATGGGGTTGCTTTAGCTACAAAAACTAAAACGTTCCATTCCTGTGTGGTAGAGTCATCTTCAGCCGTGACGGTATATGTGACCGGGTTGGAAAAATCTACTACTGAATCACTAGTGGGTATTGCAGTGGCCCCTTCAGAAAGTATAAAAGAAGGAGCCAGGGTGGTAACATCTGTACCATAGGCTACTTTGACTGAAATGGTATGAGTCGCTGTATCAATTTTCGCACTCTTAGTTTGTTCACTGAGCGTAAATAAGGTGAAATCTGTGGACGTGTTGGCGGCCACAAAGATGGTGACGGTCCATTCTTGCGTAGTGGATTCATCTTCAGCAGTGACAGTGTAAATAACAGGGTTTGAAAAATCTATTATTGTATTGCTAGCTGGTATTGCTTTAGCTCCTTCCGAAAGTATAAAATCAGTGTTCAAAGCTGTGATATTAGTCCCGTAAGCTACTTCTACTGCAATCGTATGGTTTACAGTATCAATCGATGCCATTTTAGTCTGCATACTTAGCTCAAAAGCAAGAAAATTTGTAGCAGTATTAGATGCGACCTCCTGTTTAGATACAGAAACCACTATAGTCCATGGCTGTTCGGTCACGCCATCTGAAGCAGTTACGGTATAAGTAAAAGGATGTGTAAAATCAACTTCGGTACCCTTATTGGGATAAGTGCTGGCCCCATTTGAAAGAGTAAACGTTGGTATCAAATCCCTAACATCAGTACCATGAACAACCTCAATACTAATTGTATGATTCACTTTATCTATGGTTGGAAGTCCAGTTTGTCCGTTTAAGCCAAAGGTAACAAAGTCATTTTCAGGACTACAGTAGCTTCCTTGATCCCTTATTTCCCATTTATAAGTATTGACGAGCTTGTCTCTTGCTTCAATCCCTCGGCAATAGGATGTGGGAGTACCAAAGTTAACCCCTTTGTGGACTTCTTGAGTTGCCCAGCCTAGTAAGATATCATCATAGTAGTGTTGTGATAACGAAGAACCAAAAAACATACTTCTCATACTAATAACATTACTTATATCCCAACTACCAATGTTTTGATCAAAGGCTGATGCCCACCAAAACATGTAGTCCATAGTAGTGACATTGCTTACATCCCATTGACTAATATCTTGATTGAATATCGAATTGCTACTAAACATACGAGACATGTTAACTACCTTGCTTACATCCCATTGACTAATATCTTGATTGAAAGAATTAGCGCCAGAAAACGTCCAACTCATATGTGTGACGTTGCTTACATCCCACTGACTAAGGGGTTGGTTAAAAGATCTAGCATTGTAAAATAACATACTAATACTGGTGACATTGCTAACGTTCCAGCTGCTGATGTCTTGATTAAAAGTTTCAGCATGGGAAAACATACCATACATGTCAATAATGTTACTAACATCCCAGTGGCTAATATCTTGATTGAAAGAGGTAGCCCCATAAAACATATAACTCATATTAGTTACCCCACTCAGATCAGGAGCATCTGTAGCCGGTATGGTTAGCCTCGAACAACCCATAAACGCTTTTTCCATGCTTCCCCACTCAATTTCACCCCACTGCTCTATTGTCAGTAGTTGATCCTTATCCCCTTTGTTATTAAAGTAAATACGGTGTAAGTCTCCGGAAATAGACACTGTATATATACCAGCACTATCATATCGGTGAGTAGCATTGCCAGTAATCCCAACATCTTTCCTACCATCTCCCCAGTCTACAGTATGGGTGTCATCTAGTATGCTAAGAGCAGGAATAGTAATCTGCAGATCTGAGGAAGTTACTTCCCAGGTGGTCACGAGTGGCCTAGCCGAAGATATATTGATGGTCCAGTCTTGTACAGTGCCATCCTCTGCCGTAATTTTATAAATCACCGGACCAGAGAAGTTTTGCTCTGTCTCACTAGCAGGTATAATAGAGGCTCCTTCAGATATCGTCAAAGTAGGTTTAAGCTTTGAAAGATCAGTGTTAAAAGCAGCTTTGACATCTATTGTTCGGTTAAAAAAATCGATAATAGGAGTTCCGTTTTTTTCATTGAAAATAAAGGATGTGATGTTCGCGCTACTAGAAATGCATTCTGGCGCTTTTCCATCGTCATTAATTTCCCACTGGTAGGTTGCTATTAGTTTTTCTCTGCTATTAGCTCCCAAGCAGTAAGTTACGTGAGATCTTATTCTGATATTCGGCTTTACGGTTTTCTTAGCCCATCCTATAAGAGTGCTATCATAATTATTCTGAGACAATGCGGTGAAGCTGAATAATTCATCCATATTAGTTACATTAATGATATTCCATAAGCCAAGATTCTGATTGAAGGCTTCAGCGTAGGATAACATCCATTTCATTCTTTTTACATTTCCGACATTCCAATCACTAATGTCTTGATTAAAAGAGAGCGCATTGTAAAACATGTAACTCATGTCAACAACATTGCTAACATCCCAGCTTCCAATATCATGATTGAAGTTATCTGCCCAGCTAAACATATAACTCATATCAGTGACATTGCTAACGTTCCAGCTGCTGATGTCTTGATTAAAAGTTTCAGCCTGATAAAATATCCAACTCATTTTATCAACATTGCTAACATCCCAGTGGCTAATATCTTGATTGAAAGAGGTAGCCCCATAAAACATATAACTCATATTAGTTACCCCACTCAGATCAGGAGCATCTGTAGCCGGTATGGTTAGCCTCGAACAACCCATAAACGCTTTTTCCATGCTTCTCCACTCAATTTCACCCCATTGCTCTATTGTCAGTAGTTGATCCTTATCCCCTTTGTTATCAAAGTAAATACGGTGTAAGTCTCCGGAAATAGACACTGTATATATACCAGCACTATCATATCGGTGAGTAGCATTGCCAGTAATCCCAACATCTTTCTTGCCATCTCCCCAGTCTACGTCGTAGTTGTATATATATCTATTATAAGTAGGAATAGTAATCTGCAAATCTGAGGAAGTTACTTCCCAGGTGGTCACGAGTGGCCTAGCCGAAGATATATTGATGGTCCAGTCTTGTACAGTGCCATCCTCTGCCGTAACTTTATAAATCACCGAACCAGAGAAGTTTTGTTTAAGGCCACTTGCTGGAAATATTTCTGCTTCTTCATCAAGAGTAAAAGTTGGAATTAGTGCAGTGACATCAGTACCAAAAGCTACAACTGCATTGATTATATGACTAGCAGTATCGATAATGGTTGAACTTGTTTGAGTATTCAACTTAAAGCTAAAAATATCAGTATTTGAACTTTGAGTTTCTGAATCCTTAGTGACAACAACAGTCCAGGTTTGAGTATTAGTATCATCTGCGGCAGTAATAATGTAATACACTGGTGCAGAGAAATCAACTTTTGTTCCACTGCCAGGTGAAGCAGATGCCCCTTGAGAAAGTGTAAAAGCTGGTATCAAAGATGTAATATCAGTACCCTGAGCTACATTAATATTAATGTGATGATTAATTGAATCAATAATTGCATCATTTGATTGTTCACTTAAAAAGAAGCTAAGAAAATCGGTAGCAGCACTCAAACCTTCATCTTGTTTGTATTCAATTATTGTTACTGTCCACTCTTGCCAAGTCATACCATCTTCAGCAGTTACTCTATAAGTTACTGGGTTAGAAAAATCTGCCATTGATTCGCTGGAAGGATAGATTGTAGCGCCCTCTGAAATTGTAATAGCTGGCGCTAATGCTGATATATCAGTTCCATTAGCCACTTTGACACTTACAGTGTGGTTGATAGTATCAATAATTGCCTCGCTGAGTTGCGACTCTAGCACAAATGAATGAATAAATGTGTAACTCAGTTCGCAGTCAGGGTGCCTTCCATAATCGCTTATATTCCACCCATAATGATCAATAAGTTTATTTCTGGCATCTGATCCCAGACAGTAGGAGGCAGAAGCTCTTAGTACTAAATCTCTTTTTACTTCCTGAGTTGACCAACCTATCAGAGTACTATCGTAGTTAGCTTGTGTTAGTGCTGCACTGTAAAACATATAGTCTAAACCCGAGACATTTTGGATATTCCAGTTACCTAAGTTCTGATCAAAAGCTTCAGCCGACCAAAACATTCGGTTCATGTCAGTAACATTGCCTACATTCCAATTCCCAATATTTTGGTTAAAAACTTGAGCATTGTGAAACATGCCATTCATATTGATCACGCTACTAACGTTCCAGTTGCTAATGTCTTGATTAAAAGCCTTGGCATAATAAAACATCAAGCTCATATTCGTGACATTACTTACATCCCAACTACCTATACTCTGGTTGAATACATTAGTAAATCCCAGCATATGATCCATGTTCGTAACGTTACTCACATCCCAGTTGCCAATGTTCTGATTGAAAGCTGTGGCATGGTAAAACATCCAACTCATATCAGTTACATTGCTTACATCCCAATCACCAATATCTTGGTTGAATGCGTCAGAAAATTTAAACATATAGCTCATGTTCGTGACATTACTGACATCCCATTGGCTTAGATCCTGGTTGAAATTAGAAGCACTATTGAACATATTGCTCATATTCGTGACATTACTCACATCCCAGTATCCTATATTTTGATTGAGAGCATCAGCCCAGCCAAACATATAGCTCATATCTGTTACATTACTTAGATCTGGTACATCAGTAGCAGGAATAGTCAACCTGGAGCAGCCATAAAATGCTTTTTCCATGCTTGCCCATTTGATATCACCCCACTGCTCAACTGAAAGTATTTTTGAGCGAATAGAATTGTCAAAGTCAAAGTAAATTCTGGGGAAGTCGCCCGAAATTGAAATGGTATAAGTACCAGCACTACTGTACGTGTGAGCAGTATCCCCACTAATATGCGTAGCAACATGTCCATCCCCCCAATCCACACTATAATTATATCCTTCACCTGTAGTAGGTATCTTAACTTGAAGATCAGAACCAGCCACTTGCCAAGTAGTTATAAATGGTTCTTGAGCTAGTGAAACTTGAGCAAATAATAAAAATATAAATAGTTGGGATAGCTTATAAGCGACTTTCATGCAAGCAAAATTCAATACCTAAATGTTAAAGTTCTAATTTAGATAATGTGAATCTCTGTTTTGTAGCTTAATTATAATAAACAGCACATCTAAAATTGATTGCTGTCAAAAAATAAGTTTATCAACTTGTAACTACCAATGTATCCATTAGTGAGTGGCAGTGCTTTTAGTTTTGATACTACTTTCATAAGCTACTACGACAGACAATTGTGATTCAACCGTTGAAGTACAAAGTGCGGGAGTACCTTAAGTAGTAAGACAGATTTGATTGATTTTAATGAAATGCTCAAATTTGAGCGTTATTTCAATTTGAAGTTTTAAAATCAAGTATGGCAGCACGATCATTATATTGAAAAGCTTCTCTATAGTAGAGAAAAATGCATAGCAGCAGTATTGACTCTAAAGTTTTGTACAAAGGAAATTATGCTAATTCAGCACTTGAAATTTCAAGTGCTGATTCTAATAAAGCTCTGTTTATTGCTTCGTTTGTCAGCAGGAGCGCTACCTGATAACCCAACCGCCAAATATTTTCTAGGCGAGGTTTTTATAGCATGGTGCATTAAATTAATTGATGCTAAATCTTCGTTTGGCGGAGGCGCAAACTATTAAGCACCACGGATACCGAACTAAACGCCATGGCTGCACCGGCGATCATAGGGTCCAAAAGAAAGCCGTTAATGGGAAACAATACTCCGGCGGCAATGGGAATACCGATGAGGTTATAGATAAAGGCCCAAAATAAATTTTGCCGGATGCCCTGCACCGTCTTTTTGGATAAACGTAAGGCTTTGGGGATAGCATTAAGATCAGACGTTATGAGGGTAATATTGGCAACATCCATCGCAATATCCGAGCCTTTGCCCATCGCAATGCTGACATCCGCCTGAGCAAGTGCCTGGGAGTCGTTAATGCCGTCACCGACCATAGCCACTACCTTGCCATCCCATTGAAGAGCTTTCACAAATGAGGATTTATCAGCTGGGAGCACTTCGGCTTTGAAGTGTATGATTCCAACGTTTTTCGCCACAGCTTCAGCGGTCTGCTGATTATCACCGGTAAGCATATGTACCTCTATACCCTGTTTTTGTAGTGATTGAACGGCGTTGGGAGAGGTTTCTTTAATCTTATCAGCAATCGCCAGCACTCCAACGGCTTGCTGATACATTGTCAGAAAAACCACCGTTTTCGCCTGTTGCTGAAACTGGGCCGCCGCTACCTGCAATGTAGAGGGTAATTGAATATGCTGTTCCTCCAGTAGTGCTTGGTTTCCTGCCAGATACGTAGCCGCATCCTCTCCCTGGGCCTGTACCCCTCGGCCAGTCAGGCTAGTAAAATTGCGGAGGTTGGACGGCCGAACTCCTTCTTCCCGTAATTTAGCTACAATAGCTTCCGCCAAAGGGTGTTCCGAGGAGGCTTCCAGGGCCAGCAACACTGACTTACACTCAGCAATTTTGGCATCATCAGCCCAATCCATGTCAGTAACAACCGGCTTGCCCTCGGTAATGGTCCCGGTTTTATCCAGCACCACTGCATTTACCCGATGCCCAAGCTCGAGGCTTTCCGCGTTTTTGATGAGGATCTGATTTTCTGCACCTCGGCCAACCCCTACCATAATAGCGGTGGGTGTTGCCAATCCTAAAGCACAGGGGCAAGCAATGACTAATACTGATACCGATGCTAACAGTGCATGGGTTAAAGCCTCTTCACCTCCTGCCAGCATCCAGATGCCGAATGTTAGTACTGAAATTCCCAGCACCACCGGTACGAAGATGCCAGCAATCTTATCAACCAATTTCTGAACCGGAGCTTTGCTGTCCTGAGCTTCCTGTACCTGTCGTATGATCTGAGCCAGCAGGGTCTCACTACCTACTTTTTCCGCCAAAAAACGAAAACTTCCTTTCTGGTTAATAGTACCGGCAAACACCGGATTACCCACATTTTTCTCAACCGGAAGAGGTTCTCCACTGATCATACTTTCATTCACGAACGAATTACCTGCCGCTACTTGCCCATCTACCGGAATCTTCTCACCGGGGTGGATTACAATAGTATCACCCACCTGTACCTGAGCAATTGGTATTTCTGTTTCGTATTCATTCCGAATAACTTTCACTGTTTTAGGCTGCAAACCTATCAGCTTCTTAATTGCAGACGAAGTGCTGGATTTCGCTCGCTCTTCCAGTAATTTTCCAAGGGAAATGAAGGTGATAATTACAGTAGCAGCTTCGTAGTACACGTGTGGTTCCAGCCCCTGTTGAAGCCATACTTCCGGGAATAGCGTATTGAACAAGCTGAACAAAAAAGCTATTCCGGTGCTTAGTGCCACTAACGTATCCATATTAGCTTTGCCATACCGGGCTTGTTTCAGCGCATTGACAAAAAAGTGCCGTCCGAACCAGAACAGTACCGGAATGCTCAGTGCCAGTGAAATCCAACGTCCGGGCATCCAGTCCATCAAAAACATGCCCAGAATAAAAATTGGGAGTGTCAGAATGGCTGAGCCAATAGTGCGCTGCTTTGCCTGCTGGTAGTGTTGCTGTGCCAGGTCCGCCTGAGTCTGCTCGGGGTCTTCCGAATCAACAATAATGTCATAGCCAATTGAGCGTACGGCATTTTGGAGTTCAGTAGGGGAGAGGGTTGATTCATATTCAACTAATACTGAACTATTGGCGAAGTTCACACTGGCACTGGCTACTCCTTTTGTGGTGGTAAGCATGGACTCTACGCTGGCTGCACAAGCGGCACAACTCATGCCGGTAACCGGAAATGTCTTTTTGATCATTTGACCGGATGGAGAAGCTCTGTGTTCTCGGGGTTCTATAACATCTGTTTCATCCATGATCGATATATTTTTATGTTGTGAGTTACTTGATTGCATAGCAAAGATCTTAATGGATGAGGAAAACTATGTTACAAAATCAGTGGAACGTTTTACAATATTCTCTGAATTGCTTTAATATTTGCTAAAACTAGCGTCTATGCCTAAGTTCCCGTGACATTATCCAGTGAGTTTCTTTTTCGCTCTACGGTGTTTTTGAATTGAGAAGGGGGCATGCCGGTTACTTTTTTAAACTGACTACTCAAATGGGCTACGCTGCTATAGTTTAGTTGAAAAGCAATCTGGCTGAGAGTGAGTTCATCGTACACAATCAGCTCTTTAATTCGCTCAATTTTCTGCCGGATGATGTACTGCTCCAGCGTAATTCCTTCTACGGATGAAAAGAGCGTGCTTAAGTACTTGTAATCGTAGTGTAACTGTTCGGCAATAAAATCCGCCCAGGTAATACTCAGAACATCAGAGGAATGGTGAATCTGCTGAATCACCAGCTTTTTCATCTGTTCTATCAGCCGGCTTTTCCGGTTATCAATCAAAGAAAATCCGACTTCTTCCAGAGCATTACTAAGCTGCTCTTGTTGGTTAGCATCAAGTGAATGAGACAGAATGACTTCGCCTAGTGTAACATCGGTATACGGAATGTCCAGTTGCTCCATAATCTGCCGGACAGTCATAATGCAGCGAGGGCATACCATGTTTTTTATATATAATTTCTGGCTTTCGGCCATGATTTCGGTGATTAGGGTTAGGAATGTGATGTGAATCTAACGAACAAAATAACATTTTGATTTTTGTAATCCTTCTGGTGTCAAAACCGGGTTTACTTCAGATCGTTCCGGAAAAAAACTTTCGTAAGATGTTCATTTGAAAGTAGAAACGTAACCATTAACTTAGGTATAACAATATTTACTCTCGAAACCTGCAGAAATGCTGGCTAAACCATCATCTACTTTTACAACAACAACCATGACTCTCTCTTACATTTATCCGCCCAACTTCTGTCTGGAAACTCCTTTATTTTTTGAGTCTCCGATTGTGATTTATTGATACTCCATCTCCCCAAAATAGGTTTCCATTGCCGCAGAGAATTGTTCAAGAATTTTTAACAATCTCGTAACAATTAGGAAACATTTCTCAGGGTGCCTTACCCTACTTTTGACAGAAATTTCTGAACGTAATCAATTTTTCACTACAAACCCTAACGTATTTTGAGAACACATTTACGAAATTCTTTACCACCGAGGCACAGCATGTTTTTCACCTTGATTTACAGCTGTCTGCTTGTTGTTCTGTTTTCCCTGGCAGAAACTAACTATGCTTCTGCTCAGGGAACCGATGCTTCCATCTCAGGTCAGATCGCTGATGAAAATCAGGAGGGGCTTCCTAATGCTACCGTAACGGTAACAAACCTTTCTACCGGGTTCAGCACCGGAACGGTAACCAACCTACAGGGCAACTACCGATTGCAGCAACTACCTGTAGGCGGCCCTTATACAATTACAGCCACTTTTGTTGGGTATGCCGATCAAAAGAAAACCGGAGTAATGCTGAACCAGGGCGACAACGTTGAAGTAGATTTTGATCTGAGCGAGTCCGCGACTGAACTCACGGAGGTGGTTGTCAGTGGCAGCGGTTTTAAAAGTCGAAACGACCGGCTGGCAGCAGCAACATCCGTGAGTGCGCAGGATGTAAAAAGTCTTCCGGCCAATGATCGTAACTTTAGTAACCTGGCTGCTTTGTCTCCTTTGGTAGGCGGCGGTACCGATATTGCCGGGATGAGCAGCCGCTCCAATTCTATTCAGATTGACGGGGTAAACGCTCGCGAGGCTAGTTTCGGTGGGCAGGGTGATTCGCCTTATGTGCTCTCTATGGAGGCCTTGCGTGAATTTGAGGTGGTCACTAACTCATATGATGTTATTGATGGCCGTGGAAGTGCCGGTGGTATTAAAGCCGTTACCAAATCAGGAACGAATGAGTTTCACGGTAGTGCGTTTGCTTACTTCTGGGATGCCCGTCTGGCCGCTGATCAGGATTTGCAAGGGCGCGATGTATTAGGCGACACCAAGGTGCAGCGTGGTTTCTCGCTGGGTGGACCGATCATCAAGGATAAGCTGCACTTTTTCGTGGCTTACGATGGCGAGCGTTTTGAGCAGCAGTACGATCTTTGGTCTCAAACCACCGAAGAGGGAATTCTACAAAATAACCAGGGCGGTCGCATCTCGGTAACCGACATGGAACGGGCCCTGCAAACACTCAGAACCCCTCGCTACGGAGTAGGTGACGGACAGCAATACGGTTTCTTTCAGCGTACCCGTACGCTGGACACTTGGTTTGCCCGCCTGGACTGGCAGCTGAACCCGCGCAACACGCTTACCCTTCGGTTAACGACGAACAACTACGAGCTACCAGACCAGAATAACAGCGACATCGGACGGTACGGATTATTTGCCGCTACTTACGATTTTGTGAATCGGGGTTCTAATGCTTTACTAGCCCTGAGGTCACAATTGTCGCCTACCACATCTAATGAGTTTAAAGTTGGGTACTTTCATAATAAACGCGGCAATATTATCACTACGGGCCGCCACCCTCAGCTTTGGATTCTTTCCGAGTCGGTACTGCCTACCGGAGATACTTCTGAGTACATTATGGTGCCTCGTTACAACCGCTGGACACCCGAGGATCAGACCAATCACACTTACAATATCATCAATAATACGTACCTGACTCGGGGTAAGTACAACTTTACCTTCGGAACCAATAACCTGATCACCAACAGTCGGGGTATCTATACACACGATACGCAGGGGCGATTTGATTTTTACAGCCTGGATGCCCTGGAGCGCGGTGAGCCCGATCGCTACCAGCGAAAGTTTACCAACCCAGGACAGGAACTCATTGACCCGGTGAGCACGTGGATGGTTGACCTTTCACTTTACGGACAGGTAAGCACAGAATTGGTTCCTAATCTGCAAGTGAGTGCCGGCCTGCGGTATGACCTGAATATGTTCCTGACGAAAGCCGACTATAATGAAGTGCTGGATCAGGAGTTGGGCTATCGTAACGATGTGGCCCCGACTGACTTTAACAATATTCAACCCCGCCTAAACATGAACTGGGATTTGAATGGGGATGGACGAGATATTATCAATGTTGGAGCGGGTTGGTTTGCCGGACAGGTCATCACCCGACCGTACATCTATTCACTGATTGATAATGGTATACGTTTTACCGGAGTGGATGTTAGCAGGGGCGATGTAGATGAGAACGGAAATGAGATTATCCTTCCTACTCCTAACTACGAACAGTACAACCAGAATTACGAGGAAATTCCCGGCGATGGTCTGACCCAGGGTGAGTTATATCCTTCGGGAGGAAGTGCAGCGCAGGTTGTTCGTTTTCTGGATGAAGACTTCGAAGTGCCCATGTCGTTCCGAGCCAACGTTAGCTATCACCGCTATCTGAATGAGCGAATCCGGGTAGGGGCCAGCCTGTACTACAGCAAAACTAAAGATATGTATGTGATGGAGAATGCCAACCTGAGCGATGAGGTTCAATTCACCATTCAGGGTGAAGGAGGACGGGAGGTCTATACCCCATTAGCGGATTACAGTCTGGAGAACCAGGGGAATAGTAACTTCCGCTCAGCGCGTATCTCTGATCAGTTTGAAGATGCCCTGATGTTTACCAATGGTTACGAAACTCGCTTTATGGCGCTGGTACTGGATTTAGCGGTTGATCTCTCAAATGACGGAAAACTCAATCTCAGCTATACTCGAGCTGACTCTCGTGGTGCAGAGCGTTTTCGTAATGAAGATGATCAGCGATTTACGGGTGTTTCTTATTACGATTATGACTTCATCAACAGCGCATATTCTCCGAATGATTTCCGTCATAAAGTGCTATTGAACCTGACTACACCCAAGATTGGGGGGACGCAACTAGGCATTTTCCTGAACATGATTCAGGGAGGTCGTTTTTCTGCCACCACGCGTCCGGCAGATCTTAATGGTTCAAAAGTGCGGGAGCTGAATGGCTTTGCGGCTTACATTTTTGATCCTTATGATCCTCAGACCGCAGCATTGCAAGGAGAGGAATTTGCTCAGGACCTTCAATTTGTGTTCGAGAATGCTTCCCCGGAAGCTCAAGAGTACCTGAAAGAAAATGTAGGAACGTATGCTCAACCCTATGGCGGCCTAAAGCCTTGGCGAACTGATCTGAATGTTCGTTTGACTCAAGATATTCCGGTACATAAAAACCACAATCTGACGTTCAATATCGATGTATTTAATTTCCTCAACCTGGTTGATCCAAGCTGGGGCGGTACCCATAATATCATCAACGAGGAGCTGTATAATGTAGAAGGTTTCGATCCGGCAACACAGCAGGTGCAGTACAGTGTGAGAACCAACTATGGGCAACGTCGTTATGAAGGCAACGGTTTTCAGTTGATGATGGGCCTGAAATATAGTTTCTAATTCATCTAATCAACTACATTTTTTTAAGCCGGATTTTTATTCCGGCTTTTTTTTGCCTTATGAGAAAGTTTACACTCGGGGTTTTCATCATAGTGATCTTATTCGCAGCTTGCAGCTCTGATACTCAGTTCGAGCGTGATTTTGTGCCGGATTACCCCATCACGCTTCGCCCCGAAGCTGCGTTGCTGGTTGAGCATACCAAAGAGGTGGTAGTGCATCGGGGAGCTAATCACCTGGCACCGGAAAACACGTATGCGGCGGCGGCAAAAGCCATAGAACTGGGAGTAGATTATGTGGAGATTGACGTTCACCGCAGCCTTGATGGGGTGCACTATATCATGCACGATCTAACATTAGGCAGAACCACCAATGGTTGGGGTGTTATCCGTTTGCGCAACTCGGCTTACCTGGATGGGTTGGATGCTGGAAGCTGGTTCAGTAAAGAATATATCGGTGAGCCAATTCCCCGGTTGGAAGAATATCTGCGCTGGATAAAAGGGAAGGCTAAAGTCTACCTGGATGTCAAGACGGCCGACCTGGAAAAGGTAGTGGAAATCATCCGGGAATTGGATATGGAAAACGATGTGTTTTTCTGGTTTTGGAGCGATGCTATGGTGAAAGAGTTTAGATCGTTAGCACCTGAAATGGGCTTGAAGGTTAATGCTTCTACCGCCGATGAAGTTCTAAAAGCCCAACAAGTCTATGGCGCGACCATTATCGAATGCCATGTGGAGCAAATCACTCCGGAGTTACTGCAAGCCTGTCGCTCTAGAGGCATTCGCTTGATGGCTTATGCTGATACTAATACCCGTGAGGAATATGAAGCTGTCATCCTTTCCGAGGCAGACTTAGTAAATCTGGATCGTCCTCAGTTGTATCTTCAGGTACTAGACAGTCTCAATCAGGTATCTTCAGTAAAAAAACGGTCGTTATAATAAAAAAACCATTCAGGAGGTAGTCGGGTAAGACTAATCCTGAATGGTTTTTCAATGAATTAGGAATGGATTAATACCCGGGGTTCTGTGTGTTAAGGTTCGGATTATTTAATAATTCCTGAGTAGGGATAGGAAATAGCAAATGCTTGTCCTGCAATGTTTGATTAGAGCTTAGGTTTTCATGTCCGACAAAGGGATCAAAACCATTAGTCTGCTCATTGTAAACCTGACGTAGGCGTACCATATCAAACCAGGTGATTCCTTCATAAGCTAGTTCATGCCATCGCTCTCTCCATACTGCTTCTCGGAAACTAGCCTGATCAAAAGCACCGAGTGCCAGGGTTTCCAGACCAGCGCGATCCCGTACGCGTTTTAAGGCATCCACGGCTTCCTGGGTAGGGCCGCTTACCTCATTCTGAGCTTCAGCAAAAAGCAGTAAAACTTCGGCAAAACGAATTATGGGCACATTCAGGTTGTCTTTGGCAGTGCCGGGAGAACCAGGAGAACCATTAGCAGTTATATTAAAGTGCTTGAAAATGTAAGGAGCGCCCAGGTCAAACGGCTCGCCGCTACCATTGGTATAGTATGTAGTGTAGAAATATCCATCCTGATCAACGGTTCTTAAATCTCCATCTTCATAAGACTGATAGAATGATAGGGTAGGAACAGTACTTCCGGTTCCGGATGGTCCGCGATAACTAACTGGTTTAAAGTTAGGGAACATATTACCCATAGGGTTGGCTTCCACCAAGTCATTGTATTGCAAGCTGAAAATATGCTCTTTGGTGTTGCCTAAGCTTTCGTCATGCACCTCACGGTATGTATCAAACAGCGCGATATCACCTGGATTATCGATGATTTCTTTAGCTTTGTTCGCAGCCAACTGATAGTATTCCGTTCCTTTTTCCAGCGGGTATCCGGCCATGGTAAGGTAAACAATAGCTAATTGCGCCTTCACCGCTGATGTTGAAATTCTTCCGCTTACATCAGTCCAGGGTAGACCGGCAGTTTCGGCAAACTGAAGATCTTCCACAATCTGCTCATATACCTGCTCTTTCGGAGTACGTGCAGGAAAAAAGTCCTCAGAGTCAGCAGACTGAGGAGTCAGTACCAGAGGAACATCGCCCCAAAGCCGTACTGCATAGAAATAAGACCAGGCCCGGAAAAAGCGAGCTTCGCCTAAAATTCTGTTTTTCTGAGCTTCTTCCATCGGAGTAATAGCCGGAACTTTATCTAAAACCAGGTTGGTTTGGGCAATTAATTTATAGAGGCCACGCCACCAGTTCTTAATATGCCCGGTATTAGGATCCCAGGTTAAAGAATAAAGGTTATTCAAATCAGAATTCTGAGCCGTTTCCGTGGTAGATGTTCCGGTTGGCGCCATCAGCAACTGCCAGTTGGACGAGAAAATACCAGCTCCTTCTCCGAAAAACCGGGAATCGTCGTACACGGCGGCAATTGCGGCTTCAGCATGGTCAGGAATGGTATAAAAACTATCCGGAGTCAGGTTAGACGGATCTTCTTCATCCAGAAAGTCAGAGCAGGCCGCCCCCAGCAGCAGGAAGCTGCTCAGAGCGATTTTACTTATATAATTTTTTAATGTCGATTTCATCTTAAAGACTTTAATAGTTTACTCAATTATAGAACAACCTGTACACCAAAAGAATACACAGTAGGCTTAGGGTACTCATGCCACTTCATACCTTGAGAGAACACGTTGTTGCCATCATCACCACGAATCGGAGTAATTTCAGGATCGCCAGTCACTTCGTCATCCACTACCAAGAAGAAGTTTTGAGTAGAGGCGTATACTCTTAATCGGTTCAGTCTCAGGCGTTCTAGTAGGCTTTGAGGTAGAGTATAGCCTAGTATCAGGTTACGACCGCGGATGAAAGAACCATCCTGTACCCAATGAGTATCTACGTTGGTTACGTATCCGGCACGGGTATCCCGAATCTGAGCAATCATGGTGTTCTGATTTTCGGGGGTCCAGGCATTTAGCACAGTAGCGTAGCTGTTAGCCAGGGCCTGACGGTCTTCACTAGAGTGAAGGTTCATATCCATGATGTCGTTGCCATAAACAAACTGTACATCGAAGGTCAGGTCAAAATTACCAACGCGAATATTGTTGATGAATGATCCCCAGCCGTCTGGGCTACCGTTACCGATAATCATCCGGTCAGCATCGGTGATGGCGTAATCGCCGTTTACATCTTCGTATTTGATGTCACCGGGCAGAATAGTCAGGCCATTACGGTAGCTGGTAAACTTAGCAGCCTCGTCAGCTTCATCAGTGCCCCATACACCTAAGCGGTTCAGTCCCCAGAAAGCACCGGCAGGTTCACCTTCCCGGATAATACTGGTTTCGTTAGTAATGCCCGGACCGCCTACTCCGAAGATATCAGCGCGGGTGGCCAGTTCCAGCACTTTGTTACGGTTGAATGAAATATTAAAGGTGGTATTCCATGAAAACTTACTGTTATCGAAGTTGACAGTATTTAATGATAGCTCTACCCCTTCGTTTTCCATTGATCCAACGTTCCGTCGTATTGTGGCATAACCACTGGTTTGGGGAACGGGAGCATCCAGAAGCATATCAGTTGTTTTTCGGTAGTAATAGTCAGCTTCGAAGCCAATTCTTCCTTGAAACAGACCAACCTCTAATCCGATGTCGTATTGAGCTGTTTTCTCCCATCGTAAATCAGGGTTAGCCAGACGGTTGATACCAGTACCACCCACTCGCGACTCATTAATTACGGCAGCATAGCCAGAACCAAGAAGAGACAAAGACGAGTACGGTGGAATCTCAGAGTTACCGGTTAATCCGTAGCTTGTTCTAAGCTTCAGGTTAGAAATAAGAGGGTTCTCCTGGAAAAAACCTTCTTCAGAAATACGCCAGGCTAAGGCTGCTGAAGGGAAGAATGCATATTTGTTGTTATCCCCAAATTTAGAGGAGCCATCCATACGTCCGGTAAAAGTTACCAGGTATTTGCTCAACAGGCTATAGTTGAACCGGCCAAAGTAAGAGTTCATTGCCTGTCGGTTAGCCCCTGAGCCTACAGCAAGGTTGCTACTACCGGCACCAAGGTTGTTGTAAGACAGATAATCGGTTGAGAAACCTCGTACTTCTTCCGACATGGTGAAGTATTTAGATTCCTGCCAAGAGATTCCAAGCATACCTGTAAAAGAGTGTATGTCAGAGAATGTCTTGTTATAGGTAAGATAGTTCTCAAATGACCAGAATGTTTCCCGATCGTTAGCTAACCACGCGCGCCCCTGAGCACCAATCTGAATGGTTCGTCCTTCGTAGCGGTTGGTTTCTCGAGTGACTACATTGGCACCTAATACCGTTCTGAATTGGAGGCCTTCGGCCAGTTGAATATTAGCAAAAGCATTACCAATGACAGTTTGGGTATTCAAAATAAATTCTCGTTCCAATAGGTTATGAACCGAGCTCATGGTTCCTTCGGCATAAGGGTAATCACGGTTATCCGCATAGGTACCATCTTCGTAATAGACCGGTAGAAAAGGAAAGTCCTCCACCATACGGCGCGGAACCTGGTCATTATAATCTACAATATTTTCTCTCTGATAATTGTAGTTTAACGTAGTTCCTACCGTAAGCCAGTCTTTCACTTTGGTATCTACTGCTAGTCTTCCGGAATAGCGGGTCATGAACGAGCTTTTGTAAAGTCCTTCATCATCACGGTAACCAAGTGATAATGAGTAGGTTGATCGGTCATCTCCGCCACTAAAGTTTAACTGGTGATTCTGAGATAATTTGTTCTGAGTTGATTCTTTAATCCAGTTGGTATCATAATAAGGGTTTCCATTTTCGTCAAAGAGGCGAGGGTCGGTTCGTTTTAGAGCGGGGTTCAAATATTCCCATCGTCCTTCGGCCCATCCTTCTGGGTCAAATTTTTCCATATTCCGCCAGGATAGCTCTTCAACAGCCAGATACTGCTCAGTATTGAGTACATCCGGTTTGTTAGGTCCATAGGTGTTCACGCTAAGATCTACGTTATAGGTGATCCTGCCTTCGCCTGATTTTCCTTTTTTCGTTGTGATCAGGATAACCCCGTTTGCCCCACGGGCACCGTAGATAGCGGTAGAAGAAGCATCTTTCAGCACCTCAACTGATACAATATCATTGGGGTTAATATAGTCAATAGCCGAGCTACGCTGAGCCTGGTTACTTACAGGTAATTGTACTCCATCTACCACATACAGTGGGTTATTAGAAGAGTTAATAGAGCTAAAACCACGTATCCGTACGTTGGTTTTTCCACCGGGCCGGCCTGAGTTCACGTTAACCTGTACCCCGGGAATTCTACCCGCAATGGCTTGATTCAAAGATGGTACCGGGCGCTCTTGCAGTTGCTCCACATCAACCGAGCCTACTGCTCCGGTAAGGTCAGATCGTTTCTGGGTACCATATCCGATAACCACAATCTCGTCCAGTGCCTGAACATCTTCGGCCATGACAATATTGATCGTTGTTCTGCCGTCTACCGGTACTTCCTGCTGGGTGTATCCAATAGATGAAAAAACCAGTATATCGTCATCATTAGGAACATTAAGGGTATATCGCCCCTCCACATCAGTAACCGTACCCTGTGTAGTTCCTTTAACCAGCACGTTAACCCCGGGTAGTCCTGAGTTATCGTTTTCGGTAGTTACTGTGCCTGATACGGTAATAAGCGGCTTTTCTTCTGGTGTCCAGTTGTGTGTTTTTGTCTCAATATTGATTTTGGCATCATTTTCTGCCCGATGGGTATGCGTGTTTGCCAACAGCATATTACTGAAGCAAAACGATGTAAATAGAGCAATGAATAGGTTACTACTTATTTTGTTAAATCGTAGTATTGGTATGGGTGTCATAAAGTGAGCGTTTAGTTGATAAGCTATAACTGATGCAATTCTGATGGCTTCTACCGTAGCCATTGCATCTCGAATAAGGTAGCTAGCCATCCGTAAATCGGACGGAGAGTAACATGAGTTTTGTTTATACCATAGGCGACTGTTTGGTTGAAATAGGTACAGGTATAGCCCTTCCAGGATAGCCCGGAAGCAGCAGGGAAAAATTAGTACAGTCTCTACGATGTTTTGAAAAAAGGAGTGGAGTAAAGAATTGAAATCATAGGCATTTTTTAAGGTTGCTGGAAAGTTAACACATGGATGTTAATTCAATATGAAGCGAAAGTTAATAAAAATTCACAGATAACAAGGTATTCATACTTTAATTGACTTTTCGATCTATCAATTTCATTTCTTGCTGTTAAATAGCCTAGGAGGCATGCCATCCTATACTCGTTGGAAGACTGAGACGATTATTAATGTTTTAGGCTTTTCATTAGGTAAGTCACTGAAAAGGAAGTGTTAGAAAACTAATAATCTATCGCTATTTGCCAACTGAAATAGGCGAAGTGCTTTGCAAAAATATGGCATTCAATTACAGAAACTTTACCGGTGAAATCACATATGTAGTAGCAAAGCTGTCATTATGGCTATTTCATTAATTTGCCCAATTTTCAAGGAAATACATTGTAATTAACCGTATTTACTATCGAGTATCGGTATAATATCAGTCATTTATTTTGAATTTGATAATGACGTAATCTCGCTTACGAAAATAAAAATTCTTTACTGAGGAAGATAGCAAAAATGGTGTCTATTTTACACGACCATCACACAATCGGGTATACTAGTTTAGCCAGTGAAGATGTTTCCTTACTGGCTAGTCTCTATATATAAAATAAATGCTGTTGGATTTGAATGGATGCTGTCAGTAGATCATAGCATCCGAGGATGAGGAGGGTGATGTTACAAACAATTTTAGGGGAACCATGACAGTAAATCAGTTTTTTGCTCTGGAAAGCATATGGCTATGCCCTTTGCGCATATTCCATGTTTTGGGAAGTTGGAAAATAAAGAAGAGTGTTGTTAAGTCATATAAGCAATCTCAACCGGAAGCAACTGCTAACCCATCATTGTGGTAAGGAATGTGCAGTAGTAGTAGTGATCTTCACGGCATTATTTGATTATAATGCTGTTAATGAGCTCAGAGATTTTTGATCCATTCTTTGGCCGAATTAAGGTTCGTAAAGTATTTAACCTGTAGTTTTAAATCATCTGCCACACCAATTTCGCTATTTGCATTAGTGGTGGATAGTTGTTCCACAACGTCCTTAGTCAAAACAATGGCTAAATGCTGCACTCCCTCTTTTATGACACCTGGAACCCACACATCGTCTGCAAGATTTCGAGTGCCGGGAGAGTACACTTTAATTTGCCGCAAATCAACCAGGCAATTTTTGATCTGGTAATGCTGTATCATTTCTAACTCATGGTAAGTAATAGATTCCATCTGATGATAAGGAACGAACCCACTTAATGATACGGAGAGGCAGTTGATTTGATGATCATAAACTATTTTGGCATTCTCCATGAATAGATTATCGACCGTTTTTACCATTACTTTCATATTCTTGCCGTTACTATTTTTTTGTAAATGTTGGTTTACTTGGATAACTCTGCTCAGGATGTTATTTGAAGTGAAGTTATCCGGTAGAGTAAGGTTGGGTGAAACTAAATAGTGGGGAGTGATCAGCTTGGCTGCATAAGCCATTTTTTAGCTGAAATTAAATCTTTAAAATATTTGACGTTGATGTTTTCTTTCTTATCGCTTTCATCATGCGCTTTATTCATAGATGCCTGACCGAATACATCTTCCGGAACCACAAAAGCTATATACTGTACTCCTTCTTCTTTCACTCGGGGAAACCAAACCGTTTGAATAAGCTCTGGGGTGCCGGGGGCATATACCTTAATTCCACGCAGATCAATAAGGCATTTGCTAAGCTGGAAAAACCTTATCATTTCAAACTCATGGTGAATTATCGATTCCATTTGTTTGAATGGTATAAAGCCACTTAGAGAAACATGAAGACTACTGGTCTGATGATCGAGGACAACTTTCGCGTTGTCAGTCACTAAATTCTCAATGGTTTTTGTCTGTATCATCGGTTATTAGTTTGTATTTACAATAATACCCGCAAACAAAAAGCTAAAAACCTGTGCGAGAGCAAATAGTCATTAATTTAGATATTAATATGGTGATTTTTAGAGAGTTATGTTGAGTAGAGATTTAAATATTATCGGTGTTAAATAGACGTAAATTGTCTCAGATTGGGACTTATTCTATATCTGGGCCAGTTTCTTTAACCAATTCTAGCATAAGAAACGATGGTGAGTTATTACTGAAAAAATCATCCATTAGTCATGTCAGTCGGACTGGCTGAGTGAATCTTCTGTAGGAAAGTGCTAAAACCTATACCGGCGGAATGCATAAAACGATCTAGCAGTTTTCATCTGGGTGTAAAAAATGAAGTGAGATTATGATATAAGAAAACCCGGCATTACATTCATAAATCCCGAGTCTGAATGTTTTATACGAATGCACAACCTATCATTAAAAAAGTTACCATTGTTTGCGGTAACAATTCTGCTTATCAGTCTATTCTGCTCTTGCGATAGTCAGGAAACCATCTCAATTCAACGCCCGGCCGATCCCTGGGTCTTTCGCTCAGTGTTGGATAAAAAACCAAGAATGCTCACCCTTGCGCTGGATTCTGCCTGTTATGTGGCTTATGATCTCACCCGCTGCACACTTTATAAAGCCTGGAAAGGGGGGATTAGTGTAGAAGGTGCTGCTTTCACGGAAAAGAAAAATGTTCAACCCACTACCTGGGGAGCAACCTATGTGTCAGACAGTGCCCAACACTACCAGTGGATAGTAGAGACTGATGGGAAAAAAGAGTTGGCAAATGCAGTGCACCAGGGCTACGTGTTGCAGGATAATCAAATACATTTAAAATACGCGCTAGTGTTGCCATTGGGCGATACCATCCATTTGGAGGAACAGCCAGAATTTATCAGGGACGATGATGGTCAGCCCGGGTTGCAAAGAATTTTTACAGCCTCCAATGTGCCCGACGGCCTGACGGTCGCTTTGCAATCTGCCGATACGACTTACTTCCTTAACCCTAATGCCAGTACTGAGATACTCACTTATTATCCATCGCTTCCTGCCCAATATCCTCCTAAACCTCAGGAGGGGTTTGATCACAGAGGAAGGTACTGGATGGAAAAAAGCGACTGCTTCACCTGCCACGAACTGGACGTGAAAACGGTGGGGCCATCATTGTATCAGATTGCCCAGCGTTATCCTGATAATGAAGAAACGATAGACCAGTTAACTCAAAAAGTAAAGGAGGGTGGAAGTGGAAACTGGGGCGCGACCCTAATGAATCCTCATCCCCAACTTTCTGATAATGAGGTTAAAACGATGTTGCAGTATATTCTCTCATTGAGGGTGGAAGAAGTTTCCGAAAGTAGCATCAAAGCTCAGAGCACCATTGCTGAAGATGCAATAAGTGAATCCAAACCCGGTTTCGGTACGGCATTAGAAGGTGTCCATCCTAGTTATGACCTGAGTACATTGCACAGCTCAAATTTTCAGCCTAAGGTTGGCGGACTGGCTTTTCTGCCGGACGGACGCCTTTTGGTTACTACCTGGGATACCGTGGGTGGAGTGTATCTGCTGGATGGAGTAGAAACTGCTGATACTAGCAAAATCACGGTTAAACGAATTGCTTCTGGGTTGGCGGAGCCCCTGGGGATTGAAGTGGTAGATGGAGAAATTTATGTACTACAGAAACAGGAGCTTACTCACCTAATTGATCGGGATGGAGATGAGGTTATTGATGAATACCGGGCCGTTTGCAGCAGTTGGGGTGTAACCGGCGATTTTCATGAGTTCTCATTTGGGTTAGTATATCAGGATGGTTATTTCTACGCTACACTCTCCATGGCAATGCGCCTAATGGACGGTGAGCAACAACAATTTGATCGGGGCCGCACCATTAAAATTAGTCCGGATGGCAGTTTCGAGTGGGTCAACTACGGGTTACGCACCCCGAATGGTATTGGAGTAAATGCTGAGAATGATATTTTCGTCACCGATAATCAGGGGCAGTGGCTCCCGGCCAACAAATTAATTCATGTAAAACCTGGCGAGTATCATGGCATGGCCTGGGGTATTCTGGACTCTATGCCCGACCCACCGCCGATGGCTCAACCTGCCATCTGGTTACCTGAAGATGAAATCGGGAATTCCCCATCCGAGCCAGTTCTCATGCGCGACGGACCATATCAAGGGCAATTGCTACACGGGGATGTGACTCACGGGGGAATTAAACGCGATTTTTTGGAAAAAGTAGAGGGTGAGTATCAGGGCGCGGTATTTCGCTTTTCTCAGGGCTTTGTAGCGGGCGTAAATCGTTTGTGCTGGGGGCCGGATGGCGCGCTGTATGTAGGGGAAGTGGGTATGGTAGGCGGGTGGAGCTGGCACGGAAACCAGTTTGGATTGCAACGTATGGAGTACAACGGTAAGCCTACCTTTGAGATCCTGGCCATTCGGGCTAAACCCCAAGGTTTTGAAGTAGAATTTACCGAGCCATTGAATGCAGACGAAATAGGCGAACTCTCAGCCAGCCTTCTCATTCAGCAATGGTGGTATCAACCTACTGAGAATTATGGCGGTCCTAAAATGGATCTGCAAACGCTTACTATTACTAAAATGGATATTTCCGCCGATGGTACCCGACTGAGTCTGGAAATTCCTGACTTAAAAGAAGAGCACGTAGTATATTTCCGGTTACCAGAAAATCTCCAAAGTAAGCGCGGGCAGTCGCTTTGGTCCAATGAAGCCTGGTATACATTAAACCACATTCCCGGCAGAGCTTCTCAAACTGCCCTGCATCAAGGACAGTAACAAATAACCCCAAACTGCTGGCAATAGCCTTATACGTTTGTAATTCAATTAGAATGATCGAAAACCAAAAGAAGAATCTTTCTCCAATACGTATTCAACAAGTAAGGAGCGCATTTGAACCGGAGCGCTTATCTCCTTATCATTTTAAAGGAAGTGCAGTTACTGAACTTTGGCAAACAGTGGCCTATCTGGCGAGTGAATCCGGCGCCGAGGCTGTGGGGTTGGGAACACAGAGTGTACTCTGGTCTGATGCAAAGGTATTTGCCAATCATACTGAGCAGGAAGGCAATGCGTTAATGTATGCTTTAAGCAAACGCGCATTGCAAATGCTGAAGGGTAACTCATTTACCAATCCAATCACGCTGGTAGATGAGCTGCTGCCCGAAATCTATGCATACGGAAAGAAAATTACCGGCAATCCTGATTTGAGAAAAACGTTCGCGCTCAATGCCCTGGTGTGCGTGGATAATGCTGCCTGGCTCCTTTATGCTAAAGAAAACGACATTCACCAGTTCGATGAGATGATTCCCGTTGGGTATCAATGCGGGTTATCGTATCGACACAGTAAGGTGGCGAGTATTCCCGCATTTAGTGTAGGAGCGGAAATAGAGAAAATAAAGGCGGCTGCTGAGGATGGGTATTTTATGATGAAGCTAAAGATTGGATCAGCCGGTGCGCAAGAGGATATGCTGGAAAAGGATATGGCTTTTATGGAAGCAGTTCATCAGGCAATAGGGCATTACGAAACTGCTTATACGGAAAATGGGAAAATTGCTTATTACTTCGATGCTAATGGGAGATACGAGCAAAAAGAAACATTGATGCGCTTTCTGGATCAGGCCCGAAAAATTGGCGCATTTGAGCAAATAGCTGTGGTTGAAGAACCCTTTGGCGAAGAAAACGAAACTTATGTGGGTGATCTGGGAGTGCTGATAGCAGCTGATGAAAGTGCCCATACGCACGTTGAGGCTGCCGAAAGGTTTGAGCAGGGATACACTGCGCTGGCAGTAAAAGCTATTGCCAAAACCCTTAGTATGACGCTTAAGATGATCCGATTAGCCAGTGAGAAAAACATTCCCTGCTTCTGCGCCGACCTAACGGTAAATCCAGTGCTGGTTGACTGGAACAAAAATATTGCCGCTCGTTTATCGCCATTCCCCGGCATATCAGTTGGGCTGCTGGAAACAAATGGGCAACAGTACTATCAGCAGTGGGAGAGGCTAAGGAGTTATCATCCGATGAATGATGGTTCCTGGGCCAAAACTCAGGACGGATTATATCCGATAGATTCAATTTTCTATAACAATAGCGGAGGCATCTTTCAATCCTCAGACCACTATAATCAAATAGTGGCTGATGTGGCTCAAGAATTGTAACAGATAGTAAACATTATTTTGATTTCTTTCTATGACATACCAGGAAGCAGGTTTTACCGTAAGACCTCCCGCTAGCCGCCTCCTATAGCCCACATACATAAGACTTAGGATAGAAAGTAGCTTCTTCCATAATGATCGGAATAAACTCTAGTATAAGCTGCTATTGGTCAGTGTGTTATCGCATTTATCTCAATCGCTAATTGTATCATCCAGTGATTCTTCAAGGGAAGAGAATATCCTTTTTAGTAGTAGGATAATGATTCCGATAGCAAGTATCAACAGGATTGTTTTTCCAAGTAAATACCCTTTGCCATATACAGCTAGTTGATTGAAATCAAAAACGTAGGTGCCGATGCTGCATAATGCGTGTAAACCTACGATGGAGGATAAAATGAGGGCAACAATTTTCATGAGATCAGGCATTTTAAAAGGAAGAGGAGGATCAGTATCCCCCTCTTCAGGTTTGGTTACTATTTAGTGACAATGGTTGTGGTAGGCGAATAGATGCCAAATGTTACAGCATTGATGAGTCCATCCACAAACGTATGAGTAATGGTTACATCGTAGTCTTTTGCACCACCGGCCATCTCTGCAGGAATAGAAGTGTCAAGAGGAGCGAGGCCGTATACCAGGTAGTGATTCATTTGCTTTACGGCTACTCCTGATTGAGATCCCTCTCCAACTGAGTAGGAATAGGTGTAGCAAGAGCTCATCATCAGACTGATGCCTAAGGCCAATCCGAGATTTAAAAACATTTTTTTCATGGTTAATTTGGGTTAATTGGTTGGTTATTATTTAGTGTTTAATAGACAGTATTCTGATATTCTTTTAAAGACGTACCAGGAAGCGCTCATACACAAGGTTTGGGACAGAAAAGTGCTTCTAAATAATTAGCAGAATAAACTCTAATGATCATCAGGTATGTATATTGTTGAAGTGGTGAAGCTTAATGCCTTGTTTTACAGACTTTTAAGATAAAGGTAGATTGATTTCAATTCCGTGTCGGTGTAAGCGCTAGTCATCTGCCAAGGCATGTATTCGTTAGCTAACTGTTTGCCTTCGGGGGTTAATCCGGTACGAAGGGCTGCTATGAATTGGGTCTCAGACCAACGGCCCAGATGCCCCGATTGGGTGATATTGGCTACTTCCGGCGAGCCTGGGATGGGGGAGGGGCCGCCTTTAAAATCAGGATGATGACAACCAGTGCAGGATACTGCCAGGTATTTTCCGTGCTCGAGAGAGACTTCATTGGGTATTTCAACTACCATCTCAGTGTTATGATCAATGACCTCTGCTGAAATCATATGAATCTTATTAAGGTGGGTTAGAACAACTCCCAGGGGTTTTAGCGTATTTTCCGGTAATTCTCGGTCTACCGGAGGCAACGATTGACAATAAGCAATAAGGGCATTTAAATCCTTTTCCGTAAGCACATTGAGTTCTTGGGAAGGCATCAACATTAACGGTTTGCTATCCTGATTAATACCGTGGCGTATAGCCTTAACCCAATCTTCGGTGCTATAACTTTTGGCGATACCCCCTTTTCCAGAGGTAAGGTTGCTGGGAGATATTCTTCCGAGCATCGGGTCATCAATTAATACTTTTCCGCCCATATCATCAGCGTGACAGTCACGGCAGCCTTTGGTAATTGCCAGGTGCCCACCGAGGGCAAGCGTTGCAGAGTCGGCATGAACCTGAAAAGGCTTTATATTCACCGCATAGGTCTTTTCAAAACGCTGATTGACTGAGTGATTGGCGTAGGCAAAAAAGATGGCAACTATTAATAAAATCCCCAGAAGTATCAGGGAGGCGTATTTTGCTATTCGTTTGATCATGGGTTGATGAGGTTCGTTATAGAGTATAAAAATTATTAGGACAATCGGAAGCAGATGCACTTTCGGAATATTAGGTTCTTCTAAGTTCCTCCAGCCATTGCATGGCATCTCGGCTTTCCTGAAATATTCGCAGACTTAATGACTGAGATTGCTCAGGGTTGATAATTGATTCATGGCTAAAGTTTCGGAATAGATTGTTTTTTGATACATACGCTACATAGTGAATACCAGCGTCCACCAATTGTGGAAATACATCTTCCCGCACCCAGGTGATATCCTCGGATGGTAAAAATTCTCCCTCTTTAACCTCCAGCCAATAGAAAGCGGGTATACCACGGCTAGCCCAGCCATGTGCTAATGCCAGAACTACTTTCATTGGAGGAATCAGAAACTCTCTGGTTTGAGGAAGCTGGTGATAATATTGATACACAGCAAAGCAGGTGTATATAGAACAGACCCGGCAATAATTATCCTGATAGACTTCCTCTAAGGGAAAGGTATTTATTAAAGAAACCATAATAGAATAGTTCAAGGTGCGTATTTTAACTAATAACCTGGATTACCAGATATAGGCCAAAAGCTATCTGATTCCCATCCGTTTTTATGACTGACAATACAAAGTTGCTATATCCTGAGTGACGGGAAAATACCCTATCCTGGGTGTTTCATCTACCATAGATGTGGTATATTATACTACTCGATTAGTAATAGGATGCATGATATCCACTTGGGAGATTAGCTGGTCAGGCATATCCGGTGTTTGGGCCTGACTCGATACAGCCGCTACCAGCCAACTGATTAGCATGATGATAAGAAGCTTTTTCATGGATTATTTATTATTCATTAATAACCCAAATTTCAATGATTGAAGTATTGCTTACAATACCTGATCAACCGGTTTTTATATACCATCAATCCGGTATATAGTTACCTTTAAGCGGGTATAATAGTCTTTTCAGATGAGCGAATGCTGAACGGCGAACTTGTATACACCCAATGTGTTATTGACTCCGATCTTTTTCATTAAGTTTTTTCGGTGAGTTTCTACGGTTTTAGGGCTAATAAAAAGCTTTTCGGCTATTTCGGGGTTCGTCATTTCTTCCGCTATCATTTTCAAAACTTCCCTTTCCCGTTCCGTCAGCAAATCAAGCGAGCTTGCTTTTTTTGTTTCTTTTTGCTGCCTGCTGTGCAGCATATCCTGGGCAAGCTGGGTCCCTACCGTCTGGCTTAGATAAAATTCACCGGCAGCCACCCGTTCCAGGGCAATTTCCAGTTCAACTTTTCCTGTGTTCTTTAAAATATATCCTGAAGCGCCGGCATCTAGCATCTGCTTAATGCTAACCAAATCATTTTCCATAGTCAGCCCTATAACCCGGATATGAGGGAACTCTCGTTTAATTCGCTTGGTAGTTTCAATACCATCCAGTTCACCCATATGCAAATCCACTACGGCAATATCACAGTCGGGCGTTCTTTGAAGTTTATCCAGAAGTTGTTTTCCATTGTTAGCGGTAGCTATTATTTCAACCTGTTCTATCTGGCTAAGTATAGAATAGAGACCATCCAAAAACATTTGATGATCATCGGCCAGCACAATTTTAATTTTTTTGTTCATAGGATTGGTATATGAATGTGGAATGTCGATCCCTGCGCCAAGCCGGAATCAATATCAATACGACCATTTAGCATTTTGACTCGATTATGAAGGTTTCTGAGTCCCAGGCCATCCGTTTTAAAATGAGCATCGAAGCCAGCGCCGTCATCCATAATCTTTAAATAAATCTGATCTTCATGGTTGCTTAACTCAATGCTGACTTTTTGGGCTTTTGCGTGTTTAATAATGTTATGCACAATTTCTTGCACCATCCGGTAAAGGTTGAACTTTACCGCTAAAGAAAGTTGTTGTGGAATCTCTTTAGCCTGAAAATCATAGGTTAATCCGGCTGCTAAAAGATATTTTCTGAAAAAACCCTCCAGAATCTGTTCAATAGTTTGAGTATCAAAGTCTGGGGGCATCATATCATGAGCAATTCTGCGAAGTTCGTTACAGCTTTCATCCAGTAGCTGACAGGTGTCCAGGTACCTGCTGAATTGACCTTCCAGGGAATCTTCTAATGATGACAGGTTTAGCTTGACCAAAGCGAGCATTTGCCCCAGATTGTCATGCAATTCTGCCGCTACTCTTTTCCGTTCTTTTTCTTGAGTTTCAACTACTGCATTCAACCGCTTTTGCTCTTGCTTTCGTATCTCTTGATTGAGCTTTAATTGGTTTTCATAAAGTCTGGCGTTAGAAAGAGCAATGCCTGTTTGTAAGCGGATGAGCTCAAGCCAGGGTAGAAGCTGATGACTTTCAATGAGTTCAGTTGTACAGTTCTCCAGATACACAATGCCAAGCGCTTCTTGATGGTGGTTAATCGGGATGACTAAGAAGGAATTGACAGACTGATATTTGAAATATTCTGCATCGGGAAAATCAGTGGTGGAAGGTATACTGGCTACATATTGAATTTTGTTAATTTTTGCACTTTCATAAATAGTTTTATGAGGGTACAATGCCGGGGTGGTTAAATAAAGATTCTGATGCACCATTTTCAGGCCCTCTTGGTCTAAAGTGGCAGCGAGTTGCCAGCCAAGCTGTTGCTTGCAAAGAAAATGAGCTCGTTGAGCGCCCGTCTGCTCCACACATAGCGTAAGAATCTTCTTGATCAGATCATTTGTGTATAGTTCTTGAGAGAGGTCCATTGCAGACTGTACACTATTCCACGTAAGCATTTTTTCGTCATATGAAGTGGCTTTTAAAGCGCTCTGCGCTGGGTCTTTGCAAAGGTTAGTATACTTTTTTCTGAGCCATTCAACCTTTGCATAAGCATTCCATCGCTGATAGTACACGCAGGCATTTTGCAGATAGCTCTCCGCTAAACGTGGTTTGTTAATCCAAACCAGATAATGTCCGCAACGTTCCGAAGCAAGTGCAGCCAAATGAATGTATTTCTGGTTGAGAGCCTCTTCAATAGCTTCGTCGTAAAAAGTAATCACATCAAAACCGAGATGATCGATACGGGCGAGTTCTGCCTGTATAATTTTCTGTTTGTGCAGATAGTTACCGGATCTCATAGCGGCCAGCCTTTTGAAGTCTTCAAGCCGAGATTCTACTAGCTTCCTCGCATTACCATCCATATATCCTCGTCTTTCGGCTATCTGGCAGAGGGTGACACAATAGTAAAAATCATGTTCATTGCCAATGGGCAGTGCTTCATAAAGTATACGGTGCTTTTCACAAAAATTGCCCGCTTCTAAAGCTTTAAGATAATTTCCGGAATAGAGGTAGAGTTGTTCTTCAACAAAGTGGAAATGGTAAGCTTCGTTGAGATTATCTTCATGCTGAGGTTTGAGCAACAATTTAAAATCAAAACCATCTTCCAGCAATCCGGCTTCCTCCCCGGTCATACATTTTACAAAGATGGCATGTCCTTTACTCGCAAAATTTAGATTAAGCAACTGAGCCTTTGAAAAATCTCTATAGTAAGGGTGCTGGCGAAGTGGAATGCCTCTAAAAAGATCAAGAAGACGGGCGTTTGTATAGCAGATAATCGCGTAATTATGGTCGCCCCGCTCCAACGATAATTGATAGGCCTCATCCAGTTTAATCGCAGACTCCCGGTAATGGTGCCTCCAGTTAAAGCAGTTAAGTGTTAGTAAATGATAAACTGTGTGCCAATTATCAGAATAAGGTGCTTTTTCAACTAATCGTATACTGATTTTTCCTAATTCATCAGCCAGACTGTAGCTACCTGAAATTGAGGATAATGTAAAGACACTGGAAGCAAAAAGAGCTGGAGTGCTGGGGGTGAATCCCTGTTGAAAGCAAAGAATTAAACAACGTAAAGCTAAGTATTTTGACTTTTCTACATCTATAAAAAATATAATAGGTAGCGAGTGGACAATAAGCTGAATAAATTCCTGAAACTCTTGATCTTCCGAAAGAGATCTCTGTTCTAAAAAAGATAAATTAGTGGGTGGCAGGGAAGCTAACAGTTCTGTGTATGCCTGATGGATAAAAATATGATATTGCTCACTGTTCTGAGGCAATGTTATATGGTAATCGATTAGCAGTGATTCAATAATCCTCATACCATCTTTCAACAGTAAGGGAGCACCACTATCGTTTAGGCTTGCTATACAAATTTTTATTTTAATAGTATACGCCTTTAACCTCAGCATTCCGTCTACTGAGTGATCAATAATCTGATTAAGCAGGTGGTTGGCCTCCGTATAGTTTTGAACAAGAAATTCACTCTCAGCCCGACCAAGCCAGTATAAATTGCAAAGCGAGTTGTGCATAAGAGGTGAGGGCAGCCAGGTATACTGCGGTATGTAGTCCGGAAGCTCGATTGCATAATTTAGCTTAGTAGAAAATAAATCAAGCTGATCAATTATCTGAAGGTGAGATAAGCATCGGTCAAACGCAGATTTCTTTCTTGCTAGCAAGGCCGCAGTAAAGTTCAAAATCCCCAGTACCTCATTGCTGATCTGCGTTTGCTGGGGTGTAGCGAGGTTAAGATGATTAATACAATTAAAAAAATATGGGTGCGCAGTATCAAGTGCGCCTTCGGCAATCAGAAAAATGGCAATGTCATGATGGATCTTACTATTATCCGCTGGTGACAACTCCGCTTGTATCGCTGACAAGTAATTATCGTGAACAAAATAAGCAGTCTTTTCCTGTTTGATTATGATTTTATGTTGAATTAATTCCTGTAGCCTATGTTCAAAAGTGGGCTCGTCTAATTCGGAAAGCTTTTTTAATACTCTGATAGAAAAATAATAACCTATACAGGAGGCAATCCTAAGCAGATACAGACTTTCCTGAGTTAGAGTATTGAATTCTCTTATTACCAGTTTAATAATGTTGTGATCTTTTTGGTATTGAGGGAGTTTATCCCAGCAGATCTGAAATGTATGATTAGAAGCAGGCATGATAAGTTGCTCCTGTACAATTAGTGATAGTATTTGTAAAGCGTCAAAGGGTTTACCTTTACTCTCATGCATAAGGTATTTCAGCAACCCCTTCTCTTCATCAGGGCTAAGCATCCAGCTGCTGGGTATGAGTTGGCTTAGCTCATTAGCATTAAGTGTAGGAAGTTTGAATTCACGGACTTGCTTACTAAGTTGTATCTTTTGAATCTTTTTCTGAAGCTGTCCTTTAGTAATTGGGCGATAGGTGCCCAGAATAATTAATCCAGGCAATTCGTAGTTTGTAAGAAGTTGATGTAACAAATTAAGCGTAGCCATATCTGCCCACTGTAAATCATCCAAGTAGAAGACAATGTTCATTTTACTACGATGAATAGCCTTCAGAAAAGATTGAAAATAGTGAGTAAAACGCAGTCGTTCTTTTTGAGGATCGTTTCTGATATCCGAAAACACTAAGGCATTTTTTCCTAATAACAATTCTAACTCTTCAAACACTGATGTGAGCACGTGTTCGTATGGTTTTATTGCTTCTTTGATGTTCGCTTTAAGGCATTCAAAGGATTCATCATCGAGTAATAACAATTGGTCAAGCCAGTTCTGTAGGCATTGTTTTAGAGCCAAGTAAGGAGTTCCAGAAGGAGTATTATGAAACTTACCGTAAAGGCAAAAGCAATGATCTGATCGCAATTCTAGCATAAGCTGGTGCGCAAAGACTGTCTTTCCAATACCAGCTTCACCCTTAATGAGTAGCATTGCTGCATCATTCTTTGCGTTAGATCGAAGCCATTTTGCCCAGAAAGATACATCTTCATTTCTGTTCAGGATAGGTTGTTCCCACGAAAGAAATCTGTATTGAGCCGGTAAAGTAGAACCCGGCCAGATAGGTGAGTCTTCTGTTGCCGTATTCATAAGGTCAGGCTACAGCGCCATGTAGTGAGCGTAATATAAGATCAACAAAAAATTGAGGGTTTTCCAGAGGGGCATAGTGTCCAAAGTCTTCTATTTGAAGAATTTGAATATCAGGAAGAAAAAGGTCAAAATAGGTAGAGTTTACCATGCAGTCACGCTCAGCTCGAATTAGTAAAAGAGGTACTGGACTTTCTCGTACAGTTTTAATCTCATCAATATGTTTTCCTGCTATGATATTTTGTGCCAGGCTCATTCGTGCAGTTGGGTCAGTTCGGAAAAAATCTTCTGCTAGTAGTGAAGCATTTGACTTTTTGTCATAGGAAAGCATGCTTGCAAAAGTGGCTTCAATAACTTTATAGCTCACATCTGGCTGCATAAAGTTTTGAAATTGAGGACTCATTAAAAAGGCCTCTTGCAGTTGTGGAGGCATACCCAAAGGAGGTGTTCCTACAATCATGGCACCTTCACTTTTCCGGAGTAATTCCGGGGCTTCCAGAATTACATGACCTCCCAAAGAGTGTCCAACCAGATAAAAACGAGTTAATTGATAATGGTCAATTAACTTTGCCAGTATAGCAGCATAAGCAGGAAGAGAATAACCTTCTAAAGGGGAGGGTGCCTGGGGTGACAGGCCGTGACCGGGTAGGTCCCAGGAAAGAACATTGACTGGTTGAAATCGTAATGCTGTGATTATAGGCTCCCAAAAACGAGCTGAAGTAGAATTACCGTGATTTAAAATAACGGTTAATTCAGCATTGCAATGATGGTATCGGGTGAAAACGGACCCATAATCCGTTTTTATGACCTTTTCAAGATCTTCTCTCATAGATTAAAAAGGCTTATCTCCAAGACTGAAAGATAGCTTAATTTGCTCATTAAGTAATATCTTCATTATTAAATAATTTTTACAAATCTTGAATAGCAATTCATCCCTTTTTTACTGATAAAAGAAGCTTATTAGACCGAGGAGGACAAAAACAACGGTTTAATACCATCTCTAAATTTGAATAAAAAAGACCGCGAAATGACAAACAGAGTGCCTTTAAATATTAATTTACTAATAATTTTCTTGTGAAATTTATAGCATGAAATGCTGATTTTAGCACACTTGTTAGAGATTATTTACAAAAAGTATTCACGGGCTAATAAAACCTAATATGTACCTTTTTCGTCAAATCGTAGTTTTTCTATTCACTTGTAATGAAAAATTTATTTTGCAAAAGAAAAATCATTAATCATAGCTATACGATCAGATCAAAAAAGAGTACTATCGGTTGTCCATTATGGAAATTACCCGAGATTTGTCTTTAGCAGGCTAATGTAATCTGTAAGAGAATCAAATTTTATTATTTCTTGACAAAGTACTATTTTTTTCTGATCTAATAGGGAAAGAAAGGCTTCATCTCCGATATTTGACTCTATTGATAGGAGAGTAAGGTCAATGATAGAAATAATACCTTTTTCGTGGCTTTTTTTCAGTAGACAGTACAGTTTCAGCTACCCAGTATATGGAGGGAGGATGTTTGCAATCTTCTTTCTTTTTTATTCACAAATCACTGAAGCTCAGACTGTTGTTGGTATGGGTACTGAAGAGCCTAATCCTAATGCAGTACTAGACCTGGTATCAGAGAAGCGAAATCAGGGATTATTGGTACCTCGTTTATCGGTTAGTGAAACAGAAGCAATTACTAAAAATTTATCAGAAACGGACAATGGGTTACTAATCTTTGTAGAAGACAAAGGGCGATTTTATTATTGGTGGGATTACAACTGGCATACCCTCGAGCCTGATGGTAATACCACTAGCAGTGAAGGAAGCGTGGGCGTAGAAGCGCCCTCACTTTTAGAAGGACATTTATGGGTAGGAAATGAAACCAGCCAGGCAACTTCATTAAATGCGAGTTCCTCTGGTAGTATCTTGGTTGGCGATGGAAAAACAGTCGCTTCAGTCACTATCACTGGAGATTTGATTTTACAGCCCGATGGAACTCTTACTCTGAAAAATACTTCGGTCACTACTGAAAAAATTGCTGACGAAGCGATAATCGCCTCCAAAATAGCTAATGATGCTGTTACGAGAAGTAAAATACACTCCAATGTAGCAGGTTTAGGCATACGCCAGGCAGCCAATGGTAGCCTTGAGGTGACAAATACTGGAGGTGGGGAGCTTCTAATCGGCCAAGGTGATTCGGTAGTAGCAAGTGGTCTATCCGGGGACATAACATTAAATGCTGATGGTAGTACAAAGGTCACTGGTTTACGGGGTAGATCTGTAAGCAACAACCTACCGGAAGAAGACCAGGTTTTGACCTGGGACGGAGATGAATGGACACCCCAAGATGTAGCTTTCTTCTCATTTGGTGGTAGTAGTGAGCGATGGTATTCTGGTAATAATACCCCTTCTTTTACTTACCCATCAGGTGCAGATAATGGGGACTTTTATTATGATACAAATGATAACCGGGTTTATTTGAAGGAAAGCGGGAGCTGGAATTTACTCGGAGGATTCAATTCATTAGCACCGGCGAGTATCAATGCCGGAGCTAAGGCTGATTCGTACCGAACGCCAGTATTATACATAGGTAACAATAAGCCAGTAGAAGGAGACGATATCGGGTTTACTGGAGATTTTTACTATAGTCGTAATGAAGAGAAATTGTACTATCGTCTTTTGGATGTGAGTAATGGAAAAATCAAATGGCAGTCATTATGAGGAATCGGAAGACACGAATGTTCCATCGGGGATTGCTGATATTGCTATGTACAATTCCAGTCGTGATTCAGGCTCAAGTAATTGTGCAGCAAGGTGTTGTTGCCATGAGTGGCGCTGACTCCAAAGTTACCATTAACACCTCATTAGTCAACCAAGGTACATTAATTCAGGAAGGTGAACTTGCTCTTGATGCGGATTTAGTTAATCAGTCAGATTTTCAAGCAGTTAAAGGTGTGATATCCCTTACTGGTTCGGATCAAATAATTACTAGTTCCTCACTTAAGCTAGGTAGTTTACAGATAAAAAATGGCTACACCAAAACATTAGATGGATCGTTTGAAATTCTTAACAAATTAATTTTAGAAGAAGGTAAATTAACTGTGCCAACTGCCAGCAAACTTGTCCTGGGTGAAGGGGCTGTAGTAGAAAATAGTGGCCCTGTATCCTATATAGTTGGTACACTATATCATACAGGAATTGGTAATAAGTATTATCCGATAGGTAGTGAAAATGAGTATGCACCCATTTCTGAACAAATTCATGGAGTATTACCGGTAGTAGGAGTTAGCTTCATTAAATCTGGTAACAAACCTTTCTGGCACCGAACTGTAATTTCGGGTGATTTCCAGGGATCATCATCAACCGTTTCTTTTTTAAGTGAAGATGAAAACTTTCTTTTTTATCAAGATCAGTTAGTACTATTAGCCGCTGAAGAACTAAATAGTAGTCGAGTTGCATTAGCTCCAGGTAGTGTCATAGTAGACCAATCATTTTTCACGGTGAATAGCATAGAAACGATAACCCTCCCTTGGTTAACCGTTGGCTTTGCCATTGATCCAGAACTGGAAGATGTATTCGTTCCGAATGCTTTTTCTATTGAAGCGCCTAATCCTGAAGACCAATGCATTAAGGTCTACGGCAAATTTATATCCTTAGAAAACTTTCAATTTGGTATTCAGGACGCCTGGGGTCGGTGGGTATACCGAACTTCTTCTTTAGATGAGGCAATGTCCATCGGTTGGCAGCCATCATCATTAGGTGGCGCATATTCTAAGTTTCGCTATGTTCTGATTGGCGAGTTTTTATCGGGTACTACCTTCAGGCGTTCCGATGTAATTATGAAATTTTAGTAATGAGGTATATATTAATTATCATATCTCATTCTTTAGCTCCAATATCATTGATGTTGTTAATCGGGTGTATTACCAGTTGTTATGCTCAACAAGTTCCTCTAAGTCAGTATTTTGTATCACCAGTGCAAATGAATCCGGCTTTAGTAGGAAGTTCCTCTCATCCCTTGTTGATTATTCATCATCGATCTCAGTGGAACAGCTTTGCAAATAATTATCCGATCAATATTGCATCATTCATTTATCCGATTATCAGGGAATATCCTCGCCGTTTTAATCAGGGAGGGCTGGGAATTACTCTGATGCGGGAAGTTAATGGTATTGAGGGATGGCTGACTTCTACAGAAATACAGTTTTCTGGGGCATACAATTTGCCAATTGATTTTGAACAGCGGCATGTTCTTTCATTTGGTGTAGCTACCGCGTACAGGCAAAAGACTATTGAGCCGGGAAAAATTCAGTGGGGGTCGCAGTATGATAGTGATCTGGGGTATGTATCATCAATTACTCCCTCAGTTACATTGTTGAATCAACAGATCGGATACGCATCAGTACAGGCTGGAATGGTATGGTCATATAATACGTTCAAAAATCAATTGCTGAACTCTTGGCAATGGACCAGCGGAATAACAATCGCTCAAATGAACCGGCCAAATGCTTCATTTACCAACTTGGAGCGTCGTTTGCCAATTCTGTTAAAGTGGTATGGCGGAGCCTCCTATACTCAGTATAACTGGAAAATTAATCCTCAGTTACTGCTTTTAAAGCAAGAAGAAAAGCTTTATGCAAATATAGGTAGCTATGTTGAATACCGAGTCGGGTATAATGAACGTACTCAGCAAAATACATTGCTGATGGGCGGTATATGGTATCGGTGGAATGATGCAGTAGCAATTTCAGGCGGAATTGTTCATCGGAATATACAAGTTGCCTTAAGTGTTGACTTTTCTCAGTATCCAACTTTTGATTATGTAAGTGTTGGAAATGCTTGGGAAGCTTCAATTGTGTACACCATTGCCAGTAAAAGAAAGACAACCAAAAGACGATCTACTCCGCTGATATGAGAGGTGTAAGTATATTGATATTGTTCATACAAATTATTATCGGGATTTCTGGTGTGGTAACCGTTAGCTTGGCAAAGCCAGATCCCACCCGCGAATTATTAAGGTCTGCATTTGATTACTACAATCAGGGACAATATTATGAGGCTATACGGTTTTATGAAGAGGCATTATTGATTGATTCCACCTTGAGTGAGGCTCATTATTATATGGCCGATTGTTATCAGTATTTGTTTCAATACGAGCTTGCATCCAAACATTACAAAAGCGTAGATCCTACTCATAAACCTGAATATCCATTACTGGCAATGAATTTGGGGTTAGTTCAAAAATCGCTAGGAAACTATGAACAAGCAGAAACTCACTTTAAGGAGTTTGCGCAGCAACCAAACAAGCAGTTAGAAAATAATGAATATTGGCTAGAAAGAGCGAAGGATGAACTTGCCAGTTTGGCAAAAATTAGGAAACCCCCATTTGCCCCTCAGATTAACCCAAATATTGTTAAACTACCATCACCAGTAAATACTGAAAGTCATGATTTTGCTGCGGTGCCATATCGTGACTCAAGTCACATAGTTATTACTTCCACTCGTATGGGGAGTAAAGGAAACCAATACCATGTTCAACATGGAGAAGCATTTAGCGATAACTATGTATTCTTGGCTGATTCAAATCATTGGAAGGAAACAACTCAAATACATCATTTTACAAATGTAAACTCAACCTTAGACGATGGACCGGGGGTTCTTAGTGAAGATGGGAATACATATTACTTTACCCGCACTACTCATCAGGGAGATTACCATATATACTATAGTCTATTTGTGAATAATCAGTGGAAGATGCCTCGCCCTCTACCAGCACCAGTTAATTTACCAGGGTATGTTAGTAAACATCCGGCGTTATCTGCCTCAGGTGATACATTGTTTTTCTCATCAGATCGACCGGGAGGACTAGGGAAAAGTGATTTGTGGATGAGTGTGCGACATCAGGACGAATGGCAGCATCCTATTAATTTGGGCCCAAGTATAAATACATCTAATCATGAAACATCCCCTCATTGGAATGCTGAAACCGAGACGTTGTTTTTTGCATCAAATGGGCACCCGGGGTGGGGGGGCTTTGATTTATTTACAACGACAATTTTACCTTATGATTTACCTAGTCAGGTGATAAACCTTGGCAAACCACTTAATTCATCTAAAGATGATACATACATTTGGGTAGGGAAGAATTATGGATATGTTACATCAAATCGTGATAGTACGCTTGGTAACTTTGATATTTATAAGTACCAATACGATAACGAGTCTAAGGTGCTGCTATCATTAACTTCTGAATCTTTCTGGGACCTCTGGGCATCTCGTTTGGGTTTGTCAGACGAAGAACAACGGGAAGCACAGAAGTTTTTTAGTACTCTGCCTAGTGAAGAACAAGATGCTATGCAACGGGCGGTTCGAAAACGAATTTTTAATACTTTGTTAGCTGAGGGTACTATCGAAGATATACTATCGATGGATGAATCCCAGCAATTTTTGTCCGTTCATGGTGAAAAAATACAAGAGATGGTGGAAAATCAGATTGCGTTTTATCTAAATTTTCAGATTCCCACCTGGAAAGATGAAACCAGAAAATGGTTTTCTGCCTTAGAGCCTAACGAAAAAGATAAGATTGAAAAGATCGTTCAGACAATGGTCATTCAGTCTCTTTTACAACAAGAAGACGCTTCTGTTTTGCAAGGTGACTACCAATATGAAGAATTATCTGCTGAGCAGTTTACGTGGGTAGAGCAGACCACAGCCCAAGGAGTAAGGAGTTTTAGGGAATTTGCGGATGAATTTATTGCCTTAGAAGAAGTGTTTGAGTGGCAAACGCTATCACCCGAAGAGAAAGAACAACTTAGCCGGGAATTATCTTACAGACATTTTAGTAGCGTTGCGCTTTCCTCTGATGAGACTTTAGAGCAAGTGCGTTACCGCTATGAACAACTGCCGATTGATAAGCAAGAACAAATTGATAGACTAGCCCAGGCATTAATAGTGAATGGTAAGGCTAGTAATAATGTGCAGTTAAATGAAGATGCTTTCCAATTAGAGGTCCTATCATCAGAAGAGCAGCGATCATTAGCTCGTTTGGTTGTTTATCGAGCAGAAGAGATGCGTAAAAGAAACGCTGGTGATAACAAAATGGAAGCCTATGTCTGGGAGGAACTACCACAGGAAACTAAATACAAACTCCAAAGAGGGGGTACAAATCGCCAATTCGCAAAAAGAATTGTCTCTGATCCATCTATTCAAAATCAATCCTATCGCCAACAAATTAACTTACATGCGTTATTACAAGCCAACCCCGATGTAGTAACCATCCGAGGGAGAATCAAACAGACTCAGAGCAAGGGTGTTTCTGTTCCTGTATCTCTTGGTACAAAATATAATAGGTTACGGACACAGACAGATTCTGAAGGTGTTTTTAGCTTTAGCAAAGTTAATTATCTTCAGTCAAGCCAGATATTTCTTGGGGAAGCCGAAACTAGTATGAGCGAAATGTTGTCCCTTTATCTTGAAGAAATAGAAATTATAGTTGATCAGGACTCACTGTTTACCGAATCGTTTGATCACATATATTTTGAAACTAATTCCTACCAACTTACAGGTGAAGCAGTACCTGTCCTGAGCCGTATCGTAAACTTTCATCAATCTCATCCGGATGTTACCATTCAGATCCATGCCTATGCTGACTCAACCGGTAGCCGTTCTTTTAATTACCAACTTAGTAAAAAGCGTAGTGAATCAGTTTTTTCTTCATTGGTTAGCAAAGGAGTTGATAGTAATAAGTTGAAACTTGTACCAAAAGGGAAAGAAGAAACCAATCAATCAAATGACTTAGCGTATAGTAGGAGAGTTGAATTCAAAATTACCGGCACAAATACAACTTTCAATCCAACTCGTGAGATTTATTTAATTTCTTCAAATACTGACTTGGATGTGGTTGCTAGGCGTTACAAAAAAACTGTGAAGCAAATTTTAGAAGACAATCCTGGATTAGGCGAAAAGCCCTCACCCTACAGTGTTATTAAAATTACAACTAACTTGATAAACTATGAGCGCTAGAGCTATCATATTAGGTTTACTATTGATAGTTGCAGTAAAGGCTGTTGGTCAGGATTTATTGCCCTGGAAAAAAAATGTTCGTTTTGATCATCTCGATGCCGTCGTACAAGATAGTCTATACAAACGAAAGGTTACCTGTCTATTGCGCGACAGTAACGGTACAACCTGGTTTGGAACAAAAAAGGGGTTAGTATATTATAATGGCATTCAGGTGGTAGCGGTTGAAGATACTTTAAATAATGGAGTATCCATGGTAAAAGTGGATGTGCAAAATATGATGGAAGCCTCAACGGGTGATATCTGGCTGGGTACTAACAACAATGGAATATTGCGGTTCAGCCCCCAGGAAAAGAGGTTTGATGAGTACAGATTGTCCTCCACTCAATCCCCGAAACGCCAAATAAGTTCGGTACTGAGTCTGCATGAAGGTAATGATAAAACCATTTGGGCAGGCACATTTGGTGGAGGAGTCTTTTATTATGATTCATTGCAGAATAAATTTATCCCGTTTCAGGATAAAGCGGACTCATCCCAGATATTATCTACTGCTGTAGTCATGGATCTGCATGAGGATAAACATGGCATATTATGGGGAGCTACCTTCGGTTCAGGCTTGATAAGAATTGACCCTCACTATCACACGGTTAAACAATATTTGGTCACCTATGCTGAAAATTCAATTCCTTCGAATGATTTATTTTGTTTGGCTGAGGGAGAAGAGGGGACTTTATGGATTGGTACGTATGGTAATGGACTAGTCCAGTATGACCGTCGTACTGAAACATTCTATAAACCCTTTCCTGAACTATCCAGCTATTACATTCAAAGCATGTTTTACGAACGTGGATACCTTTGGATTGGAACTCAGGAGCATGGCATCTATTGCTATGATTCTCATTACAAACGATTATATTCCTTTTCAAAATCATCAGATGATCCTTATTCAATATTTGATGATAATGTGTCTCAAATTCACATAGATGAGTTTGGAACTCTGTGGGTGTTGACTGAAGGTGGTGTAAATTTAGCGCGAGCCGAAAACATATCTTTTTCACTACTTGGTAACTATTCCGATTATTTCGTTGACCAACCCATTACAGCAATTAGCACATCAGGAACAGATGACATCTGGGTAGCTACCGCTGATGCATCATTATACCATTGGGATGAGTATGAACAGCAGCTATTTCAACATAGCATCAGTTTACCGAATCAAGATAGTCCTTTTACTGGCACAATTATTACAACAATTGGGCAGGATTATAAAAAAGGGGTTTGGGTTGGCACTTCGGAGGGCACCCTTGCCCGGTGGGATTCTCTCAACCAGCAATGGAAATCTTACAAAATTCCAACGAGTAGCAATACTAATATATCAAATGCTATTGAGTCTATTTACCTGGACAAAAGTGGTATACTATGGATAGGTGTTTTAGAGCAAGGGTTATATTTTTGGGACACGAAAAATGATCAAATTAAGTCTGCCGCTGTTCAATGGCCATCTATCGGGTCTTCTTTTACGCCGAAAGTATTTGTCGAGAATGAACACTATCTGTGGATTGGCACCCTCAGTAAAGGAATTATTCAATGGCATAGGCCTACCGGGCAAATCGTAAGGTACTCGAAACAGCAAGACCAAAATAATAGTACTTTACCCAGTAATCAGATAACCGGATTAGCGTTGGATGCTCAGGGGCTTTTATGGATTGGAACTTTTGACCAAGGTATTTGTCGGCTAAATACTCGGGCAGGGACATTCCAGCAAATCAAAGAGTCTGATGGATTAATAAGCAACCGAATAACTACACTTAGCTCTGGCAATGGTCAAAAAGTATGGGTTGGATCGGTACTTGGTATTTCTTCCTATAACTGGAAAAGCGGTAAAATACAGAACTATTCGAGTGAAGAGTTTTTGAATGGTCGTGAACTGGTTCACTATAGTGCAGCGGTCGGTCAGAAAAATTTATATTTTGGTTCGCTTACCGGAGTTGTTCGCGTAGAGCCTAGTTCAATTAATAATAGTTTTAAAAAGACTCCTCTAGTGGCTACGAGTTTTTCTTCTCAAAAGCATTCTGTTAATTTTAAGCCATATGATGCTGTTGGAAAGCAGGTTGATCTTACTTACGATGATAATGCCATTGAGATTTCTTATGCTTTGCAGGAGTTCATGTTTGCTAAGAACCACCAGTACGAATATCGATTAGTTGGGTTAGAGAATCTTTGGAAACCAGTGGGTTATCGTACTCTTGCTTCGTACACGAATCTCTCTCCTGGAACGTACCAGTTCCAGGTCCGTGCTAGGTCGCCTCAAGGTACCATGATAGAAGAAGATAACTTGTTGATAATAAAGGTGCATCCCGCATGGTATCAGACTACACTTTTTCGCATTATCGTAATAACGGCACTCTTGGGATTAGCAGTAGGAATATATTACTATCGTGTGACGTTAGTACAAAAAAGAAACCGCATCTTAGAAAAACTGGTTACTGAACGTACTCGTGAGCTTACCGCTAAGAACAAATATATTGAGCAGCAACATCATGATATACAGCTCCAAAACCAGAAACTTGAGGAGGCACAATCAATCATTCAGCAAAAAAATAACGATTTACAATATGTGAACGAGATGCTAGAGGAACGTGTACAGCAGAGGACTGAAGAACTTGCCTCGACCAACAAGGCCCTAGTTTTAACTAATAATGAATTGGACTTATTCGTTTACCGGGCCTATCATGACATTATTGGCCCCATAGCCCGCATTGAAGGGCTATGTCAAGTAGCCACAATGGAGGTTGACAAATCTGCTCCGGTTAATCAATATTTGGTTAAACTGTTGGATAACTGTCTTACAGCACGGACAACGCTACAAAAGGTCTTACAGATACATCATGTGCGGCATCATGAACTTCAATTCACATGTGTTCACTTGCATAAATTTATTCAAGAGTTATATCAAGGTATGCAAATAAAGCGATCCCATGGCTCATTTGAACCAGATTTTAGTATTAAATGTGATCCAACAATTAGTATTGAGACAGATGTTGAAATGCTCAATAATGTTCTACAGGGTTTTTTATTTAATGCATTTCAATACAGCCTGTTAACCCCACAGTCGTGGGTTAGGGTAGTAGTAGACGAAAATGAGCAGAGTTTGGAGATAGTAATTGAGGATAATGGAGAAGGTATTCTATCCAGTATACGGGAGAAAATATTCACTATGTTTTTTCGAGGACATGAAACCAAAAGCGGCACCGGACTTGGATTATATATTGCTAAGTTATCGGCTGAGAGACTCGGTGGGGAAGTAGCTTATTCGGAAGAACTAGGATATACTCAATTTAAACTTAAAATGCCTCATCAGGCTTTAGATATATCAACAATTAAAACAAATGGTATAATGGTGCAAAATGAGGCCAAATAGTAAGTTAGTTTTTGCACTGATGAGGCATTGATGAGCCAGTACTTATTACAAAGCTAATAGTAAATATTGGTAGCATCTATATAATAAAGGAAAAGTGGTTGGTTGAATTGAGTAAGAAAAAATTGCAACTTTGATTTTAAACCCGCACACTACTTACTTTTTATTATATCCGGTTATGAATGTCTGTGAAAGCAGGATCGATAAGTTTATCAGATGTCAATTTTATAATTACAATAAACGGCCAATAGCTTTTATTTGTTGGGCAAACTTTAGCTGACGGTTTTGGATGGCATCCTCATTGATCTCAAAAGTAATCTTGCCCTGATATGCTATAAAATTTAGGAGACTCCCAAATTTTCCTAAACCTGGCTTGCTGCTTACGACTAGCACAGGCTTGTCTCTGGTCACGGCGAGTACTTCACTAAGCCAGAAACTATTCTCATGCGGAATAAAGATAATCCGGCAACTAGGATCAACATCCTGAGGGCTGTTATATGTTTTTACAATAATTGGCTTGCCTGCAACTGTTTTCACCTCAGCCATTTTTTTAATTTCTTCTGCGATACTATGCTGCCCCATAACTCCAATGACGAATTCTTCTTGGGGGGTAGAGGGCCAGACAAAATATCGGGAGAAATTGTACAAGTAGATCGTATGAATCTGGTCTTGCGTTTGCTTATAGTCATCCAGCGACTGAGCATGGGCACAGAATCCAAATACAAGCATGAAAAAAATGTTTAGCGATCGTTTCATACGATTAAATACCTGAGGCTAAAGTTTTTCTAACTTTGCTTTGACTAAATTATACTGTTCGTAATCGTTAATATTATAGTAAATTCCTTCCAGCGCTTTTAAAGCATTAATGTGCTCCTGGTCTAAGGAGCTAACTTTTTCAATGTGCGGTAAGGCTTTAAGAAATAAAGAACTACACTGTTCTAAAAGATGATTAAAGTCCGTAATATCCAGATCATAATTATTAGCCGCGCTGTTAATGAGTTTAACTGCCCGGTTATAATAAGCAATTCCTAAATTGTAGTTTGCTTGTAAGTGGTTCGGCCTTAAAGATAAAATCTGCTGATAAACATTAACCTGTTCTTGAAAGTAAACTTCCATTTCCCTGTTTAAAGAAAATAGATTTTCGTAAACAGTTCCAGCTAATAATAGGCCTTCGATGTTATCTGGATAATTTTTAAGATATGATTGAATAGATTTTTCTGCTGTAGAATAATCCTTCAATTGCATTAGAAAATTTAATTCAGCAATATGAAGGTTTGCATCATCAGGAAAAAGCTGCCTGCCTTTGTCTAGATACCACCTAGCACTATCGGTTTGTGAAGTATGTAGACGGTGGGCTGCTTCAATTTCATAAATCAATGGATCTTGATAACCTGACTGTAGGGATTGAAAAAGATATTTTTGTGCGTCATTTTCTTCACCGAGTTGTAAAAGGGCATAGCCGTAATAAAATAGAGCGTCAGCATGAAAAGGATAGTTATACTGATCACCTTGGGCAACTATTGGTTTTAAAGCAAATAGTACATTCTTGTAATCCTGATTATTGAGAGACGCAATAGCTTCATTCTGGAAACCAGTAAAAATGTAATTGATGATGGCTCGGCAATCTTCAGAAAAACGGCTCTCTTTATCGAGCTCGAGACACTTGATTGCAGATTCTAAGCTGATATTCTGAAAAGCGTGCTCAGCAGTAAGTTCGGTGATACTTTCTTTATAAATAAAGCTTCTGAGATACCAGGTTCTTGCATCAATATTAGTACTTGGATGTTGAACAGCGGCTTCAATTGCTTCGCGACTCCTTTCAAGCTGTCCTTCTTTCAGTAGTTCGTACGCCTTATCAACCATCAATACTTGAGCGGATGCTTCGGTTATTGAAAAAACAGCCAATATGATCAACAGCAAGATCTTTAAAATCCACTGATGTTCAATTTGCGATTCGTACTTGTGGTTTAGCCGACTATCAGAAAGCACAATACTATATTCATTAGGTAGCAAATATATAGGAGACTGCCTGACAATATTGAGCAAATCTAGTACTCTTCTTACGTTGTGCTATAATTCAATTTTTAGCAGTGGTTTGTCATCCATTCTAATAAAATTGATCTCTAGCTCCGTTTGAGATAAGTTGAAAGTTCTTTAACGAAATGAATAAGTGATCTCTCCCCAAAAATTCGGACAGTAAATTAAGTTTGAAAATTAACAATTAAATTTACTGCAATGACACGAAGAAAATTTACAGCAGCCTTTAAGACAAAAGTGGTTTTAGAGGCTTTAAAAGAAAGGGCGAGTCTGGCAGAACTTGCGCAGAAGTACGAGGTTCATCCCCAGCAGATCGGTAACTGGAAGCGGGAGTTCTTAAAAGGTGCAGAGGACGTATTCTCTTCTGGGGAAAGGAAGAGTGCCAAAACCGAAGCGGAAGAAAAAGAGGAAAAGCTCCTTAAAATCATAGGCCAGCAAAAAGTGGAACTTGATTTTTTAAAGAAAGCCTTGTCGTGAAAAAGACGGTAAAAGAGCGTAAAGCCATGATAGACAAGGGTCATGCAAAATTGAGTATCGTACAGCAATGTATATTACTGTCCATTGGCCGTTCCGGGCTTTACTACAAGCCATGTGGCGAATCGAAACTGAACCTGGAGCTGATGCGGCTGATGGATGAACACTATCTGGAGCACCCTTACAAAGGGGCAGGCCGAATGCATAGCTGGCTGACCAAAGATCTCGGTTACAAAGTCAGCCTGAACCGTATAGAACGGCTGTATTACAAAAAAATGGGGCTGCGTTCACTCTTGCCCGGTCCCCACACTTCAAAGAGGAGGAAAGAAGATCCGGTATACCCTTATCTGCTCAGGGAGCTTATAATAGACCATCCCAATCAGGTGTGGGCTACTGACATCACCTATATTCCTATGAAGGATGGTTTTATGTACCTAGTGGCTATTATAGACCTTTACAATCGTTATGTAGTGCATTGGTCTGTTTCCAATAGCATGGAGGCAGAATGGTGCACACAGGTTTTTCAGGAAGCAGTTGAATTACATGGTGTACCAGAAATAATTAATACCGATCAGGGTAGTCAATTCACCAGTGAGGTGTTTACAAATCAGGTACTGAAAACTAGCCGGCTGTCTATGGATGGCAAGGGCAGAGCCACAGACAATGCATTTATAGAAAGACTATGGAGAACCGTTAAGTACGAAAAGGTATATTTGAATCCGCCAACAGATGGGGTTCATCTTTATCAAATGCTCAATGACTTTTTTGAAGAATATAACAATCAAAGAAGGCATAGCAGTATTGATGACGACAGGCCACAAGATAGATATTTTTCTTTCAAGCCACCCCAAGAGCAAGTGAGGGCAGCGTAAAAGAAAAATATCAAATTAAGAAAGAGCCAAAAACTGTCTGAAGTACTGGGGGGAGCTCATAAGTTCAAAATAAGAGGCTAATATTGATGAAACCTGAAAGCTATACCAAAATAGTTAGTGCCTTCAGGTTTCTAGTTATCAAGCTATCCCAACTGGCTTAAAATGGTTGGGTCGGTAATTTTATCATCTTCTGCTAACATCATAGCTTTGCTAAGAAGTATGGAAAGTCCCTGGTCCCCTTCAAAAGGAAGAAAAAGGTGGTCAGTGCTTTCAGAATTTCCTCGTGAGGGCACAATGCACAAATATTGGTTATTGGGTTCCATTATAATATTTGTGCTGCCAATGTGTATCTTATACGTTGTCTTGCTACCCTTAATTTTTAGAAACTTACCCTCAATGGTGGCAGATTTAGTGATTTTTAGGCGAGGTATAATTTTTTCCAATACAGCCTTTCTAATATTCGCCACTTCGGTAAGATCTCCGAAAGAGTAAGCGGTCCAGTAGTCTCGAAACTGAGGGTTGCCGCCATTATCTTGCCATTGAGGATCATTTCCTACACTGCTTACTCCTACAAACAAATCAACATCCCGCATGATCTCTGAGAAAATGATTTTAGGTACATCAATTAGGTTCAGCGGTTCACCTGACTGGCTAAATCTGACTTGATCTGTCGCTACATACAACCAGATGCCATTGTCATTAAAAGAATCATCTTTACCGATTTCAGTAATCCAAAAAGAGGCTTCCAAATTGTATTCTGGCAGTTTGATAATTACTTGAGTACGATCTCGCCCGTCGTCGAAAGTGCCGAGTAGGCGATATTCCCAGCCTCTTGAGGTTGCTAGCGCATTAAGTTGATGCTGCTTGAGTATATGGGCTGCCATACGGTTGCTGTAAAATCGCGTATTAACTTCGGCATTTGTAAGGAGATAAACTTCCCGATAAGCCTGTTTCATGGGTTGTCTAATACCTAGTGTTTCCAGTCGCTGGCGCCAGGCGAGTACTTCAGGACTTGATGTGAGGATTGGGTGCCAAAGCGTAACTTGAGTAGTATTGTCAATCCATCGGACAGGATTTCCCTCTATGTCTTCCCATTGGTTATTTTGCCAGATAGCCGAGATTTCCTGGCCACTTTCATGCTGAAAAGTCCATATCAATCGGTGAGCTAACCAAACGCATAACCCATGCTCAAGATAATACTCTTTAAATTTTGGATATGTCCAGGACCGTGCATGTATGTATGAGCGGTCGAGGCGGTCGCGTTGCGCAGTGAGGGCCTTTTGTATCGCTTTGCTTTCTTTTTTTGCATCTTTTAGTCTTTCCTGTAGCGCAGTAGATTGCTTAATGAAAGATGGTACTGTTTTTTGAATAGTCCCATCCGGTTTACGCCAACTTTGTTTTACTTTTCCAATGCTTACAATTTCAGTCTCTAAAGTATAATCATCAAAGGAAATTTCTTTCTTTCCTTCACAAAGATCAAAATGAGGAGTGCCCATTTCTTCAATCTCATAAGCACTGATTCCCAGGCGGTCGGATACCTGTTGAAGATATTTTTGAATTAGCTTTCGAGTGCTGGTTTGCAGTATTTTTTGTTTAAGCAAGGAAAGGTGTCCAATGCCAAGAGTACCCGATGACTGAGCAAGTGTATAGAGACAGGCATTGCCAAGGGCTTTTGCTGTAGCACCTGTACCAGGAATTTTGCGAAATGCTCTTTCTGCTAATTGAGAAAGGATCAGTAGGATTGAATTATCATGCTCGTGTACCAGCGACCACACAAGGCCCTTGGCAATATCAGCGTTTTGAGTATGTAAAAAGGTGCGGGTTACGTAAGAGTAAGTACGTCCTTGCCATTGCTGTTCGTGCACCTCTTCTTCTTCTTTCATTCCAGCCAGAAAAGCAAGCCAGCAACCTACCGTTTTTTTGTAATGTTCAGGACCAATTTTTTTGATAATGGCTGTAGACTCTTTTGTGTATTTTTTGGAAGGTCTGGCCCCGGAAGCTTGCACGGCCAAATGCAATAACTCATGGTAATTTTCTTTGGTTTTGTCAGAAAATGATAAAAGTGCGCCATTGACAAATTGACCGAAAGCATCTTTTTCGTTTAGTTTGAAAGGAGGTACCTTTGCCCCTTGGTGGCGAGACTGATGCAACAAGGTTTCTATTTTGAGCTTAACCTGGGTCAAATTTGATCCCCAGTATGAGTGCTGTTGTTCAAAATCAGCCTGATAGATGAAGCGAGCAAAGAAGTTTTGCAAACCAAAACTCAGGGGATGCTTGGCGGCAAACTTTTCTAGCTGAATAGTGGTATGGGCTACTGGCCAGCTTCCAAAGTAATAATAGGGCCGGTCAGAATACTCTGTATAGGTTTCAAAGAGAAAAATGAAATCTTCCTCTTGTAATGCCAATTTTTGCCTCATTAGCCGGTCAAGTAATAGCACGCCTGCATGATGGAGTGAGGCATCCGGGTCTTTAGGGCTGTACGATCGTCGCTGAGCTAATTTTAGTTTAAGTTGTTGCAAAGCCATCACCAGTTCCAAAACCAGCAGGCGTTTCTCTTTAGAGCTTTTAGCCTTAAGGGTTTGAAAAGTGGGTGAATGGGAGATATTTGTTTCTATCCAGCCATATTCAGACTTTGACTGGCTTTCCCGGTAGATCTGGGAAAGTAGCGTTTCTAGTTCTGGGTAATCTTCCAGAACAAAATTCCCGAATAAAATTTTTCGTATTGATTGTAGTGCCATGATCATTCTAGAATTTAATGGTTTAACCGCCTACCAGGGGGGTGAGCTTAATAAAGCTTATTTTAGTATCAGGTTGTAAAGTGATTTCCTGGTCAAGAGTGTCAGCTTGTACATCATCAACCAACATGAAATAACGATTCTTTAAAAAGCTATCGAGTGCCAGGTAGACGTACTTTTCCGTATCCAACGCTTGCCACTCTTTTACTCTTTTGCCATTCAGAGTTTGTTCCGTGTGTGAAGGTTGAATCAGCCCCTGGAAATACTCAGTTTTTCGCTGATTATAGGCATTCACTTCTCTTTCGACCCGAGCCGTTATAATTTCCCGAACGGTTGTTTTTTCGTCCCAGAGAATGATTTCCATCTCGCGGATATTTTCTCCGGTAAAGGTTTCGTCAAAAATTTTAAGTAACTGCATAGAACAAGTTGTTAAGTGATTCTATACAAGGATACTTATCCGGAGTTGCATCCTCCGCAACTCCCAAAAAATTCTTAAAACTTTCTTTGAGACCAAATAGATAGCAAATGATCTCTTAAGGAGGGGGGAGAAATTATTTCTACTTCATCGCAAAGGCTGAGGAGCAACCGATCCAGCAGTTTGAACTCCGTGTTTACCGGAGCCGAGAAAATAACGGTCTCATTTTGAGTATGAAAGTAATCCTCGGTGGCTGGGTATAGCTCTTTCATCTGCTGGGCCGCAGTAAGTGTTAATTTGACAACCACTTCAGTGGGTTGCAAATCAGCAACCCGGAACGGATCAGTGCTGCTTTTATGATGATCTTTTCGATGTTGAAAGAAAGTCTGGCTTCGCTTAACTTCGGCAATTCGTTCCAGGCGAAAATGGCGCATAGCTCTTTTTTCAACATCATACGCTTCTACAATGGTGTCTTTATGTAAAAAACCGATGGGTTCTACTCGCCGATCTCCCACCTGTTGACTATTCATGGAGACGTATTGTCGTAAAACCACCTGCTTTTCTTCCTGCATTGCTTCTTTAAGCAGGCGATACCTCACCGACTGTTGAGCATCTGCTATGCTGTTGGCAAGTTCGGACAAAGTAGAATGGGTATATATTTTATTGAGCAGATCCTGCTGAATGGGAGAATCATAACTTCGCACCAAATCGCCCAACACCTGAGCTTCATCTTCATTGAAATAAAGGTCCGGATGGTTTCGACGTAATGAGGTTCGATCAAGATAGTGGCGGTTATCATCGTCAATTAGCAAAGTATAACCAGCCTCCTCAATGGTATGAAAGTAACGGTAGATAGTAGTTTTATTTACCTCTAGCAAATCGGCATACTGCCGAGCCGTTCTTCGTAACGGGGAGGTTAATAAAGAAATAAGCTTAAGGAGGCGTAATAGTCTTTGTTGCTCATTCACGATAGCAATGTTACAAAAAAAATGTTTTTAACTAATAAGAGAATTATGACCTTTTAAGGTTATTTACTCATTCTATATTATTTTTGAAACATCAAAATGCTTAATGGTTGAAGAGTGCTACGCAGGTAAATATTTGATTTTCAGTTGGTAACAGATTATTTATTGAGTGAGTCTTAGTTGGTTAATATAAGCGCCATACTGTAATGGTAGCCGACATTTAACCATAAATCAACCATTGAATTGAGAACAAGACTACTTCATAAATTTTAGCTGACTCATGATAATTAGACTGAAGATACGATTGTTATATCTCACAAATTTGGATGTGAAAGCATTTGGTTAGGCCTAGGAAATAGTAAATATTTGCGATGTTCGTATTAGACACTTAGATTGCATTCACTGCGTTAATTAGCGTGGTGTTTGCGTTTTCAATTATATCAGATGAATTATCTTTCAGGTCGCAAGCTTCTCTTACTGCTGCTTTTCATAGTGGCAATTTCTTTTTCATTTGTAGGTTTAGAGCGGTTGAGGGTTTTTACCAATAACTCTCCAGAGCCAATTCCAGACTCGATACTCTTTACTTCAGCGCCGGTACTAAGCCCCGAAGAAGCTATGCAGACTTTTCAGCTGGAAGATGGCTTCCGTATTGAACTAGTTGCCAGTGAGCCGCTGATTCAGGATCCGGTGGCCTTGGATTTTGATGCTCAGGGCCGCATTTGGGTTGTAGAAATGCAGAGCTATATGCCTGATGTAACCGGGCAGGGGGAAGATCAACCCACCGGAAGAATCGTGATTTTGGAAGATCACGACGATGATGGCCTGATGGATCATACCAAAGTTTTTATGGATAGCCTGGTACTTCCTCGGACTCTTCGTTTAGCATATGGTGGCATATTGTACGCTGAACCACCTAACCTGTGGTTTGTAGAAAATAATAATGATAGTCCTGGAAAAAAAACTCTTATTGATACTGCATATGCAGTCGGAGGAAACGTAGAACACCAACCCAACGGTATGCTACGCGGAATGGATAACTGGTATTATAATGCCAAATCTAAAAAACGCTACCGGCTTCAAGAAGGAAAATGGATTAGCGAAGAGACCGAGTTTCGTGGTCAGTGGGGTATGGCGATGGATGATGAAGGGCGGCTATTCTATAATACGAATTCTAACCAACTGCGGGGCGATCTGGTACCACCCAGCACGATGAGCCGGAACCCCGATCTACGGTATAAGGAAGCCGCTAATCGGCAAATAGTGAAAGACCAGCGAGTATACCCGGTGCGGCCAACGCCGGGGGTAAATCGGGGATATAAGGAAGATGTTCTGGACGAGGAGAAACGATTAACTACGTTTACGGCCGCCTGTGGCCCGGTTATTTATCGGGGAGACAATTTTCCGGAGGCGTATCATGGTAACGCATTTGTGTGCGAACCTTCCGGCAACCTGATCAAACGGAATATTCTTTCAGATAGTGGAGCATATATCACCGCTGAGCAGGCATATTCAGGGCAGGAGTTCCTGGCTTCTACTGACGAGCGTTTTCGTCCGGTAAGCCTCTACAACGGACCGGAGGGTGCTTTGTATATGGTAGATATGTACCGAGGTATTATTCAGCACGAGACCTATGTGACAGATTACCTCAGAGATCAAATTCTTAGCCGTGGGTTAGAAAAACCAATAGGGTTGGGTCGGATTTATCGCATTGTTTATGAAGGAAATTGGTGGGAAAGATTGATTCCTCATTTTGGTTCTTCGGCCCCCGCATTACAGTCAGTTACCGATCAGGAACTGGTGGGTTATTTGTCGCATCCTAATGGCTGGTGGCGTGATGAAGCCCAACGTCTGCTAGTGGAGCGTAATAGTACATCGGTGGTGCCGGAGTTACGGGAATTACTGAACGAGGATAATTCTCTGGCTAAGATACATGCCTTGTGGACATTAGAGGGTATGGGAGAACATAGTTCGGAAATCATTCTAAAAGCTCTTCAGGATGACGATCCGCTGGTTGTTGTAGCCGGTTTACGCATCGGAGAACGAAACGTTGGTTTGGAGCAGGCAAAAGAAGTGCTACATCTATACGAAGCCCTATCGGAACATGCTGACCCTAAGGTGCAATTGCAGTTGGCATTGAGTTTAGGTGAATTTTTAGAAACCGATTCAGCAAGTGTGATGCAGATGCTTACTTCGCTAGGATTGGAGCAGGGACACGATCCTCTCATGCAAGAAGCTATTATTAGCAGTGTTCACCGTCATGAGCGAGAATTGTTGGCTTCATTATCTCAAGAAACGCCCCAGCATCTGGAGATGATTACTGCTTTAAAAGAGGTTATTACCAACACGGAACTGAAAAAACAGTTGGCCTCCAAAACCCTTACACCAGAAGAGCAGAAACAGTTTGTCGTAGGGAAATCCTTATACGAAAAAACCTGTGCCGGCTGTCACCAGGACAATGGTGAAGGAATGACGCCCATTGCGCCACCATTAGCCGGATCTGAATGGGTCACTGGTCCTCAAGATCGTCTAATTCGGGTAGTACTACACGGACTTATGGGACCAGTGACTGTAAACGGTAAAGTATATCAGGAACCTGAAGTTCAGCCCGTGATGCCTGGACTAAAAGATAATCCGGAATTTACTGATGATAAACTTGCCGCCGTGCTTACCTATGTTCGAAACGTCTGGGGTAATGAAGCGGACTCAGTGGAACCTTCTACTGTAAAAGAAATTCGGGAACAGGCTGCTGAACGAGAGAGTCCCTTTAGAGAGCAAGATTTTATTCCCTAGGTATATGTATCAGTCTTATAACTATTAAACCTTTTAGCAATCAATTGAGATGACGGGTTCCTAAGATACAATAATTAAAGTGCTCTTTGAAGTTGAAATCAACTCTTGAAATAGATCTGTAGTAGAACCATTAAGGTTTAAAGTAAGGCTTAATGACGCCCGTTGTCCAGCTAACAGGTAAGTGCTTGCTGAAGAACGCTCCGAATTTATTGGAAAACCCAGGGATAATGAGCTTTTGTTTAGCAATGATCCCTCGGATAGCTGCATCAGCCACGGCTTCGGGTTTCATTAAAAACTGAGTGCTTCCGGATTTTGATGTAAACCCCGCTCGCTCAAAAAACTGAGATTGAGTAGGCCCGGGACATAGGCATGATACGTTAATGTTGCTGGCTTTAAGTTCTAATCTCAAACTTCGGGTAAACGACAGCACAAATGCCTTGGATGCGGCATACACGCTAAAGTAGGGAATGGGTTGAAAGCTAGCGGTGCTGCCAATATTCAGTATATGCGAAAAAGGGATTTCCCGAAGTGTAGGAATAAAACGATGACATAGCTCTACCATAACCATTTCATTCAGGCGTATCATATCAAGCTGTTCCTGTATTTTCAATTCCGAAAATGGGCCCCACATGCCATATCCGGCATTGTTAATAAGAATACGGACGGGCCAGTTTTGCTGCTGGCATTTTTCCAACAATTGCTGGGGCGCGTTTGGAGTGAGCAAATCCAGTGTAATGGACTCAACTCTAATATGATATTCAGTAGTCAGCTCCTCGGCTAAAGCCTGTAATTTCTCGGTAGATCGGGCTACCAATATCAGATTATAATTTTCCTGAGCGCAACGCCGGGCTAAAGCCGCACCAATACCTTCGCTGGCGCCAGTGATGAGAGTATAATTCATAGATCAAGTAAAGAAAGATCCCAGGATTTATGGGCATCATAATGCAAATACCCATTGCGAATTGCTATAGGCGAGGGGATATTATTGTGGTACAACTGCCCGGTACCTAACCCCTGAGGCTGGGTTGCCTGATGAAAAGCAGTAAACTGAGCAATGGCATTCAGACCAACATTCGATTCCAGAGCCGAGGTCATCCACCAGCCGATACCTCGCTCCTCAGCCAAGCGAATCCATTGTTCTGAAGCAGCCAGTCCGCCTACCAGCGTAGGTTTGAGAACAATATACTGCGGGCGAGCGGAATCTAGCAATGCTGCCTGATCCTCAGGTTCGTGTATGCCAATTAATTCTTCGTCTAGTGCTATAGGAACCGGGCTCTGCTCGCACAGATGTCGCAATAATGCTGGTTGGTGGGTAGCCACGGGTTGCTCTATAGAGTGCAGATGGAAGGGAGCTAATGCCTTTAGCTTTTCCATGGCATTATTCTCCGTAAATGCTCCGTTGGCATCTACTCGGATAGTCATTTGTTCCGAAGAAAAATGCTCCCGGATGTGAGCTAGAAGAGAAAGCTCAGTATCGAAATCAATTGCCCCTATTTTTAATTTTATACAGCGAAATCCTCGGCTGATTTTATCCCGGATTTGATGTAGCATAAATTCCCGGTTACCCATCCACACCAGGCCATTGATGGGGATGGGGGGAAACTGGTTGCTTTGAAAAACCGAAGGGAAAAGCTTACGCTGGCCGCCCTGTAAAAAATCTAGCCAGGCCGTTTCCAGGCCAAAGCGGATGGATGGAAGGGTTGACGAAATATTCAGATCCAGCCATTGGGAAATCTCCTGAGGCGATTCCGGAGGGGATACCTCTGGTACCTGGTTAACAGCTTGTTGTAAATGATCAGCAAAATTAGGTTGATCGTCCTGGCTCAGGCCTTGTAGTGGGGAGCTTTCACCAATCCCCATGACGGAAGATTCAGGGTCTTGAATCACGATAAAGTAGGTATCACGTTCGTCCATAAAGCCCCGGGAGGTGCCGGCCCGGAACTTGAATTGAAGGGAATGTTTAATGCATTGGGTATGAAGTTTCATATGAATATTTTCGTATTTCGTTCCGATGGTGATAACTTACAGCATTCGATTATGATCCTCTAATTTTTTACTTTTTTTCTTATGGAAAACCCTGAAGAATTTACCTTTGACGTTATTGTAGAGATTCCGAAAGGAAGCCGCAATAAATATGAATATGACCCGGTGAAAAAAATGATCCGTTACGACCGGATGATTTTCTCCTCCATGTTTTACCCCAGTGACTATGGGTTTATCCCGGAAAGCCTGGCCGGTGACGGTGACCCGCTGGATGCCCTGGTACTGGTTTCTGAACCTACTTTTCCCGGCTGTCTGATTGAGGTGAAACCCATTGGCCTGTTCCGAATGCGCGACGAGAAAGGCCCCGATGCCAAGATTCTATGCGTACCCATTAGCGACCCTATCTGGAATAAGGTTAATACCCTGGATGAGATCAATCCTCACTTAAAAAAGGAAATTGAACATTTTTTTCAGGTGTATAAAGACCTGGAGAAGAAAAAAGTGGGTATCGATGGCTGGGAAGATAGAGAAGCAGCGATAGAAGTCTACAAAGAATCCAAGCGACGTTTTCGGGAAGAGAATCCAGCATAACGGACTTTTAGAAGTATTATTAGAAAAGGTCAGGATAATGTCATCAGATATTATTGCTGACCTTTTTTCATGTAAGTGGTAGCTAAGAGGACACATCAGAGGCTCTACTTTTGGCAACTAGGTAAGGAAAATAAATTCCGGTAGCGAAATAATTTGTCATATGGATCGCTATCTTAGTAGAAGACACAATAGCCTGGCTATGAGACAAACGACCTATACATTAAAAGCTACTCAGATAAAGCCTTTGTTTCTGGTAGGTATTGTCTGTTTCTGTATCATCATTTGTTTTTATAAGAGCGCTTCTATGGCCATGAATGATGAAGAGATGGCTACCTTACTATCTCATACGCACGATTCGGTCATTAAAGATTCAAAAAACCGCACTTATGTCAATCTGATTATCTTTTTGCAGGCAGGCATCGGACTAGCTTTTATCACAGTCCCTTTCGTAATCACGGTTTATCGTAACCGAGCCGTGCTTCACCGCATCAATCGCCGTGTGCAGTGGTTTAAAGACCGCAAAGATGCAGCCGTAATGGGTCGGGAAGGAGAAGCGGATCGTTCGGAAGATCAATTTTCGCGACAGCTGTTACTTACCCATCCCAATCTCACCCCGCACGACTTGAAACTGTGCTCTTTACTTCGGCAAAATCTTAGCTCAAAGGAAATTGCCGAAGAATTGAATATCACGCCGGGTAGTGTGAATACGGCTCGTTACCGGTTACGGAAGAAAGTGGATTTGCCTAAAGATGTTAATCTGATTATCTATCTTAACCAAATTGCTTGATTCTACCCCTTGTTGAGCCGTTGTCTATTGACTGTTTCAAGAATAATAACTGCCTCGTTGAGCGGTTGTCTATGAGCAGAAATTGCCTATAACCGTCTTGATGTCCTTACTTGGCAAAAAAAAGGACATGAATCAACGGCTAAATTTTTTCACCAAAGTTTCTCGTGTATTCTTCTTGGTCATCTTTCTCTCATCCTCAGCCAAAGGCCAGGAAAGTACTGCGGTGCCGAACTCGGCCTCCGTGCAGGATAGTCTCACTACTGTGAACGCGGCGAATGCAAAAGTTCCCAAAGAAGTGCCACCGGAGGAAGAAACCAACGCTAATCAGGATTTACATCAGATAATCCGGCAACAGTTTGTCAATGGCGACTGGCGCTTTATGAGCCCCGTACTGCTTTGCCTTATTATCGGGCTGATTATTTCCATAGAACGAATTATCCACCTGAATCTGGCTACATCTAATGTAGACCATACCCTGAAAAAATTACGAGCCGACCTTCAGGAAGGTGGGGTAGAGCAGGCACTGGGTACTCTGAATTCCAGGCGTAATCCGGTTGCAACAATTTTTCAGCAGAGTCTTACCAAATGGGATGACGGTATGGAGATGGTTGAGAAAGCCATTCTCTCCTATGGTTCGGTAGAAATGGGTAAACTGGAGCGGGGGCTGGTTTGGATTTCGCTCTTTATCTCTATTGCCCCCATGCTGGGGTTTATGGGTACGGTCATCGGGATGATCAATGCTTTTGATGCCATTGAGGCTGCTGGTGATATTTCACCCACTCTGGTGGCCAGCGGTATTAAAACAGCACTATTGACAACCGTAGCCGGGCTGATTGTGGCGATTATTCTTCAACTGTTTTATAACTATTGTGTCGCTAAAATTGACCGGCTGGTCAATGACATGGAGCGAGCGTCTATCGCTTTTGTGGATGTTTTAGTTGATTACCGGACAACTTCAGCTGCTTTATAGTTCGCTATATTACGTAGCTTTTGAGTCTAACTTTTATTCCTTTCATAGGCTAAAGGCCACCTGTGCAATCCTACAAACATGTTACGCTATGAGTAAACATATAATCTATTTTCTGTTGATAGCCTTACTGGCCTGCCAGTCTCAGGAAAAATACGGCCATCTAATTGGCGACTGGGAGGTAGTGAAGATTGAGGCGAGCGGTGAACGGGTACCGCTAGAACTCGTGCTGGATAACCGGGAGTTTCGCTTTACCAATCGGGGAGCTTTCCAGCAAGGCGATGAGCTTACTCCGGGCATTGAAGGTTCCTGGCGCATCAAGGGAGACCGACTGCAAATGTCGCAGCCCGAAATTAGAGATTTAAACGGACGGGTAATTTCCCGACCCCATACTCAGGAGTGGGAGCTAACACTTTCTCCCGAATGGATGATCTGGAGAGGTACAGCACTAAATCAATCACATCACCTAAAAGTTGAGCTCCATAAAGTTATCTCGGATGATCAGCAAGCGATGTAAAGCTATCAATAGAAAGTTTTAGTAGCGGGTTGTAAGTATTTGATAATGAGTTTTTTATCTCTAAGGGATTTAATTTTTTATTCAACCCAAGGTACAAAATGCCGAAAACTAACTTATCTCATTCATGAATACGCTTATTCACGACACCACCAATCTGGCAAGAGGTTTGATCATCTTCGGATTGTTTGAAAATCGTAAGTATTAATTTAAAATTTGTTAGAAAAGCTAAGGCGTATATACTTTACTGAAGTAATCAGGATATAAGCAGGTAGCATCCTGACTACTTCAGTGTAAACTTGCTGGAGAGAGTTATTCGTAGCCTTTACCCTCTAGTACAAATTCTTCTTTGCCTCGCAGAATGTCTAAAAAGCCCTGGCTGGTCATTGGCTGGCTAAACATGGGGAAATCTTTTTCAATGGCGTTATTGTGCTCTTCTATGCTAAGGCCGGCACAACAGTCAGTGAGGGTAATAACATTGAAGCCCTTTTCATAAGCTGTGCGCATGGTTGATTCTACACAGCAGTTCGTTAAAAAGCCGCCCAGGGCAATATTCTTAATGCCTTTGCTTCGAAGAATGAAGTCCAGGTTGGTGCTATAAAAACCACAAAGTCCTCGTTTTCCTTCGATGACGATATCGCCCTCTTGCGGGGTAAGCTCATCCGCAATCTGAGCACCCCAGGATGCTTTTTTGAAAGCGCCATTATCCACAATCCCTTTGAGAATACCATACGGGGTGTTGGTCAGCTCAATGTAGTTTTCGGCAAACCAGATAGGAATATGAATTACCTGAAGGTTTGCCCTTCTCGCCTGTTCTACCAGCGACACCGTATTCGCCAGCATATTGGTTTCGTTCATCACTCCTTTGACCGCATCGTGAAAGATTCCGCCTTCGGTCGTAAAATCATTCTGAAATTCAATTAATACAATCGCTGATTCCTTGTTAGTCATGTCTGTGGTGATTTGATGGTGAAAAAATTTTCAAAAATGACTGATACCAATGTCTACAGTAAGATAATTATATTCCCCGAAGAAGAAAAGTCATGTCATTCGTATGGTAATGGCACCGAAGAGGAATATTTTTCTAAAATGAATGAAGGTTTGTAAATGTTTGATTTTCGTATTCTATTGTTTCGTTCGTGTTATTGTATGAGTAGGAGCCAACCGATCTTTGTTTCATAAATTAAAGTATATGCATAACTACACAAGAGTATAATCATGAAAAAGCGAACACTAGGAAATAGTAAATTAGAGGTATTCGCCATGGGGCTGACCTGTTTTACCAGCACAGGGTTGACTCGAACGTGCCCATTGAAGACGTGGCAGGAACTGTGCAGGATCTGACTAAAGAAGGCAAAGTAAAGCACTTAGGCCTTTCCGAAGCCAGAGCCAGTACTATTCGCCGGGCGCATGCGGTGCAACCCGTCACCGCGCTGCAAAGCAAATATTCCCTCTGGACGAGAAAGCACGAACAAGAGATTATTCCGACTATTAAAGAGCTAGGTATTGGCCTGGTAGCAGCCCACTAGGAGAGGGCTTTCTGACCGGCAAGATAGACGAGAACACTACTTTTGCCGAAGGCGACATTCGCAATATTCTAACCAGGTATACCGAAGAAGCCCGCGTAGCCAATAAATCCCTGTTAGACTTAATCAATCAATTTGCCGAACGGAAAAACGCTTCACCCGCACAGATTGCTCTAGCCTGGGTATTAGCTCAGAAACCCTGGATCGTTCCTATTCCCGGAACGACTAAATCGCACCGTTTGACAGAAAACATTGGCGCGGCTTCCATTCAACTATCCCCTGAAGAATTACAGGAAATGGAAGCCGCGTCTGCCCAGATCAGGGAAATGGGAGATCGGTACACCGAGCAAATGGAAAAGTCAACGGGGTTGTAGTGATAATCAAGAACTATGGTTAAGATAAAACCAAATTTACGGTGTTAAGTAAGCACTTACGTTGACTCAACGGTTACTTAGCACTGGCTTTTTTTGCCTTTGTTTTCTTGGGTTTAGGCTTCGGCTGCTCCGAGTCTTTAGTAGATGACTTTTTTTTCTTGACCACATTAGGTTCCGGTAACCGGTCAAACTGCTCATTCATTTTATGGATATTACGGGCCAGTGCCGGAGTGGTAGATTTAGGAGCCATGCGCCAGAGCCAGTTGTCGGTGCCGGTAGAGGGACGGTTCATAATAGCCTCTTCTCCCAGGTTCAGAAAATCCTGCATAGGAATTACACAAAGCCGACAGACCGAACGCATAGCCATATTACTAAGTAACCAGGCAACATTATCAGCCGTTACCTTTTGTTGCAGGTATTCTGATAAGCGTTTACGGTCCACATCTTTTAATTGATTGAACCAGCCTTTGGTCGTGTTATTATCGTGAGTGCCAGTATAGACTACTGAGTTCGGTTCGTGATGATGAGAGATATAGCCACTCTTGGGCATTCCGTCGCCGACGGCAAAGTGCAGTACTTTCATGCCAGGGAAGTCAAATGCGTTCATCAAATCATGAACATCCTGATCAATATCCCCCAGATCTTCAGCAATAATGTCGAGTTGCTTGTGTTTCTTTTGCAGGCGTTTGAAGAACTTCTTTCGTGGGCCTTTTTGCCAGGTTCCGTTAATGGCCGTTTTCTCACTGGCCGGTACTTCCCAGAAAGCCGAGAAAGCACGGAAGTGATCGAGGCGGATCAGGTCAAACATATCAAAGTTATGGGTGAGGCGGTGCAGCCACCACTGGTAATTCTTCTTCTTCAGTTTTTTCCAGTCAAATATGGGCATGCCCCATAGTTGTCCGGTTTCGCTAAAATAGTCGGGAGGAACGCCGGCTACTGATTTGGGCAGTTTGTTTTTCTTAAGTTTAAAGATACTTTGATGCGCCCATACATCGGCACTGTCGTAGCCTACGTAGAACGGAATATCTCCGAAGAAGTGGATTCCTTTTTTCTGACAGTATTCTTTTAGAATGTTCCACTGCCGGAAAAAGATAAACTGCTCAAACTTGGTCTGATCAATGGTGCGCTGTACTTTTTGCCGCAACGCATCCATTGCCAGTACGTCTCGGTCGCGAATTTCAGCAGGCCACTGGTCCCAGCTACTGTTCTTAAAGTGCTGCTTAAACGCTGTGAAATCGGCAAAGTCGTCCAGCCAGTCGGCTTCAAACATACAGAACTGGTCGTAGGAGTTTCGTAAGGTTTTGCTCCGGCTACGGGTAAATCGCTCAAAAGCAGCTTCCAGTAATGTTTTAAGAAGCGGAACTGCTTTTTCAAACTCAACTTTATCGGTGGCAAAATCCGGTAGGTTGTTTAATTCTTCCTTGTTGAGCATCCGGTCTTTTAGCAGTAATTCAGGGCTAATGAGCAGAGGATTACCGGCAAACGCCGAAAAACTGCTGTAAGGAGAGTATCCGCTGGCCTTGTCGACCGGGTTCAAAGGCAAAATCTGCCAGTAGGTAAGCCCGGACCGCTGCATAAAATCAGCAAATCGATAGGCTTCAGGCCCCAGATTGCCAATGCCAAATTTAGAAGGTAAGGATGTGATATGGAGCAGTACTCCGCTCCGCCGTTGCTTAATCATGCTAGTTGGTTAGTTAGTATTGCTACCGGGAAATGATGCAAGATAGCAGAAAGAGATAAAGATGCTGATGAAGTATTTAAAATCTCGCCGGTGAACTGGTTTTTCCATAAATCTCCCGGCAATTCAGGAATGGCAATCGCCGTATCAGCCCATATTTTACCCAGAGGCAAAGCTTGACCTTCCGGTAATATCTCAACGACCTCCCGGGGTATAATGGTGATAACGAACCGATCCTGATGGCGCCGTAAGAAGGCAAGCACCCGACTGGCATGTGTTCCGGTAACTACTAGCGGCTGATACATGCTCTCTTCAAACAAAGATGGCCATTGCTGCCGTAGCTGTAACGATCGATGCAGGGTATACATTTTAATGGCCGGATCATCCAACTCTTTGGTCAGCTGCCGAACGGTTGTGAGTTGATTTTCGAGTTGACTGAACTGGTCAATTTGATACTTGCGTGAGGCATAATCAACCGGGCGGCGGTTATCCGGGTCTACCATGCTCAGGTCCCAGTACTCGGTGCCCTGGTATATATCAGGAATGCCGGGCGCCATTACTTTAAGTACGGTTTGCCCAAGTGAGTAAGTAACGGCCCTACGGGCTACACTATGGGCGAAATCCTGAAAAGAACGCATAAATGCTTCATCCCCCAATATGTCCACTGCAAACTTCTCCAGCGCTTTCTCATAGGGTTCGTTCGGCTCAGACCAGCTTGTATTGGTTTTGGCTTCCCGCACGGCTTTCAACAAGTAGTCTTTCAGGCGTTCATTGTACTGATCCTCAATGGGCGAGATATGAAACGGATACGTGCCAATCAGGGTCTGATACAGAAAATATTCATCATTCTGCGTGGGGTAGTTACCACCGGCATGGCTGCTTTTAAATTTCTCATGTTCAAATCGCCATTCCATACATAATTTCCCCCATTCATCGGCTATCTCACTCAGTAGGTTAATACGCATTCGGGCATCTTCTCCTCGCTTGGTATCGTGAGTGGCCGAGGCATTCATGGATAACAGCGAACGGTTCTGCATCCACTGATGAAACTCATCGGCAGTGGCCCCCAAGTGGTCAGGGGAGTCGCCCACTTCATTGCGGGAAATGAGGCGATTGTACTGATAGAATGTAGTGTCTTCAATTCCTTTCGCTGCCAGTGGGCCGGTAAACTGCTGGCACCGGCGGATAAAGTAAAGGGTGTTTTCATTCTTCTCTTCACTTTTATCCGGTACTCCGTTGAAGATAATGCGCAGTGTGTCGAAGCTGGACTGAAGATCGGGTGCGTGAGATTCTGCCCGCTCAAATGCTTCGGCCAGCACCTCCAGCGAACGATCAGAAAATGGGTACTGATTACTATAAATACGATATACCGGAAAGGCAACCAGCAAATGAGCCAGTGCTTCCTGTAGCTCTTCCGGTGAGGCTACATTCTCTTCAGGAATAATTTCCAGCGATTCCAGTAGGGCCATCAGGTTGGTGAGCTCACCATGCATTCTTTTTTTCAGAATGAACATCTTGTTCTGGTACACCAGGTTTTCGTAGGTGTGGGCATCGCTCATCCACTCATCGTAAACGGTCGTGAGCGGCTCGTCGGCAACAGTGCTGGAAAAGAGGCGGTTAATCTGTACCAAAAATTCGTAACCGCTACTACCCTGAATAGGCCATACATCAGGTAACTGCTCCTGCCCCTCCAGAATTTTTTCAACCACGATGTAGGTATCCGGGCCCACGGCAGCTCTTAGTTGCTCTAAGTACTGGGTAGGATCAAACAGGCCATCAACGTGGTCTACCCGCACTCCCTGTATCTGTTTGTTATTGATGAGCTTGCGTAAGAACCGGTGGTAGTCTTCAAACACTTGAGGTTCCTGCATATTCAGGCAAATCAGGTCATTAACCGTGAAGAAGCGTCGGTAATAAATTTCCTGCTCGGTATCTTTCCAGTAAGTAAGCCGGTAATATTGTTCGGACAATAAGTTAGCTAGATCTATGTTTCCGGTATTGTACTCCTCACAAATAGGGAGGAGCCAGGTACGAACATCGGTATTAAAAACCATGTCCTGCCACTGGTCTTTAAGTGACTGCCAGCGCTTAGTTTCTTTCTTTTCCTGCATGGTCTGCATGAAGCCATCTAGTTGGGCCAGAAAAGCAGTAACCTTAGCGGATGCTTCAGGCTGATTGATTTTATCTACGTGCGGAGTAAGTATAGCCTGGTACGATTCAGCCTTCAGCGGAAGGCGATGTTCGTAATACAACAAAGCCAGTCCCTGATCATCATAAGATAAGCGTATCTGATCCTGAGCCAGCACATTAGCCAGATCATCACCCAGAATAGGCATCATCAGCTTACCATAATTTTCCGGATGACTGTTCCACCAATTTACATCGAAGTGGGTAAAATACTTGGAGTGGGGCCCTAGTTCCAGTATATCCTGTATCCAGGGGTTTGTAGTGGAGAATGCCATATGGTTAGGGACAATATCCTGCAACCAACCCATATGGCGGGAAGATAGCTCCTGGGTTAATGCTTCAAAATCCTCTAAGGTCCCAATTTCCGGGTTAATCTGTTCCGGGTTAATCACATCATAGCCGTGGGTACTGCCGGATCGGGCCTCGAACAAGGGAGAGGCATATACTGTGGAGATCCCTAGCGTTTTGAGATAATCCAGCTGTTCACGCGCCTGGGCTAAGGTAAAATCTTTATGAAATTGTAAACGGTATGTAGCAGAAGGAATATACATAATTGAAAAAGTTTAGGCAGAGAAAGTTAAAAAATGGCATAGGTGATTGTAAACCTTAGCAATAGAAAAAAAGGCAGCCTAGTATTCACTGTTGCTGCCTTAGTAAATCAGTTTAACTCATTATAGTTGTGGAACGGGCACATCTTCCGTCACCAGAATATTTAATTCCTGAAATAACGATTCAAAGACATCGCACCACACCTGGGCTTTATCGTCTCCCGCATCTCTCGCAGCGCACTGTTTATGGTACTGTTTGCGATGAATGATAAACGCAATATTTTGCGCTTCCCACAAATCCGGAGAAAGTTGTACCTGCTTGCAGACCAGCATAAACTGTACGATCTTGCTCATAAAACTATCGTTCAGTGGGTCATTTTGTAGCAATCGCATCATCTGATTGATGCGCTCGGCGGCCAGAAAGTTGAGGCCAACCTGATCAATATCGACTGACAGATGCTGCATGCTATCGGCTAAGGTATTTAGCTCTCGCAGGTCTACTTCTTCGCTTTCCAGAATGCGCCTTAGTTTAGCATTCACGGTAAACTCACCCGGGAATTTCAACGACTTGGGTGGTTCAATGCTTAGCTCTTTCATAGCCTGAAGCAGGGAGTAGTTATCCTCGTAAATTCGCCGGTAGGTACCTTCTACACTAGTAAGCGTATTCTCCATTACCTGATCCAGAATCTTCTTCTGATCATCTTTAAACAAGTGCCAGAATGAGTAATTATGAGAACCAAAGTGCTTGTCAAGCAGTACAATTGCTTCGTGCACCCGGCTTTTCTGGAAGGCAGTTACCACTTCTTCCCGCATCTTCTCAAAGGCATCTTCTCCGGAATAGTCGCGTACCCCACCAAATAAATGATGGTCTCCCAAGTGCAGGATAGCAAAAGTAATCTGATCTATTTCCAGGGTTACTTCCGACTGCAACACGGCTTTTCCCAGAGCAAGTTTATATTTCCCGGCTTCGTGCTGCTCAAAGTTGTCTGCTTTGGCCTCGTAGCTGTAAATTTTGGCTTCTTCCGGATATTCCGAGAACAGGGATGATACTGCATAGTGAGCACCCACCCGTTGCATATCAACCACCGAAGGACGAACAAACTTTTCGTAGGCCACCGCCGCATTTTTATGATCCGGGATATTACTTTCGGCCTGAGCCAGCAGCTCCAGAAAATGCACTTCGTAATCAGTACCGGTTACATCTTTAGCCAGCTGTAATGCCCGCGCGGCGTACAGAATATCCTGCATGGTCTCAATTCCGGTAACCTCATCAAAGAACCAGCCGCAGCTAGTGTACATCAGCATAGCATGGTGTTGTATTTCGAGTAACTTTAAAAAGGTCACCTTCTCCTCATGCGATAATGTTCGCTTGGTTTGCTCGGTAATAAAACCTTCAACGTTTTCACGCGAGCGGTCTAGTATTACATCAATATAATTGTCACGGACTGCCCAGGGATCATCCACAAAGGCTTTCATCTCCTGCTCGTAGATCGGATTGATGGTGTCTCTTAACCAGTCAAAGGCCGCCCTTAGTGGTTTTCTCCAGCGTTGGTGCCATTCGGGGCGTCCGCCAGTATTTCCACCCCCTTCATCCGACCATCGCTCCAGGTGAGGAGTGCTACTCCAGGCGGTGTTCTCAATCACTTTCGCTTCGTACTCCAATGGATATTTTTCCAGATACTCACCGTAGATCGTTAGGTATGCCTCAGTATTGTTTTCTATATGATGCAGGCAGTAAGATAGGCCCATTTCGCCGTAGCGGTGGTGGTGTCCGTAACTCTCACCATCGGTAGCAATGTGCATGATCTGTGATTCTTCCGAGTCAAGATCAAGCTGTTCTACCAGCCGGTTTGCGAAGGCAGCACCGTCATTCAGTAAACCCTCGAAAGCAATGCCCTGAGAGACGGGGCCATCGTAGAAAAATAAAGCAATCTTTCTGCCAGACGGAAGTTTGCACAGATAGGGCCGACGAGGGTCAACCCGGGCGCCCGTAGAATCTATCCATTCCTTCTCACCAATTTTCCGGACCTTCAGTGCCTGATAGGGAGAAAGTATTGTAAACTTAATGTCATGCTTGGCTAATACCTCCAGGGTTTCGGTATTTACGGCTGTTTCGGGCAGCCACATGCCTTCCGGGTAGCGGTTGAAGCGAGCTTCGAAGTCCCTAATTCCCCATACAATCTGGGTTTCCTGATCGCGCTGGTTAGCCAGTGGCACAATCAGGTGGTTATATGCCTGAGCGATGGCTGATCCATGTCCACTGAACTGTTTCTGGCTCAACTTATCTGCTTCCAGAATAGCGTAATATACATCCGGTGCCTGAAGCTGCATCCACTGAAGCAGGGTAGGGCCAAAGTTAAAGCTTATCTTAGAGTAATTATTGATAATATCCTGAATACGCCCCTCACCATCCAGAATACGGGATGCCGAGTTACGGGAATAGCATTCGGCAGAGATCCGCTCGTTCCAGTCGTGAAACGGGTAAGCAGAGTCCTGTACTTCTACGCGGTTTAACCACGGGTTCTCTCGCGGGGGTTGGTAAAAGTGCCCGTGAATACATACATATTTATTAATGTCACTCATAATCGTGTGGTTCTTAATCGGTAAATGTGTCTCAAATAACTTTTTTTTATAACCTGCTTTCAGCAAGTTTGATTGAGAATCTTGTAGATATTGTGTTAGGATAAGTAGTACTAATCAGTGCATTTGCTATAAAACACTATTAGTCTGTAGTGCGCTGGTAAATAAGCACATTGTAGGGAAGTACCTGGCTATCAGATGAAGAAGCCAACAGCGATGCCGCCTGTCCACCTTCACCCCCCCATTCGGTATCTTCCGAGTCAAAAATCTTTTCAAATGACTCATCTTTCCCCATAGGCAATGAGAATTGCGCCCGTTCCTTACTAAAGTTCAGCACAACAAATGTGGGAGAGACAGACTCGTCATTGGTATGAGACCGGGAAAGAAGAATGATATTTGGCTCCAGAATGTCTACTTCCATGGCCGGACGGCTATCATCCTGCCAGGCAGGTAGCTCCTTTCTTAATTTAATGAGAGCCTGGTAATATTTGAATAGCAACTGCGACTCAAGCACAGACCAGTCCCAGGATAGTGTAGAGTTAGCAAATGTGGTTTCGGACTGGGGGTCGGGAACCTCCTGTCCTTCTTTATGAAAGTACTTAAATTCTCGCTTGCGCCCCTGACGTACGGCTTCTACCAGTTCCGGGTCGGTATGGCTGACGAAGTACTGGAACGGTTTGGTTTCACCGTATTCTTCTCCCATAAACAACATCGGAACATACGGAGAGGTTAACACCGCCCCGGCAGCCAGCTTCAGTGCCGGAAAGGGAAGTGTCTGCGTGAGTCGGTCGCCCATCATGCGGTTGCCAACCTGATCGTGGTTTTGGGAAAATACGACGAACTGAGAGTACGGATGCCGTTCAGCACTGTTGCCAAACGTACGCTTACGGTATGCGGAGTAAATGCCGTCGTACACGTAGGTCTTTTCATAGGCTTTCGCCAGATGGGATAACTCACCAAAATCGGAGTAGTACCCGTTATCTTCATCCGTGAGGACGGTATGCAAGGCATGGTGAAACTCGTCAATCCACTGCCCATCCAGACCGTAACCACCTCGTTCTCTCGGGCTGATAAATTTATGATCATTCAGGTCGCATTCCCCAATCAGCACATACTGTTTGCCGGTTTGGGAGGATAAGACTTCCTTGGCTTTGCTCATAGAAGCTAGCAGGTGGTTGGCGCCCGAGTCCTTGATTGCATGTATAGCATCGAGGCGGAGGCCATCCAAGTGAAAATCTTTCAACCACATCAGCATATTCTGGAGGAAATAGTGCCGCACCCCGTCACAATAGGCGTCGTCAAAATTGAGCGCCAGTCCCCAGGGGGTATGGTGTTTATCCGTAAAATAAGGGCCGTATTCTGACAGGTAATTACCTTCCGGACCCAAATGATTATACACTACGTCCAGCACCACCGCTATGCCTTTCTGATGGCAGGCATTGACTAATTTCTGTAAGCCAATGGCCCCACCGTACGAGTGCTGTACGGCATACGGAAACACGCCGTCGTATCCCCAGTTTCGCGAACCAGGAAACTGAGAAAGAGGCATCAATTCTATGGTATTTATACCCAGATCTCTTAAATAATCGAGTTTTCCGATGATTGCCTCAAATGTGCCTTCCGGGGTGAACGTGCCCACATGCAACTCATACATCACCATATCCTTCAAGGCAATGCCCTTCCACTTATTATCTTTCCAGGTAATACTGTTCAAGTCTACCACGGCTGAAGCATGATGTACCCCTTGTGGTTGCGACAATGAAGCCGGATCGGGACGAACCGAGTCTTCATCAATTCTAAATTGATAGTGATCTCCGGGTTTAACATCCTCCATTGCAAAGCTGGTCCAGTAACCAAAATTATCCGGTTCTAACCGCTGTGGGGGCTGATCGTTTAAAATAAGTTCGATGGATTTAGCAAGAGGAGACCATACGGTAAATGTGGTTTTGCCTTGTTGATAGTTGGCTCCGATAGTTGGGGTCATAAAAACTAATAATGTGACCAAAAAAATACGCTTAATGCAAGCAAATGAACGATTCTAAAACGAATCCAAAATAATAAAGTTCTTCGGAAGGTAATATATTTAGTGATCAATTTCTATTAAGACACAAAAACAGCCTGAGGAGCACAAACAATGGTATACGTAGTACGATATGGGGATAGAAAAGTAGAGTGAATAATGGACTGAACAGCAAGGCGGTATTAAGATCAGGAAATAGGTCCTCGGGAATCATCAAAGCAATAGCTTGTAAGTTGTCTATAGTTTGAAGATAGTGATGTGTTGAGCTGTTTAGTAAATAAAAAGCCGTTTGTCAGTTGTCTGAGACGCTGGCAAACGGCTGAAGAGATTTCTCGTTAATGGATTTATTGTCCTGGAGGTGGTACGGAATAGCCAATGGCAGCCCATTCGCCCTCCTCCGTTTTATTCATCACCACCGTTTCTACCGTGCTATCTATATTCGAGAATTCAGAATTATACTGAACCACTACATATTCTCCCTCCGGAGCATTTGGTAACGATGTAGTGTACTGAGCCTGTTGTACTTCCCTGGATTCCAGTTCACCAAGCTGGTCGCGTAGTTGTTTGGCAACCTGTGACCATTGATCTTCCGTAACGTTTTGTTGAAATAGGGGGGAGGCTTGATTCCAGCTTTCGGTATAATTTCCCTTATCTACAAAAGTAAGCCACTCTTCAGCTTTCTGTTGAGCCACTTCGGCTTCTTCCTGGTTCTGACTTTGGGCAAAACTTTGGGGAGTAAGCATTGCAAAGCTAATGGTTGCAAGCAAAAAAAATGTGCGTAGCATAGTTATGAAGGTTAAATAGTAAAAAAATAATGAGCGTAAGGTACTGACTTCACTAACTGCATGCAATGAATTGGGTAAGAATTAGGTCTCTCAGCCTGTCGGGTATGCCTTACATCAAAATCCAACCTGCGTTTTTTTACCGCTACCGGATTAGCTTCCATCATTTTTGTGGTACGGTAGACATGTTTAATCTAATAGTTAGCTTATGTTACCTTACTCTTTGCATGACAATGTGTTGACTCCTGATCCTACCGATTACATGGCGGTAGTGCAGGATACTAAAAAGTGCTCTATCTCCAATATTATAGATGATATTACCGGGGAGGGGTCCATTCTGAAGGAGACTGAATGCAGCGCGGTATTACATGCCTTTTTCCGGGCTTTGGGTAAACGGTTGAAAAACGGAGAAGGGTTTATTTCTGAATACCTGCTGCTGGACCGAAGTATTTCGGGTGTATTTACCAGCAGGGATGATTCATTTGATCCGGCCCGGCATCAGATCAACGCTAATCTTCGCCTGGGTAGTATGCTGGCTACGATGGCTGAGCAAACTCCAGTACATAAGGTGCCGACTGTCAAAAAGCTGCCGGTACTAGAGAGCGTGCGGGACTTAAAGACTAAAACGTTTAATGACCGTATCACCCCTGGTAGTTTTGCCGAGATTAACGGCAGAGAACTGAAGATTGGTGATTTGAACGACCCTCAGCAGGGTGTATTTTTCATTGACGCTAATGGAGTAGAAACCCGGGTGAACGAAGTATCCAATAATTACCCCAGCAAGCTGACGGTGGAAGTACCCGACGGGCTGAATACCGGCGAGTACCGGCTGGAAGTACGCACGGTGCGCCGAACCACCAAAAAGCTCCGCCGAGGCAATCTCAATGAAACACTGGTAGTTGCCTCAACACCCACGCCCTTACTCTGAGTCTGAGGCAAGATCGATAGTTGCCCTAAACCTTACATAGGTAAGAAAAAGCCCCCTCCCGTACCCGGAGAGGGCTTTATTATTTAGACGCAGTCCATTCTGCATACCCCCGGAGGCTATAGCCTCAGCTCTCACGAGATGGTAGCCTTAGGGCTTCCGAGGGGAGAGCCTCACCAGTATCAAGCCATTCTCCTAACTTGTCATCCACCTTAAGATTACCCTACTGTGAAGGTTGTCAATCCAAGTACCAGACCCACATCCTTAAGAGTGTAGCAACGAAGCAGCTAATGTCTGTCAATCTCCGCTGAACAGCACGCTTATGGGAGGAGACAGCCTTGCTATCCCTCGCAGGGGCTGCCCCGCAGTGCCGGGTTAGAAAGTAAGTTAAGAGCCCTCTTCGCGAGGACAATCCCGAAGCGCCCGACGCTCTGTCGCCCGGCGATCTCCCAATTCAAGCACTTCACTTTCTTCCGAGGGGACTACACAGTTATTCTCTCTCGCAGGGAAACAACAAACATAAGGAGAGAAAGTGCTTTAGCCGGGGGTTACCAAGGTACGATATTGAAAGGGGAGAGACCGCTTCGTTAACGCTCGTGGGGAAGTGGATGGGGAGGATTATTAAGACTCATTATGAATTGGCATCGTTTGATTCGGGGGGTTCCGTAGTAATTGAAATAGGTAGTATATTGAGCCTGAAGCAACGGTATCCCATTTTTTGCTATGTCTTAACTGGAGCTATTTCATTCACTTTTATCATCCACGTCGCTTGATCACCTTTTATCTTTCACCAAGGAGGCGGTTTATGGGCCTGCTTGCTTGTATTACCATCCTCAGCTCGCTATCGGCTTTGGCCCAGAAGGCTTCTTTGCGGGGCATCGTGTACGATGAAACCAGCCAGGAGGCATTGGAGTACGCTACCGTAGGGCTATATCAACCTCGAGATTCTTCTATTGTCACCGGCACGGTTTCTAAGGCTGATGGTTCGTTTGTGATGGAAAACCTGACGGTCGGTACTTACTTTATACAGGTGCAGTTTGTGGGGTATGAGCCTACCTACCTGCCTGCTTTTACCTTAACGGCTAACGAGCAGCGGGATGTAGGCACGATTGTGTTAACGGCTACTGATGAACTGCTGGAGGAAATTTCTGTGACGGGCGAGAAGGCGTCGGTGTATCATAAGGTAGATCGGCAGGTCTATAATGCGGCGCAGTTTCAGTCGGCCACCGGAGGCTCGGCTACGGATGTGTTGCGCAACGTGCCCTCGGTGGCGGTCGATGCCGCAGGTGCACTGACCGTGCGAGGCTCATCCGGGTTTACCATTCTGCTCAACGGACAGCCAATTCAGAGTGACCCCTCGCTTATTCTGGACCAGTTGCCCGCCAATGCGGTGGAGGATGTGGAGATAGTAACCGCTCCTTCGGCTAAGTATGATCCGGAAGGTAAAGCGGGTATCATCAATATTATTACCCGGCAGGGAGTGGCCGATGGGCTATACGTGCTGGTAAATGGTCAGGCCGGACTGCCCAGTGTTGAAGACTATGATAATGCCGAACCTGCTTCCCGTTACGGTGGCGATGTTACGGTCAATTACCGAAAGCAGTCCTGGGATATTTCGGTAGGGGCCAGTTACCAGCGTTACGACATTGCCGGTCGGCGGGAAGGAGATGCCTACACGATCATCAATGATACTCTGACCCGGTTTCCGTCGGATGGAGAGCGAAGCTTTGATGAGCGTAATTATACCGCTCGGGCTACCATCGGGTATACCCCCAATGCTCGCAATACCATCAGTGCTGGTTTCTATGCGGGAAAACGAAGCAAGGATCGTACTGCTGATATCCTGTACAATAACTACAAAGTGGCCCGCTCCGAACGAGATACAATTAACCAGTTAACGTACTACAACGAAAACCTCCGAATCCGTCGGGGCGATTTCCTGATTGGTAGCCTGGATTATACCCATACGTTTGACAATGAGGCGAAACTTAATACTTCTCTGCTGTATGAGTATACCATGCTAGGCGGCCCGACAACCAACTTGAATTTAGCCTGGCCCGGTTTGCAGGATACTTTACAGGACCAGTATAACACCAATAACAATCCGTTGCAGGGGGTTCGCTTTCAGGCAGATTACCGGTTGCCCCTGAAAAAGGCCACGCTGGAGGCCGGCTACCAGTTTCGGCATCTGAACCATACCGGCGAGTTCTTCTATGAGCAACGGGTGCTGGGAACGGCCAAGTATGAGTTGATCCCTGAGTTTTCCAGTCGGGTAGATCTGGCCCGTCAGATTCATTCGGTATACGGCTTGTACTCTAGCCAGTGGGATAAGCTGGTGTATTCGGTAGGAGCGAGGGTAGAGGTGATGGACCGGGCATTGCAGTTAACCAACGCCTTTGTCGATACTACCTACCATTATGATTTTGTGAAGCTCTATCCCTCCGCTAACCTGGTGTACCAGTTCTCTGATCTGTTCCGACTGAAAGCCGCTTACAGCAAACGGGTAGAGCGGACAACAACCTTCAAGATGAATCCTTTTCCCGAAAGAGAACACTCCGAGACGTTTGAGCAGGGCGACCCGGAACTGCTACCGGAGTTTATTGATTTAGCCGAGGTAGGAGTGATCAAGGACTGGGACAGTCACTCCGTCTTCGTGACGGCCTACTTTCAGAACGTAGAAAACCTGGTTAACCGGGTCAATACGGTTTACAATGATACCATCCTGAACCGGATTTACTCTAATGTCGGTGACGCTCAGTCGCTGGGATTGGAAGCCGGGGTGGAGCTTAACCCGGCAAGCTGGTGGAAATTGTACGCGGGTGGTAACCTATACCGTTATACGATTGATGGTACGTTTGATAACCGCCCGGTCAACACCCGGAGTTGGATACACTCGATCAATGCTAATACCACCTTCAAACTATCGCCTACCTGGAGTATCCAATGGACTTTGAATTACATTTCGGATCAGAACACTGCTCAGGGCAAAGACTCCCGCTTTCTATCGCCTAACCTGACTGCTAAAAAGACTTGGCTGGGTGGTAAAGTTACGGCTACCGCCCAGTGGCTCAACATGGATTTGGGGTTATTACCCACCAATGAGCAACGGATTACCACCTGGCGTGCGGGAGAGTTTTACACAACCACCAACTACGTCTATGAAGTGGATGTGATCATGCTAAACCTGAGCTACCGCATTAATCAGCAGATGGGTAAGTCTAAATTTATTAAGAGTGAGTTTGGCGAGAAAGAGTTTTAATATGCAATTACAATCATTGAATAGGGGCATCCTCGGAGTAAGTATGCTGTTTTCAGCCATAGCAAGCGGTTGCCAATCATCCTCTGACAACAACACTCAATTAGAGGAAGTAACAACGCTAATTCTGGTCCGACATGCTGAGAAAGCTAATGACGGTACGGATGATCCTCCCTTGACTGAGAAAGGAGAAACCCGGGCAGCCACATTGTCAGACTGGCTTGCGTTTACTGATCTGGCGGCTATCTATAGCACTTCCTACAAGCGTAATACCATGACGGTGTCGCCCACAGCATCGCAAAAAGACCTTACGATTACCACCTATGATGCCGGGCAGCAACCGGAAGACTTTCTTACAAGTTTGCTTGAGCAATATAAAGGGGAAACCGTGCTGGTCTGCGGACATTCCAACACAATTCCCCCGATGCTTAATAGGCTGTTAGGGCAGGAAACCTACGAAAACCTGACTGATAGCGACTACAACCACGTATTTATAGTTACTGCCACTGCGTTAGGTAACGCTACGGTCACTGACTTACAAATGGATGTGCCCGCAGTAGCTTCACCCTAAAGGCTACTTTTTCTTCTTCTTAGGTTCCTGAGAGAGAATCAACATGGCATACGGGCCTAAGGCAAACCGGCCGTAGTAGGGCATACCATCAGTCTCCCCTTTATCAGCTCCAACCTCTGGCAGGGTCTCATTTGTGAATTCCTGATCGTAGCCATCCCAGTCACTATTAAAGCGCACCTTCCATATTCCGGATTGGGGTAATCCTATTACGTAATCGCTTTTAGTCTCATTGCTAAAGTTTGCTACGACCACTACAACATCCCCCGGTTCGCCACTTTCCCAGCGTTGGTACGCCAGCACTTTGCCATCATTATTCTGATGATAAATCTGAACGTTACCCCCCGTTAATCCCTTAGAATAACCGTAGCGATTCAGCCGAATGGTGATCAGGTCTTTGTAAAGCTGGTTGATTCCGGAGAAAGCGTCTTCTTTCTTCCAGTTAAGCGGCTCAGTATCGCTGAAGTATCGGTCTTCCAGAAACTCCTGCCCCTGAAAGATCATAGGAATGCCCGGTGAAGTAAATACCAGCCCGGCACCTAGTGTTGAACGCTTCTTGGAGAAATAGCTGTCGGCTTCTCCCGGTTTAATCTCTTCGGCAACCCTTGATTTTCCATTGGCTACCTCATCGTGTGATTCGGTGTAAATAACCCTTTTGAAAGCCCTGTCAGGGGGAAATTGAATACAGGCCGCAATCAGATCCAGATTGCGATGCTCATCTTCCATCGTGATAATCTCCTTGCGCACCGGGTGCACAAATCCGGCCCACCACTGGCTGCCAAATCCAGCTCCACCTTCATGATGAGGCTTAGTGAGCCACTCGTTATCTTGCAGATCTTCGGCAATGATCAGCTTGTTCGGATACTTGGCGTTGATTTCGTTATTCAGGTTGCGAAGAAATTCCCATGCTTCGGGAATGTCCAGGTCCGGTACATGGCTGTAACCTCCATCACGGCTCCGCATAAACATCGTACCATCTAGACGCAGTCCGTCTACGTGAAATTCTTCCAGCCACATCAAAGCATTATCTCGTAAGTACTGCTGCACTTCGGGACGGCCATAATCGGGGCGGGTTGCCCCCCAAGGAGTTTCGCTTCTTTCGTCATTATAGAAGTAGATACCACCACCACCATTTTCTGACCAGCCGTCAAACTCCCACAAGTCAATATCACTGGGCCCAAAGTGGTTATATACCACATCCATAATAACACCGATACCGTGCTCATGAGCGGCCTTGATGAATGCCTTTAGCGCATTGGGCCCGCCGTAGGCTTCTTCTACCGCAAAAGGATGAGCCGGATTATAACCCCACGAGAAGTCGCCGGGAAATTCGGCGGTAGGCATTAATTCAATAGCATTGATACCCAGTTCCTGAAGGTAAGGCAGTTTTTCAATGGCAGACTCAAAAGTACCCGGCTTGCCTTCCTCTTTTACATGAAAGGTGCCGATATGCATTTCGTAAATTACGAGTTGATTCCAGGATTGTAGCGTGAACTCATCGCTACCCCATTCAAAACTATTAGGGTCATAGATGATACCGTTCCCGCTAGAGTTAGTCAACTTGCGCGCGTAGGGGTCATTACGATAGAGGAGATGCCCCGAAGACGACTTTACGATAAACTTATATTCATCTTCCGGCTTCGCATCCTCTACAAATCCGTACCAGTAACCGTGTTCTTCGGGCTCTAGTACAAATTCACTTTTACGTCTTTTATTCCATTTGTTAAAAGTACCAAAAACCCGTACTTCCTTAGCATTAGGCGCCCATACCCGAAAACCGATTCCTTCGGGGGTAACAATTGCACCCATTCCTTGCAGTTGTGCAGCAACTTCTGTTTCCATTAAGATTGCAATTTATCAATGATTTGTTGTAACATGACTTTTTTTTCATTATGAACACCAGCATCGTCATTCTCAATTTCAGGACTATCAGGTTGCATAGCCTGCATCGCTTTTTGTAGTTGAAAGACCACTTCTTTTATCTCAGTCATGGTCAGAGATATTTGTTTCTTGGCATCCATAGATTTGTGTGTGATTTCAGGCGTGGGAGTATTCATGGCAGTATGTGGTAAGAAGCGTTGTAAATCTATAATTGTTAAAAAAATTGGCGGAGAAAGAACCAACTCACTCCGCCATATCCTATATATCGAAAAATTATGCAGCAGTTAAAAAAATATTGAATTCTGTAGTTGAAAAAGCATACGTTAAGCTGCAATCTGTTTTGAGTTGTGTATGTCAAGTTTGCTGCCAACACGTATGGTAGCAAAATTGGCAGGAATTGCCTGGAAGCTGGGGCAACAATTACTCATTATGGTGTAATAGATAGGGGATTATTGCTACACTTCCCCCAGTTGTGATGACTTATTTATCCGCCAGGCTCAAATTATCAATATTAAGCTAGATAAATCTTAACAAACTTGTAGTTTCGCTGTTGAAACGATATGGAAACCATGCAAACCACGAAACCTACCAAGCCAAAACAAAAAAATAAACCTTCTAAGCCTTCGCCTGAAGATATATCCGGGAAGCAGCGGGTGATCATCAAAAATGTGTTACCCCAGGTTGACCAAAACCGTTTTCCCGTTAAAAGAACACTGGGCGAATCTGTAGAAGTGACTGCGGATATTTTTGCCGATGGGCACGATAAAATTCAGCCTTATGTACAATACCGCAAAACCGATACTGAACAGTGGCAGGAGGTTCCGATGAATCATATTTTAAATGATCGCTGGACCGGTACATTCGTGCCCGATTCGGAAGGTTATTACGAATATACAATCTTTGGCTACGTTGATCATTTTGCATCCTGGCAATATGCGCTGCGTAAAAAATTTGATGCCGGGCAGGACTTATCCGTAGAAATGCTAATCGGGGCGGAAATGCTGGAGGATATGGCCAAACAGCAGAATGATCCTGAAAAACATCAACTCTATGAATTTGCTAATATTTTCCGTGATACTTCTGTAGAAAATATAGAGCATGCAGTAGCCAAAGCATTAAGCGATGAGGTTACAGCCCTGGCAACAAAATGCTATGACCGTAGCAATTCCGCCCATTACTATCAAAAAATTAACGTAGAAGTAGAGCGGCGAAAAGCGCTGTTTAGCACTTGGTACGAGTTCTTTCCCCGATCAACCTCCACCGAACCTGGTAAACATGGGGACTTCCAGACGTCTGCCAAGATTCTTCCCCGCATTGCTGAGATGGGGTTTGATGTGGTGTATTTACCACCAATTCATCCTATTGGCAAGAAATTCAGAAAGGGGTTAAACAATGCTCTCTCTGCTAATCCGGGTGACCCGGGCTCATGCTGGGCTATCGGTTCGGATGAAGGCGGTCATAAAGCGATACACCCCGAACTAGGGACATTGAAAGATTTTCAGGATTTTGTGTGGCGCGCCGGTGAGCTGGGCATTGAGGTTGCGCTTGATATAGCCTTTCAATGTGCCCCCGATCACCCTTACGTTAAAGAACACCCCCAATGGTTCCGATGGCGCCCGGATGGTACCGTACAGTACGCTGAAAACCCGCCAAAGAAATACCAGGATATTCTGCCTATCAACTTTGAGAATGAAGACTGGCAAAACCTCTGGGAAGAGCTTAAAAGCGTAATTACTTACTGGATTGATAAAGGCGTAAAAATATTCCGAGTAGACAATCCGCATACAAAATCATTTAAATTTTGGGAATGGTGTATTCGCGAAATACGCCAGGAGCACCCCGAGATTATATTTTTAGCCGAAGCCTTTACCCGTCCTCGTGTAATGGAATGGCTGGCCAAGATTGGGTTTAACCAGTCGTACACGTATTTTACCTGGAGAAACAATCCGTGGGAAATGCGCGAATACATGCTGGAACTGACCAAAGGGCCTATGCGTGATTATTTCCGCCCTAATTTCTGGCCCAACACCCCTGATATTTTAACCCCTGAGTTGGTGCACGGTGGTGAGGCAGCTCATATCATGCGCTTAATTCTGGCTGCAACCTTATCGTCAAGTTATGGATTGTACGGTCCGGTGTATGAATTCGGCATCAACGCGCCATATCCTGGAAAGGAAGAATACCTGGATTCTGAAAAGTATGAAGTGAAACATTGGGATTGGCGAGCTGAAACCCGCATTCGTGAGATAATTACGATAATCAACCGCGTACGCAAGGAAAACCCTGCTTTACAAAGTACCTGGAATGTAATTTTTGCCGAAGTGCAGAACGATAACATTCTAGCTTATGCCAAGAAAGACCCTGAGTCGGGAAATATTATGTTTATGGCAGTGAATATGGACCCTTATAATACACAAGGAGCCTACTTGAAAGTGCCCATGTACGAATTAGGTATGGATTTTAATAAGCCCTATCGCTTGGAAGACCAGATTAGTGGTGCAACCTATCATTGGCAAGGAGAGTGGAATTTTGTGGAGCTTAATCCTTATCAATTACCCGGACACGTCTTTAAAATTACACAATAATAGATTCTAAAATCATTAATTGGTTATATTGAAGCGCTGTTAGTCGCTTTTCTACCTAATTTATTTTTTTGCATTTATGGCTAATGATCTAACCAAACTAGATGACCAGCTTCACTGGTATAAAGATGCGATCATCTACGAATTACATATCAAGGCATTTCGGGACAGTAACGGAGACGGAATCGGTGATTTCGGCGGATTGCTGGAAAAACTGGATTACTTACAGGACCTAGGGGTAACCGCTATTTGGGTTCTTCCCTTTTACCCTTCTCCGCTTCGGGATGATGGCTACGATATCAAAGACTATTATACCATTAACCCTTCGTATGGTAAGCTCAAAGATTTCAAGAAATTCCTTAAAGAGGCGCATAAGCGCGGATTGAAAGTCATTACCGAGCTTGTCATCAACCATACTTCCGATCAGCACCCCTGGTTTCAGAAAGCCCGACGTGCCAAGCCCGGCTCACCCGAGCGGGACTACTACGTATGGAGCGATGATATAACCTTGTATAAAGATGTGCGAATCATCTTTCAGGATTTTGAAGCATCTAACTGGACCTGGGACCCAATTGCTAAGGCCTACTACTGGCACCGCTTCTATTCCCACCAACCTGACCTGAATTTTGATAACCCTCAGGTACAACAGGAAGTATTTAATGTGTTGGATTACTGGATTGATATGGGAGTGGATGGATTTCGTTTGGATGCAGTGCCGTATCTGTTCGAACGGGATGGTACCAACTGCGAGAACTTACCAGAAACGCACGTATTTCTGAAAAAACTGCGCAAGCACGTAGAGGAAAAGAAACCTAGTACGCTGCTGCTGGCCGAAGCCAACATGTGGCCGGAAGATTCCGCCTCATACTTTGGTGAGGGCGATGAGTGCCACATGAATTATCATTTCCCTATTATGCCCCGCATGTTTATGGCATTGCGGATGGAAGACCGTTATCCGATCACTGATATTTTAGATCAAACTCCGGATATCCCGAATACCTGTCAGTGGGGAATATTCCTGCGTAACCATGATGAGCTTACGCTGGAAATGGTAACCGATGAGGAGCGAGATTACATGTATAAAGTTTATACCAAAGATCCGCTGGCCCGAATTAACCTGGGAATTCGCCATCGTCTAGCACCGTTGCTGGATAACGACCGGCGGAAGATTGAGTTAATGAATCATCTGTTGTTTTCCCTGCCTGGCTCGCCGGTTATTTACTACGGTGATGAGATTGGCATGGGCGATAACTTTTATTTGGGTGACCGCGACGGTGTGCGTACTCCTATGCAATGGAGCCCGGATCGTAACGCTGGTTTCTCAGAGGCTAACCCACAGCAACTGTACCTTCCCGTCATTCTTGACCCGGAATACCAATACGAAGCCGTAAATGTTGAATTGCAACAGCGAAACGCCAATTCTATCCTATGGTGGATGAAGCGGCATATCAGCATGCGTAAGAACTATAAGGCTTTTGGGCGGGGCGATATCAACTTTTTACCAGCCGAAAATGCCAAGGTGTTGGCTTTTACCCGTACCTACGAGGATGAAACCATTCTGGTGCTGGCTAATTTGTCCCGGTTTTCTCAAGCCGTAGAACTGGATCTGCGCGACTATAAGCAGTATACTCCTATAGAAGTATTCAGTAAGAATCGTTTTCCGGTTATTAAGGATTATCCTTACTTATGCACGTTGTCGCCCTACGGCTACCAGTGGTTTGTATTAGAAAAACCGGCGGTTTCCCAGGAAAAGAGAAGCCTCGATTCGTTCGATACTTTCCTTAAACTAGGAACACTCAAAGATTTAGCGAAAGCCAAAAACCGCACCGCCCTAGAGAGCTACTTGCCCGACTACTTAATGAAGTGCCGTTGGTTCGGTGGCAAAGCTCGTACCATTCAGGGAATTAGTATTGTACACCAACTGACGATACCGGTATCTTCCGTAAAAGCGCAACTTCTGATTCTGGAGGTTAGTTATAATGAAGGTCTCAATGAGCTATATCAGTTGCCGGTATCTTTTGTCGAAGAAAGTTTCAGTGAATCTGTTCGATCTCAAGCGGCTCAGAGTATCATTGGGCAGGTAATGATGGGCGAAACCAAAGGGTATTTATTCGATGCGGTTTATAATGAAACCTATCGCAATGCCCTTTTTGAAATGATGCTGAAAGGCAAAAAGATCAAAGAGAATGGTTCAGAGCTGCAACTGAAAGCCGAGCCATCAGTAAATAAATGGTACAAAAAAGAAAAACCAGAGGTTGCTTCTAAAGTGCTCAACGCTGAGCAAAGCAACACCTCTATTATTTTTCTACAGCGCTATTTTCTAAAGCTGTATCGAAAGATTGACCACGTGATCAACCCTGATCTGGAAATCACCCGGTTCCTAACCGATAAAGCAAAGTTTAAGCATGTACCTCAATATGCTGGAAATGTCGCTTTGCAGGAGGGTAGTCGTGATCCTTTGGTACTAGGCATGATGCAGGAAATGGTTGAAAACCAGGGAGATGCCTGGGTTTACATGAAGGATGTAATCAATCGCTACTTTGAGCGAGTGCTGCTGGAGCGAATTGACCGTACCAAAGTGCCATCCTTAAAAGGTTCGCTGGCTGAACCGGTTACCTTTGAAAAGCTATCCGATGAACTAAAAACACTGCTCAGCGGTATTCCGGCTGAAAGAGCCAGTTTGCTAGGGAAACGTACCGCCGAGATGCACATTGCCCTCGCTTCCCAGCCTGATCAGAAGGATTTTGGTTCTGAAGATTTTTCACTGCATTATCAGCGGTCATTGTACTCGTCTCTACAATCACTGGTTCGTTCAGCGTTCCAGAGTCTGGATAAGCAGGCTAGCTCGCTACCAGAGATTATGCAGGATGAAGCCAAGAACATAAAAGGAATGCGGAAGGATATACTGAAATGCATGCAGCGTATCTATTCCCGCAAGATCTCGTCTACCAAAATACGGGCACACGGCGACTATCATCTTGGTCAGGTGCTGTTTACCGGGCGAGACTTTGTTATTATTGATTTTGAGGGCGAACCGGCCCGTTCATTTAGCGAGCGTCGCCTGAAGCGGTCTCCCTTGCGGGATGTTGCCGGTATGATCCGCTCTTTCCACTATGCAGCCTACAGTGGGTTGTTTGAGAACGGCGCTTTCAAGCGCGGTGATGCAGACTACCTGGAAGAATGGGCTGAAGTGTGGTACCACTACATGAGTGGCTTTTATATCCAAGCTTATCTGGAAACTGCTAAGGGACACAACTTTTTACCAGATAATCAAGAGGATTTCAACATCCTAATGCAGACTTTTTTACTTGAAAAAGCAGTTTATGAACTTAATTACGAACTGAACAATCGACCTAACTGGTCTATTATTCCTATGAGAGGTATTCAGTACGTAATGCAAAAATGTAATGAAAATGAGTGACAACTCTATAGAACAATCTAACGAAGTAAATAAACCAGAACTCGAATCGGGTGCTGATACGGAAAATCACGTTTCCTTAATAACCGATTTTGATATACATCTCTTTCGAGAGGGAAATCACTATGCCTTATATGATAAACTCGGTTCTCATTTTGTAGAGCATAACGGTACTAAAGGGGTATACTTTGCTGTATGGGCACCCAATGCTTACCGGGTTTCGGTTGTTGGTGACTTCAATAGCTGGAACAACCAGGCTCACCCTATGGCCCCCCGCTGGGACGGTTCAGGAATTTGGGAGACGTTTGTACCGCACGTTGAACAAGGCACATCCTATAAGTATTTCATTGAGTCCAATAACAATGGCTACACCGTAGAGAAAGGTGATCCGTTTGCCATTCATTGGGAGACTCCTCCCCATACCGCTACGAAAGTATGGGAAGGTTCGTATGAATGGGCTGACCGTGAATGGATGGACAGCCGAAAAGAAAAATCCTCTGAGCCGCATCCCATGGCAGTTTACGAAATGCACATGGGCTCCTGGAAACGCAAAGGGGAAGATGGCAAAGATTTTCTAACCTACCGCGATCTTGCCGAAGAACTGCCCAAGTATCTGCAATGGATGGGATATACTCATGTTGAGTTTCTTCCTGTAATGGAGCATCCGTTTTACGGGTCGTGGGGTTACCAACTTGTTGGGTTCTTTGCACCAACCAGCCGTTTTGGCACCCCTCAGGATTTCAAATACCTGGTAGACCGTCTGCATCAGGCGGGAATCGGTGTAATTCTAGATTGGGTCCCATCGCATTTTCCTTCTGATCAGCACGGGCTATCATACTTTGATGGAACCCACCTGTTTGAGCATGAAGACCCTAAGCAAGGGTATCACCCTGACTGGAACAGTTATATCTTTAATTACGGCCGAAACGAGGTCCGCTCCTTTTTAATAAGTAGCGCCATGTACTGGCTCAGAGAATATCATATTGATGGACTACGAGTAGATGCTGTAGCCTCCATGCTCTACCTGGATTACTCTAGAAAAGAAGGAGAGTGGATTCCGAACGAATACGGCGGACGGGAAAATATTCAGGCAATTCAGTTTCTGCGTGAGTTCAACAATGCCGTTGATGCTGAGTTTCCTGAGGTTCAAACCATCGCTGAGGAGTCTACTGCCTGGCCCATGGTATCCCGACCAACCCAGATCGGTGGGTTAGGATTTGAAATGAAGTGGATGATGGGCTGGATGCATGATACGCTGGAGTACTTCTCCAACGACCCGGTCTATCGGTCTTACCATCAGGGAATGGTCACCTTCAGCTTAATGTATGCCTTCACCGAGAACTTTATGCTACCGTTGTCTCATGACGAAGTGGTACACGGAAAAGGGCCTCTGATTGATAAAATGCCGGGTGATGAATGGCAAAAATTTGCTAATCTGCGTACGCTTTATGCTTACATGTATGCCCACCCGGGCACTAAGCTTCTTTTTATGGGCGGTGAGTTTGGTCAGACGCAGGAGTGGAGACACGAACAGAGCCTGGACTGGCACTTAAATGAACACGCGCCACATGGCTCATTACAGTGGATGATCAAGCAACTAAACGAGTTTTATCAGAAAGAGCCGGCTCTATACGAGAAACCGTTTGATCCTTCTGGCTTTGAATGGATCGATATTAGTGATTATCAAAACTGTGTAGTTAGCTTCGTACGGAAAGGTCATCAGCATCAGAATGATCTGTATGTTGTTATGAATATGACGCCAGTTGTACGGGAAAGCTATAGTATCGGAGTGCCCGAGAAAGGACATCTTAAAGAAGTTTTCAATACGGATAGTACGGATTACTGGGGAAGTGGTGTTCGCAACGAAGGTTTACTCGAAACCAAACCAGTACCTATGCATGGCCGGGCTCGCTCAGTAAACTTACGCCTACCTCCGTTAGGCACCATTTTTTTAAAATACGAGTCTTAGATACACACACACTAAGGCTAACGCAAAGCATTGCTAGATTATCAGTTAAGTGGTAATCCGGCAATGCTTTTTTTATGAATGGTCATGTAATTTGGTGACAGAGGGGTTTTTTAACTTTAGAAATTGATTAGATAGTTGGGGTGCTATTTTGAATACTATTAAAAATAGCGTAAAATTAACGAGTGCGATTGCCAACTACCAAATATGGCTACTCAATTACCTGATATCTATCTGTGGAAACAACTCAAGAAGGATGACCATCATGCTTTTGAGACGATTTACCGCCGGCATTATCCCGCACTCTACCGCTTTGCCCTACGATTTTACCCGAATAACGTAGTAGCCGAGCAAAGTATTCAGGAGCTTTTTATTAGAATATGGGAACGTCGAAGTCATATCGCTGAAGTTGATTCACCAAAAGCTTATCTTTTTACCGCTTTGCGCCGGGAGTTACTCCAGCAGAAGAAAAAAATCACCTTGCCCTCCATTGCTTTTACGCCCTCGATGGCGTTTGTATATTCTCCTCAGGATATACAGATTCAGCAGGAAGAAGAAAGTCTACGGCATGCCGAGTTGGTAGAAGCCTTAAATACCTTACCGGTACGGCAGCGTGAAGCAGTGTATCTCAAATATTATGAAGAACTCTCTTATCAGGAAGTTTCCCGAATTATGGGTATTAACTATCAGTCCGTAGTAAACCTGATATTCAGAGCATTCTCATCACTAAAAACCAATAAGCAGCTTCAACACTATGCTCAATATTATCGCTTAGTGCCTATAACATGTCTGCTGACAAGTATTTTTATTTAAAACGACATTTTTACAACTACGCTAATAATACAGTTTGGTTTTCATAAAATTCGCAAGAGATAGGGGTTAGCGTTGTATGGAAGGTGAGAAAAGCACTTTATTCTTATAAAGCTCTATTCTGGAAAGAGACATGATTGCCTGTTTTTTTTGCAGCGCATGAGTATAGAATTAATAATTTCTCCTCTGTGCAGGTAAAACGACAACCCTGTGAACAGCGAGAGTATCATTATCCACCTGATTCAAGACCCTTCTTTTGAGCGATGGGTTCGGGATAACAATGCTGTGGATGCCGCACATTGGGAAAAATGGCTTCATGAGCATCCTCATTTACAGGATGAAGTAAAGCAGGCCCAAAGAATTGTAAAAGGTGTTTCTTTCAATAAATATCCTTTCTCCTCAGATCAAATTGAAGAATCCTGGCAGCAGCTAGCTCAACGAACTACAAATACCAAACATGCCCGACGCCTCTGGAAACTTCCGGAATTCCGTTATGCTGCCGCTGTAAGCCTCCTTTTACTGATTGGTGCGGGCATTTGGATTAGTTACGGATTAGCAACGACGGTCACCTACGAGACACCCTTTGGGCAAACGCGCACATTGGTGCTGGAAGATGGTACTCAGGTTCAACTGAATGCCAATTCGGTATTATCATTTGACAAAAACTGGCTAGCGCAGCCCCAGCGGGAGGTTTTTTTGCAAGGTGAAGCTTACTTCTCAGTAACGCAGCGAACTCAAAAACAGAACTTAATGCCGTTTATTGTGCATACCTCCGATCTGAGCGTACGAGTGCTAGGTACCCAGTTTAATGTAAACAGCCGGAGAGGACAAACACAAGTGGTGCTCAATGAAGGTAAGGTGGCGCTCCGGATTGAAGAAGCAGATGAGGAAACCATGGAGCCGGGCGATTTTGTAGAGTACTCATCTGAAAAGAATGAAATGACCCGGCAGCAGGTCAACCCTGAAATTTATACCTCCTGGCGTAATCAGGTGCTAACATTGGATGATACCCCAGTAGGGCATGTCATACAGCAACTAGAAGATACGTATGGTGTATCGTTTGTTTTGCAGAATGAGGAAATTAGAGAACGTAAAATTAGCAGTACCGGCAGTATTACTACGCAGAATCTGGACACAATTCTGGAAGCGCTAAGTACCCTTTTACAGGTAAATTTTGAAAGAAAATCCAATACAATTCACGTCTATGAAAATTAGTTTTTACCCCAATCCCCACGGTTATGCCTACATGTAACTACCACCACCTAAAACTGATTTTTTTGATCAGTATTATTAGTTGGGCAATGATGCCAAGTGCGTATGCCCAAATGATCGCATCATCCGAATTAGCGGTGCAAACCCAGGGTGAGCAACCCAAACAGGAAATTGAAGGCGCGCAACTTACAGAAGTATTGCAGAACCTTCAGGAAATGTACGGAGCATCTTTTCTGTACGAAAAACACTTAGTAGAAAATCAATTCATACGGGTTCCGTTGGATTCTGAAGCTAATCTGGAAAAGAACCTGAGCCAGGTTCTCCAAAAAACATCGCTTCGCTTCAAAAAAATTAATCAGCGTACGTATGTGATTATGTCCGACGATTTAAAAGATGAGCTGCAACCCATACCAAAGCAACCCCTCACCGAATCTAGCGAGGAAAATTCGTTAATGGTTTCCTCTGATCAGGACGCTTTGCCGATTCTGGAAAGACACCGGATCGCAGACGTTGAAGAAGCCGTAGATCAGGAAATTTCGGGCAAAGTAACCGATCTATCCGATGGCTCGGATTTGCCCGGGGTCAATGTGGTCGTAAAGAATTCTACCATCGGTACAGTAACCGATATTGATGGTAATTACCGGCTAACTGTGCCTGATGATGCCACCACGCTAGTATTTTCATCGGTTGGTTTTGCTACCGAAGAAGTTGAAATAGCCGGTCGTTCGGTCATAAACATGGATATGGCACCCGATATTCAATCGCTTTCCGAAGTGGTGGTCACCGCCCTGGGTATCGAGAAAGATTCCCGCACCTTAGGCTATGCCACGGCCACCGTTAGCCCTGAAGAGTTTGCCGTGAACCGTACGCCCAACGTGATGAATGCCCTACAGGGTAAAATTGCTGGTGTTAATATTTCTAACTTAGGCACCGGCCCGGGCGGAACCTCTAAAATTCGGATTCGTGGTCAGTCATCCATTTCAGGGCAAAATAATCCTTTGATTGTCGTTAACGGTATTCCGATTGACAATACCAACTTTGGCACGAACCCCAGCGGGAATGACCCTAATTCGCTAGGTAATAATGATAACGGACTTACTTCTGATGGTGGCGATGGGCTAACCAGTATCAACCCCGATGATATTGAAAGCATGACCGTGCTAAAAGGAGCTACCGCAGCAGCCCTCTACGGTTCCCGGGCTAAAGACGGGGTAATCATGATCACCACCAAAAAAGGTAAAGGTGCCCAGGGTATTGGAGTAACGTACAACCTGAATTATACCAACGAGCAGCCCCTGGATTTTACCGACTATCAGTATGAATATGGTCAGGGAGAAAATGGAGTGCGCCCCACCACGCCAAACCCTACTTCCGGGCAATGGTCCTTCGGGGAGCGGTTTCAACCCGGGATGACCCAGGTTTTGTTTGATGGTATTGTGGTTCCTTATGAGCCGGTGTACGATCGTATAGATAAATTTTTCAGAAACGGGCAGAACCTGACCAATACCATTTCACTGGCTTCTGGCGGAGAAAAGGGTAGCTTCAATCTGTCACTATCTAATTTGAATAGTACCGGTATTGTGCCAAATAACTCTTACAACCGTAAAACGGTGAATTTAGGGTTTGACTATGCGCTATCTGAGAGATTGGATGTGTCAGGAAATGTTAACTACTCCAACGAGTATAATAAAAACCCGCCCAACGTGGCCCAGCAGGATAATACTATCCCGGTGTCATTGTATAATCTGGCTAACTCCATGCCACTGGATTTGCTGGATGCCAACAAATACGATGCGAATGGCAACGAGGCGGTGTATTCCCGATTCCGTAACCGTACTAATCCCTATTTTACTTTGGCCGAACAGTTTCAGAATATCCGCCGAGACCGAATCTTTGGAAATATCTCCATAAAGTATAATATCTTGCCCTGGTTATACGTACAAGGCCGCGTTGGGCAGGACTATTGGTCACGGGATCAGGATGCTAATAATTTTCCTACGGGTCAGGCATCTCGCCCTACAGCACCAGAAGGCTTTGTGAATGGTTTATATACCCAAGAATCACGACGTTTCAGAGAGATCAACTCTGATATATTGGTGAATGCTTACCGGGAGTTTGGTGATTTTGGAGTGAATCTGAGCCTGGGTGGCAACCGAATGTACCGCCGAATGGACCGAAATTTTGTTCAGGTAACTGATTTTGTGATCCGCGATCTATACACCGTGCAGAATGGGCGGGTTAAAGATCCTAGTTACTCATTGTCTGAGCGAGGAGTAAACTCTTTGTACGGTTCAGCAGAATTATCATACCGTGACCTGCTGTTTTTGACCGGAACGTTCCGAAATGACTGGTTTTCTACGCTCTCAGCTGAGAATCGCAGTATTGCTTATCCTTCAGTGTCGGCTAGTTATGTGTTTTCAGAGTCTTTGAGTTCAGCTCCGGCTTGGTTGTCGTTTGGTAAACTAAGAGCTGCTTACGCTGAGGTAGGTAGTGATACCGACGTGCCTCCGTATTCCGATGTATTATTCTATAGCGTCAATGCCAACCTGTTTGCCGGACCTTCAGGAGCATTGCAGCCAGTCGCTGGATTTAGCGGTAATACTGTTCCCAATCCTAATCTTCGTCCTATGCGGGCTTCCGAGATTGAATTTGGTGTGGAAACCAGAATGTTTGATGAACGAGTGGGGTTGGACCTGGCTGTGTATCAGAAGAATACTACCGATCAGATCGTGAATGCGCAGATTTCCGACGGTTCAGGTTTTGTAAACACACTAATTAATAGCGGTGAAAGCCAGACTCGTGGAGCAGAGATACTTCTTAATTTGGTGCCGGTGCGTACTAATGATTTCCAGTGGGATTTTACGTTCAATGCTTCCTACAACATTACAAAAGTACTGAGCTTACAAACAGATTCTCTGGGCGAAGAAATTACCGTGGGTAGCCACGTGTTCAACGGTTTCCTGAAACAGATTGTAGGAGAAGAAATGGGGCAACTGGCTGGATTTGGCTTTAAGCGAAATGAGGACGGAGAAAGGATATTTGGTGCTAACGGTGTGCCACTTCGTACCGATAATTTGATCACTTTCGGTAGTGCATTGCCTAAGTGGGTAGGTGGTTTTACCAACTCCTTTAGTTACAAAGGCATCAACTTCTCCTTCCTGATTGACTTTAAGCTGGGTAATAAGATGATGTCGGGTACTAATTTCAATGCTACCCGCCACGGCTTGCACAAAATGACCTTGGAAGGACGTGAAGGAGGAGTTGTAGGTAAGGGCGTTAATGAACAAGGTGAACCTAATACGGTGGCAGCCAATGTGCAGACGTACTGGGAAGTAGTACGCTCACAACAACTAGTAGAGCCCATCGTCTACAACGGTGGATACTGGAAGCTCCGACAGATTACTCTAGGTTACGACTTCACTCGATTCCTACCAGAAAACTTTCCGGCCAAAGGAGTACGCCTTAATCTGGTAGCCAACAACGTGCTTATCCTCAAAAAATGGGTGCCCAATATTGATCCCGAATCTTTTGGTTTTACCTCAGACAACTTGGTGGGACTGGAATCTACCGGTTTGCCTACTACCCGAGGTTTAGGGTTCAATCTGAATGTCAAATTCTAATCAGAATTACTCATGAAAAAATTAGCAATATTCCGCTTTCTGCCTGTATCGCTGCTGTTATTATTCGCCTGCGATGATGGGTTCGACGATCTTAATACCAACAAAACCGATGCTACTTCGGTAGACCCGGTATTTCAACTCAATAATGCTATCATTAACATGTCATATCCTGGCGGGGTGCTCAATTACGAACTGGGCATTGTGCAGCAGATTATCAGCCCCAATTCAGGAGTTCTTACCGGAGCCAATTTTAACCAGGATAACCGGCTTGCTACCGATGATATCTGGATTGCTTATTATCAGAATGTGATCAAGAGTACCAAAGACATTCTCAGCCGCATGGAAGAAAATCCTGAGCGAGGGAATTTATATCAGATGACCCGGATTCTTCAGGCTCATGCTTTTATGGTATTAACGGACACTTACGGTGATATCCCGTATTTCAATGCTGGCCAGGCTTTTATCGATCAAAACTTCTTTCCGGTGTACGACCCTCAGCAGGAAATCTACCCTGACATCATAAATGAGCTAACGCAGGCTTCCCAGGCACTGGATGATGAGGGTATCATGGAAAATGCCGACGTTTTGTATGGCGGAGATGTGGAACTATGGAAAAAGTACGCGAATTCACTATTGCTGCGGATCGGAATGCGGCTTATCAAGGTTGAACCGGGCACTGCCCAAACACTGGTTCAACAGGCCTATCAGGCGGGAGTGATCACCACCAATGATGAGAATGCTGTGATCAGGCATGATGCTAACTATAGAAATGGACCTGGCATCACGCTTAATGCCACGGAAGCGAATAACTTTTTCCTGGCCGAACCTTTCGTAGAGTACTTAAAAGAGAATAATGACCCCCGGCTGGAGGCCATTGCCGTAACCTATGTTGGAGCGGCTTCTGGCCCTGAGCAGGTTCTTGGTGCAAACGGAAACGGTTCTAACGATCCGTCCATTCAAATGGGTATGCCACTGGGCCATAATGACGAATCCATCAAGCAGGTTGCTTCACAAATGGGGTTGGCCAGCTTTTATGAATTTGCTCAGGCCGACCGTGAGCGGGTAGTACAACAGACCTCTCCCATGTTTTTAGTGACGGCTGCTCAAACCTATCTGCTGCTGGCAGAAGCGGCTGTTCGTGGGTGGATCACCGAACCGGCTGAACCATTCTATACGATGGGAGTAGAGGCTCATATGGAGCAAATGGCTCTATACTCGGCCGAATCGGCTATTTCTGAGGAGGAGATAGACGCGTATCTTGCGGAAAATCCTTTTTCAGAAGCCTTAGCGCTGGAGCAAATCAATACACAATATTGGGTAGCTTCGTTTCTCAATGGCCCGGAAGCTTTTGCTAACTTTCGCCGGAGCGGCTTTCCTGATTTGGCCCCGAATCCGTTTCCTAACCAGGATATTACCGGGGATTTTATCCGAAGACTAACGTATCCGTCATCAGAAATTGCTGTGAACTCAGAAAACGTGAATGCAGCCGTTGCCCGAATGGGGCCTGATAACCTGGATACCCGGGTTTGGTGGGATGGGCAATAATAAAGTATACGACAAGCATTAGGGCTGACAAGTCCTGATGCTTGTGTATATTGTAACGATTAACTACACTATGAAAACCTCTATGATCCGAAAATTTGCGTTTTATTTTTTGCTATCCATTGTATCCTTTCAGCTAACCGCTCAAACAATCAGTCAGGAGCAAATGCGTCTGTATACTCCACTCTGGGAAGGAGAACGCTTTGAAGACGGTCGCCCTAAAGTACCGGATGATGTGCTGGAACGAATGAAGCTGGTCACTCATGAAGAAGCTTGGGCCGTGATGAAAGGGGAAGGGTTTCTCCATCAGTACGAAGAAGGGTGGTTATGCATTCATCCGGACAGTGTGCTGGTAGGGCGCGCCTTTACGGCTATGTTTATGCCTGGTCGGCCAGATGTATACCAAGCTATTTTAGATAAAGGCCATGCTGAAGGACGAATCAAAGGGCAAAACTCCTGGCCCATCGATGAACTTCAACCGGGTGATGTGTACGTGGCTGATCAGTTTGGAGCACACGAAGACGGACCCACCATTGGAGATAACTTGGCGAATGCTATTGATGCTAACTCAGGGAATGGTATTGTGTATAACGGAGCAATCCGTGATATTGAAGGACTGAAGGAACTTCCTAACTTCACCTCCTTTGTACGTAGCTACCATCCTTCGCATCACAACCCGCAGAATAATCAGAACACTACCCTAATGGGGATTAATACGCCCATCAATCTGGGTTCTGTGATGGTGGTGCCCGGAGATGTGATACTAGGGAAAGAAGGGGGAGTGTCGGTAATTCCTGCCCACCTGGCAGAAAAGGTAGTGACCACTTCGGAAGTAGTACGGCTGCGGGATATGTTTGGGCACCAGCGATTGCGGGAAAAGAAGTATACGGCGGGACAGATTGATACCCGCTGGTCCGACGAGATCGAAAAAGATTTCTCTCAGTGGCTGGAGGCCAATATCGATCATCTTCCGGTAGCAGAAGACCAAATTCAGGAAATTTTAAAGAATCGAACCTGGTAGCCAGGGGATCATATCAATCATAATCTCAAGAATAAATATCTTATGTCAGGAAATTTTAGTCGCCGTTCGTTTCTCGGAAAAAGCGCAGCCGCTACGGTAGGAGCTACTTTTTTAAGCCAGTTCGGAGCAGATCTGTTTGCTGCCGTGCAGAAGCAGTCACTATATTCAGCACCGAGTGATTTAAAAATTACCGATGTCAAATGCGGATACATCCGTGGAGGGCATAGTCTGTTTGTGAAAATATACAGTAATCAGGATATTGTGGGGCACGGTGAAGCAGTAGATGCTACACCTGGTACATATCATCTGGTGCAGATACTGGGGGAGCGGTTGCGAGATCAGAATCCGTTAAATGTAAATCGGATTTTTGAAGGAATGCGTCGCCGCGGTTTTTTTGAGGGTGCTCAGGCCGGTATGTATGTAGCGGTGATGACAGCCCTAGAAACCGCATTGTGGGATCTGTCCGGCAAAGCTCTGGAGCTTCCAGTATGGCAACTGCTAGGTGGCAAGTTTCGGGATACATTGCGTGTTTACTGCGATACCGCCATGTATCGGTCTAATAATCCTACCCCGGAAATGTTTGCCGAAAATGCCAGAGCAGCCACTGATATGGGTTTTACAGCGGTGAAGTACGATCTGGATCAGTTCAATGATCCTAATAAGTACGACATGTATAACTGGACTGCCAGCCCGGGAGAATTGCAGCGCATGGTAGATCAGATGACCGCCGTGCGGGAAGGTGTAGGGCCCAATGTTGATGTCTGCGTGGATATGCACGGACGCTACGACCTTACTACGGGTAAAAAGGTAGCCAAACTCATGGAACCTTTAAACCTGATGTGGTTGGAAGAGCCCATTCCTGCCGAAAATATTGAGGCCTATAAGTTAATTACTGAGTCTACCAGTACACCAATCTGCACGGGGGAGAATCTGTATCTCGCTCATCCGTTCCGTCGCCTGTTGGAAATTGGCGGGGTTGATATTATTATGCCGGATCTGCAAAAGGTAGGAGGACTGGGTGAAGCTCAGCGCATTGCCAATCTAGCGAATTTGTACTATGTGCCCTTTGCCCCTCATATGGTAGCATCCTTTTTAGGGGCTATGGCATCAGCGCATGTTTGTGCTTCCGTGCCAAACTTTCTGATTCTGGAGTGGCAAATCTACTTTGAAACCGACCCTATGTACAAAGAAATTGTCACCTACGATGGGGAAATGGTGGTAGATGGATTTCTTCCATTGTCTAACAAGCCGGGAATTGGTGTAGAGATCAATGAGGAAGGTATGCGTAAGTACGCTGACGAAGATGTCCCGTTCTTTGCGTAGACGTAGAATCTTGGGTTGCAGATTAACCTCATGTGCCTTATCTTTTCAGCTTTTTAACTTCTAACTACACTTATTAAGATCTAACCTCTATGCATTACTCGCTTTTATTTACCCTCATTCTTAGTCTCTTTTCCTATTCAGTCTTCGGCCAGTTGCTGACACTCAGCAAAGAAGAGATGATTAAGTTAACCAGCCAGTGGGAAGGGGAACGGTACCCAGACGGGCGCCCGAAAGTTCCGGATGAAATTTTGAAACGTGTTAAGAACATCTCTATTGAAGAAGCCTGGGGCGTTATGCGGGGCGAAGGGTATAACAACCAGTTTGAAGGCAACTGGATGATGATTCACGAAGATGAACCGATCGTTGGACGTGCTCTGACGGCCCAGTACATGCCAACACGCCCGGATATGGAAGAGGTGCTGAAAACTGAAGGCGAAGAAGCCGGACGCATCGGCGGCATGAACTCCTGGCCCATTGACGAACTGCAAATGGGAGATGTATACATTGCAGATGGTTACGGCAAAATTGTGGATGGAACCCTGATTGGTGATAACCTCGGTAATTCTATCTACGCCAAATCAGGCAATGGTGTCATCTTTGACGGTTCACTGCGCGATCTGGCCGGACTGGAAGCCATTGAGGGATTCAATGCTTTTGTGCGAGGTTGGGACCCCTCATTTATCAAAGACATGACTTTGGGCGGACTAAATACTCCGATCCGCATTGGACGGGCCACGGTGCTTCCCGGAGATGTTGTCCTGGCGAAACGGGAAGGAATTATCTTCATTCCAGCATTTATGGTGGAGAAAGTGCTTATCAATGCTGAATTCATCGCTCTACGAGACCAGTTCGGACATCAGCGACTTCGTGAAGGCAAGTACACTCCCGGTGAAATTGACACCCGCTGGACCGATAACATCAAACAGGATTTTATGACCTGGCTAGACAATAACCCGGACAAATTACCGATGTCACGAGAAGAACTAGATGAATTTTTGAAAAACCGAACCTGGTAAGCTCATGAAACAGGCATTAAAAAAACTATTACAACAACCTACTGCTAAAACTACCAACTCAAATCCGAATATCATTCCCGAAAGCAGCGGGCAGACTGGAAACAATCGAAGAGACTTTCTTCAGAAAGCAGCACTGGGTGGACTTTCCTTAGGGGCGTTTGCTAATCGCCCTATCGATGAAACCATCCGCTACAGTACCCAGAATGTAAATCGATATTCTGCTCCTACTGATCTGAAAATCACGGATATGCGGATTGCTCAGGTAGGTAATGTGCCGTTGCTGCGTATTGACACCAACCAGGGAATTTATGGCTTGGGCGATGTACGCGATGGTGCTGATAAACGCTATGCTCTTTTCCTGAAGAGCCGCCTTCTGGGCGAAAATCCGTGTAGTGTGGAGATGCTCTTCAAGAAAGTAAAACAGTTCGGCCATCACGGACGGCAGGGTGGGGGAGTTTCCGGAGTAGAAATGGCGCTGTGGGATTTGGCTGGCAAAGCCTATAACGTTCCTGTCTACCAGCTATTTGGCGGTAAGTACCGTGATAAAGTAAGAATCTACGTAGATACCCCCACGGTGCGCGACCCTGATCAGTTTGCCCAGCGCATGAAAGATCGGGTAGACAAAGGATTCACTATCCTGAAAATGGATGTCGGTATCGGTTTGATCAAAGATATTCCCGGTGCTTTAACCAATACCGAGCCTTGGGGCGAAATGAGGGGTTGGTCTGACCGGGAGGTGACCAGCTATACCCAGACCATGCACCCCTTTACCCGCGTACAGGTCACCGAAAAAGGCATTGAGCTATTGGTAGAATACGTCGCCAAAACCCGCGCGCTCATCGGCTACGATTATCCTCTGGGGATTGATCACTTCGGCCACATGGATGTTAATAGCATGATTCGGCTGGGCGAAGCCCTGGAACCTTATAACCTGAGCTGGCTGGAAGATATGATTCCCTGGGAATATACCGATCAGTGGAAAACCATCACCGACCGCCTGGATACGCCAACAATGACCGGGGAGGATATTTATCTGGAGAAAAATTTCCGCGACCTCTGTATGAACCGAGCCGTCGATATTGTGCACCCCGACCCCGGTAGTGCTGGTGGACTCCTGGAAACCAAAAAAGTAGGCGACATGGCTGAAGAATACGGAGTGGCGATGGCAGTGCATCATGCTGCATCTCCCATCTCATTTCTGGGTACTGTACACGCCGTGGCCGCAACGCAGAACTTCATTGCTCTGGAACATCATTCGGTTGATAATGAGTGGTGGGAGAGTTTGGTGACGGGCATTGACAAACCCATTGTGCAGAACGGATACGTGCAGGTTCCGGAAAAACCGGGTATTGGAGTAGAACTCAACGAGGAAGCAGTGAAGGAACATCTGGCTGAGGGTGAAAAGTATTTTGCTCCTACCGAAGAGTGGAACGAGCTTCGGTCCTGGGACCGGATATGGAGTTGACCTGACTCATAAACAAACTAATACAACACAACCACCACTACGATGAAAACCTATCTTAAAAATCTGCTCAACACTAATAACGAAAAGTCATCTTCTGAAAATGGCCGGAGGGATTTTTTGCAAAAGGCAAGTTTGGGAGGCTTATCATTAGGTGCTTTTATCAATAGTCCGATTGAAGAAACGCTGGAGTACACCACGCAAAAAGTAAATCGGTTCTCTGCACCTACTGATCTGAAGATCACTGATATGCGCATTGCGGAAATTAGTGAAGTGGTTTTTAGAACGCCCATTGTGCGCATCTATACCAATCAGGGTATAGTCGGGCATGGTGACGTGCGGGATGGTGCTGCCAAAGAATACGCTCTTTTTCTGAAAAGCCGGTTGCTGGGCGAAAATCCCTGCAACGTAGAGCGGTTGTTTAAGAAGATCCGGCAGTTTGGTCATCACGGACGGCAGGGCGGGGGAGTTTCCGGAGTAGAAATGGCGCTGTGGGATTTGGCTGGAAAAGCCTATAACGTGCCCGTCTACCAGCTATTAGGCGGAAAATACCGGGACCGGGTGCGGGTATATTGCGATACCACAACTTCCTCTGATCCGGCAGAATATGCCAAACGCATGCAGGAGCGCATCGATAAAGGCTACACCGCCCTTAAAATGGATATCGGAATCAATCTGATCAAAGATATTCCTGGCGCACTCATCAATGCTCCCGAAGGAGAGCTGAAGCCTTACCAGTACGAGTATACACCTTACAATCTGACCCAGCACCCATTCTCCAATGTGCAGATTACGGATAAAGGCATTGATAAGCTGATGGAATTTCTGGACGTCATGCGGTCGCAGATTGGCTATGAGATACCGATGGGCACCGATCACTGGGGGCATTTTAGCGTGAATGAGGCCATTAAAATTGCCCGCGCGGCCGAGCCCTACAATCTGGCTTATATTGAAGATATTATTCCCTGGCATTTCACGGACCAATGGCGAGAAATCACTGAATCTTCTACCACCCCTACACAAACCGGGGAGGATATTTATACCCTAGAAGGCGGTTTCAAAGATCTGATTGAACGTAGGGCGGTAGACATCGTTCACCCCGATCCAAATACGGCCGGTGGTATTCTGGAAACCAAACGGATTGGCGATTACGCATCTTTACACGGTATTGGATTTATGCACCATCATGCGGCTGGCCCGATTTCGTTCTTAGGTTCAGTGCACAGTGCAGCGGCTACCGAGAATTTCAAGTGGCTGGAGCACCATGCGGTGGATAAACCTCAGTGGGAGGATCTGATAACCGGCATTGAAAAACCCATTGTTCAGGATGGTTACGTAAAAGTGCCCGAGAAACCCGGGATAGGCGTGGAACTCAATGAAGATGTGGTAAAAGAATTTCTGGTAGAAGGAGAAAAATTATTTGCCCCAACACCGGAATGGGACGAAATCAGAGCCTGGGATAGGCTGTGGAGTTAAAATAAAAGCATAACTAAGTCATAATGAACAAGTACCTACAAAACCTACTAAAAGCCCCTGGTGCAGACAAGCCTGCCGCCAGCAATCGTCGCGATTTTCTTCAAAAAGTTAGCTTGGGTGGTTTGGCCCTGGGCGGGTTTATGAACAAACCTATTGAAGAAACCCTGGAATATTCGACCCAAAAAGTAAATAAATTCTCTGCTCCGTCAGACTTAAAAATTACCGACCTGCGGGTAGTAGAAATTGTTAATGCACCCATGCCCTGTGCGGTAATCCGAATAGATACCAATCAGGGTATTTATGGGTTAGGTGAGGTACGGGACCATGCCAGCCCGAAGTATGCCTTGTTTTTGAAAAGCCGGTTACTGGGTGAAAATCCTTGTAACGTTGACCGCATCTTTAAAAAAATTAAGCAGTTTGGCGGGCATTCCCGCCAGGCCGGAGGTGTCTGTGCTGTTGAAATGGCGCTGTGGGATTTGACCGGAAAAGCTTACAATGTGCCCGCGTATCAGCTAGTAGGAGGGAAATTCCGCGATCGCGTACGTCTGTATTGTGATACCGTTGGCTCGGATGACCCGGTAGAATACGCCAACAAAATGAAGGCTCGCGTTGACCAGGGATTCACATTCCTGAAAATGGACTTTGGCGTTCAGATGCTGAAGGATGAGAAAAACATGGTCATCAACAAAGGTATGTATGATATTGGGCAGCAATGGAGCCGAGACTACGGCAGCTATGGCACTACATTACACCCTTTTACCCGTATCCAGATAACCGATGAGGGGCTGGAAAAAATGGTGAGCTACGTAAAACAGGTACGTGACATTGTGGGCTATGAAATTCCTTTAGCCGCTGACCACTTCGGGCACTTCGACACTAATGAAGCAATTCGTCTCGGAAATGCTCTGGAGCCTTACCGGCTGGCTTATCTGGAAGACCTGGTACCCTGGCAATACACCGAAAAGTGGAAAGAAATCACCAATAATATCACCACTCCAACCCTGACGGGTGAAGACATTTTCCTGAAAGAGGAATTTATCAAACTCATCGATGCCCGTGCCATTGATATGATTCACCCAGATCTGGCCTCATCCGGTGGTATTCTGGAAACAAAGAAAATAGGCGATTACGCGGAAGAGCGAGGTATTCCGATGATGATGCATTTTGCCGGCACTCCGGTTTCTATGATGGCAAACGTGCATTGCGCTGCGGCTACTCAAAACTTTATTGCACTGGAGCACCATTCAGTAGATATACCTTGGTGGGAAGATCTGGTGACTGGCTTTGATGGGCCGATAGTTCAGGATGGACATGTGACTGTACCGAATAAACCAGGGCTGGGAGTAGAACTCAATGAAGAGGTAGTGAAAGAGCATATGCGGAAAGGGACTAAGTATTTTGCCCCTACTACCGAGTGGGATACTATTGATTCTGCTGACAGGCTATGGAGTTAGTATATTAAAACCTAACTTTAAGATTTTACAATTCGCTTATTTAATACTTTTCCATGAACAATCGTTCAACATCTAAAATACTACTTGGATTAGCAGGTGCCAGTGCTCTTACAGCGCTGGTACTTTTTCTTTTAGGAAATCCCACCGCGACGGGCCCCTTTGTTGTTGCGTTCTTTATATTACTGGCGATCGGCTTTCGGGGATATGCTTCGTTACGAGGATTCTCCTTTACAGCGGTTATTTTTGCTTCAGTATCCCTGGCAATGTATTATCCCGCTAATTTTCAGGAAGTTAACGGCTATGACCTGAAAAATTTATTTACCCCTTTGCTTCAATTAATCATGTTCGGAATGGGAACTGCTATTGGAGTAAAAGATTTTCTGGGAGTTGTAAAAATGCCTCGGGGAGTTATAGTGGGGGTCATATGTCAGTTTACTATCATGCCCTTTGTTGGGTTTGGAATCGCCAAAACCCTCGGTGTGGCTCCTGAAATTGCCGCGGGTATCATACTAATCGGTTCTTCACCGAGTGGGCTTGCTTCCAACGTAATGGCTTATCTGGCTAAAGCCAACTTAGCATTATCCATTACACTAACCGCTATTGCTACCTTGCTAGCCCCTCTGATTACGCCAAACCTGATGGGGTGGTTAGCTGGCGAATTTGTGGAGGTTGATGTGATTGGGATGATGTTGAGTATGGTGCAGATTGTGATTATCCCCGTAGCAGCTGGAGTGCTCTTCAACTATTTCTTTCATGGTAAATTCAAGTGGCTGGATGATGCCATGCCTTATGTATCGATGTTTGGCATTGCCTATATTATTACCATCATCACCGCTGCCGGACGTGATAATTTGCTAGAAGTGGGAGCTGTGCTTATCCTGGCAGGAATCTTCCATAATGTTTCCGGGTACTTCTTAGGCTACTGGGGAGCTCGTTTGTTCCGAATGCCGGAGGGCGATTGCCGAACAGTAGCGTTGGAGGTTGGTATGCAAAACGGTGGCTTAGCATCTGCCTTAGCCAATGAAATGGGAAAAGTGGCAACCGTAGGATTGGCCCCGGCTATTTTCGGCCCGGTAATGAACATAACCGGTTCTTCACTAGCTACTTACTGGCGGGGTAAGCCATTACCGGAAGAAGCCAAAAAAGAGGAGCATAAACTCGCACCCACCGAACACGATAAAGCAACTACCTAGTATGCGTTGGTTACTATTCATTTTTTTTGGATTAGGCATTGTAGCCTGCCAGTCAACAGAAAAAGTTGAGAGTAATGATCAGGAAACGACTGAGAGAGATACGCTCTATTCCCAGATTAGCAAGCAGTGGAATCAGGTGCTGAATGCCTGGTATCCCCGATCACTGGATACGCTTAACGGCGGCTACCTGGCAAACTGGACCTACGATTGGCAGCAACAGCCGAAACAGGATAAAATGATTGTAACCCAGGCCCGCCATCTATGGACTACTTCCAAAGTTGCTCTGGAGAGACCGCAAGATAGTTTATATCAGCATGCCGCCCGGTTGGGCTTTGATTTTCTAAAAGATCATATGTGGGACCAACGCCACGGTGGGTTTTACTGGCTGGTGAATAGAAAGGGAGAGCCACTTCTTAAAGGCGAAGGTCTGTATAAAAAGTCGTATGGGCACGCTTTTGGCATTTACGCTTTGGCTGCCTATGCGGAGGCGGTACCGGAGTCTGAAGAAGTACTGAAATTTGCTCAGGAATCTTTTCGGTGGCTGGATGAACATGCCCACGACGATAGTAATGGAGGATATTTTTCCGTATACGCTCAGGATGGAACACCTCTAACGGAAGAAGAACAGCAGGCTGACGATCTGCCAGTTACGTGGATCTACAAAGAGCAAAATGCCGGAATCCACCTCATGGAGGCTTTTACTGAGTTATACAAAGTCTGGCCCGATTCGTTGGTGCGCGAGCGTTTAATTGAGATGTTACACTTAGTGCGGGACACAATGGTAACTGATCAGGGGCACCTAACCCTTTATTTCACCCAGGATTGGACTCCCATATCCTATGCCGACTCCTCACAGGTTGCCCGTGAAGCAAATTATGCAGTAGATCACGTTTCATTCGGCCATGATATTGAAACGGCTTTTCTCATGCTGGATGCTTCCGAAGCGTTGGGTGATTTTGAGTATGACCGCACCTTGAAACGAGCTAAACTGCTGGTAGATCACACCCTGAAGACCGGGTTTGACCCTATGCGCAGTGGCATCTATGAACGAGGTTACTATCTTCCTGGGGATTCAACCATTACTATCATTGATCTTCGAAAAAACTGGTGGTCCCAGGCCGAAGGGTTAAACACGTTGCTTATGTTCTCCGAGCTTTACCCAAAAGAAAAAAGGTACTATACCACCTTTAAGAAGTTGTGGAAATACACCAATACCTTCCTGATTGATCATGAATACGGTGACTGGTATAGCTACGGGCTGGACGTAACCCCCGAGTCTCAATCTGAGCCAAAAGGGCATGCCTGGAAAGGAAATTACCATAATGGCAGAACCCTGATGTCATTACAAAAGCATCTAAGAAGTAGCAATAGGTAATTTCCTAAAGGCTACATTACATCGTGCGTTTTGAGAATCTTCCAATTTTTTTAGGGCAAATTAACATTCTAGCTTTGAGACGGAATAAATAGCAAAGTATAGCTTTATCTCGTCTATGCCCATTATTAAGAATTACAAAGGCTTGTATCTCGTTGCAGCTGCAACCATACTGGGGTTGTTGAGCCTGTCTCAATGGATCACCCATAGTATTGTCACTACGCAGGAGCAGGGGGGGAGGCTTATTGATCTGGCGCGGGATCAACAGTTTCTGGGGCAGAAAATATCCCAATTATCTCTTCAGATCAAGCAAAATCCCCTCGTTGATGAATACTGGAATGAACTGATGGAAACCGAACAGGTTTGGTCGGCAAATTATCAGGGGTTTACAAGAGGCAATTCTCATTGGGAGTGGCAACCGGATGACTCTCCAGTTATTCGTGATCTGTTGTTGCAGCTACAGCCTCAGCAGAAAAATATCGCTAAGGCCGTCAAATCTCTTTTTTTAGAGTTTGATGAAGATAAGTTCGAGAGCGCAATTGAAATTATTCAGCAAAACGAACAAGAATACCAGGCTGGTGCAGAAGCGATCATTGTGGCTTTCCAAACCCTCAATCAGGAGAATGTTGATCAACTTCAGAGCGTAGCTGTCACGCTGGGCGTATTTTCTGTATTAATTTTAGCGTTTTTCTTTTTAACAATTGTCAGACCCTCCATTATACACCTGGATGATCAATATCAGCTATTAGGTCAGACTGTATATGAACAAGACACCCTTAAAGAAGAATTAAATACCCTGGGTGAGCAACTAGCTCACTCAATGCAAATCCAAAAGACTGTATCGGATAACCTGAAAGAAACTAAAACTTACGCTAAGCAGGCATCGCACGCTAAAAGTCAGCTATTGTCCACTATGTCGCACGAAATACGAACACCTCTCAATTCAATTCTTGGAATTACCCATTTACTTTTAGAAGATCAACCCACCCCCAATCAGAAGACTAACCTGAAAACCTTACAATTCTCAGCGCAAAATCTTAAAAAGTTGGTTAACAATATTCTTGAAGTGAGCAAAATTGATGCAGATCAAATAAAAACCGCCAGTGAACCTTTTAAACTCAGAGAACTAGTTCAGCAGGTACACCAGTCACTGAAGCATGATGCCGATGAGAAAGAAATTTCCTTCGCATTAACAATAGATTCCCAGGTGCCAGATACTGTAGTTGGAGATAGTATCCGATTAACGCAGATTTTGACTAACCTTATAAGCAATGCAATCAAGTTTACCCTGGAGGGCTATGTTCAGGTCACGATGAAAGTGCTGGCGTGTGAGGAAGGAAAAGTCAATGTGCTATTTGAGGTGGAAGATACAGGCATTGGTATTTCAGAGGAAAGGATGAAAACATTGTTTGAAAACCCGACACCAGCTGAACCCAATTCTCCTCTAAGCTACAGCCAATCCGGGCTGGGGTTAGCTATTACCAGAAAGCTTCTGCAACTACACGAAAGTGATCTTCACATTGAAAGTCGCCCGAATGAAGGAACAATCTGTTCTTTTGAGTTGATTTATCAATCAGTAAAGTCCGATGCAGGTTTCTCTGGTAACATCAATTATAATCAGGGGCATCTGGTGGGTACGAGAGTTCTCATTGCCGAGGATAATAAGCTCAATGCGGTGGTGCTTCGGCAGTATATGAATAAATGGGGTGCCACATTCAGTATTGCTGAAAATGGGGAACAGGCTTTACATCTGGTAGAAGAAGATACTTATGATATCATTCTTATGGATGTGCAAATGCCAGTCATGGATGGGCTGACTGCCTCTAAGATCATGCGTCAACAAGGTATCACTATTCCAATCATTGCACTTACAGCCTCTAAATTCAATGAAATTGAAGAGGAGTTTCATGAAGCAGGTATCAGCGACTTTACCGTAAAGCCTTTTATTCCCGAAGAATTATATATAACCCTGGTAAAACATCTATTAGCTAGTCAGGAGAAGCATAGCTCTGATGAGGCAACTATCTGACTGGTTAAGAGACTACTTCGGATTCTCATCATCCGAAATGTCAGGTTTTTGGGTACTAATTTCTTTAGCCATACTTTTATTGGCTATTCCTCCTTTAGGAAGATATGCATTTCATGGCATGCTTCCTTCTTCCTCATCGGCAACTGATCGTGAACAAATTGATAGTTTGATGGCGTTGCTGGACACCAAAGCCAATCTCCGGGAATCCAGTACACCTCGTCAGCGGGAGTACCGGCCAGATTATATCTCATTCGATCCTAATACGGCGTCGGTGAAAGTTCTGCTCCAGAATGGGTTGCCCCAGTGGCTGTCTCAAAGAATTGTCAAGTTTCGTGAGAAGGGAGGTAAGTTTTACGTGAAAAAAGATTTGTTGAAGATTTATGGCTTTACGGAGACAAACTATCATTCACTTAAAGATTTTATTCAACTGCCGGATGTTGTAGAAGCAAAATATCAGCAAGGCTTACACTCAGCTAATCAGAAGGATAGAGAATTATATACGGTGCCCAAAAAAGGGGAGCGAATAACTCAAAAGATCAACATAAACGAAACTGATTCACTTCGTCTATGTGAAGTTCCAGGTATTGGAAAGGTTCTTTCAGCACGGATCATCAAGTTCAGAGATAAATTAGGTGGAGTTCACAACCTCCAACAATTTTCAGAGGTGTACCATCTTAGTCCAGAAGCGGTAGAAAACTTACTGAAATACACGTACGTTTCGGAAAATTTTCAAGTTCAAAAGATTAATTTAAATACAGATGATGTTTCAACCTTGGCGAAGCATCCCTATATTTCGTTTTCACTAGCGAAAGCGATAGTTCGTCATCGTGAAGCTTATGGCAATTTTGAGCGTTTGACAGATAGTAAGGAGGTATATCTGATGGACGAAGACACATTTCAAAAAATTGCACCTTATTTAAGTCTGTAACCACAATTCTTATATGCAACGTATTCTTCAGTCCTACCTTAAAAGGCTAGCCAATCTCAGTAGCAATAACCGTTCACTTTACCTGCCCCGCCTCCATCAGCGCCAGCATCTTGATCTGCACGATACCGACTTCCTGAATAATTTTGCCTCTTTTAAATTGATAGAATGGCTGATTGCCGATGGTCAGCATGATCTGGAAAGTATACCTGCTGGGAAATTACCTTTAGGGCCAAAGGCTGATAGCCGACATCAGGCCTCTGCAGCAGTTAGCCGCCGGTTACAGCAAATTGTTCGTACTGATCAGTTTTTATTTGATGAACAGGGAACTCGCGATCTGTACGTGGGCTGGCCATTTATCAGAGGGCAGTTTCAGGATGGAACCCTGGTGCGTTGCCCGCTGATCTTTTTTCCGGTAACCCTGCAACTGGATAAAATGGGGGACCTAGGGCAGCAGTGGGTAATTTCGTTACGGGAAGAAGGTGCTGCCGCCTTTAATAAAAGTTTCCTGTTGTCATACGCTTTCCGGCACGAACAGGCTTATAATGAAGGGTTGGCCGAGCGTTCGTTTGATGATCTGGATCACGATAGCCGAATCTTTCGTACCAGTCTCTACCAAATTTTTAAGGAAAGCGATATCGAACTAAATTTCAATCAGGAAATTTTTGTCGATCAACTTTCTCCTTTCCGAGAGTTTACCAAGCAGAGTTTTCTGGAAGAAACCGATCCTGGCATCCTTAAATTGTACCCTGAAGCAGTATTAGGTATTTTTCCGCAAGCGGGCTCTTACCTGGTGCCCGATTACCAAATGCTAATGGACCGGCAGCATATTCCTGATATAGAAGCTTTCTTCAGTCGAAGAGCGCATGCCGATCAGGATCGCTTAAACGAGGTGCAGCAGACCGTGGCTACGGAAGATTCCCCTTCCGAAATGGAAGTATACCGTTACGCTCAGCGTGTGAAAGAAGAGCAGATCTACACTCCCTATCAACTCGATGCTTACCAGGAACAGGTGTTAAAACAAGTCAAACGAGGCAATTCCATTGTAGTACAGGGCCCTCCGGGCACCGGAAAGTCTCAACTCATCACCAATTTGGTTTCTGATTTTATTGCCCAGGGAAAAAGGGTGCTAGTCGTTTGTCAGAAACGGGCCGCTCTGGATGTGGTATATCAGAGGCTGCGCGAGAAGGACGTCCATCCGTTTGCCGCACTGGTGCACGATTTCAAGAATGATCGCTCTGCCATTTACGATCAGATCAAAAAACAGGTAGAAGCGCTTTATGAATACCAGTTAAAAAACAATAACCTGGATTCAATTTACCTTGAGCGCCAGTTTTTACAGGCTAGCCGCCAGATTGAGCAAATTTGTGAAGAACTGGATGAGTTCAAAGAGGCTTTGTACGATGAAGCTGAAGCGGGTGTATCAGTGAAAGAACTCTATCTTACCTCTCATATTGACTGGGAAGTGTTTAACGTAAAGCAGGAGTACCGGTACTTGAGAGTGCCTGAGTTGCCCCAGTTTCTAAAAAAGCTACATGTTTATATTACCAACTATCTGGAGTATGATGTGGAGCATTACACCTATGTGCACCGCAAACCCTTCCTGGGCTATAAAGTTGAAGACCTTCAGCAATTAAAGCAGTACTTGAAAGAAATTCCTGCCTATAAAGCCCAGTTAGTAGAGCAGGTGAATGAGGTATTAAAAACCGATATTGATTTTGTTACCTGCGAAAACATACAGCATCGGTCTGAAGACATTGAGTTTTTCCTGAAATTGCTGGAAGCACCAGAAAGTTACGAATATTTTCAGTCTATTATTGGTAAGATTGACAAAGATGCTGATCCGCTCTGGCTAGCCAATATTGAGCGAATTGTCATGGAATGCTATGAAGGTAATGGCGTAGAGGTAAGCTTGAATGGTATGGATCTGGGTAAGTTTCAACAGTTGCTTCAGCGTGCGGAGGAATCTCGCTCAGGATTGCTTAAGTGGGTTTCCTGGCAAACGGCTTCTAAAGAAAAGCAATGGCTGGCTGAAGTTTTTGAAGCAAATCAACTTGAACTGACCAAAGAAGGATTTATGGTTATGAGCGAGCGGCTTGACAACCGGCTCAATCTTGAGCATAACCTAACCAAGCTTCGCGAACGTATCTGGACTGAAAAAGTGCCCGACTGGGATACCAGCAACCAGTACGAAAAGGCTGAAATGGAGCGATGGTTTACGTTTCAGAAGCAAGCGTTGCAAGCCGCTTTGCTCTTTAAAAATTTCCGTAATTTCAATGAATATTTTGGCATTAACAGCCTGGAATATGCCGAATTGAAAACTCGGATTGAGCGAATGTTGGTATTGGTCAAAGATATACCTCAGTATCAAAAGAAGTGGCAAAAGTACCTGACACCCGCTCAGGTAAGCCAACTGAATGAGCCTGAGCATGGAGAGCATTTCATTGAGGTACTCGATCGGGATTTTGAAGCGCTGGTGGCTTTTGATACGCTCAAGGCAGATTTGTTGTCTCACGAGAAAAGTATCTTGGAGCGGGTGGTTGATGAAATGGAGCCGCTAAATGCCGATGAATCGGTGCGAAGGGTAGAAAATAGCCTGAGATTGGCCTGGATTGATCATATTGAAACCAAATTTCCGGTGTTGCGGATTGTATCTTCGTCCCGTATTCAGGAGTTGGAAAAAGATTTGCAGCAGGCCATTGCCGACAAGCAGGAAGTCAGCCAGGAAATACTACTAATGAAATTGCGGGAGCGAACGTATTACGATGTCGAGTATAACCGACTGAATAATCTGGTTACCTACCGCGATGTTAACCATCAGGTAACTAAAAAGCGAAAGATATGGCCGCTTCGTAAAGTTATTTCAACCTTTCATAATGAACTGTTTAACCTGATTCCCTGCTGGCTAGCTTCTCCGGAAACCGTTTCGGCTATTTTCCCCATGGAAGAAACACCGTTGTTTGATCTGGTTATTTTTGATGAAGCCTCCCAATGCTTTGCTGAAAAAGGAATTCCTGCTATGTACCGGGGCCAGCAAATTGTAGTAGTAGGCGATGAACAGCAATTGCAACCTAATGATCTGTATCAGGTACGTTGGGAAGAAGAAACACCCGATGATGAAGTTGAAAACGCTCTGGCCCTCGAAGTAGATTCTCTGCTTGATCTGGCGAAAGGGTATTTGCCAATTTACCGACTGGAAGAACATTACCGGTCCAAGTCATTGGAGCTGATAGATTTCTCGAATGAGCGATTCTATCAAAATCGCCTGCGGATGTTACCTCAGCGGGAAGATCTGGAGAAAAAAGATCCGGCAATACACTATATAAAAGTAGATGGCATCTGGGCGAATCAAGTTAATGAGCCGGAAGCAGAAAAGGTACTGAAACTGATACAGGAACTACATCAGCAGGTTCCGGAAAAAAGCATTGGTATCATCACCTTTAATGCAAAACAGCAGGACTTGATTCGGGATCGGGTTGAGCAGGCGATTCTTAATGACGCGAATGGCAAAGAGCCTAAGTTCATTAAGAATATAGAAAATGTGCAGGGGGATGAGTGTGATATTATCATCTTCTCGATGGCTTACGCTCCTAACGAGCAAGGGAAAGTTGTTCTTCAGTTCGGGAGTCTGAATGCCGCTGGTGGTGAAAATCGCCTGAATGTGGCAGTTACGAGGGCTAGAGAACGTATTTATGTAGTTACCAGCTTGCTTCCGGAGCAACTCAATGTGGAAAACACCAAGAACCAGGGGCCTAAGATGCTCAAAGAGTATTTGGAGTATGCCTATGGTGTATCCAAAGGGCAGTATCGGACGGCACTTCCTGAGTTGTCAGATCATCACGCAGAATGGTTTTTGCATAAACATTTACAATCCTGGGCGAAGGAAGACTCCCCGGATATGGATCTGGAAAAGAAGCTTCCCTTTGCGGATCTTACCATTACTGAAGAGTTACCAGAGCGCACTCATTACGTCGGTTTGTTAAATACGGATGATGACCTCTATTTTCAGAGTCCTTCGGCAAAAGAGGCTCATGCGTATCGGCATTACCTTTACCAGGAAAAAAACTGGAAGTTTAAAAACATCTATAGCCGGCAGTACTGGCAAAATGCCCGTCATGTGCAAGAGGAGATTAACCGGTTTGTCCAGACCAGGGGCGAAAGGAAATGATACTACAGCAGACTTGATGCCATGTACTCTGCTAACTTGGTGAGATATTCCTGATCGACTTCATCAAAATTATTAACCCGGTTACTATCGATATCCAGCACCATGCGGACAGTTTGATCCTTAATAACCGGTACTACAATTTCTGACTGGCTATCGGCACTACAGGCGATATGCCCCGGGAACTGATGAACATCGGGTACTAATATGGCCTGTTTTTCTTTCCAGGCAGTACCGCACACTCCTTTTCCAAAAGCAATACGAGTGCAAGCAACCGGCCCCTGAAATGGCCCGAGAACCAATTCCTCATCTTCCACCAGGTAAAAACCCGTCCAGAAGAAAGAGAGGTTATGATGCAGCGCCGCCGCAATATTTCCGAGGTTAGCAATAAGGTTGGTTTCATCTTTGGTTAGCGCCTTTAGCTGAGGTAAAAGTGCTTCGTAGATCTCTTCTTTCGTTGCCTGGGTAGGCATCACAATATTTTCAGCCATTACGGAAAATTACAATTGAATAAATACTTTCATCACTATCACGATTCTGACAAGATGACGGTTGGGGAATTATGCATATTTTTTGTATAAGAAATAGAAAAGAGTGGATGGTAGCTGAGATAGGGTTGAGGAGAAATGAATTGTATTACTTACTAAACAACCATAATTATGAAGCAAACGATATGGATTGTCTTGATTAGTTTTATTTCCGGAATATTAGGATCATATACTTACCAGCATTGGTTCTCGCCAAACTCCGATAGAGCATCATTAGCATTCACCAATGCCACTAGCATTGCCGATAACACCCATACCAATACATCCTGGAGCCGACAGGCTTCAACTTCCCGCACCTACACGATAGGGGAAGATTTTGCTGAGGCTTCGGCCAACAGCACGCCCAGTGTGGTCTATATAAAAACGGTTTCTGAACGCTACAGTCGTACCAGTTGGTTTGAGATGTTTTTTGAAGGACGGTCCAGCCAGCAGGTGAGCAGTGGGTCAGGAGTAATCTACACACAGGATGGCTTTATTGTAACGAATAATCATGTTATTGAGCAAGCAGACCGGATTGAAGTCATCCGCGGAAAAAGAACCTATCCGGCCCAGGTCGTTGGCGTAGACCCCTCTACTGATTTGGCAGTACTTAAGATTGAGGCTGCCGGGTTGCCTGAGATTGCACTAGGCGACTCAAGAGATTTACAGGTCGGCGAATGGGTGCTGGCAGTAGGTAATCCCTTTAACCTAACTTCAACGGTAACGGCCGGTATTGTAAGCGCTAAGGGAAGGCAGATCAATATCCTTCGCAGCAATTTTCCAATTGAGTCCTTCATTCAAACAGATGCCGCTATTAATCCCGGCAACAGTGGTGGTGCACTGGTGGATAAAACCGGGGCTTTAGTGGGAATTAATACGGCTATTTTATCTAAAACAGGGTCATATGCCGGTTATGGGTTTGCAGTTCCCGTAGATATTGTTCGTAAGGTGGTAGATGACATTATCGCGTATGGCGAGGTTCAAAAAGCTTTTTTTGGTGCCGATGTCGTTGATCTGACTCCATCCGTGGCTAAGGAGCTACAGACTGATGATTTGTCCGGGGTCGCGCTAAGCTATCTGCAACGAAACGGCTCAGCAGAGAAAGCTGGTTTACAAAAAGGTGATATAGTGACCCAACTAAACGGAGAGGTAATTAACTCTCGCAGTGATTTTGAAGAACTCATCAGTTACTACAGTCCTGGTGAAGTTATATCGGTAACCTATAAACGAAATAACAAGCTTCAAACGGTTCGTTTAACCTTAACAAACCGAGAGGGGAACACCAATATTATCCAGCGTCATTTATACCGCTCAGAACCACTCGGTGCCGAACTGGAATCTGTTTCTCAGGTAGAAGCTGATCTTCTGAAAATCAATACTGGTGTGAAGGTTAGTAAGGTGAAAGGTGGCTTACTTCAGCGGTTAGGGATCGATGAAGGCTTTGTAGTGACCGCCATCAATGGGCACTCCATTGAGGCACCGGAAGAGCTGGAAGAAATTCTGACCAAAGTTCGGGGACGGGTACGTATCGAAGGGGTTAACCAGCGTGGCGTAAAAGGCTATTATTCGTTTTACTTTTAGATGAATCAGAAACTTTCAGGCCTGAGTGTTGGGTGAGAAGTATATCATAATGATGCGAAAACTATCAGAGATTACCCTGTAAGGAGCAATGTTCTCTCAAACGCCTTATCTGACCGGGTTAGATAAGCTTAAGTGGAAGCGTTCAGCGGGAGGCAGGGGCTAATTCTCCTGCATAGCCAGCCTCCTGCTGACCGCTTCCTGATGTGTCTAAAAGCTAGAGTAGTGATTGTTCTTAAATACTCTGTTTAAACGTATTAAGATTTTGTTTAGAAGTCAGTATCCGCTTTGGACAGGTCATCTTCTTTAATCCAGATGTTACGGTAGAGAACATTGTGACCCTCCGCTTGTAATTTGAGACCACCGGGGGTATCAGTAATCCCTTTTCCCCCATCATTACCTCCATCGATACCTGAGTTTTCACCACCCCATACCTGGGTAATAGGTTGGTTTACATGCACTTTTTCGCCATTGAAATACATGGTCACCAGGGCATCCTCAGTTTTTTTACCATTTTTAAAACGAGCGGCCCGGAATACGATGTCGTAAGCATTCCACTTTCCAATACCATTGTAAGCATGATAGGGTGACTCAGATTCATTAATAACAGCCCCCAGGCCATGAGCAGTAGAGTCACCGTCCAGCACCTGTATTTCGTAGCGGTTCTGAAGATACACCCCACTGTTTCCGCCTTCTTCAGGAATCAGGAATTCTACATGCAGCCGGAAATCTTTGAACTTCTGATTTGTGACTATATCAGCAGAACCGTACTTGCCTCCGGCCGAAGCAGGATCATTGCTGTTCAATACTGTACCGTTGTCTACCGGGTCGTCTACAATCTGCCATTTAATAGGCAGGCTTGCTGATAGTCGGGGTCCATCCCAGTAGGTCCATTGTTCATCCAGCATATCACGGCTCCCATCAAAGAGAACGATAGCATCGCCCGGTGCTTTGGTTCCTACTCCCGTTTGAGCCTGCGCCGCAGTAATGCTGATGGCACCGAAGAAGAAGAGAAATCTTACGGTATAGTTGAGGATATAATTTTTCATAATCAGTTGGGTTAGGTCGTTAAAAATTGTCTGCCGAATGGCCGATGTTCCGTAGCAAAGATAGTGGTATTCGTTAGCTTACAAACTATGCAAAACTTCTTCTAGCTGAGTATTGAAAAGTTCTGGTACCTCAATCATGGGATAATGACTGGTTTTTCCTACCGAAAGGATCTCGTATCCGTGCTTTAAAATCTTTTTCAGTGATTTTTCCTGGGTTGGAAGCGCATCACTTTGGATGAGATAAAGCTTGGTGGGAGCATCCTGCAAAAGTTGTACTTCTCGCTCTGAAGCTTCAATTGAATGTTTTAGAGAATTGCGAGCCATGACCGGGTCAGCACTGCGCATATACTGAACCACTGAATCTACCATAACCGAGTCGCTCTCTGGCGTGAATAACATGTTTCGGGCATATCCGTCCACCACTTCAGCATAATTGGTCTGCATCATGCCTAAAAACATCTCTATTTCTTTTTGTTGCTTGGGAGTTAAAGTTGTACCGACTTCTTTAAAATTATCCACCCCAACCATCGCAATAATACGCTCAGGTACCTGATTGACTGCTTCCAGCATTACCGAGCCTCCCATAGAGTGCCCGATGATAACAATATTTTGCAAATCCAGCTTCTTGATCACGGCAACCACATCGTTACCAAACGCCTCCATCGTCCAATCATCCCGTTCATCCCCTGATTTTCCATGACCCGCTAAATCCAAAGTAACTACCTGGTACTTTTTTTTGAAGTGTTCAACCTGGGGCTGCCAGTAGCTCTGATTGATAGTCCAGCCATGAATGAAGAGTAAGGTTGTGTCGCTCTGTCCTTCGGTTTGGTAGGCAATGCGTACCCCATTATGCTCAGCGGTCTGGGCAACACTCCAGTGAACGAAGCTTAATAAAGTTAGTGTTATATAGCGCACAGCAAAAAGAAATTTGCCCGACAAAACACGATTTAGGTCAACTCTATCTGGGTTAAAGAATATACGGACTGGGTGTATGATTTGCATCGTCTGAAATTTAGCAAAATACCATACATCTAATCCCAATTTGGGAAGATTTTTTGCAGTTTCGTGCATAACGTAACAGGGTATGAATAACATGTTTTTTTGGAGAAACTGGCATCCGGTCAGCCGTCGGGTTTACGTCGGCATGTTATTACTGCTGGCTGCCATCATGGTTTCCTTTTTATTCATCTATCCTAAAGGGTTTTTGAATGTTGTATCCTGGGAGCGTATTTCAGAGCTAAAACAAGTGCCGGTAGCCCAGGAGCCCATCACAGTAGGATTATTTTCTTTCTCCTATGCGCTAGATTACAACACGGTTACCGAAACATTTCTTGGAAGTAACCTGCACCTCTCACCGGAAGGTGCCTACCTTCTTTTGGCAATCGTAGCGGTGGCCTGGATCATGCTTTTGACCATCATTTCGGCAGTGGATGGGTTTTGGTACTATGTAGGAGTATTGCTGGTCATAGGGTTGATCCTACTGTTCCAGTTGGAGCAGTTGCTCTGGTTTGGGCAAACTAAAAAGATCGGAGTCATCATTGCCTTTGTCCTGTTTCTTCCTCCTACGTATTATTTTCAGCAGATGAAGGTTAACGCTGGCTTGCTTATGCGGTTAGCCGTCTTCTCGGTAGCTACAATTCTGTTTAGCGGTTTAGTTTTTCTATTCGCTGAAGTCACGCATCCGTTTCTGACTCTGGCGTATTATGGCTTGGGCGTTCCATTAGTCATGAGCGTGATCTTTAGCATTATTCTGGGGCATGAGCTGATCAGTTTTTTTACTACCATTATTACCCAAAACAATACTCCGCAAAGCTCGCATAGTCTGCTCCACTTAAGCATTCTCTCCATTGTGTATCTGGTCAACCTGGGTCTGTTGATGCTGAAAAATACCAATTTCCTGGCCTGGGATATTATCTATATTGATGCTTTCTGGTTATTACTGGTTATTGCCATACTGGGCCTGTGGGGCTTTCAGCAGCGAGAATTTCAGTATAAATCATTATTCCCTTTTGCTCCGTTAGGCGCGTTGCTCTATATAAGCCTGGGTATTGTTACATTCAGTACCATCGTTTTTCTGGCCTCACAGGGGAACGATCCTTTACTGGAAAGCCTGGAAGATTGTATTGTCTATAGCCAGCTAGGTTTCAGTTTTATCTTTTTGCTGTACCTGATAGCAAACTTTATTCAGCCGCTCATGAATAATCAGCGGGTGAATCAGATTATGTACCGGCCGCCGACACTTCCTTATGCTACCGCTTTAATTGGTGGGGCTGTTGCCACACTGGGTTTCTTTGCTCGGGCCGATTTCTTTCCTTACTACCAGGTAATAGCGGGATATTATAACGGTATTGGTGACCTTCATTGGTTTAATGATGAATTGTTTGTGGCCGAGCAATACTATAAGCTAAGCGAACAGTACGCGAATGATAATCACCGGGCTAATTACTCATTAGGCTCTCTGGCCCGCGAGCAGGGCGATCCATTGCTTACAGCCTTTTACTTTCAGGAGGCGCTTAACAAAAAACCAACGGCTTTGGCTTATGCAAATACCAGTGCCGCATATGAGGAAAACAACCAATACTTTGATGCCCTGTTCACGCTTAAACAAGGGAATAAAGCGTTTGGGCGGAGTCCTTATCTTCAGAATAATTTAGCTATGGCGTATGGCCGTACCGATATTATTGATTCAGCATTATTCTGGTTATCGGAGGCCCAAGGCAATAAAAGAACCAGCTCAGCAGCCGAGGCCAACAGTTTGGCTCTTATTGGCGCGCACCGTAATCAGATTGATGTAGGTACGGACTCGCTATTGGCTGAATTCGTGACTGATCGGGATTATCCACCCAATCTCATCAATATTCTAACGCTTCAAGGGCAGCATCCTAGCGATTCGTTGAACTTTCCCATGAAACCAAAATTGCCTGAGGATTCGGTATTGACCAATTTTACCTATGCTCAACTGCGAAACTATCTCTTACAGGCAAATCCTATTGATACCGCATTGATTCGTCAGACCGAAGCAATGGTTGAGATGAGTGCTAACGTTCCCTATACTGAAGCTTTACTACTGGCTTTAGGTCAGGTTCGTTACCGGCAAAACCAGGTGGTGGAGGCCTATAAGAAGCTGGATCGCTTACAGGCAGTCAACGTGTTTAAGCGGAATTACTATCTGGATATTATGGGGCTTTGGGCCCTAGACCAGCATTCGCCTCGCTATGCAACGCAATTTTTTGCTCAGCTCGCTGAGCGAGGTTATCAGGATGGGCGGGTGAAATTTGCCGTAAGTCTGACCGAAGCGCTCCCTTCAGACGATGTATCGCTTACTCAGGCACAGCAAGCCTGGCGCGAGCTTTTGCAGGACTCTACTCAGGTTACATATCACGACATGGCTCGGCAGATGCTCTCGTTGCTGACCAACGCTTATAACGAGTCTGCAACCGATATTGAGCGGTATCAGTGGTTACGTTATCGGGCGCATGAATTATCCGAAAATGAAGTTGCCCAGGCTCTGGACGCCTTTGAAGATAAAAATTATCTGGTGATGAGCTTGTATGACCTGTTGGTTGAAAATTCAGAACACTATGGTGAGGGGGTAAAGCCCCGGATTCAAGCACTTCGTAAAGAAGAAGCTTCTTTGAATTATCAAGCTACCATCTATCTGGAGTGGGCTTGGGCGCTATCGGAAGTTACCCGAGAGACTGTTGAGGAACATGCAAGGCGAGTTAATATGCTAGTGCCTCTCACCCGCTGGCAGCAGTACGAGAAAGAATACTATCAGGCAATGTTGGCTGAAGCCAAGCGAGAGAGAGCCGAGGCGAGTCAGCGTTACCAGATGCTATTAGGCAATCCATTTTATGAGAAAGGATTTGTGGCGGCGGTAAAATTTTTGTTTCAGGATCAACCCGAGACCGCCTATCAAAACTGGATTGATGCTATACAAACAAATCCTTATTCTTCAACATTGCTGGAGGAATATATACTTGCGGCGTTACAACTTGGTCTGGAAAACTACGCGGAAGAAAGTCTGAATGATTATCGTAAAATGGTATCAGCTCAGCGATATGAAGCCTTCTTGGAAATCTACGAAGAAGCAAAAGAATCCTCAGAGATCGCATTTTAACGTTTACAAATTCGAAATTCAGGCTTACTAAGTTTTGTTATAAACTTTCTGAATCACTGCGGTAATTTATTTCGCTTCTCTGTTGAGTCAGATATCCTCTTATTTTACCTTACCTTTGTTTGAGAAGAATGAAATAATCTGATCTCTCATCTGTATTTATTACGCTCAACGTATTATATGAAAATATACACCAAAACCGGTGATGACGGCATGACCTCTCTTTACGGAGGTACTCGCATTTCTAAAGCTGATCTCAGAATGGAAACCATTGGAACCGTTGATGAATTAAATGCTCAACTGGGTTTACTCAGAGATCAACCCGTAAATGCCAATCGGCAATCTGATTTTCAGGTGATACAGGCAGTTCTGTTTGTTGTGGGAGCATTACTGGCTAATGAGAAGGATCGCCCGAATGTTCCTACCATTTCCAATGATCAGGTTGAATGGCTGGAAGCGGGAATTGACCAAATGGATGCCGAGTTGCCAGCTATGCGCTTTTTTATTTTACCCGGAGGGCATCCGGCCGTTTCTATCGCTCACATTGCACGCTGTGTGTGTCGTCGGGCTGAGCGGCATGTTGTCAGGCTTGCTGAGCATGTTCAGGTCCCGGCAATCATTCAGGTATATCTTAATCGCCTTTCAGATTATCTGTTTGTTCTAGCCCGGTATATGGGAAAGGAACTAGAGGTAGATGAAATACCCTGGCATCCTGAAAAGCAATAGCTTCTGATATCTTTGTGATCGGAGCGCTAATATTGCCAACTAGAGAAAATTTGATGACCCTATCTATCAATATAAGATAGTCAACTACCTATATGCAGCATTTTACCCTATATGAGTTAAACCAACAGATTAAATCAGTATTGTCATCGGAGCTTGAGCCTGCGTATTGGGTAGTAGCTGAGGTGGGTGAGATGCGGGTTGGGCAGAACGGGCATTGCTATCTGGATTTGATCGAAAAAAATGGTGACTATTTATATGCCAAAACCAGAGCCACTATTTGGTGTAATACCTACCGGGGGCTGGGAGCCTGGTTCGAGTCTATTACTGGTGAACAACTACGTTCAGGGTTAAAAATATTAACCCAGGTAGAGGTGAAGTTTCATCACCTTTACGGGCTCAGTCTGAATGTAAAAGATATAGATGCTAAGTTTACCCTGGGTGAACGGGCTTTGAAACGGCAGGAGGTCATCAGTCAACTTGTGGAAGATGGCGTATTTGAGATGAACAAAGGCCTTCCACTGTCATTAGTTCCTCAGCGAGTAGCGGTGATCAGCTCTCCATCCGCCGCCGGCTTAGGCGACTTTATGGATCAGCTAGATAAAAACCGATACGGATACCAGTTTGCTGTTGACCTGTTTAAGGCTACCATGCAGGGTAATGATGCGGAAGAGAGCATTATTCAGGCGCTGCATCAGATTTTTAACCGTCATGAAAACCAGGGTGATTATTACGATGCAGTGGCCATTATTCGGGGTGGGGGTGCGCAAGTGGATCTGGACTGTTTCGATGGCTACGATATTGCAGCTCATATTGCCCAGTTTCCGATTCCGGTGATCAGCGGCATTGGGCATGAGCGTGATGAGACGGTGGTAGATCTGGTATCTCATACCCGTATGAAAACTCCTACCGCCGTTGCTGAATTTTTAATTAATAAAGCGGCTCAGTTTGAAGGTGAGCTAGACGAGCTTTCCCGACGACTGGTTTCGGTTTCAGAACGAATTCTGGATGATCAACACCACCATTTGGAGCGAATACAATCTAACCTGAAACTAACGGTTGTTTCTCAATCACTTCGCCAACAGCATCATCTGGATCAGATAAAAACTCAACTCAGGCAAAAAGCTTTCAATCGTATTCATAATGAAAGCGAAAGGCTAGACTCATATTCTCATAAGATGCAGAAAGATTCAAGACGGCTGATTCGCGATCAGTTTCAGCAACTGGGATCAATGCAAACCCTTATGGAAATGGTGAACCCGGAGGCAGTCTTACGGAGGGGATTTAGCATCACCTACGTAAATGGAAAACCTGTAAAACTGACTAAAGATCTGAAAACAGGCGATCAGATGCTGACAAAAACCAGCGAAGCTATGTATCTTAGCAGCCTGGAACGAATAATACCTTCAGAGAATGGCCAAGAAGAAGACCGAGGAACCTAAAAGTTATCAGGCTGCGATGGATGAGTTGGAAACAATTGTTCAGGCAGTAGAGAACGAAGAATTGGATGTTGATCAGCTTTCCGAAAAAGTTATGCATGCTCTAAATCTGATTAGTTACTGCAAACATCGGCTCAAAAACACTGAAGATACGCTCAATCAGGCATTTGGCGAGGAATAAAGCATAATGAGATGCCTGAGCTCAAATTTGTCACAAATTGTATTTCTACGTTATACGATCTAATCAATTTTGGCGTTAGAATTGCAATACGAAAAGCTAACCAATCAATAAGGTTATGAACACACGTTCAGAAACTGACCATTCAGGAAGCTCGTTTTTCAACCGGGAGCCTAAGTTCTCAATACTTATCGTTGCCCTATCTTTAATATTGCTGGTTTCAGCAATGGTTTTCTTTAGCATGGAAAGCGAAACCTCCATTTCATCGTTTTTATGCGAACATTCGCTTAAGAAAGTTGCCCGGACCAACCTAAGTAAGATCAAAGATTTTTTTGAGCACTTTACCAGCGGATCAGTGCTGATGCCCAGGTAAATCCGCTTCCAAATGCTGCCAGACATATTAAATCTCCTTCTTTAATTTTCCCTTGTTCCCAGGCTTCGCTCATAGCAATCGGAATCGATGCCGCGGTTGTATTTCCGTATCGCTGGATGTTATTGAATACCTGATCATCTCTTAATTGCAGCAGCTTCTGTACCATCTGGCTGATTCTCAAGTTTGCCTGATGAGGAATAAGCAGATCAAGATCACTGGCTTGATAACCATTCGCCTGAAGGGCTTCCTGAATCACCTCAGGGAACCGAGTAGATGCGTGTTTAAAAACATAGTTACCGTTCATCACCGGAAATATGGTGCCTTCTTCAATCATTCGAGCCTGATTTCGGGGAATAGCTCGTGAGCTTCCCGGATCTAGTACGGCTAGTTCTTCCGCATATTCGCCTTCTGAATGCAGATGAGTGGATAAAATTCCTTGTTCAGGTTCTTCAGTAGCTTGCAAAACTACCGCTCCGGCACCGTCACCAAACAATACCGAAACAGAGCGCCCGCGGGTGGTTAGGTCCAAACCGCTGCTGTGTATCTCTGAGCCAATCACCAGAATGGTATTGTACATACCGGTTTTAATAAATTGGTCGGCTACCGATAAGCCATAAACAAAACCCGTACATTGGGTTCGCACATCCAGCGCGCCGATGGTTGGCACTTTCAATTCTCGTTGCACTAGCACGCCTGAGCCGGGAAAATCATAATCCGGACTTAAAGTAGCAAATACAATAAAATCTACATCTTGGGGCGTGAGTCCGGCATTTTCAAGAGCCATACGTGCCGCCTTGGTACCCATATTAGCAGTAGTGTCTTTTCCCAGTTCAAAAAAGCGCCGCTCCTGAATACCTGATCGCTCCCGAATCCACTCGTCCGAAGTGTCCATCATTTCGGCCAGATCGTGGTTGGTCACAATTTTCTCAGGTAGGTATCGTCCAATACCCGTAATCTTCGATTTTCTCATGGTTGGTTAGGTAATTATTATTTTTGTAAAACTAAATAGTACAAACATACTTCAAATTGCCTTATTATCAATTAATATGCAGCCATATTATAGAGAGTGTCATGTAGTCCCACTATCTGGTAAAACTATGGTTGCTTGGTAGAGATTGGTCTGCATAACGGCCAGAAAGCGCTGACTCTGGCAGAACCTTTTGCAGACTATCTCCGGTTACGGTTTTTGGCTTAGATGAAAGTCAAGATGAACTCTGCTGTTTCATACCTAGAAGTAAATCTTCATTTATTATTTTTGAAGTGATGTGTCCCTTTTTTAGTCGGAAATAATTATCGCTACTTAATCAGACAATAGTATCGTCCTACAGAATGATGCTCTTCCCTCTGGATGGTTCAGCAAGATGTAGGAAACATAAATATTTAAGAATGAACACCGCATTGAACAGAATTTCCTGCCTCGTAATTGGTATTATCATACTGACTAATATCCATGCCCTTGCTCAGATTGACCGAAAAGCGGTAGTGGATCGGCATAAAGTTCGGTTGACTTCGGTAGATACGCTGGGCTCATTTACCCTGGGCAATGGAAAGTTTGCCATGACGATGGATGTTACCGGACTTCAGACATTTCCCACAGCTTATCAAAATGGCATCCCGTTAGGAACTCAGTCCGAGTGGGGCTGGCATAGTTTTCCGGCCAAACGAGATTATGCGATTGAGGAAACCCTGGTGCCACTGAAATCTCACGGAAGGGAAGTTCCCTATGCCCGGCAGTGGCCGTCAAACTCATCTCAGGGCGAAGCCGCCAATTACATTCGTCAGAACCCTCACCGGATTCATCTGGCTCAGGTAGGCTGGAAGATTACCAAAAAGGATGGTAGGGAGGTAGGGATTTCGGATATTCAGCATATTGAACAGGAGTTGGATCTCTGGAATGGTGAACTGGTCAGTCGTTTTGAGGTAGAAGGGGAACCGGTACAAGTAGTTTCGGTGGTAAGTCCTCAAACCGATAAGCTTGCGGTTTGGGTAAAAAGCCCGCTGCTGGGGCAGGGAAGGTTGAGCCTGTCAGTTAATTATCCCTATCCGACCGATCAGTTTGCTGATGAAGCAGTCCGGTATGATGCTGCCGAGCAACAGCGGCTTACCCTGTCAACTAACAACCCAAAAAATATTCAAATCAGAAGACAGCTGGATAGCACACGGTATTTCTCAAGCATCACTTCATCCGTTAATGTTAAAGCCGAAAAACAGCTTTACGGATTTACGCTGGTTCCCGAAGCATCTGATCAGGAAGAATGGAGTTTTACAGTATTGTTCTCACCCGAGAAGGACCGGAAGCCAGAGAGAACTTTTGAAGAAACCCAATTAATGACCTATGAGCATTATCATCAGTTCTGGAACTCCGGCGGTATGATTGATTTTGGCGATGTAAACGACCCAAGAGCCAAGGAGATTGAAAGACGAATGGTACTGTCACTGTATCTGACCAAAGTAAACTGCGGGGGCATGTCTCCGCCTCAGGAAACCGGCCTAACCTATAACTCCTGGTACGGTAGGCCGCACATGGAAATGGCCTGGTGGCATGGGGTTCATTTTGCGTTATGGGGCCGCCCGGAGCTATTGGAAAATCATATGGACTGGTACCTTAGAAATGTTGGTATAGCCCGAAAAATTGCTCAGCGTCAAGGTTTTAAAGGTGTAAGATGGCAAAAGATGACCGATAACCAAGGAGGTGAAACGGTATCATCGGTGGGTTCTTATCTTATCTGGCAACAACCGCATATTATTTATTTTGCCGAACTGATTTACCGGGCGAACTCTTCGCGGGAAGTTCTTTCAAAATATGCAGCAGTACTTGAACAAACGGCTGACTTTATGGCTGATTTTGCCTGGCACGATGATGCATCTGACCGGTATGTACTTGGACCAGGAGTAATTCCTGCTCAGGAGCGTTTTGACCCTAACACTACCGTAAATCCTACTTATGAGCTTGCCTACTGGAGGTGGGCTTTAGAAGCCGCTCAACGCTGGCGGGAGCGGATGGGCAGTTCACGTAAACCAGAGTGGGATAATGTGCTGGATAAACTATCGTCTTTACCCCAGAAAAATGGCGTATATCTGGCTACCGAAAGCGCCCCTGATTCTTATACCAACCCAGAATATATGACTGACCACCCGAGTGTATTCGGTGCTTACGGGATGTTACCAAAAACGGATGGGTTAGACATAAAAGTCATGAATAAGACTTTTGACAAGATCTGGTCTGACTGGCACTGGGAAGATACCTGGGGATGGGACTTCCCCATGACGGCCATGACCGCTACTCGCCTGAATGAGCCGGAAAAAGCCATAGAAAGTCTATTGATGCCAATCACTACAAATACCTATTTGGTTAATGGACATAACTACCAGGACGAGCGGTTACGCCTGTACATGCCAGGAAATGGTGGATTGCTTTCTGCATTGGCACTCATGGCCGCGGGTGCTGATCAAGTCCCGCCCGAGGCCGGTTTTCCCTCTGACTGGAATATCCGGCACGAGGGGCTGGTGAAAATGCCTTAATTTATCAAACGGAAAGATCAGAGAATACTTCATTCACCCAAATCCTGTGAATGTGATAGGACTGAGAGAGAATGAAGTAATCTTGCGATAAGTAGTTATGAACGATTTGGAAAGTTACTTTATAAAAAGTTAGCCTAACATTACTTTTTCTGCCTGTAGTACAGATTCCAGCAATAATCGGCCATCAGTGTTATGAAGGGCTTCATCAGCAGCTCGTTCGGGATGAGGCATCAGTCCCATCACGTTTTTCTGAAGGTTCGTTATGCCGGCAATGCTGTTGGTAGAGCCATTGCAGTTGCTGATTTCATCAAGCTGGCACCCTTCGTTCACATAATAGAACATGATCTGCTCGTTGTCTTCCAGCTCCTTAATTACATCATCTGGAGCGTAGTATCGCCCTTCCGCATGGGCAATGGGTACCTTATACGCTCGATTAATGTCAAGAGCGGACGTCATGAGAGAAGAGGTGTTAGCGGGCTTTAGATAAACATTTTTGCAAATGAACTTCTGATTAATGTTTGGCAGCAGTACCCCAGGTAAAAGATGGGCCTCAGTCAGTATCTGAAACCCATTACAAATTCCCAACACATACCCCCCGCGGTTAGCGTGCTGGATAACCGAGTCCATGATGGGTGAGAACCGGGCAATGGCTCCCGCTCTGAGGTAATCTCCGTAAGAAAAACCTCCGGGTACAACAATGAAATCGCAGCCTTGCAGGTCAGTATCTTTATGCCATAGTTTAACAGTTTCCTGCTTTAAGATATGCTGAAAAACATAGTAGATGTCTTCATCACAGTTTGAACCGGGAAATACTATAATGCCGATTTTCATACGGGTAATTTGTGCTGGGGTTGAAATTTAAAAGAAAGCGGAAAAATTAGTCAATCCACTTTCCATATCCAAAGTTTATGATCAGACGTTGCTCCATTTAATGCCGCAACCGATGGCTTTAGTTTTCGTTGTCGGTACTTCTTCGTTGTTAAGCAGGGCATTTACGGCATCCTGCACGTAGTGTTTATTTGCTTTGTCAGCGTCTTTGTAATTATTGTCGATAGTGCCAATATAGGCTACTCGAAACTTGTCTTCTCCTTCTTTGTCCAGTACATAGACGTGAGGCGTATTCGTAGCGCCATACGCTCGGGTAATATCCTGAGTTTCATCCATCAGGTAGGGAAATGAATAGTCTTTTTCCTCCGCCCGAGCCTGCATGTTTTCGTAACTATCGGCAGGAGATCGTTCCGGGTCGTTTGGGTTAATTGCAATTACTGGAAAGCCCTTATCCTGATAGGCCTTATTGAGTTCGTTAATTCGGTCCTGATACAGCTTGGCGTACGGGCATTCGTTGCAGGTAAAAACCACAATAAACCCTTTAGCATCCTCATAGTCGCTGAGCGATATGGTCTGACCATCAACATTTTTCAAATCAAAATTACGGGCATAATCGCCCACTTCATAACCCGCCGGTGGAAGAGTAAAACTGCCGAGTCCTAATAGCAACGTAATAATGGCAATGGTTGAAAGAGTTTTCATAGTACGTTTGTTTATTAAGGGTTGAGTAATTGATTGACTTGGGCAAATAAAGTTTCTGCTGAAAATTCGCCTTCGTGAAATTTTTCTTCTCCCGATGCAGGAATAAATAAGGTTGCTGGTATGGCACCGCTCCAGTTGTTGCTGATGCGGTCAATCCAGGCGTTATGATCCGTTTCATCCAGATATAAAACTTCTGATTGGATACCTTTACGCTGCTGATATTTCTCAGCTGAAGCGAGCTCCATATCCAGGCTGACTAATAATACTTTTACCTTTTTCTCAGGGTATACAGTCTGGAGAGAATCAAAATAGGGTAATTCTTTGATACAGGGCTTGCACCAGGTTGCCCAGAAATTTACGACCAGAACGTCCGCTTCATTTTCCTGGCGAATTCGATTATCTAGTTCTTCAAAAGAAAGTGCCGGGATATTTTGGCCTACTAAGTTCGGCGCAATCATCAGAAAAAGTAATATGCTGAAAAGTGACTTCATAGGGATAGAAAATAGTGTAAAATACGAATTTCACCCACCAAAGTTATTACTAATCTAGTACTCGGGCCGGTGGCGGATCAGTCTACGACGATAGGCATTGAAGATTCTGGACTTAGAGATTAATCCAGCATATTTGCCATCGCGGAGCACCGGTAGATTCCAGGCTCCGGTTTTCTCAAATTTATCCATAACTACCTGCATTGTATCTTGCTGAGAGACTATATCCGGAGGGGCATGGGATAAGGTCCCAACAATTACATTCTTCTGGGCTTCGTTATCAAACATGATTTCCCGAATATCGTCCAGCGTAATGATACCAATCAACTCCTTCTGCTGATTAATTACCGGGAAAATATTCCGCCGGGAGATTTGTACAAGATTTACCAAATCCCCTAGCGTAGCATCCGGATGGATAGTTAATAGGTCTTTTTCCACCAGTTTTTCCATCTCCAGCTGTTCAAGCACCAACTGATCTCGGTCGCTGGTAACCAGAAGGCCGCGTTTAATTAAGCCTTTCGTGTAAAGCGAGTAGCGCTCAAAATAGTAGATGGTACTGTACGAGATAGCTGATACCAGCATAAGCGGCACAAACAAGGTGTATCCTCCGGTGATTTCGGCAATGAGAAAGATAGCCGTGAGCGGTGCGTGAAGTACTCCGCTCATTACCCCGCACATGCCCACCAGCGTAAAATTGCTAAGGCTGACTCCTCCCATAAATTCAGCCCCATTGATCACGCGTCCTACCCAGAATCCGGTAACCCCTCCTAAGAAAAGCGATGGTCCAAAAATACCCCCATTACCACCTGACCCTAAAGTGAGAGCGGAGGCAATAGGTTTCATTAGAATCAGCCCGAACATAAATACGGGTATGAATATAGGTGTGTCTATTTTATAGAAAAAAAGACTGTTATGCAGTATGTTAGCTTCCTTACCTTGAAGTAATACTTTAATAAAATTATACCCTTCACCATACATGGGTGGAAAAACAAAAATGACTACTCCTAGTGCGATTCCGCCCAACAATGCTCGAGGTAAATCCCGGCGTATGCTTTGCATATATTCCTCGATACTGTACGTCACTCTCGTAAAATACAAAGATACTAGCCCACAGATAATACCCAGTATGATAAAATAAGGGGTGTCGCTGGCAATAAAAGGGTCAGATAAAATAAACCGGAACAGAATTTCATCGTGGTATAGCAGCATGGAAGTAAGGGAACCCGCTACTGACGCAATAAGCAGCGGGATAAATGCATTGATATTTACTTCCGTCAGAATGACTTCAATGCTGAATATGACGCCGGCGATAGGGGAATTAAAGATGGCGGAAATAGCTCCGGCAGACCCGCAACCAATAAGTAACGCTCTTTTCTTAGCCTGCAAATGGACTAGTCTACCCACCGTAGATGCAATAGCCGAACCGGTTACCACAATGGGTGCCTCTAACCCAACAGATCCACCAAAGCCCACTGTGATAGCACTGCCTAGCAGGTTTGAGTAGCTTTTTCGGCGGCTGATATTGCTGGATTTCTTTGAAATAGCGTACAGAATATCAGTCACTCCGTGGCCGAAAGGCTCTCGGAATACATACTTTGCTAATAGTGTGGTGATGAGTAAGCCGAGTAGTGGATAGGCCAGGAAGTAGTAATTTGCGTAATTGTCGTCGCTACCCTGAGTGAGCAGGGTTTCCACCAGATGAACCGCCTCTTTTAATATTACTGAGGCCACTCCGGCAAAACATCCGATGAGTGCACTCAGTAAGATAAGAAAGTTCCGGCTGCTAAGATACTTGATCCGCCATACCAAGAGTTGTACTCGCCAGTTATTCGATTTCATTACCGCTTCATCATTCCAGCGCGAATGTAGGAATTAATCAACAAGTACTCTAATACAAACGGATGAAGTTCAAAGGGGTAAACTGATAAAACACTTTTATGATTAAAAGAGCTGTATCACCTACCTCCAATATCTCACTCAGCGATTACATGGCTTGTACATTGTAGAATTGGTAATGAACGTAGGACTTGTTGGTTTTCAGTATTCGTAAGACATGAATCCAGAGTCTTTCGTAAGGGACCACTTCCATTTCAACCATCAGGTCACTGGGGATTTTGGTTTCGGCCAGCTTCTGATAGTAAGTATTGCCTTTCTCCTGCACTCGGTCAAAGTCAAAGTCTTTCTCAATAACAATTTCCAGTAAACGAATAAAAACGCTGCTGCGGTAATTATTACGTTTATCCAGGTGAGACGATTTGTAATCAGACATGCTATTGACGCAGTCTTTCAATTCACTCACGCACCCATTGCGTAATAAGAACATGAACCGAACGGTATAAGAAGCAATATTGAAGCTGTCGTACTCTTTTGGGTAATCCGGTTTCTTTTCAAGAAACTCTTCCAGGTTAAAGCCCCAGCGCAGGATTTTAGAGTCGTTGAAGTAGATAAGGTATACCCGGTAAATAGCCCAACGATCCCGGATTTCCTGAGGAAGGCTATTAAAATTCTTGTTGGTGCGAACTTTACGGAAAATCTTAGCTGCGTCCTTATACTGCTCACCTTTCATTAACAGAAGTAGGTAATATTCCATAAACGTAAACCAGTCGGAATGGCTAGGCTTAAAGAGCGCTTGCTTGCGTTTAGCATAAGGAATGCCCTGCACCACTTCTTCTAAGTAGATGTAAGCATACAATTTTGTAAAGACTACTTCTTTCTGTTGCAGGTTTACATGTATTTCATTGTTGGGCCGGTTTAAGTAACGGTCTTCCAGTTGTGTACACAACTCCAGCGTTTTATCATAGTCCCAGTTTAACTGATAAAACAGTAGAGAGAGCTTATACCCGATTAGAGAGATAGAATTGCTTTGAACTCGGTCCGCAATGTGATGAATCTGCTCAATGGTTTTGGGTATTGTGTCCAGTACCCGTTTTTGAGCACTCACTGATTTATGAATGTGCACCAGTGTTTCGTAAAATAAATCTTCACTAGACTGGTAGGCTCTGAGTTTTAGGCGAGCTTCGGCCAATGCGGCGCGGGTTTCCAGAAATGGAGTAATTTTACCTTGGCGGGAGTGGTAATTTTTTTCTAACTCCAGTGCTCCGACCAGAATATCGTAAAGCTCATATTCCGTTGCTGTACGAATGAGCGAGGGGATAAGCTTCTGGGCAATCTCATCAGCGTTCTCTGAAGTTAATATCTTAGCCTGTAGTAGATTCTTCTCACAGTCATATCGGCACTGTTCGTAGTAGGTGTAGCTTTCCTTATCGTAATCCAGAAAGAAAAGGTGGTTGAGAAGTTTATTCTTCAGCTTAGACTTCGCATTCCGGTAATTCCGATTACCCGGATCAGCTTGGAAAAGCGATTGAGAAGCATCCTCATCCGAGGTAAAGGCATCATTCAGGATACCTTGATACAATAAGTTGTCTTTGGATGTTTCTTTCTTTCGAAAATTGAAGTTCACCAATTGAATACTGCGGTGCCCTTTTTTGCGAATGATCTGAATAAGATCTTGTAACTCGTTCATAAATTTGTAGGTACAATGGTAGAATGCATCCTAAAAGTAGAAAAAAATTTCTTAAACAGAAATTTCCTTACATAATTTATGAAAAATTTTTTTCTGGTAAAAACGTGTATAACCCCTTATTTCAGTTTTAAGCTCATAAAAAAGTTAATTTTAGTTAAAAAACTTACATCCTGTTAGTTTGGGCTACGGATTCTCCTTAGGTGAAAATACCTCCAGAAGAATTGTTGAGACTATAATCCGAACACTCCCGGAAGCCACAAACTTAAAGCAGGAATATAGGTAACAACTATCAATGCAATAATCATGGCAATGAAGAGAGGCAGAAGTGGCCTGATTACCTTATCAATACCAATACGCGCAACACTGCACCCAACAAAGAGAACTGAGCCCACCGGTGGGGTACAAAGTCCAATACAAAGGTTTAATACCATCACAATGCCGAAATGAATCGGGTCCATTCCAAGGTTGGTAACCACTGGTAAAAAGATAGGAGTGAAAATTAATACCGCAGGAGTCATGTCCATGAACACGCCTACTGCCAGCAAGATAAGATTGATGATTAATAGAATAATTACCGGGTTATCGCTAACGGCTAGTAACGCTTCACTTACGCTCTGCGGAAGGTTCTCGTACGACATCACCCAGGACATTCCCACCGACGTTCCTATCAGGATCATGACAATAGAAGTGGTGCTTACGGTTTGTAGCAAAATTTCCGGCAAGTTCCGATGATCAACCTTCCGGTAAACAAATACGGAAAGGATTAGCGTGTATAATACCGCAACCGCCGAAGCCTCAGTGGCAGTAAAAATTCCGGCAATGATACCACCGATCACCACGACCAGCAAAATTAGACTGGGGATTGCATCCAGAAATTTTAAAAAGGCTTCTCGCAACTGCACTCGTTCACCAACCGGGTATCCGTGCTTTCGGGCAATAACTCCCGCCACAATCATTAGGGATAAGCCTACCAGAATACCGGGAATATACCCTGCTACAAACAAGGCTGCAATAGACGCACCACCGCTGGCCAGCGAATACACAATAAGAATATTGCTGGGGGGAATGATCATGCCAGTTGTTGAAGCCGTAATATTCACAGCTGCACTGAAGGACTGAGAATATCCTTCTTTCACCATACGGGGGTGCATAATGCCGCCGATGGCCGAAGCAGCCGCTACTGCTGAACCGGAAATAGCCCCGAATAGCATAGCAGCAATGATATTGACAAAAGCGAGCCCTCCAGGTAGTGTGCCTACCATAACTTTAGCAAAATCAATTAACTTACCGGCGATGCCTCCTTTATTCATGAGCTGGCCGGCCAGAATGAAGAATGGAATGGCTAATAAGGCAAAGCTATCAAGTCCGGTGGCCATCCGTTGAGCCAACGTGGTAAAAGCGGCCACTGATTCAATACTGACCAGCATGGTGAACATAGCCGATAACCCTATGCTAAAAGCAATGGGTACTCCGATGCCCAGTAATACCACAAAACTTAAAACCAGAATAAGAACTTCGGTAAGATACATAAGTGAGGTTGTTGATTAATCCAGTGCATGACCGATGGAGCTATCATCTGGTTGGTGAGGCTGGATAATATTCAGAATGCTGTAATAGATAATGGTGAGTCCTGAGATAGGCAGCACCAGGTAGACAATACCCATGGGAATTTCTAAAGCCGGTGAGGTTTGCCCCAGTGAAAAGACAATATAGAGCAAGCGGATTCCACCGACCACCATAGCCAGAAATGCGAACAGAGCAACCAGGCTGTAAATAACGGTATTTAATGTTTTTTGACGACGGGTATTGATATTCTGCATCAACAGGTCTATGGACAGATGCATTTTTTTTCCGGTTACATAACTCGCACCCAACAGGCTCAGCCAGATGAGGAGGTAGCGGGATAGTTCGTCGGTAAAAGAGCTGGGAGATTGCATAAGATACCGGCTGGCTACTTGCCAAAGCACGTTTACGACCATTAGGGCCATAATGCTAATTAGCACTCTCTCCAGAAAGCGATCTAGATAGGGTTTAAACTTCATAATTGAGTAGTGAAATAGCTTGCTTAGCGCAAACTTACCTGGGTGCTGTCAATCTGCACCGCTTGAATTCGTTGTATTAGGTCGTATACTTCCGGCTCTTCTTTGTACTGTTCGTACATAGGCTCTACTTTGTCCGAAAACTTGGCTTTGTCTGGCCGGGTAATAGTTACTCCTGCTTTTTCTACCGCGTCCAGGCTTTCCTGCTCAGCTTTAGCCCAAAGTTCCCGTTCGTACACTGCCGATTCGTTAGCCGCCTCCTGTAGCCACTGCTGTTCCTGCTCAGAAAGGCTCTCCCACACAATAGTACTGATGAGTAAAATATCCGGAATGGCGGTGTGCTCATCCAGGGAATAATACTTGCATACTTCGTAGTGCTTAGAGAAATAAAAGCTGGGCGGATTGTTTTCGGCAGCATCTACCACTCCTTGCTGTAAGGCTGTGTATAACTCACCGTAAGAAATAGGGGTAGGGGACCCGCCTAATTCCTGCACCATCTGGATGGCGGTATTACTGGGCATCACCCGGATTTTCTTTCCCTGTAAATCCTGAGGATCTTCCACGGGAGCATCTTTGGTGTAAAAGCTGCGGAAGCCGGCATCATAAAAGCAGAGCCCACGCAGCCAGAACTTTTCTCCTTCCAACCGGAGTTCTTTGCCAATCTCACCATCCAGCACTTCAAACTGATGCTCTTTTCCCTGAAAGAGATAGGGGATAGATAGTACTTTGAAATTCGGCGCAAAGCCTTCCATCACTGCCGAAGAGCTTTTCGTCATGGCCAGGCTACCAATTTGCAGTAGCTCTATGCACTCCCTCTCCTGACCCAACTGGGCACTGGGGTACACATTAATCTGTAGTTGCCCGTTGGATTTCTCTTTAACCTGTTCGGCCATAAATAACATAGCCTGATGTACCGGGTGAGAAGCATCATTAGAGTGGGCAATCTTTAAATACCGTTCGTTAGTCAGTTGATGGCAGCCAAATAGAAAGCCGCTGATCAGGAGAAGGTTGCTGTAGAGTAGTAGTCGCATAGATGGTAAAGTACCGATATATTTTATTTTTTCCGCAGGTTCCGGATAATATCCATGGCCTGCTGGGTGCGTTCCTTCAGTAGGTCATAGTTACTTTCTTGGATAATATCCTTAGTAATAAGCTGCGATCCCATGCCTACACAGGCCACACCGGCGTCAAACCATCCTTTTAAGTTCTCTTCGGTCGGAGAAACACCACCGGTTGGCATAATGCTGGTCCAGGGGCACGGACCTTTCACGCCCTTAACAAAGGCCGGTCCGCCTACCTGTGTAGCCGGGAAGATTTTTACAATATCAGCCCCAAGCTCTTCAGCATATGAGATCTCAGAAAGCGAACCACATCCGGGCGACCATGAAATTTTGCGTCGATTACAGACTTTAGCCATGTCTGCGCTTAAAACCGGAGAAACAATAAAGTTAGCGCCTAACTGTATATATAAGGAAGCAGTGCCGGCATCTACAATAGAACCAACTCCCAGAATCATACCCGGGAGTTCGGCTTCAGCGTATTTATTGAGTTCGCCGAACACCTCATGGGCGTAATCACCCCGATTAGTAAATTCAAATACGCGGACACCACCATCATAGCTGGCTTTAAGTACTTGTTTAGCAACTTCAATGTCTTTGTGAAAAAATACCGGAACCATGCCGGTTTCGTGCATTTGCGACAGCACCTGAATACGAGTAAATCGTGCCATAATATCTTTAGTAAGTTTGAAGGGTAATGAAAAAGTGGATAGAGTATACTACGCTAACACGTTAAGCGTAAGCCAATTAGCATAGTATACTTTATGAAGTATTTTAGCGAGATACTCGCCCGGAGGCATCGCCGCTCATAAGTTTTTCTACTTCAGAAACAGTCACCATATTGAAGTCACCGTGGATAGTATGCTTCAGGCAGGAGGCTGCCACAGCAAAGTTAAGGGCTTTTTGCAGGTCGTCTCCGTAGGTAAGCAAGCCATAAATAAGGCCACCCATAAAAGAATCACCACCACCCACACGATCTACGATATGAGTAATCTGGTAGGTAGGGGCTTCGTAGAGCGTTTTTCCATCATATAGCACACCAGACCATGAATTGTGGCTGGCACTGATTGAACCACGTAGAGTAATAATGGCTTTGCTGGCCTTAGGAAATTTTTCTAGCAACTGCTGACAAACCGACTCGTAGGCCGCCGCTTCAACATTGCCCTGGGTAACATCTACTCCTTCCGGGTGGATGTCAAAGACTTTTTCCGCATCTTCTTCATTTCCTAAGATAACATCGCAACCGGCAACCAGATCAGGCATAACATCGGCTGGGGTTTTTCCGTATTTCCATAGATTTTTGCGGTAATTTAGGTCGCATGAAACCGGAATGCCCTTAGCATTTGCTGCTTGAACACCTTCCAAACAGGCATCGGCTGCACCCTGAGATATAGCCGGAGTTATACCCGTCCAATGAAACCAGGAAGCGCCATCTAGTGCTTTATCCCAGTCAATCATACCTTTTTCAATCTCAGCGAGTGCGGAATGTGCTCGGTCGTATACTACCTTGCTGCCCCGGCTTACTGCACCCGTTTCCAGGAAATATATACCCAGTCGGTCACCCCCATAAGTAATGTGGTCAGTACCAACATTATACTTACGGAGCATGGAAAGGGCAGCTTTGCCGATATCATTATCGGGGAGGCGAGTAACAAACTGAGGATCAAGGCCATAATTGGCTAATGAAACGGCAACATTGGCTTCTCCACCCCCGTAGGTAGCTTCAAATTCGGTTGCCTGGATAAAACGCTGGAATTGAGGGGTAGCTAGGCGGAGCATAATCTCTCCGAAGGTGACAACTTTTTGACTCATAAATGAAAGTTAGGTTTAAGCCAGATTTAGGGTCTAGCGATTTGGTTGTTCAAATTGGAAATAGTTCTTCGCATTAAAGTAACATATGTTTTGGACGGTCTCACCGATCAAATCCAAATCGTGGGGAAGTTCGCCATTCTCTATATCACTACCAAACAGATTACATAAGATTCGGCGGAAATACTCATGGCGAGGGTAGGAGAGGAAGCTTCGGGAGTCGGTAAGCATCCCTAAAAACCGGCTTAACAAACCAAGATTGGAGAGCGCATTCATCTGCCACTCCATGGCTTCTTTCTGATCCAGAAACCACCACCCGGAGCCAAATTGCATTTTACCGGGAGTTGACCCATCGTTAAAATTCCCGATCATGGTACCAATCAGGTAGTTATCACTGGGGTTCAGATTATAAATAATGGTTTTGGCAAGCTGATCAGATTGATCCAGGCGGTCAAAAAAGCGGGATAATGACTGAGCATGAGAAAAATCTCCAATAGAGTCAAACCCGGTATCTGGACCCAGGGCTTTTAACATCCTCGTATTATTGTTGCGCAGTGCACCAAGATGAAATTGTTGGGTCCATCCTTTACTATGGTCTAAAATAGCCAGGTTATATAAGATAGAAGATTTCAATTTCAATATCTCTTCACCTGACAAAGACTGTCCTTTGCGTATCTTATCAAATGCTTGGTTAATTTCCTGTTCAGAATAATCAGCAGCGTAAACAACTTCCAGACCATGATCAGATAGTCGGCACCCCAGTGAGGCAAAATAATCATGGCGAGAAACGAGTGCATCAATCAGGTTCTGATAGCTATCAATAGATATGTCGGCACTAGCTTCAAGTTTTTCAAGGTACTGATTATAAGCTTCGGGTTCATCTACCGCCATGGCTTTATCCGCTCGGAAAGTAGGTAAGATTAGTACTTCAAACCCTTCGCTCTGTAGCTGACGATGGTATTCTAATGAGCTGGTAGGATCATCAGTCGTACATACTACTTTGACATTCATTTTCTTAAGCAGACCACGGCAACTCATATCAGGAGAGGAAAGCATGCTATTGGCTTTTTCCCAAATGGCAGGCGCGGTTTTTTCGTTTAATAACTCATCAATGCCGAAGTAGCGTTTTAGTTCCAGGTGAGTCCAATGATATAAAGGATTCCGCAAGGTATAGGGGACGGTCTTCGCATACGCCATGAACTTGTCGTAATCATCTGCCTCACCGGTACAATATCGTTCATTGACACCATTGGCACGCATGGCTCGCCACTTATAATGATCGCCATACAGCCAGATATGCGTTAGGTTGTTAAACTGCATATCCTGGGCAATCTGGTCAGGAGGAAGGTGACAGTGGTAATCTATGATAGGCTGATGCTGAGCATATTGATGATAGAGTGTTTGAGCAGTAGGGGACTGAAGCAAAAAATTATCGTCCAAAAAAGGCTTCATAAGAATAATTATTAGTTGTTTATCATCACAAAAATAAGAGAGTTAAGCAAGATGACAATAGGAAGATCGAATTAATGTTACGTAACTAAAGTTATGTTAAGTAATACTTTAGTCTTTTAAAGATGAAAATAGGGAAGTAGCGAGGTTTGCGTATCTTTATTCCTCAATTTAAATTACCTCAATATTCAGGATTTATGCTTGATACAATACAAGATGCTATAGAAGCGATTCGACAAGGCGAAATAATAATAGTGGTGGATGATGAACAACGAGAGAATGAAGGTGATTTTGTCTGCGCAGCCGATAAAATCACCCCAGAAATCATCAATTTTATGTCTATACATGGGCGTGGGCTCATTTGTGCACCGCTGACTGAAGCACGCTGCCAGGAACTTGAACTAGAGTTGATGGTAGGTCGTAACACATCTCATTACGATACTCCATTCACAATTTCGGTAGACCTCATTGGGCATGGGTGCACTACCGGAATATCAGCCTCAGACCGTTCTAAAACTATTCAAGCCCTGGTTAACGCAGATACGACGCCGGATGATCTGGGGCGGCCTGGTCATATTTTTCCGTTGAAAGCAAAGAATGGTGGGGTATTACGGCGAGCTGGACACACCGAAGCTGCTATCGACCTTCCCCGACTTGCTGGCTTATCTCCGGCTGGTGTGTTAGTAGAAATTATGAATGAAGATGGTACGATGGCTCGACTACCGGATTTACGGAAGGTTGCCGACCGGTTTAAATTAAAGCTGGTGTCTATTCAGGATCTCATACAATACCGCCTGCAGCACGACAGCCTGATACGACGTGAAGTAGCTGTTCCACTTGATTCTAAGTATGGAGAATTGCAGTTGTATGCATATACCCAGATTACAACGGATGAGGTTCATTTAGCTTTCGTTAAAGGGCATTGGGGCACAGAAGAGACCGTGACCGTCCGGGTTCACTCTTCTAATCTGTTTGAGGATATTTTCGGCACTTTTATGAATAATCAGTTTAGCGTATTACAACGTTCTCTGGAAATTTTGAATCAAGAAGAAAAAGGTGTGATCTTATACATGAACCAGGAAGGACTCGGTAGTAATATTTTAGAGCGCCTGAAGGAATATCAGAAACGAAGAGACGAAAATGACAAGGAATCTATTTCAGCCCTGGGGGTAAAAATGGATAGACGTGATTATGGGATTGGTGCTCAGATTCTTCGTGACCTGGGGGTGCATAAAATAAAGTTAATTACTAACCACCCAGTGAAACGGGCCGGACTTCAGGGGTACGGCTTAGAGATTGTAGATCATATTCCTCTCACTCCTTAAGTCACACTATTTTGCCATAAACTGTGTTATGTATGTAAAATTCTGACCTATATGAAGAAGTTTTTTATTAGCAACATCCTGATCTTAATAGCCCTAACCACTACCTACGCCCAGTATTTTCCTTCTGAAGTGTGGCATGAAGGGAAACTAACCACTATGGATGGTGACACATTTCGAGGCAAAATAAAATACAACCTTGAAGCGGATGTTATCCAATTAAGTACGAACAATACGATCAAAACCTATAGTGCCCAAAAAATTCTTTTCTTTGAAGTATTTGATGCTGAGTACGGCCGGTATCGGGAATTTTATGCCTTGCCTTACCAGGTAAGCCAGAATTACAAAACTCCAATGCTTTTTGAGGTTCTCTATGAAAACACCATGACCTTGCTTTGCCGGGAAGAAATGGTACAGGAAACCATACCGGTGTATGGCTACTATAGCTATTATGGAAACCGGTATGCCACCCGTTACCGCCTTAATTACAACTATTACTTTCTAGACCAGGACGGTAACATTCAATATTATTCCCAAAAGAAAGATGATCTCTACGAGGTACTGGATAAAAATAAGCCGGAAGTAGAGAAGTATATGAAGAAAAACAAGCTTAAAACCGATCGGCAGCGTGATCTGGTACGAATTACAGCTTATTATAATTCACTATTAAACTCATAACGATAATTTGTTTGCATGGGGCGACCACTCATTTTAGTTTCTAACGACGACGGCATCACATCCAAGGGTATTCAGTTTCTGGTCAATATCATGGTAGAATTAGGCGATGTTGTCGTGGTAGCTCCTGACAGCCCTCAATCAGGCATGGGGCATGCGATTACCATTGGCGAACCTCTGCGGCTTAGTGAAACCAGTTTGTTCAAAAATGCTAAATCCTATAAATGCTCGGGCACGCCGGCAGACTGCGTAAAGCTGGGTAAACATTATATTCTAAAAGACCAGCCACCTGATCTGGTGGTTAGTGGAGTAAACCACGGTAGTAACACTTCTATCAGTGTACTTTATTCTGGGACTATGTCTGCCGCCGTAGAAGCAGCTATAGAAGGGTTTCCAGCTATTGGATTTTCTCTAGCTGATTATGATGCTGATGCGGACTTTTCGCATACGGCTGAGTATATCTATAAAATTGCTAAAACATCTCTGAACCACGGCTTGCCCGAAGGTGTAGCCCTCAATGTAAATTTTCCTCATAAACAGCGAGAACCCATTCAGGGCATTAAGGTTTGCCGGCAGGCCCATGCCAAATGGCAGGAAGAGTTTGATCAGCGCCATGATCCGTACGGACGACGTTATTTCTGGATGGCTGGTAATTTTGTTAATCACGATAAGGGTGAAGATAATGATGAGTGGGCCATCGCCAATAATTACGTATCAGTAGTTCCCTGCCAGTATGATATGACGGCCCATCATGCGATTGCAATCTTAAATGAGTGGTCCCTGGAAGATTAGCCATTCTCGATGATCGCAGACAGAAAGGGCTGTTCTTCCCAATAGATGGAATCAGAAATTCCGTTGGGATAAAAATCTTCTTGATAAAGCCGTTTAATAAGTGAGGTAACTGGCCATTCTGACTGTGAAAAATTCAGAGGAATAGCACAATGCCAGGGCTGGCAATAATCTACCCAGAGGGCATGATCCTGCAAAATGAACGGCAGACCACAAGCCATGTATTCCCATATTCGGGTTGGAAAACAATGACGGATACTGGGTAGCGGTTTGTGGCATACCAAGCCAAAATCTGCCTGTTGTATTACATCTAATAGTTGCTGGTGAGGTATTGGATGCTGACTGATCGTGGCTTGAATCCAGTAATGTTTGTTCAGATACTTTTCAAGTCTATCATACGTTTCCGTCTGAGTAACGTGGCCTATAAGATGGAACGTTAGCTTTTCTGCCAGTACATTCCTAAGCTGCTCAATCAGCCTTAACGCATCCCAAATGCCGTATGCAGGGCTTATAGTACCGGTATAAACCAGTAAAAGTTCTTCCTTAACAGTTTGCTGTTTTTTAGAAACTTTTATTGAAGGGGAAACTTTGTTTTCTAATAGTAGTGTTCGGAAAGAAGAAAGACCCTGTTTTTCCTGGTAATATCCTTTTTCGGCAACCAGAACCATTTTACTTTTCTTTAGTAACTGCTTTTCCCAATATGTAATTACTTTTGCCAGCAGCCCTCTTAAAAATGTATGGCGCTGGTGATGATGTAAAAGGTTCAACGAATAATTTTCTACCATATCATAGAAAACGTTGACCTTTGAATGCAGAAATTTATACACTAACGTGGCCGGAGCCAGTTCTGGAGTAGTCACAATAATGACCTGTGGGGGGTATCGGGAAAGTGCCTTGTAAAAAATTAAATTTGCGATTAAACGGCGATAGTGGTTTCGTTTAAATTGAAAGATTGGGTGAAATTCAATATCGCGATGGGCAGAATGTGTATTTGAGAAAAAACCTAGTATATTCACCCGAAATTTACCGGTACGAGCAAGTGATTGTGCCATTTTCTCGTACATGCGAGTATCGTCTACCGGTTTTAAAACAGAAGCAATAACCACAACTTCTTTTTTCACCATTTCTTCATAATCAAAACAAGGGAACAAAACGCGTATGGAACTCCAACAAATGATCGACGCCGCCTGGGACGATCGTTCGTTACTAGAAGATAAAGATGTAAAAATAGCCATAAAAACCATTATTGCTGATCTTGACATGGGCAAGAAGCGGGTGGCTGAACCGATTGACGGACAATGGGTCGTTCATGAGTGGGTTAAAAAAGCAGTAATCCTGTATTTTCCCTTACAAAAAATGAAGACCCTGGAAGTAGGTCCGTTTGAGTTTCATGACAAGATGAAGCTGAAAACCGGTTATAGTCAACTAGGGGTGCGGGTTGTTCCTCATGCTATTGCACGATACGGGGCTTATCTTAGCAAAGGTGTAGTTATGATGCCATCATATGTAAATATCGGAGCCTATGTAGATGAGGGAACAATGGTTGATACCTGGGCCACAGTAGGGAGCTGTGCTCAGATCGGCAAGAACGTTCATTTAAGCGGTGGAGTGGGAGTAGGGGGTGTTTTAGAACCCGTACAAGCAAAACCGGTTATTGTAGAAGATAACGCTTTTATCGGATCACGCTGTATTTTAGTGGAAGGCGTGCATATTGAGTCCGAAGCAGTGTTAGGCGCCAATGTTACACTTACTGCTAGTTCTAAAATTATTGATGTTACTCAGGATGAACCAGTTATATATCAGGGACGAGTGCCAGCCCGCTCGGTTGTAATTCCTGGATCCTACACTAAAAAATTCCCGGCTGGCGACTATCAGGTACCCTGCGCGCTCATCATTGGGCAGCGCCGAGAAAGCACCGACCGAAAAACTTCACTCAACCAGGCTTTACGCGACCATCAAGTAGCTGTGTAAAGTAACAAAATCTATTTTATTCCGTTTTTCTAACGTTTACGATTTTAGCATAATAGAATTAGAGTTATGAGAGTTTTTCTTTGCCTTTTGGTATCGGCATCCCTGCTATTTTCTTGTGGTGATGACCAATCGCGTGAAGGCGATAAGTTATTTGAACAAGGTAACTACGAAGCAGCTATTGAGCAGTATGAAGCATACCTGGAATACAATCCGGAAGATCTGAAATCAATCTATAATCAGGGACGGGCATATGAAGAGTTGGGCCAGTTTGATAAATCGTTGGCCAATTACGAAGAAGCCATTGAGATTGACCCGAAGCATGCTAATGCGCTGATGAGTATCGGAAAATACCATTTTCGCAATCAGAACTATGGTGATGCTTCCTTTTATTTTGAAAAAGCAGCAAAAGTTAAAAAAAGCGATTCCCAAGCATATTATCTGCTAGGCCGCTCGTATCATAAACTGGGTGAAACCCAAAAGGCAATGGAAGCCTACAATCAAGCGATTAGCCAGGATAAAAATTATGGTGAAGCGTATCTGTACCGCGGTGCATTAAAAGTGTTTCAGGGCAAAAAAAGCAGCGGCTGTGCTGATATTAAAATGGCTCAGTCTATGAACGTTGCCGAAGCAGAAGCTGCCTTGCAGGAATACTGTAACTAAACAGTTTTAAAACGAGTGGCGATGGTATGAGACTTGGGTCCTTCCCTATAGTCGTAAAAGCCTTCGCCACTCTTCACTCCTAGTCTACCCGCTTCTACCATGTTCATTAATAATGGACATGGAGCATACTTAGGGTTGCCAAAACCTTCCTGTAAAACCTGTAAAATAGACAGGCATACATCCAACCCAATAAAATCTGCTAATCGTAAAGGTCCCATTGGGTGTGCCATGCCTAGCTGCATAATCTGATCTATCTCAGTAACTCCAGCCACTCCTTCAAACAATGTGTAAATAGCTTCATTAATCATAGGCATTAGTATTCGATTGGATACAAAACCCGGATAGTCGTTGACAACCAAGGGGACTTTTTCCAGCTGTTCGGCTAATGTTTTTATGGTTTGAGTTACCTCTGAGTTAGTAGCATAACCATTGATAACTTCCACTAACTTCATCACTGGTACGGGATTCATGAAATGCATACCAATTACCTGGCCGGGACGTTGGGTTGCACTGGCTAACTTCGTAATTGATATTGAGGAAGTATTCGTTGCTAGAATTGCCGTAGGTTTGGTAATTTCATCCAACTGCCGGAAGATGGTTTGCTTTACAGAAAACTGCTCAGTGGCAGCCTCTACTACTAAATCAGCATCTGCACTTCCTTCAGCCACCGAATTGCTTACTGATAAGTTACTTAGTGCTTGTTGTTGTTGTACTTCGGTAATTTGCTCTTTACTGCGCTGGCGATCCAGATTTTTAGAAATTGTGGCCTGGGCCTTGGTTAACTGATGTTCATCAAGATCAATCAGCACTACCGGAAAACCATGTAAAGCAAATACATGGGCAATTCCGTTGCCCATGGTTCCGGCACCAATTACAGCAATCTTTTTTATAGTATAGTTCATTGTTAAGATATTGACTAATAAACGATTAAATAGCTTTAGTTAAAGTAACCATTTCGGAGTAGGTATCGAAAAAAAGGTACGTTGTATATGCCAGAAGTGATAAATTCGTTACAATTTGGAAAAGTTATTGTAAATAGTCAAAAGTCAGCTATTTCAACCCGGTTACTGTTGAATAATAATTTTCTCATGACATTCCGATGCATTGGCGTACTCTTACTGCTTTGTTCTCCTTTTCTAATTTATGCGCAGGATCAGGGCTTTGATCCTATGGGGTATAATGATCGTCCCAGTTATCCACTACGCGCTATCTTAAATAAATTTTCAGTAAATATAAGTTCTGGTTACGGTCGCACCTTTTATCGGCATGAGCTAACCGATTACAACTACCTGAGAACATCAGAAGGCTCCTATATTTTCCCGAATACCGAAAGGGGGGCTACGGTGAATGGCTACAGCAATTGGTTCAACAAAGCTGTTCCGGCCCAGTTTATTATCCCTGACAATCCGGACAGTCTCACACTGGTTACCAGTGACTCTTCTTCAATCATGATGAAAGGTGGTGGATATCACATTCCGGTGAACCTGCTGATTTATTTTAATCTGTACCGGTTCAGAATTGGTGGTGGAGCCAACCTGGATTTTCACCGGGCCAACCCACCGCAACCAGAAGATTTTCATTCTCCTTTTCCTGAACCTGCATCCTTTAGAACCACTCAGATTCGCTATTTCGGTTTATTAGGCTATAGTGTTTATGAGTACTACGATAATGCATTTGGAATAGACCTGAGGGCAGGTGTTATTAAAATGGGAAGTGGTTTTGATAAAACTCAGATCGAAGCCACTCCATTCTTTAATATTGGCGTGACCCTGGAGAAAGTATATTCTGAATATTTTAGAGTGTATCTACGACCGGCCTACGAGTTTAAAAGCTATAGTCTGGCGTTACCAGATGGCCCTACGACTAGTATGGATCACCGCAACTCATCCTTTTTTATTACCCTGGGCGTTAGCCTTAACTACCCGGACTTACCACGCTCACCTATCAAGGCCGATAAAACCCAGATGAAGCATTATGTAACTAATCCCAAAACGGGGATTCGGCAAGAAGTGAGAGGGCAGCCATTCTGGCGCAAGCAAGACCCTAAAATTGGGGAATTATACCCCGAGTTGGTTAAATCAAAGCGGAAACGTAGTGCTTCCCGGAAAAAACTTTTTCAGAAGAAGAAAAAATAGCCTCTATTAACGTAGGAATCGTCCCTTAAATTATAGGCATTACACAAATTTGTGTAACTTGCAGGCTAGATAAAACGTCCATACCTACAATTTTTTACAACCAATATGGCTGAAGGCAGTAAGGAAAATATCATTCCTATTAATATTGAAGATGAGATGAGAGGCGCGTACATCGACTACTCTATGTCGGTGATTATTTCGCGCGCTTTACCTGATGTGCGAGACGGTTTAAAACCAGTACACCGCCGGGTATTGTACGGCATGCTGGATTTAGGACTGGTTCACAATCGGGCCCATAAAAAATCAGCCCGTATTGTCGGGGAAGTTCTCGGTAAATACCACCCTCACGGTGATGCCTCAGTATATGATACTATGGTACGTATGGCGCAGTATTGGTCTATGCGCTATATGCTCGTAGACGGCCAGGGTAACTTTGGTTCTATCGACGGCGACTCACCAGCCGCTATGCGTTACACCGAAGCCCGTTTACAGCGGATAGCTGAGGAAATGTTAGGTGATATCAATAAAGATACGATTGATTTCCAGCCTAACTTTGACGATTCATTACAGGAGCCAGTCTGCCTACCCAGTAAATTGCCCAATATTCTGGTAAACGGCACTTCTGGTATTGCAGTAGGAATGGCTACCAATATGCCGCCTCACAATTTATCTGAAGTTATTGAAGGTATTAAGCAATACATTGATAATGAAGATATTACTATTGCTGAGTTAATGCAATACGTTAAGGCACCTGACTTTCCTACTGGCGGTATTATTTACGGGTATCAGGGGGTAAAATCTGCTTTTGAAACCGGGCGCGGACGAGTTGTGATGCGAGCCCGAGCAGAAATTACCGAGAGCAAAACCGGGAAGCCTCAGATTATCGTTACAGAAATTCCTTATCAGGTTAACAAAGCTGCTATGATCGAGAAGACGGCAGCCATGGTAAATGAAAAACGAATTGAAGGTATATCGGACATCCGGGATGAATCTGACCGAAAGGGGATGCGGATCGTCTACGACCTGAAAAAAGATTCTGTTCCAAATGTAGTACTGAACAACCTCTATAAATATACCCAGCTTCAATCGTCATTTGGCGTGAATAACGTGGCGTTAGTGAAAGGCCGGCCACTAACCCTGAATCTGAAGCAGATCATTGGACACTATGTCAACCACCGGCACGATGTGGTAGTCCGACGTACTCAGTATGAACTGGCAGAGGCAGAACGACGTGCCCACCTGTTGCAAGGTTATCTGATTGCTCTGGATAACATTGACCGCGTTATAGAAATAATTCGTGGGTCACGTGATCCTGAGACTGCTCGTAATAGCCTGATGAGTGAGTTTGAACTTACAGAAATTCAGTCTCGAGCCATTTTGGATATGCGTTTACAGCGGTTAACCGGACTGGAAAGAGAAAAAATTGAGAGTGAATATGCTGAAGTTCTCAAGCAGGTAGCGTACCTGAACCAGGTATTGGAAGATCGCGACCTGAGAATGAGTATCATTAAAGAAGAATTAGATGATTTAAACACCCGTTTTGGCGATGAACGGCGAACCCAGATCGTTCATAGTGCAGAAGATATCAGCATTGAAGATATCATCCCTAATGAGCCGATGGTAATTACCATCTCGCACAATGGCTATATTAAACGAAACCACCTGGATGAATACCGGGCTCAGGCCAGAGGTGGGGTTGGCTCTCGGGGCGCTTCGGCTAAAGATGGCGATTTCACCGAACATCTTTTTATCGCTAACACCCATAATTATCTGCTCATCTTTACCGAATTAGGCAGGGTTTACTGGTTAAAAGTATATGAGATTCCTGAGGCAGGAAAAGCCGCCAAGGGCAGAGCCATTCAAAACCTCATTAATATTCCTGCAACGGATAATGTGAGAGCGGTTATCAACATAAAAACTCTGGAAGACCCGGATTATATTAACAACTCCTACATTGTGATGTGTACCGAACAAGGTACCATTAAGAAAACTGTTCTGGAAGCATTCTCTCGCCCCCGGATAACCGGTATTAATGCCATTACCATTAATGAAAATGACCGGTTACTTAGTGTAAATCTAACCGATGGTAAATCTGAAATACTCTTAGCTGTCAAATCCGGACGGGCAATACGCTTTCCAGAAGATGAAGTGCGTCCTATGGGACGTAATGCTGCCGGAGTACGGGGTATCAGCCTGGATAATGACAATGATCGGGTAGTAGGTATGGTTTGTCTGTATGGAACTGATGAAACCCTGCTTGTTGTTTCAGAGAATGGATATGGCAAACGATCAGCCATTGACGAATACCGAATTACTCGAAGAGGTGGCAAAGGTGTTAAAACGCTTAATATCACATCCAAGACCGGAAGCCTGGTAACCATTGAGAAGGTATCAGATCAAGATGACTTAATGATTATTAATAAATCAGGCATTATGATACGAACCCCAGTCTCTGATTTGCGAGTAATGGGGAGAGCCACTCAGGGAGTTAGGTTGATCCGTCTTAGTGATCAGGATATGATTGCTTCGGTAACCAAAGTAGAAATTGAAGATGAAATTCAGGCTGAAGTAGAAGATACTTTACCAGAAAATAGTGCAGACACTGATAATGGCACAGATGATTTAAATTCTTGAACTTTTTATAATTAATACTTACTACACGTTATGAAACAATTTAGATTACTGCTTGTGGCATTAATTGCCTTACCCGTACTATCCTATGGGCAAGCAAAGAATGTACGGAAGGCTCAAGCATCTTTAGAGAAAGGTGAATTAGCCGAAGCCAAAGAAATGATAGATCCGGCCATCAATGATGAAAAAACCAAAGATGACGGAAAAACATGGTACACCTATGGTGATGTCTATCTGGCTATTGCTACCGATTCAACAAAATCCGTACAGGCTGATCAACCCTACGAAAAAGCACTCAATGCCTATAGTAAAGTTAAAGAGTTAGAGAAAGAGAATTCACTGTATGCTGTACAAGCAGACCAGCAGATTCAGCAGGTATGGGCTAATGCTATTAACAGTGGCGCAACACTTTATTCTAATCAGGATTTCAGTAAAGCTTTAGAACTGTTTGAAATAGCGAAAATGGCTATGCCAGATGATACCACGGCTTATATCTACGGCGGAATTTCCGCTCAGCAAGCCGGTGATATGAATATGGCGGCTGAGAACTATGCGTACCTGGTAGATTCCCTGGATTATGTGAGTAAAGATTTTTACAACAGTTTGATCTATATCTACCTGGTAGAAAATAAAGATGAAGAACGAGCCCTGGACTACATTCGCAAAGCCCAGGATGTTTTTCCCGATGATCCGGAATTCTTGAAGCGCGAAATTACCATGCTCATCAACGGCGAGCGATATGATGAAGCTGAGCAAAAGTTGGCCAAAGCTATTGAAGCAGAGCCGGGTGAAGCCAGCAATTACTATAACCAAGGGTATCTGTATGAGCAAATGGATCAAGGCGAGCAGGCGGTTGAAAGCTACAAAAAAGCCATTGAAGCCGATCCTCAGTACTTTGATGCCAACTTCAACTTAGCGGCGTACTATTATAATGAAGCGGCTGATATTCTGGCCGAAGCCAATAGTATGGATTTGAAAGAGTACCAGGAAAAAGGTGAAGAAATTGAAGCAAATGCTAAAGAATATTTTGAAAAGGCGCTGCCATACCTGGAAACCTCTCAAAATATTGAGCCTGATAATCAAAAAGTGTTAGAAACCCTGGCTACTGTCTATCAGCGATTAGGCATGGAAGAAAAAGCGCAGGAAGTAAATACTAAGCTGGAAAGTATGTAAAATCTAAAAGGGGCAAATGCCCCTTTTTTTATTTCAATTGGTGAAAATGAAAGCATTTTTATTTTGCGCAAGTCAGATAGGGGTTATAAGAAAGGTCAGATATTAGATCTTACATAATTTTACTTAACATAATATGAATTATTTAACAAATATAGCTTCTTGTTGTACACCCCCACATCCATTACTCTAGAGTCTTCATTGGCTCAACATCAAGTGAGCTTAAGTGATTGGCTGAGGCTTCTTTCGTTGGGCAAAACTCTGGGCAAGAATGCTTGCAATAATAAGTTGCATGGCATGGTATAACATTACTGGCAGCAGCACCACCCCGGCTATACTTCCGGTAAACAAAACCTTAGCCATCACGCTGCCGTGTACTAGCGATTTCTTGGAACCGCAAAAAATAAGCGTAATCCTATCTTCCCAATTAAATTTGCTGATAATGCTTAGCCCAACCAGGATCATAACCATAACGGCAAATAACCCTAAAAGCCCGGCACCCAAAATCAATAAATCTGAGACTGCATAGCCCGCAAACATATTTTGTTCAAAAGATTCACTGAATGAGGTATATACGATCAAAAGGATGATAAGCTGGTCAAAGTATTTTAAGGTCTTACGATAACGCCCGGCAAATGCACCCAGCCTGGTTGGATTCAACAAAATGCCTAATACCACTGGAAGAAACACCTGCAAAGCCAATTTACCCACTACTGACCCCAGATTCATTTCATTAGATGAGCTTTGCTGCATCATCAGCCCCATCCAGAGCGGTGTAATGAAAACACCTAACAAACTGGATATGCTGGCGTTGAAGATGGCCGCCGGTATGTTTCCACGGGCAATAGAGACCATTACAACCGAAGATGATACCGTAGAGGGCAATGCGGCCAAAAAGAACACCCCCAGCCATAAGTATTCATACTCCGGCTGCCCGCTCTGCAAAAGCGCAATAAGCCCCCCTACCAGTAATGGAAAAATAAGAAACGTAGCTGATTGTATAATCAGGTGAAGCCTCCAGTTAGATAGTCCGGCTTTTATCTGAGCACCGTCTAACCTAAGTCCATAGAAAAAGAAAATAAGACTTACTCCGTAACCAGCTATGCTATCGAGAGAAGCTGGTCCTTGCTGAGCACCGGGGCCTGGTATGAGATAAGCCAGCAGGATCATGCCCAATAGCGCCAAAATAAACCAGTCTAGTCCAAATTGTTTAAGCATTGCAGGAACGCGAGACAGCGAGAAAGTGAAATTCATACCAGAGATTAAAAACTCAAAAAGAATGCACAAAGGAAATCAATTTAAGGTCAGTCTACAATGGGTTGAATCAAAGATGATCGTACGCCCATCCAGACTGTATCGGGGATGAAAATCACAGCGCCATGATTACATAAAGTGGCATGTCAGTTTCTGCTGGCTCTCACCCTCTATAGGTTGATAGCTGGATGTTTTTTCTTCCGAGCTAGGATCAAGCCACAATAGCTTCTCCATTTCACCTTTTCAGATTCGTATCAGGGATGCATTGAGGATATACTGTAACCTGCAGGTTTGGTAAGCCCAACTGAAATTCAGTGCGATTAGAATAATCCCGGTAACCAACCATCCTATTTTCATTGTAACTACCATTAATGGGTATTTTGATTCAAAAAAGCTTTTTATATCTTATTTTTTTCCGTTGCCATGCGTTCCCATGTAACCACCCCAGTGTACATTTAACGGATCAACATCAATTTCCTTTCTAAGCAGTTTCATGCCGTTAAATGGTAGATAATGTAGTGTATCCGCCATGTAAGCGTAGAGAATATCGAGCTGACTATCGCCATCAAGGTCACCAATCCAGGGAGTGGAAGCCGGGTTTACGCCTACAAAAGGGCCCAGCAGGGTATGTCGGCTTTTTTTACCAAAATGGAAAACTAGTAGTTGGTTTTGAATGCCAAACAGAGAGGTGTATATGTTTTGCTTCTCCTGAGTGGCAGAACTATTCATACTCATCAAGGCTTCATCCCACCCATCATCATCAATATCAGCCGCCAGCGGACTACCGATTTGTATATAGCCCAGCGAATCAAGAAATTCAACCTGTCCGGTATGGCCATCCACCATCAGTTGATAGGCTTTTACCACTTCCGGAAAAATGCCAACTCCAAAGTTTGAAAAAAAGTCAGGGGTAGCATCGCCGGTAAAGTTACCCACCGCAATAGAGCCGTACACTTCTGCATTAGGAATGCCGACTTCCCAGAGCACTTGGTTATCCGATCCATCCAAAGCGATCATACGGCCATCGATAGCATTAGCAATAATATCTAGCGTGCCATCCCCGGTTATATCAGCCAGCACAGGCGGGGCCATGAAACCCCGGTCTTTGCCAGTAGCCAAAACCGTAGCCGAAGAAAGATCACCCGTTAGCATTGAGTCTAGCGGAATTCGATACAAATGGCCCGATAGCGTTTCTCCACCGCTACCGAAGATTACAGTTTGTTGCCCATCTCCTGAAAGATCGGTACACAGCGGTGTCATATAAGTCTCAGCTCCATCGGGCATTGGGGCCTGGACAATGCACTTCCCGGTACGGGTGTTTACCAGTAACAACTGCCCAACTGGGCGATCTGATACGTAACGGGGAATGGTTGCATCACCACCGTTAGCTACCAGAAGATCCGGAAGCTCGTCATGGTCTATATCTGGTACTAAATGGGATGCATAGAAATTTAAGAATACCGAATCGGGAAATTGTTGGAAGTCTTCTTCCGAATAATAACTCCAAATCAGGCTGCCATCTTTTCCACTTACAGCTCTAAGTTGACCAGCCCTGCCAGAGAGAATAATGTCGGGGATTTCGTCAGCATCAATCTTAGAAAAAATAGCTGAACCTACCATCTGGTCGCGCCCGGATACGTGCCATAATACTTCACCGCTTTTTCCATCAAAAGCCACAATGGCTGAATCACACCCACGAAACTCGTCACTCCCCGCCCCTATCACGATATCTAGAATTCCATCCCCATTAAGATCAGCAGTTCTAGGTGATGAGAAAGAGGCAACTCCAGGCAAATAAACACCCCAGGAATCCGCCTTTCGGAACAAACTGTTATAAACTCCTAGGATCAGAAGTAGCACGCCAGCGAATATGCTCACTAGCAGGATTCTTTTATACCTCATTTCTGATTACGGATTAATTTCATAATTTCAGAGGGTTTTGATAATCAGTCATCCTATTTAGTAGTGTTCAGATTATTATAACTTTTAACTCAAATTACTGATAATCAACAAGTACAAATTGAACGACTAGATGACCCGATAATAGGGAGAAACCATAAGAAAGTAAATATATGAAAGGAATGGTTCAGAAGGTTTTCTGTCAGTGGTTCCCCGGATTACTTTCATTTTTACTATCCGGCATGCTATTCAGTTGCAACGAAGGTAATAATACCGGTGATTCTGAGTATATGGTAGCTTTACTCGACAAAGTAGCCAACGAACAAACTGACTATCGAAATCCCTATATGCACGATTTGCGCATTGCGCATTATGATAGTATGGCTCAGGCTGCAATGGAGCCGAATCAGCGGTTAGATTATCTTCTGAAGAAATCTAAAGAGTTACTGAATGCCGGCCGGTCTGTAGAGGCAGCAGCCTCCTATCAATCAGTGCAACAGGAGTTGCTTACGTATCAATCCCGGTTTCCAGAGCAGATAAATCCGATTCTGGAAGAAGTAGCCTCTTTGATTGCCATATGTTATCTCCGCCAGGGTGAACAGGAAAATTGCCTTATCAATCATACATCGGCGTCCTGCATCATTCCTATACAACCGGAAGGTTACCATCAGCAAGAAGAAGGTTCTTTAAAGGCCATTGAGGCATACACTCAAATTCTTGAGAATAACGATAGTGCACTGGATGCCCGTTGGTTGCTAAATGTGGCTTATATGACATTAGGAAAGTATCCTGATCAGGTCCCTGAAAAGTGGCTCATACCTCAAGCGCAATTTGCCTCCGATTACCCCTTAAAAAAATTTAAAGACATTGCTCCATCGTTAGGTTTAGCCACTCGCGACTTATCCGGTGGAACAGTCGTGGAAGATTTCAATGGAGATGGTAATCTGGATATCCTGATATCATCATGGGGATTGCGGGATCAAATACGCTATTTCCAGAATAACGGTGAGGGTACCTTCACAGAAAGAACCGAAGAAGCTGGTCTTAGGGGATTAACCGGTGGGTTAAATATGGTGCAGGCTGATTATAACAACGATGGCCATACGGATGTGCTGGTGCTACGGGGTGCCTGGATGGAAGAACAAGGCCGGTATCCTAATTCACTTTTACACAACAACGCGACAGGCCCTGATGGCATTCCTACGTTTACAGATGTTACCGAAGAAGTCGGTCTTCTCTCATTCATGCCCACCCAAACTGCCACCTGGAATGATTTTAACCACGATGGATGGATCGATTTGTTCATTGGTAATGAAACTGCTACCGACAAAATATACAAATTCCCTTCCCAACTATACATTAATCAGAAAGGCACTTTCAGAGAAGTAGCCGAAACTGCCGGCATCAAGATTACCGCATATATTAAAGGGGTGACTTCCGGGGATTTTGACAATGATGGCTGGCCGGATGTCTATATATCTACCCTTGCCGGACAAAATTATCTATTTAGAAATCTGGGTATTGAGAGCGATATCATTCCTCAATTTCAGGATGTTACCAAAGAAACAGGTTTACTAGAAGATATTCAGACCTTTCCGACCTGGTTTTGGGACTATAACAATGACGGCTGGCTGGATATTTTTGTTTCTGGATACGATGTTAATTCGATTGGCAAAGTTCCGAAGCAGGTTGCGGCCGAGTATCTTGGTCTTCCTTATGATGCCCATATGCCTCGTTTATATCGCAACAATGGCCCGAAAAATGGTGGAATTCCCACCTTCACAAATGTTACTCGCGAAGCCAATCTATTCCGGGTTACCCAGGCGATGGGCTGCAATTTTGGTGATCTGGACAACGATGGTTATCAAGATATGTATCTGGGGACCGGCGATCCTGACTTTCGGTCTATTATTCCCAATCTGATGTTCAGAAATGACAATGGTAAAGCCTTTCAGGATGTAACCACGGCCGGTGGTTTTGGGAATCTGCAAAAAGGGCATGCCATAGCTTTTGCTGACTTAAACAACGATGGTGATCAGGATATTTACATTAATATGGGCGGCGCCAATTACGGTGATGTATACCAAAATGCTTTATTCGAGAACCCTTATCAGGAAACCTCGGCACCAAATCATTGGATTTCACTGATCTTAGAAGGAACTCAGTCAAATGCTTTAGCAATTGGTACCCGGATAAAAATCACGCTTTCTAATGCTGGGGAAACAAGAGCTATTCATCGAACAGTTAACTCCGGCGGAAGCTTTGGTGCCAACCCAACACGTCAGGCAATTGGGTTAGGTACTAGCAGCGTTATTGATACCTTGAAAATCACCTGGCCAACTACTGGGCAACATCAAACCTTTACCAATATATCTGCTGATCAATTCGTGAAAATTACGGAAGGTAATCAGGAACTAAAATCCATGCTATGGAAGCCATTTGAGTTTGTTCAAACGTCTAATCACCTTCATGCTGGGCACATGGGTGGGAATAAAGACTAAAAAAATACATCAATAGCCACTCTACACTATGTTATGTTTTGCTAGCCGATAAATACGATAGATCGGAAAGTGCTTTAGTTGAATCCATAACGGGTAAAGAAACACTAAATTCAGTACCCTTTCCGACCTGCGATTTAACCTGGATAGTTCCATTCAGACGAGTAACCACATCTTTAGCAATATACAATCCCAAGCCAGCCCCGTTACTTAAGTTGGAAGCACGAAAAAACATATCGAAAATGTTATCCAGATGCTTTTTACCAATTCCAACTCCATTGTCCTTGATACTAATATCCAAATTTTTACCAATTTGGATATTAATCTGAATGAACGGATTTGTTTTACTATTATCGAGAAACTGAATAGCGTTTTTCAATAGACTACTAATAATCAGCCCTAGACGAAAGCGGTCAGAAAACAATTCTGCATCCTGCTGTATTTCAGTCTCAATATTAATCTGATGATAACCCGGTAAGTGATCCAGGTTAGCTAATGATTGAGTAACCAAGACATTGATGTCAATCTTTTCAGCAGATACTTCAAACCGTGCATTATAAGAATACTCTAATATCTCTACCAGAATATTATCCAGTTTGTCTACACTATCCTGCATTTTTTGCAAGTACTCCTCCAATAAATCCGGCTGGTTTATATTTTTTCGAGCAATGTGTAGCAGGCCCATCAACCCGGTAAGCGGAGAACGCAGATCATGCGATGCACTATATACAAACTTATCTAATTCATTATTTAATCGCCTCAACTCAATATTCTGAGCTTTTAAAGCTTCCTCAGCGTCTCTTTTGTTTTTCTCAAGTTCTTTTTGTTTTAAGGCTTGCTCAATAGCCGGAACTAAGCGGGACAAATTTGATTTCAGTATATAGTTGCTAGCACCTTGTTTCAATATTGAAATAGCAAACTCTTCTGAAACAGTGCCCGTTACCAAAATAAAAGGCACATTGGGTTTTATTTTAGAACATAATTTTAGCGCCTCACGTGAATTGAACTGAGGCAGGGAATGATCAGATAGTATAATATCGGGATCAAAATCAGTTAATCCATCAATAAATTCATCTCGGGAGTCTACCACAAAATTTTGAAACTCAACTTTTTCCTTTTTAAGAACTCTCTCAATCAGATACGCATCGTCAAGAGAGTCTTCCAACATAAGAATTTTTACCATCGATTTCATTTGTGCCCAGCAAAATTCAAGCATTCTAAAAGATCAGGAAATATACAGTATTCTACGAATTTCCGATAAGTAATTTCCTCCCCTTTCATACATCTCATTAACAAGTAAAAAATTCAACTACCTTTAATTAACATAACTTTAGTTACGTAACAAATATTTTTCTTTTGTTCTGATATTGCCAATCAACTATGAAGAGTTAACAAAAGGTTTACTGTTCCCCTTGTAATCGTTGTGTGAGCTTTTTTTGTAAATAACAGTGCTAATTTATACCTTCTGACATTTTTAACGTATTTGTAAATATTCCCTGTTCTCAAAGCTTCATGGATTTCAGAGCGATAATAGCGATAATCCTGAAAGTTTTAATTCTACAAACTGCTTATCAATAAAACATCTTGTGCTAATAAAATTAGCAAAACTAATTTTATTAGCAATACGTACTATCTTATTGAAGACCATCAAGCGATTTATAATTGACAATGGTGAAGCGGTAAGAACGTGTAAGCAATTGTCACCCTTTAAATATATATTTTGCTTATCAGATTTAGTCTATCTATTAATTCTAAGTGATGATGAAAAAGATTATTGTATATGTTTTTTTGCTGAGCATCGCCAGCATGTTCATCAGTGGTATTCTAGGTTACTATACGGCGATGAAAGTGAGTCTTTTAACTACACTATTTACCGGCTTTACTGGTTTTTACCTGATTTGTCGGCATTCATACCGGGTCACTTCCCAGGCTACTAAGAGGTTGAAGAATGAGGGTATGAAAGCCTATAGCTCTATCAACCTTTTTTACCAGTTGGAAAAACTCCGTATTTACCAAGGAGCTGAGCAATTTAGTGCTACTGGCAAAAAATCAAAGATTCTATTACGCCTGATCAAGAATCGCTTTGCTAACCACAGCCTTACCCATGTGCGTTTCAGACAGGAAGTGAATGCATATGTAAGGCAAATTACCCAGAATCTGGAACAGGTTGTTTTCAATAAAGAATCTCTGTCACAGATTAATCCTAAAATCTGGCAGGGCCAGATCCGACAGTTACAACTAGCTGGGGTAAGCCAGCATCATACTACTCTACAGGAGCTACAACAACAGCTTAACTCTTATGAAACCCTTACTACCCAGTGTCAGCAATTGCTTTCAGAAAATAATCAGTTACTGGCTGAAATGGATAAAGCCATTCTGGCTATGAATCAGAAGAGTTACCAGTTGCGGATGAATAGTCAACAACACCTATTGATTGGTGAAGATGCTTTTATTAACAAATACTTGTTTCAATAAAAGAGCCCAGCTAAAATAGTTAGCGAGCTGAAGTAACGAAACCAATACTGACTTGCCTACTAAACCTAGTGTGAAGCCTTTTTCATACACGATTATATATTTTTCAATCACTTTAACCCAACCCCAAATACAATGGAAACAAAAAAAACGTCTACTGACCAAGATCTTACCCTCCAGCCAGCTACTGCATCAGCCGTGATGGAAGAGCTTTCCTCTCTGGAAAAAAAGAAGCCAGAATCTGACCCTGCGCTGGAATCTAAAACCTCACAACTTGCCGATGAACTGCTCTCTTCCAACCTGGATGAGTTATCTAAAAAGAGATATGTAAATGAGATGGGGATGAAGCATCAGACCGCTCTGGCTCATCACTCCAAAATACTGGATCAGTCTATTAGAACACTATCTCACTCTCAGGATGGCAGCAAGGTAGCCGACTCACTGTTAGATTTACGTAAGCAGGTAGAGGAGATTAATCCGAAACATTACGATTTGAACAGCCCCAGTGGTTCTGGTGCTCGCTTCTTCAGAAACATACTGGGAAAGAAAAATTCTATCAGTCGATACCTCGAAAAATACGAAGCCTCTTCTGCTGTAATAGCTGATATTATCAAAAATCTGGAAGCCGGACGGCAGCAACTCATCGACGACAATAAAACTTTGGATATCGATAAACAGCAAATGCGAAATTCGCTGGATGGACTTACCCGGGCACAGGCCATTGGCGAAAGTCTATACCAGAAGCTGGAAGAAAAAGCCAGAAACATGGAAGTTGACAGCGATGAAAGACGCTTTGTTGAAGAAGAACTGCTTTTCGCCCTTAACCAACGTATTATTGATATTCAAACGGCATTGGCGGTCAATCAGCAGGGAGTAATCTCATACGATATGCTCATGCGGAATAACCGCGAACTAATCACGGGGATTAACCGCACGATTACAATTACCGCCAGTGCCTTGCGGGTTGCGGTAACCACCCGACTGGCCCTGAACAACCAGAAAAAGGTACTGGATGCCAAAAAGAAAGTTGACCAGACTACGGCCGATCTTATTGAAGATAATGCCCGGGTGCTTCAGAAGCAGGGCGTGGAAATACAGAAGCAGGCAGCCTCATCTACTCTGGATGTAGAAAAACTGACATCTGCCTTTAATACGCTGAATCAGGCTATGGACGAAGTTTCTGCTTTCCGAAGAGAAAGCATTCCGCTGATGCGCCAGCAGGTGGTAAAATTTCAGCAACTTACCAGTGAAGCGGCCGCCACCATAGACCGAATGGAAAGAGGCAATGCAGCCAAAGATACGGTACTGATAGACATCACCGATGATCTGAGTAAATCGTAACCTTTTAGCTCACGTAACTATCAGTATGAAAGTATACTGATAGTTACTTTTACGATCGCTTACCGATGCGTAAGACAATCTCCAGCTTTAGTACAGAGAGGGTTGAGTGATTTTTTATCAATTAGACGTTTCCTTTACCGGTGGAAGAACAACGGTAAATGTAGTCCCCTGCCCTATTTTGGTATCAATAGAAATTTTGCCTGACAATTTTGTTACTACTTCCTGCGCAATATATAATCCAAGGCCAGATCCCTGACTTTGAATTGATCCACGATAAAACATTTCAAAAATTTTAGGAAGAATCTCTTCTTTCATGCCTATCCCGTTATCCCTGACGCTGATTACAAGCTCTTTATCACATTGGATATGAACGTGTACAAAAGACTGAGTTTTTTGAGAATCAGCAAACTGAATAGCATTTTTTAGGAGAGCCTTGATAATTAGTCCCAGGCGATATCGATCAGAAAGCAAATCACAATCGTGCTGTATCTCGACTTGCTTTTCTACTTTGTTGAAGGCAGGCATTGCTTCTAGATTATCTAGGCACTGCAATACCAACTGGTGAATGTCTATGCGCTCAGCTTTTACTGCGAATCGCGAATTGTAAGAATACTCTAGAATACCTTGTAAAATAATGTCTAATTTCTCGACATTAGTCTGCATCAGCTGAATGTATTCTAGTACCGGTGAAGTTAAATCATGATCATAGATGATACTCAGCAACCCCATAATACCGGTTAAAGGCGACCGCAGATCATGTGAGGCACTATAAACAAATTTATCTAGCTCAGCATTTACTCGTTTATTCTCTACTTCTATCCTCTTCTTATCATCAATATCGGTATTGGTGCCAAGCCACTGAATAAGCTCTCCTTTAGAATTGTAAATGCGGGTAGCAATGGCATCGAACCAACGATATATCCCATCATGACGGCGGATGCGAAACTCTCGCCGGAAGTCTGTGTTCGTCTTTACGGCATACATCCAGGCTGTAAAAATCTCATCTCTATCATCCGGATGAAGTTGCTTTGCCCAACCGTTTCCCAGTAGTTTTTCTAAAGGCACACCAGTATATTCCACAAATTGTTTACTTAAATAATCGCAGAACCCGTCTACCCGGGTGGTCCATACCTGTTGAGGTAATGATTCCGTAAGTTGTAATAGATAAGCTTTGCTTTCACGCAGCGCATCTTCAGCTTGTTTCTTTTCTGTTATATCCCGCAAAGTAAAAAGTATACCTCCTACTTCTTGTATATGAAATAGGTTCATGACTGTCCCCTCCAACCACCGCCAGCCACCGTGTTTGTGTAGGCTACGAAATCGTAATTGAGAGATATTGCCGGGGCTTTGTAAATCTTCCCAGCGAATAGGCAGATCATCAGGATGAACCCTCTGCTCTATAGGTAATTGACGATATTCCTCAGGGGTAAATCCTAAAATCTGCTCAATATTACTACTGATATATTTGATTTCACTGGGTACAGATACTATAAAAAGGTCTTTACTATTTTCTACCAACCCCCGAAATCGCTTTTCTCGCTTAATAAGTTCTTCATTTAGTAGAGAAACTTTCCTCTGAGCCTGGTTACGTTCTGTGTTGTCAACTAAAACCCCTATCAGACACTGTTCACTGTTCAACTCGTATTGGTCTAATGAATACAGTACTTCTCGGAAGCTACCATCCAAGCGCCGTAATGTTAACTCGAGGTTGCGAATACTCCGGTTATTTGCCAAGAATTCCTCACGAATTTTTGCACGCTCTTCGGGGGTTAATAGTGGTAATGTTATGGTTTGTTTACCCACAATTTTTTCAGGTGAATAACCTGTGAGCTCTACAAAACTATCGTTTACCATTAATATTTTCTGATCCTCAACCCGGACGATGTATTGAGCAGTAGCATTCTTAGCAAAGATCTTGGAAAAACTTTCTTCGCTTTTGCGTAGTGCCTGTTCAGCTTTTATCCGGTCGGTATTATCTATGGCTATTGTAAGGAAGCATTCTTCACCATCCAGCTCTATGGGTTCTACAAAGAATAGAACATATAACTGATCACCCGAGGGAGTAAATATAGATACTTCCATATTGTTAACTCGATTCTGCTGAGTTACCAACTCCTGACGGACCCTATCACGATCGGTTTCGGTAGTAAAATCCCACAATGCCACGTTTCTTCCTATCCACTCATCACGAGAGTAGCCGCTGAGTTTTAGCAAACTATTGTTTACTTCTAATACAGTCCGGTCTTTTTTACGAATAATATTCATAGGTGCCGGACTGGTCATAAACACCTTTGAAAACCGTTCTTCACTTTTGCGTAAAGCATCTTCCACTCGTTTACGTTCTGTAATATCTACAGAGGTAATTAAATAACATACTTCGCCATTCAATTCTACAATTTGAACGGAGCTTAAAACATCACGGTACTTTCCTGTAGCCGTACGGTACTTTTGTTGCAGTCCTGAAATTAGTCCTTCAGCAGCAAGAGTGGACTTTCTATTAGCAAGATCCTCCCTGGATAATATGTCCACATCTGATATTACCTTCCCTACTAATCCGTCTCTGGTATAGCCAACCAGTTTAAGCAAGCTCGTGTTGACTTCAAGAATGTAATCGTCTCGCTGCCTGATAATAAGCTGAGCGACGGGGTTCTCCTGAAAAGCTTTAGAAAACCGCTCCTCGCTCTCCTGCATCTTAACCTCGGCCTTTTTTCGCTCAGTAATATCGATTGAAATGATGAGTATACATTGTTCACCACTCACTTCGACTTCCTGCTTATTGATAAGCACATCACGAAACTCACCGGAAGCGGTACGGTATTGCATTTCGTAATTAAGAAGTTTTCCTTCATGGTCAATTACATGTTTTTTTAAATTTACTTTCTCTTGTTCTACAATATTCAAGCTTGATGCTTTCTTGCCGATCATTTCTTGGCGCGTGTATCCTAATGTAGTGGCCAAGCTATCGTTTACCTGTAAGATCACACCATCATGCCTTCTGATCAGCAGTTGGTAAGCCGGACTTAAGTTAAATGCTTTGGCAAAGAGTTCTTCATTTTTTTTAGCGAGAGTCTCGGCTTGCTTTCTTTCACTAATATCTACCATCCCTCCAGTCATCCGGTAAGCTTGTCCATGCTCATCACGCTCAACATACCTTTTATCCAGTACCCATGTAAAAGTTCCGTCAGCTTGTTTGAACTGGTATTCTTCACACCAGAAAGTTCCATCACCGTTCAGTAAGTCGTGTAATGCCTCACCCACCCAGACTTGGTCATCAGGATGAATACAGCTCATCCACCATGCCCCCGTTGCGGTCTCTTCATTGAAATTATATCCAAAAAGGTCTTTCAAACCATTGTTCCACCAAACACTATCTGTTAAAAGATCCCAGTCCCATATAGCATCGGTTGTGGCTCGCATAATACGTTCTAATCGTTGCTCACTTTCCCGCAGCTCATTTTCTACCTTTTCTTGTCTGGTGATATCCCGGTTAACAGCCACCATACCTAAACGAGCGCCAGCAGCATCCTTAATCCAGCTTACAGAAGATAGAATATAAATATCAGATCCGTTTTGATGTTTCTGTATGACCTTACCTTGCCACTCGCCGTATTCTCTTAGTATTTCCTTAGCTGAGGCATTATTAGAATGGAAATATTTAGTTTGTAGCAGGTCAGAAATTTTTCTACCAACTACTGACGATGCTTTCCATCCATAGAGGCGCTCAGCAGCTTGGTTCCAACTGGTAATAATATGCTGATCATCAACGGCAATAATTGCATCATGAATGCTGTCTAATACCTGAGCTTGGTATCGAGGGGGCTTTGCAGGCTGCCGTTGTATAGAATCCTGTTTATACATTATGGTATGGTAAGACAAACCTTAAACGTAAGAATAAAAAAGTATTAGTACCTAATTAAATATAAGTAATATCCACGTAATTTTTACAGCCTAAAAAATTAATATGATTTGCAGTTAAGATTTGAAAGCGTATGATAGTTACCGAAGGTCCAGCAGGGAGAGCATACTGAAACCACCGGGTATTAAAAAGCATATCCGCACAAAACAGAAGAAATGTGCTTCATATACTAGCTTAATACAGGGTGAATTAGCTAAAAACTATTTGATAAGCTTGATAAATAATAGGTCAGGTTCAGCCATTAAAACAGCTTCAGATCTTCTCAGATTGATGTGCCATTTTAGCACTAGAAATGAACATTACGGATATCTTACAACTTATGCTGAAAAAAGGTGATTGGGCGATTAATAGGTTTCCCAAAACTGTTATGGTTATGGTTGTGGTTTGAATGTTTTGGTTATTGACATATACAATTGCTCTTTCCATAATTCATATAGATTTTCACCCGCCAGTCTCCGGATGTTTTTATGAAAGTAATAGAGCTGCTGAAATGTATTTTCTACTAGGAAATCTGGGTTAATCCGCGCGTCAAAGAGTCTAGCTTCTACCCCCTTTTGCACGGTTTTTTTCATTATCTCCTCAATTTCTAAGAAAAAATTCTCGAAGAGTATAAAGCTGTTGTTGTGTCTACGCTTCAGTATGAAAAGGTTTTCATGAGGAATTGTTTCGATAATATGAAACAAAAACCTAAGGATGGCTTCAATCTGATCGGGAGGTGAATCTAATTGCTTTACTAACTTACATAGCTGATCCTTTTCTTCCTCTAAAAAACTGATGGTCAAGTCACTAACTAGTTCATCCTTACCTGTGAAAAGCTGATAGATTGTTTTCTTAGACATACCACAGTATCGCGCTACATCATCCATTATTAGATTTGCCAAACCAAATTTTTGAATAAGCTCCCGAGCTGATTCCAGGACAATTTCTTTTCTCATATCTACCAAATAACAAGGAATATGAAGAAAAAGTAAGGAAAATTTGAAACGACTTGCAACATTTTTCAGTTTGGTTCGTCTAAAACAGAACCAAGAGAACTATAAATTTATTACTTGTCTAATTTAAAATGAAAGAAGCGTCCACTGAACAATATACTTTAGAGCAGCAGGTAGAGCGAGTAGGTGTGTTTTTTGAAAAACAAGGTGTGCCCCCTGTTGGAGCACGAATTATTGGTTATTTGCTATTCTCAAACCCTCCTCAGCGATCTTTCTATGAGATCGTAGAATTTACCCAGGCCAGTAAAAGCAGCGTAAGCAATGCGCTTAATATCATGATGGAAAAAGGAGTGGTAAGCTATGTAACTATGCCCGGGGACCGTAAGCGCTACTTTCAGATTGATCCGCATAACTGGATCAACCTTATGAAGAACCGAATTCCATTCATGAGCCATGTTAGAAAGTTTATTCAAGAAGCTATAGAAGTGCATCAGGGCCAAAACCAGAAAATTTACGAAGGGCTGGTGAAAGTAGAAGAACTTTATGCCGCCCTGGAAAAAGAACTACCCAAGATCATCGCTAATTGGGAGAAAAAATACCAGTAGAATACCAGATTTTTCTCTCACCCATTGTAAGATAATTTCAGACACAAAAAAGGTTAAGAATGAATAGTAAACAACGCGTAGGCGGCATGATAATCTTGCTATGCCTTTTTCTGACCTATAATGGTCAGGCGCAAACTCCTGAAACATCCTCACTTTCCATTCAGGACTGTATTGAGTATGCCTCGCTAAATAATCGCAATATTAAAGTTGCCCGAATAGACGAGCGTGTTGCCGAGCAACAGACCAATGAGGTTAGAGGCCGCGGTCTTCCTCAGGCCAATGTCAACGGAAGTTTTGAGGATCGCTTAAAAATTCCGTTACTGGTTATACCCGGTGGTATACCCGGTGCCCCGGATGGTGGTGACACCGGCAACAGTGATAATGCCAATGGTGCAGGAATCCCCTTAGGATACCAATACAATACTGCCCTTACAGGGGAAGTTACCCAAATGGTTTTTGATCCTTCATTCTGGGTGGGCCTAAAAGCGGCTAAGTCTAGCACCCAATTATACCAGCAGCAAACTCAGCAAGTACATGAGGAAACTGCTTACCAGATTGCCAATGCCTACTACCAGGTTATTGTAGTCCAAAAGCAACTCCAACTGCTGCGAACCAACCTGGAAAGTACAGAACAGACCCTGACTACCACTCAGTTGCAACTAGAAAACGGTGTGGCCAAGCAGGTGGATGTTAACCGCCTGAAAGTAAATGCCAGTAATCTCAACTCTCAGATTGAACAAGCAACGTTAAGTCTGAAACAGGCCCGTAATAACCTTAAATTTAGAATGGGCATGCCACTAGACCAGGCGATCACCCTGAGTGATACAGCCCTGAACTACCAGGAAGAAAATGTTACTATCGCTGATATTCCTGAAGAGTTTTATCAGAACCGCATTGATTATCAGATTTTACAGACCAACCTGGCTTTGCAGGAATTGGATGCCAAAAACAATCGGGTAGGTTACTACCCTCGCCTCACTGCTTTTGCCAACTATGGCTATCAGGCCCAGGGAGCAGAATTTGGCTTATTTCCGACATCTGACAATGGGTGGGTTGATTACACCACTGCTTCATTAGGATTGCGACTAAGCATTCCGGTTTTTGACGGATTGCAACGTCACTCACGTATTCAGCAATCTAAACTCAAAGCCCAGCAATTAGAAGAAAATATCGCCCTTACCCGGCAGGCTATTGACCTGGAAACCTCTAATGCAGTATCTCAATACCAAAGCACGCTGCAACGCATTGAGTCAGAGCAGCAGAACATAGAACTAGCTCAACAGGTCTATGAGGTAACGCAACTTGAGTTTCGGGAAGGTGTAGGCACTTCTACCGATGTAGTAGAAGCCGAAACCGCGTTGCGGCAGGCTCAAAACACGTATATCAATACCTTACTGGACCTGTATGTGGCCCGCCTGGACCTGGAAAATGCTAAGGGAACCTTACTATCATATCTTGAATCGCTTTAATAACTGACCATAATAATTAATAGAATGAAAAAAATAACCACCATTGCTGTCATTGTGATCTTAGTGGGAATTGTAGCCTTCCGGCTTATTAGCAATAAAGAAGAGATTGATGCCAATAGCCAAATGGAAGACACATCGGGTATGCTGGTATCTGTGAATACCGCTACGGTTAAAAGCAGTATTACCGAACGAAACCTTAGTCTGGTGGGTACCGCCACCGCTAATCAGGTAATTGATATAAAATCAGAGGTGCAGGGTAAAATTACGAACCTGTACATTGAACTGGGTGACCAAGTAAAGAAAGGCCAGGTCATTGCCCGGATTGATGACCGTATTCAAACGCTAACGGTAGCCAATGCCGAACAATCCTTGGCTGATGCCCGTCAGAGTTTTGAGCGCTATCAGAATCTTTATAAAGGTGGTGCCGCTACCAAAGCTCAGTTTGATCAGTATAAGCTTGCCCTTGATAATGCACAAAACCAGGTTGAGCAGGCCAAAAAGCAACTTTCAAATTCTGCTATTACATCGCCCATTAGCGGACAGATTATCAATAAGGCCGTTGAAGCAGGCTCGTTTGCTAGCGTGGGAGCTTCCATAGCCACCGTTGTGGATGTTTCCAAGTTGAAAATCCAGCTTACCGTGCCCGAACGAGATGTATATACATTGGAAGAAGGCAACTCCGTGACGATCACTTCGCCGGTATTTCCGGGTGTGTCTTATCAGGGAAAAATTAACTTCATTAGTCCTCGGGGTGATGATGCTCATAATTACCCGGTTGAAATCTCGCTGGAAAACCAAGAGGATAACAAGCTTAAAGCCGGCACTTATGTGGATGTAGCCTTTAATAATAAAAGCGAGTCCCCTACCCTTCAGATTCCGCGAGAAGCACTGGTAGGCAGTATTAAAAACGCTCAGGTATATGTCGTGAACGATGAAAACATGGCGGTCTTGCGAAACATCACGGTAGGAGCTGAAAATGGAAATTACCTGGAAGTGCTGAAAGGACTGCAGGAAGGTGAAACCATTGTGACGGCTGGTCAGATCAACCTGACTGACAGTACCAAAGTGCAAGTGATCCAATAATCTTATTAAGGAAAGTACGATGTCAATTACCGAAATATCAATAAAAAGACCCGCTTTGGTCATTGTGGTCTTCACAGTACTGGCCATTCTGGGGATCTTAAGTTATCAACAGCTGAATTACAATCTGCTGCCTGAATTCGAAGCACCGGTTATGTCCGTTGTTACCGTATATCCGGGAGCTGCAGCTGGCGAGGTGGAAACCTCGGTGACCAAGAAAGTGGAAGATGCTCTTTCTTCCCTGGAAAACCTGGACCAGATTCAATCTACTTCTCAGGAAGGGGTATCCGTGGTTATTATTCGACTATTACAGGACGCCAATGTAGACCAAGGGGTGCAGGATGCCCAACGGAAGGTCAATGCCATTATGGCTCAATTGCCCGATGATGTGGATGCTCCTACCATCAATAAATTCTCAACCAGCGATCTTCCGATTCTTCAATTAGGACTTAGCTCTGACGTTAAGCCTACCGATTTTTATAAGTTAGTAGAAGATCGGATTCAACCCCAGTTAGCTAAGATTCAGGGGGTCGGTCAGATTACCCTGGTGGGTGGTAGTGAGCGCGAGATTCAGATCAATATCGATCCGGAAAAACTGGAAGCCTATCACCTGTCGGTAAACCAGGTAACACAGGCCATTATTAATGCCAACCAGGATTTCCCCACCGGTAAAGTAGAAACAACTGATCAGCAGTACAGCCTGCGGGTAGCAGCCAAGTTTTCATCTCTGGATCAGATCCGTAACCTGAATATTGCTAATCAGCCGGGCGGCAGCCGTATCAAAATTAGCGATGTGGCCGAAGTAGAAGATGGCATTGCTGAAGCTACTACGCTGAATCGTATCAACGGACGTTCATCCATTGGTATGATTATTCAGAAGCAGGCCGATGCTAACGCGGTAGAGGTAAGCGAAAAAGTGCGCGAAGAGATTGCAGTGATTGAAGGACTGTATGCCGATGATAACGTAAAGTTCAGCATTGCTAACGATAGCTCAGTATATACCTTAGCATCTGCGGATGCCGTGCAGTTTGACTTGATGCTGGCCGTGGTCATTGTAGCCTTCGTTATGCTGATGTTCCTCCATAGTCTGCGTAGTTCCCTGATTGTAATGGTGGCCTTACCTACCTCAATGGTCTCTACCTTCATTTTGATGTACGTTTTTGGTTTCTCACTTAACCTGATGACGCTCATGGCATTATCGCTGGTAGTCGGGATTCTAGTGGATGACTCTATTGTGGTGCTAGAAAATATATACCGCCACATGGAGATGGGTAAAGATAAACGCACTGCCGCCCTTGACGGTCGAAATGAAATCGGTTTTACGGCACTGGCCATTACCCTGGTAGACGTTGTAGTGTTCCTTCCCATGTCCATGGTTTCGGGGCTGATCGGTAATATTTTGCGAGAGTTCTCACTAGTGGTTGTATTCTCTACCCTGATGAGTTTGGTGGTATCCTTTACGATTACTCCGATGCTGGCCTCTCGCTTTGGTAAGCTGGATCATTTTACCAAAGACACTCTTTGGGGAAGAATTTCACTGGGGTTTGAAAGTCTATTTGAAAGCCTGAGAGAGGGATATACATCCGTCTTGAAATGGAGCCTGGGACACCGCTGGGCCATTTACCTGACAACAGTATTATTATTCATCGGTTCTATTGCCTTAGTACCCGCCGGATTTATTGGTAGTGAGTTTGCCGCTCAGGGTGATCAGGGAGAACTGGTTGTGCAGTTAGAGATGGAACCTCAGGTAACTCTGTATCAGAATAACCAGACCACGCGTAAAGTTGAGATGTTGCTGATGCAGCGACCGGAAGTAGAAACGGTCTTTAGCAAGATTGGCTTTGCCAGTGGGCAGATGGGTAGCGGAACTGGTACGAACAACCGCTCGGAGATTACCGTGATCCTCAAAGATAAGCATGACCGTGCACTGAGCACAGCAGATTTTAGTAAAGAAATCAAAGAAGAAATTCAGAGGATTCCGGGCATCAAAGCTAAGGCGGCCGCTACCGGTATTACCGGAAACGCCAACGAAGCTCCGGTTCAGGTAGTGCTTAAAGGAACTGAGTTAGACAAAGTACGGGAGGCTGCCGACATGGTGTTAGGAGTTGTTAAAGGTATTCCCGGCACCTCCGATGTAGAGTTTTCGGTGGAAGATCCCAAACCTGAACTACAGGTCCATATTGATCGTGACCGCATGGCTAGCTTAGGGCTATCCGTTGCTGAAGTAGGCAGCACCCTGCGCACTGCATTTAACGGAAACGACGATTCTAAATACCGTGAAGATCCCTATGAGTATGACATCAATGTCTCGCTGGACCGATTCAACCGCTCTAATATTGAAGATGTTAGCAGCCTGACCTTTGTCAACAACCAGGGTCAACTAGTGCAGTTAAAACAATTTGCTGATGTCCGGCAGGAATTAGGAGCAAGTAAACTGGAGCGTCGCGACCGTCTGTCGGCTATCACCGTTAATTCGCAGGTAGTTGGGCGCCCCGTGGGTTCGGTAGGTGCCGACATCCAGACAATCATGCAGGAAAAACAGCTACCCGAAGGAGTTATCTTAGACTATGCCGGGGAGTTAGAGCGCCAATCCGATGCATTTGGTAGCTTAGGAATTGCCCTGGTCATTGGTATTGTGTTCGTTTACCTGGTAATGGTTGCCCTTTATGACTCATTCGTCTATCCGTTCATCGTACTTTTCTCGCTGCCCGTAGCATTGATTGGTGCGTTGCTAGCCCTGGCATTAGCCATGGAGAACCTTAGTATATTCTCTATCATTGGTATGATTATGCTGATGGGTCTGGTAGCTAAGAATGCCATCCTGCTTGTGGACTTTACCAATCACCAGCGCGAACTGGGTTTATCGGTGAAGGACGCTTTGATTGAGTCGGGTCGTGAGCGTTTACGTCCGATTCTGATGACAACCCTGGCGATGGTGTTTGGTATGTTACCCATTGCCCTGGCATCGGGGGCGGGAGCAGAAATTAAAAATGGTCTTGCTTGGGTAATTATTGGTGGTCTGACCAGTTCGTTACTGCTTACCTTGGTGCTGGTACCTTCAGTATACGTCACTATTGATAATGCTATGAACAAGCTAAAAAAGCGCTTTGGCAAGAAAGAAGTAGCAGCGAAGCCAAAACCCGCTCAGGCATAATTGAGTTAGTATAAGAAACAGGGAAGTAAATAGATATCAGCGATAGGCAGGCATTAGGTCCGGCTTATCGCTGATTTTTTTTGTAGCAGTGAAAAGACAAATGCGCTATTTTTTTGGTGGCGGGTTCAACAGGCTTTGAAGCGCCTGATCCACTTTTTTGAACTCAAACTGATTTACCACCCTTTCCATCTTTTTAGCGATAGCCTCATTTTGCAGATTCCCAATACTACCCTCATGCGTATGTTTAACATTGGTAGAGGGCTGATAACTACCATTGGCAATCTCTTCTCCCACTTCTTTGTAGGCATCACGAAATGCTTTGCCTTCCAGTACTTTTTCATTGACCCGTTCTACCGTAAACAAATATCGGTACCGGTCATCCTTCATCAGGTTTTCGTTGACTGATACGTGTTGCAGAGCATATTCCAGAATATTAACACAGTCTCTCAGTTGGCCAAAAGCCGGAAATAGACCTTCTTTAAGCACCTGCCAGTCGCGGTGGTACCCTGAGATCATATTGGTAGTTACCAGGGCAATCTGGTTAGGCAAGGCATGCAGTTGGTTACACTTAGCCCGAATCAGTTCAAATACATCCGGATTCTTTTTATGAGGCATGATGGATGAACCCGTGGTTAGATGATCGGGAAACCGAATAAACTGAAAATTCTGACTGACATACCAGCAGATATCATCCGCCATTTTCCCAATAGTTGCCGCAATACAGGATAGGCCAAAAGCTACAATGCGCTCCGATTTTCCTCTTCCCATCTGGGCATACACGGCATTGTAATTCAGATCATCAAATCCGAGTAATTCAGTAGTGAGCGTACGGTTCAAAGGGAATGAAGAACCATAGCCAGCGGCTGAACCCAACGGATTCTGATTCACCACCCGGTAGGCCGATAGCAAGACCTGCATGTCATCCGTCAGGCTTTCGGCATAGGCACCAAACCACAACCCAAATGATGAAGGCATGGCCACCTGGGTATGGGTGTAGCCCGGCAACAATACATCCTGATGCTGCTCGCTCAGTTCCTGAAGTCGATCGAACAGATTTAGCAGTTCTAATACAAGCTGCTTAAGCTCATCCCGGAAGTATAACCGTAAATCAACCAGCACCTGATCATTACGGGAACGGCCGCTGTGCACTTTCTTTCCAACGTCTCCTAGTTCTCGGGTAAGTGTTAACTCAACCTGAGAGTGCACATCTTCAACTCCATCTTCAATAGTAAACCCATCTTGTTTCACGTGTTCGTAGAGTTGCTGAAGGGCGGGGCGTAATTGAGCCAGTTCTTTATCGGTAAGCAGACCAACACTTTCTAACATTGTGCTATGCGCCAGATTACCCAGGATATCAAAAGGAGCCAGAACCAGATCCAAGACGGCATCCTGGCCTATCGTAAACTGTTCAATACGTTTATCAATCGAAGTTGAGTTTTTTTGCCAAAGTTTCACGAGCGTAGGTAGTAATTTTTAAGGTAAGCCAGTGTCTTCGCGCCTATATTAAGAGGTGAGAAGTCTAGCTTACCTAGTATGAAATCAATAATTTAAATGAGTACTAGTTCATGCTGGTTGTTTCAGTAGGCACAGGGGGTGGCCCTTCGGGGAGTATTGACTTATACTCCTGTTTACCCTTTCTTTCCCTAAATTCCTGCTTAATATTGTCTCGTAGCTGTTCATCCTGAAAAACATCCACCATCGTCATGCCCAGAGCTTTTGCAGCATAGATCAACCCTTTATGACCGATAGACATGCCACCGCAGGCAACCACCGCCCATGAATGCCAGGGTGCTCCTTTGGGAGCAGTGGTCACACTCAGGCGAATTTCCGGTACCACCCAGCTAACATCGCCTACATCCGTTGAGCCTCCCGAGGGATTCTCAGCAGTTTCTTTGAATTCATGCACTTCGCCATCCAAGCCTACCTGTTCTTTTCCAGTAGTTTCCTGAATCTGCCGGGCAAAATCAGTCTCTTCATCTGTGTAGGTGATCGGTCCCAAAGCCTCCAGATTTTTCTGCAAAGCCTCGGCGCCCGTGCGGTTTACCAGTACTTCGTGCATGCCAGATATAAGTTGGGTTGAATAAGATACATTCGCCATCATGGCCGCGCCCTCGGCAATTTTAAGCACCCGCTGGTAGGTCGCCTCCACTGCATCCCGCTTAGAATCCCGCAGGCGAGTCCAGATTTTAGCATGCTCGGGCACCACATTAACCACATCACCGGCATGTTGAATAAGGTAATGAATGCGCGCAGTAGGCTTAACATGCTCACGAAGATAATTCAGCCCGGTTGTATAAAATTCCATACCGTCTACCGCGCTGGTTCCGTTCCAGGGATCAGCCGCGGCATGAGCAGCTTTTCCGTAAAATTCAACCGTAAAATCAATCAATGCCTGGCTACTTTGCGCATTAGCTTCAATCTCATCGGCCGGATGCCAATCGAGGCACACGTCCAGGTCATCAAACAGGCCGGCCCGGGCCATATAAATTTTACCACCGATGGTTTCTTCGGCCGGTGTACCATAAAAACGAAGAGTTCCGGTAACCTTACCGGCGTCCATCAAATCTTTGATAGCCATAGCCGCTCCCAGACTCCCCACCCCGAAAAGGTTATGACCACACCCATGACCGGGGGCGCCTTCTTTTAGCGGAGACTTGTCGGGACTTGCTTTCTGGGAAATGCCCGGTAAGGCGTCGAACTCGCCCAGAATTCCAATAACTGGCTCCCCCGATCCGTATGAAGCAATAAAGGCGGTGGGCATCTCGGCCACTCCTCGCTCTACTGTAAATCCGTAGTCTTCCGCAAAGTCAGCCAGTGCTTGGGATGATTGATTTTCGGCCAGTGCAGTCTCCGCATAGCTCCAGATTTTGTCACTCAATTGAATTAGCTCTTCGGCATGATTATCTACTGTCTCGATAACGGCAGTTTTATCTTTGGATACTTTTGCCTTTTTCTGAGCAGTTAGCTCCAAAGAAATGAGCAAGACATATAACCCTGTAAAACAAGCTATTACAGCGGGGCGCCTCCATAAGTAATGCAGCATAGTATGGCAGTATAGTATTACAATAAAGTCTAACTTTCCGGAATGTTCAGTCCGGTAAGCAGTTGAGTATATTTATCAATTCCTTCCTGTATTTCAGAAACACGAATGTATTCATCAGCCGTATGCGATCGGCCTGAACTTCCCGGTCCTAATTTCAATGTGGGAAAGTCGCAGCACAATGCCTGATCGGATAAAGTAGGAGAACCGTAATATTCCCACCCTAGCGCTATGCCTTTCTGCACAATGGGGTGTTCTAGTGGAATAGAAGATGAATTGAGCCGCAGCGAGCGAGGAGTAACTTCGGAAAGCAGGTTATGCCGAAAAATTTCCAGAATCTGCTCGTTTGTATAAAGCTCGTTGGTCCGGATGTCTACCACAAATTTGCAAACATCAGGAATCATGTTGTGCTGGGTTCCGGCATTAATCATGGTGACGGTAGCAGTAACGTCGCCCAGCAGATCGGATTTTTCGGTGAACCGGAAGTTTTTAATCCAGCGGATATCCTGCATGGCTTCATAGATCGCATTTACCCCCTCGTGGCGAGCCGCATGTCCGGAAACCCCGGTACTCACACAATCAAGAACAAGTAGTCCTTTTTCGGCTATAGCCATCTTCATTCGGGTTGGCTCTCCGATAATACCCAGGTCTATGGTGCCAAGCTCAGGAAGAACCTGGGCAATCCCGCACGATCCGGATATTTCCTCCTCGGCCGAGGCAAGATAAATTAGGTTATAGCCTCGCTCAATCACTTCATCCAGATGCAGGAAGGTATGTAGCAGCGCTACTAATGCTCCACCGGCATCATTAGAGCCAAGCCCATAGAGGGTTTCTTCTCCGTCTACTGTCTCGATAGATGGCTCGAAGGGATCACGCGTCCAGGAATCACCAGGCTTTACGGTATCATGATGTGAATTTAAAAGAATGGTGGGCCACTCTTCCCGGAAGTCTTTAGAATTCACCCAGACGTTGTTGCCCAGACGGTGCACATCTTTGCCTTCCTGTTCCAGATAATGCGCCAGAATATCAGCCGTCTTTTCTTCGTTTCGGCTGAAAGATGGGGTTGAGATAAGTTGTTGCAGTAATTGTACTGCCTGATCGGTTAGGGCTGTTGTTTCGTTCATGTTGTTTGTAACTTGGTTCCTAAAAAATATTGATTTGAGCTAAAGGTTTCTGTCCAGTGGTTAATATCCCCAAAATGCATAACCCGCACACTACCAACGCCTGATTCTAAAATACGAAATGCGTTATCTAACTTGGGAATCATACCAGCATTAATTTTTTCTATTGCTCGCAATTCCTGGAATTTACGATAAGATAATGTATTCAGCACAGAATTCTCATCTTCTACATCCAACAACACACCTTTTTTTTCAAAACAGAAACCCACATGAACGTCGTAATCGCTGGCCATAGCCATGGCAACCTCCGCGGCGATCGTATCAGCATTTGTGTTCAGCAGATTGCCTTTCCCATCATGGGTGATTGGGGCCAGTACCGGTACCACTCCCTGCTCCAGCAGACCTTTCAGTGCAGCGCTATTTACCTGCGTAACATCTCCCACATAGCCAAAATCAATGGGTTGAGGAGGTCTTTTACGAGATTTGATCAGGTTTAAATCGGCACCAGTAACTCCTAATGCCTGATTGCTTCTAGCCTGTAAACCACTAACAATCTGCTTGTTAACCCACCCGGCATAAATCATCACCACGACCTTAAGCATGGCAGCATCGGTAATCCGCCGCCCCTCAACCATCTGCACCGGGACGCCTACTTTCTCGGCAAATTGAGAAGCAGATGTACCTCCCCCGTGTACCAGTATTTTGGGAGATGGAATACGGGAAAAACCGGTTAAAAATTTTTGTAAAGCATCGGGCTGATCAATCACCTTGCCCCCGATCTTAATCACACTGAGCTGGCTCATGAGGCAAGTATCAATTCTAGTACAGTTTGAGCCGCTGTCACGCGATGAGCTGCCTGCGGAATAACCAGACTATTGGGGCTGTCAATCACATCATCGGCTACCACTACATTGCGCCGTACGGGCAGGCAGTGCATAAAATAAGCTTCTCGGGTGTGTTTCATCTTTTCAGCAGTCATCATCCAGGCATCATCCTGCCGCAGTATTTTTCCGTAGTCTTTGTAAGATGACCAGTTCTTCACATAGACGAAGTCAGCCCCTTCCAAAGCCTGTTGCTGATCATATATCACCTTCACACCCTGGGTAAAGTCTTCCGACAGTTCGTACCCTTCAGGATGGGTTAGCACCAGCTCATACTCGGTCTCATGCATCCACTCCAGGAAAGAATTGGCCACGGCCTGCGGTAACGCTCGAGGATGCGGGGCCCAGCTCAGTACCACTTTGGGTTTCTCAACCTTCTTATACTCTTCAATAGTGATCAGATCCGTAAGCGACTGCAAAGGGTGACGGATGGAAGACTCCAGACTAATGATCGGAACTCCAGCGTACTTTTTAAACTGGCGGATGATCGTCTCTTCAGCATCCTCATCCCGATCTTTAAGTTGAGCAAATGATCGAATCCCGATAATATCATAATAGGCGCCAATAACTGCGGCCGCTTCTTTCACATGCTCGGCGGTAGAGCCATTCATGATTGTGCCATCGACCATTTCTAACTGCCACCCTCCCTGGTTGATGTCAAATACTACTGTATCCAGCCCGATATTCATGGCGGCTCGTTGGGTACTTAATCGGGTTCGCAGGCTGGAATTCAGGAAGATCAGGCACATGGCCTTGTTGTTGCCCAGGGTTTTTCGTCCTTGCGGATCAGCTTTTATTTGTTCCACTTTTTGCCACAATGCAGGCCAGTCAGCAACATCATGGACGGAGGTAAAATGCTTCATAGGATGGCTATCATACGTAGATTTGGTAGTTAAAAACACCGGTGAAAAGCCAGAAAAAGGGGATTTTCAGTCAAAAAAACCCTGATACATGTTAATCACCCATGCTGCTAAAAAATTGGCTTGAAATTACATTTGGATTTATACAATGGAAAGCCACAGACGTTCTTTTTTGCAGAAGAAGGAATGATTTTCCCCTTCACCCCTATTTTTGACGGCTCCCACTTGTCTCAATTTGCGCCCCTTGAACCTATTTGAGCCAAAGTAGTATGATTTTTCCAACTGAAGAACGGCCCTAACGTGTCCTGCACCATAGTGATTGCCCGAATACGACTATCGTTATTTGTAGGAGGCGGTTGGTAAGATGCAGGTCTACTTTATTGCCTCCTGTACCGCCTCCCGTAACACCTATTATACAAATTCTTAATCTTTAATATTAGCAATCCGCTTATGCGAGGCTACGATCCCTTTGATCACAGCTGAACTTAAACCATTATGTTCCATTTCATTGAGCCCCTCAATGGTGCAACCCTGGGGGGTGGTTACTTTATCAATCTCCATTTCCGGATGCTGTTTTTTCTGTAAAATCAGTGAAGCTGCGCCGCGGCAAACCTGAACCGCTATTTTCTGAGCTTCCTCAGCATGAAAGCCCATTTGAATTCCGCCCTGGGCCGCCGCCCGAATGTAGCGTAAGCAAAAAGCAATGCCACTGGCCCCCAAAACCGTAGCCGCCGCCATCAGTTCCTCATCAATCACCAGTGTGGCCCCCATCACGTCAAAAATCTCCTGCACCTGGCTAAGCACCTCCTCCGATGCATTCTTGGCAGCTATACATGTCATTGATTCCCGAATGGCAATCGCGGTATTCGGCATGGCTCGGATGATAGGAAAATCTTCCAGGGTAAGTTGGGCAATATCACTAATACTCACCCCAGTGATAGTAGACACCAGTACATGCCTTTTAGGGTTCAGCACATCCCGGATTTCTACCAACAAATACTCTAACTGCTTGGGCTGTACACAAAGTAAAATCAGATCGGATTGTTCAACAGCCTCTCGATTATTGGTGCTTATGCGAATGCCTTCGGCCTTAAGATCGTCGGTGCTGTGCATTCGCCGCTTGGTCACGGTAATATCGCCAGCCTCGTATTGGTTAGTGCTAGCCAGGCCAATGGCAATAGCCTTTCCCAGGTTCCCGCCTCCTAAAATTGCAATACGTTTTTTCATGATTATTAGTCTATTGGTAGTAAGTGTAAGAAATGAATTATCGAGGGGTTAATGAGCGAATAAATATCTGACAATTAACAACTTATGAAGCAACCTCATTTTAAATTAATTGTGTTTCAGTTACTTAACCACAATACTACAATAAGTATTAGCGCAATGGTAGCCTCAACGCCACAAAATAAACTGAGGCAGTCATAACGATTTGAGTTAACGGAAGTTAATTATTTGTTACACATAAGCTAAACCTATGAAACGACACAACAAGAAACCCCTCGTTCCAATTGCAATTGGTCAGATCGCGCTAAGCAGGGTTGCGACAGCACTCACGGTTACTGCGGTGGGTGCATTGGCTATTGGAGCGGCCGCTATCGGAACTCTGGCGATTGGATCGCTAGCGTTAAAAAAAGGCCGCATTCAAAAACTGGTAATCGGTGATCTGACGGTTGACCGGCTACGCGTGAAGAAGCTGATTGTTGATGAAGGTTTGCCAACCCCGGAAAATTAAGGTTTCAGCCTTTTTTGGGCGATGTTCCTGTTATGGCAATGTATCGGCCTTAATCAGTATTACGGCTTGCCCTTTTAATTTCTGCAAGTTATCATCACTTGATCCGTGGTCGGTATAGGTAGCAGTGAGAACAAAAGCCCCGGTGGTGTTGCCTTTGGGCAGTTTCAGTTGAAATATTCCATCCGTCCCGGTATAATACTGAATATTGGGGTTAGATGTATTCTCTAAAATCCAATGGATAATTTCTTTAATATTTTCTGATGATAATTCCGGATGAGAGGGCATTACTGTACTACCCCAAATACCTGAGGAACCTTCAATTACTCGCTGAACCAGTGTATTTACCATAGAATCTTCGTTGGTATATCGCTCACTTATTTCACGGAAAGATGGACCAATGAGTGGTTCATCAAACCCATGACAGTTAAAGCAATTAGAAGTTTTCATAGCGGCCAGTCCTACCGGATCATCTTCTATCTCGTTTTGCAGTAGCTTACGTGCATTGGAAGTATCGGCCACGTATTTAACTTCCAGAAATACCTCACTGGCATTGATTTCATCGTATTTTGATTCACCATCTTCCTGATCAGACACACTAACTTCATAAGCAATCCGAGTATCAACCGGGTAGGCTCCGCCTGGCTCGGGCTTTAGAATTTTAACTATCGGGGGATGATTTGCTCCTTTCTGCTGGACTGTATCTTCTGAAATTCGGGCATCGATCGACACAATATTATCTGGTGATAGGCTATTATTAAAATCACTAGTATCAGAAGATTCAATTAGCTTAACAGAATGCATACCGAACGCAACCGCCATGAACATGGCAAAACTCGTAATTTCCCTTAACATGGTTTGAAGACTTACTAAAACAAGATCAGATTTGATGAATTTCCTGAGCCACCCGCTGTGCCGACCGAATACAAGATTCCATACCCCGGCTTAGGTTATCGGCATAAGTGCCGGTGAAATATATGCGACCGTCGGGCTGAATGATCTGGGGCCAGAATTTATGCATTTCTCCGATGGGAAACGGCCTCATTTCACAGGCAGGGGCATGTTTGTCTTTTGTCCAGTCATACGTTAGGGCCTGGTAGATGGTATCTTTCTTACCCGGATAAACCTCCCGGAAAGAGGCTAACACGCGCTGCGGAGAAAGCCCTCCCGGGCCATAAGCTTTTAACAATACCCGGTCTGTGTCCACACCAGTGGGCTCTTCCCAAATGAAGAAAATATTAGGATTCTCAAACGACATATTAATACTTTCAAACCCATCATCGAGCCAGAATTTAGTACTGGCCTCAAACACATAAAAGGGGTGTGAGCTATACGTTAGGTTATCTACCACGTATTGTTTTTCGGGTGACAGTGCCGGGGTAACGGGAATATTCCTAAACACTGGCAGGGTAATGCCATTAACCAGATAATCTGCGCTCATTTCCAGTTCCTCATCATACCCGTATGCTTTATACGTTACAGTCACTCCCGTTTCTCCGTGCCGGATCGATTGAATGGGGTGATTTAACCAGATGCGAGAACCCAGCTTTTTGGCAAAAGCCGTGGGAAGCTGCTGATTACCACCCTTTAGACGATACGTATCGCCCTGAGAAAGGGGAATTCCCCGGGATCGTTCTACCGACATTCGCCACAAAGCATACAGAGCCGAAGTTGTTTTTCCGCCCATATACCCAAGCGCCGCATCAGAAGCTCCTTCTTTTTTATAAATGTCAGCAATCGGGATGTTATCCAGATCATCATAACCCACCCCGAATGGCTGAAAAGGGTCTTTGAACTTATCCAGATAATTGTTTACGTAAAATGATCTTAGTGCATACCAGGGGTTTTGAGATAAAAACTCAACTTCCCGATCATTAAAACCAAACTTACGGAGCACATCTGGTTTAGAGAGCATTTCATCAGTATAAAACTCCCCATTCATCATGGTGAGGCCTTTCCTGCCAGGAGCTGCTTCTGAGCCTTCCGCGTTCGGGTACTCCAGCACTGGCAAATCAAATTCCTTCACATACTCGAAAAACCGCTCGTAGCCAGGTTTTGTAATATGATCAGCGCCATAATCCGTATACAAACCTTCCGACAAACCATCCCGGCCGGTGTATACATGCCCTCCATGTCTGCCACTCGCTTCCAGCACTACCACCTCATGACCATTCTTCATGAGTTCGTATGCACAACAAAGCCCGGAAATGCCCGCCCCGGCAACAATCACTTTCTTAGGGGAGGCGGTTCGTGGCTTTCCTTGTGGGCTTTCCGGTAAGGCATTGTTTCCCTGGTTCAAAATATCCGAGGGCATAAGCGAAGTGCTGGCTCCGGCGATTAGCGTATTTCTGATGAAATCGCGTCTTTTTAGGTTGGTCATGCAGCTGAGTAATAATCTAGATAGTGTGATTTGCAGCTCATAAGTTAAATATTTTTCACACCATAGCCAGAGCACATGATCACTTTCTTGAAGCGGGCAGCATATGGAATCTCGCGGATAGTAAGATTGCCCTTGGGTAAACGAAAGCTAACAAAAAAGCAGTTGGCATTCAGCAGGAGGCCGATCCTTCCACACAACCTCCTGCTGACTAGCTCCGGTAACATTTACCTGCTTGGTCAGATAAGACTTTCAGAAGAAAATTGAGCCTCCTCAATGATTTGGACAAGCTTTAGTATAGACCAATAGGTTACCAGCTGTCGTTTTTAGCAAATTTTTCGAGGTGATTATTTTCCGCTGGTATCTGCTGCCGCTGTTGATATCCCAAGGGCTTCCATTACCAACGGAGTTATGTTGGCTTCATCCGGTTTCTGGATATACAGGAAAATGGGCTGATTACTGAGGCTATTTGGAAAAACATGGGTATAGCCGTTAGCCTGGGCTACTGAATCGATTGTCTGCCGCACCTTCTGCTCAATAGGGTTCATAGACTGCATCACTTTGAACTGCATCTGTTGCTGGGCGGTTCGCTGCTCCTGCGTAATATCCTGCTGAAGAGCTTGCAACTCCTGTTCCCGCTCGGCTCGTACTGAGTCAGGTAGATTAGCTGAGTTTTGCTGGTAAGCGGCGTATTGTTGTTCTAACCCTTGCCGCATGGCCAGTATTTTATTATTCAGCTTTTTCTCGAAGGTGGCAATATCCTGCTGAGCAGTTTTGGTTTCGGGCAGCTGCGCTAGTATGAAATCAGATTGCACCACTCCAATTTTTAAATCCTGCGCCTGAGCGTTAAGACTAAAGGCAGACAGTAAGCAGACGAATATTAAAATACTGTTTCTCATGATTAGGTGTTAAATACAAAAGTTCGGGTCAGTTATCATATTTTTCGAATCTTAAAAATACAGAAACCCTTGAACCATACCTAATTCCACTTCAATATTTAACATTTCTTAACAACAGAGCAGTTAGCAGTTAGCAGTTAGCAGTTAGCAGTTAGCAGTTAGCAGTTAGCAGTTAGCAGTTAGCAAATTTAAATTTTTCAACTGTTCACTGTTCATTTCTCATTGCACATTGTTCGTTGTTCGTTGTTCATTGTCTTTAAGAAACAGCTCCTCCTACTCGCTCTAGCAGTTTTTTAGTGAGCATTACTCCGTCTTTTTTATTGATTTTCTGAAGATCGCCGCCAAACTCAATACCTACATACCCAGTGAAACCTGCATCTTTAACAATGGTAAGAAGACGCTCATAATCCATATTGGCCTCTTGGCCTTTCTGATTGAACTCCAATGATTTAGCACTAACTCCTTTGGCATAAGGCATAAGTTCTTCTACTAGTTGGTACCGATCGTATTCTTCCGTTTTGGACACGTTTACATTCCCAAAATCCGGTAGTGTGCCTACATTATCCCGATTTACTTTTTCCATCACCATAGCCAGCCATTTTCCGTCAGAGGACAGCCCTCCGTGGTTCTCTACCATAACATTCATCTCGGCAGCCTTGGCATAATCAGAAAGGCGCGTGAGGGTTTCAACGAAAAGATCGGCGGCTTCTTCTTCGGATTTTCCTTCGTAGCCATTCGCGTTCACTCTGACGCCGAGACAGCCGAGGGCGTGGGCAGCATCAATCCATTCATAGTGCTTCTCGGCCGATTGCAAGCGCATCGCTTCATCAGGACTGGCCGTGGGGTAATCCCATAAGTCGATCATAATCATGACGTTGGTAACTCCCAGGTCATCTGCCCGCTGTTTGAGTTCTTTCAGGTAGTCCTGGTCCTTTACCTTATCCATAAAGAACTGGTTTACATACTCTACCGCATTGATTCCATAAACTTTTTTAGCTATCTGCGGGAAGTCCATATTGGTCATGGCTCCGCTTCGAATAGGCTCTCGCAATGACCATTCGGCCAGTGACATTTTAAAAAATAAAGGAGACTGCTTTAGAAATTCGGGTAATAGCATAGCTCCAAAAGCAGCCTGAGTGCTGGAGGCTAAAAAATCACGTCGGTTCATGGTACGATTGTGTTAATAGTGTAATTTAACGGTTATTGACCGTACAAAATACATATTTTCCTACACTTCCGTATGAGAACTACTCTTCTAATTCTACTTTTTCCACTATTATGGTCCTGTCATTCCTCCGAAACCAGTGAAGCATCTCAGAATCCCCCAACCCTACAAAATATACTGATTATTATCGGGGACGACCACTCGGCCAACGTACTGGGCGCCTATGGCAACAATTTAATTAAAACCCCTAATCTGGATCGGATGGCCGCCAAGGGAGTTAGGTTCAACCGTGCCTACGCGAATGCCCCGCTGTGTAGTGCATCCCGGCAGTGCCTGATTACCGGAAGATACCCGCACGCTACCGGAGTTACGCTGCTTCAAACCTCTTTCCCGGAAGAACAGATAACCATTGCCGATCATTTAAAGCAGCAGGGGTACGCCACGGGCATCATCGGAAAAAATCATTTTAACAACACCAAATCTCACGGGTTCGATGTGAAAATTGAGCGAAGTGACTACAATGAGCACCATGCCGCTAATCCCGGACAAGCGGTGCCGGATAGTATTGCTACCCGTCCGCCCTGGAAACCCTTTCGCGACCCTGCCCGGATATGGCTAAATGCTGAAGCTTTGCCCGGTGGGGCTTACGACGCGGATGACATTGGCACCTGGTACTCAAAGCAAGCTAACCAGTTTCTGGCCGACCATCAGGCCGAGCCATTTTGTCTGGTGCTGGGGTATCATGAACCTCACTCTCCTTTTAATTTTCCGATTGAGTATTTTCAAAAATATGACCCGGCTAACATGCCCTTACCTACCGGCAGTGCAGAAGACGACCGGTGGATACCTGAAATTTTTCGTGATTTGACTGAAGAAGAGCGCAAGGGGATTATTTCTGCTTATTATTCATCTGTTGAATACCTGGATAAGAATGTCGGGATGGTGTTAGACCAGCTTGATTCATTAGGGCTCACTGAAAACACATTGGTCGTTTACCTGGGCGATCACGGGTATTTGCTTAACGACCATCAACGGTTTGAAAAACACATGATGTGGGAACCAGCCGTACGTGCTCCCCTGATCTTTCAAGGGGGCCGCCAGTTTCCTCAGGGGTTAGCACTAGACCCCATGGTAGAGTTTGTCGATATTGTGCCAACGTTGCTTGAAGCCATTCAGGCCCCCGCTTTGCCTACCGGGCAGGGCAAAAGTCTAATCCCGCTCATTAAGAGGGATACGAACAAGCACAAAGACTATATTTTCTCCGAGTTTCTGGCCGATAATAAAGCGATGGTACGCTCAAACCGCTGGAAATATATTTTCACCACTGGGAAGCGAGATCTGGCCCAGGGGTACGCCACTGGTTTCCCGGCTCCCGGTATCACCCACCGCCTTTATGATGAGGTTAACGACCCTGATGAAACAACCAACCGCGCTACTGACCCGGCTTTGGCGGACACTTTATTGCACATGCAGGAAGTATTGATAGACTGGTTCCGGCAAACACACCCCAACCCCGATACGGTAAGCCGGGAGATGTCTATAGAACAACAGTTAGTCTCCTTTTGCGAACCACCCGATGCCAATGCAAACACTCAGGCTAAATGACCCCTTCAATACCGAAGTAAGCGGAGAGAAGTATCAGCAAGAGCAATCTTTTGCGGTGCCCTTGGAGGTTACGTTCAGAGCATTACAGCTCGGCTTAATGGAAAAATCAACCGGCACCCCTTGCTGATCTAATTCTAGGTGTAAACATTCGTGAAACAGAGCCTTCAGCTTTTGCCGCCCCCGCTGTATCCGGGATTTCACTCCTGAAACCGAAAGCTGCATTTTTTGAGCGATTACTTTCTGAGGAAGGCCCTCCAAGTCGCTCATCTGTAAAGGCTGGGCATAGGATGCAGGAAGACAGGTTAATAATGACGGTATCAGTACGGCTAAAGATTCCTGACCATCAGTTCCTAACAAAACCTCCGGTTTTTGTCTGGCTACATCTACTGGTCTGTTTTCAATCTTCTTTAGCTCACGAAAATAGTCATGTATCGTATTACGGGTAATCTGGTATAGCCAGGATCGGATATTCTTTATCTGGTCAAGTTGCTCGCAGTGGAGATGCATTTTCATTAATACATCGCTGACCAGCGCCTCACTCTGAGCTCGGTCCTGCAATCGTTTGTTAACAAAGTGAAGGAGTTCCTCCCGATATTGCTGAAAAACCGGAAACACCTGCTGGCAGGTGCTTCCTTCAAAACAATTTTTCTGGCTCATTTTACTTCTTCAGTGGTACAACAGGTATCGTCACAGCAGGCGTTTGCAGCCGCTTTATTAGTCTCAGAAGCTCCGTGGGTCTGAAAAATTTCCCAGGAAACCCCTTGAGGATCGCTGATCCAGGATTTGGTTGAATGGGCATAACAGCAAACCGTATCGCCTTCATCAAACCGTTTGCCTTCAATATGGTCTAACCGACGGAATAATTCTTCTCTTTCACCTTCTGAATCTACCTGAATTCCCAGATGCTCAATACCTTCCTGTTCATTAGATAAGGAAATGGAAAAATTCACCAGGGGGTCATCCAGCATCCATTTGGCATAATCGGATTTTTGCACAGTAGGCTCGGCATCAAACAGTTGCTGATAAAATTCAACAGAGGAAGTTAATTCCTTCACCTGCACATTTACGTGTAATCGTTTCATAAGGATTTTGCTTTAAAGTTCACCCTGGTGACGGAAAACCCCGTAAAAAGACGCAGACTTGGCTAATTATTTTTTTCCCACCAGCGCATAACTCTGCTGCGCGATTGACAACTCCTCGTTCGTGGGCACTACCAGAACTTTAATCTTACTTTCTTCTGATTGTATTTCCCGTATTTCTTTAGAAGTATGCTGATTTTTTCCCTGATCAACGATAATACCCAGATTGGATAAATCAGTGAGACTCTCCTGCCGGATGTATGAACTATTTTCTCCAACTCCAGCGGTAAAGACAATAGCATCTACTCTACCCAATACGGCCAGATAGGCCCCGATAAATTTTTTAATCCGATAACAATACATATTCAGCGCTAAAGTTGCCGCTTCGTCTCCTGCTTCTTGTTTCTTCAGAATAGTCCGAACATCATTTTCACCAGCAATTCCCTTCAGTCCGCTTTCATGATTTAATAGATTATCTATTTCTTTTAGCGACCGGCCAGTCTGGGTGCCCAGATAATAAGGAATAGACGGGTCAATATCACCACTTCGGGTTCCCATCATCAGGCCGGCCAGCGGACTGAGCCCCATTGAAGTGTCAATACTCTTTCCGTTTTTAATAGCCGTCATGCTACACCCGTTTCCAAGATGAACGGTAATTAGGCTGGTAGATGGCAAAGGCTGGTTAAGGTAATGGGCGGTCTGTTCGGCTACATACTGATGCGAGGTGCCGTGCATACCATACACCCGGATACGGTCTTCCTTATACAATTTCTGCGGTAAGGGATACCGGTAAGCGTAAGCGGGTAGTGTCTGGTGATAGGCTGTATCAAAGACTGCCACCTGATAAGCTTCAGCAAAAATCTGCCGGGCAACTTTAATACCCAGAGCATTGGGCGGGTTATGCAATGGGGCCAATACCGATAACTCTTCTATTTTATCCAGCACATCATCGGTAATAACCACTGGCTCGCTGAAATACTCACCTCCGTGTACTACCCTATGCCCTACCGCATCAATACTTTCATTACCAAGAACGTTGCTCTTGATATGATCAGCAACCAGATGCAGCCCTTCCCGGTGATCTTTAATTGATCGTTCATTGCTCGCCTCTTTATCGTTATAGTGATGAGTAACAGTCCCCTCTCCTTCACCAATCCTTTCTACGGAACCAAAAGCCATTAATTGCTCAGCTGGTAATTGGTATATCCGATATTTAATAGATGAGCTTCCGGAATTAAGCACCAAGATGTTCATATGCAGTAATAAGTAGCTTGAAAATGATTTTATGACCCAATATAGTTTATTCCAGTAATTGAGTAAGAAGTCATTTATTTTGCAATTCTTATCTAACCGAGCAGGTAAGTATTATCGGAGGCCCAGCAGGCTGCTATTAGGGCACGAACGCCTCCTTCTTTCTACTATGGCCTTAGCAAAAAGTTAGAATAGAGTCTAATAGTATATAAGCATTGGAATAATTCCACACAATGTTGGGAAAGTTACCCAGTAATTTTAGCGTATATAGCTTTTATCACATCTAAAGGGCTTTTTTTTAGCTGGCATAGTTTTTCCAATATATGAGACAACAATCAATTATTGATTTTTTTAACTTAAAAATGACTATCACGATGAAAAAGATATTATTAACAGCAGGGTTAGCTTCAGCAGTACTTTTTGGTGTTCAGGCACAGGAAACCCCTACTGAACCTACTCAAGAAAAAGAAATGCAGACGCAAGAGCAAACAATGCAGGAGAAATCTGAATCAGCTCAGCAAGCTAACAGCAATGAATTTGATTCTAAGTCTGAAGATATGAAGCAAATTACTGAAGCAGAGTTACCTCAAGAGGTAAAAGATAGCTTTGCCAACAGTGATTTGAATGAAGGAACTATTGAGCAGGCATTCGAAATCTCTGGTGCTACTGTAGCGCGAGTGCTGGAATCAAGAGCTAATGCATCTCAGTATCCAGGTACCGAGCTTCCTGAAAAACTATACCAATTACAAGTAAAAGAAGAGGACGGAACCGGAATCATTTACATTGGTGATGACGGTGAGATTATTTCTTCAGAGAGCATGTAATTTCATATCAGCCTTAAACGGTAAAGCTCTGAGTCTCAGGATTTGGAGCTTTTTTTATGTCCAGATTTGCAGTCTTGGCAATAGCTATATCAGCAATCAGTTAATTTAAGATTGTTTTAAATTCAGCCTAATTAATAACATAAATTTTGAATAATTTGCAAAGAGTATAGCATAAGTTCTACACCTCGTAGTCTTTATTACACAGTCTGAAATTTCTTTACTGCCGTTACGCCTATTAGCATCACTAAATATTCCTGGCACAATTTTCCCACCTGTTTAAGTGTAATAACTTTTTTAACTTAAACCGTTTAAGTAATGAAAAAAATATTTTTAACTGCTGGATTAGCTACTGCAGTTGTATGCGGTGTGCAAGCACAAGAAACAACGCAGCAGGCTATTGAGAAACAAGAACAAGCGCTTGAAACATTAAAGCAAGCCGTTGAAGAACAAGAGCAAGCATTAGAAGCACTGAAAGAAGCCTCTGATCAGCAAACTCAGGCAATGAATACTGAAACTGAGGAGTCTGATGAAAACATCTATGAAAACCCTGAAGAAATAAATCGTTCTTCTGATGAGACTTCATCTGAATTAGAAGAGGCTGCCCAAGAAGTAGGTGAAGAAGCTACTGAAACTAAAGCCGATATTGAACAAGGTGCAGAAGAAGCTTTGAATGAAACTGAGGAGACAGTAGAGTCAGGTGCTGAATATACTGAAGAGTCTGCTGAAGAAGCGATGAACGAAACTGAGCAGGCTATGGAGTCTGGTGCTGAAACCGTAGAAGAGACTACTGAAAAAGCTGCTACTGAAACTTCTCAAGCCATTGAGTCTGGGACTGAATATGCCGAGGAGTCTGCTGAAAAAACTGCTCAGACGGTAGAGTCAGGTGCTGAGGAAGCAAGCGAAGAAACTACTGAAGCTGCCCAGGCGGTTGAATCTGAAGTAGAAGAAGCTAGTGTTGAAGCTACAGAAGAGATGGGCGAAACTACGCAGGCTATGCAAGAAGAACCACAGACTGCTGAAAATACAGCTAGTATCTCTCAACCTGAATTTAAGTCTGAAGACATGAAGCAGGTTACCGAAGCCGAGTTGCCTCAGGAAGTAAAAGATAGCTTCAACAACAGTGATTTTAAAGATGGTACTATTGAGCAGGCATTTGAATTAAGTGGTGCTGCCGTACCACAAGTACTTGAATCACGGGCTAATGCATCTCAATATGCTGGAGATCAGGTTCCTGAAAAACTTTATCAATTACAGATTAAAGCCGAAGATGGAACTGGAATTCTTTATATAGGTGACGATGGCGAGATCATAGCATCAGAAAGCATGTAATCTCATATCACCCTTTTATTAAAAGCTTTAACCTCTACGGTTAAAGCTTTTTTTATGGTTACTTCTCAATAGTCTGGGCCTGTATCGCAGTAATGACCACCGTATTCACAATGTCGTTTACGGTACAGCCCCGGCTCAAATCATTAACGGGTTTTTTCAATCCCTGCAAAATAGGGCCCATCGCAATGGCTCCGGTTTCGCGTTGAACTGCCTTATAGGTATTGTTGCCAGTATTAAGATCCGGAAAGATTAACACGGTGGCATACCCGGCTACTTCCGAACCCGGTATTTTCTTTATACCGACTTCTTTATCTACCGCAGCATCGTACTGAATGGGTCCTTCAATTTTGAGATCAGGACGTTTTTCTCGTACAATCTGCGTTGCCTGCCGCACCCGGTCTACATCCTCACCTTGTCCTGATTCACCGGAAGAGTAAGAAAGCATGGCAACTTTAGGTTCTATGCCAAAAGCCTCGCTGGTTTCCGCCGAAGAAACCGCAATTTCAGCAAGCTCCTCCGCATTCGGATTAGGGTTAATGGCGCAATCACCGTACACCAGCACCCGATCAGGCAAAGCCATAAAAAACACCGATGATACCAGCGATACATTTGGCTTCGTTTTGATCAACTGTAGCGCCGGACGAATAGTATGTTGCGTAGTATGAGCCGCCCCGGAAACCATCCCATCGGCGTGACCTTCCAGCACCATCATCGTACCGAAGTATGAGACATCTACAATGGTGTCTCGAGCAATATCCATATTTGCGCCCTTGTGTTTTCTCAATTCTACAAAGCGCTTCATATAATCCTCAAAATTAGGAGCATCGGCTGGATTGATGATGGGGACCTGTTTAGTATCAATGCGCAAGCCTAATTTGGTAATGCTGCTTTTAATTTCATCTGGTTTTCCCAGGATAGTAAGATCAACAATGTTTTGTTCCAGTAAAATTTCAGCGGCTCTCAGAATACGCTCATCATTACCTTCGGGCAAAACAATATGTTTCTTTTTAGATTTGGCCCGTTGCACCAGGTTATACTGAAACATGCGGGGCGTCATACCACGCTGTTTCACGTTACTCACTTTTTCTTCCAGCGCGCTGGTATCCACATATTTGTCGAACAGTTGTTTGCTCAACAGAATTTTAGTTTCGTTTTTTGGAGTGATGTACGAAGTGATCTTACTAATACGGGAAACGGTGTCGTACGTATTTTCGCTTACTGATATTATGGGTACCAAATTCGATAACCCCTCCAGAACGCGCAGGATGGCCTCTTCAGGTTTTAATTTGGTCGTTAGTAGCACCCCGGCTATGGACGGATAATTTTTGGATTGATGAGCTTGTAAAACACTTAGTAAAATATCTCCCCGATCGCCTGGAGTAATAACCAGGCAATTTTCGGTAATGTGAGGCAGATAATTCTGAAGCTGCATGGCTGCCACGGAGTAGCGGTACGCCTGCCGGTCTAGCTGGTCTTTTCCGTACAATATTTCAGCATCCAGATGCTCGGCAATTTCTTGTAAAGTAGGACTTTGCAAAACCGTATTGGTCGGAATCACACTAAGCACCACATTTCTGTCGTGAATCCGATTTTTCAGTGCTAAAAGCAGCTCATGCGCAAAATCAGGTTGAGTCCGATTGACAATCACTGACAGCACCTCGCACTCGTTGTCTATAAACGATTCGTAGGTTATCTGAATCTGACTGAGTACATCTTCAATATTTGAAAAGCGGTCACCCCGGGCTAAAATCAGCACCGGACAGCCCAGGTTTTTAGCAAAGTCTACGTTGATGTTGAAATCAAGCGAGGCATTCTCATCGGAGAAATCACTTCCTTCGCACAGGATGAAGTCACACTTCTCTTCCAACGCTTTAAACTTCTCAATGACCCCATCCAGCACCTGATCGTACTTTCCATCCAGAATTAGCTCCCGAGCATCGCGTTTATGGAAGCCATACGATTCTTCATAAGTCTGCTGAAGCTGGAAATGCTCAACCAGTAATTGAATGTTTTTATCTTTCTGGGTTGTTGAACCGCTAATGAGTGGGCGAAAAATGCCTACCCGCTCCGTTTTGCGAAGAATCAGCTCCAACATGCCCAGGCATACCAGTGATTTTCCGGTGTGAGCCTCGGTGGTGGTAACATACAGAGAACTTGCCATGAATTGTGGTTTAGTGAAGGGTAAAACTCCTGCCGTACAGGAATATCCAAAGTAACATTAACGCTTTAGAACCTTCAACCAAAAATCAGGTTTTCTGTTTTTTCTTCTTGGCAGCGGGAAATAAAATATTGTTCAGGATAAGGCGATACCCAGGGGAGTTGGGATGCAGACTTAAATCCGTAGGTTGTTCACCAATATTATGCTGGTAATCTTCCGGATCATGCCCCCCGTAGAATGTCCAAAATCCTTTACCAAATTCTCCATGAATGTATTTTGCTTCATGGGCATCCCGGTTTTCTCCCAGAATGATCACGTTTGGCCGGATGTACTGCTTCCGAAACGAGGTAGTTGCTCCCAGAAACCCTTTAATAGTTTTTTCATGGTTCTGCGTGAGCATGGTCGGAATAGGATCCCACTTGGCGGAGAACTCAAACAATGAGAAATAATCCTGCTCGCGGGCCACCGGGCGGGTGCTCAGATCAATATCAATGGATGAGAATTCTACTTCCCAGGGGTTGGTTACTACGGTAAACTGGGTGAAAGCAAAGGTTGATGAAAAATCCAGTTTTTCATTGGCTGCCCGATCAACCCCGTCACCATCGTACACAGCAGCAGCCATATCGGTTCCGGCAGCGGCCAAGGCAATATCATAAGTATCAGTGGCCGAGCACATCGCAAACATATAGCCTCCCTTCAAAACAAACTCCTGGATTTCCTGAGCAACTTTCAGCTTTAGCTGAGAGACCTTCTGATAACCAAACTTTGACGCGATATCCTCACACTCCTGCCGCTGAGCCTGGTACCAGGGGTGCATGTGAAATGCCATATGAAATTTTCCGTATTGGCCGGTAAAATCCTCGTGATGCAGGTGCAACCAGTCGTATTTGCTTAGCTCACCTAATAGAACTTCTTCATCATACAGGGTCTCGTAGGGAATCTCGGCATAATCCAGCGCTAGCACTACCGCATCATCCCAGGGACTTTCCGAACGCGGAGTGTATACCGCAATCCGAGGATACTGCTCCAGCCGCATCAGGTCCTGGTTAGACGACGGACTGGCAATCACGCTGAGCATATTATCCGCATCAGCATCTGAAATAACCTGATAAGTCACTCCGCGGACAATCGCCTCATTTTCTATTTCCTGCCGGTATTCACACAAAAAAGATCCGCCCTGGTAATTCAGGAGCCAGTCTACCGGTATTTGCTTTTGTAGAATCCAGTAGGTAAGGCCGTAGGCTTTCAGGTGATTGGCCTGTGAAGCGTCCATTGGAATATAAAGCTGATTGGCAAAAGTCAGGAGAGGGCAAAAGAAGAGCAACAACAATACTCGCTTCATCGCAACAAGGTTAGGTAAATATTTAAGATACGACGTTTTAGCGGAATTAACAATACATTACTGTTGACTAAGCAACAACCATTGAACACCGACTCCGAAGGTAAGTGCGTGATAATCGGACGTTAACGACCCTGACTGAACTTCCTCCTGAATAAAATCAGAATGAAGTTGATAACGATTTCTTAACCAACTTCCCTCTACCAGCAAAAGCGCCTTTTCTCCTAAGGGAAACTTCACCTGCATACCGATTGATTGTAGTCGGCGGTTTTGAAAAATCTCGTTATACGTTAGCGTTTGACTCAGCCCGGAACCTATTTGCCGGGAAAACGGGCTGTCTTTGGTAAAACGGTAGGTGCCGTAGCGATAGAGCGGAGTGACATAGATAATTTTATAGACCCGAAGATCATAAGCCACTTCCAAGCCGTATACCATACGGCGACGAGGCCAGTCACCAAAACCATAGTCAATAGTGCGTACTCCTCCTTCGTAATTATAGCGTTCCGTTTTGCCAATCTGGTTTCCTTCCGTCATGATAAACCCGCCAACATTGATATTGTATAGAGCATAGCTCAGACTTATCCCCCATTGTGTGATTGCATCCAGCGATGCGGATATTTCTCGTGATAAAGCCGGGGTACTGTACGATATCTGATGATCGCCTTTTCCAAAATTGGCTCGAACTTGAAGAGACAAACGCCCATAGCGGTTCAACATCGGATAGTAGAAGTCATTTATGTAAGACACCTCTCCTACTTTTATTCCATAGCGGGCCAGAAATTCAGGCATTAACGCAAAATCATACACATAATACGTTAGTGGTTCGGCATCCCTCTCGCCCTGAATCTGCAGAGCTTGCACTGGCTTCTTAGGGTTAAATACATGGCTCCCTATCTCATCCAGAAATGAATAATTGAGATTCCGGTCAAAGTGATACACTAATTGGGAACCTCGGTTCTCCACCACCATCACATTGACCCGGTAAGCACCCTGATTAGGAATCGGGACCGCCACCATAACCATCAGTGTGTCTACCGCCAGAGAAAGGTCAGGCAAAGTGACCACCAGGTTTTCTTCCGGTACCAGTTCTGAATCAAAGTTTGCTCGATTCAGTGTTCGGGTATTCAGCGTATCACTCTGATACCGGAAGACGGCCGTAGGTAGTGAGCCAAGACTGTTTTGCTCCTGCTCACGCTCATTATTATCCAGGTATTTCTGGAAATGGTAAATGTCTATCCGGTTGGCGTTATTATCATAAATAGGCAATTCCTGAGCCCAAAGGTCAGGAACTAAACCTATTAAGATAATGATAAAAGAAGCAGCACAATATTTTACCAAGCGTTATTAATTTAGATCATTCTATGGCACTTTCGGTAAGTTTACCATTTAATAATCTAAAAATATGCAATGGATTGTTATTTTTCAATGCATCGGGCAAGGCAAATTGGGGAAAATTCTGATAGCTGACCGGCCGCGTGAACCGCTTTATGGCTAATGTACCTACAGAAGTAGTCTGGGGGGCAGTCGTGGCCGGATAAGGTCCGCCGTGGGTCATTGAATGACAAACCTCTACCCCGGTAGGAAATCCGTTGATCAGCAAACGTCCGACTTTCCGCTCAAGTACGGCAATGAGGTCAGCGTATTCTTTCACGTCTTCTTCGGTCGCATGCAACGTTGCGGTTAAATGTCCTTCCAGGTTATTGGCAATGCTAAGCAGTTCTTCGTGAGAATTAGCCGAAACGTGCAAGCTGCTTGGTCCGAATACCTCTTCCGTCAGTTCCGAATGTTCCAGGAAATTCTGAGCACTGGTGCTGAAGATATAACCTTCGTGCGAGGTGGTAGCTTCTGATTTTTTGCTTTTAGAAACTGTGGTTACTCCTGTTATTCCTCCAAATTTCTTAGCTCCCTGAGTATAAGCATCTCCAATCCGATCGGTTAGCATCGCGCCGGTGGTTACTTCCGCCAGTTGTTGTCCGGCGATTTTCAGAAAGCTGGATGACTCTTCTGACTCAAGCGAAACCAGTACGCCTGGATTGGTGCAGAACTGCCCAGCCCCTAAGGTTAGCGAACCAACCCAGCCCTCGGCCAATTGCGTTCCGCGTTCCTTCAATGCGCCCGGCAACACAAACACCGGATTAATGCTGCCCATTTCGGCATACACCGGAATAGGCTCCTTCCGTTGATTAGCGGCATCAAATAAGGCTTTTCCACCTCGGAATGACCCGGTAAAGCCCACCGCTTTTATCAAAGGATGTTGCACGATACCCATACCAACTTCTACTGATTGGCCTTGTACTAGTGAGAAGGTTCCTTTTGGCATACCAGAGGCTTCCACTGCTTTAGTGATAGCCCGGCCTACCATTTCGGAAGTACCCGGATGGGCAGGATGACCTTTAACCACGACGGTACAGCCAGCAGCTAATGCTGATGCAGTATCACCACCGGCTACTGAAAACGCCAGCGGAAAATTACTGGCACCAAATACTCCAACGGGCCCCAAAGCAATCTGCATCTGCCGAATATCCGGTTTAGGAAGGGGCTGGCGGTCGGGCATGGCAGTATCAATGCGGGCATCAACCCAGGAACCATCGCGCAGAAGTTCGGCAAAAAGTTTAAGTTGATTGACGGTACGACCTCTCTCACCTTGCAACCGCCCCTGAGGCAGTCCACTTTCCTGCATACACCGCTCGATCAGGGCGTCTCCCAGATTCATGATTTCTTCCCCGATCCGATCCAGAAAGTCTGCTCGCTCCTGATCAGACTTTTTCCGGTATACCACAAATGCTTCTTCGGCCTGCGTTACGGCTGAGTCAATTTCATCGGCACTGGCCTCATAAAAGGCAGTGGGTAACTGCTCGCCAGTAGCAGGATTAGTAGCGTAAAAAGTTTTCGTTGATGCGTTAATATATTTTTGAGCAATAATCTGATCTCCAGTAATTTGCATAGTATTATTTAAAGTAAAAAATTAAAAAATTTATTCTACCGTATTGGTTAATGTGCCAATCGGTTCAATAGTAATATGAATAACATCACCTGATTGTAAGGTAAAATCGTTGCCCGGGATAATACCGGTGCCCGTCATCAGAAAGCTTCCGTATGGGAAATCCATCTCGCGGTATAAATAACTAACCAGATCGGTGAACTTTCGTTTGATCTGGCTCACTTCCGTTTCTCCACGGAATACTACATCATCATCCCGGCGAATGGTAAGGTGTATCTGGGAATCTCCCGGGAGTTGCTCAGGAGTAACATATAAACAAGGGCCAATGGCACAGCTGCCCCGGTAACTTTTTGCTTGAGGAAGATACAGTGGATTTTCACCCTCAATGCTTCGGGAGCTCATATCATTACCGATTGTATATCCCTGAATATTACCGGTTGAAGAAATGAATAATGTCAGTTCGGGTTCGGGCACATCCCAGGAAGAATCCTGACGAATACGAACCGTGTCTCCATGCCCAACGGTGCGGTACGCCGTAGCTTTAAAGAATAATTCGGGCCGGTCCGCCTCATATACCCTGTCGTAGAAGCTACCCCCGCCCGCTGCTTTGGACTCTTCCATACGGGCATCACGACTTCGGTAGTAGGTTACTCCAGAGGCCCAAACTTCCTGGTTTCCGATAGGCGGCAACAGGTCATGATGTAGATGGATGGCGCCATCCTCCACTTCGTCCCAAAGGGAATACTGTTGCTCAATAGCCTGATACAGACCATCCTGATTGATCAATTGATCCCAGTTAAGCTTGTTGTTAAAATAATATTGCTCCTGATGATAAAGCAGCACTCCGGTGCGGGTGTTGTATAGTTTCATGGTGAAATAGATTAGCGGATTGTGTTCTTTACAAATGTAAACTCCTTCGGCTCGATTGCAAAAAAAGGTTTGGGGATTGGGGTTTACGCATTATATTTAATTGAGTTCCCATTTGCGCATACTATATATTCATTAAAACATTCTCTCATTCACTTGTTCACACATTCATTCTTTCATTCATATATCTATGAAACATTTGGAAGACCTACTCTTGCTCGGCGATTCGCGACTTTATGAGGTTTGTGATCCGGTTACGGAGGAAGACCGGCCAAATATTCAGGCTTGGGTGAATGATTTGCATAATGTGATGGAAGAGATTCGTGGCCGGTATCTATTTGGGCGAGGGATTGCCGCACCGCAATTGGGCATTATGAAAAGGCTTTTTTACCTGAATGTAGATCAGCCCCGCGTGATTATCAACCCTCAACTCACCGATTTAAGCGAGGCACGGTTTACCCTGTGGGATGATTGTATGAGCTTCCCCAACCTTCTAGTACACATAGAACGACACGAGTCGCTCACCCTAAGCTACCTTGATGAAAACTGGACTCCTCACAGCTGGAATATTGACGATCGTGATGTAGCGGAACTGGTGCAGCATGAATACGACCATCTGGAGGGCATTCTTTGCACAATGAGGGCGGTAGACGGGCAATCTTTTCGCTGGCGACCAACCCCCTGAACCAAGTCAACTTCGCGGTTATATATCTTAAATCCAAAAAACCCATAAGTTTTCTAACCCTTTTTATCTCCGATAAATATGTTCAGCCCTCATCTGATCTATTTGTAAAATCAATGAACAACCCGCATATTGTGCCCTTAATATTTAGCAACCTTTTGTAAGAAACGAACCTTTTATCAGCAACCATGTCCGATCAAAAAAAACTACGCAGTCAAGAATGGTTTGGAAAAACCGACAAAATGGGCTTTATCTACCGCAGCTGGATGCGGAATCAGGGTCTCCCCGACCATGCTTTTGATGGACGCCCCGTTATTGGAATTTGTAATACCTGGTCGGAATTTACCCCTTGTAATTCTCACTTTCGGGAGATTGCTGAATACGTAAAACGAGGTGTCTACGAAGCAGGCGGCTTCCCCTTTGAGTTTCCGATCATGTCGCTCGGTGAAACATTGCTCAAACCAACCGCCATGCTGTTTCGCAACCTGGCCAGTATGGATGCCGAAGAATCTATCCGGGGCAACCCGATGGACGGGGTGATACTGCTTTGCGGGTGCGATAAAACAACCCCTTCTACTATGATGGGAGCTGCCAGCGTTGACTTGCCCACCCTGGTAATCTCCGGTGGCCCTATGCTAAATGGTAAGTACCGGGGGCAGGACATTGGCTCAGGCACCTCAGTCTGGCAATTTTCCGAAGACCTACGGGCCGGTAAAATGACCCAGGAAGAGTTCTTCTATGCCGAAAGCTGCATGTCGCGCAGCCGAGGTAACTGCATGACGATGGGTACCGCATCAACCATGGCCAGCATGGTAGAGTCACTAGGGATGGGACTTCCTCAGAATGCGGCTATTCCTGCCGTAGATGCTCGCCGACGCACCTTATCGCATATGGCAGGACGGCGCATTGTAGAAATGGTTCATGAGGATTTGCGCATGTCTAAAATACTGACGCGTGAAGCTTTTGAGAACGCCATTGTTACCAATGCCGCAATTGGCGGCTCAACCAATGCCATCATTCATTTGCTGGCCCTGGCTGGTCGCCTGGGGGTAAAGCTGGATTTAGCTGATTTTGATCGTCTGGGGCACGACATTCCACTTTTACTCAACCTAATGCCTTCGGGTAAGTACCTGATGGAAGATTTTTATTATGCCGGAGGTTTACCTGCTCTTTTGAAAGAATTAAAGGATTATTTGCACTGGGACGCCCTGACGGTAAATGGAAAAACTATTGGCGAAAATTGCGATGCTGCTCCCTGCTATAATCGAGATGTAATTGCATCTATTGAACAGCCGTTCAAAGAACGCTCAGGCATTGCGGTGGTAAAAGGCAATCTAGCAGAAAATGGCGCGGTAATAAAACCATCAGCTGCTACCCCCGCACTCATGAAACATCGCGGCCGTGCCGTGGTATTTGAAACTATTGAAGACTATCATGCCCGCATCGACGATCCGAATCTGGATGTAGACGAAACCTGTATTATGGTTCTGAAACAGGTAGGCCCCAAAGGTTATCCGGGAATGCCCGAAGTTGGAAACATGGGAATGCCCAAGAAATTACTAGCCAAGGGAGTTGAAGATATGGTACGCATCTCTGACGGCCGGATGAGCGGCACCGCCTACGGCACAGTAGTGTTACATGTGTCACCCGAGTCAGCCGTGGGAGGAACACTTGCCTTAGTGCAGGATGGGGATATGATTGAACTGGATGTGGAAGCCCGTAAATTACACCTGGATGTCTCAGATGAAGTTCTGGCTGAACGACGAAAAGCCTGGGAAGCTACGCACCTGGGTTACGGACGGGGCTACGCCCAGCTATATATTGACCACGTTCAGCAAGCGCATCTGGGAGCTGATTTTGACTTTCTGCAAGGGGGCTCCGGTGATAGAGTGCCTCGCGATTCACATTAACCCGACGATTTGTGGCCGTTGCGCTTGAGCGTTTTAATTTTCATCTAGTATCCTGCATGGAGGAGATTGGGGTGGTGCCACATTTAGCACATCTTCGCTAAATGTGGATCGCATTGCCACATTCAGCCCATATTATTCCAACACCCATTTTGAATATCCGTGGTGTTCTAGGGAATAGTAGGCGCTGAATTTCTGAGCCACCTGAATTGAGCTATTGATTATCAGCGGTGGGTTTGGTTCCTACTAAAAGATTCAGCTCATTAGCTTAATTCAACTTGTGAAAGACACCTATGAAGTTCCTTTGTAAATTTGAGATATCCACATTCATCCCCAGACCGTATCAAAGTGCTTAACTGGTTGGTTCAAACTAAGGCTTGGCAATTGGCAGGTTAAAAAACGGTTCTCCCGACAAATAGTGGTGGTTTGTCAAGAACCTGTCCATTGCGTAAACCGTCTGTAAAAAATAGAGATGACCTCTCTGCCGCCCGATGTTAAAAAAACCATGGGTCTGGTCCGGATAAAAATGAAATTCACCTTCAACTTCCAGCGAGTCCATTTTTTCTTTCATTTCATAAATATTTTCCACCGGGACGGTCGTATCAGCCTCTCCGTGGAAAACCAGCGTGGGCGGCATTTCTGCATTGATATGATGCACCGGAGAAGCTTTGACCGAATCGGCTTTTAATTGTCCTACGCCGAAGCCAGCCGAAGTAGTATTGACCACCGGGTTGAATAATACCATTGCCTTGGGGTGATAAGGATACTTATTTCCTTCATCGAATGCGTCGATTAAATCGGTACATAGAGCCAGATGCCCGCCAGCTGACCCACCTCCCACAGCCAGACGGGCCGTGTCAATGCCTAATTCCTGCGCATGGCTAGCTACAAACTGCAACGCGTCCCGGGCATCTTGAATGGACTGGATGGGTGATGTACCATGCTGGTTTCTTACCCGATAATCGGCCGTGATAGCGACCATGCCCCGAGATGCCAGGTATTTGCTGTGCGGAGCAAAGTGCTGGTGCGTTCCTCCGACCCATCCACCCCCAAAGAAAAACAGTATTGCCGGCAAAGCGGAATCTTCCGATGTCTTTTCAGGTCGATAGATGTGCAATTGCAATTCGGCTTGCGGAGTGGTTTTATAAGCAAGTTCGCTCAGAGCGTATTGGGTAGTATCAAACGGTAGTGGAGTCTGGGAATCTTGAGCGTAAACTGACAGTGAAAGTAAAGTTAGAATTAATATAAATAGGCTGCGTTGGGTAGTCAGGGTCATTATTTCATCGTCAATAACAGATAATAGAAACATAAATGTAGGACAAGTTTGTTACATTTATACCAAAATTCGGCACAATCCGTATTTTTGCGACCTTAGCATTTTTTTTCACCCTTCAAACTAAAGTTATCTTATGGCTTTTGATCTTGACATGATTAAAGACGTGTACGCCCAACTGGGTGACCGCGTTAACAAAGCAAGAGAAATTGTCGGCCGTCCATTAACCCTGGCCGAAAAAATCTTATATAGTCACCTGTACGAAGGCGCTCCTGCCCAGGCATTTGAGCGCGGCAAATCCTACGTTGACTTTAAACCTGACCGTGTAGCCATGCAGGATGCTACTGCTCAGATGGCCTTACTTCAATTTATGCAGGCTGGAAAAGACCGTACGGCGGTTCCTTCAACCGTTCACTGCGATCACTTAATTCAGGCTGAAGTAGGCGCAGTAAAAGACCTTGAAAAAGCCATTTCTACAAATAAAGAAGTATATGACTTTCTGTCTTCCGTATCAAATAAATACGGTATTGGATTCTGGAAACCTGGCGCTGGAATTATTCACCAGGTAGTTCTCGAGAACTATGCATTCCCCGGTGGTATGATGATCGGAACCGACTCCCATACCCCGAACGCTGGTGGTTTGGGCATGGTTGCTATTGGAGTAGGTGGTGCCGATGCCGTTGATGTAATGGCTGGCATGCCCTGGGAGCTGAAAATGCCTAAGCAAATTGGTGTTAAGCTTACTGGCCGCTTAAGTGGCTGGACCTCGGCTAAAGACGTTATTCTGAAAGTAGCGGGTATCCTTACCGTAAAAGGCGGTACCGGGGCTATCGTAGAATATTTTGGTGAAGGTGCGGATGCCATTTCCTGTACTGGTAAAGGAACGATCTGCAACATGGGTGCAGAGATTGGAGCAACTACCTCGCTATTCCATTACTCTCACAAAATGAAAGATTACCTGGAGTCTACTGACCGGGCTGATCTGGCTGCCGAAGCAGAAAAAGTAAAAGAGCATCTTCGGGCTGATCAGGACGTGATGGATAATCCTGAGAAATATTTTGATCAGGTAATTGAGATCAACCTGTCTGAATTAGAGCCTCATGTCAATGGACCGTTCACTCCTGATTTAGCTTGGCCTATTTCTAAGCTAGCTGAAGCAGTAAAAGAGCATGGCTGGCCCGACGAAATTGAAGTAGGATTGATCGGATCATGTACGAACTCATCTTACGAGGATATTACCCGGTCGGCGTCAATAGCCCAACAGGCGGTAGACAAAAAACTAGCGACCAAATCGGAATTTACAATCACCCCCGGTTCAGAACAGGTACGATATACCACTGAGCGCGATGGTTTGCTGGATGTATTCGGTAAAATGGGCGGCGTGGTACTGGCCAATGCTTGTGGCCCTTGTATTGGACAATGGGCTCGTCATAGCAACGATCCAAGTAAAAAGAACACCATTGTTACGTCTTTCAACCGAAACTTTGCTAAGCGGAACGACGGAAACCCCAACACTCACTCTTTTGTAACTTCTCCGGAATTAACAACCGCATTGGCTATTGCCGGTTCATTGTCATTCAACCCGTTGAAGGATACGCTGAAGAACGAGAATGGTGAGGATGTTATGCTGGATGAACCTCAGGGAATTGAGCTACCACCCAAAGGCTTTGGGGTAGAAGATGCGGGCTATCAGGCTCCGGCAGAAGATGGAAGCCATCTGGATGTTGTGGTTAAAAATGATTCTGACCGCTTACAGATCCTCACTCCATTCAAACCCTGGGATGGTGGAAACATCACTGGCATGCGATTGCTATTAAAAGCTTTTGGTAAATGTACTACGGATCACATTTCTATGGCGGGTCCCTGGTTACGTTTCCGTGGTCACTTGGATAACATCTCTAATAATTGCTTCATTGGTGCCATTAATGCTTTTAATAAAGAAGCCAATAAAGTTAAAAATCAGCTTACCGGTGAATACGGAGAGGTACCGGCAACAGGCCGGGCTTACAAAGCTGAAGGCATCCCAACCATTGTAGTGGGTGATGATAACTATGGTGAAGGTTCATCTCGTGAGCACGCGGCGATGGAGCCTCGTCATTTGGGAGTTCGTATCGTACTGGTAAAATCATTTGCCCGTATCCACGAAACTAACCTTAAAAAGCAGGGAATGCTCGGGCTAACCTTTGCTGATCCGGCTGACTATGACAAAGTGCAGGAAGATGATATCATTGAAACTGTTGATTTAGATCAACTGGCACCCGGAAAACAGGTGACACTGAAATTCATCCATGCTGATGGTACCGAAGATCTGGTTAAGACAAACCACACGTATAATGAAAACCAGATAGAGTGGTTTAGAAGTGGCTCAGCGTTGAACTTGATTCGCAAGCTGGAAGGAAAAGCTTAAATCACTTTTAATAATCTGAATGAAAGCCGTGGTCAGTAGTGCCACGGCTTTTTTTATTGCTCAAAATATGCAAAATGAAAGCTCTTTGCCCATTTTAAGCTAATGGTGCAGATCACTCGGCCATTAATTTTATCAAAATATCCTGGGCAGCTTTAGCGATGACAGTACCCGGGCCGAATACTCCCAGAACGCCATGTTTATATAAAAAATCATAGTCGTTCGGTGGAATTACCCCTCCAACGATAATGCCGATGTCATCCCGTTCAATTTTCTTCAATTCTTGAATTAATTCCGGCACCAGTGCTTTATGAGCGCCAGCCAGGCTGGATATACCGACAATATGCACATCATTTTCTGCCGCTTGGCGAGCTACCTCTTCTGGAGTTTGGAATAAAGGGCCAATGTCAACGTCAAAGCCCAGATCGGCAAAACTGGTGGCGATTACTTTTGCTCCCCGATCATGACCATCCTGCCCCATTTTGGCCACTAAAATTCGGGGGCGCCGGCCGTCTAATTCAGCAAACTGATCGGATAGTTTACGAGCTTTTAGAAAATCTTCATTCATCGCTATTTCTTTAGCATAGACTCCTTGTACAGATCTGACCGTGGCCTGATACCGACCGAAACTTTTCTCCATGGCTTCGGAAATCTCTCCCAATGTAGCCCGGGCGCGAGCCGCATTCACCGCTAATTCCAGCAAATTACCCTGACTATCGACCGCTGCACTTTGCAGAGCCTCTAAGGTTGTTTGTACCTGCCCCGCATCTCTTTCTGCTTTTACCTGATTTATTCGTTCTACTTGCTCTTTCCGCACTTGCTCGTTATCAATTTCGCGCAAATCAAAAGCGGAATCTTCGCCTAGTGCCTTTTCAACTTGAAAGCGGTTAACCCCCACAATAACTTCCTCACCCGCATCAATCCGGGCTTGTTTCTTGGCTGCAGCTTCCTCGATCCTTAATTTAGGCACTCCTTGTTCAATGGCTTTGGCCATACCACCCAAAGATTTAATTTCTTCTAGATGTTCCCAGGCCTTCTTAACCAGCTCATTAGTCAGTGATTCCACGTAATATGATCCTCCCCAGGGATCTATAACTGGGGTAATGGTTAGTTCTTCTTGTAAATATAACTGGGTATTACGGGCTATTCGGGCTGAAAAATCAGTAGGTAGCGCAATTGCTTCATCCAGAGAATTGGTATGCAACGATTGGGTTCCGCCAAACACGGCGGCTAGTGCTTCAATGCAGGTCCGCGCCACATTGTTGAAAGGGTCCTGCTCGGTTAGACTATAGCCGGATGTTTGGCAATGGGTTCGCAATGCCATAGACTTCGGGTTTTGAGGATTGAAGCTGCTAATAAGCTCAGCCCAGAGAAGCCGCCCCGCTCGGAGTTTGGCAATCTCCATAAAGAAATTCATACCGATACCCCAGAAGAATGAAATGCGCGGTGCGAAGTCATCAATAGATAATCCGGCTCTCAGTCCGGTTTGCACATATTCCAGCCCATCGGCCAGCGTATAGGCTAACTCCAGATCTGCAGGAGCGCCAGCTTCGTGCATATGGTATCCGCTCACGCTGATAGAGTTAAATTTCGGCATATGCTGAGCGGTGTATGCGAAGATATCAGAAATGATTTTAAGAGACGGTGTTGGCGGATAGATATAGGTATTCCGCACCATAAACTCCTTCAAAATATCATTCTGAATAGTCCCTTTCAACTGCTCGGGTTTCACTCCCTGCTCTTCAGCGGCTACAATATAAAACGCCATGACCGGAATCACCGCCCCATTCATGGTCATGGACACCGACATTTTATCCAGAGGAATTTGATCAAACAGGATTTTCATATCCTCCACTGTATCAATTGCAACCCCCGCTTTTCCTACATCCCCCTTTACCCGTGGATGATCTGAATCATACCCCCGGTGTGTGGGCAGATCAAAAGCTACGGATAAGCCCCGTTGGCCAGCCGCTAAGTTTCTACGATAAAACGCATTAGACTCGGTAGCGGTAGAAAAACCAGCGTATTGCCGGATTGTCCAGGGTTTGGTAACATACATGGATGCATAAGGCCCACGTAAAAAAGGCGGTACGCCAGCTCCGAAATTTAGATGTGCTGCAGATGATACATCAGCCTGAGTGTAGGAAGGTTTGACTGGAATGCCCTCCGGTGACAGCCAATCTTTCTCTGCTTCGAGTTGGGGACGAACTGTTTTGACTTTCGTATGATAGGCAGAAAAATCAGGCTTCATAGTAGATATTATTCGGAGTTTCTTTTAAAGACGCGATCAGAAGCAGGAGGCCGTGCTGAGATACCCCCAGCCTCCCGCACACGCTTATACTATTTTTTATAGAAATTGCTCTTACACATGATAATCGGAATAAATTCAATTATAACATTGATTCTACAAGATTATATAAATCTGATAAGTCAGCTTGGGGGTGAAGCAAGAATGTTAATACCCCTTCTGCGCTTAGTCTTTCCAGTAGAGGCGATTGTCCTACAGCGACTATTGTTTTTTCAGCAGTGCTATTTTTGCTGAGCTCCCGTTCCAAATTTTCCTGATACCAGTGATCATCGGCACAAAATACAATAGTTGCAGAGGAAGAAGAATTGATAACCAAGCCTGTACTATCCGCGACATCATTTACGGGAATTCCCAGCGAATTTAGCGCATCAGTAACAAAAGTTATTCTTAAACTAACTTGAGATATGTTATGAATAACTAAAGGCTTCACCAAAGTAAAAGCGGGTTTTTGTCCAACAGGTAACTGGTCTATCTTTAGTCTCAGTTGCTCTGCCCGATAAGATGGTTTATGAGCTACTGCTTCTTGATCGATTATCTGATCAGGGTTGATATAGCGATTTATTCCAATGAGTACTTTTTTTTGTTCGGCTACCAGTTTCTGTGTCAAAGCCTTGTTTTCAGCGATTTTTGAGTTAAGCTTGCCACTAGCCTGCCACGGCACTAATCCTCCATCTGCTTCAATTTCCAGAAATAGTTGCCAACTTTTTTCGATAAGCTGTTGGGTTATGTTTTCCAGGAAGAAAGAACCTTCTGCAGGGTTGTGGACTCGATGCACGTGCGCTTCGTCTTGAAGCAAATGCTGAATGTTCAGTGCCATGCGTTGTCCAAAAACACTCGCGGGTTTAAACCGCAGATCATGAGGGCGAAGAGTGACGTACTGAGCCCCACCTAGAGTAGCAGCGAGTGCTTCGGTTGTATTGCGTAAGATGTTACCGTCCGGGTCGTATAAGGTTTTGTTGATCGTGCTACTGATTGCACGAAGTGGAATAAGATAGGGGTTGGGATTCTTTATTTGATAGGCATCCAATATATAATGAAGAAGAGTACGCATGGCCCGGAACTTAGCAAGATCGGTATAAAAGTCATCACCCATACCCAAGGCTACTTCCGTATGGTGAATCAGCTCCTCGATAGATACTCCCCGGTCGGATAAGTTATCCCAGTAGCCCACCAAATAACTTAATGTGAAGGCGAGCTCCTGAACCGCTGTTGCACCGGCATTTGTAAAGCTATCCCCCCTTATTCCCAAAGCACGGATTTGTGATGCACCACTGACTGCCTTCATAAGGGAAAGTGCCGGATCAGGGTTAATTAGGGGTTTATTTTCTGTTTCAGGAATTGAATTTGTACCTATATATATAGTAGTTGCAGGCGCGCGCTCCTCTTTCAACAAATTGGTTAAAAATTGTAATTCATTTGCCTCGTCTGATGATAGTTGCAAAGCGATTGAGTGAAGCGAAGCAGCAGCATCAATCAAAGCGGTGCTATACCTGGCTGAAGCATCTTCAATGAACACATCTTGAGCCCCCTGTTTAATAGCCGACTGCAACATGCCTTTCATATCAGCCTCAGCAATGCCGGAAATTAAAACACTGATGCGGGGCTTTTTCCAATCAATGGGTAAGTGGTATTCGGCGGTAGGTGTTGGGGAGGAATCTTCGGTGGTATTGATTGATTGAAGAGTTATTTCATCCAACTGAAAAGTAAAAGGAAAGGAAACAGCTTCAATCTGCTTCGTTTCCTGATTTGCCTTTTGAATCCAGTCAGTCCGAGATTGCGTTGAAAAATTTTCAAACATATTTTTTTGCTGTATTAGTACTTTACATATCTAAATAGTGTAAAAATTTACAACGAAGTTGTTAACAATAAGGGTTTATTTAATCTCTGAAAAAGTGTAACAGTCACTAAGTCAAAGGTTATCAAATTGTTAAGAATTTTCAGGCGATTGAATAGCTTTTTAAACTCAAGAATATAGAAAAAACGATTTAATATTCAACTAATAAATTTGCTAAAAAAAGGGGTGAAAAATTTTCAGATTTTTAGGATATGATTATTCAGAGAGAGTTCACCTTTTGCAATGAGCCAACAGGAAAAAAGTGAATTTTCAGGCCTAATAAATTGACATCAAGCTAATTACCACGAACACCCTAACCTACCACTTAAATCTAATTGAGGATTTATTTCGTAAATGGGAAGATCACCTGATTTGCACTTCTCTAATAAAATTTCTAGTCAAGATTTCGCTCATTTTTTTATTTATTAATTTTTTGTAAAATTTACTCTCCCCTGCAAATTAATCCTCGCTCTACACATGTTAATTTGTAGTTTGATCATTATATTATCGTGGCAGACTAATTGCTAAAAAAAGCTTTGTGCTTATGAGCCCTAACCTTGTACTGATGCAAGAAGATCAGGTTACTGTATGGAATAATTGTCTTAAAACCATTCGCGAACACGTGGGTGAGCAAACTTTCAACACATGGTTTGCGCCCATCAAACCTCTGCGATATGTTAATAAGACACTGACAATACAAGTACCTAGCCAGTTCTTCTACGAATGGTTGGAGGAGCACTTTGTATATGTACTGCGAAAAGCAATTGATGCTGAGATAGGGCTAGATGGACAGCTAGAATATTCAGTGGTGGTTGATAATGGTGACCGTAAGAATAAACCTTTAGCTATTAACTTACCCACTGCTAACAAAAAAGAACCGACTCAAAGAAAATCTCGGTATCAGCAGCAGCCACCTTCTGACTACAAAGGCCCTTTTTCTTTTCCGGATATTAATGATCTTAAGATTGAGACTCATCTTAATGATAAGTATAGCTTTGATACTTATATTGAAGGAGATTGCAATCGGTTGGCTCGCTCAGCTGGTTATGCTGTAGCGCAGAATCCCGGAAGCACCTCATTTAACCCATTAATGATTTACGGGGGTGTGGGTCTGGGAAAAACGCACTTGGTTCAGGCCATTGGAAACGAGATTAAACGGCAACAGGGAGGTAAGTTTGTTGTATACGTTTCTTCGGAAAAGTTTACTAGCCAGTTTATTGAAGCATTGAAGAATAACAATGTACAGAAGTTTACCAATTTCTATCTTCAAGTTGAAGCTTTGATTCTGGATGATGTTCAGTTCCTATCCGGTAAAGAGAAAACTCAGGAAATTTTCTTCCACATCTTCAATCACCTGCAACAGTCTGGTAAGCAAATCATTATGACTAGTGACTGCCCGCCTCGAGACTTGCACGGATTAACCGAGCGACTTCTTTCTCGATTTAAGTGGGGACTTACTGCTGATTTGCAAACGCCTGATTTTGAAACACGTATCGCTATTATTGAGCGAAAACTTCAGGCCGAAGGTGTTAGCCTGCCTTATGAAGTTATTGAGTATTTAGCCTACAATGTTGATACTAATATTCGGGAGCTAGAAGGAATCTTGATTTCGTTAATGGCTCATGCTTCGCTGGATAAGCAGGAAATCTCGCTTAGCCTGGCAAAGCAAATACTAAAAAACATTGTGCATAACAATGTACCGGAAGTTGACATTGAGATGATTATTAAAACGGTAGCTCGTTACTACAACATTACTGTTAGTGATCTGAAATCGAAAACTCGGAAAAAGGAAGTAGTGGTTCCTCGCCAGATAGCCATGTATCTCTCTAAGGAATACACAAAACATTCTTTAAAAGCCATTGGATACCACTACGGCGGCCGCGACCATGCCACAGTTATTCATTCGTGCCGCTCGGTGCAGGAGCAAATGAAATCCAGTAGTGAATTTTCCTCAGAAATTAAAGACATTCAGAACCAGCTTCAGGGCAAAAAATCTTTCCGCTAAGCCTGGACTAATTCTAATAGAGTAATTTCAGGTCGGATACCTAGCCGACCTGGATAGCCAATATAACCATACCCCCGATTTACATAAAGCTTCTGGTGTCCTTCCTGATACATTCCGGCCCACTGTTTATATCGGTATTGGACAAAGCTCCATCGTAAGCTCCCCCACTCTATTCCTACCTGCCCACCATGGGTGTGTCCCGAGAGGGTTAACTCAATATCGGGGTGGTCAGGGCGAACCTGAGCATCCCAGTGGCTGGGATCATGGGATAGAAGAATACGTGTATCGGCATCTTGCGCTCCCTGATAGGCCCGGTCAAGATGTCCGTATTGAGCGAATCCACCCGTGCCCCAATTCTCAACTCCGATAATGGCCAAATTACTGTTATCAATTTTTAGAATTTCATTTTTATCCAACAGTAGGTTCCAGTTCATCATGGCATGAGCCTCCTTCACCATTTGGAGGTTTTTCTGCTTGGCTTGCTGGGAAGGCCAGGAGGCATAATCCCCATAATCATGATTGCCTAAGACAGAGTATACACCTAAAGGTGCCTTAATATTTTTAAATACTGGTAGATAATCCTCCATCTCAGAAGCTCGGTTGTTTACCAAATCGCCCGTAAAGAAAATAAGATCGGGTTTTTCAGCCAAAACCATTTCTACCCCGTGCATTACGGCCGTACGATTGAAAAAGCTACCTGAATGAATGTCCGATAACTGAGCGATCCGAATTCCTTCTAATGACTTTGGAAGATTGGGAATGGGAACTTGCAAACGATGAATTCGGTAATCGTGAGCTACCGAAGCAATACCATAGCTAAAACCAATCGCCGGCACCACAGTGGCTACCACAGAAGCCGTTGCCAGAAATTCAGACCGGCTAATTCCTTCCTCATTACCTTTATCTACTACTGCTGGCGAAAACTGCTGATAGGTCCATTGCCCCATGCGAATAATATCATCTATAATCAGCACAAAACTTCCGAAGAACTTAGAGGCATAATTAACGAAAATCCAGCCAAACAGAAATGTGCGCCAACCTTCCGAGAGAGCATCCTTCCCACCGGCGTTATAAAAGATGAATCCTCCCAAAGCTATAAAACTTACGATCCAGTATATTATATAGACCGGTCTACGAACAGCAGGTGAAAAATCATCCATCACAGCTTTAATAGCCTGAAAGGCATACCAGTCTAAAAGGACGAAAATAGCGGCGAATAGCAAAATTGTAATCATACGAGGCATAAGCTGAAATAATAAACCCATCCAACGAGGATGGGTTTATAAGACGTATACTGAACAAATTTATTTTGCGCTGGCCATTTTCCGTTTATTAAATGCGCGCATCTTGATTTTATCCACAATCAGATACATAACAGGCACTACTACCAAAGTTAGGAAAGTAGCGAAGATAAGACCAAATATTACCGTCCAAGCCATAGGTCCCCAGAAATCAGCATTGAAACCACCATAATAAATCTGAGGGTCAAAATCAGAAAGCATGGTTTCGAAGTTGATGTTTAGCCCAATGGCTAATGGAATCAATCCTAAAACTGTAGTAATTGCGGTAAGCAGTACCGGGCGTAGACGAGTTTTTCCACCCTCTACAATACTGGTGACAATTTCGTGATACGGAAGCATCTCGTCTTCGGTGAGTCCCCGTTCAGCCCGATGCCGCTCTCGAATCAGATTAGTGTAATCGATAAGTACAATAGCATTATTCACAACTACCCCGGCCAGTGAAATAATTCCAATACCCGTCATGATAATCACGAAGCTCATATCAAAAATCACCAGCCCCAGGAATACCCCAATGGTACTGAATAGTACTGATAACATGATGATGAAAGGCGTAGCAATGGAGTTAAACTGGGCAACAATAATCAGGAAAATTGTCATTACCGCGATAAACAATGCCCGCATCAGAAACTGGCCGGATTCTTCCTGCTCTTGTTGCTCACCGGTAAATTTCACTTCATAACCTTCCGGAATATCAAAATCATCAATAAGCTCCTTAAGCTGATTATTAACCTCAGTAGCATTATACCCTTCCACCACATTAGAGGATAAGGTAATTACACGATCAAGATCCTTTCTTTTTACTGAGCCATAAGTAGACGAGTACCCCAGATCGGCCACAGCGGAAATAGGAATTTGCCGAAGGTTACCAAACTTATCACGAAAGGTAATTTTCTGATTTATTAAGGCATCAACATTGTACCGATACTCATCCTTTAACCGCAATTGGATTGGATAATCATCCTCACCATCCTTGTACTTGGATATTTCGTTACCAAATAAGGCCGTTCGTAGTTCCGTTGCAATGGTAGACGTAGACAAACCAAATCTTCGGGCTTTATCCCGATCAATGTTAACCAGCAGCTCTGGTTTATCAGTTTCCAGATCAGATTTAAGTTCCTCAATACCTTGAATTGAAGAATTCTTGATCTCAGCCGTCAACCTTTCGGAAAAAGCAATTAACCCAGGATAATCTTCTGCCGAGATCTCAATGTTTATTGCTTTTCCTACCGGAGGTCCCGCGGGAGGAGCGGAGACAGTAACCTGTACCCCAGGATAACTGCTTATTGCCTCACGAACATCCTCCATTACTTCGGTGGTTGATATTTCATTGCGTAACTGATAATCAATAAAAGACACGGTAATCCGCGATTTGTTAGGGGTTTCACCCGGGCTTACTCCTTCCTGAGGATCATTGGTATTCTCTCCAACCTGGGTGATCACTGCCTCTACAATTTCTTTATTCGGCTCTAGCGTGTTGAAAATATTTCCCTCAATTCTTTTCGTTGTTTCATTGGTTGTTTCGATATCGGTACCAATGGGTAACTCCACAAATACATTGAAGTAATCAGGGTCACTAGTTGGAAAGAACTCCACCTTGGGTTGTTTCGCACCTACTAGCATGATGGAGAAAATCAGTAAAGCAAAAGTTCCTAAAAAAAAGAAATATGGATTTTTGCCTCGCAACGCGTACCGAACAGTACGGGTATAGAAATGCTCTAACCGTACTAGAAAATAATCCTGAAACCACTGAATAGCTGGCGTTAGCAAGTACACATTAAAAGGTATCAGCAACGCCGTGAGCATCAACAAATTGGCAACAGTGAATATTTGGAAGATATAGAATATAACCGCTACCACGGCAATACCAATGGCTATTCTCATCAATCGGATCTTTCTACGTCGGCCCATCTCGCTTTTAACCTTCATGAACATCGTTGTAAGTACCGGGTTGATAACCAACGCCACAAAAAGCGATGAAGAAAGTACAATAATGAGTGTAATTGGCAGATAACGCATAAACTCCCCGATAAGACCTTGCCAAAAGGCCAGTGGTAGAAACGCGGCCAGCGTAGTGGCTGTTGATGTGATGATCGGCCAGGCAACCTCTCCTACTCCTTCTTTGGCCGCTTTAGCTGCCGGATATCCCTCCTGCATGAGGCGGTAAATATTCTCAACCACTACAATTCCATTATCCACCAACATCCCTAAAGCTAGGATTAGGGCAAATAATACCATTAGGTTAATGGTTATACCAAAGAAGCTCAGCAGCATAAAAGATAAAAACATAGACATAGGAATCGCAATTCCTACAAATAATGCGTTTCGCAGATTCAGGAAAAACATCAGCACCAGGATTACGAGAATAACCCCCATAATGATGCTGTTCTCCAGATTGCTCAGCTGAAGCCGGGTGTATTTAGACTGATCGTTAGTGATGATTATTGAAAGACCTTCCGGAAAGCGGCTTTCCTGCGCTTCCTCGAGTAGTTCTTTTATTTTATCAGAAGCATCCAGTACATTCTCACCCTTTCGTTTAACGACGGCAAGTGTAACAACCGGGTCACCATTATTCCGAGAGTAACTAGTTGCCTCTTCATAGGTGTCTCGCACTTCAGCAACATCCCTGAGGTAGACAATATCATTATCCTCGTTTTTGATGATAACATCCTCTAACTGAGAAACTTCCGTAAACTCACCAATTACTCGAAGGGAGCGACGAAAATTGTTTGCCTTAATATTTCCTCCCGAGATAGTAACGTTTTCAGCAGCCACAGCACTTTGAATATCAGAAAAAGTCACTTCACGGGCATCCATTTTATACAGATCGGCATCTATCCGAATCTCCCGCTCCAACGTCCCGCTGATATTAGCTTCCTGTACTTCCGACATCGCCTCGATTTCATCCTGGAGATATTCACCATATGTTTTCAACTCATCCAGGCTGTAATCACCGGAAATGTTAATATACATAAAGGGCAAATCCTGAAGATTCACTTCAAACACATTAGGATCCTGATCCAGGTCGGTGGGAAGTTCGCTTTTGGCCTGATCAACTGCATCCTTCACATCTTGTAAGGCCCGGGAAATATCCATATCAGGATTAAATTCTACTACAATGGTTGAGTAATCCTGAACGGATGTTGACTTGATATCATCAACTCCGGAAACACCTTTGATTTCCTTTTCAATCGGTCGAGTGATTAAGTTCTCAATATCAACCGGCGAGTTACCCGGATAAGGCGTACCGACGTAAATGGTTGGGATCACCACCTCAGGAAAATTTTCTTTCGGCATGGTGAGATACGAGGTAATACCCAACACTGCGATAATGAAGGTAAGGATAATAACGCTCGTTCGATTATTGACAGAAGCGGAGCTTAACCCAAAATGTCGGGTTATTTGTTTAGGGGTATCGTTAGTTGCCATAATCGGGGTTAATTGCTAGTTTGAAGACATTGCAGTGGCACGCTGGTCACCTTCTACGATATCGATACGGACACCTTCGGCTACTTCTCTAAAACCTTTGTCTATCAAAGCTTCGTTGCCTTCCAGGCCGTCAGTCACTACGGTTTCGTTCTTGTAAGCGTGCCCTCGCTCAATGTGTTTTTTAACAGCTATTTGGCCAGTGCCATCTTCAGCTTCACTGGTGACGAACACATAATCACCGGTATTATCTTCCAGAATCAGGTTTGTGGGTACAACCATCGCGTCGGGTTGGTTAAAATCCATGATTTTCAATACTGCTAATAGATTGGGGCGAAGCAAGTCCATATCACCCGGCAGTTTTACTTCAATCCTAAACGTACGATTGTTCTCATTAATCACTTGGCCCACTGAGCTTATCACGCTATGAATTGTTTTATTAATAGAAGGGAAGGTTACAATCACGCTGTCGCCTTTGTTAAACTCGCCCAGGAATGCCTCTGAAATATCCGCCTCAATATACATATCAGTCAAACTAACCAGACGTAACATTGGAACACCGGGCTGAGCCATCTCTCCTTCTTTCACAAAGATTTCGTCTACAGTTCCGCTGAACGGAGCACGAATGATGTAATTGCTTAGTTGAGACTGTAATGAGGCAATTCGGGAATTCAGTGATTCAACTGAGTTTTTGGCTTCCAAATATTGTAATTCGGTGCCTATTTTTTGATCCCACAAATTCTTCTGGCGGCTATAGCGAGTTTCTGCAAGCTCCAAAGAAGTTTGAAGCTCTTCAATATTGCGACGAATGGTCTCGGCATTCTGGCTTATCAGCAGTTGACCTTTTTTCACCGACTCGCCTTCTACTGCCTGTACATTGGTGATCATGCCCGGAGCTTCCGCACTAATAGTAATATTTTTTCGTGAAGTAACTGATCCTCGTACTTCTATGTAATGCTCAAACGTTTTATTAGCTACCGGCACAGTTGTAACCAGTGTTGCTTTTCTATTTTGACTTGCGAATGTAGGGTCTTCAGCAGCAATCTCTTTCTCCAGCGCATCTATCTGATCTTGCAGCGCCTTCATATCCGCTTTATAGGCTTTTAGCTGCTGCTTTTTTTCGGCAACATCATCACTCTCTCCACCACAAGCAGTAAACAGCATTGCGAAAGAAAGAAAAGGGATTATCAATGATTTCATAAAGTATAAATGATAGATGTAAGGTTAATTTTTCACTAAAATTCCCAAGGCTTTTTTTAGATTGACTTTGGCAATAAGCGCATCATATAACGCACTATAATAGTTTGTTTCAGAAGTTTGAAGTGCATTATCAGCTTCAACTACTTCCAGGTTAGAACCTACTCCCTGCTGATATTTTATCTCACTAACCCGGAATACTTCTTTCGCTAATTCAAGGTTTTCGCTTTGGCTCTCCAGGTTATCCAAACTATTCTGCAACTCAGTTTGAGCCTGGGCAATTTCCAAATCTATTTGATTGCGCAGGAACCTCGACTGTAGCTCTAATTGTCTTGCCTGCACTTTATTTTTTTGTATTGAATGATGCTTACGCAGCCCATCAAAAATCGGAATTTGTAAGCTTACACCTGCATAACCAAACTCAAACCACTGTTCGTCAAAGTTCGTAATTTCACTAAACTCGTCTACTCCAGTATTATAACCGATCGATCCATCAACAGTAAGTTTGGGCAAATACTGCGATCGGTTGTTTTTCAAATCCAGTTGCACTAGCTCTTGGTTTACCAGCACTTCTCCGTACTCTGGTCTTTGCTGGTACTTGAAGTTTTGTTGTTCAACAAATTCTGGATCAAAATCAATATCAGAGATGCGATCGGCTAATTCTATCTCCTGGGAAATTGGCATACCCATTTGAAATTTAAGTAACAAGTAACTTAGATCAGCCAGACGATCAGTGTTTCTTTTCTCGGTCTTTATGTTATTGAACTGAACAGTTAAACGGTCAACATCAATTTTTTCAGCAAAACCATTTTCATACATCAGGCGTGTCTCCCGCAATAAAGTATCTAGTCGGTTGAAGTTGCTCGCTAATAGCTTTTGCCGCTCCTGATTAACCAATACGCTGTAATACGCTTTGGTAACCTGTTCAGCAATTTGCACTTTACTCTGATCATAGCCTTTCTGAAGCAATTCGGTATAGGTACGAGCAGCTCTCAAACCTACGAAGTAAGACCCGTCAAAAATCATTTGTGAGATGGAAACAGAAGCAGTTCCAGTATGAGCTACGCCAAATCTAACAGGTACGGGCGGAGCATTTGGGTCGACCTCGTTAGGGTCTTCTGCAAAGAATACTGCGGGTAAAAACTGAGTTTGAATAGCAAAATTATTGTTGTAGGACACTGAACCGTTAAGTTGGGGAAAGCCTTGAGCTTTGGTTATTCCTACGTCGGCTTTGGCAATTGCTAATTCTAGTTCTGATATTTGAAGCTGTTCACTGTTCTGATAAGCATATGCTAAACACGAATCCAGTGTGAGCGGCAAAATAGTACCCACTTCTGAGTCTGCTGTTTGCGCATGCACGTTATACTGAGTAAGTATACCAAGTGCCAAAAGAAAATTAAAGGTTATTCGCAGCATTATTTTGTGAATTTTCAGAGTATTTTTCAAAAGCCTGTACTCCCTTAGGTGTTAAAATACCGTAGGTAAAATGATCAAAGAGTTGTGAATGAACTTCGCGCCAATCATACTCATCTTTAGGAAAAACACGATCGTCAAAAGAAAGATGAATTAACTCAATACGTAGCACTGACAATATTTTCGGATCAATATTTGGCCGAAAACATCCCTCCTTCATACCCCTATTCAGAGTAGCTTCCACGCTTTGCAAGAAAACCTTATCCTTAAAATTCAGGTAAATTTCCCAGGCATCCGGATGATACTTCTGTAGATCAAATAAGGCTGAAGGATTAATATTCACGATATGCTGCCGCAAATAATTTGACAATAAATGTAATTCGTGAATAGCATCTTTTGCCTGGTTTTGAATATGGTCGAGTAGTGTCTTTTCTCTTTCCAGAATACGAAAAGTAGCTAAGCGAACAACTTCGTCCTTATCGCGAAAATGCTGATATATAGTTTTCTTAGAAATGCCCAGTCGCTTAGCAATGTCATCCATGGTAACACTTCGAAACCCATAGTTCATGAACAAATGCTCAGCTGCTTTAGCAATTTGATCCTTATTCTCCAACCCTCTTAACAATTTATTAACACTGAGGAAACTTTATAATTTTCAGTAGTTTCCTAGTACGTACGATCTCTTGTTTTCTGGGTTGCCTGTTCTACATTCTTTTTTTATTTTTTTTACGTGTCTGTGGTAACTGCCTATCTTATTCCTGGAGACGAGTTGGGTTGAGTAATATTGTGTAGAATTTAAAATGCAATAAGCCCGACAAAAATTGTCGGGCTTATTGCATATAGATAATGTTAATACTGTTAAAAGAAAATGCTATTTTTCTTTCGTGCTTTTACCTTTGTGAGTTATTTTAAATAAGTCAAAGGTAAATACATATGCGCAGGATAGCGAAACTGAGTGGAAAGTCTGTTCTAGAGTAATATCATAAAAAGCAAAAGGACTATAGCTTGAATAATCCTTAGCCATATTTGTATGGCCCCATTCAAAGCGGGCATCAACTTTCAAATGATTTCTCTGCATGGGTATTGCTACTCCCAAGCCTACCTGTATTCCTAACTGTAACCGATTAGGATCTGAAACATAGAACCGATCAACTGCTGAGTTGCCATCAAATGCAATTGTATAATTAACACCATTTTCTAAATCACCTTCTACAAGCTCGGGAACCAAAGCTTTTCCCTTCCCTCGGATCCAGTAATTTACTACTGGTCCAATCAATGCATAAGCCTGAAAACGATTTATGGGGTAAGTATATTGGAGCAGAACAGGAACCTTAATAAAGTGAAGTTTCTCCCGGAAATACGAAAAATTATCTGTCCCACTAACTTGCTTGATTTGATAGTGATATAATGCTTCAGTTGTTAGCCCAAAAATTTTACTGGCCTGCATAGTGGTGGTCACTCCGGCGGAAAATCCTGGCGCCCACTGTCCAACATTGAATTCTTTTATTTCTGGGTTGTCAAAAACCGAAGTAGCCAGCCTAGCACTTATACTAGGCCCCACTTGAATAGTTTGCGCGTTAACTCCAGCACTTATATATATTAATAATACAAAAACTAAGTATTTCATCCACATTATACAGTATCCTTAACAAAGATAAAGATTTATGTGTATATCCTGTAAATCACCTTTCTGCAACTATCTATACTCACCCTATAAATGAGTAATATTTACTTAATAAAAACTTTAAAATACAATTAATGTCTATATAATTCACAAATAGTAATATTATTGTAAAAGAATAAGTTCAACATTTTTATGAAGATATTGCATAAAAACAGACACATATAAAATAATATCAACTTATTTAAATACAAAATGATATTGAGTCTAAACGGCAAATTGACGCAATACATACATTGTAATTTTTACCTGCCATATAGTATTTAATAGAGAGCTTAGAATACCGTACTTTACAGAAATTATCAAATTGAGAGAACTACCTTTTAGGTGGAGTTTTCCTTCTCAAGATTTATAGCCTATGAAGCGCTTTCTAATTATCTACATTTCATCGCTGTTTTTTATTCTATTGAATGTTCATGAGTCATACGCTCAGTCTCCGGGCATTACTCCACTAGCTGGGGAGAATTGTAACAATGGAGTGGACGATGATGGTGATGGCCTGATTGACTGTAAGGATGGCGATTGTATTAATGCTCCTAGTTGTATTTTGGAAAGAACAGAAGGGGTTGTTAATGGCATTCCTATCAATTGTAATGATGGAATCGATAACGATGGCGATGGGCTGGCTGATTGTAATGATCCGAAGTGTCAAACAACTTGTAGCGGGGAAATTTGTAATGATGGGATTGACAATGATGGTGACGGCCTAATTGACTGCCAGGATCGTGATGAGATAAGCGGTTGTAAAGCATCTGTATTCTGCGAAAATGATTGTGGCGATGGCATTGACAATGATGGGGACGGTTTCTATGATTACTATGATGGTGATTGCTTGGCAGATCCTGATAACCCAAATAACTATATTGTAACTCAACCTGACTGCGAAGCCTTTCCTGTGGGAAACGTTTTTAGTATTCAAACAGCGGATTCATCTGCCAACCGCACAAGCGCTGCATTTGGTATGCCCATGGTAGCTGATGTTGATAATGATGGCACTCCTGAAGTAATCACAACTAACTCTGATAATGGAAATATTTTTGTTCTGAATGGGGCTGATCTTTCTGATATCGAAAGTCAGACTGACCATGGAAGCACTGCTTATGGTTACCCTACTGTAGGTGATGTGGATGGTGACGGTTTTGGAGAAATTTTCGTAGTTGATTTTAATGGACGCATTAAAGCTTACAACCATGACCTGTCTAATTATTGGGGGACAAAAACATCTGCCTTTACTGGTAATGGAAGAGTTCTAGGTTTGGCAGATTTCAATCTGGATGGACAAGCTGAACTTTATCAGGTAAATGAAATCCGGGATGCTACCACCGGTAATGTATTGATTGCAGGTAGCCATGGCACCTCAAAATACCCTTCTGCCAACAACTGGGAAACAGAACTAAACGCTGCACCAGTGGCCATCGACATCCTTCCCAATGGTGCCTGTACTGATTGCCAGGGCTTAGAGCTAGTGGTAGGTCATATTATCTATTCAGTAGACATTGCCGGCGGTAAACTCACCGAAGTGCTGAATATGGATAATGCGGCCACCCTAGCAGCCGATTATAGATCGGGAGGATATCACCCTAAATATGCCGGGTGGAGTGGGCAAACCTATAGTGCGACCAGTATTGCAGATTACAATGGTGACGGTTTTCTGGATGTCGTCATGGGAGGTACCACTGGTAACCAAAATGGTCCTACTTCGGTCTTCTTCTGGGATCTGCAAAATGATGAAGTAAAAATGTTCATTGTTTCGCGGCTAGGCAGTACTATTAATGGTGGAATTAAGGGAAATTTTAGGGATCTAAATAACGGTGGCTGTGGTAATAGTGAACAATGTACCTGGATGAGAGGAGTGGGCACACTCAACATCGCTAATATTGATAATGACCCTGAGTTAGAAATAACCTTTATGTCAGGCTCCAGTTTGTACGCACTTGATCAGGACATGAACCTGGAATGGGCTAATCATGATCAGTTCTGGGAGTCTTCTTCTGGATTTACCGGAACTACGGTATTTGACTTTGACGGTGACGGAGCCTCAGAAATTATCTACCGTGATGAAATTAACCTATACATTGTTGATGGTATTAGTGGTCAGATTGTCAGTGGTCTGTTGGATGGATCGTTCTGTAGTTCTCAAACTCAGGGCGACTACCCGATTGTAGCCGATGTAGATGGAGATGGCGAAACTGAAATTATCGTTTCATGTGGTCAGGCTAGAAATATCTATGGTTCTGCACCAGCTACGAATTCAACAAGAATAAACGGACACATTAAGGTATATAAAGCAGGTGGTAATAATTACTGGGTGCCTGCCCGAGGGGTATGGAATCAATATGCTTATTTCAACGTCAATATCAATGATGACCTGAGCATTCCTAAAATTCCCCAACCTCACCACCTGAGCATGTCTCAGTTATGTAATAACCCGAGCGCTACCGCAACATTTTCGCTCAATAAGTTTCTAAACCAATCGCCCCGAATCAGTTATTGTGGTAACCTGGTGTTTCCAGCACCTAAGCTTGACTTTGTCGGAGATAGCACTGAAATAACCCCACCTGTTTGTCCGGAACAAGAATTTCAGATTCGCTTATATTTTGAAAATAATGGCGACGAAGATGTAGCCAAGCCCATTCCCATTTCATTCTATAGTGATGATCCTCAGAAACCTTATGCTAATACTGATGCGGACCCTCACTTTAGCATTGAGTATCTGAGTATTCCCGGTGGTTTACAACCGGGTGAATTTATTGATACCACACTTACAATTACGGGCCCACGAGGTGCTTACACACTGTATGCCTCATTGAACGATGTAGGGCCATACGATAGCCTGGGGAACAAAATTGATAATTCGACTTTTTACCCCCTTACCAAACTTAATGGTACTGTGCGGGAATGTGACGATACTCCGACTATTGTTGCAAGTGATGTCAATCCCTTCCCGTTTGATGTATTAGCTGTTAAACTACGAGATAACCGCAACTGCCCTGGGGCATTGGCAAATTCTAATAATGGTGAAGTGCAGGTGTTTGCCGGTGATAGCACTGTACTGCAAGAATCTGACTATGATATTATCTGGACTGAAATAAGCACTGGAGATGTAGTAGGAAGCAATGCATTAGTTACTGAACTTGACTCAGGAATCTATGAGGTAATAGTAACCTACAATAACGGCGTGTATACCTGCCAAGGCTTAGCCGATACCGTACGCGTAGAACGTTTTGAAGACTGGCCAGATACGGAAGTGGTTTCACTGGAGACTCTTCAACCGGTGTCAAGCTGTGCTCCTGGTAGTGCCGACGGACAAGCAAGGGTGCTATTAAACGGAATTAGCCCCAGTGATTCAGATTACAGCATTTCGTGGGAAGAAGAGCAACAAGGAAATAGTGTAGCGGTAGGAGATACAGCTACCAACCTTCAACCTATTATATATAAGGTTGTTGTAACGAACCTACTTACCGGCTGTTCCGTCTCTGAAACCATTGATATGACACTAGGACTTCCTGAAATTAGGGATTTAACAATTGTTGGAAATACTAACTGTAAAAACCCTAATGGCAGTATCACTGTGCAAATGGAAGGCAGCGTGTCAGATTATGACTTCATGCTCATTCAACAAAGCCCTATACAGGATACTACCTACAGTAATAACCCATCATTTAATAAACTGGATGAAGGTTTTTACGAAGTACGTGCTTATGACCCTACTAATGATTGTGGATTGTACTCTAGTGGAGAAGCATTTGAAATTAAAACCACTAAAAGCATTGATGATATTACCATTGAGGTAGCTAACGATCAAACGGCCTGTTCTGCCCCCTACAACGGGCAACTTACGGCTGTGGTGGCTGACCCAACCAAGTACGACTGGCAGTGGTTCCGAGGCACCGTAACGAGCGGCTCTTTGGCCGTAGTAGTTGCCTCCGATTATTTCACGCCCGATACGCTCAGTACTAATCTGACAAACGTCTATACTGTAGTGGCCACTGATAAAGGCTCAGGCTGTACATTTAGTGAAGCTATCACGCTAACTGAGGATGTTGTCATACCGCAGATTGATGTCTCAAACGTTGATATTCTTCAACATCAGACAACTTGTGCGCCCAACGGAGAAGTACAGATTTCAGTAGGCGCATCCAATGAAACTGCGGGTTATCGTTTTACCCTACGGCAAGGTAGCACTATCGTAGATACCAATACTACCGGCTTATTTACCGGACTGGAAGCCGGACGCTACAATGCCATTGCTGAAAATATCGCGACTCGTTGTATTTCTACCGCCTCGGCACCGTTTGATATTCTCAATCAGATTACACCTTTCGGCACGATTGCTTTTAATGAAACCCCTCAAACTAATTGTAATCCGGCTAACCCTAATGGTGCTCTTGGTGTAACGGTGGGTGGAGTAACAACTGGCTACCAATTCAAATGGTTTGTTGGTGTAGATACATCTACGGTGTACCCCACGCAACCAGTACCTGGCCATACGCTGAGCGGCATTGAGGCCGGCAACTACGTCGTGCGAATTTACAATAATGCTACCGGTTGTATTACAGTAGCATACCACACCCTAGCCGACGAGTCAGCTGATTACCAAGAAACCGTTACGGCTTCCGTAATTGAGGATCAAATCTATTGTACTCCAGGCGTATTTAGCGGTCAAATTGAAGCTGGTTTATTAGCATCCGCTTCAGGTCCGGCACCAGATACTGCTAACTACACTTATTACTGGTATGAAGGCACTAAAACCAACGTCCGTAATGGAAGTGCTATCCTAATTTCAGGGCAGAACCAATCAGTGATTAATGGATTAGATGTAGGCTGGTACTCTGTTCGCGCAGTTCGCAACGATGGATTTGGGTGTGCAGCGCTTGATACCGCAGAAGTATTCGTAGATGATATGCGTGATTTCCCGGTTGCTGGTATCAATATCGACGTTGTAGAACAAACCTCATGTGACTCAAATAATGAAAATGGTGGATTGCGGGGTGATATTAATGGCAATACTACAGGCTATGTTTTCAACTGGTACGAATTAGATAACGGCGTCGATATACCCATAACGGATAACAATCCTAACGCGGTTATCAATGGTTTCTCAGTAGATAATCTGGGGGAAGGTACATATATATTAGAGGTTGAAAATATTGAAACCGGGTGTACTGGTCGTCAACAAGTAAACCTCTATGATAATATCATCCGTGGAGATGATATACTGCTTACTTTAGGCGCTACTGATGCTACTAATTGTTCTCCGGCAAATGGGGTTGCGGAAGTAACATCGATTGAAATTACCGAAGATGGAGGGGCAACCTATACCCCTGATAATATATCAAACTATACTTTCCAATGGTATAGGGGTGATGATATGACTGACCCTATATTATTGTCTGAAAATGCTGCGGCTCAGTCACCTCAGCTAACTGGTGTTGAACCGGGCCAATATACCGTACTTGCCACTAGCAATAATTCTACTTGCCCCTCAGTTCCTTATACTATAACAGTGAGTAGTGGCTTTATTAACAATTTGACCTTCACTATTATTGAGGATAAGCAAAACGACTGTATTAATCCTGATGGTGGATTAGAGGTTACAGCTGTTACTGGCGGTTCAGGAAGTTATTCTTATCAATGGTATAAAGGGGCAACTCTTGATTACCCACTTTCAGGAGAGACGCTGCCGCGCATTGAGCAAATCCGTTCTGATAAATACACGATTGTCATTACTGATGATAATACGGGCTGCTCGGTAGATACTACGCTAACGGTTGGTTCTGATGTTACACCAGTACCACCTCCATCACTATCAGTTATTGATGTGACAACTTGTGATCCTTCACTCTATAATGGTCAGGTTACTGGAGAGGTAGACCCGACTATTCTGAGTACTATTCCAAAATATAGCTTAAATGGCTATGGTCAAGATGACTTTTTCTATTACTGGTTTGAAGGTAAGTTAGAAGATGGTGCCGTAAAATACATTGACCCATCGGGAGATTTAGATGACCCCAATAATTACCTTACACTAAATAATGATTCACCAACGCTAACACCATTTGATAACAAAAGAATTATTTCAAATTTAGCACCCGGTTGGTACACCGTTATCATTGTAGATGCGAAACAGTATATTGCTTCCGGCGGAGTTGATCCTTTTGAATGTCAATCAGATGCCCGATCATTTGAGGTAAAAGCAATTGCCCAGTCTCCGGTAGTTACTGAAACAAGTAATACTCCTAATTCTTTTTGTGAAGACAGTAATGGGGAGACCGTTCTTGAAGTGTCTAAAAAGGCCGATGATACTACTCCGTATGGAGAATACCGAATCATTGACGCGACTTTAAACGGAGTTACTTACCCTATACCTGGTGCTGATTCAACTTCGACACACATTGCCGGCATATCTACGTTTACAGTTGGGCGATTAGCATCAGGTACGTATGAATTTACCCTGCAAGATGCAACGACTAAATGTAATACTATTGTAGAAGTTGAAATTCAAAATGTTTTAGATCCACCTAATCTTCTGAGTGCAGATGTAGAAGTTGTGGCAGATCAAACTTCTTGTAATCCAATCAATGGAATAGTTAGAGTTAAGAATCCTCCGAGTAATGTGGGGGTTATGGCTGATTACGAGTTCCTCTGGTTCGATGACCTGGCAAAATACAACTCTGCCACTTCCGACCGAGATGCCGATTTTGTTGGGGATACCTGGGCAAGCCGGCCAGCGGGCAGATATTATGTCTTTGCCATTAACAAAACTACCGGTTGTATCTCCAGCTATCAGATGCTTGAAATAAAAGAAGATATTACCGAAACTCAGGTCACGATTTCTTCTATATCTAATACAGATTGTTCCGGAGCAAATGAAGGTACCCTAACTGCGGAGGCCGAAGAATTACAAACTGACGGCACTATATCTACACCGGGGGCTGGTTATCGGTTTGAATGGTATGATGATAGCAATAACCTTATCCATACCGATAATGGCTTGCTGACCAGCACCATCACAAACCTGACTTCTGCACCATACCGGGTAGAAGTACGTAATCTAGACCTTGACTGTGAAACTGTCACCGCTCGCGACACTGTAGACTTTGAACCGGTTTACCCCGAGTTCACGGCTGCCAGTGCTGACCCTACGCATGTTAAAACCTGTGATGGGGATGGCCGCATAGAAATCACAGAAATTTTTGAGGATGGCTCAGTGATTCAGTCTACGGATGCAGCCTTCAGCAATTATTCTTTTGATTGGTATCAGGGCGACCCGACTATTCCGGCGAATCAATTACCGGGCAATACAAATGTCCAGACTGATCTACTGGTAGATACTTATTATATATTTGTCACCAATACTTCCGCAGGCAGCAATTGTCGGTCAATCAATCCTTTACAAGTGGTACTGGTTGACTCCATTGAATATCCGCTAATTTATGGTGCGGTTGACGAACACTTTACCGAATGTACTGGTGTAAATGAAGGCGAAATCAGCGTTTCAATTGAGGAACTTGATGGTACAGTTCCAGCTACTGGCTACAACATTGAGTGGTTTGAAGAAAGCAGTACAGTTGCTTTTCAGACTGACCCTAACGCTACGGCTAGCACGGTATCTAATCTTATTGCTGGCGATTATAAAGTAGTTGCCGTTAATAATGAAACCGGATGTCGATCAGACACAGCTCGCTTCACAGTGAACTCAATAGTTGCCAAACCAATCTTGACCGCATCAAAAATAGCTGATCAAACCAACTGTGATCCTATAAATGGAGCGGCCCAAGTGGACAACTTAACTTTCTTAGGAGTAGCCTCTCCAACCAGTGGATACGATTTTGTCTGGACCGAAGATGACTTTGCAACGTCAATCAGTACGGGTACTTATGGCTTAGATGCCAACGGCGAAACGGCTAATAGCTTGCCCGCAGGCACCTATTTGATAAAGGCAGTCAACTCTACCACTGGCTGTGAATCATTACCGGTACAAATTGTCATCGAAGATTCTACTCAAAGTTTAATTGTACTGTTGGATAACATCTCTGATCCGATTGTTGCCTGTAACCCGGCTGATGACCCCGAAGGTTCTATTGAGGTTGAGGTATTGAACAGCACCGATATCATTACTCGCTGGTATGCGGGCGCCGTAATCACCGACCCGGCCGATAGCATTGTTGGATTCAGCAATTCTCTGGAAATTGAGGATGTTGTTCCTGGTACCTATAGCGTATGGGTACAGGATATCCTGTCGGGATGTACCACGACTCGTACCTATACGATAGAGGGGGTTGCCGTTCCGTTAACCATCAGCACTTCGGCCACACCAGTCTTCAGTTGTATTACCCCTAATGGGCAAATGGCGGCAAATGTTAACGGAGGAAGTGGTAACTATCGTTACCGCTGGATTGATAGCCAGGGTAATGTGGTTACGACTTCAGATAATGCCAATCTGGTTACGGGTATGAATAGCGGCACCTATACTGTACAGGTAAGCGACCGTAACGAACCTGATTGTGCAACTGTTGAAGCCGAGGTTACTATTCAGGATACCCGAGGTAATGACATAGTTGTTGAGGTCACACCTGACTTTCCAGTGACCAATTGTGATGTAAGCAACCCTAATGGCCAGCTTTCAGCAACGGTTAGTGGAGACTTATCCCGGTACGATTTCTTCTGGTATGCTGGTGAGTCAACGGATGGAAACCCGGTTGCTCAAGGACCTACCGCAACTGAATTATCGCCAAGCACATATTCCGTCGTAGCTCGGGATAAAGTGACTGGCTGTTTGAGTGACCCTTTCACTACAACAGTTGCGGCTGAACTAGACCAACAGCAACTACCCGTACCGCTCACTGAGCTAGTATCACCGGTTACTCGCTGTACTTTCCCCGATGGATCAGCTCTGGCTGTGTTAGATAGTGCATTGCTCGACTCTACCGCGGTATACGAGTACGCCTGGTATAACGAAAATGGACGTGAAGTTTTCAAAAGTACACGGACAAATATAGTTCGTGAGTTGCCAGTTGGAGATTATTTTGTACGCGTGACCAATCTGGTGACTGGATGTTATTCAGAATCCGAAGAAATCACCATTCCGGAAAATATTCGCCCTCATGATTTTGAGATTGTCACTACCCCGTCAACCTGTCTTGAGGCAACTGGTTCGGTTCAGGTCGTCTTCCATGAGAACTTTAAAGTTGTTGATATAGAATGGCTGACACCCAATGGGTATGCATCTCACTTCTTCCTGAAGGATCAGCCGCCAGGGTTATACGAAGTAACAGTGACTGACGACAAGGGCTGTAAATTCACGCAGACAGCTCAAATTGAGAGTACCATTTATACGTATAATGGAATCTCGCCCAACGGTGATGGTAATAACGATAAGTTTATTATCAGTTGTATTGAGGATTTTGTGAACAATAGAGTCCGCATCTATAACCGGGCGGGAACATTAGTCTACGAGAATATGAATTACGATAACAATACTTCATTCTTTGAGGGATACGGTAACCGAGGGTTATACATCGGCGGTGAGAAATTACCCGATGGCACCTACTTCTACATTATTGACAAGAATAATGGGGACGACCCTGAATCTGGCTACTTAGAACTTATACGGTAAACCACCACACTGTTTTGAGAGCGACCTACTTATTGCTCTCAAAACAGTGATGACTACAATCGGATGAACAACAATCAATCAATGCGTAGGACCATTATATTTCTTATAGGGTTTTTCATATCTTCACTTACGCTTCAGGCGCAGCAACGGCCTGTCTTTTCTCAGTACATGTTCAATGGACTTGTGCTGAATCCTGCCTATGCTGGTAATCAGAAGCAGTGGGTGCTCAGTATGGTACACCGGGACCAATGGGTTAACATAGAGGGCGCTCCTAAGACACAAAGTTTAGTAACGCACACTGCTCTAAAGGATCGTCCAGTTGGGATCGGTCTCATTGTATCTCGGGACAAAATCGGTATCCATGATGATTATAGCATTTACGGTAGCTATGCCTATAAACTGAAACTTTTAGTAGGCACTCTTTCGCTTGGGTTACAAGGTGGGTTTAATTATACGCATTCGGACTTTGAAGCGCTTCGAAGGTTTAACCCCTTAGACCCTACCCTTACGGGCAATGTTACCCGATTTAGCCCAAACTTTGGTACGGGTGCTTTCTATAGCAACAGTACCACTTATGCTGGTATTTCAGTTCCTTACCTGCTTAACAACAAAGTGTACAATAAAGCGGATGTGTTAAGTCAGGCGAAGGAACGGCGGTATTATTTCCTTACCGGAGGCCATGTATTTACCATGAATGATTTTCTCAAGCTTAAACCATCTACCCTGATTCGCTATCAGGAAGGGCAACCTCTTGGAATGGATATTAATATGAATGTATACCTCCAGGATGTTGTAAACATTGGTGGTTCTTACCGAAGCGGGGATTCTATGATTTTCCTATTTGAGCTTCTGCTAAACCGCAGTTTCAGCTTCGGCTACGCCTATGACCATACAATCTCCCGCATAACTTCGTACACCGATGGTTCACACGAATTTATGATTAGCTATAAGCTAAAAATAGGTGATAACTACTGTCATAGTTATTTCTAGACGCTAGCGAGAAGACTTTCTTCTTTTACCACGGTTTGAGTTCGTTTAGGCCCCAGAGAAACCAAGTTGATTGGTACTTTCACATGCTCTTCAATAAAACGAAGATAGTCCAGAAAGCTACTAGGCAAATCAGAAAATTCCGTCACTGCATTTGTATCAAAATCCCAGCCGGGTAAAGTTTGGTAAATTGGAGTGATTTGTCCCTCTCTCAGGTCATAAGGAATGTAGTCGATAGTGCTACCATCAGCAAGTTGATAATGCGTACAAACTGAAATCTCTTCCATGCCATTCAACACATCGGCTTTCATCATGAATAGCTGGGTGGCACCATTAAGTTTTACTGCATAATTCAGGGCGGGCAAATCAAGCCAGCCACAACGGCGGGGCCGACCTGTAGTTGCTCCAAACTCATTTCCCTTTTTCCGGAGTTCTTCCCCAAAAGCTCCATGCAGTTCGGTAGGAAAGGGACCAGAGCCTACTCTGGTACAATACGCCTTAAAAATACCAAAGACTTCCCCAATGTTTCTAGGAGCTAGGCCCAGGCCAGTACACGCGCCGGCTGCTGTGGTAGTTGAACTGGTTACAAAGGGATAACTACCAAAATCAATATCCAGGAGTGAACCTTGAGCACCTTCCGCCAAAACGGGTATTTTCTGGTCTAATTGCTCATGCAAAAAGATCTCGCTGTCAATTAATTGCAGACTGCGAAGGAAATCAATCGATTCCCAGAATTCTTTTTCCAATGCAGGCAAGTCGCACGGATACTCGTAGGATACAAGTTTCTTTTGATGCTCCTCAGCCCGTTGTTGGTAAAGCGTTTTAAAATCATCTCGCAGCACATCGCCTACCCTCAAACCTAACCGCCCGATTTTATCCTGATACGTTGGCCCAATTCCTTTTAAGGTAGAGCCAATTTTCTTTTCGCCTTTCGACTGCTCATAGGCTGCATCTAAAAGCCGATGCGTAGGAAGTATGAGCTGGGCTTTCTTTGAAATGTATAGATTCTGAGTAGCATCGATGCCATACTGTTCCAGGCTTAGAATTTCTTTGCGGAGTACGATTGGGTCTAATACAACGCCGTTACCAATTACATTTTTGGTTCCAGTTCGGAATATCCCGGATGGAATCTGGTGGAGCACATGTTTAATTTCATCAAACTCCAGGGTATGTCCGGCATTAGGGCCACCTTGAAAACGGGCAATTACCTGATACTTCGGGGCCAGGAAATCGACGACCTTTCCCTTTCCTTCATCGCCCCACTGTAAGCCTAGTAGAACATCAACACTCATATGAATAGAATTTTATAGACAAAAAAAAGGTGTTAATAACCTGGATTAACACCCATAACGAAAAGCAAAACTGTAAAATTAATTTGATTTTTCTATGTCAGAAAGCTGATGATCGGGTTTACGATCACAATTATCTTTGTTGCAACTGCCATAAAGTATTAAAGAATGGTGATCTACATCATATCCTAGCAACTCTCCCACCATCTTCTGAATATTATAAATCCGAGGATCACAGAACTCAAGCACCTGGTTGCAATCCGTGCAGATTAGGTGATCGTGTTGTTTGTAACCATAATTTTTCTCGTATTGGGCGAGATTCTTACCGAACTGATGTTTACTGACCAGATCGCACTCCACAAGTATGTCAAGAGTATTGTATACGGTAGCTCGGCTTACTCGGTAATTTTTGTTTTTCATACTGATGTAGAGCGACTCTACGTCAAAATGCCCGTCGCGAGAGTATATCTCTTCTAAAATCGCGAAACGTTCCGGGGTTTTCCGATACCCTTTCTGCTCCAGATAAGCAATGAATGTATTTTTAACTTTATTATATACTTCGGTATTTAATGCCATAGTGTTAACCTCCTGTACAAAGATATAATTTTTGAGGAACTACGCCGCCCTCTTTCTTCCTTTTTGATCTCTACGGGGACGGAGAATCATAACGCGTTACTTTCTCAACCCCAGTAACCCGCTCAAGCCGCTTTATCATTTTATCCAGATGCGAGCGGTCATGCACGTACAACATGATGTTTCCCTCGAAGATTCCTTGATCAGTATCCATCGAAATTGAGCGCATATTCACTTTTAATTCGGATGAAATAATGTCGCTAATATCGCTGATTAAACCCACCCGATCAGTACCAGTAACTTTTAACCCAGATAAAAAAGCAGATTCTTTACGCTGAGTCCACTGGGCTTGCACAATCCGGTAGCCATAGTTTGACATGAGCTCCGGAGCATTCGGGCAATCTGTCCGATGTATTTTAATACCTTCATTAACCGTAACAAACCCAAACACATCATCTCCGGGAATGGGATTACAACATTTGGCCAATTTATAATCTACTACATCCTGATCTTCACCAATCAGCAATAGCGCCTGCGGTTCGCCTTTTATTTTAGATACCGTCTTTTTAAATGTTTTAGCATCATTGATTTGTCCGTTAGACTTAGTGCTATCCCGATCGGTATCTTCTTTAAAGCGTTTGAGTGATGTGCCCGGTATAATGCCCTCCCCTACCTGGTAATATAACTCTAATGGAGTTTTTACATTAAAATAATCAGTCATCTGCTCTAGTACCTGACTAGTCAGCTCCATTTTCATCTGTTTGAGCTTGCGCTGCACAATTTCCTTTCCGACCGATGCCGCTGACTTTCTTTCCTCTTTCAGAATTTCACGGATCTTTGCCTTAGCTTTAGAACTGACGGCAAAGCGCAGCCACCCTTCATTTGGCTTTTGCTTGTTTGAAGTAATGATCTCAATCTGATCACCATTTTGTAGGATATAATTAATAGGCACCAGCTTTTGGTTAACCTTAGCCCCCAAGCAATGGGCACCAACTTCAGTATGAATATCAAAAGCAAAGTCAAGGGCTGTAGCTCCACGGGGCAGGGTGCGCAATTCACCTTTAGGGGTAAATACAAATACTTCTTCGTGAAACAGGTTCGAACGGAAATCATCGACAAACTCTATTGCTGAAGCGCTATTTTCGTTTTTAGCCTGCTCTAGCAAAGACCTTACCTGGGTAATCCACTCCTCTAAGCCTGACTGGCGGCTAGTAGTAGGTTTATCCTTATACTTCCAGTGTGCTGCATAGCCTTTTTCCGCAATTTCATCCATCCGGCGCGTCCTGATCTGCACCTCTACCCACTGCCCGCTAGGGCTCATCACCGTCGTGTGCAATGATTCATATCCATTGGATTTAGGGGTGCTAATCCAGTCGCGCAAACGCTCAGGATTAGGGTTATAATAGTCTGTAATAACAGAGTAGGCTTTCCAGCAAGCCGCTTTTTCTTCTTCTACGGGTACATCTAATATAATTCTGATAGCAAATAGGTCGTATACCTCATGGAAGGGAATTTTCTTTTTATTCATCTTATTCCAGATGGAATAGATTGATTTAGGCCGACCGAATATGACAAACTGATCTTTCTTAAAATTCTGCCTTAGAAAAGCGTCTTCAACTGGTTCAATAAACTTCCGAATAAAGCGGCGACGGGCATCTTTTGTACTACTGATAGCCCGGGCAATATCACGATATACTCCGGGCTGCGTGTACTTAAGGTGCAGATCCTCTAGTTCAGTTTTAATTGAATAAAGCCCCAGGCGATGCGCTAGGGGGGCATAAAGGTAGATCGTCTCCGATGCAATCTTCAGCTGTTTATCATGCGGCATGCTATCCAGCGTGCGCATATTATGCAGGCGATCAGCAAGCTTCACCAGAATTACCCTAACATCGTCGGATAGGGTGAGCAGCATCTTCCGGAAGTTTTCTGCCTGCTGAGAAGTACCATATTCAAATACACCGGATATTTTGGTTAATCCATCAATTATACGAGCTATCTTGGGCCCAAAATCACGCTCAATATCCTCAAGCTCCATGTGCGTGTCTTCCACAACATCGTGCAGCAAAGCGGCAACAATAGATGTGGTACCCAAACCAATTTCCCGTACAGCAATTTCTGCCACCGCTAATGGGTGATAGATATAAGGCTCACCTGACTTGCGGCGCATGCCCTGATGAGCTTCTAACGATAAATTAAAAGCCTTTTTAATCTGTTTTGCATCATCCCCGCTCAAATAAGGTTTGGCCAAGCGAAGTAGCCTACGATATCTACGTAGTATCTCCTTCTTTTCTTCTTCCTCATTGATGACGAGCATATTTTCTTTTGTCATAGCGACTATTGCTTCCGTTGAATATAGCGAACCCTTAAAAAAATAGTAACAAATTGCTCTATTTATTTAACCTTCTTGTTTAAAGAATAAATCCTGACACGAATAAATCATTGAGAAAAAAAATAGCAGTGACTATTGAATTATTTACGAATTCCACTACATTTGCAGTCTAATTTTTGGAAGGCGGATGTGGCGAAATTGGTAGACGCACTAGACTTAGGATCTAGCGCCGCAAGGCATGGGGGTTCGAGTCCCTCCATCCGCACAACTTTCCGCAGCCCTCCTCTCGCAAGTTTCCCTGTTGAGATGAGGGCTTTTGTTTCATGTAAAAAAACCTAATCATTTTGGATATTACACTCGATAAAAAAGCGAATAATGAGGCTACGCTGAATGTTCGTTTGCTGCCGGAAGATTACGAACCTCGAATTGAGGAAAAAGTAAAACTGTACCGTAAACAGGTTAATCTTAAAGGCTTCCGTCCGGGTAAGGTGCCTGCTGGCGTGATAAAGAAGATGTACGGCAAGTCTATAAAAGTTGAAGAGATCAACGAGCTGCTTTCGCAGTCAGTGCCTAAATATATTCAGGAAAATGATTTAAAGGTAGTAGGCGAGCCCATCCCTGACCTGAGCAGCGCTGAAGATATCGACTGGGAGAACCAGAGTGAGTTTGCGTTTGCCTATGATCTAGGCTTGGTTAATGACTTTACTTATGAGCTATCTGATCAGGTGAAGATCAAAAAATACAAGATCGAGCTAACCGATGAGACTATTGATAACACCATTGAAGATTTGCGGAAGCGGTTTAGCACTGAGGAGAAGGTAGAAGAAAGCCAGCAAGACGATACACTACATGGCACGCTAACACAAGAAAGCTCAGAGCTTTCTAATGAAACGGAAATTAAAACTGCTCAGGTACCTGAAGACCATCGCGCCCAGTTTGTTGGATTGAAAGAAGGCGACACAGTCACCTTTGATATCAGAACGGTATACCCTGAAAGTACAGATATTGCTTTCCTATTAGGCAAAAAACACGATGAAGTAGAAGATGTTCAGGGTGAATTTTCTTTTACAGTAAAAGAAATTATGCGCCCTGTTCCGGCAGAGGTAAATCAGGAGTTTTTTGATCAGATCTTTGGGAAAGATGCGGTCTCTACCGAAGAGGAATTTCGTGAGAAGGTAAAAGAAAACATCGCGGAGAATTACGACCGGGAAAGTGATGCATTACTGTCTCGCACCATCCGAAACCACTACGCGAAAAACACAGATATTCAGTTACCCGAGGAATTTTTAAAGCGCTGGCTTCTCTCCCGCAATGATACTGAACTGACGGAAGAAAAAATTAGTGAGCAGTTTGATGACTACCTGGTAGACCTGAAATGGAGCCTGGTAAGTGAGAAAATTGCCAAAGACGAGGAGATCAACGCAACCCATGATGATGTAAAGAGCAAAGCTCGTGAGTTGGTGCTATCGCAATTTGGCATGTACGGATCTCAATTTGAAGCTGATGAGCGGTTTGACCCTATCGTAGAAAACTACCTGAAGGGTGAAAATGGCAATAACTACATGCAAGTATTCAGTCAGGTTCAATCAGAAAAAGTATTTGAAGCGATCAAAGAAAAGGTTACTATTGAAGAAGAAGAAGTTAACGTAGATCGGTTCAATGAGGTGATCAAAGAAGCTCAATAACCTCTGATAGACCTTTCCGTTACAATAATCACTCGGTTTGTTCGTCTTATCATATTATTTTTTACCCAAAAAATCACCATTACATGATTAACAAAGATGAATTCCGCAAGTTTGCGGTAAAAGATCAAGGTATTAATGGCCTCACCTTTGATAGCTATGTGCACCGTGTTGAAAGCATGACGCGAGCCGTTATTGAAGAACGTCCGACTAACTTCCGGGAGATTGATGTATTTTCACGACTTATCATGGACCGGATTATCTTTCTGGGCATGCAAGTAGAAGAAAATATTGCCAATGTAATTACGGCTCAGTTGCTATTCTTGCAGTCTGTTGATCCTAAGAAAGATATTTTCTTGTATATTAATAGCCCGGGTGGTTCTGTTTATGCCGGATTAGGTATGTACGATACCATGCAATTTGTAACGCCTGACGTAGCTACCATCTGTACAGGATTAGCGGCATCAATGGGTGCTGTATTGCTGGCTGGTGGAGCAAAAGATAAACGTGCAGCCCTACCCCATGCCAGAATCATGATTCACCAACCTAGCGGTGGTATGCAGGGACAGTCTCGGGATATGGAAATTACGCTGAAGCAAACGCTGGAGTTACGTCGGGATCTTTATCAAATTCTGGCAGATCATAGTGGCCAGACTTTTGAAAAAATTGAAACTGACTCTGATCGCGATTACTGGATGCGCCCTCAAGAAGCCAAGGAATATGGTCTGATTGACGAAGTCCTTGACCGGGGAATTAAGACTCAGGTTCCAGGAAAAGCATAGTTTATAGTCTTGTACGAGTACCGGAAACGGGAACTAATCTTTTCGTTTCCGGCTTACTACTGACAACCAATAGAAGAGAATATGCCTCAGCAAATTACTTGCTCATTTTGTGGAAGAACCAAGAAAGACGTAGACCTGATGATCTCTGGCATCAATGCGCATATCTGTAATTTTTGCATTAATCAAGCGCAGCAGATTCTGGAAGAAGAGCTTAAGATAAAAGGGAAAAGTTCAAATCCTGAATTTACCTTGATTAAGCCTAAAGAGATCAAAAAATATCTGGATGAGTATGTGGTTGGCCAGGATGAGGCCAAAAAGGTGATGTCGGTTGCTGTTTACAATCATTACAAGCGATTGATGCAACGCGACGATAAAGAAGAAATCAATATTGAGAAATCAAATATTGTGATGGTCGGTGAAACCGGAACCGGAAAAACCTACCTCGCTCGCACGCTTGCCCGCATTCTGCAAGTTCCCTTTTGTATAGCAGATGCCACTGTGCTCACCGAAGCTGGGTATGTGGGGGAAGATGTGGAAAGCATCCTGACCAGGCTGCTACAATCAGCCGACTATGATGTTGAATCTGCCGAGCGAGGCATTGTTTACATCGATGAGATTGATAAAATAGCTCGAAAATCTGATAATCCCTCCATTACCCGCGATGTAAGCGGTGAAGGCGTTCAGCAAGCGCTATTAAAACTGTTAGAAGGAACCAGTGTTAATGTTCCCCCGCAAGGTGGCCGTAAGCATCCTGATCAGAAAATGATTAATATCAATACTGAACATATTCTGTTTATTTGTGGAGGGGCCTTCGATGGTATTGCTCGGCTTATTGCCAATCGTCTGAATACCCAGCCTCTTGGATTTTCAGGGGTAAAAACCAACGTTTCTGATTTGCGCATTGATAAAGATAATCTCTTGCAATACGTTACAGCTCAGGACTTAAAGCAATATGGCTTGATTCCCGAACTGATTGGGCGTTTGCCTGTACTTACCCATTTAGATCCACTTAGCCGTGAGACTTTAAAGATGATACTCACCGAACCTAAGAATGCTCTTACGAAACAATACCATAAGCTATTCCAGATGGAGGATATTGAAGTAACTTTTGATAACTCTGCGCTAGATTACATTGTAGATAAAGCTATGGAATATAAACTGGGAGCTCGAGGTTTGCGATCGATCTGTGAAGCTATCATTACTGATGCTATGTACGAACTTCCTTCTCAGGATGAGATAAAAGAGTTTGTCATTGACCGTTCTTATGCTGAAGAACGCTTTGATAAGTCAAAATTTAAAAGGTTAACTGCAGCTTAGTCGTTGAAACTAAGTGATCATTTACACAAAAGCCCTTTTTTAAAGGGCTTTTTTTATGCAACACCATATAGAAATGAGTGTAATTATCTAAAAGGCAAGACGCATTTACATCGTCAGAGTAGGCTTATTTTTACTCAGTTAACATACCCGAATAAAAAATTTTTAAAAAAATGTGTAGTTTAATTCAAAATTAATAGATTGCATCTTTTACTTCCCACTGTTTACTTCTTCATTACTGGGAAAATAGGTAGTGCGCTCGCCTACCTATTTTTTTTACAAAAATCGCTCCACAACTTTTCAGTTTTTCTTACAATGTCTAATTAGGCTGATATTTTTCCATATCGCTTAATTCCGGCCCACCACCACGATCGCCACTACCAGCCGCTACAAATATGGCATCTTGATAAAGTACTGCCTGAGTCCCATGCCTCCCCTGTATTAAAGAAGGAAGCGTTTTCCATGCATTGGACTGAGGGTCATATGCTTCTACTTCAGAATGGGCTGGTACCTGCGTTCCACTTTCCCCACCGATAATCACTAGTTTTTCGTTCAATGGAACGGCCGTAGTACCGGCTCTTAAAGTTGGCAAGGGCTTGGCCAACGTGCTCCATTTGCCTGTTTCAAAATCATAAACATCAACTTCACCAATCGTTAAATCTAAAGACTGGTCAGTTTTGGCCGAAGTATTTCTGCCGCCGCCCGCATATAATTTTCCATCCAAAATAGTCGCCTGAAAATGGTCGCGCGTTCGCGGCGCATCGGCAAGCTGTTTCCACTCTCCGGTTTCAGGATTGTATTCATCAAACCAGGCGGTATGCCCATCCCAATGCCCGTCTTGAATGCCACATACAACATAGATTTTACCCTGATAGCTGGTAACTCCCGCAGCACCTCTCCGCCGGTTAGCAGGCATACTTCCGGCCTTTGCCCAAGAGTCGGCCTTCGGATCGTAAGCATAGATATCGGGAATGGGAGTTTCGTGAGGATACCCGCCGGTAAATGCACCCATCACGTAAATTTTCCCATTAAAAGGTAAAGCCTGAAAGTGATGCATTTCCAGCGGCGGAGTTGCTCCTTCAGACCAGGTATTTGTTTCTGGATCATAAATATTGATCGGCTTATTACCTCGGCCACCAATTAGATAAAACTTACCATCAAGCCCTGCAAAGGCATTTTCGTGTCTTGCTAATGGTTCATTTTGGGTAGAAACTTTTTCCCAGCCTTCTGCCACTGAACCTGAGACATTGTCAATAGGCGAGCTATCGGGCCAAGAGAGTAAGCCCATAAAAAGAAGTACAATACCGGAGATTAAGGTTTTCATAAGTTCATGGGTGTATTTTAATTACAGATTATATCCTACTACCAACTGATTTCGGCAAATACCGGAAAATGATCAGAAGGATAGCTTCCGTCCTGTTCCTCAGTGATAGTTGCGTAACGGTGTACTTTGATTTTATCACTAACGAATATATAATCAATTCTTTCACCTTGCCCATCGGCTACAACTTCAAACCCACCGAATGAGCGGTAGGGCCCTACTGCTGTAATCTCACTTTGTTTGTAAGCATCTTTTAAAGTATTACCTCCTGCCAATGTTTTGTAAGGGTCAGAAGTAGGCGTGCTGTTAAAGTCGCCGGTCAGAATTAGAGGATGCTTTTGGGCCAACTGAGGCAATTTGCTCTTGAGTAATTTAGCACTCTCTACTCGAGCTTTTTCTCCACGATGATCAAAATGCGTATTACAGGCTAGCAAGGTATCATTAGTGTTGGTACGACGAAGCAATGCCCAGGTAGCGATTCTGGGTAAAGCTGCATCCCAGTCTTTACTGGGTTTGTCTGGGGTAGTAGAAAGCCAGAAGGTGCCAGAGTCTATCATTTCAAAAGCAGAAGCATTAAAGAAAAGTGGAGAGTACTCCCCTTTTTGTTTTCCATCATCCCGGCCAACTCCTACTCGTTTATAATCAGGAAAATGATCTTCAACATAAGTAACCTGATGATGCACGGCTTCTTGCAAACCAAATATATCCGGTTGATAAAAGTGGATCAGATTTATCACCCTATCTTTTCGATGATCCCAGGCATGTTCGCCATCTCCGGGGTTATCGTATCTGATATTGAATGACATAACTTTCAGATGGGTAGAGGGTTCGGTAAATCCCATAGCACAGAATAGAAAAAAAATACTGAGGCTCTTTAAAAGATTAGGTTTCATGAGGATGTATGATGTTGTGTAATTTAACTATCTCTTGGTAATCGGCATAACGGTACTCATCTGGCAACCCGCCCAATGATAAAGAAACATTGGGTTTTGAAGTTGAATAGTTTACGTTTTCTCGCACTGAAGCATGGAGTTCTGATAATCCAATAGCCAGCAACTTAGCAGCATTTTCACTATTAACCCCGCCACCTGGCAAGATAATCAGCTTCTTTTCAACGACTTCCAGAAGTTGTTGAAGCAGTGGTAATCCATCTTCGGCCGTAGCTTTCTGGCCAGAGGTGAGTATACGCTCTACTCCTAACTTATACAGTATATCAACCGCCTCGGTAGGATTAGCTAACTGATCAAATGCTCGATGAAATGTTACTGACAGGGAGGCTGTGGCCTTCATGAGTTCTTCCATAAGGGGAACATCAATAGCATTCTGATCCGTAAGAGCTCCAATAACCACCCCATTGGCACCGTGCTTCTCAAAAAAGCGAATGCTTTCAACCATCAGCTCCTCGTCCAGACTATCATACACGAAGTTGCCGGAGCGTGGCCGAATGAGCACGTGGATTGGAATATTCAGTTTTTGGCGAGCCAGCATAAATAAAGCCGGATCAGGAGTCAGCCCCCCGACATCCAAAGAGGAACAAAGCTCTATGCGGTCGGCACCAGCTTCCTCCGCAATGAGCGCTGACTGCAATGAGTCTACACAGATTTCCAAAAATCGCTTTTTCAAATTAGCTCGATATGTTAGGTGAGTAGTCCGCTATTTTAAATTCTCTGACAATGGTAAGCATTGGGCATGAAAAAAGGAAGCCCTTTTGGACTTCCTTTTATAATCAAATTTATTCAATCTTATTCGGCCACATCCCACCACATACGTGTGGTAAACTCATCCGGACCTTGGGTAGAGAGGGTCGCATTAATTGCTTCACCATTGTTACCATATTCTCCTTCAAAATAACGTAAGCGGCGAGGAATCTGTCCGTTGGTAATATTACCGGGATAATCCACTGGTGTTAATTCCGGATATCCGGTTCTCCGCCAGTTAGCCCATGATTCGTACTCATTTAAATAGGTAGCTACCCAATACTGCTCACCAATCATTTCCATTCCCATTGCTTCATTGAATGGATTTTCAGCTAAATACTGAGCAATTGCCTCATCAGAAATAGTCGTTGATTCACCGTACATGGATAAATACTCCATTGCTGCACGCACACCATTGTTATAATGATCGGTGGCGCTACCACTGTGCCAATCGCGCAAAGCAGCTTCAGCTAACAAAAGCTCTACTTCGGCATAGGTTTGAAAAAACATAGGAGAAGAAAGCTTCACCATATCCGGGTTGGTAGTTGAATATAGTTCTACAGATACTGAGGAGTCAGCCGGAACATTTTCGTATGCCTTGATCGTAGTAGCGTCGTAACCGTTGGGTAGCCCTTTATAGACACCATTAACATTGGTAGTGGCAAAAGCTTCCAGGCGCGGATCATTCGTGCTTGTCAGGTAATCCATGAACGTTTTACTAATTCGTTGTACGTTATCTGCCAAATACACCTGACCAATACCATTTTGGTTAATCCCTTCTGGTCCATCCGTATGCTCTATATAGGCAATATCGGCATTACTATCCATTACACCACCGGCAATAGCTTTTGCTACATATTCCTGGGCCATTGTCTGATCAACTTTTGTCAAGCGCATGGCCAGACGAAGCATCAGGGAATTAGCAAATTTCTCCCATTTTTCCAGATTCCCTTGAAACATGATGTCCTGAACACCACCGACTCCCAAATCGGTTAAAGAAGCATCAAAGGTGCCAGGTGCTTCTTCTAGTTGCATGAGCATATCAGCATAAATTTGCGACTGAGGATCGTACTGAGGTGAATAATTATTGTCGTAAAATCCCCGCCCGGCGTTGAAATATGGGATGTCTCCGTACATATCCGTCAGTCGTGACATACCCAGTACCCAAAGAATTCTGGAGATGCCATAAACATTCCCTTTAGAAGGATCATCCTTTGTCTGCTCCATCACGGAAGCCAGCAACTTGACATAGTTAGGGTAAGCCGCCTCGAATAATGCTCCCGAATACTGAGTATTATACAAGTACTTATCGCCAGCCCAGTAGGTCTGGAGAGCCGCCATGTGTTGAATCATGGTTGAGGAGTAAATCATTATGCCTCTCCAGCTTTCGTACCGGTCGCCAGAGATTCTCAGCATAGAATTGGCTAAAAGATACGAAGGATCAATTTCAGTAGCGGCATTTGGGTTATCATTAAGCCCAATAAGTTCGTCACTGTCGCATGACGTAACAAACAGCAGTCCAGCCATAAGGAGACTAAGTATTTTATAAGAAAGTATTTTCATATTGTTCAATATTTATAATAATCTATCGCTCAACCCTTTAGAACTTGATATTAACGTTAAACCCGTAAGAACGATATTGAGGAATACCGAACCACTCAAGTCCCTGGCTATTGTTGGTTGTGCTGTAAGTGGATTCAGGGTCAGTATTTTCAACATTACTCCACAATAACAGTAGGTTACGTCCTACGAAAGAAACATTAACCGCCGTGAATGGGGTGTTGGTCAATAGCGCATTAGGCAGGTTATAGCCGATTTGAACAGAACGTAATTTGGCAAAAGAAGCATCGTAAATAAACTCTTCTGTAATCTGAGAAGCTATTCTTGAGTAATAATCCTGCACATTTTCAGGAGCGATATTGAAGGTAGCTGCTTCGCCGTTTTCATCAACGCCAGAGAACGATAGTCCTTCCTCACGCCCTACCAGCGTTTCCTGATGTAACCCTAAAGAATAAGCAGTTAGATTCGTACCTGAGAATAGGTCAGCCCCGGTTTTGATATCAATCAGCGCGCTGAGGGTGATATTTTTATACCGGAACGAGTTCGTAATACCCGAAGTAAAAGCATGCACCCCTGATCCCAATAGCTCTATGTCATCAGAACGCACTGGTAATCCGTCAGCATCATACACTTTCTGGCCATTGATGGTCTTATGCTTGCGACCCCAGATAGATGCGTATGGATACCCCACTGCATGCCGAACAAACACATTTTGCGAACGAGCCTGATCACCTGATAAGAAATCTACTCCCTCGGTAAGTTGAATTACTTCGTTGTTATTCTGAGCAGCATTGAAAATCACTTCCCAAGTAAAATTCGGAGTTACCACGGGTTGGCCCGTTATGAGCAACTCAATTCCTGAATTACGCATTTCCCCCACGTTCACTACAACTCCGGTATAACCGGAAGTACGAGAAATGCTGGCGCTAACAATATCGTTTTCCGTTACTCGGTCGTAATAAGCGAAATCAACACCTAGCCGGTCATTGAAGAAGCGCACATCGAAACCTACTTCGGTTTCTGTTACCGTTAATGGTTGCAATAATGCATTTGGTATATTTTCCTGAGAAATTCCGGCTAAGGCAGCACCCTGATGTCCTTGCCCGACCAACCCGTAAGTCAGATTGATATTGTAAGGATCGGTATCGCCACCTACCTGTGCCCAGGAACCTCTTACCTTACCGAAAGAAACCCAAGCAGGCATGGTAAAGGCATCGGAAAACACAAAGCTACCCCCTACGGAAGGATAAAAAATGGAGTTTCTATCGGCGGCCAAAGTTGAGAACCAATCGTTTCGGCCCGTTACCGTCAAGAACAGGTAATCATTATAGTCAACTTCTATCGATCCGAAAATTGAGTTGATTCCTTTCTGGCTATAGCTTAAAGTAGGGCTTTGATTGGCTGCGTTGCTCACCGCATGGAAGAACGGAATGTTGAAGTTCTGGCCATTAATGGTCATATTTTCATCATATCTTCTCATCTGGTTTCCGCCTACAAATGCACTTAATCCTATTTTGCCCAACTGGTGGTCAGTGCCTAATAAGAAGTCAGCGTTTATTTCCTGCACTGTTCGTTTACCTTCTACCATACCACCCAGCACCTTATAGGCAGTTCCGTATGGTTCCAGATTTGTCGTTCTTACCGAATAGTTGTCAATCCCAATTCGTCCTTGTAAGTATAGCCAGTCGGTAAAATCGTATCGTGCCAATGCAGAACCGATAATTCGGTTTCGGTCATCACTGTTTACGAACTGATAAGCTCCCCAATAGGGGTTAGTCAAGTACGTATTAGAACTGAAAGCAAACTCTTCACCATCTTCACCAGCCCCCAGTTTACCAGTTGGCCCTTTTAGGGTGTTAATGTTAACATTAGCCGGTAAAGTAGATACAGCAAAGTTGGCATTACCTGGTGAATCCGATAAGCGAGGTCGGTTATCCGTATCTTCAATACTATACTGGGCTTTAGCCGACATGGTTAGCTTTTCACCGAATGTACCGTTGATGTTCATGGTGAAGTTCTTACGATTATAGCCTGCATTCGGCATTACGGCATCATTATCGAGATTTGATGCTGAGAACCGGTAATTGGCAGTTTCGTTTCCACCGTATAGCGAAACCGTATTGGTAAATGTTAAACCAGTTTCGTAGAAATCATCATAAGGATCGCCATTGTATGAGTAAGGACGGTCGACACCATCAAACTGAATTACATTACTTCCATCAAGCTGAGCGCCCCAAGAGGAGTTTCCGTAAGAGATAGCTTCTTCCTGAGTAAGTGGCTTAATGCCCCGGCTACCTTGTCCGTACTGATGTTGCCAGTCAAAATTGTTAATGATATTCTCAAAAACCAGATTAGAGTTGAGTTCTACTCCAATGCCTTTGCGGGCTGTACCTTTTTTTGTAGTGATAAGAATAACTCCATTGGATGCCCGTGATCCGTAAAGAGCAGCCGCCGTGTTTCCTTTCAATACGCTGATCTCAGCAATATCATCCGGGTTGATACTAGAGAGGCCATCGCCAGAGTCAGTACCGCCCCACATACCAGCAGCCCCAAGCTGGGTATTATCAATCGGGATTCCATCAATCACATAGAGGGGCTCGTTATTTCCACCTAATGAGCTGTTTCCACGAATAATTACTCGGGAAGAACCGGCCGGTCCGGTAGCCGCATTACTAACATTAACCCCTGCCACTCGTCCAGATAAGGCATTACCCAGGTTAATTTCCCGAGCTTGCACCAGTTCTTCGCCTTGCACTTCACCGACCGAATAGCCTAAGGATTTTCGCTCTTTCTCAACCCCCAGAGCAGTTACGACAACTTCTCCTAATTGAGTAAGATCTGGCGCTAACACGACATCAATAGTGCTTCGGCTGCCAACCGTTTCCTGCACCGACTCGTAACCAACGGAAGAAATAACCAATACAGCACTGGCACCAGGAACAGAAATTGAGTAGTTCCCATCAATGTCGGTGACTGTGCCGGTAGAAGTACCCTGTACAAGTACATTTACCCCTGGCAGGGGTTCATCGCTAGACAAATCGCTAACGGTGCCCGTAACTGTTTGCTGGGCAAAAGCTGCACTGCTAACCAAGAACATGCAACTAAATAGGAAAATGCCCCATACAGTAAACCGCATGGCACATAGTTCATGAGGTAAAATTTGTCTCATAAAACAAGTTTTGTTGTGATACATAAATTTAGATTAGCCCGCAATTTGATAAGATTGCAAATATTTCACAACATTTTACCAGATTATTTAAAATATACTACCGATAATTAATCGTTTATCAAAATATACCTTAAACACTATGTGAGAAAACAAAATTAAATTTTTCCATTATTTCATATACCAACCTTAGGTAAATTACCCAAGACAAAGGAGGTGCACGAGGAAGGGGCTTAGTCTGGATTAATATAGTTGGATTAATACTGCGAATCAGCATCAATCTAATCAGCAGGCTTAGTATTTACTGCTTGGAGCAAATTTTTGCTGCTACCAAACTCGCAGTTGGCTCTTCCCCAAGCTGGCTTTTAAGTTTTTGATAGTCAGCTAGTTGACCGTTACGCTGATCGCTTTCTTCAAGTAAAGATTTAAGGAGGGGGGTAATTCTGGAAGGTTGGAAATCATGCTGAATCAGTTCGGGCACAACGGGTTTATCAGCAATAAGATTCACCAGAGAAATATAGGGAACCTGAATGAGAGTCTGGGCAATTTTGTATGAAAAATAGCTGGTTTTATAACAGACAATCTGGGGCACTTCAAACAATGCAGTTTCTAACGTTGCCGTACCCGAAGTAACTGCCGCAGCTCTTGCTTCATGTAAAATCTGGTATGTTTGGCCAGTAATAACTTTTACCTGAGGATGGTTTTTTACAGGATCGTAAAATGATGCAGGAAGGTTATCGACGGCTGCTACCACAAACTGATAATCAGGGAAATGTGGAACAACTTCCAGCATAGTAGTCAGAATATTCTGAATCTCTTGTTTGCGGCTACCCGGCAATAAGGCAATTATGGGTTGGTCAGTCAGTTGGTATTGCTTGCGGAAGTTTGCGTCAGGAGAGAAGTCTCTAATGGCATCATGCAGAGGATTGCCAACGTAGGTGACATTCACTCCATATTTTTCAAAAAATGGCGTTTCAAAGGGTAAAATAGAAAATACTTCGTCTACATATTTTCGCAATTTATGCGTACGCGAAGCATTCCAGGCCCAGGTTTTAGGGGCAATATAATAGTATACTGGCCAGCCTTGCTCCTTCGCAAACTTAGCCATTCGCATATTAAAACCAGGATAGTCGATCAGGATTACGGCATCGGGCTGATAGGCAAGCATATCGGCCTGGCAGGTTTTAAGAAATCCCTGAATAGTCCGCAGATTTTTCAGCACCTCCAGAAATCCCATGAAGGCCATATCCCGGTAATGCTTCACCAGGGTAGCACCGGCTTTCTCCATATCATCCCCACCCCAGCAGCGGACTTCAGCTTCGGCATCCTGCTGATGTATTGCTTTAATTAGATTTCCTCCATGAAGGTCTCCGGAACGCTCACCGGCAATGATGTAGTATTTCATAGGCTCAGCGCCGGTTCAGCGTGCTGGGCTTGCTGCTGCCGTTGGGTGGCTGGTTCCAGTCCCTCCCCAAAAAACTCTACGTAGTTATTTTGAGTCTCAAATAACCGGATTGAATGTAGTTGTCCCCGGCTGGTAATTTTAGCAACCTCGGGAGCCAGAATTTTCCAGAACTCTTCAACTAACACTTCACAGCTAGCCATTTTTCCCCGCATGAAATCAACATCTACGTTCAGGTTTTTATGGTCAACTTTATCAACAATAGTCCGCTTAATTACCTGGCTTAGCTGCTTTAAATCAACGACAAAGCCAGTTTCCGGATCAGTTTTTCCCTTCACAGTCACAATCATTTCAAAATTATGACCATGCCAGTTCTCATTCGCACAAGGGCCAAAAACAGCCTCATTCTTTTCCTGGGTCCAGTTCGGGTTATATAATTTATGGGCAGCGTTAAAATGTTCTTTTCTACTCACATAGATCATAGCATCGGTCAATTTTTTGCAAATATAAACAATCCAATTACTATATTCAGTTCTGAAAGCAGTTAGTCTTTATTCGTGAAATCTCAGAAAGTATGATGGTCATTGTTGGTGCTCATTCGTTGTTGGGCACGCATCTTAGTAAAAAATTAAACAAAGAAAATTTTAATTACCTGGCCCTCGCTGCCTCAGCATCAGATATAACCCAGCTGGAAAAGCAGCAGGAGATACAGTATTGGCAACTTGTAGATGTCGATGCATTGCCGAAATGGGTAGCCGAAAATGCGGAAGAGCTTGAGTTCATGTTTTGGTGCTTAGCTGACCAGTCACTACCTGAAAATCAACTATTTACAACCCTTTGGCAGCAGTGTTATCAACATCAGATTCCATTCATCTTTGCCACACGTGACCAACAGATCCAAGACTGGGCCAGCAGCCAGGAACGTTATCCCTTTTTCTGGGCAGGCCTCCAGACCGGCCAATTATATGGCCCTGGCGAAGAGCACTTTAAGGAAGTTTCGGAGGTATATAAAGTCATTCAAAATCAATTGGAAGATGTTTCCGCTACCAATGAAGAAACCGATCAACTACACTTCACTTATGTGCAGGATGTGGTAGAACTCATTTACTTTTTTGTCCGCCATCGGCAGCATTCTGGTTTCTATGATTTACCCCAACAGCAAGCCGATGTTTCCTTATTGCAGAATCTTGTTATCCAGGTTAAGAATCAAGACGAAGCACCTGCGGCAACACCATTTTCTTCGCAAAGTCGGCAAGAGATAGGACGACTAAAGGAAATCGGGTATAAAGGTCATTTTCATTCATTACCGGAAGGAATTTATTCTGTAGTTACCAACTACTTGGCGGCACAGCGTTATATATAGAAACTACATCACTATGAAAACCGACATTCAACCCAACGATAACGTTTCCTCGCAGATTCAGGAGATTCTGCATAACCGGCTTGATGCTTGTCGTCAAGCCCTTCAAAATACTGATCCTCATGCTGGAATTCATGAGGCACGTAAACAGCTAAAAAAAATTAGAGCGATAGTGCGCCTGGTACGCGATGACATTCCTAAAAAAGAATACCAGCGATCTAATATCTACTTCCGCGATGTAGGCCGACTACTTTCGGATGCCCGGGATACCTCTGCCCTGTTAGAAGTATCTATGACATTGCATGACAACGTTAACGATGCCAGCCTTAAAGCATTACTTGAACGGGTTATGCACCACCTTATGGCCAAAAAATCAGCGGTTACTCGCTATCAGATTCACCAGAATCATTTATTGAAACACACCCTTGAGGCACTAGCCTCGGCTGAGGAGTATGTTCAAAACCTACAAACCGAACGCCATGGCTTTAATGCGCTGTCAGCCAGCATTGAACGCGTTTACAAGCGAGGAAAGTTGATGATGGAAGAATCGGCCAGTCACCCTAGTCCGGAAAATTACCATGAGTGGCGTAAACGGGTGAAATATTTACGATACCAACTCAATGCTATCACTCCAATCTGGCCCTCCATGATGGAAACTCTGGAAGATGAACTACATGAACTCACCGATGCCTTAGGAACAGATCATGACTTCTATGTTCTGCATCAAACCATCCTCACCAGTAATCTAAATGATCAGGACGATTGGATGCCACTATTTCATTTTATTGCTACCCAGCGCAAGCGTTACGAAACCAAAGCTTTCCATTTGGGCACAAAACTATACTGCTGGAAACCTTCGCAATTTACCAACTGGCTACAGACAAGCTGGAAGACCAGTCAGGCAGAGACAATCTCTCAGGAAGAATCCCTGATTGCTGTCTAACAAACTATTGTTTCTAGCCGAATTCTGCTAATTTTGCCCCATTCATCAACTTCGAACGAGCAAGCATGGCAGAATACGACTTTCTTACCATTGAGAAAAAGTGGCAACAGTATTGGCAAGAAAACAATATTTATAGCGTTCAGGTAGACCTGACTCTTCCCAAATATTATGTGTTAGATATGTTTCCCTATCCTTCGGGGGCGGGATTGCATGTGGGCCACCCATTGGGTTACATTGCTTCCGATATTGTAAGCCGATATAAGCGACTAAAAGGGTTTAATGTGCTGCACCCCATGGGGTTTGACTCTTTTGGTCTTCCGGCTGAACAATATGCCATACAGACTGGCCAACATCCTGGCATTACTACTGCGCAAAATATTCAGCGATACAAAGAACAACTCAGAAACCTGGGATTTTCCTACGATTGGGATAAAGAAGTGCAAACCAGCGATCCTTCTTTCTATCGCTGGACCCAGTGGATTTTCATGCAATTATTTGAAAGCTGGTATAATCAGGAAAAAGACACTACCGAACCAATTGATACCCTGATTGCCCTGTTTGAAAAAGAAGGAAATAAAACCGTACAAGCGGTTTGCGATGAAGATACGCCAACTTTCACCGCTGATGAGTGGAAGCAAATGTCGGAAGCCGAGCAACAACACATGCTGCTCAAATACCGGCTTACTTACCTGGCCGATACCGTTGTAAACTGGTGTCCGGGATTGGGGACGGTATTAGCGAATGATGAGGTTAAGGACGGTTTTTCGGAGCGAGGCGGTTTCCCAGTTGAGCGCAAGAAGATGAAACAGTGGATGATGCGGATTACCGCCTATGCTGACCGCTTGCTGGAAGGCCTGGAGCGCATTGACTGGACGGATTCTTTAAAAGAAATGCAACGCAACTGGATTGGTAAGTCAATAGGTTGTGAATTGGATTTTAAAGTACAGGACTCCAGCATCACGCTTACCGCCTTCACTACCCGAGCGGATACTATTTTTGGGGTGACTTATATTACCCTGGCTCCTGAACATGAACTAATCAGCGAGCTCACTACCGATAGCCAACGCTCAGATGTAGAAGCGTACGTGGAAACAGCCGTAAACCGCTCAGAGCGCGACCGAATGGCCGATGTCAAAACGGTATCTGGTGTCTTTACAGGCTCCTATGCCATTAATCCAATCTCAGGAGAACCGGTACCCATCTGGGTAGCCGATTATGTGTTGGCCGGTTATGGAACTGGGGTCGTTATGGGAGTGCCGTCTTCTGATGACCGGGATTTCCGATTTGCCAATCATTTTAATTTACCCATCGTTCATGTGATCGAGGGAACGGAATCTCTGGAAAACCCAACCGAAAAGAAACACGGCATCATCATTAACTCTGATTTTCTGAACGGATTAGACTCGCACGAGGCAATTAAAGTTGCCACTGACCGAGCTGAAGCAGAAGGAGTAGGTAAAGCCAAAGTCAATTACCGCATGCGCGATGCTGTATTCAGCCGCCAACGCTATTGGGGTGAACCAGTGCCCGTTTATTTCAAGGATGATATCCCCTATCTGCTTGATGAGTCAGAATTGCCATTAGAGCTTCCTCCCGTTGATGAATACAAGCCCACCGAAGATGGTGAGCCTCCTTTAGGTAGAGCCACCGACTGGAAATATCAGGAAAAGTATCCTTATGAGCTAACCACTATGCCTGGGTGGGCAGGTTCATCCTGGTACCACTTCCGCTATATGGACTCGCAAAATGACGAACAGTTCGTCAGTAAGCAAGCTCAGTCTTATTGGGGGAATGTTGACCTGTACATTGGTGGTACCGAGCACGCTACTGGCCACTTACTGTATTCCCGCTTCTGGACTAAATTTCTCTACGACCGAGGGTATATCACTGTTGATGAGCCCTATAAAAAACTCATCAACCAGGGAATGATTCAGGGTCAATCAAGTATTGCCTATCGCGTACAGGGAAAAAACACGTTTGTATCTCATGGCCTGAAAGACCAATATAAGGTATCTCCAATGCATATAGACATTTCTATGGTGTCGAATGACGTGCTCGATATCGAGGCTTTCAAGCAGTGGCGAGAAGATCTACATGACGCAGAGTTTGTTCTGGAAGACGGAAAATACATCTGTGGATCAGAAGTAGAGAAAATGTCTAAACGCTTGTTCAATGTAGTTAATCCCGACGACGTGGTAGAACAGTACGGCGCTGATACGCTGCGGTTGTACGAGATGTTTTTAGGGCCATTGGAACAGTCAAAGCCGTGGAATACTAACGGTATTGACGGAGTGTTTAAGTTCTTACGAAAGCTCTGGCGCTTGTTTCACGACGATCAGGGCAATTTTATGGTTACGGATGAAGCTCCTTCCAAAGATGAACTTAAGGTGCTGCACAAAACCATCAAAAAGGCGCAGGAAGACATTGAAAACTATTCCTTTAATACCAGCGTCAGCAGTTTCATGATCTGTGTTAATGAGTTAACGTCGCTTAAATGTCAGAAACGAGCCCTACTCAATGATCTTGTTATTTTACTTTCACCCTACGCTCCCCACGTTGCCGAGGAACTCTGGCATTTACTGGGAAATGAGGGTAGCGTTACTCAAGCTGCATTTCCTGTGTTTGATGAAAGTTACCTGGTGGAAGCTGTGCACGAATATCCAATTTCAATCAACGGGAAGGTTCGGGCCAAGATGAATTTTGCTCTTGAGCTTTCTAAAGATGAAATTGAGAAGCAAGTATTAGAAGCCGAAGTAGTACAACGATGGATTGAAGGTAAGACACCCAAGAGAGTTATTGTGGTCCCTAAGCGAATTGTAAATATTGTGGTATAAATCAGGGAATTTTATCATTACTGATTATTGGGGTATTCACCGAATCAACGGGTGCCATTAAGGGGTTGGGTGTTGAAAGTGGATCTATATAGGCTGAATCCTGAGAGACGGGTTCGCCCGGAGGGAAAATAGTAACCATCTCAACGGTTTTGATGGAGTTGTATTTTTTGGGGTAACTCATGTATTCAATGATTCCGTAGCGCCCTTTGTCGGTGAAAGACTCTTTTGGGGCTAAGCTGGAATCTGGCTCAAATAGAGAAAATTGAACGGTCCTAACGCTGTCATCCAGTATAAAGCTACTTTGGAATGCAGGGCAGATCATGCCTCGGTGGCATGCTGAAAGCAGCATAATCACCCCAATAAGTAACACCGCATTTGAGCCTATGAACTTCATCCTTTTAATAAGAAAATGCATTACAATTCCTTGATTGCAAATATTCATCTTTGTTTTGCACTTAACTCATATATTTATCATAAAATCTTACACAACTTCTTTTTTTCCAAAATAACAACATTATGTTTTGAATATATTTTTTATTGCATTGTATTATTTCAATTTAAAAGCCTAAAAATTGGGCTATTCCCTTTTCGTAGCGGTTCAGTAGCTTCTGCTAATATTCTGTATTGCCCAACAAATAACTTATTTCAGTTAGGTATTGAAAATTACCTTGCATTGAATCACACTATAAAGCAGCACCAGAATGAGAATTTGATAAAAATCGTGCTCGCAAACAATTTTTTGACAATCAGGTTGGAATTGCTGATCATGAAGCAATTTGCCCAATTATTCTCTCAACTTGACCAGACGAACAAAACCAACGATAAAGTTGCGTTACTGAAAGAATATTTTGCAACCGCACCGGATCGGGACAAACTTTGGACCATCGCTTTTTTCAGTCACAAGCGTCCTAAACGGCCGGTCACCTCTACCCTGCTTAAAGCCTGGACGATGGAGCTCGCCGGGTTGCCCGAATGGTTGTTCCGAGAATCCTATTCGTTCGTAGGTGATTTGGCCGAAACGTTATCGCTATTATTACCCTCACCCACCGAAACCCAGGATCAGCCTCTCTCCTATTGGATTGACTACCTGCAAAGCCTCAGCCGTCTGGATGAAACAACTAAGAAAGAAAAAGTACTGGCAGCATGGCGCCAGATGACCCAGCCCGAACAACTGGTATTCACAAAACTTATGACCAGCAGTTTCCGCATCGGGGTTTCACAAAATCTGGCTATTCGTGCATTGGCTGAGCAATATAATATTGATAAAACGCTGGTCGCTCATCGCCTGATGGGGAACTGGCATCCTAATAAAGTGACGTTTGAGTCGCTGGTGCTGGAAGAAAATCATGAAGATAATTTATCTCGTCCCTATCCATTCTTTTTGGCCCATCCGGTAACCAATGAAGATGTACCCAACCTTGGTGAGATTGACGAATGGCAGGCAGAATGGAAATGGGACGGCATCAGGTCTCAGATTATTGTACGGGAAGGCAAATTATATGTCTGGTCCCGGGGAGAAGAGTTAATCACAGATAAATTTCCAGAGCTTCAGTTATTCCAAGAGTTTTTGCCCGACGGCACCGTGATTGACGGGGAAATTTTGCCTTATAAGAACGATCAAATATTACCTTTTGCCCTGCTACAGACCCGCATTGGTCGAAAAAACCTAACCAAATCAATTCTGAAAAATGCTCCGGTCATTATAATGGCATATGATCTGCTGGAATGGGAAGGGCAGGATGTTCGGGAATGGCCGCTGGTAAAACGCAGAGCTACTTTAGAAACTCTCCAGCAGGAATTGCATCAGCAGATTCCACCATTTCAACTTTCTACTGTTGTTAATGCCGATAGTTGGGAAGTTTTAGCTGAGCTGAGAGAACAATCTCGCTCACTGATGGCCGAGGGGTTTATGCTTAAAAGAAAAGCTAGTCCTTACCAGGTGGGACGCAAACGCGGTGACTGGTGGAAATGGAAGGTAGATCCACTTACTATTGATGGGGTGCTCATTAATGCTCAACGCGGAACCGGGCGACGCTCGGGTCTCTATACCGATTATACTTTTGCCGTATGGGATGAATCTGAGGGTGAGCGGCGACTAGTTCCATTTACCAAAGCGTATTCCGGTTTAACTGATGAAGAAATTCGCCAAGTGGATGCATTTGTGAAGCGTAACACCCGGGAAAAATTTGGCCCCGTTCGCTCAGTTGCCGCTGAGCAAGTTTTCGAGATTGCCTTTGAGGGCATTCAGCGATCTACCCGGCACAAATCAGGAGTTGCTTTGCGCTTTCCCCGCATCTTACGATGGCGCCATGACAAACAAGCGGATGAAGCCAATACCCTGGTTGAATTGCAGGAGTTACTGGAACTATATGGCACCAATTGATTGAACAGCCTTTACCCAACCTTCCGGTCCAACGCTATCAACTTTGATAATTCGCTCGTTTTTAGCCTCGAACCAGTTGCCCCCGGGTTTTTGAACCAAAAAGGGAACATCTACTGCATCTAGTAAGGGTAGATCATTAGCCGAGTCTCCCAGACCCACTGTGCGAATTTCCCCGAACTCTCTCCTAAATAGATCTGACAATACCCGAACGGCAGCTCCTTTATCGCTTCTTTCTCCCATCACCGTGTGGAATTTGCCACCTGATACACATACTAGCCCATTTTCCCGAAGAATTGAGGTAAACTTTAGGAAAGCTTCACTGGTTTTGTCTCCCTTAAGCAGCGTTTCAGAAAAATCTCGGGTAGCCGCCCGGCTGGCAAACTCTTCACTTAAATGAGTGATCTCCATAATTTCTTTCAAAGAGAGATCAGCATAGCCCCATAAATCAATCTCGGAACTCCTTCTGGCCTTTTCAATTTCACTCAGAATATATGCTCTATCAGCACCCAGAATCACCTGCCAGTATTTTTCTCCCTCCTCAACTCGCTTTTCCTTTAGGACACCGGGCAACTCAAAAGAAAAGTAATTCTTAGGAATCAGAATAGCACTGCCATTTTCTACGATGAAAGGTGCATGGATAGTAAGAGCATCACGGTAATGCTCTTGCTCTACCCGGGTTTTTGAAGAACAAAATATCAGGGGAACACTCTTTTCCTGAAGTGCTTTTACGGCTGGTTGGGCAACAGTAAACGAATAGTCCGTAAAATCCAGAAGAGTACCATCCAGATCAGTATAAATAATCCACTGCATCTGTTATTTCATTTCCAGCACCTTATTCGGATCGGGCAAATGCTCAACCTTTCCATCTGCTTTCTCCCGCATCAGACCAGGAGTTTCGTTTTTCAGTACTTTTTTGATAGCATCTACTTTAAAATGCTTTGCGTAACTATGGTTCTCCAGTGCTTTGGCAAACTTCTTCAGGTCGGCATTACAAATAGCCGGGTAATACGATAAGGTTTCCGGTAATTTCTCCCCCTGTTTGAGTAGTTTGCGATTATAGAGATCTTCCATAATTTCCTCTTTCAGCGATTCGGGGCAAATCGGAGAACGATAGATCACTTCTAAGGCGGCTCGGCTCATATCCTGTACGTGAATGTCCCCTTTTACTTCGTGCAAATGTGGGTTACGGGATTCAATCTGGAAAAGCTCAATCCGGTTTTTCATCACATCTTTTTCCGGGTTACCAATTATGCCACCCCAGCGCTCCAGCATGTTAATGTAATGATAAGGCTCAATAGAATATCCTGAAGAGAAATCAAGCTTGGCCGCCAGATCCATAGACATGGCATGCTCTCCGGCATTGCCGGTTTTTATGATTTCAGTGCCGTATCCGGTATAGGTGCTGATGAGGGAATTCAACATCCGATTGGTGTGCTCAGACGCCCTTCCTCGCTTGGCAAAGAAGAGATTTGATTGTACAATCTTGGGCTTACTGTGCCAGGAAATACGGACCATTGAATACCTTGATTTAGCCAGAAAGAAACCAGCACAATACTCTTTGACATATTCCAGCACCGCGCCGGGAAAGAAATTATCAGAATCGATGAAGCCGATATACTTACGCCCCGTCAGGTAGGCGATAATTGTTCCTAAAATCATGCCTTCCGCTTTACCGTCCATCACATTACCTTGTTTATCCAGGATGTACTTGTATCCAGAAGCAGCACAAGCTTTCGCCAGAAGAGGGTCTTTCTGATGAAATACCAAAATATTTTTATTCATAAACCGGGCGGCGTGCTCAATGGCATCTTTCTCAATGTAAAACCGGTCAATCGGTTCACGAGGGCTATTAGAAATGACGATAGTCAGGCAGTCATTGGGTATTCCGCATAATACACCCTCAATGAGTTTAATTCTTTCTTCCATCACCGGCACCACAATAACCATTTCCTGCTCAATGGCATTAATTGACTCATGGGAGAGCCGCACGATGGTGGAATTTTCTTTGCCCTCATTTTTAGCAAATTTTAGACCGGCATCTAATTCATACACCTTCTGGACATCATGAAACATAATAGGCCCAAAACGCTCTACTTCTCTTGGTATTTCAATTCTCATAAGTACAGTTTACTAACAAAACAATTGGAAATTAATGAATTATTCAATAAAATCTTAAATGAATTGATAAGTTAACAATAATATAATTGGTTATGAAAAAACAAACGGAGAAGGGCTGAAGCAAAGAATGAAGACCAGCAGAGCGAACCAGCCCAATGCTTTACGTTGCCATGATAATGGAAAATTAACCAGCGTTGTTGGATGATAGACTCCTAATACCCGGCCAATCAGAAAAGCAAATACCAGCCAACCGCTGTATCCATTGATATTGAAAGAAGAAGCTAGGAAAAACTGCCCGGCGAATACTGATACGGCAATCAGTAAGTTTGTCTGTGCATAAGAGGTTAGTCGGGAGAACATCAAGTAGAGGAAGCCAATATACAGTGGAATCTCCCACATAAGATCATCCGGCGGATCAGCAAGATTAATAGTGCCTAATCCGGCATAGAAGACAAAAAGGATGAATAAAGCTGCGGAGATTTTACGGTGCAACCGGTCTCCGATTAACCCATACAACACATGTCCGCCATCCAGTTGCCCTATAGGAATCAGGTTGAGAGCCGTAAAAAAGAGCGCCAGATAACCAGCGAAAATCCAGGGGTAGTGGATCATTTCATAGTGATTGGGAACCCAATCATCATCAGCCGCTACGTATTTTTGGAAAAAAGCCATGGTGAGGTTGTTTCCCAGGGCGAATGTGCCATCGTTAGGACCAAACCGCATGGTGTCGGGCCAGAAAGTAGGCGCTTCGCCAAATTGAGCTTCGTAATCTTCAGTTAGAAAAAAAGTATCTTTCTGATAGACAATTGATTCAAAGTCATCACCGAAATACTGGTATTCGGGATGCACTTCATAGATGTAATCTTTATCTGGTAAATGGGTGAATCCGTAGTACAATACTCCCAGAGTTGCAACAAACCCGGCTAATGGTCCGGCAATGCCAATATCAAAGAACTGAGTACGCGAATTAATAAAATCTTTGATTCGGATTAACGCGCCCATGGTGCCTATAGACGGGAAACCATAGAGCCCAATCCACCCAAGAAAACCAAACCATAAGGGTATGTAATAAGGTAATGTTACTTTAACCCGGTGCCATTTGGCAGTAAAATAATGGCCAAACTCATGAATGGTCAGTATGCCCAGGAATGGTAAAGAAAAAGCAAAGCCTTTTAAAAAATACTCCCAAGTGATTGGGTGTTCCGGAAAACCGACATAGCGCATAAATTGCCACTCTGCTCCTGATAAAGTGGTGGTTGTCAGCGTTATGATAAAAAGCAGAAGGTGGATACCCCAACGGCGATAGCGTTCATTCATGATTCAGAAAAAAATGCTAGAATATCCCGATCTCGGGTAACGTGAAATGTTTGCAGCCCCACTTTTTGGGCCGCCATAATATTTTCCTCCCGGTCATCAACAAATAACGTTTCTTCCGGTCGCAAACCGCTATCCGATACCACAAATTCATATATGGCAGACTCGGGCTTTCGTAACTGAAGCAAATGAGAAAAATAAATTTTCTCAAAGAAATGGTCAATAGCGGGCTTGCCCGAAGTAGCTAAGACAATCTTATTAAATGCTTCAACGTGAATTTCATTGGTATTGCTCAAGACAAACAGCCGGTGATTCTGGCCTAGCTTTTCTATCAGTTCTAATCTTGCCTTCGGAATTTGGATGAGCATTTTATTCCACCCTTCATCAATTTCCTCATCGGTAAGGTCAGGATGATGGGTCAATTTTCTGATGCCTTCCCTGAAATCGGCACTGCTGATAAGGCCTTTCTCGTAATCGAGGAATAAACTTACATCCTCTTGAAAAAGATCGGTATTTGCCGGATTCTTGTTAATCTTCTGAAAGTGTTGGAAGGTGGCGGGAGTATCAAGATCGATGATTACGCCCCCCAAATCAAAGACGATATTGCGAATGTGGGATAAACTCATAAATGCCCCAAAGATGGACCGTTTATTTCATTTTTCAAAAGTATATTCTTACTTAAAGTTATCTCTAAGTACGATCATACTGGTAACGGCACCTTTGCACTTAATCTATCACAATCACCTGTGTCTATTAAATAAAAAAATTAAAGTATGACGACGCAAACTCTAATTAACATGCTGAAAATCATATTATTAAACGTCTCACTCATTCTAAAGTAATTGCAGACAGTTACTTCAAAACTATAATTAGCATTCATGAAACGAATTGCCGGAATTCTTAAAGATTTTTTTGCGCTTCATCAACAAAAAGTAGTTCAGGCCACCGCACCCGGACGACTGGACATTATGGGTGGATTTACAGACTTTGCCGGTGGACTGCTCCTTCAAAAACCACTAGATCAGCCTAGTACGGCTTATCTGGCAGTAACCGAAGCACCGACTCTCCGCCTACAATACTATTTTCAAAGTGAGTTGATTGCTACTTTTGAGTCAGACTACAGCACACTTTTAGGGCAGTTTAACACCCTTAACTACGATTTTATTCATGAACAGATTCTAAAACTGGAAAACGGATCCTTACTTCTACCTATCATTTCCAGCATAATTCTCTTCTTTGAGAAAAAAAATATCAAGCGAGAAGGAATAGATTTAGTCATTGTGTCTGAACTCCCAGTAGGCAAAGGTGTAGGTAGTATGGCGTCTTATGAAGTTGCAGCCTTACGAGCCATGGCCGAATGGTATAATGCTGAATTACTACCCACTGAACTCCCTGGAATCGCCCTTCAGGCTGAGAACTTGCTGGCTAAGATTCCAACCGGGGGAGCAGGGCAATTCGCGTCTTTCTCTTTCAAAAATCAGGCATTAACAGTTTTTCATGCGAACCCACCCGAGATATTTCATTCCATTGATATACCGGATGCAATCCATTTTATTGGAATTGAAACTGGAGCACCGGTATCTCCGCAATCAGCTCAATATGAAGCGGTGCGAGCAGCTACATTCATGGGATACACCATTATTGCTCTGGCCAGCGGTGCTACTCTTCATGATCTTGAGGTAGCTAAAAGTACGGGGAACTGGTCAGCATTGCCCTTTGAAGGAAACGTTGGCCGCATCAACCCTTCTGAGTTTGAAGATAAATACCTGCACCTGTTACCCGAATCTATGTCGGGTGATGAGTTCTATCATACGTACAAAATCACCATGGATACCGTATCGTTTATCGATCGGGATAGAACTTATGCAATACGCACCTGCACCAAACACCCTGTCTATGAGAGCTTTAGAGTAAAGCTCTTCGCTCAGATTGTTAAAAATTACTCTACCGAATTTCAGGATTATTCCAACCGGCTAAGTCTTTTGGGGGAACTGATGTTTCAGTCTCACCAAAGCTATTCTGATTGTGGCTTAGGACATGAAGATGCTGACTGGATTGTGCAGCGAGTAAAAGATATCGGCCCTAAAAAGGGATTATACGGAGCAAGAATTACGGACACCGGGGCCGGCGGAACAGTTTGTGTGCTTTGCAGTGGCATCACCAGCCCAGAGCATGTCGCCTCCATTCACGAAGAGTTACAGCAGAAATTGGGTAGGCCCTTGGCTTACTTTGAATAAGTACTATAATCGCTTATACCAGTACCAGTTCCGCTAGTAGTCAATTAACATTCATAAAAGTCTTCGTCGATGCCAGCACTATTCCGAGAATGTAACTCTACGGGAAACTCCCACAGGTAGCGAAGGTATCGTATTGTTTCTTCTGCTTCATCTTCATCCAGCAGCCGATCATTATGAATTTTATGGATGAGCGTTAATTTACTGGTTTTATGAGTGTCTACGCTATCTATCTGAATATCCGGCACCCGAGATGATCTATCATACTGCCGACTGAGTAATTCACGTATCTTACGGTATCCGCGCTCATTGTGAATAGATGAAATTTCATAGTGCTCCTCATCCTCGTCATCCAAAATAGCAAAGAGCTTCATATCTCTGATTACTTTAGGTGATAAGTACTGAGCGATAAAGCTATCATCTCTAAAGTTTTCCATAGCCAGATGCACTTCATCGAGCCAATCTTTACCAATTAAGTTGGGAAACCAGTATTTATCTTCCTCCGTAGGATCGAGGCAGATACGTTTGATGTCCATAAAAATATTGAAGCCTAATGTGTAAGGGTTCAGTCCGGAAAAGTAAGGGCTGTTGTACGAAGGCTGATAAATAACTCCGCTGTGGCTCTTTATGAACTCCAGCATAAAACCATCATCCACAATACCTTCATCGAATAGCTTATTGATTATATGGTAATGCATAAAGGTGGCAAACCCTTCGTTCATCACTTTCGTCATGCCCTGAGGGTAGTAGTACTGAGCTACCTTACGGACAATTCTGATTAACTCCCGCTTCCATACCGGAAGTTTAGGTGCGTTCTTTTCAATAAAGTAGAGAATATTTTCCTCAGGCTCAGCAGGAAATTTACCCTTTTTCTCAGCCCTACGCCGACGATCTTTCAACCCTTCCGGTAAGGTCCGGAGTAAGTCATTATAGTTTTCGGCTCGGACTTTAGCCAATCGTCGCAAGCGGGCTTCTTCTTTGATAGACGATAGTTTTGCTGGTTTTTTGTACTTATCTATCCCGTAGTCCATAAGAGCATGGCAGGCATCTAATACCCCTTCCACTTCCTCATGACCAAACTCATCCTCACAACGCATCACAAAATCACGAGCAAACACCATGTAATCCAGAATAGACTCAGCTGAGGTCCACTCTTTAAACATGTAGTTATTCTTAAAGAATGCGTTATGCCCCTGACATGCATGCGCAATCACCAGCACCATCATGCAGGTGGTATTATTTTCCATGTTATAGCTAATACAGGGGTCAGAGTTAATTACCATCTCGTATGATAGTCCCATTTGCCCTTTTTTATAGCTGTTTTGGTTCATAACGAAATCCTTGCCGAACTTCCAGTGAGGATATGAAGTGGGCAACCCCACCAGTGCATAGGCATCTAGCATCTGTTCAGAAGTTACAATCTCAATCTGGTTGAGGTAAGTATCTAAGCGGAAGAATTCTTTACCAACCCAATCCGTTACTTCATCTGCTGCTTGTAATGTCTCAAAATCCCAATTGGGATTACTGAACATAGCTCTGTATTTTTCTCGATCAATCATGAAATTGTACGAATGATAAATTATTCTGCAGTTTCTTTACTTTCTTCAATGAGATTCTTTTTCTTGAAAAGGGCTCTGAAAACCGGCCAGATCTGGCTGACATCATTGATATTGCGCATAGCAAAATTGTCCTGGCCTCGCAAACGCTTATAAGCATGCCATAAGTATCCTTCAAGCCCACGATTCTTAATTTCTATGTAAGCCATATACTGTACTGTAGGAAGTATTTCGTTTTTAAGAAGCTGACTACACTCAATGGCATCGCCGTTTGACCATACATCTCCATCGGAAGCCTGGCAGCAGTAGATGTTCCACATAGAGCCTGAATACCGCTCATCGGCAATTTTTTTCATCAGCTTTAAAGATGGGGCCACAATGGTGCCGCCACTCTCCCGAGAATTAAAGAATTCTTCTTCATCTACCTCCTTAGCTTCTGTATGATGTCGGATAAAAACGATCTCAACTCTCTGATACTGACGGGTTAAGAAAATATACAAGAGAGTAAAAAAACGCTTGGCAATATCTTTCTCATGATAACCCATTGAAGCTGAAACGTCCATAATACAGAACATGACGGCAGCGGTGGTAGGCTCCGGAACTCGCTCAAAATGATTGTAGCGTAAATCCACATCGTCAAAAAAGGGAATTGTATCCCTCATTCTTTTATACTTCTCCAGTTCGGCCAGCAACAGCTCTTTTTCAGCGTCGTCGGTCACTTCAGCAAGTTTTTGCTCTAGCTTCTGTATCTTGTTGTTATAGGCCCCTCGAATGGAGATTTGACGGGCTAATGATTGCCGATAACTGGTTTTAATATTGAGTCGTGAAGGAACGCTGTTTTTTGTATACCCAGCTCGTTGGTTTTTAAAACTCACCGTGCTCTGCATATACTTTTTTACCAGATTTGGCAGTTCCAGATCATCAAAGAAGTACTTAAGAAATTCATCACGGCTCAGAATTACCACAAAATCATCTTCAGTAACTTCCGGACTGTTTGAGCCTCGCCCCTGCCCTGCTCCTTGTCCGCCACCTTCTGGCTTAGGCACCTTATCTCCTTCATTAAACTTATCATTTCCCGGCCGCACATAGTGCTTTTGTCCCGAATGAGAGTCGTGACGAAAACTAGGCTCCTTTACTCCTTTAACCGGCACTTTCACCTTTCCACCCTGACTTGAGTCTTTTATACTTTCCTGACTTATTATATCAGGAATAGCTTTATGAATCTGATCTTCTACTCGTTTTAGGAATTTCTGACGATTATTGATCGACTTTCCTTTGGTATTTTTTCGGCGATCAATGATGTTGCTATTACTCATATTATCCAGTTCAGTTTTATAAGTTTAAAATCCAAAGCCTACCGTATCATTAGTAGGCCTTGAACCATAAACTAGTATTACCCCATTGTTTTACGAACCCGCATAAACCAATCTACCAAGATGCGGATTTGCTTGGAGGTATAACCGCGGTCTGTCATTCGGCGAGTAAAATCCCGATGCTTCTGCTCGTCTTCTTCGTTGCTTTTAGCATTAAAGGAAATGACTGGAAGTAAATCTTCGGTATTAGTGAAGATTTTCTTTTCTATCACATTCTTTATCTTCTCATAAGCGTCCCAACGCGGCGTTTTGCCACCGTGATTCGCTTTGTAGCGCAATGTAAAATTGGTCACCTCGGCACGAAAATCCTTCGGATTCGCAATACCAGCGGGTTTCTCAATTTTCTCTAATTCTTCATTAAGAATTGTTCGATCTAATATTTCACCTGAATCAGGATCGCGGTAATCATTGTTCTGAATCCAGTAATCAGCGTAGATCACATACTTCTCAAAAATATTTTGACCGTAGGTGCTATAGGACTCGATATACGCTTTCTGGATCTCATCAGCAATGAATTCAGCGTACTTGCTGGCCAAAATTGATTTGATGATATTAAGGTATCGCTCCTCTGTCTCACCGTCCAGTTCCATTTTTATAACTTCCTGCTCCAACACATATAGTAGATGTACCGGATTGGCAGCAAGCTCCTCATTATCAAAGTTGAACACCTTAGAAAGTACCTTGAAAGCAAACCGAGTGGATACGCCGGTCATCCCCTCATTAATACCGGCATCATCTCGGTATTCCTGGATAGATTTGGCATTAGGATCAGTTTCTTTCAACGTTTCTCCATTGTATACCCGCATTTTAGAGAATAGGCTGGAGTTTTCCGGAACTTTCATCCGGGTCATCACTGAAAACTGAGCCAGCAACTCAAGAGTTAGCGGCGCACAAGGTGCCTGATCTAGAGAACTTTCCCGAATGAGTTTTTTGTAAATATTAATTTCCTCATCTACCCGCAGACAATATGGCACCTGCACCTTATAAATACGATCCAGAAATGCCTCATTCTTTTTATCGTTAGCAAATTTAGCCCATTCTGACTCGTTCGAGTGTGCCAGGATAATGCCATCGTAAGGAATTGCTCCAATGGGTTCGGTTCCTTTATAGTTATTTTCCTGAGTAGCAGTTAGCAGCGGATTAAGTACTTTAATAGGAGATTTGAACATCTCCACAAATTCCATAACTCCCTGATTAGCCAGACACAGCGCTCCGGTATAAGAGTAAGCATCAGGATCACTTTGCTGAAATTCAGCTAGCTTCCGTATATCTACCTTGCCAACCAGGGTTGAAATATCCTGATTATTTTCATCACCTGGCTCAGTTTTAGAAATTCCGATCTGGTTCTGAACAGATGGGTACAGTTTAACTACTTTAAACTTATTAACATCACCATCATATTCTCTTAGCCGCTTAGCTGCCCAAGGACTCATGCAAGCCGGAATATAACGGCTAGGAATGTTGTATTCAGCCTCAAGCTCATTTTTATAATCGGCGAATAACCCAAGAGGGCTCTCATAGACCGGACTAATCTCATCACCGGCTTTTAGGGCAAAAATTGGATTCACCTGCATCAACTGTTTAATTTTTTCAGCCAGCGAGCTTTTACCTCCTCCCACCGGTCCCATCAGATAAAGAATTTGCTTCTTTTCTTCTAACCCTTGGGCAGAATAACGGAAGAAAGAAACGATTTGCTCAATGGTATCTTCCATCCCATAAAACTCCTTAAATGCCGGATACCGCTTAATGATTTTGTTTGAGAAGACTCGACTCAGTTTAGGATCCGATCTGGTATCGATCATCTCAGGCTCGCCAATAGCCTTCAGAATACGTTCTGATGGTTTGGCATACATCATGGGTTCTTTACGGCATTCCTTCAGGTACTCAGATAATGTCATTTCGCTGAAAGAGGAGCTATAATTCGTTTTAATTTTGTCTAAAACACTCATATCCTCCTAGATTTTAAAATTGTAAATGAACTGGAATTCAGTAAGAAAATTGCGTTAACGACTTTGACGCAATGAGAATGTTCGTTGGATGGTAGTGCTATCTAGTGACTTCTTCATTACCGCACTCAGGCCTAAATAATAACGAACGACGGCGAGGTCTTGGTATATGCATATACCGGTAGGCCTTTCAATCAAGCGTGGATTCGCTTGCACTTTTGTTAATTAACTATTTAATATACTAGAAATATCTTATAATTAATATAGGACCTTAAACATTTTTTTGCCCAATTACTTGCTAACTTAGTACATACCTGAAGTTAACTTTTATGTTATGAAATCAAAAAACTGCTTAGTCACTGGTGCAGCCGGAAATCTGGGAAAAGCCGTAGTAACTCAGCTTATATCCGATGGGCACACTGTAGTTGGGGTCATGAAACCTTCTCACGATGCCGGAAAACTGCAAGAATTCTCAGAATTTACGCGCTACGAAGCTGATGTTTCGCAAGAAAATGAAGTTGAAAATCTAATCAAACATCTTACTCAAACCCATCAACATATTGATTTTGCAGCATTGCTTGTGGGAGGATTTGCTATGGGACCATTAGAAAGCACCTCTTTAGAGGATATTCGGAAAATGTATGAGCTAAATTTTATAACGGCATATCTATGCTGTCAAAAGCTCTATACTCAGATGATTCAACAAGAAAATGGGGGTGATATTGTTCTGGTAGGCGCTCGCCCCGCCTTAGAACCTTCGGCTGCCGCAACTATGGTATCCTATTCATTATCAAAGTCATTATTATTTCAATTAAGTGATATTATAAATGCCAAAACCTCAAAAACCGGAGTCCGCTGCTCCGTAATTGTTCCTAGTATTATTGACACCCCCAATAATCGTGAATCTATGCCAGATGCCAATTTTGATGACTGGGTCACTCCAGATCAGATTGCCAAAACCATTAGTTACCTGGCATCTCCTACCAGTAAACCGCTGCGCCAGACAATATTTAAACTATATGGGGATGCTTAGTATGATATAACACTAGTAACTGGATGTTTCGAAAGAGCCTCCCGACCGTGTAAGAAAGATAGCTCTATTAGAAAAGAAACCTGCAATATTTCACCTCCCAATTGCTCAACAAGCTGACATGCAGCCAATGCTGTACCACCAGTTGCCAGCAGATCATCGTGAATTAGTACCTGATCCCCGGGCCTTATAGCATCTTCGTGTATTTCAAGAACGTTTGTACCATACTCTAATGCATACTCTTGTTGTATCGTTTTAGTAGGAAGTTTCCCTTTCTTACGCACTGGTACAAATCCAGCCTGAAGACGATCTGCCAAGGTTGCACCAAAGATGAATCCTCTAGACTCAATACCCACCACTTTCGTAACGTTCGCCTTACCTACATGGCGCAATAATTCGCCAATAGCTTGCTGATAGGCTGGTGGGTGGTTAAGTAATGTTGTAATGTCTTTAAATTGAATTCCCGGTTTAGGAAAATCAGGAATAGTGCGGATGTACTCTTCTAACTGCATTTGATACTAAATTTTTTACCAAGGCGCTGATGAATTTGCAGAAACTCCACAAGCGTAATGAATTGACTGAAACTTCACAAAATTCTCGTGATCAATACTATACATTTGTCCAAAAAAAAGTTATGTCCCAAATTGTTTCAGCCAAAGGTAAAAGTATTTACGATAATGCTAAGAATCACTTTCTTGGCAATTTCCCGGGAGACCTGCCAATTGAACAGGCTTACGTTCACATAGGCATCTACCTCGGTTGGATTATTGATAACGATCTGTATTCCGAGTATTTTGAAGAAGAAGCCGACACGCAAATTTTTCGCTTCAAGCAGCGGCAAATCAGTTGCACTATCTTAAGTGAAATTTGGGATGGCTATCTGGGACATGAACTATTTAGCGAAGAAGGAAACCTCTTCACTTTCTACTATTACGGTGGTGGGCTCTACCATAAAGATTATGAAGAACTGCTATTAGGAGATCTTCCGTCAATTTATCATGTGCAGGATACCTGGGAAAACTACGACCGTATTGCCCAAAGCATCTTTCACCGTCTCCGGGATTGGAGAAAACTAATCAGTTAGACTTTCTTTGGTGTGGCATCAAGTAATCTGTATATTGACCCGTATCTTATCAACTATTATTTGCCACATTATTGAAAGAGATAGAATTTATCCTTACTAAATTCAGTGACTATGCTTGGGGTACTCCTTTGCTAGTGTTACTATTGGGAGGCGGTTTTTTCTTTATGATCTTCTCCCGCTTCCTTCCTTTTCGCCATTTTGGTCATGCTATTAATGTATTGCGAGGCAAATACGATGATCCGGACGACCCTGGTGATATCAGCCATTTCGAGGCTTTATCAAGCGCCTTGGCTGCAACGGTAGGCATGGGTAATATCGGAGGTGTGGCGGTTGCTATTACCATGGGGGGGCCCGGTGCACTATTCTGGATGTGGGTCAGTGCTTTTGTAGGAATGGCAACTAAATTTTTCACCTGCACTTTAGCTATTATGTATCGCGGCAAGGATAGCGCCGGTCGGGTTCAGGGTGGCCCCATGTATGTTATTGAGGAGGGGCTAGGAAAAAAATGGAAACCTCTCGCTATTTTCTTTTGTATTGCTGGTCTGTTTGGTCCTTTGCCCGCTTTTAATGCCAATCAACTCACCCAGATTGTCAGGGATGTTATTCTAATACCCAATGGGATTGTAGAAACCCCAACGTTTACCAGCAACCTCATTGCGGGGCTCATACTAGCCAGTGTCGTTTCACTCGTTATTTTCGGTGGTATCAAACGAATTGCCCGAGTAGCCAGCCGCTTGGTCCCTTTTATGGTAATTGTATACGTTGCCTCCGTTCTATATATCATGCTCACCAATGTTGACCAAATTCTCCCCTGCCTGTTACTGGTCGTGGAGGATGCATTTTCTGGCAATGCGGTATTAGGAGGAGCGGTCGGAAGTGTCATTGTAGTAGGGGCAAAACGAGCTGCTTTTTCTAACGAAGCAGGCATTGGTACCGCACCTATGGCTCACGGCGCAGCCAAAACCCATGAGCCCGTTCGGGAAGGGCTGGTAGCTATGTTAGGACCCGCAATTGATACACTGGTAGTATGTACAATGACGGCATTGGCCATTCTTATCACCGATGTCTGGCGTACTACTGATGCGGATGGTGTTACGCTGACGGTAAATGCATTTAATAAAGCATTACCTTATAATAATTTTGGAGGTTATTTGTTAATGATCAGTGTATTATGCTTTTCGCTTTCTTCGCTTTTCACACTATCATATTATGGCACAAAATGCTTCTCATACCTAGCTGGTGCCCACCGAGCTCATTATTTCAACTACTTCTATGTATTTGTCATTATCATAAGTTCAGTAGCGTCACTTACTGCAGTAATCAGCCTGGTTGATGGTATGTATGCTCTCATGGCATTCCCAACAATGACTTCAGCTTTACTGCTAGCACCAAAAGTACGAGAAGCTGCCAAAGATTATTTTGCTCGCTTACATCAGCCTATAGCAAAAGAAACCGTTAAGTAAGTAAGGGTTATTGAGATAGAAGAAATTCGCGAAACTCTGGCGTGTGATATTTAGCCATACCTGAGTGTTGATATCGAATAATTCCATTGGAATTAACAACCCAGGTTGTTGGTATAGCTTCATACAAAAGATCTTCTGGTAACTTACCGTTTACAAAATAAACGGGAACCGGATACTGCTTTTTATTGACCCATGCCCGGGCTTTATCTTGATTCTTATCAACTGAAATCATAATAAATGCAACCTCTTGGCCTATTGACTGATACAAATTGGCAATATCTGGCATTTCAGCTAGGCACGGAGGACACCAAGTTGCCCACACGTTAATAAACAAGGTTCTTCCTATCAATTCATTAGTAGATACAGGACTTCCCTCTAAATCAGTCAGTTTCAGTTGCTCAACATCGACACTTGCTTCTTTTTTACTTTCTTCAGTCTGTGCATTAAAAAAGCCTGATTGCAGTAATACATGTTGTATACCGCCCATCACTGGGGTACGAATACGTGGGAAGAAAATCAATAGTAAAAGAAATGTAATAAGTGAGATATCAATTAGCTTCTTCCAGGTGATGCTTTTATAGTTCATTGTACCTTCTGTAAGAAAAGTAAGGTTTAACTGTTTTGATCTTTTTTTAACTTCGCCCGACTGATCCTGTATCATCGATAACCATGAGTGTAAATCTAAAAATTCTCTTTAAGCTTACTGTCCCTTTCTCATTTTACTTCTCCTATGGCTTTTCACAGTCGCAAGTATTACCTGATCCTAGTATCGATATTCAACATTATTCTTTTCAAATTACCATTCATGATTACACGAATGCTATTGAGGGAGAAACCGATATACTGGTAAAATTTACTGAAGGCGGTCAAAGTAGTGCAACGTTAAAATTGGTCGGCAAAGATTCATCAGGTCAGCATGGTATGGTGGTAGATAACGTATTGTATAATGATAACGATATTGAATTTCAGCACCTTGATCATTTGTTGAAATTAAAGTTACCTAATCTAACTACTGCTAATCAGCTTGGTTCATTCAAGATCCGCTATCATGGTATTCCGGAAGATGGGTTGATTATAGGAGAAAACAAATACGGGGATCGCACTTTTTTTGGTGATAACTGGCCCAATCGCGCGCGCTATTGGCTTCCTACTAACGATCACCCATCTGATAAGGCAACTTGTGAATTTATTATAACCTCACCATCACATTACGAAGTTATTGCGAATGGCACCAAACGTGAGGAAAGCTTTCTTCCTCCGAATGCAGGGGGTAAATACCTCTACAAAAAAACCCATTGGGCCACGCGTAAGCCCATACCCACCAAAGTAATGGTTTTTGGTGCTGCACGTTTTGCTATTCAATATTTACCCGCCGACGCACCCATTGAAATCCAGAACTGGCTCTACCCGGAAGATCGTGATATTGGCTTCTTGCAATTTACTCCCACGGCTGATATCATCTCATATTACGAGAATATATTGGGTCCTTACCCATACGAAAAGTTGGCCAATATCCAGTCTAAGACGCAGTATGGCGGTATGGAAAATGCCAGTGCTATCTTTTACAATGAACGGGCTATTACCAATCAACCTTCCATAGAAAGTTTAATAGCCCACGAAATTGCCCATCAATGGTTTGGCAATGCCGTGACCGAAAAGCAATGGTCAGATGTATGGCTTAGCGAAGGGTTTTCAACTTACCTGACTCATCTTTATTTTGAGCACACGTATGGTAAAGATAGCTTAGAGGCGAGGTTGCAAACTGATAAGAACCGGATTTTCGCTTATCATCTAAAGTCTCCTACTTCTACCGTAGTAGATAAAAATGAAACAAACTTATTTCAGTTACTAAACGCAAACTCCTATCAGAAAGGAGCTTGGGTATTACATATGCTTCGTAATGAAGTAGGTGATAATATTTTCTTTTCTATACTTCAAAAGTACTATGATAAATACCACCATCAGAATGCCTCAACGGAAGACTTTATCTCGCTAGCCTCGAGTATATCCGGTCAAAACCTCACCTCTTTTTTTGAGCAGTGGTTGTCTCGGCCAGATTACCCTATGATAAAAGGGACCTGGAAGTACAGTGGTATGGGAAAAAAGGTCACCCTAGACATTGCACAGACTCAGGACGGCGATCCATTTAAGGTGCCTCTTCAAATTAAAATACTTTACAATAAAAATTCTAAACCGGAAATTCACACTTTTAACCTGCATGACCGTAAGCAAACATTTAGCATCAAAGTCAAAGAAAGTGTGCAAAACGTACTGATAGACCCAAATACCTGGCTACTACAAGACAGCAACCTTACCGAAAAATAAAACAAGCAGATAAGGCGGTCGCTAAAGCAGTGCTAATAAAATTTACATCATGATTTGATAATTTACCCTGTTGCTGCCATCGTGCACCAAGCACAGAGTCCATTATATTTCCCATAATTCCTGCTACCATTATCACCCCGCCATAAATACTGCTCCCTTCAAAAGCAATATATACTAGCGCAATTACAGCACTCCCCACGACTCCCCATATCGTCCCTTCCACACTAACTACACCATCCTGCCCTCTTTGCGCAGGCTGCCAGGTTAGTATTTGAAAATAACGCTTCCCGCTTACATTACCCAATTCCGAAGAAAGTGTATCGGAAAGTGCTGATGCAAAACAGGTAGCGATAAGTAGGCTCTCGGCAGAAAATAAACTTGGTGCCATCAAATCAATGCCGGCAATAATACCTGCTACTCCACTGTTCGACACTACGTTTTTCCACCCCCGCTTTGCGTTTTCCTTTTCTGCTAAACCTAACTGTCTTTTCTGATTAATCTTGTATAATGATGCAAGAGTACCTATCAAAAAGAAGAATCCTATTAGTACTATTCCCAGATAGCCTATGCTGGCATACAAAAGTGATGTGATAAATGCGCCAAGTACTCCCCCTTTTATGTCAATCTTGTTCCATAATATCGCCAAAACAGACATTATAACTATGCCAGCGTATATTTCCAGGTTATTTATTACCATAACCTTGCTCTTAATTAGAAAAAATTGAAAAAGCTAATTTTAAATACATTATATTTATAATCATGTTTTAAATATGAATAATTATATTATATTTCGTTCTTTTGAGGAAATTTTTCTATCATGAAATATTCAGTATTTATTCTTCTTTCTTCACTGCTCATAATATCCTGTCAAGAAGATGAAGATACAAACAATTTTGGTTTACCGGCTTCACTTGTGCAGTTCTCAGCTTCAGAGGCAACTAGCAAGGAAGGAAGTGGTCACCAAGAGGTAAAAATATACCTTGACCGGCCTCAGGAAGGAAAAACATTGGTTGACTTTTCTGTTGGCGGAAATATTACCCCTTCTACCTCTTCGGTGAAAGGCGATGTGAAAGTTATCACAGCATCTCCACTTATTATAGAAGCTGGCGAAACGGAGGGAATTATTGAGTTTGAGATACTGGAGGATAAAGAATTTGAAGCGGAACCAGAATCCATTTCAATTACGCTCAATAGCATAATAACCGGAAATGCTCAACTCAGTTCTAGCATAAGTGAGCGAAATTATCGGCACCATATACAGGAAAACGAATATGAACTCGCATTGCAATGGGATCAAACGGATGAGTCTCCATCTAATGTTGATCTAGTGGTTGAGCTACCTAATAATGCAGTCCAAATTAGCGAAAATATTGATGGTTCTGAAAAGTTAGTTCTCAATAATGTGCGAGAAAACGACTCTTACTTGGTAACAGTTTGGTACTATGAGGGTGAATCTTCAATTGATTATGATGTCCTGTTCAGGAAAGCTGGTAGTAAAAGCATTCTACTTCAGGAAGGCAGTTTTCAAACTGGCGAAGCCAACCGAGAATTTTCACTTACGAATGGCCAGGGAACCAGGCATTATAAAATGGTATGTTCTGGAACAGATTTACAGCTGGTTGCCCGCTAAAAAGCAAAGCTGCACTTTTGGTGCAGCTTTTTTCTTTTACACCTGAAAATCATCTACTTCGGCATAGGCTTCTATTAAACGAAGCTCCCCTTCTTTTCCCGGCTGCGAATTTCCGTGCTCCATTCCCATAATTCCACGGTAGCCTTTTTCATAAATATGTTGAAATACGTTTTTGTAGTTAATTTCACCCGTAGTCGGCTCTTTCCGTCCCGGGTTATCTCCTATCTGAAAGTAAGCAATTTCATCCCAGGTTAAATCAATATTGCGGATAATATGCCCCTCGTTCTTCTGCATATGATATATATCAAATAAGATTTTGCAGGTAGGACTGTTGACCGCCTTACAGATAAGATAGGTCTGATCTGAATACCGCAGAAAAAGGTCCGGACTATCACTCAGGGGTTCCAGCACCATAACTAATCCGTGGGGTTCAAAAATATCGACTGCCCGACGCAAAGCATCAATCACATTGGCCGTTTGAATTCCGATGGGTAGGTCGCGCTGATAATTGCCGGGAACAACGGTCATCCATTTGGCATTGGTGCGTTTGGCAACATCCACTGCTCTTTTGCATCCATCCAGAAAAATATCAATATATTCCTGCTTACCTTCACTTAGCGAATTTTGAGAATTACCTCCTTTATCAACTACAAAAACTCCCATCGTCATGCCACGGTCAACCAAAGTCTGTCCGATTTTTTCCTGCATCTCTGGAGTGCGACCCATCATACCATTATCCTCCAGAGATTTAAACCCAGCATCTGCCATAAAATTAAGTTGGTCAATAACATCTTCACCCGCAAGGTTTTTAAACATCCCAAAATGAGGGGCATAGTCTAATTTAAAAGTATGTTTTTCGGGCGGTGCAAAAGCGCTGGCAAACGCGCTAGCCGATGTAACTCCGGCCACTCCGGTCACTAGACCTGACTTCATAAAATCTCTTCGTTTCATAGAATAGATAGGTTGTTAATTTTTTATAGGTCCCTCTGTCAGTTACGATATCAATAGAAATCGCACTATAACAGTAGCGGATATTTTGTTTGGCCCACAATATACTTTTTTTTAAAAGGTACCGATAAAAAAACGAAAGGATTTCTCAGAATACTCTACTATGGTCTATTTAGATTAGACTAAAAGCAGCAATGTTTATCTATTATTAAGAGTTACTAAAGGCGGCTAACAGGAAACCGACTATATATAAATCCTGCCGATCTCATTCTATCAAATCTTTAAGCAAATCAGAATGATGTATATCCAAAACCAGCCTGAGAAGTCAACATTGTTAATGAATGGTTTACTGGCTATACCTCTCTGTTGAGCCAGACAATTTAATGAACTACAGATTTCAGCTTAAGGGAGGGAAAGTAATTGGACTTGAACCGGTTCACTCACCAGACTTTCATCGTGATTGCGGTTCACGGCAGTTACAACAAAAGTATGGGGCTTTCGGAAAACTCCTTTCACCGATCCTTCCATAAAAGTCAGGTTGGGGAAGTAGGTTTTGGCGATGATAGTTGTAGGATCACTAATATTGGGTGCTTCTTCACCTTCAGCACCATAAACTACATAATACCGCACGTTTTGATGCGCGTTATGCTGCCATTGAAGTAGTACTTGATTTTTGTTTCTGGCTATCGATACACTCTGAGGAGGATCAGGCACTTCCATTCGATTCCAAGCCATAGAAGGCACCAGCGCAGGGTACTGATAAATATCCCCGCCTAAACGAGAATTGATACTCAGTGGGTTTTCAAGAAACGAACTGGCACTGAAAAAAATGCTACCATCCACTTGAAAGCTCTGCCGATTTAGTTCTATTTGATCTGTAATCTGCCAAGGGTCGTTCCATAAAGAATCTTCGGGTAGGCCAATCTTATACGCTGCGTGCCCAATATATAACTCTTTTCCGTAGGTATTTTTTACCCACCAATCTAATAGAATGCGGTAATCAGCCTGCTCAGATCCTATACTGAAATAGAGCTGCGGTGCTACATAATCAATCCACCCGTTCTTGAGCCAGGTTAACACGTCGACATAAAAGTCATCATAACTGGTTTGAGAAGTCTGAGTATCGGACCCTTGGGGATCTTTAGCCTGGTTTCTCCATACGCCAGATGGACTCACCCCTAATCGAACCTGAGGTTTAACTGCCTCAATACTATCGTGCACCGCCTGAATAAACTGGTTAATATTGTTCCGACGCCAGTCACTCAGAGTATCAAAATTTTCACCGTAGCGGGTAAAGCTAAGATCGTCCAGAAAGGCAACACTATCTATCTGAGAAGGGTAAAAGCTATTGTCAAAGTGTAAGCCGTCAATATCATATCGATTAACCACATCCATAACAATTTTTAACACATACTCCCGCACTTCGGGCAAGCCCGGATCAAAATAACTGTGTTCACCGTAGGGAATAACCCAATCTGGATGTTGGAAAAAAACATGTTCATCACTGATATCCCCTTCCTGATTGTTATAGATTGCACGAAACGGATTTATCCAGGCATGGAATTCCATTTGTTGCCGGCGGCATTCGGTAATCATAAATTCCAGTGGATCATATTCAGGATCAGGTGCCTTGCCTTCTTTCCCGGTAAGCCAGCGCGACCAGGGCTCATAAGATGAGCGATAGAGTGCATCAGCATTAGGACGAATTTGCACAATGACAGCATTCATGCCATTGGCCTTTTGAAAAGTCAACAAGTCTGAAAACTCTTGTTGTTGTTCCTCTGAAGTCAGACCCGGTGACGATGGCCAATCTGTATTGTTAACAGATGCTACCCACACGCCTCGAAACTCTCGCTTTGGTGGGTAATTTTGAGATAGTGTCGGTGACGAAATGTGAGAAAACCCAAGAATAAGGAGAAAAAATAAATAGCCTCTGATGGTTCTGGTCGCGTTTAGAGTATAAAAAAACAGAGAATAACTGACTGAGTACGTTAAATTTTGTAATACAAATGATGTTGGCAGAAGGCGGTGAACCGTTGGCTGTAGCGTAGTACTCAGCATACTACCATCGGTGGCAAGCCACTGACTGAAGATGCTGAAATGCCCCATCTTACGCTAGTAACCGGTCATTACTCGGCAAACAGCCTCCCGCCTCCTGCCAAGCTTATCAAAACAACCTTGAACATACTCAATATTTATACTGTCACAATAGTTGAATCATAAACAAGACGATTTCAATAAAGTTTGAGAAGCTAACGTTGGTTATTGGTAGTATTCGAATTCATCTCCTCAAAATCAGGCTCAATTTACTATTAGTTCTTAGAAAATTGTTAAAAATTGCGTATAACATGAGCTGCATTATCGAAGGCTTTCCCTATCCGGCAAACTTTTTCTCCTCTAGCGTGACAAATTGAAAGAAGGGTACTAATTTCACCCCCAATCTATATTGATGATTTCATGCCACAACTAAACTTCAAACAACATATTCTCCCCCACCTGGTAGCCATTGTTACGTTTTTGGTGGTTACTATCCTCTTCTTCAGCCCTATGTTTTTTGGTAATAAAACCATTGAACAATATGATGTTACTCAGGGAATATCATCTGGGCAGGAGATTAGAGAGTACCGCGCCAAAACAGGTGAAGAGGCTCTATGGACAAATTCTATGTTTGGGGGCATGCCGGCTTACTTAATCAATATTCGTTACCAGGGAGAACAAATCATTGATTTTTTCCAGAACGTGTATGGTTTTGGATTTCCCCGACAGGCTGAAGTTATCCTTAAATGCTTTTTGAGCTTCTATATCATGCTCATAGTTTTCGGGGTTCGCCCCTATCTGGCGATTGCCGGAGCCATTGCATATGGATTAGGGACGTTCAATATTGTGAGCTTAGAGGCAGGGCATATCTGGAAAATTGAAGCCATCGCTTACATGCCACTGGTGCTGGCGGGTATTCATCTGACCTACCGGGGTAAATTACTTTGGGGGTTTGTGCTGACGGCGCTAGCGCTTTCTCTGGAAATTGACAGCAACCACTTGCAGATTACTTATTATTTGCTGCTGACTGTCATTATTTATGGTATAGTCATGCTGGTGCACTCAATCCGTAATTCTGAGATTCAACCCTTTTTAATCAGGAGCTCAATATTAGTACTAGCTGCGCTTTTAGCGGTAGGCACCAACCTGGGCCGTATCTGGAACACCTACCAGTATGGTCAGTACTCTACCCGGGGACCTTCTGCGCTTACACAAACTGGAGAGAGCGCATCCGACGGACTAGACCGGGATTATGTCTTCGCCTATAGCCTGACCATCAGCGAAACACTTACGCTCTTTGTTCCGGATTTTTCGGGTGGTGCCACAAGCCGTAATGTTGGAATGGACTCTAATTTTGCCAGATTTTTATCAGGAACGAACCTGAATCGCCAGCAAATTCAAAACTTTGTTGAGAATGCTCCTACCTATTGGGGCGGAAAATACAGTACGGCTGGCCCTACTTATGCCGGAGCCATTATGGTACTTCTCTTTTTTATTGGGTGTTTCTTTGCCCCTCAACCCCATAGGACCTGGCTAATCGTGGCTACGATCTTTTCCATTATGCTAACCTGGGGGAAATTCTTCCCATCTTTCAACTACCTGATGTATGACATTCTTCCGGGCTACAACAAGTTCAGGACGGTAGAAATGGCCATGGTAATTGCTCTTCTATGCATTCCGCTACTTGGCTTGCTAGGGTTAGAAACCATGTTACAAACTGCCTGGAATAAGACAACTCAACGGCGGTTTTATATAGCTGCGGGTATTCCTCTGGGCATCCTGCTCTTGCTGATCGTTTTTGCCGGAGCGTTTGGTGTAGACGGGCCTTCCGATAGTAGACTGGCCCAGCAAGGTGGCGAAGCAATGGTTAGTGCAATACAGGATGACCGGGTTGATCTACTTAGAGGCGACGCTTTTCGCTCTCTTATCTTCTCGCTGCTGGCGGTTGCCCTAATTTTTATTCATAAACAAGGAAAACTTGCTTACACCGGATTCGCTCTTGCTCTGGTACTAGTATCTACGGTCGATGTATGGTCGGTAGGAAAGCGTTTTCTTACGGAAGGCGATTATGTGCGCGAACGTAGCCGGACCAATATAGTAACGGCTTCTGAAGCAGATAATGTAATTCTACAACAAAATACGCAACATGCCCGCGTGCTAAATCTACTTAATCCTTTTAACGATGGAGTCACCTCTTACTTCCATTCTTCTATAGGAGGGTATCACGGCGCAAAACTAGGTCGCTACCAGGATTTAATTGAACACCAGCTAGGCAATGAGGTCAATAGTGTAATTCAGAAACTGCAACAAGGCAACACCAATTTTGACGATATCCCGGTGCTGGATATGCTCAATGCCCGTTTCTTCAAAGCTGGTGATAGCCCTCAGGCAGTTTTTGTCAATGAACAAGCCCTGGGCAATGCATGGCTGGTGAAGGACGTGCAGCCAGTACAAACCGCTGATGAAGCTATGGCCGCCCTTGATACCATTGATCCCGCTAACACCGCGGTGGTAAACACCAGCGAATTCGAAGTTCCCAAAACCACGTTCAGTAATGCCGGAACAATACAAATGACGGAATATCAGCCAAACTACCTTAAATACGAGGCGGATGTTCCCGCTGAGAGCTTCGCTGTTTTCTCGGAAATCTATTATCCCGACGGCTGGGTAGCTACCATTGATGGTGAGGAAGTAGAATACGTAAGAGCCAATTATGTTTTGCGAGCGATGGTGATACCGGCTGGTCAACATACGGTAGAGTTCACATTTGATCCTGCTTCTTACCGGGTAGGCAGCACTGTCATGTTGATTACCTCTATTTTGTTATTGCTTGCTTTTTTGGGTACTCTTGCGCTTAGCGTACGAAAATTGATGCAAAAAGAAGCTGCTTGATGAGCAATTCCCCTAAATTATCCATTGTTGTTTGCACCTATAATCGAGCAGTTTACATTGGCAAAACGTTAAACCATCTACTAAAGCAAACCGCCGATCAATCTGATTACGAGGTGATTATCGTTAATAATCTAAGTACGGATCAGACGGAAGATATCTGCCAAAGCTTTTTACAAGATCACCCTGATGCTCCATTCTATTATTTTGTAGAAACCAATCAGGGTCATTCCTATTCCCGAAATCGCGGAATTAAGGAATCAAAAGGTGATATAGTCGCCTTCATAGACGATGATGCTTTCGTTCACCCGGACTTTGGATCTAATATTATTCAATATTTCCAGCAACACCCTGAAGTGCAGGCCATTGGAGGAAAGATCTTGCCTGTTTACGAAGGGCAATCACCCACCTGGATGTCTCATTTTCTTTTACCCCTGGTGTCGGCTTTAGATATGGGAAGACAACCTAAACCTTTTAAAGGAAGGAAATTCCCTGTGGGTGCCAATATCGCTTTTCGCCGCACTGTATTTGATCGCTACGGCCTGTTTAATGTCGCCCTAGGGCGCATCGGTAGTGGTTTAATGGGCGGAGATGAAAAAGAATTAATCTATCGCCTTAAAACACAAAATGAACCTGTGCATTATGTGCCCGATGTTGTGGTAGATCATATTATTCCGGAAAAACGCCTAGAAATCGCCTACATTAAAGGACTGGCTCAGGGAGTTGGCCAAAGTGAAAAGCGTAGATTAGCTCATGCCTCTTTTCTACAAAAAACACAGCGCTTACTTGAAGAACTAATCAAGATAGGCGGCACAATGCTTTTAGTAGTTTGGTATTATCTTAAAGGACAGTTTGCCAAAGGAAATATGCTGGTACGCTTCAGAATTTGGGTCCTTCAGGGATTTTTCGGACCCGACGGGTCTGCCATAGGCTGACCGATAGAATCTAATACTTTGATTCACAACTAATTAATGAAACCTCCTCATATTCAGCGCCTTGATGATTGGGTGGAAACGTTGCTAACGATCCCAAAAATCTTATTACTCAGTAAATTAACTGTAAGAAGCCCCCACCGTAGTACTAATCATTCAGATTGTGTTATTTTGGGTAACGGTCCATCGTTAAAAGATTTTCTTGCAAACCATCTTTCGTTCCTGGATAATAAAGCGGTTGTGTGCGTTAATAATTTCGTGCGCACCACGGCCTACACTTCCGTGAAACCACATTACTACGTACTGGCGGCTACCGATTTCTGGCTGGCTGAGGAAAAACCAGGTTGGAAAGAAGAACGGCATCGCATTTTTGAAGAATTAGCTTCTCAAACAACCTGGCCCATGGTCTTACTGGTACCGGCAATGGCTCAGAAGCACCCAAAATGGAAGGATACTATTAAGCAAAACTCCAATATCCAGATTGCTTATTTTAACAATACTCCCGTAGAAGGCTTGCCTGCTTTTCGTCGTTTCTGCCTTAACCAGGGGCTGGGTATGCCTCGTCCTCATAATGTACTGGTTGCTACCCTCGCCCTCACACTGATGATGCGGTATCAGACTATATTTATTACTGGGGCCGATCACTCATGGTTGAAAGAGATCTTTGTATCTGACGATAATCGAGTGTTTCTCAGCCAGAAGCACTTCTATGATGACCAGCTCCAATCTGATATCTACACGGCTAAAGCCCGTCCAATGTATGCGGGTGCAACTAAGGGTGAACGAAAACTTCATGAAGTGCTTCAAAAATTTTACTACTCATTTCGTTCTTATTGGCAGCTAAACGAATATGCACACTCTATTAACACGCGCGTAGTAAATATCACTCCCCATTCGTTTATTGATGCCTTTGAGCGACAATCACTTTAAAGTTTACTTTTTATGGGCAATCAGCAACTTAGAAAACATATTAAACCCACCTGGAAAGATCGTTTCCGTATCTGGAAGATGCGCAACGCAGTAGGGACCTGCGGAACGGGAGTGTATTTCGAAAAAAATGTGGAGTTTATGCGCTACCCTAAATTAATCAATATCGGTAATCAGGTGGTGATTAAAGAGGGGGCTAAAATCTGCCCCTGCAATGAGCAAACTGCGGTGTCAATTGGCGACCGGACTACGGTAGGGTATCACACGTTCATCTTTGCCTCAAATCGCATAACCATCGGCAATGACTGCCTCATCGCCCCGTTTGTATACATCGTAGATAGTGATCACGGCATTGAGCGCAATACGCTTATCAATCAGCAGCCAAATATTACTGCCCCCATTGTTATTGAAGATGATGTTTGGATTGCCACCGGAGCCAAGATTCTGCGGGGTGTAACGGTGCATCGGGGAGCCATTATCGCAGCAGGGGCTATTGTCAATCAGGATGTGCCGCCGTATACCATCGTTGGTGGAATGCCCGCCAAACCGATAGGAGAAAGAACCTAACCCTTTCCCGTTTGGTTTTTCTTTATAACTTTGGCGTTTCTGGATCATATGAGGACAGGTTGCATCATTTTAGCGAGGTATAATTCAAGCCGACTGCCGGGAAAAGCACTTATGCTTCTGGACAAGAAGCCTTTGCTTCAACACGTGTATGATGCACTGCGTACTGTGTTTGAGCCTGAAAATCTGGTAGTGGCAACGTCTGCCGAAGCCACCGATGATGCCATTGCCGACTTTTGCGAAAGAAATCAGATTTCCTGTTACCGGGGCGATTTGACCAATGTTTCCGAGCGGTTTATTTCTGCAGCCGAAACGTATCACTTTGACTACGCAATGCGAATCAACGGGGACAATCTGTTTGTGGCCTTAGACGTGGTGAAGAAGATGATTGATGAGGCTCAACCAACGATTGACTTCTACAGCAATGTTCCCGAACGTACTTTTCCGTATGGTATGAGCGCAGAGCTGGTCAAAACCCAGTTTTACCGAGGGTTGATGAACGAGATTAATGCCTCACCTCAGCATAAAGAACATGTAACGCTATATTTGTACGACCACCCTGAGATCGGGAAGCGCAAATACTTTTATAATCAGGACGTTCCGGAAGCCTCAGGCTTACACCTATCGGTAGATACTCCGGCAGATGCGGATTTTGCCATACAAATGTTGCAACACTTAGCATCTCCGCTGTATACCAACAGCCTGACTGACATAGTAAAAACATACCATCAACTTAAAACCCATGAGTAGTTTCTGGAAAGGAAAGCATGGCCCCCTACTGATTGCCGAGATCGGTGGAAATCACGAAGGTGACTTTGAGTATGCCCGACGATTAACCGAATTAGCCCTGGAGGCTGACGTTGACTATATAAAATTTCAACTTTACCAGGGAGATACGCTGGTAAGCCGGGAAGAAAGCCCACAACGTAACCAGCACTTTAAGAAATTTGAATTAAGCCAGGAATTTTACCTTTCGTTGGCTGAACTCTGCCACCAACATCAGGTTGGTTTCCTGGCCTCAGTCTGGGACACTGATTATTTCTCCTGGATCGATCCTCATATGGATTTCTATAAAATAGGTTCCGGTGATCTGACCGCCTACCCTATTTTAAAAGCTACTGCTCAGTTAGGCAAACCAATGCTAATTTCCACCGGTTTGGCAACGCTCGATGAGGTACTTTCAACTGTAGACTACATTCAGTCAGTCAATAAAAAGTATCAAAGCCCTGATTTCCTGGCCATCCTCCAATGTACTTCCATGTACCCCATTCCGTTTGAGGACGCTAACCTATCGGTGATGTCGTTATACAAGCAAGCAACACAATTGCCCGTTGGTTACTCTGACCATACCGTAGGTTCAACCGCTCTGGAAGTGGCCGTGGCTATGGGGGCTGAAATCCTGGAATTTCATTTTACCGATACTCGGGAAGGAAAAACCTTCCGCGATCATCAGGTTTCTCTTACTAGAGACGAAGTAAAAAAACTTATTCAAAAAATTCAGGAAATTAAGTCTCTGCAAGGCAGCTCATTAAAGCGTCCATTGCCGGTTGAAGGTGATCACCGAATCAGTTTCCGCCGGGCGGTTTATCCAAAGACGGACCTTCCGGCGGGCACCCTGCTGACGGAAGAGCACCTCACCTGCCTGCGTCCCAACCACGGTATTGATGCTCGTGAGTTTGACCAAGTGGTCGGAAAAACACTTAACACCGATGTGCGGGCTCATCAGAAACTTTCCTGGCAGCTTTTAGATTAACCTCAGTAAGCAATGCCTTACTCATTGATGATCAACCATTTATTCACTTACCGTCCACACTGGATTCCATAACT
>NZ_JAINFL010000039.1 GCF_022458895.1 Roseihalotalea indica | reverse complement strand
TATACCATTAATCATGGCAACTATTTTGCCCCTGGTGTATTTAATGGTGATAATCAAATATATATGATGCAAGAGATGGCCTATCAGTACCAGGCGTTAAGAATAACCGCTACCCTAGGATGCGATGTAGGTAGTTTAACTCAAAATATAGGTGCTATTCTTGGAGTGGAATATGACTTGAATTACACTGAAAACTCCAGAAAGGGATGGAACAAAAACTACCGCAGAAGAAACTCTTCTAGAGGCATACGGTGGTAATCAATGTAGCTTGGAAAAGCTACATTAGACATTATCTTTCCTTAGCATGCGTTTTGAACTCCACCATTTAAAGAGCAGGTACCCTAGCCCCCCTCCTAATGTGTTAAACAGAATATCATCGATATCAAACACACCGAGGTAAAATGTATACTGAAGTAATTCAGCGACTGCACTTACAAGCATTGTAAAGAGTGTAGCCTTTAAACCATTGTGATGAGATTGACAAAACCAAGGAAAGAAAATGCCTATAGGCATAAACAGTCCAATATTTCCAATGATATTTGAAAGTATAAAGTAGCCTCTACCATTGAATGAATCAGATGTAAAAAAGCGAAACACATTTTCCAAGGGAATTAACTGAGGGTGTATTCCCTGAAAGCGAAGTGGAGAACGGGTAAAGGGTGGGATATGGATGAAAAACAATATCCAAATCAATATTACTAAGTATAATACTAGAAGAATATACTTTAGATAGGGGGCGTGGGTAGCATTTGCCATATGAATGGACAAACTGAAGTGATCTCGACTTTTTGAAGAAAAAGAAGGGTTGTGGAAATTTGTGTTGCTAAACATAAATTTTCGTTAACCACACCCTTCAATGTACTACGTACTGAGCAAAGATATGATAGAATCAGCGATACTTCCACATTTACCAACAGCGAAACGAGGCTTTAAGACTCAAAGTAATCTTGTAGAAATAGTAAATTGTATACTCTATAAACTTAAAACAGGTATCCAGTGGCATTTACTACCTGTTAAATCTCTATTTAGTGAAAGAGTTCTGCACTATAAAACTGTATTTGGCCATTATCGTAAATGGTGCAGACAGAATGCTTGGAAGGCGTGCTGGATTACTTTACTATCTGAAAATAAAGCTAAATTAAATTTATCCAGTGGCGATGTAGACGGTAGCCATACAACTGCAATAAGAGGCGGCGAGCAAACAGCCTATCAAGGAAGAAAGAAGCGTAAAACGACCGCGATTTCTATGGTTTATGCAAGTCTCGGTGTATAGTTTTTTTCATATTTCCGACGGTCCCCGCGGGATTGTCTCGGATGCAGGCGAAAACGCGATGAATCAGCTTATTGCGAACCGCGTTTATGACGGACATCTTATTTTTCCCTTGCTCTACTTTACGGTGATAGTAGTCCTTCAGCTCTCCCTTTTTTGATATGACGGCTAGAGCGGCCAGGGTGGCCCCGCCATATGTAGTAGCTTCTTCATTTGTTTGTTGGCAATATGACTCACTCTATTGCCGCCACGAATGCTTGTACCAGAACTGTGTTCAAAGGGTACTACCCCAGCGTAACAGGCAAATTTACGAGGACAACCGGGAATTATAAGACCAAATCAAGTTTTCCGATTTAATTATTTAAAGACTACCGCCCTTCGGCTGGTGTTTCCATTTCCGGTTGAAAAATAAATTTTCATCCAGAAATAGAAAGATACCTAAGCTACCTGCCGGTAGTGTTTTAGCTTCACAAAGTCAGTTCCTCGTTTGACGGTAGCAAAAGCTCGGTTAATCAATTTAACT
>NZ_JAINFL010000038.1 GCF_022458895.1 Roseihalotalea indica | reverse complement strand
TCGTTGTGTGCTATCCCCCACATCAAGAAACTCGATTAATTTCTTGAGCTAACGATACGCAAATAATCATCCTTGAATTATCTTGTATAGACTCTATGCAAGGCCGGTTTTTTAAGTGGTGCTTTCAAAGCTCGGGCGCAATCCTGGCCGAAATGTAAAAGTCCCGATTGCAGTCGGGACTTGTTGATAATTTCAGTGGTGCTGCGGTAAGGCAAGCCCGTTCAGAATAATATTCAAGTTCAATATACATTTCCTTAGAGTCATTTTTATAAATTATTAATGATTTTCAAGATGACTAGAAGGAAGAAAATAAGAATGGAAATTGTGAATCCTCACTGTGCAGGAATAGACGTGGGGAGTAGGTCACATTATGTAGCAGTAGGTCAGTCGCTAGAAGATGTAAAGGAGTTTGGGGTGTATGCCGATGATTTGACTGAATTATGCCTGTGGCTAAAGACTTATAGTATTACTTCTGTGGCTATGGAGAGTACGGGTGCCTATTGGCAGAATCTATATGCTGAACTGATCAGACATGGCTTTGAAGTGGTGCTCTGCAATGGCAAGTTTACAAAACATGCTAAGGGGAAGAAGACTGACGTAAAGGATTGCCGCTGGATACAAAAGCTTCATGCTCTCGGATTACTAACCAGTAGCTTTCTACCTGATGAAGTGACTGAGCAGTTAAGGACCTACTGTAGACAGCGTGGCAATTGGATAGATTTGGCAGCAGAAGCCTCCCATAAGATGCAGAAGTACTTAAAGTTACTCAATTTCAGGTTAGATGTGGTTGTCAAAGATATCTGCGGCCTGACAGGTCTGAAAATCATTAAAGATATCTGTAAAGGCAATCTAGATCCGGAGAGTTTAGCTGAGCATCGGCATCATAACTGTAAGAAGTCCCAAGAAGAAATTGCCCTAGCCTTGAAAGGTAACAATCGGAAAGATTATCTCTTTGGTCTGAAGCAAGAATATGAGAGCTACCTATTCTTCCAGAAAAAGATAGACCAATGTGATAGGCAAATTGCCAAGTTTATCAAACAGCAGATTAATATTGATCCGGAAAAAATAGCGTTGATAGCAGAACCAAAGCCCCATAAACGGATCAATAAAAATGCCCTCAAACACCTGGATCTGAACCAGGCAGCCTTTCAGTATTTTGAAGGGGTAGATCTCATGAAGGTGGAAGGCATGAGCCATGCTACGATTCTTACTCTCATGAGTGAGATCGGTCCGGAAGGCTTCAAGAAATTTGAGACGGCTAAGCAATTTGCTTCTTGGCTCAGGCTAGCCCCTAACAACAAGATATCGGGGGGAAGAGTACTCAGTAGCAGGATACCCAAAGGAAGTAACCGGCTGAAGATTGCCCTCAGGCAAGCAGCCAATGCGATTGGTAATTTAAAAGACACGCATCTATCCAACTTTTTCAAAAGAGTCGCTTTCCGGAAAGGAAGACAAGCTGCCGTGAGTGCTACTGCCAGAAAGTTAGCCGTGATCTTGTGGAATATGGTCACGAAGAAGATGCCGTATAATCCACCCTCAGAATATCTGTTTCTAGATCAAAAGAGAAAGCTTAAGCTGGTTCAGAGGATTAGGAAAAACATCGCTAAATTGGATCTCAAACCAGAAGACGTCGGATTTGCAAGTACCTGATAAGCAAAAACGAATTTGACGTTAGTCAGAATCTACTAAATCAGCAGTTTGAGGCTGATGAACCTGACCGAGTATGGACGGCTGATATAAGTTACATCTGGACTGGGGAAGGGTGGCTGTATTTGGCTGTTGTGCTGGATTTGTTCTCTCGTCGGATCGTAGGCTGGTC
>NZ_JAINFL010000037.1 GCF_022458895.1 Roseihalotalea indica | reverse complement strand
AGGCCAATGCCGCAGTGTGCGTCAATCCTGGCGTTGAGGGCAACGGGCAAGCTTTACAGACGCTGGAGCAACTTTCTGAGTCTGAATTATTATCACTTGGTCGTAATGGGTACGCATTAGTAAAGGATAAATTCACCTGGACCAAAGTGGGCTCCCAGATGGCAGAAGTCTATGAATGGATTCTTACAGATAAGAAGAAGCCGGATTGTATTATTTTAAATTAAAGAACATGAATCAGTCTAATGAGCGATATTCCATTATTTTACTCACTTTTAATGAGGAGCAAAATCTGCCTGACTGCCTGAGAAGTATGGCTCAATTAAATGCTCCAATTTTTGCAGTGGATTCATTTTCTACCGATCGGACTTTAGATATTTTAGAAGCTAATAAAATTCCCTATTTGCAACATACTTTTGAGAACTATGCCTGTCAGCGTAACTGGGCCCAAGCAAACTCTCCATATGATACAAACTGGGTTTTCCATTTAGACGCTGGAGAGCGCATGACACCGGAGCTGGTACAGTGGCTAAATGAAGATTTTGATCCTGATTCACCAGTTGACGGCTATATGTTCAGTCGTCGCACCATGTTCTTTGGAAAGTGGATAAAACATGGAGGGCATTACCCTAACTACCATCTGCGTTTATACCGTACCAGTAAAGGGCATTGTGAGAATAAGGTTTATGATCAGCACTTTATTGTTGAAGGAAATAAGGAAGTGGTACCAGCGGGTATTGACATCATTGATACGGTTACCGACACCATCAGGAATTTTACTGTAAGCCATGCCCGGTGGGCTCAGTTGGAAGCGGCAGAAATTCTTTCAGCGACAAAAGAAAAAGGTGAAGTGCAGGTGCGTTTTTTTGGGTCGCCCATTGAGAGAAGACGCTGGTTGAAAAACAATGTATTTCAGAAGACACCTCTGTTTCTAAGAAGTTTTTTTTATTTCTTTTACCGCTATTTTTTAAGATTTGGTTTTCTAGATGGAAAACTCGGATTAGTTTTTCACCTGTTGCAAGGCTTCTGGTTTCGCTTTTTGATAGATGCTATAGTGCTAGAGCTATCGCTAGAATCTATAAATAATGTTCATTTGGTAGAAGAGGAAGACAGGAGAGAGTCGGATGACTATGTTTTCGCGAATTCATCCGTAATTCAAGAATCTAATAGCTTATTGAGATAACCTATTTGTTTTATTGACATAATTAAGTGAAGTGATCTCGACTTTTAAGACTGGCTGAATTTTCTGAGCCCTATTACAATAAAAGCTAAAAAATTGAATCCTTTCCAGCTCGAGGTTGTAGTGTCAAATCTGTTTAATACGGATCGGAAACTATCCATCCAGGCATTAGTTCTTTCAACGGAATATCTCTCACGATAGAGTTCTTCATCCAGTATATGCTCCCGTGTTTGGTTACCGTAACGTTTGTTAATGGCAACATTGGTAACAATTCCTTTTTGTTGGCAGGCTTGCCGGAAGCTTTCCGCATCAAATCCGGCATCTGCATTGATGAATAAGCCTTCAGTAGTAATATTTGCCTCTTCCAATACTTCAAAGAGCTCATTTGTAGAAGTTTCTATCTTGTAGAGATCATTATGGTTGCCTGCTACAGGTTCAGACATGGACAAAGGCAAGCCCTGTCTATCGGTCAAGTATAGAGAGTTGGCGGCCGCCGCCTTTAGGTTTGTGTCATAGTAAAATTCTAAGAAAGCAGCGACCGACGCCTTTAGATTAGCATTATAGATTCAGCCTTTAAAAAGTGCTATCTTAGTAAAGGGTTCAGGTGAACTACGACCGACGCTGACACTGACAGGTTCATTCCGGGAATTAGTCCTGAACTCCTTTTTTGGAA
>NZ_JAINFL010000036.1 GCF_022458895.1 Roseihalotalea indica | reverse complement strand
TATACCATTAATCATGGCAACTATTTTGCCCCTGGTGTATTTAATGGTGATAATCAAATATATATGATGCAAGAGATGGCCTATCAGTACCAGGCGTTAAGAATAACCGCTACCCTAGGATGCGATGTAGGTAGTTTAACCCAAAATGTAGGTGCTATTCTTGGAGTGGAATATGACTTGAATTACACTGAAAACTCCAGAAAGGGATGGAACAAAAACTATCGAAGAAGAAACTCTTCTAGGGGAAGGCGGTGGTAATAAACCCAAGTTATTAAAATAAAGTTACCCTCTCTTTTTCCTGAGTCTATGATCTAAATCACTCCATTTAATGAGCATGTACCCTATCCACCCTCCTAATGTATTAAAAAGAATATCATCAATATCAAACACGCCAAGATAGAATGTATACTGAAGTAATTCGGCAGTTGTACTTATAAGTATCGTAAATGCCGTGGCCTTCAAACCAAGGTGAAGGGTGCCCCAAATCCAGGCTATAAAGATTCCTAAAGGAATGAATAATACAATGTTACCGATAACATTTGAAAGAATAAAGTAGGCTTTACCGTCAAATGATTTGGATGTAAAAAAATGAAAAACACTTCCAAAAGGAATTAACTGAGGAGGCACATCCTGAAAACGAAGTGGTGAGCGAACGAAGGGTGGAATATTGATAAAAAATAGCACCCAGATTAATACTACAAAGTATAATACTAGAAGAATATACTTTAAATAGGTAGTGTTTGTAGTGATTGCCATATAAAGGGGCAATAAAGTGGACTATCTTAATGAAAGAAAATTGTTTATTCTAATACACTATCATGCTTCCGCATCATGGATGAATCTTTGAGGATATAGTGATCAGGCTTTTTCTCATGATCCTCCGTCACAGGAATACTACTTTCAGGTTTTAGCGAAAGCTCCAGTACTATAGCATCTATTAGAAAACGAAACCAGAAGCCTTGCAACAGGTGAAAAACTAATCCGAGTTTTCCATCTAAGAAACCAAATCTTAAAAAATAGCGGTAAAAGAAATAAAAGAAACTTCTCAGAAAAAGAGGAGTCTTCTGAAATACATTATTTTTCAACCAGCGTCTTCTCTCAATGGGCGACCCAAAAAAACGCACTTGCACTTCGCCTTTTTCCTTTGTCGCTGAAAGAATTTCAGCTGCTTCCAACTGAGCCCACCGGGCGTGGCTTACGGTAAAATTCCTGATGGTGTCGGTAACCGTATCAATGATGTCAATACCCGCTGGTACCACTTCCTTATTTCCTTCAACAATAAAGTGCTGATCATAAACTTTATTCTCACAATGCCCTTTACTGGTATGGTATAACCGCAGATGGTAATTAGGGTAATGTCCACCGTATTTTATCCATTTCCCAAAGAACATGGTGCGACGACTGAACATATAGCCGTCAACTGATGAATCAGGATCAAAATCTTCATTTAGCCACTGTACCAGTTCCGGTGTCATGCGCTCTCCTGCATCTAAATGGAAAACCCAGTTTGTATCATAAGGTGAGTTCGCCTGAGCCCAGTTGCGCTGACAGGCATAGTTCTCAAAAGTATGCTGCAAATAGGGAATTTTATTAGCTTCTAAAATATCTAAAGTATGGTCGGTAGAAAATGAATCCACTGCAAAAATTGGAGCATTTAATTGAGCCATACTTCTCAGGCAGTCAGGCAGGTTTTGCTCCTCATTAAAAGTGAGTAAAATAATGGAATATCGCTCATTAGACTGATTCATGATCTTTAATTTAAAATAATACAATCCGGCTTCTTCTTATCTGTAAGAATCCATTCATAAACTTCTGCCATCTGAGCGCCTACTTTGGCCCAGGTGAATTTATCCTTTACTAATGCGTACCCATTACGACCAAGTGATAATAATTCAGACTCAGAAAGTTGCTCCAGCGTCTGTAAAGCTTGCCCGTTGCCCTCAACGCCAGGATTGACGCACACTGCGGCATTGGCCT
>NZ_JAINFL010000035.1 GCF_022458895.1 Roseihalotalea indica | reverse complement strand
GTGTGTATAACATCCGGTTGCTGCTCCTTTAGCACTCTACGGATATCAGGCGAATACCCAAAATTAGCCGGACCTTTGAGAGCATAGGAAATAGGAGCATATGCGTCATAGGCTTTACTATCCTGTTCAGAGAACTCATCATGATGGGCCAGAATCCGGGCATTAACTTGCTTTTTCCGTAAGGAGTCTGCCAGGCACCTTACACTATTGTAAAGCCCACCAGACTTTCTGGAATCTGAGCCTGAAAGAAGTGCTACGTTCATCATTTATCTTTGGTTGTCAATTCATCTTAATGAACAACTGTTGCTAATTTATCCTTAAAGTTTATTGCCTCTAATAAGTTATCTTGATAATACTTTAGAGAATACTTCTCCACCGTGATTCTAGCATTTTCACTCATAAGCAGTCTCTTTTTATTGTTATAAACTAAGCTTAATAGATTTGCTTTTAATTTTTCAGTATCTCCGGCATGGCATAAGTAACCTTCTTTTCCACTTTCAATAACAGACCCGCTCTGATATGTTGTAACTACTGGTAACCCCCAGCTCATTGCTTCAAATATGACCATTGCTGACCCTTCTAAATATGATGGAAAAAGAAAAATATCTGACTTTAAATATTCTTGGTGAAGGGCTGATATAGAGAGTTTTCCTAATATTCTAACATTTTTTAAATTAAATAACTTGATATCTTTTCTGATAGCTTCATGAATGTTTCCAGCAAGAATAAATTCTATATTTTCATTATGTAGATCTTTTGCTATTGAAATGATTTCATTGATCCCCTTCCGATATACCACGTTTCCAGCAAATAATACTCGTATTTTTTTACTCTTTTCCGAGAACCTTTTCTCTAAGATTCCTGTATGAAAGTTAGAGTGTTTGTTTAAATCATAGCCAAAAGGAACAATTCTTATTTTTGCTTCAGGTGCACCAGCTTTTAATAATTCGACTTTGACATATTCAGAAGGAGCAATAATAATAGAAGCTAATTGCCATTCTTTCTCCTCGCGCGCTTGTAACATTTTGCATTGCTCAATATTTATTTTCTGATCTATACCATAGTTTTCTTGAAATTGTTTAAGCATATTTATCTGTGATGCTCGAGGCGCAATACATTGTTCCAAAATTAAAAACCATCCTTTTGGTGCTGCCCACTCAAAAAATTCTTTGCTTGAAGTATCAAAACCATAGTAAGAATGGGGCTGAGCTTTCATCTTGGCGTAAGCTAAGGTGTTTTTTGCCAGATGCTTGTAAGCCTCCAATACTGGTTTATAATTAGTTTGACTATTAGTCAACTTCAAGCGTAATTTATATTTTAGTCCCAAAAGCCAGTCATATTCAATAAACTCGTGCGGAAGAGAAGGTTGATATCTTTTGTATGTATTAACAATCTTCTTAGGCAGGATAACATCTAAAAATCTAAATACTTTTAAATGCTCTTCGTTATAATATGCATCAATAAATAATTTATCAAGCTGGTTATTCTGATATAGAATGGTAGCTACATCATAATCTCTTCGCGCAGCAATATGAGAAACAATGAACTTAGAATTATGCATACTTCACCTTATTATATTGAGAATCTTTTTTCTTTGAGATAGACTTAATAGTATAAAGCACTAATAAGTATGGAATTATCATCGTCGGTATAGAAACCATAGAATGGTATATTGATATGAGTATAAATGTAGTAAAGCTGCAATAGAAGGATATCCAGTGAATGTCTTTACCGCAGTACGCTTTTACGAAAAACTGCTTAGTAATTCTCCCAAAGAAGAAGAAGAAAATAACGGCAAACCAACCAAACTCAAAATACATTCCTGCAAAACCAGTATGAGATAAATATCCTTTAAATCCAGAAACACTTCCACTCCAGTATTTTGCTCTCAGTGATGTCAAATCAGCATTACTGTTAATACGCAAGGACTGTTTAAACTCATTCCCGAAAAGCGTTGAGCTCGCATATTGATGTATTAGGGAATTATAAAATGAGGTTCCGTAATAAAAGACATCGGCACGACTTACTACATCCATGTTTTTTGCAGCTTCTATAACTTCATTTGTTTTCTCGCCGCTTAAATATTCTCTTGATAGATCTGTTAAAGAAAGAGAATATAAACGATCATAGTCGCCTCTTTTGGTAAACTCTCGGGCTGTAGGAAAAATAGCAATTACTAGGATAGCTAGTATTAATGAAGGTATGATGAAAGCTCTCGGAATCACTATGTTCTTGATAAAGAATAAAGGAAACATAATCGTTAAAGCCAGGTTAAACACTTCAGACCTTCTACCAGATATTAATATAAACTGTAGAGAAAAAAATAGGAAAATCAGCAAAAAAGTAACTTTTTTTATATCTGGCCTTAATAGATATAAAATGAGTAGAATAATTGCTGCAGGTCTAAAGAATCGTGAAAAGAATAATATTATCGCAAATACACCACCTTTTTCATTACCGAATTCACTTGGATCAATAAGCGTAGAACCAATAATGCCAATGATTATAAATGGAAGCAAGGCAAAGAACATTTTACTCTCATTGTATTTAACGATTTGTTGCCTGCTAATCTGCGTATACTTCTGCTGAGTATTAATGCTATAATATCCGGCCAAAGCTCCCCAAAAGCA
>NZ_JAINFL010000034.1 GCF_022458895.1 Roseihalotalea indica | reverse complement strand
CATACCCCCGAGTTGGATGGGATATCGGATTTGACGATTCGTTTCGGGGAAGAGTATGATTTGCAGTTGTATGGCAGTGATCAGGATGGGGATGCTTTGACGATCAGTGGCAGCAACCTGCCCTCGTTTGCCAGCCTGAGTGACTACGGGGATGGCAGTGGGTTGCTACGCTTCAGTCCGCAAGCTTCTGATCAGGGGGAGTATGCCAATATCCAGATCCGGTTACAGGATAGCTTTGGGGGCGTGGCCACCGAAACGTTTACCCTGCGGGTGAACGACAACTTCCTGCCGACCTTGTCTGCGGTAGCGGATGTGACCCTGGCTGAAGGGACCAGCCAGACCCTGACGCTGGAAGCCAGCGATAACGAAGGGACCGAGAGCCTGAGTTGGTCCAGCAGCCTGCCCTCGTTTGCCAGCCTGCAGGTGCAGCCCGGCGGCACGGCCCTCTTGACCCTGGCCCCGGGTTTTGCCGATGCGGGCACCTACCCCAGCCGGGTCAGCGTGACCGATGGTCAGGGGGGCGAGGCGGCTACCTCGTTTACCATCACCGTCAGCCAGCAGAACCCCAACACGCTGGTGCGGGTGAACTTCACCGATGGCAGCCTGGTGGGGGGCAGTGGATGGAACAACACCAGCGGGCATCCGGTACAGGGGGCTTCTTACCAGAACCTGACCGATGTGAGTGGTCAAGCCACCAGCTTTGACCTGGTCATCGGCTCCAACTGGACCAGCCAGGGTTCGAATACCCTAGGGGCGAGTACGGGCAACAACTCGGGCATCTACCCGGATAACGTGCTAAAAAGCGCGTACTGGACCAGTGCGGGCACCGAGACGGTTCGTCTGGAAGGGCTGGATGACAGCCGAAGCTATACCCTGACCTTTTTAGGCAGCCGGCAGGCCAATGATGACCGTAGCACGCGCTATAGTGTCGGTGGGCAGTCGGTAGTGCTGAATGCAGCAGGCAACACCAGCCAGACGGTGAGCCTTACCAACCTGAGTCCGAGCAATGGACAGCTGAGCTTTACCATTGCGCGGACCGGGGGCTCCAGCTACGGGTATCTGAATGCGCTGGTCATTGAAGAGCGGTATGAGACGGGTAACGCCCCGGCGGTGCCGACGGATTTAGCCGCCAGCTTTGATGCGGTAGAGAGCCAGGTAGTGGTGAGCTGGAAGGATCGGGCGTTTAATGAGTCAGGGTACCGGGTGTACCGGTCCGGACAGGCCGCCGGCCCCTTTACGCTGCTGGCTGAGCTGTCGGGGGTAGACCTCACCACGTATACGGATATGGAGATCAGTTCCAACACCACCTACTACTATCAGGTGAGTGCCTATAATGGCAACGGGGAATCGGCTCCAGCCGGTCCGCTCACCGTGGTGGTGCCCAATATTGCCCCGGTCTTGACCAGCCTGGATGATGTGCAGGTGGAAGTAGGCAAGAGCCTGACCCTGCCGGTCATCGCCAGCGATGATGCCAGCGATCAGATTACGCTGACAGCACTGCAGTTACCTTCGTTTGCCACCTTTAGTGTGACGGGCAATGGCACGGGCAGTCTGAGCCTGCACCCGCAGGCCGGGGACCTGGGACAGTATACCATCACCGTGCGGGCCGAAGACCAGCACCAGGGTGTCTCTACGGAGAGCTTTACCCTGACGGTGTTGCCTTCGGGGCTGCATCAGTACTATGTGAACTTTGCGGGTTCGCCGGCCTTCGCAGCGGGTAGCCCGTGGAGCAACTATACGGGTAGTGGGGGTGCCGGGGATGTGCTGAACAATATCACCGTGGCCGAAGGCAGCTTCGGGGCTTTGAGCCTGCGCCTGCTGGACGGTTGGAATGGTTATAACACCAACGGGATGAGTGGTTCGTCGCTGTATCCGGATAATGTGACGCGCAGTGCGTTGTGGGTGAGTGGTACGCAGGATCGGCGCATCCGCATCAGCGGGTTGGGCAGTGATCAGGCATATGACTTCACGTTTTTCGCCAGCCGGGATGCGGGGGGTAACCGCACGACGAACTACCGAATCAATGGGGTGAGTGTCTCGCTGGAGGCCGCCAACAACCAGAATCAAACGGTGAGCATCCGTGGGGTGCTGGCCGATAGCAACGGGGAGGTGTTGATCACGGTCAACAAAGCGGGCAGCGCCTCGTACGGGTATCTGAATGCGCTGGTCATTACCGGGTATCAGGCGGCAGCCATTCCGGCCACGCCAACCGAGTTGGTAGCCACACCAGTCAATGGATCGAGCATCAGCCTGCAGTGGCAGGATAACACCCCGCAGGAGACCGGGTATGAGATCTGGCGCTCCAGCAGCAGTAGCAGTAGCGGGTACAGCCGGGTGGCCACCACCGGAGTGGATGCAACCAGCTATACGAACAGCGGTTTGAGCAAAGGGATCACCTACTACTACAAAGTGCGGGCCTTGCTCAATGACGGCAGTCAGAGTGACTATTCCAATGTGGCAGGCACGTCCACCATCAATGCCACGGTGAGCATCAACTTCAATGTGACCGATCCACAGGCGGGATGGAACAATACCAACTCGCTGCCGGATGCCGGGTTGATCTTCAGCAACCTGCGCAACGAGAACAACAGCAACACGGGGATCGCCTTCCAGATAGTGGAACAGAACCCGGCGTATGACCCGAGCCTGTATGGGTTTAGCGGGGATAACCCCTTTGGGGAGAATACGGGCAATAATAGCGGGGTGGTGCCCGATAATGTGATGCGCAGCACGTGGTGGATGGATCCGGGTCGTACGGCCGAGTTGCGGTTCTTCGGGCTGGATTTATCGCAGCAGTATAACTTCACGTTCTTTGCCAGCCGGGCGGGGAACGGGAACCGGACCTCGGTGTACAGCATCAACGGGCAGAGTGTCAAGCTGAATGCAGCCAATAACATCAACCAGGTCGTGCGGCTCAGCAATGTGGCCGCCGATGACAACGGGGAGATTGTGGTTCGGATCACCAGTGATGCGGGGGCGTTGTTCTCGTATCTGGGGGCGATCATCATCGAGTCAGCCAACCGGGTGGATGCGGGTGCGACGGCACGGCTGGCCAGCCAGTCAGTGAGCGGGGATGAGGAAGCGGTTGCCACCCCAGGGTTGGGATGGGAGCGTAACGTACAGTTGTATCCTAATCCTTACGGGGGTAGGGAGGCATTGCAGCTTCGGATTGATGGCAATCAGGATGCGGCGCTGTGGGTACGGGTGTATGACTTGCAGGGGATGTTGGTGCATGAGCAGCATCAGGCAGGGTTGCAGGCTCAGTCTGAGGTGTTGCTGGAAGTAAAGATGCCCTCGTTGAGTCGGGGGGCGTATGTGCTGAGTGTGAGTGGCGCGCAGGGGGGCACCCAACGACAACGCCTCCTCATTGAGTAGT
>NZ_JAINFL010000033.1 GCF_022458895.1 Roseihalotalea indica | reverse complement strand
AATACATAACAGGCAACACCATAAAGAAATGGCAACTCATAAAGTCTTGAAGGGGACCGATATGCCTGATATATCGGTATGAATGCTGAAAAAGCAAACGTATAAAAAAGTAAATCCCTAAACACCGCTGACTGTAATTTTTGTTAAACCGTTGATGACTTCTTTTTCTTTAATAAATAAGCATAGTTTTGATTATCCACTGGTATAACACCTTGCATCATACTATGCCCTATCAAAATTAATACAGGTACTACGTAGGCTAATGAATATGATAATGAAAGACCATTCAATAAATTTGTCTCTGAAGTAAACAGGCTAAACCCTGCAACTGCTACTAATAAAACTACAAACTGAAGCACCCGGCCTAGCTTAAAGAATGTTAACATACTGTGGCTGGCCATATAATAGCTTTTATAAGTATTAAAAAGGGTAAGAAAAGTAACGACTCCCAACATACATTTGAGCACTACTACAGACTCCACCCATTTATTACCAAATAAAGTTTTGATAATAACATCACCACCTATAAAAATGATCAGGCCCACCGTTAACAATACAGCGAACTCTGAAAGCAAGATCTTATAAAGCATTGCCAACTTTGTTCTGGCCTCTTTTGCTTTGCTAAAGAAATTGTATGAGACTCGGAAAGCAATGGGTTGAAGTAACTGATGAGGAGTGATTGCAAGCCTTTTTGCCTGCACGAAGTAACCTAGTTGTTTTTCAGATAATATGGCTCCCCCTATTAAAATCAACAAGCGCTCAAATACCCCTTCCATTAAACTATCAAGCCAGAACCCCTTTACCTGACTTATTATATTGTTTAGCTCTGCGTAATGAATAATCTTTAAAGGCATTCTCCTCAGCTCTTTTTTCCGTATCAAATAGACTAATCTCAGAAAAGTTTCTATCAGTACTCTGGCGTATAACATGATCATTCCTACTCCTGAAAAAACTAAGATCATGGAGGCTATATGACTGATTGTATTTGCTGATGTTTCTATTAATGAAATTCCCTTGTAATTTGATTTACGCTCGTAGATACTCAATTGTAGAAGTACGATAGGAGCTACAAATTTATCAATCAGCAACAATACACTACCAGTAGATATCATGCCCCAAAACATTAATAGTATATAACCAATCAGCGTATTGATGAAGCTTAGTAGAATAGCCAGGGTACTAATAGTGCTGTACTGACTGTTTAGTTCTTCCTGAGATAACTTAATAACGTAGGATCCTAATTTTAAATTAATAATGGCACTGCTGATGCTTATGTTAGCCTGGATAATGGCAAAGGTGCCAAAGTCTTCTGGCATTAAATGACGAGCAAGCACAACATTGGAGATAAATGCAATTCCAGCCTGTAAACTGCTTCCTCCTACCATCCATGAAGCGTTTTTCAAAAAAGAATTTTCGGAAAACTTCTTAGCCCATAGCTTCATACCCATATTTGGTTGCAAGTTTCTGTGTACACCAGTTCACAAGTCTTACATACTTTGACGGCATTTGCTTTTTCCACTTTTCATCCAGACTGATAGTTTTATCCTCCCAGCGACTTTTGTTACCTGAAACACCATAGTTTTTATATTCTCTAAATTGATTAATAGAATAATCATCGAGATTAATACCAAATTTTTTTCCAATGGTTGACAATGACTGTACTGGATTTTGGGCTAATTCCTCATACTGTAAAGTGTACAAATCTTGAGGTGAAATATAGCGCTCACATACGCTGGTCATAATCATATTTTCAATGATCCACCGAATTGTCATCCTACCAACCATCCATGAACTCACGCCTTTACCTTTACGCTTAGAGGTAGAGTATACAAATGCTGATGGCTTTTTCACTAAATGAATCACTTTAATATCAAATAAGCCAGATTTTTGCATCCACATCAGGCGGTACGGATCTTTAGAGGCATCTACCAGCCACTCTACCTTTTTGGTAAATCCGCGCTCTTCTGCGTAGGTACTAGTCTGCTGAAAGTAATTAGCATTTAGTTTTCCATAGCTTGCAATTTCCTTTAAAGTGTCAGTTGGCACTTTACCAGAGAAAAGGTGCCACAAATTTCTCAGTCTAATTACGGCGCCCGTGTGTGAGCCGTGAGGGTGAGATTTCCTGAAGTGGCTTATACTGCTTAGGTCATCTTTAAACTGAATTGATGGTAATAGCTCTTTCCAAAACACAGAGTCTTTAATCGGTTCTCCACTACCACAAACAGCATTGAAATTCACTTCCAAAGGTAATAACTGCGCCTCTCCGAGCGTCCACAAATGAGGGAAAGAGCCAAGCATTAGGTCAAGAATCGTGGAACCGCTTCTACCATTACTTAGTATGTATATAACTGGTATTTTCATATAAAACAGTTTTACCTAGTTCTAATAGTTGTTATGAAACTTGTTAAAATATTGCCTTAAGTACAGGACAAATGAGGAATAAGGTGTTTAAAATCAAGATGATGTAGCATTAGCACTTTCAGTTGATCTAATCCAATACGGAATAAGCTGTATAAACTTTCCTTTCGCTCTTTAAGGTTTTTGATGGGCATGGTGTAGCCCTGTTGCAGCAACCATTCGCCGGTTTTGACGGCCCAGCATAAGGTGAGTGCTAAGACAAAGATCATGGTATTGATCCGTGCATCTTCTTGCTGATGGGTATCTTCAAACCGAAAGCCCCGGCTTTTCAAACACCCAAATAGTAGCTCAATCTGCCAACGTTGGCCATAGAGTTGCCAAATAGTTTTACCTTGCAAAGTGCTGATTAAGATCAGATACTCGGTACCGCTCAGTTGCTGGCCGCTCATGTACAGCGATAAGCCAAATACAGTATGGGGCTTTCGTAAGGTGCGTAAATGCGAAGTAGCAAAGACCCTATAGGCTGGACTAGTTTGGCCTGCTTGACTGACCCGTGCATCTTTGCGTATGCAGATCACAAAGTTGATGTTCCGATCTATCAAGTATTGAAGCCAACTGTAGCCAATGAATTCTCGATCTGCGGTCAGTGCATAAATGTTAGTCTTCTGCTGTGGGGACAGAAACCACAGAACAGCGCGCATCAGACTAATCCGTTCCTGTTGAGAAGAATCTCCTGCTTTACCTAGCAATTTCCAAATTAAGGGAATAGCCGTACCTCGATAGGCTATGCTAGTCATCAATACATTGATGTGATGGCGGCCAAATTTCCAATGCGTGCGATCCATCACCAACACGGTTTGTTCATCGGTAAACTGCTGCCAGACAAACTGCACATACGCTCGGTGAGCAAACCGGAATTGCCTGAAGAAGCGTTGTAACCGCTTAAAATTAGAAGCAACCTTTACTTGGGCATTCAGTGCTAGGGCCAACTGAGCATAGCTGACTGTACCAACTTGCAATAAAGCCATAATCAGCCGAGCAAGCAGGTCAATACGACGAGCATCTGCGGTAATGTGCTTTTGTATTTCTCGCTTCAGCATTTCTTTGTTATCTTTCCTCATGAGCAATTAGAGTTAGTAAAACCTTGTTATTAGCTATTACAAAGTCAGCACTTAGCACTAATTGCTCTGTTTTGTCCTGTACTTAGAATATTGCCTTAATGGACTTTAGCAAAGAAGGTTTCTTCTGGGGATATATATAATATCCATACCCGTAATACCCTAATGTAGTATTCACATCATTGAACACAACACTGGCATTACTGATGGCATTCTGTTCTTTCATATCAGCTNATTGAAATTCACTTCCAAAGGTAATAACTGCGCCTCTCCGAGCGTCCACAAATGAGGGAAAGAGCCAAGCATTAGGTCAAGAATCGTGGAACCGCTTCTACCATTACTTAGTATGTATATAACTGGTATTTTCATATAAAACAGTTTTACCTAGTTCTAATAGTTGTTATGAAACTTGTTAAAATATTGCCTTAATGGACTTTAGCAAAGAAGGTTTCTTCTGGGGATATATATAATATCCATACCCGTAATACCCTAATGTAGTATTCACATCATTGAACACAACACTGGCATTACTGATGGCATTCTGTTCTTTCATATCAGCTAATAGCTTGAGCGACTCCTTTTGAGTAAATTTCTGCCGTATGATGAATAAGTTAGCGTGGCTATAACTCATCATAATCTGAGCATCAGTGACCAGACCAATGGGAGACGTGTCAATCACAATGAATTCATACGATGATTTTAGTACATCCATCATCACTTCCATAGAATCCTCCATTAGTAATTCTGCCGGATTAGGTGGTATTGGCCCTGAAGCTATTACTTCTAAATTATTGACCGGTGATTTTTGAATAATCTCATCTAATGATGTATCACCCACAAGATAGTTGCTTAGACCTTTACAGTTTTTATCCAAGCCCAGATCTGATACAGGTTGATCTTTACGCATATCAGAATCCAAAAGAAGTGTTTTCTTGCCCGACAAGGCTAGAGCTATTGCCAGATTAATGCTACAAAAGGTTTTACCCTCACCACTAATCATAGAGGTAATCAAAAACGTTTTATTCACTTCCTGATTTCTGGCCGCATATTTCAAATTTGACCTTAACACCCTAAACGACTCGGCTGTTGGTGATTTAGGTGACTGGTGCACGACCAAAGGCAAGTTCTTTTCGTTTTGACTGATAGAGCCTATCACCGATAAATCTGTGTACTTTTCAATATCTGTTTTATTCTTGACAGTTGTACTAAACTTTTCCTTCAAAAATATGCATGCCGCTGGAAGTAGCATGCCAATAAATATTGAGATAATATAGTTTCTGGACTTTCTTGGTTGTATAGGCTGAGTATTCACCAGATATGCTGGCTCAATAACTTTATTATCTACTGTAGCGGAAGCTTGGGTAATGCCAGCTTCTACTTTTTTCTGCAATAGTAGATTGTATATATTTTCGTTTAAATCATACAGCCGTTTTATGTTAATATATTTCCGCTCTGCTTCGGGAAGAGCACTAATTTCATTTTCTACTGTAGCAATTCGGTGATTTATCTGAGATAAACTAATATGATTGTTTTCAATCATATTCTGCAGGCTTTCTCTGAGGGTAGCTTTAATATTGTTAATCTTACCCTCCACTTCTTTTATGTAAGGGTTTTTTGCCGGCCCTTCTATCAAATAAGTATTTTTTTCTATTTGCAATGTTGCTAACTGATTAATCAGATTATTCAGTAGTACATCCTGTACCCCTAAAGATGAAGGCGCTACTAGCTCATCAATTGCCCTGTTTTCTTCTAAATATTGCTGAATAGCCTGATAATACTGCTTATTGATCAGCAAAGCGGCTTTCTCTGACTCCAGCGTTGATATTTTATCAAAACTTCGCTCCAGCATACCACTAGCCTGAGAGAACCCATTCCTAGACTTAAAGTCTTCCAAAGCATTCTCGATGACTTGCAGTGTATCAAAAGTTTTTTCCAACTGCTCATTAATAAAAGACAGAGATTGAGATGTTGACTGATTTTTGTCTTCTAAACTTACGATAGTATACTGGTAAGTAAGTTCGTTCAAAAAATCTATTTCCTTCTGGGGCACACTCGTCTCTAGTGAAATATCTATCACTGAAGACTCTTTGCTGTAAGGGTAAATTGATAACTTACTTTTGTATGTACGAGCTAACTGCTCAAAATTATTTATTCTGAAAAAGAACTTTTCGCCTAAACTTTCAACATCTTGCTTTAAATTAATAGTGAGCAGAGTACCATTGATTAAAAAAGGTTCGTCAAATGACAGCTCTTTTTCCAACTGCATTTTATCATTCCAGGAAGCTTCTAGTAAAAATTTTTTTTCATTAAGGATCGTCACAAATAAAGGAATACCTTCATTTTGGGTATTATGCTGAAGGCTATCGACAAATACCTCAAACGGCAAATTGTTATAGAGTTCTCCATTTCCGATCCTGCCTTCTCTAAAATAGGTTACCCGTTTATTAAGCGATTTTACAGTACGATAAATAAAGGGGTATGACTTTAATATGGCTATTTCATTAAACAGCGATTTGTTAGAGGATAATAAGTCAGCCCCGTAAATCAATTCAGCGGTCTCGCTCATATTCTCCTCTTCATCAATCAAAATAGAGGCCTTTACGTTGTAAATCGGAGTTGCATAACGGTTGTAAAAAAAAGTAATGACTAAACAAACAATAACACTGGATAAGAAGAGCCCTCGGTACTCTTTTATCTTTCCCAGCATATTTTGCAAATCAAACTCTTCTTCTTGTTGAAGCCGGCTATCCATAATAGTTTACTTTAAAAATATATTTAATATGACAGCGATTACCGATAAAGATGATACGGCAATAGCCCAGGGCTGCATGGGGTTAATACTTCGATAGCGGGCTGGTTCTACATAGATTACATCATCTGGTTGCAAGTAGAAGTGGGGCGCAGTAAATATTTCATCCTGCTGTAAGTCTATATTATAGCGAGTTGTTACCCCTTGCTTTGCCCGAATAACAGAGACTCTATTTCTATCAGCAGAAGGTAGCAGGTCACCCCCCAATGCCAACCCGTCTAATAGTGATATATTTTCTTTGTAAACCGTATATTGGCCAGGCTGGGCTACTTCTCCCAGAATACTAATAGTAAAGGAAAGAAGATGCACCTTTACCGAGGCATTCTGGAAATATTCACTTACTAGACCAGCAATTTCTTCTCTTGTCTGGTCTATCGTTCTTCCCGCAACAACAACTTCGCCTATTACTGGAAGTAGAATAGATCCTTTCTGAGAAACTGTATACCCATTAAGAATGGGATTTGCAGTGCTTTGTAAGTCTGCGTTGGAATAGGTATTAAGCTGACTCGTCGGCAATGTGCTAATTGAGATACTTAAAACATCTCCGCTGCGAAGCAAGACAGCATTAGGTGCTGTTTGATACTTCTTCTGCTCTGGCATATTTTGAAAATATACCAACTCTTTCTTTGACACACAGGAAAAATACAAAGGAAGGCAAATGACAATAAAGAACAAGGTAGTCTGGAAAAATTTCACGTAAGTCGCTTTGTTTTTTAGTAATACTCTCGCTCTGAAATTTGATACACAATTAGAAAAACTCAGTCAGAATTAATGCTTGCCTATTTTTATTCAATATTAGGTCATAACTCAAAAGCAAAGTTGACATTTTGCCACTCAATGTTACATAAGTCAGGAATAGC
>NZ_JAINFL010000032.1 GCF_022458895.1 Roseihalotalea indica | reverse complement strand
TGCGCCCGAGCTTTGAAAGCACCACTTAAAAAACCGGCCTTGCATAGAGTCTATACAAGATAATTCAAGGATGATTATTTGCGTATCGTTAGCTCAAGAAATTAATCGAGTTTCTTGATGTGGGGGATAGCACACAACGACCGATGCACCAGCCGGGCCGGTTTGTTAGCGTTTTCCTTTCGAGTTTGCAATTTTTGGCTTGGAGAAACAAGCTCTCGATCACTTTTCCGAAAGGCATGGTTGGTGCATATTGTTGTAGATAGTTTATTCTTTGGTTTTCCTCCTAACACTGACTTTAGTTTTGTTAGGATAATAATTGTGTTGAATACTTTCAATTTCATTTTTTGCAACATCCAAAAACTCTTCTATTTGTTCTTGTTGATGTTGAACGAAGTCTTCTTTGCTATCAATCCATGCAGAAGAATTGATCACAATAGACTTAGCATCCATTAAGGAACAATTTTGATTAGTCTTCACATATAGAATACATTCCAAAATCCGGTATCCAGCCAATTTTAGTTCCTTTAATTTCAAGTCTAAATCCCCAATAGATTTAGATTTATCGGACTTAGCTAACCTTTCTATTTCCTGTGTTGTCATACTTTAATTATCTACAACGACCGATGCGAATAGCTGGCCCGATCATGTTTGCGTTTATCTTTCATTTATCAATTTTCATGCTTGGAGATTGACACTTCCAAGTCCGTTTCAAATAGGGCTAGCTATTGCATTTTGTTGGCTTCAGCCTTTATTCATTCATTTTTTTAACTGCCAATAACATCTTTTCCAATTTCTTTCTTCTAGAATTCCGATACTTTTCATCGAATTCATTCAGTATAACGAGTAATAGCTCTCGTTGAATGGCTTTGATGGTTAAATCCTGTAATTCTTCATCAATTTTTCCCTCGGTGGCAAATTGGCTAAATCCTACCGCTATCAATACATCATCCTGACCTATGATCAGGCGAATGCCCATCGAATCTTTTAGCTTCGTCAGTTGCTCAGTATCCAATTCATTCCAATCAAATAATTCATAATCCCACTCCTCTAATAATTCATTAATATAAATTTTAGGATTCTGACTTGGGTGATCTTCGCGCCATTCTAGGAATCCAAAGGCGGCGTCTGATCCATCATCACTCCCGAAGGGACCAGTTTCATCGATGGGGCTCCAATAGAATTCTTCTATTAATAAAGCTCTCGCCTTTGGATGAGCTCCTTCAGCCGATAGTTCATAATCATTCATGGAAGAATTTTCTGATTTACCTGATGTACAACCATTAATTATGATTGAGGCAATTACAATACTTATTAACCATTTCATCAAATTCCATTAGGTTGGAGCCAACGACCGATGCGAATAGCTGGCCCGGTCTTGTTTGCGTTTATCTTTCAAATATCAATTTTCGTACTTGGATAAATTAGCTACCGAGTCCTTTTCGAATAGGGTTAGCTATTGCATTTTGTTAGGGCTCGTTTATTCTTTTATAAATTGTTTGAATCGTGTCATGTTCTAGAATCAGCGTATCAAATGTTATTTTTATGATACGTTCTTCTGATACAAATGCACTGTCTGCTTCGTAAATAACCTCTATTTCCGATATTGAATCTTCTATGTTAATTCTAAATCTGGATTTCTGACCAAAAAGCCTCGGGTGCTCTCTATCAATTGGCGCATCTATGATATAATGGTACAATGTTCCGGAGGATTCATCATCAAATACGTATTCAGCAATCCATCTATCTTTATAAGGTTTTATGCTAATCAGACTGTCATTCTGGTAGATATGCTGATAATTACCTGAATCCGTTTGTAAAGTGATTTTTTCAGTAGTACTCACCGTTGAATCAAAATCATCCGAAATTTCATAACTAATTGTATCCCCATTCCAGGCAACGGGTTCATATTGCCACTGTCCTGCTAATAGATTTTCAATCTTTCTGTTGCTTGTTGGGTCAGTACATGAAATCAATCCAAAAAATATAATCTTAAATGCATTTTTCATTTACTCTATGAGCCCTAACGGACTAGTGCGAGTAGCCGGCCCGACTTGTGAGCGTTTTTTCATTCTTGTTTGCAATTTTAGTGCTTGGAGCAGATAGCTTCCGAACTCGTATCAACCGGGCTGGCCTACTGCACGGTGTTACAGGCCGTTTCCTCAATCTCTTCTTTGAGGTAATTACTAAAAACTTTTGCATCCTGGCGTACTCTCCAAGTGAAATAAAGCAAAAACATTCCAGATAACATGGGGAGAATAAAAATTGAGCTATCTCCGTACCTGATATAAACATAGATTGCGATAGCTACCCATACCGGAATTCCAATCAACATTAGATTCTTTATCTGAGATTTTAGGCTAACCCATAAGTCAATTTTTAATACATTATTATCTAAATCATAATTGCCTGAAATCAAACTGAAATCTAAGAGAGGCGGCTTAAATCCACTTTTATAGAACAGCTTATTTTTCTTCTCAATCCAGAAAGTTTTATCCTTTAGTTCGCCGTACAGGTGTTTGTTGGTCGAGTCAAAAATATATCCCGAAAAACCCGGTGGGTCTACTTTGTTACGAAACCAGTGAATAAATTGGCTTTCACTAGATTTCAGTTCGATCAGCAAATATTGTGTAAAACCTAATTTCATAATTACATGGCCTGTAACGCCAAATGCAGCGGACGGCCCGGCGTTGTTTGCGTTTTCTTTTCGTGTTTCAATTTTGTTACTTGGAGCAACCAGCCTTCAAATACGTTTCAGATAGGGATGACCGATGCATATTGTTGGCAGAGGTATATAATCTTAATTCAATTTTCATCGTAGGCATCTCCAAGCTTTTTAAATCCATCTTCTAACCAATACCAATACAGTCCCTTATTTTGATATAGTTGCACTAACATATCAGAGAAGGTCTTTGCTATTATTGGTGAATCTCCGGCTAATCCATGAGTTTCATGAAAACTATCATAACACTGACCATTTCTGGCTTCAGATAAATCAATGCTAATGTATTGACCTAGACTATCATCTTTTCCAATCAAGAACCAGTTGTTGCTGATATCATCTCCTATGTCTTTTCTCTCATCTTCTGAAAAAAAGATCTGATTAATAGGTTTGAATTCTTGTCTTCCAATTATTTCAATTGAATAAGACTCTTTTCCAAATAGCAAAATCCCATCAGTTAGATCATAAAATTGCTTAAGATCATCGGGAACATGCTTGGGTAATTGAATCCCAAAATTTGGTTGCTTCACTTTGCAATCTGAGTCTTTCATAATTGACTTTATCAGTTTTTTTATGTCCATTTCAAGAACTCAGTTTTCTCTTTTCTATCTCTGCCAACTATTAGCGCGAGACGCTGGCTGGGTTTGTTTGGTGTTTCACTTTCGTGTGTCAATTTCCGTGCTTGGCGAAACTAACGTGCTAGCTGATAGATATTAAGCTAGCGACTGCGCCATGTTGTGGCTCGTTACTTCATC
>NZ_JAINFL010000031.1 GCF_022458895.1 Roseihalotalea indica | reverse complement strand
GCAGCATCAGGCAGGGTTGCAGGCTCAGTCTGAGGTGTTGCTGGAAGTAAAGATGCCCTCGTTGAGTCGGGGGGCGTATGTGCTGAGTGTGAGTGGCGCGCAGGGGGGCACCCAACGACAACGCCTCCTCATTGAGTAGTTGAGAGTCAGCAGCATTCAGTTGATAAGCTATTTTCATATAAAACATTGATACTAGTTATAAAAATACCAAATCACAGTTTATGAGATATAAACTGTGATTTGGCATTATGTCTATATGATTATTGTGATCATTAGCACCAAGATATTTGTCAAGTATTTAAATAAACAGCCATTTTGCTATAAAAAGCAAAAAATAATAGGGGATATGATTGAGTAGGAGTAAAGTAAGGATACATTAAAAGGGAAAAAAAGACATTTATTTAATAATCAATATATGTAATATTTTATTGAAAATTTACAATTGTATTTCTTTTTTATTGATATTGTATTATATTTACTTTTAAAATTTATAGTTAACCTCGTGTGAGTTGTAAAAACTTATACCCCGTATCCCTCACCTAATGAAAAAGGTACTTGCACTTATCCTCTTTGTCAGTTTGGCTTTAGGCAACTTGACCTATGCCCAGGTATTAAATCCAAACGACCCAGTAGTTACATATGACCCTGATAACCCTCCTGTAAAGCCTCTTCATGGTAATTTAGTGAAGTGGGTGCGTACCAAGCGGGTAAACTGGAATACTAACGATTTTAAAGCCTATTTTTATAATGGTATGGCTTTTAGGTTGAGGTTTCCTAAAAACTATGATGCTAGTGGTAATACGAAATATCCTTTGGTTGTCATGATGCATGGAAGAGGTGAGTCTGGGGATATATATGATAACGAAAATAATTTAAAGCATGCTGCCCAAGACCATAATAATGCTATTAACAATAATGAATTCAATGGCTTCTTGTTTTTCCCACAGAATACAGGTGGTTTTTGGGGCGAAGGATACTTTAATACAATCAATGATTTAATTCTTAATCATTTTCCTGAAGTCAATGTTGATCTGGATAGAATTGTTATGCATGGATTGTCCTCGGGAGGGCAAGGTGTATGGAATTTTATAGGGCAATATCCCAAGACAATTGCTGCTGCTTTACCTATGTCGGCGGCTTCAACCAATTATTACAGCAGTATCAATAATTTCAAACATCTACCTATATGGTTGTCTCAAGGCGGGAAGGATAATGCGCCTACACCGTTTACCGCAAAGAATCTTGTAGATGAGATCGTGAATGCCGGAGGAAACATCCGATACACTCTGTACAAGGAATTAGGGCATGGAGTATGGAATACGCATTATGGTGAAAGTGACTTTTGGTCATTTATCAATCGCGCAAATAAAACTGTGCCAGTGGTTATGAATGGTGAATTGACCCTGGTTTCTACCAGTAGTACTAGAGATGTTTATGAGTTTTTGACTCAAGAGGAGATATGTCCTGGCGAAACTGTACAGGTAAGGTTAGGGCTCACGGCAGGTTTTGATGCCTATCAGTGGAGAAGAAACGGCAATGTAATTGGCGGAGCCACTTCAAATGAGTTTATAGCTACTCAATATGGTGCCTATGAAGCTAGATTTCAACGTGATGGAATTTGGAGCCAATGGTCTACTCGAGCTATTGAAGTAAAACAAAAATCTGCCACTGTAACTCCTGATATACAGATAGTTGGATTGGCCAGTCGGGTGTTGCCTTCACCTGATGGTAATACTACTGTTGATCTGGAGTTGCCCGAGGGGTATGTAGGATATGGATGGAAGTTCAATAATACCAGTACTATTTTAAGTACAAATCGAATATTTGCAGCAGGGCCAGGTGAGTATGTGGCTACTGTTACTGAGCAATTTGGTTGTTCCAGTAGTTTCTCCTCCCCCTTTCATGTAATAAATGCTAATGGTAATAACGCACCACCTGCGTTAAGTAGTGCCGCTGGTTTTGCGCTATCCAAAACCAGCATTAGACTTCAGTGGTCGGTAATACCTGATGCAGCTTATCCTGCTACTAATTTTGAAATTTACCGTAGCACAAGCTCAGGTTCTGATTATCAGCTAATTAAGATCGTTTCTGCTGCTGCGACAGAATATTTAGATGTAGACCTTCGCGCAAATACTTCTTATTACTATATCATTCGTCCTATCAATCAGAATGCGGCGGCTTCAGTATCTGATGAGATCGCAGTAAAGACCGAAGTTGATAATACTGCTCCGACTGCACCACTTAATTTAAGAGTTACGAAGGCTGCTTCTACGCAAATATCATTAGCCTGGAATGCTTCTACTGACGATGTAGGAGTATACCGTTATGATGTATATAGAGATGGAGTGAAAGTAACTGTGACAGAAAACACTAATGCTACTGTTTTTAATTTACAGGAAGAAGAAATATATCAATTTCAAGTCAAAGCTAGGGATTTAACCGGTAATGAGTCGCCCTTTAGCAATTTGGTGGTGGAAGCTGCTGTTTCTTCTGGCGTTAGTTATAAATATTATCATGGTTCATTTTCTGCGTTACCTGATTTTGATGCTCTTACACCTGTAGCAACCGGGGTTACCTCCAATTTCGATATTAATTTAAGAATACAAAATGATAATTTTGCCTTCTATTTTGAAGGTGAAATTAACATCCCTGTAGCCGGTAGTTATAATTTTGCAACTGGGTCTGATGACGGAAGTAAGTTATATATTGGTGACTATAATGAGAGTTCTTTGGTAGTTAACAATGATGGGCTACACGGTATGGACTATCGCGAAGGTATTTATAACTTCCCTCAAGCTGGAAAATACCCGATCATTGTTACTTTTTTTGATGCAGGAGGAGGAGAGGGATTAGAAGTATATTGGAAACAGGCTACCCAAGGAGTGAATGCTTACCAAAGAATTCCTGACTCCGCATTTGAGTCTGACTTCACCATGCCAGATGCTGTACCAGCTACGCCTTCTTCCTTAGTCGCAACAGCAATCTCTTACGATCAAATTAATGTAAGCTGGCAGGATAATAGCACTGATGAAACTGGGTTTCAAATCTTCAGAGCAACGCATGCCAATGGTCCCTATTACCCTGTATCTATTGTTTCGAAGAATAATACATCATATCAAGATCGGGATCTGGAAGCTAGCACAGAATATTTTTACCAAGTTGTAGCACTGGGTGAATACGGGACTTCAGGAGCGGTGATGGGCGAAAGTGAAACGATTGGTGACATTAATTATGGAGTTGCAGCGACTGATAATGCTACTGGAAACGGATATATCATGTTTTCCAGACAAAATGTATTTGATCGATTTTCTTCTAATAGACCTAACGGTAGTAATAGCGATCATTTAATTGCTGTAAAGCTGATCAATGGGCAGTGGCGATACGATAATAACAGTAATTACTATCCTTTTAACCCTGTTGACTCGGATGTATTGATTGCCGAGGTTGATTTCTCGAATGACCTTATTCAGAGTTTGGAAGGAGCTTATGGGACTATAGAAGGCATTGAACTGGGTTATTTCTCAGGTGATTTAACCTTTTTCGCCAATCGTTGGGGCGGGGGAAATAACTTAGGAGAGTTCACCGTTTCAGGAACTTCTTTTAATAGAAATCTTGCCAGCTTTGTAAACGCTACCACCCTTGCTCTACCGCCGCCACCTGCTATTCCTTCAAATTTTAGTACAGAGGCTCTTTCGGAAACTGAAGTGCGCTTAAGTTGGACGAATGTAGATAATGCAGACGGGTATACATTGTATCGATCTATTCAAGATGATCAAAATTTTCTTCCGGTAGCAGAATTAACGGCTTCGGCTACCTCTTATAATGACAATGGACTATCACCTCATACTATATACTTTTACCAACTAGAGGCTTATAATGTTGGAGGAGAAGGTGTAACAAATCCGGTATCAATATCGACCTTAAATCATACCCCCGAGTTGGATGGGATATCGGATTTGACGATTCGTTTCGGGGAAGAGTATGATTTGCAGTTGTATGGCAGTGATCAGGATGGGGATGCTTTGACGATCAGTGGCAGCAACCTGCCCTCGTTTGCCAGCCTGAG
>NZ_JAINFL010000030.1 GCF_022458895.1 Roseihalotalea indica | reverse complement strand
GCGGCGACCTTAGTGCACCTAGGCTGGTGATCAGGCGGTGAATATATGGATAACTCATCCGAGTTACCCACATATTCACACCTCAATAGCAACAACTGCTTTCTTAGAATTTTACTACAACACAAACCTAAAGGCGGCGAACCGTAAAGATACTTATAAAAAACGCGCTAGCGTAGAGCAATCCATCGGATGGCTCAAAGAATGTCGCCGAATAGCTACGAGATACGAAAAACTAGCCATTAGTTTTTCGGCAATGATTAAATTGGCTTTCATCCGATATTACTTGAAAACCTACTTATCAGACACAGCCTAGTACATGCGATTGATAATATTGGCTATTATGTTAATCTATAAGCTGCTCAGTTCGCCATCGCTGTCCACCTGGCAAACTAATCGTATGATGCTTAGGAACACGTACACAGAAGGGGATATTGGCTTTCTTGAGCCACACAAGCCAAGCATGTCCGATGAATTCGCGATCCATTACTAGCATCTCAATACGTGCCCGACCAATAATGCTGATAAGAGATTTTAATAACGCAATACGGTCAGTAGTGTGGCTGTTACCGCTATTGTTGTCTAACATTTTAAAATAGATGGGAACCGCCATCTTACCAATGCTTGCTACTACACATAAAATGTTAACCTGCGTTTGGCCGAAATCCCATTCGGTACGATCAACACTTAGGGTTAGATTATGGTGAGGCATAAAGCTCAATAAGAACACGGCTAATTGCTGATAGTCCATACTGACATTGGCAAAGAAGTCTTGTACCCTCCGTGCAATAGAACGTGGCTGGATAGGTTTGTCTATTTTGTCGGCAATCTCGGAGAAAATTACCGAGAGGCTACGAATCACTCCTTGGATCATCTCGCAGAGAAATTCTTGATGCTTTTTGTGTCTTACTATCTTTGTTATTCGTATCAATAGGTATATCTTGTCTATTGGATTATAATCCATTGAAAAAGCTGCTGCGTCGACAGTCCGATTTTGTTATTTGGCGACTACAAATGTCAGCCTTTTCTTTTTATTACTCAACCATCGCGAAAAACCACCGGGTTGAGTAACCATTTAAGGGAACCCATTACTCTCAGATGTCATACATTCCGAATATGACCAAACAAGAACTAGGTAAAATACGCAAGTATTATCTAGACCGAAAGTTGGAGTTTATCGTCACCAAAGACGAACACGATCAATAATACGTAGAAATCACCATAGGGGTAGCCTTCAATCAGTACCACCTCATCCAGTTTAAACTGACCATAAAGCAGGCAAAATGACTACGTTGCCTCAAAGGCTGAAGCAGATTGGAATATATATTTAAATAGCTCTGACGTAGGTAAGTTTTTGCTTTTCTGTTGATTGGCATCTTACTACTACCTCTGCATCTTTGCATAACGTATATCATTTTCTATTTTCCGTTTAGAACCCCTCCTTAATCGGAGGGTTCTTCTTCCAATACAAACCATGAAAGAGGCACTAAACGATTTGTTACTGCTCTTTATCGGGGAGAGTAAAGAAGTCTTACAGCACTATAAGCAAGATATAATACAGATTTGCGCTTACATTCTGCTTCTCTTTACTATTTACTATATTGGCTCTAATCAGCTGGATGGGATTCCCTTTATATTAGGACCAGCTGAAAATTCAGTCCAGTGAACACGGGGAATTTTAGATTTTTTTCACCTTTATTATTTTAAAATGTCAAATACTAGCATAAATCTGAGCCGATTAAAGTGATACAGAAAATTTATGTATCACGCGATGTAGGTCATTTCATTCCTTTAAATTAACCCTTTTTTCTCGCTGCTGATCGATACTCCAACACCTAAGGATGTAATAAGACAATTCAGCTTTTTCATCCCAACAGGTTTTCAGTTTATGGAAACACTCTGCAATTATCGCTCATTCATCTCGTTTATTCAAGATAGAGAAGCATTATGAGCCATAAATACACATGGAATAGCTGCTGATCCTCTAGGCAATATCATTTCGGTTGAATAATCTTGAAAGTAGGATAAATAAGGCTGGGAGTAACAATGTGCCAACCCCGTTAACTTAAGCCAAAAGTTATTAATTTAGTACTTACATTGATAGATATAACAGTGCTTTAACATCTACAAAAACTCAAACCTAACTGTCTATTTCTTTCGCCTTTTACTAGTCCGCTCCATTCCAGACATAATACGTCCATACTCTAACTGAAGAGTGACACATTAGAGGGGCAAATCTAAGTTAAATAGCTGGTTTAAAGGGGGGGCCGTGATTATACTCGGTCAGATGTCTTTCGTTTCCTCTACGCCACTTCTTCTATCGGGGACGAGAAACTACTTTCATGATGCGTTCTAGACTACATAAAAATCGCTGGAGGAGGACAGCACATAATCTACGGAAGTGCTTGGCTAAAAATAAAGCTGATAGGTGACGTCTAAGGCTGCCTAGACTGATATTACGGTTGATCTGATAGCGATGCTTACGATATTGACAACGCTTCCGAAGGATTGGTTGGGCGGCTTGGATCAATACGGTTTGAAGATTAAATAGAATGGCAATGGCTCACAAATCCTGCTGACACACTAAAGCGGAATAGCCACTAAACACTGGGGCTTAGAACAGATTTTTCAAGCAGCCAAAACAGGTCTCCATCCGCCAACGTTGCCGTTAGATGTCTGTTAAGTCTGTTCACGAATGTTGTGGGCCAGCCACACTACTCATCAATTGTCTTAGTGGTCCGTTGGCGACCTATGAATTCTATATCGGCAGTCACTGTCTGAATCTGCCTCTCTTACTCCGGATTTAGAAACCAGAGCAATGCTCGCATGACCATGGATACGTTCTTACTAGAAGATCGCACCGCTCCAGATCTCCTGCTTTACCTAACAGTTTCCAAACTAATAGAATAGCGATACCTTGGTAGGTAATGCTAATCATCAATACGTTGATATGGTGCATACCAAACTTGCAGTCCGGCATCCCGGTGGGTGCCGTCGATAGCTAACACTGCTTATACATAAGCAAATTGCTTCCATACGAATTGCACATACTGGCAATGGACAAAACGAAAAGATGGAGAAAGCATTGTCGTGGTTTGAAATCAGAGAGTGCTTTTACCTGCTCATTCAATGCTAATGCTCACTGAGCGGAGTTGACTGTACAGACTTGGAGCAAACCGACAATGAGCAGGACTAATAAGTCTATCTGGCGGGCGTCTGCGGCTAGCTAAGTCTGTATTTCTCTCTTTAGTATTTCTTTATGCGCATCAAGGGTTGAAAATATAATTACACCAATTCTAAGGTTGATGATTGCAATATCTAAAGTATCTTTCAGAAAGAGGCTTTCACTCAGTTTCTATTTTATTCGGTACATAGTACTTTCTATGAATAAGCATATCATACAAGCCAGTTTTATAAGAATAATGCAATATTAAACTCTTGATTCCATTCTCTACTATCTTTTATCATGAGCAATTAAGGGTAGTGAAACTTTGTTCTTTCTCAATTACAAAATTAACAATCATCGCCAGTCGCTGTATTTTGTTCTGTACACAGGTAATCATACTCAAACACGTACTTAGATTAACAAGCTAATTTCATTAATAAATCTCAAATTTGCACCCGAGTAAAAACACTTAATACGCATGTAATTCTTAAACAAATCATACATTTTAATATGCATCGACTATCGCATCCGTTTTGCTTAATAGAGATCGTTATGCCATTCTGTCTTATTTATTCTTAAATAATAATATCATTCTCATACATCCTGAAAGTTTTATTGTTTGAATACCACATATCGTAGTGACTCATTTTCAAAATTTTAAGAGGAATAACTTACTCCTCTCTCTTTTTCCAAAAAAAGCTATGTGAAAAGAGAATATAAATATTGAGCTTTACAATAAAAATAAAAGCGAAGGTAGTTATTTAGCGTATGGCTGTTACAAAATTGTTTCTAGCAATCAATACACCTAACACTATCATATAGTCTGATTTTTGCGAAGGCTAGATATGAGGTGTGCTTTATTTTAAAATTCGTGTTTAACAATTAACTCTAATAAATACGTTCTGGCACGTCTTGCTATCTATTACATTTAGATAAAATGGCTTTGTCAAAAGGATGATAAAAAAACACAGTTATATATGTCTAATTGCGCTAACAATCGCTGACAGGCATTAGGTAGACAGTTTCAATTAAAAAAACCACATCGTGAAAATATCCATTATTACTGTAGTCTACAATAATGTAGATACTATAGGTGATTCTATTCAGTCGGTACTAAATCAGGACTATGAAGATATTGAGTATATTGTAGTTGATGGCCAGTCAGATGATGGTACCATTGATGTAATTCAACAGTATGCTGATGAGATTGACGTTTTTGTTTCGGAAAAAGACGATGGGTTATACGATGCTTTGAACAAAGGCATTACTTTTGCTAACGGCGAAATTATTGGCATACTCCATGCCGACGATATCTTCAACTCAGATCAGGCGGTCAGCCATATAGCTCGGGCTTTTCAGCAGCAGGAGGTAGATTGCGTGTATGGTGATCTGGTATATGTAAATCGGGATCATACAGATGAAGTTATAAGAACCTGGAAATCGGGAGCTTTTCAGCGCAAGAAATTTCTGAGCGGTTGGATGCCCCCGCATCCAACTTTTTATATGAAGCGAGAATGCTTTGATCAGCATGGGATGTATGATACGTCCTTTACCTGCTCGGCTGACTATGAACTAATGCTTCGCTATTTGTACAAAAATGAGCTT
>NZ_JAINFL010000003.1 GCF_022458895.1 Roseihalotalea indica | reverse complement strand
TTGAATTTTCTTGAATGTAGCTTGTAATGGAAATTCCCAGTAAAAAGAGAAATGTTCCCATGCCGCTGTATTCAACAAATGGAAAACTATGTTTCAAGACATATCTTTTACTTCTCTTCTCCATTTTATGAGCCACAACGGCCAGCACAGCCACAGGCCGGGTTTGCTCGCGTTTTTCATTCGTTTATCAATATCGTTTATTGGCGCAACAAGCGAGCAAGTTCGTTTCCACCAGGATTGGGGTTGTGCTTTGTTAGGCACGGTATTTCAATCTTTTCTGCTCACTTCAAGAAGTATTCTGTTTCTCGAATTCTCTTCTATTAAATATACCGTCTTACCAGTCAAATTAGCTATATCCTCCAAATAATCCATAAGTTTTAGATGATCCTCTATCGATCCAAACTCTTTTGGCTGAATGTCATTTTCAAATTCCTGATCATCATAGAAATAGCATTTAATAATCACTCGATCGAGATAAATGGAAACCGTATTGGTTAAGTCTGATTTTCCTTCCCAATATTGCTTCAAGATTTCAAAATCAATTTTATCAGTAGATTCTTTAGTTTGCCCGTTATAAAATTCAAGTTTGTATTTCCGGTTGACTAAATCTACCCACTTTTTCCAATCTTCTATTGACCAATCAGAAACGACAATGTCTCGTAACGAGCCATCTTCAAAGTAAATGCTATTCTTAATTCCTTCCCAATTCATTTATATCGTGCCTAACATCCTAATAAACGCAATGCGTTGCGTGGGACTATTGCGTTTATTTCCAATATATCTTTTCCTTCTCGTTTTCACAAGATAGCGTATCGAGTGGACTGACCACCTGCTGAATGTACTGATTGCTTACATGCGTGTAAATCTCGGTTGTTTTACTGCTGCTATGGCCCAAAAGTACCTGGATCATCCGTAAATCAGTGCCACTCTCCAGCAGATGAGTGGCAAAACTATGTCTTAGGGTATGGACAGTGGCTTTTTTCTGGATGCCTGCTGCTCGTTTAGCCTTTCTAAAGATTTGCTGGACGCTGCTGCGGCCATACATCCCTCCCTTTTCACCTTCAAACAGGTAGTCTTTGGGCTTGTACTTCCGGAAATAGGCTCTAAGCTCAAGTAGTAAATTGCTGGATAACGGTACTATGCGATCTTTATTCCCCTTACTTTGCCGGATATGGATGAGCATCCGCTTGGAGTCTATATCACGGATGCTGAGGTGGATCAGCTCTGATAGACGTAAGCCTGAGGCGTAAATGGTGGACAGAATGGCGTGGTGCTTCGGATTACGCACCTGCCTTAATATGCGTTGCACTTCCGGTTTGGATAACACCACCGGTAGCCGGAATTCTTTGCGGGGACGCTGAATATAATACACCGTACGCGGCTTGCCTAAAACCTGTTCCAAATAGAATTTTATGGCGTTAATCATCTGATTCTGATACGACAGCGAAAGATTTGTCTGGTAGCAGGTTTCTACCAAAAAGGTCCGGATCTGCTCTTCGGAAAGTTGAGCTAGGTCTTCTCCTTGAAAGTAGTGGATAAAAACCTTGAGCATGCCCAGATAGGTTTTCTGGGTAGAGTGGCTGTAGTTGCGCTGTTGTAAATGGAGGCGGGTTTGCTGAATGGTTTCTTCCATGCGGTCGCTTTGTTTTGCAGTTTCCGTAAAGAAACGATGCCTTTTTAGGGTGAGCCGTACCATAAACATTTGTAGTCGTTTCTATCCGTTTCAAAAAAATGATACGTTTGTAAACGTATTAGAACATTCAATCAATCGATCCAACAAAATGGCGAAAAAAACTTGTGTGGTGTGTCAGGGCTCTTTTGAAGGCCGCACGGATAAAGCGTTTTGTTCGGATCACTGCCGCACTGCCTATCACAATCAACAACGAAAAGAGAAGAATCACTACCTCAGAAAAGTCAACAAAGTGCTAACGCGCAACCGAGACATCTTACAGCGGGCTTGTCCGGATACCAAGCGAAAGGTGAACAAAGCTTTACTTCTCCAGCAGGGCTTTCAGTATGGCTACTTCACGGGGCAGTACGACACTCAGTACGGACATACCTACTATTATTGTTATGACTACGGCTACCGGGTAGTCAATGAAGAAGAAGTCATTGTTGTCCGATTACAACCTAATGTGCAACAGCACTTGGACTCGATTGTCCGGGAAGACGCTCCGGGGTATGGATCTGATCATTGAAAGGAGATCCGCCTGATAAGAAGCAGATATGTTGTACGGCAAGAAAAGGACCCTTTTCTTTACCTTACCCCCTTCCCTCTCCCACCCCATTCAAATTCATCAAATTCGCCCGATTAACAGTAAGTAAACCCAGTAAAGTATACCCTATAAAAATAATATGATCTCACTTGAGTTTTCTTACGTTTGCTAGCTTCACACTTGTGAATATTGGTAAAGCCTTTCCATCGCATGCCGCCCATTGCATCGCACATAACCGCCTAGGAATAAATTCTTAACCTATAGATGCATTCCAACAGGCAGGGTTTAAGAAGATTGGTTGTGGTTTAAATATATGATGAGTCTGATTTCTGTGATTTATCATCAAACTGATCGCTGATAAATGGTTTTCTTCGTTTTTTAAAAACATGTTGTATGTCTTACCAACCTTCTGCTTCTAGCCCAACAACTGGTGTTGACTCACTCTATATGTTTGATATGTTCCTTGCCTATGCGGTATTTATGAGCAGGCAGTACTTTCTGAAAAGCCTGCCTCTCATCTGTTCAACATTCACCCGCTTCTGTCTCGGCTGGTTTTCTATAAACCCTGCCCACTGTTTTAGCTGACTGATCCCCAGTCACGTAAGCTACTATTCCATCATATTCACACCTCAATAGTAACGACCGCTTTCTTAGAATTTTACTACCCTTCAAACCTCAAGGCGACGACCGTTTTAACTTCTACACCCATATCTATCGCACTAAAAATGGTTTGGTTTATTATTTCTGTCAGTTGCAGCGCAATATGAGTATGGGTATGCCTTCACTACGGATGAAAAAGTGGTGCTGGTTACTTGGCAACCCTACATGAACCATCCCGTCAACAAAGTGATGTTTAAAACGAGGTTTAGAGAGATGAAGACGGAATGACTTCTTGATAACTCACATTTCCCAACATCCCCCCTTCGTGGCAATCACCCCATCAAAGAAACCTACTTCCTGAGCGGTCTTCTGATCGCGATAGTAATAGTAAGCCTGCCATCCTGAGATAGCCCGACCATGGGGATCGAGAATCCAGCGAAAGGCTCTACTTCCACCGTAAAACCCACTAGCATATCCGGGTTTCCGAGTAGACCGGGACAGGTACATACTACCCGCATAACGAGGGGTACTCATTGGCTGACCACAGGACTCGGTAGGCCGAAGGTAAAAATACAAATCCAGACGGTAGTAACGTATCCGCCCAACCATCACTTCTCCTTTCAGCACCGCATGCACAGTGTTGCAGCTATACAGCCAGCCGGAAGACTGACGGCGTACCAAACCTAGAAAAGGCGCACAGGTGGGGCTTTGCTTCTGCTGTAGAGCATAGGTATTCAGCCAGGCGGCGACATCGTTAGAAGAAGGTTTTGGTGAAGGAGTTGGATGGGTATCCGGGCAGTCGTTCGTTTCACAGGAGGCAGGCAGTCTAGCCTGGATATCCTCTTCGCTACACTGGATGGAAAAGAAGCATACCAGTAGCAAGGTGGTCATTAACAGCGGTTTTGTCATGTCTATGCTATTCGTGGGTCAACGTGAGTATTTTAGGGATTGAGTGGAAGAAGATGTGCACTAGCCAGAAGGCGTATCCGAGTAGTTAAGGATCATCAAATAGAGTGATCGAGAAAGGTGTTGATCGCTTGCATGCCCAGCCATTAGCGTTCCAGGTCGGATTCTACACTTTTGCTGAGCTCCAGAGGCAATGCCTGTTGTGAAAGTTGAGTATACTGTTGCCGTTGCTGAGCCGAAAGATGCGGGTAGTCCTGATCAACGGTTGCACCAGCCGCTTTCGGTACTGCATCCGTGGGGTGATCTAGTTGCATGATTTTTTCTTTGGCTTGGGTATACTGGTCTAGCTGCAGCTGCGCATGAGTAGCACGTGCCATGACAATGTTTCCTGATACTCGATTGGGCATCTCAAACTCCCCTTTCTCAGCTTCCGAGAGAATCAGAGTACGTCCCTCGGGAGATAGGTAATTTCTTGCAGCGACATAGTGCTCGTTTTCTTGTTGCAATGCAGCCTTAGCACTTTCATAATCCTGTTTCATAACCTGAATTCCCTGCCCGGTATAGGTTTCCAGTTTCTCCATATTCTGCGCAGTCGGCAGCGCACGATATGACTGAAGTTGTGTATCCAGCTGCTGCTGTAAGCGCGTCTTACCTTCGGTGGGGTGGCTATACTTTCTTTTTTCATCCAGGTACTTGGCTACCTCATAGGCCGCGTTCTTTAATGGCTGGCTCTTTTCTTCCAGGTACAGTTTCGCCGGAAACGATAGATCTTCTATAGATCTTGTATTGACTCCCTTCGCTGCCTGCTGTTGTAAACGGTCGTCCAGTTGCTGCTGTAATTGCATGACCCTTTCTAGGGCAGGATGCCTTCCCTGCTGACTTTCGGCCAAGGTATTGAGTTCTTTCAGTGCGCTACTGGCCATTCGGCTGTGGGCCAGTACTTCTTTACTGTCCGGGGTCGATCGGTGCAGCACCTGATCATACTTGCCCGCCAGATCATCATACCCGTAACCTCTCAGTGCCTCAGCGGCCTTTTGCCCGATCGTTTTCAGATCAGCCAGCTGTTCTACAGGTTTATTCATAAGTATCTCAGAGTTTTGTTCTCGTTCCATAGGAATTAAAGTAAAGGGTGAGTTAAGAGATTAGAAATTAGATACAGGGGTAGTAGCATGGGAAGCCCGCTCGAGCTGCATCCGGTTTTGTTGGGCTTGTTGCTGCATCGGCTTCACGGAGGCCACCTCCAGTAAAAGCTGGTCAGAGCGCTCCAGCATCCGGGCGGCCAATAGCAGGTAGTCTTCGGCATAGCTTTGCAGCCGGATACGCTCGGCTTCGGTCATGGAGTACCGGGCAGATTGTTTCAGTACTTCATTGAGTTCGGTGGCTTTGAGCAGCAGGTCTTCCGAGAGGTACTGAAAGGCCACCGCCGCATAGGCTTTCCGCTCGGCGGCACCCTGATGAAAGCTATGTATGAGTGCAACCCGATTTTGCTTAGCCTGTTGTAGCTCCGTCAAATCGTTTGGTAAGGGATCAGCACCACCCGCGATGAATAAATTCCTGTAAACGTTTTCGTAATGCTGATTAAACAGAGGATGCTCCACGAGGACATCGATCTCTAAGCCAGGTCTGGCGAGACCCGGTTGCCTGGCCCCTCGGATGAGTTCGGTAGAGAGGTAGATGGATTTGGATAGATCTGACCAGGACAAGTCCTGCACGCTGCTTACGTTCTTTAGGTCCTCTAACACCTGCTGTTGCAGGGTCTGGATTTCAGCATAAGAGGTTCGTATTTCTTCGGTAAAATCCTGTATCTTTTTGTAGCGCTGTTTTTTTAGCAGGTTCACGGACAGGTTTTCAGTGCTTTTGACTATGGCTTTTTTGTCAATCACCAGTACCGGTTGAGCCAAGAGGGTTTGGCTTGCCCCCAGTAACCAGCCGGTCAGTAGCGTGCATACATACAATCGCATATTCTCTCTATTAATGGTTGAACAAGGGGGTAGTAGCCATTACACTTCTAATTTGAGCCTGCTCATAGCGCTCAAGCGCATATGCTTTGGCTTTCGAAGGGCGGGAAACTTGCCCTAACAGTGCATCCGCCCGCGTGGAGAGTTGTTGGCTTTCCCCCAGGCACTGCTGCAGGCGGCATAGCATCTCCAGCCGCTGGGCTTCGGTCATGGAAAAGGCTTGATCTTGGGTAAGTTTACGCTGTAATTCCTCAGATTGGGCGATCTTGCTTTGCGCTAACTGTCGGAACAGTTGGGCTAGCTGTACCTTGCGCCGAACGTTCATCTCTTCCAGGGCAATCCTATTTTGGAGCTGCTCCTGCTGTAAGGAAGTAAAGGAAGCTAGATCTGTAAAAACCGAGGTTTCACGGTAAGGGGTCAGCTGGTCATAAAGCTTTTGGCTTTTTTGAAGTGGCTCTTCTACAGCTCGGTACGCCTGGGAAAGCTCATAAGCGAATCGGTAATCCAGTAAATGATCGGCACGAATCATCACCTGGGATACGGATTGCTGCGGGGACTGCTGATCCGAGACGTTCAGCCCCGCCGTACTTTGCGTTTGCCGTAAATGATCTTGATAATCGTATTGCAATTCCCGCGTAGCTTCTACCTCATCCCGGGTGTTTTTGGTTAACTGACTGATTAGGGCGAGGTATCCCGCTTGCTGAGTGTTTCGGGAAACATTTTCAGCGATCGTATCGGCCAGCATGCGATCTTCTACCGGAAGTACTTGCTGGGTCCATCCGGCGCGCGCAAATAAAAACAGCAACAAACCAGTCAGGAGGTAATCAACGTTTCTTTTCATAATCTTCACGGATGAGTCGGTGTTTGGGAGAGGAGTTGCCGCTCTAATTGATGCTCGTAACGTTTCAGGGGGCCTGACTGACTGACTTGGGCTTCATCCATGACATCCAATACGAGCTGATCAGAAGCAAGCTTCAGGTCCATGCTTTGCAGGATGTAATCGTGCGCCTGTTTGATCGCGGAAAGCCTTTCCCCTTCGGTCATGGAAAAGCGCTGGCTGACCATTAACGCCTGGCTCACCTGCTGAGCTTTTTCCAGTAAGTCACCAGCCACCTGATTATAAGAAAGCGCTACTTGCAACTTCTTCTTATAGGCCATCTCATCAAAGGCGGCTCGATTTACCGAAAGGGTGCTCAGTTGCTGCTGTAAGGCCACGATGCTCTGGGGAAGTGGGCTATCCGAGCCAAAGCCATCCAGCGATTGATATAAGGCTAATGCCCCTCCCACTCCTTCCAAGGTCTGATAGGCCGCTTTGAGCGTTTCAATATTCTCATAGGCCGGTACATACACCTCCATACGGGGCTGAATGGATAAAGCATGGGTCTGGCTTTCGATCAGATTAGCCCAGCTGAGATCCCGCACGCTTTCGGCTTGCCGGAGATGCTGTTGATAGTCATCCTGTAGGGTGAATATATCCGAGACCCTCTGTTCAATTTGATAGGAGATGACAACCTGTTCTTCCAGCTTGTCTAGCTGTTTGTCTAAGGTACGGCCGTTAGCCACGGTAAAGGCAATATGGGCAATGTCCATGACCGGTATGCCTTGCGCCTGCACCCAGGCGGGAAGCAGACTCAGGAGCAGGAAAAGCAAGAATGGGGTTTTCATAATACGCGTGTTTAATTATTGGAAGAAATGGAAGCGATATAGACCGGGTAGCCATCGGGCAGCAACACGGAAGAGGTATTTCTTCTCCGGCGCTGCAACAGGCTCCGGCTTACCTGGGGTAGCATTGGTACAGGAATCTTACTTACCTGCTGCTGTCCTTGCCGATAGAGTTCGTCCTGGGCCGCATCGGAAACCGAATGTTGATTATCGCCCTGATCCAGCCAGATATCCGGATGATACGTGTGGTCGTACACTTGATAGCTAACCGATACCGATCCGATCCGAGCGATAGTCACCTGCACCCGGTTTTGCGAAAGGCGAGCCAGGCCATAGATTAGCGTTCCGGCGGGAACCGTTTTTCCTTTGATCTTCATGGCTTCGGTTAGTCGCAGCACTACCCGGGTTGGTTGGTTGATCTCTTGATCGCCGTGTATCAAGCAGGATATAAACCGCGTCACGGGCTCGGACTGCTCAGCTCGCAGCGTATGAAACAACAAGGATGAAGGAGCGCTGCTCTTAGAAGTACTCGAATCTATTTTAGGCTTTTCCCTGTTGGAATGCCTTTTTGTAGACCAGTTCTTTTTAGGGGCTGCTACGGACTGTATCGTATCCATGATAGTAGTTTCAAAGGTAGTCGTATCCTTCCTTTCAGCCGTGTGGTACTGACCGCCCCATGCAGGAGGTGCTATGGGCGAGACTCTCCTTTGCGCAGCCTCCTGGGCTAACGAAGCAGTATAGATATCCGTTTTGTTGGGTAATGGCTCAGGCTCAGTAAGCCCATCCAGCCAAAAGACTGGCAGTGGCGTAGCAAAAATCGCCTGTAACAAAGACCTACCCTGAAGGTGTAAGATCGTTATCGAGAGGGCCGCTAGCCCGACAACCACCAGTAAGCTATAGCGAGAAAGCCATCGCCACACCCGCTGCACAACGGTTCTAGAAGACGAGCTACTAAGCGTGAATCGGTTGACACGGGTCTGATCAATAGCCATTTTATCAATATTATCCTGAAAGTTTTTCATGAGTCTTGGGTGTCAGAGGTTGGGGTTTGGGGATTAGACCACCATGAAATGAAGTCCTTGGCTTCATAGACAGCCACTTTCCTACTCTCCCCTGCCCCATCCTGGTTAAAACAAATCGGCTCTTCTGAGCAGCCGGGCAGGTATCTTGATAGAAACACTTCGGTTGCCGGACTTTTCTCGCAGGGTGGCGGTCACTGCTTCTTTTTGACCTAATGCCTGAAGGGGCAGCACGTAGTACAGATAGCTTTCCGAATAAGGTGATATCGGGTGAACCTGCCCTTGGGTAAGAGGTTCTACCGGAAAGTGAGCTTCCTGCTTTTTACGCCAAAAGCCTTTCTTATAGCGTTTGCGCTGCTCAAAGCCCACAAAGTCGGTAGCGTAGTGCAGCGAGGTCGTATTTTCCACGTTGAACTTCAGATAGGTAGCTTCCAGATCATGCATGAGCCCTACTAACTGAAAGCGAATCCTGTTCTTCTGAGAGGAGACGTAGTTCAAATCCGGCTGAGATGCTAGTACCTGAAGATTGGATAACATGCGATCCTTGAATACGCTCTTCTGTCTGCCCGAGTCATTTCGCTTTCTAAAGTCATAGAATGCCGGGGGGCTGGTATCAAAGCAAAGCCGAGCTGTAAAAGGTTCTCCGTTCACCACTGCATAAAAAGGTGTATCGGCCACACTATCCTTCGTGGCGACCAAAAAGATGCTATTATTTTCAATTTGTGTATGGTAGAGGCTAGGATTGCCAACATCAGCCAGGGTGACGGGTGCATCAAAGAGCAGGTAGGATTTTGCCTGATCAGATACATAAATGGTATCCTGCGCCAGCATGATCAGCGCTTGGAATATAAAAACCAATGAGAGTACATATTTCATCGCTATTGAGGTTGGGAGGGTTGATTAGTATGCGTCTTATTCTTGGGATGGCGGTCGTCGTGAATACGATCGCCGGGACGCCGGTCGTCGTGCATACGGTCGCCGTGAATAAGGTCTGATGAAACTCTATCATAAGCGATAAAGTCAAAGTCCGTGAGCTGTAATCCGTAGGGATTCTTTTCGTGTCGGTAGCTCTGCACGATTTGAAAGCTCGCTGCAATAGGCAGGCTTCGGATCTGCGAGCCGATGTGTACTTCCTGCAAAGCGTAGAGCTTTCCTGCTATAGGAAAAGCATTCAAATCAATCACCACCGAATCAAGCTTGACTTCCGTATGCGAGCCGTAGCGGATATAGTTCTTGCGCACCTCTCCTTCTTCAAAATCGTGGTAGATGCGCTTGCCGGATTCCTCGTCAATCAGGTTTAGGGCAAAGTTGATATGCTCATGATAGGTTTCGGCCGAATGAGCGAACATATGCTTGACAAAGGTTTCCACGTGGTTCTGGGCTTCTACTTTGGTGACCTTCCGGCCGTCGTAGTAGCTGGCCGGAAACGTACCCCAGGAGGTAATGACATAGGTCCGGCCTTCGTAGTACTGCTGGACTTGTTGGTAGTAGTACAGGTAAAACCCGGTGCTGGCCACAAAACCCAATAGGCTCACCAACGCCAAGAGGCGCATGGTGGTAAAGGTTCGATGAAAATCATGTAGGGTTGCCATAAATGAGGGATTAGAATGTAGGGGTTTGAGATTGGATAGTGAAAAATGATAGGTCGATATAGAGCGCCAAGGGATGGGTAGCCAAAGGTACCCCTTTCCCTTTATGGATCGTATCAGCCTATGGTAGAATCCCCGGTGGATTCATCAGGCTTTGGAAGCGCTCTTCTCTTTAGTAGTTAAGGACTTCTATTGCTCATGGTCTACAGTTCATAAGTCTTTCCGGTTTGCACTCCTCCGGAAAATTGTCGTTGATAGCGATACTTCCCGTAAGCGTAGCGTACGGCCTGGCTTCCTTTGGCGGCGATGCTTTTTCCAGCACCCATCGCCACTTTGCTTCCCGCCATAGCGGCCCGGCCACCCTGAAAAGCCATACCGGAGCCCAGCAGTGCCGTGCTAAACACCCGGCTCTGGAAGATCGCCGCATGCGAGTGGCCCAGGTAATAACTGGTCAGGTGCGGTACCATGAAGTAGAGAATGACAATTACCAGGCTCACCAGCACAAAATTGGTTGCTCCCAACTCATTGGAAAACAGCAGGCCGTTAAAGTACAGGCTATTAAACTGACTCACCAGCGTATCCAGAATAATGAGCGTCACCGACCAGAACTGCACGGTTAGGTAGCTTTGCAGCCACTTCATCGCTAAGCTATGAAAGCCCGGCAGTATGGATAAGCCAATCGCCAGCGGCCCCACCACATAGAGAAAGCCCAGTAGCACCAGTCGGATCAGCTCAATCCCCTTCCGCACTACGTACACAAACGAGCCTTCCAGCAAAGAGAGCAGCCAACTGACCAGATCAAACTGCATGATTCGGGTAAAGCTTTCGTAGAGCTCTTCCATGTTCCGGGGCAACGCACCGTTCTGCGCGCCCGGTAACAGCAGATTCCACATGTCAGAGAGCTTCTGCATAAACGTTTTGTCGGGCCCGATAAAATCCGCCAGCGCTTTAATGGTAGCACTGATCACCTCCAGGAAATCCGCATAAAAGGTCAGCGTAAACAGTAGCACCAGCCCCCGCACGATGGGAAACACATCCAGGCGAAACCGCCCACTAAAGACCAATGCTCCAAATAACTGATTAAACAGCACGATCAGCAGAAACAGGGGGATCAGCGCCAGTCCAATCGCATGGGTCTTGTCATAGAGGGCGTTGATGGCCGCAAGAAATTCCGGACTGATAGCTACGTTATTCATTGTAGGGGTATAGGGTGCATGGTAAAGGGTTAAAGGTTCAGCAGGTAAAAACCTTTAAGGACCATTGGTGCTTGCAGCTTCGGTTGTGTTCTTCCGTTCTGCACCATTTACCGTCAACCCTTCACCATTCAACCTTTTCGTCTCAACAAACTGATTCACCGCATGAGGCAGGTTACCGTGGTAGTAGGCAATGAGCTTGCGCAGGTAGTTTCGCTCGCTGGGTTTGGAAGAGAGTACCGCATCCAGATGAGGAGAGGTTTCCAGCAGGTAGACCCGGGCTTCTTCGCCCTGCTTGATGAAGAGTTCGCGAAAGTCCTTTTCTACCCGGATGGATTTGATTAAATCCACCTCGTGGGCGGTAAAGCCCAGGTGGCGGGCCAGCTCCTCTACGAGCCTGTCATCCTCGTGTTTTAAAATAATCTTAGTGGCGGCATTGACCAGAATAGCTTCTCCCACACTGGACTGTCTGATTTCCGATAGCCCCTGGGTAATAATGCTGACTGAGCCGTTGTTTTTTCGGATGGTGCGAAACAGATCTTCAATGAATTCCTGCAAACTACCCGAGAGCATCGCCCAGGCTTCGTCCAGATATAAATACTTGATCTGATCGGGATACTGGCGAATCTGGTCCAGGGCCAGTTCGGTAATGAGCAGCGTCACGACCGGGTATAGTACCGGATCGCTATTGATCTTATCCAGGTCAAAGCATACCAGCGCATGCTCGCTGATGTCCAGCTCTTTCACCGCATTCAGCACTTCTTTGTATTTGCCTGAGACAAAGGGTTTGAGCGTGAGCAGCAACTGCGCTATATCAAAGTAGTGCATCTCGGTTTGATACTCTGAATGATCCCTGTTTTCAGCGTGGTAGCGCCGCAGAAAATGGTAGAACGAATGCATACCGGGATACTGTTGATTTTTACGTTCATTCAGATGATCGTAGTAGCGGGGTAGCATCAGCTGAAAGATCGCTCGCTCGGCCGGCGTTAAAGCTGAGCCTATCGTATCTTTTCCCTTATAGCTGCTGCCTTTCCAAAGAGTGCTTAGCAAGGCAATGAGAAAATTACTCTTCTCTGACGTAAGCTGATAATTTCCTTCCGCGTCTTTTTCCAGTAAAAAGGGATTAAAGGCCAGGGGTTTTTCAGCACTATATTCAAAATACGTGTTTTCAAAGTCCTGACCGCTGAGAGCATACATCACGTTACGGTAGGTACCGCCCTTGTCAATGATAATCTGCCGGGCTCCTCGCTCCAGGCGCTGGGCAATGAAGTTTCCCATGGTGTAAGACTTTCCCGAACCCGAGGGGCCAATGACTACGCAGTTTTGGTTGGATTGCCGGGTGTTAAACAGGTTCACCTGCAAAAGATTGCGAAACCGGTCACAGAGATAGTCTCCCTGCTTATCACCCCTGACATCGCTCATAAAATGCAGGTAGCAGGCGGCCATCTGGTCGGCCGTCATCAGCCAGCGGTAGTGCTGAAAGCCGTTACCGGGCAGTGAGGCGAAAAACAGGTTAGCCGTATCGTAGCTTTCGATCAAAGCTTCCGCCCCGTAGAGACTTCGTAGGGCCGCCACTGTTTTGTCCACGTAGCTTTGGCGCAGCTCATCATCACTGCTGTAGACCAGTACCGACTGATGCAGGCTGACCAGACGAGCGTTTTCCGAGCGCACTAACGCGGTAAACTCATCCAGTTCTTCGGCTTTGAGCTGATGGTCCTGGGTGGTGAGCCACTCCAGTGAATCGTTGAGCTTGCGCTCCAGGTCCAGGGACTTGAGCGCTCGCTCGGTATCTTCTATCAGGATGCACTGGGTGACGATATGGGGAAACGGCAGGGATTGCGATAATTCATACGTATAAGGACTGCTGATGCCCCAGTCATTAGGGATGCTGGTAAACACATCACTGCCCTGCCCCTGCATGCTAATGATATTGGCCTTCTTCTCCCCCACCACGATGCCCGACGGATCATGGTAGACTTGCCGGTTGAGCGCCTCCCCTGGCTCATCGAACGACATGTTCAGATAGCGGATCAGTAGTTGATTGAGAGCATCATCATCCAGGCGGGTAAAGGAGACATCGCGAAAGCTATAGAAGCCTTCCATAAACTCCCGGGCAATCGTTTCGGCCTCTTGGAGGAGTTTCTCGATGCGAGCATACGGATTCTTCACCGAGGAACCGAAGGACATTCCGTGGGCTTGAGAAAAGCCTGACGTGATGGGGTTGACCTTTCCGTAGCGATGACCACTTTTGCTGGGAAACGATAAAAACAGGTAACTTTCGTGAGTTAGCACCAGGCGAGCGGTGAAATGCGCTAATAACGTGCTTTCGTAGTAAGGCTTGTCGGATTGATCCGGATAGAAGGCCCGGTCGTAGTAGACATCCGTTTTGTGCACCACCGTGCCTACAGGAAGCAGCTTCAACTGGCGGGTGAGCACCTGATGAGCCTGCCGGAAGTAGCCTTCGGTCCAGGACTCCAGGGGAGCTCCCTGTACCCGGAAGCCCACCCCTACCCTTCCATCGCGGAAGATGACTTTGTTTTCTTCCAGGGCAAAGACCGGTAAGCGTTCAGAAAGAAAGGTGGATTTATCCGCAGAGCGTTTGATAGATTTTGTAAGAAACATAACTTTATCGAAGACCGGAATCTGGAAAACGGAGTCCGGTATGATGGATGGTTTAGATTTTACTTGTGGGTGACTCAGGGGCGTTATCATTGATTCCCAAGCCTTCTATTGGATGCGTGACGTACCACGGTTAAACTCGGTATCCGGTATCCAGCTTCCGTTTTTCCCGTCTCCGTATTCCCCATACGCTTATGTTGCGGGGTTGACGGAAGCGATACGAGAGATAGGAAAACAGGAGCGTAGGATGCTTTTGCCGGTTGACTTTCCGTAAGAGAAAATACGCCAAGAGCGTAAACACGATCACGGACCAAAAGTAGTACTTGCTCAGTGGGATCATCAGATTCAAGACAATACCCAGGACAATGAACAGCGACATCAATAGTAACAGCACGAACAGATCGTTCATGGGAAGCCCCAGAAGCTGGGCTTGCTTTTCAATGGTTCTGAACGTTTTCATCCTTACGGACCTAATAAGATATCGCCACCCAGGAAAGAAGCCAGATCGTCTACGATAAACTGGAAGCCGCCAAACAGGGCAATGGCAATGACCATCCCGATCATAAACTCAATCTTATCGGGCGCCCCGGTAAAGAACTTCATCGCCGCTTTAAAGATGCCAATGGCAATACCGATCAGAAAGGCAATGTTGAGAATCACAATAATCCAGGTGCGGATACCATCCAGCGCGCCTTCTACCTGGGCCTGCCCGAAAGAAGGCGCGGTAGTAACGATGAGTAGCAGGAGCCATAGCCCCCCGGTTTTCTTTTGAAAGATACGTTTCATGTGCGTAAGGGTTAAACAGAAAGGATTAACAGGAAATAAAATACATAAGACTATACGTCCCAGACATTGAATGAAGAATTGGTTGCCACTTTGGGTGGCGCATCAGCTTGCGTTACGGAAAACTCAGCGCCTTCTTGATGACCGCTTTTCGGAGAAGCGACACACGTAACTTCCGGAATGGAAGGATGATTCTGATGAAAGAGTTTTTCGCGCTTCGCCCATGCTCGGCACTGTCGCAGGGCTAATACTGCCAGACTGATCCATAGTGTTAGGGCGAGCAACCCCACCGGGCAGCTTACCCAATGTAAAAGACGTTGTGTCATATTGGTCGTACGTTTACCGGGCTACCTTTCGGGTAGCGTCTGCGTAATAGCCATCCGACTATTACTTGATGATGTAATTGATAAGACAATGATAGTCGGTCTAGCGGAGGGGGACAATTTTCAAGGTGGAAAATAATTTCCAAAATGCGATGCATTCGTTGCCGCTCACTCCTTTTTCACTTAAAACAGGACACTACTTCCAGTGAACTAAAATGGGAAATGCTGTCATTGGTCTTTACTAGAATAATTGTGTTAAGGCAATAGTCCATCTAAACAAAGTAAACTACAGTATCAGCAGATGAAATGAGCGCTATCCTTAAGAAAGCTGAGTGCCCCGCCCCTACTTTTGCAGAATATTCTAACGATAAGGAATATATGTGTATCAATATGAGACAAAATGCTGTTTCATATTGATACAAGTGCCAAGACAACTGTATCATAGGTCACTATATATCAACCACTTAAAACATTGGCACTCTATTTTTATTGATGAAGTATAATCTAAACCAGTATGCTCAGAAGTTACCTAACCATCACCTTCAGAAATCTACTGAAACATAAGGCTTTCAGCCTCATCAATATCGGGGGGCTGAGTATAGGCTTATCCGGTTGTCTTCTGGTGTTACAGTACGTGGGCTTCGAGTCAAGCTACGATCAACTGGTACCCCAGAAGGAACAGATTTATCGATTGATCACGCATGATGACGCTCGAGATAATGCGTTTGCCCTTACTTCTTTAGTGATAGCCCCCATCCTGGAAAATGAGCTACCGGAAGTAGCAATGGCTACCCGCCTGTTTCCTCAGGGGGGTACGGTGTCTGTGGATGGGGAGCATGAAACTAAGGCTTTTAAAGAAGAGCAAACGCTGTATGCTGATGCTCACTTCCTAAAAATATTTGGTTATCCGGCCAAGCATGGGATAGCGTCAAGCGCTTTGGAAGCTCCGGGTTCTGTCGCGTTGACGGTATCCGCTGCCGAACGATTTTTTGGTCGAAGTGATGAAAGTGTTATCGGAAAGCAACTTACCCGATACGATATGTTTGGTCAGCAACAGTATCAAGTTACGGCCTTGCTAGAGAATTTACCTCCTAACGCGCATATTCAGGCAGAAATCTTTTTCTCTTTTCATATGCTGGAAAGCGAGGCACTGAAGGGATGGGGACTGGAAGGCTGGAATGCCTTCCCTACCTATGTGATGCTACATAACCAGGCCGCTATTGAGGAAGCAGAAGGCAAACTACCGGCTCTGGCCAAAAAATATGGGCAAGAAGATGATCATATCCATTATTCATTTCAGCCTTTAGCGGAGATCTATCTTGATGCCCAGCAATGGGGTAACGCATTGGGTCCCACCGGTAGTCCGCAGCAGATTTATAGTTTTACGATCCTTGCGTATGTAATCCTGCTCATTGGCTGGATCAACTACATCAATTTAACCACGGCTAGATCAGCCGAGAGAATCAAAGAGGTCGGTTTGAGGAAGATCATGGGGGGAAGCCGTAGAATCCTGATCAAACAGTTTCTTACGGAAACCTTCGTGCTTCACCTTATCAGCCTGGTAATCGCCATTACGATCTTTCAGGGGGCACTACCCTTTTTAAGCAACTTATTAGATAAGGATATACGACAGGGGATTGTCTTTCTGCAAAGCGCCTATGGGCCGTTGCTGTTGCTGGTTTTGTTCACCGGCACCATGCTCTCGGGCCTGTATCCGGCAATACTACTTTCTTCCTTTGCCCCGGGATTGGTCTTAAAAGGAAAGTTCACCACATCCAATCCAGGAATCATGTTAAGAAAAGGATTGGTGGTCATGCAGTTTGTCGCATCTATTTTTCTCTTGGGGAGCACCTTGATCAACTATCTACAACTGGAATTCATGCAACAGGCTAATTTAGGGCTCACCACCGATCAAATACTGGTTCTTGATGGACCTACGATTGGGGAAAGTCTGACCAGCGAGCGGATGTTATCTATCAAGAATGAACTGGCAAAGCTCCCATTCGTTTCCGCCTTATCTTCATCAGGCAGCATTCCTGGCAAAGGCTACAATTACTACACCTCTGCCCAACAGCCCAATCAGGACTGGCAACAAGCCAATAGCTACGCGATTGTTGAAATAGATGCTTTTTTTCTTCCCAACTACGAAATTACGTTACTGGCGGGACGAAACTTCTCGCAAGCGCTGCATACCGAAAAAGATAACATCGTAATCAATAAGACCGCCATGCAACGACTGGGTTTTGCTTCGGCTGAGCAGACAATTGGTCAACAGATCAGGGTTGGTAATGCTGAACGCTTGCAGGAAATCATAGGCGTTGTGGATGATTATCACCATGCTTCCCTGAAAGAGGCTTTTTCACCAATCATTTTTAATTACCAAACCCAAGGTGGGGCACTGTCGCTCAAACTGTCCTCTACGTCTTCTCTTTCCCTATCGGAGATAATGGATCAGATCAAAACACGGTTTCTTACCTTGGCTCCGGGAAATCCGTTTACCTATTTTTTCCTGGACGAGCATTATGCTTCTCTCTACCAACAAGAAATCCAGGAAGGAACACTGTTAACCATCTTCTCCTGTATAGCCATCATAATAGCTTGTATGGGATTGTATGGACTTACCTCCTTGACCGTGCAACAAAGAACCAAAGAGATTGGTATTCGCAAAGTATTAGGGGCTACTGTGCTGGGCATGATCCATTTACTAACCCAGGATTTCATTGGACTCATCCTACTTGCAGCGACCATCGCAGTTCCCCTAGTATACTTTACCATGCACCAGTGGCTGGAAAACTATGCTTTCACGATGGATTACTCTATTTATCTGTTTACGCCCGTAGTGCTGATGATAGCCGGTCTTGGTCTAGCGACGGTAGGCTGGCAGGCTTACAAAGCAGCCCAGGCCAACCCTGCTAATTCGCTAAGAAACGAATAAACACTCCTTTATTGATAGGTGATTCAGCTTGCTCAACGAGGCAAGCTAGAAGAAATATAGTATTTCTCAGAGTATAATACTAATACGAATGTTTCACCGAGATAGCGGCGGAAAATTAGATTTCAAAGCGCCTTATACGATTTATTCCAAAAAATAGCATTGTAAATGAGATATATTCTGGATGAGTTGGTTCTTAATTTCAATTCCACTATGGTGCTATTAAGAGAGAGGGGGAAGTGAAGTTTCACCACAACATTATTAATTTCAATTCCACTATGGTGCTATTAAGAGGCTCCCAGTCTACACCGTAGTCGTCCGGAAAGTCCTATTTCAATTCCACTATGGTGCTATTAAGAGTAAGATATTCCCCAGCGGTGTAGGATCACTAGTCGTATTTCAATTCCACTATGGTGCTATTAAGAGGGTTCAGCTTATTATCAATGCAGTAAAATTTGTTTTATTTCAATTCCACTATGGTGCTATTAAGAGTCCGATTATCCTGACGGTTCGGATATCATTCTTCCGGATTTCAATTCCACTATGGTGCTATTAAGAGTACGTATACGCTGCCTGTATCGGTCAATTTTACACTTATTTCAATTCCACTATGGTGCTATTAAGAGAAATAGAACGGCGTACCTGCTACGCAATTAAGCTTGATTTCAATTCCACTATGGTGCTATTAAGAGTACCGCTCATCGTCGGTGCCAGCATTGACTTCCGCCATTTCAATTCCACTATGGTGCTATTAAGAGCCGTTTGTCCGGCCACGACGATGTAATCAATATTATATTTCAATTCCACTATGGTGCTATTAAGAGATTCTTCTTGCCTGATCCACTGAAGCGCCCGAAACTATTTCAATTCCACTATGGTGCTATTAAGAGAGCTCAAACTTGCTCAACTTGCCTTAATGTCAACGTATTTCAATTCCACTATGGTGCTATTAAGAGCGATCTTGACGACGTCGACGCGATGTTTTTTCCGCAATTTCAATTCCACTATGGTGCTATTAAGAGGTCTCCGTTCTACCGATGCCCTTCATCGGCACCTCAATTTCAATTCCACTATGGTGCTATTAAGAGGCCCGGCACCTTCTCATTACTTAGTAGCTTCTCAAAATTTCAATTCCACTATGGTGCTATTAAGAGCAGCTCATCAGTTGCCAACTTCCGGTACTACTGTTATATTTCAATTCCACTATGGTGCTATTAAGAGCCTGAATCGATAGGATGTCCGTGTAGGCTGCATCGTTATTTCAATTCCACTATGGTGCTATTAAGAGATCGCCCCACATGCCAAACGTACCATAGAGGTATTCAATTTCAATTCCACTATGGTGCTATTAAGAGCGTTGGACCCACTTTTATTACTTCATACTTACCCTCATTTCAATTCCACTATGGTGCTATTAAGAGGACCTAACGGGAATGTGGATGTTACAATTCCTGATTATTTCAATTCCACTATGGTGCTATTAAGAGTTTTTCAATAGCTGCTTTCTTCTCTGCCTCTGTCAGATTTCAATTCCACTATGGTGCTATTAAGAGACCGCAGCTAGTTTAGCCGTATGGGTGTTTAGCTTCATTTCAATTCCACTATGGTGCTATTAAGAGTGTCAATGAGTATTTATTTGAGCCCAGGGGGTCCCGATTTCAATTCCACTATGGTGCTATTAAGAGACACCGGCCTCGGTAGAATCGCCGCAGGTAAGGCGGATTTCAATTCCACTATGGTGCTATTAAGAGATCTAAACTAAAGTATGGCGGGTTCACGATCCGGCATTTCAATTCCACTATGGTGCTATTAAGAGCCGTGGTGCCGACGTTGAGGTTAAAGCCGGTGTTTTATTTCAATTCCACTATGGTGCTATTAAGAGTCTACAAACGCAAAAGAATCTTTTACCCTAAATTCAATTTCAATTCCACTATGGTGCTATTAAGAGACACCGCCAGCCTCGCCAGTCATACCAGCTAATAATATTTCAATTCCACTATGGTGCTATTAAGAGAATAATTCTATGAAAATCCTAAAGAAAGTTTTACTCCATTTCAATTCCACTATGGTGCTATTAAGAGCTACCATTGTTTGCACTCCCGCCTCGGGTAATCCGGATTTCAATTCCACTATGGTGCTATTAAGAGAAACGCCTAGCAAACACAAGGGTAAGTGCATCTTCTATTTCAATTCCACTATGGTGCTATTAAGAGGTACAACAATAAAGACAAAATAGTGCTGGATAAGGATTTCAATTCCACTATGGTGCTATTAAGAGACTCGTAGATAATCGCATCACCCTTCGTCGTCGTGGGATTTCAATTCCACTATGGTGCTATTAAGAGGTCGCTAGTACGCGCATATCTGGCGGGGGTTACTTATTTCAATTCCACTATGGTGCTATTAAGAGCCCATGACGGTGTTATCACGCCCGGGTAACGAGCCAAATTTCAATTCCACTATGGTGCTATTAAGAGTCTGACTGTAAAACGACATTTGGGGTGTGTCCTTCCATTTCAATTCCACTATGGTGCTATTAAGAGGCCATCATAGATATAATTCTCCATGTCTTACTCATATTTCAATTCCACTATGGTGCTATTAAGAGCCGACACGCTTTGGGGATGGGATAGCGATGCTAGCGATTTCAATTCCACTATGGTGCTATTAAGAGTCCGGACTGGATGAAAATAGAGATTATACGGTAATTGATTTCAATTCCACTATGGTGCTATTAAGAGCCTGTTAGTCACAGGAGTAATAGTCGGCTACTTTATATTTCAATTCCACTATGGTGCTATTAAGAGAGAAGAAAGTCAGCATTGTAGCCCAACATAACGACATTTCAATTCCACTATGGTGCTATTAAGAGGCTACAAACGCAGGGGAAATGCTTTTCGCTCCGGTTATTTCAATTCCACTATGGTGCTATTAAGAGTCGGGAGTTACGTATGTAACGGACCCCGTAATACAATTTCAATTCCACTATGGTGCTATTAAGAGGATTTAACGGCCTTTAAGGCTTTCTCCTTAGTAACATATTTCAATTCCACTATGGTGCTATTAAGAGTCCGGGGCTTGTCGCTCGCAGAAAAGTGGGTTACCTATTTCAATTCCACTATGGTGCTATTAAGAGTAGTAATTGGTCAGTTACAATTAGAATACCCGCAATATTTCAATTCCACTATGGTGCTATTAAGAGTTTCTCCGGGGAGCGGTATCGTTTCCCGCATAATTAATTTCAATTCCACTATGGTGCTATTAAGAGAATGCTAAGAGCTTGAAATATTCTTTTGTACTTCTTCAATTTCAATTCCACTATGGTGCTATTAAGAGTTACAGAATAAATTCTTTAAGAACTACTCTTTCCTGATTTCAATTCCACTATGGTGCTATTAAGAGGCGGGGCTCTGATACTAAAAATAGGCCTTGAGGCCTAGAATTCAAAGGTTGAAATGGTAAACATTAATGTACAGCGTCGTCTACCTTTATTGATACGATTTCGCCGGGGGTACGACGACACGCTAATTTGCTGATTATCAACGTAGTGATTTGCAGACTTAATAACAATTGAATCCGCAGGGCGGGTTTGCTTGATCGTTGACGACAAAATAGTGCTTTATAGTATTTGATCGGTAGATGCCTTTTCTTCGCCAATTACTTCTTTTTCTAGCCAGCGCGCTTCCCGGCTTTTAAACAAAATCAAGCTGTCGTTCTCCTCCATAATTCTGTTAGCTTCACCTTTTAGCTGTTTAAGCTGCACTTCGCTGAGTTCCCCTTCAAAGACCGAATTCTGTATCCAGTTCAGGTAACGGCGACAAAGCTTTAACATCTTACCAACCCGTTTTTCTCCTACGTCATAGACTAATATGATATACATAGGATAAAAATAACAATATTTCAAAGAACGTGAGTAACGGAATCCGGGTGCCGGAGAAAGAAGATCGGGAAATTTTACTGTTCCCAAATTCGCATCCGGTCTCCGGCTCACCTAATTGCGGTTTCCGTCCTAACCTACCACCAGGCTTTGAAAGGTTCATAGGGCTGGATGCCCACTATGTGCTTGGCTAGTTTGTAGCATTCCAGTTTGATCAGGTGCTGGTAACTGACATTCCGCTTTAAACTGCGGTGCTTAATGGTTTCCTTTAGTCGATCTTCCCAAGCTTCTACAAACTTCTTCTTCCCGCCTTCCTTCAGAGTAATGCAGTTTAAGCGGCTGTCAAAGTCTTTGGCTTGCAACACTTTCCGGTTCAGTAGCTTGAAAATTGTCCGGTCTACCAGTAGAGGTTTAAAGATTTCGGCCAGATCCAGGGCCAGCGAAAAGCGTCGGGTGCCTGGTTCGTGTAAAAAGCTGATGGTAGGGTTCAACTGAGTATGGTAGATCTGATCCAGGCAGGCCGTATAGCAGAGCATATTGCCAAACGAGATCAGAGCATTCACTTCGTTTTTTGGCGGTTGCTTGCTGCGGCCATTCATCTGAAACTCGTTAAGAATCTCATCAAAGGCCTGATAGTAGGTCTGACGAATGTTCCCTTCCAACCCCATCAGGGTGGGTACATCGGTGGCCTGCGGCAGTGCCTGTTGCCACTGGGTGATATCGGTAATGTAGCTATCTAACACCTTACCCCGACTGTTGTAGTACTTGAGATTACGCAAAATGTTGGCACTGGCCCCATCCACCAACTTGCGGGCTAAACGAACCCGCTTTCCTGATTCACTATAGTGAACGGTTTGCGCCACTTGTACCTTACCAGCCTGTAAATATTCTTTCGGATAAAACGAGCCGGTATAGTGCTCATAATAATCAAAGAAGTGTAGGCTGATCTGCTGCTTGCCCAGGAAGTTGTAAAGCGCACTATTGGCATCCAGACTACCGAATACCAACAATTGCTTTACCCCTTCTACCGGCAAGTAGCGCGGTTTCCCCTCCTTGCCGCTTTCATCTACGGGAGTAAACTTCAACGTCTGATCTTTGCGGCTTAGCCGACCGGGATTAAACAGGTAGTAGGTTTTCTTCATTCGTCTACATAGCAAAAATCATAATAGCTACAGCGTTTGCAGATAGGCTTATTAATGGTAGGCGGACAGCTAAGTTCGCTAACGATACGCTCAATATCCGCCAGCCATTGCGGAATTGCTCGCCGGGTTGTTTCATCCAGCAGTACTTCGCGGGTCTGCCGCAACTTAGGGTACTCCAGCAAGCCCTTAGGTTCTTTTATCCCCGCCTCTTCTAGCAAATACAGGTAGTACTGCACCTGGGCAATATGAGCCTGCTCCACTTTATTGGTTTTCTTTACTTCATGCACAATGCGCTGCTGAGCATCGTAATAGTCAATTTTAGCATGAGGCAGCACCAGCTCAGTGTACTTAGCGCCTCGCTGCGGATAGCTGGTTTCATGTACCCACTTCCCCTCCGTAACCACATCCGAGGTATGCTCCATCCGAATTCCATGATGAAACAACCACAGCTTCCGGTGGCACACATGATAATAGTTAATATGGGTGGGGGTTACAGGCACATCAGAGTACTTTGTATACCGTATATGATTTCGATGAACCCACAGAAGACAGAGGGAGCACTAGTACTTCTTTCCTACGGACAGTTGACTTAGTAGAAAAGTTGCTAACACTCTCAAATGATACCTTCTTGTTTTCTCTATCAAAGTCATCATACTCTTGTAAAATGCCAGACAATTCGGCGTGTACTTCAAATGGCTTAACATTGGCTTTGTTCGGACAATCAGAATATTTGAGGAACTGGAAAAAGCACCCCCGTTTCCCAAAGTAGTTTATTTTATGCAGAAATTGCTTTAAGAATATTTCAGCTTCCTCACCGCTAACATCAAAGATAATTTCTAAGGGGTGAGATATATGAACATATTCTCTAAATGCAACAGTTTGGGCAAAGCCATCACCATTTCGATTTGGCTTTAGAATCTTTACAAAAGAGTTGTTCACACAAAAACTGCTACCCTCGGAAATATAATAATCAATCTTCGCATCCCTGACATACGCAAACTCTTTACTGCCTTTTCTTTCAAGCTTTTCCAGTTCTCCACCAACAGTAATAGCTTGATTTAAAATAGCCATCTTAATAGCATAGGGTGAAGGCAGAAATAAAGACTTTGCTCCAGAGTTAGTAGCATTACTGTCTTTTAAAGAAAATAGAGAGGTAGGTAAATAGATAGCTGAAAAGGACATCTTTACTGTATTGTATAAGGTTCATATTTCATCAGACCAGTAAGTATTTTGGATAGCTCACCTAGACCTTCGAACTTTTCAACTGTTATTGAACCTGGCTCAATAGTATTAAGATTTTCAGCTATAGTTTGTATTTCCTGCTGATAATTCTCATCCAACGCACTAATCGTAGGAGCAGGAGTTAACTTGCTCGATACCGACACTACACCCTTCATATTTGTAATATGTGGTTTCTGAGTGCTGGTCATAGCTCCTTTAGGATTGATGAATGTATTCAGAAGACTATGAACAAGCGCTTTGTATCGATTAGAGCGATCATCTCCTTGTACAGCATAAGATCTCGAAATATCATTGAATCCAATTCTGTATACATCAATACTACAAACAAAAGCATAAACACCATGATTGGCTGGACGGTGAAAGATGTTTTGCCCCTCATTACTACCTTCACCTCTAACGCCGGAAGCATCTGGTACAAGCTTGGTGTGTAAATAGCTTTCTGTATTGGTTTTACTTGGAATTCCTACTGTCCATCCAAACTCTATAGTAGATTTTCTAGGGGTGTTTGAGCTATTTTTATTGTCACCTATTTTATCTGTAATTAGAATTCCGTGCGCATCACAAATCGTACAGATGTCAATCATTGCCGTTACGATATCAGCAGAAGTTTCATTCTTTCGTTTTTTGTCACTACTGAGGTACGTTTCAAAGTCTCCTTTTGAAATACGATTAGGGTTTAACTTTTCTGCGTAACTGCTGAGTGGAAGCTTTTGCTCTTTTGCGAGTTGAGATAAATGTACTGCGTTGATATGCTTGAACATATCACCTGAGATGGCATTCACAGTATGGGTATCACCCTGTTTATCGACTATAGTAACCTGTCGGGTAATAATTTGATTTCCTTCTCCTCCTTCGTTATTTAGAGAATGAAGATTTAGGGTTATTTCTCCACTGATCGAGAGAGATGCAATAGTTTTGGTGTTATCGGACATAGGATTGTTAGTTTTCAGTTTCAATATCTTCGGTACTAGTTGTTTCTTCTTTTGGGGCTTCTTTTTTAGTTAAAGCAAAACCGTATGAGGCCAATAGAGCACCAATTAGATGTGGTGGATGATTATCTAGAAGTGCGTAGAGTTGTAGTAGCTCTGTATCCTTTACATTAGCTCTGCCTAGACTTTTTGCAGCATTTTGTGAAGTGATACCACCTTTAATGAGCGTATCAACTTTATTTGCCAATTCTGCATTATATCTAGTAACAAACTCACCTACGAAAGTGGCTAAATCGTCTTTTGATTTTGATTTATTTTGCAACTGCTGAGCTAAACCATAGCGGATCTCAAATTTTCTGTTTTCCTTAGGAGTGTATTGCAAAGTAACTGTGCTTCTACGAATGGCTTGGGCAACTGCTTGAAACCCTTCGTTTTGAATAATTTCAGTGAGATTAGAATCCATACAGGTATATAATTTAGTTAACGTTTCTGCTTTGAAAGGCTTTACATAATATTTCTCTCTATCTAAAGAATGCATCACATAACTAGCGTACCAGTAGCTGAACTTAGCGAAGTATTCAAGTGCGGCATTGCCCACACTCCCCAAAAAGTTGCGATAGTTTTGCAACCCTTGAGTTGAGTCTCCCTTCTCTTCAATCCCTTTGATAATATTTTTTTGACTTTCCAGAATATCTATCCATTCATGTCCTTCTTCCCGATTTGAATAGGTTATAAATTCCGGGGTGTTGATAAAAGAAATATTAGCTACCGCTTTATTTTGTCCTAAATCCTTTTGGTAAACCGAATGAAACCCTTTGATGGTATCTTTGATTCTACCTTTTTTATAATCGGGAGTTTGCTTAATAAACTCAATAGTAAGATTTAAGATGTTTATAATATCTAATTTAATGGGAGAAGCACTTTTCAGATGCCTCTTAAACTCAGTAATAAGCTTAATACCTTTACTTAATTGAATATGATTAAATTCAGGGACATATACTTTCAAATCGTATCCAGACCCTACTTTCACGTATTGAACTGACATCATTTTTAGCGCTCCCGACATCTTCATGGTCTCAGCTATCCATGAAGATTTTAGGTTGCCCATTGATGCGTTATTAGCTTTACTCTTGTTTAGCCCCTTACCCTGATTAGGGTTAAATAGCTGTTGGGCAGTAGGTTTTTCATCAACCAGTCTAAACGATCTGGAAGTGACAGGCAAAAGAGCATAGTGGCTCAGTATCTCACGAATCAAATTTGAGAACCTATCTTGGTGTTCGTGTAAATTAAGATAGAGTTTGGTAAATGAAGCATATGGGTTGCCTTTTATCTCACGATATACATCAAATTCAGCATCTATCTTTTCACCAAATTCTGACAGTTGTTCTTCAATTACCTTTAGGTATTCCTTTTTCCTAAGATCGACATCTTTAATAGCTAACGCCTGATTTTTTCTTTCTTTTATATTATCTACAATAGCTTTTTGGGCAGGATAGTCAAAACAGGCACTGTTGCCAATATTTTCAGGAAGAGTTGTACTGTTGTCTTTAATAATAAACTTAATAATCTGAAAGTAACTCAGAGTATCAAGCATTTGATCAGTGATCTCTTTGTTAGTAGTAATCATGTGGTACAGCCCTTTATCTTCGACAATTACTTTGCGTCCGACTACGTCCAATCGTTCTAAAATCTGTTCAATCAGAATAGCTACTCCAAAAGCTTCTAAAGTTTCAGCATAAGTGTTTGATCTTTTATGAATGTAAAACTCTTTATACATTGTTTTCTTCAATTAGATATTTCTCAAAATCTTCAGTAGCTCTTTGATCACAAATCCTTAGAATACGGGCAAAGAAGAGATAAACTAGCTGCTCTCGTTCCCAATCATCAAATACAAACCCTTCCAAATTTCCTTGTGTTTCCTTTTTCTCTAATTCAACATTCAATGCTATCTCATCTAGCAGTTTTTGCATAGCACTATAGTTCTGATCAGTTATATCAAAACTAGGATAGTCTGAAGTCTTTGGGCTATGGTGGCGGGCAATTGCCATTGATATACTACTAGTGATGTAGTCATCTTCGTACATGTCGGATAATACTTCTTGAGCTACATAGGCACCAACCCCAGCATGAGCTGGTCTGCTGTTAAGATTTGCCTTTTTACTTAGTTGAATATCATACTCATCCTTATAATCATAATCCGTATGCCCTAGTATTTCAAGGAAGTCTTTAGGGTTGACTCCTTCTTTTAAAGCTTGATAGTGCTGCATTGGTTTTTGCCAATCATTATTAAGCTTCCCGTAATCGTGCAGTACAATCATAAGCTTTATTATTTTAATAAAGTCAAGCCTCTTTAAGACTGTGTTACCTATATATTTAGCAATTTGTGTGAAAGCAAAATCGAGTTTACTTTCATCCTCACCTAGAAATTCTTGGGCAAAAGCACCTAGCAATGCTTTATTGTGCTGATAGAAGGTGTCTTTCTTTAAAGCGCTAATATTATCTTCTTTTTCTTTGCTCTCCTTCCGAGGTGATACTACATTAAAAGTCTCTTCGTACTGCCAATTAAACCCGAAAGATTCATCATAACCTAAATATTTAGCATTAACATATACCCTGGCTGGCAAGCTTTTAAAGTCGGTTATCTCTTTCAACCTAATCTTAATTTCTTCATCATTCTCCAAAAAGAGATCATCCGGTTCGTATAATTCTTTTACAAGCCAATCTTCTTCGTCAAAAGGCTCAGGTCCTTCACCCTTCACAATTTTATTCAGCCACCCAACCAAGCTCCATTTATACATACTTAGCGACTGAAGAGCATATGGGTATTTGATAACATCAGCCCCCATTCCATCATCTATGATGGTAATATCTACGCTCTGTATATCTCTAATCGTACTACGATAGTGATTCTTCTGACATTCGTTCCAACTCTCTTTTATCTCTTTAAAGTTGTAATATCCTAATTGAAGCTGGTTAATCACTGTTTTTTCTTCCTCACCTAATACCTTTTCAATAATGTCTTTAGGAGTGCCTCCATCTAGGCTTTCATACTTTCTAAGCTCAACAAGTGTTGCTCGACATAGAGGCTCTTTATATGGTAGATACTTGTTATTTATTCTTCTGATTTCGTTTCTATCGTCATTGCTCTTAGCGTTCTCTAATGCGACTTTATCCATTTCATCGAGAACATCATAAACATAAATGTACCCTTTTTGATTTTCAAATCTGGCACATCGTCCTGCTCGTTGCAGGAATGAATTAGCAGGAGATATCTCGGTGTGCATCACATCACAGGAAATATCCATACCTGCTTCTATTACCTGGGTTGCGATTAAGATAGCTTCCTCATTTTCATTGGTTTTTTTGCCAAAGAGTTGCTTTAATAAGCTTTCTTTTTCTTTCCGGTCTTTATCAAAAAAACGGGCATGAAGACAAATGATGTTCTCCCGCTTTATCTGAGAGAGGTTTGGGTGCTGTTTCGTATCATAGATGTCTATTAAATCATTATAAATTATTTGAGCAGTCTCTACTCGATTGCAAATGACAATCGTTTTAGATGAATGCATCTCAGCAATTCTAATTGCCGACAGTGGTTCATTTTCAACTTTTAGTTTCTTCTTATCTACCTTCGGAAGTAATGAGCCTATTTTTTCTTTGTCTGCCTGGTACTTATTATCGTCTAGAGAAACAATGCTAAAGTTAGGCAATACCTCTCTTACTGCTTCAGTAAACTCCTTACTCAATGTAGCGGTCATAATACAACAACGACATAGATTACCTAGCATTTTTAACATGCCAAGCGTAGTTGCCATAGACAAATTGGCATCTAGCAAATGAAACTCATCAAATACTAGATAGCTTCCAACCAAAGCTCCTGCATTGATATTTGCCTGTCTGGGTGATAATGCCAATGGAAAGCATAGGAAATTACTTAACGTCTGGTCAATGGTTGAGAATATAATATCCTGCTCAAAATACTTATCATCTGAGAATTCGCCAGTCTGCCGTGTGATTCTAGGAAATCGCTCTTGAATACATTTGTTATCAATGATATCGGTATAAATAGAGTTGGTCAGGGTTCTTAATGGCAGACTATATACCATCTTTTTAGGAAATGTTATTTCAGGATGCTCCAATGCATATAAAAAAGGAACAATCGATGCCCATGTTTTTCCTGCCCCTGTAGGTACAGTTAAGATTACATTTTTGCCTCCTAAAAGCAGGTTAGCAACTTCTATTTGATACTTATAGGGGAAAAACGAAGTCAATTGATGATAGTAATCTCTTATCATTTTACATCGCAATATCCAAACCCCATACTATTATCCTCCCCTAAACCCGCATAGTACGCTAGCTGCTGTACTTCGGGTGGGGCTATCATTTCAAAGTGATAGATATACCCGATAATCTTATTCTGCATGGGGGTATGCTGTTTTACGAAGATTCCTTTCCTACGAAAAGGGCCGCTCAGGTCCAATTTCCATTCATCAGCAAAATCAAGTTTCCCTTCATGAAAGGCCGTTGCGCTGGTCATGGGTAGGCTCAGCCCCACGGCTTCCGCTTTTCGTTGCAAGTTCATTAGCAATCGCTGAGCGTAACCTTCATCGTTTGGTGCCCGATACTGAGGGTGTTTGTGCTCGGGTACATGAACGCTCACTACCACTGGGGTGGCGGTGCGGTAGTGCATTACCTCTTCAAATAGCGGTCGGGGTAGGGCCTCAATACGTACCACTTCAAAATCCACCTGGCTCAGGCGGTCGCCCAACCTGAATTGCTGTCCCATAAACAAGCCTCGGATAAAGTGCTCGGCCGCTTCGGGTATCCAAAAACTGATGCCTAGCTGCAATTCGTTTCCGTAGAAGCCAATACGCTGTTCCTTTTTGTAAATCCGGTACGGCTCTCCGTTCAGTTGAGAAAAGGTAAACAGCTTGAATTGTCGGTCGCCCAGCCGATAGCCTTCACCGTGCAGGAATTGGCTAAACTCAGCATTGGCCTGCTGTATGACCCGGTATATCCAGCTATGCAGTGGATACTGGTAGTTAATGGGAAGAATCCGGTTTTGGCCAATGATCTGTAATGTCAAGTTAAATCGCATAATGCCTGGTTTGGTTTTTACATGCGGTGTATGCAAGTCTACGACACCAAAGTTGCATCCTCCGCGACAGTAGAAAAAAAGTTTTTAAAAAGTCCGTTGTTGCCATAGCTGTTTTAGGTGATTCGTCAATGCTTTTGGTTTGATAATGCGCACTTCCCGGCAGCAGCTCATTAGAAATGCATCCAGTAGCTTAAACTGTTCGTTTACCGGGGCGCAGAACAGAAAGCGGTCTCCGGATTCTGTTAAGTACGCTTTGGTAGCCGGGTAGCGTTCTTTCAGCTGTTGGGCGGCCGCCAGAGAAAGCTCTAACTCCACTTCCAGCATCGGCAGGTTGGCTATCTGAAAGGGATCGGTATCCTGCGAGTGATGTTGCTCCCGGTGCTGAAACCGCTTATTGCTGGGCTTTACTTCCGCTATGCGGTCTAGCTCAAAGTAACGAATGCCTTTCTTCTCAGTATCGTAGGCTTCCAGGGTTGTATGATTGTCTCGGAAGCAAATCGGTTCTACTCGGCGATCGTGTACTTTTCCGCTATTCACCGATACATACTGCTTCAATACCACCTGCTTCTTCTCATCCATAGCCTCATTCAAAGCCCGGTACTTGACGGCTTGTTGCACATCTGCCATACTATCGATCAACTCGATCAACTCGGCCTGCTCCGAGTGCATATAGATCTTACTGAGCAAATCAGCTTGCAACGGAGAGGTGCAGCCCCGAACCAGATCATTCAACATACGGGTTTCTTCGGCGGAAAATACCAGATCGGGTAGTTCTCGCTTCAGTAGGGTACGATCCAGGAAAGGACGTTTCTGATCGTCACGATGTATAGGAAATCCGGCAGCCTCAATCGTTTTGAGGTAACGGTAGATGGTGGCTCGGTTTACGTCCAGCTTACTGGCATATTCCTCTACGGTACGGCGATACGCTGAGGCCAGGAGGGAAATGAATTTCAGGAGTCTTAGTAGGCGTTGTTGTTCGGTCATATGATGCTGCAACCCTCAAGGTGGGGTCATCAATACTTCTCAATAGTGCATAGTACGGATATTTTATTCATGATCCAAGTGATTCTACCTAAGGCGAAAAAGTGGGTAAAAGTTACCCTTTTTTGGGTATTGACTCTTTGACAAAATGATACGAACTATGTAGGTTATGCCTATTGATACGAGCATTCTATCAGTAATACATATCCCTTATAATAACTTTGATGCAACTAGCCAACGAACTTTTAATTCCGCTACCTGAAGGCAAGATTATAATCTGGCTTGAAACCTTTAGGTTTGTATGGTATAAATGTTTTTAGAAGAACCTATTATTGTTGAGGTGTGGAAATGTGGGCCACCGTAGCATAGTAGCCATATCAGCTATCAACATGGAAGGTGGTCTGACTTTGTATTATCAACGCAAAGTACAAGAAGCGGTGCCCCACCGGGATAAAAATAAAATGAATGTCATTAATGCGGTGCGAAACAAGGTTGTCAAAAGGATTTTTGCCTGTGTCAGAGACAAACGTAACTGGGTCGCTAGGCGATATGAAAAGAACTATGTACTAGCGCTTGCTTAATCCTTAGAAATCGCTAAGAATTTTTCAGATTTCTTACTGCCAGTATTACTATCAAGTACCCACCGCACGGAGTGTAGACAGCATAGTTTTAGGCAAAGGTCGGGGTATTGATACGACAGCGCCTAAGATTGCCCGTTTGCTATCTGAACACCTTATTTAACCCCTTCCATTTCCTGTTTTTTGATACACGTATCTTCTAAATCGGCAATATTATATCATTAGCTTAATACCAATGATATCGTTTTTAGAATTCAGCATTATATAATGCATAAATACAGTTGTCTTTTTAACTTATATCATTATAATTGTAATTATATTATATATCCTCACCTAAATTTCACTTTCATGAAAGCTCTCACTCGACTGCTTATGTTTGCAGCATGCAGCTCTATTTTGCTTTTTAGTTGCCAAAGAGAAGAAATATCACCTGACAAGTCCCCACAAGAAGTTAATGGTAAAAATGAGATTTCTAGTAACTTTGATGATCAGATAGTTTTGGGAAAACAGCAACCTATAGCTTTTGCTTTAGAAAATGTTGAAGCAGCCTATCAAAAACTTTATCCTGGCACTCGCAAAGAAAAATTAAAGCCTACCCATCTATATATTCGGTTTCTACCCAAAACCGATGAAGAAGCAACTCTGATCATGAAAGATGATTTAGAGCTGTTTGGTTACCCTCTAGATTATGATGTAGAACAATGGGGGGAATACTATCATGATCCCAGTATACCCGAGGGGCAACCTACATGGATGTATACAGTAGTTGAAGCAACTTATAAATTACCTAAAGGTATAGAAACAGAAATTATAGAGGAGCTTCATTTTCCTGATGAATCTGATATGGAAGAACAAGGGCGCTATGACATCACTAACTTAACAGCAACAGCTCTCCAACAAGCCGGATACAAAGAAGACGCAGCATATGTACGGAAAAGTCAAAGTGCTCGTCGCTATGATCCACGGGGAACGATCTTAATACAAGACCGAATCACCACTACTACTGGTGATATCACATATCGAGCACTGCCTGTTTGGGGAGTAAAGATACGGGCCGCCCGTCATCTGAAAGTCAAAACCACTTACACTAATGAAAATGGATTTTTCAACATGGATCATGGAAACTTTAGCAATAAGGTAGACATTAATCTAGTATTTGAGAACGGAGAATGCCGCATTTTCAACACCGATGAAACCAAGTTAGGGCGCTATTTTGCTACACGAAAGCACCTTGGTCAATACCAGCGCGGCGGAATGGAAAGTATTCAATATACTATCGGCGGTCCAGGCCAACCTCATGACAACGGAGTAGTATGGGGACTTACGATCACTGCCCTTCGCGACTTTATCAGCCAAGGTTTGGCTAACGGAACCTATCGCCCTCCTAAATTGAATATTTACGTAGACGATGAAAATGATAACGTTTCTAGTGGAGCAGCTCCTATGGCTGCTTACTTTGCTACTCCTAAGAACATTGTAGAATCACTAATTATTAATGTAGCTTTAACTCCTATAGGCGGTCTAGTCTCTGGTTTAGCTCAATCTCTTGCCCCCGATATGATTATCAACTTTAACCCAAATAACTTTCGGACTAATGAGATCATGGAAACAATCTATCACGAGATTGGCCACACTTCGCATTTTTCTCAAAACGGACGAGGGTTTACAATGAATGTCTATAATGCATATTTAGATGTCCAACTAAAAAATAGACCTTCACCATATGGCAATGGCACTGAGTCCCGAGCTGGGCTGATGGCTCTAACAGAAGCGTGGGGTGAATATATAGGTGCGGAGCTTGCTCATCGCCGGTATGGGTCAATTACAGCTATACACCAAAATGATATTGAAGCATATAATCCTAATAGCGGCCGTGTATTTGCTTGGATACCTGAAGGAGTTATGCACGATTTACAAGACAACGTCAACGCTGTCGATAGACAACCATTGATTAATGTTACAGATAATACAAATGGTTTCACAACAAGCCAATTTGCTAATGCGTTAGACAGTGATGTAAATACCATTGGAAAATTTGAGGCGCGGTTGTTGCAAGAAACAGGTAATCGTCAACGGACTCAAGTAAATCAGCTATTTAACAGCTATGGATACTAAAATCATAAAAAATTTCTATAACAGGACAGTAACTGCTGTCCTGCTCATAAGCCTAACTGGATGTGGATTATTTGATCTAAATAACGAAGATTGTTTAGATCCAGATGATACTATTAAAGTTCCTATCACTTTCGAGCCTAGTAAAGATACTTTAAGCATTGGTGATACAATAACCATCAATGCAAAAGCAAATGCCACAGAAGTAAATAAGGTTTTAGACTTTACTAATACCTCTTGGGGACCTATTTTAGGATTTGGTAAACTACAACAAACCGATACAGATGACTTCATAGAACCTGCCGTAGCAGACTTCGAACTTATTATTGAACAAGGTGCTATAGTTATACCTCAAGGTGTTCAGCCAAACTATGATTTAGGTGCTCGCAGAGTATTACTGGAATCAGTTAATGACGACCGTGAATTCAATCTCAAAATCATTCCTCTTAGTAGCGGAAAATACACTATTAGCTTTGACTCAAGTAATGATTATATCTACGTTAATGAGGATCAACCATGCGATGGCTTTGCCGAAGTGGAATATTTCACACAGCAAAACAACCATACCTATATCTATCGGCAGCATTTAGTAGAAAATCAGATACCTTTTGAGGAAAGTCAGGTAGATGATAATTATTATTACAACTTTATAGTAACTGAATAACTAGAGATTTTTGCTGATTATTTTATATCCATAATTTCTGTCAATCTCCCTTTCCTCAAAAGTAGATACCATTGAAAAGTCTAGAGCCAGATTATTGCAAGAAACAGGTAACCGACAACGTACGCAAGTAATTCAATTGTTTGACAGCAATGGATATAAACACAATACATACTTTAGTAATAAAGTAGTCTTGGTTGCTTTTGTTACATTAAGCTTAAATAGTTGCGGACTATTCGATCTTATAGAATTTTGAATTGATAGAGCGCTTCCGGTTGAGTAGCCGCTACGGATGTAGCCATAGAGATAGGTGAGCTTTCTATCAAGATACGAGCCGACGGCTTGAGTAGCAACCTAATTACGATTGCCCCACGGTTTTTTATGATCTCATTATAGAAAACAGTTACTTCCCCTACCCGGCGTGAAACCTTTAGATTTGTATGGTATAAATATTTTTAGAAGAACCTATTATTGTTGAGGTGTGGAAATGTGGGCCACCGTAGCATAGTAGCCATATCAGCTATCAACATGGAAGGTGGTCTGACTTTGTATTATCAACGCAAAGTACAAGAAGCGGTGCCCCACCGGGATAAAAATAAAATGAATGTCATTAATGCGGTGCGAAACAAGGTTGTCAAAAGGATTTTTGCCTGTGTCAGAGACAAACGTAACTGGGTCGCTAGGCGATATGAAAAGAACTATGTACTAGCGCTTGCTTAATCCTTAGAAATCGCAGTTTCTGACCGGGTTACGCAAACCACACAGTTCTCTGAGAAGAATGGCTTCACAAGAGTCCATTGAACGAATGAGTTTAAAGTCCAATCTCTTGCTTTTATGCTGTTCCTACTATGGAGAGGAGCTCAAGGTCACCAAGAACAATAACTTCACGTTAAGATTTAATACTTTTCAATTTTATATGATTGGCGATATCCGTTCTTCACTACATCAATAAGATAAATACCCGAATGCCACCGGCTTACATCCACTGTCGTGGTTACAGCCTCAATTTGCTTAACTAAAACAGTTTTACCGGACATATCGCTTATCATGATCTGCCCTTCTAGCCAATCAGCCGGTAAATCAATGCGAAGCTCATGTACCACCGGATTTGGATAAAACCGTACGTTGGTGGATAAAAGGGTATCTTCTATAGCCGTGACCTGCTGGGCTGACTGTGAACTGGTTACTCTAATGTTGCGTCCGGCAATGGCAGTGATTTTGATTGTCTCAAAATCCGTTGATACCTGAATCACATTTGCCTGAATGTCTGTAGACAACCCCTGGTAGTCAGCGGTGAATAAGTAGCGGCCTACGGGTAACCCTGTGAATATAAAGTTACCCTGTTGATCAGTTACCGCATAACTGATGATTTCTCGGGTATCAGGATGAAGCAGGTAAACGGCCACATTCGCTACGACTTTCCCGGTATCGGTGTCCCCCATGAGTAGTCTGCCACCGCTCGTTTCTTCACTTTGCCTTAGAGTACCCGATATCGTAGAAGTACCCGACTGCTCTACTGATGTTTTACGAAATAGCATCATATTCTGCGTCGTGTCAGTCGCTAGATTTAGCACCTGTGCATCGGAAAGAAGAAATTGGTCTCCCAGATAAACCGGTAAGTAATTGGTATCGGAAGGTTGTATCCCAACCGTGTAATCACCTGCCTCCAGTTCATTAAACGTGAAGGCAGTTGCTCCTGAAACACTTTTAGTGTCTACTACAGTAAACTGATTATCTGCAACTTTATAAAGCGAAGCTATGAAGGCAGGCACATTCGTGGTGTCTTCGGATAATGCCGTGATTCCTACACTATAACGCGAGACTTCTGTAGTGTCCTCCGTTGTCGCATACATTCGTGTGAAGCTTTCACTAGCCATATTACCATTACCCGACAGATCGCTTACCACATTGGCCGGCACGAAAAGAGAAAACGTCCCGGCAGCATCTAGAATTACCTGAGCGGTGAAAGCCAGGCTGTCGGTCGTTGTTACCATCGCAATGTCGGCATTGGTCGTTTGAATACCTGCTTTACTAAAGCCGGTAACCACTTCATCAAACACGATGATCACCGACAGGAAGTCCTCATATATTGTATCGGCTTCTATGCTACTGATACTGACCGAGGGAGATGAACTGTCATAGTGGAGCACCAACTCGCCGCGGGTCTGATTCTCATTGCCGGCGTGGTCCTGCACTTCACTTTCCTCTATTTTTACCGTGATTACCCCATCGGTTTGAGGAATGACCAGTGCTGTAAAGGTCACACTATCAATAGTAGTAAGGCTGTCAATCAACCCATTGGTTACGGTTAGACTACTCGTGACAAATTCTTTTACCGGTTCGCTACAGGCAACCGTTAGTACGATCTTATCCGATTTGGAAAAAAGAGCTTTAGAGGTAGTCATCTCTACCGTTGGCGCAGTCCGATCAACCCTTGTACTCAATTGACTGGCTCTGGGATTTTGATTTCCGGCCTGATCGGAAACCGTATTAGCCGCTATTTCGAGGTCTACCCTCCCCTCTGCCATGGGTATAAGATCAGCATGAAAAGTAATACTATCCTGAGTCACCAATGTATCAAGGTAGGCATTACGAACGATAACACTTTGCTTACTGAAATTGACTACCGGTGTATTGAATGCGATAATGACCGGTATCTTAGTAACATTGGTGATGCTGTCTACCGAAGAAATAATCTCAACAAGTGGCCCTGTCGTATCATATACCACCGTTACTGGCGCAGAAGCTACGTTGAGGTTTCCGGCCAGATCTTTCGTCACATGTTCTTCAACCTGTATAGTGACCGTGCCTTCTACCATTGGCGCAATGATTGTATGAAACGTCACACTATCGGTGGTGGTCAACTCGGTCACTGTCCCATTTTCTACCGATATATCCTTGGCGTCAAATTCCTGAACAGCTTCGCTAAAATCAATCGTTGCGCTAATAAATTCGTTTGTGAAATGTTGACTCAAGCAGGTAATCGCCACGTCAGGTTGCTGCCGGTCAACGTTCATGGTCACTTGATGAGACGAAACATTGCCATTATTTGCCCTATCGTGCGCTACATCAACAGGCACGCTGATGGAAATCATTCCATCTACAACAGGGCGGATATCGGCCTGAAAGGTGATACTATCGGTAGTATACAGCCCCTTAACCGTCGCATTATCGAGCTGCATATCTACAGCGTTAAACCCCGATACTGCTTCACTAAAAGCGATCGTTACCTCTATATCAACCTGATTAGTAAGCTCACCGTAGTGATGGGTAAGTACGACCATAGGCGATATGAGATCATGGATGAAAGCATACTGGTCAGAAGCGTGATTCTCTCTACCCAAATTATCATAGGCTGCGGACGCCGGTATACTCAATGAAATCTCCCCTTCATTTCCAGGTACAATAGTAGCATAGAAACTAGTACTATCGGATGTTTGTATTTGCGCTACGCTTCCGTTAACGATAATAATATCTTCTTTAGAAAAGGCGCTTACGGCTTTGCTAAATACGATATCAAGTGTATACGTGGCACTTGCTGTATCAAACGCTCGGTCTTCAAAAGCCACAGTAGGAGCCTCAGGGTCGTAAACGAAGAGGGCATAGCTTGCTTTATTCCCCTGGCTATTATCCTGTGTGGCTCTTACGGCATCTTTATCTACATGCAACTTTACCTGTCCGGGGTTGGTGGGAGTGATGGAAGCGATGAACGTTATACTGTCGGCTGTTGTGAGTTCAGAAAACGAGCCGTTGATGATCGTGATATCGGATGGGGCAAAGTCTGATACCTTTTCGCTAAAGCTAAAGTGCGTCTGGAACACCGACTGCCCGTCGGAAAAAACTTCAGTAGCTGATATATTCAGATCAACAGCTGGTTTCTCAACTTCAAAAAAATAGGCACTGCCTGCACCGCTTCCCTTGTCTTTGTCAAAGAGCGTCCCGAGAACAAAATCTTGGTTTGTAACTCCTACTGAACCGATATGGGGATATATTACAGGAATGGATATACTTTGTTTTCGCTCCCAGTCTCCTTCACCATTTTTACCATATATATACATCGCTTCATTCCTTTTATTTACTACTACGCCGTAGTCATCCGAGAAACTTATATAAGAGGCAAAATAATCACGATAGGGTTCATCTGATTGAGTCAGAATTTGCTTTTGACCCCAACCAGATTCTGATAACTCAAACACGTAAATTCGTCTTCCTGTAGCTTCATCTCCGTGGGAAGCAACAAACGCAGTATTGTTGATAATACTAACATGATGACCAAAATCACTAGGTGCAGAACTTACGGGCGTAAGCAGTTGGTTATATTCCCAGAGTCCGACCTCATTTTTCTCAAAAATATAAGCTTTGCGATCAACCCAAGCACCGATCACAAGATAATTATTGTATACATCAAATGCTTCACCAAATGTACTACTGTAAGACTCTGTAGGAGAGGTTAGAGTTTGCCAATATTGCCAATCACCCTCATTATCCCTTTTGAAAATATATACAGTCTTCCCGTTAGAAGAGTGGGAATTTGCAAATGCATAATCACCGGAGATAAGCACGCTATTCCCAAAATGGCTGGCATCAGGATCACTGGTTAGCGGGGTGGTAATTTTCTGAACTTGCTGCCATATACCTTCACTATCTTTCTCAAAGATATAGACCGAGCCTTTTCCGTCTAAGGGTGAGGCGATGATTGCATAATTAGCCGAGATACTCACAGCATTTCCGAATCGATGCAAGTCAGCACCATCAGAGGATGTTAGCTTCTGGTACTGCGTCCACTTACCCAGCTCATTTTTCTTGAAAATATAGGCCGAACCTGATTGATCACCGTAGTCATCGTCGCGGGAGGAGCCAATAAGCGCAACACTATCCGATATAGAAGCCGAGATACCAAAATAATCCCCGGCTTCAGGATCGTAGGGAAACACTTTATCATAGCGGTCAAATGCTTGCTTCTCTTCATTCGGGTCGTAGTCAATTTCAAAAGAGGCCGCCTTACTATCAACTTGCTTGAGGCTTCTTGCGGCCCCTGGTAAGACTTGAATAGAAACGACACCTTCCGTATCCGCAATAATACGGGCATCAAACTCGATACTATCCGTGGTTTGTAATTCATAAACCACCCCGTTTTCCAACAGAATATCAGAAATGTCAAACCCTGAAACGCGCTCGGTAAATGTAAAGGTTCCTGGAAACGACTTGGTATTGGTAGGACTTACCGAAGTAGAGGCAACCTTCAGGGAAGGGATAGAATAAGGCCTGGTAGTAAAACTCCATATGTCCTGGCTGTTAATACCTTCAAATTCATTTCCTTCCAGATCTACCAGTGCACCTGTATCTACCGTAATGTAATAGGTTTTTTCGCCCAGCAGGTCTTCATCCAGATAAAAGGAAACGGTGTTCTCATCAATAGTAACTTTTTCAGAAGCGATATCGATTGTTTCAAAGACAGTATCATCATCCGCTTGGTTGACATACATATTACCGCTACCCTTTATAACTTCTTCATTTAGGGTAAAATGCAAAGAAGTATTGATCGCCACTTGTTCTTCTTTATCAAGGGGAAAAAGAAACCGCTGTTGGGTAGGTTTGGTGATATACAATTTGCTAGAGTTGCTTGTCCCCACAATTGCCAAGTCTGGATAGCTATCATCATTAACATCTCCCCAAGCGGCAGCCCCTCGGTAAACACCCTCAAAGGGAGTATCCAGCACTTCCTCAAAACCCTGACCTGACAAATTCTTATACAGCGTTGCCGATAATCCTTTAGTATCTGAGCCTACCACTAAAATATCCTGGTAGCCGTCCTGATCATAATCGGCCACCACAATATCACTTTCATAAGCCCCACGAAACGTTCCTTCAAATACTTCACTGAAGGTATCATTGCCATTATTATATTGGTACAGTTTAGCTTGTTTTACAGGCATTTCATCTCCAACAATCATTAAATCCGAATAACCATCATTATTATGATCTATCCAGGCTAACGCACCATTTCGTACCCCTACAAAAGAGGAGCTATTTGCCTTCGTAAAGGTTTTATCACCATTGTTTTTATAGAGCGTTGTTCTACCTTCATAGAAATCTTCCGTTCTACCAGTTTCGTAGTCAAACTCATAACCTTCAAATATCCCGGTAATGGCGACATCCAGATCCCCATCATTATCGTAATCGGCCCAAGCTACAGAAGCATCAGTGACCCCCTCAAAGGACATAGACTGAACTTTGATAAAGCTCGTTCCATTCATGTTTTCGTATAATAGAGTTGCACCATCTTTGTAACGCCTTTCTCCTGCAATCAGCACATCTAAATCTCCATCATTATCATAGTCGGCCCAGGCAGCATCGCTTTCACTAACCGGTTCAAATACCCCTTCAAATACTTCGGTAAAAGTATTTTCCTGCTTATTATATTGGTATAATTTAGTTATTGGGTCTAATGTACCTTCTTCACCCGTAATTAAAAGATCCTGATCTCCATCATTGTCGTAATCAGCCCAGGATAAAGATCCGCGCCGCACTCTGCTAAATGGAACGTTAGGCACCATTACTAATGAATTATCAGTGTTTTGAAAGAGGTAAATTCCATCACTTCCGGTGATGACTACATCCTGATCACCATCATTATCATAATCTGCCCAGGCTAACGATCCATCAATGAATCTTGCATCAATCAGGGATTGGGTTTCAAACTTAAATACTTCTTCTGAAGCAATCGTAGGACCTATTTGACCATTTGAGTGACTAAAGAAAACAAGAAAAATACCCAGAAAGGCGAATGGTTTAACTGTCTGCATAGGTCTTCATTTAGACCTACAAATATATAAAAATGATTATATTTAAAATTTTAATAGTTATATATAACATACATCGTTTCTTCTTAAAACCTGCTATTCCATTAACCTATCGGTAGCTACTTGATTGCTATATTAGCAGATTATGTTCTTCTTAGTTCTTACGCTCAACCTTAGTACTACTGTTATGTTCAAAAGGGGTAAGATCAGCTTCAACCGGATCAACGTACCGTTAACTTTCTGGAGAATCTAGCGATGGCCCCTAATCCATTGACCTACTCTTTCTATGCAAATAGTTTGACTGTCTAGGTTGATACTACTTAGGGTATAGGCCACCAAAAGCCCTTAAAAACAGCAATACAACTGGTTCAGCTGCGGTTAGCAGGCACACTATCTCAAAACATCATGGCTAGCAACATGAGATAGGCAAGTTTGTCCTGGGGTATCACGCACCGCAAAAGATCTGATCTTGAAGACTATAGCGTAAAGCTCATTATACCCTTCCACAGTTTATTCAGCAGGCGGCCTCTGCATAGGAATGAAAGCTATATTTTTATAGTCTTTATAGAAAAGCTAATGTTTAATATAAGTTGTATCTAGACTTATTTCTTAGCAGTTTATTCAATTAGTGAGAAGCTTTCGCACTAATTTTAACAGCTGAAATGATAGTTCTAAAAGATAGATGGGCTAAAGCCATAAAGAAAGCATTTCCTAAAAATTTAGATATCCCGATGGTACTGAATCCCCGTTTATCCATCACGCTTATCGTTGCATTTCTAGCTATTTGCCTTTCTTCCTGCTCTAACGAAGCGCCTCTGGAAAAACCCTCAATTCCAGACTACCCTATCAATCGTTGGGCGGAAGTCCAACTACTGACGGACCATCCTATTGAGGTAGTTAGTGCATCGGGGTGCCAATCATCTGGCTCCGGAGAATACCTACGCGGCAGCCGTACGACCGATGGGTGGGCACCTATTTTTCTGCGCACCTCATCTTACCTTGTTAGGCTAAATGCCGGAAGCTGGTTTAGTGAGCAGTACGCGGGTGAGCAGATTCCCCGACTAGATGAGTGCGAGGTAAAAAAGATCACCATCAAGCTGCTACAAACCTGTCAAAAGCTGAATCTTCGCCTGATGGCCTACGTCCAACAAAACACCTGGGAAGAATACGAAGCCATCACCTGTTCTCCAGCCGATCTGGTCAATCTGGATCGCCCCGAACTATATATACAGGTGCTGGATAGTCTTCGCCGTCGTGAAACCCCTGAATTAGACCATACTGCTCACTGATCTACTTTCCTACCAGTCTATTTCTGCGGGTATCCTGCTACTATTATCAATCTGATTTATTCTAATTTTCTAGCCTTCCGTTCTTCAAATTATCAGTACTTTGTCAACGTGTAATGACCCTTTTTTTGAAACTATGACCATGAATTCTAGTATAGAAATTTATCAATCCCCCGACAACCAGATAGCGTTAAAAGTGAGCCTTGATCAGGAAACTGTATGGCTCACCCAAGCCCAAATGTCGGAGTTATTTTCCCAGACCAAACAGAATATTAGCTTGCACATTGGCAATATCTTTAAGGATGGCGAACTGGAGAAAGATTCAGTTGTCAAGGAATCCTTGACAACTGCCGGTGATGGCAAAAAATATAAGACCAAGTTTTATAACCTGGATGTAATAATTTCCGTGGGATATCGGGTTAAATCAAAACGGGGAACAGAGTTTCGTATCTGGGCAACTCAACGACTTAAAGATTATCTGGTACAGGGCTATGCTATTAACGAAAGTCGTCTAGCTCAAAAACAGCAGGAAGTACAACACTTAAAAACGGGTATTCGCATACTGGAAAGAGTCATCTCCGATAAAGCCGAACAGGAGGAGCTAGACTGGCTCCAGCATTTTGCTAAAGGGCTTCAACTACTAGATGATTACGATCACGAACAACTGGATAAAAAAGGCAACAGTACTCAGGCGGCTAACTATCCCAGCCTGGAAGACTACTGGCAAGTAGTAGAGCGCATGAAGGCTGATTTTGATTCGGCCGTATTCGGAAAAGAAAAGGATGAGAGTTTTCAAAGTTCCGTCGCCCAAATTGGCAAAGGATTCGGCGATATGGATTTTTACCCGAGCCTGGAAGAAAAAGCCGCTACCTTACTGTACCTAATCATTAAAAATCATTCTTTTGTGGATGGAAATAAAAGAATAGCCGCCGCTTGCTTCCTGCTATTTCTGGAAAAGAATAACCTGCTATTGCGAGAAGATGGCCGGCCGATCATGAGCAACGAAGCCCTGGCGAGCCTTACGTTGCTGGTAGCGGCTAGCAAAAGCGAAGAAATGGAAATCGTCAAGCAACTGATCATCAGCGTTCTTAATCGTAATGCTCTATAATAAGTATCAATCAGCATGTACCCTTGCTTGATTACAAAACCCAGTTTTATCATCTGAGTGATTCTTCCGAAGTACAGCCCATTTGAAAGCCTTTAGCACTCGAACTATCTCAGAATATCATAGCTAGCAACATGAGATAGGCAAGTTCGTCCTGGGGTATCACGCGCTCCAAAAAATTCCGGCATAAAGCCCTGCTGCATTCCTTCTCACAGTTTATTCCGTTGCTTTTTGGGCTTGGGCCATACGCTCCATCCTCTGCACTTCTACCCCAGAACGGGTATGATGCCATATCATGTTTCATCGCCTGCTCAAATTCAACAGCGGGCATAAATCCCAAACACTATGGCAAAGTCCAAAACCACCCGTCAAGACGTTTATCAGCTGGTTACCGGCATCATTATGGAAAAGCTGGAACAGGGCGTCATCCCCTGGAAGCAGCGCTGGAGCGCACAGGGGCCCGCGGCCAACTATCTCACTAAAAAGCCCTACCGGGGCATCAATGCCCTATTGCTCAACACCTTAGGCCTTACCCACCCCTACTTTCTCACTTTCCAGCAGGCTCAGCAGCTTGGAGGCACTATCCGAAAAGGCTCGCAGTCGCTTCCTGTCGTCTACTGGCAGTGGTACTTTCAACATACCGACACCGGGCGCAAGCTCACCGAAGAAGAAGCCAAGGCACTGCCCAGTGGTGAGGTGGAGCGAAAAGCCTTTCTACGCTACTACCGCGTTTTTAACATCCAGGATGTTGAAGGCATTGACCTGACGTTTCCAGCTAGTACTTTTAACCTCGAAAAAGACAAACTCATACGTGGGTTTCAACCCTTACACAGTATGCCTCATTCGGTCGCAGTCAAAACACAGAGTAATAACCCGTTCTACCATCCCCGGCACGACTACATCAATATGCCTGCCATGACGGCCTTTCCCAGCATGGAAGCGTATTTTCAAGTGCTCTACCACGAACTTACCCACGCCACCGGGCATCCTAAGCGGCTCAACCGCAGTAGTGTGCGTGAACCTCAGCCCTTTGGCTCCTGGTCTTACAGCCAGGAAGAACTCATCGCCGAAATGGGTGCCAGCTTTATAGCGAACCTAATGAACATTTCCAGTGAAGCTGCGCTGGACGATGCGGCTTCCTATATTCAGGGCTGGCTGAAGGTCTTACGCAATGATAAACGCTTTGTAATTGATGCAGCTCAGAAAGCCCAGCGGGCGGTAGACTACATCATGGACAATCAAGGGAGAGAGTAATCTCCCTTTTTTTGTTGCTCTTTTATTCGAGTAATGGTGCCGTTTTGCGATACTGCTTATAGAAAGCACTTTTGGTTCACATAGAAAGATGAAAGCAGAGAATCCAAATCGCAGCTTCTGCCAGTATATGAATCGTTTTCCGAGTATAACTTTTTCCAATAGCCAGCTATCCAACTGAGGCACAAAAGTTTTTCAAGCTAACAAGGGGTACCAAAATGGGCACAAGAGCCATCCGCCATTACGTGAAAACATTGCCGGTAGGACTGGCTTTCGGCATCATATAAGCAGGGGGTGGCAGCGGATGTGCCCGACGAAGCACCCTCTGGCTGGCAAGGGGTACCGAAGTGGGCGCAACTTCCATCAGCCATCACGTGGAAACATTCCCGGTAGGTGTTACTTTGAGGATCATAGCGACAGTTGCTATCATCTTCGCTGGCCTCGGTGCAAGGATTACCAAAATGTGCACAGCTTCCATCGGCCATCACATGACAGCACTCTCTATACGTCTGGCTCTGCGGATCGTAGCGGCAGGGCGAAGAAGGTTCGGTAATGGTCGATGGTGAAGAAGTAATGAAAGGCTTGATTTGGCCTAACGTACTGCTTTCGTATACCATACAGGAAGAAACAAGAAAGCTACTGATACCCAATAGCCACCCGAGCCGATGAGGAAAGCTTTTGTAACAATACGTGCATTTTACATAGTAGGCCAGTCGTGTTCCCATGGAAAGATAATCTACTTTCTTTCCGGCAAAAACAATGCCCATGGTAGACTGCCCGGCAACCATGTTGGGCAGGTAGTTATGGAATAGGCGACTGCTCTGTAAAAGTATTTCTTGCAGTGCGGTTTGCGAGAGCCGCACCAATATTTCTGCCTGATTAAAAGGATATAATCTTCTGATGGGTTTTTCCTACAAAGACCTATTGTTTAAACCGTAGGTCAAATAACTCATCTCGCAATTCCACAATTTTGAGTTGATGATGCATAGGGTGCTGAGGGTTAAACAAATAGTTATATTCGGTAGGCGATTGAGCCGACGGCACCTGCACAATCCAGGAAGCACCATCCTTTAGCCATGCCTCCGTATGTTGGCTTAACTGGGTTGGGTAAGGGTATTGCTGCCAATTAACCGGAAGCTGATCTACCGAAACCCGTTGCATCGGGGCATCATCGGGAAATTCCAAGGTGATCAGTGCCAGGCTGCGAGGGATTTTGCCTACGCTATTGGCCAGCACCTCTAGTTTAGCCAGCGATACACTAGAGGACGTATACAAAACCCGCGTGCCCTTCTGATGCCAACGACCAGCGACGTATAAACCACCGGTACCCTGAAGATCGCGAATACGCCTATAGCTACCAATTCGATAAACGAGCATTGTCCGCTATTAAGAGTATATTCCCCACTCTAACCGCAACAGCACTTCTTGTACATGAAAGCGGCCTAAGGGAGTAGCCAGTAAAGATAAAGGCTTTTGCCCCCCCAGGGCAGGAACTTCACTGTGCAACCACGTGCGTAAGTCGGCTTCTTCCTGGAAAACTTCCATTCCCTGTGACCAGAGTTCGGCCAATTGAAGCACCGTTTGAGATTCCAACTCAGACAAACGCTTACCCGAACGATAACGTCGCTGCAAGGTGCTCTCCGACATCCCTACCAATTCGCTCATCTCCCGGTTATTGATTTGCAGTTTCTTCTGTAGGTGTTTTAGCGCCTTGATCGGTAGTCCGGTTTTGGAAAGGGGGAGTAAATCCAGGGTAGACTGCACCCGTTTACGTTCCTGAGTAGAAAGTGCTAATACATCTTTCAAATACGAAAGTGGTCCGGGACTTAAGGAAATGGAAGCTTGGCTCATACTCATTTGATTAAACAACGACAGTCAAATGACTGTACTAAATTACACGATAAATTGGTGCATAGGTTGCCGTTCTTTAAGATCAATACGGAATAAGTAATCTGTAGAGCAGCAACTAAGCCTTCGCTGGGAACCGAATCAATTCCTGGCTTGGTGAAAAAGTGTTATAAATAGTTATAAGCTATCTGCTGGGGTAACCCCTGAGATGATGCAAAGGTAGTTGATAGGCCATAATTGCAACCAAAAGCTGTCCGTCATAAAGCTAGGGCACAATCCGAAGCGAGTATAAGCCATTTCCTGTTTGGCCGCAACCCCACAGGTCCTGCTTTAGCTATCAACACTCCGTGAAGCATATCTCATGTTTTACCTTATCTGATAGCTCATGCCTGTTCAACAACTCACACTTTTTAATCAAGTAGCTGAAATCCAGATCAGCTACCGCAACCAGGTCAAATCTGCTTACCGTCCTAAGATCACCTGCTCCGAAGATGCTTACCTCGTTTTTTCCGCCAACTGGGATCTCAATACGCTTGATCTGCGCGAAGAATTCAAAGTGCTGGTGCTTAACCGGGCGAATCAGGTGCTGGGCATCCTACCTGTTTCCGTAGGAGGTGTGGCCGGAACCGTGGTTGATCCCAAGATTATCTTTAGTGCCGCCCTAAAAACTAACAGCAGCTCGCTGGTGCTGGCCCACAATCACCCCTCGGGCAATCTGAAGCCAAGTCAGGCTGATATCCAACTAACCCGCCGCTTGAAAGAAGTGGGCAAAGTACTGGACCTGCCGATTCTGGATCATCTGATTATCACCTCCGAGAGCCACTTCTCCTTTGCGGATGAGGGCCTCTTATAAAGCTTATTTAGCTACTTCTCACCTAACTTTTATTGTTACTATTATGGAATTATTTACCAGTGAAATTATTGAAAAACTTATCAATCAGTACCCTTTAGGCGGAGAGTTGGACAATCAACAAGTCATCTGTAAGATCTTCAACCCTTATGGACTTGGCATCTGGTACTGCATTAATATGGATCCGGAAGATTGTGACTATATATGGTGTATAGCTGATGTCTATGAGTGTGAAGTAGGCAGTGTGCTTCGTAGCGAACTGGAAAGTATACGCGTACCACCGTTTGGCTTACCCCTGGAGCGTGATCTTCACTTCAACCCTATAAACGCCCAAGAGCTATTCTTACAACTATTACCGGATGAGCGCGAATAACGATGATCATTGGAGGACTTCGGTCCTCCTTTTTCTATCTAAAGTAGTAGTTTCAATGACTAAGTCATTTTAAACCGACCACAGGCTATGGAAAGATACGATAAATATCGTATATAGCAGAAAACTATACGTAGTCATGGCTGAGTCAACCAAAGATATTCACCAGAAATTTGCCGACGTATTGGAAGCCTTGGGCACCAATGCCTATCAGTTAAGCAAACAAGTAGGCCTTAATAGCCCCGATAAGTACTACAAGATTGAAAAAGGCCAGGTCAAACCCAGCTATGATACGCTAGCCGAAATCATTGCCCTCTATCCGCAGGTGAACGTTAATTACTACTTTAAGGACGATGTGCCGATGTTAGAGGAACCTTCGCTAGCAGCCCCCCACCCTTCGCTGAGTAGCGGGCTTGCCGCCTTAAGGATCAAACATCTGGAGCAGCGGGTAGCCATGCTGGAAGCCCAAAACCAGGAACTCATCGCGCAGCTTTACGGTGAGTAATATCTATTCTACGGGCTTCCAGGTAAGAAGTCATACCGATCAAACGCATGCCTTGGCCCAGCTTGCTGCTTTCTGACTGTACTCCCCTCCTGTCTTTACTGCCCCCTTGTGGAACAGCCCCTGTGGGACAGCTACTGTTCCACAGGGGCTGAGACATTACAGGCACGTCTCCCATGCGGAAACTCAGTTTATTTTTAATATTTATTTATATAATTCTCGGTACTGACACTACTCTAAAAGTCAATAAAACAGCTTTGAGCAAGAAATATTAAGTATATCATACTATATATTTATATATTTTTAACCATAATTAAGCATATATTTAGTATATTAGGCGTAGAATGTATCTCTAATTATAGATTGGTTCACCCCACTTGTAACGATGAAAATGCTGATATACCCATAAAGTAAAAAGCCACTGTTCACCCATATTCAGGAAAAACGGAGACTTGTGCACCACGAGGCTTCCTGTGCTTTTGATTTACCTTTCCCACTATCAACCGGCCCCCTTGCCAACCAGCCTATGGAAAAACATATTCATACCTTCTTTGAAAAGATTGCTGCCAGCCTGTTTACCTTACCTCCTATTATGATCGGCATGTTTGCCATGTATGCCTACCTGGTCTACGAAAGCCAGGCACTACTGATTACGCAGCTTCCTGATACCATGAATGGATGGCAACGGGAAGCAGCCGCCTGGTTTTTATCGGTGGCTATTCACTTGACGATTCTGACCACTGCCGCTAATCGTAAACTGGTTCACCAGGCATTTCCCGTGCTTTTTGCCCTAGCAGGCTACTTCATCACAACCCTCTTTTTTGATGCCTGGAACCTGGAAAGACTTCCCCGAGACATCTTCGTCAGCCAACTGTTTAGTCTGCTCATCGCCGTCATCAATTATCTGTTTGTCTACCTATTCGTCGGTAAGTGGAAAGAATTAAAGGGAGAAAGAAAGATTACTACCGCATTGCAACTCGCCCAGCAGACGTCCCAAAACCTTACTGAAGAACTCCAAACAGCCCGGCAAGCTCAAGCAACGCTTCAGACCCAGCTGGGTAGGCAACACACCGATCTTACCGAAAGCAAGCAAACCGTAGAAAAACTCCAACAACAACTTTCCAAACAGCAGCAAAAGCACCAGGAAGAACTACAGCTAGTCGCACAAAACCGGATGTGCCTGACCTGTGGACATAAGGCAAAAAGCCATCAACAACTTTCCCGCTATAAGCGAGATTGCACCGAGTGTATCCGGCAGCGTAAGCAGAAGTCAACCATGGGTGCTTCATCAAACGGCCAAGCAGCCTAGATAGCTTAACAGCTATAATCCTTTCGTAATCATTACATCCAGGATGATCTGTTCTGGTTCGGCACATAAGTTGAATTAGGTAGCCCGACCAACAACATCCTAGACGTGTCCTATACCTTTGATATTTACCGTCGTATGCTGCAAGGGGATTGGGCGCCCTTGTATTTTCCTTTAGAGGCACCCGAACAGCTTGCCTGGTATCGCTATCTGTCCCAAGCCCCCGAGGATGCCGTGAAACAAGTCTATGCCCAATTTACGCTATCTGAGACGGACCCACCTTCGATACAGTCCTTACAGGCTTACTTACTTGAGAGGCACCGGATGCCCACGTTTGTGGAAAAGAAGCATACCGTGCAAACACCTGAAAATATATCCGGTGAGACCCTGCTTACGCAGGTACTGGAGCACCTGTCTCTTTCAGAAGAAGCTGTCCTGGAATGGTATCACTGGCAGGATGGAGAAGCGGGCCTGCACGTAGAGCTGTTTGCCCGATATCCATTAGAGGCACTGTCTTCTGCTGAGCGGCGCTATCATTTCTTTCAGTGTTTACTGACAGAACAGCGCACGGCGGCTCAGCAACCCATGCTGGACCACGTTCATCAAACCACTTCCCGCAAGCAAGCCCGAAAGTATGTACAGGATAATCAACGAGCACTACTAACGTACGCTGAGCTGATAAAGACACTGATCAGCGAAACCCCATTAGAAAGCCTGCCATCCGGGGCATATACCCTGCCGGATATATACTTTGCCATTCTGCAAAGCCTGAAAGAGATGGAGGGTTTTCTAGCGCAGCACTTCTCCCCTTACCTGGACCCTGCACTTCCTACCATCAATGCTGGCGCACATTCTTCAGGCAGAGATCAGCAACTTGAAACTCTCCTTGCAAGCTTGCAAACCGCTGGTATTCACGTAGCATTGTTAACGATCTTGAAAAAAGCACTCATCCCGCGGAATACACCAGGGAAATTTGTTAACTCTATTTCCAGACGCTATCAAAGGCAGTTACGAAAGGCGTTGGACGCTTTTGTAGCACAAGAATCAGTAGATCAGCAAGCACTGCAACGGTTACTGATTCGGCAGAACTTTAACGATCCTGCTTTTATTGCCTGGTGCAGCTCGCGCTTACAGGAAGAAATCACCTCAGTCCGGGATATCAACGAGCGTTTACAGCTGCTCTACCGTTACCGTAAAGTTTACCGGCAACTACCGCTTAACACTACGCCCGGCTATCATCCTAACCAGCCTACGGCCCATGCTCAATTACTGGGGTGGATAGAAGAAGAAATAGCCTACCTAAAGCAGGTGGGTGATATCGCTGAGCCTGCGTTGGAAGCATCCCCCCGTATTAAAACCAACCTGTCGGTTCCCGAGCTTTCGCTACTGATCCGGGCCTTTTTTGAAGTAGAGGTGCTGCCCGAACAAACCAAAGCCCATGTATACCGGCAGTTTAGCCAGATCTTTGATTCGGTAAGTCAGGAAGGCATCTCGGTCAATACCCTGCGGGATCATCAGTATCGCCCCAGCCGCCATACGATTGCCTCCCTGAAAGACAAAGTCATTGCCATGATGAATTTTTTAAACCAGCTCTAAGCCAGGCACAAAATCAGGCAAAAAAGGGCCTTTCAACACATTATCCCATAAGGCTCCACAAAAAAGATAAATTTGTAACGTACTGATTGTCAGTTTACACATAGGGGGTTGTACAACCCCTGCAACTGTTTTGGCTCTCTTCTTTCCTGCATCTTTGAGGCATGTTTCACCTAAATCATTGAATCATGCCTGCCCACATTGTCACTACCGAAGACCTGATGGTTTTCAAAGAAGAACTTCTAGACGAACTCAAAGAGCTCCTGGACCAAACCTATCCCCCGGCCCAACAGTGGCTTCGCTCCGCAGAAGTACGCGCCCGGCTCAATATTTCAGCCGGTACCCTGCAAACGCTTCGCATCAACGGAGTGCTGCCCTATAGCAAAATAGGTGGTATACTATTCTACCCTCAGGATGGCATTGAGCGCGTACTGGAAGAAAACCTGGTCAGCAACGTAAACCCCATGCTGCCATGAGTTCAACGTCCGCTTATCCCATTGAACTTCCGGCAGCTGTATGGCAAAGTCCGCATCTGTCCGCATCCGCCAAACTGCTCTTCGGCGAGATTGCTTATCTGTGCCAGAGCAAAGGCTACTGTCCCCTACGCTACGCTTACTTTGCCCAGCGCTACCAGGTCACCCGCAAAACCGTGAAAGCCTGGATTGCCCAGTTAGAAGAAGCCAAATTGATCCGCGTTCGCTACGACAGCACCGGGCAACAACGCATGCTCTACCTGGAACCACTCCCAGAAAACCCGATTAACAACCACTGCCCCAATCCCACGATTGCATGAAAATTCCCACGTATCAAACGAATCTACCGGCCGCAGTCCGTCTGGACCAGTCTCTTTCCGCCCATGCTCGACTGCTTTACAGCGAGATTCATGCCCTGTGTGACCAGCAGGGGTACTGCTGGGCCAGTAACCAGTACTTTGCCAGCTTGTACGGAGTGAAGCGAAAAGCAATATCACGCTGGATTCAACAACTCTCCGAACACGGTTACATCCGGTTAGAAATCTCCCCATCCGAAGGAAATCTTCGCCGGATCTATCCAACGAGCTATCCCCTCAAACGGGATGACCTATCCTCCTGGGCGGGTACAGGTCACTCTCTCAAGGAGGATAGCTATCCTCCAAAAAAGACGCCGAACAGGACCCGACTCCTTACTAGTATTAGTATCGATAATAATGATCGAGTAGATCAAGTATCCTCTCAAAAAGGTATAGTCAAAAAAGAGGATAGCCAGGAGAGAAACGAGGCGGCTGATGGCCTCCCATCTACCTCTCACAAGAAGTCAGCCTGCCTCAAGGATAAGCCACCCTCTCTGGAGGAAGTAGCCACCTACATGCAAGGGCAAACAGAAATCTGTCCCCATAGATCTACGGCCCAAGACCAAGGACAACGCTTTATCAATTATTACCAATCCAACGGCTGGATGGTCGGCCGCCATGCCATGCAGGACTGGCAGGCCGCCGCCCGTAACTGGCTTTTAAACTCGAAAACCTATGAAACCACTCAAAGATCACCTACCCGTCATGCCACTCAAACCCCAGAAGAATCCTCTCGAAGCAAAGACTACAGCATTCCCCTCTAAAGGCACGGGTATGAACGTAGAAGATGTATTTCCCCACTACATCCGGTTTGCCCAAAGCCAGATACCCGGTTTTAGCATTCAACCTGCCTACGAAGCTGTTGTGAGCACGCTGCTGGCGTATTTCTCCGGTGATACGGCAGCCTGTCAGGTAAAGGGTATTCGCCTGGACAAAGGCTTGTTTCTGATGGGACCCGTAGGCTGCGGGAAAACCACCCTGATGAAACTATGCCAGGCTTTCTTTTCCCATAAGCCCTTTCGGATGATGACCTGTCGGAAGATCAGTCAGCAGTTTGCCCGGGAAGGCTATAGCGCACTGTTACGATACGGAAGTCAGTCCTACCGCATCAAGCATTTAGGCTACGGCCCCGTCCTTCTGTACGAGCAGCCCATCACCTACTGCCTGGATGATGTGGGGGCCGAGCCCAGTGCCAAGTACTTTGGCAATGACTGTCAAGTGATCGCCGAAATCCTGCAAGACCGCTATGAAGAGTTCATCCACCGCAAGATGATGACCCATGCCACCACGAATCTGACCACTGAAGAGCTACAACAGCGCTATCACGAGCGGGTGCGCTCGCGCCTGCGGGAAATGTGTAACCTGATTGCTTTTCCACCGTCCATTCCCGACTGGCGCAGGTAGCTATTTCTCACCGTTGGTTAGCAAGAAGGAAGATGACAAGTACCAATACAAACAGCTGATTTTCAAGCATCTAGCAACAGTTGCTGATCATGCGTAGTACCGCAGTTTTATAATTACTTAACACTCAGTGCCTAGCAAAGTACTTTTAAAAGTTCCTCCCCATGTATCACAGTAAAAAAGTCAATATATCCGATGAGCGTCACCGCTGCCTTACCCAGGAAGCCGGACGATTCAAACTATCCCATAAAGAATATGTAGAAGCGGCTATTCAGTTTTTTTCCGAGCGGCAATTGAACCCGGCTACCTATCAGCCCGAGACGACCAAAAAAATCCTGGAACAGGCGATTGACCGCTTGTTTTCCTACCTGGTCCATCAGGAAAAGCAGCTGTTAAAACCCCTGTTGCAAGAAGCGGCTAAAGCCCGCATTCTGGGAGAAGTCTCAGCGAACCATCTACTCACACTGAGAGCCGAGGATGATCCATCCACGTTTGAGCGTTTACAACAGCAGGATCAGCAGTACCTGGCCCAGCGCCTTCGCGGTCTGGCCGATCAGGTGGATACGAATCTTGCCCCACATTCACCCATCACTGATTCTTCCAACTCCTAATACCCAATTCCTATCCCCTAACCCATGCACAGCAAAATTATTAACCCTTCCCGGCACGGCCGGTTTGTCTTTTCTAATCGAGGCTCCTGCAAGAAAACAGTGAGCTACCTGGGCCACGAAATGCAAGAGCAGTCCAATGCCGCGCACTTCTTCAACCAACATCAGGATGCTATCACCGGCAAAGAAGTACAAGCAGCCATCGATCAGAATGCCCGAGGGCTTCGTAAACAGCAGGAGAAGTTTTACTCGCTGGTGCTTTCACCTTCGTTAGAGGAAGTGGCTCACATCCACAATGATCCAAATAAGCTGAAAGCCTTCACTCGGCAAGCGATGGAAAATTATGCGCAAAACTTCCACTTTCCCCGGCATCCGGGTAAAACGTTATCTGAAAAGGATTTGCACTGGTTTGCTACCATCCATCAAAGCCGGATAGAAAAGAAAGGCCCGGAAAAAGGACAGCTAAAGCCGGGCTACCAAACCCATATTCATGTGCTGGTCAGTGCCCAGAACCAGGACCGATCCTTACGACTCAACCCCCGCAGCTACCGTAGCCGGTTTCCCATCAAAGACTGGCAGATACAAAACGGAAAGACCTTTCAACAGCTGTTTGACTATCAGAAAACGACGACGGCTGACAAGCTTACCGCCCCGATGTCCCCACCCGAGCAGCTTCGCCACCGGGAGCGTATACGGGGCAACGTAGCGCACGTGAACCGGTATTTTACCGGACACTGGAAGCTAGACGAAGCGAAAGTCCAGCAAATCGGAGCCGATCAACAGTACAGCAAAGGCTTTTTCTTCCGCCTGCATCACCTGGTGCAGGGTTATCAGCAAGGAAAACCCCTCAACAATCCTTATCACTTTCTAGAAAAAGGAAAAGACGAGCCGCTCAGTCTGCCGGAGTTTACTCTGCTCAAACTAGGAAAACAAAGCCAGCAGATGGGAGAAGATGTAGAAGAAAGCTCCGAGCAAAAGCGAAAGAAAAAACAGGCGCAACGCCACTCCCAGATAGAACGCTAATTTTTGACCAGTAGAAATGATGACCTATCGCCCTTTGGTGGAGCTATGCTTCCTGTTGTTTATGGTTCTATGCGTATTGTTAGGGATAGAGTATTGCTTACTGGCCTTTTCCCGTGATTGGCTGGTGGAAGCGTACCCCTTACTAACGTCGGTGTTTGATCAGGTACGAAGGCTAGGAATCCTCCTACGAATTACCTGGCTGCTTACGTATGCTGGATTATGGTTGTTGTTCTCTGGTACGAATGTTAACCAACCGGTAACGAAGGCTGACTACCCTAGGGGATCCGCTTTACTAATACTACTGCTGCTTCTGGTAACGGGTTACTATGGGTTAACTGTCCAGTCGTACCAGCCCAGGGTCATTCGCTGGCTCTACCCGATGCTCGTACTAAGCATGTTTATCATCGTACCATTCATGGTCACGCTATTTCGTAGAGGTGGCGTAAAACCGAAAGAGCGATCCGAGCGGGCAACGATGGATACCCCGGATAGTGTGGTCATCCGCACGAAGAAAGGCTACCTGAATGTGGTGAATCCTTATCGGGGCATTCTGGTGATGGGCTCCTCAGGCTCGGGTAAGTCCGAAAGTATCGGCAATACCTTACTGCAACAGTTTGTTCGCAAAGGCTTTTCGGGGATCGTCTATGACTTTAAGTTTCCCGTACTTGCGAACGTACTGAACACCGCGCTGCACCGCCATGGAAATCCGCATGGTTTACAGTACTACATCGTTAACTTCGCAGACCTTTCCCGCTCGCACCGCTGTAATCCTTTAGCCCCCGAAAATATTCCTACGCTCTCGCACGCCGAAGAGTACGCCCAGACGATTGTCAGCAACCTGGATACGGCTACCATTAAACACCGGGACTTCTTTGCGTCTTCCGCCCAGACGTGGCTAACCGCACTGATCTGGTTTTTTCGCACGGAACATCCCCAGCACTGCACCTTACCCCATGTGATCAACACCGCCTTGTATCCCGACTACACCCACGTGATCAGTATGCTGGAAGCCAATCCGCAAAGTGCCGATCTGATCCGAAGTATTGCTACGGCCGTTCGGAACAAAGCAGAAAAACAACTCGCTGGAGTGATTGCCTCCCTGCAAATGATGATCACCCGGCTCAACTCCCCCGAGATGGCCTGGGTCTTATCGGGCAGCGATGTCAACCTCAACATCAACGACCCGCGTCAGCCCAAACTCCTGTGTCTGGGCTCTGACCCAGCGTTGGTAGAGACCTTCTCTCCAGTGATTTCCTTGATCATTACGGTGGCTCTAAAGCAGATGAACCAACCCGGTAAGCAGAAAAGCTTTGTGCTACTGGATGAAGCCCCTACTCTCTACATTCCCCGGTTTGAGTTAATTCCCGCCACGGCCCGCAGTAACCGGGTAGCCAGCGTCTACATGGTGCAGGACCTCTCGCAGATGGTAGACCGCTACGGCAAAGACAAAGCCGAAGTAATGCTTGCGAACCTTTCCAATCAGTTCTACGGCAAGGCCAGCTCAGTAGAAACGGCCAAACGGGTCAGCGAGATGATTGGCCGGGAAGAGCAACGCATACGAAATTATTCGCAGGGTATGAGCCGCTCGGGTAGTGGAAGCCGTAATCTTTCGCAAAACGTCAGTATGAGCCAGCAAGAGCGCTTACTGATCAGACCCCAGGAAGTGATGCAACTTTCACCAGGAGAGTTTATCGGCCAAACGGTAGAAAGCAGGCTTCCCTACTTTCGTGCGCAGACCCGGTGGCAGCCAGCATCCAAACAATATACCATTACCCCATTTGTGAAGATTGGTTCTGGAACTACGCTCAACGAGGAAGTAGCGCATAATTTCCGAAAAATCCGAAGCGAAGTAGCCCGTATCGTCCAGCTTTACCCCAATATCTATCGGTCTTCGGAATAATGGATTCCCCGTTTGCCATGCACTTGAAGTGCCTTCAGTAGCATGTCCCGTTCACTCTTCAGGTGCCGGTAGTCTTCCTGCAACAATGGGTTGCTAATGAGGTCAGCTTGGTGAGCTTTAGAAACAGTAACCTCGGCATAGCGTGATAGCATGCGCTGAGCTTTCTGCACCATGACTAGAAAATCCTGGTAGTTGACCACTTTTTGTAGAAATCCGACGACCCGGTCAAATTGATACCCGTGGGTAGCGTATTCGGTATGCCCGGTTGTCAGAATCACCAAGGAAAGTAAGTTACTATTTCCTTGATCCAGCATAGTTAAAAAGTCAAAGCCACTCAGGGATGGCATTTCCACATCTAAGAAGATTAGATGAATCTCAGGATGGGCTTGAAGATAATCAAAGGCGGCTAAGCCATCAGACATCGTAGAAGATACCTGAAGCCCCTCGGTCCGGTCAATATATTGGCTTAGTATCCGGCTGGAGGCAGGCTGGTCATCCAGAATCAAGCACTTAACAATCGTAGACGGGTTAGGGGTTAGCATAATTGGCTGGGCTGGATACAACAATAGTCAAAAAAAGTTTTCTCGTCTTGTTGGACGATCAAATGGAACATGATATAGAAAAATTCATTCATAGCAAGGTGGACTTCACCTTTCTCTTATGCTGGGTAGTTTGGTAAAATACCATAAATTTTAGCAAATTTGCATTTTTCTAATTTTCAAAAATAAACCAAGAAATGTAAGTCATCAAATCCAATGTTTAGAAAATACGCCAACGGTCCGTTTCGGATCACGAACAGTTGTATTTCTTGAACCAACGTATGCTATGGGCTAATCAAGGTATGGCTCTATAAGAATGAGTAAGAATTTTCAAGCTATATTGATGATAGATAGTTTTTACATTTTACAATTATCAAATTCTATTTTAAAATATTCCATTATAATTATCGGATAGAAACGAATGAATACTGAAATAACACCTATCAGTTTAAAAATAATACCGAGTGAGCAAAAGCGGCATATGCTATCCTGGATATTGGTCTGGGTATTCATGGTAAGTGGCGGATTGGAAATTGACTGGCCCCTTTGGTTTAGTATCTGGACCCAAACACCCTATGTGCTATTGATGGGTCTCACATTTTATACTACCTATTTTAAGGGATGCCCTTGGTTACATAAGAATAGAACGAAACTTATACTCAACCATCTTTGGATAGGCGCCATGTTTATTGCCATTTATACCATAGCAAACCGGGTGATACCTGAATATGAAACTTTTGGTCAACCCTTTCCTGAGTATCCTATTGCTACCGATGTGGTTGATGCGCTACCATTGATGGTCATCATTTGGATGGCTGCCTACGGATTATATTATAGTAAGTATGGTATTTCCCTGGCAAGAATAAACAGTCAAAAAGCCGTGCAACTAGCGAAAAAGCAAGAGCAATTGATCCGCCAGGAGCTGAAATTCTACAAAAGTCAGTTTAATGCGCATTTGACCTTCAATACCTTATCCCATATCTATGATAAAGTCATGGACCAGGAGGAAGCGGCCGAATCTGTGTTACTGCTTTCTGATATTCTTCGCTACAACACGGCCGCGAAAGCGGATGTGCCAGTAATGCTGGATCAGGAAATCACCTACTTACAAAACTTCATCAGGATTCATCAAATTATTTATCCCCAGCTTCATATTCGTTTCTTGATAGAAGGCGATACTCATCGTTTCAAAATCCCACCCCGAATTTTAGTCAACTTTGTAGAGAATGCGATCAAGCATGGCACGGGGAATGACCCTAACGCTCCAATTACCGTTTCGCTCCGGGCACATCAAGCCTTGGAGTTTACGGTAACCAATAAAACCCGAACAGTCTCTCATGAAAATAGTACGCAATTAGGCCTGGAAATTACCAGACAAACCTTGGATGCATTTTATGGCCCCGACCATACGTTGACAATTGAGCAACAGGAAAATAGGTATCAGGTTCGTTTGGTCCTCCAGCCTTCGGTTGAAAAGGCCTGGGCACTTGCCTCATGAGTATTTATTAGATTCAGAGGACACGACCCTTCACCGATACATTTCCTTTCAACGCTTACTTTATATATGGATAAGCTGATGGGTGATGATGATGATAACGAAAAGAAAATTCATTTATACCTCATACCATGCTACATATTGTTGCCATAGACGATAATGCCGCGGCACTCAGTACCATTGACAAGTACACCACCAAAATACCCTGGGTAAAGCTTGTCGCGACGTTCACTTCCCCATTAGAAGCGTTGGACTTTCTCAGTGAGAATCCCGTAGACATCGCACTGATTGATGTGCAAATGCAGGATATTAGCGGGCTGGACTTCATTTCGATCCTGAAACAAAAACACACCACAACACCTGCCTTTATCATCATCTCCGCCTATGACCAATACGCTATTCATGGCTACGACCTTAACATTAGTGATTACTTATTAAAACCCTTTGGCTTTGACCGGTTTTTAACGGCTTTGGAAAAGGCACGCACCCGTAGAAAATCAGAAACAGCATCGCCACCCAGTAATTCCGGTGTGTTTGTCCGGCAAAACAGCAAGTATCTCCAGATCAACCCCACTACGATCCTTTGGGTAGAATCCAGTGGCCATACGGTTCAAATCTATGCGCCTCACGACACTCCCTTATTAGTTACCGAAACGATGGTTCATATGGAAAATTTGCTGCAACCTTACGGCTTTCACCGGGTACATAAGCGTTATCTGGTCAACCGAGCATATATCCAAGAAATGATTCCACCATCCATCAAGATGGCTCACCGTACCCAACCAATTCCTATTGGTAAGACGTATCGGTCTGTCATCCGCCATTTAGGCAACAATGCACTATAGATTCAACACATGGGCTGGGCATAACCTAATAAAACCTACTAGGTGATCTTTTTAGCATAGGGGAATTAAATAGGCAGTACAGAAAAAAAGTCCCTATCCAGTAGTACTATTGGTATTGGTTATCATTTGCAACCTAGAGAAAATACTGGAAGGGGACGTATACTAGTAAGAGCCACTACCCTGCTGAATGTTTTATTTGGTATTGGTCTTCCTGGCGCGTGGATAGTTTTGCTTCTAACTGATCCATATCGTTACTAAGCTTTTGCTCCACAACTTTGGCGTAGACTTGAGTAGTTCTCAAACTGGTATGCCCCAGCATTTTGCTGACACTTTCAATGGGCACTCCATTGGAAAGCGTCACGGTTGTGGCAAAGGTATGCCGGGCCAAATGAAACGTCAGGTTTTTATGTACGTCACAGAGAATAGCAATCTCTTTGAGATAGGCATTCGTTTTCTGGTTGGTGTACACGGGAAGTAATTTTCTGTTGGCCTGGGCCAGCGGATGATCCTGATACTTTTCTATAATCGCTTTGGCCTTAGGAAGTAGCGGTACCTTAAACCACTCTTTAGATTTTTTCCGCTGGCCATGAATCCACAGTTTACCATCTAATCCGGTTACAATACGATCGGAAGTCAAATCAAACACTTCGGCGTATGACAAGCCCGTGTAGCAACTAAAAATGAAAATGTCACGCGTCTGATCCAGTCGCTCTATACGCAGTTCCTTTTGTTCAATTCGCTTAAGCTCTGCCTGCGTTAAAAAGCCCCGTTCTTTTTTTTCAAACTTACGCTGGAATTTGACGAAGGGATCTTTATCCAGCCATTCTTCTTTAATGGCCAGGTTGACCATCTTCCGTAGCCGCTCGGCATGTTTCATTGCCCCATTCTGGGTACAGGGCTTCTGATGACCATCCGGTTGACGTTGCAGGACAAACTTTACGAAGTCCTTGATAAATTTATAGTTCAACTCATCCAGGTAGATATCCGAGGTCTTTCGTTTCTTTTGCAGAAACTCATAAACGTAGCGCTGGGTAGTGAAATAATTTTTCTGCGTACCCCAGGCCAGCTCATCCTTCATTTCTTCGTTGTGGTATTCTATGAGTTTTTTTAGTGTCTTACCGCGCTCGTCCTGCCCCAGAAAACGACTTTTGATGGCTTCTGTAGTAATCAGTTTCCGCTCTTGAGTAAGGGATTCTTTACAGGCAATCAGTTGGCTTTTCACCTGGTCTAAATAGCCATTAAGTTGTTTAATTTCTGCTTTGGTACCTCGGGCGATACCCCGTACTTCATCCCAGCGATCTAAGGCAATCTTTCGCTGCACGGACAAATCCAGGCGCTTGGCATTCACGGAGATACGAACGTAGATAGGCACAAGCCCCTGTTTGTCTTGCTGGTACTTCTTGACAAAAAAAGCGATTCCGAAGGTTTTGTTGCTACGCATACTGTTGTGTTTTAATTGGTTTTGAAATCCGTTAATCTGTGCCTAGTCACAAATAGGCACAGAATAGGCACAAACGGGACCAAAATGAAACAATTTTTATGAACGCATAACACTGTATATCAGTGCGTTACACTCATTTCTGTGCCTAAAAAGGTAAGAAGAAAAAATAGACCACGAAATAGGCACATTTTTATTGAAAAAGTATGCATGAAATGGAGGGTATAAAAAAGAAAAACCCCTTAAATCATACGATTTAAGGGGTTTTACCGACTTTTGTATGTCTTAAAGTCGGGGCGGCAGGATTCGAACCTGCGACCCCCTGCTCCCAAAGCAGGGTGCTATATGGCTTCAAATGGTTTAATATGATTTTATTTGACTGATTTTCAGTAAATTACAATAATCAGTATTTCAGATTAAACCATAAAATACCTATATTTGCTTGCGAATTGCTTGCAAATTTTTTCCCGATGGCAACAAATATTAAACTTCTCCTGGATACGCGCCGGGCAAGGAAAGACGGTTCTTATCCTCTGGTTATGCGGGTTATTCATGACCGCAAAAGTATCAACATCAGTTTAGGGTATAGTCTTCAATCTAAGGACTGGGATGCAAAAAATGAAAGGCTGAAGCGGACATCTCAAGTGGTGGAAAACACTACGCGTTTTAATAACATGCTGCACAAGAAGCGTACTAAAGCTTACGACACTATTGCCAAGCTGGACGATGAAAAGAAGCTTACGCATTTGACGATGAGTGAATTGAAAGCCCAATTAATTGAAAACAAAACGACATCCAAACCCACGGTCTTCCAGTTTATAGAAGAGCATATCACCCAGTTAAAGAAAGCCCGAAAAGCTGGGAACGCTGATGTATACGGTCAAGTATTAAAACGGCTTCGTATCTTCAACAATGGCAAAGACTTAAAGTTTGAAGCACTCAATTATGCCTTTCTCACTCGTTTTGAAAACTGGCATTTTTCCAATGGTTCATCGGTTGGCTCACTTAGCGTATACATGCGCACTATTCGTGCCGCGTATAACAAAGCCATTAAATCTAAAATCGTTGCAAGTTCCTACTACCCCTTCAATGATTACAAGATTAAAAGCCAAACGCCGATTAGAAGATCATTAACAGAAATAGAGTTTAAATCTTTACGCGATATTGCTTTAGAGCAGGGATCACCGTTAGCCCATGCCCGTAATATGTTCATGGCAAGTTTCTTTATGCGAGGCATGAACTGGATGGATATGGCCTTACTGAAATTCTCCAACATTCACGGTAACTTTGAACGTATTCACTATGTTCGCCAGAAAACAGGAAAACCTTTCAGTATCAAAGTCAGCCCTGCTTTAAAAACAATTTTGTTTTTATATCTACCAGATAATCCTAAATCGGATGATTTTATCTTTCCTATTGTCAAACGCGAAGATTTGCCGGAACGCTACCCTGATATTATTCGCGACCGGCGGAAGCGTCTAAATAAACGGCTTAAAGAAATTGCTGCTCTTTGCGAGATTACACCCTTCACGATTTACACAGCGCGGCATACCTACGCTACAACCGGAAAACGAAAGGGAGTGCCTACTGCTGTTATTCAGGAAAGTATGGGGCATGCTACCGAAGAGATCACGCAGACATATCTAGACTCTTTTGAGAATAGTGTTATTGATGAGTACGATGAAATCATAATGTCACAGTAAATTATTTAAGAAATTACCTATTAGCACAACGGGTTTTAGGCACGATTATACAATGTGCATTAAGTCATATGATAGCTGAAGTGTATAAATGATTTCTTATTTCTTTATTTTTGATTCATAGTTCATTGGCTCTTACATAAGGCGATGTTTTTTTGTGTGTTGCCATGCTATTATTATTTCACAATAAAGCCCATAGTTTATTCTGCATGAAAACTTATATAATTTTGCTCAGATGGAATGCCATTCATTCAAAGGCAACGTAGTTATAATTATTTTGACTTACTTTGTTAGTCTCTTAAAATTGCTTGTTGATACTTATTTTCACTAATTACTGTGAAATAAAAGTGATGATTAGTAACCATTTGTTGCCCATTATAAAAGTATCAATCTGAAGTCAAACTATAAATGCATTAGGAAGCAATTAACTAAATGATAGAATTAGACGATTCAAAGGCTAACACTGAACAAAAAAAGATACCTCATCTCCTAAAGTATATGGGGTCAAAAAGAGAAATTCTTGATTTTGTAGTCAACTCTATAGAAGCGTTAGATGCACATAGTACTTGGTTGTGCGACATCTTTAGCGGCACTGGTGTGGTTGGAGGAACTCTTAAAAATAAATATAGTATACACTCTAATGACATTCAGGCATATTCATCAATTTTATCTAGTACATATCTGTTGAATCTGAAAGGACGAATATCTAGCGAGTGCTTGGAGGAAATACAGGGAAAAGTAGAAACCTTCGTCGCCGATTTTTATAAGCGCATACCAAATTACAGTTTTAGTTATTCAGACATAGAGACTTTCGAAGATTTTCGGAATTTAGAAATAGAACAGCAAAAACTAATAGATGATCATTTTAATATTGGTTTTCATTTATTTACGAAATATTATTCAGGTACCTACTGGTCATTTGAACAGTGTGTGCTTATTGATTCAATCCGTGCCGTTGCAGAGCAATATATTGGCAAGGCTCAATATTATCCGATCTTATCATCCCTAATATTTGCGATGTCCTATGCATCTCAAAGTACAGGCCATTATGCTCAATATCGCGATCCTACTCCTGACAATATGCAAGATATTCTAACCTACCGTAAAAGGGATATCTGGCCATATTTTGAAAGAAAATTCTTTGAGTTAATTGAAACCGTGAATGGGAGATCATTAGACTTTAAAGTAACAACGCTAGACTATGTTGATTGCTTGAGAGTCATTGAAGAGGATTCTATTGTTTACGCAGATCCTCCTTACCAATCAGTACATTATTCACGTTTTTATCACGCTCTTGAAACTCTAGTTCGCTATGATTATCCTAAAGTAGACTTTAAAGGAAGATATCGACATGATAGACACCAGTCTCCTTTTTGCAAAAAAACAACAGTCTATAATGCATTCAAACTATTATTCCAAGGTGTTAAAGATAAGAAATCTCACTTGGTTTTAAGCTACTCTGATACAGGGATGATAAACCTTGACACAATATCGGAATTAGCAGAAGAGTTTCTTCCATTTTACCAATCGACAATTCTCAAAAAGGAGCATACACATAGTAATATGGGTCGTAGTGAAGAGAAAAGTCAAGATGTTATGGAATATGCAATTCTATTCAAACGAGTTTAATTTATGAGTCAAATTGGCGATATAAAAAGATTAAAGTCTTCTTGGACAAAATATGATTGTGTCCAGGTGATAGAGATAATAGGTGATGACGAGCTTGATTTCTATCTAAAAGGGGAAAAAGATATAAATGCTGCGGTTCTTTGTAACTACCTAGGTATAAAAAGCTTTGATGATCCTGTTCCTGATTATTGGATCAACATTCAAAAATTTCCTGATCAGAAACGTTTATTTACTTTAGCTGCTGGTATTTTTACTCACTACGAAAACATACGAATGTTTTCCGAAGATTTTTCAAATAGTAGTATGGTAGGTACTTTTAAAGTTGGTGAAGGGGGAAAACATAAGACTAATTTAAGAAGTGCATTAGTAGTATCTGGTGCTGCCAAAAATAGTGATAGGCGGAAAGATATTGTACCATACGATCTAAGTGCATTATTCGATGAGGGTGAAGTCGGGTTATATTTTAAAAAATTACTTGTAGAACGACTATCTAGAGTTGGTTACGGCGATAAGCACTTAAATGAAAATTTTTTTAGTATATGCTTAGAACTCAATTTTCATAAAGTTTTTAGTCTTAATAAAATTCAATTTAAAAGATGGCTAGAAGGAAAGCGGATAACAAAAATACGAGGTTTTTCCTACGATTTAAAAGAGATACTGCCAGATCAAGAAATAAACGCCTTCAAAGTTAAACAATGGCTTGAACCGTGGAATAATATTGATTTTAGCCAGAGTATGAGAAGAAAACCCGATCCTCATTTTTATATTTTTAAGATAGATATCAGGATTTTGAAGAGGCTTTCAGAAGTTCATAGAAGAAAAGCTAATAAAGCTAGAATCAGCGACACTTCGGTACAAAGAGGACACGATGAAAAAAGGTCTTACGAAATAAAACGATATGTAGAGGGTGGCTATCCATGGTCTACCATGAGCGATGCAGATAGAAAATCCCCTGAGAATGAAAATTTTAGGATGCCTGGAATTTTACCGACCGCCATTGTTGCAAATATTTTAGGCAAAGGACAAAAGAGAGGAAACTCTGAAATTAATGAAGAAGATCTTATTCATATCGAAGACGAAAGTAACTTATCAAAATTCGTTTTACCAAGAAATATATTTGACGAAAAATGGGACCCTGAACTTAAGCCTATTGAGATTATAGACGGTCAGCATAGGTTAATGGCATTTGATGAAACCGAAGAGTTTGATGGTGACTATGAAGTTCCTGTAGTTGCATATTATAACCTTGATAGAGCATGGCAAGCCTATCTTTTCTACGTTATTAATATTAAGCCTAAAAAAATCAATACTAGTTTGGGTTACGATCTTTACCCCTTATTAAGGACCCAAGACTGGCTTGAGAATTCCAAAGAAGGTTTAGCAGTATATAGAGAAACACGTGCGCAAGAATTGGTAGAAGCACTTTGGCTTTACGAACAAAGTCCTTGGCGAAATAGAATTAATATGTTGGGAGTAAGTCAAGGTGGAAATATAAGCCAAGCAGCCTTTATTCGTGCATTAACAAGTTCATACTTAAAAAGAGCCTCGAGAAAGCCAATTGGCGGTTTATTTACAGATACTCTTTCAGGTAAAAACTTTGAGGAGATTAAATGGGTGCGTGCTCAGCAGGCAGGTTTTTTAATTTTACTATGGGAGCAAATTGCACTCGAAGCTTCACGTTCCGAAGAAGAATGGGCATTAAAGCTAAGAAATGAAAAAAAGCAGATCGTACTTTTCGACGCTTTAGATAGAAAAAACTCTGCACTTCAGATAAATGATGCTTTTCTGAGCAAGAACTCTATGCTTTCAAGAGATCAAGGTGTTACAGGTATATCAATGTTTACCAATGACCTCTTCTTTGTAGCAGCAAATTATTTTAATGATTTTGACTTTAATTCTATTGAATGGAAAGGTGATATTGACGAAAGGCAAATTGAAGTTAATAGTTTGGATAAAGCGATTGATCAATTTAGAGGGTCCCCTCTTCATAGCTTAATTAAAGATATTGCAGAGGTAATATGTATGTTTGACTGGAGAACATCTTCTGCTGAATTTGACAACTTTACTAAACAAGAAATTCAAAAAAAATATAAAGGTAGTGGTGGGTATAGAGAGGTATGGAAAGATTTGTTTAGCCTCTTCAAACAATCATCTCATCCCTATCTTAGTAAGTATGCTTCTAAGTTAGAAGAGCTTTCATAAAGCCGTTGACATGACAAAACAATTGGGAATATTTGTTAAAAGAGCAACACGAGAGCCTGTTGTTGATACATTGAAAATTATTAAAAGGCGATATCTACCCAATAATAAAATTATTGCTATAAGTAATCCATTGTACAAAGATGCTATCTCAGCAATAAGCAACCATAAGAATGATGATAGAGCGTTTACTTTAAAAAATCATGAGGTGGGAACATATTTAGCCGCATCTTCATTATCTCATCTACTCGATGGTTGGGGATATTTGGCAAACGCTACAAACTCTTATCTGAATGGCAATGCTGGAGTTGCAATACATCTAGCATATTATGCCGAACTTAGAGCAATCATGGCATTTTTAAGTAGTGAAGGTATAGGTGTATTTAGTAATGATCACCTTGGTGTTAGTGAAAATGGATCATTTGAAGTCTTTTCTAAATATAAAAGAACAGAGTGGGTTAAGGGACAGGGTAATATAGTAAAGAATAACAAAGTTGGAACTCATGTTTTTGCTTGGGAGGCCCTTTCTAAGTGGTGTAGATCTGAAGTAAAACCTACTTTTGACATTTTAAGAATTTTCAAAGTGAAGGGTTTTAATTTTTCAGAGTTGATACAGGGATTTCATCCATCTGCTACTGAATTAATATCTTCTAATATTACTAAAAACTGGTTAAAAGATTGGGCGTTTGATGTAAAGAAATATAAAAACGACAGGGATCTAAGAAACAATGTTAGTTATAGGCCTCAAACACTTTCTGATTTCGATAGGCACCCAGATTTAAAAAAATCAATTGAGGATGTCTATAGCCTTTTCCAAGTTTTGAGTCCTTTACAAAGTAACCCATTCAACTATCTAGATACCTTACTTTTAAAAGCACTTTTCGAGGAGCTTTACCAGATACCGATTATAGAACAAAGCGGTCGATTCTCAGATTTGGTAGAGAATTCTTTTACTAATTTAGGTGCCGCATTAGACATTCAAACCAGAAATATTTTGCTTTCTGGCGTTTCAAATGTAGATCAACATATCATTTTCGAAGAATCAAATAAATTTGAAACTCAGCCTCTACCAATAATCTCTAGAGCTGCCCTATTGTTGCGAATGGCTACTGGCTCAACTTCTTTGTTGTTATCTGATGCATCAATACTTAAAGAAGAGTTAGATTTTATTTGGAGTTCATATGGAATCAAGAATGGCTTTTGGGAAACAGCCTCCCCAGTATCCGATTTTCATAGATTGTGGTCTGATATAGAAAATGAATATACAGAAATATCCTCAAATTTTGATAGGTTAAACAATAATCTTTACACATACAAAAATGAACTGGACGAAGATATTAGTAGGCTAAGTCAATATAATAGAGCTGTTTTATGGGGAATATGACTTCTCATGAAGATTAATTAAGCAGTTTAATGCTACATATTTTAAGCCCCAATTGAAATAATAGGCTTATGTTGATCATTAACAAATCCTGCCCCGCAAACATCGCTATTAACATTATATAGGGTGGAAATTTGTACCACAAAATGTACCACAAATTTTAAACGTAATAATTGTGGCAAAAATATTATTTAACTATATCAGTGACTTGCGTTATTAAAGCTTTAATTTCGAATCCCTTCACTCGCTCCAGTTTCCTTATATTTATTGCTACCTCAAAATTCCCTTAACCTATTGTTTTAATAGAAAAATACTTGCTTAATGGCCACATATGTTGGCCATTCTGATTTCTATTTTACTTGATTTTGTACCACAAATTGTACTACATTTTGTACCACACAAGGTCGAAAGCAGGGGGCAAAGTGGCAACATATTTAAGAAAACGCGGCAAGAATTTTCACTTCCGAAAAAGAGTACCAAAAGACTTTCAAGGCCTATTTCAAAAAGATGTTATTCAGGTACCGCTCGGTACTGACAGCAGAGCAGTAGCATTACAAAGAGCCAGTAATTTCAATCTAACCCTCGAGGATTTTTGGAAATCTATCGTCGGCGTTGATGAGGCTGACGCCACGGAAAAATTTAAGTCGGCGGTACTTAAAGCAAAAATGTTCGGCTTCCAGTATAAACCTAAACACGAGCTTGTTTCCCAGAGCCCGTTGCCTGAATTTTTAAACAGGTTAAACGTAGCAGATGCTGTATCTGACAAAGATACCAAGGAAGTGTTACTGGGAGGAATTGATAGACCTACCGTTACCCTTTCAAAAGCTACGGAAGAGTTCTTTAAGCATGAAGCAGGTAATCTTAAAGACTTATCAGAATACCAACTCAGAAAATGGGAAATTCCTAGGCGGCTAGCAGTTAAAAACTTCATACAGGTGATTGGTGATAAACCATTGACTGATGTTTCCCGCAAAGATGTTTTGGATTTTAGAAACTGGTGGGTGAATAAAATTGATGCCGATAACATGTCCGCTAATACTGCGAATAAGCAATTTGGCTTTGTAAAGAAAATCATCAATACAGCCGTCGATAACTATACGCTGGATATGAATGTCGCTGCGCTATTTAAAGGTATCTTTTTAAAAGATAGCGATAAGAAAACAAGGCATCCTTTTTCATCAGAGTTTATAAAAAGTGTCCTATTTAATACCTCTGACTCTGGCCTCAATGAAGAAGCACAATTACTAATTTTTGCGATGGCAGACACCGGGGCGCGGATTGCCGAACTCACCGGCCTAGAAGAACGCGATATAATTTTGAATGCAGACATTCCGCATATCAAAATAAGACCTAATCAAATAAGGGTGCTTAAAACGAAACAAAGCGAACGAGACTTACCGCTTGTTGGAGCTTCTCTCTATGCTTTTAAAACATTGGGCGGCTCGTTTAAACGCTACCTTGGAAAACCTGATTTGATCTCGAACACCATTAATAAGTATTATCGCGAGAACGGTCTTTTCCCGTCCGAAAACCATAGCCTGTATTCGTTACGTCACAGCTTTGAAGATCGCCTAACGGCAGTTGAGCCACCAGATAAAGTTCAAGCGGCCCTTATGGGGCATAAATACGCCCGTCCGCGCTATGGTCATGGACCAAGTTTAGAGCAGAAGAAGTCATGGCTGGATAAGATTGCATTCCAAATAAGATAGGTTTCTTCCTTAGCGGTGTTGTTCTTATTAGCTCAATTCTTGCCTTTTGTGGCATTTCAAATATTACGGGACAGCTGCAACGTAAAGGCGGCCAAGGAATACACATTTACGGCGTAAACCATCCGAAGTCGTTAAAGTTTGATAATCTCTAGTATGGAAAGTTTCAAAGTAAAAGGCTATTGAGAAGCGATGGCAAAAATATCTTCCCAATTTATATTAGTTTGAGGTTCCCCTGTGAAAGGACGATCCGGAAAAAGTCTCCAGCTCTCGCAAAAAGGAAAGCGACAATTTTCATTTATAGATTGCCAAGCAAGAAATCTTTGTTCTTCTTCGCCGCGCCCAATTGGATGCATATATGAACCCCAAGCAATGATCGAGGATATTCTTTTGTTACCGGCACCATAAAAACGTTTGAAAGCAGTTGTTAATTCTTCAAAGTTTTGCTCAAGAGCTTTAGGTGTTGGGAATAAAACACGTATAAAGATAAACCCAGGGCGATCTCTAGGCAATTGCTGTCTTGCTTTATCGAGCGAATCTTTTATAGAATCATTTGAAGCATTATGTTTTGTCTTTTGCTTTACTTCCCCACAAACCCATTCTTTTTTCTGTAATAGTATTTCTACATCGTAATCAAACTGTTTTTTGCTTATAGGCTTTATATATTTGAAATCTATATCATGGCTTTTTAAAACTCGGCCTGCTTCAAGTTCTGAGAATGCGGAATCGAAGTCATCACCACAAAGATCTTTAAGTGGAGTTTCAATATCCTCAATATCTTGCAAATTAAATAACATCTCCGCCAAATTATAAATATGAACTTTATTTTCTAAGCTGACATGATTTAAAGCCCCCCATTTTAGCGAGTACCTTCTACACATTTCTTCTTTGACCCAATTTTCTCCTAAAAAGTGTTCTAATAGGGCATGCGCTAATCCTAGCTTTTTTATGTTTTGGGGCACCTTGTGGTCATTGAAACCCGGCAGTTTTTTCGCCATAATTTTTAATTGTGCGCTATCTATTTTAGGTAAAACATCTATGTTTAATGACATTATGTATTCATTCATCTTTCTTTATTAAAAAAAATAATTTGAGCCATCACTCAATATTGCCCATAACAAAATCTAATAATAATCACTATAAAAAATCAAAAGAATATATTCCAACAGTATCTAATAGGCTTTATGTCCAGTTGTCACTATTCGCTCATCCAGTGCAAATAATTGTGCATCGTTCCCTCCTGCTTCATTACTTAAACCGCCAAGTAAAACCGAACGCAGCCAGATCAGAAAATCATACCTCGTGTTAGGTTTTTTTTACCTGTTCTAGTGGTATATTTTTGTAGTATTTATCAATGCCTATGATCGTATCAGTGGTCGCGATCTTGTTAATTCTTTCCATGCTGCTTATGTGTTGCTTTGCTTTTGCTAATTCGTGTTCAGCGCGTTCAAATATATCAATGTAATTTGACCCTAACTGCTGAACGATACGAGCCGCTTTAACAACCGCTACCTCTAATTCGGCAATCGAAATATAATCGTCTTTATTGTAAAATTGTATAGGAAGAGGCTTACTTGAATGAGCATCGATTTGAAGTGAACGCATATGTCTGGTGATCCAATCTTGTAGTATATGTTCTGCGTTCCATTCCTGATGCATATTGGTTTCAGACCTTTATCGTTTCACAGTATAGGATTATAGTCCTAATACCATTTTCAGTCAAGCGTTTGTTCTTTGTTCGTTCTTATGCATTGGTGCAGAGTGGTGCATATGAGGGCCAATGATTTCTAGGTATTCTAAGAGGCTTGATCCTCTTAGACGTGATGTCTGATAAGAGAAAATAACTTACGGAAAAAAACAAAGGGGTCACACTCAAAGCAAAAGCAGAAGCATACAGACGCCAGAACTTAAAAAAAAATAGGCAACGAAAAAACTCACCAATTCAAAAAGAGAGGCCATCAAAAACCGGCAAGCGTCTTCACAGCAAATAACCGGAATGAACATCCCCTAAAAGATCAAATCAGTAAGTAAAGCAACTTCCAGACATCCCCCACATAAGAAAAAGAACATTAAAGCCTCGCTTAATAGCCCACTGAGAACACCGTAAAAAATCCGGAAAATATCCAAATAGCTTCAACTACACAAAGCAGAAAAAGGCCCCGGCTTAAACAAGCCGAAGCCTCCTGTAAATTCAGTAGTCAATAACCGGATCACATCCGTAATTCAGTCTTCAGGACATCATTCCAGTCTGCCCCGGTCACTTCCGGAGAATGCCTGGTCAGTATCCCGTTAAAGCCGGTCTCAGTAATAACCGTTTTAAGCCTCTCAGCTAGTTTATCACCCCCATCATTATGATCGGTTATTGTAACAACATTTCGGAGCGTAGAAACGCTTGTAAGCATCGAGGCGACATTCTCAGCTTGCAGCGGTGAAAACCCGCCACTAGTCGCAATGTAAAAGGCATTCTTAAGCTCATAAAGCCTATAATAACTAAGCGCATCAATAGCAGCTTCGGCGATAATCATTGTATCATCGTGAGGCTGAATATTGGAGCACCATAAGGTCTTTTCACTTCCGCGCACGAAAACGGATATGCGCTCGCTCTTTAATTCAAGGGCTGAGACTTTCCCGTCTTTAAAATGAGGAAAGACCGCATTCTTATGTGCATCTTGAAAGATACAATCTTCAAAGCGGGGGGAGCGTAATACTTCTTCCGCTATGCCCCTACTTTCTAAATACGCGTGGCCCGTTGCTGGTGCGCAAGCATTAAAGAGCCGTTCAATCCTTTTCGGATCGGGAGCATGCTCGTCTATTTCGCGAATGTAGGGTTTCATATCGCAAACAGGAACATATCCATCCAGCCAGCTTTGAAGTTCAAGGCCAATGTCGTATAAAGATTTGCCCGTACGGTGATGGGCAAAATCTAAAATGCTTCCTTTGTCGGCATCATCAAACACTGAAAAATAAACCCAAATGCCGTTCTTCTTTGAAATGATAATTTTATCGGCGTTATCCTTCCACATGGCGACCGAACGGCGCGTCGATTTCTTCTTATCTATTTCATACCCCATAAAGGCGGCATATTGGGTTAAATTAATATCCTGTTTGAAACGGGCAAAATCCAGATTATAAGCCATGCGCAGGCTCCAATCTTGACTCTAGGGTTATCGCATCCAGGTATTGTGTTGCTTTAGCAGCTTGCGCAGCGGCTTTGAAAATATAAGTTTTGTCATTCTTAAGGCTTTCTAACCAGCTCTTGATGTAAATTGCATGGTTTTCCGGTTGCGTCTGCGTAATGCCTTGGGAAGCACATAAAAAAGCGGCTCCCAGTTCTGCAACTAGTTCCTCAAAAGCATAGTCTTCGGCGGTCACTTTCGTGCTGGCCCCCAGGCGGTCCAGCCTGCTACTCGCCCCTGTCCAGTGGGTAAGTTCATGCAGAAGGGTGGAATAATATTGCTCGGTTGCGCTGATCTCTTCTGTATCCAAAAAGGAGGCGGTTTCGGGCATGTTGATATAATCTTCTATTTTATGATAGTATGCGCGGTTTTCGCCGGTGCGTATGTCGGCTTTGGTGCGGGAGCAAAATTCATCGACAAGCCTGATCCGCTCCACTTTGTCGCCTTCCGGAATAGCCGGGTTTTGCGTGTCTTCGTATCCATCGACTTGTGAGGCATTGAAAACGGTATAAAGCCGCAGCATCGGGATAGCCTTATCTTCGGTTTCGCCCTTATCGTTTTCTTGCTCTTTGATCAGCGTTTTATAAAAGATGATGCGGTTTCCTTTTTCGCCTTTGCGGACTTGCGCGCCCTTATCCTTCCACTGTTTAAAGGTTGCCCATTGGTTGGATGCAAGCCCTCGGGTTTGCTGATTAAACCACAGGGCCAGAATGTTCACGCCTTGATAGTGATTGTTTGTGGTTGGGTTGAACGGCAGGCCTTGCGCAGCTAATCCGGCGAATGGCGGCTGGTAATTATCTAAGTTCACCTGATCCAGCAAGCTGATGATTTTGTCGGTGACTTCTTGATGAATATCGGGTTTTTTTGAGTGATCATAGGGCATTGGTTGGTTTCCTTGCTTTAAAAAAATTGAAAAGAAAAAAGGGAACACAGGTCGCTTCCCGTATTCCCTTGATAGGCTTAGTTCATGCCAGGCGCGGCTTGCGCTTCTGATTGGCTCTCGGTGCTGTCCGCTTTCTTCTTGAGCGCGACTTTATAAGCAAAGATGGTGGAGGCTGTTTGCTTGTAGCCTTCTGGGGTATCAAATGAGCGTGTGGAGTCTTCTCCTTTTAGGTAAACCCAGTCTCCTTTTTTAAGGGCGATGGCAGTATCAAAGGCTTCTTTCAGGTTTTTAGAAACAAGCGCATCGAAATAGTTGGTTTGGGTAAGCACTTCGCCGTTTTCGCCTGCATATTGCTTATTGCTGGCTATTCTGAGCTTGGCATATCTGCCTTCCCCGATAACTTCACAATCCCTGACCAGGTGGCCTGATTTCATGGTGATATTGGTATCGGCAAAAAGTTTGGTTTCTTGAGTGTTTGACATGATGGTTTCCTTTCTATGTCGTTGGGGTTTAGTTTCATTTTTCTGACGTTCCCCTCATGCCGCGAGGCGTGAGGAGGGTGCGCCATAAAAATGCTGGTAGCGTTTTTGAACGGGGCTTATTTGCGAACCAAATCAAAGGAATTGCTGCCCAAGCAGCATGTGCCGCGAAAGGGCTTAAAAATAGGACGCATGCGCCCGCATTTTTCAGCGCTTTTAGGCTTCCGATTTGGTGAAGAAAATAAGGTCTGTTATTAATCTTTAAGATTTACTCATTGAGCATCTTTGAGATGCTTTTGCCCTCGATATGGATATCGGCGATAAAAACAAAGCCGTCACCGCTGTCCTGTCCGCTGGGACTTTCCTTAACCCAAAGAAGGGTTTCGTTGGATAGGGCTTCTTCAATAGGCTTCAGGTTCCGGCCCTGGATAGTAATCAGAATACCGTAGGATTTGATCAGGAGATCGCCTCTATCGGTGAAGATATAAATGGGCAAAAGAGAATAGGGCAGGCTATAGCTCTCGCCTGAACGCAGAATAAGTTTGAAGCGCTTCAGCACCATATTTTGTATCGCTACAGCATAGTGCTGCGCTGATCCGGATGGCTCGGCCTTAAAGCGGTTATTTGGATCGGGCTGGAACTGTGCGCTCAGGCGTCCTTTCTCTGGGGTTTGGTCGTTCATATCCTTTAATCTTTTCGTTTAGATCGCGTAAATGCGCTTGCTGCTTTTGGTGCATCATGCGGCTTTCAGCATCATCGGCGATCTCACGGGCAGTGATACGCTGAGATGATTTTGCGATAGCGGTTTTCAAGGCATCTTTATCAGATGTGTAAATGGTGGCTGAGTGTGTTCCGCGGCTCACCGAGACATAAAACTGTTCCCGCGAGGCGGCAGAAAACGACAAGTCAGAAACAGAGACATAAACATCCTGGGCATCCTTTCCCTGGGCGCTATGAGAGGTTTCTGCATAAGCGTGCTTAAAATGGCCGTTGTCTTTAGATAGCGTTTTGCCGTTGCTGAGTTTGATATCTCCGGCCCGCGTGAACCCTTGAACGTGATAGCGCGTCCCGTTATTGATTTTAGTATTCTCAAGCGTTTTCGCATTATTGGTAAGCCTGAGCAGATCCCCTTTGGCAAGGGGTGTTTGGTATTTTTGGTAGACCTGATAATTCTGCGGCCGGTTGTTCGGAAGCTTAAAAACCTTGCCGGTCTCAAGGCAGCGTATGGAAGCGCTCTCTGATTTTTCGCGTGGCAAGATTTCGTAGTGAGCACCGGCTTTATATCCGCCTTTTTGGTTTTTAATAAAGCGCACCACTTGCCCTTCTTCATATAAGGCCAAGTCTTTCTTCTGGCTTTCGGTAAAGGACAGGTTTTTATAAGTGGTGAATGTGCGCTCCTTGCCTTTAATGCGGCCCTCAGATTTCAGTTTATCCCGCACGATGTCATTGATAAGGTCGCCTTCAGCGTGTGTAGGGCTGACAATGAGCGCGGATCGGTTACTTTTAATGGAGCCGATGTAATCATCAGCGATTACTCTGAGCCGGTCTTCGGCCTCGGGTATTTCTTTGACCGCCCCCATCCTATTTAAAACCTGATAGCCTTCCAACGTATTGCCTCTGGAAAGCTCTTCAACGGCTTTGCGGTATTGTTCCGGTTTCTGCCGCACGATTTTTTGGACATGGGCTGTTTTGAGCTTGGCCTTTTCTTGCAGGATACGTAGGGCATCGCCGTATTGACCGGGCGGCCCGTGCTGACCGATATCACCGCTTAAGATGACGCGGGTATTTTTCTCTTTAGCCAGTTCCAAAAGCTGCGTTTTAACCTTTACGCCGCACAGCGATGCTTCATCGACCAGTAGGACGTTATTTTGAAGTTTGTCCTGCGCTTCCTTATTGTGTAGTAATCCGGCAATGGTGTTGGCCTCAAAGCCTTTCTGTTCTAATACTTTGGCGGCCTGGGAAGAAGGGGCTACGCCGTAAAGGGATTTACCGGCAGCGATACTCGCTTCCCTGACTTCCGTTAATAACGAGGTCTTCCCCACCCCGGCGGCTCCGCGTAAAATCGTTACCTGATCGGTGGATGCCAGTAAGTCTTTAATGGCTTTGCGCTGCTGCTGGTTTAAGAAATCCTGCTTGGGCGTATATGAGGGATGCAGCGGGGCAAATTTCCCTTTACCGCTGGTGGCAAGCTCAATCATACGATCTTCAGCCCGCACCATCTCTTTGGTGGTAATGTAGGTAATCGTATCCCGATCAGAGCGCAGGATATTTTTGCGCGCATCAAGGTCTTTTTGAACATCTTTGGGAAGTAAAGTGCCGTATCCTAAGGCAAGGGCTGATGCTAAAACGCGTTTCTCCTGTACGGCAGAATTACGCTCCAAGTGGTGATCCAATGAACGATCTACGGCCTGCGCAGCATCAAGCGAAGATGGTATTTTTTGCGCTTTGCCTTTTAGAGTTTGTAGGTCCTTAAGCTCTGAGGGGCTGAGCCTTCCTACCCAATGCCGCTGTAATTCTTTTTCATTTAGGCCCTTGGCTTTGGAGTGTCTGGTTTTAACGCCTAATGCGGCTTTGGCCTTAGCATCGGTAATGCCTTTCTCCCTGGCTGTTTGTTCAATAAGCTTTGTCCTGTTAGAAAACCGCTCAATCACATCGCGGGATACACCTTCAATCTCATAGCGTTTATGTGTGCGCCGCGTTTGATAGCCTATTTCATTAAGCCGGTGAGAAAGATGTGCGTGGTAGACAGCCTCGTAATAACTTGCCAGGCGGTGGATGTTGCCCACCTCCAGGGCTTGGAAGCGTCCTTTTTTCGCATTCCAGGTCACATTCGGGACGTAGCAGTGAGTATGTAATTGCGGGTCACTGACATAAGTTTTTTTGCCCTTGATGATGACTTCGCTCGGCCTGCTGGTGAAGTGATCAAAGGGGGCGTAAATGATATTACCGGTTGTCTCATAATTGCGCTCATCCTTCGTATTGGCCTGGGTTTGGATATCCGCTTCAATGGCCTGCATGGCTTTACCATATGCATGGCGATGAGCTTCTAATATTTCAGGATCTTTGGTGATGCCATACATTACGCTGGCGGACTTGCTGGCGGAAAACGTAAAATCAAAACCAGCGCGCCTATTCTCGGCATTGCGAACGGTTAGCCGCTGTTTTGTCTCAGGGTGGATATTATTAACCAGATCGGAAAAGTTCTCCCTGGTCACCTCCTGTCCCTGCATGCCAAGGTACTGAGCGGTCTTCCCCTGCCATTGGCTTTTAACATCATCTTTTAGGTAATAGCCTTCGGTAGAAAGTGAGTTCGTAAAATATTGGGTAGCAGCAACGCTGTTGTAGGATTTGTGAATGCCTAACATCGCTTGTTCTCTTTTTAAAATGTGGGGGAAATAAAAAAACGCGCTACCCAAATTGTGTGGACACGGGTAGCGCGTTAGGAGAGTACACTACCAAAAACAACGTCTATTGTAAAGGACTTTATTCCTAATTATGCACGGAGGATGGATTGCTGGTGAAGCGAGGTGGATTTATCGACCAGCTGCTGCCAGAGTTCGCACCCTCCCATCATCCAGCACCAAATGGCGAAGTAGGTATCCTGCCAGTAGGTCCAGATGGCTACCCCGCAGCCGATGACAATCGCGGGTTCAATGACGCACCCGATAAAAAACGGATTGATTTTGATCCACCGTAACTTAGAGAACATCCATACCAGTATCGTATAAATCCAGGATACACCGCGCTTTGATACATCGGAATGACCGCCGCCGACATAAGCCACCGTGACGTGAATGACAGACAGGGCCGCAACAACCAGCATAAAAAGAAGCAGTCGTTCTGAGTAGATATCAATGACGATCCATTGATAGAATTCATCGGGCGTTCTTCCGTAGAGTACAAACGGAAGCATAAAGATGGCAAAGGGTTTCTGGATGCTGATTATATGAATTGTATTGAAGATGCATGCGAAGGTGAGGGTGGTTAGTGAGAGTACTATGCCGCAACTCTGCACGCCGAAGCGATAGCGAAAGACAGCACTCATAGAGTATGCGATAGACGCGATCACGAAATGTAACCACTGCTTGACCAATAAGAAGAGCATATTATCCGAGCCTTTAAATATTTCCTGAAAGACCGGTGAGTGAATGGCCCCGTAAATGAGGGCCATATCACCGTATTTTTTTACGCCTTTTGAGGCATAATCTTTCTGACTGGATTTAGGTGTGATCATGGGAGTATGTTTTAAAATAAGTGCTAACCAATGATCCTAATGAAGGCTGCGTACCACCGAGACAGACAGGCTATCGCTGCGGGCACGGAAGCGCTGGCGCCAGAATTCAGATGCTGCCAGAAAAAGTGCTTTGTTTTTCTGGCCTGCGTAGGCGACCGTAATGGTAATGTTGCTTAAGGAATCCAGCTTTCCGGTCGTATCCAGCTTGGCGTTCAGTACGTGCGCATCTGCAAGCAACCCTCTTGGATTATGCTTATAGCTATGAAAGTTCACATCATACCCGTCGTGGACGAGGTCCGAGAGGATGAGGACACTTTTCATCTGGGCCTCGCTCCTTCCCAGTTCGTTCAGTGCCTTAACCAGGGTGCTGTTAAGCTGGGTTTTATCAGCTGTCCCTCGCATGGCTAGGGCGTGATCTAATTCTGCTTTGAGCGCGGCAAGGAAAGCTTGGATTTCCCGGCTCCGGCGTTTGGGGTTGCGTAACGGTAGGATGGGCGGCGCTGCTAAAACGATGGCATTTAGTTCTTCTCCGCCGGGTACATCTCCTACGACCATAACCTGGATCTCTACCGCCTTGCCATACCAACCTTCGTCATTTAAGAGGTCCATATTTTGCACGTTATAATCGTAAACAACCTGCGCCGTGTTGAGACTGTCATCGCCGGAGGAAGAAGAAATATCTACGATTACGACCTGCTTTTGGGTAGAGGCCTCCTTAATGTCACAAGCCCCGAGTAATAACATGCTGAGTAGAGCAAGACTGTAGACGCCGTTCTTTGCGATCCGGGTTCCTTCTTCATACATCTGGCGAAGTTTGGCCACGGCGTTTTCCCGAAGCTGATCAAGAAAAATCTCGGCGGTATTACGGTCGTTTTCAAGTTTTTTTACCGCTAACTGTGTGCGGCGATGCTCAGCAGTTTGCCGCTGTTTCTGAGTGTTCAGCTCTTTGCGGATTTTGACATCGTGCCGTGCTTTTTTGTTATTGATGGCACTGGTTTTCTTATCCTCCAGCTTCTGCAACGCCTCCAACTTCTTAAAAAGGGCATCTATTTCCTTTTGGTGGAGCGTGAGCGCCCAGGCCTTCCAGTACCGCAATGCCAGTAACCAGGAAGCGGCATAAAGTGCAATGAGGATCGCTGAGATGATGGTGTTTTCAATCAGGCCGGCTTCTCCAATCCAAAACCGCAGTGCGATGACTGCTGTCAGAAGCAAGGCGCCGATGAGTAACCATGCCCACGCCATGGCAAAATTCTTTTTAGCCCAAGCCCTGCCGCCCTGATGCGAGGTCAGCACCAGCATACTACTCACCCCTACGGCCAAAAGTACGCCGAGACCGGCCATCATACCCTCACCCAGATGGGTGAAAGGGCCGGTGCTTGCGGCCACTTCCAGAAGCCCAATGAAGACAGAAATTACCAGTCCGTTACGGGCATTCACGCGACCCTGCGCACTGTCAGTTGCGTTTTGCCGTTCTGCCAACGCTTTCCGGCTCTGCGCATCCACCAACTCATTATTAAGTGCTTTTTTCTCACGCTGGATAGCCTTCATCTCGAGCTCAAGTTGAGAGAGATCTTCATTCAAATCAGGCTGTTGAAGGGCACGGTATTCTTCGATGAAGTCCGCCTGTTTGTCGTCATCGGTCATGGCGTGCAGGCCTTCATCGGCCTCAGTATACGAAGCGTCTAAGTCAATCTGTTCGTTTTCCATGTGGTAGCTCAAACCTGTCTTGATATTATCAACCGCTTTATTCAGGTCAGCGATAAGATCATCCAGTCTTTCCGGATCTTTGCGTTGCCCTGCGTCCAATGCAAGTTTTTCCAGATGGGCAACCGTGTTCTGGAAGGTATTTTGAACGGGCACGATAAACTGATTGGCATGGCGGGCGGTGTTCTTTTTAGAAAACACCGCTCCTATTTTCTGCAATACTGTCATGTCAGTTAAATTTTAGTAGATGGAGAAATGAGGAAAATATAGCGTCTGCATCCTCCCACGTAGGTGGTATATCGTGTTCAATGAAGCGGATGAGGCAGGCCTGGGCGGGTTCGGAGTAGCATATGAATAAAATCAGCGCCATTACCAAAACGGCAAACCACCCGAATGCGGAGCCGCTACGCTCCTGTTGGTTATAGGGATACATAGGTGTAAAAGGTTAAGAGGAAAAGTAAATAAAGGCGCAGGAAGACATGGAGGCCTAAAAAAAACCTCCATTGCCGTTATTAGCTGAATGTATCAGTCCTTATAAAGAATATCGTGCTTCGCCTTATACGCTTTGACGGTTCTAAGCATACTGCCCTTCCGGTATCCTTCCTCGATCATGATTTGTAGCGCATCGTAGACTTCTTTTCGGCTGGGCACCCGGAAGTTGGAGTAAACATCTTGCGGTGCGATGTTTTGAAGTTGGTACTCTACCAGTAAAGAGCGGGCGAAGATCTGGTCTACCACAGCTGTATCTTCAAGGATTTTCTCCAGCAACATCGGGTAGATTTCGTGCACCAGCATCCGATCAAAGTCACCGCTTACCATGCTCGGCTCCATCCTGCTGAGGAAGTAGACAAGGGCACGTTTGACCATGTTTTTCCGGGACTGCATGTTTTTCACTCCTCCTTCTATCCGCATATCAATGAAAAAATGGGCATAAAAAAGGCTCACCATCTTATCCCCCTGATTTGAGATAGCCGAGACGGTGGAGGCCTCAAGAGCTGCGCTTTGCAGGGTGGAAGTCTCTAGTCTAGAAACAGGTAAAGGCTCTGTAGACGGTTGAGCGTCACTGGAAGCCATAGATAACAGTGACCAGAATAGGAAGGTGACTGCAACAAAGAACAGGAATACAGAAATTTTTCTGTATCTTCGAGTGTGATTGTTTTGAGTTTTTCTCATTTGAATTAGTGTTAAGTGAAGAATTGATGAAAGCTTTCACAAAGAGCTGGGTGGTAGGACACTCAGCTCTTAAATAAAATATATAATTCATTTATATGAATGTATTAAAATAAGCAAAATAAAATGTTATCTCAAAGTCATGAGACGCAAAAAAATGTCTACATCGAATTAGTAGAGAAAAATTCAAAAAAAACCTTTGAAAAATTATATCAGACAGTAAAACAATTATCCCCCCAACAACGAATTGTCGGAGGCTTAGAAGGCGATAGTGATGTATTAAGTTTGTTAGAGAAGGCACACTTTCTTAAACTAGATAAGTATGCTCATAAGCTCCTGTATAATTTCCTGTCTTATAAAGAATACTTAGATATAGAAAATAACTATCTGGAACAGTATCAAATTTTAAAGTCAAAATTTGCAGCACAACAATATTTAAAAAAATATGACTATGAAGATCGCGAAAGATATTTTGAAAATCTTCTCGATATATTGTCGTCCTTAGAAAAGAAAAGACTTTTTCGTAGCGCTTTTGATTACATTGATTTTTTTTTCAATAACAGGGAGGGGCAAGAATTAAAAGGCTATGATGCTTATCATATCGAAAGTATAAATTACATAAATAAGTCAGAGCATTTGTTGAAAACTGAAAGAAATACGCTTTTGCATATTTTTTACTACTATGATAAGTTTGGTGCATCTTATGATATAGTCACTAAAAATTTTAAGAATATCATTTCTGCTTTAGAAAGAGATATTTTAGATCAGTGGAGGAGTTACTGGGAGAAAGTGGATGATGATCTTATTGAAGATTTCTATCTTTTGGAAAAATCGTTTCGAGATAATGACGAAAGCGCATTTATAAAAGCTAAAGCAAGTATTAGCAAAAAATATCAGCAGTTAAAAGAAAAGTCTGCTCGCGTGGGACCTCAATACAATCAAAAGGCGGCAGATTTGCATTTGGCAGAACATGCGCCCCTCGTGCTTAGAGCTATTGATGAAGGGAAAGCGGAAACTGAGCAAGGAGTAGCTGATTATTTTAACAGTATAGGTAAGACTACACGGAGAGGCAAAAAGTTCACTCAGGTTGCCATTCATCGGTTAATTAAAGATGCTCAAAAACATAATGTGTTACCGGATAATTTACCTTTTCAAAAACGTGCTAAAGGAAATTCACCCTCAAACGAATGACAGCTCACTTGAGTGAGTTAATCGCTTATACTAAGTCGCATCTTACGGTATTCTAAATTCCAGTAATGAAGAACATCGCTAAAGCACTTTGTAAAATCTCGCCCAGGGTTGTCGCGCTGATGCTCTAAAGTCTGATCTACTAATTCCTCGAGATTATCATCAAAAAGCCATAGGGCACAGGGCAGCTTTTTCCACTGGCAGGTAAACATACGAACGGGACGCATGCTCCCATCCGGCATAGGGATCAAGCGGGTTTCCTGTTGAAGATCTTCTTCTGTCTGTTTTTCTGTGCGAAACATATAAAAGAAGTATGTCACACGGCAGCGTACAGGTACAAACTTTTTTAGCGTTCCCGGTCAATAGCACTTTTAAAATCCCGGTTAACGTCTTTATCCGATAATCGTTTGTCTAATGCGATAGAGTTACGCCATTTCTGCATCCAGCTCTTTATAGGCGACAATTCTTTTTCAGGCTCTTTAGGGGCAGATTTATCATTGTAATGTTGACCCAGATCAAGCTTGGTTTCCAGGTTTCTTATCTCCTGTCCTTTCTTATGGACCGCATTCAAATCTTTTACCGCTTGCCTTTTAAAAATGGGTGGTTTGTATTCAGGTATGTAGGTGGAATGGTCTTCCTGATTTTTCAGCTCGCGTAACTGGTCTTCCATTTTGATGCGTGCGGAAGCGCCTCTTTCGTAGAACTTGTCAATTATTCTTTTGGGGGAATATACCGGCACGTTATCATGTGCGGTATTAAATTTTCTTTGATGGTCCGACTGCCCCTTGTATTCATCGTATGGTTTTGCCGGTCTCTTGAAGTTGAAGTATTTAGGCCTGAAGAACCAGAAAAGAGGGCGACTTTTCTCTTCCATGTCATTAAGCTCTTTATCAAAGTATTTCGTGTTTTCCTCCCTATCGTAGGTTTTGTCTTCTTTGCGGGGATCCCCTGCATTTCGGTTAAAGTCATCAGGTTTAGCCATGCTGTCAAAAAATTCGTATACATGGTTAAACGGTAATTTTATGAAATCGGTTAAGCAGCAATTGGCAGAATTTAGGGAGTTAGAAAAGCGAAAGCAGGATTACGCCTCGTACATAGTAAGAAGGGAGCAAACATCAGCGGATGCCCCGCTTATTGTGACAAACCCACAACGCGCGCTTGAAATAGCCGCGATGCGTAAGAATGCTGAAGAAGAAAGAGGTGCAGAAGCAAAATTTCAACATGAACAAAAGGTGATGTTGCGCAGGATACCAGAGGAAGAATCCGCAGGCCGCAGTCGTTTCGCTCTGTGGCAACAACGAAGAGAAGAACTTAAAAATGCTTTACGAAGCAGTATGCAAAAAGAGCCGTGGCAGGGTATTAAATGGTATAGTGAGAAAGAGCGGGAGCGCTAGGCGATTTCAAAATATTTTGAAACAGGGATCTTTTTAATTGCAAGTTTCCCAAAATGGGATTTATTGTAAAACTGTAACTCTTTCAAAAGGCTTGGTTTCATGAAGTTAGCTCATAGCTTATCCCGCGCACTAGTTCCCCTAACACTGGCTTTTGCTCTGTCATGTGCAGATGATGAGCCAAATCCACTCCCAACACAGCCGGAATTTCCAAAATCAGACACGACCGAGGTTGTCCTGCCAAATAAAAATTCAAAAAACAGAATATTCGTGCACCGCACCGATGAACGTCTAATGCAGTTATACGACAACGAAGACCGTAAAATTATGTTCAACGGCATCCGCGATGAAAATGGCATACCGCTCGGCATAACACATATCGAATATTTTCTAGAATCAAAAGAAGAGCCGACAAATTTTATATATGATTACAAAGGTAGAATGTCGGTCATTGAAACGATTGAAGGATACAGAGCTTTATTCGATTATCAAGAAGACGGTGACCTTGGTATCACATTTGTTGATCCTGTTGAAGGTGCCCATAAAGTTATTATTCCGGCAGAGAACTTAGAAGGCAATAATGATGGCTCTCGATTATACCAGAGCTTTAATGAAACAACATTTGATCCAATTGATATTTATCAAAGCGATTTTGGCTTACCATTTAAAGTTGGCGTGGCATGGGGGTATCCGGAATCGGAAAATCGGTATCCTGTAAGCGCCCTTCAAAGTGAAACGCAAGTTGTTGCCAGCGTAACAATAAAAGATAACGACACTAACATTATAAAAACAGAGTACGTAAACGGCTGGCCAACAGATAAGGTTGTGAACGGCTATAGGGAATATGCTTTTGCCATACCTCTGAGCACAGCGGATGCTTTTACCTCAGAGCAAAAAGAAAAAGTAATAAGTGAGACTTGCGAACTTTCCTTAAAAGTAATTAGTGGATTATGGTTGCAAGAACTCGAAATAATTAAAAGAGCTTGTGGTGCATTTGCACCTAAACCTGCATGCGAATTAATATTTGGAATAATACAAACAGTAGAAGCAAATCGGGTCTATTCCGATGATTACAGAAAAGAAATAGAAGAAGCTTGCACTTTTTGGGAAGGGTTCGATTACGATGTAGTCGACATCCACGTGACATCAAATATTTTAAATAGGCAAATCACAAACGCCGCAACGGGGGCAATAGAATTTTCAAGCCTCCCGAGTGTAGTCAACGGCCCTGTACTGAATATAGTTAATGATCTAAGCCGAGTAAGCCCAATTATCCGAGACATAGAATATTCATGGGATTGTGATAATAGTTGTACTTTTCCAACAGGAGAGTCCGGTGATGTGCTGCAACAAGAATTCATCCTGGATGAAATTGATCGCTTAGTACTTAACGAGGCGAGATCTTTTAGTGTGGAAATCGACTGGAAAGCTTATAGAGACGGTGCAGTAATTGTTTCGGCTCCTTTGTTAATTGGCTCAGATGATATAGAGAAAACAGATAAAGGCTTCAGTTTCCCTTTGTGTAAGAATTTTGCAGATCCAGACGACACGCATAGTATGGATTTTAAATTGGTCACAAACGGTAATAAATCTGGCTTGCCTTTATTTGTTAGTGATATATCCAAAGGGTGTACAAGTAACAGCAGAGCAGATGAAAGCGATAAGAAATCAAAAGTGATTGATGAGCCAGCTATAAGTTTTGGCCTGGATTAGCATGTTTTTTTCCGTGATTAGGAATTATTGGCTACTTTAGTTACACTTCGCATCTTTCAATTTAATCTTAAGCTTATGTGTCGCAGAGTATAAAGCGGGTGCAGCCAATAAGTGTATGGCAGTAGTGAGTTAAGTATCTGAAAATCTTTTACCTTCATCTTGGCGTCTTTATCCCCGCGATGAGCACAGTGAAAGATTAGATCACAGCCCTCATGACAGAATTCCATGACAGCCAATTTGTCTGCTCGTGATGTACGATGGTAATAGTCCTAACATGCCCGTAAAAATGGCATCCGGTCTCTCGGTGGGTAAAAACAACATTTAGAAAAGCCGGTTCCTTAAGAATCGAAATCTTCCAAACCTGCTGAGAGAAGGTCGAGATTTAAAATTTATTACTATTCTATCCCCGTGTTCAGTAGATCTGTTAGCTATACCATGACAATTAGACACTATCATTTTTCATTTTATTGTCTTTATCTTCTTATAAATATGTTAACTATACAGAATGTTCTCAATAGATTTTGCAAAAATAAGACCACATAACGGCAGTCAACATAACGGTTTTGAAGAACTTGTTTGTCAGTTGGCACATTTAGAAAAGCCAGTTGGTGGAAGGGATTTTGTCAGAAAAGAAGGAGCGGGCGGCGATGCCGGTGTTGAATGTTATTGGAAGTTAGAAAACCAAAATGAGCATTGCTGGCAAGCAAAATATTTCTTAAATGAAATGAACAGTTCAAGATGGCAACAGCTTGATGAATCATTTAATACGGCTTTAAATAAACATCCTAATCTTACCAAATACATTATTAGCCTGCCTTTAGATAAAACTGATAGCCGAAAAACAGGTAAAGGAGGGAAAACTGTAAAGTCTCTAGAAGTTGAATGGAACGCTTATACCGAGAAGTGGAAGAAACAAGCTGAAGAAAAAGGGCGAACTGTAGAGTTTGAATTTTGGGGAGCCCATGAGTTAACACTGTTTTTAACCAAAGATGATCCGCTTTACAGTGGGCGTAGCTTGTATTGGTTCAATCAGCCAAATTTAGGGTTTGACACATTTGAAAGAATTTTTCAGAAATCCCGGGATACTTTGGATGAACGGTATACGCCGGAATTTCATGTTGAGTTACCTATAATAAAAAAGCTCGACGGATTAGGTCTAAACGAAAAATGGTGGGAGAGACTAAACAAATTCGTTGTTGATCTTGACGAACGCAACCGCAAGTTTTTTCAAACCTTTCTACATGGCGAGTCGGCGCTATTAGATAAAAATGAATTACAAAAACTTGAAAGTAATTGTTCGGAATTCATTTTCATTTTCAATGAAGCGAACAGATACAAAAAGTTTTCTGAGCATTTAGAAAGATACCGAAATTACTGCAAAACGATCCTAGATTACAGAAGTAATGTCCTGGGCGAGAAGGATGAAAACATCTTTTATCAACCAGAAAATAGTTCTGTACGTGCTTATTTTTATAATTTTTTTACAGAGTACCGTGAACTTCAGACATTCCTTAATTCTGCTGATGCTAGAGCAGTTGAAACTAAAGCAGCTCTTATTGAAGGCGACCCGGGCATGGGTAAATCTCACCTATTATGTGACTTATGCCTACATAGAATAGAGCAGCGGCTTCCTACGGTTTTTATCTTGGGTTCGTATTATGCGGGTAGTGATCCTTTAAAAACCATTAAAAGTCTTTTGGATTTAGAAGGGTATGCTACTAAACAAGTTTTAGGAGCTTTAGACGCAGCTGGTGAAGCATATACAACAAATACCCTTATTGTAATTGATGCTATAAATGAGGGCAGTAAAAGGGATGAGTGGTCAAGTTTCTTAAGGGGGTTTTTAACTGAATTATCTTACTACCCCAACATATCTCTTCTGCTTAGTTGTCGAACGACCTATTTAAATTACATTATCCCTGAAAGCGTTAACGATAGCAGTCTTGTGAGGATTACCCATTTTGGTTTTAAAGGGTATGAGCATCGAGCGGCAGAAAAATACTTATCTCAGCAGGGCATTTCGAAACCTAGTATGCCCATTTTAGCTCCCGAATTTACAAATCCATTGTTCCTAAAGGCTTGTTGTAAAGCCCTGAAAACAAAAGGTCTTACCGCTTTTCCTAAGGGCCTCCAGGGGTTGACAAGTTTGTTTGACTTTTATTTGGAAAGCATTGAAAGCTCAATTGCGAGAAGAAAGAAATACAATCCAAATGAGGAATGGATAAAAAAAGCTTCAGCTGCTTTTGCCTCAGAGTTGTTCCCAAATAATGTGGAAGGGATTCCTAGCTTAGATGCGAGACGGATAATTAGTAATTTTGATCATAAACCCTATACCGGAGAAGGCTTGTATGATGAATTGCTTTATGATGGGGTGCTTTCAGAAGATATATCCTACAAATCTGGAAAAGGGTTACCTGTCATCCGCTTTACTTATGAAAGGTTCAGTGATCAATTCATCGCGCAGCAATTGCTAAGCAATTATGATCAAGATTCAATTAAAGAAATTTTCTCTCAAGACCATTTATTAGGAAAGATATTAAGAGATCATCGATACTATGAATTTGCCGGTATTTTCGAGGCTTTAGCTATTCTTATACCGGAAACCTTCAAGATTGAATTTATTGACTTATTACCTGGGGAACGTCCGATTGAAAATTGGTTCCTGGTCGGATTATTCACTAATTCCGTCATTTGGAGAGATCCATCTTCTATTTCCGGCAGAACGCTTCAGCTAATTGAAAAGGTAGAAGAACATGACAACGTCGCTATTGATGTTTATATTCAACTATCAACGGAACCCAATCATCCTTGGAATGCTGAGTTCTTGCATAAAAAATTGGTGGACCTATCTATCGCTGAGCGAGATGCGAATTGGTCTATACAAATAGCCCATAAAGATCACGAAGAGTCTGAAGGCCAAGAAGAAACCATAGTAAGAGCGCTAATTAATTGGTCCTGCTTTGGAGATATCAGCCAGGTTGAACTTGAGCGTATTCGTTTATGTGCCGTTGTTTTATTCTGGTTTCTTACGACTTCAAACCGAAAACTGAGAGACCAATCTACCAAGTCCTTAGTACGTCTTTTAACGAATTACCCCGAACTACTTAATGATCTCATTAATAAGTTTGCTGAGGTTAATGATCTATACCTCGTCGAGAGGTTATATGCTGTAGCATACGGGGTGGTATGTAATATTGAAGATGATGAGCTTGTTAAAAATATCGCCGAGAATGTTTATCAAAAAATATTTGAAAGTGGGAAGCCGTCCCCTCACATATTGCTTCGCGATTACGCCAGGGGCATATTAGAGTATTCACATCATAAAGGCTTAATAGATAAAGACATTGCGCCATCTTCTTTCAGGCCGCCTTATAGAAGCGTATGGCCGATCGATAACCCTTCAAAAGAAGAAATCGAAGCAATCACTAAAGATGAGGAATACTCCCATATTAAAAGCTCCCTGATGGGGTTTCCTGGCGATTTCGGGAACTACACAATGAACTGTGTGCATGATTGGTCTGCTGCATCTATTTCGGAACCTGAGCCTAAATCTGGCTATGAGTATAAAAAGGAATTTGCAGAAAAACATCTAAATGGGGACATCAAGACACGCTATTTAGAAAAAATTGAACCAGTGAATGAGGATGAAGGGGTTACAGATTTTTCTCTTGATGATTTAAGTGAAGATGAAAAAAAAGAAAAAATAATAACCTTTTCGGTATACCGCGACGAAGATAGAAAAAAAGAACAAGCTTTTAGAGAAGAGATAGATGCCACTTTAAACGACGAGTTAAAAGAATATCACCGGTGGTTATCAGGATTATGGGATGACCGTCCTGCTGCGTTTAGCCGAAAATGGGCGCAAAGATGGGTATTGAAAAGGGCATACAGTTTTGGGTGGAGAAAAGAATTATTTGAAAGTTTTGAGTCAACTTGTTCATACAGCAGAGGGGGTGGGTACGGCGCTTCTTACATGGAAAGAGTTGGAAAAAAATACCAATGGATTGCTTTTCATGAGTTACTAGGGTATCTGGCCGATAATCTACATTGGATAGACAGAGGATATAGCGATGTTGAGGACAAAGAGTATTATGGCCCCTGGCAAATTTCTAAAAGAGACATTGATCCTACACATTGGATAAAAAAAACATTCAGTAGTAAAGAGTATAGGTCAGGACAAACAAGTTGGTGGCAGAATTTTACATTTGGATTTGATCAGGTTGATGAGTTGAGTGACCAGAAGACTTTTTTGTGGTCTGAAGATCATGTGCCGCCATTTTCAAAGATGCTTTCTGTTAATGACCCGAAAAATCAACATGAATGGATCGTGCTACGTGGCTTTCATTCAGAAACTCAAAAGCAATCTATTGAACAAGACAAGCCCCGTCTGGATGGTTGGTTCAGAATTAATTCATTGTTCATAGAAAAAAGCAAACTTAGTGAGTTAGTTGAGGTGTTAGCGGTTAAAAGGCTGCTTGATCCTGATATCATTCATGTGCCCTCCACGCAGCATCAAACATTTCTCGCGGAATATCCATGGCATAAATCCTGTGACTTTATTTCCGGTTGGTATGATCCGGAAGCCGATCGTTGGCCAGACATACCCTTAAAACATTTTCGCCCTGTTTCTCAATATGAGTGGGAACGTGGTACAGATTATTCTATTGATGAATCCCTCTATTTTTTCCTACCTGCAAAAGAATTGGTTGAGGATTTAGGCTTAAAAACACAGGCCAATATATTTGGTAATTGGGTAGATGACAAAAGTGAAACCGTTTTTTTTGATCCTAGTCTCACTCAAGATGGCTCGAGTTATGCGCTCATGAGAAAAGATATACTAACTAATTGGCTCCTAAAAAATGATCTTGAAATTGTCTGGTTAGTGGGTGGCAGTAAACAACTCTTCAGATCGCACGGAGATGGTTTTTATGGTGAGGTGGAGTTTAGCGGTTTTTATCATATACAAAACTCAGGTATTGTTGGCGACCTAAAGTTTGTAAAGCGAAATTAATGAACCGGAGAGGTCGGTTCTACGTATTCAAATTGAAAGAATGGCAAGAATAGCGTATAATTGGAATATGACTATCACAGAAATTAAAACCCGTGTTCATCAGCGTATTGAGCATTTAAGCGAAGCTCAAATTAAAAAGCTGTATACCATGATGGACCAAGAATTTCCCGAAGGAATAGAAAAGCCTAATAAGCCGAAAAAACGCCAATTAGGTACAATGCCTGGATTGGTCAAATACATGGCCCCAGACTTTAATGAGCCTTTAGAGGATTTTAAAGAGTATATGCCTGAATGAAGTATCTCCTAGATACCAATGCCTTGCTCTGGGCTATGGAGAACGATGGTCATCTCACAGAAAAAGCTAGAGAGGCGATCATTAACGGTGATAACGATATCTATGTCAGTATAGCCAGCCTGTGGGAAATTGCCATCAAACTAAGTATAAACAAGCTGGATCTCACCAAAACAATAGATGAAATCATTCAGGAGATGGAACATCAGGGTATGTTTATTCTTCAGATAAGTCTTAATGCAATCAGAAATGTGCGCAACATGCCTTTTCATCATCGTGATCCGTTTGACCGGCTAATTATTGCCCAAGCTCAAGCAGACGATCTTATAGTAATTACCAAGGATGAAATTTTTGAGGAATACCAAGTAAAATTACATTGGTAAGAGTAGGGCCTCTAAAGATAATCATGCATTTACCTCAATAAGATCAATTTCATCTGGCGTTAGCTTGAAAGGTTTATGGACTACGGCATTCTAGTGGAGCTCTGTTTTTTTTTGAGGTCTACACAGAAATAGAAAGTCCGAATACCCATTTATAGTAGCCATGAAAATTTATAAAACTACACTTGAACCAATACCTCAATATTTAGTCAGAGTACCCATTTTTTCCTAAATATTGTCTCCCATATGAAAAATTCACTTGCTATTCCTCTTATAAGGTTTTAACTATAAATCTACTATGGATTGTAAATTTGAATTTCGGACTGCATTTATTGGAATCAACCTGCTAATAATTGCAACTATAGCTGGCTATTGCTTTAGGAAGGCTGGCCCGTGATTTCAGTTATTCTTACGAAATTAGCCTTAGCTATTTGGCTTGCTTTCCTATGCTACATTTTCTTCTCTTCAGATATGGCCAAGGATGAAGAAACCGAAGAAGAAAAAAAGGTGATAGAATCGCCGATCATTGGGCGTAAAACAATTAATCACTCAGACCTTGTTAGATAAATACCATCAGGACGTAAGTTTTTATACGCTTATTTTTTAGGTGTTCACGGTTTACCAAGAATGTTTGTTGTGTTCAATAACACCTAATCTAATTCAGCCTTTTCACTTTCGTAAAATGTCTGCTCTATTATACCGTGATGCTCAGCCCAATACCCTGCCGGTAACCCTTGAGAAGTCTTTTCCAATTGTCTGATAAGTTCTTCTGCCCTTTTCTGACTGACTTGTTTTTTCCCCAAATGTTTTAAAAAGTCTGTAGGTTTACTCACGCCACATTCCCCTTTTATTTGCTTTGGCTTGATCTTGTTCGTATTGATAGTAATTTCCGCTGTAACGGCTATAGTCTTTTGCCATACCCATATTCACCATCATAGAGCCAACATCCAGTGATCCAGACAAACAGTGCATGACATATCTTTGGTATCTATCTTTCTCAATCAATTTACATGATAATGTTTCACTTTCTAAAATACCTTTGAGCAAAGTGCTGCTTGACCAGTATAGCGGCTCGTTTTTTTCAGGGGCATCTATACCCCATAGTCTTATTTTTCTACCTGAGGCGACGAAGGTATCGCCATCTATCACGCGCTCAAGATCCACCTCCTGATAAATGCCTTCTTGTAGCGTTTCAAATTCATAATTTTCAGGTAATTCTATGCGCTCTTTTGCATGTGCAATTGAGCATAATAAGACAAGTGCAATGATTATTTTGAGCGGCATGTACTCTCTTCTATTCTCCGACAAAACTCGTGTTAGATTTTATCTTTTCTTAATTGATCATGTTTGTAAATAGCGCGCGCTCTTCTTATCTTCATTAATGGTCGGATTAATCGGAAAACTTTGGGCTATTGAATGCCGCGAAAGAGGGTATGACCTTTTTGATACCTGCGGGCATTTCGGTACACAGATGCAGCGTTTTTCTCAAGGAACGCGCATTCGCTGGCAGGATGAACAGCTTAAATTTGGGTTGGCATTCTTTTGCTCTGAAGCCGATTATATGGCTTACGTATATTCCCGTCCCGCGCAAAGACTACCGGCCAAGGCAAAAAGCTTCAAGCGACATAACAGTCCACCTTTCTCCTCGGATATCTATCAGATTTGTGATGTTTACAAAAAAAGAACAACGGGACCTGAAAAGATAAAGGCTATGGAATTCTTTCACGCAGGTACCGATATGATGTGCTACTATGCCTGGCACGGCAGTGCGTGGGCGCAAAGGGCTTTAGAGAGATTTCATATCCGATCATCTTATTGAAAAGGTTGAATTTTAATTTTCATACCGCTCAATATTGCTTATTAACCAATTTGCATAGTACCTTATAAAAGGAAGCAACTCGCTCGAACTGAAGCGTGCTATTTCCGGCGAATTTTCCCTCTCACTATCCCGAAAAACGATTTTATCAATTAGAAAGTCTTCTTGATTATCAGAGGTTATTTCAATATCAAAGTGGGCAATAGCATGCCTAAGCTTCACAATAAGCTGCCGTAAAGTAATTATATCAGGGTCAACCCATGACTCTACAAGACCCATCTCTCGCCTCAACTCCTGCGTTATTCTATCAGCCGGTATATGGGTAATAGTCCTTTCTTTCGGCATGACCACAAGTCCAAGTAGGCAATTGAGTAACAAGGTGTAATTATACTGCTCCTTAAATTCATATCTATGAACAAGCGCCTCATACTGTGAAATTAAAGCGAGAGTTCGTGTGATAAAGTCCAGTTCTATATTGCGGTAATTCCCCATACTATAGGCTAATTAAAATGTTTACATAGGACCATCATCCGATCTGAATTTAACCTCAAACCCTGAGAAATTATGATCGATAACTTCGGGGTGCGTGGGTATGAAGTCTAGATAAAAGCTCAGATAATATGTATCAATCGGACCAAATTTTAGATAATGATGATTATCAGAACCGATATACTGACTTGCTTTTACAGGAGATTCTTTTAACAAAGAGTTATTCAAAACAACCTGATCATTGGCTATCAAATCATCAGTAGCGTCGGCATAAGCATATCCGATCCATGTGATATCCAACGGCATAACGGAACCATAAGCATATCCTTTTAAATCATAACGCCAGAATTGACCGTTTTTTGCAGTATCGGGTGTTTTAATGTGAACGTAAAGTCTTTGTCTTTCATCCTGATTGTAAGGCGCAGGCGGTTCACCTTGAAGAAAATTGAACACATTGTATTTGGGTTTTACGACTGAACCGGCACTTGGTATGTAAGGCGTATTTTTCCTAAGATTGTTTAAAATTCTTTGGGCATTAGTATTCATTCCTTCCATGCTGCCCGAAATATTGGCGGCTTCAACTTGGGTTTGTTTAAGGCCGTTTAAATAATCATTGCCATGAACTACAATTGTCTCAAGACTATCAAGTCGAGTTTCCATTGTTGTTTTATACTCCTCATAATCGCCGCCTAACTTTTCATCCAGCTTCTTTTCAATTGTATCGCCTAGATTTGACCAGCTCAAAAATCCCCAACCCACCAGTACCGTAATTGCTGCAATCAATGTTCCCCAAACTGAGTTCTTTTTAACGAGGAAATAGTGCTCCTTGATTTCATCAACCAGAGCTCTGGTATCTTGCGTCATAATGTAGGTAGATGTGAGGGTGAATAAGGCTTAATATCGGAAAAAATGCCCATACTTAAAATAGCTACAAATGGGTATTTCTTATGTTAATTAATATACTTCCTTATTGTCTGAATGGCTATTTGCCGATTTGATTTTGTGGATAATAGCAGAGGTTTACATTTTTTCATCCTACTGATACCGTAAATTAATTGTGGGGCTGGGCATGAAAAAACTTCTAATTATTTTATTCATTGTAATTTGCATACCAATTTTGATTGTTGTCGTGCAACTTTCCCGTGAAGGTTTCATAAAAACTGTGACGCCCCGAGAAAAACCAAAGATTGATTTTAATAAACAATGTGATTCCGATTATGTGATCGTGGAAATGGACGGGGTTTACATCAAACTTCCTCGAGAGGGGCATATTTGGAATGTTATTACAAATGGAATGAACTACGGCATCAGTGATCGTAAGCACTGCGATATAAATCTTCTTAAAAGTGTCACTGAGGTAGGGAGTGCTGGATTCCGACTTAATGTCATTCCCAACAAAGAAAAATTTATAAATGAATTTGTCCGTCATACAATCTCCAGATTTGATGAAAACCATAAAGAGACTTTGGAAAATGGAACAATCAAACTGGATAATGGGAATACACAAATTTATTTGATCCATTCTGAAATTTTAAAGACTTATAATGGCGATCCAATATTCTTAAATTGTCATGGTAGAGAAGAAGATCGTTATGGCCCACACCCTATTCTGAGGTCTTGTAAAGCTTCTTACATACATCCTATAGGTTTAGGTTTTTCCCATAAAATACCTGGCCGAAAATATTCAGAAAGCGATTTTCTTAATGTTGTTCGTGAAAAACACCAACGACTTCAATCCATGATTGTCAACTCACCTAACCAACGAGACTGAAATGGCCTATAGCTTTAATCAAACATACACAACCTTGAGCTCATCATATCTGTCATTACTCCCTGAATCTTTGTCTTATGACGCACAAACCATCATTAACGGAGTAGTAACACACAACCCAAGTGCAAAAGAAAAAGATGTTTTGCAAGCTTTGTATGATAATATTATAGGAACGGCCACATCGCCAAAAGCAACCCCCACAGATTTGTATTTATATGTTTTAGCAGAAATATCACAGGATGACGGGAACGGAAATTTGGAACCAAAGAGCGGGGTTGATAAATCCGCATGGTTATGGGTAGAGGGTTCAGTTGGGGTAAATGCTAATGACGGCGAATTTTTCTCTGAATTTATCCGAGACTATACTGAGCAGCAGTATTTACAGAGGTATGCCGTGGCTCTTTCTCCATCTGCACTCCAAAGCACATCTGATTTAATAGCCCAAGAGTTTGCAGGCGATATTTTAGATTCTACAAACAATCCAAACTATGAATTACCACAATTAGAGCAAATTGGCCAGTATGATGCTGGTCAAACTGCCTCGGAAATATTTAACGACAACTACTCACCTTGGGCCGGTACAGTTCTATTTCCCTTTCTAGGTGACGGTGCTCTATCTACTCAAACAGATTACACAGAAAGCTTCTTTTATGAATGGGTCCTTCAAGCAGGAACAAATGCTTTCAAACATACATCTGGAACATATGATTTGGTTTCAATCGCTGCGACTTCGTATCAGATTACTGATACTTGGGCCGCTATTATGAGTACGGGGGAAATATCAGATACGATAGAGAACAATTCGATAGGTGAAACTGCTACGATTGCTTTACTGGAAGATTTACGTGATGAGGCGACTACTTTTTTTCTGGATTATTATAATCTTTCAACAGAGGGACGTTTCGAAATTGGAGGAGACATGCCTCTACACGCCGGGCTTTGGAGTGGAATAAATGAATTTGCGGTACGGCCTAACTATATAGTGGGAACGTTAGATGATGATGTAGATTTCCTTGGCATTACAACTTGGAATACGGCCCAAATACCAGGTGGTTATAACTCTGACATCGTAAACTCGGGGCCTGGTAACGATTTAATATATGGTTCCGAAGGTGAGGATCTTATTGACGGTGGTGATGGTAGCGATAGTGTTGATTATTCTAATGTCGATGCTTTTTTAGATGTAACTTCAATTCCCGGTGCGAATAACTACAAGGTTGATAAATATTACGGCCAGACTGACGATAGCGGTACGGCCGATGCTGTTGACTACTGGTATTCCATAGAAAACTTCGACGGTAACTCTGCCAATGGCCTGCGATACGATGGCTATGGCGGCAGGATGAAAGTCGGTGATGAAACTGATAACTACTGGTATCTGCCTTATAATAATGCATATACAGTGTACGGATATGGCGGGGATGATACCATATGGACGTATTCGCTCAATGACTATCTGAAGGGCGGTACCGGCAGCGATGCACTTCATGGACAAAACGGGAATGACTGGCTGGAGGGTGGCAGCGGGAACGATAATCTGTACGGTGGATTGGGTGATGACGTGTATGTGCTGGAAAGCGGGCTGAATTATGTAGATGAGTATACCGGCGGCGCGCAGGCGGCGGACGTGGACAGCCTGGTGTTCAAGGGCGGGCTTACGATTGACGACCTAACCTTTGCGCGGACGGGTTCCAATGTGTCAATTTCTTATGGCGGCAATCAGGTTGATCTCTATTACCACAACGGGTCCTCTAAGCATATCGATATTCTGGACTTTGGCGGCTCTACTGTAGACATCAGTACAATTGTTATTCCCACATATGGCAACGCCGACAATAATACGATTCAGGGCACCTATAGTGACTTATACGGCAATTATGCCGCGGCCTCCCTTGATGATATTATCTATGGATACGGGGGAGATGACAGTATCCAAGCTCTGGAAGGAAACGATACCGTTTATGCCGGTGAGGGCAATGATTATGTATCAGGTGATGAAGATAGCGACTTGATCTACGGTGAAAATGGTAATGATAGCCTTTTCGGTGATGCCGGTAACGATTTTATCTACGGTGGAAGTGGTATAGATAAGCTCTACGGTGGTGCGGGTGCCGATGCGCTTTATGGTGGAGATGGCAATGATGAACTTCGCGGCGATTCCTCAAGCAATAATGCAGGAAACGATTACCTGGATGGCGGCGCGGGAAATGACAAGTTATGGGGTGCGAACGGTGATGATACCTTTGCTTATGAAAGCGGGGACGGAGACGACATTATCTACGATTTCAATGTATCAGGCGGCGATGTTATCGATTTGAGCTCTTTCACCGCTTATGATGATGTTGGTGACCTGTCATTAAGTGAGGTTGCCAGAAGCTCTTACACAGATACGGTTATCTCTCTCGGCGGTGGCACAATTACCATTTACAATGTTGAAAATGCGGACCTGACCAATTCCGAGTTTATTTTTTCCGGCGGTTCCAGCCTGATGGTAGGCGGCTCCAACGGGACGTTTCTCTCCTCTTATGAAGACGAAAGTTTCGCATCCTCCGGAAAATCTGCTTTCGGGCACGACTATAATCCGTCTTACGAAGAATACGATCCAATTGCCAATGCCGCGCGCTTTAAAACAGATAAGAATTTGAGCGAAGGTGGAAGAGGTAGGGATTTCTTTACCGGCCAGGGAGAAACAAACGATACGATTGCCGGAAATGACGGCGACGATGTTCTGACCGGCCGTTACGGTAATGACGCGTTGTTTGGCGGCGCGGGCAATGACCGCTTTAAGTGGCTGGCGCAGGATGTGGGTACTGGCATTGATGACTTGTATGATTTCAATATTACGCGTGACCAAGATATGCTGGATATATCGCATATTTTAAAAGGGCATTATGATCCGCTCTCCAATGCAATTGAAGATTTTGTACAGCTTCATGATGTTGGTGGGTTTACCGAGCTTAGCGTTGATCAAACCGGCAGCGGTGAATTTACTTCCCAAAACACAGTTGCAAGAATTTACGGCTTTCACAGCGGCCTGGATTACGGAAGCGATGTCACGGCCAGAGCAGAGCAGCTTAATGATCTGGTTGAGCAAAGAACAATTCTAGTTTAATTCTAATTATCTTTAAGTAACCACAAAAGCCGGATGCTAAGCCCGGCTTTTTTATCTTAAGGGTATTGATAACACTATATTTTCCTACTGTTCCTGTCCAAAAAATGAAAAGCATCAATCCCTTTGCTTAAATGCTACGGTTGCGTAATTCTCGCTATTCTTACCCCATCTTTTTCCTGCCTTGAATACGATGGCCTCAACAACATATTTATTTGCTTTTCGGCCTGTTTTTAAAATCGTGAAATGATCTGGCGTAACCCGTGCTTGCATCTGCTGATGTTTGGTTTTGCTGATCTCCATTTCCTTATTGATACTTAGGTTTTCTAAATCGGCAACATGCTGTCCGATCATATCAGAAGCCCATTGATTAGTTTCAACGTCAGCATTACTGGCAAAATACTTTAAGTTTAAATTACCTAACAAACTCTTGGCTCTGGCCTCCGGCATCTTATTGCCCATCACGAAGTAAATATTGTTGATGTTTTGAGTAATGTAAACGGTAGCGATCCAGGAACTGCGTGCGGTCGTTTGGAATAAACTATCAGTCATTGGATTGCAAAATGACTGGTATTCATCAATCCATAATCCTACGGGTTTTGGGTCATTCTCGGTTTTAATATTGCGCCGCTCCATCGCCGCCTGAAAAGTGGTCTTATAGATGGTAGCTGCATAAATACCGGCCAAACCAAATTCTTTGATAGGAAAATCAATGATCATGATTTTGTTATCCGTGACTGTGTTCTCTGGTAGTAGCATTTTATCCAGTCCGCTGGAGAACTGTTTCTTTAATATACCATCATTCAAAAAAGGTTCGATGATACCCATGTAGGACTCTACAATGATGCTAGTCGTCTTCTCAGAGATTTTGGGGAATTCTTTCAGCCAGTAATCTAAAACTAATAAGGCAGTTTCCTCTTCGGAAGAGTTTGCAAATGTCTGTTCACTGACTTCCTCCAATATCTGCAAAAAGTAGCTGGATTTGATCCATAAATCTAAATCCGCCTGTGCTTGCCTTCTGGTGTGCGGATCAATTTCTTCTGTTGTAGTGCTGGTACGTTTAAGATGATGGTAGAGCTTTGGCTCATCTCCTTTAAAACAGTCCGAAACAACTTTGCGCATATTAAGAATGCTGACCTCCTCACCGGCTAATCTTAACAGGGTAATGGTTCTACTAATCAATCGCCTGAGCGAATTATCCCAAAACCGCTCTTCATTGTCTCCGCCGCCACCAGAGCGATAGACACGGTTTTGTTCATTCAGGTTCATGAGCGCGTCAATGGCATTTAAGACATCCCCTGCGCCTTCTCCTTGACGCTCCATTTCATATTTGAGGAAATTAAATTTTAGATCGCTGGATTTGTTGAAGATGACCAGATCATTAGTGCGTTTGGCTTCTTTGGTATATTCGAGCCATTGGTCTTTTTCATCTGGCTTGGCGCACAGCACGCAAAAACCAAAGCCTTTTTTCAGCATGGCCAAAGCGGCATGCCTGCCGGGACCGGATGACTTTCCGCTTCCGGTAGCCCCTGTAATAAGCGTGCCTTCAACACTGTCGGCCCAGGTTATTTTTGTATCTGTGCCTGGGACTTTGTATAGGGTCTGATCAAGTAGCTCTTCATAATTCTTACCGGATGAAAATGTATTTTTAAGTATGCTCATAATGTTTGGCGATCTTACTCTTTGGTAAGATCCTTAAAGCGATCCTTATCGTCACCAAGGTCTTTACCGTATTTTTCGCGCAGCTGTTCATAGGAAAAATTCTTGATGGCATCCTTCTCCATTTCATACTGCCGGATACGGTCTTTAAACCCTTGAGCATATTCACTCTTCTCACCTTCGGGAATCTTGATACCCTTCAGAATATGCGGCATATAAGTATAGATCATATCAGCCTGATTGTAGGCTTTTTTATATTCTTCTGAGACTTTTAAGTTTTCCTTTTCTTCTCCCATAGCTTAAAAGGTTGTTTTTTTATTTTGCTCAATATACGCATCAATGGAAAAGCTATTATACAAAATGATCTTCCCCATTTTTGAGAATTCAATTTTGCCTTCATCGCGAAGCTTTTGAAGGGTGGTTGTAGATTTGATGCGAAGCTTTTGCATAGCCTGCTCGCCGTCGATCCATTTTTCCGGCGGGACGTTATGCTTTTCACTTAAGCGCTCAACGACCCGCTCAATTAATTCGTAAAATGCTTTCTCTTCCAGACAAATGACATTCATGCATCAGATGTATATTTTGCAGATACATAATAATACGAAGGATTGGGAAGATCAGTTAATCTGTAAGGCCGTATAATTAGGAATAGGGTGAGCTACAAAGACAAAAGCATTCGCGAAAACCTCTAAATGCTTGCAAATTGCTTGCAAATAAAAAAAGCCACTCACGATGTTACTCGTAAGTGGCTGATAATCAAGTCGGGGCGGCAGGATTCGAACCTGCGACCCCCTGCTCCCAAAGCAGGTACGCTAACCGGACTGCGCTACGCCCCGAAACTATTAACAAATGACTTGAAAACTAAAAAGAAGCTCTCAAGTATCCCAGATAAACTCTATTTAGAGCGGAGAGAGGGGGATTCGAACCCCCGGTACCCGTTTCCAGGTACGACAGTTTAGCAAACTGCTGGTTTCAGCCACTCACCCACCTCTCCGTACAATTATCTACCCGAAAGATGTTAAAGGCTGCAAATATAAAACAAGTTTTTTTACTATTCCAACTACTACTCTAAAAACCTGTCATTATATCATTAGTTTTTCTTTTCTAGCAGGTATTTTAAAGATTCGCACTTACTGACTATTTTTGCCGTTACACTAGGGTAAGTGACATTGGCATGAACTGGTATAACTCGTTCGGAACAACCGAAGGCATATTTCTTCTTATTTTTATCGTAGGCTATATCCTATACTTAACTCGAGTTATTCGTATCAATCGGGTAATCTCAGTAGGATTCCGCCCTGTCTTCTTTAAAATAATTTTACGCACTCTCTACTTTTTGCTATTTGTTGTAGCATTATTGGGCCCGTTGATGGGAAAAGCGACTAAAGAAATTCAGGCCGTAGGAAAAGATATTTTCATCCTGGTGGACCTATCCCAATCCATGAATGCTACTGATGTACAGCCTAGCCGGTTAGAAAAGATGAAATATGAGTTGAAAGATGTGGTAAAAGCTTTTAGCTCCGATCGCATCGGGTTAATTATATTTTCTTCTGAAGCCTTTATTCAATGCCCACTTACATATGATCAGAGTGCGCTAAATATGTTTATTGATGCTCTAAATACCGGGTTAGTACCTAACTCCGGCACAGATTTTTCCCCAGCATTGCGGTTAGCATTAGATAAATTTAAGAGTGATGAAGAAAATCCGTCTCAGCAAAAATCAAAAGTATTATTACTTATTAGCGATGGAGAAGATTTTGGTGAAAACACCACGGCTATCTCAGAAGAGATACAACAAAATGCTATTCGTTTATTTACATTAGGAGTGGGAACAGAACAAGGAAGCCAATTGATCGTTAGAGGAGTACCCAAAACCGACCGCTCTGGCAACGTAGTAGTAAGTAAACTGGAAACTGATGCGCTTAAACGATTAGCCAGCCAAACCGGCGGACAATACTTTGAGATTAGTAATCAACAAGATGATACCGAGCGCATGGTCTCATCGGTGAGCCAGATTGAAGGAGAATTACGGGACTCCCGTCAGGTTGATACTTCAGCAAATAAATATTTCTATTTTTTACTGTTAGGAGTACTATTCTTTCTGATAGATCACTTAGTGAAATTGAAAACTGTAAGAATATGAAAATAGCTTCGTTGATATTCGGTTTATTACTGATGATTGGCGGTATTGATGATATTGCTACGATAAACCGGTTAAAAAAACAGGCAGAGCAAGCTTATCAAAATGGTGACTACGAACAGGCTATTCAACATTATCAGGTATTGGTTGACTCCCTTCTGGTTGAAGATGATAAGATTCGTTTAAATCTTGCCCATGCTTATCTTCAAGCAGGAGACACAGCGACCGCTCAACGCCAATATGGGCAGTTGATGAATGCGGATAATACAAATATTAAATCAGTGGCGTATCAGCAACTGGGTTCTATCAACACTCATCAGCAGCAGTATAAAGATGCCTTAGCTTTGTTCAAAGAATCACTAAAAGCCAATCCTGCCAATGAAGACTCCCGTTATAATTATGAGCTAGTAAAAAAATTACAAAAAGAACAAGAGCAGCAACAGCAGCAGGATAAATCAGAAAATAATCAGGACCAATCAGAAGAGCAACAACAGGATCAGCAACAAAACCAGAACCAGGATCAACAGGAGGGTGAGCAGCAATCTGAGGAACAACAGCAACAGCAAGATCAGCAGGGCGAGTCTACCGATGAGTCAAGTTCAGACGAACAGCAAAGTGACCAGGAACGCCAGGAGGGTGAACAACAGCCCAGCGACGCTGAAGAACAGAATGCTCAACAAGGTGAGGAACAAAGTGAAGGAGAAAAAAGCGATGAGGAACAATCAGCTTCCCCCCTATCCGAACGACTTCAGGAAATGAATATCAGTGAAGAAAAAGCTCGGATGATCTTAGAAGCTATGCGAAATAATGAGATGCAGTATATTCAGCAAAACCGTCGCAAACCTACTAAGCCGCGCGACCGGTCCAAGCCTGATTGGTAATAATCAACACAACCATTGGAAACATATTAACCCCTAATTTTATGAACGAGGTATATATTGTTGCTGCGGTACGCACTCCTATTGGCTCATTTGGTGGCAGCCTAGCTAGCCTGAGTGCCACTGAGTTAGGAGCTACCGCCATTCAGGGAGCGCTTCAATATGCTCAGATGCCTGAAGATCAGATTGATGAGGTTTTTATGGGCAATGTGGTATCGGCTAATTTGGGGCAGGCTCCAGCCCGACAAGCAGCACTGAAGGCTGGTATCTCTACTTCAGCACCATGCACTACCGTAAATAAAGTTTGTGCTTCAGGTATGAAGGCTGCTATGTTCGGAGCACAAGGTATTATGCTGGGGCAACTTGGCGTGGTAGTAGCTGGTGGAATGGAAAGCATGTCTAATATCCCTTATTATCTTCCTAAAGCTCGCTTCGGGTATAAATATGGCGGGGGTGAATTAGTTGACGGATTAGAGAAAGACGGGTTATTTGAAGTATACAATGGTTTTGCGATGGGCAGTTGTGCTGACAACACAGCAAAAGAAATGAATATCTCCCGAGAAGCTCAGGATGAGTATGCCATTGAATCTTATCAGCGAGTGGCCAAAGCAACCGAAGCAGGCTGGATTCGCCCGGAAATTGTGCCAGTGAGTGTGCCGCAACGCAAAGGTGAACCTATTCAGGTAACTGAAGATGAAGAATACAAACGGGTAAATTTTGATAAAATTCCAGCCCTGAAACCGGTGTTCAATAAAGACGGTACTGTTACCGCGGCTAATGCGTCAACTATCAATGATGGTGCGGCAGCACTTGTCCTTGCTAGTGCACAAAAAGTAAAAGAGCTAGGGCTAAAACCTATAGCCAAAATTATAGGATTTGCTGATGCCGCCCAAGATCCACTGTGGTTTACAACTTCTCCCGCATTGGCTATTCCAAAAGCTCTCCGCAATGCCGGTATTGATCGCAAGGATGTGGATTATTATGAGATAAATGAAGCCTTCTCTGTGGTTGCTATTGCTAATAATCAAAAGCTTGAGCTAAACCCTAAACAAGTCAACATATTTGGAGGAGCCGTTGCTTTAGGCCATCCCTTGGGCTGTTCCGGCGCCCGAATTATAACAACTCTCTGTAATGTGCTTCAACAAAAAGATGCAAAAATTGGGGTTGCGGGCATTTGTAATGGCGGTGGTGGTGCATCAGCTATGGTCATTGAGCGAGTATAAGCTCAGAAAACGGTACATTGTAAGTCGCCTTAATAGGTTGAAGTCTTATTTTCAGCAATCTTCTATAGATTCGTAGCTTAATCAAAATATTGACGAATCCATGGACTTATTACAATTTTTGCAAAACCTGGCAGAAGAACTTGAGGGCAGCTTCTCAGAATACGATGAACACACTTCAGTGATTGTCGTACCCATGAAGGATGGGCGTTTTCAATCAGTACAGGGGAAAATACATTCTCTAGACGACCAAGACACTAAAATGATTACATTTACCTCTAAGGTTTGTCCATATTACCATCAAATGGATTTGGTTGATTTTATGACTGAAAACAAGAAAATGATTTTCTCTAAGTTTACAGTGGATAATACGTTTATTAAAACCGAAGCTTCAGTTTTTCTAGAGTTTGTTAGTGACCATAACAAAAACTTTTTGAAAGACATGATTCATGAGGTAGCAGAAATGGCTGATAAATGGGAGCATAAATTAACTGGGTTAGACGTTTTCTAAAAAAAGTCGTACAATTGTTACATGAACTTATAGCAAGCTTTTCTTGCCGCATAATGCATTTGCATTATGAGGAAAGTCCGGGCAGCACAGAGCACCGTACTTCCTAACAGGAAGGATTCGTCTGTGACGAATACAGAAAGTGCCACAGAAAATATACCGTCCACCTTTGGTGGATAAGGGTGAAAAGGTGCGGTAAGAGCGCACCGCTCCGAGGGTGACTAAGGAGGCAGGGTAAACCTTACGGGCTGAAAGGTCAAATAAGTGATGTAATACTGGCTTAGCCAGTTATAGGGTTGCTCGCCCTATTCTTTTTTTCGAAAAAGATGCATTACGGGTAGACCGTTAGAGGCGTTTGGCGACGGACGTCCTAGATAAATGGCAAGAGCCTCTACTGGAGGAACAGAACCCGGCTTATAAGCTTGCTTTTTTTTACTAACAAGGTATGGCAAAAATATTAATTATTGACGACGAAAAAGCAATTAGAGGCTCCCTGCGGGAAATCTTAGAGTACGAAAAGTATGAAGTTGAAGAGGCTATAGATGGAGAAGAGGGGCTTCAATTATTAACTAAGAATTCCTATGATATTGCCTTATGCGATATCAAAATGCCTAAAATGGATGGCATTGAAGTGCTAGAAAAAGCTATTGCCCAAGGCATAGACGTCCAGTTTATTATGATCTCGGCTCATGGCACCATTGAAACAGCCGTGGAAGCTACCAAAATGGGAGCCTATGATTTTATTCAGAAACCACCGGATCTTAATCGTTTGTTAGTTACCATTAAAAATGCCTTGGATAAATCTACGCTGGTAGAGGAAACCAAACAGTTACGAAAAAAGATTCCGGGCGTTAGTGATATTGTGGGCGAATCAGAGGCTATTTCTGAAGTTAAAGCCACTATTGCCCGTGTAGCCCCTACTGAAGCTCGCGTATTGATTACAGGACCTAATGGTACAGGAAAAGAACTAGTAGCCAAGTGGCTTCATGCACAAAGTAATCGTTCTGGAGCTCCACTAATAGAACTCAATTGCGCGGCCATCCCTTCCGAACTTATTGAAAGTGAGTTGTTCGGCCACGAAAAAGGATCGTTCACCTCCGCTATCAAACAGAAGAAAGGAAAGTTCGAGCAAGCTAATGGAGGCACTCTCTTCCTAGACGAAATTGGCGACATGAGTCTATCCGCTCAAGCAAAAGTGCTTCGTGCTTTGCAGGAGCACACCATTACTCGTGTAGGTGGCGATAAGGCTATTAAGGTTGATGTCCGGGTTATTGCTGCCACCAACAAAAACCTGAAGAAAGAAATAGAAGAAAAACGCTTTCGCGAAGATCTCTACCACCGGTTAAGCGTTATTCTCATCCACGTTCCTCCTTTGAAAGACCGTAAAGATGATATTCCTCTTCTAGTAGATAAATTTCTCTATGACATTGGCCAGGAGTATAGTGCGCCAGTTAAGAAAATAGCCCCTGATGCTATAGAAGTTTTACAGAGTTTTGATTGGACTGGTAATATCCGCGAATTACGGAATGTAGTAGAGCGGCTTGTTATTATGTGCGATGCCGAAATTAATGCTTCAGATGTAAAGCGATTTACCTGATTAAACTCTTTCTTCTACATTAGCTCCTGCTCTGGGCTCTCCGTTTTTATTTCTTTCCCTTTTTCAATAGCGTAAGCTGGGCATGTGTATTTAGGTGCACAGGCGGAAAATCCTATTAACATGATGGCAACGATGATTAGTCTTGTTTTCATGATGATATTATATTTATTTCTTTTTTTACAAAAATACACAAAATAGTACATATGTAAAAATATTTATAAAATAAATTATATTTATATCATCAAATTACAGCCTCTTACCTCTGAGTTATCAAATCTTCCTAAAACCTCAAAGTGCCCATTTTTTGTTATTCTTCCTAGATCTTTAGTTTCAATGAATGCACAGGAATCAACATTAGCCAGATCAATAATATTGATTCCACCCTGTTTTCCTACCTCTGTGTATGTGAAAGGGTCTTCAATTTCTCGAATTTGGATTTGCATCCAAAGAGGCAGTTCAAACTTACCTGACTGTTTCGCATAAGCCTGAGAAATAAGCTCAGTCATACCATACTCAGCAGCTACGAATTGCACTCCTAGTCGGTTTATGAGCCTATCATGCACTTCGCTCCGAGTCATCTCTTTCTGTCTTCCTTTCATTCCTCCTGTTTCCATCACAATTACATCTCGCCACTCAACCTTGTACTTCTCGGCTAGCTCCAGAAGCGCAAATGTCACTCCTAACATCAATACCTTCCGCTCGGTTTTCCGAGCTTCTTCTACTTTCTGAACCAGAGTTGAGAGATTATCTAAATAAAAACCAGATAAGTAAGACTGACTTTGTCGGATAAAATGATCTGCCATTGCAACTAACGAGGCGTTATTTCGCTCCAAGTAAGAGGGAAGCAAGGCAAAAACGTGATAGCTTTTCAGTTTGCCCCAGCATTGTTCAAAAATACGTTCACATACTTTTTGATACCAAAGAAGATCAGTTACATAATGCTTACTTCTCAGTTGCCCGGTAGTCCCACTGCTTTCAAATACACGCTCAATAGAAGGTGCATCACTGACTACTTGATGATACTTAAAGAATTCAATAGGCAAACAGGGAATCTGATCTATAGAACTCACCGAGACTGGATTGATGCCTAAGTATTTTATGTATGCCTTGTATACTGGATTTTTTAGAGCCTGCCATAAAAATAACTCTATTGCCATTTCCTCAAATGACTCATGAGGTAGGTCAAGCAACTGCGTTTTAAACTGAGTGGAAAAATTCATGAAGAAAAGTAAGGCGAGCTATATCAAAAAACAACTTAAAGGCGTTATATTGGTGGTTAGTCCACGCCTGATAAGTGCTATAGATCTACCAAATTATGAAACAGGGTTTATATATATTTAGCTTTTTGTTTATTACAATGGGAGTATCAGCCTGCTTCGATGAGCCCGATTATTCTGATGTTCCCTTTATTACTGGTATTGACGATTTTTATTTTGTAGATGTTGCCAGTGGAGCAGATTCTCTTATAATTCGGGTATCTTTTCAAGATGGAGATGGTGACCTTGGCCTTTCAAATAATGAGATAGATCCTGAATTGGCCCTCCAGTTCACGTTTCCTCCTGGCCCCAATGGAGAAAAATACTATATTTTTGACGGTACTAATCCTGACTTAGTACCTTATGATTGTAGAAGGTATCAGTATTTTGAGACTATTGGTCAAGATACTATTCGAGACACAGTAATGGTGGATTATAACCCATACTACTACAATTTTGAAGTAATCTGGTATACCAAAGTAGATAATGAATATAAAGAATTTGATTTTCGCTCTGAACTTTGCCGCTCTCCTCTAGCGGGCCGCTTTCCTTATTTGAAGAAAGACTTTAGCAACACGAAGCCATTAGAAGGGACTATTAAATTCTCTATCCCCTCCATTGTATTCAAACCTCAATTCCGTAACGATAGCCTAAAATTTGGTGTAATTATACGAGATCGCGCAAAACACGAAAGCAATGTTGTTGAATCACCTCCTTTCACGCTTGAGGGAATAACACGAGCGGTCGATTAAGTTTTCCACTGCTTCTTATATTGATAAAATGCGCTAACAAGGGCTTCAGGAGTAGTGACGCTTATAACCTCACTCCTGTCAGTAATTGACACACTCGCTTGATTATTTCTTTCTGCTTGTTCTAGTACTTCCCAAACACTTTGATGTAAACCCACCTCACAAGCTCCTTCCGAAGAAATATTGAAAGGTGATATAAATACCAAAATCTCTTCCAGAGTAGTAATCCTAAGCTCTAGCCGAAATCGCTGAGCATCAAAAAATTCTTTTACAAAACTAGATTGAGGTTGAAAAAGCATTTCTTTGGGAGTGCCTATTTGCTTTATCTGCCCCTTATCTAATAAGCAAATTTTATCTCCTAGAGTAATGGCCTCAAATACGTCATGAGTCACCATTATTATGGTTTTTTCTATAAATATCTTTTTGACTTTTAGCTCTTCAATAAGGTTCTGCTTAGTAATAGGATCTAGTGCTCCGAAAGGTTCATCCATTAAAATAAGTGGGGGGTTATTAGCCATAGCCCGGGCTAAGCCAATTCGCTGCTGCTGCCCCCCACTTAATTCGTGAGGATAGCGGCTACCATAGCTTTCTTCTAAACCAACCAGCTTTAACATTTCCTTACTTCGCGACACCCTTTTTGTGTCTGGCCAGCCCTCTAATTGCAATATCAAGCCTATATTTTCTAATATCGTATAATGAGGAAATAATCCAACTTGCTGGATAACGTAGCCAATCTTCTTACGCAGAATGGATGGGTTAATTTCAGCAGTATTTTTTCCATCTATCACGATGCTTCCGGATGCAGGTATGATCAGCCGATTGATCATTTTTAGCAAAGTAGTCTTACCTGATCCGCTTGTTCCCAATAGCACCAATGTTTGCCCTTCGGAGACTTGAAACGAAACATTGTCTACAACCCTCTTCTGACCGTAATTCTTACATATATTTTTTACTTCAATCATAATTGTACTTTCCCCATTTGCCAATCAAGAATCACTCGTTTTATATATCAAGTATTCCACAATAATCTATTGATTATCAGAAACTTAAATGAGGAATTAATGTATTTATTAGAAATTGCTCATTATAGAAAATATTCAAATTAATATTTTATTGTTTCAAATTTGCCTTGAAACTCACTCGCGTACGGTAATAAAAGCTAAGAGTTACTTTTTTCCAAGCATTTCGAGCTTCTTGCTTACGAGTTTTTCTTTAACAAAACAGGATATGATTAGTAAGTCGCGAGTTGCCCTATCCCTTGGAATAGGTTTAGTGGGAGTATTAGGAATGTCAGGTTGTTTACCTGATGAAGATTTTAGTGATGTAACAATAAAAACCCCTTCTCCTAAAGTAGCTTTACCTTTATTTAATACCACAATTACTGTGGAGAATATGTTGAAGGCCGATAAAGAATCTGGGGCTTTACGAAAAAACCCTGACCAATCATATAGCCTGCTTTATCAAAATAGTATACAGTCAGAACCGCTCAAAGATTATTTTCCGGCCCTATCCGATCAAGAGTTCTCAGAATCGTTTTCTCTGGGCATTGATGCTCCTTTCTTTAATATGACAGATGCTCCTCCAGTAGCGTTTGAGGGCACTATTCCTTTTGCATTGGATGATTTTGATGTTTATACGATTGAAAGTAGTGATGGAGTTATGAACCTCCAGTTTGATTCAGACTATGAGCATGACTTATCAATTGAGGCTACTTTCCCTAATATAATTACTCCTCAGGGAGACACACTCGTGCTAAACTTTTACTTACCTGCTTGGGGTTCAACGGGTAATAGCCAATGGGAAGATAATTTAGCAAACTATCAAATCAATTTGTCAAGCGGGAATGTTGAATTTCGTTTAGAAGTTAAGATTACCGGATCGGGGCAGCCCATTAGCGCCAATGAAAAAATAGATTTTCAATTTAGTATTAATGATCTAGACTTCAATTATCTATCTGGCAACTTCAATAATATCCAAATACCCATCAAAGCCGATACAATGGCAATTCAGGCTTTGAGTGGTGTAATTGATGGTAATTTGGCTGTAAATCCTATACTATCATTAGACTTCACTAACTCCTTTGGTGCACCTATCTCCCCAGACTTTAGCAAGCTTTATATTAAGCACACTAAAGGCTCATCCGTACGCTTAAAAGACGCACCGGGATATGAATTCTTTGATGGCAATTACCAATTACCCTATCCAAAAGAGCGCTCTGAGGTAACAGCAAGCGATTCACATGATATTAATGACCAAACATCAAACATAGATGATGCTTTCGCCAGCATTCCTTCAGGATTTATCTACAACTTTGGATTCTTGTTAAACAGCGGCGAAAATGACACCACATTCATAACAAGTGATAGTCAAATTGGTGTAGATATGGGATTAGAGCTACCCTTAGAGGCAGGCTTTAATCTTACTCTACAGGATTCTATTGAAGTATCTTTTGATGAGTTGGAGGATGTGAAAGAACTTAAATTACTAATCAAAACCGAAAACGACTTTCCGATTGATGCTAATCTACAGGTATACTTTCTAAATGAAAAAGGGGAAGTTATTAAAGATGGTGCCGGTGATGCAATTAAGTTATTTGATCAGGAAGATAAATTTCTGGTAGCAGCTGAATTAGTAAATTCTTCGACGGGCGAAACTTTGCCAGCCAATGTAGATCTGCCTATCACTGCCACTATAAATCAGGATAAGTTTGAGAAGATCCGTGAAGCCACTCATTTCCTGGTACGCGCAAACTTAAATAGTATGAGTGATGAAGATAGAAACCGCATTCGCTTGTACTCTTTCTATTCTATCCGATTTAGTATTGCTACTCAAATCCAAGCATCTTTTGACTCCTAATTGACTATCATCCATGAAATATATTTACTCGCTTATTGCATTAATATTATTAGCTGCGTCTTCTTCGCAGCTATACGCTCAGCAGGAGTTGACCCTTCATTTGCTGAACAATGTGTATCAATCGTCGCATACGAACCCGGCATTTGTCCCTCGAAATAAAGTACATGTTTCGTTATTATCGTCTTACCATTTGTCGTTGAAAAACTCAGGTTTTACTTATAATCAAATTGCAGCCAATATAGAAGAGGACGAAACTGGGCAACGAGTACTTGACCTCGAGAAACTATACAACAACCTGAATCTTAATGGTAATGATTATATTCACTTTAGTGCCGATATTGACTTATTCGCTCTTTCTTTCAAAGCAGCGAAAAACCGTTTTTCATTAAATGTAACAGAACATATCCAAGGACGTCAACGCTACGATGGCAGCATTTTTCAAATTGCCATTGAGGGGAATGAACCAGGTCAGACATTAGAGTTTGGTAAATTTGAATCAGATGCTATACATTACCGGGAAATCGGTATTGGGTTTAACCGTCCTTTTCTAGCTGATGATAAACTGGTGCTAGGCACTCGGGTTAAAGCACTGTTTGGTCTGGCCAATGTACAAACTAAGCACGCGGATGTTTCTCTATTCACGGCTACGGAACAAGATTTATACGCTCTTACTGCTAATGCTAATATACTAGTGAATACTTCTGGGACGACAATGCTGGAAGATGATGAAACCTCTTATATTACTAACACAAAAAACGGAGGATTTGGCATCGATCTAGGTGGCACCTATCAACTAAATGACCAGATTTCATTTGCGGCTTCAGTAGTTAATTTAGGCTTTATAAACTGGAAAGAAGATACTAAAGCACATAGCTCAAATGGCTCTTTTACCTTCACTGGAATAGAAAATGAAGATTTGCTTACTGGTGGCGGGTTTGATATAGATGTAGAACAACTCACAGACTCAATTTCCAATATCTTTGAGCTCGAAGAAGAAGCTACAGCATATACTACGGGCCTTCCCACCCAAGTTTATTTAACCGGAAATTATCAGTTAGCTACTAATACTACTGCTTCAGCCACACTGTATTCAGATTTCTATCAATCTTTCCGTCGAGGCTTCTCTCTCGGAATCCGTCAAAATGTAGGTCGTTGGCTGCAGGCTGCAGCTACTTACTCTATCCAAAGTCGCTCATACAACAATTTAGGGTTAGGGTTAGCTATGACCACCGGGCCTAAAGGATTGCAGTTATACTTTGCTACAGACAATATTGTAGCCCTTGCAGCAGTTGGAAATGCTAAGGTAGTTAACCTGCGAACTGGCTTTAATTTCGTCTTCTAAAGAAAACATACAGCAAAGAAGCACCTAATGCAGCTAAGAGAGCATAAATACTAATTTTAACAGAAGGAGTGCGGGAAATGTAGCGAGTTACTACTTTCCCGTATTTAAATTGCGGGAGAGATGCTTTTCCTAAGGTTGCCCAATTACTTCCTTTTACATTCACCTTGACTGTTTGCTGATTTTGATAAAATGCCTGATTGAGGCGTGAGAGTATTTTCCAACTGGATGTACTGGACCAATGGATACTCTGTAAATCGAAGAGAGCATCTTCGTTTGGAAAATCTATGACCAGATCACCTTCCTTATTATTCCTAATCTGAATAGAGCCGTGGTTATTTTCCAGCGTCAGATCTGCTAATACTTGTACGGGATGAGACATACCAAATAGGATATCAGAAAAAATAAGTGAAAAGAAATATAATCTTTTCACTTATTACAGTTTATTTATTTTTTTTATCAGAGGTTCGGATACGAACAACCCCATTCATTTTCCAGTGAGCAAACTCCTCAGAGCCATTGCCACCCGCCTTGCTAGGTACATATAGATCAAAATCATCAAATTCATATGTAATTTCAGCGTCTCGGCCGGTTAATTTGTCATATAAGCCAATGGCCAGTTCAGGCCACGTTTTTGTTTCTTCCTGTGCCATAATTATTAAGTTGAGTAAGAGAAAAATCAATTTATTTTATATATCTATTGACAAGAATTATGTCAAAATGTTTAAATTTTTTTGAGGATTACTTAACAGCTAATTATGACAAGCTCTGCTTGTTTTAAAATTATTCCGTATCTTCCATATCAATAATTTACTTAGCATTACATAACCCTACCGATGAACCGTTTTGTAATCTTAATGCTTGGTTTACTCGTTAGCGCGCCCGCATTTTCTCAGTTTGAGCTACGGGGCAGTGCCGATTATATGCCATCCGGGTGCATTCTTCTCACCCCTGACGAGCGCTATGCCGAAGGTATCGCATACAGCACCAACAAGCTAGATTTGCAGAACTTCTTCGAGATTGAGTTTGATATCTATTTGGGGGATAAAGATGATCTAGGAGCTGATGGTATCACTTTCGTTATACATAATGACCCAAAAGGATTTAATGCATTCGGCACCTTTGGTGAAGGCTTAGGCTATGGGCGTTTTAATCCCAATTTTATATCGGGAAACTTTATTGCCCCATCAATAGCGGTAGAGTTTGACACTTACCAAAACGAAAATCAAAATGACCCCTTCAGTGATCATGTGGCTTACTTGGTAAATGGTAGCAGTTATCATACAAGTTACTGGAATAATGATGACCCAGGCTTTAATCTGGAAGACGACCAAATGCATAATTTTCGATTTAGCTGGAATCCAGAAACCTCTGAGGTTGTCGTAAGACTGGACAATACTATTGTGTATCAAGGAACACAGAATATTGTGGAGGAAGTATTTGATGGAAATACTGATGTAATATGGGGCTTTACAGCCTCTACGGGCATGAAGTATAATCTACAATATTTTTGCTTTCGCCGAATTGCACTGCAACCTGAACCTGAATTAACTCCTGCAAAATCTGCTGTAATTTGGCAAGCCGAAGAAGATTAAGGAATACCCAACTCTTCAGTTAAAAATTTGTATTTCCTTACAGATAACATATCCTCTAACTTTCGATCGGCAGAAGTGAAACATGAATAGTATTTTTACTGGAAAAAATGTTTCGCTGGGTACCTTATCCTTTTCTACGCATTACGCCTCTCCTACTATTAGGGGTTGGGATTGCTAAGTGGGTAAGGATTGAATGGGCAGTTATGCTGTTAGCTATTGCCTTTTTGATTTTTAGTGTCCTTCGCTTCTTTATAGGAAACCGTACTTTTTCAAAATACCATTTTTGGGTAGGAAGTGTAGCAGCTTTATGCATCCTTTTTCTGGGAATCATTCGAACGCATCAGCATGATAGCAGTCATAATCCGACTCACTTTATCCACCATAACGATACAATCGATTACTATATAGCTACGGTCACCGATCACCCTGAACCTAAAAAAAACTCATACCAAGTAGAGCTGAATGTTGAGTATGTTTTTCTTAATAAGAAGGATCAAGGCCTCTCTTGTACTGGAAAGGTACTTGCGTACCAACCTAAAGCAGACAGTAGTGAGTTAATGGAGTTCGGTGACCAGATTCTAATAAAAGGTGCTCCTAGCATTGTTAGTTTGCCAAAGAACCCAGCCGAATTTGACTACCAACAGTATCTCACCTACCAGAATATTTATCACCAACATTACCTCCCTGCTTCGGACTGGGTATTAATTCAAGCTGATGTATATCCATCATGGCTAGGGATATCCGGTATTTGGCGTAATCGCTGTCGGGATATATTATTGCATTACATCAAAGATGCTAAAGCTCAAGGTATTGCCCTGGCTATTACATTAGGATTAAAAAGCCACTTAGACCGTGAAGTACAAGAGGCTTATGCAGCCACTGGAGCAATGCATGTTCTTGCCGTATCGGGTTTGCATGTAGGCATTATTTACGTAATAATAAGCTTTCTCTTCGGGCGCTTACAGCAGGTGCCTAAGGTTGGCCGAACCCTGTACATTATTATTTGCCTTACCGGATTGTGGACATATGCTCTGGTAACAGGACTATCACCTTCTGTGCAGCGAGCAGCTGTTATGTTCTCTTTTATCATAATCAGCGCAACCATCAAACGACAATCCAACATCTACAATACGCTGGCTTGCTCGGCCTTCGTACTATTATGGGCAGATCCCTTTATATTATATTCCGTAGGTTTTCAACTTTCTTACCTGGCAGTTTTTGGTATCGTATATATGCAACCTCGCATTTATGCCTGGTTCACTCCGAGTACTAAAATAGTAGATTGGGCTTGGCAACTCACATCGGTATCCATCGCAGCCCAAATAGCTACATTTCCGTTAGGTATATATTATTTCCATCAGTTCCCGATATACTTCTGGATTTCCAACATTGTAGTCATCCCAGGCGCGTTAATCATGCTCCCTTCAGGATTAGCGACCTTGCTTACCGGCTTTGTTGCTCCACCTCTGGCCAAAGTATGTGGCTGGTTATTAGAAACCGTCATCCAGCTTGTCAACACATTAGTATCACTTATTCAGCAGATCCCGGGAAGCACCATTGAGCGAGTTTCTATCACTCCGGCGCAAACCTGGTTACTTTATCTAGCTGTGGTATTTCTACTCCTGTTGTTACACTACCGTAAGTTGCGCTACCTCGCACTGGCAGTTGCGTCTCTATTCTCAGTGGTTACTATGCAAACAGCAAAAATGTATCAACAATATCAGGAAATGAGTATAACTATTTATAGCGTGAAAGAAGATACTCACCTTGATTTTACTCAGGGATTTACCAATCTTCATGTGGGCTCATGGACCTCAAGCGCTCAATACCATATTCTTCCCAATCACATTCAAAAAGGTGTGCATACGGAATTTGTCAGTGATACAATCAGCCATCCCACGCTTCTGTATACTTCAGAGCAGGAAGTTGAAATGATGCGCTGGCAGGGCAAAACAATGGTTATTATCCGGGAGCCTCTCTATCGTAACAAACCAGCTCAACCTATCAGAGTAGACTATGTGATTGTAGCTCATAACGCTATTCGGGAGCTTGCTCACTTAAACAACTTCTTTTCTTACAACCAACTGATCATTGATGGTACTAATAGCTATTATACAGCACAAAAATTAGCCAATGAGGCTGCTCATAAACATATTGCCTATCATTCTGTTCCTGTACAAGGTGCCATAACCATTCCCTGGAAGCCTTGAATAAACCAGATATTCCCATTTATTATTCTGATCAGTATTTATATACGCTACCCGAACACCATCGTTTTCCGATAGATAAATACATTCTGGTCAAAGAGCAGCTTTTGTATCAAGGTATTATCCAGACTGACCAGCTCATTGATCCAGGTTTATGCGCTGAAGAGGACATTTTACGTGTGCATACTACTGAGTACTGGAACGCCATTAAAACCCTCACCTTGCCCGTGAAAATGGTTCGCCGGATTGGCCTGCCAAATACCTCAATTTCGGTTAACCGAGCCAGAAACAGTGTGGCCGGCACCATTACTGCCGCCGAAACATCCCTTATAACAGGATTGGGCATTAATCTGGCTGGTGGCACTCACCATGCGTATGCTGACCAGGGTGAAGGTTTCAGCACGTTGAATGACATTGCGATTGCCAGCCGTCGTTTGCTAGCACATAAACTGGCAAAACGCATCCTGATTATTGACCTGGATGTGCACCAAGGCAATGGAAATGCACATATTTTTCAGGGTGATCCAACCGTGTTTACGTTCAGTATGCACGGAAAGGATAATTACCCACTTAAAAAAGAACAGTCTGATTGGGATATCTCCTTGCCTACAGGAACTACAGATGTATCGTACTTAACTCTATTGCAAGATGCACTACCTAAGCTCATCAGACAACAGCAGCCTCAGATTGTTTTCTACCAAGCTGGAGTGGATGTTCTGGCCACTGATCGTTTGGGGAAACTGGCCTTGACGAAAGCTGGTTGTCAACAACGCGATAAGCTAGTATTCAATACCTGCTTTCAGCATAACATTCCAGTAGTATTTACCATGGGTGGAGGGTATTCTGAACGCATAGCCGACATTGTAGACGCTCACTGTAACACTATTCAAGCAGGGTTAGCCATCTTTTCTAATCATTAGTGGCAGCTACTAGTCCATACTCATAAGCGCGCTTATCATATTTTAATTCACTGATAGACAATATTTTATCACTTCGTACTCAACTAGCATAGCTACTTATCTGATTACTGAACGATAGGAAGCATACATAAAACCTGATCGCCTTCACCGGAAGTAAATACCAGGCGATCTCCGGGTTTAGCATCCTCCAGTAATGATGTTACATCAAAGCCCATCCGGTACGGTACCTCATATGTTTCCTGAGATGAAGTAACCGGGCGGCTTCCACGAGCCAGCAGAATCTGTAGTGTATGGTGCTGTGATAACCGTTGTACCATTGTAGTATCATGCACCTCAATACCCAGGTAAGGCTGAGGAAATGAATGAACCAGCGAAGGCCGAAGCCCCTCCTCATTGTCAATACGCACTTGGTTAATCCACAACGATAGTGGACTACTATACTCGTCTGGCACCGTTTTAGAAGAGGCACAGGCCGCAATAGTCAACAGCATAAACCCAAGACACACGTTCCTAACCATAACTGTTTGTTTTACATGATCATGGTTTGGTAGATTCTTCGTACAATGACCGATGCGTGGCGGCCAGGGTATCCACATCCATTTTAATGACCTCCCGGTCATAAGTTAGCAAGCCATTCACTTCGGATTCTACATCGGTGGTTTGAGTATAGACGGCTGCCGCTAAACCTTTTTTCCGAAGCGAATCCAAAGGGCGGTAAAGCAACTGATAGGCGTGTAACAGGCTATCAGCAGAACTGGACGTTTTAAAGTGGGTAGGAGCTTTGGAAAGGTCGGTTACCCACAGATGATCGGGGATGGCCAGAGCCTGACCGCCGAATTCGCCAAGTACTGCCACGCGCACTTCTTCGGTATCCGGCATATCCGGACCGGGGTAACTGTGCATATCACTGATATCTCCTGCCCCCGTATCCAACCAGCCACTGGCTGCATTGATAGGCCGAGTGGGGTCGTGTTGCTGGGCCCATTCGGTGATGCGGGCGGTTTCGTACTGTCCCCAGCCTTCATTAAAGATCACCCACATTACGATAGACGGATGATTATAGAAGTCATCCATCATTTCCTGAAGCTCTAATTCAAATTGCTCTGCTGATTCTGGCGTCCGCTGAATCTCCTGACCATCCCGGCGAACGCGCTCATCGCCGCTGGGCATATCCTGCCAAACTAGCAGGCCGAGTTTATCACACCAGTAGTACCAGCGGTCGGGTTCTACTTTTACATGCTTTCGGGCCATGTTAAACCCTAATTGTTTAGTCACCTCAATATCGTACTTAAGTGCATCGTCGGAGGGCGCAGTGTAGAGTCCATCTGGCCAGAAGCCCTGGTCTAAGGGGCCAATTTGAAATAAGGCTTCGTTGTTAAGAAACAGGCGTTGGTAGCCATCATCAGCCTGTTCGATAGAAATTTTTCGCATGCCGAAGTAACTTTGCACCGCATCCACTACATTGCCTTCGGCATCCAGTAGCTCAATAGTCAGGTCATATAAGAAGGGATTATCAGGTGACCAGAGGTTGGGCGAGGTAATGGAAAGACTAGTCGGCAAATTGTCACTCCCTTGTTGCGTAGCTACCTCCTGACCATCTCCGCTGGCGATTATGCGTAAGTCTGAGGCGGTTGCTTCGTCATTGGTCTGTACGCTAACCGTTAAAGTCTCTTCATCAATATCAGGAGTAAGTTTGATTCGCTCGATATAAGACTCGGGAACGGGTTCCAGCCAGACGGTCTGCCAGATACCGGTGGTGGGAGTATACCAAATGCCGCGAGGATTTAAGGTTTGTTTGCCCATCGGTTGTTTGCCTTCATCGGTGGGGTCTCGTACTTCTACAACCAGCTCGTGTACATTTTTGGCTGAGGTAGCCCCCATAATCTCCAGAGTAAATGGATCATAACCGCCACGGTGTTCACCTACTTTCTGCCCATTTAGCCATACCGTTGCTTCCCAGTCTACTGCCCCAAAGTGCAACAATAGCTGCTCAGCTTCCCATTCTTCGGGTAATTGGAAGGTACGATGGTACCAAAGCTTTTGGTTAGGCTGTACCATTTCCTTTACGCCAGACAGAGCCGACTCAACGGGAAACGGCACCAGAATCTTCCCGGAATACTGCATTGGCATGCCACTTTCCTGATCGGTAATGGCATAATCCCACAATCCGTTCAGGTTCAGCCACTGTTCACGTACTAATTGTGGGCGAGGATACTCCTGATGAGCCGTAGCGGGAGCAAGGTCTTCCGCCCAGCGCGTCATTAAGGAAACGGCTTGGGGTTGCCATTCGGGTGGGTTTTCCTGGTCAGGGGGTTGCTGGCAGCCTAAGAAGAAAAGTAACGGTAGTAAGTAGACTATTCTGGACATGGAATTCAGGTTGTTATGCTTAAAAATGCTAAACTTATTCTGATTTTACCAATACTCTTCCAAGTATTAAGCCTCGGGTAAGCAGTCTTGTATATAGTATATTATCCTATAATTTGCAGTAATAGTAATAACACCTAAGATTAACTGTGGGTTAAAGACTAGAAATCATCTCAATGTAATACTAAAATTGTAAGGTAAAGGTGGTGCCATCCCCTACTTCGGACCTCACCGCAATACCACCCTGATGCAACCGCATAATCTGTTGCGATAGACTTAATCCCACTCCCGACCCTTCTGTTTTGGTAGTATAAAAAGGAATAAATATCTGTTCCATAACCTCTTCCTCCATCCCTACCCCATTATCTTCTACCTCTACCAGCACCTCATTCTGCTCAGTACGGTAGGCTCTCAGGGATAAGACCGGATCATTTATCTCGCTCAGAGCTTCCAGCGAGTTTTTAATCAGGTTGATCAGTACCTGTTCTACCAGTTCCAGATCTACGGTAAAGGTCAGGTTGGTGGGGGTAAGCTGTTGTTGCCAGGTAATGCCCCGCTCGCGCAGGGTGGGTGCAAAAAGGGCATGCACCCGTTTTACCAGGTCTTCTACCCGAACCTCCCTAAAATTCGGTTGAGCCACCTGAGTAACACTGCGGTAAGCCTTAACAAAATTAACCAGTCCACGGCTGCGGTCTTCCATCACTTGCAAACTTTGCAGTAAATCATGACTGTCTTCTTCTCCCAAGGCTGTCAGTTCCAGTCGTTTATTCTGTTGAGTTTGCCGCAATGTTTGGTGCACCATGCCGCTGAGGTTGGCAATAGGGATGACCGAGTTCATAATCTCATGGGTAAGAACCCGAATGAGTTTCTGCCAGGATGCCAGTTCTTGTTCCTCCAACTCGCGGCGTAAATCCTGTAAAGAGATCAGCTTATAGTACTGTCCCTGTAAGTAAAACTCTGATGCCTGCAATGCAAGCTGCATTAACCGACCGTCGCGTACTACCTTCACCATTACTTTCTGACCCGCTTCTAAGGACTGCATGTGTTGATATAGTGCTTCGTCTACTACCTGTATATCAGATAGTTGCCGGATAATAGGTAGTTGAAGCAGTGAATGAGCTGCCGGATTGATTAAGGTAGTATGCCCGTCTTGATCAAAGCCTAGTAAGGCAATGGACACATGCTCAATGACATTTTGCAGGTACTGGTGGTTACTTTCCTTTTCCCGGCGCAGGCGCTGATAGGTAAACACCAGTTGATGATAGGCATAAGCCAGCAACTCACCCGACCGCCCCGCCTTCTGCTGATACGTATTGGTAAAATCTCCCTGCCGGATAGCAATCACTAAATCTTCCAGTTCCCGGTGCGACTTCTCAATATAGCGCAGCATTTCTACGGTAATCACAATAGCGGCCAGAGCTAACCAGAAGGAAACCAGCCAGAAATGCGTCTGCGTCAGCACATATACCATGGCATACCCCAACCCAATGACCAGCAGAATTCGGAAAATAATGTTGAGGCGAAATAGGGTGTAGTGCATGGGTTTTAAAGCTTTTTAGTTGCAAGTAAGAACAAGATTCAGCTTTTGCTTTTGTTTGTTTTGCCTCTTCTTATTCCCTGTTCATGTGTTTTCAGCATGATAACGGCAGTAGTGCAGCAATCTCCCACCTAGGAAAGAAATCGCTTTGTCATGTCTCCTTACAATGACGTGCGTAAAATATTAGTTTATTCTTCCTTTCTCATATCCCATACTTCTTCATCTTGCGGTAGAGAGTACTGCGGCCCAGGCCGAGTTCGGTGGCGGCCTGGCTAAGGTTGCCTTGGTGTTTTTGGATGGCTTCCTGGATGGCCCGTTTCTCTACCTCATCCATGTTCAGGGAAGCAGCCTTCGCTGGCGAGGTCTTTCGTTTGCGGGCATCTACCAGCAAATCGGAAGCTTCCAGGCGAGTGCTGTTGGTCATGATGACGGCTCGTTCTACGGCATGCTGGAGTTCCCGCACATTGCCGGGCCAGGAGTAGCCTTGAAGCGCCTCTATAGATTGAGAGCGAAGGGGCTGAAGTTGCTTTTGATACTTCTTGCCATACATCTCCAGGTAGTGGTTCACTAGTAATCCAATGTCTTCCGGGCGATGGCGAAGGGGAGGGATTTCTATTTCTACGGTGTTAATCCGATAGAGCAAATCTTGCCGGAACTGCGGTTGGTTGCCCTCAGATAAGCTGTGAATGGGCTGGTTGGTTGCGCTGATCAGACGGACATCTACTGTAATAGGCTGATTGGTGCCTACCCGAATTACCTGCTTGCTTTGGATGGCCGTCAGTAATTTAGCCTGCAAAGTCAGGGAAAGATTGCCGATTTCATCTAAAAAGAGCGTGCCCCCCGAGGCAACCTCAAAGCGACCGGCCCGGGCTTCCACGGCTCCCGTAAAAGCTCCTTTCGTGTGCCCGAAGAGTTCAGACTCAAAAAGGGTTTCACTTAATGTACCCAGGTCTACCTTAATAAAGGGTTGCTGGGTTCGTAACGAGGCTCGATGAATGGCGCGAGCCACCAGTTCTTTCCCGGTTCCATTCTCGCCTAGGATCAATACGTTGGCATCAGTCCGGGCAACTTTCTCTATGGTTTCAAACACCGGATGCATGGCTTTGCTCTCACTGATGATATCAGCGAAGCCACTGTCCAGGTCCTGACTAAGGGTTTGTTGCTGGTGGCGGAGCTTTTCCACCTCTCCTTTCGACCGGCTTAGCTGATAGACCGAGGCTACAGTAGCCCTGAGTTTTTCCTTTTCCCAGGGTTTGGTCAGGAAATCAACCGCGCCTTCTTTCATAGCATTTACGGCCAGTTCAATATCTCCGTAGGCGGTAGTCACCACAATCTGCACCTTTGGGTCCAGCTCTCGTACGCGCCGAATCCAGAATAAGCCCTCTTGTCCGCTGGTTTTCCCCTGGGCAAAGTTCATGTCCAGCACCAGCACATCGTACGAACGTTGCTGAAGATGGGTGGCAATTTGCGAGGGTGAGCTCTCGGTTTGCACGTGGGCATACTGCTGCTTTAAAATGAGCTTTGCAGTATATAGTACCGCCTGGTCATCGTCTACAATCAGTATATTACCTTCCTGTCGTTCCATCGTCTACAAGGTAATCATTGTTTCATTTTGATACAATGTCTAGACCATTTCAGCAATGATACGCAGTATATCGGCTACTGATCATCAGCTATACTCTAGGTAATTAAAATATTAGCGCTTATTTCTTAATGAATTAAGACGTAGAGAGGCGATATATTCGTGCAATGGTTCCTAGTGTTGCCTCAAGTATAAATACTACTTAAGGGATGAATAAGTGGTTGACAGAAGAAAGTCAGAAGGTGATAGGCTTAAGCTAAGGCTTACGTCCCCCCTTCTACCCCCACTAGTTTCTACCATAGTTTGTCAATTTACTCTTGACAAGACATTCGTAGTTGAAGGGTTTCTACGGATTTGCACATGGCTTTTTCTTTTAAGAAGATGAAAGTAGCTTAAACGAAGTGGGCTATCGTGCTTTTGAAATTTTACTTTTTGTACCGAGGTAGTGGGAAGTAAGAAAAGAGAAATTTTTACACTTCTTGGTTGGAAGCATTTAAGTGCAAAGGAGCACTTTTTAGAAGCTCAGGAGGACTTTTTCAACTTCTCAAGAGCTTTTTTTCGACTTCTGCTGAGCTTTTTCGAAAAGCTAAAGAGCTTTTTAAAAAAGCTGAGCACCTTTTTGCTGGATAATTCCAAGAAAAAAAGCCACTAAACCGCTATTCTTTAAAAGCAGTTGTAGTGGCCTTTCTCTGTACTTTTAAGCTAGCCAATATCAAGTCTATTACCAAACCCACCCACCCGCTGGGCTTGTAATATTCTTTCCACCTTCTTATCTTTTCTTGCTTTTCAGCTATTTGCTTCATTACGCTGTATACACACTTTTATATAAAGCTCTTTGCTACTACATAGGCCGGAAAGGCCAACGGACGTGTGCCGGATATTGTAAGGAGCGACTTGGAGATTGCTTGGCTTTTTGCCGTCTCGTGGCTTGCTTTCCCGTTAAAGCAGACACGAATCTGAAAATTAACACCAGGAAGTGGAATAATATTTATTAAGGTTCAACTTTGAATTAACAAATAAGCCTCTGGGCATTAGATAAGAGAGTGCCGATCCTATTTGCCGATGGCGGGATGATAAGCATGATGCAACCCGTGGTGCAGAGAGTAGTTTCTATTAGGTAGAGGCCGCGGCTGGCGTTGAAGATGAGTCAGTGCTTTTGTCTTTGTAGCTCATTCCCGGGTTGATGAGCGGCTTTTCCGAAGGCTCTTTGTCTAATATGGGCACAACTACGGTAAATGTAGATCCTTGCCCCAACTCCGATTTTACGTTGATACTTCCCCCAAGCTTGGTAGCAGCTTCCTGAGCAATATACAGCCCCAACCCTGACCCCACATGGTTTTCCCGCGCCCGAAAGAACATTTCAAAGATACGCCCCAGGTATTCCGGATGAATGCCCACGCCATTATCCGTCACTTTTACGGTTGCTTCCTGCTCGCTGACCCGCACTATTACTTTCAGATAAGGGTTCTCCTGATCCAAGTTACTGTACCGGATGCCATTGGAAAGGAGGTTGTGCAGAATCATTTTTAGCCTTCGTTGGTCCGTTATAAACCGGTGGGTTTGCTGAACATCCAGGCTGATGTTGATGCGCAAACCCCGTTCAGAATGACCATTTTCTTCTATCAACTCATCCAACAGCTTCTTGAAATTAACCTCATCCGGCTGAATATCCAGTCGGGAGTTTCGGGAAAAATCCATAAGCTCACGAATGTAGCGATCCAGTTTGTGCAGGCTTTTTTTCTTTAGCTTCAGATATTCCTTGATAACGGTTATATCTTCTTCTCGTTCGCTAAGTTCAATCAACCCCAATGATGAGGCAATGGGTGATCTTAGATCGTGCGAAATGCTGTAGACAAACTGATCCAACTCTTCGTTAGTCTTATACAATGCCTGATTTTGCGCTTCCAACTTGACACGTGTCGCCTGTAACTGCCTGACTAACACTCTTTGGTTAGCAGCATATATCCAGGCTAATAGGCTTATGGACAGGAGCAGCAGGAAAAACTCAGCCTGATCCAGCTTCATTTGAATTTCGGGTGAGATGCCCGAAAAGCGGAATAGTGAAAAATCAGTCAGGTAAAGTAAAGCAACTAAGAGCAGTAACCCCAGAAGCGAGCCATAGAGTTGTCTGCGGTAATTGTATAGGTTTAAGATCATGCCCAGCATTACCAGAATAAACCCATAATGCATGTGGCTTTCGTAGCCAAATGTGGTTGCTTCCCAGAATATAAAAATGTTAGAAACTATAAAGATAACTGCCAGCCCCCAACGATAACCATACACCCGGTTGACCGCAACTGCTGATAAGAATAATGCCATAAAACCAATCAGCACAATCGTATAAGCCACTGATAGGTCCACCCAATTCGCTATACCTACTCCCACTACCATTAGGGAAGCAATTACCACGGCTGACTGATTGGTAATACGAGCTGTTTTATTTTCCTCGGCGCTTTGGCTTTTTTTTACACCCTGCCTGGATATTCTTTTCCATAAGTTGCTTAATGCACCCATAGTGGCTTCCTCTAATAGTTATGCCTTATACTTATAGCATGGTGTACAATATGACTATTTTTAGTTTGTTCTAATAAAAGTATTTTAGTAAACAATACCTAAAGGCACACTATCAATCTTATAATCTTTACTCGCTGGCAGAGTGGCATGATCAGTATATCGAGCCTCAATTTCTGAATTTTTCAGATACGGACAAACTTTTGATATTACCCTATTGCTTTGTCTTTTCTTCTTTTCACGTATCACCCTTTATAGATTAAACGCAGCTCTTATGAAAGTTATCTGCATGTAATACCGCATACTGCTATAGTCCGGCATGACAAAGCGGCGAATTTTCCCAACTTGTAGATTCCAATGAAATCAGCTGGATTAGCTTTAAAAAAATTTATAAATGACTATCCAGCTTCAGCAGCGGTGATTTTTTGGACTTACTAAACTTTGTATTTCAACTTGATGATGGTAGAGCCTTGAATATAATATTGATAACACTGCCGGATACAGAGACTATAGTACCTGCATAAAAAAAGGCAACCGTTTCTACGGCTGCCTTCTATGAATATGGCTAAATCTGAGAAGCTAAGATATTAAAACAATTAAGAATTTTTATACCCGAAATGAATTTATTAGTCGCTTCATATCTACTAATGAAGCCTTATTTGAACTTGAAAAGTTACGTCCGGATACAATAGGCACATTATTAAAAACAGATGTTTCTACTTCTTTATAAGGCAATGTTATTAAATCGTGCACCACAGCAAACCGTATGTAGTTGTTATTAGCATACTTGGTTAATTTTGCCATTAATACGCTATCAATAGAAGAGGCAAAGTAAATCTGATTGATATTATTTTCTTTACAGAATTTTTCAATTTCGGAAAACTTGCCTACCACATCGGATTCGTTCAGGAAAGCATCATCAAAAAAGCCGTAAAACTGGTGCCCAAACTTTTTATTAGGCTCTAATGATTTAAGCAGTTTTCTAGCTGTTGAGGTATACCCTACGATAATATAGTTGACTTTATTTTCTTGCTTATTACTAATTAACCGATAAGCATATAAAAGTAACACCTTAGCCCCAATGGTAATAAGGGTGGAGAAGAAGTATGCATCAATCAGATAATTAATTTCAAAGTATTGAGGTGTAACTAACAGATATACAAAGATGAAAAGTATGTGTATCAGGACTATCTTTCCAGTACTCTGAATAATTTTATATACTCTTTTCAGAGTGTTTGTATTGTATTGGTTAGAGAATAATGAGATTATGATCCATAATAGTACCCAGATAGCATAAAAGGAAGAGTAAGCTCCGACAGGTTCTCCAAATGCGTTGAAATTCTTCCAGAATGAAAAATCAAAAGCTAGATACAGGCAAAGAGTATCTAGCACCATAATTACCAGAAAAAAGGTTTTTGAGTACTGAGAATATTTTGAGATATGAAACATACGTATAAAAAATTGAATTAGTCAAAGATAAAAAAATAATTTGGCTTATGAAATATTTAACGTTAAAATGAAAGAAAAAATAATTTAATGTTCATTTTTTAAAAAAATATCACATTTAATTTATATCGCCGTTAATGTGAAATAAGCAGCTTATTGCTTTTAAACGCATTTTAAGTAAGAATGTTTCTAATAAAATCCAGGAATAATAGAATTTCACTTACCAATACAGAATTTACTAAAAATAGTACCAAGCAAATCGTCTGTTGTAATTTCTCCAGTTATTTCACCTAAAGAGTACAATGAATGCCTGATATCTTGCGCTAAGAAGTCATGAGTAACTCCCATGTCAAGTCCTGAAATAACTTGTTCTAGTGCTGTTTGTGTCCTTACCAAACTTTCGTAATGCCGAGTATTAGTCACAATTGTCTGATTTGTGCTTAGATTATCTACTTGTGTTTTTTTAATAACCTTCTGCTTAAATACTTCCAGTTGTTCTTTTTCAGTAGCAGAAATAAAAATTAGATCTTCAAATGAAGATGCTGATAATGCTCTAAGAAGATCAGGCTGAGCTTGATCCAGCTTATTTCCTATTCTGAGCAGTGGGATATTAAGTTTTTCTAGCTCTTCCGACTCACGCACTACATCATCAATGCTATCATGCTGCAAGTCGAACAAGTAAAGAATAAGAGCGGCCTGATTCATCTTCTCATAGGTACGCTGTACCCCAATGGCCTCTACAGTATCGGTAGTTTCCCGAATACCAGCGGTGTCAATAAACCGGAAACGCACTCCTTCCAACGTAATTTCATCCTCAATAAAATCACGAGTGGTTCCGGGAATATCGCTCACAATAGCCTTTTCTTCGTTTAAAAGAGCATTCAGCAAGGTTGATTTTCCAACATTGGGTTTACCGGCAATTACCGTGGGGACTCCATTTTTTATCACATTACCCAGCGTAAAGCTTTGAACCAATTGGCGGATGGTACTCAGAATCTCTTCTACCAGTCGGCGTAGTTCGTCTCGGTTGGCAAACTCCACATCTTCTTCTGAGAAATCGAGCTCCAACTCAATAAGCGAGGCAAAATGTACCAACTGCTCACGGAGATGGCGTATCTCCTGAGAGAATCCTCCTCGCATCTGATGCAAGGCCGCTTTATGCGCAGCCGCTGAGTCTGCCGCAATGAGATCGGCAACGGCTTCAGCCTGAGCCAGATCAAACTGCCCATTTAGGTACGCTCGCTGAGTAAACTCGCCTGGACGGGCCGAGCGAGCCCCTTTATTAATAAATAGCTGAATAATCTGCTGAATGATGTAAGAAGAACCATGACAGGAAATTTCTACGACATCTTCTTTAGTGAATGAGTGAGGGGCAATAAAGAGCCCAATAACAACCTCATCAATAATCCGGTTTTCGTGGCGGATAGTACCAAAATGAAGGGTATGAGAAGCTTGCTGGCGCAGATCTTTACCAGAAAAAGCCTCATTCACCAAAGCAATTGCCTGCGGTCCGGATAAACGGATTACTCCGATAGCTCCCTCCCCTGCCGGAGTAGATAAGGCAATAATAGTATCTTGAATTTGGTTAGGCATAAAAAAACAGTTATCGCCTGCTTTACACTAACGGATAACTGTGAGTCTCAGTACAAAAAATTGTGATTATTGACTTGCTTCGGCCTGATGGAACGATTCCAGAAGCTTTAGAAAATCCTCTGCCGGACGAAAACCACTAATTGGTTGAAAACGGGCGAAGGATTCATCAAAAAAGACGATGGTTGGATACCCGGTTACTCGTAGCGCACGTGCCAGTTCTCCTTTAGTAAACTCCTGTCCTTTGAAGCTCACTTTATCGTTGCTATCGGCTTTTAGTTTTACCGCATAAAAGTTTTCATTGACAAACTCGACTACCTGCTCATCAGCAAAAGTGGTTTTATCCATTTTCTTGCACCAGCCACACCAGTCGGTATACACATCCATAATAACCTTTTTAGGATTGTCTTTGGATAGCTCCTGAGCTTCTTCAATGGTCAACCAATTGATTTTCTTCTCATCCTCAGTTTCTGAAGTAGCAATGTCAGTATTGGTAAACGAAGTAACTCCCAAGAACAAAAGAGCTAACCCTGCAAATATGCCTAATGGCTTAATAAGGTAATCTTTCATAAACAGTATAGCTTAATATCGTCTATAACGTGAGTTCGTCTAAAATGATTCTATCAAATGCACAGCAAACACCACTCCAGTTGTACTAAAACAGGTAAAGTATGAAACTTAGCTAAGTTCTTGCAGTAGCCGCATGCACATTTCTTCCATAAAAGGTCCCACCAAAACAATGGGCTGGGAGGATTGTGCGGCTATTTCGGCACTGGATACACTGATCTGTGGCATAAAACGGGCAATAGTAGGAATAGAAGCACCAAATACTACCCGTTGAATTTTAGCATATAGAATTGCCGACATACACATTGGACAAGGCTCACCGGTTGTATACAAGGTAGCCTGACTTAGATATGGTGTTTGTAATTGCTGGCAGGCCTTGCGGATAGCATTAATTTCGCCATGAGCCGAAGGGTCATGCGAAACAGAGACAGTGTTAAAGGCTTCACTGATTATTTTATCATACTGTACAATGACACAGCCAAAAGGAGTTTTACCCAATTCTGCCTGCTGAATTGCCTGCTGCATATAGGTATAGTCGGCATCTTCAAGCTGCCGGTTACCCATTTTTCATATCTTCTTCCACATGTTTTACCAGGCGGTCGCACAGGTCATTCATTTGCTGGGCCATGTACGAGTCTCCGGTAGCATTAAGGGTAGTTTGGGCCAGTCCACCGATGGCATCTATGCAAAAACGCTTCATTTCGTTTACCGGCATTTCTTTGGTCCATAAATCAATTCTGAGCGTATTTTTCTGCTCATCGTCCCAAAGAGAAAGGCTCATAGATTTAGTGCTGCTAGGGCCATCTTCTACCTGATCAGATGCGTTCCAGGTTATCTTTTCCGGAACATTCGCTTCGTCTAATGATACCGTAATATGTATTTCTGATTTTTTCATGATGTGACTAATTGTTGTGCTGCAATTTTTTTGCAATACTACAAAGTTCACTTGTTGAAACCTACCCGGCGGCCGGTATCCTTATGCTTCTAAGTCTTAAGGCAGCATTTGCTGAAAATCTACCCAGGAAGGTGGATTATAAGGATCAGTGCTACAGCCTACTTCTTGCGCTTTTTCGTTGATATTCTCCAAACGATCATCAGGATTGGGGTGAGTGCTTAAGAATTCGGGTACTCCGCTAGATTGTCCATCTTCGGTAAGCTTTTGGAAGAAAGATCCGGCTCCGGCACAGTTGTAGGGTGTAGGTGCCAGATACTCTACTGATTTTTCGTCAGCTTCGGTTTCAAACTCCCGGCTAAAAGCTAATCCAGCGGCACCGGAGGCTAATTGGGCGGCCATCTGTGTTAACTGGCCAGAATTTTCTCCTACTAACACACTCAATAAGATACTGAGCCCATACTGGCGCTGAATATTACGGGCAGAGTGGCGTAAATCGGCATGGCCTATTTCGTGGCCTAGCACTCCCGCCAGGTCATCTTCGCTATCCAGGTACTTGATAAGGCCAGTATATACATATACATAACCACCGGGTGCGGCAAAGGCATTGAGGGTTCCATCATCCTGAATAATTTTAATCTGCCAGGGAAATTCATCCCGGTAGCTGACCTCCCCTGAATTAAGTATTGCCATAAAAATATTTTCCAGGTAATCATAGGCATCGGCGTATTCTACCGGATCTAGTACGGGATATTGCTGGGGATCGCTTTCAATGGTGGAATCCAGTTGCTGACCTAATTGTATTTCCTGGTTTAGAGAAAACACCTGGGGGTTGTTGTTTTTGTCGCAGGCAGCTAAAAAGAAAAGACCACCTATTAGTAGAGAGAAAAATAAAGATTTAATCATCATCAAATAATTTATTTTTAAAAAGTAATCGTGTCTACCGTCTGATTTTTCGCCAGTTTCATGCTTTTCACCACATCGTTAGCCTTGATATGGACGATGTTTATTTGATCTTCAAACGTATTTAGCAGTAATGTGTTTTGCACTTTAACCTGTTGTAGTTCAGTTATACCAGTTATCTCCAGATAGCACCACAGGGTTAGGTCTTCTCGCTCAAAACCTAAATACTGAGGCTGGACAGCTTTCTCATTTACCGTGAATGAAACATGCTCTGCCAGATAGTTATTTACAATGACATCCAGTTTTTCCGGATCTTCCGGGTTGAGCACATCCACATAGGCCGATGCCTGATTACCGCTTTGGTTCAGAGCTTCTTCCAGATCATCAGCAAATATCTTCACCGTAATTTGCAAACTACCCTCGGTTGCGGCATAATTGATACTACACACACTAATATGGAAAGGGTGCAGTTGCGCAAATGTCAGGAAGATCAATCCTAAACCCACCTTTAGTAGACTCATACTCTTTGATTAGATTGTTTTTGCAGTAAAAAAACGGACGGCCGTTCTAACTATTGTTCTTCAGTATAGCCAGCGCAGCCAGACGGTCTTTTTCCAGTTGGTCTGTCAACTCCTCCAAACTTTTCAGGGTCATGTCCCCACGTATGCGCTCTAAAAAAGAAACCGTTAAAAAATCATCGTAGATATCTTCCTCAAAATCGAAAATATTGACCTCAATGGTTTTAGCTTTCCCCTGCAGTGTAGGGCGATTCCCGATATACAGCATTCCACCGTAGCTTTTTTCCTGATGCTGCACCCGCACGGCATAAATACCATCGGCCGGTATAAGCTTGTATTTTTCGCTTACCTGTATATTGGCCGTAGGGAAACCCAGATCGCGGCCAATTTTATCGCCACTAACTACCGTTCCACTCATCTCATACGCCCTTCCTAGATACACATGGGCAGTGGACACGTCACCACTTACCAGTGAGTGGCGAATCTTAGTAGAACTAACACCAATATCGTCTACATCCTGCCGGGGAATTTCTTCTACCTGAAAGCCAAAGGTCGATGCGTTTTCCTTTAAATAGTCAAATCCTCCCTCCCGGTTCCGTCCAAACCGATGATCGTAGCCAATAACGAGGTATTGCGTACCGAGTTTCTCCACCAGCACCTGCTGTACAAATTCCTGGGAGGAAAGTCGGGAAAAATCTTCGGTAAAGGGAATTTGTACCAGATGATCAATACCAGCCTCTTGCAGTAAAGCGGCTTTCTCTTCAAAAGTATTCAATAGCTTCAGGGAGTCGTCGTCCGGGCGAAGTACGAGACGGGGATGCGGCCAGAAAGTCAGCACTACAGTTTCGCCGTCCACTTCCTGCGCCAGTTCTTTCAATCGTTTCAGTATCTTCTGATGCCCAATATGCACTCCATCAAAAGTACCGCTAGTAACCACCGGATGTCGGGGCTGCGGGTAAATCTCTCCCTCACGATGAATCTTCATAGGGTATTCACTTTCAAGGTAGCCGTCCATTCCTCCATGCTTCGTGCGTCCTGAACATCGAACTGCCCAATGTGAGTTCGCCGTAGCTCCTGCAAATAAGCGCCTACGCCAAGCTGCTCGCCCAGGTCACGTACCAGGCTGCGGATGTAAGTTCCTTTAGAGCATACTACTTTGAAATGTACATTGGGCAAATCAACATTGGTGAAGGCGAACTCTTTAATCTGCACCTGCCGGGATTTTAGCTCGGTGGTTTTTCCTTCTCGGGCAAGCTTATACACTCGCTTACCGTCTACTTTCACTGCCGAATGCTGCGGTGGTATCTGGTCAATATCGCCCAGAAACGTCTGACGAGCCTCTTCCAGTTGATCGAGAGTAAGATGGTCAGTAGGCTGCTCGCTATTAAACTCGGTTTCCAGGTCAATAGAAGGAGTAGTTTTGCCTAGTACCAGGGTGCCGGTGTAGGTTTTCTCCATGCCCTGGTAGCGCTCAATTTGCTTGGTCATCTTCCCGGTACACAAAATGAGTAAACCGGTAGCCAGAGGGTCTAGTGTACCGGCATGACCAATTTTCTTGATCTTGATCAGCCCCCGTAGCTTTTTGACTACATCGAAGGACGTCCAGCGCAAGGGCTTATCTACCAGAAGAACTTCTCCTTCCGCAAAATTATACTGATGGTTTTGTGGTTGATCTGAATTCAAAATACGGGTTTTTAGATAAACCACGTGCTAGCGATAGCCAGGGTTCCGATGATGAAACAGTAAATGGCAAAGTAGATCAGTTTTCCTCGCTTCACAATGGCAATCATCCACTGGCAGGCCAGCAGACCAGATACGAACGCTGCCAGAAAACCAAGCACCAATGCCAGACCTGAGATTGATCCTTCCACGGCCGGGGCTTCCCAGTAATCCATAATTTCTAATAGAGAGGCTCCTAAAATAGGGGCTAGCACCATTAAAAATGAAAAACGGGCAGCGCGCTCCTTTTCTACCCCTACCAGCAGAGCCGTGGCAATGGTAGCACCGGAACGGGAAATACCAGGCATGATTGCAATGGCCTGCGCTATACCAATAATAATGGCTTTGGGAAAAGTAACCGGCCCGGTCTGCTTTCTGGCATAAAAGGTCATGGCCAGTAAAGTTCCGGTTAATAATAACATCAGCCCAACCAGCAGCACGTTCCCGCCAAAGAATGTTTCAATTTCATCTTTAAAGAAAGCTCCTACAAACCCAACGGGAATCATGGAGACGATGATTTTGGCTACGTAGGCGGTCTCTTCGTTCCACTGAAATTTGAAAACACCTTGGATAATGGTGGCAATATCTTTTCGGAAGATGATAATGGTGCTGAGAGCAGTCGCGCAATGTACTACGACGGAGAATAACAAGTTATCTTTGCTTTGCACCCCTAACAGGACGGTGCCTAACTCAATATGTCCGCTACTACTGACGGGCAAAAACTCAGTAAGCCCCTGTACGATACCTAAAATGATCGCTTCAATAATTGTCATACAATATAAATTACCTGATAAATAAGAAAGGCCAGGAGGGTGTGTGTAAGCAAGCCTTATTCAGGTTTGGAGAGAATAGCAAAAAACTCAACGGCAAATCCGGCTAATACAACCAGCGGCCCCAGGGTAAGTCCTAAAAAGCCAAAACCGTAGGGTTCTGAATCCAGTGACATCAGTACAAAACCTACAATGACAATGGCGATGCCAGCCAACATCAGGCGATAGTTTTTCTTGCCGAAGGGTAATGGGTTATTTTCTGCCATAATTCTAGTATTCAGGTATTTAAGTAGTTATAGGTGCTCATAAAGAATCAAGAACACTAAACACTGTTTTTTAATAAAGTTGGTCTAACGACATTTTCATATATTTCTTTACCGCACGATACGTGCTCACAAATCCCATCACTCCACCAATAATCAACAACGCAACTAATAAAATGATGATTTCCTGAAGGCTTTGCAGCTGATCCAGATCCTCAATCTGCTGTTGAGCATATTCCATAATTGCCAGCAGCAATCCGCTGGCGAATATACCACCCAATATACCATGAAGCAATGAGCGGGTAAGAAACGGGCGTTGAATAAAGGAAGCGGTAGCTCCAACCAACTGCATACTACGAATGAGAAACCGTTGAGAGAACAGCGCCAGACGAATGGTATTATTAATCAGAATGGCAACAATAATCACCAGTAGTAAGGCAAAGCCAACCAGCACCAAGCTGATTTTAGCCACGTTGCGGTTAATCGCATCAATCAGGCTTTCTACGTAGGCCACCTCAAAAACTCCATTCATCCGCTCAATATCCAGCTTAATTTTCTTTAATTCTGTCGGATCGTAGTATTCGGGTTTGACGTGAATAACGAAGGCGTCACGAAGGGGATTCTCTCCTAAAAACTGCCGGAAATCTTCACCGGTTTCTTCTATAAATTCAGCCGCAGCCTCTTCTCTAGAGATAAAAAATACCGGGTCTTCACCTTCCTGCGGATCAATGTATTCTTTGCTCGACAGGGTTTTCTGTATTTTCAGCCGATCACTGGAAGATATAGTTTGATTCAGGAAAACCTGTACTTCTACATTCTCCTGAATAACCTGCGTCAGTTTATTCGCATAAATCAGCAAGAGCCCAAAGAGCCCGATGACGAAGAGAGCCAGGGTAATGCTAAATACTACGCTTACATACGGATAGCTGCCTAGTTTTTTCTTTTTACGAATTTTAACTTCCGCTACCTCCATAGTACCTGTTTATTTTTTCCGACCGTTATTGGGTTTATTGCGCTTGGTTTCTTCCGTTGCTTTCATAGCCTCCTCCAGACGTAACTGAAATTTTGATTTTTTCTTATTACGATTTCGCTTTTTATTTTCTTCCAGAGTTTTGCGAATCTTGTCATCATCTACAAACCGCCGGATAATGGCCTGCTGCCCGAAGGTGACCAAGTTAGAGACAAAGTAGTAGAAACTCAACGCTGCCGGAAATGAATTCAGGACGAACATAAAGATCAGCGGCATGAAATACTGCACTGATTTCATGGGTCCGGTTACGGAGCTGGCCTGGTTGTTAGACCAGGTATAGAGAATTGTAGAGGCGGTCATGAGCAGCACGAATAAGCTGATATGATTACCATAAAAGCTACTTAACAGGGGAATGTTAGCATCCCAACTCACAATAGCATCATAGGTGGATAAATCATCCGTCCATAAAAAGGGTTCCTGCCGCAACTCAATAGAGTTAGGAAAGAAGTAGAACATAGAAAGGAGAATGGGCATTTGCAGCACCATCGGAATACAACCGCTCACTGGGTTAACGCCTACTTTCTGGTACAATTTCATCTGCTCCTGCTGCATCGCGGCCATATCATCACCGTGCTTTTCTTTCAGCTCATCAAGTTCAGGCTTAAGCACCTTCATCTTAGCCATAGAGAGATACGACTTGTATGATAATGGAAACAGCACTGTTTTAATAATAAGCACCAGGATAACGATAATCAGTCCGTAGCTGCTTATAAAACGCTCAAAGAAGTGAAATAGCGGCGATATAACGTATTTGCTGATCGGTTTTACGATAGCCCAGCCCCAGTTAATATTATTTTCAAAATCAGGAGACACAGCTTCCATTACCCGCTGATCGTTAGGACCAAAAAAGTATTTATACGAAAACCCGCCATCGCTGATGGGGATAGGAACCTGCATGCCCATGGTTTGCACAATATCTGAGTTCTCAGGCGGAGCAGTTAGCGAAACCTGAGCCGAAGGAAATGCCTGATCGGCAATAATGCCCGAGCTAAAGAAACGCTGCTTCATGGCAATCCATTTTACCGATTCATCAGAAACCTCCGTTTCAGTTTCACCCGCGCTGTGCAAAGCGGCTGTTTCTTCCAGATCGCCGCTTGCAGTATAGTAATTTAAAGAACTCCGATTGCGGCTTTCTTTTATGTCTTTTTCAACTACTCGCAGTTCATCTTCCCAACGGAATGTCAGCGCTTCGTTCTGAATTAAGCCGTTTGCATTCTCAATAGCAAGATTATAGAACAGCTCATAACCCTGACCGGCCATCCGATACGTCTGCCTGATTGTGCGGCCACCATCCAGATTAGCTACAAAGGTTACTTCTGTTGTGTCTCCTTCAGCAATTTGCTGGTCTTTGCTCTGAGTAGTATAAAATAGTTCATACAAATCTACTTCACCTTGTGTAGTAGGGGCTACTAATGACATCTGGCTGGTTTCCTGCTTCAGCATCTCTACAGGTTCTCCACCGTAGGTGTTGTAGTGCTTTAGCTGAATATGAACCGGTTTACCACCCTGGGTGGAGAACCGAACCTGCATATCTTCATTTTCTAGCGTAAAAGTCTGCGCTTCTCCCCGAGCTGCGGGGGCAAAGGCACCATATCGCTGGCGGTTAGCGGCCTCCTGCACTGAATCGGGAACTTGTTCTGAGGCCGAATTTAACTGCTCGCCGGTACTCTGTGTTGCGTTTTGCTCAGCATTCTGCGCAGTTGTTTCTGGCTCTGCTTGGGGCGGAGTAGGCTCCGGGGCAAAAAACTGAAAATATACTATAAGTAGTAGTGCTGATAGGGCTAACCCAATCGCTTGATTCTTGTCCATGTTCTGCTAGCTTCTATTCTAAACGATCCTGATACGTTTGATACATTGAATTGACGAACCAAAGTTCGAAATATGCGAATAAAAGGTAAAGTTAAACGCTTTTACTTCTCGGCGGGTTGCTTTACCTGGTTTTTTGTAAGGATAGTGGCTTTAACAAATTGTACAAATAAGGGATGAGGTTCCTGTACGGTACTTCTCAATTCCGGATGGAACTGCGTGCCCAAAAACCATGGGTGATCTTTAATCTCCATAATCTCCACCAACTGACTATCCGGATTAATTCCGGTAGCAATCATCCCGTTTTTTGCAAACTCCTCCAGATACTTATTATTGAATTCGTAGCGGTGCCGGTGGCGCTCATGAATGGTTTTTGTTTTGCCATACGCTTCATGAGCCAGCGAGCCTTTCTTCAATTCGCAGGCATACGCTCCTAATCGCATGGTACCCCCCTTTTCTACAATATGCTTTTGTTCTTCCATGAGGTCAATAACCGGCTCTTTGGTTTCACTGTTAAATTCGGTAGAGCTGGCATCGGTTAGACCTAGTACATTCTGAGCAAACTCCACAACAGCACATTGCATACCCAGGCATATACCAAAAAAGGGCACTTGTTCTTCCCGAGCGTACTGCACGGTCATTAGTTTTCCGGGAATACCCCGTTCACCAAAGCCCGGTGCTACCAGGATACCATCCAGGTCTCCCAGCATTTCATCAATATTTTCACCAGTAATGCCTTCCGATGAAATCCACTTGGTTCTCACCTTACACTCATTAACTGCCCCCGCATGCACAAAGGCTTCTGCTATGGATTTATAAGCGTCTGGCAACTCTACATATTTCCCTACAATGCCAATGGTAATCTCATCAATTGGATTTTTTAAACGCCCTAAAAACTCTTTCCACTGGACAATATTAGGCTCTTTCCGGTTTGACAAGCGCAGTTTGTTTAGCACCTGCTCATCCAGCTTTTCCTTCAGCATATAAATAGGCACATCGTAGATAGACTCGGCATCTCGGGCCTCAATTACCGCTTTCAGGTCAACATTACAGAATTGAGCAATCTTTCTTCGGATATCATTAGGAATATGGCGAGAGGCCCGACAAACCAGGATATCCGGCTGTACTCCGGCTTCTGATAACCGCTGTACTGAGTGCTGAGTAGGTTTGGTTTTTAGTTCTTTGGCAGCTTCCAGGTAGGGCACCAGGGTTAAATGAATAACCACAAAGTTGCTGGAGCCTAGTTCCCAGCGCGCCTGCCGCACTGCTTCAACAAAGGGAAGCGACTCAATATCACCCACACATCCACCAATCTCGGTAATCACAATATCATACTCCCCGGTGTTGCCTAATTTAAAAAAGTGCTCCTTGATCTCATCCGTAATGTGCGGAATCACCTGCACGGTTTTCCCGAGATACTCGCCTCGGCGCTCTTTAGAAATTACGTTATGGTAAATACGGCCGGTGGTGACGTTATTGGCCTGAGAAGTACGAACGTTCAAAAACCGCTCATAATGGCCTAAATCCAGATCCGTTTCAGCACCGTCTTCCGTTACATAGCACTCTCCGTGCTCATACGGATTCATGGTTCCCGGATCGATATTAATATAGGGGTCAAACTTTTGAATAGTCACCCGAAATCCTCGGGCTTGCAGCAGTTTCCCTAATGAAGCTGAAATAATTCCTTTGCCCAGCGAGGAGGTTACCCCACCGGTGACGAACACATATTTAACTGATCCCATAAGTTAGTTAGCTTACGGGGCACAAAGGTAAAGTTTTTATCAGAGAATATGCATGAAGTGCCGTAAAGATTCACATTACTATACCTGCGCCCGCTCAGCCCGCTCCCATACAACCGACTGATTTCCTCTCAGATAACGCAGTATACCCGCAATCACAGCATAATTCATCATACAGAAATAGTAAGGAATAAAAAATATTTTACGCTTAATAGAGCGGCTAGCTAGCCTCTCCCCTACTAACGCAAATATGTAGAATAGTATTTGGGCGGCGAAGGCAACTATATAAAAACGCTCTCCCTGCCAGGCTAATATTCCACTGGCAATGAATAAGGTAATAAGTGCAAAGGGAGTAATGGTCCACCGTAAGACCCGGTGAGAAATATACTGAAAGCTGGTCCAGCCATACCGGAATACATTGAGCAGCGGTGCCAGGCGCACAATAGATTGAATACCTCCGGCGGCAATTCGCACTTTCCGTTTCAATTCTTCTTTTACGGAGGCTGATCCTCGCTCCATCGCATACGCTTCCGGTTCATAAACTACGCGGTAACCTTCTTTTGCAATAGTGAGAGTGGTATAAAAATCTTCAATAATAGTATCTAGGGGTATCTCTGGATATAGTTCGGTACGAACGGCAAATAGTTCACCGGCAGCGCCTACTACAGTTCTTAGCTCAGAATCCCATTTTTTCAGGGCTGATTCGTATTTCCAGTAAAACCCTTCTCCGGCACTACTCGCTTCATCTTCTGCCTTTACCAGAATTCTCTTCTCGCCTGCCACGGCCCCTACTTCAGGATCATTGAAATGGCGAGCCATATTTACTAATGCCTCCTGATTCACCTCAGTATTTGCATCGGTAAAAACGACTACTGGCGTAGTAACGTGCGGCATTACCCGATCTACCGCTGCAATCTTCCCTTTCCGCTCCGGTAGGAAAAAGTGCTGCACATCCGGATATTTCTCCACCAACTGAGGGGTCAAATCAGTCGATCCATCTGACACTACCATTACGTATAGTAAATCAGAGGGGTAATCAAGCTTAAGTGTGTTTGCCAGTTTTTTCTCTATATATTTTTCTTCGTTGTAGGCCGCAATAACTATTGTAAGTTCAGGCAGACTTGGACTGACCTCTGTTTTGGCTAGTTTTTTATTATCTGATAGAATTCTTTTCAGAGAAACAATACCAAAAAGCAATATTCCATAGCCCACGTAGGTATAGATTACAACAAACAGACTGATCCAAAACAGTATTATCATAAGAGGGATATTGTGCGGTTTTCTAGAAATAGTACATATGTAGAATAATATGGATATACCTATCCTTTTTTGCACACCTTTAGAACAAAAATAGAAAAAATATGATTATTTTTACAATAAACAAGGTATTTGTTTTTCAGGTTATTAAAAAGATTTAACCTAGCGGGTTATTAGAATTATAGAGTTTGTAGCATTTTTTTTGTTATTTTATCATTTCTTTACGTATATTTGAAATATAATTAATTTTATTTTTTTTATAAATTTATATATATCACTGTGAGGATTATTTACTCCCTGTCTTTTTATAAAGTAATTATAGCTATTCTACCCTTGCTGCTATGGTTCGGGATAGTAGAAGCTACCCCTGTCACTCACGGCATGATTGACACTAAAGCAACTCTAGCGGTGATTGAGTTAGACTCGATTAAGTTGGATTCATATGAGATTCTGGAAAATCGCGATCCCGGTAATGGCGGGATTGGTGTAGGTGACTTCCTGGATGATCAAAACGGGGCCATTCTCTACGAACTCGTACCTGGGGCAGGTAGTCAGGATAACGGCGCCTTCCGCATTCTTCGCCGACCTAACCGAAGTCAGTTGCTGGCTACCCAGATGTTTGACTTTGAAACCAAAAATACCTATTACATCCGCGTACGTGCTACGCAGGATGGCTCTATTGAGAATCAACTCATCATCCGAGTAAAGAATGTACTTGAGCCCCCCACAGATATCACTTTATCCTCAAATACGGTAGAACAGCAAGCTACTCCCGGGACTACGGTCGGTACACTTGCAGCCAGTGGCGGCGCCCCAGTGAGCACCTATACTCTAGTAAATGGAGACGGTAGTACTGATAATGAGGTATTTACTATTGATAGTACTACCCTGAAAACAGCGGCAGGCTTCGGTAGCAAAACCATCTATTCTATTCGGGTGCAGGGTTCCGGGGATGGTACCTATAGTAAAATACTAACTGTCACGGCCACTCCTCCACCTAACCAGCCACCCGTCGCTAATGCCGGGCAAGATCAAACCGTTATTGATGCTGATCGAAATGGCACAGAAGCAGTCACTCTGAATGGATCCGCCTCCGCTGACCCGGACAACAATATTGCCAGTTACAGCTGGCAGGAGAACAATACTGAAATCGCTACGGGTGTCAATCCTACGGTCAACCTCTCAGTGGGGGTACACACCATTACCTTGATCGTTACCGATGATGAAGGAGAAACCGCCTCCGATCAGGTCACCATTACCGTGAATGCTCCTGAAAATCTACCCCCAGTGGCAGATGCCGGTCTTGATCAGGCTATTATCGATGAGGATAGAAACGGAGAAGCTTTAGTTTCGCTGGATGGTTCAGCCTCGTCGGATGATGATGGAACTATTGTTAATTACAGCTGGCAGGAAAACAATGTAGAAATTGCAAAAGGCGTACAAATCACGACCACCCTATCAGTCGGCTCTCATACTATTACTCTTATTGTAACAGATGACGATGGTGACACTGCTTCAGACCAGATAGTTATCACTATAAACGAGGCTGCCAATCAGCCTCCTATTGCCAATGCCGGACCTGATCAAAGACTCATTGATAATGACCGGGATGGGGTAGAGATGGTAACACTAGATGGCTCAGACTCTTCTGACCCGGATGGATCTATCACTCGGTATCAGTGGAAAGAAAATAATACTCAGGGCACTATACTAGCTGAAGGTGAAAGTGCATCCGTAGCTATGCCTTTAGGCGATAACCTAATGGCTTTAGTGGTGGAGGATAACGACGGGACAACTGCCAGCGATGCTGTAATGATTTATGTTGATGCACCTCCGTTAGCAATCGCCGGCGATCCCCAAACTATTACCGATGAAAACGGAGACGGCAGTGAGGAAATTACTTTAGATGGCTCAGGTTCCTCAGATGTTGATGGAACTATTGCGGCCTACGAATGGACGTGGGATGCTGGAAGCAGTACGGGTGTTAGAACAAAAGTAGCTATGCCTACAGGTAAAACCACCCAGGTAACATTAACAGTTACTGATGATGAAGGATTAAGCCATAGCGATGATACCAGTGTTACGGTTAATGCTCCTGCCGCAGCAACCATGTCCCTTAACAAAAATACAGTGCTTGAAAACAAAGACCCAGGCACTAAAGTGGGTGATTTAAATCTTGAAGTGGATGGAATAATTCCTGAGTTTGGAGTGCGATATTCACTACCTGATGAGCCCGCAGATAATCAGCTTTTCGCAATAAATGACAATGATCTGGTTACTGCTCAAAGATTTGATTACGAAACCAAACAGACGTACAATATTCTTGTAAAAGCCCGATATAGCGTTATCGGACAAGCTGAAGAAGAATTTGTCATTACAGTAGAAAATGAAGAAGAGCCACCTTCAGACATAGAGTTAACCTCTACCAATATTGATGAAAACAAACCAGTCGGAAATGGAGTCGGTGACTTTCCGGAGGATGGTGGTGCGGTTACTTATACATTAGTATCTGGTGATGGATCCGACGGTAATGAGTTCTTCCAAATTGCCCGAAAACCTAATAGAAGTCAATTACAGACCAATGCTATTTTTGACTATGAAGCTAAAAGCTCTTACACAATTCGCGTTCGAGCAGATAATGGTGATGGTATTCGTGAAGAGATTTTTACTATTACCGTTGTTGATGTCAACGAAACGCCAGTAGCTAATGCCGGACCAGACCAAACCGTAGTGGATGAGGACCGAAACGACCTGGCTAATATAATGCTAGATGGTTCGGCTTCTAGCGACCCAGAAAATAACATTGCCACCTATAACTGGAGTTGGTCTGGTGGCTCTGCCACTGGAGTAAGACCTCAGATAACTCTTCCCGTTGGCCGAACTACCATTACTCTCAGAGTGACGGATACAGGCTCTCTGTCCAGTACAGATGAGGTTATTATTAATGTAAACCCGCCCGCTAACCAGCCACCCGTAGCCAATGCTGGGCAAGATCAAACCGTTATTGATGCTGACCGAAATGGCACAGAAGCAGTCACTCTGAATGGATCAGCCTCCGCTGACCCGGATAACAATATTGCCAGTTACAGCTGGCAGGAGAACAATACTGAAATCGCTACGGGTGTCAATCCTACGGTCAACCTCTCAGTGGGGGTACACACCATTACCTTGATCGTTACCGATGATGAGGGAGAAACTGCCTCCGATCAGGTCACCATTACCGTGAATGCTCCAGCTAATCAACTTCCCACAGCCAATGCCGGGCCCGATCAAACCGTAGTGGATGAAAACGGGGATAATATTGTGTCTGTAACATTGAATGGTTCGGCTTCTTCGGATCCTGATGGAAACATTACCACTTATAGTTGGCGGGAAGGCGGCTCAGAGATTGCCACCGGGCCGCAACCGCAAGTAAACCTGACAGTAGGAACACATACAATTGTATTAACCGTGACTGACAATGTGGGGGCAACGGCTTCTGATGAGGTAATTATTACGGTTAATGGGCCAGCGCAGCCTACTATAAGTCTTACTAATGCAGAAGTACAGGAGAACCGAGAGGCTGGTACGAACGTAGGTGAGTTTAATACCTCCAGTGCTATTACGCTTGCCTATTCGCTACCTAATAATCAGGCTGACAACGAGTTTTTCCGTATTGAAAACGGTAATGAACTGGTAACTGATGCTGTTTTTGACCGGGAAACTAAAGCTTCTTATACTATCCGGGTTACTGCTACCTATGCTATTGGCTCAGTCCAACAGGATTTCACAATTACGATACTCAACGTAGAGGAAAAGCCGACCAACATTACGCTAGATAAAAATACTATTCCTGAAAATCAGGCAAATGCTACAGTTGGCACCTTTCAGACGGTAGGTGGCCAAGGACCATTTACTTATACATTAACTGGTAGCAATAACGATAACAACTTATTCTCTATTGATGGAAATCAACTCAAAACCCAATCAGGGCTGAATTTTGAAGCGGATTCATCGCTGGAAATTGAGGTTACATCTACGAATGACGGAAGCTTTACTAAAAAATTCACCATCACTGTAACCAATGTAGAAGAGCCTCCAACTGATATTCTCCTTACCTCAAATACTGTCAATGAAAATGAGCCTAGAAATACTGTGGTTGGTACATTATCAGTCACTGGCGGCGCATCGGTTCCGGTGAGTTATCAATTTGTAAGCGGTGAAAACGATAATGCCTCATTCCTGCTTGATGAAAAAAAGCTGTTGACCAACGCAGTATTTGACCGCGAGGTAAAATCATCTTACAAAGTGCAAATCCGAGCAATTGGTGATGGCAGCTTTACAAAAACATTCACTATTACCATTACTAATGTAAATGATGCTCCTGTTATTAATATAACCCAGGAAAGGGTCATTTTTGCTGAGGGCGGTGCCCCCATCAAAATTTTACCTGACATTACCGTAAGTGATATAGACAACGCTGTACTAAATAGTGCAACCCTTACTTTTGGTAACAATTATGTAGAGGGGGAAGATGAACTGGTTGGTGGAACCTGGAATGCTGAAGCTGGCACCCTCACGATTAATGGCCCAATAGCTGTAGCTGATTTACAAAGCGCGCTGAGGAATGTTACTTATAAGAATAACAAAACCGTTAATCCTACGTCCACTTCCCGCGAAATTCGGGTAGTAGTTAATGATGGTGCTCTAGATAGTAATACTGAGCGGGTTTTTGTGTTGGTTGATAACCCTAATGTCCCCCCCATGGTCTCTGATTTTGAGTTGGAAACTCCAGAAGATCAACCCCTGACACTGACCGCTGAAGATTTTGAGGCCAATTATGAAGATGCAGACAGCGATCTACCCAACGAGATTTACTTACTATCTGCCCCATCAAATGGCATATTAGCGGTCGATGGCCAAATTATTACCAATGCCATCATCGTATCCAATCGCCCCCGTGGATTTTTAGTAGATTTTGACGTTGTTGAGAATTTTATTTACACCCCACTCGATAACTTTAACGGCACTGATAATTTCCGCTGGAATGTACGTGACAACGACAACGCTGGCAATGAGGCTCAGGTCAATATTATAATAAATCCAGTCAATGACGCTCCCAGTATCTCAGCACCTATACAGCTTTCTACTCAGGAAGCTGCTCAGCTAGCTCTGAACGGTATTTCTTACGAGGACCCTGATAACGATGCGCTGTCTTTGACGCTAGCGGTTACCAACGGGTTTTTCATCATTGACTCTTCAGTTTCTGAGAGTATTTCTATTCTGGATGAAGATGAGAATGGCGTAAAGCGAATACAGGCTCAAGGTTCTGCTACAGATATAACTGCTATTATGGCGGGCCTCGCTTACATCTCCAGCGACACGCCGGAAACTAGTGATCAATTGCAGATTACTCTTACGGACTCTCCTTCTAATCGATCTGGGGCATTCACTGAGGAAGCCACGGTAAACATCGTAATTACTCCTAAAAATGATGCTCCCGTTCTCTCTAACCTGGAAGAGTCGCCGCTGATGTATACAGAAAACAGCGAACCTATGCTGCTCACCGAAACCCTTGAGATTTCGGATGAAGAGAACAACGCTATTCTGGCAGCTACGCTTACTATTATTGATGGAGAAGCCGGAGATGAGCTGATTTTTAACAGTACACAAAGTATCCAATCAACTTTTGCTAACAGCGAACTATTGCTTCAGGGGGAGGCCTCACTAGAGGATTATCAGGCAGCCCTGAGAGCAGTGCTTTTTGTGAGTGCAAACAACAACCCGAGTGATACGCCTCGCCAGATTCAGATTCAGGTAAATGATGCTAATAATGGCATGAGTAATGTAGTAACCCGTACGGTCATTATTACTCCGGTAGACGATACAACCGTTATTGAGCAGGTCGACGATGAAATTTTCTATATTATCGGTGAGTCAGAGATTACCCCATTTACTAATGGCCTAATTACCGACCCTGATGATGATACCCTGACAAGCCTAATTGTTCAATTCGAGAATGATTCTTTTGTGCCAGGCACCGATAGTTTAGGGCTTACCCAAATTCCAGGCTTATCGATTGAATGGAATGAAGAAACCGGTATGCTAACCATTACAGGTGAGGCTGATCTGGCAACCTATCAAAGCGCGTTGCAAACGATTGTTTACCAGTATACTGGCACCGATGAGGCAGTTAAAACGTTATCTGTTACAGCAACCACATCCGGTGAGGTTAGCAGTTCAATCAGCCAGCAGATCAGAATTATTTTCAACCAGCCGCCTCAGTTGTCTAACATAGAAATCCCTGTAAATAGCGGACAGGTATACTCTTTTTCTGAGGATGATTTCCTGAGCGGGTATTCTGATCCAGATAATTTTCCGACCACCGATGGCTTTGAGGCTATACGCATCACATCACTACCCGAAACCGGGCAGTTGCGACTACGCCAGGAATCTGTCACTCAAGATCAGTTGGGAGCCAATGGTTTAGTAATTGCCCGAGATGATATTCCTCTGCTGAGCTATGTAATGACTAACAATGAGACTACTTCTGATAGCTTTGCATGGAATGCAACCGATGGTGCTGAGTTTGCAGAACAAGATGCAACTGTTACATTTACAATTAATTTACTTTCGGTTACGATCGGTAGCGAATCGGAAGAAATTTGTAGTGGTGAATCGGCCACGTTAACAGCCACCGTGGAAGGTGGAGAAGCTCCTTTTACTTATGAGTGGACCTGTGATTTGGCCGACTGTGCTATTATTAGCGAAAATGAAGAGGTAGCTGTCGTGTCCCCTGAAGAAAGCAGCAATTACCAGGTAACCATCACCGATGCCAATGGAATGCAAACGAGCAATATGATCAACATTAACGTTGCTATCTGCAACCTGGTCATTCCATCCGGGTTTACCCCCAACGGTGATAATATTAACGATACCTGGCAGTTGCAGAATATCGGTACCTTTGAGAACAGGACAGTAGAAGTTTACGATCGTTATGGGCACCGGGTATTTTACTCAGATAATTATACCAGTCCATGGAATGGAGAATACAAGGGTAAAAAACTTCCGACAGGCACCTACTATTATCGCATTGAATTGGACGGAGGCGCCCAGAGCTACCAGGGCAAGGTAACGATTTTACAATAATGCTAAGAGCTATTTTTCTTTACAGGCACCTACATTTTTTTGCAAGCATTACCCTACTAATATCACTAATGAATACGGCTAGTGCTCAAAATCTGGCAAATATAGAAGGCGGAGAGATAAACTATGCTGAAGGAGGCGATTTAGTGCAAATCACTAATACTCTTACTGTAGGTGGTAACAACGCCCTTGTTCTGGCAACCCTTACTTTCGAGTCGGGGTATGATGCTAATGAAGATACGCTCATTTATGAGGGTGAGACAGTGCTATACCCGGTATTTAACGAAGAAGCAGGAAGACTACTGCTTCTGAGCTATCCGGCAGGGAGCACCCGCACCAGCGAAGAAATGCAGACTGCGCTTCGTTCAGTTTTCTACTATAATACCAATGAAGAAAACCCGAAAATCAGGGGAAGGAAACTAACAATTAACGTTACTAACGAAGATAATACCGTTAGTAATACTGTTTCGCGTAACATAGCCATACGCAGGCAAAACGATCCTCCCATACTCCGCAGCCCCTCTAACTCTCCCATTGTAGTTAACACGCTCCGAAACGAACCGGTAGTGAGTGATTTAATTGTAAGTGACCCGGACAACAATACAATGGCCGGAGCAACTGTAAATATCACACAATCTCGCTTTGGAGATGAACTGGGTTTCAGCGATGATAATGGCGACAATATTAAAATCCAAAAAGCCGGAGGCGATGACGGAAGCTTAGTACTTTCCGGGGAAGATACTCGCGAGAATTATCAGAAGGCTTTACGAGGTATCACCATTACCAACCCGTTTACCCCGGTAGGTTTTACAGGTAACAGGTTAGTGGTAATGCAAATCACTGATGAAAATGGCGCTGAAAGCCGCCCCTTTTCCCAATATGTGCATGTAAGAAACCAGGGGAGCACTATTAACGTCCCACCAAGCGTACAGGATATTGCTGCTAGCGGAGAAGAAAATGAGATCATTACTTTTCAATTACAGCAATTTCAGCAGGCTTACGATGATGAAGAACAAACTCCATTTGAATTTATCAGAATCCTATCTCTACCGGAGCATGGATTCTTAACTGTTGACGGAACAGTCATTGATGCCGATTTTCTGGTAAATGATGATGGAATCATTGGTCGGTCAAATTTAAATAAGCTAACGTATACACCTAACAGTGATTTTACTGGAAAAGACTTCTTCGAGTGGAATGCTACGGATGGTTCTGAGTTTGCGGCCAATGCAGCCTACATTACTATTACAATCAACCCAACGCCCATTCCGCTAGCTATTGATGTGCCTGAGAGCGCCCAGGTTGATGAAGATGGTACCACCACGCTACCATCCATTGCCCTTGATGCTATGTCTTACACTCCGCTAAATGTATCCTTATCCGTTGGAGATGGACAGATTTTTATTAACCCAATCATTTTACCTTTTCTTAACTTTTCTGATGACAGTAGTGAAAGCGGAGAAACGCAGGCATTTACTGCTACCGCTCAGGTAACCCGCTACGTGCTAAGCGGCTTGCAGTATCAACCAAACACCAATGTGGCAGGTAGCGATCTATTGAATATTTCCGTGTCTTCTTCCAACGAATCGGAAGAGGATATTCTTTCTATTACCATCATTCCGATAGACGACCCCATCGTTTTATCGGATATTGAACCGGACACTCTCATCTATCAGGAAAATAGTAGTTTCATTTCTATCACAGATAGCCTAACCTTAAGTGACCCGGATGGCGCAGCAGTAGTACTCTCGGCTACTGTTACTGTTTCGGAAGGCTTTGATGCCTCCCAGGATACACTTGCCTATGATCTTACCGGTGGTATTACAGCTCAGCAACAGGATAATCAACTACTATTCTCTGGCGAAGGCAGTTTATCGCAATACCAAACTGTTCTAAGGTCATTAGCCTATCAAAACAATAGTGAAGACCCCACGGGTGGACTTCGCAGGTTTGAATTTACCGCAACGGACGAAAACGACAGCAGTAGTAATATTGTGACTCGCTTTTTACTGGTGGTTCCCGTTGATGATAGCACTCTACTAGCTACTGACGAACCCGGAGCATTGAACTATGTATTAGGAAGTGATTCGGTCGCCCTTCATCCTACCCTGACTGTTACTGATGTGGATACTGATAGCCTAACGAGAATGGTTATCTCATTTGAGGCTGGATACGACTCCGCACTAGATACGCTTTCCGTAGAAATACCTGAAGGAATGACTTCTTCCTGGGATGAAGATTCGGGGAGGTTACTGATTGAAGGAAAGAACTCTCTGGAGGTTTATCAGACAATCGTCCGTTCAATACAGTATTTTAATAGTTCTCTCGAAGCTCAGCCCGAACGGCAGATATCTATTCAGGCGTTCAATAGCAAAACACCCAGCAACAGCATCGTACGAACTATACAACTGGTTGAGAATGAACCTCCAACAGTTAGCAGCTTCGATAAAAAACTGGTACAAAACGATTCTGCCTCATTTTCTATAGATGAGTTCTTAACTTATTATACCGACCCGGACAATTTCCCGGCAGTAGATCAATTCAGTAGCATTCGCATTGTCTCATTACCCGAACAGGGCGTGCTAACCATTGCTAATGACACGATCACTCAGGATGAAATTGATGCCGCCATGGGTGGCTACTTCGTAAGCAATGAAAATATTGCTCAGTTATATTATTGGCCTGCTACAGATTATACCGGTGCAGACCAATTTGATTGGAATGCCTTTGATGGTGCTGAACTTGCGTCGGAAAGCGCCACTGTCACATTAACCATTGAGCCTGCTCTTACGCTAACAATTGTAACCGACTCGGTTGAGATTTGCCCGGGCGAAACTGCGGAGCTGGCGATAGAAGTGCTAACTGGGGAATCGCCCACCTATTCATGGACCTGCGATCGGGAAGATTGCCGGATTACAACGGCCAGCGATGGTCCCGCAATTTCAGTAAACCCAATAGAAACAACCCATTATATTTTCCGAGTTGAGAGCAGTGAAGGGTTGGATGCTATTCAGGATACCATCACAGTGACTGTACCGGACTGCTCGGGTATTGCGCTGGAAATTCCTACTGCTTTTACTCCTAACCAGGATAATATTAATGATCAGTGGGTATTCCCTAATGCTGCGATATTTTCTTCCATTCGCGTTGAGGTATACGATCGCTACGGACAGACCGTCTTTCAAAGCAATAACTATCAGAACAACTGGGATGGTACCTATGAAGGGAAAAAACTACCTACCGGGACCTATTACTATCAAGTTGTGGTCAATCAAGGACTGCAAGAACGTACAGGAACAGTAACCTTGTTACAATGATGAAAAGATTTTACCATATACCATGTATGATTATGCTAGCGGTAATGCTGCTTGCCGGAAGCAGTGTTTCTGCGCAACAGCTTTTCCGCTTAACCCAATATTTCCAGAATCCTCAGGCAATTAATCCGGCCACTACGGGTATTGAAGGATTCATGGATGTTAAGATAGGCTACCGCCAGCAATGGTCGGGCCTGGACGGTGCTCCTGAAACCTATTATATCAGCGCTCATGCACCACTGCGTAGTTCCAGCACTAAAACAAACTATCAAAACAACTCCCTGCGCATTAGCAGCCCATCGCTCTACAGCCAGTCTGGAGGCTCGCAAGAGTTTAACAGCGCAGTTAAGCATGGTATTGGCGGCTATATCACCAGTGATAACCAGGGAATTTTCGCTCAGACATCCGGTTTTCTTTCGTACGCTTCTCACTTTTTGATCGGTGACCAGCTACGCCTTTCTTTAGGCGTGTCGGGTGGTATTGTCAACCAGCAAATTGACCTGTCTGGTGTCACAGTAGTTGAACAGAACGACCCAACGTATCAAGCCTATCAAAATCAACAGGGCCAAACCACAAATTTTGATGTGAACGCTGGAATATTTCTATACAATGACCTGTTTTATGTGGGATATTCGGCGGCCCGAGTCTTTCAGAACCGACTTTATGCCGATAGCGAAATTACCGCACAACAACAGTTGACTCATTTTGGAATGCTGGGAGTGCGCCTTGATGTATCAGATGCACTATTGCTGGTGCCCGGCGCGTTTATCGGATACGATGGTATAAACCCATTAACGTATGATGTGGGAGCACGTTTAAAGCTTAGAGATTTGCTTTGGTTTGGTGCCTCTTACCGTAATACGGAAACAGTAGCCGCAATGGCCGGCGTTTCAATTAGTAATACCTTTAATGTTAGTTACTCGTATGATTACGGTTTTTCCGGTATCAACAATTTCCAATCGGGAATTCATGAGATCACATTAGGATTTGAATTATTTAATCAGCGACAGGTAGCTCCTTATTTGTGGTAATGCAAAAAGAGAATCTTATGAAACGAATTACTCCATATTTATTAGTCTTACTGTCCGGAATTGCGCTGCCCGCTTTTAGCCAGACATTCTACTTTTCTGATCCGGTTGTGCTAAACGATACAATCAATAGTAACGCCGAAGAAAGCTATCCGCTTTACTCAGCTACTGATAGTACTTTATATTTTGTACGCTCACTGTATGCCCAAAACACCGGAGGCACACGCGCAGGCCAGGATATCTGGTACAGCAAGCAACAGTCTTCTGGAGAGTGGTCTCAGCCGGCCAATAACCTGCCTAACCTTAATAATCGGGATAATAATGCAGTGGTCGGCATTAGTCTTACGGGTAACACTCTATACCTTCTTAATTCATACCAGTCTGAAGAGCGGGAAAAACCAGGGATGGCTTTTAGTTTTGGCGTGGAACAAAACTGGCGAACTCCTAATGATATCAGCATTCCCGGATTAGAAGAGAAGGTAGGGAATTACTATGGTATGTACGTTGCTCCATCTGAAGATGTAGCCGTTGTCTCTATGCAGAAAGAATCTTCATTGGGTATGGAAGACCTGTATGTAACTGAAAAAGACCCTCAAACTGGCCAGTGGGGAGAATTAATTCATCTGGGAGAGACTGTCAATACAGAAGGTTATGAAATATCACCTTTTTTGTCTGAAGACAATAAGACGCTATTTTTTGCCAGCAACGGACACCCCGGTTACGGTAATGCCGATATTTTTGTGTGTTATCGTCAGGATACTTCCTGGACACACTGGACTGAACCCGAGAATTTGGGAGATGGTATTAATTCTGCTGGCTTTGATGCCTATCTATCTATCACGGGAAATAATAGTGTCTTCTTTGTCAGCAACCGCTACGGTCGTTCTGCGGATATTTATCAATCACGGGTAATTAGCCATGAAGAACGAGAAGAACAATTAGCTAGCCGGATTGTAGGTGGAGGGCCTGGCACTGGTTCTACACTGCCCACATCGCCTCAAAACAATCAGGATATGGAAATTGATGAGGAAACCCGAGCATTACTGGAAGAAACGCAAGCCCTATTAGACGAATTCAAGAAGGTTAATCCCGGTGAAAGTGGAGAAGTTGGTAGTGGGACTACCCCTTCTGCCACAACAAGAAATACCCCTGAAAAGCAGTTTGAAGACAATACTGTCTATTTTAACCTTAACTCCAGCCAGTTGCTTCCCACATCTTACAATGATCTAAAAGAATCAGTAACCATTCTGGATGAAAACCCGGATGTTTATGTGGAAGTAGTGGGCCACGCTGATGATTCAGGGGGAAAAGATTATAATTTAAAACTATCCATTGAGCGAGCTCAGTCAGTTAAGAAGTTTCTGATGAACCAGGGGGTTGACGAAACCCGAATTGTCACTTATGGTAAAGGATCAACCGAACCAGTAAGCAATAATACCAGCCCCGATGGGCGCCGCCAGAACCGACGCGTTATTATCGGCTTTGGGCAATAACATACGAAAGCATGACGATGGCTTCATCGTCATGCTTTTTCAGTAGCTTCCCCTTCTTTTAACAATCTTCTAAGGATTTTCCCCACATTTGATTTAGGAAGTTCATCTCTGAACTCGATATATTTCGGCACTTTATAAGCCGTCATATTCTCTTTACAATACTTTAAGAGTTCTTCTTGGGTTAAAGAAGGATCTTTTTTCACCACGCAAATTTTAACTACTTCCGTAGATCGGGCATCTGGCACACCAATAGCTCCTACCTCTAATACTTTTTCATGCCCGGCTACAATATCTTCAATTTCATTCGGGTACACATTAAAGCCAGAAACATTGATCATTTCCTTTTTACGATCCACAATTTTAATAAACCCTTCCTCATTTATTACTCCTATGTCACCAGTTTTGAACCAACCATCTTTGGTAAATACATTCTCCGTTTCCTCCGGGCGGTTCCAATATCCTGACATCACCTGCGGGCCTTTTGCGTAAATCTCACCTGGCTCCCCTACCGGAACTTCTTCTCCATCATCATTCACAATAATGATCTGGGTGCTTGGCAAAGGCAACCCAATAGTACCCAACCGTTCTCTTCCAGCCAGAGGGATATTAGAAGTTAACACAGGCGCTGTTTCTGTGAGTCCATACCCTTCGGCTACTGGCACCCCCGTTCGTTTCTTCCAACGCTCAGCCACAGCAGTTTGCATGGCCATTCCACCAGCGCTGGTAATTTTTAGATGCGAAAAATCTATAGAGTCAAAATTGGGCTGATTTAAGAGACCGTTGTAGAGGGTATTCACTCCGGTGATAACTGAAAAAGGATATTTATTGAGTTCTTTAATGAACCCTTTCATATCACGAGGATTAGGAATCAGAATATTTCTGGCCCCAATTTTCATCATAGAAAGACAATTTACTGTTAGAGCATAAATATGATATAGCGGCAACGCCGTAATCATAGTCTCTTCTTTATTATTTAACTGCACCGACATCCAGGCTGATATTTGCTCCATATTAGCTACCAAATTGGTATGAGACAGAACTGCTCCCTTAGAAACGCCGGTAGTCCCTCCTGTATACTGAAGGAAAGCTGTATCCTCACCTTTTAACGATACCCGCTGAAAAGAGTGCTGGCTACCTCGCTTCAAAGCATCGTTAAACTTTACTGCGGCAGGTAGATGGTATTTGGGGACCATCTTTTTTATGTACTTAACTACTCCATTCACAATTGTTTTCTTGATACCACCCAGTTGATCGCCAATCTCAGTAACAATAATATGTTTAATAGAAGTATCGGTAAGAATTTTCTCGAGACTATGAGCAAAGTTGGCCAAAATAATGATTGCATCAGCTCCTGAGTCCACAAACTGATGCTTCATCTCCCGGGCGGTGTACAGTGGGTTTGTGTTCACAACGATCATTCCGGCGCGCAGAGCACCTAACATGGCAATGGGGTACTGTAGAAGATTGGGCATTTGTATAGCTACCCTACTTCCTTTAAGAAGTTTCAGGTCCTGCTGTAGGTAAGCTGCAAAATTCCTCGAGAGCCGATCGAGCTCATCAAAGGTTATAGAAGTGCCCATGCAGGTAAAGGCATCCAATGGGCCATATTCCTTAATACAATGCTCCAGCAAGTCAACGAGTGACTCAAACTGATGAGGATTTATTTCGTGAGGTACCCCTTCCGGATAGTTTTTATACCAAGAGAATGTTTGCACTTCCATTAGTCAGAAAATCAATTGTTGTCAATTATATAAATTGTAACGAAATTTACAGCAGTAAATTAGCAAATCTTCAATCAAAATGGAAGGGAAGGTAGTATTTGAAGGCAGAATATAAAAAAATAGAGCATAAAAAAAGGTCATGAGTATTCATGACCTTTTCCAGAAACAACATTAACCCAAAAATAAAAGCTGTAGGGGAAGGAGTCGAACCTCCACGGAGCGGTTAGTTCCGAAGAATTTATCCCGTTGTCTCCACCCTCGAGACGGGAGGGCATGGCTGCCAATTTCATCACCCTACAGTGTAAAAGCTTGAACAGCTTGATTATTTATCTTATTAACGAATGCTAAATTAATAAGTTCTCTATTAACTTAAAAAATATTTAATAAATTTGCTAAAAATTTATATCTATCGTAATTTAACGCCGAAATTATTAGATTAAACCCAATTTGCAGCACCAAAATGAGCAAAAATTTAGAAATTGATAACATCGATCTTAAAATTCTCGCTTTACTGTCCGAAGATGCTAAAATTCCCTATACCGAGATAGCAAAAAAAGTCTACGTTTCGGGGGGTACAGTGCATGTTCGCATGCGTAAAATGGAGGAAATGGGTATTGTGCAAGGCACTACCCTAAACATGGACTATTCCAAGCTTGGCTACGATATCACTGCATTTTTGGGTATTTATCTGGAAAAGAGTTCTCTTTATAACAGTGTAGTAGAAGAATTAAAGAAAGTCCCTGAAGTCGTAAAAATACACTACACCACTGGTAACTACAGCATTTTCACTAAAATTCATTGCCGGGATACCAAGCACTTGAGAGAAGTACTCCACGACAAAATCCAGCGAATTGACGGGATTGTACGCACCGAAACGCTCATCTCTTTAGAAGAAAGTTTAAATCGCCATATTCAACTGGGCGAATAAATCCATTTTTTATAGTAGATTTGTAACTACCCTTGTTTAAACTCGTTCTAAATAAGGGATATAGACATGCCGTAAATTCTACCAAATTATCGTCAGTTTCTCGGAACGATTCTTCCGGTGGCATGTTATTTTTACGAAAATAAATTAACTTCCGCTATGAGTAAGGATAATCAAATTCTGGAGGAGTTCACTCAATCAGACTACAAATATGGTTTTGAGTCGAACATAGAGCAGGAATCGGCTCCGAAGGGATTGAATGAAGATACGGTTCGCTTTATTTCAGGAAAAAAAGAAGAGCCTGAATGGTTGTTGGAATGGCGCTTGAAGGCTTATCGCCATTGGCTGACCATGAAAGAACCTCATTGGCATAATGTTTCTTTTCCTGATATAAACTATCAAGACATTATATATTATGCTGCTCCTAAGCAAAAAACCCGCCCTAAAAACTTAAATGAAGTTGATCCAGAGCTACTGGATACCTTCAAAAGGCTTGGTATTTCGCTGGAAGAGCAAAAGCGCTTAACGGGTGTAGCAGTGGATGCGGTCTTTGATAGCGTATCAGTGGCTACTACTTTTAAAGAAAAATTAGGAAAGCTGGGAATTATATTCTGCTCATTTAGCGAAGCAGTGCGGGAGCACCCCGAATTGGTACGCAAATACATGGGGTCTGTAGTTCCTGCTAACGACAACTACTACGCCGCGCTTAATTCCGCAGTATTCAGTGATGGCTCATTCTGCTATATTCCAAAAGGTGTTCGCTGCCCTATGGAACTGTCCACCTACTTCCGCATTAATGCGGCAAACTCCGGGCAGTTTGAACGCACTCTGATTGTAGCTGAAGAGGGCTCATATGTGAGCTATCTTGAAGGTTGTACCGCTCCGATGCGCGACGAAAACCAGTTGCACGCGGCAGTAGTAGAGTTATATGCTGCTAAAGATGCTGAAATCAAATACTCTACCGTTCAAAACTGGTATCCTGGTGATAAGAATGGAAAGGGCGGCATTTATAACTTTGTAACCAAAAGAGGAATTTGCGCCGGAGACCATGCAAAAATATCCTGGACTCAGGTAGAAACTGGTTCTGCAGTCACCTGGAAATATCCAAGCTGCATCTTAAAGGGGGATCATTCTATTGGTGAGTTTTATTCTGTAGCGGTCACCAATAACCGGCAGCAAGCAGATACAGGCACCAAAATGATTCATATTGGTAAAAATACCCGCAGCCGCATCGTGTCTAAAGGTGTATCAGCCGGATTTAGCCAGAACAGCTACCGTGGATTGGTGAAAGTAATGAAGCGTGCCGATAAAGCACGCAATTTTTCTCAGTGTGACTCCCTGCTGATGGGTGACCGCTGTGGTGCGCATACCTTTCCTTATATAGAATCGGATAATAGTTCGGCGCAAATTGAGCATGAAGCTACTACTTCTAAAATTGGTGAAGACCAGATTTTCTACTGTTTGCAGCGAGGGATTGGCGAAGAAGATGCCATAGCATTGATTGTGAATGGCTACTGCAAAGAGGTGCTGAACCAACTTCCGATGGAATTTGCCGTAGAAGCTCAAAAGCTATTGGCCCTAACGCTGGAAGGCAGCGTAGGATAACTGATAAAATATGTTAAATGTCACGAAATCAGAGGTACTGCGCTTCTGATTTTGTTGCTATAATACCTACCTTATGTTAAAAATAACTGATTTACACGCTCGCGTAGAAGAGAAAGAGATTCTGAAAGGGATTAATCTGGAAGTGAAAGCTGGCGAGATTCATGCCATTATGGGACCCAATGGTTCCGGGAAAAGCACGTTAGCTTCGGTACTGGCTGGCCGGGAAGAATTTGAAGTTACCGGCGGCTCAGTAGAATACTTAGGGCAAGACCTACTGGATATGGAACCGGAAGACCGGGCTCGCGAAGGGATATTTCTGGCATTTCAATACCCGGTAGAAATTCCGGGAGTTAGTACCACTAACTTTTTGAAAACAGCGGTAAACCAAATCCGTCAGCACAAAGGGCAAGATCCTTTGGATGCGGTTTCATTCTTAAAAATGATGAAAGAGAAAATGAAGCTGGTAGAGATTGACCAGTCTTTATTAAGTCGCGCACTGAATGAGGGTTTTTCTGGTGGTGAGAAAAAGCGAAATGAGGTTTTCCAAATGGCTATGCTGGAACCCACTCTGTCTATATTAGACGAAACAGATTCCGGGCTTGATATTGATGCCCTGCGCATTGTGGCCAATGGTGTAAACGCGCTTCGCAGTGAAGATAATGCTACTATCGTAGTCACTCACTACCAGCGCCTCTTGGATTACATCATCCCTGACTTCGTGCATGTGCTATATAATGGCCGCATTGTGAAATCAGGAACCAAAGAGCTAGCATTAGAGCTGGAAGAAAAAGGGTACGACTGGATTAAGGATACAGCAGAGGCAACAGCATAAGCTGCATCAGTCAGTCAATATTTTTTACCACCGCAGTTATTATGTACAACACTCGTTGTCTAATACATGCTGATAGGTATATCAAACTCAGATCTTTATAACTTATATGAGTTTACAAGAAGCTTTTAGCACAAAATTCAATACTATAGAGAAGTCCATTAACGGACATGGAGATACAGGATGGCATCAGCGCCGAAGAGCGGCCTTTGCTGATTTTGAGAAACTAGGGTTTCCTGCCAAGAAGAACGAAGAATATCGGTATACTCCCATTACCCGGGCATTAGAACGGGAATTCCAGACTGATACATTAGCTGATAACCCCGTTAACGAGGCTTTGGTTAGTGAGCTGATTCAGTCGGTAACTCCCAGCGATATTGAAGCCAATCGACTTGTTTTCGTAAACGGGCAGTTCCAGGAGTCGCTTTCTAATATTATTAGCACTTCGGATGAGATCATAATAAAGCCCCTCTCGCAAGCATATCGGGAACATGGTGATCTGATTGAGCAATACTTTGCCAATCAGCCAGCTATCCAAGCGGATTCTTTCGTCGCTTTGAATACGGCATTAGCTCAGGAAGGACTTTTCATCCACGTTCCTAAAAACAAAGCGATTAAGGCTCCTATTCTAACGTACTTTATCAGTGACACATCGCAGGGTGCAACAGTAGCAACGCCTCGGAACCTATACATTGCCGAGGCCGGAAGTAAGTTTTCAGTCACTGAATCTTTTCATACGATCGGCGCAGAAGCCAGCTATCAAAACGTAGTCAGTGAAATATGGGTAGCCCCTAATGCATCAGTGTATTATACCAAGCTACAACCCGAAAGCGTTAAAGCGTATCACACGGGAACTACTGAAGTGCATCAAGCTCGCGATAGCCGTTTTACCGGTATAACTGTTTCATTGCAGGGGGCCATGCTCCGAAATAACCTAAACATCACACTGGATGATGAAAACTGCGAGACCCACATGTATGGGCTGTACATGCTTAACGGAAAAACCCATGTCGATAACCATACCGCAGTAGACCACCGTAAACCTAACTCTTTCAGCAATGAGCTGTATAAGGGTATTATGGATGATCAATCAAAAGGTGTGTTCAACGGAAAGATCTACGTTCGGCAGGATGCTCAGAAAACGAACGCTTTCCAGTCTAATTCTAATATTTTGCTGACCAACGAGGCTTCTATTGATACCAAGCCTCAGCTAGAAATCTGGGCCGATGATGTAAAATGCTCGCATGGAGCCACCACCGGTCAGATTGACGAAGAGCAGCTTTTTTATCTGCGTACCCGTGGAGTTAGCAAAGAACAGGCTACGGCCATTCTGCTCCGGGCTTTTGCCGGAGATGTTCTGGACAACATCGAGCTGGACTTTATCCGTAAACAGATAGAGGAAGTTATCGATGAGCGCTTGAACACCAACTTTTAACCAATTTGGTATGAATACCAATGAAAATACGCTAGCAACACCAGCCAGTTTAGATATCTCTCAAATACGTCAGGATTTTCCCATTCTTCACCAGGAGGTAAATGGTCGTCCGCTAATTTATCTTGATAATGCCGCAACAACCCAAAAGCCTCAGTCAGTGATTGATGCCTTAGCGCATTATTATCAACATGATAATGCCAATATTCATCGGGGCATCCACACCCTGGCTGAACGGGCTACGGCAGCCTTTGAAGAAACTCGCATGGCGATCCATCAGTTCATCAACTCGGCTGAGCCAGAAGAGATTGTTTTTACGAAAGGCACTACCGACAGTATTAATCTGGTGGCATCAACCTTTGGGCGAATGAATGTGCAGAAAGATGATGAGATTATTATCTCAGCCATGGAGCATCATTCTAACATTGTGCCCTGGCAAATGCTCTGCGAAGAGAAGGGAGCCCACCTGAAAATCATTCCGGTAAATGGACAAGGTGAGCTTTTGTTAGACGAATATAAGAAGCTCTTATCAGCCAAAACCAAGCTGGTCAGTGTAGTATATGTTTCTAATTCATTAGGAACCATTAATCCGGTAGAGGAGATTATTGATTTGGCACACGAGCATGGTGCCTGCGTGCTGCTGGATGGTGCCCAGTCTACAGCTTACCTGGATATTGACGTGCAGGCACTAAACTGTGATTTCTATGCTTTCTCCGGGCATAAAATGTTTGGTCCTACGGGAGTGGGCGCATTGTATGGTAAACGCCGACATCTGGAAAAAATGCCCCCCTACCAGGGCGGTGGTGAGATGATCCGTAGCGTGAGCTTTGAAAAAACCACCTATAACGATATTCCCTATAAGTTCGAAGCAGGCACTCCCAATATTGCTGATGTAGTAGCTTTGCGAACAGCTATTGACTATATCAACAATCTGGGAAAAGCCGCCATGCGAGCTCATGAAGCCGAACTAATCACGTACGCCCACGAGCAGTTATCCAATGTGCCCGGTCTGCGTATTATCGGAACGGCCAGGCATAAAATGAATGTCGTTTCTTTCGTTTTTGATGACATCTTCCATTTTGACATTGGACAGATGCTGGATGCCCGAGGCATTGCTGTACGAACCGGCCACCACTGCACCGAACCATTAATGAATCGCTTTGGTATAGAAGGAACAGTACGAGCCTCGTTTGCTATCTATAATACGAAAGAGGATATTGACCAACTTACGGAAGGATTAACCCGTATAGTTAGTATGTTAAAAAAATAATATATGCCCCGATCTATCCAAGAGAAACAAGACGAGATTATTGAGGAGTTTGCCTTGCTGGATGGAGATCCGGAAATGACCAACTTTTACATTATAGAGTTGGGAGAGAAACTCAATCCGCTGGACGAGAAATATCATACGGAAGAAAATACGGTTAAAGGATGCCAATCTAAAGTATGGCTGGTACCCTCAATGGAAGAAAACCGTATGCACTTCTCAGCGGATAGCAATTCGGCCATTACCAAAGGGCTGGTAAGCCTACTGGTGCGGGTCTTTGATAATCAGACTCCCGACGACATCGTGGATGCGGAACTGTATTTTATTGATAAAATTGGCATGAACCGATTTATCGGTACCCAACGCTCCAACGGATTTGCCGCCATGATTAAGCAGATGAAATTGTTTGCTTTGGTAAACAAGGAGCGACAAACGATGGCCAAATCAGATCAAAAATAAACGATAAGATGAGCGAGACAGCGACTACCAATACCCAGGATTTACGAGAAAAAATTGTTGCGGCAATAAAAACCGTATATGATCCTGAAATACCTGTAGATGTTTACGAACTGGGCCTGATCTACGAGATTAGTGTATACCCGGTAAATAATGTATATATCTTAATGACATTAACCTCTCCGGCGTGTCCGTCGGCTGAGGCTATTCCTGCTGAAGTTGAAGGAAAAATAAAAGCCATCGAAGGAGTCAATGAAGTAAATATTGAATTAACCTTTGATCCTCCTTACACACAAGACATGATGTCTGAAGAAGCAAAATTAGAGCTAGGATTCTTATAAAAAATAGTGAAAGACTATTAGTTCAGTTTTCAGGTTTGTCAACACTCATATTGACGCAAAGACAAAAACTTGAAACCCAAGACTTACCTGAGAACCTATTATTAAATTATTAAACAGAATAAATAAATAGATATGTATCCCGAAGAATTAGTAGCGCCTATGCGCACCGACTTAACCTCCGCCGGATTCACTGAATTAACCAAGGCTGAGGAAGTGACCGATCATCTGGAAAATCATAAAGGCACAACCCTGATGGTAATCAACTCAGTATGCGGTTGTGCTGCCGGAGCGGCCCGCCCTGGAGTGAAATTAGCCTTAAACAACAGCGAGAAAAAGCCTGATCACCTGACAACCGTGTTTGCCGGTGTAGACCAGGATGCCGTAGCCAAAGCCCGAGAGTACACGCTACCGTATCCTCCTTCTTCACCTTCTATTGCGTTGTTTAAAGATGGTGAACTGGTTCATTTTGTAGAGCGCCATCATATTGAAGGCCGTCCGGCTGAGATGATTGCCGAACATTTACTAGACGTATTTGACGAATTTTGCTAGTAGCTTGGCTTTCTGGCAGAAAAATAAAAAAGGAGAGCCGGTGGCTCTCCTTTTTTATTGCCCTAAAACGCAAATCGGGTTCTGAATTCTTCCATCTCATCCAGCAAAGTACGCTCCTCCCACCTCGGAATGTATTTGAACAACTTCAGATCCGTATCTACCGACAGTTCGCGTAGACCCAAATGTCTGTTCACAAAGATGAACTCCAGGTCGAAATAAATAGCTTTCACCACATCGACGATGTCCAGAACCTGAAAGTTTTTATCTACCAGGTTATAGGTATCAGAAGGCATATCCGTATGCAGTAACTGCGAAAGCACCTCTCCTACGTGTTGTATGCTAATAAACGCCCGTCGCTGCTTCCCGTCTCCGTGAATAGAGATGCGCCGCTTGAAGTTCGCTTCAAACATAAACCGGTTGATCACGGCATCAAAGCGAAGGCTTTTGTTGTAGCCATACACATTACCACAGCGCACAATGTAGGTCGGAATCTTGGGAAACAAACGCCGCACATGCTCTTCACCCCGCAACTTTGATATACCGTAAATAGTCTGCGGGTTCGGAACGGCATCTTCGGTCACATCGGCTGAGCCGTATACCGAGGTACTGCTAACGTACACCAGCTTTTGTACCTTTGGTGTTTCTTCAATGGCATACACCAGCTCTGCGGTGCCCCAGTGGTTGGTCTGCTCATAAGCGTGTCCATCGGTAGTAGCAAACGGGGTTAATACCTTTGCTGCCAAATGATACACTATATCAGCTTCCTGAACGGCTGAGCGCAGCTTGCGGGTGTTAAGCAACTCGCCGTGAATAAACTCTACTTTTAAGGATTCATTGGCAGCCCGCCCATTGAGCGGGTGCCCCATAAACATATTGTAATTGTCACGCGATAAGTTGTCATAAATTAAAATGCGTGACACAGTGGGGTCAAGCGCTAACTGCGCGACCAATTGGGTGCCGACATAGCCTGCACCTCCGGTTACTAAAACTGTCATACTAAGAAGATTTTGCCAGGTCGGTATTTAATCCACACTCTACTTTATTCATGCCGTACCAGCGGGCTTCCCGCTCTTGCATGTCGGGGTCCGGTTTTTTGGTACAGGGTTCGCAGCCAATGCTGGCGTAGCCTTTGGCATCCAGAGGGTGGCGAGGTAAGTCATATTCGCGAAGGTATGCAAAAACTTCCCGGATCGACCAATCGAGCATAGGGTGAAACCGTAGTGTGCCATGTGGTGCCGGCTGTTCAACTTTCATGGCTTTACGCACCAGGCTCTGGTCTGCCCGCACACCATTGATCCAAACATCGTACTCCCGCAGCACCGCTTCCATGGGCTGGGTTTTATTTAAAAAGCAACAGTAATCAGGGTCGGAGGTAAAGAGCAGGTTGCCTTCGGCATCGCGCTGTTGGTGCTTGGGTAAGATCGGGTTAAGCCGAATGGTGTTTAAGCCTAACCGCTCGGTAATTTCATCCACAAAGGCAACAGTTTCCGGAAAGTGGTATCCTGTGTTCAGGAAGTACACCGGAATGCTACGATCAATGCGGGAGAGCATGTGCAGAAGTACTAAGCTATGCGACTGAAAAGAAGAACTGGTGAATAGCGTTTTTCCTTCTTGCTGGTAGGCTCGGATGCGGGTTTCTATTTCTTCAAAAGTCATACGGAGCTTACGAATAAACAAGCGTTAAAGTTAACAAAAAAGATAGGTGTATTACTAATAGCCAGGTAATCTTATGATTTACTGGCAAAAGGTGGTCGGCAGGCGACAGGGTTTCCCCTCTACACGGCCTTCTGCTGACCACCTCCGATGACACTGATAAACCCATTATGCATTACGTCTTTCGCTTTAGCAAAGTATGAACCAGGTCGAGCAGTGCTTACTGGTTCTTGGCTTTTTGCTCAGAGGTGGCGGTCGGTATTTTCAGGGTAAAAGTCGTACCATCATCCGGCTGGCTTCGTACTTCTACGCTTCCCCCATGAGCTTCAGCTACGCCTTTTACTAAGGCTAAACCAAGCCCCCACCCCTGATTTCCTCGTTTTTCTTCAATCCGGTAATTGCGAGAGAAGATTAAGGACTGCTTATCTTTGGGAATGGGGTTTCCTTCGTTATGTACCGACAACATAGTGTAGCCATGGTCATTAGGCTCACACGATACGGTAATAGTTCCCTGGGGAAGTCCATACTTAATCGCATTCTTGATCAGATTATCCAACGCCCGGCGCATATAGCTGCAATCGTATTCGCCCATAATAGAGGGCTCGGAGCAATCCAGTACAATACCCCCTTTATGCTCGGTAGAAAAAGACTCTACGGAGTCTCGTACTTCCGGCATCAGATCACAATACTCGCGGTGTATGGGTAAGGCTCCACCGGATTTGATCAGGTTGGCATCCAGTAAATTGCGAATGAGCGTATCCGCCTGGGTCAAACTGTGCTGCATGGCATTAATCAGCTTATTAAACAGCGGCTCCTGGGGCATCCGGTCCCGCATGAGTTCCACCAGCGAAAAGGTATTAGCCAGAGGGTTACGCAGATCGTGGGTCAGGGTGCCGATAAAATCTTCCCGAAGCTCTCCTTCCCGGCGCAGTTCTTCTACCAGAGCTTCGGCAGCCTGCTTGGCATTCAGATCTTCCTCCTTCCTGAGTTGAAAAAAAGCTTCAGAAGCCTGCTCAATAGAGGTTGTTACGCCATAGATAATAGTATCTCGCTCTTTAGGTAACACCTGGGTTCGTTCATCGGCGAAGGACAGTACGACCTTTAGCAACAGGCAGTACTCGCGAATTACCTGCGAGAGCGTATAGTTCTCTACCGTAGCCCGAATTCTTCCGTGGTCAATGCTTTCGTGGGTAATTGTTTGAGGAGTGCTTTCATCCAGGCTGGCTACAATATCGTCCAGCAGATCGGGCATATCATTTTGCAGCGCCAGTGTCTCCAGATGCTCCGCCCCGGCAATTTGATCCCGGACGGTATTCATCCACTGATCCAGTATCTCATCTTTATGCTGACGGAGGAGTTCGTATAGCTTCATAGGTTAGGGTAGTTTCAAGAGTAACCAAAAAGTAACATACAACCCTTTTGAAGGGTTCACCTTACTCTTGCCGAACGCAGGATACTTCCTTTACTACCCCAAATGCTATCTGATTATAGTCTTACTACCAGCGTCTAGCCAAATATTGACTGGGCCTATGGCTTAAGACACAGCCTGTTTCTTCGGATACCCAAGGCGGGCAAGGATTTTGGGTTGATCGCCAAAAGCCAACTGTACTGCTTGTTTATAACGGCGAGCCCAGTGGATGAATGCCTGGCGAGCCTCTGCTTTTGATTGCGTAGCTTCTTTAGCCTCGTTTTTTTCCTGTAGTTGCCTCGAATAGGCTTCGGCTACCGCCGCTACCCGCTCCTGCCCCAGGGTTAAGTCAGCCGACGACAAGTTATACTTTTTGAGCACCGACGTGTAGGCAGCTACATTGGTGTAAAAGGTTTCGGCCTGCTCCAGCCATTCTAATAATGCTCGTTTGCGCTCTCCGGCCAAGGCCAGGCTTTGGTAAGCTTCCCGGTCATCTTTCAGGGCAAAACGAGCCGTGGCTACATGCTGATTGTAAAGTTCAATCGCTTCGTGCCGAGCCTGCTTCAGCGCATCCGTTGCGCTCAGCTTTTCACCGTATTCGTTCTTTTGCTTAACGCCCGTGGTTTTGATGTGATCCCGCAAGGTTAATCCGCTCAACAACACATCCCGACCAAAGCCTACTGCTGCCAGCGCTTTAACGATTTCAGAATCCTGTAAGGCAGTTTTGATAGACTGCTCTGAGTGATAGATAAATTCTTTCCGGTTCATACCAACATTTTTGCATGTAAAGTTATTCAAACCAGAAAGGGTGTGCTGTGTAAAAACAATGGAGAACTTACTGATGCCCTCCGCCACTGCTTTTACACTGATTTATAAACTTTACTGAATATACTGCCTAAAATATACCTTTGGCCAATTGAAGCTCCCTCCTTTTACTGCATATATCCCTAACAAATCACTGAATATTTAAACAAACTGTATTAAAACATAACATTACTAATAAGAGGATTGTACTCTAGAGAGTCAGCCACGGTATGGGATAATCTCTTTTGCAGATTAGTGGTAGGGAGACTCTCTACAAAGTGACCGTACCGACAATGAGGAGAGCGGCTGATGCTTTATGGCATAATCAGGGTATCACACCAAAGCGTAATAGCCTCTAATAGCATTACCAAGTGATTATACAGGCGGTCGCCTATTCCTCAAAAGCAAAAAACCGGAAATGCTGAAGGTGGTGGCTAAGGAGGTAATGCATGAAACAACATTTCCTTTTTTCATGAAGCATGCTATTAATCGTAAGGCTTGCGCCGCAAGCAGCCGCTTGGTGATACCAATCTATCGCTTTCTTGGAGTTGGGCAGAGTATAAAACCCTTTACTAAGAAAAATACTTAATACTATCTAAACTTGGTGAAGCTGCCCCCTGATTTATCATAAGATGGCTATTTCTCGTCACACAACCTCTTACGGTGCCTTCTTTCTCAATCCGTTTATGATTACCTTTCGGTATGAATACTACCTGGACCGAAGCAAACTCGCAGGATTTTATCCGCTATGGTGACGACTTTGTGCCCTTCCGGGACGAGCAGCAGCGTATTATCAGCGAGCTCATTTCTCCATTACCCAGCGCAGCTAACCTGGTAGACCTAGGGTGCGGTGCCGGAGTACTCAGCCGCTTTCTACTGGAACAGCACCCTCAGGCTACCATGTACGCCTACGATGGATCACCAGCCATGCTTCAGCAAGCCTCGCGTGAGTCATCTCCCTATCAGGACCGCTTCCGTACCCAACGCTTCGATCTGGCTGCCCCTGACTGGCGTACCTTCTCGTTCCCGGTGCACGCTATCGTATCTTCCCTGCTCATTCACCACCTCGACGATGCGGGCAAAGCCCAACTTTACCGTGATCTCTACCAGGCACTGACTCCCGGCGGCTCTCTCATCATTGCAGACATCGTTCGCCCTACCACCGCCGCAGGCTTTTCCATCGCGGCCCGCCAATGGGATACCTTTGTGCAGCAACGCCGCCACCCCGAAGCCTATCAACGCTTCACCCAGGACCACTGGAACTACTTCGCTTACCCCGACGAAGGCCCTATCGATAAACCCTCCACCCTACCCGACCAGCTCAACTGGCTACAACAAGCCGGGTTCCACTCGGTCGACGTCTTTTGGATGTATGCCGGACACGCTATCTTTGGGGGGAAACGAATGCAGTGAGTGAGAGAATGATTGAGTGCATGAATGGAGATAGTGTGCCTCTGTACTATCGATGCTGATGATGAACAGTGGTACCTTCCTTCAGTAATGGCAGATGACATCTCACTAACGCTGGCTATATTCTATTTATTTACTCATTCTCTCATTCAATATTTTAGTTATGCACCACTACTTCCATCGCCTTTTCCGGTACAATTATGATACGAACCAGCAGCTGATTCGCTATCTGGATACGCACTCGATAGATGAAGCGCAAATCAATACATGGTTAAGTCATCTGTTGAATGCTCACCTTATTTGGATAGCCCGCTTGCGAGGGGCGACCTCTCCGTACGCTGTGTGGCAGGAGCACTCTCGGCAGGAGCTACCTTCGCTCAACCAGCAAGCCTATAAAGAGACTGAATACTTCTTGAACACCACCGAAGACTTATCCCTACGCATTGCCTACTGCAATAGCAAAGGCGACTCTTTTGAAAACCGTACAGACGATATACTGTGGCATATCATTAATCACGCTACCCACCACCGGGCTCAGATCAGCACCCTCATCCGGCAAAGCGGCCTCACCCCCGAACCGATGGACTTTATTTTTTATGTGAGGAATGAAGAAGTTTAGAGAAGGGAGAAGCTGAAGTCAGGAAAGATTGAAGGTATAGCATTACCGAGGAGTTGCTTCCCAAGCAATAATATCTATCTTCACCCCTCAATTATTCGAACCTTCTGAAATTCAATACTTCTCTATGAAGATCCTATTCTCTGAATATCAAACCGACTATTCCTCTTATACTTTCTCGTATGCGGTGTACTGCGTGAAAGAGTCTCAGGAGGAGTTGCCGGAAATCTATGAACGGGGCTTCCTGCCCTATACCGGTGATTCTGAATGGAAAGAGGATGTCTTCTACCTGGCGCGTAGCCTACGAGTGAACCTGGCAGAATTCAAAACGCTGTCGGAAAACCGACGCGTAGACCGGAAGATGGAACCATTGCAAGCCGAGATGCTGGTACAGCCTAAGGAGGAGGTAGATACAAAGGATAAAGAGTTTACTTCTTTCTGCACCCACTATGCCGAAGAGCGCTTCGCTGGCGGGAGTATGGATGCTCAACGTCTACAGTATGTACTCAGTCGTAACCTGATCAGCCATATCTTTACCTTTCGTAATGCCGAGCGAACCCTGGGCTACGTATTTGCCATCATTGCCGGAAACACACTCCACTACTGGTACTCGTTCTACGACACCGAATACATGCGATCTCACTCGCTAGGCAAATGGATGATGTGGAAAGTTATTGACTGGGCCAAAGAACAGGAGCTCGACTATGTATACATCGGTACCTGCTATCGGGAAAAGTCACTTTACAAAGTGCGAGATCACAAAGGAGCTGAGTTCTACGATGGTATTCGTTGGAATACTGATCTGGAACTGCTAAAACAATTATGCCGTACGGATGAAAGCTCCAAAGCACGAGATCTGCTCAAATCAGATCTAAAAAAGGTAGTAGGAAAAAACTATTTTGTATAAGCTGGCTTTCTAGGCGCGAAGTAAGCGGTTCAGGATATTGTTTTTAACAGGTTTGGCATAAAAGCCCGCCAGGTTTACAATTGCCACTACATCGCGCGGCTGTAATCGCTCATACGCTTGCACAGTAAGCAGATGATCTTTTGCCTCTGTATCAACTGTCCAGGCGATAATATCCTTAAAGTTATCCAGGTAAGAAGCAATGCGATCCACACAATTTACTTCTTGTATGTTTGTTTTAAATTTCAAGGTCCTCATATCAATAAGCGAGAAATTGAACACAATCTTATTAATTTACTCTGTACAAAGAAAGTTCCTAAGTGAAAATGGGTAGTAATTGAGTATGTACTGTTTGCTTTTTTGCAACCAAAAAAGATTTTATTTAATTATGACACACTTACAGGGAAATTCAATATAAAAATGATCATATACAAAATTTTATAAAAATTATACAATTAGGTGATCTCTAACGATCTTCTATCTTTGCGCTATGAAATGGTTGATCCGCTGGCTGATCCGGTACGTACCGCGTAAGTATTTGCAGTTAATAAGTAAGCCCGCCCTCCGGGTTATAGCCTTTTTTTACCGGGGAAATAAGGTATTCTGCCCGGTTGATAACCGAAGTTACCGTAAATTTTTGCCCTACGGACGTATCGAAACGCGTCAGAATGCGCTCTGTCCGGGTTCGCTAACCCTGGAAAGACATCGGCTGATGTGGCTATATTTGAAAGATAAAACCGACTTCTTTTATAAACCGAAAAAGGTGTTGCATGTGGCCCCGGAGATCTGCTTCATTCCTAAGTTCTCGGAGATGAAGTCGCTGGATTATACCACCGCAGACCTGGACTCGCCCTGGGCCGATATTAAAATGGACCTGCATGACATTCCCTTCCCTGATAACACTTTTGATGTAGCCATCTGTAATCATGTGATGGAGCACGTGCAGGATGACATCCGTTGCATGAGCGAATTATGTCGGGTATTGAAGCCGGGTGGCTGGGCCATCATTCAATCGCCCACCTACGATCTGCCCGAAACGCAGGAAGATCCCTTGGTGACAGACCCCCGGGAGCGAGAGCGCCTTTACGGTCAGTCTGACCATGTGCGTAGGTACGGGCATGACTATGGCAACCGCCTGAGGCAAGCTGGCTTTGAAGTAACCGAAGACGATTATGTGAAGCGTTTTACGCCCGAGCAAATACAACGCTACGCTCTGCTGGATGATGAGATTATGTATTTCTGTAGGAAGAAGGAAGGAAAGGAGTTAAGGGAAAACAGAGGCGGGATACCGGAGGCGGAAGATATAAACCCGAAGTAGTAGAAAGGCTTCAGTACGTAAACTCTGAACTTTTTACTAATAACAATTCAGCAACTAACAATTTAACAATCAGCAATCGAACCATCAACCCATGAAAGTACTCATATTAGCCGGAGGATTTGGCACTCGCCTGAGCGAAGAAACCCATCTGATTCCTAAGCCAATGGTAGAGATTGGCGGCAGGCCCATCCTATGGCATATTATGAAGATTTACTCCAGCTATGGTTATAATGAGTTTGTGATTCTACTGGGTTATAAAGGCTACGTAATCAAGGAATACTTTGCTAATTACTTCCTGCATCAGAATGATGTTACCATTGATATTGCTCATAACCAGATAGAATCGCACAGCCAGCACGACGCTGAACCCTGGAAAGTTACCCTTATTAACACCGGCCTGAATACCATGACCGGAGGACGCCTCAAACGAGCCAAGCCTTATCTGAACAATGAACCTTTCATGTTCACCTACGGCGACGGTGTTTCCAATGTGGATATCGCTGCCTTGGTAAAATTCCACCAAAGCCACGGAAAACTCACTACCATGACGGCCGTACAACCCGAAGGGCGATTCGGAGCCATGAAGTTTGGCGAAAACTCCTTGGTACAAAGCTTTGAAGAAAAGCCAGAAGGCGAAGGTGGATGGATTAACGGGGGGTTCTTTGTTTGCCAACCGGAAGCACTAGATTATATTGACGGCGACCATGTAATGTTTGAGCGTGAACCCATGCACCGGTTAGTGCAGGATGGACAATTGGCCGCATATAAGCATCATCGCTTCTGGCAATGTATGGATACCCTTCGTGACAAGCGCACACTGGAAGACATGTGGACCGAAGGCGAACCCAAATGGAAAATCTGGTAACGTATGAAGAAACTACTCATTACCGGCGGACTGGGAAACCTAGGCAGCTGGTTCACCGACTATTTCTCGAAGCAATCCGAATATGAGGTCCACGTGCTGGCCAGCCGGACGCGACCTATTCTGCAAGATGCCAACTTTCAGTTTATCGCCTGTGATATTGCCGATGCCGAGCAAGTCAGTCAGGCTTTATCTCCGCATCAGTACGACCTGGTGATTCACACGGCTAGCGTGAATGACTACTTCAAACCCAACTTTGCGCGGGATGCTTTGCTGGTGAATGCGCTGGGAACACGTAATCTACTGGATCATTTTGTGAATCACCCACCATCTAACTTTGTGTACTTCTCTACTTTTCAGGTATACGGACAACGCAGTGGACTTATTACCGAAAAAACCCCAGCAGAGCCTAAAAACGATTACGGCACTACCCATCTGTTTGCCGAATACTACGTAAAGCAGTTTCATGCCAATCATCATCTGCCTTATACTATTTTCCGCCTGACCAACAGCTACGGTTGCCCGAAAGACCACGACTCGTCTAAGTGGTACCTAGTACTCAATGACCTGGCTCGTATGGCTGCTACCGAAGAGAAGATTGTGCTAAAGTCTAACGGCAAAGCCACTCGGGATTTTATCTGGATGGGCGATGTATGCCGCATTGTGCACCAGGTATTACAGCTCCCGCAGGCACCAAATGATACGTTTAACATTTGTGGGGAGCAAACATTTTCTATTCTAGACGTTGCCCAGGAAGTGCAGGCCGCTTATCAGAATACCTACGGAAAGAAGCTTCCCATTTCAATCAATGAACAGGACACCAACCAATACTCAGACGACCTGAAAGTAAGTGCTGAAAAACTGAGATCCGTTATCAGCTACTCACTTACTCAGCGTTTCCAGGAAGAAGCTTCCGCTATTTTTCACATGCTAAAAGATTAACCCATGAAAGTACTGGTCACCGGCCATAAAGGATACATCGGCGCTCATTTAGTGCCTCTACTGGTAGAGAAAGGCTACACTGTTACTGGTTGCGACATTAATCTCTACGAAGGCACTGCCTGGGAAGAGGTAATGCAGCCCCACGAAGAATTACTGCAAGACATCCGCAACCTGACGGTAGATGACCTGCGCGGCCATGATACGGTGATGCATCTGGCAGCCCTATCCAACGACCCTATGGGCGATATTGACCCTGAGCTTACCTACCAGATTAACCTGGAAGGCACGGTCAAACTGGCCGAGATGGCTAAGGAAGCGGGCGTAAACCGTTTTCTCTTCGCCAGCAGTTGTTCTATTTATGGAAAAGGTGCCAAGCTGGATATGGACGAGCGTGATCCGGTGAACCCATTAACTGCCTATGCCAAATCCAAGATTGAATCTGAAAAGCGTATTTCAGCTATGGCTGATGAAAACTTTTCTCCGGTGTTCCTTCGGAATGCTACAGCCTACGGCCACTCCCCTATGCTTCGTATTGATCTGGTCGTGAACAATTTGCTGGCTTGTGCCATAGCGAAAGGAAAAATTGCTATTAAAAGCGATGGTTCACCTTGGCGCCCGCTGATTCACTGTAAGGACATTGCCCGAGCGTTTGTTGCCCTAGCTGAAGCACCTCAAGAAAAGGTGCATAACCTAATTGTGAATGTAGGCGGTAATAAAGAAAATTACCAGGTGAAAGATGTGGCCGATGAAGTGAAGAAGCTGATGCCGGAAGCCGATATTGTCTATACCGGTGAAGTGGGCGAAGACCCCCGAAACTACAAAGTCAATTTTGACCTGCTCAATACGGTACTTCCAAGTTTTAAACTGGAGTATAATTTACAAAAGGGTATGCGCGAGCTTCATCAAAAACTCATTGAGCATCAGTTTAACGCTCAGGATTTTGACGGCGATCAGTTTGTACGACTGCGAACCCTTAGACAAAGGCTTGATCTTATTCAGTAGTCAACCAGAGCCTATGCGTGCTTCCGGCGACTCTATGCCAAATCATCTTATGACGGAGCGGCTCCGGCTGCGAAAGCTTACTTTGGATGATCTAGATGAGGTACACTATTTACATACGTTGCCTCAGACTGATCAGTACAATACTATTGGAATCCCCAAGAACAAAGCCGCTACTCAAGTCTTGATGCAAAGCTGGCTTACTCAACAGCAGACTACTCCCGGTCGCCATTTTCTCTGGGTTATTATGGATAAAAGCACCCAGGCATTTATCGGGCTTATTGCCTTAAACCTTAGGGAAAAGCGGTTTCAGTCGGGTGAGGTTTGGTATAAATTGTTGCCCGAACACTGGAAAAAAGGATACGCTACGGAAGCTCTAAATGGAATATTACAATGGAGCTTTGAAGAACTACATCTGCACCGTATTGAGGCGGGTTGTGCTACAGAGAACATCGCGTCAATTCGGGTGCTGGAAAAAGTAGGAATGCAAAAAGAAGGAAGAAAAAGAAAGGTGCTACCCATCCGTGGAAAATGGGTTGATAATTACGAATATGCTATTTTAGAAGAAGACTGGCTGAACATCCACCAACGATAATCACAACAAACTATGATTTTTACCGAAACCAAACTGGCAGGTGCCTATATCATTGATATACAGAAAATTGAAGACGATCGCGGCTTCTTTTCCCGGGCCTTTTGTGCTAACGAATTTCGCGAGCACGGTCTAAACCCTACCGTGGCCCAATGTAACTTATCCCGCTCAGACCGAAAGCACACGTTGCGCGGATTTCACTATCAGGTAGAAGGTGCCGAAGAAGCTAAAACCGTGCGCTGCATCCGGGGCAGTATCCTCGATGTTATCATCGACCTGCGAAAAGATTCACCTACTTACCTTCAGCACATTGCGGTGGAACTGTCGGCTCGAAACTACCGGGCTTTATACGTACCGGAACATTTTGCTCATTCTTTTATTACATTGGAAGACAAATGTGAAGTGTTTTATCAGGTATCAGCATTTTACACTCCCGGAAAAGAACGTGGCATTCGCTGGAACGACCCTACTTTCAATGTAGAATGGCCCACACAATCTCCTGTTGTATCGGAAAAAGATGCCAACCATCCTGACTTCCAGCCATAAAAAAAGGCTGACCAGTACTGATCAGCCCAGGGGCAATATTCTTAGGATTTTGTCCCTACATTATTTCATCCTGCATAGACTGTATTCGCTCTAACTGAGGCTGTTGCATATCAGCAATGTCTTCTACTAAACCTCTGGTAATTGGGTTCTCAGCATCGGCGTTCAACTGTTGCAAATTATCAATAAGCTGTCGCTGGTCTCTTGCCAGTACCTCCAGGTATGCCTTATCAAACTCCTGCGGTTGTAGCTGTTGTAGGCTGTCTATTACTTCCTGCTGATCCGTATTCAGGGCATCCGGAATTTGGGTTTCAGTGGCTTCTGCCAGATCCTGTATCCGGGCAATGATCATCTCATTAGTATCAATAACTGCCCGACTTAAGTCTTTCAGCGCCTGGCTGCTCGCTTTCTGTTCTGCTATCCGGCTAATTTCCGTCTGCATACGTGTACTCATCACCGCAAACATCACCCGGTCAGCTGCAGAAGAGGTATCATCTTCCAGGTCGTTATTCGTGCCTTGCTCACCCGCTACGACCACTGAATCCTGATTATTTTCGGAAGCGGATTGTTGCGAAGAGTCGCAGCTTGAAAGTAACAAGCTACCGCTTAATAGTATTGTTCCTAAAAAATAGTGTAGTTTCTTCATGACAAAAAAAGTTGGTTGAGCCTTATTAACCCATATTTTTTGTCAAATGTTTATCAAAGCGCGCTAGCAGGCTGGGTATAGGGTTCTCGTTGCTGAAAAAAGTATTTAATCAGGCCATAACCATAGCCCAGGAAAACAGTAAGAGAAGTGAAAATGCTGAGAAAGCCTACTTGTAGAGATTTATACCGCAAGGTACCTTCTACTAAAACAGCCACTAAGTATAAGCCTAAAGCTCCCAGCAGCCAAATGCCAATAGCCGGTTTCATTGCCAGTAAAAGAAGCGTTACCAGCAGGTAAGCATAGAAAGCCAAAGGAAGCAAATACATAAGCTTCAGGCTTCCGGGAAACAAACGGGCCAGATTTATCCTGGATTTTCCGAACCAAACCATTTGCTGCCAAAAGCCCGACAAAGTTTGCTTTCGTTTATGGTACACATAAGCCTCTGGAATCAACCCTACTCTAAAACCTTGCTGATGAATACGGATGCTAAGGTCAATATCTTCACCACAATTAGGAAGCCGATAGCCCCCGGTAGCCTCGTATACTTTCCGAGAGAACCCCATGTTAAAACTACGGGGATGATAATCGCCCACCAATCGCTTTCGCCCCCGCGTACCTGCCGTTGTTAAAAATGAGGTTAGAGCAAAATCAACAGCTTTCTGAACCGGCGTAAAGGAAGTATGCCCCCGATCTGGCCCGCCAAAAGCATCCAGTTTGTGTTGGCGAATACCTTCGTGTACTTGTTGCAGATAATCCGGTGGAATTATGATATCTGAATCGAGAATAAGGAGGTAATCACCTTTAGCCCGGGCCAGTCCGTAATTTCGGGAAAAGCCCTGCCCATCGTTTCCTTTCAGATAATAAGAGATTGTCAGTCGGTCTTTAAATTCTTCTACTACCTGATCTGATTTAATGGTGGAACCGCTTTCCACAACAATTACTTCAAAATCAGTATAGCTTTGGGCTACCAACCCATTAAGCACTTCCCGTATATCTTCAGGACGGTTATAAACCGGAATAATCAGGGAATAAAACATGCCTACACTACTTTACTTTCCGGATAACGGGATTCCTCGGCAATCAGATAGTCATTCTTCTTGCCCGAATGCAGCGTGATCATCTCACCTAAAAACCCAGCTAAAAAGAGTTGTACACCAATAACCAGCGTGACCAATGCGAGGTAAAAAAGAGGTTGATCAGTTACTTCCCGCACCACCATATAGTTTTTAATCCGGTAAATCTTATCTACAATCAACCCAATAGTTACGATCAGCCCAAATAGAAAAGAGAGAGAACCCAGCGTGCCGAAGAAGTGCATGGGCCGCTTCTTGAACTTCGAGACGAAGTTGATGGATAGCAGATCGAGAAAGCCGAAGACGAAACGCTCCAGACCAAACTTGGTGGTGCCGTATTTCCGCTCCTGATGCTCTACCACTTTCTCGCCAATGCGGGTGTAGCCATTGCGAGCGGCAATCATGGGGATGTAGCGGTGCATCTCGCCATATACCTCAATATTCTTTATCACTTCCCTGCGGTACGATTTCAGGCCGCAATTAAAATCGTGCAGACTAACACCTGATATCATACGGGTAACCGCGTTAAACAACTTGGAGGGAATAGTCTTACTCAGCGGGTCGTGCCGCTTCTTTTTCCAGCCGGATACCAGATCATACCCCTGATCATGAATCATCGAGTACAGTTCAGGAATCTCATTGGGGCTGTCTTGCAAATCAGCATCCATAGTAATCACTACGTCCCCTTGCACATGGTCAAAGCCGGTTTGCAGGGCAGCTGACTTACCGTAGTTCCGGTTTAGCCGCAAACCGCGAATAGCCGGATTGGCCCGAGAAAGCTCCTGAATTACTTTCCAGGAATCGTCCCGGCTGCCATCGTCTACCAGTAATACTTCGTACCGGAATCCGTGCTCGTTCATTACCTGGGCAATCCAGGTACACAACTCTACCAGCGACTCTTCTTCGTTATATAGGGGTACAACTATAGACAGGTCCTTCTTCATCAACTAAATTCAGGTTCTTTCTTTTTAACAATTGCCGCTACAACCAGCGAGAGAATGAATCCAAACACCAAATTTCCGGCTAACCCAATAAGTTGCCAGGTAGCACCATACATATTCTTGCCCTGCATCTCTGCTGCTGCTGCATCAATCTCTTCATCGCTCATCCCAAAGCTCTCCCATACCGCTACCTGCTGATTCAGTACATTTTTCTGAAGCTCTTCGGCAATCTCGGGTGTAAATACATTGTACTGTAATATATTATACACCACAACCATAAAGGCGGCAATAGCATAGATAACGAAGGTTGATACCAGTGCATTTTTAAAGGTTAAATAACCCTCATTCTTTTTCCGTAGTTCAAATCCGGCTACAAAGAGTATCGCCACAGTGACAATGAACGGAACAGAAGCGAACAGCGGATTCTGAAGCAGATGATAGTCAATCAGGAAAACTGCTGCGGTATACACAATATTAATCAGTCCCAGGATTAGACCATATTTGAGTTGATGGCTCATACGTAAGAAACGTTAGGTTGTAACATTTAGCACAAAGATAACAGAAGTTCCTACTTAGAGGGTTCTCGCGCCTGTAAAGATGAGATAATACTTATAGCCAGTACAATAGTCACAGTTAAAAAAAAGCCGATCAGCATTTTTTTAAATAAATCATCCAGGGCCACATCCCAAAGGGTGGTCACCATAACAACCTCTTTTGTTTCGGCGTAACGCTCTTCTCCAAACTGCTCAATAAATCCCTCTCGGTTCGTTTCTAATGACTGTATTGATACTTCCCGATACGACTGTAGCATGTCCGGATCAAATTGCATGGTAATGGCAGAAACCAGGAAGGTAGTGAGGCTAATTACGCTATACACCAATACGCCCAGGGCCAGCCCCTGCCAGAATTTCCACTTACCTATGAGGTGGTAACGACGAAACTCCAGGATAGCCAGCAATGAAAAGACCGCAAAAAGCACACAATAGGCAATCAGTTTGGGCGACGTCCAGATCATAGGGTTTTCCCCCAACCATCGCATTGCGAAGAACAGACCAATGCCGATAACACTACCTACCAGTCCGTACTTTACTCCTACCTGCAAAATAGCGCGGGCGGGTTTGGGCTGATCAGACATTAGCCAAATATTGTTGACGCTGATGAAACACGGCCAGAACCTTGCCGGTAAGGGACTGCTTCCACCAGGGATGATTCATAGATTTTGAGGGACTGCTTGATCCATTAAACTCCCAGGTACGGGTAGGATCGAAAACGGTAAGATTAGCTTCTTCACCTTCGGCAATTTTAGGCAATGGCAGCTTAAGCAGCTCCCGGGGCAGGTGCGTACAACGGTCCAGCAACGACCACCAGGGTAAGGTATCGGAAACCACCTGAGCCAGCGTGGGCAGAAAAGTAGGCAGCCCCAGCATACCAAACTCAGCCAGATCAAATTCGCACCGTTTACTTTCAGTATCCTGAGGCTGGTGGCTGGAAACAATAACATCGATGGTACCATCTCTAAGCCCTTCCAGTAGTGCCTGGCGATCCTGCTCTGTACGCAAGGGTGGATTTACCTTATAGTTAGTATCAAAGCCGGATAGCATCCGGTCATCCATCACCAGCTGATGAGCGGCTACATCGCAGGTAATAGATAGGCCGCGGATCTTTGCTTCCCGAATTAGGGTGACGGAACCAGCCGATGAGATGTTGCTCAGGTGCAGGCGAGGCGGATGCTCGTAAGCAAATTCAGAAGCATATTCTAACAGCCGGATGTGCTGCTCTACCGAAAGTGTCTCCGAGAGGCTGGGCATTCCTTTCATTCCCAACAGGGTACTTTGCACTCCTTCGTGCATGTCACCAAATTGCGTAAGCTGGGTATCTTCCGGCCGGTTAATAAGCAGTCCATCAAACTTTTGTACATACTGTAAAGCCTTCAGCAACACCTGACTGTGCGTTAGTGCTTTCAATCCGTCAGAAAAAGCAATGGCCCCGGCTTCGTACAGATCAATCATTTCGGTAAGCTCCAGTCCTTCTACCCGACGGGTTGCTGCCGCCATCGGGTGGATTTTCACCAGGCTATCCGAATGACTTTTGAGGTAGTGCAGATCGTTCTTGGTATCAATCACCGGGTCGGTATTGGGAACCAGCGCCACTTCCGTGAAACCTCCAGCAACGGCTGCGCGGGAGCCTGACTGTATATCTTCCTTGTGTTCCAGGCCCGGATCGCAGAAATGAGCCTGCATATCCATCCACCCCATCGATACCCGAACTTCATCTCCTTCGATCACCTGATCGGCGTCAATACCAGGGTCGACATCTCCGGCAGCTTCGAGGCGGGAAATGATTCCGTCTTGAATAACTAAATGGACTCGCTGTTGATGAAAAGGTGAGGAAGGCTCAAGGAGGAGTACGGACTTTAACCAGACGTTCATACAGGCGCTAAGATAGTCAATCGCTGCGTGCAAAGGTAAAGTAAGTCCAACAAGAATTGCAAATTGAATTCGTAATAGTCGATAGCCTTCCGTTAATAGTCCATCCTCTATGGTCCACCGCGACCAGAACGTTGTAAATTATTTGCTGTAGGCTTTATACCCGGACCCAAAACTCACAAAAACCGGATCAGCAGGATTTCTATCAGCAGACTGAGCAGCGCCAGCAGCAGGGCATATTTCCAAAGGGCTACCTGATCGTTCTTGGATTGCATCAGAGCGGTGAAATCTTCTACATCCTCAGCCTCATAAAGAGACACATTGCTCTTACCTTCAATGCGCTGCGAAAGATCGTCAACAGTATATTGTTCTACCAGCGACTCCGCTTCCGTATTATTAAAGGATAATGAAAGCAATTCTATTGCCGAATTCCCAGTATTGGCCGCTTCTTCCGTGCGCACCAGATCGTAAAAGCCAGCTTCCACCACGTTTTGCGGAATATCCATCAGCAACCGTCCGTTCACTACCCGCTGTAGAGGAATTAATTCCTGTTCATTATGCCGCAACTTATAGAGAAAGCGCTGTCCACCAGTGGCCTCCCGGCTGGCCGAATCCAGCAAGCGAGAAGTTTCCAGCGTCAGTGTGCTTTCATCCATAGGGTAATAAAGCGGTACGTCCAACGATTTGCTGATAGAGGCCAGACGGTACATCACTGGCACAAAGATCGCATGGCGATACAGGCTGGTAAACTCCTGCCGTAACGGTGTGCTGAATACAAATATCTGATCACTATTGGTGTAAGGCGTTCGTAGCGAAAGTAGATAAGGATCACCGGTTTTATAGCTTAGCAGAGAGTTGCCCGACATATTATGAGCTACCAACGGCACGGCAAAGGGCATATCAAAATTACCTGCCTGCCCCTCAAACATATTTTCAAAGAAAGGATTAGCCAGATCGGGGTTGGCCAGTGTCACGGTGTTTGCTCCTGATGAATCGGACACGGGTTGTCGCTGAGCCATCAGAGCCGTATTACGGGTAATCTCACCCAGAAAGGAAATGTCACCGCTGGAAGGCAGGATAAAAACCATATTACCTTCGTCTTCCAGAAACTCACGGATGTAAGGCAGCAATACCGAGGCATTCTGATTGTTTCCCTCAATCTCATTTAAAACCAGCAGGTCGGTATTCTCCAGCAGGCTGTAATCCAGGTTATTAATGCTGAAAGACCGGAAGTTAAAGATCCCTTCATTGGCATAGACTTTAGCCACATTCGTTGTGCTATTCAGACGATTCCCGGCTAGATCAGGGGTAATCTCCAGAATGTTGATTTTGTTGCCTAAGTTCAGCGTAAAATAAAATTCATTATCAAAAGTAACCGGGTAATCTTCAAATACCAGTTGGCAGCGGTTCTGCTGCTTTAGCGGGAAGTTAAGCGGGAAAGTAATGGTTCCGGTAGAAAAAGCATCAACACTGACACTGGCATTCGCTACCTGCTGATCATTGATAAGCAAACGGACAATCAGGTCTTCTACCGCTTCGCTCCCTTCATTACGCATCACTACGGCCAGTTCATTGGTTTGCTCCGCCATCATAAACGGATTAGCCAGGTAAACCGAGTCTACAAACAGATTGCGCGTATACGATGATTGAATAGGCACCAGATTTACCTGAAGGGTAGTATCTTCTCCTAAGGCACTCATCTCTCCGGACGTAGATTTCTGGAAATCAGAGATTAAATACACATCGGCCCGATCGATCTCATCGCCCTGCAATGCCGCTACCTGCACATCGCTCTCGATTTTCTGCAACACTTCATCCACACTGCGGGCCACCCCAGTAAGTGATACGTTAGACACCAGATCCGCTAACTCATCGCTGCTTTTGGGTACACGAGAGAAGTTGCCAAAGCCATTGGTTAATAGTTTATATCGGGTGTTTCGCGGATAGTAAGCAGCAATCTCATCCACAAAGCTCACACCCTGATCAACACCGCGCACGCCGCTAGCCAGCTCAGATGACATACTCAGGGAATTATCCAGATATAGATACACCAGCGGATCGCCGCTCTGACCGGCATCTTCATCATTCTCTCCCGGCAGATAAGGCTGAGCGAAGGTTAACACCAGAAAGGCAATAAATGCCAGACGCGCCAGTAGAATCAACAGGTGCTTTACTCTAAGTTTAGAAGTAGTCGTTTCTTTAACATTCTTCAGAAACTGGTTGTTGCTGAAGTAGATCTTCCGGGTACGCCGAAAGTTAAACAAGTGAATGATGATGGGAATGGCTAAGGCCAGTAATCCCCATAAAAACTGCGGATAGACAAAGCTCATATATCGCTTATTTGTCGTGTATCAAGTACTCATTGCCCCGGTTGACATGCAACCCACGACACGTTAACTAATTGGGAAAAAACGGTCTACTAATTCTCGAAAACAGGCGTCACCGCCGTTGCGTTCCAATACAATATCGGCCATTGCCCGGATGGTCGGCGAGGCGTCAGCCGGGCAGGCCGAGATACCCGCCTGCTGCATTACTTCCAGGTCATTGATATCATCGCCCATGAATAATACTTCCTCGTAACGAATGCCCAACGTTTTCATCCACCCTTCTAGTATGCCCGTCTTGGCCTCTTGCCCTACATAGCAGTATTCTACTCCCAGCATTTTGGCCCGTTGTTGCACTGAGTTAGGGCTATGGCTGGCACTGATAAAGGCTACCGGTAAGCCTCGCCTCACTAACCGCTTGATGGCCATACCATCTTTACTATTAAACTTTTTAAACTCATCGCCTTTTTCGGTAATGTAAATGCCTCCGTCAGTTAGGGTGCCGTCTACATCCAGTACAATAAGCCGAATCTGGCTGGGGTCAGTGCGCATAATATAAAGAATTGAAGGTTTGTAAGGATTGAATAATAAGTTGAATGAAGGTTTAAGGGCACAATATAGCAGGGTGTTTGATATTGCCAACTGTTAGGGTACGATTAGGTTGCTTTTGGAAGTAATTTTCCCGGTATTTTTTGGAAATAGATAGATTATCCGGCCTATAACAATGGAAATATAGATCATATATGCTACAGGACTTCGTAGAATTGCCTATCTTTCTTTGAAATATGAACGGTTATAAAGAATAACCGTTCAGTAATACACTCTATCCTAACAATACCATGAAGCATATACTCCTCCTTAGCTGCGGGGCTCTCTTACTCTTTTCATCCTGCACCACCTCCGAAGGCCAAACTGAAACCGCGACCGAAACTACCGCTATTGTCAACGACGCTGCCAAAACCCGTATCGACTCCACCTTGCAAGCCTACGTTACCGACAGTATTGTGGCGGGCGCCTCGGCACTGGTCTATGAGGATGGCAAAGAGGTTTACTACAATGCTTTTGGAATGGCCGATCAGGCAGCGGGTACGCCTATGGACCGCAATACCATTGTGCAGATTTTTTCCATGACTAAGCCCATCACCGGAGTAGCCCTGATGACCCTGTATGAGGATGGAAAATTTCAACTCGACGACCCACTCTCTAAGTATGCTCCGGAATTTGCCGATATGCAGGTATATGCCGGAGAGGATGCCAACGGCGAGATGAAGCTAGAACCCGCGCATCGGGAGATTACCATCCGCGATATTACCCGTCACACTGCGGGTTTTGCCAACAGCCCGGATAACCCCGGCGTAGGCCCCCTGATGAAAGAAGCTGACCCTATGAACCGCAATAATACGCTCACCCAGATGGCTGAAAAACTGGGCCGCATACCCCTGTGGTTTCAACCGGGTACGCAATGGGCCTACGGACTTAGTGTAGATGTACAGGCCTTTCTGGTAGAGCGACTGGCGGAACAACCTTTTGATGAATACGTTCGCGAGCACGTACTAGACCCGCTGGGCATGGATGAAACCCGCTACGTAGTGCCGGAAAGTGATCAGGACCGCTTTGCTGCCCTGTACCAACACAGTGAAGACGGTATGCTGGTGCAAATTCCTGATGACCAGGCCAAAACATTTAACACCCAGGAATGGCCGCTGACCCCCGGCGGCTTTGGTTTTACCTCTACCCTGGATGACTACATGCGCTTTGCTCAAATGCTGGTGAACGAGGGCGAACTGGAAGGCACCCGCATTCTGAAACCCGAAACCGTCAAACTAATGGCTACCAACCAACTGGCCGACAGTGTAACCGAGCGCTCCTGGCTACCCAGCAAAGGAAGCGTCGGTTTCGGTATTGACTTTGCCGTACGTGAACAACCACCCCAATCGGCTGAGGAGAATCACGGCAAGGTGGGAGAATTCTTCTGGGATGGAGCTGCCAGCACCCTCTTCTGGGTAGACCCGGCGAATGATTTAACCGCTGTACTCTTCGTCCAGATCTTCCCCTTCAACCGGGAAATACATAAAGACTTCCGCGATGCGGTGTATGGTAAATACATACCTGATGATATGGTGAGCAATGAGCCGTAGTAGCGATTGGCGGAAGACAGTTCAGTTGATGGGCAGTTAGAAATAGATGCATAGTAGTGGTCTGTAACCCTATTATATTTCTATCAACTACCAACCATTATCTATTTTCCAACCTATTGTCTTCCGCTTTCCGCCTCCGGCCTACCCTCTAAGGTGCAACAAAAATCCCCAGTGACTCAAGCTTCTGTGGTCTTTCGATATATACAAATTTGGCAGTGCAGATAAAATCACTCATCTATTCTCGCAGGTCTACTACTGCTTCGTTGCTTTGCTCACCTTCTCATTGAGGCTAACATAAAAGAAGTAGATTCAGATCAGCTAACTAAATCACATTCATGTTTTTCTTGTGATAGTTGATAATTTTATCGTTATTATGTCCCTGAAAATTTCAGAAACTGCCTGTGAATTAATATTTACCAGATTTGATAGCATGATAACATTACTGAATAAGCAGTATTGATCAGCTAAACAGAAATAACGATGGTGACAAACGAGGGTCCCGATCAGCGGTTTTTAGAAGAACTGAGGAGGATCATTGAGGAGAATATAGACGATACCACATTTTCTACTGAACAGCTTTGCCGAACCATCGGGCTAAGCAGGTCCCAGCTATACCGTAAAGTAAAAGCTGCAACTTCCCTTTCTCTATCCCTGTTTATTCGCCAGGTGCGCCTGCAAAAAGCGCAAGGCCTCCTAACTACGACAGACCTTACTATTGCCGAAGTAGCCTATCAGTGCGGTATTTCCAGCCCCCAGAATTTCACCAAATACTTTACCGCAGCATTCGGAGTCAACCCAAGCGATTACCGAAAGCAGAAACTACCCACTGATGAACTTACGGCAGAGCAAAAAGGCCTGAAAGTAGAAAGCAGTACCCTGCCAAACGTAGCCGGGCCAACAGCAATTAAACATCTGGTTAGTGGACCGTTAGCAGCATCACAGAAAGCGGAAACAAACATGCCTTATAAAAAGCTACGGAAATATCTTGGGCGAAGATCGCAGTGGATATTTCTCTCGCTGGTTATTTGCGTATTCGTATTAGTATCTATGGCTTACTCCAGCTTTTTCTGGCAGCAAAAACCATCAAGCCTAAATCATTACGCCGACGCCCCGTCTATTGCGGTCATTCCATTTAAAGACTATCACTCTACGGACGGTGATTTTTTAAGCGAAGGTGTGGTAGAGGATGTGCTAACGCACCTGGCTAAGTTTAAGAACCTGCGGGTCATCTCTCGAACGTCTACCGAGCGCTATCGCAACACTGAGAAAAGCATTCAGCAAATTGCATCTGAATTGGTGGTAAACTATGTACTTGAGGGAAGCATCCGCCAATCTGACGGAAAGGTTAGAATCACAGCTCAGTTGATTGATGCGGCGGAGGACCGGCATATCTGGGCAAAAAATTACGATCGCATGAAGGAAAATGTGATGGAAATACAGAGTGAGGTAGCACTGGACATTGCCCGATCTCTAAACCAAGAAATTAGCCCGGATATGCAGCAAACCATTAGGGAATTGCCCACTAATAACGCAGAAGCGTATCAGGCCTTACTACGGGGGCGGCACCTATTGAAGACCCGAGAAAAAAACGCCTTGGAAGCAAGTATCAAGGAGTTTGATGAAGCCCTCCAGCTTGACCCTCACTTCTCTGATGCGTATACCGGAAAAGCTGCGGCCTACTATCTATTGCGGGATAGTTATTTTGATGCTGAGACCGCCAGCCTCTACATGCAGGAAGCAGAGAAAAATGCGCTACGGGCCATCAAAGAAGACAGCAATAATGCCCAGGCTTTTGCATATCTGGGGCTACTGTATCAGGCACAGTATAACTGGGAAAAAGCTCTTACGGTATTTGAGATCGCTCTTAACTTAAATCCTTCCGATGCACTTATCAACTACTGGTATGGTAATATATTCCGGACGACCGGTAAGCTGGATGAGGCCCTTCGGTACCAGCATATTGCTAACGACCTGGACCCGCTGTATCCGGTGATCAGCGCAGGCTATAGCTATACCAGTGCCCTGGCCGGGCGTTATGCGTTAGCAGAGAACCTACTGGATCAGGGCGACGTACTTTTTAAAAACTCTTTTCTTCATGAAACTACCCGAGGGTATATGCATCTGTTGCAAGGAGAATACACAACAGCTATTGAGCATCTAGACCGTAGTTTATCGTATAATCCTAATTTTGGCACAACAAAAATCAGTAAAGTCTATTGCCAGGGGAAATTAGGTAATCGAGCAGCAGTGGAAGCCTACCTGGCTACCCTGGATACTCTTCAACCCAATGATTGCCTACGAGCTGCGGAAGCTTACTTCAGCCTGGGAGAAACGGAAAAAGGCATAGGGTTACTACGGCAGGCTGCTGATCAGGGGCGTATTGATACGGACATCTTGGTTGATCAACGTTATAAACCCATACTATACCATCCAATGGTACTTCAGATTCTCCGTGAATTTGGGTTATATCAATACCTACCGATTCAGCAATAAGCTCAATTCCCATTCTTTTTAGTCTTCATGCAACAATACACTAAACCGGTGCAACAATGCACCAAGTCTTTGGCACAATACACGAAAGGTTATTCAGCTGTAATCCAGAACTTTATACTATTGTGATCTGCAAAAAACTGCCCTCGGTTAATAACTATTCCTCGTCATTACACTCAATAATACTGGTCAGCCATGTGTAATACTAACCTTATCTGAGAAAGAACATTATATTTTACATAACCAGCCCCCTCAATGATGAATAAGCAACAAGAACAAAAGATTTTGGAAAGCAGCAAACTGATATGGAAAGCCTGGAATGAGAGAGACCCCGAATTATTAAGACAATACACCGTTGAAAACATTGTAAGACTAGCCGATGGGATAGTAACAACCCATAACCAAGCGGGATATATCGCCACCATGAATTTATTCTGGACGGCCATGCCTGACCTCAGTTTCACCTATGACCTTATTCCTTTAGGTAACATAGTGTATACCAAATGGTCCGCCAAAGGTACCAACACGGGTATGTTCGGCAAAACCCCACCTACCCATAAATCCGGGTGTGCTAATGGATTTGCCATTTTAACATTTAATAATGCTGGCAAACTAACGAAGGAAGAAGCTTATATGGAATCTGCAAATTACCTGGAAACCTGGGGCCACTCGGTGATACCTCTAGCTTCTGAACAACCTGTATCGGTAACTGAGTCAACGTAACACTTAGCAAACCTAATCAAGCCCTACCTAAACCCGATAATTGAGGGAAACCCATAGCTTACCGTTTATCAAGAATAAGAAAAAGTCACCCTACAAAACTACTCAAGACTATCTAATTTATGATTCGCATTCAATTTAAAGAACAGGACATACAGGCCCTACGCTACGAACGTTTTCACAACCCCAGTGCCCGGGTACAACAAAAAATGGAAGCATTATTTCTAAAAAGCAAAGAGTTACCACACCGTGAGATATGTCGTATTTGTGAAATCTCAAAAACTACGCTCATCACTTACCTGAAGGAATATAAACACGGCGGTATTAAGAAGCTGAAAGAAGAGACAAAATACAGAGGCCCTGCCAAAGAGGTAAAAAGCACTACCAAAGGCTTTTCCGGGTATGTTCCAGACGAATCCATTCCAAGCAGTTACATATCAGAAGATAAGCAAGAGCTTCAGTACGCCTGAAGAATATTAACTGTATGGATTGCAGTATACACATCCTTTTGGTGAGGCTTTTAAGCGACCGATAAACAACAAGCGGAATAACAATTCTTCTAAAGCCACACTACTACTATTTAGAGTAAGCAGTTGACCACTGGTGGCTCTGTATACAAGCCCCTTTTTGCCAATGCTATCCGTACAGTTGTTATCAGCTCTATAAAAAGCAGAAAACTCATTCTAGTGCTGTAACTTTTCAGGGGAATAGTTGTCTAGGGAGTGAAATGATGAACCTATATGAGCTCACCTGACAAAATCGCAAGAAGGGCCGGGTTGCTATATCTGTTGCTCGGCCTCACGGGTATGGTCGGACTGATGTATGTCCCCTCCCAAATTATTGTACCGGGCAATGCCACCGCTACTGCTGACAATATTATAAGTGCTGAACTGCTTTATCGCATGGGTATTGTCAGCAACCTTGCCTGCCAAACCCTGTTTGTATTTCTGGTGCTAACCTTAAACCGCCTGCTCAGAAGCGTAAACGAGCATCATGCCAGGCTAATGGTTACGCTGGTAGTAGTGTCAGTTCCCATTGCTTTTCTCAACACGGTGAACCAGATTGCCCCACTGGTGCTGCTGAGTGGCGAGGAGTATCTGGCGTTGTTTAATGCTGAGCAACTTCAGGGGTTGGTCATGGTGTTCCTTAAACTGTATGAACAGGGTATAGTGGTCGTGGAGATTTTCTGGGGGCTATGGCTTTTCCCCTTTGGGTTGTTAGTATATAAATCGGATTTTCTGCCCCGAATCATTGGCATTTTTCTGATGATTGCCTGCTTTGGATACCTGGCCAATAGCGTTACCACCTTACTATTTCCCGCCTACCAAAGCTTTATTGCTCCCATTACTTCAGTAACCGGCACTGTGGGTGAATTTTCCATTATCTTATGGCTGCTGATCAAGGGAGTTAAAAAGCAACCGCAACCTGCCACGGCTGGAGCTCACTAAACGCACTATGAAAGCAGCTATCTACACCCAGTACGGCCCGCCAGAAGTAATTGCGGTAAAAGAGGTACCTACTCCTATTCCCAAAGATGATGAAGTGTTAGTAAAGGTCCACGCTGCCTCGGTCAATTCCTGGGACTGGGACCTGGTAAGAGGCAAGCCTTACGTGTACCGTTTGCTTTTTGGGCTGCCGAAACCTAAACATCCAATCATTGGCTCAGACATAGCTGGCAAGGTCGAGGCAGTTGGCAAAGATGTGACGCAGTTTCAGCCCGGCGATGAAGTATTCGGAGATATATCCGGCAATAATTTCGGAGCTTTTGCGGAGTATACCTGTGCTCGGGAGAATGTTCTGGCTATAAAGCCCTCCCAAATGACTTTTGAGGAAGCTGCGGCAATCCCCCAGGCAGCGGTCCTCGCCCTTCAGGGCCTTCGGCAGGGGCATATTGAAGAGGGTAAAAAAGTGTTAATCAACGGTGCGGGAGGTGGGGTCGGTACGTTTGCTGTGCAAATGGCTAAGTCTTGGGGAGCGGAAATAACCGGGGTAGATAGTGCTGAAAAGCTGGAGATGCTCCGCGCCCTAGGTGCATCGCATGTTATTGACTACCGGCAGTCGGACTTCACGCAACAGAAGCATCAATACGACCTCATTCTGGATATGATAACCCGCCACTCTCCGTTTGATTACCGGCGGGTGCTTACCCCCACTGGCAGATACGTGATGGTAGGTGGTTTGGCACACCGCATCCTTCAACTTGCCCTGCTGAGCCCCCTGCTGTCCAAAGCTAACGGGCAGAACCTGGGTCTTTTAGTACACCGCCCCAATCCTGAAGATCTTAATACCATTGCCGCTATGATTGTAAATGGTCAGGTAACCCCGGTGATTGATCAATGCTTTCCCTTGTCAAAAGTATCCGAAGCTATCCGGTATCTGGGAGAAGGACACGCTCAAGGGAAAGTGGTAATTACCATGTAGACGGTTATATCGCCTGAAGACAATACAAAATAACGTAGTATACAGAGGTTACTCCGATTCTATCATGAGTCTTAACAGTGTTATTGGGGAGGCGGTCAGCAGGAGGCCGTCCGGGGGACCTGCCTCCGGCCAACCGCTTCCTAGTACGTCAGGAAAAGAAATCAGAATAATGTCTAATTTGACTCCTATAGCAATAAGAAAATTGGCTACAAGAGTTGCTTCATGAAACAGAATTAAGCAAATTAAGCAAGAAACAGAGCAACTTCTCTCTTCATGGGTAGTCAGCTTGAATACATACTAACACCAAACACCATACTAGCTACATGAAACGTACTCACAAATTCTTTCTGGGATTAGCACTTATTGTCATGGTATCTTTAGGGCTTATCCTTCGGCCGGTGCCAATGGTTACGGAAGATGAAGCCTTAACCGTAAAGGGCGAAGTAATTCACGTGGCAGAAGGCAGTAGTCATGATGTGGTACTCACCTTGGCTGATGTTGATGAACACTTCTATATCAACCGGGCGCTGGAAGAAGATTTTACGCTACCGGCCTTAAAAGAAAAACTATTGAGAAAAGAAGTAGAGATCAAGTACCCTTCGTACTGGACGCCACTAGACCCTACCAGCCAGGTACGGCATGTTTCCAAACTAAGTATTGATGAGGAAGTGATCTTTAGCGAGCTGAAGCAGAAATAACGCTACCGCCCATGAAATATCGGTCGTTCACCAGCGAGCTTATCCTGATATTTTTGATTGCCTTGTCCGCTTTCACGCTCTCAGTTGCAGCTTTTTTGTGGACTTGCTCTTCGCACTGATTCTAACGCCAGTGTATTTGTCAGCCCATTAAAAGAAAGTGCTTTTCTGAAAGCATTGCAGCAGGTTAACTCCAATATTATCGTCAGAATCCCCTACCCAGGCCCAGAAACGGCAATGACCATGTGGGAAAATTGACGGCTATTTTTTAATATGCATACCTGTTTAAGCTGACCTCGCAAATTACGGCGGCTAACTGAAAAAACTAACAGAAAATGAATCGCTACTGCATGGGTAGACCAACAGTCTCCTCTCTATAAGAATAAATTCATTCCCAATTTAAAGAATAGCTCAGCCTGGTCAAGCGTTATATAACGCATCATTGTAAAGCTCACTACCACCTTCATGAAAATTATTAACCTATTGCTCATAATACTTTGTGTTCCCCGGCTGCTGCGGGGACAGGAAGCCCCGGAAGACTTATCCATCACCCATGTAACGGGAGACTTTTATGTGTATACCACCTATCACACCTACGAAGGCACGCCCATATCGGCGCATGGGTTATACCTGGTTACTGAGCAGGGTGTAGTTTTAATTGATACTCCCTGGGATAGCACCCAGTTTCAGCCTCTGCTAGACAGTATACAATACCGACACCAGCAGCCCGTAGTAATGTGTATTGCCACCCACTCGCACGCTGACCGTACTGCGGGACTGGAGTATTACCGTGAGCAGGGCATTAAAACCTATACCTCTACAAAAACCGATGAAATCAGTATAGCGCAAAATGCCAAGCGGGCTGAGTTTCATTTTAAACAGGACACCACCTTCACAGTAGGGCAATATTCCTTTCAAACATTTTACCCCGGAGAAGGACATACGGCCGATAACATTGTAGTCTGGTTTGAAGACGAACGCCTGCTCCACGGCGGTTGCTTTGTGAAAAGCGCTGAGGCCACCGACCTGGGCTATATCGGTGAAGCCAACCTGAAAACATGGCCCGGCGCCATTAAAAAAATCACCAAAAAATTCGGCCAGCCCGACTACGTTATTGCCGGTCATCAGGACTGGACAGATAATCGATCCTTGCAACACACCCTACAACTTCTCAAGCAGCACCGTAAGCAAAGCTCCCGCTGATATGTGTAGGTCTGCACTAGAAGCCTGATACTCTCCGGTAGAATCATTTCCTTTGGTGATGGAAGAAGCCACTTTCTTTTGTAAGTCTTATCAGACCAGGCAGTGTTACCGGAGGCGGTAAGCAGTAGGCCGATCTTCCATACGGCCTACTGCTAACTGCCAACTGCTTTCGGTTACGTTATTAGAAGAAAATAAGAATAATGTCTTTTTTTTTAGCTAATCTCGCCTCCTAGTAAAAAAACACACCATGAAACGCTCTGCTATAGCCGCAATGCCTCAGTTCTTTGACCGCTACATCAATAAAGTAGAGGATACTGATCTTACAGAAGGTCTTAAGGCATCGCTCACCTTATTTGATGATAAAAAAGCGCAACTTGAACGAGTGCAGCATCAACGATACGCTCCTGGTAAATGGACTCCCAAAGATGTTTTGCAGCATATTACGGATAATGAGCGGGTACAATCATACCGGGCATTACGGATTATGCGAAACGATAAAACCGCTTTACCTGGCTATGATCAGGAACCCTGGGCCCAACATACCCAGGCAGCCCACCTGACAATTGACGAACTATTGCACGAATTTAAAATTGTGCGGCAAGCCAGCATATTCATGTTTAAGTACAGTACTGATGAGATGCTCTCCCGAACCGGAACCTGCTCCGGCGTCAGCATATCGGCTCTGGCATTAGGGTTTGTGCTGATCGGCCATCAATACCATCATTTACAGATTTTAGAAGAAAAGTATTTTACGTTATAAATTGCCATCATTCAACTATCAAGCTACCGAAACCATGCTTAAACCGCTACTTATTTCATGTATCATGCTGCTAACTCTGGCAGCTTGCAGCAGCTCATCTGACAACACTACCGAAACTCAGGATGAGGCCACACCAGAAGCTGCGGGTAACCCGATTATGGAAGGCTGGTATGCCGACCCGGAAGGCATTGTGTTCGGAGATGAATACTGGATCTACCCTACTTATTCCGCCGCTTTCACCGATCAGGTATTTATGGATGCGTTTTCTTCTAAAGACCTGGTACACTGGGAAAAGCATGAGCGTATCATAGATACCACCATCATTACCTGGGCTAAGCAGGCTATGTGGGCACCGGCAGCCATAGAAAAAGATGGAAAATATTATCTGTTCTTCGGCGCTAATGATGTGCAACGCCCCGGTGGCCCCATGTGGGATGAGAATAACACCCTTAACCATTCCGGGGGTATTGGAGTAGCCGTGGCGGATAATCCGGGCGGTCCGTTTAAAGATTACCTGGGCGAGCCGCTAATCTCTGACTTTTACAACGATGCCCAGCCCATCGATCAATTTGTGTTTAAGGATACCGATGGCACCTACTATATGATCTACGGAGGCTGGAGTCACTGCAACATGGGCCAGCTGAATGATGACTTTACCGGCTTTGTACCCTGGGAGGATGGCGAACTGTTCCATGAGATTACCCCAGAAGGCTACGTGGAAGGCCCCTTTATGTTTAAGCGGAACGATAAATACTACTTTATGTGGTCGGAAGGTGGCTGGGGTAATGACTCCTACAAGGTGGCTTACGCGATGGCCGATAAGGCAACCGGTCCTTTTCAACGCATTGGTACCATTCTAGAATCAGATACCACCGTGGCAACCGGAGCCGGACATAACTCTGCCTTGCACACTCCCGGCACCGATGACTGGTACATGGTCTACCACCGCCGCCCCATCCCCAACGAAGGCCGCGACCACCGCGTCACTTGTATCGACCGCCTGTACTTCAATGAGGATGGGACGATTAAGCCGGTGAAGATGACCTTTGAAGGAGTGAAAGCCAACCCCATTTCTTTAGCCGCCAATTGAGGTTTGGTTGTTGGTTAAATTACTCACTGCTAAATTGTCTGGGGTTGATACCATGTCGAAAAGATGTAAAAACTTCAATTTTCGCCTCCCTTCCCAGCTTCCGACGTATCGCGTGATACATCCGTAGAACAGACATTTTTAAATAGTCATTATTGATACTTCCGACTCAGCAGGAATAGCCGCTGCTGTAATTACGGGTATCCACGAAGGTTATTTACCCAACACTTTACTGCCCAAAATGGAAAATACCTGGAATGGCTTGCTCACCTACCTTACCTCTGACGGACTTCTCGATGGTGTAGCCCAGAGCAACCGAGGCGGAGAAGCCCTGCAACGCAGTGATTACCGGGTAATCTCTCAAATAGGTATGGGACTAATGGCCCAGTTATACGCCTATCGTTGACTGGCTATTCTCATTCCGAACCAAACTCAACACAAACAATATGCAGGACTAGAATTACTCAACGATAACCTGAAAAACACTTAAACGAATCTTGGCTATTATGCCTCTGACAATCCGAGTTTCTTCTATTAGCCAGTTAAACTTGAGGGATCTCGGGAATAATCAAGGAAGCATATTCTTTCCAAAAAAGTAGGATAGAGCTTGACCAAACTATAGCATTTTACCCCCCTGTTATGTGAGCGATCCTGTAAATAAATTTTCCATCATTACATTACTACGCCCCGATGAACCGGGCTGATGTGAATCCTCGGCATGGATATTCTCGATTGTACAAATGAAATGGCCCATCCACTCGTCCAGTTTCTCCAATGTTTTATCTAGCTGCTGCTTACTCAGTTGCATTTCTACTTCGCATTGCGTTTGGCTTTCCCGGGCGTCCAGGACAGCCTGTATCTGGGTTTTAGCCTGTTCAATATTGTCGGCGTTGAATCCATAAGAATTGAGATATAGCATTGCCTCGGGCAGATTGGCATAAAAATTCTCGACCTGTACTAACCAGCCATTAAACGATTCTTCCCGATCACCGTGTAGCTTCAGAATATGCCATAATTCCTGGTCTTTAGGAATGGTTAACCGCGCGACTTTCAGATAAAAAAGATAGGTAATGTTGGCGGTTTGTTGCGCTAGTTTTAACGCATCGGTCGCTCTACAGTGGTCGCCTATAGTCTGCTGGTGCTTCTGATGCTGATCCTTGGCACCAGCCATTAAAGCTATTCCTTCGGTCATCTGATCGGCAGTACAGCCCAATTGAGACAGATATTGTGCAATAGCAGGGTTCGCCCGGGCCGCTTCGAGCATCATCTGCCAACCCTCAAAAGATTCAATGATTCCTTTTTGCATAGATTTGTTGATTTAAGGAGGATAGAATAAATGAATTTAAAAAATGTCTTATGCGATAGAGTGTCCATTTTCTTCTTCACTCTTTGCTCATACAATTTTCCGGCCTAGAGGTATACAATGTATACCAGAATATACCAACAACATACAATAGGGGAATTCCACTAAAGGCGGGTGCTTGATTGAAGCAGTGACACCGGGCATTTGCCATAAAATCCGCTACTGTTTTTATATTTGATCATTGGCAACCCTAATTGACTTTTACTATGAATTTCCTTAAAGCAGGTATCCGCACACAGGTAAAACACAAATGGTTTTCGCTGATAAACCTCCTGGGGTTATCGCTGGGAATAGGGTGCAGCATTATGATGTTACTGTATGTCAATGCTCACCTAAGCACGGATGCCCACCATACCGATGCTGAACATATTTACCGGGTTGTGCTTCAGATCGCCACTCCCGACGGACATACCGAGTATGAGCCGGGCTCTTCGCTACCGATGGCCACTGCCCTAGCCGAAGATTACAGCCAGATAGAACAAGCAGCTTTTTGCATGAAATTCTACCGAACACCAACCATCACAGTAGAAGCCAAGGAGCGAACTGACCGTTATAAGGAGGAAAATATCACGGCCTATGCCGATCAAAACTTTATTGGCATGTTTGATCATCCGTTTCTGGCCGGGGATAAACGAACGGCACTGTTAGAGCCAAAAAGCGCAGTGCTCTCCGAAGCGCAGGCCCTCAAGTATTTCGGCACCACCGACGTAATCGGCCGCAATATCAACATCAACCATAACACTGACTTAATGGTGACGGGGGTTTTTGCTACCCCAAAACAGTCTTCCGACTTTCAGTTTGATGTGCTGGTCTCTCTGCCTACACTGAAAACACTGAGCCCCAACTATCAGGATCAGAACTTTACCTGGATTGGCAGTAACAACTGGACATTTATCAAACTCAAAGAAGGTGCTCAGGAAACCACAATGCAACAACAACTTACTGATTTTGCCAAAAAACACCTGCGTGCCGACCTAAGCCACTGGAGCTTTCACCTTCAGCCACTCACCGATATGCATTTTGACACCCGCTACGATGGCGTAATCAATAAAACCATCCTCTGGGTACTGATGGGAGTAGCACTGGCACTGATTCTGGTAGTAAGTATCAATTACACCAATCTGTCCATTGCCCAGTCGCACTACCGGGCGAAGGAAATTGGAGTGCGCAAGTATCTGGGGGGTAGCAAGGCTCAGTTGTTTGTTCAGTTTATGTCGGAAACCGGGCTGTTGATCTTTCTGGCCGTAGTGCTGGCCCTACTGGGCATATACGCCATGCTGCCGATCATTAACGAATGGTTACAGGTAGACCTGCAACTGATGCAGCTAGCCGCACCGGATAAGCTGCTGTACTTTCTGTTATTCATTACTGCCCTGCTCCTGCTGGCGGGCTATTATCCGGCCGTGCGCCTCTCTGGCTTTGCCCCTCTGAGAGCCATCCAGGGTAAATCACTGAGCACCGACCGTAAGCAGCTCTTTCGTAAGGCGCTGATTACCTTTCAGTATACGGTTGCCTTATTCTTCTTGGTAGGCACTCTGGTGATTATTGCACAGGTAAAATACCTGGTGAACGGAGATCTGGGCTTTACCAAAGATGCCATTATTACGATCAAGGTTCCCAAACAGGATTTCACCCAGCTTAGCAGCTTCCGCAACGAGCTGTTGAAGCTTTCCGGGGTAGCCGCTGCCAGCCTGCAAAACCAGTCTCCCATGGCCCCCACACTGGACGGTGGCTTTATAGAATACGACCACCGCGGCCAGTACGAAGACTTTCTGGTGCGCGACCGCTGGGCCGATGATCAGTTTCTGGAGACTTACTCCCTATCGCTGGTAGCCGGTCGTAATATCATTTTAAAAGATTTGGTGAGTGAAGTGATTGTAAACGAGTCATTATTGCGTAAGCTCAATATCAGCGACCCGGAAGAAGCCCTGGGCAAAACCATACTGTTTGACAACTCGTCGGTTTCCGGCCCTATCGTGGGCGTAGTGAAGGATTTTCATCATCGCTCGCTTCAGAATGAAATTGAACCAGTGGCGATCTATCCCTTTCACAGCATCCTCAATCAGGTGGGAGTACGGTTTAGCTCCGCAGTGAATGAGCATACATTAGAGGATATTGCCTCCGTATGGCAAGCTCACTTTCCGGATGATGTATTCCAGTATAGCTTTTTAGATGAGGCCATTGCCCGCATGTACCACACCGAGCAGACCACCCGCAAGCTGATGAGTATTTTCGCTGTAATTTCAGTAGTCATCTGCCTGATGGGTATTCTGGGTTTGTCTACCATCACCACGTATCAGCGCACGAAAGAATTGGGTATCCGAAAGGTGCTGGGTGCCAGTGTGAGCAGTATTCTCATGCTGCTGGGCCGGCAATATCTGGTGTTGTTCGGCATTGCCTTTGCCATTGCCCTGCCCCTGGCCCAGATGGTAATCAACGAATGGCTGAGCGGCTTTGCCTATCATATCGAGCTAAGCTGGGCCATGCTAACCCTCCCCGGCTTGCTGATGATCACCATTACGCTTCTCCTCATCGGCGGACAATCCCTGAAGACCGCCTTAGCTAACCCTACAGACTCTTTAAAACATGAATAACGTATGATAGAAGGAACAATGTACAATGAACAGTTAGCTTACGTTCTTGAACAGTTCTGAATATTATTAATTGCACATTGCTCTCTGTTCACTGCTTACTGCTAACCACTTACCACTACAACACTACTATTTTCCCTATGCATAAATCATTCGTATTCTGCCTTCTCTTACTAGAATGCCTGATGGCTTGCCAGACCGAGAACCCGGAACCAGTAGACCTACTCATTCTCAATGCCCGAATTATTGATGTCTCATCGGGTAATGTTTCAGATGACCGGTTCATCGCAATTCGTCAGGATACCATCCGTTTTGTGGGTGAGATGGCCGATACCTCAAAGTATATCGCCTCTGTCCGGCTGGATGCTAATCACCGTCTGGCGATGCCCGGCTTATGGGATATGCACGTGCACTTCCGTGGGGGTGATACCCTCATTCAGGAGAACCAGAACCTCCTGCCTCTTTTTCTGGCTCATGGAGTAACCACCGTACGAGATGCCGGAGGCGACATTACCCCATCTGTACTAGCTTGGCGAAAAGCCATTCGGGCGGGGCAACTCGACGGCCCCGATATTTTTACTTCCGGGCCGAAACTGGATGGAGCTAACCCGGCCTGGCCTGGTTCTATCCCCATCACCACCGCCGAAGATATCTCTCCCGCCCTGGATTCGCTGCAACAGCTGGGAGTAGATTATGTCAAAACCTACGATGGCAGCCTGACCAAGGAGATGTATTACGAGATTGTCCGGCAAACCGAAGAAAGGGGTTTGAAGATTACCGGCCACATGCCCTTCGATGCCAGCATTCTGGAAGCCGCCGACCTGGGCCTGGATGGCACCGAGCACCTGTACTACGCCATGACGGCCGCCTCACCAGTGCGCGACAGCCTACGGGCTTTGGGCAAAGGATTTGGCAGCCTGCCGGATTACATAGAAACGTATGATCCTCAACTCGCCAAGCAAGCCTTTGAAACATTAGGATCACGAGAATTTTACGCCACCCCTACCCTGCACGTAGGCCATACAATAGCAAACTTGCACCAGGCTGACCATAGCAGCGACCCACTACTGGCTTTTATGGGCCCCGGCATTCAGCAGACCTATGAACGTAGGGTGCGAGGAGCGCAGAACGCCAGCCCGGAACAACAACAGCGTAGAACCAGGATGGAGGGCATCTTCCAGAGTATGGTAGCCCCCATGCGCCAGGCGGGTATCAACATTCTGGCTGGCTCAGACTGCGGCCCCTATAATTCGTACGTATACCCCGGCGCCTCCCTTCAGGAAGAACTCATCCTGCTGGTAGAAGCCGGACTTACCCCCCGCGAGGCACTGGAAGCGTCCATCATCAACGGACCTAAATTCTTCCAACTCAGTGATGCCTACGGAAGCCTTGCAACCGGGAAGGTAGCTAACCTCATACTCCTCGATCGTAACCCTCTGGAAAATATGGAGAACATTCGCAGTATCAACACCGTGGTGAAAGGAGCCAAAGTATACGACCAGGAAAAGATGCAAGTCATGATGGATGCCACTAAGCCTGATTAGCAAATATACTTATCGGAAAGACTATAGCATTGCAAAGATGCCTGAGGCTTAAGAATGGCATATTGGCTAGGGTTTGAATATTCTCAGCCCTACAATAGGCCCTTTAAAAAGAAAACCCAGATATATTGCCTAGCGTCTTTGCCTCCCTTTAACTAAGGAAGATACCGTAAAAAAAATATGCCCACGCTGGGGCACACAAAAGTCACTGTAGATATAAGGTTGCTCCACCCGGTGCAAGCATAAAGTTGCCATGATATATTGGTTGTACTATTTGGAGTAAGTATACATTAATGCTGATATTTAACTGCCCTACTTTGCGTAAGTATATATCAGCAATGATATTCCTTTGCCCCTACTTGTGCAAGCAAAGAGGGGCAATGTCTCATCCTTACGCAGCCAAAAGAAATACTTATACTGCGCCTCTTAGATGACAAAATGTCTTAATTTATTCACCCTATGAGTTGAGCTAAGATACTTTTATCTACATAGCACCTCTAATGCTTAATACTCTAAATAGGTAACTTAGCGAACCAACTTAATAACCCTAAACTCGTAAATTACAAATAATATATATTATTGGGCGTTGTAAAATCCATAAATCACGCTATCGAATCTAACAACTTTTCATGCATTATAACATTACATGAGCTTTTCAGACTGGATCACTATAGTTTCTATTTTACTAGCAGTACTATTAGCTGTATTTAAGTTTGATGAGTGGGAAATCATCCGTTTAAAGAAGTATGAAAGGTATATAAGGCTACCTATATTATTCTTATTACTAAGTGGCTTCGCTGCCTATTTCCAGGTAAATACTCATCCTACCTGGCTAGATTTTCTATGGATTGATAATGGATTGGAATCTAAATTATGGGCTATTATCTGGATGGTTTTATTTATTCTTTGCAGCTATATATGCTGGAAAAAGTTCACTAACTCAAAACCTTCTTATGAATTAATACATAAATACAATGACTATTTGAATACGTATGAGCCGGCAAAGTTTTCCTCCTTGTTCCGAAAATACGAGCGTTATTTCTTCAAGCCAAATGCTAGAGAAGATGTCTGGTTACCTTATGTATCGTTATTAACCAACAAAAAGTGGTGGTTAATTGCCCCATATCATTTCAAGGAAAAGGTTTATAAGAACCCTGAGCGTTTTTACAAAATGAATCGTAATGTCTTGAAATCTTTACTTTTTGCTCAATTCGAGAATATTCCTGATTCGCAAATAACTAACGAGCTTGAAACACAATGGAATGGTGTTTCCCTTTCAGAAAATACTCCTGTTTTAAATATTTTTTTGAAAACATCTCATTTCATAGAGAAAGGACGCGATAATAATATACTGCTTCCATCAATCAAAGAAGTTTCTGAGGAGTACTTTTCCTCGATTGAGTTTGTTGAAAGAGATAAAGCACCTTTTCTACTACCCCCTTCGGCCCATGCTTCCAGGAAAGTAGCCCCTCACAAACTTGCCCCCTTTTACTTCATTCAGTTTATTGATTGTTACTGGCATCAAGTTATCAATACTAATGCAAAAGTAAGTGGGTTTTTCTTTTACCTAGATTGGACAGAGAAAATTTTAGATGCAGCACCAGAGATTAGAAATAATGATCAAATTGAACCATTGCCAAACCTGTATATACATGCTGTTGATAGAATGCTTGAGAATATTGGGGAATGGGGACGACACCTTAAAGATCATGGCGCCTCAGAATCTGCATGGGCAGCAGAACACTTTGCTAAGTTAAAACAAGATATTCTTTGCACGATTCAGGATAAGCATTTGTGCAAAGTCCACAACCGGTGGTTCTTGAGAGAAATTGAGAATTTCTTCAGTGAACTTGCTAATTACAGAAATCATTTTGGCGAGAAGTTTGACTTCGACTTGAGTAATTGTGCACTTAAACCTGATTCTGTAGAGAAGGCTTTCAAAAGGCTAACCGACAAGGATTATTATTCTGAAACAGAGCAGCAAGATTCTGGTTATCAGTGGCTAAAAAACATATTACTCTCTACTTAAATTAGTCCAAACACAAAATAGGTAAGTAAAGCAAACTCGCTATCTTTGAAGTATGGATAGCCATTATAAATATATCAACCCATTTACTGACTTTGGCTTTAAAAAGCTATTTGGTACAGCTTTCAATAAAGAATTACTTATTGATTTTTTAAATCAAGTCCTTGGCGAACGCGAGCGCATAGATGATTTAACGTATCTCAATACTGAGAACTTAGGTAATACGGAAATAGACCGCAAAGCTATCTTTGATTTGTACTGTGAGAACGAAAAGGGCGAAAAATTCATAATAGAACTACAGAATGTTAAACAATTATATTTTAAAGACCGCAGCATTTACTATGCTACTTTTCCAATTCAGAGTCAGGCTCAAAAAGGAAGAGAGTGGGATTATTACCTAAAAGCGGTATATACTATCGGTATTTTAAATTTCAGTTTCCCTGATCGAAATAGCCAAGAACGTTATCAGCGTGAGATCCAATTAGTAGATACCACTACCCAAGAAATCTTCTATGATAAATTGACGTTTATATATTTAGAAATGCCCCGGTTCAAAAAAGAAGAGAGTGAATTGGAAACGCATTTTGATAAATGGCTGTACGTTTTAAAGAATTTGTCGAAGTTACAAGAGAGGCCTAAAAGTTTGCAAGAGAAGATATTTGAAAAGTTATTTACCGAAGCGGAAATTGCTAAATTAAACTCAAAAGATATGCAAGCTTACGAAGAAAGTTTAAAAGTTTATTGGGACAACTATAGCGTTCTTGAAACGGCTAAAAAAGAGGGACGAGAAGAAGGCATAAATGAGGAAAAGATATCTATAGCTAAACGATTGAAAGAACGAGGTATTGACCTACAAATTATCGTAGAAACTACCGGCCTTACTCAAGAGTATATAGAAAGACTATAAGATCCTCTCACTACCCACACCCTCAACTATCTAACATTCAATTCCTTACAAGATAATTTCAAAATTTTCTCAAAAAACACTTGACCCTAACCTTAGGTCATAGCTTTACTTTGTATTGTCAATCAAACCGAAGCAGACGATGGAACAGTACACGGTAAAACAACTGGCTGAACTGGCCGGGGTAAGCGTGCGCACGCTGCATGTGTATGACCGTATGGGGTTACTCAAACCATCAGTCCGTACCGAGGCCAGGTATCGGTTGTATGGGCAAGCTGAGTTGTTGCGCTTGCAGCAAATTCTCTTTTACAAAGAGCTGGATTTTCCGCTCAAAGAGATCAATGCCATGCTGGATGACCCGGAGTTTGATCTGGTGCAGGCATTACAGGCACATAAAACCGCTCTGAACGCCCGTCGCGACCGTATCGACGCTCTGCTGAAGACGATTGACAACACCATTGAACACCTTAAAAATGAAACCGTCATGGAAAAACCGGAAGATTTATACCAGGGACTGCCCAAAGAGTTTGGCACCACCTACCGCGATGAAGCTATTAAGGAATACGGACTGGAAGCCGTAGAGAAGGCAGAAAACTATCTGCTGAGCCAGGGAAAAGAAGGGTTTGAGAAATTGAAACAAGCCCAGCAGGAGAATGCCCAAAAGCTATTTGCTCTGCGCAACGAAGATCCTACCAGTGAGGCCGTGCAGCAGGAGATTGCTCACCACTACGAAATTATCCGTCAGTTCTGGGGCACCTTTGGTTCAGACGACAAGCAGGCCGAAGCCTATGCCGGACTGGGCGAGCTTTACACGAATGATGAGCGATTCCATCAGGTAGATGGACAGCCCCAACCGGAGTATGCTCGCTTCCTCAGCGAAGCCATGAAGTACTTTGCGGACACGCAATTGAAGTAAGCTCTGCTTAAACCGATTGTTGTCACTAATTGCCCTTCCCCGGTTTTGGGGAGGGGCTTTTTTGTAATAGCCAGTCGCTTGTGCGGGATAGATGGAATGAGATTAAGAGGGAATTTTGTAAGTTGCTACTGATAATAGCCTAATCACAACCTTCAACAAATCTGATCATCCATGATTCCTGCTTACGCTTCTACCCTGGCGACCTGTCCCGCAATCCGGTTTTCCATTTTAGCTCACCCAGTTCCCGGCGCCGTATCATGAAAGTGACGATCACCTCTATTGAACTAAAAGGCCCGTTTAAATTCTTTGCGCTCTCCTACCGGGCCATGCACATCCTCCGCCAACTAAAGGCTACCAACTGCCTCGCTATGAAGAAACGCGGCTACTGGATCAAACACTACACCATGACTTTATGGAAGAGCGAACAAGACCTTAAGAAATTTGCCATGAGTGGCGCTCATCTGGCCGCCATGAAAGCCAGCAAATCTCTGGCAAAAGAGATTCGCACCATCACCTATGAAGCTGACTCTTTACCCGACTGGCCAACAGCGGAAATTATGCTAAAAAAAGCCCATGTAATTCATTATTAAACCCTTTGCTGAACGGATATACTACCCGACCAAACCTTATCGCATGAACAAAACGCCTATTATAAGCTCCATCATTTTATTCATAAGCATACTGCTGCTCAACAGCCTTGGGTACACGCAAGACCGACTTTCCGGCAGGTCGTTTACCAGCCGCTCGGAAGTGCTGGCCCGGCATGGTATGGTGGCTACCAACCACCCACTGGCCACGCAGATTGGTGTAGAAATACTGAAAAAAGGCGGCTCGGCAATAGATGCCGCCATTGCTGCCAATGCGTTTCTGGGCTTTGCTGACCCGGGCATGAATGGCATTGGCGGAGACCTCTTTGCCATTGTCTGGGATGCCGAAACGCAGCAACTATACGGGCTCAATGGAAGTGGACGCTCCCCGAAAAACCTCACTCGAGCTTATATGCTGGAAAAAGGCGATGATCGCTTCAGTAGTCCGCTATCAGTGACTACGCCGGGCTGCGTAGATGGCTGGTTTACCCTGCATGAGAAATTTGGCAAACTGGAGATAGCCACCCTGCTACAACCAACCATTGATTATGCTCGCGAAGGCGTACCGATTACTCAGGAGACGGCTGATTTCTTTCAGGAAGTGGAAGAAGATATTCAGGCTTCGGATAATGAGACATTTAAAGATCTGTTTTTTACAGACGGTCACTTTCCCCGTAAGGGAGACATCTTCTCTAACCCGGATCTGGCTAATACCCTGGAGCGCATCAGTAAGCAAGGTCGGGATGGTTTCTATAAAGGGGAAATAGCCCAAAAGATAGAAGCTCACCTGAAACGCCGGGGCGGATTCCTTACCGCCCAGGATCTGGGCGCGCATCAATCGGAATGGGTAGATCCTCTGTCGGTTAACTACCGGGGCTACGATGTGTGGGAGCTCCCACCTAATGGACAGGGACTTTCGGTATTGCAAATGCTAAACATTCTGGAAGGCTTTGATATATCGGCGATGGAATTTGGCAGTGCCGAGCATCTGCATCATTTCCTGGAAGCCAAGAAGCTGGCCTACGAAGATATGGTAGCCTTCTATGGTGACCCAGACTTTGGTGAGATTCCCCTAGAAAAGCTACTCTCTAAAGAGTATGCCGCCCAGCGCCGGGAGCAGTTTACCCCCCAGAAAGCCGGAGAATACCATCCGGGACTTACGGCAGGCGACCATACCATCTACCTGACCACCGCCGATGCTGACGGGAATATGGTTTCGTTCATCCAGAGTAATTCGGCCATCTTTGGCTCCAAAGAAGTACCCGAAGGTTTAGGCTTTCCCTTACAAAACCGAGGTGATGGGTTCACGCTGGAAGAGGGACACATCAACACCTATGCTCCCGGAAAACGCCCCTTTCACACCATTATACCTGCCTTTGTGACCAAAGATGGGCAACCGTTTATGAGCTTTGGCCTGATGGGTGGCGATATGCAACCTCAGGGCCATGTGCAGATCTTGATGAACATTATAGATTTTGGCATGAACCTGCAAGAAGCCGGCGATGCCCCCCGCGTATATCACCGGGGCTCCATTAATTATGACGGACACGTAGAAGGAGCAGGCTATACCTTTGTAGAATCCGGCTTCCCCTACGAAACCCTGCGCAACCTGATGGATAAGGGACATTCCATACAGATGGCTAAAGGCATCTACGGCGGCTATCAGGCCATCATGCGGAAAGATGGAGTCTACTACGGTGCCTCCGAATCCAGGAAAGATGGACAAGCCGCAGGGTACTAAGCACAACATAACAGTATGGTAACAATACGAACAGAAACGGCCGATGATTACAGGCAGGTGGCTGAAGTGATTACAGCGGCCTTTCAAAGTGATGAATTTAGTGGCCACGAGGAAACTCAGCTGGTAGAGAAGCTACGAAAGTCAGCAGCCTTTGTACCCGAACTTTCTCTGGTGGCAGTAGCAGATCACCAGATTGTAGGGCACATTCTACTGACTAGGGCATTCATTACACACGGTGAGCAGACCTTCCCTTCGCTGTCTCTGGCTCCGGTAAGTGTATTACCTGAGTTTCAGCGGCAAGGCATTGGTAGTCAGTTAATAAAAGAAGCGCATCAGAGGGCAAAAGATTTAGGTTTCACATCAGTGATTGTGCTGGGGCACGAAGAGTATTACCCCCGCTTTGGATATAAACCTACCAGCCAGTATGCTATTGAGCTTCCGTTCGGAGCACCTCCCGAAAACTGTATGATTGTGGCACTTACCAATAACGGACTGGATGGAGTGAGCGGCAAAGTGGAGTACCCAAAAGAATTTTTTTCCTGATTGATCGGCATTACACCCAACCGCTGGAGTGTGCCTCTTCAGTTTCAATACACTAAAGATATATCAGGAGTTGTCCGATGAACATTCCTGAATTCTACCTATATTCGATAGGTATGAAAGAGGAAATTACCATTATTGGTGGGGGGATTGCCGGACTCACCACGGCTATCGCTCTGCATACCATCGGCAAAAATCCGGTTATTTTTGAAGCAGCTCCTTATCTAAAAGCGGTAGGTGCAGGACTGGGGCTAGCCGCCAATGCCATACAAGCTTTTGCCCGGCTGGGACTGAAGGAAGAAGTGATTCAGCGAGGCAGAGTGTTGCCATCGTTCACCATTTATGATCAGCGGGGCAGGAAGATTACGGAAACCGACAGCCAGGCTATGAGTAAGAAGTACGGAGTGGATAACTTTACCATCCACCGCGCTGCTTTACACGATTTGCTCATCTCTAAGATTAATCCGCAACATATCCACACTGATAAACAAGCCGTAGACATTACGCAAACGGCCGACTCGGTGACCGTTACCTTTCAGGATGGCACAACCCACGAAACCCGTTTGTTAATAGCAGCCGACGGTATCCACTCGGCCATTCGCCGCAAGTTGCTACCGGACGCTGAACCCCGGTATGCAGGCTACACCTGCTGGCGAGCTGTTATTGATAACTCTGATCTGAACCTGAAAGAAAGCCTGGAAACTTGGGGAACCTCCGGACGGTTTGGCATTGTGCCTCTGGCTGAAAAACAAGTATACTGGTTCGCCTGCATCAATGCTCCCCGAGCCGACCCAGCCATGCAGCATTTTGGCGTCGCTGATCTGCAAAACCATTTTAAAGACTTTCATGCGCCCATCCCTACTCTACTAGCCCACACCCAGGATAAAGACCTGATCTGGAACGATATTATTGACCTGAAGCCGCTAGATAGGTATGTGTTCAATAACATTCTGCTAATAGGGGACGCGGCCCATGCCACCACTCCCAACATGGGGCAGGGTGCCTGCCAGGCTATTGAAGATGCCATAGTGCTGGCTGATGTGCTGAAAAGTAACGCGGATACCAAAATAGCGCTTCAGCAGTTTGAAAAAAGAAGACTCAAACGTACTCATTATATCACCGATACATCGTGGCGGGTAGGCAGGGTGGCTCAGATTGAAAATCGCTGGGGTGCCTCTTTACGCAATACCGCCTTCAGACTACTGCCCCGTAAAGTACGCGAAAAGCAGTTTGAGAAATTATATAACGTTGATTTTTAAAGCCCCAATTCCCTATTTTCTGATCTGAAGTGCGTAAAATTATGGCCATGAATTCATCGGCAAGCGAGCAACCTTTTGAAAACTCGTATACATCTATTAAAAAATTCCTGACCGCCATTCACCCGGTTGAGGATAGCCTTCTTGATGAATACCTGGCGCATTGGAAGCCTTTTACCTGCCCTAAGAAAACAATCCTCACCTTTCAGGGGCAAACTGAGCGGTATATCTATCTGGTGCAGGATGGGATTCAAAAATCCTATTACCTCAACAAGGGAAAACCTCATGTGATCGCCTTCACCTATGCTCCTTCCTTCTCGGGTATCCCGGACTCTTTCCTTACCCAAACGCCGTCTCCCTATTTCCTGGAGACCATTTCTGATAGCTCCTTCCTGCGCCTTACTTACCAGAAGCATCAGCAGTTTATGCAAGAGTACCGCTCTCTGGAAACGCTGTCTCGGAAAGCCTCCGAAATGATATTGATCGGCCTTCTCCAACGGCAATATGAACTTCTTGCCTTTGATATGGAAACTCGTTTTCGGGCCTTCATCAAAAGAAGTCCTCACCTGCTGAACCTCATACCGTATAAAGATCTGGCCTCGTACCTGCGGATAGACCCGACTAACTTCAGCAAGCTACTGGGCAGTGTGAAAACCTGAAATCTTGGTATAGACCAAGAAAAATGAGCGCGCACGGAGCGACCTTTGTCTTACGCTTACTAAGTAAGCACGGCACGTAAACTCACGAATGCTCATGAACACAGTAACTCAAACTTCTGACTGGTTAGATTCTTCTTTGTATCCGTTTAAACATCATTACTTTTCTCTGGAGGCCGGAAACCTGCACTATGTAGATGAAGGAACGGGTGATGTTATTCTATTTGTGCATGGCACTCCCACCTGGTCTTTTTTATACCGCAATTTTATTCAAAAACTATCCCGGCATTACCGCTGTATTGCCATAGACCACCTGGGCTTTGGGCTTTCGGATAAACCCGGTGATTTTCCGGGTCGGCCGCAGGATCATGCTCAAAACTTATCAACCTTCATCCGTGCGCTGGACCTGCGCAACATTACGCTGGTGGTGCATGATTTTGGGGGACCCATCGGGCTGGCAGCAGCGTTAGAGCAACCAGAGCGAATCAAACAGCTTGTACTGTTCAACACCTGGCTGTGGGAAACAGCATCAAACCCGGGAGTGAAGAAGGTGGATAAGATTATTAACAGCAGTATCGGGCGTTTTCTATACCTGCATCTTAACTTTTCTCCCAAAGTATTACTGAAAAAAGGCTTTACTGATAAAAAGAAGCTCTCCAGAAAAGTACACCAACATTATCTCAAACCCTTTCCTGACAAAGCTTCTCGCCAATCTCTGGTCAAAATTGCCCAGTCTTTATACGGTGCCTCTGACTGGTACCAGGAGAAATGGGAACAGTTGGATAAACTAAAGGATAAGCCCTGGCTCATTCTCTGGGGCACGCAGGATGCATTTATCAATACTGATTATCTCAAAAGGTGGACTCAACGGCTGCCCGATGCTGAGATTACTACCTTCGATTGCGGCCATTTTGTTCAGGAAGAGAAGCCGGAAGAAGCCCTGTCAGCCCTGCAACATTTTTTAGCGCGCTCTCATGCAAACCAGCCATCTTGGGCTTTATAGTTTTATCTTAAACTGTTGAATAATAGATTAAAAAAATTATTTCCCACTCATTACCCCCTGTATTTCAATACCTTACCTGACTTTCTTGTAAATACTTCTCTTCTGATAAATCCACCTGCGCTCTTTGGTGCGTAGGTTAGTTAAACAATTTTTTAAAAGATGGCGAGCCTATCCTATAGCCATCGCCTGTATTTTTTAATCATGTACAATTCCATTTTAACCTTTTGAATATTATGACTCAGAAAGAGAAGCAGAGCACGTTGTTGGACCCTGCCGGAGCAAGCTCCCGACGTACCTTTATGAAAATCAGTGGTGCCGCTATGGCAGCATCCGGTTTAATACTTATTGGTTGTGACGATGAGGATGAAGGCATGATGATGCCTGACCCTGATGCAGATGCCGTTGACCTAGGTAGCGGAGATGTAGGTATCTTAAATTATGCTTATGCACTGGAGCAGCTGGAAGCAGCTTTTTATACCGCAGTGATGGATAATAACTTTTTCCCCGGTGCTACCGATATGGAGAAGCAAATATTATCAGACCTGCAAAAGCACGAAGTAGCCCACCGCGACTTCTTCAAAGCAGCCATTAACAGCGTAGCCGACGCCATTCCGGCCCTGGAAGTAGATTTTAGCAGCATTGATTTTGATGACCGTGCCAGTGTATTGGGCACTGCCAAAGTATTTGAAGACCTGGGTGTTTCGGCCTACAACGGTGCCGGGCAGTTGATTACTAACGTAGATTACCTAGTGATTGCAGGTAAAATTGTTTCGGTAGAAGCACGCCATGCCGCGGCCATTCGTAGCATTTTAGACAGCGACGCCACCTCATTTGCCGGTGACGATGTGGTAGACTCAAACGGACTCGATGTAGCCCGTATGCCTTCTGAAGTTTTGATGGCAGCTGCACCTTTTATCGTTACCCCGATTAACGCCAGTAACTTACCTACGGCCTAATTTTTTCACTTTAAAATCATTCTTTCGCTATGAATATATTTCAGTTTATTCAACAATTTGGCACCAACGATCTCACGGAAGTGTCAACCCAAAAAGTTGCCTCGAGACGAGAGGCGTTCCGGATGCTGGGTGCATCGGGTAAGAAGCTGGCCGCTGTAGCCGTTCCTTTCGGCCTGGCCGGTGGTTTGTCTCAAACAGCCCGCGCCCAATCTATGGAAAGCACTGTAACGGATACGCTTAATTTTGCATTGCTGTTAGAGTACCTGGAAGACGATTTCTATCGTCAGGGACTGGACAAAGGTGATATTCCCTCAGGAAAAGATATGTCTATCTTTCAGCAGATCAGCAAGCACGAGAGCGCCCACGTGGCATTCCTGAAAACGGCCATCAGCGGGGCTGGAGCCACTCCGATTGAGTTTCCTGAAGGCGGCTTTGATTTTACGGCTGGCGGCGCTTTTCCCGACCCTTTCGCTTCGGGTAACTACGCTGTCTTTTTAGCACTGTCTCAGGCATTTGAAGATACCGGAGTAAGAGCTTATAAAGGACAGGCCGGAAACTTAGTAGATAATGCCACGGTACTTACGGCAGCCTTGCAGATTCACTCAGTAGAGGCGCGCCACGCTTCTGAAGTACGACGCTTACGCGGAGAAAAAGGCTGGATCACTCAAGCCGAACGCGGTACGGGTATGCCTTCGGCAACCGATGCGGTGTATGCCGGAGAAGATAACCTGATCCAGGGCGGAGTAGATGTTACAACCGTGACGACTGTAGGAGCTGATGGTGTGACCGAAGCTTACGATGAGCCTTTGTCTAAAGAAGACGTAACGGCCATTGCCAGCCTATTTTTAGGATAACAATGAAACCTTTAGTGCCTGCGGCAAGTTCCGTAGGCATTAACTTGGTTTCTTTCCAAAATTTTTTTATTTAACACCAAGAAGTAAACAACATCACTATGAACACTTTATTATTATTTATTGGCGGACTTGGCGGATGGGAAGTTTTATTAATCGTTGCCATCGTACTGATACTATTTGGAGCGAAGAAAATTCCTGAACTGGCCCGCGGATTGGGTACAGGTATCAAAGAATTTAAAAATGCTACCACTGAGGTCAGCAAAGGGTTTGATACCGAGGAAGATACAAAAAAGGCAGCGCCTGCTCCTGAACCTAAAAACACATCTACTACCGCCACGGCACCCGTAGCAGAACCTGCTCCGACAACCACTACTACCGCTCCTGAAGAGGTAGATCGCGTAGAAGTTGTGGAAGACGAGGAAAAGAAAAACTCAAATCACGTAGCCTAATCAGGCTGCAACGTCCAGTTTAGTTTCCGTACTGTTTCCACCACCACTGGAATACCACCAAAGCCCAGATTGTGGCGTGGATATCTCCGGGATTAGATGAGAAGAGTTGCTTCTTCAACTGTTGTATCTCTTCTACATCAAAAATCCCCTGTTCTTCCACATAAGCATCGGCCAACAGGTCATTCGTGATGGTGCTTTTCAGTTCGGTACGGAACCACCGCAAAAGTGGTACTTCAAACCCATGTTTGGGCCGATTGTACAGCTCCTTTGGCAACATATCCCGAAAAGTGTCTTGTACGATACGCTTTTTCATCTGCCGGTTGATCTTGCTGCTCTCAGGTAATTGAAAAGCAAATTCCACCACCTCATGGTCCAGAAACGGAACCCGCACTTCCAGGCCATTGGCCATTGACATCAGATCAACTTTGGTGAGCATATCGTTAGGCAACACCAGCTGGATGTCGGTTAATAACCACTGATTAAGGTTCTCATACTCATCTGAAATAGCCCGTAGCCATTCGGCCTGTCGGGCATCGGCTTGCTCAAAAGCAAGCTTATCCAGGGAGTCATTGCTCAGCAAACGTGTTGCCTTTTCTGCAGATAAAAATGTGGCCCACCGCCAGTATCGCTCTTTCGGACTTAAGTGCATCCCTTCGCCAAACCGCTGCAGCTGACGAGCTTTATTAGCCAGCCGTCCACTACGCGATTGCGGTAACCTTTCCCACAGTGGCAGTCCCTTTTTCACCAGATTTTCTACTGCGCCCGGATGTATCGCCCGAAAGGCTGCCATATGCTTATTATAACCCGAAAACACTTCATCAGCACCATCTCCCGATAGGGCTACTGTCACTCGCTGCTTAGTCTCTTTACTGAGGATATAAACCGGCAGAGCGGATGAATCGGCAAATGGCTCACTCAGGTAATTCAGCGCATCGTGCAGGTGTCGGTACAAATCATCATTGGTGAGCGAGAAAACCGTGTGGTTGGTCTCAAACTTTTGGGCTACTAGCTTGGCATAGCGGGTTTCGTCAAAAAAAGGCTCGTCGCGGTAGCCAATAGAGAAAGTATTAAAAGAAGATACATGTTGCCGGGCCAAGCCGGTGATTACCGAAGAATCAATACCCCCACTCAGAAAAGACCCCAGTGGCACATCGGCGACCAGCCTCCGCTGCACCGACTGATCCAGCAACACTCGCAACTGCTGTTGCTGGGCATCATACGAAAGCGAAGCAAGATTACGATGTTTATCAAGATTATGCGTAAGCTGATAGTAAGTGCCTACCCGCACTCGTTCTTCATTGCTTTTGGCTACTTCCAGATACTGCCCTGGCAACAGTTTATGTACGCCCTTAAATATAGTGTGAGGGGCCGGAATATAATTGAGTTGCAGGTAGTGATAGAGCGACGTATAGTCCAGCTTCTTTTCAATGCCGTAAGCCAGCAGTGATTTCATCTCAGAGGCGAAGAAGAACTTATCTTCATCGTGGTAGTACAGCAATGGTTTAATACCAAAGCGATCACGGGCCAGCCACAAGCGTTCTTCCTGGGCATCATACAAAGCGAAAGCAAAGAAACCGTTTAAATCCGACAGCCCCTCAATACCGTGCTGGATAAACCAGTAGAGCAACACTTCCGTATCGGTTTGCGAGGCAAAAGTGATGCCCTTACTCTCCAGCCGCTGCCGTAATTCCCGGTAATTGTAGATTTCGCCATTAAACACAATAGTATAGCGGCCACTGGCATCATGCATGGGTTGGTTTCCTTCCCGAGAAGTATCGATGATTGACAACCGCCGGTGCCCCAGCCCTACGCGGTCCAGCAGATCGTGCTGCCCTACATCTGGCCCTCGCGACTCTAGCGCATCGGTAGCCGCTGCCAGCTTGATCATGTGAAACTTCCCTAACTCGTTAAAAGCATATAAACCGGTAATGCCGCACATAGTATCAATTCTTTTGTCTGCGATATAACAGTATTTGGCAGAATATCCTAAGAATAAGGATTGGAGGTCAGGTGGAGGCTGTAATTATTTGATAACTTCTTTCCAGTAAATTATGGTTACTTCTTCTTGCTATATAAGCCCCAGAACCCTTTTTTTAGTTCTACTTCAAACACATCACCAATTTGGTATTTATCAATTTCGATACCATTAGTATCCAAAATCAGCTCCTCATTTTCTGTTCTAATGACAAGTTCAAAGTTGCTTATTTCTGGGCCATCTATTTCCACTTTGTCAAGTACCATACCCTGAACTACCAACTGTTCTCTTTGGGGCAACACATCATCAGTCATAATGATGAAACCTGAGACAACAGGGATAATGATTGCATAATACACTACACATAATACGATAATCCCTAATACTGAGTGCTTGGTTGTTTCCCAAAGCTTATTGTCTGTTACACAATACCGGTACTTATCCTTGAACAAAGCAATAAACAAATATATGAGAACTGGTATTCCCAGATAGTGGACATACTGACTAGCCTGAGCTTCTTCATAAAAGACCAGATTAATGGCCTCATAAATTGCAATGAACCATACTAGCAAGGCCGATAAGATCACAAAAAATATCAGTCTAATCATTTAGTTTCATAATTGCGACCAACATCTAAACAAGCTATCAAAGAATTTACTTATCCCTGCTTTGAAAGCTTATCCGCCACAGCCGGAGGTAAGGTAGCTTTAATGATGACAGGGGCTACTCCCGCTCGGATAATGCCTAGTTGCTCGGCAGCACGACGCGAAAGGTCAATAATGCGCCCCTGGCGATGGGGGCCACGGTCATTAATAGTGACAATGACTTCTTGTTGATTTTTCGGATTGATGACCAGTACCCTAGTGCCCATTGGCAAATGCTTGTGAGCGGCAGTCAGGCTATCGGGGTGGTAGCGTTCGCCACTGGCCGTAAAACCGCCTTTTAGAGAATTTGCGTAGTAGGAAGCTTTTCCATTCTGCACAAAATTATAAGTAGGCTCACCTGCCTGATTTGAAGCACAAACCAGCATCGTAAGCCAACTGCTTATTATTACAAATAGAATTTTCATATCGCACAGTAGTTAATTACCCATTGAATATTAAGTCAGGTATGTAGGGTAAGGCTGTGGTATGAGGAGCAAGATCAACTCAGGACACCGATTTGTCTCGAAACAGTAAAAAGACGGTGGGTTCACCTTGCTCATAGCGTTCTTCTACAAATTGCATACCTAAGCGTTCAACTACCTTAGTAAAGCGGCATTAAGAAGGACACAATTGGCGATTAAAGAAATAAAGCAAGCTCTTCATTCTGTACCATAATCTTACTGACTCTGGCCCTGGCATCACTTTACCAAAGGTATCTGGGGACAAACGCATTGGTAAACGCTTGATATGATAACGCCTTATCGGCTAAAAGAATAGAGTTTATAAGGCGCAGTTAGCTTTTAAGAGTTAGGCAGTTATCTCGCTGCTTATCAGGGCATTTCTGGCAGGTTTTGAGATAAACCTCCAGTAAATTTTTATGTGCAGAATGGCAGGAAATATCGTTTTGCAGTGTTTTATCCGTTTTTCATCAACCATACCCAACCTGCCTTCCCTACAGAAGTATCTTAATTTTCCGGCTTTAGTTGAATCCAATGGGCGAGAAATGTATTATTGTGTTACTCAAATTCTCTACACAACAATCTTATGGAAGAAAAGAGACGCCAATTTCTTAAGCATTCTCTGGCTACAGCCGCATTCGCAATGCCCGGCAGCATATTTGGTAGCAACCTTCATACAACCGCCCGCCCAACCGAAATAAAAGTACCTTTTGTTGAGCGTTCTCGCCCTAAAGAATCTATCCGGTTCTCCGTTATCGGTCTTAACCACGGACACATTTACGGCCAGGTAGAAGCCCTGCTGGGAGGTGGCGGAGAACTAGTAGCTGTTTATGCGAAAGAGCCTGATTTGTTAAAAAACTTTACCAAGCGTTACCCCAAGGTAAAGGTGGCTAAGAGTGAGGATGAAATTCTGGAAGATAATTCTATTCAGTTAGTAGCCAGTGCTGCCATTCCGGTAGAGCGCGCCCCGCTGGGCATCCGGGTGATGCAGCATGGTAAAGATTATATGGTAGATAAGCCCGGTATTGTTACGTTAGAACAGTTTGAACAGGTAAAGCGAGTGCAAAAAGAAACCGAGCGCATCTACTCTATTATGTACAGCGAGCGGTTAGGAAATACCGCTTCAGTAAAAGCCAGCGAACTGGTGCAATCCGGGGCCATCGGGAAAGTAGTGCAGACTATCGGCATGGGGCCTCACCGCATGCGCCCCGAAACCCGCCCCGACTGGTTTTTTGATCCGGCCAAAGCAGGCGGCATTCTCTGCGATATTGGCTCTCACCAAAGCGACCAGTTTCTGCACTATACCAGCTCCACCGAAGCCGAAGTAACTGCCTCTCAGATCGGAAACTTTAATAACTCTAAGTACCCCAATTTTGCTGACTTCGGTGATATGAACGTGCGTAGCCCCCAAGGTACCGGCTACATTCGCATCGATTGGTTCACCCCCGATGGTCTCGATACCTGGGGCGACGGACGTTTGTTCATCTTAGGTACCGAAGGCTACATTGAATGCCGAAAATACATTGATATTGCCGGACGGGAAGGTGGCAACCACTTGTTTCTGGTAGACCAAAAAGAAACCAAGTACTACGATTGCTCCAATGTCCACTTGCCCTACGGCGAACAATTAGTTAGTGATGTAGTCAATCGCACCGAAACCGCCATGACCCAGCACCACTGCTTCCTGGCTACCGAACTAGCCCTTAAGGCCCAGGAAAATGCCTACCAGCTAAATGCTTAGTTGTAGAAATGAGTGAAGGAGCGAATGAGAGATTGAGTGAATGTGCATTTTTGGTTAACTTATTTATTTACTCATTCCATCCTTCAATTATTCACTCATTCAATCTTTCAAACTTGAAAATATGACTCAACCAACCATCCGCTGGGGAATGATCGGAGCCGGAGATGTGGCCGAAGTAAAAAGCGGTCCGGCCTTTCAGCGTGTAGAAGGTTCGAAGCTAGTAGCCCTGATGCGGCGTAATGCCGAAAAAGCCGCCGACTTTGCTCGTCGTCACCAAGTACCTGAGTGGTACGACGATGCCGCCACCATGCTCAAACAAGCTGATATAAACGCTGTGTACGTAGCTACTCCTCCTGCCTCCCACCTGGAATATGCTCTTATGGCCCTGGAAGCTGGTAAAGATGTGTACCTGGAAAAACCTATGGCAATGAATGCGGCTGAATGCCAGCAGATAAATGAAGCAGTACGAAAGAGTGGCCGTAAGCTATCGGTAGCGCACTACCGGCGGGGTTTGGCAGCCTTTCAGAAGGTGAAAGTGCTACTGATGGCCGGTGCCATAGGAACTCCCAAACTAGCCTTGCTCCGCATTCTTCAGCCCGCCAAACCTTCCTTCATTGTAGAGACGGATACCAACTGGCGAGTGCAGCCGGAAGTCTCAGGCGGAGGTTTATTTCATGATATTGCTCCCCACCAGATTGATCTTATGCTGCACTATTTTGGTGAACCTGTAGCTTACGAAGGTATCTCTCTAAACCAGGCTCGCTTGTACGAAGCCGATGACCTGGTAAATGGCAGCATTCTATTCGAAAACAACGTACTCTTCCAGGGAACCTGGGCATTCTCAGTACCGGAAGATTTTGCTCAGGAAGAAGTGCAGATCATCGGCAGCGAGGGAAGCATCACTTTTACCTTTTACGGCAGCGAGGTGCAGCTTCAGCAAGGTAGCCATCGACAAACTTTTTCTTTTGAACATCCGCCTCACATCCAGCAGCCTATGATTGAACAAGTGGTGCGTTACTTTCAGGGAAAACAGGAGAACCCCTGCCCCGGTGAAGTCGGTGAGAAAGTAATTCGGATTATGAATGCGTTTACGACGAAGTGAGTTGGTTCAATAATTAAATTGCTGAATTGTTAATGGCTGATTGTTGGTATAAAGTTTAGAGTTTTGAGTGACTAATTCAGCGTTCGGGTACTGCATACTTTTTATTACTTCTGATTCCCGTCTTCAGACTTCTATCCTCCGTCCCCAAACTCCTATTTTACTTTTCCCATTCCACGACAGCCTTTCACTGGCGGTTAGACTTCGGAAGTTTAAAGCAAACAAAGAAGCCAGGACGCATCATGGGCCGAAACTTCCGAAGTCTCCGACGAAGTCGTTCCTCAATCCTTCAACTCTTCACTCATTCTCTCATTCTCTCCCTCAATCCTTCATCCCTTCAATCCTCCAACCCTTTCCCCCTTTCTGCTATTTTTTAGGGAATCGAGTCTGCATTAGCATAGTGAGAAAGAAGATTGTTTCTATTTTTACGGCAAACAAAACCTAACCAAACTCATGTACAGCATTATTATCCGCGATCATATGATGATTGCCCATTCGCTGAAGAGCAAAGCGTTCGGTCCGGCGCAGAACCTGCACGGGGCTACTTACGTGGTGGATGCCGAATTTAAAACCGAGGCTCTGGATGAAAACAACATCGTTATCGATATTGACATCGCCACCAAAGTTTTACAGAAAGCACTAGACCCCCTGAAGTATCAAAACCTGGACGAACTGGATCAATTCCAAAATCATCTCACCACCACCGAATTTCTGGCAAAACATGTCCATGATATCATCAGTCGGGAGGTACGTGATACGTTTCGAGGAAGTTTGAAAATCACACTGGGAGAATCGCATGTTGCCTGGGCTACCTACGAAGCCCCGGTGCAATAAGGTATGAGTGCTCATTGGTATTTTGTATTGCCCGAGGCCAGGAATCAGCCTTCGGGCGGTAATATCTATAATGAACGACTCCTCGCTGCCCTGAAACAAGCCGGTAAGTCAATAAGTATTATTTCAGTTAATGATTATATCAATGCCGTTCAGCATGATAGGGCAGGAATATATTGGGTAGACACCCTGGTGTTAGAACATCTGAGTGCTTTGTTATCACTTCGTCCGAAGCAGGCATGCTCGTTGTTAATTACCCACCACCTGGATAGTATGTCTCCTGCCGATGGTCAATCTTCCGCCGCTTTACTTTCTGAAGAAAAACCTCTTGTTAGCTGGTTTCAAGGATTTTTGGCGACCAGCACCTTTACTCGGGATTACCTCCGGCAACATGGTTTTTCGCAACCGATACTGGTGGTAGAGCCGGGCATTACTGTGTCTAAAATGGCGGCTCTTCCCAGAGATACCGGGACTATACGGGCGCTTATGGTAGCAAATGTGGTAGAGCGGAAAGGAATATTGCCGTGGCTCCAGCAGTTAGCACAAGGCCTTCAGCCGACTGACTCATTCTCTATTACCATCGTAGGACGTTCAGATATAGAGCCTCAGTACGCAAACCGCTGCCACCAGTTTATTCGGGAACACCCGTTACTGAACCGCCGGGTGCAGTTTGCCGGAAGCCAGCCTCCCGGCCAGATGCCCCTCTTTTACCAACAAGCCAACCTGCTGGTATCAACGGCCATGATAGAAACATTCGGCATGGCTTTGCAAGAGGCGCGGGCCTATCAACTCCCTATTCTGGCCTTAAAAGGCGGATATAGTGAACAGCATATTATCTCCGGAGAAAATGGCTATGTATTTGAACACTTGCCCGACCTGCGCGATTTTTTCCTGGATATGTCCCGAGATACGTCAAAATTTGCTATTTTATACCACCGAACACAACAACAGTCCTCTACTTTTACGAGTTGGAAAGAAACTGTAGATTCGCTTTTTCAGCAATTTGATCAATTTTTTACCCATGCACCTTGACTACAACGACCCAATCTCATGGCTGAATCATCGTTACGCCTGCGATGCCCAAGCTCGTAATCCTTACATTGAAGAAAAATTTCTGTCTTTCTTTCGTCAGCACGAATCTGTCCTGCATATCACTGATGTGGGAGCGGGTACGGGAGCGAACCTTTGCTACTATTTTGATAAACTCAAGCATCAGCAGGAGTGGACCTTACTTGAGCAGAACAGTTCACTCACCCAGGCGTGCCGAAAGCGATTACGTAATTTTGCTGAACAGAACGGATACTATTGGGAAGAACAGGAAAACGAAGCCCAGTTAATTGCTGACAGCAAAAGGGCTCTAATCCGCTTTGTAACCGGCAACCTTGATCATATTGAACAGTGCACTGATCTTGAGAAGGCTGATGTGGTAGTAGGCAACGCTTTTTTTGATCTGATATCTTTTGATCAGTTTGATGCCTTCATTGGAAAGTTGGTGGATCATAACGTGTCCTTATTAGCCACCTTAAATTACTATGAAACCTCCTTTTATCCTTTCTATGAGGAAGATCACCAGATCATGCGATGGTATCATATGCACATGAAACGACCGCAGTCGTTCGGTATCGGAATGGGAGCGGATTGCTGCGAAGAGATGCTCGACTTACTCGCTCAACATCATATGATGATTGAGCAGGAAAGCAGCCAATGGCACCTGAAACGGGGCAACACTACCATGCAGCATTACATTCTTCATTTTATAGAACATGCGCTGAGTGAGCTAAGCTTAACGGAGGAGGAACGGGCGATATTTCAACGCTGGCTGACTAAACGCAAAGAACAATTGCATGACCGAACCCTGGAGATTATTATTGACCACAGTGATATTTTCGCGGCTGAATAAGTAATCTAGCGAGAGAATAATTTTCTATTAGATACCTCTGAGCCATTCCAGGAGCTGTAAAAATCAAGGGCAAAGGAATACAAAATCATGATGATGGCTACGGCTAACCCGGGTATGTAGATCTTTGGCCCTACCACAAACGGAGCCAGCAAAGTGCCCATCATCCACATGCCTACAAATTGACGGCGAAATGATTTGCCTATCGGACTAGGCGGCCTGTCTACGTAAGAAAGAATAATAACATACAAATACCGAAGCAGGCCGGGCAGCATCACCCAGCTTTCGGCCAGGTCGCGCTCAACAATAATAACTCCGTAGGTTAAAACAAAAAACGCATCCGTCTCCTTATCAAAGACATCCCCAAAGACCGATGTAGTATGATACTTACGAGCATAATATCCATCCAGCCCGTCCGCAATCAGCACTAAAATGCCCAGCACGAAAATAACGTAAGGATGAAGCCAAAGGCAAAAGCCGCATAACACAGCAATAGACAACCAGCGAAAGCCAGTTAATGCATTGGCTACTCCCCCAAACTTGCCAAATAGTTGCCACTGTGAGCGGTGCCGTAAAACCCAGACAAGCATACTACAGGCAGATAATCCAACATACCAGGCTGCCAGATCAGTAATGGCGAAGATCAAAGCAGCGAAAATCATCGATAGGGACAGGTATTTTGCACTCGCCTCCAAGGATAGCGGTGCAGTCGTGGTTTGGGCGGCCGGACGCATATAGGCTGGGTTATGTACTTTCTTACTGCGGATATTGCTGAGAGCGAACACACAACAAATCCACTAGCGACTTAATAATAGGTTAATTTACAAATAAGTGCAGTTTATGACCAAACGTATCTACAGATATTCTGTTTGGTAGATTTTACACTTCTCTGCGGAGAATTTCCAGGGGTGGATTATTCACGATACTGCGGCTATTAGCCAACCCGATAAGCACCGTTAAACCAGTAATAGCCAGATATACAGCAATAACCACCAGTATTGAAGGGGAAAACGGAGTCTCAAAGCTGTATTGGGCCAACAGCCAGCCTCCCAGCAACGCAATACCGATACCAGCGAGCGAAGCCAGGCTTCCTAAGAAGAAATATTCCAGCACATTGATTCCGAAGATTTGCTTCCGGCTGGCTCCGATCGTACGCAGTAACACACTTTCCTGAATACGCTGGTACTTGCTAATAATCACCGAACCAATCAGCACAATAATGCCAGTAATAATGCTGAAAAAAGCCATAAAGCGAATCACGAAGGATATCTTGTTCAAAATATCATCTACCGTTTGCAGGATCAGTTTCAGGTCGATTACCGATACATTGGGATATTGTTTCACGACTGCCTGCTGAAACTGAGCGGCAGTTTGGTCGGTTTCTACGCGGGTTATGATTACATGAAACTTCGGAGCTCGCTCCAGCACACCGGTAGGGAAAAGGACCAGAAAGTTGGTTTGCACCCGCTGCCAGTCTACTTTACGAATACTGCCCACGTAAGTATCAATCAGAGCGCCCTGCACATTAAAGCTAACCTTATCCCCAATATCTACTTTCATAGATTCGGCCAGGCCATCTTCTAAAGAAACAAATATCGAATCTCCCGGGCTTTGCACCGTGCCATGCCAATTGCCTCTCACAATCTCTTCTGAATCGATTAGACTATCCCGGTAGGTTACGCGGTACTCCCGGTTGAGCACCCAGTCCCGGATATGGTCAGTGGTATCTTCTTTGATCTCATCCACCGTGCTTCCTTCCAGGCCGGATAATCGCATGGTGACTACCGGCACTTGCTGAATGAGGGGCAGGTCAAACGATTTTGTCAGCTCAGCCAATGACTCCTCCTGATCCGACTGAATATCAAACAATACCATATTGGGTTGATGTTCGCTGCCTGTAAGGGCTACTTTATCAATCAGCACCTGCTGCACGAAGAAGAGCACGCCAATCAGCGCAGTACCCAGGCCAATGGTGACGATCAGTACCAGCGTCTGGTTATTGGGACGGTAGAGGTTAGCCAGGCTTTGCCGCCAGAGGTAGCTCCATCCGGTTGGAAAGAAACGCCGGACGGCCAGCATCAGCAGACGGGCCAAGCCACCCAGAATCAGAAAAGCGATGAACGTACCTCCGGTAAAGAACAAAGCTTCGTCCCACTCGCGAAGTTGCAGGAATGAAAACAGGAACACGAAAATGGCGATCAACCCGAAGATCAGGTAGCGAAGCGGGTCGGGTGACTGATCGCCCTCGTAGGAAGTTCGCAGCGTGCGCAGAGGCGAAACCTTGCGGACGGATAACAGCGGCAGCAACGCAAAAAGAACGGCAATTAGTAAGCCGGTGAGTATACCCTGAAAAATAGCTCCCCAGGAAATGGCAATGTCTACCTCTACCGGTATAAACTCAGAAAACAGCGCAGGTAACATAAACTGAATAGCAGTACCCAAGGCAGCCCCCACTACAGCTCCCAGCAAACCCATGACAGCAATCTGAATCAGGAAAATCCATAACCCGTATGCTCCCTTTCCGCCCAGGCAGCGTAATACGGCTACCGAAAGCACTTTCTCCCGCAGATAAATATGCACGGCGCTGGCTACGCCCAGGCAGCCCAGCAGCAAGGCAATAAAGGCTACCAGATTTAAGAACCCGGTAAGGTTATCGTAGCTCTCCCCGATCTCTTCTTTTCGCTCTTCCACGTCATCAAAGCGGAGCTCCTCTTTATCCAGAAACGGCACAATCGTTTCTTCCATCAACTGAGCCATATTTGTGTTGTCAGGAAACTTCAGGTACAGTTTGTAGTTGAGGCGGCTTCCTTTCTGAAGGAGTCCGGTTTCTTCCAGGTACTGCATGGGAATGTACACCGGCGGAGCTACCGTAGCGGCAATACCGGGTTGGCCGGGTACTTTATGAATGCTTCCTTCCAGGGTGAAGGTTAATTCACCTACTTTAACCGGATCACCGGGTTTAGCATTAAATTGCAGCATCAGGGTGTTATCGGCCAGGGCTTCCTGCGCATTCCGGAAAGAACGGCTGGCTTCTACCGGTTGCGTCTCAATCGCTCCGTAAAACGGAAACTCTCCTTCAATGGCCCGCACCTGCACCAATCGGGTACCTCCGTCTTCCGGGAACAACACCATAGAAGCGAAGCTAATCTCTTCTGATTTCTCGGCTCCCAGCGAATCAAAGAAAGCCCGCACGGTATCAGTAATGGGAAAACGGCTTTCCACTTCCAAGTCGGCCCCCAGTAGCTTTTTAGCCTCGCCATTAATCTCATTCCGCATATTATCGCCAAAGGAGTTGATGGCTACCAGCGCGGCAATACCCAGCACCATACTACTCATAAAAAGCAGCAGACGCGAGCGATTTTTCCGGCTATCGCGCCATGCCATTGTTAAAAACCAGTTGAAAGAAGGAGTCGGTTGCTTAGCCATGAATATCTTTAATTTCGCTGTTGACGGTTTCTGAGGTAAGCGTATCTGCCGCCACTCTTCCTCCCTTGATGCGAATGATTCGCTGGGTTTTCTCCGCCAGGGTTAAATCGTGAGTAACAATTACCAGGGTTGTTCCGGCTTCGCGGTTCAGGTCAAAGATAAGCGCTTCAATGTGTTGGCCGGTTTCCTCATCCAGATTACCGGTAGGTTCATCAGCAAACAGGATTTTAGGCCGGTTAGAAAAAGCCCGGGCAATGGATACCCGCTGTTGTTCACCGCCAGAAAGCTGGCTGGGGTAATGGTGTTGCCGATCGGCCAATCCTACTTTTTCCAGAAGCTCCAACGCGTAGCGGTCTACATTCTTTTCTCCGCGCAATTCCAGGGGAACCATTACATTTTCCAAGGCGGTGAGGGTGGGCATCAGATTAAAACTTTGAAAAATAAAGCCCACGTGCTGTCCGCGTACTTCGGCCCGTTCGTCTTCGTTCAGTTGGTCCAACCTGACTCCATTCAGGATCACCGAACCGGAAGAGGCACGATCTAGGCCGGCACACAGTCCCAGCAAAGTGGTTTTTCCACTACCGGAAGGGCCAACAATGGAACAGGTAGCACCCGGATCAAGGGCAAAAGAAATATCGTGAAGTACCGTAAGGCTGCGGGAACCGCTCTGGTAGGTTTTACTAAGTTGATTGACTTCAAGAATGGATTGACTCATAAAGCTAGGCTAGAAAGAATAAAACTGATGATATAACTGAATACAACTGACTACGTTAGTAAGTTACGGTAAAGTATTAACAAAAGATTTTTTCGCATATGCAGTTTAGGCTTTCATTCTTCATCTGGTTATTTGCTCTTTTCGGGGTGGCTTGCCAGAATACAGCACAGCAGACTCAGGAAAACAAAACGACCACTACTACTTCAACATCAGCCGAGGAACCTACAACTGAAGAGACGAACAAAAAGGTCATTTTATTTTTTGGCAACAGCTTAACTGCGGGCTATGGGTTGACCCAATCTGATGCCTTTCCGGCTCTGATTCAGGACCGCATAGACTCGCTGGGCCTTGCCTACCAGGTAGTAAATGCCGGGCTAAGTGGCGAAACTACGGCTAGTGGTGATAGTCGGCTGGAGTGGGTACTGGAGCGGCAACCCATTGATGTGTTTGTACTAGAGCTGGGCGCCAATGATGGATTACGCGGTATTAGCCCGAAAGAAACCCAACGGAATTTAAATTCCATGATTGATAAAGTACAGAAAACCTATCCGAATGCTCAAATTGTATTAGCTGGTATGATGGTGCCGCCCAGCATGGGCCCGGATTATGCCAGTGAGTTTCAGAAAATCTTCCCAGCAGTAGCCGAAGAGCAAGACATTGCTTTAATTCCTTTTCTATTACAGGATGTAGCGGGCGAACCAGAGCTTAACCAGGCAGATGGGGTTCACCCAACTACGGAAGGCCAAAAGATTGTGGCAGACAATGTATGGGCTATTTTGCAGCCACTTCTGGAAGCTGCTTCTTAGCTTGGTAAGTAATTCATTACATAGAGAAAGCTCGCCTTCTTTGCAGAAAGCGAGCTTTTTCTTGTCGTCTACTAAATTTAGCAACTCAATAGGCTACAACTTAACAGACATTCCTCTAATTTTCTTTTAAAGACATAACAGAAAGCTGGCGGCAAAAGGCAGGGGCTATCCCGTAGCACTGCCCCCGCTGACTGCCTCCGGTAATACTGCTCTAATTAACGGTGTCCGGCGCCTCTTTGCTGCTCACGGAGATCAAATCCACGTCTTTTACCATCTGGTTAAGTTCGGGCACATCTTGTTGCTGTACCTGGCGGAATAAGCTCAATTGCTCATCAATCTCCTTGGTCACTTCTTCTTTAAACTCATTAGCCTGATTAGTAGGTCTGAAAGAACCTCTTCCTACCTGAGAGGCTAAGTTAGCCAGTTTGTTGTTTAGGCGAATTGGGAAGTTCAACGGATCTTGTCTACTCTCATTTTTGGTCTGATAGAGAGTTTGCTCAATCTTAGTTATTTTCTCATCAATGCTCTTGGTCTTCTCTATTACCTCTTCGGTGTTCTCCTGTCCTTTTAGGTTATCAGAGATCATCTTCATCTGAGCGCGTAGGGCACGTATGTCAGTGATCGCATCGTGCGTTTCGGTAAGTTTGTCTCGCACCTCCATCAGAAAATCAAACTGAGCCTGTAGGTCTTCCTGCGTAGCTTTAATACGAGGATCTTTAAGAATAACAAACTCGGTTTCCTGGCTTTCGTCATTCATGGTGAGTTTTGCGGTATAGGTGCCCGGCACCGCTTCTGGTCCCTGAGTGCCGCCTCCCCACAATATCATTCCTTTGAAATCAGATGCTTCCGGGTATTGCATATCCCACACAAACCGATTTAGTCCCTGGGCTACTTCCAGTTTCTCGTCATCTTCTTTGGCATCGGTAGCATAGCTACGGATCAGCTTTCCTTGTTGATCCATAATCTCTAGTTTAACCGTAGTTGCCGTATCAGGCTTCTCCTTCATATAGTAGTGCAACATCACACCGCCGGGATGATTGGTTCCCTCAGTAAGAGAGGTCATTTCGCTTCCTCGGTAAGAGGTTCCTCCGGGCATTTTGTAGGTATCAATAGGCTTAAAAAGATGGAAGTTGCTTGCTACTACTGAATCGCTCAGTTGATGCAGCGGAGTGATATCATCAATCAGCCAGAAGCTTCGTCCCTGAGTAGCGGCGATCAGGTTATCATTTTTAATCGCCAGATCTGTGATGGGTACGATAGGCAGGTTCATCTGGAAAGGCTGCCAGCTATCACCATCATTAAATGAGACGTACATACCATACTCAGTACCAGCGTACAACAGTCCTTCACGTTTAGGATCAGCCCGTACTACACGGGTAAAATGCGTATCCGGAATACCGTTGGTAATTTTGGTCCAGGTCTGGCCGTAATTCGTTGTCTTATAAAGATAAGGTTTGAAATCGCCCCCTTTGTACAAGGTTCCGGCAATATAGGCTCCCCCGGCCTCGGTCGGGTGAGGATCAATACTGTTGATCATGAGCCAGGTAGGCATTCCTTCAGGAGTTACATTCGTCCAGTTTTCTCCGTTATCCTGCGTCACATAAACCAATCCGTCATCTGAACCGGTCCAGATCACTCCGGCTTTCACGGGTGATTCATTTACGGCGAAGATGGTACCGTAATACTCTACGCTGGTATTATCCTGAGTAATGGGGCCACCGGAAGAAACCAATTTGGTAGAATCGTTCCGGGTAAGGTCCGGGCTAATCGTTTCCCAGGATTGCCCTTCGTTGGTGGTGTAATGTACGTGATTAGAAGTTGTGTACATTTTATTTGGATCATGCGGGGAAAACATGATCGGGAAGTTCCACTGAAAGCGGTACTTCATGTCTTCAGCACCATGTCCCATGGGGTTATCGGGCCAAACATTGATCACGCGTTCCTGACCGTTGCTGTGGTTTACACGAGAAAGGAATCCTCCATAATTACCACCATAGACGATATCTGGATTTTCCGGGTCGGGGGCCAGATGCGCACTTTCAGCACCAGCCGTTTCCTCCCAGTCATCTTCGGTAATGCTGTACCCTTCAGAACGGTGGGCAATACGAACCGTAGAATTATCCTGCTGAGCTCCGTAAATACGGTAAGGAAAGTGATTGTCGGTGACTACCCGGTAGAACTGAGCGGTTGGTTGATTATGGTAAGTGGTCCAGTTCATACCGCCATCGGTAGATACCTGGGCACCACCATCATCGGCCATGATCATACGGCTAGGGTCTTCCGGGGCAATCCAAAGATCATGATGGTCGCCGTGAGGGGCATTATTGCTTTCAAATGATTCGCCTCCATCTTTGCTGTGGTGATAAGATACGTTCAGCACGTACACTCCGTCTTCCTCTTTAGGATCGGCATAGATGCGGGTATAATACCAGGCCCGCTGCCGCAGATTACGATCTTCATTCACTTTTTTCCAGGTAACGCCACCATCTTCTGAACGGAAAAGTCCCCCTTCTTCTGCCTCAATCATAGCGTACACGCGCTCTGAGTTAACCGGAGAAACCGCTACTCCAATAATACCCAACGTACCTTCGGGCATTCCTTTATTTTTTGATATTTCTTTCCAGGTTTCACCCTCATCGGTACTTTTCCACAGAGCCGAGCCAGGCCCACCCGAAGACAGGCTATAGGGAGTACGACGAATATTCCAGGTGCTGGCGTACATAATACGCGGATTAGCCGGGTCCAGGATCATATCAACCGCTCCGGCATCAGCGTTAGCAAACAGTTTGCGCTCCCAGGTTTTACCGCCATCGGTGCTTTTGTAAACTCCTCGCTCATCACTAGACTGATACAGGTCGCCCATAGCAGCTACGTAAACAATATCCGAATTATTAGGATGTACGCGGATACGACCAATGTGGCGGGTGCCCTCCAGGCCAATGTGCTGCCAGTTCTTGCCAGCATCTACTGACTTCCAGATACCAAAGCCGGAAGAAACGTTTCCTCGTACGGTTTGCTCTCCCTGGCCTACATAAATCACATTGGGATCTGATTCACTTACGGCCACGGCACCGATAGATCCGCCAAAGAAGCCATCAGAGATGTTCTCCCAGGTAGAACCACCGTCCATGGTGCGCCAAACACCACCGCCTGTGGCTCCAAAATAGTAAAGCTGAGGTTTGCCCGGCACACCGGTTACTGAACTGGCTCGTCCTCCCCGGTATGGCCCGATAGAGCGCCAGGTAAGACCATTGTAAAGCGCAGTATCATAAGTTAGACTAACATCTGCATCTTTAGATTTTTTCCGTTGGGCCTGACTAGTCTGCGTTACCAGCATCAGCACCAGTAGCGCCGAGAGCAGGCTCGGAAATCTGAGCGAGAATTGTAAAATCATAGAGTTAGGAACATTTTGTTAAGTAATAAAAATATTGTCCGCCATACTATATACAGCATAACTGCTATTGATAGGCATCGTTTTGAACCAGATTGCTATTGGCATCTATATCAAAATTAGGAATAGGAAATACCTGACGGCCGGGATCGCTCAACGTTACCGGAGGCCCATTGGTTCGACCAATATCTGTGAGTTCAATCAGAGCACGCCCGGTACGGACAAGATCAAAAAAGCGATGGCCCTCGAAAGCCAGTTCTAATTTCCGTTCTTCCCAGATAGCCTCCAGCGTAGCCTCAGTTCCACTGGTTGTCAGGGCATCCAGGCCAGCCCGGGTTCGTACCGCATTTAAATCAGCCAGAGCACCGGAAATATCGCTGGTTTTGGCTTTTGCCTCAGCCCGGTTTAGATAAATTTCTCCCATTCTAAGGATATGCACATTATCAATGTTGCCAGCTTTTATATATTTAGTAGGATAATAAATACCCAGCCCCTCATTATAACCAAAAAGCTGCCCTCGCACATCATTAGGATTTGCGGTAATTTCCTCATAAAACTCCGTATGCGCGGCCAAATCACCTCGTCCACCAATTGTAGAAGGAACATACCAGTTCCGAATACCGCTTTGATCCGTGTTGTTGAAATTTAGTTCAAAAATGGATTCTGACGTAAACTCTCCCTCAAATATACCGATAAAGCTAGGTTCAAGTGCATACTTAGAATCATCAATTACCTGATCAGCATAGGCGATAACCTGGTCGGGTTCATCCAGATATAAATACAACCGTGATAACAAGGCTCGGGCTGTTCCTTTTACGGCCTGCGAGCGAGTAGCAACATCTGATGACTGCGCTTCTGGTAATAGATCCAGCGCGGTTAAAAGATCGTTCTCTACCTGTTCGTAAGATTCCTGTAAGCTGGCTCGGGCCGGAAATAAAGACTCATCTACCTGACGAGAGGGTTGAAGCACTAAGGGCACGCCCAATGAACCTATTACGCCCGGAACACCACCATAAACTTTGGTTAAGTCAAAAAAGGCTAGTGCCCGGATAAAATAAGCCTGCCCCAGGTAATTATTCTTCGCATCCTCCGGAATTTCCGTCAGCTCCGATACGCTACTAATAATATTGTTAGCCACATTCACTGCCTTATAGGCTCGGCTCCAGAAGACTCCGTTTTCCTGATTTCCGGTGCTCACCACATAGGTATCCATCTCCCGATAGTGGTCCCAGCTACCGATACTTTGTGCAATATCGGCCGAAAGATCGCCCATAATCTGGATGTTTCTGCCGTAATACTCTCCATCCTGCTGAAGCTCATTGTACATGCCCGCTACTGCTGCTTCTACCCCCTTCTGGTTGGTAATGGCAATATCTTCGGATATTTCGTTCTGCGGCTCCTGTTCCAGAACACCGCAGGCAGCCATAAACATAAGCAGGTAGGCCAGTCCTATATATTTTATCTTTATCATCATCGTAATGAATTAAAATGATTATTGAGTATTGGGAGCACCGTCTGCCTCATGCATAGGTGCTCTTCATAACTTCTTTAAAAGGTTACGTTAAATCCAGCCATAATTGTCCGGGCCTGAGGCATGGTGAAAAACTCTATACCTCGGGTCAGATTTGTATCTGCAGTACCGGTTACTTCCGGGTCTAGGCCAGTGTATTTGGTAAAGGTCAGCAGGTTTTGCCCTGATATGTATACCCGGGCGGCAGACATTCCAATTTTGCTAATGAAGGTACGAGGAAGGGTGTAACCTAATGAAATATTTTTCAATCGCATGTAAGAGCCATCTTCCAGAAAGCGGGAAGGTCTTAGATTACCCGCGTAGTTAGCGGCGGCCATACGGGGGATCATGGTAACATCACCCGGCTCTTGCCAGCGGTCTAGCTGACTGGTTGAGAATTGAGAAGAACGCGTACCGCCATGCTCCAGGAAGAAGCGATTCCAGTTGAGCTGGTCGTTTCCGTAAGAGTACTGGAAGAAGAACATAAGGTCAAACCCACCGTAGTTCAAGGTATTAGTAATACCACCGAAGAAGTCGGGGTTGGCAGTTCCTACGATCTTACGATCTACGTTGGGATCAAACTCTCCGTCACCATTCACATCGGCAAAGGTAGGCTCACCGGTTTCCGGGTCTACCCCAGTCTGCTCATGCAGATAGAAAGAATACAGCTCATTACCTTCTTCATACCGGAATATGTCACGGTTATATATGTTGAAAGGTGCAGCCAGTTTGAGAATCTTGTTCTTGTTAGTAGCAATATTAAAGTTAAGATTCCACCGCAGATTCTCACGTTGGATGATGTTCGCATTAATGCCTAATTCAATCCCCTGGTTTTCTAGCTCACCGAAGTTCTGTACTAAGCTAGGAAATCCGGAAGAACGGGGAATTGGCACCGCCAGTAGTAAATCTTCGGTCTTTTTGTAATAATAATCGGCGGTAACATTAAGCGCATTTTCGAATAAGCCAATGTCCAAACCGATATCCGTTTGTTTGGTAGTTTCCCACCGTAAATCCGGGTTACCCAACTGTACCGGGCCTATGCCGGGCATATCAGCATAAGGTGCCCCTTCCCATAAGCCGAAGGCCTGAAAATCGTCAATACCACTCTGGTTACCGGTGATTCCGTAGCTTCCTCTAAGCTTCAGATTACTGATGAAGGGAACATCAAAGAACGTTTCTTCGGAAACTACCCACCCCAGGGCTACGGAAGGGAATGTACCCCACTGATTCTCTTTACCAAAGCGAGAAGATGCATCGCGCCGCACATTGACAGTAGCCAGGTACCGATCTTTAAAGTCATAACCAACCCGGCCAAATACTGAAGCAATACCCCAACTGGTACCTTCAGAACTAGCCCGTTGTACTGCCGCTGAAACAATCTTCTTAAACTCATTGCTCGGAAATTGCTCTCCGGTGGCTGAGGTAAACGAAAATGTTGATTCTTGTAATGAAGTACCCACTAACGCATTGATAGAGTGACTACCCATGGTTAACTGATAGCTCAGCACATTCTCCTGAATCCAGTTAAAGTCATTACTCCCGATTGATCGGGCGCTTCCGTTGGTACCGGCACCGGGGTTAGTAAAGGTGTTGTCGTAAAGGTTTTCCTCTATATTGCTATAATCTACGCTGAAACTTGATCGCAGACTTAATCCAGGAAAGAATTCATATTCACCGTATACACTGCCCAGAAAGCGATTAGTCAGCATGGAAATTTCACTTTCAGTAACTCCGGCAATCGGGTTTTCAAAGATGCTGTACTTGGTATAAGAGCCATCTGGCTGGTAATAAGGCAGATTGGGTGGAAAGAAAAATACTCCGCCGAGTACACCAGAGATGTTATCATCATTTCGAAGGCGAGAACGATCAGTTCTGGAATATAAAATGCTGGTACCCACCTTTAATTTGTTGGTTGGGTAAAAATCCAGGTTCACGCGTCCGCTGTTTCGGGTAAAGTCGGAACCTTTCATTACACCTTCCTGATAAAAATTGTTAGCTGATACCAGGTACTGCACTTTTTCGGTACCACCACTCACCGACAAATCAATATTTCGCAGTGCACCGTTTCGGAATACTGCATCGCCCCAGTTGGTATCGACCGCATCCTCAGGGTTGCTGTAAACAGGCGCTTTTCCGTTATTGACCGCAGCTTCATTGGTAAGCATCTCAAAAGTAGGTCCGTCAACCACTCCTGGTTTTTTAGAAGCTTCCTGCCCCCCGAAATAAGCTCCCAGGCTCACTTTAGCCTGACCGCGCGCCCCTCTTTTCGTCGTAATCAGTACAACGCCATTAGCGGCACGAGCGCCGTAAATAGCCGTAGCCGAAGCATCTTTCAAAATCTCGATTGACTCAATATCAGCCGGATTAATATCGGCAATCGGGCTCGTGGTATTTCCACCCAGATCAATCTCTGATAAGTTATTGGCCTGAATGGGAATACCATCTACCACGTACAGAGGATCACTGGAGCCATTGATAGAAGAAGAGCCCCGAACCCGGACAAACACTCCCCCACCGGGTGAACCAGAGTTTGAAGATACCTGTACCCCCGAAGCTCTCCCCTGCAATAGCTGGTCGCTACTGGCAACCGGGATGTTTTCAATCTCCTCGGCACTAACTGATGAGATGGCACTCGTAAGTGTTTTCCGGTCCTGCTCACCATAACCTGTCACTACAACTTCCGAAAGTTGTTTCGAGTCAGTTGCCATTGTAATATTGAAGGTGCTCTTTCCATCAATAGCCACTTCCTGAGACTGAAAACCGATATACGTGAATAATAAAGTCCCTTCAGCGGAAGGTACGTTGAGCTGAAACTCACCATTAACGTCTGTGACTGTTCCTATGGTGGTTCCTTTCAGGATGACATTCACTCCTATTAGCTCTATTCCGTCTTCCTGGGCAGTTACCTTACCAGAAAGGGCCTGGTCTTGCGCGGCCAGGGTATTTGCCCATAGCAGGCACACCATGAGCCAGCCCAAGGGTCTTTTGCAAATCTGTACAAAGTGCTTCATAACTAGGTTCATTAAGTAAATATTCGGTTTGTGTAGAAAATTTTGAAATTCAGGTTAAATCAGGAAAATTTGATCGGGTACGTACCCCCTTAAAACCAAGACGTATAGTAGGTGCATCGTTGTTTGTTAATATAATAACTATGAATCCCAGACATCACCAGCAAGACCTTAGTAAAGCTAGCTGGCAGTTGAATTTACTGCCCAGGCTATTTACCAGCTTCGGGGGCTTCTTCAGGAAGTGGTAAAATAACCGCTGGTATATTCTGCTCCAGATACAGTTGGTTGAATGCAGCTAATTCTACATCAATAATCTGTTTCATGGCAGTTTTATGAGTTTTCCATTCTGCCAGCAAATCGTCTAACCGCTGCTGTGCTCCTTCAGTAGGCTGAGGGGCATGAGAACCCACCCGACTTTTAAGGTTTAGAAGCTCGGCATTCAATTGATTGGGAAAATTGATGACATCCTGAAAAGTTTTCTGCTTAGGCTGGATAAGATTCTCTTCCCAATCTTCAATACGGGAAATAAGAGCCTTACCAGTGTCTACCAACACCTCTTTTCCTTCCATATCCTTGAGTATTGCATTGATACTCTTTACTTGATCTTTGGCCTTACGCATGGCATTCACCGACTGATGAATTTCTTTTACGTTCTTCTCTATGGCCGCCAGAATTTTTTCCTGGGCTGCATAATCGGCATCCGTAGCGTCTAGGCGAGGATCAGGCAGAATGGTACAGTTTACGGTTTGAGTCTCTTCACCCAGGGCCAATCTAATCTGATAATCGCCAGGGGGCACAACATAACCCCGATAGTCTCCATTCACAAAAACATCCGGCACATTTGGAATAGAGGAGGTTCTGAAATCCCAGGCAAAACGATTGATGCCTGCTTTTGCTGGCAACACCGGTTTCGGTCCTGGCCCACCAGGGTATTTTTTAAAACTTTCATCCTTCTGATTATCATACTCCCGAAGAACCTTTCCATTAGCGTTAAGAACTTCCATTGTGATTAGCACACTATCGGGCACTTCCTCTTGAAGAAAGTAGTCAATAATCACCCCATTCATTGGGTTCTGCCCCATGCCCGGAACGGGCTCTTCAGGTACAGGCACATCCAGCAGATAAGTAGGTTTAGGCTCAAATAATTTAAGGCTGGCATCAGCCAGATTTTCAGCCCCTTGCTGTAGTGCTCCCACGTCGTCTAATATCCAAAAACCCCGCCCGGAAGTAGCTATGACCATGTCGTTATTTCGGAAGGTAATATCATTAATCGGACATACCGGAAGGTTCAGGCTAAATGCGTTCCATTGCTGCCCCCCGTCATAAGAGATATACATTCCGCCTTCCGTGCCTGCATATAGCAGGTCTTTTCTCTTCGGATCTTCCCGAACTACTCTTACAAAATCTTCTTCGTCAAACCCCTGGTTGATTTCAGTCCAGGACTCTCCATTATCGGTAGTTTTATACACATAGGGAGCAAAGTCATTAAGTTTATAGCGGATCAGGGTTATATAAGCGGTGGAGGCATTGTGGGGCGAAACCTCAATAGCATTAATAATACCTTCTTCGGCTCCGGAGGGAGTTACATTTTTCCAGTTTTGCCCACCATCCAGGGTCACATGCACTAGCCCATCATCACTCCCCGTCCAAAGTACGCCTGCCTGATGGGGCGATTCTATCATATATGCCAGTGTGTTGTAATTTTCACCACCGGCCCCTTCATTAATAAACGGGCCACCGCCTACTCCTTGTTTGGTTGTATCGTTGCGAGTTAAGTCAGGACTGATCTCATCCCAGCTAAGTCCGCCGTCAGTGCTTTTCAGTACCAGGTTAGCCCCGTGGTATATTGTTTTCTTATCATGCTGAGACATGACGATGGGTGCGTTCCAATTGAAGCGATACTTCATTTCTTTAGGTATAGACCCCAGACCAATCACCGGATACGCCATAATGTCTTTGGTCATGTTGGTAGCATGATCATACACCGAGATATTTCCCTGGTAGCTACCTCCGTATACCAGTTGAGGATCATCTTCATCAAAGGCTAAAAAGGCGCTTTCACCTCCTGAAACCGCGTACCAGTCTTTCCAGCCAATGCCATCTTCAGCGGTGCGACTGGCAATGGCCACGGTGGAGTTATCCTGCTGCCCCCCATAGACATAATAAGGAAAGCGGTTATCTGTGATTACCCGATAAAACTGTACGGTAGGCTGATTTTCCTGAGTTGACCAGCTTTTACCAGCGTTAAATGAGACATTAGCTCCACCATCATTCCCATTAATCATCTGCTGATTATTGTGAGGGTTTATCCACAAATCGTGGTTATCCCCGTGAGGGGTAGGAACGGGTGCAAAATTTTTACCACCATCGATAGACTTAAGCATAGGTGCATTAAGCACATAGACAATCTCCGGGTTTTGAGGATCAGCAAAAACCTCGGTGTAATACCAGGCCCGGGCTCGAGTGATACGGTCATCGGAAACGAGCGTCCATTCTTTGCCTCCATTATCTGAGCGATACACTCCTCCTTCTTCGGCTTCAATGTTTGCCCATACGCGCTCCGGATTAGCTCGGGAAACCGAAACTCCAACCTTTCCCATTTCTTCGGGGAGACCTTCAGTAAGCTTTTCCCAGGTTTCACCTGAATCAGTAGATTTATAGATTGCCGAACCCGGGCCACCCGACTTTACTGTCCAGGGATAACGCTGATGCTCCCACATGGCCGCATACAAAATCCGGGGATTAGTCATATCCATACTCAGGCCCGATGCTCCCGTATTTTCATCAACAAACAGTATTTTCTCCCACGTAGCTCCTCCATCCGTTGACTTGTAGATACCGCGATCTTCGGTAGGCCCATGGGCAGCACCCTGGGCGGCAACATAGACGATATCTGGATTTTGCGGATGAACGATAACATCGGATATGTGCCGGGTTTTGTCTAAACCCATCTGCTGCCAGGTGCTTCCGGCATCGGTCGATTTGTAAATACCATCTCCATGGGTTGTCATCACGCCCCGAATTGCGTGTTCGCCCATTCCCACATAAATCACATTTGGGTCAGACTCCGCTACGGCGATATCGCCAACCGAACCCGTTTTAAAAGAACCGTCTGAGATATTTTTCCAGGAGATGCCGCTGTCTTCTGTCTTCCAGACTCCACCGCCGGTGCTTCCCATATAGTATACATGAGGCTTTTGAATCACACCACTCACAGCTACGGAACGGCCACCCCGAAAGGGACCGATATTACGTAATTGTAGCCCGTGATACAGCGCTGAATCGGAAAGCGACTCAGCCGACTCGGTATTTTTCTGGTTTTTCTTTTTCTGCGCAATGGCATACTTAGGTTGCCCTAGAAACAGAAAGGACAGGAGTAATAAATGGACGCTAGTAGTAATTACGCTCATAAATAAGAGAAATAGGCAAGGTGTATAACAGCACATTTGTATTGGTTACACACCAATACAAGTATGAGGGTCAAGTTGAATCTTTCAGGATGAAATATCTACTTTTGCAGAGGCTATTTCATGATAAGGAATTGATCACTCTTCGCAAATCCGGCTTAAAATACTACTAATTTCATGCAACAAATTATAATATCTAGGCTCGGATAGGGCACTGAGGATCAGCAATAACAATAGTGGTCAGCATAAATTATTGCGTACCACAAGTATTGCGAAATTTTTACAAAAATCAAATATTTTCAAGCAAGTTTGAAAAGTTTTTGGACTAAACTTACTTAAATAACACTGACTATATGAAATGCCCTAACGTTTGTCATGTTAGCGCACTTTATATTTTACTGATTCCTGCTAATTATAAGGTTCAGTATTCTCTTTTGCGAAGCAGAGACTGTCACTCTTAGCAGGCACTTTTTTTAACTTATAAGAGAAAGGTAACCTTACCAAATAAGTGAAATCTACCCCGCAGAGAATGATTAAAGATATCTGTGCTGCTGCTTTTTCACTTTTGAGCAAAAAATTATCTTAATCAGAGCCCTAGCTCTTCATAAAAGATTTTTTCTAGTATTGGAAAGAAGATAATACGCTTACGATCTTTTTCTACAGGCTGTCCCAGTTGTATAGCACATTGTCGAAGTTTAGATTGCGCAAATCTTCGGGCAGAATAAAAAAATTGGCTACGCCGGTATCGCCCCACTCAATAGCATTTTTAGAATCAATTTGAAGTAAAAGGATAGCCTCCGAAAAATCATCATTGGCAAAGCGAGGATCTTCCTGGGCAAAGTGCGCATACCCACCCATCTTATGACCATTTCCCTGAGCCACCCGACCATATTCACGGCGAATAGGGTCAGCATCAGCACCATACTGATCAAAAAAGGTATGAGGGGCTTCTCCGAAAACTTCATCAAAATGAATATCTACCGGAGAAACGGGAGCCTTATCTTTTTCAAAGGTCAGTGAGTATTTGTCTTCGAAAGGCATATCTTCAAAAACCGGCAGAAAGCTGAAGTCGCGCTTCCTTCGGTCATCATCAACCTCTTCAAAATAGAGCACTCGAAAATTTTGCTGATCAGTAGGCTCATCTAAATCCAGCCCATACATATCATCATCAGCAATATAAAACTGCAAAATGCCTTTTTTTGGAAAGTTATCTAATTCCGGTAAATCCTGGCAGTTGATCTGTGCCAGCAAGAACAGCGGATTCCCATCTTCATCGGTAGGATACTCTACATCCTCTGGCAAATATGGCAACCCGCCAAACTTGCTTTGGGTGATGGAGACGTCTTCATCAATTTCGGCATGAATGCGAATAAAAGGACGAAGTGATTTTTCAATAGCTGGACGGTAAGCTGCTAATACAGAAGGCAGCGAAGATAATGCGGAATTCATATCCTAAAAATAGAAAAAAAACAAGCGGGTGGTATGATGACTTACTATGATTTATGACAAAGTTAGAAAAACTTAGCCAAACCTGACACAAAGTTTCGTATAAGAAACCAATATATTTTCAATAAAATCTCATCTATTTTGCCAGGCATGCGTTAACTATGCGGTAAAATTAATTTTTCTTTAACAAATGAAGCAACTTTTCTTTACCCCCGGCCCCTCTGAACTGTATTTTACGGTAGAAAATCATATAAAAAAGGCATTGGCTGAACAAATCCCCTCCATCTCTCATCGTAGCGGTCAGTTTCAGTCCATCTTTCAGGAAGCCGAAGAAAATCTGCGGACACTTTTATCTATTCCTGACAACTACCACATTTTCTTTACCGGCTCAGCGAATGAGATATGGGAAAGAATTATTGAAAACCTGGTTGCGCAACATAGCTATCATTACGTGAACGGTGCTTTTTCTGAACGGTTTTATCACATTGCTCAGGAACTTGGCCGGTCTGCGGTTGCTCAGACTGCCGAGGAAGGTAACTGTGCCGCCGTTAATGCGGATCAGATTCCGTCTGAAACCGAACTGATTGCTTTTACCCAGAATGAAACCAGTACGGGAGCTGCTCAACCTCTGGAGGATATTTATAAAATCAGAAAAGCCCATCCCGACAAACTCATTGCGGTGGATGCCGTATCTACGCTCCCTTATCTGGCTTTGGACTATGCTCAGGTAGATACCGTCTACTTTTCCGTACAAAAGGGATTTGGATTACCAGCAGGCTTGGGTGTATGGCTGGTTAATGACCGCTGTATTGCTAAAGCCGAATCACTAGCTAAACAACAAAGTATTGGATCATACCATTCTATTCCTTCTTTGCTGAGTAAAGCTGAAAAGAAACAAACTCCTGAGACCCCCAATGTGTTAGGCATCTATCTATTGGCTAAAGTAGCAGGAGATATGCTTATGAAGGGCATTGATGTTATCAGAAATGAAACCAAGTTTAAAGCCGGAATGATGTACCAGATGCTAGCAGAACACCCGAACTTCGCTCCTTTTGTTCAGGAGGCCGCGTATCGTTCGCCAACTGTTATAGTGGCTGAAACAAATAAGCCCTCATCAGAAATAATTCAGGCGCTGCGGGAATCTAGCCTGGTAGTAGGCAGCGGATATGGGCAGTTCAAAGCAAAACACATTAGAATCGCAAATTTTCCTACACATTCCCGCGAACAAATGATGCTACTCGTCGATAAAATGAGTGCAATTTTGTAACTAAATCAGCATAAATATTGTAGTAATATAAGAAGATGCGTTTGTCTAAACAGGCGTAACGCATCGCTTTATTACACGTATACCAAAGTGGTATTAATTTGTTTTTAGATAATAAGAAACGTCATTTACTTTACTCATGTTAACCACACAGACTAATAGGTTTACCAACTATAAAGGAGGAATGAATCATATGCATCCTGTAAGAAAAATTATGGTAGGGCTGGATACTACGGAGATGGATACTTCGCTCATTCAATTTGCCTCGTTTTTAGCCCGAACGGGCTCTGCAGAAAACGTCCATTTTGTGAATGTGATCAAACGTACTCAGTTACCTTCAAAACTTCGGCAAGAATTTCCGGATCTGCTGGAAAAAGCCCGCGTTGATCGGCGGAGAGAGTTAGAAAAGAAAGTTATCGAACATTTTGATTTGACTCTTCCTGTAAAAGTGAAGATTTCGGTTGAAGAAGGAACCATGCCTTCTAAAGAAATTCTGAAGCTTTCTGAAAAATATAATATTGATGCAATCGTAGTAGGCCGTAAGGCACAGCTTAAAGGAAGCAGCGTTGTAACCCAACGTCTGGCCCGGCGCGCTACCTGTTCCCTATTGATTGTACCCGAGCGAGAATATACTACTATCAATAAAGTGATGGTGGCTACTGATTTCACAAAAGAATCTGTAGCGGCTTTAAATGAAGCAGTAGCTCTTGCCAGATATGAGCAGGCAATAGGCAACCCGGTAGAGCTTGTTTGTCACCACGCCTACGAAGTACCGGTAGGATATCACTACTCTGGAAAATCGTTTGAAGAATGCGGTGATGTGATGCTGGAACATGCCAAGCGGAAGTATGATAAGTTTATTAAAAAAGTTGATACTGAAGGGGTAAAAGTTACTGCGAGCTTCTCATTAATAAAAAATGAAGATGCAGTGAGTAATATCTACGAAACCGCCCGGGATCAGCAAATAGATTGTATCGTGATTGGTGGAAAAGGTAAGTCTGCGCCAACGGCTCTCTTCCCTATCGGTACCACTACCGAAAAACTAATTGGTAAGGATACCGAGATTCCTCTGCTTATTGTACGCCCTAAGCATAAAAACGCCGGGCTTATTGATATGCTTCAGCGTATTTAAGATCAGTATAAACTAAAACACAGCCGTAGGCCTCAAAAAGGTCTACGGTTTTTTTATGGCTAGCAAATTACCCAGTTGATAAGCAGTTCTTTCCAGATTCTCTGCCGTATACTGCATAGCTTCGCTTAAAGACTGAGGCCGGGGACCAATCGGGAATATGGCATCGTAATCCTGGTAATCAGCGGGTGAGTAATCTTTTGGAACACTCCCTACCAGCATAATAACCGGTTTGCCCTGTTTCTTTGACTGTTGAGCCACGTAGAATGGACCTTTTCCCGACTGGGTTTGTACGTCAAGGGCTCCTTCCGTTGTAATTAAAAGATCAGACTGATTCAAAGCGGCTTGAAAACCGGTTTTAGCCAACAGATATTCAGTGCCGTTCACTAAATCAGCATTTAAAAAGGCATATAGTGCAGCAGCCACTCCTCCGGCAGCTCCACCCCGAGGCAAATAGGTAATATCTTTCCTTAAGTGGCTTTTTACCAGTTGGCTGTAACGAAGAAAGTGGCGTTCAATTTCAGCTACCAGTTCTGGCGATGCTCCCTTCTGAGGACCAAACACTTCGGCCGCCCCTACCAGCGTGTTGGTCACATCGCAGGCAACAGTTATCCGGCATGTCTGAAGGCGAGAATCTAATTGACTAGTATCAAGGCTATGTAGAACAGATAATCCATTGGCACCCCGGGGAACAGGGTTTCCTTGCTCATCGGTCAAAATGCCGCCCAACGCCTGTATAATGCCTAACCCGCCGTCTACTGTAGCACTACCTCCTACACCTACGACAATCTCGCTCACTCCCTGATCTAAGGCCGCTTTGACAAGTTGTCCGGTACCAAAGGTAGACGTTTTCCGAGGGTCACGCTCTTCCGGAATTAGCAGACGTAATCCTGAGGCTTCAGCCATTTCTATTACAGCCGTTTTACCATTCTGAATTAATCCGTAAGCAGCCTTTACGGATCTGCCTAAAGGGTCTTCTACCTCAGCATATACTTTTTTGCTTTCCGTCTGGGCCAGCATTACTTCCAACATACCATCGCCTCCGTCGGCAATAGGTTGTAGTGTACAGTGAGGATGTAAGGCACTGTGCTCTAAACCCTGCTGAATAGCCTGGGCGGCTTTTACAGCATCTAAACTCCCTTTAAAAGCATTGGGGGCGATAAGAATTTTCAAGCTCATTTGGTCTAGGGGCAAAAAAAGCAACACCAGTATGTAAAATGCTGGTGTGCCGTCAGGGTTATAAATGAACCACTTTTTTTTGGAAGTTTCAACTTACCCCCTATTACAAGTGTATGCGTCTGATACTATTCTTCCGGATTATTCTCTAGAACCGGCAATGTAATATCAAATGAAGTACCTTGTTCTAATTTGCTTTTGACCTGAATCTGGCCCCGAAGCTTCTCTACTGCCTGCTTAAGAATATACAGGCCGATACCCGAACCATTAGATGACTCGCTGGCCCGATAAAACATTTCAAAAACCTTAGATAATTTTTCTTCGGCAATACCAATTCCGTTGTCTTCATAAACAATACGAATGCCCTGTTCTATGGAAGTCACTAAGACTTTAAAATACGATTGAGCTTTATTGGGGTCATGGTATTTGATGCCATTGGAAATCAAGTTTCTCAGAATTACCATTACCAGCATTGGGTCACTTTGGTAATTGTCTATAGTATTAGATATATCAATTTGCTTTTGTATGCGATCATACGCTGGCATATGATCAAGATCACTAAGAATTTCATCGGTTATCTTCTGAAAATCAACCGCCTCTACTTTTAACTGGTCGTTTGCTACTTTGGTATGATGCAGCACGTTGCCTATAAATTGATCTAACCGGTGGATACTGCTGTCAATCATGGAAAGGTAAGAAGCCAGCGTTGGGGAGTTATCCTCCATTCTTGCCAGTTCTACAATTCCTTTTACAGAACTTAAAGGCGCCCGCAGATCGTGAGAAACCCGGTAGGCAAAATTGTTGAGTTCAAAATTCCGGGTTTCCAGTTGTTCTACTAACAGACGCTGCTCGGTAACATCCATGATAATACCTGTCCAGACTGTGCGCTGTTCTTCTTCCAGCCACATAGGCTCTGCTACAGTTCGGTACCAAACAATCTTATCATTACTCTTTACTCTGAATGAGCAGTCAAAACGTATGAGTTGATCTTCTGACTGGCGTAACGCTGCTTCAACCGATGGACGATCTTCGGGTAACATGCGCTCCCAAAACGCTGATGTGTTGCTCTGCACCAGGCCTTCACTTATTTCTAGTAACTTACCTCTGGTATTCAGGTAGTCAAACCACTCCCGCCCATCTCTTGTACGGTTAAACTGAAAGATGATGCCTGGCACGGTTTCGGTAATATGCCGTATCTTTCGCTCACTGTCTTCTACCAGCTTATCGAGCTCCCACCCCGCCGTAATATCTTTCAGTGATCCGGAAAGAATGATATCATCACCTTTATGCTCTATATTTACCTGGTCCAATACCCATTTCACACGCCCTTCCCGATCAATGATACGATATTCGAGTTCTGTATATTCCTCTTTCCCTCGAAGAAACCTGATAAGATGTTTTTTATAAGAGAGTAAATCCTGCGGGTGAATCATTTGTATCCACCGCTGCAGGTTTTCAGAAAAGGCAAACTGGTTATATCCGGTAACCTGATCTATATTGGGAGATATGTATTTAACTCTAAGGCGCCCTTCGGATACCTTGAGATTCCAGATTACTTTTTTGATGGATAATAAAGTATGTTCCAGCTGCTGGTTTACCTCTCCTAGCTTATGCTTATTCACAACCTTTTCGGTCACATCATTAATCAATGAAAGCATAGACGTAATTTTGCCCTGCCTGTCGCGTACTACCGAATTGTACCATTCACAGTAAATTACCTCGCCCGATTTGGTGTAGTAGCGGCTATCACACACGCAACTGTCATGAGCACCACTGAGGATACCCATCATCATGCTTTCTACCTTTTTCTGATCATCATGATGTATAAACTGCCATTGATGCCAGGTTTTGCCCAGAACATCTTCCTCAGCCCAGCCAAATACCTGTTTTGCCCGATCAGACCACTGCTGAACCGTAAAATTTTTATCCCACTGAATGTAAGCCAAAGGCGAGTTATCAATATGGAACTTCAAATGCTGGTTGATCGTAACCATATTTTCCTTCATCTGCCGGGTGGCAGATACATTCCGGTTTACCATCAGAATCTCTAGGGGAGATGAACTATCTTCGGCAATCAGGTGAAAAGAAGTATGAATGTATCTCTTCTTTCCTTCTTTGGTTTTGTGCACAACTTCTCCTTCCCATTTTCCCACTTCCAGAAGTAAATCCAGGGAAAGCACCTCTGTTGTAGTCTGATAATCTGCCGGAAGGATTTCCCCCAGTGGTAACCCACCTACTTCTTCCGCTTTCCAACCGTATAATTTTTCGGCCTGATAGTTCCAATGTACAATATGAAAATCCGTATCCAACACCACCATAGCCACCTCCAGTACATGCTCGAGTTGATAATGATAACGAGTAGATGAGGACATTTTACTGTTTTGGGAATAAAGGACACGATCTTGATTGATTACCTGTCCGGGAAATAACCTCTGCTGTATCATTCCGTCTCATTTTGTTCGTATAATTGGTTTGCAAAGCAAGCTCCACCCGCTTCAGCAGCGTATTTACCTTGAAAATGGCAAAAACCTCTTCCATTTTTGGGATACACAAGCCAAATTGGTACTATATAGTGTTTCTTATATACTGCCTTGTAACCTCTATCAAAGCTTATCTTCGTATTGCACTGCCGATTCCTCGTTACTTTTCTTAATATTGCATCCGCAATAAGTTGCTGCTATGAAGAAATATTTACTACTAGGAATTGCTTTTATCATTCATATATCGCTCATCGCTCAGCAGGATTCTACCCGCACTATCCAGCTGGCTGATGTAGTAATCTCTGAAAACCGGATGCAAACGCCCTTTTCCGAATCGGCCCGAAGCATTCATCTGATTACCCGAGAAACAATTGAAACCACTCCGGCTCAAAGTGTTAACGAGCTGCTGAGCTATGTTCCGGGAGTAGATATCCGGCAACGAGGGCCGGCTGGGGTGCAAGCCGATCTGCGAATTAGAGGCGGTACGTTTGAGCAGGTATTGGTATTGATCAACGGGGTGAAAGTAAGTGACCCGCAAACCGGGCATCACCTGCTGAATTTGCCTCTGGATCGTAATAATATTGAGCGTATTGAAGTGCTGAAAGGGCCGGGTGCGCGAGTATACGGCCAGAATGCCTTTGCCGGCGCTATCAATATTGTAACAAAAGTACCTGAGAAAAAACTAGTAAATGCCGGTGCATATGGTGGGGCTTTCAATACCTTCGGCGGACATGCCGGAATTGCCCTTCCAGGTAAGGTATATGGGCAGTATATTTCAGCCTCTCACGACCGGTCAGACGGCTACCGTTCTAATTCAGATTATCAGACTACAAATCTCTTCTATCAGTCTTATACTAAACTCAAAGGAGGAACAATTAATCTGTTGGGCGGACATACGCTGCGGGATTTTGGCGCTACGGGCTTTTATGTTCCTGAGTCTGAAGAATACGAAGAAGCCCGAACGTCGCTTGTCAGCGTGGATTATGACACCAAAATACAACAATGGAGCCTACGCCCACGATTATACTGGCGGCGTAATCACGATGATTACATCTATATCCGCAGCAACCCAAGCGCTTTTATGAATGTGCACACCACGCATGTAGGCGGAGCAGAGGTCAACGCTACCCGACACAATGCCTGGGGACTGACCGGTCTGGGAGTAGAATTTCGTCATGAGCGCATTGATAGTGATAATTTTAGCGGCGGCACTCAAAGTTCAGCTTTGGGAAAGCGACAACGATCTATTTTCGGTTTTTTTGCCGAACATCGCTTCTATTTCTTTGATCGACTGGATGTAACTCCCGGCCTTTATGCCAACTGGTACTCTGATTATGGCTGGAATTTCTTCCCCGGGCTAGATGCCAGCTATGATATTTCCAATGAATGGAAAGCCTTTGCCAATATGGGACGGTCTTTCCGAATACCTACGTATACTGACCTGTACTATGCCGGCCCGAACAACATTGGCAACGATCAATTACAACCCGAAAAAGCCTGGACATACGAAGGAGGGCTCAAGTATTTTGGCCAGCACATCTGGGGACAGGTAAACTATTTTTACCGCGATGGCTCGCAACTGATTGACTGGGTGCGTAGTAATGCTGATCAGCCATGGCAGCCTCAGAACTTCTACAATGTGGCTACCCAAGGCGTAGAGACTGAAATAAGCGGTCAGTTTGCTAAAGAAAGCTGGGTTAAAACGGCTTCTATCAGTTATACATACCTTACGGCAGATCTGGGAAATACAGAAGGCGTAGAATCTCGCTACGCACTGGACCATCTTAACCACCAGTTTATCGCTTCTCTCTCCCACCGAATATGGGATAATATCTACCATAGCGTCCGGCTTCGCTACCTGAACCGGATGACCCAGGCTGATTATTGGGTGTTAGACAACCGCTTGTATTACCAGGCTCCCAACTGGTCTGCATTTGTAGAAGCAACTAACCTGACTGACACCAAGTATACCGAAGCAGGGTATGTACCTATGCCCGGACGCTGGTTACGGCTGGGCTTTAATGTTACACTTCCGTACTAATGGGTTTGGGACTAAGCAGCAATACCAGTAGCCACAAGACAACTGCCCCGAATAACACTGGTGCCACAAAAATAATCCAGTTGAACTGGCTGATGTGGTAATCGCCCTGGGTATTGAACAGGGAAATATACGCTACCATGCAGATGATAAAAACATTGATAACCGTAGTAAAGCTGCTAAACCAGGCACTGATACGGTCTTTAAATAATTCAGAGCGGTAAAATAACGGTGAGGAAGTTGGCACTGCCCGAAGCAATCGGAAGAAAATAAAGCAGATGATATTAACGGCGACAAACGTGCCTAATGCCAGGTAGAAAAACGTCTCTTTACCTACAAACTGATCAGGTTCTCCCTGAAGATCCGTATGAAAAGCGACCTGTTCCGGAACTGATGCGTAACTCAGCGATAGTACGACTAAGAACCCCAGAAACGTGAAAATCCAGGCTACATTGATAAATTTAAGTGTATACATAAGCAGAAAGAAAGCGCGAAGTAAGGAAATTTGCCGATGTTTCCCTTATTCTGTAGTTCATTTTCCTGATTGAACCATCTTTTTTGTCCAAGGACAGAACCAAAAAAAGCAGCATAAGTGTTTCGCTATTATTATATTTGTTAAGGTACCTATGTTTCACCAACCGAAAACCCATGGACGTTGACCCGATCGTCTTATCCATTCCTATTTACTTCCTTCTAATCTCTGTTGAACTGATCGTTCAACTCGTTCAAAAAAGAAAACTTTACCGCCTTAACGATGCCGTTACTAACATTAGCTGCGGTATTACTCAGCAAATCACCAATCTTTTTTTCAAAGTAGGAGCCGTAGCGGCTTATCAACTGGTATACGAGCATCTGGCCCTGTTCCAGATTCCGGTTACCTGGTATACCGTTGCTATTTTATTTGTTCTGGTGGACTTATGCTATTACTGGGCACACCGTAAGAGTCACGAAATCAACTTGTTCTGGGGTGGGCATGTGGTGCATCATCAGAGCGAAGACTACAATTTCTCAGTAGCCCTTCGTCAGGGTTCTTTCCAGATTTTATGGACATTCATGTTTTATCTGCCTTTAGCGGTACTTGGTTTCGATACGCTTACTTTCGTCGCAGTCTCGGCTTTTGTTACCCTGTACCAATTCTGGATTCATACCGAAACCATTGGCAAACTGGGCTGGCTGGAATATATACTGAATACTCCCTCGCATCACCGGGTACACCATGGGCGTGACCCCAAGTACATTGACAGAAATCATGCAGGAGTCTTTATTATTTGGGACCGCCTGTTTGGCACATTTCAGGAAGAAGAAGAACGACCTACGTACGGCGTGACCCAGCCGGTAAATAGCTGGAACCCGGTATGGCTTAATGTAAAGCACTATGGTTATATGTGGGGGCTATTGCGTCAAAGCCCAAAATGGAAAGACCGGCTGAACATTGTATTCAATAAACCCGGCTGGCAGCCCGAACACCTAGGAGGTTATCTGAAGCCTCAGGAGGTAAACAAAACCACCTATCAAAAATATGACGCCAAAGGACTGGCCTCGGCCAACCTGTATGTATTGTTTCAATTTGTGCTGGCCTTGATTGGAACAGCGCTGTTCTTATTCAATGCGGCTAACTTCTCGCTGGCAGAAATGGTCTTCTCATCACTGCTGATTATCAGTACGCTGGTGAGTTTAGGAGCTTTATTGGAAAATCGTACTAGCGCCGCGCCCTTAGAAATTGTGAGGATGGCCTGTGCAGTGGTTGCCATATTGTATTTTACGGAACAAACCGGGTTTTATGGCGCAATACTAGCCTTCTGTGTGCTGTATTTCTTCGTATCTATTCTCTGGATCTTTTCCTTTCAACCTCAGCATCAGAAACGAACTGTTCAAGGAGCAGTACTTTCCGGCAAGGTGCGTGTTTAGAAATAATCAGATTCGTTTTTGGTGCATTAGTTATTCATTAAGAACAAAGTGAAATGCTTACGCGTTAATTTTGTGCTAAACCTATACCCTTGATATCTCGCATTCTACTTCTTCTGTTTATTAGCTCGCTCATTAGCTTTTGCAAACCCAAACCCATTGATATTCCCAATATTGACGAGGCTGCTTTTCGTGCCGACCAGAAGGGGTGTCAGGGCGAGCGAGCTCAGATGAAAGATGCCCTCATGCAGGTTGATACTGTGCTGAAAGGACTTTCTCAAAAACAGGTTCAGGCCACGCTGGGTAAACCGGACCGGCACGAGTTGGCCCCCCGCAGTCAGAAGTATTTTGTGTACTACATTGACCCTGCCCCCGAATGTGCCGATGGAAACGATAAGCCATTTACCCTCTATATTCGCTTTTCAGCCCTGGACCGCTCTACGGAAATCAGCTACCAGAATTATTAATTTTTTCAGATTGCGTGTAATTTGCGCACATGGAACTCTCTGCCCTCACTCCTTTCGAATGGTGTCTGATTATTTTTTGTGCGATGTTAGTTGGTATATCCAAAGCTGGTGTCTCAGGAGCAGGGCTAGTGGTGATTCCTCTTTTAGCGAGCATTTTCGGGGGGAAACTATCGGCGGGGTTTCTCTTGCCTATGTTATCCGTGGCTGATATACTGGCTGTCCGATACTACAACCGCCACGCTCAGTGGTCATACCTGGTTAAATTATTTCCCTGGACGCTGGCCGGCATTACGCTTGGGGTATGGTTCGGCGATGTCATCTCTGACCAACAGTTTAAAGTTGCCATCGGAATTATTATTTTCATCTGTCTGGTCATGATGGTGTGGCAAGATGCCAGGAAAAAACGGCTGGCCGTGCCCAACCACTGGTGGATTTCAGCACTTACCGGTCTGGTGGGCGGTTTTGCCACCATGATTGGTAACGCAGCAGGTCCGATCATGGCCATTTACCTGCTATCCATGCATTTACCCAAGAATCACTATATCGGCACGGCAGCGTGGTTCTTTCTCATCATTAACCTTCTAAAAATCCCACTGCACGCGTTCATCTGGCAAACCATCACGCTAGACTCGCTGACAATCAATGCTGCAATGATACCCGCTATTGCGGTCGGAGCTTTCTTTGGTTTTCAGATCGTACGGTTTTTTCCGGAGCGCTTATACCGGGCTTTTATCATCCTCTCAACGGCCATTTCAGCCTTCTTCCTTTTCTAACCCAATTACCTTTCATCGCCCACTAATTATATGGGATCAAAGTTTCGGCGTTTCCGCTTGTAGTTGGGACGAGAATACTTGTAAGGGTCAATACAGCCGAAGATAGAATTAGTAGGGGTAAATTTAATTTTCACGCTAAACATGCCATAAACATCTTCATTCATACTATCCCCACCCCGTATGGTTTCTTCTTCATTGATCACCCGCGCCCGCTCATCAGACAGGGCCGTATAATACTCCCGGGCCAACGGACTCAACGCATCTACCACAATGATTTCCTTACTCATAGCATCCAGCTGATCGGTAAGCGCATAGCGTAAGGCCAGATCAAACACCACAGAGAGCACGGGGGTAATTTCGTACTCCAGTCCGGCACCAAAGGGGATAATACCCACCAACCCCGGAACCCGCTCAGCCTCTGGCTCAACATCACGAAGATTGTAATAGCCCAATTGAGTATCGCCTCGGGGAGTTGAAGTAGTAGCACCAATACCCAAGTACAAAAAAGGCGTGAAATATCCCTGCTTAAACGAGTACATACCCGTAGAATAAAACTCAAAATTATTAGCCTGAAAACTGCGTAGTCGGGTAGTATCGGCATCCTGAGCCTGTAGCTGATAGAAACTGATACCTGATTTAATCTGAATGTTGTCGGTAAGCCGGTACCAGGCCTCGGCATTAAGTGCCCAGCGGTTTCCACCTAACTGCTGTTCGTTCACATCTCCCAAATACTGAGTCACGCCGGGGCCAATGGCAAAGCTCCAGTCTTGTGCTTGTCCAAGTTGAGGGACAATGAAACTAGTGAATAAGCCTATAAGGAATAACGCTGGCCGACGCATACGCAGTAAGTTTGGTGTACTTTATGAGGAAAAATACAAAGGTTTTCTCATACATAACAAGAAAGCGCTGGTTTTATTGTCATTCACATACTGACGCTATCAAAGTAGAAATTGCTATTTTCTTTTTAGCCCGAATGCTTTCTAACGAATAGGTAACTCACTAGCTTTGGGAAACTCCCATAAGGTTATTATAACCGAATAGGGGTTATTTTTTATCGCTCTCTGTACTCCAATTTACATATAAGATTATCGTGGATACTGAAAATTTATTAGCCATTGCCCGAGAAGACCCAAACCTGTTGATTGAGGAAAATCTGGCGAACAATCAGAAGCTTGTAGTCTACCAGATTTTCACCCGGCTGTTTGGCAACACAAAAACCAACAATGTGGCCTGGGGCACCATTGAGGAAAATGGGATAGGCAAATTTAATGATATCAATGAGCTGGCTCTTACCAGAATCAAGGAGTTGGGTGCCACGCATGTCTGGTACACCGGCGTGATTGAACATGCGGTGCTCAATGATTATCGGGAATACGACATTCCACTAGACGATGCCGATGTGGTGAAAGGCCGAGCTGGCTCACCCTACGCCATAAAAGACTACTACGATGTAAATCCGGATCTGGCCGAAGAGGTCCCTAACCGCATGCAGGAGTTTGAGGCTCTGGTACAACGCACACACACTCAGGGATTGAAAGTCATCATAGACTTTGTACCTAACCATGTGGCGCGCTTTTACCATTCTGATGCTAAACCGGAAGGGGTAGAAGATTTTGGTGCCAGCGATGATACCCAGCAGGCTTTTGACCCCCACAATAACTTTTACTATATCGTTGGAGAATCGTTTCAGGTGCCGCCGGGATATCAGCCGTTGGGAGACCACGATTTTCCAACCAAAAATGGCCACTTTGAAGAAACCCCGGCCAAAGCTACCGGAAATGATCAATTTACGGCCCAGCCTACCGTCAATGACTGGTTTGAAACAATCAAACTCAATTACGGAGTAGACTATCTCAACGATCACCAAACCTACTTTGACCCGGTACCGGATACTTGGCGTAAGATGTACCACATTCTGAGCTTTTGGGCAGGCAAAAATGTGGATGGTTTTCGCTGCGATATGGCCGAGATGGTGCCCGTACAGTTCTGGCATTGGGTCATTCCTAAAGTGAAAGAGCAACACCCTCACCTAGTCTTTATTGCTGAAATCTATAACCCTGAACAGTACCGTAACTATATTGACATAGGCGGATTTGACTACCTGTACGACAAAGTGCAATTGTACGATACACTACGGGCAGCTACTGAAGAGCGCGGTTCAATTGCGCATTTGCCGGATATCTGGCAGTTTCTACGTGGCAAAAACCAGAATATGCTCCGTTTTCTGGAGAACCACGATGAACAGCGCATCGGTTCCCGCTTCTTTGCGCATGATCCGCAAAAAGCCAGACCGGGCATGGTGGTGTGTACCTTATGGCATACCGGACCTATTATGGTATATTTTGGACAGGAAGTAGGCGAACCTGCCGAAGGAGATGCCGGATTCAGCAGCGATGATGGACGTACCACCATTTTTGACTACTGGGGCGTGCCCACGCACCAGCAATGGATGAATAATGGAAAATTTGATGGTGGCCTGCTCAGTAAAGACCAACAATCGTTACGCAGTTTTTACCAGCAACTATTAAATCTGGCTCATGAAGACGCCATTGGCAAAGGATACTTTTATGACCTTCACCCACATAACCGGTGGTTCACGCACGGCTACGATGATCGGGTGTATGCCTTCCTACGATTCACCGAAAACCAACGACTGTTAATTATCTCTAATTTTGATGCCCACGAAACGCTTTCCTTTAATCTCAAGATTCCGGTTACGGCCATACGCGCTATGGGACTATCCGAAAGCAGTACCTATACATTAAAGGATATTTTCCAGACCGAGACAACGGTTTCAATGCCGGTGAGTCAAGTGATTGTCAGTGAAGGTAACGGAGGCGTACCCATCCAACTGGCTCCTTTGTCGTCTTATGTATTTACTATTCAGCCGGGTTGATAGTAGTTACTGTTCGCTGGTAACCAACTCTGATAAAACGAATGCGTGAAATTTCGTATACTTAAAGAAAACCCTCGAGTTATGGAAATGGAGCATTATCATGTTTTACGAGGCCGCCAGGTGCATCAGATGACGGATGAGGAGTTCTATGAGTTCTGTCTGGATAATCGCGATTTGCGCATTGAACGCAATAAACATCAGGAAATCATTATTATGTCACCCACCGGATCATTATCAGGCAAACGGAATGCTGAAATTTTGCGCCAATTAGCCAATTGGAATGTACAACACAAACTCGGCAAGACCTTTGACTCATCCACTGGTTTTAAACTACCGGATGGTTCTAACCGTGCGCCTGATGCAGCCTGGGTATCCAATGCCACCTGGGATGCTCTATCCGATGAGGAAAAGCGCAAATTTGCTCCTCTTTGTCCCGAGTTTGTGATAGAACGTAAATCTGATACGGATGATCTGGAGGACTTGAAAGAGAAAATGCACATGTGGCTACGCAACGGTTGCCAACTCGCCTGGCTCATTGACCCCGACGAACAGCAAGCATACCTCTACCACCCAAATACCACCACTGAAACAATATCCGGCTTTGGCCAAACCCTTTCCGGCGAAAATATCCTCCCTAGTTTCTCACTTGACCTTTCGCTATTGAATGAATGAAAGAGTGAATGATAGAATAAATTTGGAAGACTTATAAGCTTGGAGCTGGGTGCTAGGAGCAGAGGGTTGAGCGGATCTCGGAAAAGACCTAAAAACAGGCGGTAAAATTATATAAACATTAACAATCAGCAATTCAGCAATTGAATCAGACAGCCACCGAGTGCAATCAGCAATCCAACCATTGACCAATCATGCCTCTTATCACACTACAGACTCGTATTAATGCCCCGATAGAACGATGCTTTGATCTGTCAACCAGCATTGATTTACACAAGCTGTCGGTAAAGCATACGCAAGAAGAGGCTATCGGGGGGCGGACGGAAGGATTGATGCGGTTGGATGAACGAGTAACCTGGCGGGCCAAACACCTGGGAGCCCGAGTTACTATGACTATGCGTATGGCAGCCTACGAACCCCCAACCTACTTTCGCGATGAAATGGCAAAAGGCCCGTTTCGCTCACTGGTCCATGACCACTATTTTGAAGAGCATTCCAGCTTTACCTTAATGACCGATAAATTCCGTTTTACCTCTCCGGCAGGCATTTTGGGTCGGTGGGCAGATACCATCGTCCTCAAACGTCACTTCACTGAGTTGTTACTTACCCGTAACGAAGCCATTAAAACCTTTGCTGAAACTGACAAGTGGAAACAGATATTGCCAGCTTAATCCAAAAGAAACCCTCTCGTAGTTCCATTCAGATAAGCAGCTCCGGCTAACATCTAACTTAAAAACGTTGGTTAATTGCAGCGAATCTTTCTATACTATTGCTCTCTTAATTTAGTTGCTTTTGTCAACTAAATTTAAGAATTTGCTTTCAATTTACGAACCACCTATGTCCACAATTACACAGATACGCTCCTTCAATCGTTTTTATACAAACTTTCTGGGATTGCTGAACCGGCATATTCTGGATAGTACGCTCTCCCTGTCTGAGTCCCGTATTTTGTATGAATTGGCACAGCAAGAGTCAATACCGGCTTCGCAGCTGGTATCTACTCTCCAAATGGACAAAGGGTATCTAAGCCGTATCCTCCGAAGGTTTGAAAAAGAAGGCTACATCCAGAAAATCACCTCTGCCCATGACAAGCGAGTGCAGAATATTTGTTTATCATCCAAGGGCAAATCGCTTTTTAAATACCTCAATACCCAATCAGAGCGACAGATTGATAACTATACGCGCCATTTAACCGAAACCGAAAAAGAGCACCTGGCCAAGTTGCTGGCTGAAGCTGAAGATTTACTGATAGGCTCTCAACCTGCGTCCCCCAATACACTGGCCGATATTTCTATCCGAACCCATCTGGTAGCAGGCGACCTGGGCTTTGTGATTCGCTCTCACGGCGAACTATATCAACAGGAATACGGCTTCGGAACCGCTTTTGAGCAGTATGTGGCAAAGGGCCTTGTTGAATTTTCTGACCAGTATGATCCGGATAGAAACCGGGTTTGGGTATGCGAGCATCAGGGAAAACGGATAGGCTTTCTTCTACTCATGGACCGAGGTGAGGCAGCCCAGTTGCGCTATTTCTTTATTGATAACAGTTACCGAGGCGTTGGGCTAGGCAAAAAGCTGATGCAATTGTATATAGACTTCTTAAAGGAGAAAGGATACCGCTCTTCCTATCTTTGGACTACCCACGAATTAACCGCTGCCGCTAGCTTATACCGTCGGCATGGATTTCAACTGGTTGAAGAAAAACCTTCTACTGACTTTGGCAAAGCTCTCATTGAGCAAAAATACGAACTACGTCTCTGATCGATACTCTCCAAAGACTAATCACCATTATTCATTAGAATGTATTCTGATCATTACGGAAGCAGCTATTTTCTTTTGAAAGTCTTATCTGACGGGGCAGCGTTACCGAAGGCAGTTAGCAGGAGGCAGCCCCCCTGTACCGCCTCCTGCCACCGGCTTCCTGGTATATCATTGAAAGAAATCAGAATAACGTCTATTAACATTATTCATCTTTCAGGCTATCAACCGGATTAGAAGTGGCGGCTTTTAGTGTTTGAGAGATAACCACAATTAATCCTAACACCAACATAATTGCAATACCTGCCAGAAAAACGCTCGCATCTATCGGTACCTGGTTGGCAAAGTTCTGTAACCACAGGTTATTTCCGAAATAAGCCAAGGGAACAGCGATTACAATAGCCACAATAAGTAATTGCAGAAACCCTTTAGACAATAGAAAGATCAGTTGCCCCGGGTTAGCCCCTAGCACCTTACGAATACCCACCTCTTTGATGCGACTTTCCGCAGTAAACACCGCCATACCCAATAGTCCCAGCAAAGCAATGGAAATAGCCAGAAACGTTAGAAAGCCAAACACTTTGAAAATATCGACAAACACCTGAAGCGAGGTATTCAATTGATCCTCCAGAAACCTGGCTTCCATCGGGCGCATTGGATCAATCACCCCCCAGCGATTGTTCAGGTCGTCCATCGTCTTTCGGATATCGGTTGGCAGCACTCGGACATTTGCGACTTTAATACTCTGGGGCTCGTACTGCAATAGCATAGGTTTCATGCTATGGATGGGCAGGCCGTCCTGAAAATTGCGGACTACGCCGGTAATCTGCACCAGGCTGCCATTTTCTTTTTGCAGCCCTCCGTCTACTATTAATGTAGCACCCAGGGCATCCTGTAAATTCTCAAACCCTAGGGCTTCTACTGCCAGTTCATTTACCACCACTTCTGACTGGGCATTTTCTTCGGTAAATGTTCTACCCGCCAATAACGGAATTTGATGATTACGGAAGTAATTTGGGGTAACGGCCATGAAGTTAAAATTACGCGCTTCTTCTTCCTCCCGAAGCTGTATGTTCTTCTCAATGATAATACCCGAAGAAGGAATAAACCAGCAGCCGGAGATATCTTCTACACTCGCTACCTGGCTTAACTGGCTGACTGCTTGCTCATAAGGATGCCCCTGTAGCTCTATGTTCAGAATATTTTCCTGAGAAAAGCCATATTCAAGATGCAGGTAATGGTCTAGCTGGCGATAAAAAATCAGGGCTGATACAATGAATATTAACGAAAGCGTGAACTGTAGCGTGATCAACACCTTGCGTATACCCAGCCCCCCCGGACGCATCAGCGTAAGGTTTTTCAATACTTTTGACGGGGTATAATGGCTCATATACAGGGCGGGATACAAACCAGCCAACACCCCGATTATTATACCAAATCCAACAAAGTAAAAATATACCGAAGCATGTTCGGCTAATTCAAAATTAAGGTATTGATTGACCCACAAATTGACAAACCCTAGTTTAACAAACTGAAACAGAATAATCCCCGCCCCCAGTGCTAACAGAGCCAGCAAGATTGATTCGCCTACAAACTGGGCAAACAGATGGTGACGAAATGCTCCCGACACTTTACGAACTCCAACTTCTTTTGCTCGAGTAAGCGAGCGGGCTACCGATAAATTTGTGTAATTAAAGCCTGCTGTCAACATCACCAGCAACGCCAGCACTCCCAGAAAATAGTAAGCCTCCAGAGGCATTTGAAAGCTGAGCGGATTATTGATCATTCGGCTGGGTGTAATATGAGTGAGGGGTTGCAGTGAGAAACGATAGTGATGATACTGCTCCTCCAACTGAGCATATTCCCGTTGACCAATTTGATCTACAATGGCGGCTAATTCTGCCTGCGAAGCTCCTTCTCGCATTAGCACATAAGTATAGGTAGAGCCAAATATATCGGTCCAGCTTTCCAGGTCATTTTCCCAGACACCATTTTGTACCAGGGCTTGCCGGGTTGCGTAGGAGATAAATGCTTCGGTCGGAATATGAGTCTTTTGTTTCGTATCAGCCAGCACACCCGTCACTGTAAATTCACCGTAAGGCTGGGCCTGATGAGCCCCCATATTAAACCCAAATGCATCCAGACCGCGCTCTTCCAGCGAAATGGTTTCGCCTAACGGGTTTTGTTGCCCAAACAGTTTTTCGGCAGTTTCCTGGGACAGTACCACGGAAAAGGGTTCGGTAAGAGCCCGAGCAGGATTTCCGTATAGCAAAGGAAAATCAAAGAGGGAGAATAAGGTAGAGTCGGCAAAGAAGCCGATCAACGGGATGGTGGTTTGGTGATAAGTAGCGTCACCGCCAAATCCTCTTTTTAGGCGCGCCGTTTTTTCTACGGCGGGGTAATTCTTTAGTTCATCCGCCAATAAAGACGGAGTCGTGGCATTTTCCCGGCCAGCCAGGGTCGTAACCCGGTAAATACGATCTTTATTGGTATGAAAATTATCATAACTCTTCTGTTCCAGTAGCATAGAGATGATCAGCAGGCAGATTGACATCCCGGCAGCTAGCCCAAAAATGTTAATTAGGGCAAAAAATTTGTGCCGAAACAGGTTGCGGAAAGCGATGATAAAGTAATTCTTGAACATGAGCATTTTCAGGTTAGCGCTCCATCGCTGGAGGGTGTTTTTAATTCGCTATACCATATCTAATGCCAGGAAAAGAAGACTCGTTTTTACGAGAAAAATGAAGGTTGCGTATCCGTGCACTGTCCAGTAACGGACAAATGTTGTACAACAATGGACAACAGGATATTTGCGCGTTTAAAGAACTATTTATACTGATTAGAGGAGGGCTATTTTATTCCATAGCCAAAAATTAGATAGTCTGTCAGGAGCCTTTCACCTGGACTAATAGTTTGTCAATATAATCTACTTCATCCTGATTTATGGTATGGCCCATTCCCGGATAAATACGCTCGGTAACGTCGGCATTCAACGACTCAAATATCCGGGTACTTTCCTGCACGCGTTCCAGAGGAATGTGGGCATCTACATCACTACAGCCAATAAAAACCGGGGTTTGTTGCATGTCTCCGGTATCCTGCCGTTTCATCCCTAACGGCCCGATCACTCCCCCGCTAAGTGCGACGATACCGCCATACTGCTGCGGATGCCTGGCTGCATACTCCAAAGACAAACAGGCCCCTTGAGAAAAGCCCAGCAGGATAATTTTATGAGTTGGAATCCCCTTCTGGTTAATAGTGCTCAACAGTTGCTCAATAACAGCTAGTCCTGATGATATACCAGGTTCATTGTCTTCAATAGGAGCTATAAAACTGTAGGGATACCAGGTATAATTAGCGGCCTGCGGAGCAACAAACGCAATATCCTGCGTTGCAAAAGCGTCGCTCAAACTGAGAATATTTTCCGGGCTTGCCCCACGACCATGAATCATGATCATAGCAACCGAACTTTCCTTAAGCGGCTTACCCGCGTATCGTACAGCTTGTCCTTGATGAGGAGACATAGGAAGGATTATTGATTAACGTATTTAAGAAGATTGCCTATTGCTAACTGTTCATTGTAATGGGCTGAAGGTTCTGCTCGATCCGCTCCCGGTTTTTTTCTTCCCAGGGTGGTAATTTCAGGGAGGTACCCAGTTCGGCCACCTCTTCATCTCGGGCAAAGCCGGGTGGGTTGGTGGCTACTTCAAACAAAACTCCCCCTGGCTCGCGAAAGTAAATAGAGTGGAAATACTGCCGATCCAGCACAGCGGTTACCTGCATACCGGCTTGAGCCAACTTCTCACGGATTTGCTTCTGGGTCTCGTCACTGTCTGTACTGAAGGCTACGTGATGAATGGTGCCACCACCTTGCAGTCCGCGTACCGGATTGGGCGGGCAAACCAGATCAATCAGCGTACCCGGACCACCATCGCCGGCTTGTAGGCGAGTACGTCCGCCATGTTCATCAACGACTGTATGCTCCAGGGTATTTGTTAATAAATGCTGAGTAGCCATTGGGTTACCTACACATACGGAAATACCGAAGAATCCTCGAATGGCATGTTCGGCAGGAACATCACCCTGCGTCCATCCGCTGCGCTTATCCTGGTCGGTGGCCACCAGCTCCAGCAGCAGTCCGTCCGGGTCTTCCAACGGCAACACCGTTTCATCTCCCCGCCGGCTAGGCGACTGGAAATGGATGTTTTTGCTTTCCAGCCGTTTAGCCCAATAGTCTACCGAGTTGGCCGGAATAGAAAAAGAGGTAATGGTGACCTGCCCGGTTCCAATCCGTCCCCGAGTGATGCCCGGATACGGAAAGAACGTCATAATGGTGCCAGGCTGGCCCGTTTCATCGCCGTAGTAGAGATGGTATACGTTGGTAGCATCAAAGTTGATGGTTTTCTTCACCAGACGTAATCCTAACACGCCAGCGTAAAAATCAAGGTTGGCTTGCGGCTCACCGCCCAGGGCCGTAATATGATGAAGTCCGTTTATGAGTCGTGACATGGGTTAATGTTTTGAAGGTTAACTTGTTAGATTGTTAAATGGTTAAATTGCTGGATTGTTAATGGCTAATTGTTGGTATGAAATTCGGAGCTTGTATGCTTAAGTCACTGTCTACCACCTCCTGCTTCCGGTCTCCGATTTATCAATTACCAACTCCCGTTTCCCATCCCCAATTTCTGCCTTCCCATTTCCGGTTAATTATTCGCCCGATTTACCGTTCAGCGTTTCTAATCCCAGCATTAGGGCCTGGGTGCCGAGTTTTCCGTGGCCTTGAGCTTTTACAGCTTCGTACAGTTGCTTAACCAACCCCAGTCCGGGCATGGCTAGCCCCATCCGGTTGGCTTCCTGTAGGGCAATTCCCATATCCTTTATAAAGTGTTCAACATAAAACCCGGGATCAAAGTTACGATCTACAATGCGGGGTGCCAGGTTATCCAGCGTCCAGCAGGCAGCCGCACCACCACTGATGGACTGGAGCATGGTTGGCAGGTCTAATCCGGCCCGGTAGCCGTATAGCAAACACTCACAAACCCCAATCATGGTACCGGCAATGGTAATCTGGTTACACATTTTGGTATGCTGCCCTGATCCGGCTTTTCCCTGGTACACAATGTTTTTGCCCATAATTTTGAACAGAGGCATCACGGTGGATACCGCTTCTTCATCGCCCCCTACCATAATGGATAGTGCACCATTTTTAGCGCCTACATCCCCGCCCGAAACAGGTGCATCTACGGTAGACATATTTTTCCGTTGCCCAGCTTCGTAAATTTCCTGAGCCAGACTAGGTTCGGTGGTCGTCATATCTACGAGAATGCTACCTTCCGAGGCGCCAGCCAGCACTCCATCTTCACCCAGATAAACTTCGCGGACGTCCTGTGGAAAACCCACAATAGTAAAAATGACATCAGCCTGTTCGGCGACTGCCTTGGGGGTATCGGCCCAGGTAGCGCCTCGCTGAATAGCAGCATCTGCTTTTTCTTTGGTTCGGTTATAGACTACACAAGAATATCCTGCTTCCTGTAAGCGATCGACCATAGCGGCGCCCATTACGCCCGTTCCAATCCAGCCAATCGTTGTTTCTTGAGTAAGTTTCATGAGATATTGTTGAAAGGTTTATATAGTTTGATGATCGATTAGTTAAGAGGGTTAGCAGACCATATGTTTTGCTTGGCCAGGATATTTGTTGGCGTACTACCTACATTTCTTTCTACTCAGCAGGTATCGAGACTCGCTGGATATCGCCCTGCACCTCAATTTTTGGGTGTCGCAGTACAGCTTGATATTCGTATTCCTGTCCCGGTTTAAGCTGAGGTAGTGTTACCTCGAAATCCTCTCTGCTGCTTACTGTCTTAAAATTCGTTTCCTTCCAGGCTTGCGTATTTAAAGCCTCGGTAAATCCGGCAAATGGCCGATAGAAGAACCCGACTTCCACCTGATCCGCATCTCCCGTCTCGATAACCTGTCCCTTAAGCACCACCGTACTACCATTACGCTCAGCCGAGACGGTTTGTACAGCGGGTGGCTCTAAGGCTGCTTCTACATTTTCCAGTTTAAGCACGATTGGGTTGTGCCATTTATGATTGTTGTAGATACGCTGAGCGCGCACACAGGAGACATGCAGACCATCTTCTTTCTGCTCAAAATAGGTTTTCCCATCGGCATCCGGATTATACTCAACCACTTCTCCCGACTGCCCCAATACTGTTACTTCCGTTTGATCCGTAGCCTGTACAGATTTGATCACAAAGTCTCGGCGTTCGCCCCTCGGCCAGTTTGGTCGATTGGTTAGGTAAGCGTATACGGTGTTGCCATCTTTACTGCGGGTAAACCAGATGTCGTCCTCCCGGGGAATGACCCAGGGGCGTACGTTATGCACAGCTTCCTGATTGATAAAGTGCCAGGCAGCTATTTCTCGTAACCGTTCTTCCTGCTCAATGGGTAACTCGCCATTAGGTTTGGGGCCAACATTTAATAGCAACGTACCACCTTTGGCCCGACTCTCGATCAATATCTCAATCAGGCGAGCAGCCGATTTATAATCGTCATTCGTGGGTTTGTATTGCCATTGCGTGCCCATCGTAACACAAGCCTCCCAGGGCTGTTCGGAGGTAATTCCCAGCACTGTTTGTTCAGGAGTAGCAATCGCTCCCCGGGTGACCAGCACGTCAGGCTGTAATTGCCAACTGACCTCCTTGGCTTTTTCCTGTAAGCGGCCTTCACCACCATCAAAAAAGAGCACATCAATCTGCCCGTAGTTAGACATCAGTTCGGTACACTGAGCCTCTACGTAATCAACATACTCGTCCATCACTGCATCGGGCAGGGGTTCGGGAAAATACCGCCGAACCGTTTGGTCGTGCGTGTGCAGAAAATAGAAATCTTCGGGCGAATAATAAAATCCTACGGCCAATCCCTGCTCCCGGGTAGCTTCTACAAATTCGGCTACCAGATCTTTTCCGTAAGGAGTATTCATGATGTTAAAATCAGTCGTTTTGGTATCCCACAGGCAGAACCCCGAGTGGTGTTTGGTAGTCAGTACAATGTATTTCATACCGGCCAGCTTAGCCAGCACTGCAATTTCTTTCGGTGAATACTGCCCGGGGTCGAAGGTTTGAGGCAGTTCGTTAATAAAACGGTTGAGGTAGTCATCCGACGCCCCAACCATAGAATGACTAATTACCACACCTAGCTGACTATCAAAGCTAAAATGAATAAACATACCAAAACCCGCATCTTTCAGCCACATTTCCCGCTCAGCCTTATTGTTATTTATAAGGGTTTCATCAATGACCTGGCCCCAACTCTGCGTGGTTAGTAATAGCAGAATCACCCAAAAGAAGCTTCTTCTTTTCATTAGCAATGGATTAGCATTTTCACGAAAAATAATTATTAGGAGCCTTGCTGGGCCATATCTGACAGCTTATTGGACAGGTGACGGGCGGCACGAGTATCATACTCCCGATCTTCGTTGTCTGCCGGTAGCAGTGCCTTCACAGCATCCAGTGTAGGTAAAGCATCTGCGTCCATGGTTTCCAATACATTCAATGCCTGCACCCGAGCCATCATATTATCATCCGAAAGAGCTTCTCGTAAAGTATTAACTGCCGACTGTTTTTCTCCCAGATGGTACAGCGCTTCGGCTGCCGCAACCTGTACGCTTACCTCATCATCATCTAATAAGGTTTGCAATTTCTCTTTAGCAGCCCCGGCTTGTTCGGCCAGAATCCGGCAACCTGTTGCTGCCCAATAGCGCACCACGGGTTGCTCACTTCCCAACTGATTGATGAGATCTTGCAGGTATTTAGGGTCACGCATAGAGGCCATCTCAGCAACCCTCATAATTTCTTCTAAGGGATAGGCATCCGAATGAGCAAATTCATAGAGCGTAGTACTCGAGTCACTGGCAATGTCCAGCATCATAGGTTCGGGCAAAAAGCCTACATCTCGGATACTTAATAGCCATTGCTGGTTAGCTTCACGCAGCTCAGTCATCACCTCCTGATAGGCAGGCTCGCTGGCTAGATTATGAATATTGTCGGGGTCAGCTTCTACATCATACAATTCTTCCGCCGGTTTTTCCTCAAAAAATGCGGATTGCACTTCATTCAACTCTCCGGCCAGATATGCTTCTTCCCAGGATCGCATGGAAGGTGCGCGCCATAAGTACTCAATGTACTGAGCATAAATTTTGTGCGGCATATAATTGCGCACGTATCGATATTGCTTATCCCGTACCGAACGAACCATATCAAACCGCTCATCCATGCGCCCCCGAAAGTTGTACGTGTATTTGGGCGGATCAGCGGCTTGCTTACCCAAGAAGGGGTGGCCCTGCATGTAATCAGGGATAGAAATACCTGCCAGCGAAAGCAAAGTGGGAGCAAAATCTACAAAATTAACCAGCCGATCGGTGGTAGAACCGGGTTCTCCGGGAGCCAGATGGCGATAGGCCTCTGGGAAGCGAATAACCATAGGGATATGCAAGCCCGATTCGTAGATAAAACGCTTACTGCGCCCGAGCACTCCGCCGTGGTCGCTGTAGTAAAACACAATAGTGCTATCAGCCAAGCCGGATTCTTCCAGCTCTCGCAACACCTCTCCCACCTGGGCATCCATCTGCTGTACCCGATCATAATACTGCGCCCAGTCATGTTCCATTTCCGGGGTGCGGGGGTGGTATGGTGGAATAGGTACCTTAGTCGGATCGTGCTTCAGGGAGTCATTCGGAATAAACGAATGAATAGAGCTTTCGTGCGATGTAGTAAAATTGAAAACAGCAAAAAATGGCTGTCCCGGCGCCCGATTCTGATAGGTAGCGTCTGAACTGGATTCATCCCACACTTCGGGCTGGTCTACCGTATTATAGTCTTTCTTAACATTATTGGTGCAGTAATATCCTGCCTCCTGCAAGTATGCCGGATAAAACTTTACAAAATCCGGGACCGGGTAGGTACTTCGCATATGCTCGGTGCCCAGTGAGTTGGGGTACATTCCGGTGATAAGGGCATTCCGGGAGGGAGCACAGACGGGTGCGGCAGCAAAGGCATTGGTGTACCGCACTCCTTCAGTAGCTAATCGGTCAATATTGGGAGTTGTAGCAAATGTATCTCCATACGCGCCCACCAATGGGCTGTTATCTTCGCTGGTAATCCACAGTATGTTAGGAGGGCGCTCAGCAGGCATTTCGTTCTGACCGGGAGCCGAGCAACTCCACAGAGCAACTCCCACCAATAAGCTTAAACCGCCGTATCCAGCCCAGATTTTAGCGACAGAAAATTGCTGTATTATTAATCTAAACATAACACTGAATTAACGAACGTTCATCAAATTCCCTTTAGCTTTGTAGCATACTTTTTTAACTTCTCAGGATGGAATTTTTTAACGTAAGACTTGTCAAGAAACGGCAGGTCTTCTTTTTCCATCACCCTTTCATTGCCTTGGCTACTGCCTTCTTCATTTTTCCTAGTCCGGTTTTGGCTACTGTAAGGGCATCTTGCTGCCAGTAATCTTTATTAAATAGCTCCAGCGAAAGGATTTTTCCTGGCCCGGTGGCTCGCAAATCTTGCAGCACTTCCGTAAGAGGAGCCACACCATCACCCGGATACACCCGGTAACTGTCGTCTATTTCTTCGCGAGCGGGCTGAGCGGGATAATCATTAACGTGAAATACTTCAATAGCAGAACCACTCACCAGTTTCAAGCCGTTAAACTCGGAGCCGCCCCGGTATAAATGGTAAATATCGGGTAGAATACGAGCCTTTGGGTGCTGGCTTTCTACTGCCACAAACATGGTTTGTCCCAGGCGATGAAGGTTAGCCGAAAAGCCCCAGACTTCCAGTTGGGGAATAACTCCCTGTGCTTCACCCAGCTCCAGAATAGCCCGATAGCGCTCAGCGGCTTTCATCAGATCCAGGCCGGGTTGCTCGGTAGCTCCCATAGGCGGCGCGGCAATACGGGTACACCCCAACTGAGTCAGCATGTCCGATTCACGCTTTAGTTGTTCCAGAGCCTCCCTACGCACCGTATTATCATCCACAATCCATTGGGCAAATCCGATGGCATTGGCTATGGTAATTCCCAGATCATCAATGCGCTTGCGCAGATCAGAGAGGCTTCCGCCTTCATCAAGATACGCTTGCAGGCCGTTGATCCATACCTCGACGGCATCGAATCCGGCTTGAGCGGCAATTTCCAGTTCTTTTACCACTCCCAGTTTCTGCCCTCGCAGGGTACTTACATTGAGACAATAAAGAAAATCAGGATTGGGTGCTACTTTGACAGGCTTGGCATCGGCACGGGCATTGCCCACGACCAGCGCTGAAGAGGCAGTAAGTAATCCCGTCAGAGCTTTACGACGGGAGTAAAGAGGATAAGGCATATAGATTATAGGTTGTATACAGGCTAAACTAACCCATAATCTTTACCTTTCATAACAACTATCGTAGAATTATGCCCTAATCAGGCACGCGCCTTCTTCTTGCGCCAGGGAGGCTGTCATTTTTCCTTCCAGATACATTGAAATGATATAGTGCTCGTGAAGAATTACGGCTTTTACTTGGCCCAATGTTGCCTATTCTATGTCCCTACTATAAAAGGGGGATTAGACATGAAGCGTGGAAGCAGATTTATGACCTTAGGACGGTTTTCTCGTAAGGAACTTCTTCAAGCACTTCGGACAGGGGGAGCGTGAAGTAAAAAGAAGTTCCTTCATCTAATTTACTCTCTACTGAGATTTTACCTCCGTTTCGGTGAACAAATTCACTGCACAATCTAAGTCCCAATCCAGTTCCTTTTTCTTCGGCAGTACCTTTGGTGGTGTACCCCGTTTGCTTGAACAGTTTCTGGATGGATGCTTCGTCCATGCCAATTCCGGTATCTGAGATAGAAATGACTACATTAGTACCTTTTACTTCCGTGGAAATTCTGATGAGCCCACCCGGATTGGTAAATTTAATGGCATTGGATAGCAAATTCCGAACGACTAACTGGATCATATCAGGGTCAGCCAGCACTAAACAATTTTTAAGAATATTCTTCTCAATACGAATACTTTTTTGCCGGGCTAACTGCGACATCATGCTGACTGTCTCCTCAATTTCAGGCTCTAACGTAAAAGTAATAGTGTTTACTTTTAAGCCGTTCATTTGCGTGCGAGACCAGTTCAGTAAGTTATCCAGCAGGTTGATGCTGTAATCAACTTTTCGGGTAAGATGGGGAAGCATGCTTTTCAGCTCCTCGGGGCTTAGCACATCCATATGGAGCAGGTTAAGAACCCCCTGGATGGTATTAAGCGGGCTGCGAAAATCATGAGAGATAATAGAAAATATTTTATCCTTTACCTGGTTCGTTTCTTCCAGGGTTTTTCGTTTCTTATCGCTATCCTCGCGTTGAGCATTAACTTCCTGATTCTGCTTTAGAAGAACTTCGTTTTGGCGGCAAATTTCTTTATTGCTGGCAGCCAATTGCTGGTTTGCTTTTCGCAACTTTTTACGGCTTGTTGCTAATGTAATCACCCAAAAAAGCAGCACTCCTATGCTAACCACCACAATACCACTCAAAGCTGCGTTGGAATACAGGCTACTCTCGGGAATGCTCTCCTTAATCTGCGCTACCTCAAGCAAGGGCGTTGAAGCATCTATTACTTCTTCGTTCTTGAGCAATGCTTTATCCCCAACAAAGCAGAACTGCTCCGTAGAATACCGAATCAACTTTGCAGACCATGAACCGTATGCATCTGCCTTGGTTGATCCAAAGGGGAGTATGATGAAGAATAGAAGTATCCCTCTTTTTATATGGCTGCAAGTAGACAATTCGATGTTCGCTTTCAATAAATATTACCTAAAAATAGCTAATTATTAGCCTATAATTATGAGTGAAAATATTTATCGATGTAAGCTTTTGGAAGGACCCGACAAAAAAAACGAGTTATTTTATACCCCATATCAAGTAGGTTTACAGTTCTCAAATACCTACTTCTCTCTTTGGGCGCTCGTTAATACATTTTTGTATGTATGATTGGACTGTAAGTTTTTTCTAAAAACTATAGTATTACCCCCTAAACAGGCAACAATTACCATAGGAGTATCCCTCCAGTAGCATTTTGTTTGCAATATTTTTGAAAAATTAATGTAAAAGAGGTGAATTTCTGCCTTAGGATAAATCACTTATTTTGAGAGCTGATAGATACTTTCTTATCCCGGTATTTAGCTACGATTTCATAAAAAAAGCTTTCAACGATAATGGTTGAAAGCTTTTTGCACAGATTCATTGCTCTGTGTTACTTTTCTTTTTGAATTTGATACGACTCAGCAATTTTCACTGCTTCAAAAGCATTGACAACTCCGCCAGTAGAAGACAAACTGCTGAAGTTTACCTGTTTTCCTTCTTTACCAGGACAGTTTACTTTCAGGTCGTCTAATTTTACTGCGGATGTTAGAATAATCTCTTTTACCTGGGCCGCAGTTAAGTCAGGGTAGTATGACATCAGCAAGGCAGCTACGCCAGCCGTGACGGGCGCGGCCATGCTGGTTCCGCTTAGACTTTCATAACCCTGATTAGGTGTTGTAGAAAATACATCAACACCCGGGGCAAATACATCTACTGAGTGTTTCCCGTAGTTAGAGAAATTAGCAACAAACTCGCCTTCGCCTTTCCAGGAAGAAGCTCCTACTTCAATCCAGTTATTAGCAAATTTCTTGTTTCCCTGATATTGCCGAGATGGAAAGTTATCAGTTTCATCAATATTTTCACTGCTATTCCCCGCTGCATGAATGATCAATACCCCTTTCTCTTCGGCATACCGCACTGCCTCGTCAACGACCTCTTTGTGAGGTGAGAATGATTTACCAAAGCTCATATTGATAATGTTTGCACCGTTATCTACCGCATAGTAAATAGCGTTGGCTACGTCTTTATCTCGCTCGTCTCCATTAGGCACTGCGCGGATAGCCATAATTTCTACGTGGTCAGCGATACCTTTTATTCCGAGATTATTATTTCGGTTTGCCGCAATGATACCCGCTACGTGCGTTCCGTGGCGCGAATCAGGGCCGGTTACATCGCTGTTGCCGTAATATCGCTCCGATACATCTTCATAATGATCGCCCACAATGGTTCGAGGGTTATACTCCAGGTTATAACCGTACTCAACTGCCTGCTGATAATGTTCTATACCTTCTTCCAGCATAGAGCCATCCAGACCGTTTTCCATAGCATACTCCAGAAAACTTTTGGCCATTAGCACAATTTCATCCGAAGATTCTAATCTATCAACATCTGCTATTGTCAGTGAATCTACATCCAGATAGGCTTCAAGCAATTTCGCAGAGCGAGAGTAGTTTTTGTGGAAATAAGTAAAGGCCTGAAACTCCTGCTCAGCTTCAGCCGCTTTTTGAGTAAATTTCTGTTCAATCTCCTGAAAGTACTCTCGTTCTTTTTTGGGGAGTTCTTCCAGATTTACTCCTTCATACTTTTTCTTTAAAGTCGCGTACTCTCGGGTAAGCTCGTATGTATCATAATTTACATGAGAACCATCAGCTCCGCCAATAAAATTCCAGCCATACACATCATCAACATAACCGTTTTGATCGTCATCTTTTCCATTACCGGCAATTTCGTCAGCATTAACCCATACATTATCCCGTAAATCTTCATGATCAATATCAACGCCTGAATCAATTACCGCAACTACGATCTTCTCTCCTTTGCGATTTGCTAAAATCTCGTATGTTTTTTCGGTACTTACTCCCTGTACCTGATTTGTCTCCGGATCTAGATTATACCAGTTTTCCGGTGCCCGATTCAGAGAATCAGTTGGCGGAACAACAGCAAAGGTTAAGCTGATCTGAGCGATGACCCCCAATGCGGTCAGTAAGATGTTCATTTTCATATAAATTGCTTTTTTACAAACTTTAAAGATACGCAGAAAAATCACTTAAAAGTACTATTCTTACACAAATTCCTTTGTTTTTTACTAATATGATAAATAGAACACATATTTTGTTATTTCTTCTGCTTTCTGTTAACAACATAAAAGCTATAAAACGCTCATTTGTGCTGATATTTAATGTGAGAATAGCAGATTTTTTATTCTATCCTGGCAGGATCTTGCAAAACAGCTACATGTATGACTTACAAGGATAGCCTAGTTTTGCTATTCTTTTTTCGCTTTTCTATCTGATAAGATATTTTCAATAAAGAAACAGAAACAATATCCCTGCTTTTAGTGATGTTTATTATTTCCTCGTAAGCCTGCTTATTGATAATACCGGACGAGGAGGCTCTTCAGCCCAAAATCGTTTCTATTCTGTATGCTGGCATTCTTTCTTATAATGTTCTTTCTGCGAATCTGTAAGTACTGCATCAACTATTCGGACTTTGGCTAAAACCACAAGAGCACTCGTATAGAAGCAGCGAGCTTATTACTACCAACAAGGTTAATTTTGCGAACTGTAAAAAATGAAATATTTGCGTGTCTTAAAAACTCAGCAACCCTCAGGCGCCCCAGCATTGTTTACAGAATAATCCATTTTTACGGAATTCCGCTTGGCAAGCCTGCTTATTTACTTCTTTCGGTGGGCTATCTGATCACCTAGCCACTGCCCAAAAAAACTACCTAATAAGCCCCAAAGCAAGCTAGGCATCAGGGTTTCTACATATTCAAAAATCAACCAGCTTATCATTCCTAAGCTGATAGAGAATATAGCACCCAATTCGGTTGCTTTCTTCCAATAAAGGCCTGCCATAAGAGGTACGAACAGGGAAACCAGACTAAGTACCGATGAAAGTGCCACCAGATCGTAGATATTAGTTTTTAATGAGGCCATAATGGAAGAAGCCAGCGCTACCACTACCACAGAACCTCGCAATACACGCAACAGCACCCGGTCATCCTGAATCTTCCAGCGGGGCTTGATAATGTTTTCGGCTAAAATAGTAGCGGGAGCCAGCATAGCGCCGCTGGTAGTACTCATTATTGCCGATAGCAATGCTCCAAAAAACAAAATTTGTAAACCTATACCTGCATGCTGCAATACCACTGTTGGCAGCATCAATTGCGCATCGGAAACGGAATCCATCAAGGTAGGGTACACCTGCACAGTGCAAAGCCCAATAAAAAGCGGAATAAAACCTATTGATAGATACATACCCGCACCGATAAACGAGGCTCGCACCGCAACTTTTTCTGAACGGGCAGCCATTACGCGCTGAAAAACATCCTGTTGTGGAATAGACCCCAGCCCAATGGTAATCCAGGCTGCCAGATAGTGAAGCGTACTTTCCAGAGTGGGTTCGGGAATGGCCCGGAAAAAACCCTCCGGAGTACGATCAATCACGGTGTTGACTCCCCCAGCTTCAGTGCCCAGATCAACCGCCAGAAACAGTAATCCTAATACAATGACGACGGTCTGAATGAAATCAGTGATAGAAATAGCCCACAGCCCACCAATGGAGGTGTAAATTAACACAACCGCTGTGCCAATCCAGATGCCAATATAGGTAGGTATGCCGGCCACTACCTGGAAAAGAATACCCATAGCAACCAGTTGAGCGGCTATCCATCCAAAATAAGAGGGCACCATGCACAGACTTGACAACAGTTCTACCCGAGGGCTAAACCGATCACGGTAGAAATCACAGAAGGTGAGAATATTCAGCCGGTATAGGGGGCGGGCCACCAGCAACCCAACCAGCACCAAGCATAATGCGGCACCAAAAGGATCTTCTATGACTCCCAGCAATCCGTTTTCTACAAACTCGGAAGAAGCCCCTAACACAGTTTCTGAACCAAACCAGGTAGCAAACAAGGCCGATGAAGCCAATAGTAAGGGGAGTCTACGCCCGGCTAGTACATAATCCTGGCTGCTTTTAATCCACCGGGAAGAAATAACGCCTATTAAAATTGTAGCAAGCAGGTATAAGACAATGAAAGCCAGTAACAATACCGAAGAATATTAATGAAGGGCTTAATATGGCAAAATTTAACGCAAAAACGACAATCACACCCTAATTTTGGTGCATTACACATTGTCTTACGAATCTGTATCGGTTGCTCGACATTATTCTAGATGTACCAGGAAGCGGTCAGCAGGAGGCCGTACGAGTGCCTACTGACTGCCTTCGGTAACGCTTACCTGCCCGGTCAGATAAGACGTTTGATAGAATATTGCTTATTTCATGATGATCGGAATAAACTATGTTATAGACTTTGGAAGTTCGTTCAATACAAAATATCATAGCTCAAGACGTCTGAAGTCTGGGTCAAGACAACACCTATTTTTTGTCTTCTTTCGGATCATGGCGGTAGTTTTGAAAGGCTCCGGCTTCTAAATCCTCCCACTGCCAACCATCATTTTTTATTAAACCCAGCAGCATTTTTCTCCGCTCTTCCCAAATATGGTAATGCGTCTCCCAATCTGAGTCTGTTAAAGGTACTATATCGGCAATTCTGGCTTTATCTGGCGGAGGGGGTGCTTGCTTAGATGGGCGCACGTAAACGTTCTGCACGGTGCTCAGGTAATGAGAAATAGCATTATGCAACGGCAATATCGCCTGGTTTGAGGGGCGCTGATCTTCCGGAACCAACTCCAGCAAGATCAGCACTTCATCTAAGTTAGTTAGGTTAAGGACAAAAGCGTCTTTTTTTCGTTCAGTGTGGAAGTAATGCAGAATCGGGTAGGCGTGATGGTTCTGGGTGTGTTGAATAATCAGGGTCGTCAGTGTAGGCAGATGGGCTTCCAGCGAATTTAAGTCATGTCCATTCCAGGCCTGGCGGATCATCTCTTCTACCGAATAGCCCAGCGTAGAAATATATACGCTTAATCGCTGTTTCTCAATTTCGGCCGATAAAACCGGAAGTAGATAAGTGATAGCGATGGAAATAAAAATAAGCCCGGTGAAAGAAAAAAGCGCGGTAAAAACTTCCCAGAAAGGTGTGCCTGGTTCCAGATCTCCGTTTCCGAACGTAGAAAGGGTATAGCCAGTGTAGTAAATTTTGCTGAATAAAGACCCCGGCGTATTAGTCTCAATATTCATCACTGATTCTTCTTCGCTGAGAATCATGACCGTGCATGATGCCCAGATACCCAGCAGCCACATGGTTAACAGGGTTAATGTGATGAGCGTACCGCCATATGAAAGGATTTTCCTCCATCCCGTGATCCGGTGTATAGTCATAAGGCACTTCCATAGAGAAACGCTGGTATGCCGGGTAAGCCACCCTGCACCATTAGAAGAAAGCGCAGTAACAATAAGATCGTTAGAGAAAATAAACAACAGCAACAAGCCGGCAAAAAAAACAGGAAGACTCATATTCAGATGGACTAGACAGAACCGGGAAGATAGACAATTCTGCTTAGTGTGTTGCTACGCCCTACCGAGGTACACCACACACTAACCAATATTTGATCTCCCGCTTTGCCGATGTATTATAGTGAATATGCGTTGCCTACCTCTGAGAGAGGAATGCAGCCTGCTTGCGAGCCCGGTACCGGTTCGTAGGTTAGTATATTTTCGCCTACTTTTTCGGATGTAAAGTACCCCAGCAGAATCATGGATTTTATTTTACGATAAAACGAAAGCGGCTTCTGATTGCCCACGGTTTCTCCCCAAATAGTATGGTTAACCGTATTGGATTCCTTTTCTATTTCCAGCAAGAAGCTTTCCTGATCGGGGGCGGCCAATTCAGCAAAACGATCGCCCATTGCCTCCTGACATTCCTGCTCAAAGCGCTCCAGCTCCGTCACCAGGCTTAGTTGATCTTTTTCCGGAAAAGTATTTTTAATCATCAGATCAACAAACTGATCAATGTTTAAATCTTTTGCCCCGGGAGTATCGGTGGTAGGTAGAATGCGCTCGGCTATTTCAGAAATTGTGGCAAACTGCTCTTTGGTAAAAAAGCTAGGTTTCCAGTCTGAAGAAGGTTTTGAGGTACACCCTGACCAGACCTGCGACAGTGCAGAAGCTGATAAGGTATAGCCCAGAATGAGCGAACTATGTTTTAGAGCTTCTCTTCGGTTCATTTCTTGAATTGTTAAATAGCTGATTGCTAAATTATTATACTGCTTAGTTGCTAAATAGCTAATTGTTGATTGTTATTAGTAGCATGTTCAGAGCTGCTAAGGTTCAGTATTTATGCTACTCTGTTCTTCTGACTTTCCGTTCATGCTTTAATATTTTGTTTTTTCATCTCACTAATGGCATGATCTACCGCCCGGGCAGTAAGGGCCATATAGGTAATAGAAGGGTTTACGCAGGATGAGGATGTCATGCAGGCTCCGTCTGTCACGTATACATTGGGCACAGAGTGAACCTGATTATGCTTATTGAGTACCGAGGTTTTCGGGTCGCGTCCCATACGGGCGGTTCCCATCTCATGAATGCCTTTGCCCGGCGCACCAATATTATCATAGGTCTGAATGTTCTTCATGCCGGCTGCTTCCAGCATCTCCGCGGCATCATCGGCCATATGCTTGCGCATGGTCAGCTCGTTGCCTTTATACTCACAATCAATACTCAGGGTAGGTAAGCCCCATTTATCCTCCAGATCATGATTCAGCATTACCATATTCTCATGATACGGCAGATGCTCGCCAAAGCCAACTAATGACAATGACCAGGGACCGGGCTTGAACAGGCTTTCTTTGAAATCTTTACCAATCGCGGGCTCGTTTACGCCGCGCCCCCAGTTCTCCCGGCCGGAATCTCCCTGATACCCGTAACCCCGCATAAAGGGTAACTTCTCCTTTTCCGGGTCCAGGTTACGATAACGGGGGATATAGGGTCCGGTGGGGCGGCGGCCTTTGTAGTACTGATCTTCAAACCCATCATATGTAGCAAAAGCGCCTACTTTATAATGGTGGTCCATCAGGTTATGGCCAAGCTCGCCGCTATCATTACCTAAACCGTTGGGAAAGCGGTCGGAGGTAGAGTTTAACAAAATCTGGGTCGTTCCTAAAGTAGAAGCATTACAGAAGATCACCGGTGCAAAGTACTCGATATCCTCCATCGTTTCTTCATCAATAACTCGTACCCCGGTGGCCCGCTTTAGTTCTTCATCATATATGATAGAATGCACGATGGAGTGCGGTCGCAAGGTCATATTCCCGGTTCGTTCTGCGGCGGGCAATGTTACTCCATTGCTGCTGAAATATGCGGTATACGGGCAGCCTCGGGAGCAACGGTTACGGTACTGGCACTTATTTCGGCCCGATGCCAGGTGCTCTTCGGTAGGTTCGGTAAGGTGAGCTACCCGACCGATCGTGAGGGTTCTTCCGGGAAAGGCCGCTTTAATCCGGCTACGCACATGCTTTTCAATGCAGTTGAGCTCCATGGGAGGCAAAAACTTTCCGTCTGGTAATTGCGGTAGGTTCAGGTTTTCACCACTCACCCCCACAAACGTTTCCACATAATCATACCAGGGCTCAATATCTTTATAGCGGATGGGCCAGTCTACAGCGATGCCATCTTTTGCGTTGGCTTCAAAATCCAGATCGCTCCAGCGGTAGCAGTGTCGTCCCCACATTAGCGAGCGGCCACCTGTATGGTAACCCCGTATCCAGTCAAACCGCTTAATTTCGGTATAAGGGTGGTCAATATCATCTACGAAGAAATGGCGGTCGGCCTCGCTCAGAAAACCGGTGCGCTGCTGCTTGAACTGCCGCTCGTATTGCTCCGGCGTTACGGCCCCACGATACTGAAAATCCCAGGGATCTTTGTTCATGGTAGGATAATCTTCTATGTGCTTCACCATACGGCCTCGCTCCAGCACTAGTGTTTTCAGTCCCTTTTCGCACAGTTCTTTCGCTGCCCAACCACCACTCATGCCCGATCCGATAACAATGGCATCGTAGGTGTTTTCTTCTTGTGCTCTGATATTTAAATACGCCATCCGAATAAATTATGTAGGTAAGAATTCTGCCACGACACCATAGTGCCGGAGATTTCTCTTTTGCAGAATTTGAAAACAAAGCAATATATAACGATCACCTTTAGAAAACCAGCACTTTTTATACGTACCGCCTATTGATGAGGTATTGCGGGTTTCCCCTTGGTAGAAGGCCAATATTTTTTTTCTTTTTTCTCTCGAATGGGTATTACTTTTTTCCCAAAAGCAGGTAAATCATTGTTCCGAGTTGAAAAAACACACTTCCATTATCCTAACAAAGCAACCAATAGCAATAAGCAGTTTACAACAATGTAGTAATCAATCATCTACCGCCTGATTTACGAGAAGACGGAATTTCCAGCTGGTATCATCGGAACTAGTACCCTGGGTTTGTTTCATAAGAATTCCAATGAGATCTTCCTGCGGATCAGCAAAATATTGGGTATTGAAGTAGCCTCCCCAATCAAAGGTACCCGTGCTGCCTCTGCCGCCCTGCGCCTGCCCTTCTTCGTTCAGCACTCCAAAAGCCAGACCATAGTGGCGGCCTGTACCTTCCCATAAATCACCAATCTGGTTGCCCATCATGGATTGGATGGTGGTTCGGCTCAGAATGCGCACACCGTTAAGTTCGCCACCGTTAAGGTACATTTGCAGAAAGGTAGCGTAGTCTTTCGCCGTACTGCTCAGGCCTGCACCACCAGAGAAGAATCGTTTTGCTCCCGTCACTGGGTAATCGGGATCGTAAAAAGTGACAGGGTAACGCGCCCAATCTCCCTTACTAGGATACTGTACACTAACCAGACGATTAGCCTTATTACTGGGTAGGTAAAACCAGGTATCCTCCATGCCGAGGGGCTCAAATAAGTGCTCTCGTAGAAATTCATCAAAGGGCTGGCCCGAAATAACCTCAACAAAATAACCCAAAACATCTAATCCTTCACTGTAGGTGTAACCCTCTCCCGGATTGTGGTGCAAGGGCAACGTAGCCAGCTTTTTCACGCTTTCTTCAATGCTGATGTCTTCGGTGGTGAACAGATCGGTAACCCCGGCTTTTTGGTAGATCATTTTAAAGCGCTCATCTCCGTCAATCATTCCATAGCCTAGCCCCGAAGTGTGCGTGATCAGGTGCCGAATAGTAATTTCCTTGTTGGCTGGCTCGGTAGTATAGGTAGTATCTCCGTAGCGAAAGCTTTTTAGCAGTTGCGGATCTTTAAATTCGGAAATATACTTGGAAATGGGGTCATCCAATTGAAAATGTCCTTCCTCCCAAAGCATCATCACGGCGGTGGAGGTAATGGCTTTGCTTTGCGAGGCGATACGAAAAATGGCGTCTCGCTCCATCTCTTTCCCCGAGGGGTCAGCGTTACCAAAGGCTTTGTAATAAACGATCTTCCCTTTACGAGCCACCAGAGCAACCATTCCTGGTACGTCGCCATCCTCAATCGCTTCCTGGCACATGGCATCAATGCGGGCCAGCCTCTCAGGCGACATCCCCACGCTCTCCGGTTTGGCTTCGGTCAGCGGTGACGATTGCTGACTGGATTTAGTTTGGGCAGATACAGTAAACGTAATGAAAAATAATAAGGCTGTAAGTAGGTGTTGCATAGTGTAGCGTATAGATTAGTCACAAACGCTAAAAATAAATAAAAATCCACTTTCTCACTGCTTCAAGGATTTTTCTTTCGCGCGACTTGCAAAGATAGGTTGACTTTTATACCGGTATTATTATTCATTTCAGTTGATTTAGTCAAAGTTAAGATATTAAAAACCACTCTATAATGTGACACTTTAGAGTGTGTTAACATCGTGTTTAACTACATACATATACCTTATCTCATCCCCTCTGTGGCCATGTTTTTGTACAGAGAACTATATGGCTTATGACCCAAGCAGACACCACCGTTTAAAAGGCTATGATTACAGACAATGCGGAGCGTACTTTATTACCATTTGCACCCAGCACCGAAAGCACCTCTTTGGCAAAATCGTAGACGGAGTCATGCTCTACAACGAACTCGGTCATATTGCCCACAACTACTGGCAAAACATACCAGCTTTCCGCCCCTTCATTACCCTCGATGCCTTCATCATTATGCCTAATCACATGCATGGCATTCTGATTATCAATGACTCAAATGCTGATTTAACCCAAAATGCCGTACGGGCGACCGAGTCCCGACAACCGCAAGACCAACCGGCCCAGAAAAGAATTCTATCGGAGCCATCATCGGGCAATACAAATCTGCCGCAACCAAGCAAATAAACTTTCTCAGAAATACTCCCGGAGAGTTCGTATGGCATAGAAACTACTACGAACATATCATTCGTGATGAACAAGCCTTTCAAAATATAGCTCATTACATACGAAACAATCCTCAGAAATGGTCAACAGACCAGTTTCATTAATATTTATTGCATCAGCCATTAATAGCCTAAGAAAACCATGAGGCCATTTTTTCGGTTGGCATATATACTAATTGTTAGTACCTTTAGTGCCCTACTGCACGCCTTTCTTGCGCATTTTAGTGTGGTGGGTTAATTTTTATAAACATGCTACTAACCACTTTTTTATGTTTAAAGACCAAGATATAGCACAACTGAAGCAGCGCGGGACTGACCCGGATGTTGCCGAACAACAGATCCAAAATTTCAAGGAAGGTTTTCCTAACCTGGAGATCGTAAAAGCTGCCACCATCAACGATGGTATCCTTCAGGTAAGTGACGATCTATCCGCCAACTATGTTCAGCAATATGAAACGCTGGCCCCTACCAAGCGAGTTGTAAAATTTGTGCCGGCTTCAGGTGCGGCCAGCCGCATGTTCAAACACTTATTCCAATTCCAGGAAAGCTATACCGGTAGCGATGCCGACTATGAAGCGCTAGTTAGTAATCCCGATCAGCGCGATGTGTTTACCTTCTTCAAGCGCATCAATGATTTTGCCTTTTACGAAGATCTTACCGCAACGCACCAAAAGCAGGGAATGGGCTTGAACGAAGCCATTCTTCAACGCAAATATAAAGAGGTGCTAAACAGCCTGCTTAACGAAGATGCAATGAACTACGGCAGCTTACCCAAAGGACTGCTGAAGTTTCATCGTTACGGTACTAACTCCCGCACACCGGTAGAAGAGCACCTGGTAGAGGGAGCCAATTACGCCCGGGATCAAAATAACAACGTATATCTTCATTTTACTGTATCGCCTGAGCACCGGAAGGCTTTTGAACAGCATATTGCTGCGGTAAAAGGGCATTTTGAAAAGCACTTTGGGGTACGCTATTATGTAACGTTCTCCGAACAAAAACCCGCTACCGATACCATTGCGGTGGATATGAATAACGAACCGTTCCGTGAAGACAACGGTGAAATTTTATTTCGACCCGGAGGACACGGTGCGCTTATTGAGAATCTAAATGACCTGGATGCTGATATTGTCTTCATTAAAAATATTGATAATGTAGTGCCCGACCGACTCAAGGAGGCAACCTTCCGTAATAAGAAGCTGCTCGGCGGAATTTTACTGCAATACCAACAGAAAATATTTGAATACCTGCGTTTTCTGGATGAATCGGAAGAAATCTCTGATGAAAAGCTGGAAGAAATGCGGGAGTTTGTAGAAGACCAACTATGCGTATTACCAGAGCAGGTATTCAGCACTATGGACGGTGCTCAGAAGATCGTCTTCCTGGAAGAAATGCTTGATCGTCCGATTCGCGTATGTGGCATGGTGAAGAACGAAGGTGAACCGGGCGGAGGCCCCTTCTGGGCGGTTAACCCGGATGGATCAACTTCCCTACAGATTGTAGAAAGTGCCCAGATTGATATGGACAATCCCGACCAGCGGGCCACCTGGGAGAACGCTACCCACTTTAACCCGGTAGATATTGCCTGCTCGTTGAAGAACCACCGGGGCGAGAAGTTTGACCTGACTCGTTACGTGAATCCTAAAGCCGGTTTTATTTCCAAGAAATCAAAAGGAGGGCAAGTGCTAAAAGCACAGGAGCTACCCGGCCTCTGGAACGGTAGTATGTCTGACTGGACAACCATTTTTGTAGAAGTACCGATTGTTACCTTTAATCCGGTAAAAACAGTGAATGACCTGTTGCGCGAGCAACATCAGTAAAAGTCAGTGGTGGACAGGAGACGGTTACTAACAGTATAACAGTACATAGTAACCGCCTACTGCCAACCGCCTACAGTATATTGCAACCTAACCTACAACAACCATTACTTCCGACGACAACCCTTATGTATTACGGGCCGATGCTACGCGTGAGCCCCCGACCAAACTATTTGGTACTCTTAAAGAATTAGGCCCCGGTTTTATTTTATCAGCGGCTATTGTTGGCTCAGGAGAATTAATTGCCACCACTACCCTGGGTGCCCGGGCCGGGTTTGTCACTTTCTGGGTCATCATTTTAAGTTGTCTGGTAAAAGTCACTTTACAGTTGGAATTCGGCAAACACGCCATCTACTCCGGCGAAACTGTGATGGCCGCCTTCAACCGCTTACCGGGCCCCAAAATTCGGGGAACAAACTGGACGCTCTGGACGTGGCTGTTCATTCAGATTTTCAAACTGCTGCAAGTCGGTGGTATCGTGGGGGGAGTTGCTTTGACCCTTAATATTGCTTTCCCGGCAGTGAACACCACCATTTGGGCATTTGTATCGGCCATTCTGGCATCATTGCTCATTTTTAAGGGGTACTATCAGTTCATTGAAAAATTCGCCCTGATCATGATCGGGCTATTTACCCTGCTAACCTTCGCATCACTTTTCTTTTTGCAATACACCGATTACGCGCTTTCCTGGGATAATGTAATGGAAGGTTTGCAGTTTCAGCTTCCGGCTACTGCTGTGGGGGTGGCACTGGCGGCGTTTGGCATTACGGGTGTAGGTGGCGACGAGATCATGTACTACAACTATTGGTGCATTGAAAAAGGTTACGCTCGCTTCACCGGTCCTTGCAATACGTCGGATATACACTGGCTTCGTAGAGCCAAAGGGTGGATTCGAGTAATGTACTGGGATGCCATTCTTTCCATGATCGTATATACCATCGTCACGGCTGTTTTTTATTTACTGGGCGCAGCCATTCTGCACCAAAGCGGAGATATTCCCGAAGGCTACGAAATGGTTGAGGCTCTTTCCCGCATTTATACCGAGACATTGGGGCCAGGAGCTAAATCAGTATTCTTACTTGGCGCTTTGGTCGTCCTCTTCTCTACCCTGTTTGCTGCACTAGCCAGCTGGACTCGCATCTTCTCCGATTGTTTCGGGCAAATTGGCTGGATTAATTTCTATGACCCGCACGTGCGTCGCCGTAGCATTGCTATACTAGCCTGGGCCTTTCCTCTAGCCTGGGCGCTCTTATTTCTCTTCATTCAGCTCCCAGTACTCATGATATTAGTGGGTGGGTTCGTAACATCTATTCTATTGCTTATTGTGGTGTTTGCAGCCTTCCAATTTCGCTACCACCGCCTTCCATTAGAGCTAAAACCCACTACCTTTTACGATTATGCATTCTGGGTTAGCGCATGCGTAATAATATTAATAGGATTGTACAGTATTGTGAAAATTTTTTAGTATCTTCAGATTACTTTTCTTTTATTGCAGACACAAAATAGAAAAGGGACAACTACCATGACTATTTACTGGCGCATCGGACAACTCATCATCGGAATATACATTGTCATCCAGGCACTGATCTTTACGATTAATAGGTTACCTGTTAATGCAGAATCTATTCAGTCTACTGCCCAGACTTTACTCAACGCTCATTTACAGCAGCGCTTACCAGAATATTACTACAAAGTCTCTCAAACTACCGAGGTGTGGGCGTCTATACCCTCTTTACCTACCGCAAGCCAAGGTAACTTATTAATCGATACACTTTTTCCCGGTAAAACTGTCACAGTACTTGATAGTGCACTGCTATCAAGCGAACTAACCGATTTTCATTGGCTTAAAGTTGCTTTTGAAGGAACTGATCACATCAATCATACTGGGTGGATAATAGCCCAGAACCAGTAATTACTTTCTCTTTTCTCTACAAGTGTATTCATTATATTCTCAAGGTGCGAAAAGTGCTTTCGTCAAATACAGAGATAGCGTTCGTCTACAGCTTTTTTTGTAAATTAATGGGTCAGCTTACATGTATCCTGTAGAAACCACCTTGTGAAATTCCTCATTCCCCTTTTCCTCTTATCGCTTCTTTTTACCAGTTGTCATCGTAAGAAAAGTGAGCTAGTGTGGGACCAGAACTTTTATCTGATCGGCTCTCAATCATCTCCTCGTGCCACTGATTTGAATGAAGATGGCGTGCTTGATATTGTCATAGGTGCAGGTAAAAACGAGTATCAGTATAGTAAGCAAGGTATCCTGGCCCTGAATGGTCAAACCGGCGAGATACTCTGGCAGCAGGAAGCCCAGGATCAGGTCTATGCGTCTCCTACCCTATACGATGTAACCGGAGATGGAGTTCAGGATGTGTTTATTGGCGGACGCTCGCCCCACCTGAGAGCATTAGACGGTAAAACAGGGAAGGTATTATGGGCCTATGAATATCACTACGAAGGTGATTCTATTTTACAGTATGCCCGCTTTAATTTTCAAAATGGTGTACTAGTCCCTGATCAGAATCAAGATGGGTTAAGGGATTTATTAATTGTAAACGGAGGAAACTCCAAAGCAGCACCCGATTCCGAAGAAGATCGGTTTCCAGGCGTGTTAATGCTGTTTGATACGAAGACCGGACAGATTATCGCGGCCGATACCATGCCCGACGGAAAAGAATCGTATATGCCTCCGGTGTGCCTAGTTCATACTGACGAGCGGCCTCCCACACTAATTTTTGGCACCGGGGGCGAAACCATAAGTGGTCATTTATACGCAGCACCCCTTTCAGATTTGCACGAAAAGAAATTATCCCGGGCGCAGGTTATCGCTTCTGAAGAAGGGCACGGCTTCATTGCACCTCCTTCATTAGCCGACATTACTCAGGATGGTAACCTGGATATCGTAGTCATCTCTCATGGAAGCACTGTTTTTGCAATTGATGGTAAAAGCTTTCAACCTCTGTGGCAGCAACGTATTCCAGATACCGAATCAAGCAACAGCTTTGCGGTAGGATATTTTACTGAAGACGATATTCCTGATTTTTTCACCTTTGTTAGCCAGGGTGAGTGGCCTCTAAGCACCGGTTCCGTACAGATATTAGTAGATGGTCAGGATGGTAGCATCGTGTATCGCGATTCTATCGGGTGCACTGGTTTTTCCTCGCCCGTAGCTTACGACCTCAACCACGACGGCTATGACGAAGCTATCATCAGTATCAATGAATTTGACTGTTCGGGAGGATTCACTGAAAATGCGCCTGATACTATAGAAAACAAGCTACTGGCAATTGATTTTCGTAAGCCCTCTGTGTACCCTATTGATCAGATGAAAGGGTTTAAAAATATATTCTCTACTCCCTGGATTGGGGATCTTGACCAGGATGGCTACCTGGATATTGTGCACTGCCAGTATTATAGTCCTTCTACCGACCTAGTGTCTTTCGTTGGTATGCGTATCAAGCGGATCAGCACCTCAGTGAGTATGAAAGAAGCCCCTGCCTGGGGTGCCTATATGGGTTCTAACGGTGATGGGACTTTTCACCTGTCGCAATAAAAAAGCCCCTGAGCAACTCAAGGGCTTTTAGTATCATTTACGGAAAGCTACTATTCCTGTCCGCCATCCCACCAGAGAGGGGATGTATAGTTATTCTTGCTGGCCTGATTAAAATTCGGATTTGCCGCTACTTCTATAGTAGGATATGGCAGTCTGAGGGGTATAATCCCTCCGGTAATCGGCGAATCATCACTGGTAAAAGGAATCAAGGTAGGAAAATCTGTTCTTCTCCAGTCTGACCAGGCTTCCCACCAGTTAAAGAATTTACTCACCCACATTTGCTCACCGATCATTTCCAAGGCAGGCTTATATATCCCATAAGGATACTGGGCCAGATACGAAGCAACCTCAGCATCATCAATGGTAAGTGTAGGATCATACCCACGGGGGAAGTCTACTTTGTTACCGGCATACATCTGCATTGCCGATTTCACTCCAGCTTCATAATGCTCCTTCGCAGTTCCGCTGATCCCTGATCCAATACCTCTTTCCAGAGCCTCAGCCAATAGAAATTCAACCTCAGCATGATTCATAATCATGTATGGGTCATCATCATCTAACATAAGGTAGTTGATTCTGGAAAATGTCTCTTCCAGAATAACTGGCTGGCCTTCTAAGGCATCAATATCTGATTGAGAACGCCCATTTGGTAAACCTCTTTGTGCCAGAGGATCGGTATTGATAGGTGTCCAGGAAGCCGCATCCCATCGGGCAATGCCCCCACTAAGAATCATAAGGCGAGGATCGTCGTCGTCTACACTGTTAAGATCAGCCCCCTTAAGAAAGTTGATCAGCGTTTCGCTCAAAAAGGATTGATTTCCACCATCTCCTGGATAAAAAGCCCGGGAAATCCCATTCTGATCCTGCCACTCGCTGGGCCCCACATCCATCGGAACCCACACGTTATCATCATTGCTGGTAAATACCCCACCAGCTACAGCTTTAGATACATACGTATTTGCTATATCAGGGGCTACATCAGAAACTCGCATAGCCATCCGAAGCATCAGCGAATAGCCCCACTTCTTCCATTTGGCAATGTCTCCCTGGTAGATCATGTCAGCCGCTGCAAACCCTTCATCCGGATTTGATTCGCTTATTGCTGCCGAAGCCTCATCCAGTTCCTTCAACATGTCTGCGTAGATAAACGACTGATCATCGTATGCCGGGAAGAAATTACCTTCAATACCTTTATTGGCTTCCGTGTAGGGAATACTACCGTAGAAATCTGTAATTCTCTGGAAGCTAAAGGCTCGCAGTATTCGAGCAGCATTTCGCGTATTAATATGGGTACCTTCGGCATATCCACCCTCGCCGGTTTGCCTAAGTAACTCAGCAAGATTCTTTAATTGATCTGCATAGGTATACTCGAAGGGTGCGCTAGCCGTTTCCTCATTATGACGATAGAAATTGCCAGCAGCAGAGATACTACCCGGAGTAGCCAATTGTTGTATCGCCGTGGAAGCCAAACCTATATTAGTTCTCCAATTAAGGTAACGATTACTAGCCGTTCCGCCATCGGCAATACCCAGTTCAGCTGATGAAAACAGATAGTTAACGTCAATCTCATTAACCGCCTGAGGATTGATATTCAGTTCGTGTAATTCTTCCGTATCGCACCCGGCAAGCAGAAAGGTAGATACCAGGGCACACAGACCTATTTTATTGATATACTTCATTGTTATTCAGTTTTTATCGTTAAAAGCCTACTCTTAGATTAAACCCATAACTGCGCGTCTTTGGCATACCGAAATAATCCAGCCCCTGGCCATTACCACTCTGGTAAGATGATTCAGGATCAATATTATCTACGTTCTTGTACAAGACGGCTAGATTCCGAGCTACAAAAGACAAGCTGGCATTTTGAAAAGGTGTTTTTTCCAGCATAGAGCTCGGAAAATTATACCCGAAAGTAATTTGTCTAAGCTTGGCAAAGGAAGCATCGTATATAAACATATCTGTTACGGCATTAGCTTCACCTTGCACGGATTGCCAGTATTGCTGAGCCTGAGAGGGCGTGAGTGTCAAAGAGAAGGGCTCATAAATAGGCTCGCCACCCTCAGTAGTACCATTCTGAGTGACGCCTGATACAGTTAAGGGATCTTCGCCTTCCCGGCCAATCAGCGTTTGCTTATGAAGTCCAGCTCCCGTCATACGCATATTAGTACCGGATAAAAGATCTCCTCCAATCTTAAAGTCAACCAGAGCACTGAGGCTAAATCCTTTGAATGTAAAAGAGTTATTGATGCCACCCGTCCAATCAGGAACCCCATTACCGATAATCTCATAGCCGTCGGACCCTACCGGGCGGCCATCACTATAAAAGATAGGCTCACCACTTTCGGTTCTTTTCTGCACTCGGCCGGTAATCATACCAAAGGGGTGTCCAACGATATGCTTGATGAAAACGTTTCTTGTTCTTGGTTCTTCCACTACCAACTCGTCGTTACCTTCAATCAGAGAAATTACTTTGTTCTCGTTTTTGGCAAAGTTTAGAGATACATCCCAGGTAAAGGTTCCTTGAACCGGAGTACCGTTGATCAATACTTCTACTCCCTTGTTTTCCAGCTTACCCACATTGACTAAGGTTGATGCAAATCCGGAAGCTCGGGAAATAGTAGCATTCAAAATATCGTCTGTGGTATTCTGGTGATAATAAGTGAAGTCAACCCCCAGGCGGTTGTCCAGGAATCGGGCATCGAGTCCTATCTCATATTCGGTAGAGGTTAGAGGCAGCAAGTTTGCATTAGGAATGGAACCATCTCGGCCTTGGGCTGATGAAAAGGATGCCATAGTATAGCCCAGGTGAGCCTGCTTGAGCGAATAGGTAAGATTTGTGTTGTATGGATCAACCGTTACGTTACCTACTTGTGCCCAGGAACCTCTGAGCTTGCCAAAGCTAAACCAGTTGGGTAAGGAACCAAAAGCATCTGAGAAGACAAAGCTAGCTCCAATGGAAGGGTACAAAATGCTATTAAATTCAGGATTCAATACCGAGAACCAGTCATTACGTACCGTACCAGTCAGGAATAACAAGTTATCATAGCTAACCTCAGCAGAACCAAATAAAGAATTGATTCCCGACTCTCGGAATTCATAAGTGAAGTTTTGCGTGACGGTATTGGTTATCGCTTCAAAGAACGGAACATTAAAACCATTACCGGTTAGGGCAAGCCGCTCGTTGCTGCGACGCATGCGGTTTCCTCCAACAAAGGCATTGACGCCAATCTTGCCAAAGGTATGGTCAGTTCCAACCATCCATTCCATGTTTATTTCCCGAACCCGGTTTTCGCCTTCAGTTAGTGAGCCTCCCCGCTGGTAGCCGGTACCTTGAGGAACCAGATCAACTTCTCTTCTCGTATACCAATCCATTCCTACTTTACCCTGTACCCACAGAAAGTCGGTGATATCGTAACGTAAGGTGGCTGAGGGAAGGAAACGATCGCGCCAGTCATCATTATTAAACTGATAGGCAGTCCAGTAAGGGTTTTGGTGCCAGTTATTGTTAGCCTGCTGATACTCTTCGCCTACACTTTTACCCCAGATGCTCAGGCTTGTTTGATCAACCGTAGCAGGTATTGCTCCCGGCTTGGCCGGATCACCATAATAATTTTCCACATTGATATTAGCAGGTACATAATACATTGCTAAGATACCATTGGCTGGGGAGTCGGATAGGTAAGGGCGGTTATTGGCATATTCGTGAGAATACAGAATACGGGAGGTGAAGGTAATACGCTCGCCAAATTTTGAATTCGTGGATAAAGACAAGTTCTGTCGGTTAAAGCCGGATTCGGGTATCACAGATTTATTCCGCAGATCAGCAAAAGAGAAACGGAAGTTTTGTGTTTCGCTACCACCGGTTAAGGCAATTGTATTTGTCAGTGAAAACCCTGTTTCAAAGTAGCGATCCCAGTTATCACCGGCATCGGCGTAGGGTCGGCTTACTCCATCAAACTGTATGGAGGTACCCGTACTACCAAGTCGGGGCCCCCAAGAGTCTGTTCCCCAGTTATATGCTTCCTGCTGAGTGCGCGGAGCAACCGCGATACGAGGAGAATCCGGGTTGTTAGGGTCTGACGACACATAATTACCTTGCCCATACTTTCGCTGAAAATCCCGCTGGTCGTTAATTTGCTCAAATACAAAGTTAGAATTAAATTCTACTCCAATGCCTTTGCGGGCCGACCCTTTTTTGGTTACGATATTGATAACTCCATTCGCGGCTCGGGCACCGTACAACGCAGCAGCGCTGGCTCCTTTTAATACAGTAATCGATGCAATGTCATCAGGATTAATACTAGCCATCCCGTCGCCTTCGTCACGGCCACCCCAGATACCAGCTTGTCCGAAGCCAGAGTTATCCATGGGCACCCCATCAATTACATAGAGAGGCTGATTATTTCCCTGTAGTGACTTGTTGCCCCGAATGATCACCCGGGATGAGCCGGCCGGACCGGAAGCAATATTGCTCACATTTACCCCTGCTACGCGGCCAGCCAAAGCATTGGCTACGTTAATTTCGCGTGCCTCGGTAAGGTTTTCGCCCCCTACCTGGGTGATGGAATATTGCAGGGCTTTGGTTTCCCGCTCAACTCCCAGGGCTGTCACTACAACTTCGCCCAGTTGCTGGACATCTTCACTCATAGAAATATTAACGGTGGAGCGCCCATTGACCTCTGCTGTTTGGGTAGCGTAGCCAATAGAAGAGAAAGAAAGTACGGCGTTATCGCCCGTTACCGAAATGGAATAGTTTCCGTCAATGTCCGTTACAGTACCGACGGTAGTACCCTGTACTAAAACGTTTACTCCTGGTAGAGGACCACCATCTCCATCAGCAGTTACTTTTCCATTTACCTGCCGCTGAGCAAATGCCTGGCTCAGGCACAAACCCATTAGCATAAGAAATAGTAATGGTTTTTTCATTTTATAAAAGTTAGGTTGCAAAAGAAAATTTTTGAGACTTAGGAAAGCATAAGAAGTAGACTGGCGTACTTCCACTTAGGGATAATACCAAGAGGGGAAATCAAAGGAAGGCATGGTAGTTTATAGGTTAGTATTTAGTGAATGTAATTATATTTATAATGATTTTCCTAATTATTTTAACATTTAATACTTTATCTACATTATCAAGCGTACTTTATCCGCAATTTCTACGAAATTGAATATAGCCACCCATTTTTAGTCAATTTTCCCTGACACAAAAAATGTTAAGGAACCTTCTGAAGGTCTACACTGAAAATTTGCATACTACCATGATTGCTGCCTACCAGAATATTAGTTCCCTGACTACCTTGTACCGTACCCATGTTTTTTACATCGGTGGGGACAAAAAAGCCACTTTGGGCTGGCGTAATGGGAGTGAACTGATGCTGTCCGTTCCCTAGCAATACCAGGCCGACACTTGCATCATTACGAGCAGTCTCTACTTCAGCTCCGTATAAATTGCCTGCCAGCAAAATGTCAAGATGTTGATCTTGGTTATAGTCACCGATAAGTATATCATTTACGGAGGATATCTGAGCTTCGGTAGGCAACTCATGCACGTTGAATTTTCCCCTTCCGGTATTTTCCAGATAAACCGAAGCAAACGTATTTGCCTGATAGTTAAGTGATTGTTCCAGATTGTCTTCTTCGTACACATCTACCAAATCAGCGGATGCAAAAAGGTCATAAGAGGCAAACTTCTCTTTGATCATAGGGACCTGCTGAGAAGAGCAGGATCGCCCGCGCAGAGGGTACTGAGTACCGAAATTATAGTAAGCGAGTACTACATCTTTAGAGCCGTTCTCATCAAAATCGTAATAATACACCTCAAAGGGTTCTTCCTCACTGGCTTGGTACTTATAATTCAACCCCAGGTTACCCACTACCAGATCCTGATCACCATCACCATCCATATCAGCCGCGGCTATACTAAACCACCAGCCGGTGCTATGGTCTAATCCGTAATCGGCTGTTACGTTAGTGAAGTGGTTGCCGTCATTCTTTAATAAGGTAACGGGCATCCACTCCCCAACCAGCGCTAAATCTTTGATTCCATCGCCAGTAAAATCTACCCAAACAGCATCATTTACCATACCTACATCCAGTAAGTCTTCAGCCAGTTGAGCGGTAGCATCTACAAAGGTTCCGCCTTCATTCAGCAACAAGGTGCTGCTGGCTGGCTCGGGGTAAGCCCAGGGTACATGTCGCCCGGCTACAAACAAATCCAGATCACCATCCTGATCAATGTCTTCGGGATACACTTTTGACCCGCTTTGTCGCATCTCTGGCAAGGCTTCAGCCGCTTTGGAAAACTGTCCGTTTCCATCGTTCAAGTATAGCCGATCTTGGTACTCAGCAGATTGAGAGGCAAACTCATTTCCGCCACTGACCACATACAGGTCAAGGTCTCCATCCCCATCAGCATCAAAAAAAGAGGCGCCCATATCTTCACTCATGGCATCCGCTGCCCACACTGGCTGATCTAGCTTGGTAAACATGCCGTCTTCCTGCTGCATATACAGTTGTCCTGGCTGTCCGGCAGCACCACCCAGATAGAAATCGTCCTGTCCGTCATTATTGACATCTCCGGTAGCCAGCCCTGGCCCTAGGTTAGACATACGGTGTGGAAGTAACACCTGCTTTTCAAAATCATCAAAATCGTTTTCAGTATGCCGGATGGGCGCAGCTTGCTGAGAAGTGATATTGGTGAACAAAGGCTGATTAGGCGAAGTGGTCTTCTCCACTATTGCATCCGATGCTGCGTCTGAATAACGTATCGTGAGTACTTGGTCGGCCGATACATTATTCAATACCTGTTCCCTGCCATCTGGCCAGCGCACTCGGAGCACCGATACTTCGGTTTGGTCGCCTAAACCAAAATGAGCTGTCAACTCGCTGGTTGAGTACATTCCGCGTACGCTGGTTGTCTCAAAAAACTGTATTCCCGCTGAGGTTTCCGCCCATACTTTCACACCCAGAGTAGACACGCCGGGGTCATCTGCTACCGGATGTACACGGAGGTAATGATGTTTAAGCAAAGCTTGCGCGTTATTTTGATACACCATCGCCACACCATTAACATTATTGATCACGAGGTCCAGGTCACCATCATTATCAAGGTCAGCGTAGGCCGAGCCATTGGAAAAGGTTTTTTGCTCAAAGCCCCAATCCTTATTTACTTTTTCAAAGGTCAGGTCGCCACGATTGCGATAAGCATAGTTCATGATCGGAACGGAAGGTGTAAAATCCAGGGCTTTGTTCACATCAGCAATATCCCAGATAGAGATGCCTTCGGGGTTAGGGTTCTTCGCCAAATAAGCACTGATGGAGGATTCTATATACTTAGCAAATTTCTTAGAAGCATCGCTATTGCGAATGTCACGCAGCAGGCCATTGGTAATATGCAGATCTTTCCAGCCGTCATTATCCAGATCAGCAAACAAGGTTGACCAACTCCAGTCGGTAGAGGCTACTCCGGCTAATTGGGCAATATCCCGGAAGTATCCACCTTTCGCTTCAGCACCCGCTACCTCGGCATATTCTGCCTGAGGAAGTGCCGTATTCAAATGCAGGGTATTGAACATATACTGATAGTGGCCGCCTTCATCAACGACTTTCCAAAAGGCTGAAGGGTCCATGCCACTCATGTTTGCTTTCAGCCGATAGTTATCTTCAGCCACCATATCAGCCACCATTACATCCAGCAGACCATCATTATTGATATCACCGGCGTCCACCCCCATACTATAAAAAGAAGTGTGCCGGGTAACCTCCTGAAGCTTTTCAGTAAATGTGCCGTCACCATTGTTAAAGTAGATAAAATCGGGAGCCTGAAAGTCATTGCTGACATACAGATCGGTCCACCCATCGCCATTCAGGTCACTGGCTGACACGCTATTGGGAAAACCAGGCTTTAGCAGCCCGGCTGCTTTAGTTACATCCGTAAAATGCCCTCCCTGGTTCTGTAATAATCGAGAGCTGTATTCTTCCTTCATCAAGTCAGAACCGTAGAAAGGAGAATAGTCGCCAGGGTTGGGCGGTTGGTTTAGCAGGAAAAGATCAAGGTCGCCATCTTTATCATAATCCAGGAAGGTAGCGTGGCGGGTACGTTGGTCATTATCCACTCCATATTGAGCAGAGGATTCGGTAAAAGACACCTTTTTTGAGCCCTCATTAGGAGGCGTATTGATGTATAGTTTGTTCTTACGCAAGTCGGGGCGGTCGTCGTAAAGCTCGCGAGTAACATATATATCAAGCCAGCCGTCGTTGTTCACATCGCCAAAAAGAACCCCTGATGACCAACCGCCATCCTCGGCAATGCCCGCCTGTTGAGTGATATCTTCAAATTGCATGTTGCCCTTATTAAGGTACAGACGATCGCCTACCAGATTTCCGGCAAAGTAGATATCCAGCAAGCCGTCATTATTAATATCGCCTACCCCTACTCCACCTCCCCCATAATAATTGGAATAAATAAGGATATTGTGTTCCTTCGTGTCCTTGATATCGTTGCGGAAGTTTATTTTGGTATGTTTGGGGGAAAGCAGGGTAAACAGTGTTTCCGGGTTGGGTTGGGCCATGCTAATGCTGTAGTTGAGCATCACCACGCTCAGTAGTAGTAGAGGTTTCATCATAAGGGTCTTATTAGGTCAGTTTGTGCCGCTTGTAATTCGAAAGATATTAATTTTTTTAGAAAAATATTATAGGGGTGATAGGTGGAATTTGGAGAGGAGAGAGTAAAGGGTAAGACAGAAGACAATTGAGGGAGACTATTCAGGTTAGTTAGGCTTCGATCACTAGAAGCAAGGGCACTGAATAACTATTCCCTTTAACCATCGCGTTGTAGAGAAAGATAGGGATGTGATGTAGGCAGCAAAGAATAGATGATATTTCTGGTTTTACTAGGTTACTATACGCCACCTTGGCTTACTAATATAAACAACCTTTCAACCTGCTGACGTATGAATCTTCGCCCATCTGTTTCCCGTCGCACATTCATCATTAGTGGCACACTTTTTTTGCTGATGGCTCTGTTTGGCTACTATTTTCTGGTAGCTCTACCCAAGAAAGAAAACCAGCTTATTTCTCAGCGAGTGCGAGCATTAGACCGGATCGGGCTCAACTTCCAGGAGAAATACGATGTCTACCGGAAGAATATTGTCTATCAGGTAGGGGAAGATAGTCTGCGCCTGCTGCTGAAAGTAAATCAACGCCTGAGAGCTATGCAGAAGGCTGACACACCTTTTTCCCAAGACTCGGTGCAAAGCATACAGGCCAGGGCAGACAGCCTCATGGTAGGTTTTAAGAAAAAGTTTGAACAGAATGCCACAAATCAGAACATCTGGCCCATAGAAGGAACCCATCAGGCTAGCAAAGCTATCCGATTTGAAAACCTGTTTGCTACTTACTTTGAGCCATTTTTTAACCCTCTGAAACTAGAGAATAGCTTCGATGGCTACATCATCTATCAGGATACCGCCTTAATCTACCAGAATTTACCTGGTGAGATACTGCGCGTTCCCTCACGGCTGTATACCGAGCTAAGCAAGGACAGTGAAAGTGAAGGCCGGTTTGTGCGGCATAACCTGGAATCGCGAAGCCCCGAACGCTATGATAAGCCACGGGTATACGAGGCAGGCACCGAAGTACAGCTGTCAGCCATTGACTACCGCTTGTTCTGTACCGATTTTGTAACGAATAATCTGAGCAATAATACACGCTGGACCATCTACGGGCTGGTGACCAAGGAACACTTTGACGCTCAGAAGAAGAAAATCTCTTTTTTCGGGCTCATTTTTCTATCGCTGGGGTTACTCCTCCTACTTTTCTCCATGCCGTTGATGAAGCTTTTTTTCATGAGCGCTATTGAACGGCTACACCAGCAAGATGCTCTGCTGGCCCCCCCCATGTTTGTAGTCTGCTCAGCTATTGTAATGCTAATGATCCTGGTAACCGGTAAGTACTACCTGAGCGATATTCCCGCAGTGGATAAACAACTAGGCCAACTGGCAGACACAGTAGCTCATCGTTTTAACCAGGAGCTTCAGGAAATCCATCAACTGTCTCGGCAGTTGGGGGAAGCTCCCATTCCCTTTATGGCCAGCAACCAGGTAGACAGCACCCGAATTCTCCAGGCCTCTCGCACTGATAATACACCGCTAACCAATCTACTGGACAGTTTAACCCCCAGCACTATCAGTATTCCAAAACTGCTGTCTGATAACCCTGACTCGGTGCCTGATTTTACCACTTATCCTTTCCTGCGGTTTATCTACTGGCTGGATGACCGGGGAGTGCAACAGTTTGAATACTCCATGCTGGATAAGGAACACCGTTATAACGACCGGCCTATCTACTCCAATAGAGCTTATTTTAAAACTGTGCATGAAGGTGGCGGCTATTCTATGATTAGTGAAGATACCCTTTCCTTCCTGCAATCCATTGTCTCCTGGACTACCGGTGAGCCTATCAGCGTATTTTCCCGCACTACCCACCAGACTCCCCTGGCGTTTGATCACCAGTTTATTCCTCCCAAGGCCAGCAAAAAAACCAGCGTGCTGGCTGTATCTACCGTATTATACTCTGTGACTGACCCAGTGCTGCCGCCGGGGTATAGTTTTAATATTATCGACAATAACGGGTTAGTCCTGTACCATACTGACCGGCAGAAGAATCTACAGGAAAACTTTTTACAAGAAGTAGATTACCAACAGCGATTGGTAGCAGCAATAGCCAGCCAATCTGAAGCCACCAGCGATGTCTCGTACTATAATCGCCGCTACCGGGCTCACATCCAGCCATTACCCAATGTACCTTGGTTTCTGGTTACCACGTATGATAAAGAATATCTGGAAAGCCCTTATCAGTATATCCTCACATTTAGCACCGCAGGCATTGTACTAATCTCTATAGTTTCCGGCCTACAATTTTTGTTGATCTTCCTCATTTATTATCGGCCTACCAAACTTAAGCGGAAGATCCTTTTCTTCGAATGGCTGTGGCCTTACCGGCGGGGACCCGGTCAGCCAGAACAGCAGATACAAACCCGCACTCCGCGGCCTGTTAAATATGCCATCATTTTTAGCTTAAATATTATTTATGGTCTGGTGCTACTGGCTTATAACTGGAGCAGCAGCACATTGCTTCCTCAAACCATTGCATCATTCTTAATTGCCATTATTTTTTCGTACGTAACTGCTTTTGCTCTATTGAAAGAACAGCGCGACCGCCGTTACGGTTGGGTGCTGGCCAGTTCGGTAGCCCTATCGCTGCTTGTTTTATTAATCAGCATTGCCCTCACCACCGTGCCTGACCGTATTAACGGTTATCATTTATTTGAGTGGTTGGTGTTGTTGTTTGGTGCTTTATTCTATGTAACCCAGTCTACCTTCAAAACATTTGCCAAAGCAAACCAGAAGCCCATTCCCTGGAAAAGAAGCACTTTATACAGCGCGGCTTTTTTTATTGGTATACTGGTTACGGTACTGTTACTGTTGAGTCAACGGCTACCCCTGGAGCACAACCCGGTGCTGTTGCAAAGTGTTTTTTTATGGGCCAGTCTGTATTTACTAGCTATTCTATCCATCATTGTGGTTAATAATATGGACCAGCTGGCCCAGGCTGCTTCGCGAAAACGAAGTAAAGTACACGCAGCCAGCATGATCAGCCTTACCGGGCACCAAGCTGCTCAATGGTTAAGAAACAGGTTTACAGCCCTTACAGCTTCTAACTGGTTCTCTCAGCATAGTTACTGTCTGATGATTTTCTCGTATCTGATGATCAGCAGCATGTTATCGGTATGGTTCCTATCCAGCAAAACCTATGAGTATGAGAAAAGAATATGGCATAAATACGATCTCTATCAGGTTAATGAAGGGCTTAAGAAACGGGATGCCCGCCTGCAAACACTTTATCAGACGCACGACAGCACTTTTCATAAAATAAACGAGCGGTTTCACCGGTATGCTCGGGCAAAAGCCAAAGCTTTGTACTATCCAGCCCTGCAAATGATGCACTTATCCGGCAATGATGTTCATACGGACAGCACCCGAGAGGTAACCCAGTTTGATGAACTCATGCTGAACCTTCGCCTGGTTGTAACGGATCTTACTGCTCAGACTAACGGATTTGTAATGCCCAAGGGACAAGATTGGGCCGCCATCTCAAACAGTCCCGACACGCTATTGCTTGCCTTTCAGCACAACCCTTATTTTGCCTCGGAAAATGAAACACGACCGCCCCTAGTGCTAGCGGCCCTAACCCCCCGCTTCCTGAATACCTCAATAGGTGATTTTCTGGCAAAGTACTGGCTGTTACTATTAGGCTTTGGGATTATATTATTCACCACCTACTGGCTACTGAAGTTTACCATTCTCCGGTTGTTTGGTGTACAGGCCTTCCAGTTTCAGAAAGTCATTCAGATTGATGATGACCTGATGGATTACGAGCGCGCTCACCCTGATCATCGGCAACGGCTTCGGTCTCAACACAAATTCATTATTTCCATGCCTTTTGCCGGAGCTCACGAGCTGTTCGGGCAAATTGACAGCAGCTATACAACCCGCAAAATCGACCTCTCTCAGGCGCTGGAAGATACGAACTTCCCTTTGGTGGTAAAGGATGTACTGCAACAAAGGGAAAAAGAGATTGTGCTGGAGCATTTCAGCTATGGCATTGATGACCGGGAAACTAATAAACGGCGATTGTACCTGCTGGAGAACTTGCTGGCTAATGGCAATAGCGTAACGATCATCTCCAAGCTCACCCCCATGCAAATTACGGCTAAGTATGAAGAGCTATTAGAAAACACGAAAGGGATAGCAGATAAAGAAGAGCTGGAAACCCGGGTATCTCGCTGGAAGGATATTCTATCTAGCTTTATTAAACTGTATTACTCCAAGCTGGTATGCAACCGGGAGCGTAGCCGCCTCCCTGCTCGCTATACGGTGCGGGAACTGATCTACCATGAAATGAGTGTGAACCGCCCCTACTTTGAACGAATGAATGGTACTATGATTAGCCACTGGAATAATACGGCTGCTAAAATTCAACTATCTCCGGGAATGGAAGCCGTAGGTGATCAGGAAGATGAAGATATTAAGGAAGAAGTGCTAATGAAAATACAAAGCATGGCGCAACCGTTTTACTTCTCATTATGGAATACCTGCTCTAAAGAAGAGAAATATATTTTATACGACCTGGCCGATGATGGTTTTGTGAATACCGAAAACAAGCAGGTACTGCTACGCCTTATGGAAAAAGGCTTAATCTTCTACGATGAGTCTTTCCATATTATGAATGAGAGCTTCCGCAATTTCATCCTGGCTAATATCAAATCATCGGAAGCCCTGGAGATGGAGAAAGAGCTCCGTAAACACGGGCGTTGGAGCGTTTACAGTACGGTTATCCTCATTCTGATTGTAAGCCTGATTTTCTTTGTGGTATTCGCCCACGAGAGCATAGTCAATCAGTTTATTGCGCTGCTGGCTGGCATTACTGCCGCCGTCCCTTACCTTCTGCGCCTCATTGGCCTGGTAGGTTTATCTTCTGATGGTGGTAATAAGGAGTGAGCAACAGAAGGAATGATCGACTAAAGTGACGAAGGAATAATTATAGGATTGTCTACCGCCCTGTAAAGTCTGGATTCGCACGTCTAGGTGTACAATTGCAGCCTGCTGCCTCCGGCATTCCATTATCTGTCTCCACTTTCCTTTCTTCATTTTTATCGAAACCTTTTTATATTAGCATCGTTGAACGAACAAAAACACAGATATATGGAAACAGCTACTTCAAGCACCCAGGAATTAGAACAACAAATTGAGGCTCTTAACGCCCAGCTTACTGGCGACATGTTTAAAGACATGGAGATCCGTGATAAAATTCATAACCTGAAAATGAAACTGAGCGGTACCAAGCCCATGGACTCGCAAATTGACTGCGTAGGCTGCGGTAGCTAACCTCATAAAAATATGGCAAAAAAGGCCGAAGCTCGTGAGAGTCTTCGGCCTTTTTTTGTTCCTGATCGGGAAGCTCCCATCTCTGAGGAGCATTTATTTTATTGTCCAATCGTTTTTCAACTCTTTAGTTACCAACTTCCCGAAGCTCCGCCGCCACCGAAGGAGCCACCTCCTCCAGAAAACCCTCCTCCACCAGAGAAGCCACCTCCGCCACTCCAACCGCCCCCACTTCCAAAACCACCACCGCCAGGAATAATTACGGTGCGGCTTCGTTGCAGTCGGGGAATACTGTAGCGTCGAGTTTCGGTATGGTCACAATTTTTACAGGCGTAATTACGTACTCCCTGCCCGGCATGAGAATACGTAGCCGAACGCAACACTTTGCTTCCAGTGTGATAATACGTAATATACCCGCAGTTCGGACATTTGCTATAACGACGATTAAGATGATTCTTATAGGCCAGGATGGATACATCACCGGGTTGATCAGATGTCCATACATCATAATCCACGGAACCAATCTCTTCCTCAATCTGCTGCCCATGATCAAGGTGTACATCTTCTTCTTTCTCGCTGAGCTTGCGCATATCTAAGCCGGTCTTCTTGCTCTTGCGGGGCGCATTGCGGCGGCGCTTCTTCAATACAAACAGTCCGATTATGAAGGAAACAATGCCCAGCACAATGGTAAAAAAGCCAAACCCATTGCCATCCTCTGTAGCCTCTACCGGCTCGCTAAAATCTTCAATACCTTCTATATGAGCCAAAATAGCGTTAGTACCTTCTACAATGCCCTGCTCGTAGTCATTAGCCCGGAAATAAGGGACAATCTTTTCTCGGATAATCCGTCCGGAGGTAGCATCAGTCAGATAGGCTTCCAGTCCATAGCCCACTTCAATACGTAACCTGCGTTCATCCTTTACCACCAAAAACAAAACGCCATTATCGCGCTCTGCCTGCCCGGCTTTAATCTTTTCAACCACCTGCATTGAGAGATCTTCAATAGAAGCCCCATTTAGACTTTTCAGAGTCAGTACAACAACCTCATTAGTCGTCCGCTCCTCATGATCACGCAGCCGGTTGTTAAGCTCTTCCTCTACTGGCTGCGATAACAGATTAGCATAGTCATTGACCCATTCCGTTAACGGCGGAATATCTTGTTCCTGGGCGTGGCTTGGCAGCGGTAACAATAGTAAACAAAGTCCAAACACGGCATACATGCTACTCTTGCACCCGTACATCATCTGAAAGTTGGTTGTCATCATCAATAGGTTTTTGAATACCGCTCTCTTCCAGCAGCCGACCACAAGCCAGAATAGCCTCACACAAGCTTTCCGCTGCCCGCCCTTTTTTCATGCCTTCGGTCAAGCGTTGAACGATGGTAGCCCAGGCAGCTTCCGGCACCAGTTCATCAATGCCCACATCGGCCAGCACTACAGCCTGATGTTCAAAGAAACTCACGTAGATGAGCACACCAGTACGCTGTTCCGTCAAGTGTACCTCATGATCATAAAACATATTCTTGGCCTGATCTATCACCCGAGCTTCTACCAACTGTTTTCCCAACAGCCACCGTTTCACTGGCCAGAACGATACAGCCAACATCATTCCAACCAACCCGGCCGTCAGTACCAGCAGTAGCCAGAGGTAGGGCGGCATAAAAAGCAGCACATCGGTTAGTAAGTAAAGCAAGGTTAATAGCACCCCCACTAGTCCAGCAAAGATGGCTGCAGATCGCCACAGGGCAATTTCATAGAACGAAGATTCCTTCGCCAGCACCGGCACAATCTCCCCACCCGTCCGCTCCTCAGCCTCTTTCACGGCCTGTTCTATCTGTTGTAAATCTTCACGCGTAAGCTGAGCAGGTTGCATAAATTGAATGTTGTTGGTTCAATCGTTCGATTGTTAAATTGTTGACTATTTGAAAGAGGCCCATTTTATTATGTTCAGATACCCAAGCTACCGCCTCCAACAGCCCTTTTCTTCAGTCATTCGCTTCTTCAAATCATTGCTTATTCATCTCTTCATTAAAGCTAAAAACTTACCTTCGGTGGCTCAGCACTCTGCGGGTCAGCCTCGAAGTATTCTTTAGTGTCGAAGCCCAGTAGATTATTGGGAAAGCGGCGAGCCTTAGCATTATACGATTGCACAGCTTCATTGAACCGGCGGCGCTCGGTAGAAATACGGTTTTCTGTTCCTTCCAACTGGCTCTGAAGGTCACGGAAGTTTTCAGTAGCCCTCAGGTCAGGATAGTCTTCGGCTACGGCAATCAGGCGGCTAAGAGAACTGCCTAAATTTTCCTGAGCCTGAGCGTACTCGGCCAGCTTTCCGGCATCCTCTAAGTCATCCACTCCAATCTGAACGGAAGTAGCCGCTGCTCGGGCCTCTACTACCTCTCGCAGGGTTTCCCGTTCGTAATTAGCTGCTCCCTGCACAGTTTCTACCAAATTAGGAATAAGGTCGGCCCGGCGCTGGTATTGATTTTCTACCTGCGCCCAGGCACTGTTTACATCCTCTTCCAGCCCCACCATACCATTGTAAATATTGAAGTAGCCGGCAATCAGTACAATAGCTACCCCGATAATAATACCCCACTTGGTCAGTTGATTGGTACGGCTTTTCCGCTCGGTTTCATTACTTAGCACACGGCGTTTGTTATTCAGTTCAGTCTTTAATTGCATCACTCCCGTATGCGCCGGGGTAATGTTCAGCGTACGGTTAATATAGTATTCGGAACGGTCAAAGTCACTACTGCGGTTATAACGATTACCACGAAACAGAAAAGCTTTGGCAGCCAGATAGTTAGCTTCGGCATCATGAGGCATCAGGGAGGCCGCGCTCTCCAGTTCATTGGCGGCATCATCATAGTTCTGGGCATTCAGATAGGCAGTGCCCCGTTGCAGATGCTGTTTGGCCCGCTGCTGTGATTCCTGCCATGCCGATTCAGTAAGTCCGGCATCGAGGGCAATGTTTTTCAGGTCTTCTTCGGTAAAATGTTGCTCGTCACGGGTACCGTACTGAATCTCCATCAGTTTTTTCAGGTAGTTTTCTAAGGCTTCGTCAGAGTTGGCCATGGTAAAAAGTTTGGGGTAAGTTAAAAAAATTTACGTATGCTCAGCATTTTCATGTTGCACCAAATTTTTGAAAATACGAAAAAGAGCCCTAATTTTTGGCCTTTCAACAACCAATCACTACACCATGATCCGCAGTACTTGCCTCCTCCTATGTTTAGGAATCAGTCTTTCTTTCTCTGTCACCGCTCAAATCACACTTCCCCAACTCTTTTCCGATCACATGGTTCTCCAGCGTGATCAGCCGATTCCTATCTGGGGAAAGGCCGCTCCGAAAGAGAAAATACAAATCACTTTTAACAATAAAAGCTACACTGCCAAAGCCGATAACGCCGGGCAATGGAAAACTGAACTTCCGGCAACCCAGGCGGGTGGCCCCTATACCATTAACATCCAAAGTAAAAGCGGTACCGAAACGCTGGATGATGTTCTGATTGGCGATGTCTTTCTCTGTGGCGGTCAATCCAATATGGAATGGCGAGTAAGTCAGCTTTTTGTGGCCGACAAAATCGCTCTAACTGCCGATGACCCTCAGCTTCGCCTCATTAAAGTAAAGCACGATCAGGCTTTGCACCCGCAAGAGGATATTCTACCCACTGAATGGAAAGTTTCTAACGAACAGAATGTGCGGAATTTCTCCGCTGTAGCCTATTTCTTTGCCAAACAACTAAGAGAACAGTACGACGTACCTATCGGACTAATAAGCTCCAACTGGGGCGGCACCCCGGTAGAGTCCTGGATGAGTGCCGAAGCCCTGAGCACTTTTCCTTCCCTGGATGAAACGGTTAAAAACCTACAGGCCGAAGGCAATACGATGAATAAGGTGCGAGAAACCTATCACCAGCATGTGCAGGAATTTCTGCAACAGGGTTATGATGATGACCCCGGTTTGCAGGAAAAATGGTTTGCGGCTAACTACAATTCTCAAGATTGGCCCACCCTGTTACTCCCTTCTTCCTTCCGGGAATCGCCGCTCTCTCGCCACCAAGGAGCTGCCTGGTTTAAGAAAACTGTGGAAATCCCATCCAACTGGGAAGGTCAGGACCTGATGCTGAACCTGGGATATATTAATGACGACAACGAAGTGTGGATTAACGGCACCAAAGTAGGAGAAACTGAAGGAAAGGATCGCTACCGACGGTATAAAGTTCCGGCTTCTGCTTTACAGGCGGGCCAAAACACTCTGACCATCCGCGTGATTGACCCGGAAGGCAATGGCGGATTTCTATCGCCCGTCGACTACCTATACCTCAGCCCTATGCTGCACCAGTCTGACCGCATGTCGTTGGCTGGGGAGTGGCACTATAAGGTAGGCATGGGCCGGGGCGCTCTTCCTACCCCGCTGCATCATTACCCTGCTACCCTCTACAATGCTATGATTGCCCCACTGGTACCCGCCGGACTTAAGGGGATGATCTGGTATCAGGGTGAAAGCAACTCCGGCCGCGCTAAAGAATATGGCAACCTTTTTCCGGCCATGATCCAGCAGTGGAGGAAAGACTGGGGCAGCGAAGTGCCTTTTGCCTTCGTGCAGATAGCCAATTATCTGGCACCGGTAGACACTCCTGAAGCCAGTAACTGGGCTGAACTGCGCGAAGCTCAAATGCAAGCCTTAAAATTACCGAAAGTAGGCATGGCTACCATCATCGACATTGGAGAAGCCGGTAACATTCACCCCCAAAATAAGCAGGATGTGGGTAAGCGGCTGGCCCTGGCGATGCGCAATATTGCCTACGATGATGATGTTCTAGCCTCAGGCCCAACCTTCCAGTCAGCTCGTACGGAAGGCAGTAAAATGATTGTCTCGTTTGACAACGTAGGTAGCGGATTAATGGTAAAAGATAAGTACGGCTACCTGAAAGGTTTTATACTAGCCGGAAGCGACCAGAAATTTCATTGGGCCAAGGCGGAGATAACGGGTGAAAATGAGATTACGGTGTATAGCGATGCCGTAGACAAACCTGTAGCGGTACGCTATGCCTGGGCGAATAATCCCGATCAGGCAAATCTGTACAATGAAGATGGTTTGCCTGCCCCTCCCTTCCGGTCCGATGATTGGAAAGGTATCACTGAGGGAAATGAATTTAGTATGCGGTAGTGTAAGACTTCCCGCCTTTCATCACCCAATGTACCTGGTAGAGGGCTTGAAGACTCTCCTGTGGATTGCCCTCTACCAATATCATGTCGGCCAGCAGTCCCGGGCGGATGCGGCCTACGCGCGCAGCGATGCCCAGTACATCGGCATTGACGGAGGTAGCCGCTCGTAGAACATCCAGGTTCTCCATCCCGTAATCAGCCATCATGATAAGCTCGCGGGCATTATCACCGTGAGTGAATACGCCTGTATCGCCTCCAGCACAGAGTTTGACTCCGGCCTGTAATGCCTGCTGAAAGCTCTGCCGCTTTTGTTGAATACGCTCCGGCTCCGGATCACTTCCCTTCTGCCAGCCGCGGTACTGCATGATAGCGTCTCCGGCGGCTAAGGTGGGGCATAAGGCCACTCCTTTCTTGGCCATCAGCGCAAATACTTCGGGCGTACCGCCGTCCCCGTGCTCAATGGTAGCCACTCCGGCCATCGTGGCCCTACGTATACCTTCCGCCGTACTGGCATGGGCCACCACCGGTCGGCCACTGCTTTTAGCTGTCTCTACAATTAACCGTAGTTCATCTTCCGAAAAGCTGGGCATGGCCTCGCCATTCAGGCCCCAACGATAGTCGGCGTAGACTTTGATCAGATCAGCCCCTTTGCCAATCTGGTTGCGGACCACACTGACCAGATTGGTTCCATCCGCCGGTTCAGCACCCAATGGGACTTCCACATGCTCGGCAAACCCTTTGGGGCCATAACTACCGGTGGCCACAATAGCTCGGGTAGCCACCAGCATGCGGGGACCGGGAATTACACCTTTTGCGATAGCTTCTTTAATACCTACATCGGTATATCCTGCTCCTTCCGTGCCCAGATCGCGGATGGTGGTAAACCCGGCCAACAGGGTTTTTCGGGCATGTACGGTCGCCCGAGCGGTTCGTTCTGCCCAGGACTCTACCAGCACCTGATCGTTCCAGGATGTTTCGTTATAGGGGTGCAGCAGCACGTGGGTATGGGCATCGATCAGCCCTGGCATCAGGGTCTTCCCGGAGGCATCTATACGTTGCACAACGGCTTGAGTAGTATCCAGAGTCAGCCCTTCTCCCGCCGCTACAATACGTTCACCCTGTATGGCTACCGTCCAGTTGGTATGGACCGACTCCCCATCGAAGACACGGTCGGGTTGAAGGATGAAGAGGGTATCCTGGGCGTGAAGAGTGGTGACGGTAAGAAATAGAACGCTAAAGATCAGCCGTAATGCCATGGTGTAGTGCTTGTTTCTAAACAGGCAAAGTACGGTGATAATCTGTAATGGGAAAGGGTTGAGTGGAGTTTCCTCTCCCTCAGAGTTCCTTACAGGTAACTCTGAGGGGGATTAGATCTATTATAGGTTGAAAGCAATCTGACAGCTTGCTTTATTCTATACTCTTTACAGTTCGCTTTCCAGTCAGATTATAGCTTTCCAGAGTGATTGTAAATGGCTTACCAAATGCATCTTCCAAACTCCAGGTCAATGCCTTCATTTCAGTGGCAAGCTCAGCGTCTTCTATTGAATTCAGCTGTACAGGTATAGTTAAGGCATAACGTTCGCCGCTTGAACCCAGGTAAACCGTTTGTGGTACTTCATCAGTAAACACTCCTAATGCAATCAGTTCGTCACCCAGTTTTTGTGCTTCGGCTTCGCTTATTGTAGTCGTATTGTAATAGATTTCGTGCTTCGAGCTACCAACTACTAATTTCTCACCGGAAAATGGTGGTTTTGAATAAGCAATACCAAAGATGATCAGCAGGTTGATAGCTAAGCCTAAAATGGTAAATCCTGCTACGCTCCAGTTTGAAGCTCTTTGAGCGCCATCTCCTATTGCTGTTTTTACTTCTTTGGCTAAAAACCTCTTGTAAAGAATAGCTGCAATTAACCCATAAAAACTTGTGATCAGCGGCGAAGGAAGTTTCTCTAGTATTTCATCGGGCAATGTCAAAATAACGAAGCCAAAACTTATAGTGAAGATGAGGGTTAATGCGATGGTGATATATGCCTGCTTTTCTTTCCCAAATCTGATAAAGTTTTTATACATTAAAATACCAGCAGGAACGGGCCCACCTAAAAAAGTTGCTAATACTGTCTGTTTTTCGGTATACAATTTTTTCATATTTTTCCCTCCTCAGAGTTACCGGGCGCCGGCCGCTCGAAGAGAACTCTGGAAACCCAATTGTTTTCGGTTGCTAATTTGTGTTCTGAGTACCTCATTTTGATACTGAGCCACTACATTCTAGACAACGTAGTTGGCTTCTGTTGTTGACTGTACAATAAAAGAGATAACTCAACCTACTGATCTAATTAATAGTCCAATGATGATAAGAGGAATAATAATGACAAGACCTGGCAGTATCATATTTAGAACTGATTTACCTGTATTAAATTTCTGAATCAGCGAAATGCCTTTTATTAGTATAACCATAGTCCAGATGCCTAGTATTATTTCTAGTACACCAAAAACAGACCACATGATACTGTAAAAGGTTGAGGTGTTTGAAATTTGGCTCCTAAATAAATCATCACCGAATATCATCAGCTCAGGAACCAATAAAATAAGCGAGCAAACTGTAGGAACTAAAGCCCAGGCGATAATGGTCCTGAATTCTGAAGGTTCGGCGTTTCCCTTAAGCCATTTGCCCGTCGCACTCATCCCCCAGGCATAAATATAATACGTTATCCAACCTAAGGCCCCACCAAAAATTATGGCCATGGCCAAGACACCTATTGTCGGCATCTTATCTCCCATATCCTTCATAGTTGCTCTTCCGATAGCTCTTACAATACCTCCTAGTATTAGCAAGGGCATCACATACTTTTCAGGGCAGTGCTTAAGGATATATGCCAGTGTTTGGGTGGGTTTTGTCCAAATACTGATAAATAGATTACTTTCATTTACGCTGGATTCCTCGTATTGAATATTGTCTCGGACTTCTTCCATTTGTTCATTTAAACTTTAGACATAACATAGTTAAGCTTCACAGAAGAGTTGAAGATAAGGTATTAGATAAAACTCTCTGCAAATCATAAGCTCCCATCAGAGCTCTTAAAAAAACCCAAAGCCCCGTTGAGAGCTTTGAGTTTACTATAGAGCGTTAATCATTTAAAGACTTTCCTTTGGAGCGGTTTCCTTCCCGCGCTTCACTTTTTCTTCTAGTTGCTTTACGGCCTTCTCGGCTTTTTCAATGGTTTCCTTCTTCTTTTGATACTCCTCCTCAGATACGGTACCGCTCTTCTTATCCTTTTCCAGCTTTTCTTTAGATTTCTTGATCTTTTCTTTGGCTTCCTTCACTTTGGTTTCACCCTCTACAATGGCTTCGTCCAGCTCCTTCTGATCTTTCTCCTGCTTTAGTTTGGCCTGCCGGGCCCGCTCCTGTCCGAACTCTTTTCCTTCCAGACCATCTTTATTTTTGCCATAGGCATGGCCCTTCTTCTCTTTCATATGCTCATCGCCTTCGTCTGAGTCATCCTCATGGGTTTTGTCTTTACCTTTGGCATGAGCTTTTCCTTTTCCCTGCCCCTTAGAGGCGTCGGCCATCGCCTGCTTCTTCTTGCCCTTGTCTTTTTCCTTACTTATATCATTATCTTCACCATCCTCATCATCGGCCTCTACCTGCTCAGCCTTAGCTTTTCCTTTACCCTTCCCTTTTCCGGGATTGCCCTGCTGGGCAAAAGCACCTCCGTATAAAAGGCACCCCATACACACGGCTAATAGCCAACTATTTACCCACTTCAACCCAATTCTTCTCATGACTATAATTGATTTAATAATTGATCTACTTCCTCTGACGATTCCTCTATACTCTGCCGGGCTTTTTCCACTTCACTGGGGGCCGAGGCATCTTCCGATACTTCCTGCGCTTCAATGGTGGCAGCCGGTTTAGCTGGCGTCTCTTCTGCCTGATGAGATGCTGTTTTGTCACCACAACCGGTACCTAAACCAACCATAGCGAGCACAGCAATAGGTAATACGTACTTCTTCATTTCTGCCTGTTTTGCGGTTTATTACTATATATTAAAGGTTTATTATTTTAGAATACAGAAGGCAGCCCCATCTTTAAGATTAAAGCTGCCTTTATGATTATTACCGGCCCGAAGGCACGGTTTTTCCTAGTACTTCCAGCAGCTGCGGGTCATCCTGAAGGGCGACTTCAGCTATCCGCTGAAAATTGCGGCACCACTGCTTAAGCTCCTGTAGAGACTGCTGCTTGTGTTGAGTAGCCCGCTGGGCATCGCCTTTAGCCTGCTGTTGCTCAATAAGCAATACCATTGCACTCTGAGCGGAAGCTAACATCTGCTCCAGCTTGGCTTTAGGCACTCCGTACTTAGCCATTGGCTTAGGATTCCTCACCAGTTCCTGATAAAATCCGGTTACCATCTTGATCCACTCGCTACGTCGGCGAGGCTGGTAGCGGTCCAGACCAAGCGATTTGCGCAATGGGCGCTGATCAGCAAAGGCCAGTTTGGCCAACGTAGCATGTTCGCGATATTGCGTCCTTAGCTCGGCTAGATGATCAGCCAGCGCATCGGTAGCAGCCAGCTTCTTCTCATAATAGCTGCGCTGCTCCTGTTCCAGATTTTGGGTCTTCAACAATAAGGTCTCACCTGTGGTGATATGCTCTGGTTTGAAACCCAGCGTATCCAGTTGTACCTGAATACCCGAATGATTTTTGGCATTGTGAACCAGGGTATGAGCCCATTGCAACACTTCTCCAATACTGTTTGCCATACACTTCTTCTTTTAATTATACCATAAAAAACAATTATAATACAATAAAATGGGATAATAGGTAAATTTGTAAGGTCGGGGTAAGAATCAGGCTGGAATGGTTTTGGGGCAACCCGACGCGTGAGCATTCTACCCAGAATAGTGCAGGGAAGGATTACATTATGACCATTCCAGCCGGAATGATGACAGTGCAGGATCAATATGACATTATTCCAGCAAAAGTTGACCCAGGTTGCGCTGACGGATAAGCATTCTGCACAGCATGATGCTATGGGAGCACCACTTTAAGATTATTCCAACATGCATGATGACGTTGTACTACCTCTTGCTTATCATTCTCCTTTGCGCAGAAACATATTAGAAACGACCGTAATAGTTTTAGTAATGAATGGTTACCGGGGCTGTGTGCCAATAGTTCTCTCTCAGAGTTCTCTTCGAGTGACTCTGAGGGGGAGTAGAGTAACTCCGAGAGGTAACATGAGCATTAATAAACAACTACTCAAGGAGGATTCTGAGATTTCCAATGCGATATCGTGATAATTTTGATGTTTTTAATAATTTCTTCTAACTCACTTGTTTTTATAGAGGCCAGATGCGCCCTTAAGAGCATTTCTATTCTCCCTCTTTTCTCATGACAATCTCTACACAGACCTCTGAGAGAATCCAGAGGGTATTCCCACGGGTCATTCCCATAAACATAAAAACAATGATGAACCTCTAAATTATCTTCTTTCCCACAATCCTCACATTTTCCCTCACACTTCGCCAAAATATACTTTCTCTTTTCCCTCCATCTCGCATCTCTTAATTTCGACTTATATGAAACATTCGGATTATTTTTTCCAGTAGGATCAGAATCGTAATAAAACCCGATATTCCAAGAATGTCCCATTTCGGCAATAAAACCAAATGAATCAGTGAGTTCATAAAACGAATCTGAATCTCCAAAATTCAATAAAAAATGTAGGCCACCTTCCGACGTAACAATAAAGTCAGCTTCGTTGTGGTATTCTTCACAGCGCCCCCTCCACTCTTCTTGTGAATAAAATTCTACATCACTATCTAACTCATTTTTCTCAAACCAAAGTCTAAGAGCTTTGATTAGCTTGTTTTTTTGTTCAGTCATAACTAAGAACATGCCATTAACTACTCCCTAACTCCCTCAGAGTTACTCGAAGAGAACTCTGAGTTGGCTATGGTGTTTAAGGTAGCTTGATAACTTCTAGGTTTGCGTAAGCCCTGAGTTTCTGTCAGAAAATATCTGGTCAGCGTTTATCTAAACTGTTATTGCAATATTTTTTTAGGGTAAAATACTGCCCCGCACTGACGTTTGCACTAATTCTTCTTAATGATTGCTAACGAACTGAAACAGGGTTTACCGAATAGCCTATGTCCCTAAGTTGCTGGATGAGTCCTTGCTTGTAGAGCAAGTGGCCAAAGCCAACTGCTATAAAGCAGCTATGTTCTGTAAAGGCCTGGTCTAAAGTTACCATCCAATTACTATTACGCCCTACTAATTCAAATGGCTTATCCTGGTTTTGCCTTTCGGTTTCTAACTGATAGTTGATGTTTAGACTTTTATAATCCTCAACTACCTCACAATCGGATGCGTCATTGTTCAGCATATGACTCATTAAACTGATAGAAGCAGCGGCATGAACCGAGTCTTCACTAAAAGTTTTCTCAAGGGAGGATTCCAGAAGAATTTCTGCATGGCTTTTATCCAGAGAGTGTACCTTCTTATTTTCCTCCAATGCATATCTTTCAATAAACTGGTCCATTATTTCATAAGATTCCCGCTCCAGTGTATCACAAAAAAACTGGATATATAAGCGTGCAAGATTCAGATTCAACACATAAGGAGGTAGCTCATAATATCCCGGAGTTTCTGACTTTTCAACGAATGCTTCAAATACCTGCTTTTGCTTTTTGCTTAATAGGTTATCCCATTGTTCAACCGTCCAGTAATCGATCGACACTCCTTCTTCTGAAGAAGCCTGCGCATCAGCGGTAGCCCGTTCAACAAACAACAGATCAGCTTGCTTCAGTTTCTGTACTGCATTGGTTAGCGACAAAAAGAAATCAGGGGCAATTTCATGAAAAGTGCCGAATAGATAAGAAGTATCGTTAATACCAGGCCTGCTTACTTCCCATAAAAGTGTGTGAGGATTATTCTGAGCCAGGGTGGGCAATGATAGGCATAGACCAACTAAGACTAGTAATATTTTCTGCATCATCAGGTTAGATTATTTGAGCTTCCAATGATTATCAACTGTATAAACTGCTCCAAGATAGTTATTGCAATACTTTTAGGGTAATACCAATACCGGGCCCGCCTTTTTTCCAGTCACCCTGACTTGTATGGCGAATTATGGCACGGCGATTCTGCGCTGTGCTAGAACTGGTGGCAAAGGCCAGACCATGCTTACCTAACTCTTCAATCCACTCCATGGTAACAATGGTGTCGTCTTCCAGCACAATGTTATATTCGCGAAGGTCTACGGTAAGTTTTCCTTCCTTCGCTGTAAAACTGGCAATGATATTTTTGTCTAACAGGTTTTTATCCGGCAAGCCATTTTTTGCTGAGTAAAAATTAAGCCGGAACTTGAAGACATCGTACTTATTCTCGGTAATGTAAAGATTAAATTCCTGCACGAAAGTAGGGTTACGCTTTACGTCGATGTAGATGCCCATCTCGTTGCCTAGTGCGTTAAATGCAAAGTAGGTGCGATTGCTCGTTACGGCTTTGGTATTACCGATAATCCGCTCTTTCAGCTTGCGCCCCCGGTAGCGTTTATCTTCTATCACCACTTCCTTCATGACCACCACTGCTTCGGTGAGTTTCACTTCGGGATTGTCACGCATCTGTTTCCTGAAATCAGCTACGGTAAATGACTGGGGCCGGTAGCCCACCATGGAAATTTTAAGTTCGTCCTTATTGTACTGCTCTTCAATGTCTAGCTGGAAGTGTCCTTGGGAATCCGAAACCGTTCCCACATCCTTCCCTACCACGCCAATATTAACATACGCCAAAGGCTCACCCGACGACGCATCCTGAATAGTCCCTTCCACAGCTTGGGCACGCAGACTACTGTTTAATAATAATACGCTGAATATGATGAATAATACTAGTTTCATGAGTGAGTGAATTTGTTTGATACATCGAGTTTTAACAATTGAGCCATTCAGCAATTAACAAGCCTATCAATCCTTAATTTTCGCATACACCAGTTCATCTACGGTGCGGCCATTTTTAGTTACATTTTTGCGAAGGCGGGCTTCCAGCGTGTAACCAGCCTTTTCCAGTACTCGGCCAGATGCCGTATTGTATTCAAAAATACCTGCGTAGAGGCGGCAGATATCGTAGTGAGCAAACACATAGTCGGTTACGGCACTGACGGCCCGGGTGGTAATACCCTGTTTCCAGTACGGCTCGCCCAGCCAGTAGCCGATCTCGGCAGTGCGGTGGTACACATCGTCTTTAAACACCACTCCTATACCTCCTACTGCTTCTTTATCAACCTCTATAGCAAAGTTCAGTGCATTCGGGTCTTTATCAGCTACCTGCACCCAAATCCGGGCATCCTGATGCGTATAAGGGTGAGGAAAGCGATCGCGCACATTCTGCCAGATGCTTCGGTTGTTGGCATATTTCGCCAGGGAGGCTTCGTCTCCTTCCTGCCAGGGTCTTAGTATGATATCGCCCAGATCCAGGCGTACGCCATTTAGTTTCTTGATTTGATCCATGCGTACAGTTGGTCTACATCCTGACGATGACAGAGTGTCGTCCCTTCATTCATGGTAGCAGCTGTGCCAGCAGCCACCCCATAGCGCACCGCATCGGCTAGCGAAGCACCCTGCGAAAGCTGTAGCACGATGGCGCCCACCATGCTGTCGCCCGCGCCTACCGTGCTTTTCTGAGGAACGGCCGGCGTGGGAATGTATTGCACCTCTTCCGGGGTTACGAGCATAGCACCCTGAGGCCCCAGAGAGACTACCACTACTTCGCAATGGCCACTGTCAATCAGCTGACGGGCCAGCGGCTCTTGTTGCAGAGCGGGCACTTCTTCCTGTCCTACTAATGCGCTTAGCTCCCGCAGGTTGGGCTTCAGCAGAAAGACGCCCTCGGCTGCTGCCCGCTGCAATGCCTCCCCAGAGGTATCTACAATGCAACGCGCCTCATGCTCTTTGGCCCAGCGAGCCACCTCGGCAAAAATAGTCACTGGTGCCCCAGGAGGTAAGCTGCCACTCACCACCACGTAGTCGGCAGACGCTACCTGGGTTTTGATCTCTGCCCGGATCTTGTCCCACTCAGCCTCGCTTACAGCCTCACCAGGCATGCCGAAGCGGTACTGCTGATGCCGTAGTGTATCGACTACAATAAAGTTTTCGCGCGTCCAGGGTTTGCAGGTAATCATATGTTGCCGCACACCTTCTTCCGCTAGCATATCGTGCATTTTTTCGCCGGTAGGTCCCCCTGCCACATACAGGCAGAGAGAGTCGCCACCCAGCTTGCGAATGGCTCGGGATACATTAACTCCACCTCCCCCCGGGTCGTAGCGAGGTGGGGTGCAAGGCATTTTATTATCGGGCTTCAACCCTGGCACAGTCGTGCTTTTGTCAATCGCCGGATTAAAGGTGATGGTTAGGATGTTCATGTTTTTTAGACTAATGGTTTACAGTACAGGGTCAATGGTTGAAGGTTAAAAAAAGCAGCGTTATAGTGAAGACAGGAAGCTACCAGGTGAATTTGTTAACGATTAAATCTATTTGGTTTTAACCGTTTACCTTCTGCCGTCAACCCTACACCATTTACTATTCCTAAATCAAAAAACATTATCTTGGAAAAAAAACATAAATGGCTAATTTTTGTAGCTATTATGCAGCCAGTAGCATATAGATGGCTGGGCATTAAAACGCATAACCAAACCATATGGAAATTTTTGCCAGTGGCGAAGCGTGGATCGCTTTGTTGACGCTCACTTTCTTAGAAATTGTACTGGGGGTTGATAATATCATCTTTATCTCCATTGTCTCTAATAAACTTCCGGCTAATCAGCAATCCAAAGCCCGTACTATTGGGTTGGTCCTCGCTCTGATCTTCCGTATTGGTCTGCTACTGGGTATCACCTGGATTATCGGTTTCACTGAACCTCTTTTCAGCGTGTTCGATTTGGACATCAGCGGCCGCGACCTGATTCTAATTGCCGGGGGCATCTTTCTGCTGGCTAAAAGCACCACCGAAATTCACCATAAGATTGAAGGTGAAGAAAACGGCGAGAGCGATAGTACCCGAAAAGTTTCATTGGTGGGCACCATCACACAGATCATTTTACTGGACATGGTATTTTCTTTTGACTCTATTCTTACAGCGGTGGGCCTTACCGAAGAAGTACTGATTATGATTATTGCCGTTGTCATTGCCATGGGTATTATGATCAGTCTGGCCGGGAAGATCAGTGAGTTTATTAATAACCATCCTACTCTACAGATTCTGGCGCTATCCTTTTTGATACTCATTGGTTTTATGCTGATTGTTGAAGGGTTGCACTTCCACGTACCAAAGGGCTACATCTACTTTGCCGTAGGATTCTCCTTACTGGTTGAGGTGCTGAATATGCAGTTTCGTAAACGTAGCAATCCGGTGCAGCTACGCGGACAGCGAATGCGGAATAAGCCGGAAGAGTCAGTAGCAGAGGGGCATTAGTATTAAGTTATATTGTGTTGTTTGCAGGGTACTAGTTTTTTTCCCCGGTGTAGCTCTTAGCTGGCAACTTACTTCCTGCCACATACCATTTGAAAGGTTTTGGCAGGCTTTTTTATATAATCGTGAGCTTCTGATAAGCAGTCCTTCCTCTCTCAACTGCTTCTTTCGGTTGTCTGTTACTTAGAAATAAAAAGATTTTATTAAGAAATGTCTCGTTGTCCGGGATATGTTTTTTAATTTAGCCTCACCATAACCGCAGGCCCGGCTACCGTCATTATTCAATGAACCGCAGTTTTTTAGCCTGTTGATAAAAGCTACCCTACATTCTGCTACCGCTATTTTACTTTTTTCAATTATTCATTCTTTTCAATCCATTTTATGAAACGTTACATTTACCCCCTTGTGGTGCTATGGGGTATTGGACTATTGTCCTCCCAGGCACTGGCGCAAAACCGAACGGTTTCCGGAAAGGTCACAGCTTCGGAAACCGGTGAAACGTTACCCGGAGTAAACGTGCTGGTTAAAGGCACATCTACCGGAACGGTAACCGATGTTGACGGAAATTACCGGATCAGTGTAAATTCGGAAAATTCTGTTATTGTTTTCTCTTTTATCGGTTACGAAACACTGGAAGAAGCCGTAGGCAACCGCTCGGCCATTAACGTGGCTTTGGCAGCCAGTGTAGAGCAACTATCCGAAGTTGTAGTGACTTCCTTTGGTATTGAGCGGGAGAAAAAAGCCCTGGGCTATTCTGTGCAGGAACTCTCTTCCGAGGAAATTACCGAAACCCAACAACCCAATGTGGTTAATGCCTTACGCGGCAAAGTGGCCGGGGTGACCATCCAAAGCTCTGGTGGGCAACCCGGAGCCGGAGCCAACATTGTGATTCGCGGACTTACCTCGCTAAGCCCTACAGCCGATAACCAGCCACTGTTTGTGGTAGATGGTATCCCAATCAGCAACAGTACCGTTTCGGGTGATGTGCTGCCCAGCGCCGGTTCCAACGCTATTAACTCAGACGAGCAGTTTGGACAGTCCAACCGGGCGGTTGATCTTAACCCGGATGATATTGAAAGCATGTCTATTCTGAAAGGGCCAGCTGCTACGGCTTTGTACGGACTGCGAGCGGCGAACGGTGCAGTCATCATCACCACAAAAAAAGGAAAGGCCGGTAAGGCTACGGTATCCCTTAGCTCTTCTTTCGGCTGGGATAATGTGAACAAATGGCCGGAAAGCCAGACCCGCTTCCGGGAAGGTCGCTTCGGACGCCTGCGCTTTAACTCGGATGGCTCGCCACTACGTTTTCAGCAATTCGGGCCTCCATCGGTAGCGAGTACTCCTTTCTACGATAACTTCCGGGATTTCTTCGAGACTGGTACCCGGGTTGATAATTCGATCAGTGTTTCAGGTGGTAATGAGAATACTACTTTCTTTGCTTCGGCTTCTCGCCTCGATCAGCAGGGTATTGTGCCTTACAGCGAGTGGGACCGAACTACCTTTAAGTTATCGGCTGCCACTAAGGCTTCTGAAAAAGTGCAGCTCACCGGAACGATGAACTACATCAACTCCGGAGGGGTGCGATCTAACGGCGGTGATAAATCGATCTTTAGCTCGCTGTCGTATTACTCTCCCACATTTGATGTCAACGATTATATTAATCCGGATGGCACCCAGCGCGACTTCTCGGATGGTATCATTGATAACCCCGTCTACATAGCCCGCTTTGCCAACCTGAACGATAACGTTAACCGCATGATCGGGAACATGGGTATCACGTATCAGATTACCGACTGGCTTAACCTGGACTACAAAATCGGGACTGACTTCTACAGCGACTCCCGGAAGCGTATTGCTCCGCTGGGGTTAGATGTATCTTCGCAGGTTAATGGTTTTGTCATTGAAGAAGAAGTTAACTATCAGGAGATTAACTCTAACCTGTTTGTAACGGCTAAAAAAGACTTCAACGAGCGACTGAAAGGCTCCATTCTGGTTGGTCACAACCTAACCAACATTCGCTCAGACCGCACTAACGTTCGCGGCGAAGGGCTTACACTCCGGGGTTTTGATGACCTGAGCAACGCCACCAACTTTTTTACTCTGAAAGATGCTTCGCTGCGGCGCATTGTGGGGGTATTTACCAACATCGAGCTAGAATACGATGGCACTTTCTTCCTGACCCTGACCGGACGTAATGACTGGTCTTCTACTTTGCCAGCGAACAACCGATCGTTCTTCTACCCGTCCATCAACCTGGGTTATATCTTTACTGAAACATTAGGGCTGGGCGACAATGATATTTTCAATTACGGAAAGTTACGACTTTCGTATGCTGAAGTGGGAAAAGATGCCCCTCCGTACCGCACTGCTCAATCGTTTGAAATTGCCCCCGGCTCACCATATTTAGGCCAGAGCGGTTTCAGAATTTACGATCAGGTAGGTAACCCTGACTTGAAGCCTGAGCGTACATCATCTTACGAAATTGGTACCGACCTACGCTTCTTCAATAACAAGATTGCCGTAGACCTTACTTATTTTGTGCAGAACAGTACCGATCAGATCATTCCGGTGCCAGTAAGTAATGCCACCGGATTCTCCCGTTTTTACACCAATGCCGGAGAGATTCAGAACCGGGGTATAGAATTGCTCATCAACGCCACGCCACTTAGGGTAGGTGACTTCCGCTGGGATGCGTCGCTTAACTGGTCAAAGATTGATAACGAAGTGCTATCCATGCCCGAAGGCATCGATGAGATTATCTTCACCGATGCTTTCTATATCCAGAACAAACTGGTGGAAGGTGGCTCAGCCGGTGATCTATACGGCTTCGCCTATAATCGTACCGATGACGGACGCCTACTCATCAGCGATGATGGTTTTCCTTCGGTAAATACTACAGAATACGTAAAAGTAGGTAATGCACTTCCCGACTGGCAAGGTGGCCTGACCAACACATTCCGTTATAAAGGTCTTTCACTGTCTGTATTGCTAGAATTACGGCAGGGTGGTGATATATATGACCTTGGATTCCGAAACGCATTGCGAAACGGTATTCTGAAAGAAACCGAACGGCGCTATGAGCAGATCATTTTTAAAGGAGTGCGTAACGTAGGCGATACCGATAACCCGCAGTACGTAGAAAATGATGTTCCGGTAGAAATCACTGGAGAAACGGTATACCGCGATTACGGACGCTATACTCCGGCTGCTGATGTTATTCTTCAGGATGCTTCCTGGTTCCGAGTACGGAATGCTAATATTACCTATGCTCTTCCTCAAAGCGTTCTGGACAATACCTTTTTCACCAGCGCTCGCGTCAGCTTCACCGGAAACAACCTGTTTCTCAATACTCCTTATAAAGGATATGATCCAGAGTCCAGCCAGTTTGGTTCGGGCAGCAACAGCTATGGTTTTGCCGGTCTGGGTGTGCCCCAAACTCGCAGCTATACGGTAGGCATCAACGTAACTTTTTAATAAGCACGATCATGAGTATACCAACGATAAAACATATACTACAAAAAAAGAAGCTGCTCTGGCTGATGGCAGGATACCTGTTGCCGCTCAGCTTACTAACTTCGTCTTGCGAAGATTATTTAGGAGGAGATACCAACGTAGATCCTAACCGCCCTTCAGAAATCACCCTGGAAGCGTATCTGCCTACTTTGGCCGATGCAACAGCCGAGAGCCACTATTATGTAGCTTACGAGGCCAATCAGGTAGCCCAGCAACTGGCCAATTACTTCTCTTCGGGTGCAGATATTCACGAAGAATTTCGCATTAACCTGGGCTGGGAGGTATTATACCTGCGAGATATGGCCAATGCCCGAGAACTGAGCGAGCAGGCTACCGAGCAGGAGTCTCCGCACTACGCCGGAATTGCTAAAATCTACCAGGCTATTGGGTTAGGACTTGCTACTGATAGCTGGGAAAACGTTCCGTTCACCGAAGCTTTTCAGGGTACCGAAGAACTGACCCCGGCTTACGATGAGCAGCAAACGGTCTACGAAACTATTCTGCCAAACCTGCTCGATGACGCTATTGCTGATTTGGGATCAGAGAACTCTGTTTCAAGTCCGGGGGCAGATGATGTGATATACGGTGGCGACTTAGAACAGTGGATTAAAACTGCCAATGTGCTGAAAGCCCGCTACGCCATTCACCTGACCAACAAAGGAGCGCAGCAAGCGGCTACTCAGGCGTTAGAAGCTTTAAGCGAACTATCCTACGAAAGCAATGATGATGATTTTCAGTTTGAATACGATGAGCGTAACCTGAACCCCTGGCATGCCCGGATTGCTTTAGCTATCAATACCGGAAACTTTACCATAGCCCCGGGTGCTCAACTGATTAACATGATGAACGGTGACTTATACGGAGTAGTTGACCCGCGTCTGCCTTTAATTGTAACCTTGAATGATGGAGCTACTGAATATGAAGGCATGGTAAACGGAACAGAGAGTGGCAATACAGTGAACCTGAGAGACAATACCTGGTACGCCTCTTCGGAAGCGCCTCTTCTAATGGTTACGTATGCTGAAGCAAAATTCATTGAAGCCGAGGCTCAATTTCTGGCTAACGGAGGTACGGAAACATCCGTAGGCAGCACTGAGGCTGCGTATCAGGCTTACCTGGCGGGAATTGAAGCTCACCTGGATAAGCTGGGTGTAGAAGAAGCCGAAAAGCAAGCTTACCTCACCCATCCTAACGTAGCAGTGGGTGCTAATGGGCTTACGCTGGGACTGATCCTTAAGGAGAAGTATATTGCCTTATTCTTAAACCCCGAAGCATGGGTAGACCTGCGGCGTTATGATTATAGCGATCAGCTTTACCAGGGGTTTACTTTACCTGAAAATCACAATCCACAACTGGGCAATGAATTTATTCAGCGGGCTTCTTACCCGTTTGATGAATTAAGCCGGAACACCCCGGCCGTAGAGGCGAACAACAAGCCTTTGGCTACTGACATGTGGAGAGACCAATAGTTAAAAATGAACATCATGAAAAAATTATCATACATACCCACAGTCTTGCTTTCCTTCATTATCATGGGGCTGCTCTCCTCTTGTTATGAAGAAGAAGTATGGTTAGAAGACAACATTATTGCCACTGGTGAGTATTATCCGGTTATCTACATGAATGAGGTAAACAGCGAATACCAAACCGGTGATGCGGTAACAATAGTACTGGAGTATTCCTCCCAGGGCACGCTGGAGGAGATTGTATTGTATCAGCAGATTGGTGAGGAGCCCGAAGAAATGGTAACCAGCACGCCACCCAATGGTTCTTTTTCTGAACGAAAGGCGCAAGACACACTGGCACTCAATTATACGGTACCCATGGTAAGTGATACGGTAGATATTACACTGCGGGCCGAGGCGGTCAATGCCAATGGACTGACTAAATCCAGTTCTGCAACCTTTACGGCACTGCCAGAATAATTCTGTCTATTATAATTGTGAAGGAGGATGTCTGTTATCAGGGCATCCTCCTTTTTATATTCCTCGTTTGTCATTATTTTTCGTGCTAGCAAGTAATCTTCTATAATCTGTAGTGAAGGCATCAAAGAACAAGTACTGGATGAGCCTGATTACAATAGTACCCCATTAACTTTACGCTCTATGTTTGGACTCTTTAAAAGAAAGAAAGCCAGTCATACTCCTATTCTGGCTGATCTTGATAACGAACCTCTTCAGGAAGGCGACATTGTTCAGTCGTTTCGCTACGATATGGGTAAATGCCGGGTTATTGCTACTGATAAAGGGTTAGCTTACGAATCGATGGAAAACGGAAAAGAAGTAAGCTGGCATCTTATGGTAGATGCCGCCACAGACCTACAGAAAGTTCGCAAAATTCCGGCTCACAATGGGCAGTAGGTAAACGTACGTTTTACGCTAACTTGTTACCAATTTGCCAACTCGAACAGACAAACGCTATAATATTATAAAAACCAATGCTGTTAGAATAGTATAATTTTTAGAAAATTATACTAAATGAACTTTTGGATAGGGCTACCTATTATGTAAGTTCCAGAACAATACTATATTAGTGAATATAAGCGGTATCTTATACCTTTAGAATTATCTAATCCTTGAACTTATGATCACACTGTTACTTGTTTTTAGCATTTTGCTACTTTTTCCCATCTCAGTTTATTTATTTTCTAAAGCTGAGCAGGAATCACAGAACATTATAGATAGAGCAAACCACCCTTCTTTAACGGAAGAGCCAGTTTTCATTTCCACTATTCAGCAGGGAAAAGTACAAGAGACCTGGTGCTATGTAAATGACTTCCGCTCTCGCCTGAAACACGCGAACGTTACCATTAAAAACTCACCGGATACTTTAGAACGGTTCTTTAACCATTAAAAGAAACTTTTCCCTCTTTATTGGTCAGTCTATTTTAATGTAAGGCTGCTTTAAGCGGAAGGTTTTCCACAATTTGTCCTTCTGCATCAATTAGTTCATCAAGTCGCTCCATTACTTCATCTTCAGGAAAATACCGCAGTGCCATATGAATAAAAATATGGCTGTGCTTGGCTTCCGAGGCCCAAAGCACTTTATAAAAACGCTGTAGTTCCGCATCATACTGGGCTTCGCTTACCAGTTTAAACCGCTCGCACCCCCGGCATTCAATTAACGACGCTAACAGCAGGCGATCGCGAAAGCGAGTTAGCGGAGTGCCTCCGTGGCCTAACGCCATCAACTGTTTTATGTACATATCCGGCGCCATTTCTTTGGCTAAGGGTACTCCCCGCTGTTGCATAAGTTGGTACACTTGCTGGAAATGCTCCAATTCTTCAATGCCAGTCTCAATCAGTTCAGGAATAATTTCGTGCCTCTCCGGATACTTAGCCACAAAGCTCATGGCCATGGCTGACGCTTTCCGTTCGCAATCGGCATGGTCTTGCAGAAAACTATCAAAATCGTCTAAAACAGTTTCCAGCCAGGCTTGACTGGAAGGAACGGCTAACTCTATTTTGTACTGTATCATCTATCTCTCAATTTATATCGGAAAACAAATAGTCTTAAAGCTGAATGCATAAATTAGGGCAGACTTTAGGCACACTGCCTTCTTTTTCTTTAATTTCTCTATGAGCCATCAGGACATTCAACAGATAAGCCAGGTATACTTTAAGCGTTTCAAGTCTCATCCTCCCCAGCTGTCTGCCCCGATTGCACCAGATACGAAGATCATCATCATCATTCCCTGCTACAACGAGCCTGACATTATCACAACCCTGCGGTCTCTGGCCCAAAACAATCCACCCCGCTACCCAGTAGAAGTGCTTATCGTGATCAATGCCGGACTGCAAGACGCACCCCAGGTTTACCAGCAAAACCAGCAAACTCAACAGCAAGTAACACAATGGATTGAAGAAGAACAACCCCACTTTTTACACTGTCATACTATATATGTTGACGATCTGCCGAAGAAACATGCTGGAGTTGGTTTAGCTCGTAAAATTGGGATGGATGAAGCGCTGTATCGCTTTTCCACAATCGCTTACGATGGTTTCATTATGAACCTGGATGCAGACTGCCGTGTAGCAGCTAATTACCTTACTGCTTTAGAAGAAGCCTGGCTTACGCAAACCCTGCATACCTGCACTGTGCATTTTGAGCATGACCTGGAAACCATAACCAACGCAAACTTGCGAGAAGGCATTGTGTATTATGAACTGTTTTTACGCTACTATATAAATGGGTTATGCTACGCTAACTTTCCTTTTGCCTTTCATACCGTAGGCTCATGCATGGGTGCCCGGGCCTCTACCTATGCCCTCTGTGGGGGGATGAATCGACGCAAAGCCGGGGAAGACTTCTATTTTCTGCATAAGATCGCTCCACTAGGTGAGATCGTACAGGTGCGTAACACCACGGTCTATCCTTCTGCTCGCCTATCCGATCGGGTGCCTTTTGGTACGGGGAAAGCCCAGCAGGAATGGCTAGATCAGTCTGACCGGCACCGGTTTCTTTATCATCCGCAGATATTTGAGGAGCTCCACCTTTTTCTCGAGGCAGTTCCGGCATGGTACGAGGCCTCCTGGAACTGGGACAAGATACAGACTCAACCGCTGCCGGATATCATGCGTGAATTTCTGCGAGATCAGGATTTTGCCCAGGTTTGGAACAATTTGCAGAGTTCTACACGTTCGTGGACAGCGTTTCGGAAACGGTTTTTTGCCTGGCTGGATGGTTTTCGAGTGCTAAAATATGTTCACTACGCTCGAGAAAATGGCTATAAATCTTTACCAGCAGAAGAAGCAGGCTTTACGTTGTTGCAGAAACTTCGTATATTAAATTCAGATGAGGAGCTAACCGCCGAAGAGCTTCTTGAAAAGTTTAGAGGCAGCGATCGGCAAGGCTATTGAAATAGTCTTTATATTTTTTAATCTTTGATATAAATTTTTTAACGATCAATTGTAATGACTGCGTATCCTCATAACGTAACCATCAGCGGCAAGGCTCCCTGGCCGTGGACTCCCCGGTGGGTGCATGTGGAGGATGAGAAATATCTCAAGATCAGCCGGCAATTAAGCTTTCGCTGGGACAGCTTTGTGGCTAAAGATCTTTCGCGCAATGTTATTTTTACATTAAAAAAACAAGGCTTGTTTTCTCCTACTTATAACCTGCAGGATGAGAACAATACTGTAGCGTCCCTTCGCCGGGCTCAATTAGGGCACTGGGTTTGCGAACTGCCTGATTGTGTAATAGAGGTGTACCGGTTAAGCGGATCAAAATGCGTTATCTCTAAAGGAGGATCTCAGGTAGCAATTATGTCGGTGCAGTCGGGCATACGACTTTTAAATGATCACAAAGTTCATATACGAGTTAACGAGGCCCCTTACTTGCACCTTTCCATAGCCGTAGCTTTACTGATTGATGATTTTAATCTACAGCTAGACACGAAACTTTTCCGTCGGCAATCCGAAGTTTCTACCCTCCAACCCGGATAGGCCTGCAATTATTCTCTACTTTTACGGCATGAGGCATCGTATCCGATGGATAGTGGCCAGCATTATGCTTCTGCTACTACTTGCTTTCATTATGCTTTTCGAACGGGTAGACCGCACCCCGTATACCGAACAGGCTTATTATCAACAGGCGCAACAAATGGTAGATAGCGCCTTTTCTCACTACCAACCGGCAGTGGGCGATTCACTTCAGGTAGGATGGAGTCAGCAAAACATCACCCCTTCTGAACCTGCCCACCTGATGGGCTATGGTTGGAAAGGGGATTACAAACAGGTGCATGATTCGTTGTGGGTACGCACCATGGTCTTTCACTTGGGCTCAATAACGGTTGGGATAGTGTCGTACGACCTGATGCTGACACCCCCGGCGGTTGTGCGGCAGGTTCGGCAGGCTTTAGACTCTCTCCCTATTGATCATGTGTACTTCACCGCTATCCATACCCATAAGGGGTACGGTGGTTGGGTAGATGGGCTGGGGCGAGAACTGATTGCCGGAAAATATGATCCTGCGTTGGTGCAATACCTAACTCAGCAAACTGTTACCTCTCTGAAACAAGCTTACCAAAATGTCTTACCGGCTCAAGTTGCTTACCATCAGTTTGCTATGGACTCGCTAGTGAATAACCGCTTGGTGAAAGACGGTGAGATAGAACCTTACTTACGCGCGCTGTACGTGCGCCGCTCAGATGGCTCGCAAGGCGTTTTATGTAGTTATACCGCCCATGCTACTTATGTAACCTCAAAATCTACCGACCTCTCAGCCGATTATCCTGGTGCTTTGGTTCAACAACTGGAAACCGATACCGCGATAGATTTTGCCATGTTTGCAGCCGGAGCCGTAGGAAGCCATAGTCCCCATAAACCAGGGCCATTCTCTTACAAGAAGTTAGAGGCATATGCAAGCCAGCTAGCCACTCCCATTCGGCAGGCTCTACCCACCCTTTCGTACGACTCCATTCATCAGCTGGGCTTTGCGGAAGTTCCATTTACTACCGGGGAGGCTCAATTGCGGATTACTGAAAACTGGCGGTTACGCCCTTATTGGTTTCAAAAAGCAATGGGTAACATGCACCCATCTCTCACTTACTTACAACTAAGCGACATCCTATTGGTAGGAACTCCGGGAGATTTCTCTGGTCTTTTGTATGACCAAATTCAGTCTGATGGCACACCGCTAATGATAACCAGTTTTAACGGGGAATATCTAGGCTACCTTATTCCTTCTCAATACTATGGTATTAACCACCGGGAAACGCGAATTACCAACTGGTTTGGCCCCTATACAGGGGATTTCACCGTAGACCTTATTAACCAGGGATTACACCACATAGCTCCTTCTACAGCCGCTACAACGGACTGACGTAAATGTGGCTGGCTACTTTATTAGAGATGCTTACTAACCGCTCATCTATCTGAAGGATCATAGAATGGTCAAAATCCAGGATGCTGGATATTTGAAACTTAGTGCTTAATTGCAACCCTTGCTGGGCCAGAAAATTAAGCAGACTGGGTTCGTCTTCGGTTACCCCAACAATAGTACCTTTTTCTCCAGCCAACAGAGTGGATAACAACCGATGCTGGGGGCGGTCCATAAAGCCGGTTTTATCCGGAATGGGATCGCCATGAGGATCTGTCTTGGGGTTTCCTAAAAAATCATCCAGCCGATTGATAAGCTTATCCGATTGGATGTGCTCCAGTTGCTCGGCAATATCATGAACTTCGTCCCAGGAGAAACTCAGGGTTTCTACCAGAAAAACCTCCCAGAGCCGGTGCTTACGGATGATGTTCAGCGCAATAGATTTTCCTTTCCTGGTCAGGTTTACGCCTTGGTACTTGGTATACTCAACCCAATCCTGCTCTTCCAGTTTCCGGATCATGTCGGTAACGGTAGAAGACTTTACACCTAAATGCTCGGCAATCTGCGTGGTAGAAACTCTTCCCGGCTGGTCGAGCGACAGGTGAAAAATGGCTTTCAAGTAATTTTCTACGGTGTGGGTTGTCATAGAAGGCATTTCCCAAAGGTAGAAAAAAACTTCATAAGGAAAGTAGCTAAACCAGATAGATCATGGGTGAAAAACCCCGGAAATTCTTGCCGATGGGTAAGCGGGTAAGAGCGTATTAGATTTCAGATCGTTGAGTCAGATAGTGCAGACACATTTGCTGGTATTGGCTCACATCAGTCACGGGGCGATCTGGTATTTTGGCTTCATCATCCCAATAGCGCATTCTGATGATCAGGTCAAACAGTTCATCCTGCTCAAAGGCTTCGGCCTCTTCCTTACTCATGGGTCCACCCTGGTACCGTAGTGTTTCTTTGCTGGCTTCCGACAGGGTAGCGTAATAGTCGGGATAGCGGTAAGTAAGGTATCGTTTGGCTTCTACGTGGCTTTCTACCAGCCGGGCCATGCGCTCGGAGAACCCTCGTTCCCGCAGAAAGTCTCCGCCAATCTTGTCGTGTTGCTGTGCTCCGAACTTGCCCATCTGCTCGGTATATTCTGTTTCGTAGAGGTGCCCGATGTCATGAAAAAAAGCAGCCAGAATCACTTCCTCGTCGTACCCTTCCTGCTCAGCCAGCTGGGCGCTTTGCACCATATGTTCCAGTTGCGTCACTGACTCACCATAGGAGTCGTTCCCGAAGCGCTGGTATAGATTAAATATTTCGTTTACTGTAATCTGCGGGGAAGTTTTCTTCATGTGCTTTACTTTTCAAGTTACAATATTAGACATAATTCTGATCTTCTTTTAGAGACATATCAGGAAGTGGTTGGCAGGAGGTCGGTTCCCTGTACAGCTTCCCGTTGACCATCTCCGGCAACACTTACCTATCCGGTCAGATACGGATCAGGACATTGCTTCTTTCATAATGATCGGAATAAACTCTATTGGAGTGATTCATACTCGCAAAACTGTTTTCGTTCTTTGTTATGATATTGGAAGAAGAAATCATAAGCTAACTTGCTCGGGTAGCGGCTGGGCTATGGATTGAAAATGGAGCGAGAATACTGTTTGCAATCCGGGCTGGGAGGCCACTCGAATATTGCCTCCGTGCAGAGTCATAATATTCCGGGAAAGGCTCAGGCCAATACCCGAACCTTTCTCTTTGGTAGAGAAGAAGGGCACAAAAATTTCATCAACTTTATCAGGTGGAATTCCCTCTCCATTGTCAGCTACTTCCACGATGGTTTTATCCGCCAGAGTATAGGCTTTCAGGCTAATGTGCGGTTCGGCTTGATGAGCTACGGCATATATACTATTCGTCAACAGGTTGATTAACACTTGCTCAATTTGCTGGTAGTCAATAAAGAGCATAAGCTCGGGTGGCTGAACCTGCACCTGAAAAGTAATGCCTCGCTTCTGGCACTCACCCCGCATCAGCCTGCTTACATCATCCACCAACTCCTGCACCCGTGCTTCCTGTTGCTGGGGTTTGGGCACTTTGGTCAGGCGGCGGTAATCTTCCACAAATGTTAGTAACCCATCGGTCCGCTTCTGAATGGTCCGCAGCGAATAGGCCAGATCTTCCAGGTAATCAGGCTCTACCTCCTGTAGCGATTTCACCTCTCCGGCTTCGTTTTCCAGCATCATGAGCAGAGTTTCAGTCAGGGATGATATGGGAGTAACGGAATTCATAATCTCGTGGGTCAGAATGCGGATGAGTTTATGGTAGGCTTCCATCTCGCTCCGGTTTATCTCCTGCTCAATATCATGCAACGTGATGATCTTATAAGATTCCTGCAATAGCTGCACCTGATTAAGCTGCACCGATAACCGCCGGGTTTGCCCCTCGATAGTTAGCTCCAACAGATGACTTTCACCATCCTGCATGGCTTCTACTGCTTCTACAAACTGAGGCCGCTTCCGCTGAATATTTTTCCAATGGTGGTACATTCCCATCTGAAGAAAATCCAGCGCGGGCGGGTTGATCAGGGCAATGTCATCCTCTCCTTTGATAGATATAATGCCTACCTTCAGGTGTTGCACCAGCAGGCGGAGATACTGAAACTGGGCTTCTTTCTCAATCTTTACCTGCTTGTAAGATTCCATAATCTCCTTCATGGCTGAATGCAAAGACCTCATGCCCGAATGACTGTTATGAGAAAAATTAACGGTAAAATCGGAATGCTTAATTGCCAGGAAGAGTTTGGCAAGTTCATCGTTAGTGCGGTGCACAAACCTGATCAGGTCATACACCTGAATCAGGATAATGCCTCCCAGAATAATCTGATTAAAGAACAGGTCGGCTCGCCCGAAGATCAGCGTGAATCCGGTGAGGGTTGCGAGCAGCAGTAGCACTCGTATAACCACTAACAGAGAAAAACGCTTTAGAACCATAGCTGGCGGTTAATTATTAACAGAGAACAATGTGTGATGAATACTTAGATAATAGTTTAGATGTTCATATTCGTGATCATCGGCTTACTTCTTTCACTCGATGCGTTTTCAGAGTCCGTATTTTTCCAGACGTCGGTAGAGGGCAGTGCGAGTAATGCCTAGTTCTTTGGCCGTTTGGGTAATGTTTCCCTGGTTTCGGTCTAGTGCCTGTTTAATAAAATTCCGTTCGTTCTCATCCAGCGTTTTCGGAGCATCCGAAGTAGTGACGGTAGCCGGCATGGCACCCAAAGCTAGGTCCTGGGGTTGTAACGTGAGTTGATCGCTAAGGATGATGGCTCGCTCAATAGCATGTTGCAGCTCCCGCACATTTCCTGGCCAGGCATAGCGCGTCAGCTGGCGAACAGCGGCTTCATTAAGAGCAGGTTTGGGCTTATGATACTTCTCAGCATATTGCTCCAGAAAGTACTCGGCCAGCAACGGAATATCATCCAGCCGCTCTCGCAATGGCGGCACCGTAATTTCCACCGTATTGATCCGATACAACAAATCCTGACGAAAAACTCCCTCCTGACTAGTGGGTTGATCGGTGGCCATATCGTACAGTGGCATGTTAGTAGCACACACCAGTCGGATATCAACGGTTACTTCCTGATTCGATCCAACCCGGCTGATTTTTCGGTTTTGCAGGGCCGTCAGTAATTTGGCCTGTTGAGGAAGAGAAAGATTCCCGATTTCATCCAGAAAAAGCGTGCCGCCCGCTGCCAGTTCAAACTTCCCTGCCTTGTCCTGATACGCATCGGTAAACGCGCCTTTCACGTGCCCAAACAATTCGCTTTCAAACAGGGTGGCAGTCAGAGCGCCCACATCAATCCGCACAAAGGGATTGTTCTTTCGTAGGGAGCGGTAGTGCAGTGCCTGAGCAACCATGTCTTTTCCCGTTCCGTTCTCGCCCAAAATCAGCACATTGGCATCCGTAGCGGCTACTTTACCAATCAGCTGATACACCTGCCGCATAGGGGCCGACTGCCCGATCATTTCCGGAGCTTCTCCTGCTTTCGCGGAAGCTTTTTTAGGCTGATGGGCCGATTGCTGTCGGCTCAGTGCGGCCTCTACTGACTCCAGCAGTTTCTGATTCTTCCAGGGCTTCAGCACAAAGTTAGCCGCCCCTAACCGCATAGCCTCTACGGCCAGATCAACGTCACCATAAGCAGTGATCAGGATCACCCCGGCTTTTGGGTCAATAGTGCGAATGCGCTCCAGCCAGTATAACCCTTCCCGCCCGTCGTGTTCACCCCGGCGGAAATTCATGTCCAACAGCACCACATCATAATGGTTTTTTGAGATCAGCGCATTGATCTGACTAGGGTCTTCCTGCGTATCGACCTGCCCAAAGTACTGCTTTAAAAACATACGGGCCGAATGCAGTACATCCGCATCATCATCAATGATCAGAATGGATCGCGCTTGTTTTGTAGGACTTCCCATAGGTTGCTATTGTGCCAGATTCTTCCGACGAAGATAGTATTTTGGAAAGAAGCGGACAACCGGGGGTAATAATGATTAATGACTGATGAGTAATGATTAATAGACATTATTCTGATACCTTTCAGTGACATACCAGAAAGCGGGTGGCAGGAGGCGGTGCACACCTGTACAGCCTCCTGCTGACCACCGCCTAGTCAGATAAGGTTCTCAGCTGATTGTTTTACACGAAACACTCCGCAAATTGCTCACCCGTCATTACTCATTCATCATCAAGATTGATAGGGGCTTACTTCCTGTTCCTCGTTTTCTTTCTGGCCGGCCATATACAGCGTGCGAGTAGGGTAAGCGAATTCGATGCCTTGCTTTTCAAATTCCTCAAAGATGATCAGATTGATGGCCTGTTGCACATCCATATACTGATTAAAATCGGCTGTGAGCACAATATAAACCACCTCGAAATTGAGGCTGGATTCGCCATAAGCTTTGAAGTGCGCCCGGTCAAATTGGGCTAATTCTTGCGTTTCCACAGCTTTGCGCAGGATGCTGGGTATTTCTTTAACCTGCTCCAGCGGGGTTTGGTAGACCACGCTTACTCCGAATACGATGCGGCGCCGTTGCATACGTTTGTAGTTATGAATACGGGAGCTCGTCAGATCACTGTTAGAGAAGACCAGTTGCTCACCCGAGAGGCTCTTAACGCGGGTGGTTTTAATGCCAATAGCTTCTACCGTACCTAATTTATCGTCAATAATAATGAAATCACCAATCTCAAAGGGGCGGTCAAAGAAGATTACAAAGTAGTTAAATAAATCGCCCAGAATGTTCTGTGCCGCCAGAGCAATGGCAATACCCCCAATTCCCAGACCGGCGATCATGGCCGTAACGTCTACTCCGAAATTATCTAGCAGCAACAACAAACCGATGGCCCAGATGATGATATTAAAGATCAGCATAATACCGCCAATCTGCTTTACCTTTTCCTCACCGTTTTCTTGTCGCCGTACATACGCACGCAGCAAAAGAAGAATGGTGGTAGAGACAAACCGAATTGCAAAAAACGTTACGATGATCAGAGTGGCGACTCGTACCACATTGTTCACCCCTGGAGTAAGGGTCAGTGACTTGATACCTATGTAGATAGAAGCAAAATACAGGATGGGGATACCAAACTTATTAATGCTCTCAATAACATAGTCATCAACCGAGGTTTCAGTAGCTTCGGTCAGCTTTTTTAGCTGACGATTGACAATATACCGGATGATGCGGGTAAGGATAAAACCCAGCACGATAATACCCAGGGCAATCAGGTAATCGTGCATAGTATTTTCAGTGTTAATTTTTTCTAAAGTCTCTAACATAGTTTAAGTGGTAGTATAATCCTCTAAAAATGCTTCAACAGGTTAACACGATAAGCAGAAGGAGTTGTTTGGTTTTTGCTGGTTATAAATCCATCATCTGCCATTTTAATGGCCCAAACTAGCTCTTAGACAGTCTTTTGCTTTATTTTTCGTACCGAATACCGTAGGTACGGAGAGAAACACCCCCGTCAAATTCCTGAGAGGCCATTAGCTCTAACAACGGTGATGTTTTGGATGGGCCAAACAGCGGTGTGCCGGCACCTAGTACAATAGGGTTTAATTTAATCTTCAACACATCGATTAGCCCCAGATCGAGCAACCAGCCCGCAAAGATACCACCTCCGCAGAGGTATATATCTGTGCCTTCTTCTGCTTTCAGTTGCTTTACCAAGGCAGCATCGTGCCCTACCACCTGCATCTGAGAGTGAGGATTATCCAGAACTAGCGAATCAGAAAAAATATAATGTAGCATGTGAGGATAGGCTGGCTGCCCTGGCTGCATACCGTATTCATACCCAAACTCATACGTTTTGCGCCCCATGATAACGGTATCAAACTCCTGAAGATCCTTTAGGTACTGTTCTACCAATGGGCCTTCAGCCACAAATTTATCAACCGCATCATTAGGGCCAGAAATGTACCCATCCAGAGAAGTAGCAACATAATAGACGAGCTTACGCATAATTGGTAAAGTTAGGATACCTGAACACTTAGTTGGGCTAAGATAGTATTTCTAATACAGTGCCTCACTTCTTTGGCTTACTGTTTAACCGAGTTGGTGTCCTTTAATCAGCGTAACGGCCCGAATAGATTGCTCTTTCAGATGAAGGTAGTTTTTTCGTTCCTCGTCTTGCATAAACTGCTCAAAATCTTTTTCGGCGGGAAAGCTTACCAGGTGCACTTCGTAAGGAACTTCCGAAGAAGCTTCGACTACAGAAGAAGCATCTGGCCGTAAACGTAGCAAGAGCTCTCCTCTATAGTTGGCGATGATAGGAATAGCCACATTCTCAAACTCATGAAACGTAGCCTCTTGCCCTTCTCGAATATAAATTAATTGAGTAATGTAGATCATATAGGAAAAAGGTTGATTGCTGTAAATATATCGTTACTTACCCATTATTTATCAAAAAAGAGAAGCACTATTGCGTTAATGATCGCATCAGGCTAAAACACAATTGACCAATGTTTTGGGAAGAGCCATGAAACGCCGATACATTGGATAATATAACAACCCCCTGCCGGGTATCTTTATTCAGTACCAGACAAGAACTATAACCACCTGTGCCACCATTGTGCCAGTGCCATTGCTCACCCGTTTCGGTATGTCTGATATGCCAACCCAGCGCTAAACTCATTGATTCAGAAACCCTGAACGTTTCCTTCTTCTGAAGATCAAAGACAGCATCAGCCTGAAAGTTTGCCCGGATAAACTTCGTCAAATCTTCGGTGGTAGAGAATATAGCGCCAGCCCCTTGCAGAGCATTCAGATCCCAGTTAGAGGTCGGGCTACCGGAGGGTGCTCTTCCGGTGACCACCTCTACCGGCCAGCTTTCTTTTTCAGCGGATGAATTTTGCATTTGCAAGGGTGTTAAAATCTTTTCCTGTAGCAAAGATGGGTAAGACTGACTGGCTAAGCTTGAGAGAATATAGCCTAATATACCTGCGCCCAGGTTGGAGTAGGCATACTGCTCGCCAGGCGACTGCTGGAGTTGCAAACTTTCTTTCAGATACGTTTCCAGAGCCTCTCGACCATAGTTCTTATACGGATTCTCCGGGTCTGTTACAGTGGCATCGAAGTTTCCGGGCATGCGCGGAAGACCGGAGGTATGGTTTGCCAGTTGCCGCAACGTGATTTCCTGCGCCCTTGGCTCCTGCGGGTTTAAAGGGAAAGACAGATACTTCTGTATAGGATCACTCAAATTAACTTTCCCTTGATTGACATACTGACAGAGCAAAGCACATGTAAACACCTTGGTGATAGATCCGACCTCAAACGCAGCATGCCGGTTTTCCAGCGTACGAAGCGTATCATTTTCTTTGCTGATACCTATAAAAGTAACAACAGTATCTTGCACCAGTGCCACCGCTAACTGGGTTTGCTCAGGAAAAGGGTCAATGTAGGCGATAATCGTGTCTACCTGCGCCTGCGTGATAGGCTTAGGAGCATTTAGAGTCGGGGTCGTAGTGTCCGACGGGCCTTTTCCCCGGCAACCCAGCAGAATAGCCACAGTTAACAATAGAAAGCACCTTTTCATGTAGCTTTAGTAAATGAATGGAATAAATTTCTTGGTTCTGGCGCTGTATTCATCAAACTGGGGTCCGTACCTGGACTTCAAATAGCTATCCAGCGCGGGAATGTTATAAAATGCAAACAGGCAAAACAGAAATAAGGGAATAGCTACCGAATAATAATTTCTGGTGATGATGGCGTAAGCACTTACCCAGAGTAGATCACCAAAAAAGTTTATGTGCATAGCGTACCGGAACAGTCCTTCCGTATATAGTTTCCCCTTATGTTCCGGTAACTTTTTCCAGAAATGCCTCTGTAATTCCGAATAAGTATTAATAAATGACCCTGCTAAAAATAGCAGCATACCCAGATAATCCACATAGTCTATGGATTGGTGGGCAGGAAGCACTAGCAAGGAAAACCCTACGTAGTAAAGCGCAAAAGCAAAGGGCACGCTGAAACTTTCTTCCCAGGGTATTTTTCGCTTCAGAAGGTAGAGCATCATAAACCCCATCCGCAGAAAAACAATTACTGAGAAACTGAAAATGATCACTTTTCTTTCCCATACCCCGTTAACATTCTCCATACCAAACCATCCCAGCAATTTACCTCCCCCACCTTTGAACAGAATCCAGTAAGAAAAACCCAGTAGTAAAAGCTCTAAGGTGATAATAACGATTTTCTGGGGTATGCTTTTTCCTTTTTGGCTGTATAAATCCATGGGTTTTAAACGGCTGAGGCGCACAATAGTATTTAGCCTTTTGATTTCCGGGCAGATAAGTATAAAATACGCGATTTCACCCTTCAATGGCCAGTTATTTACTTGATTTATGGCAACCCACTTGATATTAAACAACAGAAAGTTTACCATAAACCACGTTGGGTAGCGTTACCACTACAAAACAAAATTGACCACGGTAAAAGCCCCGATTAATTAGAACATGAACCGTACTATTTTAACTTTTTTGAAAGCTACCCTTCCTGTTATTGTAGTAATAGGCTTACTGATGCGATGTACCGAAGCAGATTTTAACAATGATGCTTCAAAGCAGCTGATAGGTTCCTGGAAAAGCGTAGACAATGGCATCACCATACAATTTGACGGAAGTAGTAATTACACCATAAAATTCAATGCCCATACTTCTTTTAATTGCCAGTATAAGTTAGATGACGAAAAAGAGAATAACCGCCTTTATCTCTATATGGACCAGGTAAAGTACGAATGCGCCTATCAGGTTATAGAAAATGATCAACTAAAGCTAACTCAAATAAATCCGCCCCAAACATCCGACACAGCCCCTGTAGTGAGTGTTTACAGTCGGGTTCATTAACATCATTTTTCCCCTTAACATGAAGCCATATTTATATAGAAGTATATGCTGGTAGTTAGCTCCCTATCTGGCAGGCATTTGCAACACGTGCCCACCACTTAAAAGCTGATTACCACAGTAATCTGAGCATTTAAAGCAATTTTTTAACGTTCAGAAGAATACAACTCGTTAAGGTACGTATTGCAAACGCGCACCAGATCAACGGTTTACCCCTTTTACTTTATACATTTAGCTTTTTGCGAAAAAGTAGTATTGCACCTCATCCTCTGGTAGATTTTTTATATTTGTAGGCTACGTACCTTTTGAAAATCAACTATGACCGACGCAGAGCAGTATAGTGAGTATTCGTTTTTACTGGAAAAAACGCAGAGGCGTATCAAGCAATACGCTCAAAAGAAGTTTGCTGAATTTAACTTTGGAGTGACAGTGGACCAGTGGGTGGTGCTGAAGCATTTGTACCCCAACTCAAGCCTGAGCCAGAGCCATCTGGCCGAGGTCACCTATAAAGGCATGCCGACCCTCACCCGCATTGTAGACCTGCTTTGCGCCAAAGGACTGGCCGAGCGCATTGCCGACGAACAGGACCGCCGAAAGTGCCAATTGCACCTCACCGAAGCCGGACAAGCCAAAGTAAAAGAAATGTTGCCCCAGGTAGGTCAGATTCGGAAAGCGGCTTGGGATGGCTTACAACCCGAAGATTTTGAGCACTTTAAACTTACCCTGAATACTATTTACCGGAATCTGGAGGTCTGAAAAAAATTTCTAAAATTATTTGCCATAATAATATTTCGTATAGCAAACAATTTGCTCTAACTTTGCGTAATCATAGTAGTAAAATGTGAATTGGTAGAATAGCTGACGTTGTACACATAGTAAATTGTATCGCAGTCTATTCAATCCTTCACTCATTTAAACATTCAATTCTTTTATTTCACATGGTTCAGAGCATTGAAGACAAACGCGTAGAAACGGATATCTGCATTATTGGTGCGGGTCCGGTAGGTTTATTTGCCGTATTTGAAGCTGGCTTGTTAAAGATGCGTTGTCACCTTATAGATGCCTTACCTCAGATTGGCGGACAGCTTTCCGAGATATACCCCAAAAAACCTATTTACGATATTCCTGGCTATCCCGACGTGCTGGCGCAGGACTTGGTGAATAATCTGGAAAAGCAGATTGCCCCATTTTCTCCTACAGCTACGTTAGGGGAGCGGGTTGAAGAACTGGAGCGACTGGAAGATGAATCGTTCCGCCTGCAAACCAATGAGGGCACTGAAGTATTCTGTAAAGTGGTGGTCATTGCCGGTGGACTAGGTTGCTTTGAGCCGCGCAAACCGGCTATTGAGAATCTGGAACAGTACGAAGGAAAAGGCATCGCTTATATCATCAAAAACCCGGAGAAATTCCGTGGTAAGAAGCTGGTACTAGCTGGTGGTGGTGATTCCGCCTTAGACTGGACGCTGTACTTGTCAGAACTGGCGGAAGAAGTAACGTTGGTGCATCGCGGCAGCAGCTTCCGGGGTGCACCCGATTCAGCAGAGAAGGTGATGAGTTTAGCCGATCAGCGGAAAATCAATCTGCAACTGAATGCGAACGTCACAGAAATTCAAGGTAATGGCAAACTCAACGCCTGCGTTATTACGGATAAAGAGAAAAATTCGGTTACGGTAGATACGGATTACTTTATTCCACTATTTGGCTTGAGCCCGAAGCTCGGCCCTATTGCTAACTGGAAGTTGAATCTGGAACGAAACGCGATTGTAGTAAACACCGAAGATTACTCTACTAATGTACCGGGTATCTACGCTATTGGCGATATCAACACCTATCCGGGAAAATTAAAGCTGATTCTCTGCGGGTTCCATGAAGCGGCGCTGATGTCGCACTCGGCTTACCGTATTGTAAGTGGCGGGAAGAAAGCCAGCTTTAAGTATACCACCGTAAACGGAGCGCCAACTCTATGAGCATCATTACCATACATGTAGAAGAAGCCGACGGCACCCGCACCCCTATTGAAGCGCCAACGGATATGCAGCTTTCGTTAATGGAATTATTAAAAGCTTCTGAGTATCCAATACTGGCTACTTGTGGCGGAATGGCTATTTGCGCTACCTGCCACGTGGAGGTGCTGGAGGGCGATGAGCAGTATAAAGAGGCTACCGACCCCGAACTGGATATGCTAGATACTTTACCTGAAGTAACCGATGCCAGCCGACTAGCCTGCCAGATGCGACTGGCCGATGATATGGACGGCCTGGTGGTGAAGATTCTGGCTAGTGGCGAGGAGGAGTATTAGCGTTTGGGAATTGGGGATTAGGCTTTAAGGGCTGGTATAGATATCTCTGCCTTATAAACGAAAAGCGCAGGACTTTCGCCCTGCGCTTCATTTACTGGCTAGTTTAGTAATCTTTATGGGTGATTATATCTTCACCCAGGCTTGTTTCTTGTTACTCTCCACAATCGCCTCTCCTAAGTATAACTCTCGTAATCCATCAGCAAAAGTAGGGTATTGATTGGTTTCGTGCTTACCGGCGCGAACTGCCGTGTAAAACTCTTTAAACAGTTGCTTAGAGGTATCAGGAAAACCTTCGTTATGTCCGCCAGGGAAAGTGATTAGCTTAGAAGCTGAAGCATCTACCAAGGCCGGGTCGCGCATCAGCACGCCATTGGGCTCATCCCGGTTACCAATCCACATTTCATTCGGTGACTCAGAACACCAGGCAATGGTTTTATTAGAACCGGCAATCTCTACATTAATGCGGTTTTTGCGTCCGGCTGAAACCTGACTTACCGTGATAGACCCTTTGCTGCCATTGTTGAAGCGTAACATCACAGTGGCAAAATCTTCAGTTTCAATCGGCACATCCTGATAATCTTCTGGCTTCAGCATCTTGCCTGAATAGGTTTCTACCGGCTTCAATGGCTTTTTACGGGTAGGATGCACAGTTGAGAAGTCAGCCATTACTTCAGTCACTGCCAGCCCGGTTACGTGCTCGGTTAGGTCCATCAGGTGAGAGCCGATGTCGGCAATGGCACGGGAATCGCCAGAATATTGAGGCTCTAAGCGCCAGTTGTAGTCAGTGGCGTAGAACAGCCAGTCTTGCAGATATGTACCGATCACTGAGTAAATATCGCCAAGCTCGCCTGACTCACGCATAGCTTTCATCTGGCGCACCAACGGATAATAACGGATATTGAAATGGACGGCATTTACCAAGCCGGTTTTCTCAGCCAGACTCACCAGTTCTTCGGCTTCGGCAATAGTCATGGATAACGGCTTTTCGCAGACTACGTGCTTTCCGGCTTCCAATGCGGCCTTAGCCATAGGAAAGTGCAGGTGATTAGGCGTGCAGATGTGAATGCACTCAATACCATCGTGCGCTAAAAGCTCTTCAAAGCTACCGTAAGCGGCTGGCACGCCCAGTTGGTCGGCTTTAGCTTTGGCGATTTCCTCGTTCATGTCGCTGATAGCGGCCACATGCAGATTGGGAATACGGCGCAAAGCTTCAATATGAGCCGGTCCAATAAAGCCTAGCCCGGCAACTCCAATTTGAATGGTTTTCATAGATAAAAGATTGAATGAGTAAAGGATAGAATGTTAGATAGTGTTGTATTTGAAATCAGTAAGCTAGTATTCTTTTCAGGGGTACAATAATAGGGGGATTTAGCGGATGCAGCAATAAATTTGCGGATTTTGTATGAACCAGCGCTGTTTACTAATTACAACTCTCTGATTTTCATATTACGAAACCAGACCGGCGCTCCGGCGTGCTTTCCTTGCAAGCCAATATAGCCTTTGGTAGGCAGCTCAGCTAAGGGCTTGTTCAACCAGGATGGAATCTCCGAGCCGTCGGGATTCGTGGTAGCCGAGGTCCATTCGTCCATGTTTATCTCGGTGATCACCTCACCATTCAGCATAATCCAGATCATTTTATCCCGGCAAGTGATGGTATAGTGGTTCCATTGGCCAGGTTTCTTCACATTGCTTTTCTTAGCCGCCAGCCGCCCGAAAATAGCGCCGTTTTGCCAAGTTCGGGGTGAGTTGGCCCACTGTTCGGCATAGTCGTCGGCAATCTGAATTTCTACTGAATTGGGAATCCAGTTTTCAGTTTCGCTGGCGTATACAATCACTCCACTGTTAGTACCTTCGGCTGTTTTAAATTCCAGGTCAAGAATGAAGTTATCGTACACTTTTTGGGTCCAGATGGCCTGATCTTCGGTGGCAGTCAACACCGCATCCTCATAGCTCCAAACTCCTTCGGGATAATTGGCATCGGATAAACTTTCGTTGAACAGAGGCTTCCAACCGGACTCAGATGTATCAGGATGTTTAGTGGGCGGCACCTGGGCTATAGCAGTCCATGTGAAAAGTGTACATAGCAGTAAAAAAAATACAGATCTCATAGGTATTGTAAGTTGTTTTCTATCGATGTTAAAATGCCAATTTGTTGATTTTTCTGTAATTGACCGCCTCATGCCACTTTTTTTATCTTACGATCGCCATTCAGCAAAAGCCTAAGCCAGGGTATCCGACTACTGATTTCATTTTGAACCAGCACAATACCCACCGAGGTGAAGAAGTAAAGCCAGAACTTAAAGAAAGAGGTGGTAAACGTACCGTCGTGCGGAATGATTCTATCCCACACATTGATTGCTAAGATATGCCAGAGGTAAATCCAGAGAGAGTTTTCTGACAACCACTGCATAATAGCAGTAGGAATATTCTTTACTACTCGAGAGTAAGCAAAAAGGTAGATCAGGTTGATCCATAGCAAGGCATACGATAAGTAGTACAACTGAGGCGGATACTTATATTCTTGCGTAGGCACCCAATCGCCGGTGGTCTGATACAGATACACCGCCATGAGCCCGCAGAGGAAACCCGATAAAAGCGCGATGATGAGGATTGTTTGTTTTCTGAGGGTATGCAACCGTAACCCATAGCAGTACAACACGCCGTATGGAAGAATTGTCAGCACGTACTGAGAAAAAAGGTTATAGTCTGCCTCGCTCATACTACGCTCATAATAAAGGCACAGCACACTATACAGAGCAAAAATGACCAGTAGTATTCCGTAATACCGAAGATCACTGCGGGTATTCCGGTAGAAGGCCAGCAAGGGCGGGGTTAGAAAGGCCAGGTACAGGTACACCTTAAAAATCCATACATAGCCGATACCGTCGTGCAGTATATACGACTCAAAAATGGTATCTGTATCATAAGGATAAGGCTTGTTGATAACCAGAGACAGCAAAGCTATACTGCCAAAGAAAAACGTTAGAAAGACCCATAATGGTATCAGAAGGCGATATACGCGCTTTTTAAGAAATTTGGGTACATCTAATGATCGGGAACGATAGATATAAGCGTAGGTCGCCGCGGAAGCTACAATAAGTAATGGAGTGCCAAAGTTTCTGATTTGATCAATCCAATCCGGCGGATGCGTATGCGCATAGATAATGACCAGTACTCCCAGAAAGCGCATAAAGTCTAAAGAAAAATTCCGCTGGGTCGGGATTCGGGTCTGAACGTTACTCACTGCTAAAAAATAGTTATAAAAAAATCAGTCTACCTGGGCAAAAAAAGTATTTAAATTATTTTAAGAACAGCCCCTCTTCAGTGCCATCTTATGCAGCACTCGTAGTAAAACGCACAAAGTTAAAAAAAGATACGAAAGGTAAATGTATTCAGTACTTCAGGAAAGCACAGTAGTTAGTGGTCGCTTTTCCATTTTCACTCCTCCCAGCTGAGTTCCATCCACGAGCTTGATATCTATTTTTTCAACATCCTGGTACCCGTAGCGGGTATATAGAGGGTAGCCGCTTAATGTAGCCGTTAACTCAAACCAGGCAAAACCTTCTTTCAGAGCCTGAGCTTCGCAATAATCCAGCAACTGTTTGCCAATGCCCCGGCGGGCCCAGTCCGGATGAACAAAGAAAGCCCGAATGACGGCGGCATCCACGGCCGGGTTACGCAACCCGCTGTCTTGTAGGTTGCTGGCCTGATCACCCCCGAATGGGGTCATTCTACGGCTCCAACCACCACAGGCCACAGTGGTTTCTTCACATTCTACCACGTAATATGTGCCATCTTCTACCACTCGGGTATCAATCCCAAACAGGTATTTTAATGAGCTTTTTACTTGTTGAGGGTTGTAGTAATTTCCGCCCAGCTGCCGGATGGACAATTGCACCAACTGGTTTAATGCCGGAATATCAGTAATAGAGGCTTGTCGAATGCTAAAAGACATAGGCTACTGTTTAGCGAGCAGCCACGGCACTATCAGACTTTTTTGCTTCTGCATTTTCCACCCCTATATTGACTTCAATCTGCGGATTAGCTTCCTGCAACTGAGCCGCACCTTGCTCGGTAACTTGTGTCTGCCAAAGATATAACTTTCTAAGGTTTGGAAGTGAGCTTAACTGCTGAATTCCTTCATCAGTTACCTGAGTGCCGTAAAGGTTAAGGTATTCCAGATAAGGTAGTTTGGCAATGAAAGCGAGGCCAGCATCGGTTACCTGCGTATTTTCCAGATGGAGGCGGGTCACGTTTTTAAACTGAGGTAGTGTCTCCAAAGCCTCGTCAGTAGTAGCGGTATTGCCAAAATCTAGCCAGGTGATTTGTTCCGAAGCTTTACCTAGTTCGTTCATTAAAGAATCTGCCGAAGCACTACGCGGCACATTAACTTGCAGCCAATGCACTTTCTCGGCCAAAGGCATAATCATGACACCCCGCTGCTGCAAGTTTGCTACGGTTTGCTCATCGGCAGGCGCTACTTCTGAGGCCAGTAAAACTTCTACTTCTGATTTATTGGCGTTGGGGTCTACCAGCGTGTTGAGTACAGCCTGAGTTTCTTCATCAACACTAACTTCCGCTACGGTTTTGTCAAAAGGTGCTCCTTGGGCCACCCACCAGGTAAGCAATGCCACCTGCTCGTCAGTAAGCTGAGATTTTCCATCGGGCGGCATGTGGTCGTCATCTTCCTCGGGCAGATGAATACGGAGCAGCATTTCGCTTTTTTCAGGATCTCCGGCTACGAAGATAGGACCATTCTCACCACCTTCCAGTAATGCTTCCGCGGTATGCATCATCAGTTCGCCCTTCTTCTTATCCGGGTTGTGGCAGGATACACAGCGGGTATCAAAGATGGGATAAATGATGTCCGAGTACACGACAGCCTCTTCCAGGTTGGTAATCGGTTTAATCTCTTTACTTTCTTTCGCGGGCATGCCAGCCAGTTTGCGTAGCGTATTAGGCATGTATTGGGTAAGGTAATCGGACCCGTGGGTTAAAGAACCACCAAAGTGGCCAGCTCCCATAAGTACCAAGATCATCACCGATAATGTTGATACATATGCCTTATCCATAACCGGATTTACCTGCTTATTCCGCTGCTGGTAAAGGATAAACGAGACAATTGCCAACACGGCCGTGCCTATGCCCAGCCATTGATGGAGACTAAGGAGATCTTCGCCATACCCCCCACCCTGAGCCAGCATATAGCCTAAAATAGCAGCAACAGCCGCAGAAGCAGCTCCCAGTAGCAGGGTAAGTCCTACCGCAGGTCGGTACGCCCGAAAGCGCTCGAAACGGGAAAGAATTTCCAGTAAAAAGGCCAGTGCCAGAAACCCGATGGGCAGGTGTAAAATAAGGGGGTGAAACCGCCCAAAAAATAGTACGATGTCAGGTGTCTCCAAAATATCAGACGTTTAGGAAGTTGTATTTGTAAACTTAGTATGAATCCAGCGAGCGTAGTTATTACTCGTATTTAACGAAAGATCCAATCCTTCTAAATTACCATTTTCCATCATATAACCAATGGTAGTAATTAGATTTTGCCGCAGATTTGCCGGATGGCCAAATGCCTCCAAACCCAGGGTAGTATAAGGTTTCTCTCTAACGGTAAGGTAGGTGATTTCCAGATTGCAACCGTCATGTACCTGCCTGTCTGGTAAAGACGGATGAATGGTTCTTTGAATAGCATCATATACAAAACTGGCCGTTTGTCTGCTTTTATGAATGGCGATCCAGTGTTGGGGTTGATTTGAGAGGTCATCGGAGTAGGTTTCTCGCTCACTCAGGGCAAAACTCCACTTTTTCCAAAACTCTACTTCACCCGCCAATAGAGTTTGAGTATATGGCTGGCTATCTTCCTGTTGCTGCTTGGCCTCTACCTGTCCTTCCCTCCATTTTAATCCTAACCGCTCTCCGGTGCCTAGCAGATAGTAGTCTACCCGTTTTGAAGGTTCGGAGAAGGAGAAAGACTGCCTGAATGCAGCAAAGGAAACCGCATCATCAAAAAACCAGCGTATTTCTGCGGTCTTCACCTAGGCCAGAATTTTGTCTACTACTTTGCCGTGCACATCGGTCAGTCGGAAATCACGCCCCTGGAAATGGTAAGTAAGTCGCTCATGATCCATACCCAACTGATGCAGCAGAGTTGCCTGCAAATCGTGAATATGAACCCGGTCTTTTACTCCGTAGTAGCCAATCTCATCAGTCTCTCCGTGCGTATAGCCTCCTTTTACTCCACCCCCGGCTACCCACATAGTGAAGGCTTCGGTATGATGGTCACGTCCCCGGAAAGGCATTTCTTTCCCGTTGCGGTTCTCCTGCATAGGCGTACGTCCAAACTCGCCTCCCCACACTACCAGTGTTTCGTCCAGCAAGCCACGCTGCTTCAGATCTTTGATCAGGGCAGTCATGGGTTGATCTACCTGTCGGCATTTATCCTGAAAGCCCGCTTCCAGGGCGGTGCTTTTATCAGTTCCGTGCGAATCCCAACCCCAGTCGAAAAGCTGCACAAAGCGTACTCCCTGCTCTACCAGCCGGCGGGCCAGCAGACAGTTATTGGCGAAAGAGGCTTTGCCAGGTTCGGTGCCGTACATTTTATGGATGTACTCCGGTTCATCATCAATATTCATCACTTCTGGCACTGAGGTTTGCATACGGAAGGCCATCTCGTACTGCGAGATACGGGTCAGAATTTCCGGATCACCCACATCCTGATATTCCTGTTGATTAATCTGGTTAATAGCATCCAGTGTTTTGCGCCGCAACGCTCCGCTCATACCATCAGGATTGGAAACATACAGTACGGGATCTCCTTCGGAACGGCACTGCACTCCCTGATAAATGGAAGGCAAAAAGCCGCTCCCCCACACGCTCTTACCAGCACTGGGAGTTTTCCCGCCCGATACCAGCACAATGAAACCGGGAAGATTATCATTTTCGCTACCCAAACCGTAGGTCACCCACGAGCCCATGCTAGGTCGCCCTAAACGAGCACTACCGGTTTGCAGCAATAGTTGAGCCGGGGCATGATTAAACTCATCCGTATGCATAGATTTGATGATGGACACATCGTCTACCACCGAGGAAAAATAGGGCAAGCGGTCAGAAACCATCGTGCCGCTTTGCCCATGATAGCCAAATTTTGCCTGAGGGCCCAGCATTTTAGGCACCCCCTGAATGAACGCAAAACGTTTCCCTTCTAACAGTGAAGGAGGGCACTCTTTATCGTGTAGTTTTTCCAGATCTGGTTTGTAATCAAACAATTCCAGTTGCGAAGGTGACCCGGCCATGTGCAGGTAAATAACTCGCTTGGCTTTTCCCGAAAAATGAGAAGAAAGAGGTGCCATCGGATTGGCCGACGGGCTGGGAGGCACCACTGCTGACGGTTTACCACCGATATTGCAGCCAAAGAGGGAGCCCAGGGCAACGGCACCCAGTCCTGAAGAGCACTTCCGCAGAAAATGGCGGCGGGTTTCCAGTTGTAGTTCCCGGTATTGTTTCTCCTGATAAATATTCATAGTTATGCCTTCGTTACAAATTCGTCTAAATTCATGATAGCATTGGCTACCACGGTTAATGCTGCCAGTTCAGCGTCTTCTTCACCGGCCATCTTCACTACCTCATCGGGGTTCTCCCGATAATACTGTTCAGCTTCCTCATAAAGCGCTGCCAGTTTTTCCAGTTTTTCCGGTTCTATGGAGTGCACCAAGGCTCGCTCGTAGCCAAACCGCAACTGCTCTTCTGAGGCCTCACCTGCTTGTTTCATTTGCCGGGCCAGGGCCTGAGCGGCTTCTACATACACCGGATCATTCAACGTGACCAGTGCTTGCAGCGGGGTGTTTGTATTAATGCGGCGGGTCACACAAAACTCCCGGCTAGGACCATCAAAAGCAATCATGGATGGGTAGGGGCTGGTTCGGCGCCAGAAGGTATATAATGCCCGACGATGTTGGTCTTCGCCTTCACTGGTTTTCCATTCCAGGCCGCTGTATACCACCTGCCATAAGCCTTCGGGCTGAGGGGGCATCACACTAGGTCCATACATTTTATCACTTAACAAGCCACTTACGGCCAGTGCCTGATCGCGCACTTGCTCCGCGGTAAGCCTTACCCGGGGTCCTCGGGCTAACAAGCGGTTGCTGGGATCTTCAGCCAAAAGCTCCGGTGCTACTCGGGATGACTGGCGGTACGTTGCCGACATTACCATTTGTTTTAATGCCTGTTTAATGCTCCAATCTTGCTCATGCATAAATTGTAAGGCGAGCCAATCCAGTAACTCCGGATGAGAAGGGCGGGCCCCCTGGGTTCCAAAATCCTCAATGGTTTCTACTATGCCGGTACCAAACAGCTCGGCCCATAGGCGGTTCACCATCACCCGGGCGGTCAAAGGATTTTCTTCATTAACCATCCACTTAGCCATTCCTAAGCGATTATTTTCTACGCCTTCAGGCAGAGCGGGCCAGGCCTGAGGCACATCGGGCTCTACCTCTTCGCCGGGTACCAGCCAGTTACCCCGCACAAATACATGAGTAGGCCGACGGTAGCGTTCCGGTCGCTCTACCATCACTGGCGTTTGGATAACATCCTGGTTATTCAGCAACGTGAATAATGCCTGTTGCTTCTGGGGATACTGAGGTTGATTTTTTCCGGGTAGCGGCTCATGAAACAACACCCACTCCACCATAGGATTAGCACCACCCGGCCCGGCCTTTTTAAAGATAAAATATAAATCGTGGTTGCCTTCTACGGGCTGTACAGGGACAGAAGAGACTCCAAACCCTTGATCTCCGGGACTGGCTTTTACCTGCCACCGGGTCAGCAACTGCCCTTTAAGGCTATCCAGGCGGATTTCTACCAGACCACCATTTTGTCTAGCGCTATAGCTCAGTAGCATCTGAGGCTCTCCCCGTAGAGGCACATCCGGCAGACGAGCATACCCACCCTCTTCTACTACCAGGTATTTGTTATCTGCCAACGTACCGTGGACGATGGTATCGAAAGAATGCGGATGTATCTTGGGTTCTGTAAACCTTACTAGGTTCACAAACTTCTGCGCCTGACTTAGTTTGTCATCAGCAGAGCTGGTATGTTGAATCACCCAGTTTTTCAGATCTTCCAGTTGTTCCCGGTCTTCTTCTTGTTGAAATGTAGTAAGATTAGGCGTCTCACTGGGCACGTCAGCATCGGCTGTGTTATTTAGAAAGGCAAAGAATTTATAATATTCCTCGTGGCGAATAGGGTCGTACGGGTGGCTGTGGCACTGCACACAAGCCATCGTCGTGGCCTGCCATACGTCCCAAGTGGTATTGACCCGATCAATGACGGAGGCAACCCGAAACTCCTCATCATCCGTTCCGCCTTCATCATTATTCATGGTATTGCGGTGAAAAGCGGTTGCAATCCGCTGATCATCGGTGGGATTGGGAAGCAGGTCTCCGGCCAGTTGTTCTATGGTAAACTCGTCAAAAGGCTTGTCTTCATTAAAGGCATTGATCAGCCAGTCGCGGAATTGCCAGATGCTGCGAGGGCCGTCTTTCTCGTATCCTTTAGAATCAGCATAACGAGACAGGTCCATCCAGAGAGCTGCCCAGCGTTCACCGTAATGCGGTGATTCCAGTAGGCGATCTACTGCTTTTTCATAAGCCTGATCGCTGTTATCCTCTAGAAAATCCTGCATTTCGGCAGTAGTAGGAGGTAGCCCGGTTAGGTCGAGGGATACCCGCCGTAGTAAGGTAGGTTTGTCTGCTTCGGTGGAAGGAGTTAGTTGCTCCTGTTGCAGGCGGCGCTGTACGAACTTATCAATATCATTATTTCCCCAATCTGTATCCGTGTCCGGCACCTGAATAGGCTGAGGTTTTACGTAGGCCCAGTGGTCTTCCCAGTGCGCTCCCTGCTCAATCCAACGGGTAAGGATAGCAATTTCCTGTTTGGAAAGAGGGTCACCCTCGGGGGGCATCCGCTCTTCGGGGTCGTGGTTTTTAATCCGGTGAATCATTTCACTGGCCTGCACATCTCCAGGCACAATGGCCGGTTTACCTGACTCGTTTGGGCTCAATGCCTCAGTACGAAACAGCAAGCTAAAGCCACCTGATCGTTTTACCCCTCCGTGGCAGGTAATACATTTTTTGTTCAGGATAGGGCGAACCTCTGCATTGAAGTCTACCGTGTCGGATGATACAGAAGGCCCCAGCGTAAGCCATAGCGTCAATGTTGCCAGCAATATGAAAATAGCCAGCAAACTCCATTGTAGAATAGCTCTGCGGCTTCGGTTGTTTTCTTTCATACAAGAAAGGTATTAGGCTGTTGTATTAAAATAAATGCAAAACCTTGAACATTCTAAATTCTAATTTTAGAAAAAGCTCAAGACGTAGATCAAAATTATCGTTATAATTTCATTTTTAAAATAGACATTTTACTGCATAAATGGACTATTTTATGATTTCGGCATGTATGGCAAGCATGGTCAGACTGATTTGTCTACCCTATGGCTCAATAAATCTACAAAACTTACTGATAGAGAAAAAGTGCACTCTAGGGCATTTATGGATACTTTTACCCAGTCAATCACTTTCCAATCAGCATAAAACCACCCCAGTAATATGGGTCAGGACGCTGTTTCTTAATGGTTAACTGGGCATTGCGAAGGGCTTGGTGCTTATCTTGTCCGGATAACCAGTACTGGTAAAATAGTTTCATCAGTTCGGCCGTGCTGTTGTCATTCACATTCCAGAGGCTCATCAGCACGCTTTGGGCTCCGGCCACTAGAAACGCCCGTTGCAAACCATAGACACCCTCGCCATTTTTAATATCGCCCAGCCCCGTTTCGCAGGCGCTAAGCACGACCATTTCTGTACCGTTCAGGCGCAGATTCATTGCCTCATAGGCCGTAAGGATACCATCCTCCTCCTCCCAATAGGTAGACCGCCCATCTTCAGCCCGAATCGTATATTCTGCTCCGGCTAGTAGCAAACCGGCTCTCAATAAGGGGTTAGCAGTAATATTCTGTAAGTGGATGCCATAAGCTTTCCCGCCTTCGGCAGATACAGGAAGATCATTCATAAAATACCCATGCGTAGCTATGTGTAATAGTCCTGGATTATCTACTGATTTCACCGCTTCTTCCTGCGCTTGTTCAGCAACATATTTATGCGTTTTCCATTGCTGCCGGGTTAATAACTCATCTATGGTTTGTACTTCTTCCCGGGTGCCGGGCAGTTGGTTAATTCCGAAAAGGAACGGTGTGTTCTCCAGCATTGTGGCACGAGCTACCGGCTCACTACCAGTGTCAGCCGTATCCTGAAATGCCTCGCTATTATACTGGCCAATTTGGTACTGAAAGTCTGGATAACCAATAAGATACGCCTGTCTGGAAGTTCCTGTTTTAGTATCTCGTACCAGGTCACGGGTGCTGCTTACCACCCTCAGATCTATTTCATCCAGTACGTACTGATGGGTCTTCGGATGATACAGGCTATTCAGGTTTATTTTATGATATATTCCGTCAGGAGCCAAATAAACCGTTTTGGTCTGATCAGATAATTGTTTTTGAATAGGTTCCCAGAATAAATCATAAGACAGATCATCGGCCATACGGAATTCAATGGCATTCTGATAATAATAGTAATTCTTGTTTTCCATCTCCCACCCTCGTGGTAGCAGGCAGAGGCGAGGAGCGGCTTCTTCTGGTTCTACCACCAGAGCGGCATACAAAGTGCTACTGTCTTTGGCCACCCGGATAATCTCTACCGCTGCTTCGCCCGGATGAAGCGTTTTCTGCACCTGTTGCCAGGTTACCCGCTTAATATCTACTGTAGTGGCAAATGTTTCAGAGCGCCTCGAAAGATCTTTTTCCAGTTGGTTGGCTTTGGCTTCTAACGAAGAGATGTCTGCATCCTGCTCGCCTCGCTCTTGCTGGGATAGTGTATATAACTGGGCTAACTGCTCTTTGGTTGTTAGCCATTGTTCGTATAACTGAATAGTTTCAGAATCACTTTGCTCTACAATAGCTCGGCGCAACTGATAGGAAGCATCCAGCAACATAGCCTTGGTAACCAGTTGCAGATTGTAAAGCTCGCTGAGTAAAGTTTGCTGGCGTAATCCACTCACTTCCGATGCATGATAATACACCTGATCAATAACAAAATCGCGGAATGCGTGAAAAACCGGCTCTACCCTTTGAAAGTAAGCACTTTTCTCCTGCTCGCTAAGTGCCGGAAAATAGTCCTGTATTTGCCGGATATAGTTGCTTACCACTTGATGGAAAATCACTTCGGCCTGTTCGTACTTCTTTAATTTGTGATACAATACTGCCTGACTGTAGAGAGCATAGGCATAATCGGGATGAAACTCACCTAATATATCACGCCGGATACTCACGGCTTCTTCAATAAAGGCGGTAGCTTTCTCATAATCCTGCAGGTCTTGGTACAGTAGGCCCAGATTAAGTAATGTGGTCGAGTAAAACGGATGGTCTTTGCCTAATAAGCCTTCACTAATCGATAATGACTCCTCTAATAAAGGCAGGGCTTTGTTGTATTGATTATTATTTTGGTAGAGCGTTGCCAGATTGCTGAGAGTGGCAGCATAAGAGGGATGGTGTTTTCCCAGCGTATTAATATCAATTGACAGAGCTTCCTTATAGTACTGTTCGGCCAGCAAAATACTATCCTGGGCTTCGTACAATGCAGCCAAACTCTGGTCGGCCGTTGCCAGGTCAGGGTGAGTGGCTCCATATGCTTCTAGAAAAATGGCCCGGCTTTCAACCAGTAATGGCTTGGCCGTTTCGAAATTACCCAGCAAGAAGTAAAACTTTGCCATTTCCAACTGCACCTTAGCCTGTTCGGGGTGCTTACTGCCAAAATGCGCCTTTGAGAGACGATAAGCCTTTTGCAGTAACGGCTCTGCCTCGGGATAATTCCCAGTGGTAATCTCCAGACGGGCCAGGTTCAGATAGCTGGTGATCATGGCCGGATGCTCTTCTCCCCATCGTTCACGCTGGGTATCTACTACTAGCTCCAGCATAGGACGCGCCTGAGGATAGTTGCCAGCATCCAGATAAAGCAGCCCTATATTGGATAAGGCGGCCAGATATTCAGGATTTTCTATCCCCAGAAGAATTTCTTTTATTTTGATAGACTCTTCCAGCAGGTCGGCCGCTTTTGTAAAGTCACCCTGGGCCTGGCAAACCAGTGCATAATTGCTTAGCAGGTTTGCATAAAAGTTATTCTGATCACCCGACAGGCTCTTCTGCACTTTGAGCGCCTCATTAAAAAAAATATCAGCCTCTACCAGATAGCCAATATCATGATACAACGCCGCTATTCCGCTGATGGCCGCCACATAAGCTGCGCTCTGTGTCCCGGCTGTTTTTTTGATGATCTCAATGGCTTTCTGATGATAGTAAATGGCCGTATCAAACCGAACCAGATCCTGATAATTTCGAGCTGCGTTACTATAGATTGCCGCCTGATGCAGTAAGGCCTCTCGCTCAGATACCGGATTACGATACAGTACCTTAAGGGCATGACTGAAAAGCTGGCCGGCTCGTTCATAATTTCCTTCTTCCTGATAAATAGAAGCCAGATTATTTAATACTACCGCATATTCCCACGGGTAATCGGTGATGGTATCCTCCAGGTGAACATGTTTGTTGTATAAGGCAAGTGCTTCGGGCAGATCACCGTTTTCAGCGTAGGAAAAAGCCAGATTAGCCATAGCCACCCAAAAGCTACCCTGATGATATGTATGGCGAGCTGAGCGTTGCTGATATGCTTTTTCAATGAGTCGGGCGCCTACTCCGGCATCATTGTCGGCCAAAGCAATGTTACCCAGATTGTTGAGCAGGCTTGCATAAGGTTCATAAAGTTGGAGAGAATCTTTCTCATAAACCTCAAGTGCCGTTTCATACCACTCCTGAGCTTTCTGCCATTCCGCATCATACAGTGAGAAGGTGGCAAGTTGATAACATACTTCCGCATAAAATTGGGTAGTAGTATCTGCCTGAACTCTTAACTCGTGTACGATCTCTTCTAGCCGGCTTTTGTTTAGGGCTCCATGCATGAGGGCCTGGTAGAAACGAGCCTGAAGGGCCAGTGGACGCATCTCTCCCTGGAGTGAATGCATTTGTACCAGTGTATATAGGGAGTCAGCCTGCTGTACAGACTGGGTGGCCTGATAAACTCTTGCGGCATATAGCTGAAGACCTGATACTGTTTCAGTGGATACTCCGGCAGAATCGGATAGCGTCAATGCCTGTTCTACCGAATATTGGGCTTGTAAAGGATCTCCCAGGGATAAATACAGGCGGCTGGCATTTCTGAAGGCTTGCACCACTACCGGAGAAGAAGTTTCACCTTGAAGTTTCCGGCTTTCAAGCTCCTGTAATGTATATTGCAATGCTAGTGAATCGTACCCTAAAGAGGCAGATATAAGGGCCAACAGGCGCAAATTATCTGCATAGGCCTGGCTCAGTACTCCGCTCTGGCCCTTAGCATGGGTAAGTGACTGTTGTGCCTGCTGATAGGCCTGCGACACCTGCCCCTGCTGATAAAGCGATATAGCAGTCTTGAGCGGAGGGGCAACTTCGCTTTGGGCCAAGAGCGTGCCCGTAACAAGGGAAAAAATTAGTGTATAAACCAGACGCATTCGCTGCAGATTTTCATCCCTTCCATAAAGGTAAAGAAATGCTGTTTAGTTCAATGTGCTAGCTTAGGAAAAGAAGATGAATTATTGGCTCATTGACATTCAAAATAATTTTTGATGTAATATTCAGGCTATTTATGCGCATTTCTTATGGTAGCAAAAATATTATTTGTATCTATGTTTGTCTAAATTTGGACGCTACAGGTGTATTAATCAGAAAAACTACTGCATATAATCAAACCGGATATGAATAAAATCCACCTTGTTTTTTTTGTCATTTTTTTCACCTGCACTTCGCTGCTTTGGGGGCAGGAAACTCAGTGGGCAAGCCAGGTACTTGAGGTGTCTTCTTCGTATAGCGCAGGCTTTTTGTTTAAACAAGATTTGCAATACGCTGATTATGAGCCCCGTCAAGTATTAGGACGCCCTAATGTGCTTCCGGGCAACAGCGGCGACAGCCCGAGTGCCTGGGTACCTCAAAAACCCGACCGGGAAGATTTTATTAAAGTCGGCTTTGATGTCCCTATGAAGATTCAGCAGATTGCTATTGCCGAATCACGCAACCCGGGCGCAGTTTACCAGATTTATTGCTATGATGTATCGGGCAATGAGCATCTGGCCGCCACCCTGGAGCCTGCGCCGGTAAACGCTCTGGGCCGGATGTTTAACGTATTTATTGACCCCACTACCTATGAGGTAAATGCAGTAAAGATTGTGTTGCGCGGTGCTACTGTGCCCGGCCACAATGCTATTGACGCCATTGCTATCTCATCTTCATCCATACCGACCACAGCAGACATTAACATTGCCAGCAACCTGAACCCAGACCTGTCTTTAGAAAAGCTGAAAGCAGATTTGGGAGAAGACCTTGTTAACTTAAACCCTATTATTGCTCCAGATGGCAACACGATCTTTTTTAGCCGCGACTCTCCCCAGAATGTTGGCGGTGCACGCGATGATGAAGATATCTGGTACCTGGAACGAAATCCCTCAACGGGTGAGTGGGGTGAGCCTATTAACGCGGGCTCTCCATTAAATAATAAAGGAAGCAATTTTGTTAGTGCGGTAGCACTTAATAAAGATGGGAGCTATGTGCTTCTTTTAGGAAACCAGTACGTAGAAAAAGGAAAGATGCGAGGCGGGGTTTCATTAAGTAGCCGTAAGGCGGACGGCAGTTGGTCCGAGCCTACTCCTATGGAAATCCGCGATTTCTATAACTACTCTCAGGTAGCCAATTACTTTCTGTCTAATGATCAGAAATACCTCCTAATGTCTTTACGGCGGGATGATGGCTACGGTGATCTTGATTTGTATGTAAGCTTTAACCGGGGCGATAATTCCTGGTCGGCTCCACTAAACCTGGGGCGTAATATTAATACCGCCGACCTGGAGTCTGCTCCTTTCATGGCCGATGACACTACCCTGTATTTCTCTTCTCAGGGATATAGCGGTTTCGGTGGCGAAGATGTATTCGTCAGCCACCGGCTGGATGATACCTGGCTCAACTGGTCTGCTCCGGAGAACCTAGGCCCGGTTATCAACTCCGAGAGCAACGATACTTATTTCAATATATCGGTTGATAATCGCTATGCATTTCTTACGCGGGGTGAAGTGGACAGCACTGGCATGTATCAGATGGAAATGCCGATTTTTCAGCGTATAGAGCCTTTGTATGTTATCAGAGGGCAGGTGTATAATGTGAAGAATAATATGCCGGTAGAGGCTAGTGTCATTTTTGATAATGTAGCTGATACTATTACCTCCAGTAGTAGTCAGGGCCGCACCAAGGGCGATGGAACCTACGAGCTTACGCTCCCTCCCGGCACGTATGATATTTATGCCGAACGCGATGGTTTCGCCACTTTAAATCGACAGCGCATTGCCCTGGCAGACCTTGATCCCGATGGTGATAAACTGGTATTTCGTGATATCTACCTGGTAGATAACCTTTCAACCATGAACCCTGACGAATCTCTCCGATTAACGCGTAAGGCTATTGCATCAGAAGAAATATTGTTTGAGCTGGAGAGCTTTGCTTTGGGTCGAAAAGCGTATGGTTATCTGGATGGTGTAGCTGGCTTCATGCAGGAAAACCCTGACGTTAGTATTCGGGTGGCTGGTCATACGGATTCTTCGGGTACAGACAGCTATAATCAACAGCTTTCTGAAAAACGAGCTAATGCAGTAGCTGATTATCTAATTCACAAAGGAGTACCTTCCAGCCGTATCAGAAAGGTAGGTTACGGTGAGAAACGACCGTTAGTGAAAAATACGTCAGCCGCCAACCGTCAGCTAAACCGCCGGGTTGAATTTGTAGTAATAGAGTAAACAAAATTTGTATTATCGTCTTTATCAGGATAGCTATTCGCTTTAAGTCTATCCTAAATAATAAACCTATTATTAGCTTTTACGTATAAATGTACCATAAAATATTACTTAAATTATATAAAACGCTATTTTTTGTATAAACCCGCGTTAGAAATTAACCCGACAGCATGAGGTGTCTTTTTGCGCTTATCTTAGGCTTATGGTCAACCACCCAGGACACAATGTCTTATGCGCAGCCCGATGATGACCTGGTCTATGTCAATGGAAAAATACTGGATGCTGATACCAAAGAACCGGTAGAGGCTAAACTAAAATATAACCTTCTTCCTATCAGCAATGTGATGGGGATTCGCTTCTTTGATAATCAGGACGGACATTATCACATTTATCTGCAACAGCACCGGGAATATAAGCTGGAAGTAACTGCTGAAGACTATCAGCCGCTTCTGCTCACATTGCAAACCAATGATCCGGGTGAAATGCCAAAAAACCTTCTACTCCGGCGTGTCCCGCAAGAAGGCGATTACCTGCACCTATCCGATACTATATGGTTTGACCGTGACCTTAGTGTGCTCAGGCCGGAAGTCATACCGGTAGTAGAAGAGCTAAAAGCATTAATGGAGCGTTACCCGAAAATGATCATTCAGTTGGAAGGCCATACTGACCGGGGAAGCAACCAATCGTTATTAGAGCTTTCTGAAGAACGGGCCGAGAATGTTAAAGACTACCTAGTAGAATTAGGCATTCGCAAAAAACGGATTAAAACAAAGGCTTTCGGCGAATCGCATCTCATTTCAAGAGAAGAGTCGGTCGCCGGACGGCAAAAGAACCGACGGGTAGAGATCAAAGTGCTAGCCATCTGACGTACAGTAGCGCTGAAAAGCATCCTGAGCCAGCCTATCCCCTTTTTCCACCGATTTCTTCCAGGCATCACAGGCCTTCGTATTCTCACCCATTTCCTGATAAGCGTTTCCCAAATAGTAAAACACCTCTTGCGTTGTAGAATCTAGAGACACCGACCGTTGCAAGAGACGCAACGCATCTTCAATCTGCCCCTTTTCCAGGTAGTAAATACCCTGATTACGATACACATAACTGTTGGTCGGATCAATTCGCATGCTTTGGGTTAAATCGGGCTGAGCCAGGCTTAGCGAATCCATCTGAAGATACAGATAGGCCCGGTTATTCAGAAAATACGGCTGGTAAGGTTCCCGTTCTAATGCCTGCTGAAAAGCGGTGCGAGCTGAGTCATACTGTTGAGTACTCGTATACACCAGTCCTAGCACGTTGTAAGCGTTACTTTCCTCGGCATCTAAGGTTAGAGCTCGTTGAATGTCCTGCTTAGCTGGCTCGTACTTCTGCTGATAGTAAGATACCGTAGCCCGATTAACAAAGCTTTCCGCATTCTGCGAATCTAACTGGAGAGACTTCGTAAACGCTTGCTGAGCTTCCTCATAGCGCTGCAAAGCCGTTAATGAAAGGCCCTGGCTAAAGTATACATACGCAGAATCAGGATAGTAGCGCAGCACAGAATCCAGATCAGCCAGACTGCGGGCATAATCACCTTTTTGATAGTAAGTATCCGCCCGATTAAAGAAAGCATCAGCATAGCCCGAACGGGATTGAATAGCGCGGGTGTAATCAGTAATAGCTTCCGGATACCGCCTGATCTCAGTATACGCAATACCCCGGTTATTGTAGGCATCGGCGTAGTTGGGGTCTACTTTCACGGCTTCATTATAATATCGGATTGCCTCTCCGTACTCTCCCTCTTCCAGCTTTAAATTACCTCGTAACAGAAATGCATCTCGCTCCTGCGCGGGGTTTTGCTGGCAACTCAAAGGTAGAAGTAACAACCATATGAAGGTAAGAGCCACGTTATTGAATGCTGGAGGCCAGAGGCTGGAAAAAAGCACAAAATATTTATTTTGCAGTTTACTAAATAAATTCACCATCTAACTTTTATTTACCTTTTGATCACAGTCTCCCGCTTCCGGCCTCCAATATTCGCGTTACTCAGTAACATCCACCTCAATACGTTGCTCCTGATTGGCAAGTTGCCAGGCAGTATAAAACACCAATTGAGCGCGCTTCTGTAGCAAATCAAACTTTATTTTATCCACTGTGTCCGATGGGCGATGGTAGTCGGCATGGGTGCCGTTGAAATAGAAGATGACCGGGATGTTGTTTTTAGCAAAATTGTAGTGATCCGAACGATAGTAAAACCGGTTGGGGTCATTTTCAGCATTAAAGCGGTAGTCCAGATCTAACTGGGTAAAAGTATTATTAGCCCGTTCGTTAATTTCATGAAGCTCGGTGCTCAGCCGGTCAGAGCCAATCACATACACATAATTAGAATCAGCGGCGTGGGCCGGGTCAATTCTACCGATCATGTCAATGTTCAGGTCAGCTACCGTATTTTCCAGCGGAAACACCGGGTGCTCAGTATAATACTGAGAACCGAATAACCCTTTCTCTTCACCTGAAACCGTCATAAATAACATACTACGCCGGGGACCATACCCCTGCTTTTTTGCTTCGGCAAAGGCTTCAGCCAACTCCAGTACCGCAACTGTTCCCGAGCCATCATCATCAGCCCCATTGTTTACTACTTCTCCCCGCTTTCCAATATGATCGTAGTGAGATGTAACAATTACCAGTTCATCTTTTAAATCACTGCCTTCAACGTATCCCAGCACATTTTCAGAAGTAATTTCCCGAATATCCTGCTGTAAATTCACCCGGAATGAAACATCCTGAGTAAAACTGAGGGGTTTACCTTTTTTATCAATACGCTGCTGCATTTTTTCTAATGACCGTTTCCCGCTCAGTGCTTTGGCCATTTCTGGCGAGATGATAATCAGGCTGGGGTCATCGCTTTCATCCTGCAACTCCAGGGAAGGGCGATTAGCTGCCACGGCGTACCGACGGATATGCTGTTCAAATTCATCGTCTATCACCATCACCAACGCGGCATCTTCTATGCCGGCAATGGCTCGCTTGGTGCCCAGGCTGGCCATCAGGCTCTGAGTGAAGCGGGAAGGCGAAGCCGCTTTTGTAACATAATACATTCCATCTCGGCTAACAGGCTCTCCGGCCAGTACCATCACGGCTTTTTGCTCTACGTTTAGCCCGGTATAATCGTCATATTTTTCGCTGGCAATACCATACCCGGCAAAGGTAACCTGGCTAAACGAAGTGTCTATCGGATCAGTAAGACGGAAAAACGAGTAAAAGTCTTTCAGAAAGGCAAATCGCTTTCCTTCAATCTCCACATAAGGTTCTTTCCAGGCGCTTTCGGCAATCGGATATGTCTGGAAATACGAGGTGTCGCCAATAACCGCAGGAAGGCCCAGTTCGGAAAAATAGCCAGCAATGTAGGCTGCCGCTTTTTTCTGACCGGGGGTCCCGGTTTCTCGCCCTTCCATATCGTCGGCAGCCAGTATCTGTAGATGTTCCCGAAGCTCCTCCTGCGTGATAGTCTGAGCAAACTGAGCAGCGACAGAATCGGCGGGCTGGGCAGATTGTGCCTTACAGGCTGTATAGCTTAATACAAGAAAACAAATGAAAGTATATTTTGACATTTTTTTTAAAAATCTGAATGATTGTGTAATAAACAGCGCTCGTTCGCGACTAATTCAATAGCATGGGAAGTTCGCGCAAAATTACCGTTTTCTTATTGACTTGTCGAATTTGATTCCTACGCGTTAATTTGTGTTCTTAGCACCTAAAATAGAACGACCTTGCATTTACTGGAAGCACAACATGTATATAAGCGGTATGCCAACCACGAGGCACTGCGGGATGTCAGCATTACCATTCCTCAACAATCCATCTTTGGCCTACTCGGTCCTAATGGCGCTGGGAAAACCACATTGATCCGCATTATCAATCAGATTATTACGGCTGATGAAGGGAAGATCTTGATTAAGGGCCAAAACTTAGCCCCCAGGCATATTGCCGATATTGGTTATCTGCCCGAAGAACGGGGACTTTATAAAAAAATGAAAGTGGGGGAACAGCTGATTTACCTGGCTCGCTTAAAAGGCCTGTCTCGCTCCGAAGCGGTCAGCCGCATTAAAAATTGGTTTGAGCGCCTGGAAATTTCGGGATGGAGCGAAAAGAAGATCGAGGACCTCTCCAAAGGGATGCAACAAAAGATACAGTTTATTGCTACTGTGGTGCATGATCCGGACCTGATTATTTTAGATGAACCTTTTACTGGATTTGACCCGGTAAACGCTAATCTAATCAAAGATGAGATATTGCAACTGTGTGAACGGGGCAAAACCATTATTTTCTCTACCCACCGTATGGAATCGGTAGAAGAGTTGTGTACGCACATTGCTCTGATCAACAAATCGCAAAAAATATTGGATGGCAAGAAGCAAGACATCAAAAATCAGTTTCGCTCCAACACTTATGAGGTAGTACATAGCGGAGCCATCAATGGACTGGATTTGGAGTATCAATTATTGCAGGAAGAAGCCTGGGAAAACGAATATACCAAATCTACCATGCAGGTGGCGGAAAACATCACTCCGAACGAAGTGCTGCTAAAGCTGCTTCCCCACGTAGAAATTCACGCGTTTCAGGAAAAAGTACCGACGATCAACGAAATCTTTATTGAGGCAGTACGATGAATAAAATAGGATTAATCATTATCAGAGAATACTGGACGCGGGTCCGCAAGAAATCATTCATCATCATGACGATTCTCGGGCCGCTGATCTTTGCCGGTATTGTTATCGTTCCCATCTGGCTGGCCTCCAGCGAAAGCACTGACGAAAAGGTCATCGCCGTTATTGATGAGAGCGGTTTATTGTCTGATAGCTTTGAGAATGACGAGGAAGGCAACATTCATTTTCAGTACATTGATATTGGACTGAATGAGGCCAAAGCAGAGTTTCCCACCAGCAATCGCTATGGGTTGCTGTACATTCCTGAGATTGACCTGAGTGATCCGCAGGGTATAACATTTTTTTCTGAAACCAACCCCAGCCTGCAATTGCTGGGCAATATCCGAAGCACGCTACGACAGAAGCTACGCGATGTAAAGCTCGAGCGCTCCAGCATTAACCGCGAAACGCTGGAAGCCCTGGAAACCAGCGTCAGCATCAACACAATTAACCTAACCCAGGCCGGTGAAGAACAACAGGGCAATGCCGGAGTGGCCTCGGCAGTCGGGTACGTAGGCGCGTTTCTTATCTATATTTTCATTTTTCTCTACGGTGCCCAAGTAATGCGTGGGGTGATTGAAGAAAAATCCAGCCGCATCGTAGAAGTGATTATCTCGTCTGTTCGGCCGTTTCAGTTGATGATGGGCAAAGTGATTGGTGTGGCTTCCGTTGGCCTAACCCAGTTTTTGCTGTGGATCGGCTTTACCCTCATCATCGTAACAATAGCGGGCAACTTCTTTCCAGATCTGGCCAGTCAGCCACCTGCCACTATGCCTATGGGGCAAATGCCGGAAAATAGTCCGGAGCTGGAAGCCATGCAGAACATTTCTCAGGCTTTCCAGTCGGTGAATGTGCCCCTGCTTATTTTCTGCTTTATCTTTTTCTTTCTGGGTGGGTATTTAATGTACGGTGCCTTATTTGCTGCGGTTGGTTCTGCGGCTGATTCTGACACCGACACCCAGCAGTTTATGCTGCCAGTCTCCGCTCCACTGATCATCTCTATTGTCACCCTAGCAGCTATTTTAAACGAACCGGACGGTAACCTGGCTTTTTGGATGTCCATGATTCCCTTTACTTCTCCCGTAACCATGATGATGCGCGTGCCTTTTGGTGTGCCCACGTGGCAATTAATGTTATCAATGGCCCTGCTGATTGGCGGCTTTATTTTCACCACCTGGGTAGCGGCGAAGATTTACCGCATCGGCATTCTTACCTACGGCACTAAAGTGAATTATAAAACGATCGGAAAGTGGCTCTTTCAGCGGGGGTAATAATTCTAGCGAGTAAAAAGGTGTTAACTAAACCCTAACTCACGGGAGTCTTCTCGCCCAAATCCTTGCACTTCCAGATGATCAGTGTGAACATGAATGGCGGCGAAGGTATTCTGATCAGGGGTATCCACCATGCCTTTGAAGTTCAGGTAGTGAATGCCTTTCTTTTGGCCGTAGTTTCCGGCGTGGTTATGTCCGTTAAAGTAGGCCCGCACATTACCGGATTGTTCCAGCAGCGTAATCACCTCCCTGGCATTCCACAAATTATGCGGATCTTCGGGATACAGTGGATAATGGCCCATGACGATCACCTTCTGGTTAGCCGAGCGGGCCGCCCGGAGCTGCTGCTGTAACCACATCAGCTGTTGCTGACTCACTCCACCATTCCATTCTTGAGCGTTCGGGGCGCCTTGCTCTTGCAGCTCATTCAGCATCAGCTCCGCCTTCTGGTATGCGGTTGATGCAGGACGATTGGCAAACAGGCTCATCTCATTTCCATTCAGCACGATAAACCGCCAGTCCTGATGTACAAAGTCGTAGTAACCAGCAGGGTTCAGGCCTACCATTGAGGGTACATGAGCGAGTTCCTCCGGCGCCACCGAATAATCGTGATTGCCTAGCGTACGATAAACCCGGTGCTTAGAGGAATTGTATGTTTGCAGAATAGTAGTAAAACTGCTGGAATCTCGATCAATCAGATCACCTGCATCCAGCGTAAAGGCTAGATTCAATTCGTTTAGGGTATTCAGGCATTCCTGCAATTTATCGGTAGAATTTCGGTAAAAGCGTACCGGCGAGGGTGGGCAGTCGCAGTATTGTACATCGGCAACGACGCCAAACGAAAAAGAAGGGTTCTGTTGAGGCACAGGCTCTGGTTTTTTCTTAAAAGTACGGGATACTCAGGACGAAGAGTAGCATTTCAGTATTTTTTCGCATTGTTCCTGCCTACGTTTTGATGATTAATGATTGATGAATATTATAGGGATAAATCAGTTTTGTTCAGAATTGCCCAACCAATCAGCAAACTGTCCCATTTGTTGAACATCATGAATGATGTTCCTACAAAGATTTTTATTTCAACCCTTACTTTCTCAGGAATCCTGCTACTCGTACTATCAATCATCAGTCATTACTCATTAATCATCATTTTACATTCGCAAAAGTTTGCAACGCTTACTCATTATTCTGTAATTAGCAAAATAACCAGAATAATATACTACTACATTATGATTGACCGACGGAGTTTTCTGAACAAGGCTGCCATGGCCGGTATTACGATGGGTGCGGCCGCTTGTACTCCTCCTGCCCTTAAAATGGCTAAAAAGCAATTGGAGATGCAATACTCTTCCCGCTACCTGCCCAAATTGCGCATCTCTATGGACCGGGTGGTAAAAGAAACCGTCGGACTACGACCTTACCGCACCTTAGGGCCCCGGATAGAAAAAGAAGAGCTAGGAGGCAAAACCTTAATTCACAACTACGGGCACGGGGGTAGTGGCTGGTCACTCTCCTGGGGGTCAGCCGAACTAGCAGCGGAGTTAGTGGATGCTTCCTGGGATAATAGTATTCCTCTGGCCTCTATGGCTATGGAAGCCTCGTCAATAGATAGTCTTTCTATAAGTGATGCTTCTACCCATGTTACACCCTTAAAAACTGGTGAAATGGCTCCGCTGGCTTCCCGAAAGGTGGCCGTCATTGGCTGCGGGGTCATCGGGCTTACGACCGCCCGCACACTTCAGCACAAAGGCTATGAGGTAACGATCTACACCAAAGAGATGGCTCCGGATATTACCTCCAGTAAAGCCACCGGCACCTGGTCTCCCTCTCACCGCCTCATTGACTCGGAGAACGTTACTCCTACTTTTCATGATCAGTTTAAACGAATGCACCAGAAAGCATTTCTCAAATATCAGAATATGCTGGGGCTAGGCGATTATGTGGTGTGGACGGACAGTTACGATATACGCGAGAACGAAGGCTTGCATCCCCACGGTGACCTGCCTGGCGACGACCGTTACGCTTTTATGAATGTGTTGCCCGATCCGCTATTGCTTTCCAAAAAAGAACACCCGTTTGATGCACCCGTGGTTTACCGACACACTTCTATGGTATTCAATATTCCGTCGCTGCTTAAAATGTATACAGATGACTTTCTGCGGTTTGGCGGAAACATTAAAATTAAGGAGTTTACCCGGCTGGAAGATTTTGATGCCCTACCCGAAACATGTCTGGTGAACTGTACTGGTATCGGTGCCAAGCAGATTACCGGTGATCCACACCTTACTCCCATTTCTGGTCAACTGGCGTTTGTTATTCCTCAGAATGAAGTAAATTATCGTATTGCCGCTGCGGGCGCTTATACCATCAACCGGAAAGACGGTATCATCGTCGGTGGAACTCATAAGATGGGCAGTTGGGATACTACCCCCTCCCGAGAAGACACCGAAGAAATGGTAGCGGCCATCAAAAAAGTAGCCGATGCTATGTACACTTAGAAAGGACAATGTGCAATGTGGAATGCCGCCATGGAATGGTGCAATGTGCAAATTTAAGCAATTCAACCAATTAGCAATTTAAACAATCCAACAATCAGCCATCCAGCAATTGAACAATCAAACCATTTAACAATCAATTCAATGCCTAATCTACGACGCTCTTTCCTGAAAAAATTAGCCGGGGCCGGCAGTGCCCTTTCCCTCAGCCCCTTCATGACCAATGTGCTTGCGGGTGAGCTTTCTGAATCGCTATTGCAGTTAAATCGCTTATCTCCCGAAGATGCTGCGCAGGACGAAGACTTGTGGAGAAGCATACAGCAAGCATATACTGTCTCTCCTAATATTATTAACCTGAACAATGGTGGGGTGAGTCCGCAGCCTAAGATTGTGCAGGATGCGGTAGATCGTTACTATCACCTTTCCAACGAAGCTCCCTCCTACTACATGTGGCGCATTCTGGACCAGGGGCGGGAATCGTTGCGGATGAAACTGGCCGATGTAGCCGGATGCTCGCCCGAGGAGGTTGCCATCAACCGTAATGCTACCGAGGCGCTGGATACCATCATTTTTGGCATGAATCTGCAAAAAGGTGATGAAGTAGTGCTCAGCAAATACGACTACCCTAACATGGTGAACGCCTATAAGCAACGAGCCAAACGCGACGGCATTAAGCTAAACTGGATTACGCTGGATATCGGCATGGAAGACGAAGATGCCATTGCCCAACGATATATTGAAGCGATCACTCCCAAAACCAAGGTAATTCATATCACGCAACTGGTGAACTGGTCGGGGCAGGTAGTGCCGCCACAGAAAATTTGTGCCGAAGCCCGAAAGCGAGGCATCAAAACTGTAGTGGATGGCGCCCATGCCTTCGCCCACATTGATTCCAACCTCACCGAATTAGGCTGTGACTATTACGGTACTAGCCTGCACAAATGGCTCTGCGCACCTTTCGGCACCGGCATGATCCACGTTAAAAAGGAACATATTGCCGACCTCTGGCCTCTCATTCCCGATCATGAGCCCGAACGCGATGATATTAGAAAGTTTGAAAGCCTGGGCACCCGTTCTTTTGCTCCTGAGCAAGCTATTGGGCAGGCCATTGATTTTCATAATGCTATTGGGGCCGAGCGAAAAAGAGCCCGCTTGCATTACCTCAAACGCTACTGGGTAGATCAGGTCAAAGACCACCCTAATATTCAGATTAATACTCCGCTCTCGCCTGAATTTTCCGGTGCTTTGTGTAATGTGGGTATTTTGGGCATGGAAGCTGGAGACGTAAATAATCGGCTGTTTAATGAATATAAAATTCACGCAACCCCGGTTAAATGGGAAGCGCTGAATGGAGTTCGTATCACCCCGCATGTTTACACCAAACTGAGCGATCTGGACCGTTTATCTAAAGCGCTACTGGCTTTTGCCGATGAGCAACCTAAACAATCTATGCGGTAAATGTAGTGTAGTTTGGCGCGTTTTTGGCATAGAGACTTGTAGGAACACTCTTGTAAGTTATGAAGCTGAAGCCAATCTATTACGGATACATACTGCTGGCGACAATGTTGGTTGTGCAGTGTACCTCTAGTAAAAAATTACTGGAACAGGGCAACTATTACGGTGCCGTTATTAAAGCCACCGAAAAACTGCGTAAAAGCCCGAATAATAAAAAAGCTAAAACTGCTCTGCGTCAGGCATACCCTCTGGCAGTAGATCAGTTGCTAGGTGATATTGATCGCGCTGAAAAAACCAATGATGCTCAACGCTGGAGCAAAACGGCCAACACTTTTCAGCTGCTGAATGGTATGTATGAGACAATAAAAGCTTCACCTGCTGCCAGAAAAGTTATTTCCAATCCACGGTCTTTTTACAAGGAGTATGGTGTGGCTAAAAACAAAGCTGCTGCTGAGCAATATGCTGCCGGTGAACGCGAGTTTCGCAAGAATACCATTGAAAGTGCCCGACAGGCTTATCGTCATTTTCAACAGGCTGACCAGTATGTAGCTGGATATAAGGATGTAGAACGCCGCATGCAGGAAGCCAGGGATGCTGGCACGCTGAGAGTAGTAGTGGAAACCCAACCGGTACCTTCCCGCTATTACCAAGTAAGTGCCGACTTTTTTTATGATCAGGTGCGAGACTACCTACGCAACTATGAGCGCAGTAATGAATTTATCGCCTTTTATGATCCTAAAGAAGCTCGCCGAGCCGGTTTGGACTACCCTGACCATGTTGTTAATTTACAGTTCGAGGATTTTGCTGTGGGGCAGACTCACACCTTCCAGAAAGAAGAAACGGTGACCAGTGCCGATAGTGTAAAAGTAGGTGAAGTAGAAATTGAGACATCCTCTAAATCACGTAGCCGCACCTCGGTTCAGGCAGAGCAGTCAGTGACTGTAGAAAAGAGTGCAAAAAAGAAGCAACCGGTTTACAATAAAGTGACCGCTAAGCTAATCACCAACCGGGTGGAAATTAAATCAGGCGGAATTTTGGGGCTAACCATTGTGGATGGCAACAACAACCGCACTTTGCTACGAGATGATTTGCAAGGTGAGCATATCTGGTTTGCTGAATGGGGACACTACCAGGGCGACAAGCGAGCTTTAACGGAAGAGCAGGCAGCCTTATGCAAATTGCGGCAAGCAACGCCTCCCCCACCTCAGCAGCTTTTTGTAGAATTTACCAAACCTCTGTACGATCAGCTGACAGCTAGCTTAAACCGGTTTTACCGGGATCACTAGGATGATGGTTGATTAACCGGATGGCAGTAGACCTTCAGAAGTCTGTACGCTTACTGCCACCCGCCAACATGTTTTTACCAATAGGTTGCCGGTGAATAAATCACTCTCGAATCATGGATGTACGGTGGACTGGTCCGTGTTGAGTGAATACTACAACCTGATACACTCCGCGAGGTAGAGAAGCTACTGAGAAATGAATGCTTCCTGTCATAGTAGCTCTTGCCTCATAAAGCATTGTTCCCTGGGTATCATATACCTGTACTTTCTGGACGTTAGGATATATAATGTGCACCCACTCAGATGCCGGGTTAGGATACAGTTGTAATGCTTCTTCCTGGGAAGGGACAACAGCTGTTACCCGGGCCACAATAATATTAAAAGAATGAGAGACTCTCTCGCCAGCTTCATCCCACGCCGTTACTGTAACCATGGTTTCTCCAATCGCTAAAGCGGTAATACTTAACATTCCTGACTTTACAGCAGCCTGGGCCACTGTAGTATCGTCCACCGCCACCTGGTAGATTAGCGTGTCTTCATCCGGGTCACGAAAGAGGGCCGACAGGTTTAAGGTAAACTGCTCCTGCTCGATGAGCTGCTGGGAGTCAATTGTCTGCTGCACCAAAGGAGCATGATTAGGAGGTAATACTGAGAAATCCAACCTAGTAGTGGCATACTCACCCGACGGATCATAGGCGTAAATGAGCACCTTACCCTGGCCGAGTGCCCTTGTTTGCCCGATCAACATTTGATTTTCAATGTGCAGATTAACCACCGAGTCTTGCAAAGCTACCAGATCGTCGGGTGAGGAGAAAGGTCGGGCAAAGCTGTAGAGTAAAAAATCCCCGTCAGGGTCAAGAAATAACGAATCTAGGTCGATAGTAAAGGGCTGATCTGAAAGCCTCATTGTCATGGCTATTATCTCGCTAACAGGTTGGGGCGTACGATTAGTCGGTAGCACCTCAATGGAGACACTTACAGTAGCTTGATTTCCTTTCTCATCAGTGGCGGTGAGGCTTCCCTGAAAACTACCAAGCGCCTGGGGCTGAATGATCAATGAGCCATTCTCTGTCCTCACAATTGCTTTACCAGGCTCCTTTAACTGAAAGTTAAAGCGAAGGATATCCTGTTCAGGGTCACTAATATAATTGGCCAGATTGATTTCGACTTCCGCTTCTTCTATACGCACTGAAAAATCCAGTAGCGAGTCGGTCCAGATTGGTGGCAGATTGAGCGGCACCACATCCAGAAAAACCGGAAGTGCTTCAACATCATCGTCGGAAACCTGAAAGCTAATTTCCGTTGAATAGCTGCCTATTTCTACATTTTCTGCGGATAAGGTAAGCATAAGTTGAGACTTTGCCCGAGGCTCTAACATCCCCGAATAACCCGATAATGAAAGCCATCCCGGCGTATCTTCTTCAACATTCCAGAAAAGCGTATCTGTAAAGCTGGTATTCTGCAGGCGAATGTTTCTTTGATAACTCTTCCCCTGCTCTATTTCTTGCTGAATTTTCTCCGGCGTTGTTAGAAGTGGTGGCGGCACCAATGCCTGAGCCTTTAACCCTACGATATACGAATCATTCTCAGGGTCATTACTGTGAATAGTAAGAGCATTTGAATATTCACCTTCTGTTTCAGGTGTGAATGTTATGGTTACTGTCCGTTGCTCACCTGGAGGAATATTGAAAACTGAAGTGTCTGATTGGAACACTCTCGTGTTAGCTTCAATACTTTCAATGTTGAGCGTATCGGTACCCACATTACGAATTTCCAGTAATCCTTTATGGGAAAAGGTAAGATAGACATTGCCATAATTCAGCGTAGATGCAGACACACTTAATGCAGGCGTACCCGTAACTGTCAAGCGAAGGGGAACTTCTACCGTTGGATTTTCAGGGTCATTGCTGGTAACGACCAGGGTTGCTTCATAATCACCTGCATATAGACGGCGAGTATCCCAGACTACCCGAACAATCAGCGACTTACCAGCAGCTACCACACCCGAATCCAGAGACCAATGAAACCACTCTAAGGAGGCATCAGCACTATCCATCGCTATGTTAAAAGTCAGTGGGCTTTTTCCCTGAGAGTTATCAATAACTAACGTGTCTATTAGAGAGGTTCTGGCTTCTACAGTCGCTGCTAGTACCTTGGGCTGCACCTGAATATAAGGGGGCTCCAGTGTCTTAACAGTAACAATATTAGAAAGAGCAGAACTATAGTTGAGCAGATCTATAACTTTAAGTGCAAAATAATAGGTTGTGTTGGCTTGCAGCCCGGTTACCTCCAGCGTATCACTACTTCCTGAGGGTAAAGGCAGGCGAGAGACAAAAGCTTGTTGAGCTTCAGCAAAATTATCTTTATTAATCGGTTTGGTAGAAAATCTAAGATCATATTGGGCTGCCGAACCCAAAGCACCATCGGCTCCCGTAGCGGTGAGAGTGAACAATGCCGAGTGAAAAGTAACCTCGGTCTGAGCCAGGTCAGCGACGGCTGCCGGAGGTAATTTGGTATCGGACGACAGCACCCGATAGGCATTAACCCTTCCGCTTCCAAGCTGTCCTTCTAACGAAGGGTTTACGGCATCAATATTGTCCACCCCAGCCAGCAGCATTCGCCGAAGATGCTCACTGGTAAAACCGGTGCGCTTAAAGCGAGAAACCGCCAAAGCGGCTACTCCCGACACATGAGGGCAGGCCATGGAAGTGCCCGACAGGTACCCGTATGAATTGCCAGGGAGAGTGCTCAAAATCTCCGAACCCGGCGCAGCAATATCCACCCAATCGCCATAATTAGAAAACCCTGATTTTATATCTTTATGATCCAGTGCAGCAACCGTCAGTACCGATTCTAAAGACGCCGGATAAGCAATCTTTTTTCGGTCAGAACTATTATTGCCAGCCGCAAAAACTACCAACCCGCCCGCCATAGGCCCGGTTTGAATACGCTGCTCAAATTTTTCGTCGGTATTATCATAACCGGCGCGCTCGGTAAAGTAACGGATGGCATCTTCCAGTATCTGGCTTTTTCCGCCCCCACCCCAACTGTTTTGGGCAATCACGGCACCATTATCAGCCGCATACACAAAAGCTTCCGGAAAACCTCCCTGTCCATATATACCAAACGCTGCGCAACTCATGAGACGCACACCGGGATGCTTGCCATCGCCCCCGGCCACTCCGGATACCCCTACTTTATTGTTATTAATAGCCCCTATCGTACCTGCCACGTGGGTTCCGTGGCGATCTGAATGTATCTCACTGCGTTTGTCGCCAAAGCCATATCCATATATGTCATCTACGTATCCGTTACCATCGTCATCTACCAGCGGCGTGCCTTGCTGCTCACCTTGGTTCACCCACATCGCACCCTTTAAATCCTCGTGCTTCACATCAATTCCACCATCAATTATAGCCACAATCACACTGCTATCGCCATTGTTAATTGGCCAGGCGGAGGAAAGGTGTATATCCGCTCCGGGAGTTCCGTCACTCTGTCCGGTATTGTTATAATGCCATTGCTCCTTGTAACGCGGATCGTTCCAGCCAATAGTATCCAGTTCATCAGAGGCCTTGGTAGAATAAAAGTGAGTTCGTACCGGAATAGCTTCAGCAGTAGTAACCCACTGATTCTTACAAAATAATGAAGCTAACTCATGTACGGCGGTAGTCAGTGTATCTACAAACTGCACTTCATACCACAGATCCAATCCGTATTGCCGGTGGGCTTTCTCAAACTTTTGAGTAGGCGCAAAAACTCTTTGTATGCGAACGACCCCACAACCCTGACTAAGCTGATCAAAAGACGTTTTGCCTGTTTCGAGGTTGCTTTGCGAATGAAGATCAGAAGGAAGCGGTGAATTAAGTTTTACCCAGATTTTATGCTGCAGCAGAGAGTCAGACTGAGCCTGAGCTGATTGGCCAGCAACCCAACAGAAAAAAATGAGCATACTCAGCCAATGTGGAGTAATTCTGTAAAAGTACGTCATTAAGCTGTGTAGTTTTAAAAATCAAAAATAAAGTACGCCTGTCAGAGCATATATTTCATAATAAATAGATATAAGTTATTTTAAAATGAATTTACATACTATTTATATATGTAAAAGTATAAAAAATATTACATATGTAATAATATGTTATTGTAATTATTCAAATAACAGGACGCATCGAGTATTAAAAGGAAGTAGTAACAGACAGGGCATTAAGTAATTAGCCTGCGTAGGCATTTGGATTTTCCGAACTTTGTCCTCAACTTATAGTTTTCCGTTTTCACCTTAATTCTTCAGGATATGCGGATGATTGCATTCATTTTTTTCCTAATAAGTGTAGCTACTATGGCCACTTACGGCCAGTCTAAAGAAGCTACGCGCCGCTTTGAGGAAGTTCTGTCGCTTCGCAGTGCTTACAACCCCCAAATCTCTCCCGACGGGCGCATGGTAGCTTATTTAGTCCGCAGCACCGATTGGAAAGAGAATCGTTACGACGAAGAAATATGGCTTTATAAAGAAGGTTACAACCCTTTTCAGCTTACCAATACTAAAAAAGGCAGCAGTACTCAACCTCAATGGTCTTTTGATAGCCAGTGGATTGCTTTTTTGGCTGACCGAGATGGCGAAAATCAGGTATACATGATCCGGGCAGCGGGGGGTGAAGCGCAACAGATTACTTTTGAAGAAGAAGGCATTCAGGATTTTGCCTGGTCGCCTACCGAACTACGCATTGCATTTACCAAAGAAGATAAGGATCTGGATAAGGCGGAAGAGCGGAAAGAACGGTTTGGTGAGTTTGCGGTGGAAGATGAAGAGTATTATCAACGCCATTTGTGGGCCCTGGAGATAAAGCCAGATATGTGGCCCCGCCCCGAAGAAGTACCTTGCGCCAATGACTCTACCGACAATGAAGATTGCGTACAACGCCCCCAACCAGCCCGATTGACGAAAGGCAGCCACTTTTCGGTGAGTAGTTTTTCCTGGTCGCCAGATGGCAAATCTATCGCCTTTCAACGCCAGAAAACATCACAGTTGCTATCGTTTCTGACCGCTGACATTGCACTTCTTGATGTGGATAGTAAAAAAATTAAAACGCTGGTAGAAACTCCTGGCTTTGATGGTAACCCGGTGTGGTCGCCCGATGGTGAGTGGATTGCGTATCATTCCAGTGGAGGCGATACCGTTTCCAGCTTCTACAAGAACGGGCAGATCCTAAAAATTCAGGCAGACGGTAAAAGTGAACCACAACCGCTGGCTACCGACATTGACGAAGAAGTATATGATCTGCATTGGAACCCGAATGGCATGTACGCCCTGGCCCGGGAACGCACCAGTCAATATGTGTATGAGATTAATCCGAAGTCGGGTAAGTCGAAGACCGTACTGAAAAACCCCGACAATGTGTATGCTTTGAGCTTTTCTCAGAATGGCGAAGATTTGGCCCTTCAGGGGCGTTCGGCTACCCAGCTTACCGAAATTTATACCACCAATACAAAGCAGTGGGAGCCTATCGCCGTTTCTAACATGACCCAGCAGATTGAAAGCTGGAAAAAAGGAACCAGTGAGGTCATTCAGTGGGACAGCCAGGATGGCACCCCTATTGAGGGCATCCTCCACAAACCCGCTGACTATGACCCAAGCAAGCAATATCCGCTATTAGTCATCATTCACGGTGGGCCTACTGGTGTTGATACTCCTACCCCGGTCGTTTCATACGTGTATCCCGTACGCGAATGGCTGGAGAAAGGCGCATTGGTGTTGCAACCGAACTATCGTGGCTCAGCCGGTTACGGTGAAGAATTTCGCTCGCTCAACGTCCGTAATCTAGGCGTGGGTGATATGTGGGATGTGATGTCGGGGGTAGATTACCTGGCGGAACAAAACATGATTGATACAACCCGCATGGGCGCGATGGGCTGGAGCCAGGGCGGCTATATTTCGGCGTTTCTGGCTACGAACACCTCCCGTTTCCGGGCTATAAGTGTAGGAGCGGGCATTTCTAACTGGATGACCTATTATGTAAATACTGACATTCACCCATTTACCCGGCAATACCTACAGGCCACGCCCTGGGATGACCCCGATATTTACGCCAAAACTTCTCCCATGACTAATATCCGCAATGCTTCTACGCCCACTCTCATTCAGCACGGTGAGTTTGATAAGCGGGTGCCTATTCCTAATGCTTATGAACTATACCAAGGGCTTAAGGATGTAGGAGTAGATACCAAACTTATTGTGTATAAGGGTTTTGGGCACGGTATTGACAAACCAAAGGAGCGCCTGGCGGCAGTTTGGCACAACTGGCAGTGGTTTGCCAAATACCTATGGGATGAAGAGATGGACGACACCATGGAAGCTGAAGCAAAACTGGAAAATTAACCCGCTCGTACTATTCTAATCGCCCCGCAAAAATCTTCGGATTCTTATCATTTTACTTTTATCATTGCGGCTTTTCTGTTATATTGAATTAAGTCCAAAATCGCAATATCTATGCACATCCTTCCGGACTTTTCGTATACGCACGCCTTTCATTTTTTTTCACATAAACCAATACTCTTATGGACCAAATGAATTCAGAGCCTCAGCAGATGTCGATGGAGCGAAACATCGAGGAAATGTACCACAATAGCTTGGAATGGCAGTCGGAGGTATCATTATGGAAGCAGGAATTAAAGTTCTTTCAGAAGATGCTCGATACCTACACTGCCAAATGTCTGTCCGTAGAGCAAAAACAGCAGTTAAGCCACTTTCAAAATTTACTGATTTACTATAATGGCGAACTACTGGATCAATTTAAGCAGCAATCTCGCCGCCATGCGAAGTATTTAGCCCACCACATGGAAGAAAATACCCCCTTTAATCTAGACGAGTACCAGCAGAAGTTTGGTGGTATGAGCAGCCATCTCTCGGCCTTTGCCTCAGAATATCGTCGCTATAAAAAAGACTTTTTTAGCCTCATGGAAGAACTCATTGATCAATCACTGGCTGAACAAAATAAAATGGAACCAGCGGATGCTGACTGCCCGCCTGAAATGTAGAACTGATTACCATATGATATTTCTGAAGTGGACGTGACGTCCACTTTTTTTTTGCCCTTTTCTTAATGTCCTCCTTCTCCATCTGGGATTTCCCGCCGGATTGTCGGCTGGTTTACACGCAACCTTATCCGCATCTATTTACCTTAGGATAGATATAACAGAGGTCATTTTTACAATCTAACCATCATTCGTATGTTACAATTACACCGCGCCAAAACTGCCATTTTCATGCTTTTGCTTTTCAGCACTTTCGGTTGTAAAGAAATAATTAAGGAAATTCTGGATGAGCATCCACAGGAGAATCCTACCACCTTCATGATAAAAATAGAGAACGTTTCAGAACCGGGCACCGTAGAGACCGACCGAGCCAATGGTGTGGTACCTCTCTCACCGGGAGTATATGCCGTATACAAAAACCCACTCGGTGCCCATGCTCTCTTTCAAGAGGGCGAACCGGCAGACGAAGGAACTGAACGCATTGCCGAAGATGGAGTAGTTACTCCAAAGGCAGAACAACTGGCGAATGAGCCAAAAATAGCCATGAGCGGAATAATTCAGGGACCCAGTGGCCCTATCTTACCAGGTGAGTATGTGATGATTGAGGTAGAAGCTACGCCAGGATATTATTTCCAGATTGAAACCATGTTTGTACAATCCAACGACTGGTTCTACAGCTTTGAGGGCAAAGGGCTTCCCTTGTTTGACGACAAAGAACCCATGTACGGTGATGTGACCGAATACCTTGCCCTTTACGATGCTGGTACGGAAGAAGATACGGCTCCTGGTACTGGCCCCTACCAAGTGCTGGCCCAGGAACCCGGTACCACTGACGTAGGACCAGATGACTCAGTCAATAAAATTCTTTCTGCTTTTGAACGTCATCCGGATTTCACAATTCCTCATACCGCTTCGGTTATTAAAGTAACGGTTATGCCCCAATAGTTTTTTATATAGTAATCAGTACAGATTCAGTCACTGCAATCTTTTACACAGAATAAGCCTTAGAGAAGGCTTATTCTGTGTTTATACGAACCTCTTCGTTAATACTTTTATGAGATAGAGGCGTGAATAATGTTTGTTATGAGGTGGCGTTCTTATACATCCTAAAAAACAGAAATGGCAGGAAGCCGAAGGTAAACAGAAAAATCCCTGTTATCAGCATTACACTGGCTCCCTGCAAGTGCAACATTTTAAATGCCACTGAGAAACCAATGATTAAAGCACTGGAAAAACCCAGAATCGTTCTCAGTTTCTCAGATGGCTCTTTACCAATTCCTATTTTATAGCGATCAAAGGCCAGCATGGGCAGAAAAAGGAAAGCAAAACCCAGGAAACTGTAGGTAAACAGTGCTCCGCCCCCGGGCCAGTGCATAAGTGTAAATAACCAGCCAATACTGATACCGATTGATGATACCAGTCCAATAGCAAACATTATTTTTTTCATAGCAATTATTCTGTTTGAGTTTAAAAGATCTATGGTTTCTTCCTGAATTTCCTGAAGCCCGTTAGGGCAAACCTGTTGCCAGGCCAGGGCATAGGCCGCCTCAAACGAAGCGCCTTCTTCCAGTTCATGTTCTATAAAGCAGCAGATGTGATCCAGCAAATCATCTTTAAGAGTTTGCATAGACACCCCGCTTTTTTCAATGTCTTGCCAGACAGTTTCTAACTGATCATCACTTAGCATGGGGAAACGATGGGTTTGGTTGGGGAAAAATCATTTGCCCAATAGTCTGAAGAAATTCTTGCAGCTCTTCAAATTGCTTCTGCTTCTTAACCTGCCCCTGTTTAGTAATTGAGTAGTATTTACGTACTCGTTTTCCTACATGTACGGTTTCCACCTCAACCAGCTCGTCTTTGAGCAGCTTATGCAATGCCGGATATAATGATCCCTCTTTAATCAGAATTTTATTACTGGAAAGTTCTTTTACCCGCTGGGTAATCTCATAGCCATACATCTTCCCATGGTCTGCCAGCAGTTTGAGAATGATAGTAGTTAAAGTTCCTTTTAGTAATTCGGTAGAGTTCATAGTTCTAATATACAAAGATATTTAATACATCATAATTCTATGTATCATTTCTTCTGATTTCTGTCTTTCCAAGGAGTAAGTTTTCTCATTAAAAGAATAAAAATCTTAAACAAAGCATAGCTGCTTAAGTTTAATAGATCTAAAACGAATGAATTATGAAAGTACACGTAAAAGAAAAACCATTTTTAGCGAACGGTCGCCATACAACTACCATTACCGAAGTAACGGAGGGTACCAGTGAGAACAAGGGCGTCCCATTTTTCAACTGCCGCTTTGAGAATGAAGATGGCTTTGTGAATCAGCGTTTTTACCTTAGCGAGCCAGGACAGCCAATTATGGCCGAACTGTTCCACGCAGTAGGTATTGAAAAAGATGAAATAGACACCAAAACGTTGGTAGGTAAAGAAGTGTCCGTAGAAGTTTATGAGCGTACGTATGAGGATGCTAACCATCAGGAAAAGACGATTAAAGAGACGCGTCATTACCAAAAAGCAGGCGAATCTGAAACCTCTAATGCTATAAAGTAGCCCGCGCAGTTGCCTGTTTCCAATGCTTTAGATTAGCCACAATAATGATGCTGATGATCACAAGCAAAAACCAGGAGTTGATTTTGCTGAAATGCACCAACTGCCAGGTTTTTGCCTGATTGGGGTATTGCCAGGCGCCAAAGAAGGTTGAAATATTTTCGGCGATCCAAATGAAAAAGCCAATCAGCAAAAACGAAAGAATGGTGGGCAAACGATAACGCTGTCCATTCACTGTGAAGTTTACAAAAGACCTCCCGAAAAAGATAAACAAGCCAATCACCAACAACCAGCGGATGTCCGGTAAAAAGTGGTGCGAAAAGAAGTTCCCGTAAATTAATACGGCTGTTGTATAGGTAACAATATTCGCTGGCCAGGAGACAAATTCTAACGACAATCTCCGCCAGGCCTGACAAATATAACTAGCTACACTGGCATACATAAATCCGCTATAAAGGGGCACGCCGCCTATTTTAGTCCAGGCCGGTTCCGGATACGACCAAGACCCCATATGCACTTTATACAGCTCTAGCCCTAACCCGATAAGGTGAAAAATACATATTACCTTTACTTCATCCCAACTCTCCAACTTCCACCAGATCATCCCGGCTTGAATTAGCAAACATACAACAAGAATAAAATCGTAGCGATATAGAAAAGGAATATCAATCACTTTAGAAACGGCGAGCGTCAGGAAAATCAGTACCGGAAATATGCAGGACAGCGCCTGTTGCACTCCGAAGTGCCAGAGAGGCAAAATGAGATTTCTATAGAATTGCGATAACCACTTTATCATATTCTTGCGTGTTATTACACAAAAATATAATTTTTTTTATAAAATATTTAATTAATAGCCTTTAACACTGATTCATATCTACTTGTTTCTACAGTAGCTTAATCACTCATGTTCCTACATTTTGTGAAAAACGGTTAGTCTAAAACCTCGTAATGATAGACCGGTTCAAAATTTAACAGGTATTCTTTATCTTCAGGATAGTAACGAGCCTGCTGGTAATCGTCCCCCGCAAACGCTTGTATCGCCTCCACCGAATCCCACAAGGTAATTAGCAAAAAATGCGTTTGATTACCTTCCTCTCTCCGTAATACCTGCACTCCCCGGTTACCCGCCGCTGCGACATAATCAGATAAGCCGGTTCTTTTCAAATAATCATAATAGGCATCGCCTTTTTCCTGAGGCACAATCCCGTGCCAGGTTCTTGCAATCATTAGTGAGAGGGTTTAGTCGGAGTAGGCAGAAAAATTCGCCGAATAGGCTTATGATAGTTAATGCATAGAATCGCCAGAATAATCAGTAACATAGCCCGAGCCGACTCCCAGGTAACGGCTTCTCCGGCCAATAATGCTCCCAGCACTACCGCCGTAAGCGGATTAACAAAGGTGTACGTGCCTACCTCTGCGGTTGGCCGGTTTTGTAACAGCCAGATGTACGACAAATAACCAATCACCGACCCGAAGATGATCAGATGACCCAGCGCAAGCAATGAATTGGCTGAAATCTCGTAAACTGAGAAATGGCTCAACTCACCTTGTACCATACCAATAACAATAAGTAAACCACCGGCGGAGGTCATTTGAGCCGCTAACTGGGAGCTTAATGAAATGGAAGATTTTAATTTTTTAGAAAAAATAGAGCCATAGGCCCAACCCAGGGTACCCAGCAGCAGAAATGCGATGCCCCGGTAGAACTCCTGAGGGCTACTATGCTGGGGCAAAATGCCGTTTGCTCCTACCAGCAAAATCACCCCGCCAATACCTAACAGCAATCCGGTAATAATCCACCCATTACGCAGGTTACTACCCCAATTGTGAGTATCGAGCAGTATCATCCAGACCGGGACCGCCGCTACTACAATAGAAGCCAGCCCGGAGGGCACATACTGCTCAGCCCAAACCAGCGCACCAGATCCACACACATTTAACCAAAACCCTTGTTTGATAGCAGGTAAAGACTCCCGGAAACTAAGCGGTTTGCGATGCGCCAGATAATCCACCAAATAGAAGATACTCCCGGCAATAAAAAACCGTAAGCCGACCATTAGAAAAGGAGGAACCGACTGGATAGCAAAAAATATCGCAATGAAATTAGCTCCCCAGATGAAATAAATGACAAAATACGCTAGTATTACCCGCATCAGCCAATAGTTTGTTTGTAAATGTGAATTTACTTAACTTATTATTACCATCAAAATACATTTTAGTAGTATAAATAAGGTATGAGGAAATATGAGAGAACGATAGAGACGCTAGAAATGGACGGAGGATGGCTATGCGTGGACTACGTTAATACCGTTCGTAATCGTTTTGAGCATCCCCAGCACAATTATCTAACTGATTATCAGTCGCTTATTGTTTGGTTTCTTCGTAAAAATCTTATCACAAAGGAAGAAGCTTCCAGACTACGCTCTTATGCTGACAAGCACTTGTCGGAAAAAGAAAATGCTTACCAGAGAGCTATTGAGATCAGGGAAACTCTTTACCAGGTTTTTCGGGCAATTATCCATGAAAGAGCACCAAATGCCCTGGCTATGGAACAGCTAAACAGTTATTTGCGAGAGGCTTATGATGCTTTAAAGATTGAAATTGATGCTCCGAAAGTCATACGCGAGGCATGGGTAAAGATGCCAAATTTATTACAATTCCCTCTCAACCCAATTGTGAAATCTGCTCACGACCTACTCATGTCGGATTTGCTACACCGATTGAAAGAGTGCCAGAACTGCGGATGGCTTTTTTTGGATAAGAGTAAAAACGGAAGTCGGCGCTGGTGTAATATGCAGACTTGTGGCAGTTCTACAAAGGCAAAGCGGTATTATAACAAAGTCAAAAAATCAAATAGCTGATGTTTGCAATATCTGTACCAGGAGTTTATTCCGATAATGATTTAGAAGTACTTCCGGAGGCAGTCAGCAGGAGGCGGTATGGAAGACCGGCCTCCTGCCTCCGGCCGCTAACTGCTTCCTCGTACGCCTTAAAAGAACCAGAATAATGTCTACTCCCGCCTAGGAAGCTACCACATTGCATGTATGGTGAGCAAACTATATGACCGGCTTTTTTTGTAACTTCCACCACGATACTATACAACACCTAACAAGTCGCTTATGTCACGTTTTCTGTATTTCTTTTCCCTTCTATTACTATGTACCAGCCCAGCATGGGTAGTTGCTCAGCAATATTCTGCACTATGGGGCCAGCATGGTGAGGCTTGGCAGCCTGGTAGCCGCCTGCCCGATTTCTCATACGCCGGCTACCACTATGGTGAAGACCCATTACCCGAAGTTGCCACTGTGCTGAACATTAAAGATTTTGGTGCTATTGGCGATGGTCTGCACGATGATAGTGAGGCTATGCTGAAAGCCTTAGATCAACTAGAAAATGGGGCATTATTACTGCCCGAAGGCACTTACCGCATTACTCAGGTTATCCGCATCACTAAGCCTAATGTAGTCATTCGGGGCGAAGGAATGGATAAGACAACCTTATTCTTTCCTCATTACTTAAACGACCTGGAACCCAACTGGGGCAGTACTACCGAAGGGCGGCCAACCTCTAACTATGCCTGGTCAGGAGGTTTTATCCGGGTAGAAGGCGAATACGAATGCGAAAAATTAGCTGATATTACTCAACCTGCTCAGCGTGGAGAGCACACTCTCACCGTAGCCACCGACAACCTAAATGCAGGTGGCCAATGGATTGAGATTCAAATGCAGGATGACTCAGCGCATTCTTTACTTAACCATTTATACGCTAATGACCCCGCCAGTGTAGCCCGCTGGGGCCGAGTGCATCATACAAATTTTACTGCCCGGATAGATAATATCTGGGGCAAAACGATTACCCTGAACCGCCCCCTGCGTTTTGATCTTCGCCCTGAGTGGCAACCGGCTATTTACACGTACCAACCCACCGTTACCGAAGTAGGCATTGAGGGCCTGACCATGGAGTTTCCGGTAGAGCCCTACCAGGGGCATTTTACTGAGCTAGGCTTCAATGGCATCACACTAGGCGATGTGGCTCACTGCTGGATTAAAAACATTCGGTTTAAAAATGCTGATAGCGGGATTTTCCTGAACGGACAGTTCTGCACCATAGACGGAGTACTGTATGAATCAGACCGTGATAAGGAACCCCAACGCCAAAGCACCGGTCACCACGGCATTTACATTTCCGATAACGATAATGTCTTCAACCGCTTTGTCTTCAAAACCAAGTTTATTCACGACATCTCAGTCAGCCATTGTGCGGGCAATGTTATTTCAGATGGTTCCGGAGTAGACATTTGTTTTGACCACCATAAGCGCGCCCCTTACGCTAACCTGTTCACCAACATTCATTTGGGTGAAGGCAGTCGTATGTGGCAATCGGGTGGTGGTGGCGAATTAGGCCGCCATACGGCTGCCTGGGCCACCTTCTGGAATATCCGGGCTAACCGCCCCCTGGCATGGAAAGAAGGTTTCGGCCCTGACCTGGTGAATCTGGTTGGACTCACTACCAATCTACCCTCAGAAACCCAGACCGAGGGTTTGTGGTTTGAAGCCATCTCACCGAATCAACTTTATCCGCAAAACCTTCATCAGGCTCAATTGAATCAGCGCTTAAACCAGCCCATGAAAGGCTCCTTCCGCACCGACGAATAATCATCACGCCAGACTGTCACTATTTATGTTAACTTCAAAAATCCTGCAAGTAACTTTTAGACATTACTCTGATTTCTTTCAATGACATGGCAGGAGGCGGTACAGGGAACTGGCCTCCTGCTAACTGCCTCCGGTAACGCTTATTTGCTTGGTCAGACCTGCCCGGTCGGATAATACCTGGGAATAGAAAATGGATTCTTACATGATTATCGGAATAATCTCTTTTGAAGCTAACTTTTTAACCATCCTATAACCCCTTCTATAGGCAGTCTTTTCTGGTTACATGTACCTGAAAAATATTTTAATACCTCACTATACATTATGATTGGTAAATATCCTACATTTGGCATAACCGCGGTATAAATACAGGCTCTATTGTTAACAGAACCTGTCGTTTTATTATTTCCCTCCTTACAGAGGTGTATGTGTTGCTACTTGCTATTACAGTTATTTCAAACACAACTTACATCTAAACTTAAACCAGTATGCGTGCCAAACTAACCCCACTCCTTACGCTGCTCACACTTTGGGCTACTACTAGTTGCCATGAATTATTTGATCTTCTAGACGAATTACATCCCGGTGAAACAACCGTTACCGAATATGCTTCGGGCCTGTCAACTCCCTTTGGTCTGGAAATAGACGCCAAAGGTAACGTATGGGTTGCTGAGGCTGGAACCGGCAACAACGATGGGCGTATCTCAATTATTACCGCTAAAGATGAAGTATATACCGTTATCGACAGCCTGGTATCAGTATTTCCTCCTAATGAGCCTTCACCGCTAGGCATCTACCACCTGGTTATACACGATCACATGCTGTGGATGCTGAACGGAGTAGAAGGAAAACTATATTGGGTTGATATTTCTTCTTTTAAACCCGGTGATGCTCCGCTTCTGGCTAGCGATCTGGAATCGCAGGATATTGCCCCTTTTGTACTGGACTATGATTTTGGCGATGTTGATACTGAGGAGTCTAACCCTTATAATTTAACCGTAGGCCCGAACGGAGATGTTTATATTGCTGATGCTGCCGCCAATGCCATTATTCGCCGGGATGCTGATTCTGGTGAACTAAGTGTATTTGCCCTCATACCCGGTATTCCGAACCCTACCGAAGTAGGTCCTCCCGTCATCGATGCAGTGCCTACAGGCATTGTCTATGATGGTGATAAGTTTATGGTTTCTACCTTAACCGGATTTCCTTTCCTCGAGAACGAATCTCTCATTTATGAGGTGGATATGGATGGTAACGTATCAGTCTACCAAGATGGATTTACAAGCCTGGTAGACATTACCCTCGGCCCTGACAAACGCCCGATCGTACTCCAATACGCACTATTCGGGCAGGGATTTGGTCCAATGACCGGCCGTATTACTCATGCCAAGCAAGAAGAACAGAAAGTGATTCTGGATGAAATAAATTACCCGCTGGGCATCAGAAGAAAAGGTTTGGGAACCTACTACGTCACAAATTCTGTGGATGGTATTGTACAGAAAATCACTACTTACTAAAAACAACCCATCTTTAGAACATGTACCAGAAGCCTTTTCCCAACCGAAAAGGCTTCTTTTATTATCTAAAACCTCCCCTACAAAATATCGGTATGACCCAGAGCCAGATAGGTGAAAAAATTCTACTCATTTTGTAACAAATCAACCGCATTGGTTCGGATTACCCGGGCTAGTTGAAGGGAGGTAATGGCTAACGTAATAACTAATAAAACGATCCCCGGAAGAGCGAGATGCATGAAGCTAAGTTCAATACGGGTGGCATAGCCGGTTAACCATTGCTGAGCTAGCAAATAGACGGTTGGTAAGGCGATAATACTCGCAATGAGAACCAGCCTCGCAACATTCTGATTGAATAACATAAAGATATTCAGGTTCTCAGCCCCCAGTATTTTTCGTACGCCTACTTCCTTAGCCCGACTTTGACTTAAGTAAGCGGTAAACCCTAGCAGACCTAAGCTCGCAATGAATAATGCCAGCCCTGAAAAAAGGGTAACAATTCGGCTAAATTGCCGGTCCGACTCGTACTGTCGCCCAAAATACTCATCCAGAAAAAAGTACTCAAAGGCATTGCCTGGAAACAGGGTTTGGTACACTTCCTCCACATAAGCCAAGGTTTCGGCTACCTCGTGATCCTGAATCGTCAACGTAATATATCCTCGTTCTTTGGAAAACGGGCTGATCCCCAGCGGTTCTACGTCAAACTTAGCCGATCGCTGGTGATAGTCGCTGATCACGCCAATGATTCGTCGAGGAAACGCCGCAATTACTTCCCGATCAATAGCATCCTCGGGACTATCAAAGCCCAGCGCCTCTGCCGCTGCTTCGTTAATCAATATGACCGGCCCTTCAAACTTTCCTGAAAAATTTCTTCCCGCGATAATGTCTATATCGTAAGCAGGCACAAAATCATGGTCAAAGCTGGTCCACTGTAGCGTAACGTCCTGCTTACCTCCAGAAACGTCTACTTCCTGTCCCCATCTCAGGTTATGCCCGGGTACTTCAAAAGACACTGCCGCATTCTTTACATTTGCTTGGTTTGTAACTTCATTTTTGAAAGCATCCAGTTCTCTCCAAAACCCTTGCTGTACGGTGCCCGGTGCCTTTACAATAAGTTTTTGCGAAATATCCATGCCCAAATCCTGCTGCTGCATCAAAGCAATCTGACGATAGATGATCACCGTGCCGACCATCAAAGCGAGCGATACGGTAAACTGAATTACTACTAACGCCTCTCTAACGTAGTTTTTACCTTGATTGGAAAGCTTTCCTTTTAAGGCCTGAATCGGTTTTAGTGAGGCCAGATAGAGAGCCGGGTAAAAACCACTGAGCAGCGTTCCTGCTGCAAAGATCCCCATAAACAAGAGCCAGTAAGAATACTGCTCATCCCAGTTGAAGGCAAATGGTGTGGTAACCCATTGCCTGAGCAACGGAAGCAAAAGAAGCAGCATCAGCCCAGCTAAGATAATGGCTATAAGATTGATGAGGAGCGACTCCAGCAAAAACTGTTTAACGAGCATCCACTGATTAGAGCCTAACACTTTTCGTAGCCCTACTTCTTTTGATCTTCGAATGGCGCGGGCCGTGGTAAGATTGATATAATTGAGCCAGGCCAGACCAATGATGAAGAATGCCGCCGTTATGAGCACCCTAAGCTTCTTCCACTTACCGGTTTCTTTCACCTCTCCCGACAGTTCGGCGTACAGGTTGATATCGGCCACTGCCTGCAAGTGAAATTCCATCCGGATGTTCTGACGACTTAACAAAGGCTTTAGGTATCTTTCGGGAAAGGCAGAAAGCTTTTCCTGAAGTAAAGCAACATCGGTTTCTGGCTTGACCAGCAAATAATTTTGAAAGTTGATCCAGGTCCACCCCTGTCCTTCAAACTGAAAATTGTGGAGCAGATTTTCAATAGGAAAAATAAAATCAAATGCCAAATGGCTGTTAGCCGGAACATCCGAAAAAACTCCTTCGACCGTATAATCCCCGTCTTCCCATTCAGCGGTAGAGAGGGTTAAGACCTTTCCCATAGGATCGGTATCCCCGAAGTATTTCCTGGCCGCCGATTCGGATATAACGACCGAATTTGGGTTGTGCAACAGGGTTGAAAGATCTCCTTGTACCAGAGGGTAGGAAAAAATATGAAAGAAAGAGGTGTCAGCGTAGTAAGCTTGGTCTTCAAAAAAACTTACGGGCTCACCAGATTCGGGTTGATAGCTAATCATTCCGTCAGCTGGATGCATTCTGGTATAATTCACCACCTCAGGAAAGCTATTATACGCTTCTGGTCCGATAGCATAGAAAGCATTCGCACTCGCTTCGGGGTGTTCTCCGTATTCATGCCGGCTTACGCGGTAGATATTGTCTTTGTGCTCGTGAAAGCCGTCGTAGCTCATCTCAAATGAAGCGTACTGAATAATAAACACAAAAGCGACTATCCCCAATGATAAACCTAATAGATTGATCAACGAGAATGATTTGTCGCGATAAAAACTACGAAAAGCAGTTCGTAAAAAACTAGTAAGCATAGTAAGTGAATTTTGCGCTCGAAGGACTAAAAACGCTTATAATGTAGGATTAATTTTTCTCAATAACTAAAAGTTTAGTTATTAATTTTATGACTCATTCTGCAAGTGAGCAAGCAGGACATAATCACTCCTCATTCCTGGTAAATTCGCCAATAAAACCATCAATCTCCCCGCTCCTTCTCGTAGGCCAGAATCTCAAACGGACGGGTTAGTGTATTGCCCTGCTCATCCACCAGATGCAGCGTGTGGTTACCGGGTTCCAACAACAACGCCATCTGATGCCTATCCTGGGTTTCTCCTATGTACCGGTCATCTACGTGCCAGTATAGCGTTTGGTGAGCATCCCGATGGGTGGCCTCAAAAACTGTTCGCCCGCGGTTTCCCCCTAACTCTTTGGGAATATAAATTTTTGCATCAGCCTTCGGGTAAATCACATCCAAAGGCGAGTCCGAATCATCCATCGGGCGGCAGTCGGCCCGGAAGGGAGGAAGAGGACGATAGCTGGGATGTTTGCGCTTGTAGTACCATTCCTGCACTGGCGGCAATACGAACCATTGCCGGTTTTGCATGTGGTGTATAGGTTCGCAATTACTCAGTACACGAAACTGTTCACCTGCATCCAGATGCACGAGTTGATGATAAGGGGAAACCGGAGCTTTCAGCCCGGATTGGGGCACCCACATTTTTAGGGTATCAGTAGCATTACGAGGAGCACGGTAGCCACTGTGTGTACTCACCAATACTTGCGCCATATCACTGCGAGGCACGTCAAACCAGTCACCAGCCGGCATAAGCTGAGCAATATCAAATAGTAAAGGGGCGGCGGCAGTCACTCCGGTCAGGCCGGGGCGACCTTCTCCGTCAGCGTTACCCACCCACACTCCAATGGCATAACGAGGGGTCAGCCCTACTGCCCAGGCATCGCGGTTGCCGTAACTGGTGCCGGTCTTCCAGGCCAGCGACTGAGAAGAAGAAAAATACTGCCATCCGGCTTCGGCACCGGGGCGCGCCACCTCCTGCATAGCCTGAAAAGCAAACCAGAGCGAAGCCGCTCCCAGGTAACCCGACGAAGAACGATGGGAAGCGTTTTCTGAAACCGGAGTCGCACTTGCTTCAAAACTAAGTCCGTGTACGTCAGCGTAGTCATAACGTTGAGGTTCGGGATAGCGGAAATAATGGTTTAGCGACCGGGCCATACTGGCGTACATGCCCACTAAATCCCATAGGGTCACTTCGGCTCCGCCCAGAATCAAGCTTAGTCCGTAATGCCCCGGTGGTTGGGTTAGCGTGGTCATGCCGAGCTGCCGGAGCTTATGGTGCAGTTTTTCTACCCCATACTCCTGTAACATGCGCACCGAAGGCACATTCAGCGAACGGGAAATAACCTGATCAGCTGGAACGGCACCCTCGAACTGCTTGTCAAAATTCTGAGGCACAAAACCATCAATATACGTAGGTATATCTGGGATCAGCGACTGTGGTAGAATCATGCCTTCGTGCAGCATGGAAGCGTACAAAATAGGCTTGAGCACGCTGCCGGTACTCCGGGGAGCTGTGATAATATCCACCGAGGCTCCGTGTTCGACTCCGGCCTGGGTATTGCCTACGTAGGCTAACGTTTGTCCGGTTTCTACATCTACCACCAGGGCGGCCGCATTGTAAATATGGTTTCCCCGCAAGCTTTGCGAGTGCCGTTCTACCATAGCAGTTACCTGCCGTTGTAAGGCAACCTGTAACGTCGTCGTCGTTTGCTCTCCTTTCTTCCCTTCCTGCACCATTCGGGTTAGCAAGTGCGGGGCGATTTGGGGCAGTGGCTGAGGCGGACCGGGCAGCGGCTCTGTCAGTGCCAATTGGTGAGTTAGCGAATCAATCACCTGGTTCTCGTGCAGCTTCGTCAGCAGACGATTACGCTTACGGATCAGTTGTTCATCGTTCTTTCCCGGATAGATCAGAGCGGGGCTGTTGGGTAGCACGGCTAATAGCGCACTTTCAGCCCAGGAGAGCTTCTCGGGCCGGGTACCGAAATAACGCCAGGCGGCTGCATCTAACCCGACTACATTGCCGCCAAAAGGAGCATGAGCCGCGTAAAGCGTCAGAATTTCATCTTTGGAAAGAGCCAGCTCAAGCCGAGTAGCCAGTGCAATTTCCTGTAGCTTTTCCCACACGGTTCTATCCTCCCCCCTGGAAAGACGAATCACCTGCATGGTAAGCGTGCTCCCCCCACTTACTATCCTACCAGCTTTGATATTCTGATACGTTGCCCGTAGTAAAGAAACCGGATTAAAGCCCGGGTGCTGATAAAAGTATTGATCCTCAAAATGCAGAATTGCCTGCCGGAATTTATCGCTTACCGAGTCTACCGGTGGAAAGCGCCACTGCCCGTCGTCAGCAATAGAGGCACTCAGTACATCTCCCTGCGCATCTTTTAGCACGGTAGCATAGGGAGTATCGAAAAGCGGTAAAGAGAGAGAGAAGTAATAGAAGATTGAGAAAACCACGAACAGCAGCCCTCCTCCTACCCAACCAACATGGTGGCGCAACCAATATTTGATATTGTAGGAAGGAACCTTCATCATTTCTACGCAAAACTAGCGAATGTGCATCAATCCAACGTTCCAGCCTCCCAATAAATTATAATATCCTAACCAGGCGACGTTGGCGAAACCCTGCATAACCTCTTGACAATGAGACTACAAAGTGGTAACTTTTATTACAACCTAAATAACAACAACATGGAAGCTATTACTAAACTCAACAAATGGGCTAATGCACACACAAACTATGGTTTTGATCTGCTTCGGATGCTGCTAGGCTCGTTTCTGGTATATAAAGGGATTAATTTTATGACCCAGACCGAACTGATCATTGATGTTATTAATCCCGTCGGAACCTTTGGTCTGACCATGATATTGGTCCATTACATTGCAATGGCTCATTTAGTTGGTGGACTGCTCATCATCCTTGGACTGCTAACCCGGGCCAGCATTATTTTTCAGCTTCCCATCTTGCTATCAGCCGTGCTGCTCAATTTTATTGGCGAAATGGTAGTAGTCAACCTGTTACAGGCTTTAGCAGCGTTAGCATTGTCTGTTTTCTTTCTCATGTATGGCTCAGGAAAACACTCTGTGGATTATCAACTAAAACTAGGAGTTTAATATCTATCATTCCTCATAAATTCTGTAGGAGCGTCATTAATGATGATGCTCCATTTTCTCTCTCGCCCTGGTTATTACTCTTATTTTCTCAAACCAACTATCCTCAATCGTCTTTCAAAATCTTACGGTATTACAGAAAAACCGTATGCTTGCGAGCCCGTTGTTTATTTTCAGAGAAAATTATAGCAGCTTTGTGCAAACCGCGGCCTATGCAGCAGGAAAAAGAAAGACAAGATACTACAGAACAAGAGCAGCTTAAGGAAAGCATCATCCGGCAACTCCAGGCATTGGATAACCCTCTGGTGTTTCGCCGAATTAATACAGTGCTGAACGAAAAGGCTACTCTCGATCAGATACAGCATATTCCGGTGATCCAGCAGCTGATGGAAGAAGAACAGCAGGAGGATTATCAGGTACGGACTCATCAATCTCTCGGAGCGGAAAGCGCCCTAAGCCGGTATGATGCGCGAACAGCACAACCCATGTTTTACCTGGGCATGCTAAGTTTACTACTGATCGGTGCATTGGTTACGGCCTTCACAGAAGAAGAGCTCTCTCCGCTGTTTGCCAGCCTACTTCCCTGGATACTAAGCGCTACTGGGTTGATGTATCTGATATTTGCGTTGGATGTTGCCCTGCTGTTTTACACCAGCCGACGGCATAACGAGCAAATGAATACCACGGAAAAGCGAATACGTTTGCTAACCCTACTTTTTCCACCTTTACGCATTGGTTCTCGCAACATCACCACCGGCAAGTATATCTGGGTGCCGCATTGGCACTGGTGCAAAGTGAATGAAGGGTTGTTTGTAGAATTAAAAAGACGCTTTGTCATCCCCATGATCGGGATTGCCCTGCTGATTGTGCCGGTACTGATCATTGAATGGAAGTTTTTAGAAGAGATTCATGAAAAGGCTCCTGATCTCAAAATTGAGCTGATCCTGAATTCGGTGCAGACATTTATCTGGGGTGCTTTTACTTTTGAGTTTATTCTGATGATCTCTATCAGCAATCGCAAGCTTCATTACCTTAAGAAGAACTGGCTTGATTTACTCATTATTCTGCTACCGTTCGTTTCCTTTTTGCGAACCTTCCGCATTTCCCAGATTGCCCGCTTAAAGTATGCTACCCGTTCGTTCAAGCTTCGGGGTGTTATCACCAAAGCACGGCAGGGGCTAATTTTCGTAGACTTCCTGCAACGCATCTTCCGACTACGCCCCGAGAATGAAGTAAAACGGTTATACCGCCTGCTGCGGGAAAACCAGCGTGACCGGGAAGAACTTCAGGAAAAACTGAAAGAAGTAGTCAGACTAATTGAGAAGAAGAAAAAGCAAAATAAAGCCAGCTAAAATTGTTCTGGGCAACCGTACTTCTATAGAGAGGAAGCGTTCGTCGATCAAACGAGGGTTTAAGTCGAACACTCGAGGTCTCACTTCCATATATTAAATAAACCTGCTATTTTGTAAAACTAACTGTAGTACAACAACCTATTTTTTTCTTCATGGTAAACATAAGACGCTGGTTTTCTACCGCTCTCTTTGCCGCACTCCTGCTGATTCTCACATCCTATCAAGAAGATTCACCCCGGGTATTGGTATTTTCAAAAACTAAAGGCTGGGTGCATACGTCTATTCCATATGCCAATCAGGCCATTGTAAAGCTGGGGCAAACCCACGGCTTTCAGGTAGATACCACCCAAAATGCTGACTTATTTACCGACGATCATCTGAAGCAGTATCAGGCGGTTATCTTCAATAGCACTACAGGCAATGTGTTAAATGCCGAGCAACAGGCGGCTTTCGAACGCTACATTCAGGCGGGCGGCGGGTATGTGGGCATTCACTCGGCCGCTGATACCGAATACGAATGGCCCTGGTATAATAAACTGGTGGGCGCTTACTTCGAGAGTCACCCCCACAACTCTAATGTCCGTACGGCCACCATCGATGTCACTGACAAGAGCCACCCTTCTACCCAGGGGCTGCCCGACCGCTGGGAGCGCACCGACGAATGGTATAATTACCGCTCAATTTACACTGATCTGAACGTGCTGGCCTACCTCGATGAAGAAACCTATGAGGGCGGCACCAATGGAAGCAATCACCCCATTGCCTGGTACCACGAGTTTGATGGGGGAAAAGCCTTTTACACCGGTGGCGGACATGAGAACTCATCATACAGCGAACCACTTTTTCTGGAACACCTACTAGGTGGCATCCAGTACGCGATGGCAGATAAGCCGCTGGACTATAGCCAGGCTACGTCAGTCACCATGCCCGAAGAAAACCGCTTCGTTAAAACTATTCTGATCAACGACCTGAGCGTTCCGATGGAGCTGGCCGTAGCCGATGATGGGCGGTTATTTTACACCGAACTATGGTCAGCCAACCTGGGGATGTACGATACTAAAACCGGTGAACAGTCCGTAGTGCATCGCTTCGATGTGGCGAAAAAAGGGGGTACTGGACTCATTGGAGTAACGTTAGACCCGAACTTTGCGGAGAACCAATACATTTATCTGTATTACTCCCCGCCTACCGAAGAAGAGCCCATTCTGTTTAATCTCTCCCGATTTGTGGTAAAACCAGATAATACGCTGGATGTAAGCTCGGAGAAAGTGCTATTGCAAGTGCCCGTGCAGGAAAACAGTGGTGCCCACCACGGTGGCTCCCTAGCCTGGGATGCTGAAGGCAACCTCTATCTTTCCACTGGCGACAGTTCCAGCCCCTTCCCATCCGGCGGTTACGCCCCGCTGGATGAGCGCCCCGGCGAGGAATACTATAGCCTAGATGCTCAACGCAGTGCCGGCAATACCAACGATCTGAAAGGCAAAATCCTAAGAATTCACCCTGAGTCAGACGGTACAGCAGGTACGCCCTATACTATTCCTGAAGGCAACCTATTTCCTCCGGGAACCGAAAATACTCAGCCGGAAATTTACGTAATGGGCTGCCGTAACCCGTACCGCATTGCGGTTAACCCTGAAACGGGCACGGTATACTGGGGTGAGATTGGGCCAGATGCCGGAGAAGACGGCCCTCAGGGACCACGAGGTTATGATGAGTTTAATCAGGCTAAAGAAGCCGGAAACTACGGCTGGCCCTACTTTGTTGGCAACAATCAGGCGTATGCCGAATGGGATTTTGCTACCGAGACCGCTGGTCCTCGCTATGATCCTACGGCGCCGGTCAATAATTCTCCGAACAATACCGGACTAAAAAACCTACCCCCGGCTCAATCGGCTATGATCTGGTACCCTTACGCTCCATCACCGGAGTTTCCCGAACTGGGCGAAGGAGGGCGTAGTGCTATGGCGGGCGAGTTTTATACGTACGATGCAAGCTCCTCCTCAAGCAATAAGTTTCCTGAATATTATGATGGTAAACTGTTCGTTTTTGAATGGATGCGAAACTGGGTGATGACGCTTCACTTTGATGAAAACGAGAACTTTCTGCGAGCAGAGCCCTTCATGAGTGCCAATGGTGACTTCCGCCGCCCGATTGACCTGGCTTTTGGAGCTGACGGGGTTATGTATATGCTGGAGTACGGCTCGGTCTACGGAGCTGATAACGAAGATGCCCGGCTGGTGAAAATAGAATACAATGCTGGCAACCGTGCTCCCCAGGCCAACGCATCCGTTGTTGACGCAGCGGCTTTTGCCGACTTGTCTCAACGGGTTTTCATTACCTCAGAATTGCGAGGCTTACCGGTAGTCAAAGAAGCCATCGGCGAGGCTCCGCTTCGCGTGCAATTCAGCAGCCGAGGCAGTAATGACCCGGACGATGACGATCAATTGACGTACGAATGGTTCCTCGATGGTAAAACGCAAACTTCTTCGGAACGCAACCCAACGCATACGTATACCGAACCCGGAGTTTATCACGCTATCCTGCAAGTAACCGACCAGTCGGGCGCAGCAGGGCGCGATACCATCACGGTTAAAGTAGGCAATGCCCAGCCGGAGGTAACGATTCAATCAGCGCAGAACAAATCTTTCTTCTGGGAAGGCGAATCCTTTAAGTACACCGTGGCGGTCAACGATAAAGAGGATGGCGCTATTCCTCCCCAGGATGTTAACGTTTCTTTCAGCTATAACCCCGAACCCAGTACTCTACCGAACAGTGATGACAGTCAGCATGCGCAACCCGTGGCTTTTGGGTATTCGCTGATTGCCAAAAGTGACTGTAAGGCATGCCATACTGTAGATAAAAAATCGGTAGGGCCTTCTTACCTTTCGGTTGCTCAACGTTACCAGGGACAGGAAGATGCCGTAGCCATGCTGACCGACAAGGTGATTGCGGGTGGCGGTGGTAATTGGGGCGAACATCTGATGAGCGCCCACCCCCAACTTGCTCCTCAGGATGTTAACGAAATGATCAAATACATTTTGTCGCTGACGGATGAAGGAGCCAAAACGAGCTCGGTTGAGCCTAAGGGAACACTCACCTTCAATGCTCACAAGGAAGACGAGCCCCGAGGGCAATATACCCTTATGGCTACCTATACTGATCATGGTGCAAATGGCATTGACTCGTTAACGGGGCAAGATGTTATCCACCTGCGGAATGCAAAAGTCCGAACCGTATTTGTCGATGAGTATAAAGGCTTCCGGCGGTTTGGCAACAGCCTTACCAGTGGAGATCATAAGTCTTACTACCTTATGAAAGACATTGACCTTACCGGCATTCATGAGTTTGTGTACGAGTATGCCGCCAATGAAAAAGATGGCGCCATTGAAGTGCGTATCGATTCGCAAGCCGGTCCGGTGATTGCCAAAACGCCGTATAAGGCTACCGGCAGTTGGGATACAGCAGAAGAAATAACAGGTACTATTGAGCAACCCGTAACCGGGCGGCACCACGTGTACTTTATCATGGTGAAACCGGAAAAGCCCAATGAGGAGATCATCAACCTCAAGTCGATTACTTTCAAAAAATAAAGAAAGCTAGTGCGTTAGAAGCAGAAAGAAAGACTTAGAAGATGGCTCTGCGATCTGGGTTTTAATACTACTACTCAAGACCTCAAAATGCATTTAATAAATCAAATGCAATGTATTTTCAGCGTTGGGTTTAAGCCCAATGCTGGTACAGGTACAATGAACCAACAAACAATATTTGCTCTACTTCCTCTTGCTTCGCATACTTTATAAAGTATAACGATTATAAAATCAGTCCGTAGATAATCTACGGACTGATAAAGGTTATTTTATTGGCTATTGCTCTCTACTCGTTGTTTTCCCGAGCCTGTCCGGCAGCGCTTACACCGAAGGAGACCTTCGTTTCAGCCCACATCATGCTTACCTGACCATCATCGCTGATGTCAAAGGTTAATTTTTCAGTAAGGTCAGAATCCTCAGGAGTCACTTCTACCCGTAATGCATCTTCGCCTTCATCATACTCAAATGCTCCCCACTGATCGGCCGTCTTGTTAAAAATCACGGTCCACTGATCTTCATTAGGGATGGTGAACAAGGCATACTTACCGGCGGGTAAAGTTTCGCCTTCCACGGTCACGTCGCCGCTCACCTCAAAGGTGGTTGCTTCATTAGCGCCCGTGCGCCACACTTTGCCATAAGGCTCTAAATCCCCGAAGATTTTGCGACCCTTTACGGAAGGCTGGCTGTAGTCAATCGTGATATCAATGCCATCAACGCTACCCGTTGCCTGGGCAGGGGGACTAGGTCGGCTAGCTTTGTCGTCCTGAGCCGGAGCTTCAACAACAAACAGAGCAAAAAACAACAGAGCTAAAAAATACATGTTCTTTTTCATAGTGAAAGGAGTTAATAATGGATACTTGGTTGTGAAAAGGAAATAACGGAAACTATCTTAAGGATGTACGTGAATGGGTTGTGCAAGTTGGTACAACTCCGTGCAAACTAACTCCGGGGTTGAACAAATTACTGGCTTTGTCAATTTTCCGTCAAATAGATGATCCCACTTTGAAAAACACAAATTGACAAGTAGAGCGAAGTCGTACAAATCGATTTCAATGACTCGGTATCTCATAGTAGATTTTATTCTGATAATTATTTAGTAGCACTTTTCTATCTCAAACCTTATGTATGAGCGGAGCGGTTGGCAGGGTTTCCCGAATTACTGCCTTCTGTCAACCGCTTCCTGGTACGTCTTTAAAAGAAAATCAGCCCTCATTATATGCCATTTCCAGACTACTGCCATACCTTATCAATATATCTCAATACCCCTGAAAACATTTGATAAAACTTCAACGGCATTTCTATGTTATATTAATAATGTTGTAAAATGCCCCTCAGGTATTTACATGTTTTTGCCACCAAGCTATTATTAAGGCAACATCTGCTTATTCAAGACATTTCGCGACGAAAGACAGAAAATGACCGGAACTCGATTATATACCATATGGACAATGCTATTGTGCGGCACAATGGGGTTATTGCTCCGCTGTTCTCCCAAAGCGGCTAAATCCATGCTACCAATGGAGGCTCCGGAGCAGTTCTCTTATTCCGGCGAGGAGGGCCTACCGCAAAAATGGTGGACCAGCTTTGAAGATGAAAGGCTGAACGAATTGGTAGAACAAGCGCTGGACTCTAATTTTAATCTACTGGCTGCCTGGCAGCGCTTTCAGGCGGCTGAAGCGGTGGTTGACCGGGAATCTTCCTTCCTGCTACCCAATGTAGAAGCTTTCTTTTCGGCCGGACGAAGTTATCCCGAGCCTGACTTCCGAGGTGGGGAAAACCAGCAGATTGGCCTGTCGGCGGTATACGAAGTAGACCTCTGGGGGCGAATACGCTCAGCCGTGCAAGCCGAACGCTACCGGGCCGAAGCTACCCAATCTGACTATCAGGCAGCGGCCATTACGCTGTCGGCGGAGATTACCCGCACCTGGTACCAGTTAATGGCCGCCTGGAGGCGACTGGAGCTTACGCAGCAGCAAATTGAAACCAACGAAAATATATTAAAGCTGATCGTTGCCCGCTTCGGAAGTGGCCAGATTAGAGGAGTAGATATTCTTCGCCAGAAACAACTGGTAGAAGCTACTCGCGAGCAGCAGATTTTTACCGAATCACAGATTCAGGTACTGGAGCATCAGTTATCCATATTGTTAGGTTCACCTCCCCAGCAGGAAATTGTATATACCCCGGATAGCCTTCCTCCACCGCCACCGTTGCCAGCCACCGGCGTTCCTACTGAACTTATCCGTCGGCGGCCCGATGTACGATCCGCTTTTTACGTGCTGAATGCAGCCGATCGCGATGTGGCTTCGGCCATCAGTGCCCGCTATCCCCGGCTCACGCTGGATCTTTCCTCAGCTGCCCGATCTAACGAAACCGACGATATATTCAAAAACTGGGCGTATTCTTTGGGCGGGAACCTGGTTGCACCGCTTTTTTACGGCGGAAGGCTCAACGCCGAGGTAGATCGCACGGAAGCGGTAAAACAGCAACTGCTCTACGAATACGGGCAAACCGTGCTGGTAGCCTTTCAGGAAGTGGAAGATGCCTTGATTCAAGAGCGTAAACAGCAGGAAAGATTACAGGTACTGGAAGAACAGGTCAGGCTGGCCCGGCAAGCGAATGACCAACTGCGGGTTGAGTACTTCAACGGACTGAGCGACTATCTGGCTGTGCTCACCGCAATTGACCAGGAACAACAGCTTCAGCGTGATCTGATCACGGCTAAGCTAACCTTACTGGATTACCGGATTAGCCTGTACCGGGCTTTGGCCGGAGGATTTGAGATGGAAAGAGACAATATGGCCCGAGTGCCGGAAGAGTCGGATGATTAGATAAAAAATATGAGTAAGAAGAAAAAAAAGACGCTGATAATATGTTTGGGCATCCTGCTGGTTACCGGCGGGATTACCGCATTTATCTTTTTAACCGAGCCTACCGCTACCCGCTCCGGAGCTACCAAGGAAACCGCCATGCTGGTGAATGTTACTGAAGTAGAACAGGGTTCATTTCAACCCACCATTGTGGCGACGGGAAGCGTACAGCCTTCCGAAGATATTATGCTTAGCCCCCGCGTAGGTGGCGAGATTACCCGACGGACTGATGCATTTACGCCCGGTGGATTTGTCAAGAAAGGAGATGTCCTGCTTCAGATTGACCCCGCCGATTACCGGAATACCCTGCAACTACGGGAAAGCGACCTGCAACAGGTTCAGGCTGATCTGGCCATTGAGCAAGGGCGGCAGGATGTAGCCCAGCAGGATTACGAACTGGTAGATGAGTTGGTAAGCATGGAAGATAAAAATCTGGTACTGCGCGAACCTCAGCTTAATGCCGTGAAAGCCCAGGTAGAAGCGGCCAAAGCTGCCGTAAATCAGGCCGAACTCAACCTGAGAAGAACAACCATCCGCGCTCCTTTTGATGCCCATATTCTCACTCGCAATGCCAACGTAGGCTCCCAGGTAGCTCCCGGCGACAATCTGGGCCGACTGGTCGGGATGGATGAGTACTGGGTGATTGTCACCCTACCGCTGTCTAAGCTTCCGTATATTTCACTACCCAAAGATGATCAACCTGGCTCGGAGGTACGGATTATGGATCGGAAGGCCTGGCCGGAAGGAGCGTACCGTACGGGCTACGTATCTCAGGTGGTAGGAGCCTTGGAAGATCAAACGCGCCTCGCCCGGCTGATCGTATCGGTTCCTGACCCTCTGGCCTACGAGAACGATACTCTTCCCGCTCTTATGATCAACTCTTTCGTAGAAACCAGCATCCAGGCTACTTCGCTTTCCGATGTGGTTCGGTTAAGCCGGGATTACCTGCGGGAAGATGAAACGGTATGGGTGATGGAAGAAGGTAAATTAAAAATCAGGGAGGTAGCTATTGATTTTATGGATGCTGAGTACGCCTATATCTCGGATGGATTGCAGCCCGAAGATCAGGTGGTAACGACCAACCTATCGACCGTAGTAGACGGCTCGCCGCTCCGTACTTCCGAAGAAGGTTCAGCGGCTCAGGATACCGTATCGAATGAAGCAGAACAGATGCAGGGAGAAATTCAATCATCAGACAGTACCGGCCCATGAAAGATTCTAATACCAACAACCCTAAAGACTTTAGTGGCCCAATTGCCTACATGGCTCGTAACCCCCTAGCGGCCAACCTGCTCATGGTGCTCCTGATCGGAAGCGGCATCTGGACCATGATGAATGTGCAGAAAGAGGTGTACCCGGAGTTTCAACTGGATATTGTGGAAGTCAGTGTGGTATACCCCGGTGCGGCTCCGGCTGAAGTAGAGCAGGGCATCTTGTTACCCGTTGAGGAAGCCGTACGAGGAGTGCAGGGTATCAAAGAGGTGGTTTCTACCGCCGAAGAAGGCTCCGGGCAAATTTCTATTGAACTGGTAGCCGGTACCGAACGCATGCGGGCCTTTCAGGATATTGATCAGGCCATCGCCCGAATACGCACCTTCCCCGACGAGATTGAAGAACCTGAGATCCGACTTCAGACGGAGCAACGCAGTGTGATGGAGCTGGGCATCTTCGGAGGCGAAGATATCTGGACGCTTCGGATCATTGCCGAACGGCTGCGAGACCGTTTGCTGAGCAACCCTGAGATTACCCAGATAGAAATCGGTAATGTGCCGGAGTACGTAACCCACGTGGAGATTCCCCGAAACCGACTTCGGGAATATGGCCTCACCTTGGGGCAGGTGGCCAATATTATCCAGCAATCCAGTGAAGATGTGCCTGCCGGGGCAGTAGAAACCAGCAGCGGGGAGATCCTCCTGCGACTTAAGGAGCGCAAACAATGGGCTGAAGAGTTTGGTCAGATTGAAATTATTACGGCACCTTCCGGGGCCACCGTCACGCTGGCCGATCTGGCTGAGATTACCGATGGTTTTGAAGAAGAAGGGTTTCACGGGCAGTTTAACCAGCAGGCTTCCGTAGAACTAGAGATTTTCCGGGTTGGAAAGCAGTCGCCGCTGGAGATTGCGGAAATTGTAGAGCAAGAACTGGCCGATTTTGAAAGCTCTCTTCCACCGGGCATTGAAGCGCGGATTGACAGCAACGCGGCCGAAGACTACGAAGACCGGCTGGCGCTGCTTACCGAAAATGGTCTGATGGCTATCGTCATTGTGCTACTCATTCTGGCTTTATTTCTGGAATACAAACTGGCATTCTGGGTCATGATGGGCATGGTCATTTCCTTCATAGGCGGCATGGTGTTTCTGCCCATGATCGGAGTCAGCATTAACATGATCTCCATGTTTGGCTTTCTGGTAGTACTGGGAATTGTGGTGGATGATGCCGTGGTGGTAGGAGAAAATATATACGAATACCGGCAGCAAGGTATGGGAGTTCTCGAAGCCGCTATCAGAGGAACCAAAGACATTTCCAAACCGGTACTTTTTAGCATTCTTACCAATATCATTGCCTTTATTCCCCTGTTGTTCTTGCCGGGTACTTTCGGTAAATTCTGGTGGCCGATGCCCGCCGTAGTAATCGCCGTACTGTCGGTTTCCCTGATTGAGGCACTATTCATTCTTCCAGCCCACCTTGGTCATGGCGGAGGTAAGGACCGGTTCAGTATCGGCAAGTACATTACCCGCTGGCAGCAGGGGTTTGCCCGACGGTTTGATCGCTTTGTGGATCGTTACTACCGTCCCTTGCTAGACGTTTGTCTGAGCAACCGTTATATCACCCTTACTGCGGCGGTAGCATTACTCATGGTGGTGGGTGGCTTTGGCTATAGCGACCATATGGGTATTATTCTGATGCCCGAAGTGGCTGCCGATGAGATTGAAGCCGGAGTGCGATTACCCGTCGGCACCACTCCCGATCAGGCCGCTAAGGTAGCCGATCAGATTACGAATTCAACCATTGCCATGTTTGAGGAGCACAACCTGTATGAAGCGGCCGATGGGGTAAAGACCAATGTGCGAAATCAGAATTTCATTGATGTAGAAATAGTCATGAAGGCCCCGGATGAGCGTGAGCTTACCGCTCAGGATGTGATTGAACTCTGGCGGGATGAGATCGGTGACATTGAAGGCGTAGACCAGATTACATTTGAGGCCGAACGCGGTCCCGGAGGTGCTCGTCAGGATATTACGATTGACATTAGCCACGATGATATTAATGTGCTGGAAAAAGCCAGTCAGGCATTCCTTGAACAAGCCGAATCCTTTGAGAGCACCCGCGATGTAAGTGATAATTTTGACAAAGGGAAGCTTCAGTACGACTTTAAACTTCTTCCCGAAGGCCGCAACCTGGGGTTTACTCCTTCCGATGTAGGCCAACAGATCCGCGATGCTTTTTTCGGTGCCCTGGCGATGCGTCAGCTCCGAGGGAATAATGAGGTGGAAGTACGGGTAAAGCTGCCGCTGGAAGAACGAAAAGACCTTTATAACCTGGAAGATCTGGTCATTCGCACGCCCGACAGCGTGGAAGTCCCGCTACTGGATATAGTGACCGTGGAAGAACGGGAAGCGTTCAATTCAATCAACCGCCGCGATGGACGCCGGGTGGTATCGGTAGGCATGGATGTAGAGCCACCCAGTGCGACCACGCAGGTGCTGGAATCCATGCAGGCGGAAGTGCTACCTCAGCTCCGATCAGATTTCCCCGGCATTACCTGGAGCTTTGAAGGAAGCCAAGCTGATATGCGAGAATCTACCCAGTCGCTATGGGGTGGATTTATCCTGGCTATGCTGGTGATTTACGGACTATTAGCCATTGCTTTCAACAATTACATTCAACCCCTGATCGTGATGTCGGCCATCCCATTCGGCATTGTAGGAGCCGTGATAGGTCACATACTGCTGGGTTACGATTTATCGCTGGTCAGTCTGATGGGGGTGATTGCTCTGTCGGGAGTGGTGGTGAACGACTCGCTGATTATGATTGATTACGCTAACCGCAAACGAGGCGAACAGTCGGCTTTTGATGCTATTCACGAATCAGGCATCCGGCGTTTTCGTCCTATCATGCTCACCACGTTAACGACTTTCGGCGGCTTAACCCCGATTATCCTGGAAACCTCAAATCAGGCGAGCAATCTCATTCCCATGGCAATATCGCTAGGCTTCGGTATCATCTTCGCCACGTCTATCATTCTGCTGATCGTGCCCTGCCTGTATTTGATTCTGGAAGATGTGGTAGGAAAAGCCAAAGAGGCCAAAGAGAAAGTGAAAGAGGTTGCCTCTTAAGTTTCTGTCAATTATAGATGCGAACAAAAGTAGACAGAAAATTATTACTTGTTGGTTAATTCTGCCCATTTCATCAGCCTAAGAGTTTAAACCCAGGGCTGAAAAACGCATTACAGACAAAATATGACCTAATTCCAGACTTGTTCTTACTATCATTTACCAATCCTCACGACTATTCCGTTGGCTTGTGTAAGATCATTTCGTTCAATGAGGGCCACGAGATCTCCACTGGGTAGTTGCTTAATGGTTCGCACTCTTCCCTCAATAGTCAGTCCAAACGTTTCTCCGGTTTCGCGGTCATACTTCATCAGTCTTCGGTAAGCCAATGAACCGAAAACAAAATAATCGTTCCAATCAGAAATAGTACTTCCCTCAACTTTTAACAAACAGGCCGGGGCAATGGCCTGACCACCATCATTGGTCGGAACGGTCCAGTAATGTTCCGGGAAAATCGTAAATGTAGCCGCCGAATCTTCTGAAATGGTAGAAACCCAGGCACCGTCATAATTGATACCGTAAGAAAAAAGCGGCCAGCCATAATTCTGCCCCTTCTCTATAATGTTGAACTCATCTCCACCTTTAGGCCCGTGTTCCAGCCCAAAAAGTGTGCGGGTTGGTTTGTCAAAATACAGTCCCTGCACATCGCGGTGCCCGTAGCTCCAAATGGTGGTGGGCGAAGTGAAATTATCAAAAACCGGATTGTCTGCGGGCACGCTGCCATCTTCCATCAAGCGGTGAATCTTCCCTTTATCTACATTCAGGTCCTGAGCATATAAAACAGGAGCTGCATAGGTTGAGAAATCGGAATTTCCGACATTCAGAAAAAAGTGAGTGCTATCTTCCCACACAATTCTCATTCCGTTCCCGGAATAGTTTTGAGTTCTGGTGGTAAAAATTGTCTCAAACTGCGTGGCGGTCTGGTTTTGTATCTTAAACCGTGACACTTTGGCTAAGCCATCAGCATCCAGGTAAGCGATGTAAACCCAGGCGTTATTTGCGTAGTTAGGATGAAGACTGATGTCCATTAGACCACCGTGTAGAATGGCCGGTATGCCCGGTATACCAAAGCTTACTACCGACGGCATTCCACTGATCTCGGTTAGACTATCCTCTGTAAAGTGAAACAGTTTCCCGACCCTATCGGTGATGAAGTATTCATGTTCATCTACGATGGCTATTCCGTACGGAATGGTGAAGCCGGATGCGATGGTATCAACCGAGAAAGAATCATGACTGATGGGGTAAGGCGAGGCAGGAACTTCTATGATGTTGTTTTTACAGCGAACGAGTAAGCCACACAAAAGGATAGCCAACAAGATTTTAAATGCTTCCACGTTTGACTCTTGTATTAAATATTTCAAAGGTTTGTTAATGGTTGAACGCCTAGGGCAGCAGTCGCCCGGCTTGTTGGCATTAATTTTTCGTTTATCATTTTAGCTACCTAGAACAACTAATGTGCGAACCTCCATTTTGCCAGCGTGAGGACTGAGCGTTGTTGGTAGCAGACTTTTCATTTCTAATCACAGTAGGCTATCAATCCACTCTCTTTCTGAATCGCTTGATTTAACAAATCTAGCAGTTGTTTCACGTCAGAATCTGATTCACTTGGCTTTTGATTTGTTTGTTCGTTTATTTGTCTTATTAAATCCGTTCCCCATCTAAAATCGGTATAGTAATCAAATCGATCAGCGATTATGCCCCTATCTCTTAAGTTATCAAAGCTCTTATAATCCAGTCCACCAGCAAACTCCAACTCAACTTGTTCCGGATACTCAGATTTGGGCAGGTCATCTCGAATTAAGTAAAAGTCCAACATTTTCTCTTTTTTCTAATTGAGCAGAACGGCTCGCATAGGCACTGGCGAGACCATCGGCCAAAGCATAGCGCTTATGAAATTTATGCTGCGTTTTTAATTATTCCGTTTCTTTAATCGGTAGCCAATATGTGTTCCTAACCCTACCGATATTTCATTAAATGATTCCAATTTTTGGTATCTAATAAAAGTATCTATTCTTCTAAAATCTCGGCTTAATTCTATATCGTATTTTGGAAGGTTATCGTAGAGTATTACTTTACCAACTACCATTAGTCTCCACCATTCTCCTAAAATTGCTCCTAATCCTATGATTGGTGCAGTATCCCTCGCAAAAGAGTTATCTTCATTTGATGCATAACTAATTTTGCTTAAACCAACTATAAATCGCGCATATCTTATTTTTGAGTAATTCTTATCGAGATTAAAATGAGCTTCAGCGGATTGAATCTCAAAATCAATATCCTTCCTAACTGAGACTTTCTGGTAATTAATTTTTACATCTAGATCATAGTCACATGTGAATAGAATATGATCAAAAGCAACTTGCCCATATATGTTTTCATTGTAATCAAAGTTGGTTTGATACCCTATTTTTCCCTTCAGTGTTGACATACGCCAAAATGCAGGAAAAGAAAGATGAAACTCTCCGCCAAAAGGATTATTGATTACTCCGCTTGCTAAATAAAAACCCAAAAGTTGATGATCAAATGTGTGCCGGTTACAATCTAATTTCAGATTGATTAATAGCTCCTTTTGTTCTTCTACTAAAACCTCCTTCGGTACTGCACCGATACTAAAAATTTCTAAAGTGATTGGCAGTTTTTTTACCGTTAAAATAAATCTACCTTCCAAGTCTGTTAAAATTCCATTGCTTGTTCCTTTTTCTCGTATGGTGGCTCCAGGGACCGTAGAATCTTCTCCTTTTAAAATTACTTGTCCAGAAATTGATATCTGCCCTTTAGCAATTGTCGTAATCAGGAAAATGATGAAAGTTAAAGTCAATCTCATTAAGGACAGTCAAATGTTCTTTATAATGCAGCATAACGATTGGGGCAGGTGACGCGGCGGCTTTGGCGCATCTTTCTTTCTAGTCAACATCTATGCTAGTTGTTTGCTTTAGTATTTATAATTGCAATTCAACTAGCTATGCTGCTTGCCTTGTGTTACATCCAGTATTCTATAACTCGGATATTTTGGCCTTTATAGTACTAACCTTCAATTCGAAACTATCTTCTTTTTTTATAAGCGCCTTATCAAGATCTATGCCTAAATCTATTTGATACTTCTTGCCATTCTTAATGGTTGTTTGATTTTCAAAGGGTATATATTCTACGTACTCGATAGCTACCCCTTCAATCTGTATATCATCTACTGTTACAAAACTGGTTTCTATAAAGTCTGGATCAATCCCTAGTAATATAGCTTCCCAATAAGGTTTTTCTAACACCTTCTTGGTCTCCTCTTGCCTTAAGTCAAAGTTTAGGGTGGTGCCATTCCAGTTCTGAACGGTTCCAATGCCTGTTTCGCTTTGATCGCTATTGGTTTGAAAAAATCTAATATAGTCAATAGTTACATTGGCGGATTTCCATTCGTTAGCGTTGCGAATTTGTAAATTTACCTGGATTGTCGGTTCACCCATACTATTCATCCGTTCTTCCGAACAAGAAAGAATGGATAAGCATCCTAATATTAAAGTAAATACAGTCAATTTTCTCATAGCAATAAATATTTATTATTATTGGAGGTAGCACACATATGCTACTATCTCCCATATAGCTGCAATATAATCAATCCGTTAGTTTCTGGTGGTTTATCTCTTGGGTTTTAGTCCGGGGGTTGGTTCGCGATGCTGATGAGGGCTTCGCTAAATTGTTTAGGTACCTGGGAGGGGATTTCGTGGGAGGCTTCGTCAAACCATACAATCTGTTTATGCTCGGCTTTTAGCTGGTTGAAATACTCTTCGGCCACGGTGTAATTAGCGGCGTAATCATGGTGGCTGAGAAAGAAATAGACCGGGCAATGCAGTTCGGGCACAGTTTCCCGAAAATCAACCCGGGACGCGGCCATAAACAGGGGAAGCCACTTTGCCGACCACTCTTCAAACATCGACTTCGGGTATTGCCGGCCGGATGCTTTACCCGCAAAAAAGTAGGCCGTCCATTTTCTCTGGTAATAGAGTTGTTCCCAGCTAGTAAAGGGTACTTCAATCTCAGCAATTTCCCGGATGGCCTGCGTGTTATTTTCTTCTGCTGCCTTTTTCTTCATTAGCGCTAGCGTGCGCCGGTCGCTCTCAACATTATGCACCGCCCCGCTGACGGATACATAGGCGTGCAGTAATTCGGGGTGCTGGTCGGCAAAGTGCATTCCCAGAAAACCGCCCCAGGAGAACCCTACCAGGTACAACTTCTTTTTAGAAAACTTCTTCAGCAGGTAGTTGACAACCTCTTCCGTATCGTTATGAAACATCTCCAGGGTAAGCGAGTCGGGAAACGGACTCCAGGCCGCTGTGATGCCGGTTTCCCGCTGATCCCACTGTGCAACAATGAAGTCTTTTTTCAGACGCTTGACAAACTTTTTAGAATATGCCCGCGAGGAAAAGCCCGGTCCGCCGTGCAGAAAAAGCAACAGGGGCTTGGTGTCATCATCGCCTTTTGCCCCAACCCACTGGTTGATGCCGCCGATCTCAACCGATGTGTGCAGTTTAACCGGGTTCTGGGCATGAGCCCCTACGGCGGTTAACCACACCACCAGGATACTGGTCAGACAGAGATAGTTGTTTTTCAATTTCAGGTTGTTTTCTTTTTAAGATAAATGATTTTTTTTGGACTCCCTGATAACTATGGCTCATAGCCGTGATACAGGTATAAAGCGCCGTAGGTCCAGTTAGGCCCTTCCAGGCCCGGATAATTAAATCGGTCCATCATCAGGGCTACGTACCGGAAGGGGTAACCCGCTGGTAGTTGAACCACGTTGGGCCAGACCCGGGTGCCGGAGCTTTCATCCCAGGGCGGCAGGTCCATAGCTAGAGTGCCGGCCTCTTCCAGGTCGGGGTAGGTGTAGATGTAAATTTGCCGCTCGCTGCTTCCGGAAAAGCAATAGCGATCATTCCCGATTTTCTGAATAGAGGTGCCCGTAGCATTATGACTCACCGGCCCGGCAATGCGCTGGTAGCCCCGGTTCCACTCATCGGACTCCAGCATCACGGCTTTGTACCCGTCGTGGTTCTCACAGGTGAGGATACGCCATTTGTCGGCCGCAGCATCAAATAAAATGTGAGGGTCTTCAATATCTCCCACAATGCCAAAGGGCATGGCCCGCATAACCGAAAAACCAAAGCGGGGGTCTTTCTCACTCTCTACCGCCAACAGTTGCTTCTCTTCTTCCGGGCTGGCAAATGCACTGAAACCGGTGGTTAATCCTCGCCAGATTTGATCTTTTCTATCGTAAAAAATGTGAGAGGCAATTTCATTACGCAGCAGCCCGTCAGCCCGGTCAAACAGAATGACTCCTTCAAAGCGCAGGTCAAACACGGTAGGGTCCAGGCTGAAAACGCCTTGCAGATGATGCGGCAGTGCCCGCCCCCGGATAGACATGGTATACCACAGCCGTCCCTGGTCAAGCATAGGTTCTCCGTCTTCATAGGTAATCGCTCTGATATCGGCCAGCCCCATACCACTGCTTAGGGCCGACTCAGCTTTCTTCACGACAACTTGTCCACGCTTACTGCTCAGGTACAAACTCGACTGAAAATTATAGATATAGCGTTTTTGCCGAAGATCAATATGCTGGCTGAAATCGCTCTGCCCGATGGGGATGGGCAAACCTTCTTGCTGGGCGTATAAAGTCAGTCCGCTGCCCAGCATCTGAAGGATGAGCTTCCCCGGTACGCTGGCAGATTTGCTGTTTTCCGTAGCAATAGACTCATCAACCACAACGCGGCCATCTTTCCGCACTCTCTGCCGGACATCCAGCAGTTGCTCATTCTGGTACCGAATAGTGATCAGGAACTGCTCGGCCCGTCGGGCATCGGAAAACTCAAAGCCTACTTCGCCTTCTCCACTACAAGAAGTCAGGTCTATAGCGTACGTAGCAAAAGGGTTGAACCCACCGTACCACAGGCTGGTCTGGGTTTCTGCGTCGGACTGCACCGACAGTTGGTTACGGATGATAGCAACATCAGCCTGCTCTTCCAGGTGGTGCGTGACCGGATACATCGCCGACTGACCGATGACCTCTTCGGGATGGAAAGCCGCCAGCGGAATGCGCTGATGCTCATCAAATACCAGTCGGCGCACTCCTTGCCTCACAAACTTAATTTGATCAGGTGCTACCGCATTTTGAGCGGCTAACATTTCGGGTATTGAAAGAAGTAGCAGAAGAAACAGGTAAGACCGACAGCTATAATAATTTGCCATGTAGGGGTTGTAGGTTGCAAAAGGCTAAATTAACAATTTTGCCATAATGGCGAGACCTGGCGTTTTGGAAGCTGCCTATCCTTACTTCGTACAACTTGTTATTACATCGTTTCACCACTTTGCCTGATTTCTGCCAATTGTGTCAGTTATTAGTATGTTAAGAAGAATTACGCTTTATCTTTTAATTTCCAGAAGTATTAACTTTCTAACTTTCATGATGGCAGCCCTCAAGCCGGGCAGGCTTATACCGCATCGGCGGTCCGATTTTCCATCGATGAAAAGTATACCCGGCGTGGGGCGCAAAAATCTAGGAAACCTTGAAACCGCTCGGGCGGCCCTGTCGCTGCGCTCAAACAGCAAGGTTTCCCACTTAACAGAAGAATAAAACTATTTTAAATCCAGAACTCACATTATATTAAGCGGTAAATTCACTGTGCCCTTACCAAAGCCATGTCGTTTGTTTCTTCAAGCATCTATCAGAAAGCTACTCGACTGACCATGCAGGAAGGCTTATCTCCGGCTTTGCTGGATCATCACCGGGGAAGGAAAGAGATCATTGCCGGGGACAAGTATATTCCTATGGAGCTGCTGCTGGAAGTGTACGAACTGGCCGACCAGCACATGGAAGCCGGGTTTGGAGTGAGGCAGGGCCAGCAACTGACGGCCGATGACTACGGCACGCTGGGTCTTTCCTGGAAAACGTGCTGGCGAGCCAAGGATGTGCTGGACCGGGTAGAGCGATACATGGTGCTGGTGACCGATCATGGTCAGGCCCGAATAGAAGAGCGCCAGGGTATTACGAGTATCTATCTGATGAGAGAAGCCAGGCGGAAAGGCCTCGAAACAGCCAACGAAGCAACCTTCGTTATGCTGACCGGCGTTTTGAAAGAAATCACCCATCAGGAAATACATCCGGTAACAGTACACTTCCAGCATCATACCCCGGAAGCAGCTCCATTCGTAAATTTTTTCCAGTGCCCGGTACACTTTGGTCAGGCGGAAAACTCCCTTTACTTCAAAACATCGGATATCGACATCCCCACGGTAAAAGCCGATAAAAGTATCCATCAGTTTCTGGTGGAGCGCATGGACGAGGAGAAAAAAGGAATTCATGCCAATGCCGACCGGCTGTTGGGTGAAATTCACAAAATCATTGCAGAATCGCTACCCAGTGGTATACCCAGCATCATTCAGGTGGCTGAGTACCTGGGCATGAGTGCCCGTACCCTGAAACGAAGGCTAGCCGAGAAGGGGCTAACGTTCAGGGATCTGATTCAAACCATTCAGCAGGATGTTTCCATTGATCTGCTGAAAAATTCCTCTCAATCCATGGGAGAGATTGCCTTCCAGACCGGCTTCTCCGAACAAAGTGCCTTCAACCGGGCCTTCCGCCGCTGGACGGGCCAGTCACCCGCTGATTACCGAAAAAACTCCTGAAATACTCGTTTTGGCCCCAGATGTCAAACCATTGGCCTATAGGGTCAAGCGGTGGGTAGCTGGTGAGCGTACTTTTGCTTCTGAACTTAAACATCAAAGCAACATGAAAAAGACAACGAAAGTAATCATGAGCCTGGCGCTGATTGTCGGGCTTAGCTCATGCGGGGTAAACAAAGCGTGGGTATTTAACCAAAACCAGCACGCTACGCAGGTACACCTTAAGAGTAACAATTTTAAGGTGGTAGGCCAGGTAAAAGGAACATCGGAAGTAGGTTATGTGCTGATCTTCGGAGGTGCGAAAAAGAAGCAGCTATACGACGCGGCCTACGCCGATATGCTCCAGCAAGCCGACCTGACGACCGGATCGAGAACCCTGACCAACCTACTCACAGAAGAACACGTGGGTGGAGTGCCTCCTTTCTTCTACAAGAGAACGGTGTCGGTCAGTGCCAATGTGGTTGAATTTACCAATTAACCCTTCCATCACCATGTACGCTACTAAGGAAATTCAGAAATCAACTCTGATGAGCAAACGTTCGGTACGATGGACCGGCCTGATGTATCTGTTGGTCATTGTATGTGCCGGGTTTAGTCAGGGATACGTTAGAAGTACGCTGGTGGTGCCGGATGATGCCGCAGCCACCGCTACCAACATCGTGTCTCAGGAAGGATTGTTCCGCTTAGGACTGGTAGCTGATCTGATCGCATTCACACTGGATGCGATCATTTCGGTTATGTTTTACCAGATGTTCCGGCCATTCAATAAAACCCTGGCAATGGTTTCTTCCGCGCTACGGTTGGTGGCCCACCCGGCGATTGCCAGTCTGAACCTGCTCAACCACTACCTGGCATTGGCAGTGTTAGGCGGATCGGATTATCTAAACGCTTTTGATGCCGGACAGCTTCAGTCGCTGAGCCTGCTTCTGATGGATGCCCACCGCAACGGTTACCTGATTGCCGGGGCCTTCTTCGGGGTTCATTGCTTTCTGCTAGGGCTGTTAATCTACCAAACGAATATGATCCCGAAGCTACTGGGGATACTGATGATCGTGGCGGCTACCGGCTACTGGATGGAGACCTTTGGCAATTTTCTCTTCCCCGGCAATGAAGGCTGGCTCGCCTGGGTGGTGGGGATTTGCGCGGCACTCGGCGAGGTGGAGTTAACGCTGTATATGCTTATCAAAGGAGTGAAGAAATCGTATCAGGCTGAATACAAATACGAATAATGATGAAAGCGATTATCAACGAACAATACGGCTTGCCGGATATACTGGCACTTAAGGAAGTAGACCGCCCGGAGCCCAAACCGCACGAAGTACTGGTGAAGGTGCTGGCCGCCTCCGTTAATAAAGCCGACTGGCACTTACTGCGCGGTGAGCCCTTTCCGATTCGTCTGATGGCGGGCTTGCACAAGCCGAAGTACCAGATACTGGGAGCCGATGTTGCCGGAGTGGTAGAGCGGGTGGGCCAGGCGGTTTCTCAGTTTAAACGGGGCGACGAAGTATTTGGCGACCTCTCCGGCAACGGGTTCGGAGGGTTTGCCGAGTACGTGGCCGCCGATGAGAAATACCTGGCTAAAAAACCCTCTAACCTGACCTACGAAGAAACCGCTGCACTTCCCCTGGCCGCCATTACCGCACTACAGGGCTTACGCAACAAGGGCAAGATCAAAGCCGGGCAGGAGGTGTTGATCAACGGTGCCTCGGGCGGGGTGGGCGGCTACGCCATTCAGATCGCCAAATCCTTCGGGGCCAAAGTCACCGCAGTGTGCAGCACGGGCAAAGTAGAAAACGCCCTGACCCAGGGGGCCGACCAGGTAATTGACTACACGGTTCAGGATTTTACCAAAGATGATAAGCAATACGACCTGATCTTCGATGTCGTAGCCAACCACTCCCTCCGGGCTATCAGTCGGGTACTTTGCCGGAAGGGCACCTATGTTTCCTGCGCCTTTTCTATGGGAGCCATGTTCTTGGGCCTCTGGAAATCCATGACCGAAGGCAAGAAGATGATCACTTTGCTGGCAAGTGCCAACGCCGCCGATTTGCAATGTATTGGTAAGCTGGCCGAAGAAGGCAAACTCACTCCCATCATTGAAAGAACCTTTACCCTGGATGATGTACCGGAAGCCCTTCAGATTATGGGTAACGGACGAGCAGCCGGAAAGCTGATAATAACGCTGTGAAGTATATTAGAAGTTATTTTGGGCCTAAGCAATTCCCTAAAGAACTTTCTGTCAATTACGTCTTCGGGTCTTTTCATATTTTAGTAAAGGCTATGCTAAGTGATATTTACTTTTCGTTTATCCTTTTGGCTACTTAGAACTACCAGCATGCAACTATTGGTTTTGCCAGGGTGAGGGCTAAGCATTGCTGTGTATAGCCTTTTCATTTCTTTATCCCTCTTTTATGCTATCAACCCATGAAATGGGAAAAACTTTAAATGGCACCTCATATGCTTTTTCAGTATAAGTCTTTCCTTCGTAAACTCGCCCATCTCTATCTATCACTATTGCTTGACAGGTAAGCAACCGCAGAGGTTTAAATTGTTGAGATATGTAAATTTTAAATCTTGCGTCAACAATAAAATCGGCAGAGAATCCAGCACTATTCAAAGTGGTATGAATTGTCTCTCGCAATCGAGCAAGTTGAGCGATGATAGGTTTTATTTCTAGTTCTTTTGGTTCAACCGTATCTTGAATGATATTAATTTCAATATCGGTGACTTCTTTCTCATTAGCAGCATTCCAAATCCAATCAGCCATATACGCTTTCTCCCACCAAAAAAGCGTAGAGAAATACCGCTGCTCGAGCGAATTAGGCAATCCGTTTAGGTCCCGTTTCTTTCCCATTTTCATATTACATATAACGGCCACCACCAAAGCCAGCCATCATACGGAGCCTTATTGGCGCTTTTTTCCAAATAGCAAATTTATAGTGTGGGTGCGATGAACGACCGCACTCATTTTTCTGCCCGGTTGAGGATAGCTGATGTATATGCTGACTTCTATTTCACGTTAGTATACACCAGTTCTTGATCATTTAGTGATTTGTAAAATTCAAGGTCGTCTATCGGGTTAAAATTACCTTCACAATCAAAGCAGTGAAACATCAATCCACCTGACCCTAACGGCATATTCGTTACTACATAGTCCGTGTTCTGATAGCTTTTTATCCAAATTTTGCCAGTAAAACTTCCAGTTTGGTCATTTTCTGCCTGGGATATAATGTCCGATAACCAAGTCAAATCAGTAGTTGGATTTTCTACTCCGCAAACTTTCTTGTTATTACTCTCTTCTTCACAACTTGCAATCACTAGAAGATTCATGAGTGCTATTATAACAGGCAACATCTTTTTCATTGTTTCACATATTTTATGTAGTCTAATCGTTCATTGATTCGATAGTTTTACTTCTAATAGCACACATAGGCGGCTATATGAATATAAACGTAATATAGCGAATGTGGTCCTGAGAATTATACATTATTGTAGCCGGTGTTCTTATTCTTTTTTGATGTGTTCATCTTTGTTAAATAATAGATTATTGGAACGAAGATAAGCCCAAAAGTCAACGGCAGAAACCATGCTCCCAGACCTTCGGTGTGGTCGTGAGCGTTTTGCTGCGTTTTGAAAACAATAAGCCCAAATAATAGGGTAATGACCAACTTCAGAAACCTGAACATGCGAGTAGCATTGGTATATTGCCAAAGGGCATTTTCCTGGCGGATGGAAGTCGGGTAATTGAGTATATGCGGAAATCTATTCAGAATCGTCAGGCCGATAAACAACAGCATTGAGATGAGGGGTAACATTAAGATATGCCCTTTACTTCCAAACCCATCAGCCTCCCCTGCTCCATTGTAATGCACAGGGATCGTCTCAGGTAATGCCGCATAATTCAGCAGCGTCAACAACCAGATTCCTAGTATTGCAACCCAACCTAGTATCTCGATAAATGTATCGGTGGCAGTTAGTTTTATGTGTATTTTCGGTTGCTCAGGCATCTTTTTGCATTATGTAGCTTCATCTGCTATAAGCATATACGCACCCACTAATGGACGGGTTTGTGTGGTGGTGCGCTTCGTTTATTAAGTTCGTCAAAAGGTTGTTTCAAGCTCTCAGAGCCCTCCTAGAGCATAGGCTGCCCCGCACCTCTAGCAGGGCAAACAGCCAGTTTTAACTCAATAATCTTATCACATCCTCTCGAGTAATATCGGTCAACTTCGGATGGATCAATAATTCCTGGTAAATCTCTTTAATATTCCTCCCACAAAGTTCATGTTGATTTACATTTTCAATCCTATGAATCATAGTAATGCCCAAATGTGAAGGTTGCCGATAGACTGAATTTAACAGTTCTCGTTCGTAATTATCCAGATTTTCCAGGCTATGAACAATCGACCATAAAACCCCATCACCATCTTCATCAGGAAACCTTTCCAATACTTTCAGCATTATTGTCATTCCATCTTCGGGGTGTCCCGTTTCCTATAACTCATTTATCAAATTATCCAACTTAGCCCAATCTGCGCCTTCTGGGCTAAAAGAATCAATTTCCTCCAATATCACCTGTATTTTTCTCATCTGAATTAGCCCACAATGGTGAATTGTATGAGTAGTGGCAAATTGCGTGGTATTTTCCGGTCAAACCACTACTCAGTTTGAGCGGACTACAGACCTTGATATTTACCACCCTGCCTGTCATTACTTATACAAAATGTTATGAGTGGTTTTTATTTTCTATGCCATTACAGCAATCATATCGAATATTTTTTCACCGAGTTTTTTATCGCCAATAATTTCTGAATTTCTAATGGCTTCTTCTCTCGTCATTCCTTTCGTAAATATTTTCCAAGCATCTTTACTTCTGATTTTTACTTCACTTTTAGGTTCGGCATTAACAGAAGTAAATAGCTCCCAACCATTTTTATAGTATAAAAACCAACTTGTTTCAGTTTTTCCCAAGAATGTAAATTTTACCACATCCTTGGCATTCCCTGCTACATCTCGATAATGATAGGGAAGCGCCCTGACTGATGTGTCCAAGTAGGGCAAGTACCATTTTTCTTCAAGTAACGTCTGTTCGTCACCAACGGCAAGTCTAATCTGCTGTTGATGATGCCATTTTTCAGTATATTCCCTTGCTATGTGAAACCAATTTTTCGATTCATTCTCACCTGCCCAAGCCACTGAAAATTCTGCTTTGTCGTTGAGGTCTAAGGTCTCTAAGAAATCGCAGTATTCTTGTCCCGATGACTTTAATAAATCAATTATGACTTGGGGGCTAAGTCTTTTAGTCGCTTTAACCCAATCAGCATTTAATCTATTCAGGAAGTCTACTAAATCTTCGTATGAATTTATATTTTCAGGCTTCTCACCATAGTATTTATCCCTCAGCATTGAAAGTGCTCTCAAATTCCCATCAAATAAGTGAACAGCAACATCTTTTACTTTCCATTTAGGCGCAATAGTTTGTTTATCCCAATCTTCGGCTGACAGTCCTTCCAATAACTTGACAAGCAACTTATCAAGCTCTGGTATCAAGGCTACTACGTCTATTTGTTCTGTTTTTTTCATTGTTATTTCTAATCCCGCACAACGATTAGGCTAGCCATCATCTCGGGCTTTGTTGGCAGTTTCTTTTCAAGTGACAATTTTAGTGCTCGGAGAAACCATCCTCCAAATGCGTTTCAAGCAGGGATAGTTACTGCATATTGCTGCCAGCAGTTTACTTATTTTCCTGTATCACTTCTTTAATGACTTTATCATGATCAAATCGGCTTAATAATCTAATTCCCGTCTCTTTGTCGATTTCAATAATACTTTCTGCGCTATATTGCCGTACCTCAGCATCTTCATGAATACACAATTCAAGCAACATTTTTATTGCATTTTCATGTTTGTAGTAAGCTAAGGCAATGGCCAGCGAAATCAAAATTGAAGTATTCTCTTTGTCAATTAAGAATCTCAGTTTTTCAGGATCATCTCTTCTCTTTTTACGCCTAATCTCCCAAAAAATATCATCTATTTCATCTTCATTATTTTCAGTTTTCAGTCTTTCTAGTAACTCATTGTAGCTTCTTACCTTTTCTGTTGGTTCGATTTTTTCTCTCTTTTTTCTTGAATTAATATCTCCTGGTGATATACAAACAGGACACGCACAATGCAACCCTTTCAGATGGCTATCAGGCATATGTCTCCAGCCTACGATTTGAGGTAGGTGCCGTATCTTTCGGATTTCTTTGGGTTCAATTTTACGCTCAATAATGAACTCATACCCTGATTTATCTTCCAAATTCATGAATTCATTTATCGCATTACCTAATGTTATCTGGCTATGCTGTTGATAATATTTCCCTGCCCATACCATTTTATCGGAATTGAGTTTGAAGTAAACTCCAATATAAGTTCTGACTCCTCTTCTTTTTAATTCTCTCAACCATTGATGTGTTATGTAAAAATCAGGAATCACTGGCATGAAAAATATTCCATTTCTGCCTTTCCCTATTTTAATTCCTGCGTTTAAGATCTTTTTGGCATCTCGTTCATCTGCTAAATGGACTAATGTTGGCATTTTTTCAGTTTATATTGCTGGCAACGGTTGGGGAAGGTAGCGCAGCGGCCTTAGAGCCTTTTTCTGCCGAGCTTCATTCAAATTGCTTGTTTGCAAAAACGTTACTTTTGCTCATTTGCTAGCTGTGATATTCTGCCCTGTGTTACCCCTCGTTTTCTCTTTCTTTTTCTAATACTTCTTCCAATTGAATCTTATTCTCAATCAAATGATCTTCCGCTATTTCCCACAAAATCTGCGGGTCAATCGAATGGTATTCATGAGCAGCAAAATTTCTCAACCCGTACATTTGTCTCCATGGAACTTCCGGATATTTGTCTTTCACATATGCTGGTATCTGATTAGCTGCCTCTCCTATAATTTCATAATTCCTAGTGACCGCATCAATGACCATTTCATTTTGTAAGAAGTCTTTAAGCCCATTCACTGTATCAAGATAGCGGATGATTTTGTCAATGGCTTCTACCATATCCTCAATGTAAGCCAAATAACTTCTGTCTTTCATATGTACTTGACTTGTTTTAGGATGGCTTGCTTCCATTGTTTCCTTAATGATCTTTCCGTCACTAAATCTACCTTTCTACCAATTGTAGACTCCAGATAATCTTTCAAATCGAAGAATTTCCAGCCAATCTTTTTACTGAAGGCAACTAAAACATCTAGATCTGAATCTTCCCGATAGTCACCATTGGCAAATGAGCCAAAATAGCCAATTTGGTCTACCCCAAATTCTTTTGTTAGGTATGGTTTTACTGCCTTAAGTTTGCTCTCTATTTCTTGGGGTGTTTCCATACCCTAAATTTAGCAGTTTCTTTTTTCAATTCAATGAGGGGTAACGAATGTATATACGCCATATGGCGTATATATCTGTATAACCGCAATATAACAAATGATGCCGGTACTGTTATGATCATCTTTTCGTAAATGTGTCTTCCTGAAAAGGGAAGCGGGCAGCGGTTGTTTTGAGGCGGGTGCTCTGCTTACCTGGAAAAAAAACCAGGGGAATGGGCTTTTTTACCGGCTAGGTAAACGACATGGTGAGGAAGAGTGCTTTTTGAGGTAAAAATGCGGTTACCAGCGGTATGAGGGTGCTGGTTTTGCTTTCCGGGCTTTAAACAGGCGCTTGTAAAGGGGTAATGCAGGCAATATGAGCCGCTCTACGCTTTGTTGTTGCCGTTTATCGCGTCAAAGTTGCCTACCAGCTATTGTAAAGTGCTTTTATGGCTTTTTTACCTCGTCAAGAAGCATTGTAGAGTGCTTTTATCGGAGCATCCGCCCATTACAACGATTGTTCGGTGCTTTTTTTACAATATTGCTTCATTACAAATGTTGTAGAAGCACTTTATTGCTATAAATGGGTATTACAAAGTTTTGTACTGCCGATTTATCGCTATAAAAGCGCTTTACATTTTTTTGTAGACTGCTTTTATAGGATTTTCACCGCTCTACAATCATTGTTGAGCACTTTGGCGCAATAAAAGCACGTTACAAAACTTTGTGTTGGAAAATAGCCTCTCCTGAGGCCGCGCCCACCGTGGGTAAAGGGGTTTTATGGTAGGAACATGATTAATCATGTTCCTACCGCCCTGGTTATTCATACAATAGCAGACCTTATTTGTTACCGTAAGCGGCATCCAGAAACCGATAGCGGGCATCGTTGGGTGCTTCTATGGCTTTAGACTCTACATCCAGCACCATTACGGGTGGGGTTTTGTCGGTAGGCTCGGCGGCGGGCCACTGAGGCAATCCTGTCCCGTTAGGGTTGCCGGTCAGAATGAAGTTGGCAAAGTAGGCTTGCATGGTTTCCGAGGCTTTGTGGTCGCCTTCGGTCCAGGCATATTCGTCTACCAGATGAAGGTTGCCTAAGGCGTAAGGAATCTCGGCCGCATGGGGGGCTCCAACTGCTTTAGGGGCGTCCGGTGCGGCATCGTCTTTCTTCACGGTGCCACCGGCCAGGCCTGAGGTGAGCGTTTCGTCTACCAGGGGCGGCCGGAGCTTGCTGTACAGGTAGCGGTATACCGGCTGATCGCTGTTTTTGCGGTGCAGGTCGAACCACTTCCAGGTGCTGTAGGCGATAAACCGATCGGAAGCCAGCGCCGTAGCCGATAACTCAATTTCTTCGGCTGAGCCATGCGGATACAGCTCCAGCACCTGCTCATACTGTTCGGGATACACCTCTTTTACCTTTTGCACGTAGTTTTCTTCGGTGTAGGGCTGCCCCTGCATAAACGCCATACCCGGAATCTCGGCTGAGTTCCAGCCTACCAGCAAGGGCACCTGCGCCTGCTCGCCCGCTCTGAAAATCTCAGGCAGACTTTTAGGATAGAAGTACCCATCGATAACCGTCGGAAAACCAAACCGCTTGGACTCATTGTAGAGCGCAAACAGGTCATCGGTGCTTAGTGCCCGTAGTTCGGCCAGCGTGGGATAGCCCGCCTTTTTGGCAAAATCTAATCCGGTTTGTTCAGCTTCGGCTAAGGGTAGTGGAAACAAGGTAGGGTTGATAGCCGCGCCACTCTCGCCAATGGCTCCGGCAATCATATCTTTAGACAGGGGTGAGGCCATCTGCGCACTAACGGAAATTGACCCGGCTGACTCCCCGGCAATGGTTACCTTATTTGGGTCTCCACCGAAGGCGGCAATATTGTTCTTTACCCAGGTTAGGGCGGCGTGCTGGTCCAGCAGTCCGTAGTTACCGGAACCTTTATAAGAAGTTTCGGCACTCAGCTCGGGGTGGGCAAAGAAGCCGAAGATATTGAGACGATAGTTTACGGTAACGGCCACCATACCTTTTTGGGCCATACTGGCACCGTCGTAGCGGGGTTCTGAACCGTCGCCGGCCACAAAGCCACCACCGTAGAAGTATACCAGCACGGGTAGTTTCTCGGCTTTGTCTTTGGCGGGAGTCCACACGTTCAGGTAAAGGCAGTCTTCATTTACGCCATTGGAACGGAAACGCATATCGCCAAACACGTTGGTTTGCACGGGCGAGGGGCCAAATTTTTTAGTTTCTTTCACTTCTGCCCAAGGTTCTAGCGGCTGAGGAGCTTTCCACCGCAGCTCTCCCACGGGTGGCTGGGCGAAAGGAATACCGAAGAACATCCGCAACCCACTGGGGTCATCGTATTTTCCTTCAATGGTTCCGTGTTCTACTTTAATTTGCAAGGCAGGGGTGGTGTTTTTCTGAGCCATTGCTGAGATTGTAAGCCAGCAAAAGCAGGCTATTCCGTAAATTAATTTTCTCATAGTGTGTTAGGTTTTTAATGATTAGTGAGTAATGATTGATGATTCGGTTATTGTTCATTGCACACCGCTCATTGTTCATTGTTCATTGCTTAATGGGTACCCAAATATCTTCTTCTGAATTGGGATCATCAGGGCCAAGGTATTTTTCTCCCATGATTTCAAAATGTGCCCGAGAGTCAAGTTCATACTTAGAATCAGGTAACCAGACCTCAAATATATGCTGTAATGTTTTTGGAAAGGTGCTGGCCAGTCCTTTATGCTTGAATACCGCATATTTTCCCCCGGTAAGTATGTATACCTTCATCCCTTCCGGCAGCGCCTCAACGGCAGACACTTCTACTGCGGCCCATTTCTCAAACCTGGTTTCCGAAGTAAATGTGTCCATCATGGTAAAGGGGTCAAAGGCCTGCACTGAGTACAGTTCTCTTCCCACCTGATGCCTGATTTCATTCCGATGAGACATGAATTGTTGCCATAGCGGAGCAGTTTTGTTCTCCGAGAGAGTGGTCATGATGCGTAAACCTACCAGCATCTTTTCTTTCATTTCAGTAATAACTGGTTCTTCCATAGATATTCTTCGCTTCGTGCATGGCAACTTCATTAAACAAGTATCTAAATTACGAAAGTTTAGAATTATGAGGTGGATGAATGCTCAATTCCTTTCTCTATCTGTTTGTCAGCACCAACTGGCTTGCGTTTTTTATCAGCCCCAGATGAGGCTATAGATCTTGAGTCTAGCTCATCAATCCATTCCGGAAAAAATAAAAAAACCGCTTCACCACGAGGGAAACGGTTTTAACTAGCTTAAGTATTACCAATATAATCCTTACGCAAAAAGCTTAAGATTCACCAAAGCGTATTGAGTTGAGCTGCCCCATCTCTTCTTCCGAATAAAGGCGAGACTTAATTACGAAACGCAACCCCAGCGGTATTTCCAGAGAGAAACTAGCGCCGCGCCCCTGCACCACGTCTACCGTAAGCTGCGTGTGCTTCCAGTACTCAAACTGGGCTTTGGACATGTAAAATTCACATCCGTGAATGTCACCCAGCCATACGTCACTCTCGTCGAGCATCAGTTCTCCTTTGGGAAAACACATGGGCGAGGACCCATCGCAACACCCACCACTCTGATGAAACATCAGTTCACCATGCTGTTCCCGAAGTTCATCAATTACTTCTTTTGCTCTCTCAGTTATCCTTACTCGTTCAGTCATAAAAAATAGGGTATGCGGTTTAGGGTGAAGGGTAAATGGTGAAGAGCTAAGAAAAAATAACTGGTAAAATTTCTGGTTCTTAAAACTAAAACCCTCTACCATTAACCCTTTACCTTTCACCCCTTTATTTGATTAAAAAAATCCCTGTGCTTTTTTGTCGTAGGAGATTAGCATGTTCTTGGTCTGACGGTAGTGGTTGAGCATCATCTTGTGATTTTCCCGACCAATACCCGAGTGCTTGTAGCCACCGAAAGGGGCGTGAGCTGGATAGTGATGATAGCAGTTAACCCACACCCGGCCCGCTTTAATTGCTCTTGAGATCTGATAAGCCTGATGAGTATCGCGTGTCCAGACGCCCGCTCCCAGTCCGTACAGGGTATCGTTGGCAATCTCAATGGCCTCAGCTTCGTCTTTGAAAGTAGTTACACAGACAACCGGACCGAAGATTTCTTCCTGGAATACGCGCATCTTGTTATTGCCCTTCAGAATGGTTGGCTGAATATAAAATCCTCCTTCCAGCCCCTCGTTGTAAGCGGCTTCACCCCCGGTCAGCACCTCGCAACCTTCTTCCTTTCCGATATTGATGTAGTTCAGAATCTTCTCATACTGATCGTTAGAAGCCTGCGCGCCCATCATCGTATCGGGGTCCAGCGGGTGCCCCAGTTTGATGGCTTTGGTGCGCTCCACTACCCGCTCCATAAATTTATCGTAGATACTTTCCTGCACCAGCAAACGAGACGGGCAGGTACATACCTCACCCTGATTAAAGGCAAACATAACGGCTCCTTCCAGACACTTATCAAAGAACTCATCGTCGGCATCCATAATGCTCTCAAAGAAGACGTTGGGAGATTTGCCACCCAGCTCCAGGGTTACCGGAGTAATATTTTTAGAGGCATATTGCATGATCAGTTGCCCGGTGGTGGTTTCGCCGGTGAAGGCCACTTTGTTGATGCGAGGGCTGGAGGCCAAGGGCTTACCGGCTTCGGCACCAAAACCGTTCACGATGTTCAGCACCCCGGCCGGAAGAATATCTTCAATCAGCTCCATGAGCACCATAATACTTACCGGAGTTTGCTCGGCGGGCTTTAGCACAATGCAGTTACCCGCCGCCAGGGCCGGTGCAACTTTCCAAGTAGCCATCAGAATTGGAAAATTCCAGGGAATGATCTGCCCTACTACACCCAGGGGCTCCGGCACGTTTAATGAAACGGTGGTAGAGTCCAGTTCACTCACCGAGCCCTCTTCTGCGCGGATGACCCCGGCAAAGTAGCGGAAGTGATCCACAGCCAGGGGCAGGTCGGCGTTCATCGTTTCGCGTACGGCTTTTCCGTTGTCCCAGGTTTCGGCCCGGGCCAGCCCCTCAATATTTTTCTCTATGACGTCGGCAATTTTCAGCAGCATATTACTGCGGTAGGTTGCCGAAGAGTTGTTCCATTCAGGAGCGGCTTTCCAGGCGGCATCAATGGCAGCCTCAATATCTTCTGCCGATGAGCGGGCTATTTTGGTAAAGCTATTGCCATCTACCGGGGAGATATTTTCAAAGTACTGCCCTTTGACCGGGGGAGTCCATTTTCCTCCAATGTAGTTGTCGTACTGATCCTTGAATTTGGGTTTTTCTATCGCATTTTGCGAGGTTGTTTGTACATCACTCATGGTACGTAACGGTTTAGGTTTTTGCTCATTTACTATTGAAAAAACAGCCGTAACGTATTACCAGATCAACAGGTTATTACGGCAGTTATCAAAGCTATAAAAGGATTTGAACAAACTGCTGACGTATTCTATCAACATCATGTACAATACTCTCAAACACTATTATTTTCTTAAAAATGAGAGCAATAATATCAATTAAATTGTATATTCATTATCTGAACATCGGTATTATTAAGTATTTACCAATAACTAATTGTGTGCTCCATGCAGTTACCGAATCATTATTACCGGGAGAGAAGGCTGGAAACTCTGGTAGAAAACCAGACGTCGTACACGCTTAATAATGCCGCTTTGCACGTGTTTGAAACTCACCAGCATGCCGAGCGGGTTTTGCTGCAATTTGACCAACCGGTGCTGGCCAGCATGCTACGCGGTAAAAAGATCATGCACCTGCGCGACCAGCAATCCTTTAATTTTTTACCCGGCGAATCTCTGATTCTGCCCTCTAATGAGTTGATGTGCATTGACTTTCCTGAGGCAGATGAAACCAACCCTACTCGTTGCCTGGCTATGGCGATCGCCGAAGAAAAAATCGGGGACGTGATTAGCCGAATGAATGAGCATATGCCTAAGGTAGATGACAAAGAATGGAAGCTGGTAGATTATAATTTTCACTTCACGAATGATGTAGGAATTTACCAGATTCTACAACGGCTGCTGTTTCTGTTTACTGAAGATCACCCCTCTAAAGATCTGTTTGTAGATAATATGTTGCAGGAGCTGATCATCCGCATTTTGCAGGCCAATGCAAGAAAAATCTATACGGAGCAGACGCTGGGCATGAGAAACGATAACCGTTTGGCATCTGTCATTCATTATATTCGCGAAAACCTCCATCAGCCATTAAGCATAGAAACGCTAAGTGAGAAAGCGTGCATGAGCGAATCACACTTTCACCGGGTATTTAAGAATGAACTGGGAGTATCTCCGGTAGATTTTATTAATGATGAACGTATTAAGCTGGCGGTCAGCTTATTGCAAGACCCCAACCGTAAAATTAAAGAGGTATACATGGAATGTGGTTTTGAGAGCCGATCGTATTTCAACCGTATGTTCAAACGTAAGAAGAAACTCTCGCCCAGTGAGTATCAGGCAAAAACAACACCGCAGCTTTCCGGATATTAAACCGTAGCGGCTTACTTCTGCCTACTAAACTTTAACTTCTCAGTTACAGTTGATCTCAATTATGATATAAGCGGTTTGGAGGTGGGGGGCGGTTAGCAGGCCGTGCGAGCACCTTTACTGTTTCCTACTTCCTATAAATTTAAGTATTAACCCAGCAGTAAGCCGCATAGATGTTTCCCTGCCGAAACCGTGACGGCCGCTCGGCTAGTTTAGTCAATTGGCTAAATCCCATTTCCTGGCATAATTGTCCGGCCTGTGCGAAACTCAGGGGGTACGGCACCCACGGATTTGCCCTAAGCGAATCATACTCTACCAAGATAAACATACTGGAATCAGCAAGCTTTTTTTGCAGCCGCTGAAGAAAACCCGGCTTATCTTTAACATAATGCAGGGCATTGGCCATTAGCACCCCTTGCAGTACGGGAAGCTGCTCTATATCTCTTTCAAAATCAGCCTGTAAAAACTTGATTTCCAAATTTTTATCGTCTGCCTGAGTAATTTTTTGTGGTTTTTGATCTACTGCATAAATGACACTTTGCTCCGGCAGCAGGTTACCCAATGCCTGGGTAAAAAGCCCACTGCCACACCCTAAATCAGCCCAAACTCCCGGTTGCTCATCAGGAATTGGCGCCCCTTGTATCAGTTGAATTGCTTCTGTCAATTGCATGTTACATTGAATTGTTAATTGTCATATTGCTCAATGGTTGATTGTTGATTTGCTTTATGCTATGCGTTTGCGGGCAGCCAACTACCTCCCGTTTCCACTCTTCCGTCTTCGCCTCTGTATATTCAATCGGATGAGCCGGATAAATATTTTTTTCAAGATGTCTTTTTGCAGCATCTTTTCCGGAACAAAAACGTATGCATCCAGTATTCTCAACCCCACTTAACAACACATAACCCCATGAAAACCTCAAGAATCCTGCTTTGGTTTACTGCTATCAGTATGGGATGTTCATCCTCGATGATGGTAAACGACACCCTGGTTAACGACTCTCAAACGCTGACTGTAGAAGGGCGGCAAGGCTGGCTTATTAACCAGAAACTTTCTTTTGGCCCTTACCAATCGGAAGAAGTTAAACGCGGCTGGACCTTCAGCTATGACATTCCGTTTCTGGTGCAGTTTAAAGGCGCAAAAGAAAAGCTACAATTTCAACTGAACGAAGGCGAGCACCGGGCCAGCGTATACTGCCTGGGCAAAGCTACGCAGCGGGAGCTTCCTATGCTGGAAGATATGTTCCGACTTTCATTAAAAGATCAGAATGTATTTGCCGGAGCTATTGTCACAGATTATTCTGCTACGCCCTGGGAGTTTCTGGTGCAGAAAAATTACAACAAACTCCCGGCCCGCGATTTTACCGGAACGCTGCAAAACCAGAATACTCAGATAGACCTGAGAGAGATACAGCATACGGCTCAGGGTAAAAACACCTGGGGCGAACCTCTGGGCTATGAGTTTGTGCTGGATGGCGAAGTGATTGGTGCCGTAGAGGTGCTGAATAAAGGCCGGATCATTATTAAAAACTCGGCTTCTGATGAAATGAAGCTTCTGGTAGCCAGCACTTCAGCCGCACTTCTGCTCCGCAGTGACCTGAACGATACAGTAGGTCAATAAAGATTATTACGGTTGATTTTGCAATCAAATTTCTATCTCGCTCAGAGTCCTCTTCGAGTGACTCTGAGTAGGGCGAACATCACATACAAAATCAACCGTAATAAAGTCTAATAGTATTTTGTTCCTCTAATAAACCTGTAACCCCACCCTGCTTTACCAGAGTGGGGTTTTCTATTATTAACTGACCGTAATTTTGTTTTTTATCCCTCACCAAATTACCAGTTTTTCTGTCCGGATAATCTTCAGATTGCGCAGCAGGCTAACTGGCGGTTCCCTCCGTCTGATAAAACCCGATTACTGGAATTGGGGCTTATCTTTATTTTAGGGATTCTGAGATATGATGTAGTTCATTTAGGTAAGAATTTCTAAAAAATTATCAGTAACTTCCTTAGACAGGGTTACCAATGGGCGCTATGATCACTAACAGTACCAAACCTATGTCAGATAACGATATCATAAAGTATATCAGAGAGGGTGATCAGCTTGTGACTACCAGAACCTACCAGCAGTACCGGAAGGAATTCATCCGGTGGGTGCGAAAGAAATATCATTGCTCGGAAGACGATGCCAAAGAATACTACCAGCTCGCCTTTTTCACCTTCTATAACCAAATTTTGTCGGGGAAGCTTACGCATATTACTGCTTCTATCAAAACCTATCTGTTTGGGATAGGAAAGAATAAGTTTTATCAACAGCAGCGGGATGATAGCCGATATGAACATACCCTGATAGAAGAACAAACGAAAGACTATGAACAGGAAACCGACCAAAAAAAAGAAAAAGAACACATATACGAGCGAATGGAAGAAGCACTAAATAAGCTAGGCGAGCCCTGCCGGCAAATCCTGATGATGGTTTACTACGAAAACCGCAGCATGGAGTATATTACGGAAAGGTTAGGGTATAAAAACGCAGCCACTACTAAAAACCAAAAGTATAAATGCATGCAGCGGCTGAGAAAAATGTTAGACGACAATTCCCAGAATAGATGATTGACAATGAATACGATAGAATGATTCAACGTTACCTGGATGAAGAAATGACGGAAACCGAAAGAGTGGATTTTGAAACCGAACTTTATCAGAAGGAAACGTTACGCCAGCGGCTGGAGGAATACCAATCTATTGCCGAGGGAATCCGCTACCAGGGCGAGCAGGAAGCCTGGCAGAAGGTAAGAGCACTGGAAGCGGAAGTAGCGAACTTTGAATCGGAAAACCACCCCAACGTGACAAAATGGCTCTTCCGGGGTGTGGCTGCAAGTCTCCTATTACTGATTGTGGGAGTGCCCTATTACTGGAACCAGGACGAGCGCGTGTATGCCCGGCTGTTTGAGAAGCATTACGAACCTTACCAGGCGCTGGGTGGCGCAAACCGGGGCGAGCAAGATGGTGCCTGGGTATTACCAGCTGCTTTTGAGGCGTATTATGAAAAACAATACGAGCAGGCTATTGAACTATTTCGCCAAGCCAGCACCCAGGAAGACCGCCCTTACGTTTGGTTATACTTGGGAAATGCCTATCTTAGTAATAATCAGCCGCAAGAAGCAACCGAAGCCCTGCAACATGCTTTAACATACCAGGATATAGACGAGCGAACCCGTTTGCGCACCCACTGGGATTTGGGAATGGCTTACCTGAAATTGAATAACAAGGAAGAAGCCACTCGCCACTTTGAAATTATTAAAAACACCGAAGACTACGGCCCAAAAGTTAAAGATATACTAGACTCTATTTACTAACCTTAAACTTTTATGAATCATGCCTACCGGGATTATTATGCAAGCCAGGCCCCGAACCCTAAATAGAATTGCCTCATTCTATGACGGACAGGGTAACTATGATTTAGAAACTCACCAAACGCAACTTAAGGCAACCGGCTTATCTATGGCCGATTTAGTCAATGGCAAAAACCAATACTCGAGCGACGTCTTGGCACAGTTTCTCCCCAACGGAGATGAGAGCCAGGCTATTAACCATGTGTATAAAACCTATCATAGCAAAAGTAGTGTTCCTCTAGCCAATAACTGCATAAACGGGCAAGAAGTATGTTTTGGTCAGCCAGGAACGCGCGTTCATATGGATGGTATCCTCAGAGATATCTTCACCAATGAGCTATTCGATTTCATTGCTATTGGTATCCCCAGAGTTAATGAGATAAGAGAAGGAAGCCGGGTGCAATATAACCGGGAATATAGCGGAGTGTACGAAGTAATACTGGACCGTGAGGAAAGAGACCTGACGAGTATTGCCCGATACGTATCGGTATTTCAGGTGATTTCCGTTTAGCTAAGCAACACATTTTTCAGCCTGAGACTCACCCCCCAGGTTGGTAAAACCATAAGAATCTATACACTAACTAACCTTTAACCTTTCCTAATTATGCCTACCGGAATTATTATGCAAACCAGACCTCAAACCTTACTGAAAATTTTCCCTTTCTTTATTGAAGAAAATGGCCAACCACAGAGGCTTGGTAATATCGAAGATGTCTTTCTGCCAGGTATTGTTCCTCTCACAACCGCAAGCGTAAATGAGAAAATCAAAGACGAACTAACTAAGATTGGAGCCCTCCCCGGCCGCCCTATTTTCCTGAATGAAAGCCTGTATTATGTTCAGACAAAAACTGAGAACGGCATCGAAAAAATAGTTTTCAGCCTGGATGAAGAGGGGCAGCAAATCGTAAAGCACATTGACGGTATTTTGATAGACAGTATTTCCAATGAGTTGTATTACTTTCTTGCTATAGACAAAAGCGTGGAAGACGCCTCATTTTCAAGCCTGGTTGAAGAAGATCGCGTTCAGTATAACGGCCGAGAGTTTAATGGAATCTGTGAGGTAAGGACCAAGGGTGGAGGAATCGTGACCAGATATGTTGAAGTAGAAAGTATCGTATGATATAAACCACAGTTTTCCAGCAATGGAGTTAAGCTCCATTGCTGGTTAGCGTAAAAATAAAATAGTTTAGCTTTGTGCCTTTAACTCACACGATATACAAGGTAACTCTCAAAGTGAGATCATATCATCTGGTTTAAAAAAATGTGTGTCGCCATCTAACCAGCCAAAAAAGGAGGCCGGTGATAATGAGTGCCAGACTTATGGTGGCATAATTGGTATACGGAGGTTGCGGATTACGAACGCTCGCGTTCCCCAACGGAACCATACCTGCCCAGCACTTAGGGTGGGCGTAGGTTCCTTCCTCAATAAATGCCAGCTTTGCCTTCCGCAAGCCAGTACTAATTGATTGCTCCTGAGCAAGCTGATCGTATATGTTTTTAATCATCTGTTCGGTAATAATATCGTTTACCTGCCACAGAGACATCACCACTGATTTACAACCGGCGTACACAAAACTACGGGCCAGACTGTAATTGCCCTCTCCTATATAATGCTTACCAATTCCCGATTCACACGCGCTTAGCAACAGCACTTTTGCCTTTAGGGGCATGTCGTATAGCTCATACAGATTTAGGGTGCCATCTTCTTTTCCTTCCGGATAAAAGATAAACTGAGAGGTAAAAGGATTATCCAGATTGGCCATACCATGCGTGGCAATGTGCAAGAGGTCAGCCTGCGGGGCATACGCTTTAAACTGAGTTTCGCTGGCCTCTTTGTTTAAGAAAATACTGGCTTGAGGAAACTTCTCCTGAATATAACGAACCTCTCGCTCAGCTCCGCCCAACCGAGGGTACAACCGGTTACTGGCAATATTATCAAAATTCTTAATCCCAAAGGCTACCACATTCCACGCCTCCTCGCTGGGTAATGAAGCGGAATATTGTTCTTCCCAGAAACCAACACTTAAAGATAGCTCATACGAAATATCATAATCCTTAATAATAAACGGCAGGTTCTTATACCGCACTACGTTATCTTTAGTCTCTATAGTTGAGGAAACAAAGCTTTCAAAAGGAATGGTGGTCAAATCGCCGTCCGATACGATCGTCAGATGTTTAAGAGGTATACCTTTCAGCAAAGGTTCTAACAGTATCTGATAAAGTTGATAGGCACTCTCCTGAAATTTAAGGAAGTTTGAGTATGAAGGAGCCATAACCTCATCGTTGATCAACACCTCTTTATACTGCACAATGGCATCTCGTAAGGTTTTGATATCCTTAATCTGGTGCGCCTTCACCATGTCGGAGGTGATTAATAAAGCATATACCGCAGAGTCTCCCCAAAAGTAAGAAATCGTGGCCTGACCGCCAGGAAGCCGCATTTGAAGACTGTCAATATCAATGGTAAGATCTCGCTGGGTCAGGTTATAATAACCGGGGTAGTTTTCCTGTATATATTCATTTAAGGTGTCAATCTTCCGTAAGGTGCTGGCCCTCTGTATCTGCCATTTAGAAACATCGGACACTGCCCTATCCTGCTGTTCGGCATTAATAATTTCAGACTGCAAATAGGCTAACTGAGAACGAAAAGACTGATTCAGTTGTACCAAAGAGTCTGGTAACGCTTGCTGAAACCTTTCTGCCTGATGAATAGATTCCAGCAAGACCATTGCTTTGCTCTTTTCCATAAACCGGAATATCCACTGTAACAACGAATCTTCCTGCGTGCTTTGGTACAACTGATAACTACTGGCAATGGCCTGTTCATAGTTAGACTTATGCCGACCGGATAATATCAACTTCGCACTTTCCGTAGAAAAAGCAGCCCGGCTTAAATCCATAAACTGGTCGAGGTGGTGAAAGAACGGCTGAGCCTGGACCAGATATTGCAGATTACCCGTGTGGTGATACTGATTCACCAGCAAATTTGTCAAGTTATCCAGTCCTTCCTGCATTGACTCCAGATCATCTCCGTTTTGGATGGATAGGTCAAAATCCAAGCCGTCAACTTCCTGACTTATTTTTGCACTGGCCAGCGACTTTTTGTAGTAGTAGACGGCACTGTCGGCCTGTTGCGCATCTTCAAACGCCTTCCCTATATCAAGATACAAAATAGCCAATTGCGTATGCTGACTATCATAGATTGCTTCTTTTATTTCCCGACTGGTTTGGAAGTGCTGAAATGCCTTATCCAGCAGCCCTTTCTTAACATAGGCTTTTCCCATAAGCTGATAGCTCACGGCCAGAAATTCAGGTTTTGTTTTGTTAGCTATAGCCAGACGGGTGTAGTAGATTGTGCTATCGTAAGCCTTATGTTGAAAATGGTATTCCGCATGGTTGTTATAAAGTAAAGACATATCCATCGACTGTAAAAGGTTCTCCCGAGCTGCCAGATCAATAGCTTCTTTATTGTAGTCCAGTGCTTTTTCTATACTGTCTAAGCTCAGATAGATACCTCCCAGTGCCCCGGTAGCCAACACCACATTATAAGGATTAGGGTTTGCCAAATGCTTATAATCTTCCAACACGCGGGACCCATAGGATAATGCTTTCACAAAGTCGCCACGGAGACGGCTCGAGTAAGTCAGATGATACAGGCAGTTAATGTAGGCAGGGCTTTGGTACGCTTCAGCCTCCTGAATCTCAAGAGCTTGGGTGTGGTATCTTTCCGACTCATGAGGGTTCTGTAGATCATACAAGTAAACACTGCCTATTTGTTCCAGATCATGAGCCACCTCCAGCGTGTTCTCCCCATAAAATGCTAACTTATATTCCAGCGACTTTTGATAGCATTTTATGGCCTCATCAAATTTACGTTGTTTAAAAGCTATTTCTGCTTTGGTTGTCCAGAGCGCGGCGTGTAACGTATCATTTTTGGGTAGATGTTCTTGCAGAATTACATTGGCAGAATCCAGACAAACCTGGGCTATTGAATAGGTAGCCGTATCTGAAATATACAGAGCAGCGATTCGGTTTAGTACGTACGCCAGTCCGGCATAGTTCTCGTTTGTATTGTAATCAATCCCGACCAGCTCATAATACTCAATGGCCTTGGCTGGCTCATTCCGAGCTTCATAGTCTGCGGCTAAAGTCAGATAATCAGCATCTGTGGTTACTGTATCTGCCGGAATGTAAGGCGATGCCCAGCAAATAGGCATTCCGCCCAGAAATAGCAGGGTAAGAAGGTAAGGCATAGGTTGATCGTTTTACGGAAGATACAAAAAGCCAAAGAAAATTTCACGCTTTAGGAAGACAATTTGGCACTAAAATTTACTTCCTTACTATCTTATCTAGTAAAAAACTTTAATCCTCTGACTTTAACTTGTTTGCTTGGCGCAAAAAGAATGTTATATACTGAGTATCAACCTCTTTTCTATCGCCTTACTCTGTAAGCATCAAGCTTTTTAGCATTGGAAATTATTTATTCTTCTAGAAAATCCAGCAGCGGCTCGATAAATTTTTGAAACGATTCTATATGCGGCAGGTGGCCGATGTTTTCTATTTCTACCAGTTGGGCATTGGGTATCTTTTCCTGCGTTATCTTCCCTAGCTCGTTGTATAGTCCCATGGTCTTTCGCTGCTCTGCCGATACCAGCGGCTTGCCAAGGGCGGTGCGATCGCGAGTGCCGATAATCAGCAAAGTGGGGCTTTGGATGAACGGAAATTCGTAGACTACCGGTTGGGTAAAGATCATGTCGTAGGTTAGGGCAGAGTTCCAGGCTATGCGGAGGTAGTCTTCGTTGAGTGTCCACCCGGCCAGGATGTTGACCCACTCGTCATAGGCGGGTTTCCACTGCCCGTCGTAGTAGCTTTCCTGCATATACGCCTTAATGCTCTCATAATCCTTATTCAGTTCATTGTTGTACCACCACTCAATGGGTTGGTACGGTACCAAACGCTGGTAGTCTTCCAGACCGATAGGGTTTTCCAGAACTAACTTTTCCGTTACCTCAGGAAACATCAGGGCGAATCGGGTAGCCAGCATACCACCCATAGAGTGCCCCAGCACCGTGGTTTTTTCAATGCCCAGGGTATCCAGTAATTTCCTGGTATTGGTAGCGAGTTGCTGGAAACTGTACTGAAAGTGCTCAGGCTTGGCTGATTTTCCAAAGCCAATCTGGTCGGGAACAATCACCCGGTAACCGTTTTCGGTCAGAGCTTCTATAGTAGTTCGCCAGTAAGCACCATTAAAATTTTTGCCATGCAGCAGCATTACGTTCTGCCCATTATAATCATCCGGTTCAACATCCATATAAGCCATGCGCAGAGTCTGCTGCTGAATATCCAAGTCCAGATACTTTACTTCGTAGGGATAGGAGTAATTATCCAGGGTAATGCCTAGCTCCGGTATGTCAGCTTTCTGAGCAAGAGCAATGAAAGGAAGGCTTATAAAAAGTAGAATCAGTTTTGGCCGGATGATCATCATCATGAAAGGTTAGACAGTGGTTATTAGAAAGCAAGCATTTGATTCCTTCCAAACACTTACATATTCATCTATACAACCCCTCCCCTTACCCCTATGTTATCAGCTTTTTATCATGAAAGGTAATTTAAATGCCACTCGCTCACTTGAAATTACACTTACCCTACCTTAATGTTCATTTACCAAAAAAATAGAAATTTCACCTATTATTTTACGGTAAAATTAATCAAATTAATAATTGTAAAATATACACTTAATGAATATATTGTCGCTATGACAGTGCTATAATGGCGGGTGTATGCTAACATTAAAACCGGATAAGCCACTGGCACCTTTTACCTGCGGATAGAAGAGAAGTTATACGAAAGTGAGGACGATCATTATGAGAGATTTTCAGAATATACTTAAGCACACTCTTCTGGCTTTGCTCATGCTAAATGCTGCTTTCCCGGCAAACGGACAACAGCGAAACGCCCGCTTTCAACACCTGACTATTGAAGAGGGGCTCCCTCAGAATATGGTAGACTGCATGCTCCAGGACCGGCAGGGCTTTTTATGGTTTGGCACCTGGAATGGCCTGTGTCGCTACGATGGCTACACTTTTGAGGTGTTTAATAATGGACCTTCCTCTCTGGGCAACAACTTTGTGTACGACCTTCTGGAGGACCCGCTTGGCAACCTGTGGATAGGAACTCAGCAGGGCTTATATGTTTACCAGTACGATCAGGAACGGTTTATCCGGGCTGATACCCTGTCCGCCACCCCACACGCCTCTCTAAGTTCAGCCATACATTCACTAGCTCTCCATCAGGATTCTGTGCTACTGATAAGTTCTGAGCTGGGGCTATCACAATTTAACCTTCAGAATGCCTATGGGCACATTAAGCTACACAGCCACCATAGTTTTGGCACGGGTGTCCGGCAGCTAAATGGCTCGGTTATTAATACCCTGCTGAATGACCGACGGAACAACATATGGGTAGGCACGAACGCTGGCGTCACCATACTTCCGGCCAATGGGCAGGAGCGAAAATTGATTACCCACGAACCTAACGATGGCGGCAGCTTAAGTTCAAACCAGGTGCTTTCCCTATACGAAGACTCGAGCGGCAACTTCTGGATTGGCACTGAATATGGCTTAAACCGATATACGCCCACTTCATTAAATTTCTCCAATGGCACTCATCAGCGGTTTTTTAGTCAGTCGGCCAACCCGGAAAGCCTGGTGCACAATGCCGTAATGGATATTTTAGAAGATAACGACGAAAATCTGATCATTGCCACATTGGGGGGCTTGAGTATCATGACCAAGGGTAGCCAGCAGTTCATCAACTATACCCATGAATACCAGGCCGAACATAGCCTGAGCAACGATTTTATTAACTGCCTGCTGAAAGATGAAATGGGAAATATCTGGATCGGTACCGAGCGTGGGGGCATCAACGTGTATAATACCCATCAGAATACTTTTGAGCACTTTGAGTATAAGATAAACGATAAAAATAGCCTAAGCTACAGCACCACCAATTCTATCTACGAAGACAGTAGCTTCTTATGGATTGGCACGGCCGGAGGCGGACTGAACCGCTACGATAAGCAGTCCGGCACCTTTCATCACTTTAGGCATGAGGCAGAGAATTCACACGCTATTTCCAGCGATTTTATCACCAGCATCCACCGCGACCAACACAACAGGCTTTGGGTAGGCACCTGGGGGTCGGGCCTTAACCGATTGATGAATGAGCGGGACTCAACTGTCCTTTTTGAACGCCACCAGAATGAATCAGGCCTGGTCAGTAATTTTATATCGTCTATTGTCGAAGATCATAATGGCAACCTGTGGCTTGGTACCCTCCGAGGTCTTGTTAAGTACAATCCGGAAACCGACATCTTTGAAACAGTATTTTCCGAACAAAGCCAGCCCCGTATTACCGAGGTAGGATGCCTGTTGTTTGATGCCGATCAAACCCTATGGGCAGGCACCCGCAACGGACTTTTTCGTATCCAACTTCAAGATAGCGCTCAACACAAGTATCAGATCACCCAGTACAAGCATAACCCGTCAGACTCGCGGTCTATCAGTGGGAACTACGTTATTTCGTTATTGAAAGACGCCAGCGGCAACCTGTGGTTTGGTACATATGGACAGGGTGTAAATCAGATGCACTCTGCTGGCGACTCAGTGTGGTTCACCTCTTACAACACCACTCATGGGCTAAGCAATAATATTATTTTTGGTATTCAGCAGGATAACGAGCTAAACCTCTGGTTAAGTACCGATTATGGGTTATCAAGGCTAAACCCGGAAACCAAACAGCTCCGTAATTTCTACATTGCCGATGGCCTGCTAAATAATCAGTACTACTGGTCAGCCTCGTATAAAAACCAGGATGGGAAACTGTACTTTGGTGGTATGAACGGGCTGGATGCGTTTTATCCCGAATGGATTAACGAAGTGAGCCCCACTCCCCGGGTGGTGATTACCGACATCAAACTGCTCAACGAATCGGTCGTTCCGGGCAAAGAGTATCAGGGGGTGGAGGTGCTGACGGAAAATGCACTGACTGCCGAAGATATTTCTCTGTCGTACAAAGAGAAGATCTTTGGCATTGAGTTTTCATCACTCAACTACCAGGAACCTGGTCTGATCCGCTATGCTTACATTCTGGAAGGCTTTGAGAAGGACTGGAACTATGTATCTTCGGACCGGCGCTACGCTAGCTATACGAACCTGAAACCCGGGAACTACACGTTTAAGGTAAAAGCGTCGGGCTCACACGGTGAGTTTAGTGCTGAGCCTACAGAAATTCATCTTCATATCTCCCCTCCTTTTTGGGATACCCTCTGGTTCAAGGTTATCGGCTTACTGGCTGTCGCAGGACTGGTCTTTGGCTATATTCGGTTCCGCACTTATGCACTAAAGCGGCAGAAGATCGTCTTGGAACGGCAGGTGAAAGACCGCACCGAGCGGGTGAATCAACAGAAAGACGCGCTGGCTTTTCAGGCCATTCAATTACTTAACAACAATCGGGAGCTGGAAGAGAAACAAACCCTTATTGCGGGACAAAACCATCAACTGGAGCAGCAAAACCGAGAAATACTCAGCCAGCGGGATGAACTGATCAACCTGAACCGGAAACTTAAGCTGGTGAGCCAGCTAAAACTTAGCTTTTTCACTAATGTCTCTCATGAGTTCCGCACTCCCCTAACGCTCATCATCGGGCCGATTGAGAAGCTGATCCGGGAACACAGGCTGGGTGCCGAGGCGCAGCATACGCTTTCTGTGGTAAACCGCAATGCGCAACGCCTGCTGCATCTGGTGAATCAGATTATGGATTTCCGCAAGATTGAGCAGGGACGCATGGAATTAAAGGTTGGCCGACAGGATATTCATGAGTTCTGCACGAATATCTTCCGGGCGTTTGAGCCGCTTTCTGAAATTAAAAAAATCCAGTTCCATTACTCAGAGCGTGATTTGCCTTCGGAGGTGTGGTTTGATGCTCAGAAAATGGAAAACATCATTTACAACCTGCTCTCCAATGCCTTTAAATACACTCCTAATGACGGAACCGTGGTGCTGGAAGTGAAGGGGCTCTCGTTTGACGAATCTCAACTTAAACCATCCGCCAATTTGCAGCAAAACCATAAGACGGTTATCAGCATCCGGGTGTCAGACTCAGGCATTGGCATCAGTGAAGAGAATCTACCTCTGGTGTTTAAGCGGTTTTACCGGATAGAGTCTGAAGAAGCGTTTAAGGTGAGCGGCTCGGGTATTGGGCTGGCCATTACCGAAGAACTAATTAACACCCACCACGGAGATATTTTTGTGGAAAGCGAGCTTGGCAAAGGTTCAGTATTTGAAATTCAGTTCCCCTGCCTGAAGGGAGCTTACGAAACCGAGGAAGTGGCCGAAAAAACACACGACTGCCTGGATATTCATCAGCAAGTGGAAATCCTAAAAAATGAATTACTAATCACCAAAGAAAGTGCGGCTGCACTGGTACCACTGCATGTTTTTGAAAAATTGCGGCCTACTGTGCTGGTGGTAGAAGACAATGCAGATCTACGCATGTTTATTGCCCAAAGGCTCAATAAAACCTACAATATCCTGGAAGCGGCCGATGGAGAAGTCGGAATTCAACTGGCTGAAGAGCATAATCCGGCTTTAGTGATCAGCGATGTGATGATGCCTAAAACCGACGGACTCGCCCTTTGTAATACACTGAAAAACAACCTCAGCACCAGCCATATCCCGATTATCCTCCTGACGGCCAAAAGCACCTTAGAAAACCAGATTGAAGGCCTGGAGATCGGGGCCGACGATTATCTGCCCAAACCTTTTAATTTTGAACTGCTGGAAGCCCGAATACAGAACCTACTGCGAACCCGCAACCAGCTTCGCCTCTATTTTCAGCAATCGGCTAACTTTCAGGTAAGCCAGGCCACAACCAACCGAAAAGATCAGCGATTTCTCGAACAGGCCATCAAAACCGTGGAAGATCATCTGGAAGATCCGGATTTTGGGGTACAGTCTCTGGTGAAAAGTATGAGCATTAGCCGCAGCTTGCTACATAAAAAGCTTACAGCCCTTACCACCCAATCTACCACCGAGTTTATCAATCACCTTCGGATGAAAAGAGCACAAGAGCTGCTTCGGCAAAACGAATTAAACGTTTCCGAGATAGCCTACGCCGTGGGCTACAATGACCCCAAATACTTTTCCCGAGTCTTTAACAAGCACGTAGGCCAGTCACCTACCGAATTCCTGAAAGAATCGACAACTACCTATTGATGTGACCAGGGGGAGAGACTTCACCGGAGACTTCAGAAGTTTTAAGCAACAACAAACCTTCCTGCTCCCACCTCCCCAAACTTCCGAAGTCTATAGCACGACAGAAAAAGACTTCGGAAGTTTTTAGCATAGATTATCAACAAAACAATGAAAGTCGCTTTTTACTAGCCATTTCACATACCAATCGCACTTCTTTAGCACATTTTAGCATTTCTTCAACCATTACCCATATGTCCACCTATTAAAAACATAGGTCCACTTACCCCCCACCTTCTTTAATCATATTTACCAGCAAGGATGATACACATCATTCTATGTTTCACCTAACCTTTGGTACACTATGAATAAATCTACTTCCCCCCTATCTCTCCCCGGATTTGTAAATGCACCAATCCTGCTGAGATAATTTTTTTCAAACCATCAGTACAACATTCTTTACACCTAACACTGTATTATGAAGAATACACAATTACTCTTTTTATTCACCCTGAGCCGACAAGCTTTTGGTAGCCTTTTGCTACTCGGGCTCATCGCCGGATGCTTACTCCCGGCATCATCGGTCTGGGCTCAATCCCAAACCATCACCGGGCAGGTTACTGCACTGGATACTGAAGAAACCCTGCCGGGAGTCAATATTGTGGTGAAAGGCACCACCGAAGGTACCATTACCGATCTGGATGGCAATTACCGGCTGACTGTACCCCAAGGAGCCGATACGCTCGTATTTTCATCCGTAGGATACACGCCCGAGGAGGTAGCTATTGGCAACCGCACCACCATTGATATGGGCATGGCACCCGACATCCAGAACCTGAGCGAGGTGGTAGTGGTAGGTTACGGCACCCAGACCAAAGAAACCATTACCGGGGCTATCGGGAATATTACGTCCGAAGACCTGACCAAAACTCCAGCAGTGACCACCTCAGGGGCCCTGGTGGGTAGAATTCAGGGAATTACTGCCCGTCAAGGCGATGCTCGCCCCGGTGGTAGCACTTCCCTGCAGATTCGTAACCTGGGTGAACCTCTATTTGTCATCGATGGAATCCCTTCGGATGCCGGGCAGTTTAACAACCTGGGACCAAACGACATTGAGAGTATTTCCATCCTGAAAGACGGTTCAGCGGCCATTTATGGCCTTCGAGCTGCCAATGGGGTGGTGCTGGTAACCACCAAGCGCGGAAAAGCCGGTGAAAAAGCTAAAATTAACCTCTCTGGATATTACGGACTGCAAAATTTTACCCGTTATCCCCGCCCGGCTAATGCCTACCAGTACCTGCGGGCTCGCGTAGAGTCAGAAGTAAACTTAGGACGGCCAGCTCCCGCCGATATTCCGGCTACGGAACTGGAAAAATGGCGGTTGGGCACCGAACCCGGCTACCAGAGCTTTGACTACTACGATTTTGTCATCACCCCGAATGTTCCGCAGTACTATCTTAACGGAAATGCCTCCGGTGGGTCGGAAAATGCCACGTACTTTGTTTCGGTAAGCCACCTCAATCAGGATGCGATGATTGAAGACTACAACTTTAACCGGACCAACTTCCAGTCGAATATTGAAGTTACCCTAACCGACGGTTTACGCATTGGAACTCAGCTGAGCGGACGCATTGAAGACCGTCACCAGGTGGGAGTACCGGGACTGGACGATTACTTTAACCCGTTCCTCAGTATTTTCTCCATGTGGCCCACCGAACGTCCGTATGCCAATGACAACCCGAATTACGTCAATACCACGCATAACGTGAATGTAAACCCGGCTACCTATACCGAAGATATAACCGGTTATATTGACGACACCTGGCGGGCCGTGAAAGGCAACTTCTACGCTCAGTATGATTTTGATTTCGGACTATCGCTGAAAGGAACATACTCCTACTCCTTTGCCAACCTGGATTTTGACGGATTTGAGTATACCTACAATACCTTTACCTATAATGAAGATACCGATAGCTACGACATCACCGGTGGAAACCAGAACCCCTGGCGGGAACGCCGCCGCGAAGATCTTATCGACCGGGTAGGACAGTTTCAGGCTTCCTATAACAAACGGTTTGGCGAGCACAGCATTAGCGCCGTATTAGGATTTGAGCGGATTGATCACCAACGCCACCGCCAGGTAGTACACACCGTGCCACCCAACAATTATATTCCCATCATGTCATTCAACGACCAGGACCTGCTCATTGACGAACTGAACGAAGAAGCTCGTCAGGGATACATTGGCCGGGTAAATTACACCTATAAGGATAAGTACCTGCTAGAGTTACTGGGCCGATACGATGGTTCCTTCCTGTTTCCCAAAGAAAACCGCTACGGATTTTTCCCCGGAGTATCCGCAGGATGGAGGATCACGGAAGAAGATTTCATGCAAAATGTGAACTTCCTGAGCGAGTTAAAGCTCCGGGCCTCCTACAGCTATATCGGAAATGAGCGATTGTTTCAGGATAATGCATTCGTAATTGCCCCGTATAGCTACTATGCCGGATATGAGTTTATCCCCACTGCCGGTGGAGGCGCCATATTGGATGGCCAGCTAATTCCGGGCGTTGACCCTCGTAACCCACCCATCACCAACTTCTCCTGGATTGATAACATTACCACTAACATTGGTATTGATATCGGATTATTTGACGGGAAGCTGTTTGGTCAGTTTGACATCTTTGAGCGAAGAAGAGAAGGCTTACCGGCCGGTCGGTACGATGTGCGCCTGCCCGATGAAGTAGGCTATCCGCTTCCGGCAGAAAACCTGGAAACCGATGCGCACCGCGGAATAGAGGGTGCTTTAACCTACAGCGGAAAAATCAACGATCAGATTCTCTTCAAAATTGGTGGAAATGCCACCCTCTCGCGCTGGAGATTTCTGGACCGCTACAAACCCCGCTACGGTAACTCCTGGGATGAATACCGAACCGCGGCAGAAGACCGCTGGGCCTGGATTCAGTGGGGATACGAGGTAGTAGGGCAGTTTGAGTCTCAGGAAGAGATTGACAACTATGCTATTAATAATGACCTACAGGGCAACCGAACCCAGCTACCCGGCGACTTCAAGTTTAAGGATGTGAATGGCGATGGCATCATCAACAATATGGATGAACGCCCCATTGGCTACGGTTTGGGACGAAACCCGTATCTGAGCTTCGGTCTGAATGGCGAGGTTTCTTATAAAGGCTTTTCTCTATCCTTTAACTTCGCAGGAGCAGCTTTGCAGAGTTATAATCGAAACTGGGAGTTGCGTTATCCCTTTCCCAACAATGGCACCTCGCCCGATTATCTGTTTGAAGACAACTGGCGTCGGGTAGACCCTTACAATCCGGATAGTGAGTGGGTTTCCGGCACATATCCGGCCATCCGCAATGACTGGGGGCACCCGAACTACTCCCGCTCTTCCACCTTCTGGATGGTAAATATACGGTACATGCGGCTTAGAAACCTGGAGATTGGCTATAACCTGCCCCGATCTATTCTGGACCGAATTGGCATCGATAACCTGAGAGTGTATGCCAATGGTACCAACCTGTTTTCTATTGACAACACCAAACAATACGGTATTGATCCGGAAATTGTGCCGGAAAATGCCCTGGTGTATCCGCAGCAGCGACTTTTCAATTTTGGTTTCAACCTAACGCTATAATAATCGATGAAGTATTTAAAGAACATAATGCTCACTGCCCTGGCGGTAGCAATATTTTCCTGTGAGTCAGACTGGTTGGAAAGAGAACCCAACACCGTGCTGGTTGACGATCAGGTATGGAATGACCCCCAACTGGTGCTGGGCACCCTGTCTAACTATTACAACCGGCTTCCCGCCCACTATTCGCTAACCGCGGGCTGGACCGAAATGGCCGCGTATACTGATGCTATGTGGTCGGGCTTTGCCAACAATGAAGGGTTGAACAATATCCCCTCTTACCCTATATTTCGCTGGGCATACTGGGACTACGGACTCATCCGCGATATTAACCTGGCTATTGACAAGATCGAGACAGAGTCAACCGAACTGTCGGAAGAACAAAAGCAGCAGTTCATCGCCGAACTGCGGTTTCTCCGGGCCTACGTTTACTTTGAGATGGTGAAACGTATGGGCGGTGTTCCGCTGGTGACCGAGCAGCTTATCTACGACTTCAGCGGTGATCCTTCCTCCCTGCAATTTCCCCGAAGTAAAGAAGAAGAGGTATACGATTTTATTGCCTCCGAAGTAGATGCGATTGCCGATCAGCTAGGCAATGCCGGTAGTCAGACGCGAGCGAACCGGTTTACCGCACTGGCCATGAAAAGCCGGGCAATGCTCTACGCCGCTTCCATCGCGAAGTATAATAATCAGTTACCAGTGCCGATCACCACCCCCGGCGGGGAGGTCGGTATTTCGGCAGCCCGAGCTGAGGAATACTACAACAAATCGCTGGAAGCCTCCCGGATTATTCTGACCGAAGGGCCTTATACCTTGTATGAGAGTAACCCGAATCTGGGCGAGAACTTTTACGAGGCGGTTACCGGAAAAACGAACAATACCGAAGCCATCTGGGTGCAGGATTTCCTTTTATCAGCGGATAAAAGACACCTGTTTGCCTATGACAATATCGTTCGCTCGGTTCGGGAAGATAACCTTAGCTCCTCTGCAGTTACTCCTTCTTTACAATTGGTTGAGCACTTTGAATATCTGGACGGCACCTCCGGTGAACTGAAAACCCGTACTGATGATGACTCCGATTACATCTACTATGATAACCCGGAAGACATCTTCGCCAATAAAGACGCCCGCCTCTACGGCACGGTGGTGTATCCGGGCGCACCCTTCAAAGGTCAGGCGATCACCATACAGGCCGGAGTGATGGTCTGGAACGGAACCGGATATGATGTTGTAGAAGATGCCCTGAACACCACTTACGACGATGGTGGCATCCTGACGGCCCTGGCCGGACCTAACCGCACCACTACCGAGGTAACCAATACTGGTTTCTATCTACGAAAACATGTAGACTCAGCCCCTCAGTCTAGCACGCGAGGTATACAAAGCGATACCTGGTGGGTGCGTTTCCGCTTGGGAGAAATCTACCTGAACGCTACCGAGGCCGCTTACGAACTTGGCTTAACCTCCGAGGCCCTAGGCTACATCAACCGTCTTCGCCAACGAGCTGGCTTTCCGGAAAACAGCCTCGGTGCCGATGGTTTAACAATGGCCCGAATCAGAAACGAGCGCCGGGTAGAACTGGCTTTTGAAGACCACCGGGTGTGGGACCTGAAACGATGGCGAATGGCCCACGAAGTCTGGAACGGTGATGTAAATAACCCAGAAGCTAATGTCAATGCGCTTTACCCTTACCGGGTAGTGCGACCGGATGACCCGACCAAAAACGGGAAATATGTATTTATGAAGCTACGGGCACCCCGCTTCTTATCCCCTCGCCTTTTCCAGTTGAATAACTATTATTCAGAGATTCCTAACGGCGCCATCAACAATAACCCTAAACTGGTTAGAAATCCATTTCATTAAGAACATGAACACCATGAAGAATTTATATATCATAGCAACACTGCTGGTCTTATTTTTATCCGGATGCGAGAAGGATAATTACGATCCGCCATCAGCCGTACTGACCGGTCAGATCGTCTACGAAGGCAACCCGCTGGGCGTACGCAGCGATGGAGTGCAGCTAGAGCTCTGGCAATATGGTTACGATGACTTTGAGAAAATACCGGTATTCGTAGCTCAGGATGGCACTTTCTCCACCTCTCTGTTTGATGGAGACTACAAACTGGTACTATTACGCGGAAACGGCCCCTGGCTCGAAGATATTGATTCACTGGATGTCACCCTGCGGGGAGCAGCCAATATTGATGTACCCGTCAATCCTTACTACATCATCAATAATGAGAACTTCGCCCGGAATGGAAGTACCATTGAAGCTACCTTTTCAGTAGATGATGTGAACCCGGCCTTGGGGGTTGAATACGTATCCCTCTACCTGGGCGAATCCATGATTGTGGATCAGGTCCGGAAGGAAAGTGAATTCATCATTCCCGGAGGCGATGTTCAGTTTGGCACCTCGCTCAACCTGAGTGCTGAGATTCCAGCAGGTTCCATCGACAAAGGCTACGTATTTGCCCGGGCCGGAGTGAAAACTGCCGGGGTAGCCGAAATGCTATATACTCAAGTTTACAAAATCGAACTATAACCCAACAGTACAGCATAAGATGCTCTTTGTTTCCCTTGAGCAAAAAGCATCTTGTGCTTGCTTTATACACTAAAAAACAGTTGGTCTACCCACCTGAGTTACATATTATCCTGTTTAAGTAAACGCTGCATTTACGAAACTATACTAGGTTCTAAAAGCTAATCCATTGTTTGGCCCAAACGAACCTAGTATTTTGCCATTTACTAACCGCTAACTCATTAAGCGAATGAAAATAAATATACATAACCTGGGATGGAGTAGCGCTGTATCCATCCTACTGGGCTGCGCCAATGCTGCCTCTCCCCCTGATTCTACCCTGCTGAAAACGCATACCTACACAATAGACGTAGCCGAACCTATTGCCGATATACAACCGACTATGTACGGCATTTTCTTCGAAGACATCAACTTTGCTGCCGATGGTGGTATCTACGCCGAAATGGTAAAAAACCGCTCCTTTGAGTTTGATGACCCCCTGATGGGCTGGTCGCAGCCGGAAAGTGACCGTTTCTCCATGAATGATAAATCGGGCTTTGCCTCTGCCATTAAACGGCAGGATGACGAAGCCAACGTCCATTTTCTACGCGTTACGGTAAAAGCAGAAACTGGTTATCAATTAACAAACTCGGGCTACCGGGGCATGGGTGTAAAAGAAGGCGAGCAATATAATTTCACTATTATGGCTCGATCGCAGGAAGGAAGCCCGGCCATGCATATTTCTTTAGCCGACTCATCGGGTAATTCGCTGGGAAAAACCACTGTTTCCCCTTCCGGCAACGAATGGAAAGAATACTCCGCCACGCTTAAGGCGACCGGTACCGAAATGAAAGCACACCTGGAAATAGCTTTTGAAGGCCCGGGCGTGATCGACCTCGATATGGTTTCTCTCTTCCCAGCCACTACCTGGAAAAACCGCCCGAAGGGTATGCGAGCCGACCTGGTTCAACTACTGGCTGATCTGGACCCTGGCTTTCTTCGCTTCCCGGGTGGCTGCATTGTTGAAGGTCGCACGCTGGCTCGTCGGTATCAGTGGAAAAAAACTGTTGGAGATGTTGCGGACCGCGAATTACTGATTAACCGCTGGAATACCGAATTTGCCCACCGCCCTACTCCCGATTACTTCCAGAGCTTCGGGCTAGGCTTTTTTGAGTACTTTCAACTGGCAGAAGATATGGGGGCCGAACCATTACCCATTCTGAGCTGCGGCATTGCCTGTCAGTTTAATACCGGCGAACTGGTACCCATGGAGGAGCTTGATCCTTACGTACAGGATGCTCTCGATCTAATTGAATTTGCCAACGGCTCAACGTCTTCGGCCTGGGGAAAAATCCGGTCGGGTATGGGGCACCCCGAGCCCTTTAACATGAAATACATCGGCATCGGGAATGAGCAGTGGGGACCGGAATATATCGAGCGCTATAAAGTATTTGAGGCGGCTATCAAAAAGCAGTACCCCGATATGGTTATTGTCTCGGGCAGCGGCCCCTTTCCTGATGGAGAGATGTTTGAATACGGTATGCAGGAGCTCAAAAAACTAAATGCCGAGATCATTGATGAGCACTACTACCGTAATCCCGACTGGTTCCTGGAAAACGCCGACCGCTACGATAACTACGACCGTAATGGCCCGAAAATCTTTGCCGGTGAATACGCGGCTCAAAGTGTGGCTATTGCTAGCCCCGAGAACAAGAATAACTGGAATTGCGCCTTGGCCGAGGCAGCCTTCATGACGGGACTAGAACGCAATGCGGAAGTAGTTCACCTGACATCCTACGCCCCACTATTTGCGCATGCCGACGGCTGGCAGTGGACTCCCGACCTCATCTGGTTTAATAACCTGGAATCTTACGGTACTCCTAACTACTACGTACAAAAGCTGTTTTCTACCAACCGGGGCACTCAGGTTCTTCCGCTGATGGAAGATGGCGAGCCGGTGACTGGCAGCAGCGGCATCTACGCAACGGCCGCCAAAGACGCAGATACGGGTGAGGTAATCGTGAAAGTGGTGAACACAACCGCCACGCCTCAACAGATTGACCTGGAAATGGAGGGCGTATCAGGACTGGAAAAAGAAGGAACGCTCACTGTGCTGAAAAGTAATAATATGGAAGCCGTCAACTCTTTTGACAATCCCCAACAAATCGGCCCGGAGGAAACCTCAGTGACCATTTCTAAAAACAAGCCTTCTATTACGGTAGATCCAAACTCCCTTTCAGTCTTGCGAGTAGGTGTTGAAGGCATGGTTAATTAATCAAACTCTTTAGCTCAGGATTTAAATCCTGAGCTGGTAAAATCATCAACAAATATTGAATAGAACCAGGAGTTCTTATTATACTTCGGAATTGTTCGGGGAACCTATCCCGGAATTATTCTTTAACCTAACTTAAAAAACATGACTCAAAGAATTACACTGACCTTTATTGCCCTTTTGATCGGCCTGCCGCTACTGGCTCAGGATAAAGCCAGCGTTACCATCCATGCCGATCAGGGTGAAATCACTATTGACAAAGATATTTACGGACATTTCGCTGAACACCTGGGGCGATGCATCTACGGCGGTTTCTACGTGGGTGACACGGCTGATATCCCTAATACCGATGGCGTGCGGAACGACGTCATTAATGCCCTTAATGAATTAAAGGTACCGGTGCTGCGCTGGCCGGGTGGCTGCTTCGCCGATACCTATCACTGGATGGATGGAATTGGCCCGAAAGACGAACGACCTACCATTGTAAACACCTGGTGGGGTGGAGTAACGGAAGATAATAGCTTTGGTACGCACGATTTCCTGAACATGTGCGAGATGCTAAACGCGGAACCCTATCTGTCGGGTAACGTAGGGAGTGGCGAAGTGCAGGAATTGTCGGACTGGGTACAGTACACCAACCACGATGGTACCAGCCCGATGGCCGACCTGCGTCGAGAAAATGGCCGGGAAGAGCCCTGGGGGGTAAAATTCTGGGGTATCGGCAACGAAGCCTGGGGCTGCGGAGGAAACATGCGGGCGGAATACTACGCCGATGTATACCGAAAGTACGCCACCTTCGTATCGGACTGGGAAAATACCGGCGGCATTTACCGGATTGCCTCGGGGGCCAGCGACAATGACTATCACTGGACCGAAGTGCTCATGAAAGATGTGCCTCACAACCTGATTGAAGGAGTAGCACTACACCACTACTCGGTTATTGACTGGAGCAATAAAGGCCCTGACGTAGATTTTACCGAAGAGCATTACTTCAAGATCATGAAGCAAGCCCTGCTGATGGAGGAGCTGGTGACCAAGCATTCCGAGATTATGGACAAGTATGATCCTGAAAATGAGATTGCCCTCATCGTAGATGAATGGGGCGGCTGGTACAATGTGCAGGAAGGAACCAACCCAGGATTTTTATATCAGCAGAACACCATGCGCGATGCCATGATTGCCGGTGCCACGCTGAACATCTTCCACAATCACGCCCGGCGGGTAAAAATGGCGAACCTGGCTCAGGCCATCAACGTGTTACAGGCCGTTATTCTGACCGACGAAGAGAAAATGCTGCTCACGCCCACCTACCACGTGATGAAAATGTACAACGTACACCAGGATGCAACCCTTCTGCCGATAGACCTGACCAACGTAAACTACGAATGGAACGGTGAAGAATTACCAGCGGTCTCTGCCTCGGCTTCTCAGGATAGCAGCGGGGTCATCCACATCTCGCTGGTGAACATCCATGCCACCGAAGCTCAGGAAATTGACCTGACATTGGATGGTACTGAGAAAAGTCAGATAAGCGGTACTATTCTGGCATCCGATAACTTGCAGGATCATAACACTTTTGAGAATCCCGAAGCTATTGTTCCCGCTGAATTTGAGGACTTTGAGAAAGACGGTTCTAACATGACCGTAACACTTCCTCCGTTTTCAGTCGTAGTGCTGGAAGTACAGTAAGCTGAATAAGCATTTGAGATGCTGAAACCTTTAGGTATCCTGTTGGGACTGGTGATCTTTCTGGTCTCGTGCTCGGACGACGACCCAGTGAACACACCGCCCGGTACCGGGATGGACACCACCCAAACGGATACCTCCTCGCTGGATGATGGCCCCATTGATTTTTCCAAACTAAATGATACGTACGCATCGCTAGCATCTCCGTATCAGGTAAATCAATGGGCTCATTACAATGTGCACGACCCATCAATCATCTACGACGGCTCGTACTTTTATGCGTACAGCACTGATGTAGCCTTTGGCCATGAAATACGCCCCGGTCTTCAGATTCGCCGGAGCATCAACCTGGTAGAATGGGAATTCGTGGGCTGGGTTTTTCCTGATTTGCCCACCCAGGGCTCGGCCTTTATCCGGCAAAACGGTGGCGAGCCATTCAACGGACTTTGGGCTCCTTATATCATGAAGGTAGGAAACGAGTACCGACTGTATTATTCCCTGTCTTCCCCTACCCCTCGCCTGAGCGTTATCGGCCTGGCCACTTCTTCTAATCCAAAAGGTCCTTTCACCGAACAGGGGTTGGTTGTCACCTCCCTGGACAACAGCACGGTGCAGACGAATGCTATTGATCCCACCGTGATCGTGGATGAAAGCGGAAGACACTGGATGTATTACGGCTCGGCCTGGGATGGCATTTATATTCTAGAACTAGACCCCGACACCGGGTTAGCAATTCAAAACGGAGATAAAGGCCGACGGATTGCCCAACGAGGCTTCACCGGAAATACTATCAACGGAAATATTGAAGGCCCGGAAATCATCTATAACGAGGCATTCAACAAGTACTACCTGTTTATTGCCTACGACTGGCTGGAAACCAAGTATAACGTACGAGTAGGTCGATCTGATAGTCCCGCAGGACCTTTCTATGACTACCTGGGCCACGATGTGAACGAAGAGCGGGATGATGTTCCGATGATTCTGGCTCCCTATCAATTCAATGGGCACTCGGGATGGCAGGGCGTAGCGCACCCCGCAGTGTTTGAGCATGACAACCAGTATTATATTGCCCATCAGGGACGACCGGGAGAAAACCCATTTTACATGGTGCTTCACGTCCGGCAACTACACTGGACCGAAGATGGCTGGCCTCTTGTCAGTCCTGAACGTTACGCAGCGGAGGAAGAATATCCAGTAGCCGAAGAGGAACTGATTGGCAGCTGGGAGCAGATCGTTCTGGATTACCGAATCGTGCCCGGCTACGCCGAAGAACAAACCTCGCCTGATTTCCAAACTTCATCGGCTCTCACCTTAGCCGCTGATGGTACCATCAATGGCAATAATGATCAAACCTGGTCTTACGAAGCTCCCTGGCTTACCCTAGCATGGAGTAATGGAGATGTTCACCAGCTACTCGTTGAACGCGGTCGCGACTGGGAAAATGAAATAGATTCTACGATACTTTTTACCGGCCTGAATCAGAAAGGCACGGCCATCTGGGGAAAGAAAATCGAATAACTATGAAAACTGCTCAACGTCTACTCGTCACTTTATTTTTTGTAGCCCTTATCATCAATCAGCATTCGTATGCTCAGGAAACTGACATCCGGGTGCATGATCCGGTGATGATCAAACAGGGAGATATGTATTACCTCTTCTGTACCGGACGGGGTATTTCGGTATTTTCCTCACCCGACATGAAGACCTGGACCGAAGAGGAACCCGTCTTCAACCAACCTCCTGACTGGACGCAAGCAGTAGTACCGGGTTTCCGGGGCCACATGTGGGCACCCGATATCAGCCTCTACAATGGTCAGTACTATCTGTATTACTCCGTTTCGGCCTTCGGAAAGAACACCTCCGCTATTGGTCTGGCTATAAACAAAACTTTAGACCCAAAAGCCCCTGATTTTCAGTGGAACGATCAGGGTATCATCGTACAATCCGTACCGAACCGCGACTTGTGGAATGCCATTGACCCTAACCTTGTTACCGACCAAGAAGGCTACCCCTGGCTGTCCTTTGGCTCGTTTTGGGAAGGAATGAAGCTGGTGAAGCTCATTCCTAACCGCACCGCATTAGCTGAGCCGCAGGAATGGCACTCTATTGCCAAACGTCAACGCTCCTCCGGCACTCCGGATGCCGACCCGGGCGATGCGGCCATTGAAGCCCCCTTCATCTTCAAAAAAGACAGCCTGTATTACCTGTTCGTTTCCTGGGATTACTGCTGCCGGGGCGAAAACAGTACCTACAAAGTGGTAGTAGGTCGCTCGGATAATGTAACAGGGCCCTACTTAGATAAAGAAGGAACGCCTATGGCTGAAGGAGGCGGATCACTGGTTATTGAAGGAGACGAACGCTGGGCCGGGGTTGGACACAATAGCGCCTATACTTTTGACGGACAAGATTACCTGGTATTCCATGCCTACGACAGCCAGGACGAGGGAAGGTCAAAACTAAAAATCGCCGAAATCCAGTGGGATAGCCAAGGCTGGCCCATCGTACATAAAAAGGTTTTGGAAAATTAGACTTTATTACGGCCGTCGTGGTGCCCACCGTGTGGCGCGATTGGTGTTTAGTAAGCTAAAATGAATTATATCACCTGTGGTGCTCAGAGTCCTCTACGAGTGACTCTGAGCAAGGCAATTATATCATCTGATATAGGGTGCTTACACAAAATGATTTTTAAGTATTGTAGCACCCTACGCATTATTTTAGTAAACTAGTTGGCAGAAATAACCTACGACAGCCACCCATGAAAAGAAAAGAGTTCCTAAAAACGTCTTCTGCCCTGGTAGCGGGCAGCTTCTTGTCACCCTTATCACCGTATAAAGCATATTCCAAAGAAATGGTCCGTAAAAACTGGGCGGGTAACTATACCTACAAAGCTAAAAATCTGCACGAACCCAAAACCGTCAAAGAAATTCAGAAGCTGGTTAAAACGCTGGACCTGCAAAAACCGCTGGGGTCCCGCCACTGCTTCAACGATATTGCTGATAGCCCGCTTAATCAGATCTCTACCCAATATCTCAACAAAGTGCTGGAGGTTGATAAGAAGGCTAAGACCATTACCGTGGAAGCCGGAGTGCGCTACGGTGATTTTGCCCCGGAACTGGATGAGCAGGGCTTTGCACTACATAATCTGGCCTCTTTACCGCATATCTCTGTAGCCGGAGCCTGTGTCACTGCTACGCACGGCTCGGGAGTAGAGAACGGCAACCTGTCTACTGCCGTAGCCGGACTGGAGTTTGTCACTCCCGAAGGTGAACTAGTCACTCTGACTCGAGACAAAAATGGTGATACATTCAAAGGGGCAGTCGTTAACCTGGGTGGGCTGGGGCTGATTACGAAAGTCACGCTGGACATGCAGGAAACCTACAACGTACGACAGGATCTGTTTCAGGAATTACCCCTGGCTTCACTGAAAGATCATTTTGATGATATTATGTCGGCCGGGTACAGCGTTAGCTTGTTCACCGACTGGCAGAATGATACCGTCAGCCAGATATGGGTGAAACGTAAGGTAGATGGTAACACCAAGGATATGGACGCTGATTTCTACGGCGCTCAGGCGGCAACCAAAAACCTACACCCTATCACTCGCCTGTCGGCAGAAAACTGTACTGACCAGATGGGCGTGCCCGGTCCCTGGTACAATCGCCTCCCACACTTCAAAATGGGCTTCACTCCCAGCAGCGGAGAAGAGCTTCAATCAGAGTTTTTCGTACCTCGCGAAAACGCAGTAGATGCCATTCTGGCTTTGGAAAAGAAAGGCGATCAGATCTACCCGCAACTGCTGATCTCCGAAATTCGTACCATCGCCGCCGATGACTTCTGGATGAGCCCCTGCTACCAGCAAGATTGCGTAGCCATTCACTTTACCTGGAAGCAAAACTGGGACGAAGTACGGAAATTACTACCCATGATTGAAGCTGAATTATCCCCTTACAATTTCCGTCCGCACTGGGGCAAGTTGTTTACCATCGCACCAGAAGACCTACATTCCCGCTACGAAAAACTACCGGACTTTCTGGAGCTCATGAAAACCTACGACCCCGAACGAAAACTCCGCAATGCGTATTTAGAGACGAATATTTACAGCTAAGTGAAGGATTGAATGATGGATTGCTGGAATGAGTGAATGGCTTGGGGCGTGGAGTAGGAGAATTGACCAATTTATTTTAAGATTATTGAGCACATAGCAACTATCGCTCATAAAGCGTTCAAAGCATTCTTGAAATCAAGAACCAAAGCCTAACTCAATGATTGTTAAACATTCACCCATTCTCTCATTCAAACCTTCTAATACGATAAATACGTAGGGTAGCTCGGCTGAGCCTCGAGAGAGTGAAAGGCACCAAAGGTGGTGCGGTTTTTCCGAATCTGATAAGTAAGCTCGTGCTTTTGTTCGGTAGCGTTTCTTCCGTTAATACTCAGTTGTACGGTTTGTTCTCCCGTAGGTAGGGCGGCTCGGGTGTAATGAATAGCGTGGGGGATGGTCTGCCAGTTACGGGTATCGGCTCGTTCAGTAATCGCGTTTACAATACCAATTACCGCCCCCAGATTATCATTTTGTTGCCGTACGCTGTATTCAGATGCTTTTTTTAAAGCCACGCGTAGCAAAGAGGTGCTAAATTCTTTGAACATGCGCTGCTGTAAGCTTTGAAAGGCAATGGCATTTACGTCTTCGGCTTTTTCCAGTACCAGGAAGCTTCGATCCGGCATCTGCAACGTTGCCTTCGTGAAATGGGGCGTGCGCTCGGTATACTTGGGAAAGGCAACGCGGATAATATTCAGATCATCCAGTCCCTTCTGCTCGTATTCTTCATCGCTGCTCACGGCAAAAGGTAGACTCCAGCCTAGTTCCTCATTCTTAAACATCATAGCTCCGCCTCGCCCCCGAATCAAGGCGAAATTCAGGCTCCATTCTGATTTCACTGGCCCCAGACCATTGTTCCAGAAAAAGACAAGCTCTCCTCCTTCATGAGAAGAAGGCTTATACGTTTTGCCTAGCAGCTTTTCGTACCGCTGCAACTCATTGGTAAATCCCATAAGATGGGCGATACGTAGCAGGTCCTGCTGCAACTGCTCGGGGGCATCAAGCCCGAATAATGGAAGATAATCTTCCCGGTAAATATCTACGGCATTGCGGTAGGCAATGAAGGCATTATTATAATCCCGGTCAGCATCGTAAATCAGGCCCATCAGGGTGTGCACAAAAGCATCGCGATGGTATTTACCTTCGGCACCGAATAGACCACCTTTGTACTTATCGCTAAACTTATTAAGCTTGATATTCATCCGTCGACACTCCACCAGGGCGCTCTCTGTATCACCCATTTGCAGGTAATTGAGCGCTTTGTAATAGTGCAGTAACAATAACTCATGATCCTCGCCGGTATAATAACTTACCATAGGATTAACCAGCAGCGAGGCGGCGGTATTCAGATAATTATTGCGCAGGTCTTCTCCTAACTCGTAGGCCTTTTCCAGAAAAGTATTGCTCTCCTCAAACTTTCCCTGTAAAGAAGCTATCACCCCCCGGTTCAGATTGTACAGCAGTTTGGCTTTTCCTTCCGAGGCTTTTTTACTCCCGTCCAGCACCTTTTCCGCTCGCTCCAGATCACCATCCTCGAACGAGCGATTAAACTTCTCATTCACCTGGTAATAAGAGGCACAGGCACAGAGAAGCAGGGCCAGAAACGCTATAGAGAACTTGTTTTTCATAATGATGAGTGAGTAATGACGAATGATTAATGGCTTTATTATCCACTAATCATTACTCATTATTCATCAATCACTAATTTTATCCTACAATGTATTTTTTGATTTTCTTACCATCTACCCAGACGAGCTCGTTGGTTTCCAGATGGGCCAGCTCCAGGTCAACCTGGTAGAAGGTTACCTGCCGCTTGCCTTCGCTGTCAACGATAGAATTGATCGTGCCAAACATCATGTAATCGGCACCTAACTCGGCCCCCCAGCGTTTTTGTGACTCAGGTGAGGCAAACTCCTGTTGGTCGGCCCGCTCATCGCGCAGCTTTTCCCGAAACTCATTGTGCTGCACCACCCGAACCATACCAGAGCGGATGAATTCTTTCTCAATGTCCTTAATAAATGGCTCCGGCTCAATGTGCTCATGACTCTTATTGGTGATCAAACCAACAATCACCACGGGTTTGCGGCCTTCACGCTTCATAAAATCTTCGCGCCAGGCACTGGAAAGCACACTTTCGGATAATGCTTCGGCTACCCGGCGAGAGTCAGCATCGTTCCAGCGACCGGAAAGGTCAATGTCAGAATTGGTGTCTACGCGCGTCACGGTTTTCTTGGCGCAGGCAGAAAAGAACAGCAATACTGCTATAAAGAAGAGAGTTTGGTATTGACGGATATTCATAACAACTACGATTTATTTTGGCTATCTTCCCTAGATTACACAAATTTGATACCGAACCAATGACGAAAGTCATGCCTCTAACTAATCTACTTACATCCTTATTGCAAAAGGCTCTTCCGCAAATACAGGCCATTTACTTATTTGGCAGCATCGCGCAAGGTCAGTCTACACCGGAAAGCGATGTTGATATAGCAATACTCTGCCCGGAACGTTTAGAACCGTTACATCGGTGGAACCTGGCCCAGCAGCTAGCTCGTGAATTGCACCGTGATGTGGACCTGATAGACTTGCAGCAGGCCTCTACAGTTATGCGATTTCAGGTAGTGAGCACCAGCGAGCGCATCTACACTCAGGATGAGAACAAAATGGCCTGGTGGGAATTGCAGGTATACCAGCTCTACCTTACGCTGAATGATGACCGCAAGCCCATTCTAGATGAAATTAAAAAAACCGGGACGATCTATGGCCGATGATGTAGTAATCAACAAGACCGCTACCGTAGAACGCTGTCTTGAACGTATAAAAGAGGACTATGATGCTGAATTTCGGCAAAACTATACCAAGCAGGACGCAATTATCTTAAATATAGAACGGGCTTGCCAGGCGTGTATTGATATAGCGGCTCATTTCGTTAAAGCGAGGAAACTGGGCGTGCCTCAGGATAGCCGAGACACTTTTGTATTGCTTCAGCAGGAAGGTATCATTGATGAAAAGCTCAGTCAGAAATTACAAGCGATGGTAAGTTTCCGTAACATTGCTGTACATGATTACACCTCATTGAACCTGGATATTGTCATTGCCATTGTTGAAGAGCACCTATCTGATTTCACTGATTTTACCCATGTAGTGCTTCAGCGTTTTTAGAGCTTTACATACTACTCAAACAAGTTAACAGCTAAAAATTGCTATATTGAATCTATAACAACCTGACACTAGTATGTTCTTCAAGAAACTTTTCATTACAGCCGTATTTTTCTCTCTATGCACCATCGTAGTTTTTGGTCAGTCAACCATTAAGGTGCTGATTGTGGATGGGCAGAATAACCATGTGCAGTGGCCGAAGATCACCTATATGCTGAAGGAGTATATGGAAGATACCGAGCTATTTTCGGTGGATGTAGCTCGTTCAGCCTACACTTGGCAGGGCGAGGAATACCTCTCTGACTTTCCGGTAGAGGGGATGGGTAAAACCACCGCACTGGATGAACCTAAACCCGATCCTGATTTTCAACCTGATTTCTCTGGCTACGACGTAGTGATCTGCAATTTTGGATGGAACGCCGCCCCCTGGCCTGACAAAACGCAGCAGGCCTTTGAAAAATACATGGAAGAAGGCGGCGGGCTGGTGGTTTTTCACGCCGCCGACAACTCATTCCCCCAATGGAAAGCCTACAACCAGATGATCGGTCTGGGTGGCTGGGGCGACCGTACCGAGAAAGACGGACCGCTGGTCTATTACAACGATGCTGGTGAATTGGTGCGGGATGACAGTCCTGGAAACGCGGGTGCACACGGCCCGGAGAGTGAGTACCAGATCACGATCAGAAAGCCTGACCACCCCATCACCAAAGGGATGCCTGAGGTATGGATGCACACCAAAGATGAACTCTACAACAGGCTGCGAGGCCCGGCCGAGAATATGGAAGTACTGGCCACGGCCTACTCAGCCGAAGACAATAAGGGCACCGGTCGCCATGAACCCGCTCTGATGACTCTGAGCTACGGGAAAGGACGCATCTTTCATAACATTATGGGACATGCCGACCATTCGGTTTCTGGTGTAGGCTTCATCACTACCATGCTTCGCGGTACTGAATGGGCTGCCACTGGCAAAGTCACCCAACCCATCCCCTCAGATTTCCCGAATGCCACTACCAGTAGCTCAAGACAAGTGATGGCGAAGGAGGAAGAGTGATGAAGATAATGAGATTGAGAATTCACTTACGAGGTGTTTCAAAGAGTCACTCCGTACATGGCAGTGAAATAGAGGGCGCTATATTCCGGCCCAGCAGCAAGCTTTCTCTGTAACAGACTGATGGCTTCCGCATGCAATCATACTACCCGATCATCGGGAACAATTTTCTGATTTCATCTTCATTGGGCTGATGACCGTACTCGCAAAGCTCAAAGGCTTCGGCATGTTGTGTCTGCGTCGCTTTGTCTTTTCCGTACCATTTTTCCAGCACTTTCATGGTTCTTTCGTTTGGAGTCCCGGGCCAATGTTGCTTGAGCCAATCTAAGCGGTCCGCTTGCTGATCAGGCACTTCATCTAGCTTTCCGCTGATCCAGGGAAGCCATTCGTAGAACTGGGAGGGATGAGCATGCAGAGCCTGAATTTTAGTTTCATAGGTTTCGATAATATCTACTGCTACATCAGGAGAGAAGGGATACGGCTTCTGGAAATGGTCGGCAAAGTAGAAAAAGGCCGGATTATGGCGCAGGGCGGGCATATCAAATACCAGGTTGGGCACCATCACCATATAAGCTGCATCCTGCACGAGCACACTGGTATAGCGATGGTCAGGATGGTAATCATTGGGGCGATGGGTTACAACAATATTGGCCTGCCACTCCCGGATTTTGCGGATGACTTCATTCCGATTAGCCACGGAAGGCTCCAGTTGTCCGTCGTCATGATCCAGCACTTCGTAGGCCACTCCCAGCACTTGGGCTGCTGCTACAGTCTCCATACTGCGGCGATTCACCAGATCATTCCCCATTAGTTCATGGTGCCCGGCATTGCCGTTGGTCATGGAAATGAATTTTACCTGGTGGCCCATGCGAGAAAACAGAGCGGCCGTTCCGCCCCCGTACACTTCGCAATCATCCGGGTGGGCGCCAATAAAAAGTACTCGAAGAGGTTCCATAGGTTGTTATCGGTATTTTTGAGTTAGGTTAGTTCTACAGTTAAGCAATATACAATCCTGCAAAAATGTTTGGCATTAAACCTTCATTTTTAATAAGCTTATCGGGCTGACGCAGGCCGTTGATAAAGTTTGAGGGCGGTATAGAAAACCCAAAGCAGGTAAAAGAAAAAGACTAATCGCTGCCCTACTGCCGGGATATTGGTAAACACGAAAGGCCATGCCCCAAATAGTATCGTTAGCCAGGTAAACAGGAGTAATGGCCTTACTGCCCCTTGCCAGTACGTTGACCGGCGCATCAGCTTAGGATACGTAAAGGCTCCCACCAGAAAGAAAATATAACTCCCGAAGCTCCCCAGGGTATGAAGCAACATGGTAGTAGATTGCCGATCTTCAAAATCACCGGGAAACACTCCCGATAAAGCCATAAACAGACCGCTAAGCACAAAACCAATCAGGGGCCACCGGCTTCCTTGCCCGTCCGATACATCTCTGAATAACCCGAAGGAATATACCGAGATCATTCCTCCCACCAACGTATACCCTATCATATTCCAGACCCACTTATCGGGTGCATCTACCGATCCTAATTCACTGATCGCCTTGGTCATAAAGCTATATTCCGGTCGCAAAAAGGACATGATGCCATATGTAACCCAGAAAATAATGGGTGCTGACAGACCTATTAACGCAAATTGCCGGGCAGTCACGTTACTGCTTGTGTAGCTGAGGTTGCTTATGGCTCACGAAGAAATGGAAGTAGGCATACGCCACTGCCATAATTCCAAAGTAAACTAAAGCAACAACCAGATTGTACACCGTCATGGCGATCAAAGCTACCGTAGCGATGGTGAGGGCAACAGCAGGAAAAATGGGGTACAGCGGCACGCGAAATGGACGTTCCAGGTTGGGCTCGTTCTTTCGTAGTGCAAACAGGCTAATCATGGAAATGATGTATAACGTGATAGCTCCGAAGCAGGCAATGGTAATAATCTCCCCGGTTTTTCCGGTTAACAAGGCCACTATACCCACCAGCATATTCACAATCAGAGCGGTAGCAGGTGTTTTAAACTTCGGATGCACTTTTCCTAAGCGAGGGGGCACGTAACGCACTCGCCCAAACTCAAAGGTTGCCCGCCCGGCTGCCAGGATAATACCATGAAAAGAAGCAACCAGCCCTAACAGGCCCACTGAAATCAGCAGATGATAAAGAAAATTATTATTCCCCACTACATACGATAAGGCCAGGGGCAGCGGCGAATCAGAAGGCTCAGTACTATCGGGCGGATACACGACGGCTTCCCAACCATTTACTCCAACTGCCGATACAAACGTAATAATGCAAAGCATAACCAGGGTAAAGATGGCTGAGCCAAACCCAAGTAATACGTTGCGTTGCGGATTCACCGTTTCTTCGGCCAGATTGGCGACCCCTTCAATAGCTAAAAAGAACCAGATGGCAAAAGGAATGGCCGCAAAAGCCCCGGAAATCCCATTGGGAAAAGCGTTGATACTAAGATTGGCCGGCTCAAAATGCGGCAAAGTAACCCCTGCGAAAATCAGCAGCTCCACCACCGCCAGTATTGTTATTACTAGCTCAAAGGTGGTTGCCAGACGAACCCCCAGCACATTCAGTAAGGTGAAAAGAAAATACGCCCCAATGGCAATAGCCAGCGTAGGAATCCCCGGAAAGTAAAGGTTGAAATAAGCACCAATGGCGGCGGCAATGGCCGGGGGAGCGAACACGAATTCAACAATCTGAGCCATTCCACCGACAAAACCCATTTTTTTCCCCAGTGCCCGATCGGCATACGCAAAGGCTCCACCGGCCTTCGGAACAGCACAGGCCAGTTCGGTATAGCTAAACGTAAACGTAATATACATCAGCATGATAAAGCCCGTAGCAATGGCTAACCCCATCGTACCACCTTCGGCCAGCCCCAGGTTCCAGCCAAAGTACATTCCTGAAATCACCAACCCTACTCCCATGCCCCAAAGCAACCAGGGGCCTAATGTCATTTGTAAGCGCTCTTCTTTTTGTTCGGCCATAATAGTTTGTTTGGCGATTGTGCCGTTCGTAAAGTTTTCTCGATAAATATCCACCGGGTAAAATCCAATCCGGGAATATTCGTTTCGGGAAAAATAAGGAAATTCTATAAGAAGAAAATATTTCCACAAAATTAGCACACCCAACCAAAGAATATTTGTTCTTATTCACCAGTATCCGGTAGCATTTGCACCGCATCATCTATTCGGATGCGTCCTTCTTCAATCACCCGGGCTGTAATACCCCCGTGGCCCCGCATGGCATTGTACCCGCCTGCTCCCAGGTTCTGCTCCATGCGCGAGCAGGGATGGCACTCGCCGGTCATCTCCAGCACAGCATCCCCAATTTTAAATCGCTTACCTTTCAACGCCAGCAGGTTAATGCCCTTCACCACAATATTGCGGCGCAATAACCCTGGGTCTATTGTTTCCCGGTGTAGCATAGAAGCTACTGCCTGAATATGCTCCGCACTGATAAGGGTTACCTGTCGTTTGCTCTGGGGCCTCCCCGCATAATGATCTCCTTCCAGCCCTGAGTCTTGTTTGGCATATACCTCAGCTACTATCTGAAGCGGAGTTCGCCGTTCCGGGCGAATACCCAACCAGGTTACCGTTCCCACCTGGGGTAGGGTATCCAGCAGGGTTTTCATTAATGACGCTTTATCCATAAACGGGATTATTTTTCTAACTGGAATTTTAGACTATGATTTCGGGTTTCAGGAATGTTGTTTTGACCTTCTTAGAGGAATTGGTCTATTCCTTGGTCAAACTTACACAATCCGGCGGGAAGAGACTAGATTTGATAAATTCTCGTTGAAGTTACATGCTTATGCGATGGATTTATGTATTTATAGCCACCTGGTTTATCAGCCTGGCAGGATATGCCCAAAAATATAGCACCGCTGCTGGTTTACGGGTAGACGGCGACCAGTTAGGCATCACCATGAAGCAACGAGTCTTTCGTAGCTTTGCTCTGGAAGGTATGCTCACCGGCAATGACCGGGAAATGCGGGGCACACTGCTGCTGGAAAATCACTACCCCCTGATAGGTAAAGGCTTAAATTTTTACGTTGGTGGAGGTGGGCACCTGGGCGGACTGGATGATTTTGGCCCGGTGATGGGTGTGGACGCTATCATGGGAGCAGAATTGAAAATCCCACTGTTACGGTTAGTCGTTTCGGCCGATGTAAAACCCGCTTACCACATCTCTCACGAAGAAAACTTTGATTACTCGACCGCCATCTCCGTACGCTACGTGCTAGGCAAAGAGGGAAAGAACCAACGGCAGAAAGCCAGAGCCCAACGCAAGCGAAAACGCGAACGCCTGAAAACCCGCAGTGATAAGGTTAAAGAACGAGAGAAGCAAAAACAGGCCAAGCTCAAAGAAAAGCATAAAACCAAACGAGCTAAGTACAAAGAAAAAACAAAACGCCTCAAAGAGAAAAATAAAGCCAAACGCAAAAAGAAGGACGACCAGAAAACCTTCCGCGATTGGAAAGTCTTTAAGATTTTTAAGAAAGATAGTTGATGGTTTTAGATTGCTGATTGCCCATTGCTTACTCCACGCTCCCACCGCCAAGCACTCAACCCCTTCATTCCTTCATTCCTTCATTCCTTCATTCCTTCATTCCTTCATTCCTTCAGTAAGTAACGCAAGTAACCCTTTCGGTTGGTGGATAAGGAATTGAGGTTGTAGGCTGGCTAGCACCTCAGCAGAGTTGGCTCCCCAGGAAACGGCAATCATATCAATTCCGGATTTTTTAGCGGCTTCTATATCACGCGTTTCATCACCTATGTAGATAGTTTCTTCCTGCAATAACCGACGAGACCGCAAAACGCCTCTCAGCACACTACTTTTTCCGAAGAGCGATGAAGACGAATGGATAAAGTCAAAAAAAGCCATTTCGTTAGCTTCCAGAAACTGCTCCACGTTGGGCAAAGAGTTAGAGGTAACAATACCCAGCCGATAATGGGGGGCTAGCTCACAAATAACTTCCTTAACAGAAGCAATGGGTTTAAGCAAATGTATTTCTTTCTGCAACTCAGCCTTCATCCTGCGAGCAATAACAGGCAGTTTTATCATAGGTATTTGAAGTTGCTCCAAAGCTTCTCGCGAGCGTTTTCCTCGAAACAGTTCAATCGCCTCATCAGGTAATTTACGATAACCAAACTCGCTGGATAAACGGTTGCTAATAGCTAAAATACGCGGCAGGGTATCAGCAATAGTGCCATCAAAGTCGAAGACGAGAGTTCGCTTAGCTTCCATTAATATGATGTTTCCAACGAGGCAGCAGCACTCCTCGCTAAATCAAGTTGAGGCATACGGATAAAGATACGTAGCCTGTAAGCAAATCCGATTTTTTCTGCGATAAATTTGACGAAGGAAAAGCTATATTCAAGGTTGTTGACAAACATTGTATCACGAAAAACAGATACTTTCCTCAGCCAGGAGCGAATCTACAAGATGATCATATGCAGAGAGGAAAATTGATTTATGCCCTACAACCTACGTCAACTTGGAATCAAGAAGATTTTTGGTTATATATTTAAAAATAAATTAACCATACAAAAAAGCTGTTATACTTCTGTGCTAAAAAAAAGGCTTTTATATCCTCAGAAAGGCATTTGTGAGAGTCAGAGGCACCAATACATATTATATTTCAATGAATCAATCTGAAATATAACAAATAAAAGAAACGTTTCCGTATATTTTAACGTTCGTAAATAAACCTAAAAAACAAAGAATGGCGAAATCGCAAGATACTTTTAGTAAGAAAGAAAAAGAGAAAAAGCGTTTAAAGAAACGACAAGAAAAACAACAAAAACGAGAAGAACGTAAGGAAGCCAGTACCGACAGTAGCCTGGAAAATATGATGGCTTATGTCGATGAAAACGGAAACCTTACTGATACTCCTCCGGATCCGGCCAAGAAGAAGAAAGTCAAAGCAGAAAACATCGTTATTGGTGTTCCTAAGAAGGAAGAAGAAGACACTCCCCTAAAAACTGGGCGAGTAGAATTTTTTAACGACTCTAAAGGCTTTGGCTTTATAAAAGAGGTTGATTCTTACGAAAAATACTTTGTCCATGTTACTGGCTTAGCAGTACCCGAAATTAAAGAGGGTGATCTGGTAACTTTTGAACTGGAGCAAGGTCCGAAGGGCATGAACGCGGTTAATGTGAAGAAGTAACACCTTCTCACTTACCGTTTGCATTATCCGCTAGTATTAAGTTATTATTCTATAAGTAGTACCACTACTGGAACTTCACTGCCTGTTTGACAACAAATCGGCAACTTTATCAGTATTGCCGATAGGGCAGTGTAGTTCAGGATGGTACCACACGAAACAGCATCATTTAGCCTTCCTGAAGAAATAATCCGTCTTATAATATTACCCTGCCACAACCTTTCCGATAAACCTTTCTAGCATTGACTTACCCTGAATTTTTATATGGTTTTCTCCAGAGGTAGGTCCAACACAAATACTCTGAGTAAGCAAAGCTCAAACTAAAATCATGTACTCTTGATACATGGGAAATTCCTTATAAACTTCAATCCCTCAAGCGAAATCTTAATAAATCTTATAGCTTTGCTGCTTTTATTCATAAAAATATGACTTTCAAAGACTTAGAAATTACTGAACCTATCCTGAAAGCTCTCAAGGCTGAAGGGTACACGCATCCTACGCCCATACAGGAACAATCGATTCCTATTCTTCTGCGTGGTAAAGACCTGCTGGGGTGTGCGCAAACAGGTACCGGAAAAACCGCTGCCTTTGCTATCCCCATCCTGCATCATCTTTATCAAGACCGGCAACAACAGCAAGGTCGTCGCAAGATAAAAGCGCTGATTGTAACTCCTACCCGGGAGTTAGCCATACAAATTGCCGAAAGTTTTACTGCTTATGGCAGATTCACCGGCATTAGAAATACGGTCATCTTTGGTGGAGTGAAGCAGGGCAAGCAAACAGATGCCCTACGCCAGGGCACCGACGTGCTCATTGCTACGCCCGGTCGTCTGCTGGACTTAATGGGGCAGGGCATCATTACCTTAAAAGATATTGAATACTTTGTACTGGATGAAGCCGACCGCATGCTCGATATGGGCTTTATCCATGATATTCGGAAGATTATCGCTAAGCTACCGGCCCAACGTCAGTCGCTTTTCTTTTCGGCTACCATGCCCCCTGATATTGTAGAGCTTTCTCACAAAATTCTGGGTAATCCGGAAAAAGTAGTGATTACGCCGGAGCAAACTACCGCCGAGAAGGTAGAACAGTCGGTATATTTTGTATCCAAGAAAGGAAAGACCAAATTACTGATTCACCTGCTGCAAAATGAACCTATTGCTTCTGTTCTGGTCTTTTCACGTACCAAACACGGAGCTAACAAGATTGTCAAACTCCTGGATAAGGCCGGGATTCAATCTAATGCTATTCACGGAAACAAATCACAAACCGCGCGACAGAAAGCGTTAAGCAGTTTTAAAAGTGGCCATACCAATGTGCTGGTAGCTACCGACATTGCCGCTCGCGGTATTGATGTAGAAGAACTCTCGCACGTAATTAATTACGATTTACCGAATGTCCCTGAAACCTACGTTCACCGCATTGGCCGGACCGGGCGGGCGGGTGCCAGCGGAGTTGCCTTGTCATTCTGTGACACTGAGGAAAAGGCTTACCTGCGCGACATTCAAAAGACAATTGACCAGAGAATTCCTGTAGTAGCCGAGCATCCTTTCATGAATGAAGGACCAGATGACGCACCGGAAAGACCAGCCAAACCCCAGCGGCGACCTCAAAAACCACAAACTGCCCATGCGGAAAATGGTAATGGTAGCAGTAGCAATAACAGCCAGAAGCAACGCAAGCCTTACTGGAAAAAAAGACGCTAGCCAAAGGGTTATAGATTTGCAAATTAGTATCATTGGGGAAGTTTTACTTCCCCTTTTTTATTATCTATACTAGACTTTATTACGGTTGATTTTGCAATCAAATTTCTATCTCGCTCAGAGTTACCGGGCGCCGGCCGCTCGAAGAGGACTCTGAGTAGGGCGAAACATCACATACAAAAGCAACCGTAATAATCTTTACTCTATGGCTTTTACTCTTAACAGAATAGTAATACCTTCCTGAACAGGCAAAAGCAACCGATATTCTCTACGAACGCAGGGAAAATGACTGGCAGCAAAAGGTCAGTTCGCATGAAAAGGTACGAATATCAGGCAACGAACCAGCGCATGATTAACCTTATTGCGCAGAAACCCGATAAAAATGCATAAGTTGTCATACCTGTTTTACTTTACGCATATCACCTGATACTATGCACCAACGGATCGCCCATCTTACACTTTTAGTATCTGATTATGACGAGGCCATTGCCTATTATACTCAAAAACTGCAATTTACATTAGTAGAAGATACTCCCTTAGACGAAACCAAACGCTGGGTATTGATCGCGCCCACAGGCTCTGATGGCTGTTGTTTATTACTAGCTAAAGCAGCAGATGAAGAGCAGCGCAGTTGTATCGGTAACCAGGCTGGTGGGCGGGTCTTTTTATTTTTGCATACCGATGATTTCTGGCGAGATTACCATCGCATGCAAAAGGCGGGGATTCACTTCGTACGTCCGCCAAAAGAAGAAATATATGGTACTGTAGCCGTTTTCGAGGATCTCTACGGAAACCTGTGGGACCTGATAGAACCAGTACCTTCCAGTAAAGCGGACAAATGATCTATAAAAGCAGCACCGTAAACTTTACAAGCAAATAAGAAAATATACCTGCACCGCTCATAATAGCCCTAAACAATTCCCTCTACAGCAGCTGCAGTATAGTTCACCAATAATTAAGCAATCAAACCTTACCCAAATGACCATCAGAATTGCAACTCGAGCCGACGTTCCTGCTATTGTTAAGATGTTGGCCGATGATGCACTGGGGCAACAGCGAGAACGCTATGAAATTCCGCTCCCTGAAGCTTATTATACCGCCTTTGAGCAGATTGACCAGGACCCGAATCAGGAATTACTTGTGGCCGAAGACGAGCAGCAGGAAGTCATTGGAACATTACAACTATCATTTATTCCTTACCTTACTTATCAGGGCGGTATTCGCGCCCAGATTGAAGCTGTTCGCATCCGAAAAGATCGTAGGCAGGCCGGGCTGGGCGAAAAATTATTCCGCTGGGCGATAAAGCGGGCTACTGAACGGAATGCGCATATTGTCCAGTTAACTACTGACAAGAAGAGGCCCGAAGCGCATAAATTTTACGAAAAACTGGGCTTTACAGCCACGCACGAGGGCATGAAATTACACCTTTGGTAAAAGGGAGAAAACAGACCTTTTTTCCCTGAATCCGTGTTAAACGATTTCATGCTTGCTCCGTAGTAAGTATATAATTAATTTCTATTTATGAGACAGCCTGGACCTACCAGCAATGAGGCAGAACGGCTAGAAGCACTTAAGAGTTATAATATTCTGGATACCCTGCCGGAGAAAGACTTTGACGACATTACCCGAATTGCATCCGAGATTTGTAATACTCCTATTTCCCTTATTACTCTGCTCGATGAGAACCGGCAATGGTTTAAATCCCGGCAGGGATTAGATAGCCAGGAAACCCCACGTGAAGACGCATTTTGTGCCCATGCCATTCTCCAACCCCAAGAGATCATGATTGTGGCTGACCCGCGGACCGATGAACGCTTCCGGGAGAACCCATTGGTAACTGGCGAGCCTCATATCCAGTTTTATGCTGGTGTACCCTTAGTGACACCCGAAGGCCATGCTCTTGGAACGTTGTGCGTGATTGATCAGAAAACCCGGGAGCTAACTCCGCAGCAGGTTGCCTCTCTACAAGCGTTAGCCAATCAGGTGGTGGCGCAGCTTGAGTTACGGCGCAAGGTAGACGAACTCAATAAAAGCCAGGCCAACCTGAAGGAAGCCAACGAGGCGATGGAGAACTTTGCCTATAATGCTGCCCACGACCTGAAGAACCCTCTTAATAATATTATTGCTTTAACCGGATTATTGAAGGAGCAATTACCAGATGATACTACTGAGCGTATATTTCACGTCATTAGCCACCTAAACTCTTCGGCTTATCGGTTGAAAGATATGGTGGAAAGCTTGCTGAAATTTTCCAAGCTAAATGAAATCTCTTCTCAAGAGCAAGAAGAAATAAACACTGCGCACTTAATGAAAGAAGTGGTATTACTCATGGACCTCCCGCCAAATTTCTCAGTCTATTACGACGATCTGCCTCCTTCAATAATAACCTCTAAAACGGCCCTAAAGCATATACTGGTAAATCTGGGTACTAATGCAGTAAAATACAATAATAAAGATGAGGGGTATGTTCGGATGAGTGGTACCGAAACTGACACGCACTATATATTTCAGGTACAGGACAATGGCTCAGGTATCGAGGAAAAGCAATTTACGACCATCTTTCAAATGTTTTCTACCCTGGGGCTAAAAGACCGCTTCAATCAGCAGGGCAGCGGGCTGGGCTTGTTTATGGTGAAAAGGTTAGTAGAAAAGATGGGGGGAACTATAGAAGTGCAATCTGTAATAGAAGAAGGTACCACCTTTAAGTTTACTATAGAAAAAGCTGCTGCCTCCCCCATAGAGTAGCCAGGGCTTATAAACCCGGCCATCTTTGTGTTTTTTCGGTCTGGGATTATTATTTATAATTTGAAATCATAAATTACCGTCAGCCCCTGTCTATAGGTAGTGAGTATATGCATTTCCCATGTTCTGCTAAAACCTACGAACCGAAATACATGATAACCCGCTACATATCGTTCTTCTCATACCACAGATAATTTGATAGAGTGGCCTTCGGAAGGCATTATAATCTGCAGATCACTCACTATCTTTTAGTTTGAAATCAGAAAAACACCAACCTTATGGAAACCGAAAAAGAAAAGATGCTTGCCGGTGAGTTGTATGACCCTTTGGATAAACAACTCTCTGACGAAAGATTAAGAACCCGGCTGCTCATTAAAGAATTAAATGATACCCGGGAAGATCAGGTAGAGAAACGCACGCGTATTCTGAAAGAACTAATTCCTAATGCTGGCGAAGGGTTATGGTTGCAGCCCCCTTTCTATTGCGACTACGGCACCAACATGGAAGTTGGTGAGAAAGTATTTTTTAACTTTAACTGCATCGTGCTTGATGTGATGCGGGTAACGATTGGTAGCCGGACCCTGTTTGGACCTAATGTGCAGGTGTACACCGCTACCCACCCTACCCATTATAAGGAAAGGGCCTCAGGGCGGGAGTTTGCCAAGCCAATTGCCATAGGAGAAGATGTATGGGTGGGCGGTAGTGCCGTAATCTGCCCCGGGGTAACCATCGGCGACCGTACCATTATAGGCGCTGGTAGCGTTGTTACCCGAGACATTCCTTCCGATGTGTTTGCCGCCGGAAACCCCTGTCGGGTTATTCGTAACCTGGAATAGACCAAGAAGTTAGTGTACCACAGTATAACAGACTTAGTTAGATGAGAAACCATTAAACTTATGTGGTTCACATTAATAGTATAGATAAAATGAATCGTATTATGCCCACCACAAAACCTGGTGTCTTGGTTCATAAGTTGAGCGGAAATGATGTTGACCGGTTTACAGAAGTGATTCGGCTCTTTGAAAAGGTATTTGAAATGGAGAATTTTTCTATGCCTGACGCTAAACACCGGCAAAGGTTACTCAACAGGAATGACTTTTTTGTATTTGTGGCATTACTGAAAGGTAAAATAGTAGGAGGCCTAACGGTCTATGTGCTGGAGCAATATTATTCCGAAAAACCCCTGGCTTACATTTACGATCTGGCGGTTGATACCCAACATCAACGGCAAGGTATCGGCAATAAATTAATTGCTGAGGTAAATCTATATTGTACAGAACACGGCTTCGAGGAGGTGTTTGTGCAGGCCGATAAAGTAGATGATTATGCGCTAGACTTTTATCGTACTACCCAACCGACCGCCGAAGAACAGGTAGTGCATTTCTACTATACTTTAGGGCAGACCAATAACACGTTTCCTGATAATCCGTAACAGGAAAAGTTGTTCATCTGACGGGATCGCTTATATTGCGGGTCGTTTTTTCACCTTAATTCATTACGCTATGGACCAAGCTATTGCCGAACTTTTTGAACTGACCTTCGATGAAGATGATATTGTTGTAGAACTGGCCGATGAAGAAGTACTTTTCACCAAACTCCTCCTGGGCTCAATAAAAACCTCATCCGGAAAACTAATGGCCGGAGACCCTTTTGAGGAGCGCAACGATCTGGTACTGACTGAGACTTTTCCTACCGGCGAGTTTCCGGTAGAAGCCGCCATTGCCGAATTTGATGATGGCGAAGAAGTTGTAGGTTACGTACGCATCGTGTTTAGTCCTCAGCCACCTACCCAATGGGAACCGGCTCAATACACTGGCGAAAATGCCATGATGAGTGCTTTAGTAGCCTCAGGTATTTTTGGTCTGGCCGATGAAAAGGTGTTTCAGCACCTTCAGGCACTGAGCGATGAGCAACGGGAAGCCGTGCATAATGACTTACACAATGCGCTGGACGAGACCCATGAAGAGAACCGGGCCTGGGCCGACTTACCGCTAAATGAACATAACCTCGTTGTCTGTTCTTCAGGTGATGGGGAAGGCACCTACACCTCATATATAGGCCGAGATGCTGACGGTAACATCTGCCGTCTCGTGACGGATTTTGCACTGTTTGAAGAAGATTAAACCCCGGAAAAAGTAATGGCTACTCCTTACCTACCTGACTTACCGCTGGATGCCTGGCAGAATACCCAGCGGACGCTGCACCTGTATGTACAAATTGTTGGAAAAATCCGTCTCCAGCTTACGCCCCGTAAAAATCACTGGTGGTATATCACCCTGTATGTTAGTCCTAAAGGTTTAACAACCTATGCAATCCCCTACAAGAACGAAACGTTTGAAATCACCTTCAATTTTGTGCGACGCCAGTTAGAAGTGATAAGTAGTCGAGGGCACGAGGCAAGTATTCCACTGCAAGATGGACTCAGTGTAGCGGATTTTTATCGCCAACTAAAAGGTATTCTACAACAGTGGAGCATTCAGGTATCGATTGTAGCAGAGCCTTTCGATTTACCTATTAAGAAACCTTTTGATCAGATTACAGAGCTGGCTTCGTACCAGCCCGAGTATGTGGAGCGCTTCTGGCGTATTTTGCTTTGGACAGACAGCGTTTTTAAAGAATTCAGTGGGCGTTTTTATGGAAAGACCTGTCCTGTACACCTATACTGGCATCATATGGATCTGACAGTCACCCGTTTTTCGGGCCGCCCCGGCCCCGCTTTAGACCCCAAAATGCGGTTATCTGATAAAGACGCTTACTCACATGAGGTGATCAGCTTTGGCTTCTGGGCTGGCGATGAGAATACGCCTGAACCGGCATTTTATTCCTATACCTACCCTTCACCAGAAGGGCTGGACCAGCAGCCTATCCAACCCGCTACTGCCCGGTGGGTCGATAACAATGGTGGCCCGATGGCCTTGCTTACCTACGATAACCTACGGCAGGAGGCTGATCCTCGTGAGGCATTGCTCGCATTTTTGGAAAGTACGTACCAGGCCGGCGCTCAATTAGCCGGGTGGGATGTAGCAGCCCTTACCGTCCCTTCGCTCGATGACCTGTAAGGGCACTCACAAACTCGAAAACAATGCTCTGATTCTATAAACAAGAACCAGACTCGCCCGTTAACAATACTTGACATTACATTTTTAAACCTTAAACCAACCAACAACATGGCTTTTACACTTCCCGATCTTCCGTACGGATTCGACGCACTGGAACCCAGCATTGATGCCCAAACCATGCAAATCCACCACGACAAACACCACGGCGGATACGTTACAAAACTGAATGCTGCCATAGAGGGTAGCCCTCAGGCCGACATGTCGCTAGAGGAACTGATGAAAGGGGTGAGTAAGTACTCAACAGCCGTCCGTAATAATGGGGGTGGCCACTACAATCACTCACTATTCTGGACGATCCTATCTCCCAATGGTGGAGGCTCTCCTAGTGGTGATCTGGCTTCGGCTATTGACTCAACATTTGGCTCTCTTGATGCTTTTAAAGAAGATTTTGCTCAGGCAGCGGCTACTCGCTTTGGCTCCGGCTGGGCCTGGCTAGTTGTCGATAGCAGTGGTTCTCTGAAGATTACTTCTACGCCCAATCAGGACAACCCCGTAATGGATGTAGCCGAAGTACAAGGCACGCCTATTCTGGGATTAGACGTATGGGAGCACGCCTACTATCTGAAATACCAAAACAAACGCCCGGAGTACATTGGTGCTTTCTGGGATGTAGTAAATTGGGATGAAGTAGGAAAACGCTACGCCAGCGCCAAAGGCTAACGGCAGACGTTATAATATTGATAAAAAGGCTTTCTCATAACAGGGAAAGCCTTTTTTATGTCTAAAACCACCCCACATACGTATCAAAGCCCAATTTTTCGCTCCTGCCATACCTGACCAGGGTATCTCAAACCCCGCTTTTAACCTATTGTGTACAGCGCCACACCATATACCTTCTACCGTTCACCGTCTACCTTTTTCCCTTCACTCCCAGCACCAAGCACCCTACCCCCTGCTCCCTGCTCCCTGCTAAAAAGCATTCAGCGTTTTAATATCATCATACTCAAAGGCAAAATCAATCTCGAAGCAGTCGACAAACTGTTTTTTCATAGCACGCTTGAGTTCCTGCGGATCTTCGCAATAAAAAATGAAGGCACCGCCCCCACCGGCTCCGCAGATTTTACCCCCCAAAGCCCCCTGCTCTTTGGCGAAAGCATACATGGCATCCAGGTTTTCGTTGGTACTGGCACCGGCTAGTTGTTTTTGCGCCTCCCAGTTACGCTCCATAATACGCGCGCATTCTGCAAAGTTCTCCTGAGCCAACGCCTGATAAAATTCCTTACCACATTCGCCAATCATACGCAGGGCCTCCCGCCCAGAGGGAGTCTGATGGTTCTGATACACCTGCTCTACTGCCGACTGGGCATTGCGTGATACTCCGGTATGCAACAACAACAGATGCTCTTTAAATTTCTCTAAGGTAGATTGGCTTACGCCGGTTTCTAGTGGTTTGGCATACCCATCGCCACACTCAAAGCAATGGAAACCGCCGTACACAATGGCATACTGATCCTGCCGCCCGATGGCCCAGTTCAGTTCTTTATTCTCCAGATTAAACAGGTCTTCGGCAATCATCTCCAGCGACTTGGGTTCGGCGTTATAGCTTTTAGCACCGATCATCTCCAACAGCTTTACCGCCGTAGAAGTACTCAGCCCGCTACCTCGAGGGTAACCCGAAAAGTTGAACTGGTTATTCCGACTCTCAATTAAAGGTTTAATCGCTACGTTAGACACATAACCAGTCTCTCCATTCATAATATAGGGCACATCAGTCCACCCACCGGCAAAGTCAATCCGCAACGGCGCCCGAAAGGCGTAGTTGATCTTATTGATAATATTAGAAGTAGAGGTTGGGTGCAATTCGGGCGGCACTTCCCGCTTTACAAACGCCAGACGAGTGCCTAGTTGATCGCAAAGTTTTTTCTTATGGTCTATGGCTGAGTCGTCTTCGTTTAATACAAACACGTCTGGCCGAAGTTGCGTGACTACGTCTTTGAAATCTATCTTGCCTTCGCCAATCTCAAAATCATTTAATACGGCATAATCCACATCTTGCAAGGCAGCCAGCAGGTAGATACGATTATTCTCAGGGTTGACCGGGCGGCCTGGCCCTTTTAATGCCTCCAGGGTTCGATCTCGCCCAACGCCCACCACCAGCACATCCCCGAACTGCTTGCACTGATTAAAAAATACCGCATGCCCGGATTGCAAAATATCGTAGCAGCCTGAGCAAAACACTATTGTTTTCCCCTGTAACTGCTGCCGTAATGCAGCCAGTTTATCAACGGTTACAACCTTTTCTTTAATGGATTCAAACATAAAATACGGTTAGATTCTGCTGCCCAAGATAGCAAAAAAATGACAGAGCAGATTGCAGATAATAGGGCGAGAGAGGGGCTACGTCTAAAATTAGCATTCCTTTGTAAATGCGTTAATTTAGCAGCGCATTGGTTATCAGTAAGAGGCAATTTTTATATAAGCGTTACCGGAGGCGGTCAGTGGGAGGCAGTAGCCAATGGCCTCCCGCTTCCTAATGTTTTGTCAAAAGCAAATTGACGGGCTACGAGAGAAACTAGTTAGTGGCAGGCAGGTAGCCGTAAGCATTTGCTCGAACCCATAGCCTTCCACGGTCTGCTGCCAACCGTGGCACGCCCTCACGATTAAAGCACCCCGGTTTTCTGCTCATGTCTGCTGTTCCGGTTTGTTTTTGTGAACAAGGGTGTAAATAAACAGCATGCTGGCACCGATCATGATGGAGACATCCGCCAGATTAAAGATGCCAGTCTGAAAGAGCCCCAGATCTATATGCAAAAAATCGGTTACCGCACCATACCGAAAACGATCAATAATATTACCAATCCCACCTCCCAGCATAAAGCAAATCCCGATGATCATAGCAGATGGAAGGGATGTTTTATAAATTAACAGAAAAAGCATGATTGTCAGAGCAATGGCCGGAAGAATCAGCATAACAATAGTTCTCAGGCCAGGATGAAGATCTGAACCCATGCCTAAGAAGGCACCACTATTTTCTACCTTGGTAAGAGTCATATAATCCTGAATGACTTCAATATAGTCATGGTATTCCACCCGTTCTCGAACAATGGATTTTGATACCTGATCGCAGCCTACATTTATAATGACCAATGACAGAATAAATATAGTGCGGGATAAACGTATTTTTCTAAACATCGATGCATTTTTCGGTGAAGTTGCCTTTTATAATAGTCTCTTCCAAATTGGCCGAGGAGAGAATATTACTCTAATTTTTCAAGGCTCACTTTCCCAGCTCGTTTCTTTCTATAATAGTTCGCGAATAAGGCGTTCCTCTAAAAAGTCAGATCAATAAATTGATTAAGCGTATTTAGTTCATACCAGAAGGTAATACTGACCTTGTAGCCATCTTACTTTACATCATCAGGTATCTTATACCATTAATATAAGTAAAAACCCTTGGGTAAGAAACCAACGAAAGATAGATTTTTCATTTACTGCTCTTTCCTTAATTTTTGTGTAAGAAATTTTGCTTTTCTTTTAGCAAGCCTCCTCGCCCGTTAAATAGTACTAGCTTTTTATTAACCTTTACATGGAAAACATACCACAGGCTATTTTAGAAGATTTTCCTGTTGGCTATTGGGATTTGAATGTTGTGGAAAACACAGGGTATCTTTGTCCTACCTTTAAATCGATGTTGGGCTATGAAGATCATGAGTTATCTCCAAGCCCCGAAATATGGGAAAATTTAATTTACCCTGAGGATTTTCCTATGGTAATGCAAGCGTTTAATGCTCATGTTACGAGTAGAGGCAAAATTCCGTTTAAGTCACATGTAAGATATATTCACAAAAGTGGTTCAATTGTATGGATAGCCTGTACCGGAAGGGTAGTAGAATGGGACAGTGATTTTAACCCTGTCCGCATGCTAGGTTGCCATATTGACATCACCCAGAGAAAGGAGGCTGAAGAAAAACTAAAATCTCAAAACCGCAGATTCAATAATATTTTAACTGGAACTCAAACCGGTACCTGGGAATTGAATATCCAATCCCGCACTGTTATTTTTAATGAACGATGGGCTGATATTATTGGCTACTCAATGGATGAACTTCCCTCAAAATCCATTGATACCTGGCTTAACCTTATTCACCCGGATGATTATAAAAGAAACGAGAAAGTACTAAAGCAACACTTAAAGGGCAAAACGAAGTTTTATGAATGCGAAATGCGCATGAAGCATAAGGCAGGGCATTGGGTCTGGGTATTGAACAAAGGAAAAGTTACCAGTCAGACCGCGGAAGGGCTGCCCTTACAAATGTCTGGCTCAATCCAGGATATCACTCAGCGAAAAAACTACGAAATAAAGCTAGCGCACTACAAAGACCTACTAGAGAGAACCAACCAGGTAGCCCGAATTGGCACTTGGGAAATGGACTTACGTACAAATCAATCTGTCTGGAGTCAGGTAACCCGAAACATTCATGGAGTAGACGAGACCTTTCAACCTACTATAGAGACGGGCATTAATTTTTTTATTGAAGAACATCGCGAAAAAATCACTAACGCTGTTAATAGTGCTATACAAAACTGCGAATCTTACGATGTTGAGTTGCAAATCGCAACGACTAAAAATAAGCTAAAATGGATAAGAGCCATCGGAATTCCAGAGTTTGAAAATGACAAGTGTACTCGACTGTATGGTCTTTTTCAGGACATAGATGAGAAAAAGAGCGCTGAAATTGAGATTAAGAATAGCCTAGAGCGGAACAGAATATTTATTGAGCAGTCGCCTATGGCCATAGCCATGTTAGATAAAGATATGCGCTACATTGCGGCTTCTCAAAAATGGATGCAGGATTATCACCTGCAAGGCAAAGAAATTATTGGCATCTCTCACTATGAAATTTTTCCGGAAATCAGTGATGAATGGAGAGACATTCACCAGGAGTGTCTTCGCGGTGCTATTAACCAATGCGATGAAGCTCCCTTCAAACGGTTGGATGGTTCAGTGCAGTGGCTGACTTGGGATATAAGACCCTGGTATAGATCTGAGAACAAAATTGGAGGATTAATTTTATATACGTCTGATATCACCGAAAAAAAACTAGCCACTCTTAGCCTGGCACACAGTGAAGAACGTTTCAGACAAACCTTCGAGCATGCGGCTATCGGAATGGCTCTGATCTCTACTGAAGGAAAGTGGTTAAAAGTCAATCCCCAGGTCTGCAATATCATTGGGTACACCCAGGAAGAGCTGATGCAGAAAACGTTTCAGGATATTACGCATCCGGATGACCTGGAAACTGACCTAAGTTACGTGATAAAGCTGCTCAATAATGAAATTGCAACCTACCAGATGGAGAAAAGGTATTTCCACAAAAACGGAAGCATTGTATGGGTGGTGTTGGCTGTTTCACTGGTTAGAGATGAACAAAACACGCCACTTTATTTTGTCTCACAAATTAAAAACATTACTGAGCGGAAAGAGTCTCAGCGCAGACTAGAAAACGCTCATCATACTGTAAAAGAGCAGAATAGTCGCCTCATGAACTTTGCTCATATTGTGTCGCATAACTTACGATCACATACCGGCAATCTGGAAATGATGTTAAAGTTTCTGAGTGAGGAAACACGGGAAGATGAAAAGCAATTTTTATTGAAGAACATCAAGGGCATTTCTACTTCGCTATCTGAAACTATTACTCACCTGACAGAAGTTGTAAAAATCCAAACTAGTAGCGTCCAGAAAAAAGAAACTCTTCACCTTAGGCATTTTCTTGACAAAACAATCAACACCCTTAGTGCAGACTTACGAAAAAGCGAAGGGGAAATTATAGTAGATGTTCCTGAAGATGCCGATATCATTTTTAATCCGGCTTATCTGGATAGTGTTTTATTGAACTTTCTGACTAATGCTTTAAAATACAGGCATCCCCACCGGAAACCTATGGTCCGTATTTGGATGGAAGAAAGCGATGATTACCTGATACTTTCCATTGCCGACAATGGGCTGGGAATCGATCTTGAAAAGTACGGTGCCAAACTTTTTGGGCTTTACAAGACCTTCCATCAACATGCCGATGCTCGTGGAGTAGGATTGTTTATTACAAAAAACCAGATTGAGGCTATGGGTGGAAAAGTAGAAGTGGAAAGCACCTTAGATATTGGCACAACCTTTAAACTATACTTTTGCTATGAAAAAAATAGATCTAGCCTGTATTATTGATGATGACCCCGTATATGTGTACGGTGCAAAAAGGTTAATGGAAATCGTTGATTTCTGTGAAAATCTTCTTGTCTTTCATAATGGAGAAGATGCCATCAAATATCTAAAACCTGTTGTTGAGCAAGGAGAAAAAGCTCCGGAAATTATCTTGTTGGATATTAACATGCCAATTATGGATGGTTGGCAGTTTCTGGATGAGTTTGCTAAGATTCAACCTCATTGTCGAAGGAAAATCGCTATTTACATGGTATCCTCTTCAATTGACCCGGCAGACTTCAATAAGGCGAAAAGCTATTCTGAGGTTTCTGATTACATAATTAAGCCCATCGAAGAAGATGATTTAAGAAGCTTGAGTGTGTTTAGAAAAGAGTTTTATGAGTCATAAACTCAGGCTTTGGAGCACTCCCACCATAATTTTGCCCTCAATAATTAGCTTAATACTGCCCCATACATTAATTCATTGCTAGCAAATATAGCGTGGTATAAGCTACCTATCTGGTAGATCGACCAAATGCATTGCCGGTATGCCCCTTCGCTACCCTAATAATTAGAGCATAAGCAAACTTTCATCGACTGATTGTGCATAAAAAAGAAAAGCGATCACCAGAAGTAGACCGCTTTTCGTAGCTCGCTTTACAATGCGTGTTATTCCACCTTCAGCTTTTTCACTGCTACTCCATCCTCACTAATAATTCTGAGGATATAGAGGCCGGGCTCAAGCTTCTGGTTGTCAACGTTTAGCCGTTGATATATTTTTTGAGAAAACACTTCTTTCCCCTCAAAGTCAATGAGTTGAATCTGCGCTGATTCTCCAGGTGCCAGCCCATTTCCTTCAATAGTAAAGTTGCCACCGGGTGTCGGGTTCGGGTACACATTCCAGCGGTCCACCCCCTCACTGGTAGTAGCCTCAGGTGCTTCCTTGGTAGCAAGTGTTTCGGTGCGGGCTGCCGGTGCTCCTGCCGGTTCGGTTCCCCATAGCAATTGCAGACTACCGTCTTCCTGTTTTCGGTACAGGGTGATCTTCTCCCAGTCAGTAAAGTCTTCGTTAGAGGCACCGTATGAGTAATCATCCCACTCATTGTAGCGGCCCAGGTTGGCGTTATACGAACGAGTGAGTATGGTGCCGCTGTGCGTGTCCGGCGCTAGCATCGCCGAAGAGGTAAAACTGATTTCTAAGTAGTGGTCTGCTCCTTCTACCGGATCGGTTAATTCCACAAATGAGCCGTTCACGTTTTTCCGGCCTATATCAGCATAATCTACCCGGAAGTATTGCCCCTCTTTATCCCATGATCTGAATAACGGATCGCTTTCTCGGGTATACCAGTAGCGCACTACCAGTTCATCGTAGGGTACCGCTGTGGTTCCTTCATTCACAATGCGCAGAAAGGGCCAGATAAACAGGTCTTCGGCCAACCATTTGCCTTTCAGCACTTTGTACTGCACCTTCAGCGGTGAGGCCACCGAGATCAAAGTAGATGTGGTGTCAGCATCGTTGAGACTGTCGGTCACAATGAGGGTAGCGGTATATTCGCCTACGGTGGTGTACGTATGTTCAGCGGTTACCCCGGTAGCAGTGGTTCCATCGCCAAAATCCCAGGAATAGGTTAATATATCGCCCTCGTTAGCATCGGTGGAGGATGAGGCATCAAAAGCAACTTCTAACGGCGCAAAACCTTCGGTAGGAGTAGCGGTAAAACTGGCTTCCGGGGCGCTGTTGCTTACGTAAGCCCGCAGCCAGACGAGTGCCGGACGCTCGTAACCGTTTTCCAGCGCAATATAAGCTCCCTGGGCGGTGCGCCAGTGGCCGGGCTTCCATCCCCACAGCGTAATTCCCATTACGGCCGGGTGCTCCCAGAGAGGCGGAAAGATGCGCTGATAATCCTGTAACTGCACCTCATCGGTGGGTCCGTCAATATCAAATTCGGTAATCTGGATGGGCAGGCCGGTAGCCGCTAATCGGTCTAGATTTTCTACCAGAGTAGATACCGGTCCGCGGGTAGAGAAGGCATGGCCCTGTTCACCGATAATGTCAATCAGGTCTTCGGCCTGTAACAACTCTATGATCTCCAGATAGGTAGTGGTGGCGTTACCATCATTAAAAATGCTGTAATCGTTCATTATCAACGGAGTATTCGGAAAATACTGCTTAGCCAGGCGGAATGAGTTGAGAATCCAGTCCCAGCCGGTTTCGCCACTTCCACCCAAAGCCTCAATGTAGCTCGGCGGCTGATGCAAAGGCTCGTTTACCACTTCTATAAAGTCAATGTCAGGGTAACGCTCGGCCACCAGCGACATCCATTCTTCAATTTCCTCTAATTGCTCGGCCGGGGTGAGTTCATCAATCCAACCTGGCTGCTGGCTTCCCCATATCAACACGTGGAAGCGGAACAGAAAACCATTGTTTTTGGCCAGAGCATAGGCTGAATCAAGCTGAGTCCAGTTCATTACGTCTCGAGTGCCTTCCACGCTGCCCCACTTACCGGCATTCTCCGGGGTTACCTGGTTCCAGTAGTTTTCAAAGAAAGGCCGTTGAGCATTGCTGTACACATTTCCCAAAAACTTATCCTGACCCTGCGCAATAGGCGGGCCGGTGGGAGTAAAAGGCGGCGGTGGCGGAACAGTACTTCCCGCTTCGCCATTATCCAGATTCTCTACGGTGAAAAATACGCTATCGGCACCAAACGCGAACTTGTCAAAGTCCAGTCCGTTCTCCCGGCTACCGATCTGAAAGGTCTGGCTCAAACTACCTTCCGGCACCACAATTTGTATGGGCGCTTCACCCTGACCGGCATAATCGGAGAGCTTGAGCCATTTCCATACTTCATTGGCTTCGCTCCCTCCTCCGGTTACAATCTCATCCGGGTCGGTGTGCCCTCCGGCGGCTAGTCCGTTTACAGTAATCCAGTCATCGCCATTATCGACTGCTTTCTCGCCCAGACCATTGCCATAGTAGAAACTATCGTCGCTAAAGTTGCCAGCCCCTACCCGCAGCCGAGCATACAGGTCGTACGTGCCTGCCCGGGGAAACTCAACGGTGTAGCTGATCACGTGATCGGCATTACCGGGGAATTGGGTATCGGCAAAGTCTTGCTGCACCCGAACGAAAGTAAAGTCATCTTCAGTCAGGGTTTCAAACACCGGCGGATCAGACGGAGCGGCAACAGTGCCGGATTCAGCTTCTACGATGATCGGTAAGTACTCGTCGGAAATTGCTTCGCCGGGGATGGAAACTTCATCCAGATAGAATGTTCCGGTAGAAAGAAACTGAAATTTTAATTCTAGTCCGTCTGCCTGAGCGGTGAAGGTCCACTCATATTCCTCCCAGGTATCCGTAACCGTAAAGACTTGCTCAGCATATGAAGCACCAATCTGCATAACTGCTTTAAAGCTTCCACCCGAAGTTGCTGATTTGGCCTGAAAGCTCAATGTATACTCTTCCCCGCTTACTGAAGGCCAGGCATCGTTCACCGCCTGAATATCCCAGGGATTTGCTCCTAAGGCATCAATGGTAACCATGAAGGCTCGCTCACCGGCTACCACATCGTCTGTTGACTCGGCAAAGGTAGCCGAGCCGCTTCCGGCACCCAACCACCAGTTATTGAAACTGTTGCCATTACCTTCTTCAAAGCCCCCGTTCAGTACCAGTTCTTCGGTCGTGGGCTGTTCTCCCTCATCGGGTATGCTGAAGCCATCTACATAAAAATTCCCGGCATTCGGGAAATGAAGTTTCAACTCCAGCCCATCGTCTTGGGCGGAGAATGTCCATTCATAGGTTTCCCAGGCTTCAGTTAACGTAAAAATCTGCTCGGCATAAGAACTGCTTGATTGCATGATGACCTTAAAACTGCCACCAGCGGCGGTCGCCTTTGCCTGAAAATTTAGGGTATAGATTTCTCCCGTTTCCGAGGCCCAGGCATCGTTGACAGCCTGCACATCCCAGGGGTTTGCGCCAGGTGTGACCACCTCTATATTGAGCGCTTTATTGCCTTCCGTGGCATCATCTGTAATTACTGCAAAAGCAGCTTCTGAACCGTTAGCTGCATCCGTCCACCAACTAGCCAGATCATTTTCAAAACCACCATTGGTTATCAGGTTTTGAGCGGTGAGGTGGTACACATTCCCTAAAGAAAAAGACAGAAGAAAAAGTAAAAATCTCATTGCATAACTCATAGTTTTAGGTTGTTATGTTGACTAAAAATTGAGAGAATGATAATTTTCTCTTTGGTCAAGATAAGGAACGCAATTCAATTACGCAATCGGTTGCATTTTATTTTGCAAAAATTTTACTTCATCTTTTGCTGTATAAGTATTCTTAGCTACTGAGTACGCAAATATCTACCAAGGAAATTGAGCAGCGATAATTGTAAATAACAGCTAATGCTATGATTACGCATTTAGGTATGGATATACTGTAGGAGCGTTGTTAGTATGTGAATGGATATATTACTTTAATAGTGTATTTTGTAGACCACTGATAATCAATTTTTTACACACTCATTCACGCTTACCGCATGGCGCACTGCAGAAACTGACTCTCGGTAACTTCAATAAGTTAACACTTATACTGATAAAAATGATGCGCTAGTAAATACCAGGCGGTTATAGAAAGACTATTTGTTACCGATTGTTACAAGTAACCGGATTTAATCATTTTGGCACAATCATACCTTTACTTCGAAAGCCACCTAAGCAATTTTGCGATAACATAAATCAGATAGCTAATTTAATGAATAACTCACATTCTAATGCAATCGGTTTACTTTACAATATTAAACTATGCATTGACCGAATTAAAGGATCAGCAGAGAGCCGTAGAGGGAACCCGTCTCTTGCTATCCATTTCCTGTTATGTCATTAAAAGAAATCAGAATTATGTCTTTTCTGTTTGTTGGTATAGAGTAAGCGGTAGGCTCTCGATGTTTTTGATCATCCTATAATTAATGAGCTCTACACTACGAATGAGATTCTTATTTTCTTTCACCATTTTGAATCCTTGTTTCTCAAAAAAAGAGCGTGCCGTTTTGCTAACGTAGGCGGTAATGAATGTGCTACCGAGCCGCCGCGCTTCTGTTTCTATAGCCTGATACAGAGTATGAGCAATGCCGCGCCTTTCGTAAGCATAATGCACATACATAAAATCGAGGTAGTTGCCATGCTCTAGTGAGGAAAACCCTACGAGTTTGTTATCAATTTCTGCTACCAGAAAATATTGATCGGCAAGAGCATCTTGCCAGCGGCTTTTATTGTCAACTGAGGCTGTCCAGGCAGCAATTTGCTCGGCATTATAATCATTTTGGCAGGTATGCTGTATAGTGCCGACAAACAGTGTAAGGATCTCCGGCAGGTCGTCTAGCACCGCTTGTCTGATATGGATGATTGAAGCAGGCTGCATCGTTACTTACCAATACAATTTGTAGATACTTAAAAAGTGCTTAAGCGATTGCAATAGATTCACAGACATAAGTAGGAGTAATGCCAGTAGAGAGCATTGCCTGCCCGGCCAAACCTGCCGATGTATTTCCGGACAATACCAGTACCGTATCTAACCCAAACTTGTTTCCGCCAATAATATCTGTCTCCAGGGTATCTCCTACCATCAGAATCTCGCTCTTATCCACCGGGTAAAGAGGCTGAACATGATCATAGGCGAAGACGAACATCTGAGCGTCGGGCTTGCCAAAGCGAAGAAAACGCTTGCCAGTCAGGCTTTCGATCATATCAGCAATAGCCCCGACAGCAATAGCCACCCTGCTTTTAGAAACCGGGTAGGTATGGTCTGAATTGGCAACGACCACCGGCACATTGCGCCGACGCAGCAGGTTCAATACTTTATTAAGATCTTCCTGCCAGTCAAATCCTTCATCATCCAGGAAGACAACTGCACTAATTTGTTCAGCTTGATCTAGCTCCATATCATGGATAGAAATGGTTTTCAACTCCAGGCTTTCCAGGTAATGTGCTGACTGCGGAGTCCCTAAATACGCTACGGTACCTCGCTTCACTTTATAGTTAAGGTACTCGTGGGCCAGCATGCCTGACGAGATAATCTTATCAGGAGTAATATCATTTAGGCCTACCCGTTGAAAGCTTTCCGAAAGCTCAGCGGGACTGCGGGAAGCGTCATTGGTGAGTACATAAAATCCTATATTCTGTTCACGTAGAAAGTTCATGGTTTGCTCAACCCCTTCAATCATTCCTTCATAATTTTTTAAAACTCCGAAGGCATCAAAAAATATAACTTTATACTGAGCGGCAATAGATTTAAACTGTTGAATATTCATGTAGGAGAGAGTATCTGGCAGAATAGCAGGAATTGTAATTTCTGAAAAAGCGCAATATAGGACGAAATACCGGGAGGGAGAAACGACCCTCCCAGACAATATTTATAGATCGAGGGCGTCGAGGATTTTACCGGCATTAAATTTCTCGTCCAGCTCCGGAAAATACGTTGCGTGAGCTTCTTGCTGTAAACGAGAAGCATAAATTTCATGAAAGAAATACCTTCCGTCTTTAATCACATAGTTAAGGATAAAAAACCTATAGGCTTCTTTCATAAACAGTATTTCTACCCTTGACAACGGATAGATGGCATGGTATTCTTCTAAAAACCACATAAACCGCTCTTCCATTACCGGATCAATCAGGTAACTAAAACTGGTACGATCTCCGACCGAGGAACAAACCCGGCTGAAAAAATAGAAGTCCACAACCCGGGAGCTCATTCGGAACCAGTCATAGTCCCAACGGGAATAAAAGTGGAAGTTTTCATCTACGGAGAAGTTACCAATGTTCCAATCAACAAATACGGGTATGACGGGTAATGCATGAGCGCCTAGTGCTTCCATATTCTCGAACAGCAGATTACATTGATAGCGAATACTATCCGTATGCATACGGTGTTCGAAACGGCCATTGTTAGAATCTAAAATTTCCAGCAAATGCTCAATGTCGATGGCAATGGTTTTAGACCAGGGTGGCAGAATATTTTTTAACTTAAAGCAAGCTTTATGAAATTTGGCAACCTCCTGCCCCAACCGCCTGATTTGCGCTTCGTTAAGCACCCGGGGCAGCTTTTCTTTCACGCCGATCGGGTTGTAAAATACCACCCAGGCATTTAAGGCCCCGTCAGAATACCGATACGTGTAAAGGCTATTCCCTTTCATGAGCGAGCGGGCCAGGAAATGGTCGTACGGCGCATTCAGATTGTTTGCTAACGCATTAATCAGCGTATGATCCTCCACAAAATGCTCGTACCGTCCAAAGTATGAAAGCTTGGCGATCACCATATCGTCATTTTCCAGCTTGACTCTAAACACATGATTGGTGGATACTTTGGCACTAATGTCTGTTACAGAAACTATCGACCGAGAGGCATCATACTCCTCCCAGGCACTCTTAATAATGTCTTCAAAATCGACTACTCTCATCATTTGCTTCGTCATTCCTGGCATAAACCCATATTTTGTCTACCTACCTATCTGGCCAACCCTGCGTCATTAGCAAGATTAGCTTTGCAATAATAATTTTTATACGGAAGTTTTGTTACCAGAAAGGCATGAATTGGCAATTATTTTCACCTCGCTCTACTTATTTTATAAAGCCAGACAATATTTCACAATCTCTAAAGCAGAAATTAGCACCTCTTCCGGTAAACATAAAAGTATAAAGCAGATATTTTGCCAGATTCTTCCGGCTGAGGGTCTGGCCCGGTTTTACGAGCCTAATTCTTTCTTTTCCGGTGCTACTACCGGAACTTCCTGTACTTGCTCTTTTTCTTTAGCCTCCGCTTCTACCAGCTGGGCCTCCCCTCCTTTGGCACTTGCTTTGGGCCAGATATGAAACCCACCGTTACCACCTCGCATCTTCCAGGTGCCCCAGATACCATTTTCATCGACCTGCCCCTGATACGACACCGTATGAGTTTGGTATTGCTTGGTCATAGTACAGATAAGCTGTTCGGTATCATAAGAACCTTTATACGTAAAGCTTCCTACATCATCGCTGCCACCTCCCGTCACTGTGCCGTTTTTAAACGTAAGCATACAGCGCATTTGGTGTTTATCCGCATCTGGTCCCATTGCGTAGGTATAAAAACCTTCCCAGGCGCCTGTAGGGAATAGTGGATGCATTTCTGAAGGTTGGTCGCGTTGTACCTTGGCCATATTGAATTGCTGTTTGAAATCTGTTCTTTTATTTAAACTTTAACTTACGGCTAGTCTACGCAGAGGTTATCAACGAGGAGAAAAGCTAACGGCCCGGAACAGAGATTCTCTACTTCTGTAAGCTTCCAGCATATTTATAAGAAAAACAAGCTAAGCATCAGTAGGATTAGAAACTCTATCGTGGGCAGGCTCGATATTATTAAAAGTTATTGCATCTTTGTTGATGTATTTTTCAATTTATTAATAAATTGCCATAATGCTGTAACTACTACCGTAGGCATAATGAGACATAACCAAGATAAAGCGACGGCTTTACTTAACGACAAACAACTGTGGCGAGCTTTCAAGAAAGGAAATCGGGAGGCGTATGCGGCGATCTATCATCAGCACATTCGGGTACTATTTAGTTACGGAAGCAAGCTGAGCGACGAACGGGACCTGGTGAAAGACTGCATTCAGGACTTATTCTACTACTTGTGGGAGCACCGCACCAGCCTGGGCGATACCGATAATATCCGTCATTACCTGTTCATTGCCCTTCGCCGCAATATTATCACGCAGATTAAAAAAGCATCATCGCAAGAACTGGCGCTGAACCAATCACCGCTTGTGCCTTCCTACGAATCAGAGTGGATTCACCAGCAGACCAGCGAGTCTCACCAGTTAAATCTAAAGCAACTTCTAGAAGCATTGCCCGACCGGCAGCAGGAAGCAGTCTTTTTAAAATACTACCAGAATAAGAATACCGACGAGATTGCCGAAGTGATGAATATCAATCGTCGCTCGGTGTATAAACTCCTGACCAAAGCCATTCACAATCTAAAACAAGCCTGGCCATCAAGCGTGCCTATGAAAATCGCCACTATTATTTGGCTTATTTATTTAGCAATTTTTTAATATGTCGAATATATCATTTCACTATTCATAAAATAACATTCATTTCTTTACTTATAACATAAAAATAAAAAAGTTTTTCTGTTGGGTAGGGGCACTAATCTCAATCTCTCTCTTCTTTATATAAAGCGGCTCAAAAGGGCCCTTTACTTTTCATCAGGGATGGAAAGATAAATGCGACTTTTTGTCAAATAGTCAATGGAACTGGTATGGACAATGCCCAACGTACGCTAGAAGATTTATTACTGGATGACCTGTTTGTCCGGTGGGTAACCCATCCTACTCCCGCCCTTGATCGGCAGTGGAAGGAGTGGCAGGCCCACCGCCCTGATCGTGCCGAGTTGGTAGAAAAAGCCCGATTCTTGATTCAGGAAACTCAGGCTAACCAAAATCAGGCTCAGCTTACCGATCAGGAGGTGCAGTCTATGTGGCATCAGTTGCAAAACCGTCATCAGCAGACATCCCGCTTTACCTCGAAGGCCCGGCGAGCGGTATGGTTACGGGTAGCCGCCAGTGCAACCGGCCTGTTGCTGATGAGCGCGCTGGTTTTCTGGTGGATTGCCTCGGCGCAAACAGTCAGCTACCAGACGGCCTATGGGGAAACCAAAAAAATAATTCTTCCGGATAGCTCCACGGTTATGCTCAATGCAAACTCTAGTCTTAGTTATGAAGATGACTGGAACAGACATGAAGACCGTAAGGTGATTCTTGAGGGCGAAGCCTACTTTGATGTGCAACACACCCGGAACCATCGCAAATTTCTGGTGCAAACCAATGCCGTTACGGTAGAAGTGCTGGGCACTACATTTAACGTGAACCAACGCCGGGGAAAAGCGCAGGTGGTGCTCAGTACAGGTAAAGTCACATTATACCCACCCAACAAAGCGGTGGCCGATCATATTACCATGCAGCCGGGCGACCTGGTAGAGCTAGACACAGTCCAATATATTCAAAAGCAGGTAAATACGGCAGAGTATACCGCCTGGACAAGCGACGAACTGGTATTTAATGGCACAACGGTAGCTGATATTGCCCAAATGCTGGAAGACAATTACGGCTTGCATATTGTCATGACCGATACCACCCTGGCTCAAAAGCGGTTTCACGGCCGGGTAGCTTCCGACAATGTAGAAGCCTTATTGGGACAAATGGAAAAAGTATTTCAACTAACGATAGAACGGCGGAGCAATAAGGTAGTATTGCACCCTCGCCAAAAAAGACCTTAGTATTATTTAAAACTACTTTAAAACAATCTATTATGTTTAGATCACTACTATGGGTGTGGCTGGCCATCGTATGGCTACCCAGCTACGGACAATCCCCTTTAGCCGAACTTCTCCGAGAGGATCCGCCTCCTCGGCAACGAACCAGCACCTTGCTCGTTAATGTGCTGGAAAAGCTGGAAAAACAGTATCAGACCCGGTTTAGCTATGACCAGGAATTGCTACAGCACAAGCGAGTTACTGATACCGAGGTAAGTCAAACAAAAGATAATCTGGAGACGGTACTAATACGCATCCTAAAACCACTTCAATTAACTTTTGAGCAGTTTGATCAGAATACGTACGTCATTTATCCGGAAACGAAGCAGAAGTCTTTACGCAAAGTAAAGAAGCAATCCATGCTCAATGACACTCCTATTGTCTTCCCTGCTGTGCTTATTCCGCAAAGCAAAGCGTCGGTTCAAACCTACAGGACCGCCGTGGAACAAACCATCAGCGGGCAGGTGACTGATTTGTCTACGGGTGAGTCGTTACCTGGTGTGAATATTCTGGCGCAGGGCACCACTACTGGTACCGTCACCGATGTAGAGGGAAACTATCGCCTGACCGTGAGCGATGATGTAACCACACTGGTATTTTCTTCCATTGGTTATGAAACGGTAGAGGAAAGCATCAGCGGTCGTTCAACCATTAACCTGGCACTATCCCCTGATATTCAGTCACTTTCGGAGGTGGTAGTGATTGGCTATGGATCGCAGAAAAAGAGTGACGTGACTGGTTCGGTAAGCTCGGTAGAGCCTAAGGATTTTGAGAATGAGCCGATCGCCAACGTAACCCAGGGCTTGCAGGGTAAAGTAGCCGGGGTAAATGTTACTTCGGGCAGCGGTGCCCCCGGGGGAAACATGATTGTGCGAATCCGGGGTAATAACTCAGTCATTGGTAGCAATGACCCTTTGTATGTGGTAGACGGAGTGCCGATTCAGGGGGGCAATAATGGCAGCACGAACCTGCTGTCTACGCTGAACCCCGGCGATATTGCCTCTATTGAGGTCTTAAAAGATGCTTCGGCTACAGCCATTTACGGTTCCCGAGGTAGCAACGGGGTTATTCTGATTACCACCAAGCAAGGCAAAGAAGGCGGCAATGTAATAGAATTTGAAACCTCTTTCGGCTATCGCGAAATCCAAAACCAACTGGACATGATGAACAGCCGGCAGTTTGCCGAAATTGCCAACGAGCGAAACATCAACGATGGCCTTCCCATCATCTTCGATAATATTGATTCGCTGGCGGCCACCAACACCAACTGGCAGGATGAGATCTTCAGAAAAGGCATGATTCAAAATCACTCGCTGAGATTCTCGGGTGGTAATGACAAAACCCGCTACCTGATTTCCGGTAACTACTTTGATGAAAACGGAATCATCATCGGGTCTGACTTCCAGCGGGGTTCCATCCGCCTGAACCTGGACCAGAACGTGAGCGATAAGCTTAAAGTATCCGGCCGGTTCTTCGTTTCCCGTTCGGTAAACAATGAGGTTGATGACAATGCCATACTGGAAAGCGCGCTGAATAGTCCTCCTTTCTTCTCGGTCTACAATCCTGACGGAAGTTACGTGAACGCTGCCACGCTCAAGCAATTTTCATTCAGCCCCAGCTCGGGCGATAATGCCGTAGCCCTGGCTAAAGAAAGAATGGATCGCCGTACTCTTGACCGTTTACTGGGCAACGTTACAGGTAGCTACACTCTGATGGATGGACTTATGTTGAATGTGATGCTAGGTGTAGATCAGGTTGGTACCAAACGAGATTATTACAACCCTCGGATCTTGGAAAGTGGGTTACCCGCCGGATCAGGTTTGAAAAGCTTCGGTAATACCACCTCATTTCTAAATGAGAATACCTTAAACTACAGCAAAGATTTCAGCAATCGTCACTCTCTAAATGTGGTGGCCGGTTTCACTTGGCAAACTGAGCAGAGCGAATATCTTACCGGTCGATCCAATGGCTTTGTAACGGACGAGCTACAAAACAACATACTGGGTTCAGGTGAAAATTACTCAGCACCCGATAATGGATTCAACGAATGGACGCTTATTTCCTGGTTAGGTCGGATTAACTACGTTCTTGATGATAAGTATCTGTTTACCCTTTCGGGACGAGCGGATGGTTCATCTCGCTTCGGGGCGGGCAATAAATGGGGCTTTTTCCCTTCCGGTGCCTTTGCCTGGCGTGTATCGGAAGAGGACTTCATTCGGAATAACGTAAGTGGGATGTCAAACTTAAAACTCCGGTTGAGCTATGGCCTGTCAGGAAATCAGGCGATATCTCCTTACCAGTCGCTACAACGGTTTACCGACGTAAGCCTGGGATTCGGCGGAACTCCTACCAGCGGTTTTGCTGCAAACAATTTAGGTAACCCTGATTTGAGATGGGAAACTACTGAAGAATTTAATGCTGGTCTGGAAATCGGCTTCTGGCAGGAAAGAATTCGGGCCAGTGTTGACTACTATGTTAAAAACACCAGTGACTTACTGGCCGAGGTCAATCTACCGCCTACCTCTGGTTTCACTACCAATATTCAAAACATTGGTTCAACCCGTAACAGCGGATTTGAAATTCAGGTCGGTACCGACTTGGTACGAAACGATAAGATCACCTGGGACCTTAGCCTGAATGCCTACCGCAACGTAAACGTAGTGACTGAAACCGCTGATGGTCAAGATATTGTAGCTCCAACGATTGATATCATCGGATCAGCCAATATTGTTCGGGAAGGCGAGCCACTTTCGGCCTTCTACGGCCTTAAAACCGATGGGCTGACTGAAGAAGGGGTATTTAACTTTGTGGATACCAACGGCGATGGCGAGATCAATGATAATGACCGGGTGATTCTGGGTAGCCCTTACTCGGATATGTTCTACGGCATGTCTACCAACTTTAGCTACGGTAACCTGTCGCTGAGAATATCGCTGGTAGGAGAAGCCGGAAAAACTATCTGGAACAATAACAAGTACCGACACATGAACTCGTTTCACCGCGGCTCTAACCAGCTAGCCGAAGTAGCCGATTTACACTGGACCCCGGAAAACCCGAACCCGAATGCTCCTTACCCCAAAGCGACCAGCGGGCTTAATCAGCGTCCTTCGGATTTTTACCTGGAAGATGCTTCGTTCCTGCGTATTCAGAATATACAGTTGAACTACAACATACCGGTATCCAGCCTCAATCAGTCAACCATTAAGGCAGCCAATATCTTTATGAGCATCCAGAACCTGTACACCTTCACCGATTACAGCTGGTATACACCGGACGTCAACACCTTTGCCAGCGGCGACCTGCGCATTGGTATTGATCAGCGCACGTACCCCTCGGCTCGTACCTTCACTATGGGATTAAAAATAAGCCTGTAAGCTATAGTAACATTAGAAAAACTCATGCAACATGAATATCAATAAATACATTTCTGCATTAACCGGCACCGCATTGGCCCTGCTACTACTGGTGGCTAGCGGATGCAGTGAAGAAGCGTTGGAAGAAGAACCTCGCACCTTTCTGTCACAAGATGCGGTCTTCTCGAGCCGCGAAGGAGTCATAGCCGCTACCTCCGGCATCTACAAGCCATTCCACCAGGACAACCTGTACGGATGGTGGTTACTAGGCAACCTGGAATTATTCTCTGATTACATCTACGGGAGAGGCAGTCAGGCTCCGGCCAGCCGGTACGAGATGGGCTCTACCGGTATTAGCCGCGTTGGTAATATCTGGCGGGGCGGATACCAGGTCATTAACCGGGCCAATCTGGTCATCAGCCAGCTAGAAAGCCGGGAGATTGAGGGGGTGGATGCCGAGCTTAAGAATCGCTTAATTGGAGAAGCTCGTTTTTTACGGGCACTCGCTTACTTCCATCTGGTACGCTTGTTCGGTGATGTTCCGCTTCGGTTGGAGCCGGAAACCCAGGACTTTGCGATTGGCCGGTCACCAGAGTCGGAAGTATACGACCAGATTATTGAAGATTTGCAGTTTGGTGAGCAAAACCTGCCCGATGTTTATCCGGCCGCCGAATTGGGCCGAGCTACCCGATGGGCCGCATCCAGTATTCTTTCCAAAGTATACCTCACCCTATCACGATGGGATGAGGCAGCAGCAAAAGCCAAGGAAGTGATTGAGTCAGGACAGTTCAGCCTGGTAGAAGTAAGCGTACCGGAAGATTTCCAGAAGATCTTTGGTGCCGATGTTACCACGCATTCCGAAGAGATTTTCTCACTAAAGCATGCCCGAATCCCCGGGCTGGGGTTTGCTCCCTTATGGCTGATGCACCGTGCTGGTTCTGGTTACTCGTTAGGTAACAACGCCCACGCCTGGTTCGGTAACCTCGACTCCTGGCTGGGCGACTGGGTTAAGCAACTGGATGGCCCCGACCTGCGTCCCAATGACTGGATTTACAACGGTCCTCACGATGAGCAGTACCTTAGCGAAGAAGTGCCTTTGCTTTTCAAAAAATTCCGGGATACAGAATCTGACCCTCCCGGCAACGACTTTCCGGTTATCCGCTACACTGAAGTTTTGCTTATTTTTGCTGAGGCCGATGCCATGGCTAATAACGCACCTACCGCAGAAGCTTACGAATACCTGAATCAGGTACGACGCAGAGCCTACGGCCGGGACATCAACACTCCCGATGCTGAAGCTGACTTCCCGGCTGGGTTAACCGCGCAACAGTTTCAGGATTCGCTTTTGCTGGAACGAGGCAAAGAGTTTGTGATGGAAGGCAAACGCTGGTACGACCTGTTGCGTACTGGTAAAACCTTAGAAGTTGTCCGAGCTTCCGGTGATGGTAAAGCAGGCATTCAGGATAGAGACCTGAAGTGGCCGATTCCTGCCGAAGAGATTGATAATAACGACGCTCTAAGTCAGTCTGACCAAAATTCTGGGTGGTAACATCCAATCTTTACCAGTCTGCCCAAAAGAATATTGGGCAGACTGGTAATTTTTCTTTTTCTATTCTTTAGTCCTTATACCAAGCTTAATAAAAAGCTGCTTTCTCATCAGAAATATTATGGTGAGACAAAAATTCAAAGCTGAAAACACTTCAATAACCAAAGACATTACTCGCGATAAAACTCAGTATAGAATACTAATAATCAACAACCTAACTACTCATTCAATCTCACTCACCGCTCGGCGAGCAGTCAGCTTCACTAAATCAGCAACTCAATCCTTGAACTTATGAGAAAAAGGATATTTTTAGATAAAATGCACTATATGACCTTCTTGTGGAAAAGTAGATACCTAATACTGACGTTCGCTATCAGCTTTGGTCTGATCTTCAAAGCTTCGGCCCAAACCAGCTCCCCACCCAATATTGTGCTGATTCTGGCCGACGATATGGGCTACGGCGATATCAAAGCCTATAATCCCGAATCGCTGGTGCCCACCCCCAACCTGGACCGCCTGATCACCGAAAGCATCCACCTGACCAATGCGTACTGCCCGGTGGCGGTCTGCTCCCCCACCCGCTACGCCCTGATGACCGGCCGTTACCCCTTCCGAAGCTGGAAGAAATCCGGCGTGATGCGCAACTACGAGCCCTCCATGATTGACTCCGGACTGGTCACCCTGCCGGAAATGCTACAGAATGCCGGTTACACCACTGCGGGCTTCGGGAAATGGCACCTGGGTACCACCTTTCCTACCCGGGACGGAGAAAAGCCCGTAGGCTACGGAGAATTTCATGCCGAGCAGAATGGAGCCAACCTGGATTTTAGCCAACCGGTAAGCGATGGCCCCCTTGCCCACGGTTTTGACCATTGGTTGGGCTTTAGCTGTGCCAGCGAGTGCTGGATTATGGAAGACAACCAGGTAGTAGCCGCCATTAAACATGATTTGTACACCATTGAGGCCGCGCCCAATACCGAACAGCTGGAAAAATACACCTTAACCGAGTACTTGCCCTACATCACTGATCAGACTCTGAACTACCTGAAAGAGCGAACTTCACAATCAAAGGACCAACCGTTTTTTCTGTACTTCGCTCCCTACGTGCCCCATATTCCGCTATCGGTCAGTGAAGAGTTTCAGGGAAAGACTGAGGCCGGACTGTACGGCGATTATGTATACGAACTAGACCACTACATCGGGAAAGTCTTAGCCACGCTTGACGAGCTAGGCTTACGCGAAAACACACTGGTGCTATTTGCCAGCGACAACGGTTCTCAGTTTACCGAAACCGCCCAGGGCATGGATCTGGAAAACGCCTCCAACAGCCCCGATGCTAAGCAGGCTCGCAGCACCTCGGAACAAATACACCACCCCAACGGCCCCCTACGCGGCACCAAATGGACAGCCTGGGAAGGCGGCGTTCGTACCCCGCTCATCGCCCGCTGGCCCAACCACTTTCCGGCCAACAAAACCAGCGACCAGTTATTTGCCCTCACCGATGTGCTGGCAACCCTGGCATCGGTGGTTGATCAAAAGCTACCCGAAACCTCAGCTCATGACAGTTACAACCTACTTCCGGTACTGAAAGGAGAAGAACCCAACACCCGCCAGATGGTAGTCGTACAGGCCAGTGGAAGCCGAAAGGGCCTACGCTGGGGCAAATGGAAATACCTGGCACCCGATAAAGGCCACCCCAACGGAGAACTCTACGACCTCTCTACCGACGAATCCGAATCAGTAGACCTGTGCGAAAAATATCCGAAGGAAGCAAAAAAGATGGAGAAAAAACTAGCTGAAATTCTGGCTGGCGAACGAAGCGCGCTTTGAAAGGGGTTGAAATTATGAAACTTTGACCATCAGCAATGCACTGTCTATTCATTTTTAGCAATTGTAAGCAGTATTTATGATCTTCAGCAACTTATTCACTCAATCAGTCATTCAAACCTTCACTCATTCACTCCCTCAATCATTCAATCCTTGAAAAATAAAAATTTGTCATACCTAATAACTACCAACGTGAGTCATTTACGCATTATTCTTTACGCTTTCATTGTCTGTTTTCTCGTTAGCTGTCAAACGGCGTCTGATCAGCAGGACCCGAATGAGTTTGAGGCTGATATTATTATTTACGGCGGTACGGCAGCAGCCATTACGGCAGCGGTGCAGGCTAAAAAAATGGATAAGAGCGTAATCGTTGTTTCACCGGATACGCACCTGGGCGGCCTGTCTGCGGGCGGACTAGGATACACCGACACGGGCGATAAGAGCGTGATTGGCGGGCTGGCCCGGGAATTTTACCACCGCATATACATGCACTATCAGGAACCCGATGCCTGGGAATGGCAAAAGCAATCTGAGTACGGTAACCAGGGACAGGGCACTCCGGCTATTGATGGCGACGCGCGTACGCAATGGATTTTTGAACCCCACGTGGCCGAACAGGTCTTTGAAGATTTTGTGGCCGAAAACGATATTCAGGTGTACCGCGACGAATGGCTGAACCGGGACGGTGGAGTAACCATGGAAAATGGCCGAATCAGTTCGATAGAAACGTTGAGCGGAAAAACCTTCCGGGGAAGCATGTTTATTGATGCCACCTACGAAGGCGACCTGATGGCGACTGCCGATATTAGTTATCACGTAGGGCGAGAAGCCAACAGTGTGTATAACGAAGAATGGAATGGGGTGCAGATTGGTGTATTGCACCATCAGCATTGGTTCAAAAGCGATATTTCCCCTTACAAAACGCCCGGCGACTCAACCAGCGGACTGGTAGCCCTGGTTTCGGCCGAAGATCCCGGCGAGAAGGGCGAAGGCGATGATAAAATTCAGGCCTATTGCTTCCGTATGTGCTTATCGAACCACCCGGATAACCGCGTTCCGTTTCCGAAACCGGCTTCGTATGATCCGGCCACCTACGAACTGCTGGCCCGGGTATACGCCAAAGGCTGGGACCAGACGTTCAACAAATTTGACCCCATCCCCAACCGAAAAACTGATACCAACAATCACGGGCCGGTCAGCACGGATTATATCGGTATGAACTATGACTACCCCGAAGCTAGCTACGAGCGCCGTAAAGAAATTATTAAAGAGCACGAAGAGTATCAGAAAGGCCTGATGTACTTCCTGGCCAATGACCCGGCCGTACCGGAGGATGTTCGAGAAGAGATGAACACCTGGGGACTGGCCGCCGATGAGTTTACCGATAACGGCAACTGGCCCCACCAGATTTACGTGCGCGAAGCCCGCCGCATGATCGGTGAATACGTGATGACCGAAAACGACCTGCTGGACAAACGAGAAACTCCCAAACCGGTAGGTATGGGGTCGTACACCATGGACTCACACAACATACAGCGCTATATTAAACCCGATGGCTACGTCCAGAACGAAGGTGATATTGGGGTTTCTGTCCCTGAACCCTACACCATTGCCTACGATGCACTAGTGCCTAAAAAGGCAGAATGTGAAAATCTGGTAGTGCCCGTATGTGTATCCAGTTCTCATATTGCCTTTGGGTCTATCCGTATGGAACCGGTTTTCATGATTCTGGGACAGAGTGCCGCTACCGCTGCGGCCTTAGCCCTTGATCAGGAAATAGCCGTGCAGGATTTATCGTACGAAACCCTGAAAAACCAATTACTACAAGACAAACAAGTCATACAATAACCTAAGACTCAAACCTTATTTCTCATGAAGAATGCTTTCATCTTTCTCATATTCCTTACCTTTCTGGCCTGTAACAGTCAACCTCAGGAAAACAACACTGCAGAAAATCAGTACGACATTGTGGTGTACGGTGGCACCTCGGGAGGCATTGCCGCCGCCATTCAGGCAGCCCGCCTGGGCAAGTCGGTAGTGCTGATTGAGCCAACCGAGCGGCTCGGCGGATTGACGACCGGTGGGTTAGGGCAAACCGACATTGGAAACAAACAAGCCATCGGCGGCATCTCCCGAGAATTTTACCAGAACATTCGCAAGTACTACGATGATCAGCAGCACTGGAAATGGCAGAAGCCAGACGAATATCTGGATGGCGGGCAAACCCGTACCGAAGAAGGCGAGCAGGCCATGTGGACCTTTGAACCTTCCGCTGCCCTGAAAGTATACGAAGAGATGCTGGCTGCTGAAGAGATAGAAGTGATCATCGGCGAACGCTTAAACCGGGAATCCGGGGTTGAGAAATCCGACAGCAACATCACCCAGATTACGATGGAGAACGGTACTACCTATGCGGGTAAAATGTTTATTGATGCTACTTACGAAGGCGACTTATTCGCCGCCGCGGGAGTAGATTACTTCGTAGGCCGCGAGTCTAATGAAATGTACGGCGAAACCTACAACGGAGTGCAGTTGCTGGAAGGCCATCAGTTCCCGGACGGAGTTGATCCTTACGTGACGCCCGGCGACCCCGAAAGCGGCTTGGTATGGGGCATTACACCTGCTTCATTGGCCGAGCAAGGTAGCGGAGATTCATTAGTACAAACGTATAATTTCCGCATTTGCCTGACCAATGCTGAGGACAATAGAATACCCATCACTCAACCGGAAAACTACGACGCTACGCGCTACGAACTATTGGCTCGCTTGTTTGAAGCTCAACCGGATATGCGGTCCATTAATCAGTATTTCATTTGGAGTCACATGCCCAATGCTAAGACAGATATCAATAACCGAGGCGGTTTTTCTACCGATATGATCAACTGGAGCCACTCTTTTGCGGAGGCCAGCTACGAAGAGCGGGAAGAAATCATTAAAGCCCACGTAGACTATACCAAAGGACTGTTGTACTTTTACACCACTGATCCTCGAGTACCCACTGAACTTCAGGAAGAGGTCAAGCAATGGGGATATCCGAAAGACGAATATACGGACAATGGCAACTGGTCGCCCCAACTGTATGTACGCGAAGCCCGACGCCTCATTGGTGAATACGTGATGACCCAAGCCAACTGCCAGGGCAAGGAAGTGATAGAAGACCCCGTGGGCTTGGCCGCTTATACTATGGACTCGCACAACTGCCAGCGCATTGTGGTAGATGGTCAGGTGAAGAACGAAGGCAACGTAGAAGTAGGTGGTTTCCCTCCCTACCCGATCTCGTACCGATCTATTATCCCTAAGCAAGAGCAGGCTGACAATCTGCTGGTACCCGTTTGCCTTTCAGCAAGCCACATTGCCTTTGGGTCTATCCGTATGGAGCCGGTCTTCATGGTACTAGGGCAGTCCGCCGCCACCGCCGCCGCCCAGGCGATAGATGCCGAGCAGAGCGTACAGGAGGTAGACTACAGCCAACTACAGAAAAAATTACTGAGTGATAAGCAAATTCTAAAAAATTAAACTAAAGCCATGCTCTGCTGATAAGCGTTAGCGATGGTCTTAGACCTCAAAAAAAGCTAATTACCAAAACTTAAACCGATGTGTTTCTCATCGGCTACTATGTGATAACCTAAAGCGAAAACAATCTCCTCATATCAGGGAGATTGTTTTTTTTGCTCAATGGTTGATAATGTTTAAGACACGCTGCTTATACGATGCATGGCATTTTCATCACTTTTTTATATGCTTGAGCAAATAATTTTTCATAGCTGTCTGCTCTTTTTCATAGGATGAGTTACCAGCTATATTGAGCATCTCACCAGGATCATTGCTGGTATCAATGAGCATTTCATCGCCATTGTCGTACAGGGCATACTTAAACCTTGTATCTCGCGCCATAAACCCAAGTTCATTCTCTAGAACAAGATACTTTCTACCATTGTATTCCCGGGCATTGCCGTGTAATAGCGGGGCAAAAGAGAGCCCAGGCAGTCCGCTGGGAACTTCAAGCCCGGCCAGCTCACACAGAGTAGGATACAGATCTAAACCATTTGAGATTAAATGCTGGTTATCCACTTCTCCGCGCTGCTTCATCCCCTCAAACCAAACGATCAGAGGCACATTAGATGATTCTTCGTAAAACACGGTTTTATGCTCCAACCGGTGCGAACCGCTCATCTCCCCATGATCGGAAGTGAATATGACAATGGTATTATCTCGAACCTCCGACCTCTGAAGCGCATCCAGCACGCGGCCAATCTGCTCATCTACCCTTTCGGTAAGGCGGTGATACGCCCAGCGGTGGAGACGCCAGTCTCTTTCTGTCCAGTTTTCCCGGGCATCCATGGTGAATGAATGAAGTTTCCTTAAATCCTGAATAGCCTCCGGTTCATTTCGGGTCGGTTCAAAGTTATCCGGTAAGGGTGGGCAATATGAGGCAAAGAACTCTTCTTCAGTAAGAGAATCGGGAATCTTTATGGCTTCGTACAGCGGTTCGGGAACGGTGGCGGGTGCCCTGTTCTGCGGCGGGAAGTCCTTAATAGCAGCATAACAAATATCATGAGGATTGATAAAATTAACCACCGTCAGAAAGGGAGATGCTGATGTTCTGTTGGCCAGAAACTCTTCTGTTTTCTCTGCTAAATCATCTCGCTCATCTAGTGAAATCAGATTATCGAAGCCGTATTTCTCGGCTGTTTTACCGGCTAAGGGCAAATGTACCTTACCTCCATAGTAGGTTTCATATCCAGCGTTTTTAAAAGTATACCCCATTGAGCCGGGTATGATTTCCTCTACCTTCTTCGGGTCAATCTTGCTGGCGTTGTGCCTCATATTGATACTGGAAGGATACAAGCCGGTAAACAAGCTGAACCGCGAAGGTGAACATACCGGATTGGTAACATAGGCCTTCTCAAACCGCATTCCCCGTTCGGCTAACTTATCAAGGTTCGGGGTCTTCAGCCAGGGGTTACCAACGCAACTCATCATATTTGCGTTTTGCTGATCGGTGATAATTACCAATATATTAGGTTTCTGATTTTGCGCAACAACGATGGCAGGGACAAAGATTGCCACCACCACCGTGTTGATCAAAAGTATTATTATCTTATTCATACTATTTTTTCCTAAGTTTTCCGGATAATAATCTCTTTAACAAACCCGCTTTTATCAAGCTAAAGATTTGCCAATAGCCAGACATTCTCTTGATACAAAGCTTACTGTCTAGAGCAAAAGCGCCCGATTTTCCTACTGCCAATGACAATCTTTGTCCTGACAATTATGCTCCGATAGTCATCATCAATATGCAGAAAAATTCAAGTAATATCATCGAGGCCTATCATAATTACAAGAATCAATAAATTCATACTCCTAATTGCCCTCTGGCATATTTGTAAGCAAATGGAAGTACCCCGCAGTGGAAGTAAATCACTTAGGTTTCCTGAAGGTTTAGCACTCATTGGGCAAGGCCACAAATAAACCACTTCTGCCAAGCCTCAACCCTATTTACTTATTTGTGATGCGACTAAATGATTTTTCCTACCGGATAAAATGATTAATATTACTCTTGAAACAGGCATAAAGAGATGAATTCCACCAGGCATCAAATACCATGATGTCGCTTACCACATATCTTAGCCGAGCAACCGCCACCGGTTTGCGGGCAACTATAGTGTGGAAACTGTAATAAAAGTATGATACTAACAGCCTACCAACGCTTCCGATTATCCAGTCTGCTTATCCTTTGTACGCTACTGATAGTAAAATGTAGCCCTCAGGAACCTTCCGACAAAGCCAGTTCTACCACACAAACTCGACCCAATATCATCATTTTGTTTGCCGATGACATGGGCTACGGTGACCTTAGCAGTTATGGCAACCCGACAATCCGCACCCCACATATCGACTCACTGGCGGCTCAGGGTATTCGCTTTACCTCTTATGAGGCCGCTCCCTGGTGTGTGCCTTCCCGCATCGAGCTTCTGACTGGTCGGTACATGGCTCGTGTTAATCTTAACGGCGGAACCGGAGCCGATGGTACCGGTGGCTTGCCCGATAGTGAGCTAACCCTGGCCGAAGGACTCAAACAAGCAGGCTACGCCACTGGTATGGCTGGCAAGTGGCATCTGGGCTACAAACAGAAGAAGTTTTTGCCCATCAATCAGGGCTTTGATAGCTGGCTGGGGCTTCCCTATTCTAATGATTATATGAAACCCTATGTGCAGACTGATGAACCGCTGGTGATGTACCGTGACACCGCCGTGGTAGAATATCCGGTTGATCAGGATTCGCTTACCGTAAAATATACTGCCGAGGCCATCCGATTTATTAAGGCACAGGGCGGAAGTGAGCAGCCTTTTTTCTTTTATCTGGCTTATAATATGCCGCACCTCCCTATTCATACAACCAAAGAGTTCTTTGGAAAGTCAAAGGCAGGGCTGTACGGAGATGTGGTGGAAACCATTGACTGGAGTGTGGGTCAGGTGCTGCAAACGCTGGAAGATGAAGGGCTTGCGGAAAATACGATTGTCTTTTTTGCCTCCGACAATGGCCCCTGGCAAAATGCGCCCCCCCGTATGTTTCAAATACCAACCAAGCCAGAAGGTAGTAACTGGGAGCAGCGCGGCGCAGGTAATAAACCCTGGCACGTAGGCTCTGCTGGCCCGTTGCGAGGCCACAAAGCCACAACCTACGAAGGTGGAACACGAGTGCCAGCCATTATCCGCTGGCCAGGACATATCGAGCCGCGGCAGGTATCAGATGAGTTGGTAGCGAACCTGGACATGTACCGAACCTTTTTAGAAACGGGCGGTGGTACTTCTCCCGATCACCCGATAGATGGATATAATGTCATGCCTTTTCTTACGGGTCAAACCAGGCAGTCGCCTCGTAAAGAATTTGGTTATTTTATTAATGAGCTACAGGGCATGCGTGTGGGTTCATGGAAGTTGCGTGAGGTTAATGGTGAGACAGAATTGTTTGACCTACAGACTGATCCGGGAGAACATTACAATCGTGCCGAGACAGAACCAGAGATTGTTCAGCAAATACAGGCTGAAATGCAGCAGTTAGCCCAAAAAGTTGGCCTTAAATCTCAGAAACCAACAGATTAACAAAGTTTAAAAAAGTTACTCTTTGATAGAGTTTGTTCCGATCATCATGGAATAAGTAATGTTCTATCGAGAGTCTTATCTAATCTAACCGGGCGGGTCTGCGTTATCCGAGGCGGTCAGCAGGAGGCGGTGTATGCCCCTTTCCTCCTGCGGCACACTTCCTAGTATGTTTTTAAAAAACAGAATAATGGCAAATATCCTAACCACCACTCAAGCATAAAACACATAAATGTAATAATGAAAACTCGCCCACACATAATTGGACCTTCCACTAGTATTTTTGAATCTTCGTAAGAGATATTAACTATTTGATCATACATAAGAAACAAACCAGAAGCTGTTTTCATACCACATGTTACTCCATACCCAGCACTGTTTGTTAGCACAGATCTGGCATACATGGTCATTTTTCTGACATGCTAGTTTGAAGTGATTGGTCTAATAATACCGAAGGACTCAACCCAAACTCCTTTTTGAAGCACTTGGAAAAGTACGAAGTGCTAGAGAAACCTGTTTGAAAGGCAATTTGGGCAATCGTATAATCATGCTCCAGTATAAGTTCCTTAGCGCGGTGTAAACGCACTGAGGAAATCAGTTGATTAGGTGATTTGCTGGTGACGGCTTTGAGCTTGCGCTGCAACTGCCGCTCACTAATACCAACCTCTTTGCTGAGCAGGCTTACCCCAAAGCTCTTATTGTTTAAGTGAGTATCAATACTTTGTAATACATTTTCCAGAAAAGAATTACTCTGCGGAAGTTTTATGGGACGAAGATTAGCGGGAATTCTATTGCACCTTACCTGTTCTGTTACTCTAAATAGAGCGAGGGCTTCACCGGATGTGCTTTCTAACGTCGCCTTATGCTGGGTAAAATTCAACCTGGCTCCGGATAGTAAATACCTAACAGACTGAGTTACCAGTATTTGGTGAGGTTTAGTGTGCTGAAGTATCGCCTGGGCAACTTCATCAATATCATTACAGATGGGCGAAGTAATAACACGTTCTTTAATGTGAATTCCAAGAGCCATGTCTATCTTTAAACTTTGCATAGCGCTTTGCAAATTTAAACCGCAGTAAACTGCTTTGCTGGGCCCCTCAAAGGTAGCGGTAAAGGTTTGCCTGTCATATTGCACTATGCTGCCCTGGTATTGCCGAACAAACTGACTGATAAGTTCTTGAGGAGCTGAATGGGTTATTTCTGAAGAAATAATACGAGCGGCCATCATGGTAAAAAGTTTTTTTTCGTACTTGTGCCGTGGCTTTGTATTTAAAATGAATTCTTTCATTTCTTCCAATACCTCTTTCGTATCACCCACCCAAAACAGATGATCGTTACCTTTAAGCTCTACTAACTTTGCTCCTTGAATGCGCTCAGCGATGAAGCGGCCCTCTTCAACTTTCACATCAATATCATGGGTCCGTTGCATCAGTAAGGTGGGCACGCGGATAGAGCCTAAAATGTCAATAATATCCACTTCGGTATTCATCTTGGTGAGCACCATAGCTGCCTGGGAACTGGCGCCCGACCGGAAATAATTAGCCAGCCACCCCATGAAGGTTTTATCATGAGCTTTGGATGGCGCTAATGAGGTCAGGTCCATTTCTCCACTTTCCCACTCATGCTCAATCATATCATACACCCGCTGCCGCTCTTGGTCGGTAGGAGCCCAGGGATAAGTGGGAGCGTATCTGCGTTTGGCAAAGATGCCAAAGGCAATCAGGAAAATGACCCGATCAGGGTAAGTAGCGGCAAACAGTGCTGAGACTGACCCTCCTTCGGAATGCCCAAACAAGATGGCTTTTTCGGAGTTTACTGCATCCATGACAGCCCGGATGTCATCCATACGCTCTTCTAAAGTAGAAAGCTCCACAACGCTGTCGGAAAGCCCCGTCCCCCGCTTATCAAAAAGAATTACCCGGGCAATATGGCCTAATTTCATAAAGAAATCTACCAGTTCGGGGCAAGCCCACATCCAGTCAATATTAGAAATCCATCCCGGAATATAAACCAGGTCAACAGGACCGGAGCCAAACACTTGATAAGCGATATTGATGCGGCCGCTTTTGGCGTATTGTGTAGCAGGTTTCATGAACGTTTATTTATATATGGGGATGCAAGGCCCTTAATAGTATTTTATGGGTTAATATTAAAGCTATAAAAGCCAATTAAACAGACAGCAATTCTTGTATGAGAAAATGAGGTGAATAATATAGTAATACGAAAACAAAGGGCTGCCGAAGCAAGCCCTCTGTCAGCAACCACCCCTAAGACAACATAGACTCTGTCTATCGTATATTCGCTAGTCTCCGTTACCATTCTGAAATACACGCGTGATGTCATTTATACCCCCCCTGGAATATCGACGAAGTATTCTCGTTGCCTTGTTACTCAAAGATGCTACCCCCAGTCGGGTGACTCTGCCTGGTCTAGCAGCCGTTGCCGTTCGGCACCATCACTTCCCATTACCCAAATGTTTTTTTCTGTACCAGGTTGATTTGATGTATTCTCAAAAATGATATAAGCACCATTTGGCGAAAAGCGGGGGCGCAGATCATTAGTGCCCTCGGGTTTATCCGTTGAGATTAGCGTAGCTTCTTTGGTTTCAAGTTTAAAGCGGAAGACCTGAGCATTGAGTTGCCGACCGGCGGCTTCTTCAAAACCGGAAACATCGTGAGTATATAGAAGTTCTTTTCCGTCTATGGAGAAGGAAGGGCTCTCGGTACGACCGGGTAGATCTTCTACCATAAGCTCCGAGTTGCTACCATCTTCGTTCATAAGATATAGTTCACTTTGGTTTATATCGCTTCCTACTACCTGCACCACAATTTTGTGCGTTACCCCTGACCAATCAACGGCTTTAAAATGCTTGCCTTCGGAGGCAGTGGCAATCAGGGTGAGATTGGTTCCGTCCCGGTTAATACGGTAGAGCTTATTGTAGTGACTGTAAAGTAATTGTCCGCCATCAGGCGACCAGCAGAACCCTGAGCCAAAATTGTGATACCCCGCTACGGGTAGTTGCGTAATTTGCTGGTTTTGCTTTCCTCGCTTATCCATAATAAAAAGCTGAGGACCTTCGAAGGTCTGAGAAGTGTAGGCCACCCATTGCCGATCGGGACTGAACTGGGGGAAAGCATCGTAGCCTACCTGATGAGTTAAACGAATGATACGGTCGCGTTCGGCATTAGCCGAGAAAATTTCGTAGTCGCCCTCTACCCGTTGGGTATACAGAAAGACGGTTTCGGGAAAAGGTTCAGTACGGAAGTTCCACAGGGCACTGGCGGTTCGCTGCCCCTGAAGATCCTGAGCAGTCACCTGCCAAAAGTAGGTAGTTTCGTACTCTAGGCCGCTCACCGAAAAACTGGTATCAGTCAGGTTAGTAGCAACGGTCTGTCCGGCAGGATCATCAGCCCGGTATAGTACCACATCGTAGCGAATGGCGGCATCAGGTTGCGAGTTGACTAACTGCCAGGCAAGCGTTAACTCGGTAGGCTGTCCTTCAGCGTCCTGAGCCGGAAAAGGAGCGACGGGGACGGTGGTGGCGTTTCCTACTTGCGGAGTGAGCATGAGTTGAATATTGGTGGGTTTGCTTTCGGTGATTGCTACTGCTACACTATCGGGCTGGTAACCCACTTTTTCCACATATAAGGTGTAGGTACCAGTGGCTAATGAATCTAACCGGAAGGCACCTTCAGCATCGGTAAGTAATACGGTGGTTGCTGGTTTGGTTGTAAGGGAAGCACCAGTAACAGAGCTTTGGGTAATGGCATCGCGCAGGATACCGGACAGTTGACCATGCTTTTTGGCAGAAGGCATTAAGGTGATAGCCAGGGTTGCTACTTGCTCGGGATCAAGCACCATTTTTAGTGACTTTTCCTGATAGCCGCTTTTTTCAGCAACCAAGGTATATTCCCCTGCCGGAAGGCTCTCTAACTGAAAACCACCACTGCTGTCGGTGAGGCTAATGGAAGTAGCGGGAATGGTCGATAGCTGGGCGCCGGCTAGCGGGCTGCCATCTTCTGTGGTGATCTGCCCTTCAATCTGAGCGAAGTTGATCACATCAATAGTATCTTCCTGGCAGGCCAGTAACAGGCATAAGCTCAGGAAGGATACAAGGGTGCGTAAATGAGGCATGATGGGGGGATTGTTGGGTTAATGAAAGGTTTTATTCAGGCAGAGATTGAATGCCGTTTTCAATAATAATGCGCATATCCTCGCCTGTCTGCTGCACCTGATAAGCCGGTGCCAAGCTATTATTTTCTATCTGAATGAGTTCAAGATTACTTCCCTGCTGGGTAATTTGGTAGTCCATCCCATTGCCAATCAGGTCTTGCTGAAGGCTGTTGTATGCCCCGGACTGCAGCACCTGAATCTGGTTTTCATCACCGCGTAGCACGCCGGTATACTCATGGCCAATGCCCTGCTGGGTAACGTGCCAGTTGTTGCCGTCGCCTAACTGAAAGAGTTGCAGTTGCTGAGCTTCTCCCTGCTGAAAGATGCGCAACTGCTGCTGCTGGCCCGACTGCCATACGGTAGCCTGATGTTCTTCGCCTACCTGTTGCAAAAAGGCGCGGTTATGCTGACCGGGTACAAGTTCGCTCGCATCCGGTAGCTGAATGACCGGTATAGGGTCAGGGTTGATGGAGTCTACCGCTGCCGGAACCTCCTGCGCTCGAAGTTGGATTACTGCCAGGTAAAGCATTACGGTGGTAAGATGAAGTATTCTCATGGTTTTAGGAATGACTGGTTATAGGATAGAAGACAGAAGGAGGCTCTTGGCTTCCTTCTGTCTGGTAAGTACTACTAAGGAATTATCACTTCCGTAAATCCGCCTTGTCCTACATTAGCGGTATTTGTATTTCCGTACTGATATACATCAGACAGATCTTCAGTGCCTGCCTGAAATACGGTAGATGCATTCTCATTACCTGCCTGCTCAATCATAGCCCAGTTATCCACCACTGGTGCGCTAAGATCTTCACCAAAACCCTGGGCAATATTAGCGTCATTGTAATCACCCTTCTGATCAATAGTAGCCTCGTTATATTCTGAAACAGTTCCTGCACCAAAAGCCTGAGCAATGATGGCCTCATTTCCTATGCCCTCTTGTGTCAAAACAGCGGTGTTGTATCTGGCGATACCTTCTTCATCTCCCTGAAAAATTTCGGCAGCATTTTCATCGCCGTCTTGCCATAAGGTAGCGGTATTTTCTTCTGATAACCCTTCATCGTCACCCTGGAAAACGTCACTTTCATTATCATTGCCATACTGCTCCACGGTGATTGAGCTGTAGCGAGCCGTACCATCTTCATCTCCCTGATCAATCTGGCTATCATTGCCTTCGCCATCCTGCAATAAGGTGATGGTATTATATTCGGCTACTCCACCCTGGTCGCCCTGCTCAATATCTCCATCGTTTTCGTAGCCATACTGAGTCATGGTGATGTTGTTGTAGCGAGCAACGCTTCCCTCATCTTCTCCCTGATCAATATCTGCGATATTAGACTCGCCGTCCTGCAATAACGTAATATCATTGTACTCAGCGATCCCTTCATCATCTCCCTGAAAAACATCAGCGTCGTTTCCTGTACCATACTGCTCTACGATAATGTCATTGTAGAAAGCTTCTCCTGCCTCATCACCCTGATCAATCTCACTTTCATTATTTTCACCATCTTGTAATAAAGTAATGGTATTGTACTCAGCTACGGCAGCATCATTGCCCCCCTGTTCTGTTGATCCGCTGTTGCCCGTTCCATATTGAGTAACTGTGGAATGATTATAGCGAGCCACGCCTTCGTCGTATCCTTGTTCAATATCGGCCTCGTTAGCGTATCCATCTTGCGTGAGGGTAGCCATATTGTTTTCGGCTACGCCGTTGTCAAACCCCTGCTCAATATCTCCGGTGTTTGCATCGCCTTTCTGAGTCAGGTCGGCTGTATTATACTTAGCCGTACCGCCATTAAACCCTTGTAAAATAGTGGCAGTGTGGTTGCTGCCTTCTTGCAGCATTTTAGCGTAGTTTTCTAAAGCATACCCCTGGCTTGGAGCATCTTCCAGGTTAAAACCCTGGTTGACTACACCCGTGTTATCATCGCCAATCTGGTCGATATACACTTCATTTTCCTGGCTCTGGGCCAGGGCGCTCGCGCTTAAGGCGGTGGCGAGCAAACCGTTCATGATAATTTGTTTGTTCAACATGGTTGATAAAGGTTAGATACTATCTTTTGAAAAGGTTGATTAAGTTAAAACAGAAGGAAGCCATAGACTTCCCACTATTCAGTAATTCTTATTGAGCAATCAAATCAGCGGCTGATCCTTCGCCACCCTGTAGTACTTCGGCACTGTTGCCGTACCCTTGCTGGTAGACATCGGCTAGGTCGTAGCTACCGGCCTGATTGATATTAGCAAAGTTCTCGTCGCCCATCTGCTCAATCATTGCCCAGTTCTCAACAGAAGGCTCGGCAGTTTCCAGTCCCTGGCTGATAAAAGCCTCATTGTAATTGCCCTGTTGCAGCACTTCGGCTTCGTTATATTTCGCTGTACTGTATTCTCCCACTCCCTGGGCAATTAAACTCAGATTATAGTCACCATCTTGTGAGAGTGTAGCAGTATTCTCTTCAGCCTCTCCCCCTTGGAATCCCTGGGCAATGCCTCCGGTATTTTCGTTACCGTATTGCTCTATATAAGCCTCGTTGTATTTGGCAACGCCATCTAACCCCTGAACAACTGTACCAAGATTGGCATATCCATCTTGTGAGAGGTCAGCGGTATTTTCTTCGGCTTCACCACCCTGGAATCCTTGAGCAATCGCACCTTCGTTTTCGTCACCGTGTTGCTCAATGTAAGCTTCGTTGTAAGTAGCATATCCTTCGTCTACTCCTTGAAAAAGCTGTACTTCATTCAGTTTTCCATCTTGAGATATGATGCCTGTGTTGTTTTTGGCAACACCGGCTTCCGCCCCTTGTTCGATATCTACCGTGTTATACTCTCCGTATTGGCTTACGTCAGCCTGGTTCTCGGTGGCCGAGCCACCGTTCATTCCTTGCAACACATTGGCAGTGTGCCAGTTGCCTTCCTGAAGCAGATCTACGGTGTTTTTTAGAGCGTACCCGGTGGTTCCCCAGGAACCCTCCTGGTCAAAGCCCTGAAGTACACTACCGGCGTTATCATCGCCGATCTGGTCGATGTACACTTCGTTTTCCTGGCTCTGGGCCAGAGCGCTTGCGCTTAAGGCGGTGGCAAGCAAACCACTGAAGAAAATTTGTTTGTTCAACATGATTGATAAAATTTAGAAATTAAACATGAATAAAAGTTTTGATCGCTACTCCCAGCAGCGAAATGCTCTTTACCGATTCATCGCCGACTTGGGGTATAGGTTCATATTGTTTATAGTACACTGTCAAGCAGTTTGAGAGGTGTTAGGTATAGCCTGCCGGGCACGTCAGGCAATGCTATCTATTACCTGCTGTACTCTAGGCGGAGCCGAAGGGTATTTCTCCACACCGTCGAAAACTACCACAACCAGGTTCCGGTCAGCGGGCACTGCCACATTCAAATGAAAGGTAAACAGCACTCCTTTTCGGCCCCGGACTTCTACCACATGATGATCATAATGCCGGATAACCTCTCGAATAGCCCGGCTACAGTAACCGGCTGTCAGTTCATCATCGTGCGACAATCGTTGTAGCGAAGTGTCCGACTGAGACACAATGCGTTTTCGCAGACGGCGAGAACTGCCTATTTTTATGTATTGCTTGTGTTCCATCATCGTTTTCCAAAGTAAAGGTGAATGCCTACTGAGGCTGACCAGAAGAAATCGTTATATTTTCCTTGCTGTACCTGATCCAACTCATCACTAAGTACATAGTGGTTTCGTATTTGCCCTTGCAGACTCACCCGCTGATTAAGCAGGTATTCGGCTCCCAGCCCACTCGTTACCGTGCCATAGCCTGATGAGAGTGGTTGGCCTTCTTCGCTGATCCACCCTCCGCCCAGCTGCATGAGGGGAGTGAAGCGGGTTTCTGGAAACAGGCGCCACTCGGTATAAGCGCCCAGTAACCGAACCTCCTGGTAGACTCCCTCACCAGCCAGGGTTCCCTGCGAGGCCTCCAGACCAGCGGTAAGCCATGAGCTCACTTGAAATCCCAGTTGCAACCCACCGGCAGGCCGAAGCACCGGGTTAGGATAATCGCCGGCATAGCGAAAGGTACCCAGATTAGCCCCCAGGCGTAGACTGCTGCGTTCAAAACGATTAAGTTGCCGCCCCAGGTAATCAGTCTGGTCATTAGCTTCAATTTCCCGCTGATACATGGTAATGGCCGGGGAGTGTATTTCTTCAGTATGTTTCAGGTTCCACAGGCCATCCAGTACGCCTTCTATTACTAAGCTTTGCACGGCCTTTTCTATGGCTTCGCGTACGGCAAGCTCAGCCGGTTCGTTATGAGTGAACCCGGTTTCGGCCTCTAGCAGCCGCTGAAAGCTGACAAAGCGAAAGACTCCTACATCTACCTTTTGCGAGAGCACCGTACGGGATGTGTATACTGTTTTGAGCACCCGCCCGTTAGTCGTGGAAATGGCCCGCAGGTAGACCGTGACCCGGTCTTGCCGATACTGGGCCGAGCCGCCAGTGCCGAAGTAGCGTGCTCCGGCACCGCCAGTCAGCACATTGGCATCGTATGATATAATGCCGCCCTCTAACAAAATTCCGGCAAAGAGCAAAGGGGGCAACCCGGCGTCAGTTTCTGCTCCCTGCTGTTGCTCATAGGCCTGGCGAGACGAGCGAATGATCTTCCGTTCATTCAGCAGATTAGATAAACCTTCCCGCTCAATGGTGGTGAACCAACCGGAAACATCCAGAGCACGCTGTAAAATAGAGGTAGCGCCCTGAGTAACGGCAGTAGACCAGCTAGCTCCTACGTCAGAGGGTTTATATTGGCCTGTTTGGTCACGAAACTTGTATACAGCGGCAACAATTTTTTCCTGAGGCTCGGGAAGCTCCTGAAGCTGATGATATATGCCAGACTCAGCACCCAACCGTGCTTCACCGGGTTGCAATGGCTGGTTCAGATAGGGGGCACACCCATTCAACAAAACAGCCATTAGTCCGAGCCACAATTGGGGTTTTAAGATTGTCAGTTGTGTCGTTCTCATCATCTTAGAAGTAAGGAGCGGTGACGGTGGTCTCGCTACCGGTGGTGGTATCTAAAATTCTGATCTGAATACCTTCATCGCCTGGGGACACATTAATTTTGTAGCTCCCAATTTCGTAAATCCCCTCTTCCAGACCTTCTTCACCAAATTGGTCGCTGATCAGCTCCCGGCTGATGCGGCTCAAAATCTGACGGTTAAGGCTTTCTTCAAAATCTTCCAGCGGGTCGCGGTCAAAGCTGCTGCCCGCCCCGTTCGAATCAGTAAAGCCATTTTGAGCCTGAGCCGACGAAAGCATCCAGCTGTAATTGAGGTAACTGCCTCCGAAGGCAGGGTTTTGAGGTTGGTATACAAAGTCTTGAGCACACAGGGTGATGGCACTTGCCAGTAACATGGCAAGACTAATTAATAAATATTTCATGGGTGGTTTGTTATTAATTCACTAGTTTTAGTTATCTCTAAGGCTGAGTGACAATTATTTTTATAGGGTCTTATTTATTGTGCAATCATGTATTTCATTTCTGTACTTTAAAAGATACCGCTACCATACTGATCTTCGTTTTCCAGTTGCTGAGTCATCTGCTCATAATGATAGATCTGATACTGAGCCAGCTGAACAGCCTGGCTGGCTACCGCCAGCAGCAGCTCCTGACGGGGCTGAATCATCTGGCTCATCAATTCTGTTTCGTTTAGCAGCACGCTAATGCGAGTTCCCCTTCCAGGCTGAGGCTGTTCTTTAATAAACAATGTGTAGTCTACCTGGCTATTTGGGGCATCCCAGTGGGTGTAAAACAAGTCATAGAAATCCCGGCCTATTTTAGTGATGGTTTCATCGATAACCAGGCCGTTCATTTCCAAACCAGCCTCATTGGCTGATGCCTGATCAATTTGAGCAAACACATTACAGGAAAGGGTTATCATGCCTATCAATAGGCTCCTGGTAAGCAGCGCGTGATAACAGATGTGTTTTTTTTGAAAAAGTAGATTGTATTGTAATACCATCGTATCATTAAATTGATTATTCCTAACCGTAATCTACATGGGTTAGCATGGATAACGGAGTTTAGTCATCGATGTAGTTAGAGGTTAGATTGGCTGTTTCTTTTACCTTAACTATTATCGTTATGATACAAAAGTAGGTAGGAATGATGGTGTGCCGTTAGCACAAACCCGGCGAATCTGCAAACATTTCCGACAAGGAGGTATAACAAATTCGCCAGGCTATTACATTTCCGACATGCGCCGGTCAGTAGAGTTGTTGTAAGACATCCGACGGGCTCAGTCCAAACTCCTTTTTAAAGCACTTGAAAAAGTAGGAAGGGCTGGCAAAGGCTGTTTCGGCAATATTGTTTTCAACACTTAACCACAGGGCGTATTTACGTTTGGCAAATATGCCGAATGTAATCAAGGAGATGGTTCGGTTGGGATAAGTGGCTGCAAATAGTGCCGAGACCGTTCCCCCTTCGGAATGCCCAAACAAGATGGCTTTTTCGGAGTTTACTGCATCCATGACAGCCCGGATGTCATCCATGCGTTCTTACAAGATAGAAAGTTGTACCACCCGATCAGATAGCCCTGTTCCCCACTTATCAAATAGTATTACTCGAGCTATTTTGCCCAATTCCTGCAGGAAGCTCACCAGCTCTGGACAGGCCCACATCAAGTCAATGTCGGAAATCCACCCCGGAATATACACCAGCTCAATGGGGCCGGAACCAAACACCTGTAGGCAATATTGATACGACCACTTTTGGTATATTGCGTAGCTTGTTTCATAAATATTTTATAATTGTTAGGTTAATAAATTTCCTAAAGGTATTCGGAGTATATATGTAACTGTCAATCTGGCGATCAACCATCATTGTGCATGATACTGATATAGATAGGGGATCGTATTTTATCATTAATGGTAATGTTGGTGAAATAAAATTGCACACATTAGCATTCAATATTGGATAGCAAAGACGTGGAGCAAGTCAGGTCGGGAGAGAGGATAAATGTGAAACGAAAACAGACAATACTAGGAGGGGACTGAAACCTACTTTTTTGTATGAAACCGGGGACGAGCGGTGCGTTCTGTTCGGTAGTTTTGGTATCAAACCCGGCAAACAGGCTGTTTTCCAGACCGGAGAGATCACTCCATCGATCAGGGGGCCTCATCATGCTGGCCGGCCGCTTTAAACTGGCGCACAAGCCGCTTCAGAATTTTCTGCATCTTTACCAAGGTTAAATAACCATAAGCAATGGCTTTGGCGACCTGTTCCGGTTCTGTTCACATTGACCGAATGTTCCACTAAAGCCAGTTATTTCCTTAACTAAAAATTCGGCGATAACACTTATTTTGGGTTGGCAACCGTAAGAGAAAGTCTGTGATTAACAGTACTATTCACGAAGCCTTACTTCTTATTATAAATTTTAGATAAAGTACGTTTCTACCAACTGTTTTTCAAGTTTATTACGTTTTGCTTTTTTAGCCATGAAGCTTAGAATAGGCGACAATAACCTCATGCCACTGGTTAGATGAGTGCCACTCATATTGGCAGAGATGGCGGTATGTCTAATATCTTTAGCAATTGGTTTTTCATTGGTAAGTCCATCTTCTGCTAATCCGTATCTTTAATGAATGGGTTTTCAATTTGTGGTTTTTTGATCATAAAAAAAGTAGCGCAGGTCTGACCTGCGCTACTGGGTTGTGAGGGAGGATTAAAATTATTGGGCTGGTTCTACCACAAAGAAAGTTTCTCCGGCTCCGCCTTGTCCCAGTACGCTGCCCCGAATTCCGTCGTCAGGAGTGAAGAAGTACAGTGGGTTACCCAGGTACGACAACTGCGGTCCCAGATTATCTTCCCGCTCTAGCGTATCAAAGTCATTCTGGCTCAGCGAAGAGGGAAGCACCCAGCTTTCGGAAGCTTTGAACGGAGGCCATACTCCGGCACAGCCGCCGGCACAATTGCTCACATTTTCACCGTCATTGATAGAGCGATATAAGCTTACACCCCGGTCATCTACTAAATAGGTCACTGGTTCGCCACCTTCCTCTACGGCCTGTCGTCCTAGCAATACTGAGTAATCAGGCTTAGCAATGTGGAACACTCCACCACGACCGTCTCCCTGGGTTTCACCCGGTGCTTCCAGCACTCCGTCGGCTTCCGGAGAGAAGTAGTATAGCGGCCACCCTTTGTAGGTGATTTGCAGCTCCCCATCTTCGCGGGTAGTTGTACCAAAATCTCCCTTGTAGTTGGAATCAATTTTAAAATCGGAAATGTCTCCGATCAATGAAGGCCAAACATCGGCGCACCCACCGTTGCAATTGCTTACTCCGCTTACATCGCCGGCGAAAAAGTACAGTGATTGATTATTCTGGTCGGTCAGAATATAGCCAAACTCGTCATTGCTGATGATTTGTATTTTTTTAGGTTTAGGCTCATCATCGTCTTTACCATCAAAAATATCTTTCAGGTCTTCTTTACAACTGCTAAGTAGGCTAAGCACTACAATAGCGAAACCCAGCGGGCTGAAATACTTACGAAAATTGTTCATGATTTAAGGATTTTAAGGGGTGATAAATTGAAATACTAAATGATTGGTTAATTTGACAGACTTGCCTGAGGCCAATGTCCCGATCAGGATCTTCATTGTTCTTCTGAGATTAACTTCCGGGCAAATGATCCTCTGGCGAGCGTTTTCTCTTTTTTTAAGCTTTTATGCTTTGAATTGGGCTTGTCAACTACGTGTTGTTCTGATGTTAATCAGGCTAACAATGTTTTCTTTGTATGTCCCATATATAGCCTTTTGATGTTTTGGGCCTGGATGAGTCTCTATTTAATTTTGTCATGATAATTTTGTGTTAATGTTTAATAATTATTGTTTTAATACAAAGATAAGTGGATCACGCCCTGTGCAGCTAACATAAATCCGGCAAATCCAAATACATTTCCGACAAAAAGGTGTAACAAATCCGACTGGCTATAACAATAGCGACATACCCGCCAGCCATTAAGCTACAAAAGCACTTTTCAGCAAAAAATCGCTTCTCCCAATCATCAGGACCAAGTATTATCTCCAGTATTTATCCGGTTCGTTTCAATTGATATTTTCCAGCACTGAGCTTTAAGCTGACTCTTTCTTAACCTATCAATAGTCTTTGTCGGCAACTGGCCTCACAGGGCTTTTCTCCGTTTTTTTTCAGAATCGTTTTGAAATCATCTTATCTTCCGCTTTACCTCAATTTATTAGAAAAACTCGTCGTTGGTAATTTAATGATTGTTACCTCCGTGGCCATGTTAACGCTGTACACTTAATTATTTTTTTCCTGTACAATCAGCATAGTATCTCTCTGTACACGCTCAAAAGGACGGGAGTTTTTCGCTTTGGGCCCTTTAAGATCTTTTCGGTCTACAAATGCAATGGGATACATTTCACAATCATCGTTCCATGGTTTATGGTTTTTAGCCTTTGGCCCCTTGAGCTGCTTATGTTGGGTAACCAGAATAATTTTTGAAGATGTTGAATCTTCCCAGGGTTTATAATTCTTAGCAGCCAGACCTTTGAGTTGATTTCGCCGAACATCACCGTGCTGGGCATCACCATGCTGGGCATCACCATGCTGGGCATTACTATTGAGATTGCACAGAGTACTTAATGCAATAACCAGGAATACATACCTTTTCATAATTTTTTTGGGTTGAATTTTTATTTCTGTTATTAGTATGTTACAAAAATAGGTATCAATAGCGTAGAGCAGCTATCACAAACCCGGCGAATCTCTTAACATTTCCGACAAGCATATATGATAGATCCGACAGGCGATGACATTACCGACCTGCCTAGCTTAGCGAACCTGCTGTAACAAATCCGACGGACTCAATCCAAACTCTTTTTTAAAGCATTTGGAAAAGTAAGAAGGGCTGGCAAAACCTGTTTGGAAGGCCGTTTCAGCAATATTGTTTTCGTAACCCAACAACAGTTCTTTAGCCCGATGCAGGCGCACGGAAGAGATTAATTGGTTAGGCGACTTATTAGTGATAGCTTTAAGTTTTCGTTGCAGCTGACGCTCACTGATACCCACTTCCTGACAGAGCATTTCTACTCCAAAAAACTCATTGCCTAAATGGCTATCAATGCTTTGCAATACATTTTCCAGAAAAGAGTCATTCTTAGGAAAGTATGTTCGGCGAAAGCTTTGAGGTTGAGCCTCGGTTCTTGAATCATCCGATACAAGAAACAAAGAAAGAGGCTCACTGAAGGCGGGTTGTATTATTAGGGGGGAAGAGCTGAAACTCAAACCAGCTCCCGATAACAGGTTTTTGACCGTCTGAGTTACTAAGATTTGATTGGGGATGGCTTGCTCAAGCATCGTTTTTCCAAAATTGGCCGCATCACCACTGATGAAATGAGCATCATTAATAGTACCCTCTTTGATATGAATACCAATAGCCAACTGTACATTCATACGCTGAAAGGTGTCGATCAAATCAATACCACAGTGAGCTGCCTTGCTGGGGCCCTCAAAGGTGGCGGTAAAGGTTTGGCGGTCATACTGCACTACATTTCCCCGGTATTGAGTAACATATTGATCAATGAACTCCAAAGGGCTGGCACTCTCTTGATCTAAAGAAATAATACGGGCGACAACTATTGTATAGAGCCTTTCTTCGTAATTTCTTTGTGGTTTTATATTGGCTATAAAAGATCTCATCTCTTTTAAAATTTCTTCTGTATTGCCTACCCAAAACAGGTGGTCGCTGCCTTCAAATTCTACTAACTTTGCCCCTTGTATATGCTCGGCAATAAACCGGCCTTCTTCAATTTTCACATCAATATCATGGGTTCGCTGCATCAGCAAGGTAGGCACCCGGATAGAGCCCAAAATGTCAACGATGTCAACTTCGGTATTCATCTTGGTGAGCACCATGGCTGCACTTGGGCTAGCACCCGATCGGAAATAATTAGCCAGCCAATCCATAAAGGTTGCGTCATGGGTTTTGGATGGGGCTAGTGATGCCAGCCCCATCTCCCCACTACCCCAACTGTTTTCAATCATATCATACACCCGCTGCCGTTCCTGGTCAGTAGGAGCCCAGGGGTAATCGGTAGTATACCTGCGTTTAGCGAAGATACCGAATGTGATTAGAGAAATAACCCGGTTGGGGTAAGTAGCCGCAAACAGGGCTGAAACCGCTCCCCCTTCGGAATGCCCAAACAAGATGGCTTTTTCGGAATTTACGGCATCCATAACAGCCCGGATGTCATCCATGCGCTCTTCTAAAGTAGACAGTTCGACAACACGGTCGGAAAGGCCAGTACCCCGCTTATCAAAAAGGATAACTCGGGCTATTTTGCCCAATTCCTGCAGGAAGCTCACCAGTTCCGGGCAGGCCCACATCCAGTCAATATTAGAAACCCATCCGGGAATATAGACCAAGTCAATGGGACCGGAGCCAAACACCTGGTAGGCGATATTGAGACGGCCACTTTTGGTATATTGCGTAGCTGGTTTCATAGTTATTTTTTAATAAATAAAGTAATAGAGAATCCAGAAATATCCAGCGCACCCTTAGCGTATATGTAGTTGTCAATCTGGCGGTAAGCCATTGTGGTGTATGAAATTAACATAGCTAGTAGTTTGTGATTTATATTCATAAAATACTGGTGAATCAAACTGTACCTGTATCAATTGATAATTGTCTTGGCATAGCTTGAATAATACCATAAGTATGTATCTAATAGATTACCTTCTTGCTCTTTGGGCAAGCCTTCAAATGCACTGTATAAAATTGCAATTGATCGTTATGCATATATTCTGGTCTTCCAGTAGTGCTTTTTGTACTCATCTATTGCATGTTTTAGTAATACATTTGATTTTAAATCCTGAACAAAGATACGGGGTCAGACCGAGTAAAAAGAGATTGTGAGGTGTACTCCGGGTGAACATCGCCTAAAAAAGGGGTAGACAATAGGTATACAAGGTGATCTTTTTTACACTTATCCAAACATAAAAACTTGATATATAGACCATTACGGATTATATGCAGTAAAAAACTAACAAAAGCAATATCAGGTGAGGAGCAAGTAAACTCCATTTGAACAAGCGTATGACATATGGCTGCTGGGGCAAAAGTGTAGACTGCCGAGTTTCTATTTGGGGGCAACTCCGAGTATGGAGGCTATATACGGTCTGTATCTGAGCAATGAATAATATGATAAACCAAGCAGGCAAAAAATAAAGGTTGTTATTGCCCAATTAAGGGGGCAAACAACCTCTTGGATAGAATAGATAGGAGTAATCTCCGAACGAAACGAGAGCCTGGTACTAACTCATTAGGGTGAAGTAACGGTCAACGTTTACATACGGCATACCTTCAGGTATCAAATGCGCCAGGGTGGCTTTCCAAAGCAAAGAGATCGTTCAACACCCTGATGCGAGGTTTGGTTTCTGCTAGCCGGTAACTTTGAAGGGAAGTACAGGTCGCTTTTTAAAATAATTCAAAATCATTGATTTGCCTCACTATTTTAGAAACCTCTTTCTTATTATGAATTTAGATACAGCACGTTTCTACCAACTGTTTTTCAAGCCCATTACGTTTTGCTTTTTTAGCCATGAAGTTTAGAAGAGGCCACAATAACCTCATGACACCGCTTAGATGAGTGCTACTCATATTAGCAAGATAGTAATATGTCTGATATCTTTAGAGATAGATTTTTTATCAATGTGGTTTATTGACAAAAGAAAAGTAGCACAGGTTAGACCTGCGCTACTTTATGGTGAGGGAGGGTTGAAATTATTGAGCTGGCTCTACCACAAAGAAAGTTTCTCCGGCACCGCCTTGTCCTAGCACATTACCCCGAATTTCCTCATCAGGTGTAAAGTAGTAAAGCGGGCTGCCTTGGTAAGACAGCTGAGGTCCTAGTCCATCTTCTCTGGAAAAAGAGGAGAAATCAACTGCACTTAATGAAGAAGGAATTACCCAGTTTTCAGAAGCTTTAAATGGAGGCCATACTTCGGCACACCCATCAGCGCAGTTGCTCACGTTTTCACCATCGTTGATAGAGCGGTACAGACTCACACCACGATCATCTACCAGATATACCACAGCTTCTTGACCCTCAGTCACTGATTGACGTCCTACCAACACCGTGTAATCGGGTTTGGCAACGTGAAATACACCCCCTCGGCCGTCGCCAAGAACTTCGCCTGGTGCCTCTTGTACGCCATCTCCTTCCGGAGAAAAGTAATACAAGGGCCATCCTTTGAAGGTAATTTGCTTCTGCCCATCTTCGCGGGTAATCGTACTGAAATTTGCGTTGTTCAGACCTGAACCAAACTCTAGTTCGTATACTTCTCCGATGAGTGGAGGCCACACATCGGCACACCCGCCATTACAATTGCTTACCCCGGTTACATCACCGGCAAAGAAATATAATGACTGATTTTCCTGATTTACCAGAATGCTTCCGAATGCGCTATTACTGGCAACTTGTACTTTACGTTTAGCCTCCTCACCAGGGCTATCGTCTTCTTCACAGGCCGTAAAAAGAGTGAATGCAAAAAGAACCAGGCCTATCAGGCTGAAATACTTACGATAATTGTTCATAATTTAAAGGATTGTAAGGGTTGGTAAATCGAAATACTTAATGATTGTTCACTTGGCAGGTGATCCAGATATCCGTTGCCCGATTGAAATCATGGCTGTACTTTAAGATTAGGTTCTGGTATGAATTGGGTTTGCCAAATGAATGTTGTTCGGATCTGTGTTGGACTAGTAATACCTTCTTTGTATGTCCCACAGATAGCCCCTGGATGCTTTGGGGCGAGATGAAATACGATTTAATTTTCTCATGATAAATTTGTGTTAATGTTGAATAGTTATTATTTGAATACAAAGGTAAGCAGCATGAACCATGTAGGACTGACATAAATCCGGCGAATCCGCATACATTTCCGACAAGACAGTGTAACAAATCCGACAGGCTATAATATTACCGTCCTAGGCTAATCTATAGCGTTGGGCTTGGGCATAATCCGATTATTGCTTATTGTAAATGCCTGGAGGTATTTCTGTAAGGCAAGCTTGGGTCCGCTACTACGATATCTCGTTTAGGGCTAATAAGTCGATAGTCGGGAGCATATCTGTGAGGGTAGCACGTCCCTAAGCTTTTAATGCTATCGTTCACTTTCAGCATGGGAGCAGCAGTGTTATAGTACTATTATTTTGCTGTGCTATGCAGAAGAATAAGCTATGCATTTCATGTACCCCTTAACAAAAAGAGTGAAGACTTGTGTACAGTTATGTATGGGCTATAAGTCTTATCAAAAGACAAATAGCATCTCTACGGAATGAGCAACTCTAAATTTATGCCCCATACTTCGAGATCCACTGATAGTTAGATGACAACCTGGTTTATGGGGCACTTTCTCGGGTAAGACTAATAATTGACGCTTTATAGAGCAAGTGCCGAAGATAGGCTTTGATCTACCATTTCAGGTAAAGTAAACAGTAAATTTTATTATAGAAATAATGAAGCATTACGGCACTTCTGGTTCTAACAACCGTTGTCAATTACATGATTTCCAGATAAGATTTTCCTAGTAAAGCACTAATAATATTTGGCGTTCTGCTATTTACTGATTAAATTTTTTATTAATTATAGAACACTTGCTATTATTTTATCTCAATATTTAGAGAACAAAACATGGTTTCTTACTCAGTCATTGATAAATACCGTAAACAATACTACGGGTGGAGAAGATTCTTAGTCCATGTTTTATTCTGGCTGGTAATCTTTTGCTTTGAGTTAATACAAAGTAGCATAACCATTGAGGACCCGAGCATACGTTTTTTCTTTACGCTCAGAGAGGTCGCAACGATTGCAACAATTCACTACTTTTTAGCCTACTATGCCATTCCCCGGTTTTTGCTTAAGCGTAAGTGGCTTCCTTTTATTTTCTGCATAATCCTGAGCTATGTATCGCTCATGGCCGGGGAATATTATTCACTTTATTTTCTTACTCAAAATCATTTAGTCACGGGATATCTTGTTCAGACTGCCTCTTTCTTTTTGAAATACGACTTTCTTACAACCCTGGTAGATCCGGCTAGAATGTATAATATTTTTGGGTTCAATCTGTCACTGGCTTTCTCATTGCTGATTAAGCTTACCATGAATATTTACAAAAGCAACCTTCAGAAGTTAAGTTTAGAGAAAGAAAAAGTAGAACTCAAGAAAAAGAAAACAGAACTAGAACTGGCTTTTTTAAAGGCCCAAATCAACCCCCATTTCTTTTTCAATACGCTAAATAATGTCTATTCGCTCATTGTAGACAAAGATGAGTTTGCCGCTAGCGTGGTTCTCAAACTTTCTGATATGATGCGATATACCTTATACGAAGCCACTAATGATAAAATTCTATTATCCCGAGAGCTACAATTCATCCAGGACTACGCGAAGTTGGAAAAAATTCGCCATAAAGATCATGTGGTCATTCAAACCAATATACAAGCCGTTCCTTCACACTTAAAGATTCCGCCCCTCATATTGGTAACTTTTGTAGAGAACGCATTTAAGCATGGCATTAACAATACCATTGCTGCCTCATGGGTCATTATTACAGCCTCTCTGCAAGAAAGCACACTGACGTATACTGTTGAAAACAGTAAGCCGAGCTCATTACGGCAGGAGACCATACAAGGTGGTATCGGCTTAGTGAATGTGCGCCGCCGGTTAGACATACTATATGCAGACCGATATGAGTTAACTGTAAAAAACGAACCCTCTACGTATGCTATTCATTTAACCATTCAACTTCATGAAGACATCACTCAGTTGCATAATCATAGACGACGAACCGTTCGCCCAAGACCTAATCAGAAAATACATTGACCGCATCTCTTACCTGACGCTTATTGCTACCTATGATAATGCCATTACGGCTATGCACGGTGTTAGTGCTTCTCAGCCTGATATTATCTTTCTGGATGTGAATATGCCTGAAATGACCGGGGTTGAATTTATAAAATCGTTTGTAGGGGTGCGGCCCAACATCATTTTCACAACGGCGCATGCTCAATATGCCCACGAGGGCTTCGAACATGATGCCATTGATTATTTGCTGAAACCTATCTCGTTTGACAGGTTTATGAAAGCCCTTTATAAAGTAGAAAAACAATTAAATTTCAACCCGAATACATCACCTACCGAACCCATCGCTCCCGCTTATCCGCCCTCACCTTCTAAAGCGCCGCAGTTACCTGATGATTTCTTTTTGGTAAAAGCAGATAAAAAATTAATCAAGATTATGATTAATGAAATTATATATGTGGAAGGGATGAAAGATTATATCAAGATTCACCTGGCTGATCATTTTGTCATTACTCATATGACCATGACCAAAATCACCAATTTGCTACCGCCACATTTTATCCGGATTAATCGCTCCTTTATTGTTCAAACCACTTATATCAAAACAGTAGAGGGCAATATGATTGAGATGGCAAACGGCACCCGACTCACTATCGGTATTAAATACCGTGATGAGATCAGAAATAAACTAAATGACTGGACGATTTAAACATGTTTGAATTTAGCAGTTCGTCTAAAAAATGCTACACTCTATCGAAAACTTTTCTTCTAATCAGAAACATCCATAATATTCAGGTATTCTTTCTTATCACTTCACTAAAACCATACTTTTTTATGCAAGCTCTAACTTCATCACAGCCTTTACATCTTAACAAAGAAACCATTGTGCGTTTCAGCAGACCTTCTTCAAACAAAAAGCGCATATCAAAAGCAAAGGGAGCAGCGATGCTGGCCTGCTGTGACCGCATTTCTGCTGGCAGCTCTACCATATTTACGGTTAGTATGTAACAGAGCAAATCTTTACAAAGAGGTCGGGCTAGTGGTGTCTTTAATATGCTGCTAGCCAACCTCACTGTTGACTGTTTAGTTGTAAGTTTTAGTCTCATGGAGTATACCTGTGCCATTATAGAAGAAGCTCCTTTGTCCGAAGCCATCCTCAGGAAATATATTGGCCAGACTGGTTTTCTGGAGCTTTCGTGGGAATGCTCCTCGGTAGCAGATGCTATAACGAAAGACAGGGTCGATCTGCTGTTTTTGGAGATGTTATCCAACAACTCTCAAAAAGATGCCAGCTTTAACCAGTTAATAAAAGTACATACCTGCGTGATTCTCACGTCTGTATACCCCAAAGAGTCATGGAATTTCCCTGCTAATGTAGTGGCATTTTTAACCAAGCCTTTTTCCTTCACATCTTATATGGAAGCCATAGAAGCGTTTATAGAAACTATGGACAGGCAATCTTATGGGTCAGGCCTTCCTTCATGAGTTTGGGTTTTCCTAAGATATCACAACCAATACTTGCGCATGAAATGTATCCGCCCTTTTGGCTTTTATGTTTTTCGAAAACCCCTCTTACCTGTAGACGGTTTATTTAACTTCTTAGATCAATCTTCCCACCGGGAACCCATTGCCCCTCTACTCCGCACAATTTTCAGTAAGCCCGAGCTACAAGAGGCTATTTACTACGCTTCGCCTTATCTTTATGAACAGTTGCAGCAGTGGCTGCAAAACCCGGCATTTCCTCGCAAAGAGGCATTTCAGGCAACGTTGTTGAAATATCTTATCCGAGCGAGCACACGTAGCACACCTTATGGTATGTTTGCCGGATGTCTATCGCCAGGCCAGTTCGGTGCATCCACAAAAATCACCTTTAATGAACAGAGGCCATTCACGAAATATAACCGCCTGCATATTAAGTGGGTAGCGTTAATCCAAGAGCAGTTCTCTCATCACCCAAAGCTATACTCAAAACTTAGTTTTTTTCCGAATGACAGCCTTTATCAATACGGCTCTAAGTACCGGTATATCTATAGCTATCTGGATAACAATGCTCGTCAATATTCTTTATGCTCTATTGACGCTTCGCCTTACCTGCGCACGCTGCTGGAGGTAGCCTCTTCAGGCGCAACCACAGAGAAGCTAGTAACTACTTTAACTGAGCAAGAAATCTCTCCGTCTCAGGCCAGTGAATTTGTGGCTGAGTTAATTCAGGAGCAGGTTATCGTATGTGAACTTCAGCCCGGCGTTACCGGTGAAGAGGCTCTGAATGCGTTAATTGCCAAACTGAAGCATTGGGAAAGTAAGATACCGGAAGAAATAGCGGCTTTACAAAAAATGCAGGAATTATTGCATGCACCCCGTACTTCTGAGCAACACGCCACATTTACTGAGTTTCTCTCATTGGAGGCCGAAAAGAACCATTCGGTGGTGCATAGTGATCTATACTTTAATACGCAGCACAATACGGTAAGCCAACCAGCAATAGGAAAATTAACCAAAACGCTCGATAAATTATTAGTGCTGGATCAGGGTAACTACAACCGTAATATAGAGCGTTTTAAAGAGAAGTTTTATCACCGGTATGAAGAACAGGAAGTTCCATTTCTTGAAGCATTAGATAGTGAATGGGGCATCGGATATGAGTTTGATCAAAAGAGTAGCGCTTCCGATTTATCCTTATGGAACAACATAGAGCTAGCCTCTAATGAAGACGCCTCTATGGTGCAATGGAATTACTGGAAAGACTTCGTAACCCGAAAATATTCCAAAGCGCTGTCAGAAGGCCAACCTGAGATTGTACTTACCGATCATGATCTGGGTCTACTTCAGGAACACCACAGTCATCGCACAACACTGCCTACTACCCTGACGGCTTTCGGCAGTTTACTGGCTGAATCAGAAGAAGCGGTTAGTCAGGGGAATTTTCAGTTTGTGTTTCATCAGTTTGCCGGGCCATCCGGGGCTAACTTGCTGGGGCGGTTTTGTTATGGCTCTCCGGCACTTCGGCAGCAAGTGGAAGCCCTCGTTCAGGAAGAGGAGAGAGCTCACCCGGAAGTTATTTTTGCCGAGGTTGTACACCTATCAGACCAGCAAGAAGGAATGGTAACGGCCCGCCCTACCCTAAGGCGGTATGAAATCCCCTTTCTGACGGGTTCATCGGCAAAACGAGAAGACCAGATTGCACTCAGTGACCTGATGATCTCCGTGAAGCAGGGCCGTGAGATTGTGCTCCGATCACGCCAACACAACCGCCGCGTAATTCCCCGTTTATCAGTAGCGCATAACTTTCATCGTGGCCAACCGATATACCGTTTTTTGGGCGATCTCCAGTATGCTGAACAGCCACTCAATGTACGTTGGCACTGGAGTATCCTTGAAAAACAACGCTTCTTACCAAGGGTCAGTTACCAAAATATTATCCTGAGCCGGGCCACCTGGACATTGATCACTGAGCAGTTTCCCACACTTAAAGCCAAGGCCGTATCCGATGAACATTTCCGAAAAGCTCTTCAAGATCTCCCCCATTTCCCCCGCTATGTACAGTTGGTTGAGAATGACAATGAGTTACTGATTGATATTGAAAATCCGTATACTTTATCATTATTAAAAACAGCATTCCGCAAAAAAGAGATTATCACGCTCAAAGAATATCTCTGGTCACCAGACCAATGTTTTATAAAAGACCAGCAGGGGTGTTATCCTCACGAAATCATTATTCCGTTCATTGGCCAATCTAAGCCATACCGCGCTACCTCACCTGATCAGCGCGCTGCTACTGTTCGGCGTACCTTTACGGTCGGCAGTGAATGGTGGTATGCCAAGATTTATACCGGAGAGAAAACCGCTGATAAATTGCTTCGCTCTTCGGTAAAGCCGCTCGTTGATACACTGTTAGCACAAGGACTAATTGATCGTTGGTTTTTTATTCGTTACGCAGACCCGGACCCTCACCTCCGGCTTCGTTTCCATCGGCCGCCAACCTTGAGCACTACGGATTTCTATCAGGCATTTTTGCCCATGCTGCACCAGTGGTGCAACACTTTGCTACAGTCTGGTCAGGTTCGGAAAGTACAGCAAGATACTTATCAGCGAGAGATTGAACGCTATGGAGCCAATACGATGGAAGTAAGCGAAGATTTATTTTTTCATGATAGTCAATCCGTACTGGATTTTCTTGTTTCTCCCGAGGGATTGGATGAGCAGGCCAGATGGCAGTATGCTTTTGCGGGGATAGACCATTTGCTGGATGATTTTTCTTATACCCTGTCTCAGAAAGCAAACCTGCTGGAAAGGCTGAAAGAAGCCTATTTTGATGAGTTTAAGGTAGATAAGGTTCTAAAACATCAGATGGATGTTAATTATCGGAATTATGCCCGCGATACCGTAGAATGCTTAGAACAGGAAAACCAATGGGCACCGGAACTACGCCAGCTATTAAAGCAACGATCGGTTAATAGCCGCAATACGGTAGCTGAAATTATCAATCGAGTTAATAGACCAACGCTGGACGAACGGTTGTTCAGTTATATCCATATGTTCTTTAACCGGCTTTTTATGGCAAACCATCGCCAGCTTGAACTGATTGGCTATTACTACTTATGGAAATACTATAGGTCGGCTATGAAAAAGCATAAAATACCGGGCTAATTATGGAGTTTCACCCTTCACAGTAATGCATGATATCAGCGATCTTCGGGTTGTATTTATTCCAAATATTCTGCTATATCAACTAACTCAAGAGTCGGGGCAGATCGGATCAGATCACTTAGTATCTTGGAATGACCCTGTCCATAAATAACCAGTACTCTATCGTTTTTATCTTTGGCAAGATCACAGATATTAGAAAACACTTTTAAGTTTACTTCATACCAATCAGCCACTAAATCGGCTCCAATACGGTTTGACCTATCGCCGATCCGGCTCAGGTAAAAGTACGTTAAGTGATTGAGTGCGATGGCTTCTTGCGAGTTAAAATACTTTAATCCTCCGATAATGCCTTTATCTTCTATTTTCGCGTCGAGTGTATCAAGCAGCCTCCGGCCAATAGAAACAATAGAATCGTACAGGCAAGCCTGAGCATGGTTTTGCGCATATGCAACCGCACTGTCTACCTCAAACCCACCCGGGTGATAGACAGTGTATAATCTTTTATGGCCTAGCTTCTTTGCCAATCGGAATGCGATCTGATCAGTTTCCTCCGGGGTGAGGTTGTACTTACCCTCTAAAAAAAGTTGGTATCGTTGGTTGAGTTCTTCATCAGTATAGTAAGGTCGCTCCACGGCTATTTTGGTAGGCGCAAACTTTGCCAGTCTGTTGACTAACTCTTTAATGTCTCTCTGACTTTTATTACTCTGAATATCGTCAAAACTCTGCCGTAGCAGGTTTTCTTTAGAGGCAAAGTGAAACATCCCAAGGACCACTATTTTGGCCTGATCAACCGGCTGCTCACAAGAAGTATTCAGTACGGCCTGACTATGAGCATTGGTTATACTTAGTAAACACAGTATAAGCCTTCCTATCTTCCTGCCCGCTGTCAACCGTTCTAACATAATTTCCTCAATTTGAGCTCAATAAATCCTGCGTATTCAGCACCTCAAAATCCAGATTATCACTGAATAAAAAGCGTAGAACCGGCATATGTCCATATCCAAGTATAATGATAACCGCCCTATCATCTCTTTCGATCAACCTCAGTATATTGTTGTAAATTAAGAGGTTACGCCTAAACCAATCCGCCACCATCTCTGCGCCGGGGTAGCTTTTTCCGGCACCTATTTTCACCAGTAAGCCAACATAGGAGTAGTTATTTTCTCTGTACATTTCTTCCGAGTTCAGGAGGGCGAGCATCTCAGCAATATCTTTTTGTAATAGAGTTTCTACCTGAGACACCAGCTTTTTCCCGTATTTTTTTAACTGGTGCAGATGGTCCATCTGGTGTTGTGCTTTGGCAAAGCTTTCGAGGTCTTTTAGCTCAATTTCTGTGCTTTTATTATCTATGGCCAAAACCCGGGCCAACTGCTGCTGCCGGGCTAACCTAAAGCCAATCTGATAGATTTCACTGGCCCCTACCGGAATTTCAGCACGCAAATAGGATTGGTACAGATCATCTAACCTCTTTTGGTTGTCTACCTCCCATTCTACAAAGATTTTGGCAGGTTTTAGCTGACCAAGTTTTCTTGATAATGCCTCCAACTCTGCCTGCCTTTTTACAGAATAAATGTCATCCATAGAAGGGTTAAACTCATCATCATGATGGTTATCAAAATGGATCGTTCCAAGCAGTAAAATCTTCGTCTTATGCGCCATCACTATAGCCACTGGCGTTTAACTTTTTGCTACCCCTGAAGAGTGGAAAGGTCACTGCACACTAACGTTTTATAACTATCCTTTATTTGTAATTTTTTGACCACACTGTGGGTCAGCTTATTTACCAGTTCTCTCTCATGGTAAGACTTGGTTTGCTTAACCATTTGAATCACCTGATCACATAATGAAAGTTTTAAAAAATCATATTCAAAGCTTAACGGTTGATTCATAAAGTAGATAAACTTACTGGTGAACTCTTCATACCTGTTGGCCAGGTAATCCTGTGTTATTCCAATCCAGAACTTATAAAGCTTTTTTGCATCGGTATCTCCCTCAATATCAGTAATTCGCCATAACAGCAGATGAAATAGTTCATGAGTAATATCCCGGTTGTTAGTACTTAGCTTAATAAAGTTCATGATGCTGTACCTAAAAACTGAGAAGGTGAACACTTCATTTAATAGTGCCAGGCCATATTGCGTCCCGCTGTTAAAAATTGTGCCGTACAGCCCAGCCGAACGCCCCTTACACTGATACTCAAGCATGCTGCCTAACAGGTGGGTTGCCTTTTTCCATTCACCGTTGGTAAAAAAAATCTTCACAATATTCTCATTCTGCCCTAAACATCTGTATATCAGCATTGAATAGCCTGATGTTGTGAGAACTTCATTTAAAGACAAACATTCTAACGTCAGGTTTAAGGCCATTTTATGGTCTTGTTTTTTGTAATGGTAAAGCGCTAAAATTGACAAGCTGTGCTGCTTCACAAAAGCGCGAAGTTCTTGGCACAGACTTTCATTTACTTTTTGCCCAATAGCTTGGTATAGCTGATACCCCGGCTCTAATTCTGATTGCATGATCAACTTCGTAGCTTTGTCATACTCATCACAGAACTGGTAGGCTAACTGAACATCTGCTTCGCAGGCTACTGACAAAAGCTCTTGGTGCTTTAGCATCTTTTCCAAGTTCTTATAGTCAAAAGAATAAATCAATTCCGGAATAGAGCCAGCAAAACTGTCGATGCTATGCAACAACTCATCGGTAACCTGAATCATATCGTTTTATTTTAAAGCTTATAAAATCTGATTTTGCTTGCCATAATTACACTATTACATTTTTGTAAGCAGGTTTTTCTCAATAGCCATACTGGATTCATAATATTTGGCCATGTAGTGATAGACGACCAACTCATGCAACCGTTGTTTGCTTACAAACATCCTATTCAGAAACATATGAATATAGCTTTTCATCAATGCCTGGATTGACGGTAAGCGGCCTGCTTCCTGATTAAGGCAGGTATAAATTTCGCGGACAATGGGCCGGTTAGAGGTTGATCTATCTTGAAAGCAGCGTATTGCCGACGGATATTTTTGATCTTCCGAAGTATCTAAGATACTATTGATTTTATGTCTTTCCTGTCGGAATTTGACATCCAGATCATACTTCAACTTACTGTCTCCTTTATGCTCTTCAAAAAAACGGTCTCTTAACTGACCTATGATCATTAATTTTTCTTCTAATGTGCAGCCAAAATCATCCAACAACATATCGACTCCTCTTATTGCAAAGAGCCAGCGGTACTGCTCTCCTTCGTTGCCAATGAGTAAAGAAATAAACCTGGTAACCGCCACGCTATCATTGAAAAACAACTGTTCGGTAAGAGGCATGGTTGTGGTGCCATATCGCTCTACTTCTCTTTTATACGTATCGGTTTGTATTCTGTAAGCAGCTCCTTGTTCCATCTGCTCCGATAACAGCGGATACAATGCTGCCAACACATCTTTCCAGAAATTTGCATTTTCTGCATTATAAAACCTCACCCTCAGGTGTTTTTCGGGATCAGCGTACCGTATAAAGAACCACTGAGATATGGTTTCACTTTCTAACAGCGACTCTGTCAGGGGATAGAGAATATTTGTTAAAATTTTATCGGAAGTTTTGGTTCCACTGTAGAGTTTCAGGTATAACCAGCTACTACCTAACGAAAAGTCTTTGGGCATATTCGTATTCAGCGTATTGATGCGGGAACCGAAGTTTATATCCCGGACTTTTTTGTTAGCAACCTTCTTTTTCAAAGGTATCACCACCTCATTAGCATAGCTTTTACCATTATGGTCTTTCACAGGGCATTGATCCGGGGTGCTTAGAAACTCATACAGTACTACATCTGCTTTTAACATATGATCTCGCAAGACCTCGGTGGCAATGGGACTGTCCAAATCAACCAATAGTTGATGATCGCCCTCAACCGTATACACAAGCTTCGGAATACTCCACTGCTCTCGGAGTGTCTTAAAAAAGGCCACCGTATTTAGCTGGCTATCGTTTAATGCCTCTTGAAAATCTTCGGATCTGAAGTACCACCGGGCACTGCTTAAAATGATATTTTTATACTTTATCCGGGGCAGAAATGTTGTTTTTCTGAATGGGGCCCAATCCCAGGATACATTCAACTCATTGTGCTGAAGTTGAAGGTCGCCTAGAAACTTGTACAGGGGCAAACCCATGGTATAATTATGGGCAGAAGACAGCCGGGGAATTACCCTTTTATTCAGTCTTTTGGAAAAAAGGACAATCTGATCGTATTCAACATACAGGTACAAGTCATCTGCTGTTAATTGATATTCCTGTTTAACAGATGCAGTACCCAGATAGGGAATTTCGTATGCTCTAAGGGTAGGCCGGGCTATAATGTTGCCCATCTTAGCATCTGGCAAATGAACAATTTCTGCGAATACTGCTTCCGGATCACTTTTTTCCTCTTCCTGAAGAGATTGCCTCACTCGCTCCTCTAGAACGCTATCGCCGTGACAAAACCTACCCAGTAATGTTCCGGCTGAAGGCCCGGCTAGCCTCTTTAGCAGAAACTTTGCTTGTCCCTGATCTATCTCTTCAAATGATTTTGCAAGCCAGCTTCCTATCACATATATACTCTCTGGAATATGCTCTGCCGGTGGCACATACGATGCACATTTTTCAATGTCATCTTCTGTAATCTCTACCTCGAGTACTTTGCGCCGGTTAGCTTCGAGGATCTTTTCTTGTTTAAGTCTGGAGAGTTTATTCCAGCCGATCGTATCCTCATCTTCGTCGTCAGGTAATTGCACTCCTTTTAGCAACGGCAAATAATCTGAAGTCTCGCCACTACTAATGCCATACCCTATTCCTACCTCGCTATCTAATGCCACTGTCAGCGGAATGCATCTTTTCTCGTATCTGGCGAAAAACTTCTTCCGAAAATCCTCCAGACTTTCTGCTCGCCGGGTGTGGTTGAGCCACAACAGACATTCTAAGTTTTCAGAAAGTGAAATAACAGTTTTTGGGTTAAGGTTATTTCTTACAGTAGGATAAAAAGTATCAACCTGAACAAGGTTTCCCGATGCCTGAATTGAAAAAACGTCTTCTAAAATATGTCGAACCTTTTCGTAGCTATTGATTGAAGATTCTGATTGAAGAGTACCTTTAATTTCTTGTAAGGCTGAGCCATAATTTTCCAGCCCCTGAATAGGAGAAATAGCCGATAATAACACGTCGTCATATTCCTCACCGGTTACAATATCGTCAATCTCACTCACCAGGATCTGACTCCGAACCAGGTTATCAACAAGTTTTGTCGCCTGTTCTTCGCTCAAGCCGTGCCCTTGTAACTCGAGGGCAATTTCGTCAATGTATTTTTGGTCTTTTGAGAAAGAAAGAGCCCGCTCAATGTAGGCACTTTTTTTAACGGTAGATAGCACATGAGACCGAACACCTTCTTTGAGGTAGTATTCAATAAATCTGTAGGAACCGCTAATTTCATATAAACTACTGTTTGGCTGAAATTTCAGATTCTTTTTAACCAGATTACTCTTTTTTAAAAAACCGACTATTCTTGTTACAGTGCGGGTATCTAAACGCGCGCTATACTTGGGTTCGTGAAGATGATTTAAAAATTCAATCTCAGAATGCTCTCCATCAATCGTTCCCGTTGCGCATCCGGCAAACATTCCGTAGGGTGTGCAACGCGAACTCATACGAACATAATATTTGTAAAGTGATAGTAATAGCTTTTTTCGTTTCTTTGGGCTTATGTCTTCGCCCCGGCTCCAGCTTTTTAACTGCCGGTACAAATTAGGTGAGCTAAGATAAATGGCAGTACTCACCTCTTTAGAGTTAAATAGTTCTTTTAATACGCTTTGTATTCCCTCAATACGTTCGTGCTGAGCAGCAAGCTGGTTCAAAACAACTATATCGTCTACTGCTTTTGCAGGACGACGTAATACGTAAAAATCAGAGAGACCTAATACATGCATTGTTAAGAAAATTGTAAAACCTGATTGCCTGGTTTTTCACAAGTATTTAGTAATCAGCCAACGACGATAGGGTATTTGCACGACAGTTGTAAAAAAAAGTAAGTAGCAAAAGGACTTAACCTAATGCTACTTTCTTACAGGGGTTTTAGCAACTACCTAGGATACAAGATCCGGCATCTGCATCTCGTATCTGGCGACCACCAGCAACTTTTTTCAGTTCTTCATCATCTAGATTAGATAATGTTTCTTTGTTCAATTGCTCAGGAGTTTGGTCATCTTTTTGATCTTCTGGTTTTTCTTGGTGCTCTTTCATAATTAGTGATAGTTAAAAGGTGAAAAATGATAGGTAAAAAATTTAGTCATGGTACTAGCGCGAGCACACCGATTAGTACAGGCCTTATTACTTCAGGGTGTTAGCTAATAAACATGGTAGTTCGTATAGGATTCGAACCTATTTTATTTCTGTAAAGAGATATTCCCTAAACCTGGGGCGGGAACGAACTAGTTATGATTTATGGTTCTCTGCGTCGTTACTGTTTCAAAGGAATAAAAAGATTTTGGGCCGGAATAATTATTAAGACCAAGTGCAGGAAAAAAACGACAAAGTAAACATTAGCCTGGGTAAGTAACTCATTTACCCCCCTTTCAATCATTCGTCTATTGGATGCTTTACTTCATCTAAAAATGTTTTAAGTGTTCCAAAATAGCTTTGCTTGCTTATAAAAGCATGAAGATATGGAACGACTTATTTTTACACGAACATTAGTAGCGTGCATGGCAATTGCTACCTGGAGCCACGCGCAGGAGCTTAAAGGTAATGTATACACTGCACAGGGCGAACCTGTTATGTATGCCACAGTAGCCTTATTATCTATACAAGATTCTTCGGTGGTTACCGGGGGTATTACAGATGAGGCGGGTGTTTACGTTTTTCGAGATGTTAAACAACAAGCAGCCGAGCATGTAATTCGGGTTACGCACGTAGGATATCAAACTACTTATAGTGCACCTTTTATAATACCCGAAAGCAATGAATCGGTTGAAATAGGCGACATCAAAATGAGCGAAGCCTCCCAGGCTCTGGATGAAGTATTGATCAAAGCCCAAAAGCCACTAATAGAAAAAAGACCGGATCGCCTTATTATGGATTTAAACAACAGCATACTAAGCCAGGGCATGACTGCCAGCGAGGTACTAGCAGTGGTGCCGCTGGTGTCTACAGACAATGAAGGAAACTTTACCGTGCGAGGGAAACCGAATGTTATGATCTTTTTAGATGGTAAAACAATTCCCGACGCTACGTTGAGTAGTGTCCTGAGCAATTTAAGTGCTGAGCAGATTGAGAAAATAGAGGTAATCACCAACCCTTCGGCAAAATATGATGCGGCAACGTCGGGCGGAGTCATTGAGATTACTACCAAAAGAGGGCTTACTCAGGGCTTAAACGGTTCTTTACGCCAAAACCTATCGCAGGGCAACCTCACACGATCTCGCTCGAATGTCGAATTAAACTACAAAACACAACGTTGGGCTATCCGTGGTGACCTGGGTTATAACTTCCATAAAGATGTAAAAAATGAGTTTTATGAGAGAGAGTTTTATACTGATAATACTGCTGTAGTGAGTGATGCTATTAGGAATAAAATCTCAAAAACCCCGATGGGTGGCCTGTCACTGGAGTACGCGATATCGGATAAGCATACTATCGGGGTATCCGGAGATTTCTTGATTGCCGATAATCATACTCGGGAAACCATTGAGTCTTCGCTGATCGCCCCTTCCGATCCGATAATGCGTACTACCACCAAGTCTGACTGGATTACGGAATCTACCATTGCAAACTATAATATCCACTATCAGGGAATGCTCGGGGACAAAAGTGAAGTATCTACCAATATTACTCATACTTCTTTTGATCAGAATTATCATCAGCTGGTAGATTTCTTCGTGCCCAGCAATGCTAATAATGCCGAGCAGACCGAGCAAAATATTAAAACGGATAATCCATCTAATATTCAGATTACAATTGGACAACTGGATTTTTCACACTCGGCAAACGAGGCGCTGACCATTGAGAGTGGCTTAAAGTACTCTCATATAGCCAATGATAGCAAGCTCATTCAAGACACTTTAACCGATGGTAACTGGGTTAGCTGGTACCCGGACAATCACTTTTCTTATGTAGAAAGCATTGCCGCTGGCTACCTCACAGTGGCGTCTACTCTGGGTGGTATAGATTTTCAAACCGGCTTGCGCGTTGAGCACACTAATGCTGATTTGGATGAAGTTTTTAACCGGCAATTCACCGATTTTTTCCCTTCGGTGCTGGTAAGCAAGAATTTTTCGGATGCCTACGCTCTGTCAGTATCTTACAGCCGTAAAATCAACCGCCCCAGTTACGAAGATATGATCCCATTCCGAAGAGTTTCTGACCAGTTTACCATACGAGAAGGCAACCCGTCTTTACGGCCGCAGTACTCACACTCCTTAGAGCTATCTAATACGCTATGGGCCAGCACCACCGTCTTGTTAAACTACAGTCTCCTTCAGGATGCCATCCTTGATATTCCTATTCGCGATGAGGAAACCGATGTCATGGTTTTTTCATTCCGTAACCTGGCTAAGGTGACCAATTACAATGCATCAGTCATTGTTCCGGTAACCCCGTTTCCGTGGTGGCAAAGTAACAACACCATCTCAGGGAATTATAGTGTACTGGACGATCCTGAAATAAGCCGTGAAGGTTTTGCCGAAGATATGGCCTCGTTTAGTATTAGCAGCACCCATGTATTTTTACTTGAAAATGACTGGAAAGCCGAGTTGTTAGGGTCTTATTCATCCACTACCCAGTATGGCATCTATGAGGTGCTGCCCATCTATAGCATTAGTGCGGGTATTGGCAAAGATGTATTGAGAGGATTAGGCAACATAAAGGTTGGCATTCAGGACCTGCTGCGGAGCAATCGCTTCAGAGGAAATTCAGATTTTAACAACACGTACCAGAACATTGTGAGCTACTCTGACACTCGCCGGGTCTACTTTTCATTTACTTATAACTTCGGCAAGCAGACTGTGGCAAAAATGAAAGAAAGAAGCATGGGCAATGACAGTGAGACGAACCGGTTACGATACTGATCCTTTACAATAAAGATTATTACGGCCATCGTGGCGCGATTGGTTTATTAAGTTAAAATAATGCTTATCTGTGGTGCTCAGAGTTCTCTTCGAGCGGCCAGCGCCCGGTAACTCTGAGCGAGATTGAAAATCGATTATAAAATAAACCGTAATAAAGTCTAATGTACTTATGATTTCTTCTGTTCAGGAGCAACATACCGACGTAATTTATGATATAGTAGCTGAGGCCTCTAAACGAGGGTCTCAGCTTCAGTATATTGGGTATCATAATGGCCGAGCCGGTCTGGCTTTATTTTATAGCCATGTTGCCCATTTTACCGGTGAACCCAAATACATTCAGCGAGCTAATAATGTTATTAATGAGATAATGGCCAACCTGAGTACGTCCCTCTATAAAGGGTACGCATCTTTCTTCTACCGGGACCTGGCGCAGCTAGGAATGGTCATTCGTTATATGGAACAGGCCGGGCAGTTGAACATAAACACCAATGATCTGCTACATACGCTGGACAGTGTGTTGCATCGCTTCATGCTAAACAAGATTGCCGAGGGCGACCTCTATCAGATAACCGGTGCTTTAGCCGCTGGGCATTATTTCCTTTCCCGCACAGATCAGCTACCGGAGGCTTCACTTTATTTACAACAGCTTATTGATGGCATTGAGCGTACTGCCCGAACTGATAGGGAAGGCAACTACTACTGGCAGTGGCCCCACTACAAATGCGATGGTGTTTACCTCGGGCTCCACTGTGGCTCAGCCATGATTATTAACTTTCTGGCCGGAATAAAAAATTATGTAGATGATGATGCGCAGATCAAGCATATCATTGAAAAAGCTAGCAGCTATATAGTTGCGCAAAAAAGATCTTTCAGCAAAAGTCACTTTCCGATTAAGGCCCAGGACCCCATCAAGATCAATTCTTTGCTGCTAGGCGACTTAGGTATCGGTTACGGATTGTTACGAGCCAGCCAACTACTCAACAACAGCACTTTAGAGGAAGAGGCTTTAACAGTACTGTATGATTGCTGCAAGAGACAGACTGCAGAAGAAACCCTAATTCATGATGCTTCCATCTTTTATGGGGCCAGCGGAACAGCCCTGTTATTTGAAAGAATATTCGACCTGACTCATCAATATTGTTTTAGTCAATCTGCCCAGTACTGGCATCAGCAGGTGCCTGCCTTTCGCCACCCTGAGCACCCGCATGCCGGGTTTAAAGCAATCTTCAATCAAAAATACCCCTATACTAATATCTGTTTTAATGAAGGCATTTTGGGTATCGGCATTGCCCTCATGAGAAACCTGACTCCTTTTACTCCCTCTTTAAATTCTTTATTAGGTTATTTGTAATGAGCATAATCATTGAAAAAACAGACCACACAGCACCTGTCAGTAACAGTACGATTGAGCAGTGCCTGAGCGATGTAACAAATCAGATACTTGATCACTCAACCCCGCAGGACGGGCTATTTACCGGCAACCTGGGTAAGGCATTATTTTTATTTTATTTGGCCAAATATTCCGGTCAAAAAGAGTTTAAAGAAGCCGGACAAACGACGTTAGACGGTATCTTCCATAATTTGAAGAACAAATCCTCCACCTTGTACCAAGGCACCTCTACGTACGCTGGGTTGTCGGGCCTGGCCTGGGTTTTGGATACCCTGGAAAAAGAAGCGGTGGGATCGGCCGATTACACCCTTACCCTGCAAAAGCTTGACCGGGTTATTTATGAAACGACACTTACGCAAATAAAAGAACACGATCTGGATTTCCTGCACTCATCAATGGGGGCTATGGCGTATCTGATGAACCGCCTACCGGATGATAAAGAAGGAAAAGATAAAATGGAAAGGCTGGCAACTGAACTATGGAAAAACCTGTGCCCCTACAACAGTCGAAGTTCTTATCTGAACAATCAGTATATCTATAAAAACTTTGGCACGGTGAGCGCAGATAATGTCAATCTGGGGCTGGCGCACGGGCTTTGCGCCATACTTACAATAGCATTGTTGCTATACAAACAAGGCATTGCATCAGCCCTGATGCGAGAAGCACTTGAGAAGGGGATTAGTTTTCTTCTAGAAACTTATCGCCCTGAGCACACCACTGATCTCGCACTATCCCTGTTTCCTTCTAATCTCATTACATCTTTGCCCCTTACCCAAGAGGATAATATGAACTACTATAGAAGGAGGCTGGGGTGGTGCTATGGGGATTTAAACGAAACATTACTGCTTTACCAAGCTGGTTTCATACTCAAACGGCCAGATTGGGTTCGGATAGCCGATAAGGTTGGGGCATTTACCCTACGGAAGAAAAGACAAACTGACACCAAGATAGCCGATGGGTTTCTGTGCCATGGCTCGTCGGGCGTATCCATGTTTTACCAAACCCTGTATCAGATCACTCAAAACAGGGATTACCTTACTGGTAGTACATTCTGGATGAACAAAACCGTGCAATTTGCCCAAACAAGCCGGGAAGGGATTAAGCAACCATACAGTTTCCTCGATGGCAGCGTGGGTATCGGGCTTGCGCTTCTGACCTTTCTGAAACCTGAGTACAATACCTGGAAAAAGCTTCTCCTCCTGGCGCCCCAGTAAATTACCAGACATTATGCTGATTTTCGTTTAAAGACGTGCCAGGAAGCAGTCAGCAGGATGCCGGTCTTTCATACAGCCTCCGTCAATACTTATCTGCCTGATCAGACCTGCCCGGTCGGATAAGACTTTCAAAAGAAAATGGCGTATATCTATCGGAATAAACGCTACTATATACTCAATGTTTGTTGAACCTGTTGATCTATCTTGATAGCCCTTACCTTGCTTAAGAACATAAGCAGCCCGGATACTTCACTGACCTGAAAACTACTTTGTAAAAGTGCTATAAGTTCCTCTATCGAGAATGGACTCCAGGTGTTTAGTTTATCAATAACCTCCACAACAGTTCTATGATAAGGCATTGTAAACTTTTGGCCTCTTGCAAAAATGTCAATATACCTTTCAGAAGACTGAGTTGATATTTTGTAGTAAATCGTAAACGGACTAATGCCGATGACGACCCCGTACATGGGTAAGGTCTCAGTATTCATTTCTTCTGACAGACAGGATTCAACGCTACGGTCAGCCCCAAATCCCATGCTGCTAAGTATCTCCAATTTGTAATCTTCATAATGTTCATAAAAAACAGCACTGAGGGAGCCACCCGGTAAATTGACAGCTTTTTTTATCTGGCGATCAACCCCCATCTCCAGCAGACTGCCTTCATCACTAAGCGGCGACAAAATCTCGGTGTATTCTTCTTGTAGCATTTCATCTTCTATCCTTTTTAATACTTTTTTAACCATCGCAACATTCGTATCATTCGGATAGATAACCGTTAGCCCTATTGAAATTTCTTCTGTATAACCCACATGGTATTTTGACCACGGCAGAAAGAACACATCGCCCCTATTGAAAGTGAATTTTTTTGCGTACTTAAGAATACGCTCCGGTTCGCGCTCACGATAGTGAGGGTCTCCCCCGGCCAGCTTGCAATAAAGCTCCGGTTCCCAGGTATAAATGGTTTTTTCTCCGGGCCCCAAATGGAAATGAAACACATTACGTTCCGTTTTTTCATTAGGCCCTTGATCTATATGAACCCCAAAAGGCGTATACCCGTAATTTCCGATCAGCAGCGTTACATTCAGCCCGTCCATAGGGACCCCTTTATTTCTCAGTAAAGGTAGCATCATGGTAGCTAGCCTTTCATTTATCGAAGAGCTCAAATGATTGCAGCCATTTATGAATATCCCAAACTTTTCCTTTTTAAAAACGCGTTGAAACCACTGCGTAAGATTTTGCTCCGCCAACGAGCTATGATACAACTCCTCCTGATCATAAGCTCCATTACACCAGATTCTGACGTTGCCATTAGATTGATCTTCACTGAATAAAGTACTGAGTACCTCTAACAGCAACGTATCCAAATTAGTGGTATGCTCTTCCATCGCGTTCGGAAAGACAAAAGGCTCCTGCATATTATCTGTAGCTTCTATAAAGTTTGACCACCATTGCGCTGTCATAATCGGGGGTTGTTTATGTGTGTAAAAACTTTTTTAATTCAGACATTAGAGAAGATGCCACTAAAAACTCTGCTAAAAATGCTTTTATCTCGGAGTATAACTTCCGTTTTTCCGGTCAGTACATACTGCTGAGGAATTTTCTTACCTTCCGTAGTCACCAGCCCTCTGCTGAGTCTTACTTCAGCCTGGTACTTGTCATTAAGCGGGGTCTCTCCTAAGGCAGTGATTACTCCCTCTAACATCCCGAAATCTTCAACGGGGTAGGCATCCAGCTTAATGAGTACCCGTTGCCCTTCTTCTACCTTCCCAATGCTGGTTGATGGAAGATATAGCTTCGTATACATCTTTAGTATGGGCGGATAAACGGTAATAACCGATTTTAGAGGGTTATCGGCCGTTCCTTTCTGAAAAGCCACATTTCCTCGTGTAGCTGACACCAGGGGAATAATACTTTGATCTACTAGGTTTTTTTCCACTAATAAAGTATCTCCTACTTCTACCAATTCTCCTTCCTTAACATAGATGACATGCTCCTGGGGGCCATCTTTAAACCAACTTACTTTGAAAGGTTGCTCCTGAGCACTGATAAATGCTTCTGCCAGCAGGGTATCGGGGAAGCGAATGTAAAATGAACAAAAGATGAGAATGCAAATAACAACAGCGATGGCTGTCATTCCCCAACGAATAATCCAGGATGGAATCTGACCGATGATATCTTGGATTTCGTCACTGCGTGTATGTATTTGTTGATTAGGCATAGCATTATCAATTTGTATACGGGTATGTATAAATTACCTGATTGCGTACTAAACAGCTTGGTAGATCAGCCGCACACCTCGGCAAGGTCAACTTCCATATTAGGCACTTTCCAGTTCTAACTGGTTCTTGACCAGCTCAAAGTATCTTCCTCGCTGGTCTACCAACTGACGATGATTACCAATCTCCTTTACTTTTCCGTGTTCAAGTACCACAATCTGGTCTGCGTTTTTCACGGTACTTAACCGATGGGCAATCACAACCACTGTTTTACCTTGAAAGAAGTGATTCAGATTATTCATGATCACCCGCTCATTGTTTGCATCCAGCGCACTGGTCGCTTCATCAAAGAAAATGTAATGCGGATCTTTGTATACAGCACGCGCAATGAAAACCCGCTGACGCTGCCCTCCGCTGAGTCCAATACCTGTATTTCCGATTTTAGTCGTAAAGCCTAAGGGTAATTTTCTGATGTAATCCTGCACATTCGCTACATGCACGGCATGCATCAGCCTTTCTTCATCTATCCGCTGGCCATCAACGGCAATATTGGTAGCAATGGTATCTGAGAAGATATAGCCATCCTGCATCACGGTTCCGCATTTTTTACGCCATTCCTTGGCCGACAAATCGCGCATGTCGGCATTGTTTACCAGGATAGTTCCTTCAGTAGGATCGTAGAATTTTAACAGCAGCTTAAGTAATGTGGTTTTTCCGCTTCCACTAGAGCCGACAATAGCCGTTACTTTTCCTTCGGGTATTTGTAAGCTTATATCATCAAGCACTAAAGGCGATTTAGGCGTACCATAACGGAAGGATAGATTCTGCAAGGTAATTCCCGGACCCACTGAAGCCAGAGAGGCTCCGTCAGAATTAAACTGGTGCTCATTGTTCATATCCAACCCTAAAATAGGCATCGTTTTTCCCAGCGTGGTAGCCTGATCCACTTCTTCATCGGGTCGGTTATGAATCTCGCTTAGTCGCTCCAGGCTGATTTTAGCATCTTGCATGGTTCTGACAAAAGAAATGACCTGATTTAACGGACCATTCATCTGACCAATAATGTAGGAGATACTCAACATCATCCCGATGGTTATTTCGTTGTTGATCACTGCCATTGCAGCCACAAAAGAAATTAGAATGTTCTTAAGTTGCGTTACAAAAGAAGAGCCTACCTCCTGATACTGCTCCAGGGCTAACCCTTTAATATTTACTTTAAAGAGCTTTGCCTGAATACGCTCCCACTCCCACCTTCGGGCTCGCTCACAGTTGTTCAGTTTGATCTCCTGCATGCCCGTGATAAGCTCGTAAATCGTATTTTGATTTTCCCGCTGCCGTTGAAAACGAATATAATCCAGGTTTTTTCTCTGCTTCAGAAACAAGACAATCCAGACAACTGATAAGGCACTTCCTACTAAGAAAATGAGCAGGATATTCATATTATAAATTCCCAGCACTACGGAAAAAACTACCAGATTGATGATAGAAAAAAACATGCTGAGCGTAGAACCCGTCAGAAATTTTTCAATCCGATGGTGATCACTGATGCGCTGGGTAATATCTCCAATATTCTTTGTTTCAAAGAAGTTAATTGGTAAGCGCATCAGCTTTAGAAGGAAATCAGAAATGATGGTTACACTAATCCGGGTGTTTACATGCAGTAGAATCCAACTCTTGATCATATCAATGGCTATACTGCCCACAAACAGCAACAACTGCGAAAAGAGAATCAGGTAGATAAACCCTACATTCTGCCGCATCACCCCATGGTCAACCAGGCTCTGGGTTAAGAAGGGAAATACTAACGACAGCAAGCTGGCAAACGTCATCCCGATTAATAACTGGGTGATGTACCGGCGAAAGGGTTTCAAATATTTAAGAAGAAATTTAAACCCTGATGTGTTAGGCTTTGCATCTTCATATTCGTTCTTGTAGAAGAAAGCGGTAGGTTCCAGCAGTAGTGCTACTCCGCGCCCATCATCCGTACTAACCCAGCATTTTTTTAAGGTCTCCCGATCAATTTTCACCAGGTTATGCCCCGGATCACCAATAATAAACTGATCGCCTTTTCGTAAGATGCTGCCGGTCTTGTGCCCATACAACACTACAAAATGCTCTTGATTCCAGTGCAACACGCAAGGCAAGGGTGCTTCTTCAATAAGCTGATCGATGGTTAACTTCACTGCTAAAGTGCGAAACCCTAATTTTTCAGCAGCTTCGCTAAGGCCTAATAAATTTACCCCCGAGCGCGTGATATAAGAGTTTGCCCGTAGGTAGTCTAATGAAAACTCCCTTCCGTGGTGAGCGGCTATCATTCGGAGGCAGGTAGGCCCACAATCCATATAGTCGAGCTGGCGGTAATATTTGTATTTTTGTTTCATATCACGATGATAGTAGATGTTCCTTTTTTTCAGGTAGAATTTCCTGTAAGCGTCGTTCTATGTGGTTGATTAGTTTTATCATATCCTGACATAATACGGATGGGTTATCAAAACCATTGGATACACTGTGGCGATGGACCATGTGGCCTCCTCCGCAGATAGTCCGTAACGAACAGGTAGTACATAGTTTAGGCAGTTGCTGGTGGCTCGTATGATATTGCCTGGCCAGATCGGTTGCCAAGGCATCGTCCAGGTCATGTTGGTGAACGTTCCTGTTCGCTTTTGTAAAACCATGCCCACACACCTTCAGCGACCCGGCTGCTTCTATGCTGCCATCGGTTTCAATAACCAAAAGCTCTAATTTTCTGCTTCCGAATGCTTCGTACCCACCACCAATGCCTAAAAGAAGCTGAATAATTTGCTCGAACAAACGGATACGAAGCTTGGGTTGTCCGTCTTCCCACCACTGATCAAAGATGGTTAATAACCAGTCAGCATAGGGTGTAGTCAGACTTGCCTGAGCAATACCCGGGGGAGGATGATCATAGGAGCCATAGGGCAGTAAAAAATTTATTTGCCGAACCGACAGAAACTTTAAGTGCTCGTATACCACTAATGGGTTGGAATGTATATCGATGACACTCAGAATTCCGAACGGCAGCCTGAATTTTTGAGCATTCCGTATTCCCTTCACTACCGATTTATAAGACCCTCTTCCCTGATGATCCACCCGCATAAGATCGTTCACATCTTCCGGCCCATCCAGGCTAATTCCGATATAAATATTTAATGCTTTCAGAAGACGGCACCAGGCGTCATCCAGCAAGGTTCCGTTTGTCTGCACGGTAAAAGAAAGAGTAATTCCCGGCAAAGCTTTTTTGGCTTGCCTTAAAAAATCCACGTAAAAAGTTCTGTCGACCAGCAAAGGTTCACCACCGTGAAAAATAAACTCAAAATGGCTGATGCTATGCCGGTGGCAATGTGCTCTTACCCGGGCAATAATAGCTTTTACCGTATCGCTGTGCATCACTTTGGGCTGCTTACGATAGGTTGTATCACCCTGGTTGTATACATAGCAGTAGGAGCAATTAAGATTGCACCGGCTAGCAACTTTGATGATCAATGACCGACAAACGGGTAAGTGCGTCATTTAATCATCATTCTTATCGGGGTCATCTCCTGTAGGGGGCACCGGGTAATCAGGAAATCCACCTGATACTTGATCCTCATTTTCTAATTCTATTCCTTTTTTCTTCAGTTCCTCAAGCGTTAGTTTACGCGCTTTCTGGTTAACATCGGGAGTTTCTTTTTTCTTAGCCATAGTAGGTATATTTAAAATAGATTATCAAAAAAGTTAAAGACTGAAGATGCCCCAAAACGAAAGTGCTCGTCGGTATCCCTCTCATCATAGATAGGTTTATACTCTTTGTCTCCACCGGCCAATGTTACGGCCTCATTTGGGGTTAGTAATTCTACTCTTCCTGTTGAATTTTGAGAAGGGTCATACTTGACTTGGGTTTTGACTAGCAGTTGATCAATGTTTTTCATGAGGTGAGTGGGTTTTTGTTTTTACCAAATGAAAGACACTTATTTATGTCATAGAAAAAATTTCGACGACTTAAATCATTTATTAGACCAAGTGGAATTTCTGCTTTGATTTTCTTGAGCAGTGAAGTATATACTCACGCAAGGTTCTCCTATTCCCGCGAGGAAGCAACTGAAAGAAATATAATGATAAACGTTTCGGTGGGGTGGTCAAATGAGGTAAACTATATTAGCCATCCGTTATCCACTGTAAGACAAATCGTCTGTCCTGAACCAAGGCTCGTGAGGTCAACATCCGCTGGAAGGCAAACCCCGGACGATTAAATGAGTGAAGAACCCAGTATTTGACTTTTTGGTGGTTTTCGGCAAACTACCATATTGAAAAACTGGCAAAACCACCATCTTTCTGCTAATTATACAGCTACTCGTAAACATTGGTTTGATTTTCTTAATTTTGTATTATGAAGACGAAAAATAAACGTTCAGTTTCTGAGTTCAATAATGATCTGAAGCTTAAAGGATTTAATGTATTCCAGATAGAAGAAGACAGTAACGCGGTCCGTATTTACAGTAGAAAAGATTTCTATAAAATTTGTCTGACAACCGGAAAAAGTATCATCCACTACGCCGACCGAAGCTTCGAGGCAAACGAGACCGTATTGTTTTTTGGCAACCCCCATATCCCCTATTCCTGGGAGACTCTTTCCACCCGCTATGTGGGCTACACTTGCCTGTTTTCAGAAGACTTTCTAAATCAATCTGAACGAACAGAAAGCCTGCAACAATCTCCCTTGTTCAAAATTAGCGGCACTCCCATTTTACACATTACCGATCAGCAACGAGAATTTTTAAACGGCATCTTTCAAAAAATGATGGAGGAGCAGCAGTCTGACTACTCCTTTAAAGATGACCTCATCCGCAATTACATTCACCTGATTATTCATGAGGCTTTAAAGATGGAGCCATCCGAGAACTACGACCAGCACCAAAATGCCGCTTCCCGCCTGACATCGGTATTTCTCGAACTGCTGGAACGGCAATTTCCTATTGAAAGCACCGATCGGCCTCTTCAGTTAAGAACTGCTCAGGACTATGCCAACAACCTAGCCGTACACGTCAACTACCTTAATCGCGCTGTAAAAGAAGTAACCGGCAAGCCCACATCAGCGCACATAGCTGAGCGAATTGTCAGTGAAGCCAAAGCCATCTTGCAACATACCGATTGGAATATTGCCGATATTGCCTACGCTTTGGGCTTTGAGTATCCCACTTACTTTAATAACTTCTTTAAAAAACAGACCGGCACTAACCCCAAGTCGGTGCGTATATCAAGTGTCTGAGGTTTTCGGTATCATTGAACAGCAGCATATCTAGTGCCGGAAGTGAGAACGCAGATCAACGTTTTTTGATACCTATCGCAAAACCGTCTGGCTGAAGCGCATCTAAGGTTTGAATTTATTAACTATTGGTTTGATTATCATACCAACTGGCCGCTGTCACTCCCGTTATTGAATGTATAGTATTACCAATACACTAACACTCAATACTTATGAAAAATGACCCGGATAAGAACGGTAAGAATATTTTTGATAGACTGCAATCCGGTGAGCCTATCCTCATGAATGATCCTGATTACTATCAGATTCGTGAAGCAGCCAACCGGACTTTCAAACTATCTGCTCAACTAAATCATGCTACTGACACTGCTCAGGTACGGGAAATATTGAGCGAAATTGTTGGCCATCCACTGGACGAAAGCGTGACAGTGTTTCCGCCGTTTTATACTAATAATGGCAGATTTACGCAGTTTGGAAAAAATATTTTTATTAACCACACCTGTTCGTTTCTTGATCTGGGCAGAATCATCATAGAGGATGATGTTATGATTGGCCCTCGGGTAAATATCACTTCCGAGAATCATCCGCTGAAAGTAGAGCAACGCAATACCCTAATCGGTAAACCAGTGGTGATTAAGCGCGGAGCCTGGATTGGTGCCGCAGCCACCATACTTCCGGGTGTGACGGTTGGTGAAAATTCTGTGGTTGCCGCTGGTGCGGTTGTTTCAAAAGATGTGCCGGCAAATAGCGTAGTCGGAGGAATTCCGGCAAAAGTTCTTAAAACTATTGAGTAGACCTTTCGTCAGCTTCACTCCGCCTTTTAGCTGGTTGAAAATAAATACTATTAAGGAGCTAGACAAAATTACTTTAAGGTGAAAACACTTTATAAGTTATTGATTATCAAATATTCATTCACTAATTCAGTCCTTTCACTTAACGACTAGCCTTATGAATATGAAAACCATAATAACACAGTAGCTACTGTGGGCAATAGTATTTGCCACCTTTCTAGTAGCAAGTTGTAGCCCCCAAAATTCTGAAGAGATGTCAGAAGGTGAAGCTTCATCGGAAAATGAAGTAGAGTCCATATTCCCACCAGGTAAAAAAGGCCCTGCTAAAAATTTCACTGTTAATGCCTACAACTACGGGCTGGTTTCTATGGACTCGATCTACACTATGGTGATGGGCAATGTTTACTTTGAACCCGCTGCCCGAACAGCCTGGCATACTCACCCTGCTGGGCAAACCCTTATCATCACGGCAGGATTAGGCTGGGTACAGCGGGAAGGGGCACCTATTGAAGAGGTTCGTCCGGGAGACGTCGTCTGGTTTTCACCCAATGAAAAGCATTGGCACGGAGCTTCCCCTCACAAAGTCATGAGCCACATTGCCATACAGGAAGAGGTAGATGGCGAGGTAGTGGTTTGGATGGATAAAGTGTTGGACGATCAATACGCTACTGATATGTCCACCTTATAATGAGTTAACGTGAAGCGATCTAAATCTTTTCTGTAGGTTTAGATCGCTTGTTTGTTTCAGGCACCTTAAAGTACCTGATTTCCCTTTATAGTCGGAAGCTTCCAGCAAAAACTAGGTCACATCCGGGTCTATATCAGCGGTGATAAGTTTTTCCGGAGTAATGGGCAGGTCGCGCATTCGTTTTCCGGTAGCGTTGAAAATTGCGTTGGCGATAGAGGCTGCTACACTGGTAATTCCTAGCTCACCAATCCCTTTCACTCCCATTTCATTAGCCACCTTGTCTTCCTCCGGAATAAATATCACATCCACATTCGCCATATCCAGGTTGACTGGCACATGATAATCAGCAAACGAGCGGGTAATAAAATTGCCAAAGTTCGGCTCTACGCGGGTCTGCTCGGCAATCACCATTCCGGCCCCCATCGTTAATCCACCGATAATCTGGCTAAAAGCGGTTTTGGGATTAAGTATCTTACCGCAAGCCCCGGCATTCAGCATCCGCTTGATACGGAACATACCGGTGTCTTTATCAACCCACACTTCGGCAAAGTTTGCTCCGAAGGAATAGACCGAATGATTTTCGAATGCATCGGAAGGTGCGGCCGTACCATTCGCTTCGTAGGTGGTGAGGTTGTTATCCGTCATGAGTTTGCTTACGCTCACTTCCTCATCTCCCAGATTAAGCTTTTGCTTTAATTCACTTATAGCATTCAGACAGGCCATACGCGCCCCATTGGCATAAGAGGCCGCTCCCCAGGAACCACCCGAACCGGGAGTAACCGGAAATAGGGAGTCGCCCAGTTCTACAGTGACCTGTTCTACCGGTATTCCCAAATACTCCGATGCCGTTTGGGCAATGATGGTATAACTTCCGGTACCAATATCGGTGGCATCCATCTGAATAGTGGCATGGACTTCCTTACCCTTACGCTCTAAAATAACTTTGGAAGATGTTTCCCGGTAAGGAGCCGCTCGTGATGCTCCACTTACCCCGTAGCCAATCAGCCAGTTGCCATCGGTTTTTTGGCGAGGTTCCATTTCCCGCTGATCCCAGCCAAATTTATCGGCCCCAATCCGCAGGCACTCCTTTAGAAGGCGAGACGAAAAAGGTTTTCCATTGCTCGGGTCGGTCTGGGTATCGTTTTTTATCCGGAACTCGATGGGGTCCATTTTTAGCTTCCAGGCCAGTTCGTCGATGGCTGATTCCAGCGCAAAGCTTCCGGTGGCTTCTCCTGGTGCCCGCATCGCAAACGGGGTTTGTAAGTTCATCGGGATTAGCCGATGGGTCACCCGGTTATTGGGCACCTGATAGAGCATCTTGGAAACGGTGCCGCAACTCTCCTGATATTCTTCGTAAGTTGAAGTATGCGATAATGTTTCGTGAGCCAGCGCAGTCATCGTACCATCCTTTTTAGCCCCTATTCGTATTTTCTGCTCGTTGTGCTGCCGTAAGTTGGTGTTGGTAAACATCTGATGCCGGGTTACGGTCAGTTGCACTGGACGACCGGTCTTTTTGGCCGCCATAATCGCTAAGATTACGTGTTGCTTGGCGTGTAATTTGGAGCCAAACCCACCGCCAATATAGGGAGCAATAACCCGAACATTTTCTTTGGAAATCCGAAACGTGTCGGCAATGGTGATAGCCGCATTGTCAATCATCTGCTGGCTGGCGTAGGCTTTCACCTTCCCGTTCTCCCAGAAGGCAATGATGGCGTGAAGTTCCATAGGATGATGATGCTCGATAGGGGTGTTATACGTCACCTCCACCTTTTCATCAGCTTCGGCCAGTCCTGCTTCTACATCACCTCGCGAATAATCAGAATCCTTACCGGGCTTATAAGCATCAGATCGGAAATTCTTGAAGTTTATTTTCGGGTTCTCTTTCTTGTATTCAATCTTAACCAACCGAGCGGCATGTTGCGCCTGTTCAAATGTCTCGGCTACCACCAGACCTACGTATTCTCCATAGTAATTCACCTTGGGGCTTTGCAGAACCGGTTGTATGGAGGTAGTAGAAAGAGACGGTAATTCTTCATCAAACGATTTTAGCTTTTCGGCATTCTTGTAAGTAATGATTTCAATAACCCCGTCCTGTTTTTCGGCCTCCGAAGTATCTATGGAGGTAATTTCCCCCTTGGCAATGGTGCTATTAATGGCCTGAGCGTACACCTTATTCTCTACCGGAAATTCCGAAGCGTATTTAGCCATCCCGGTAACCTTGAGCCGACCCTCTACCCGGTCTATCGGATTTCCTATTCCTGTTGATGTTGCTGTTCTCATAATGTTTTTGTTACGCGTTTTTTTCGTAAGCCTGGGTCAGTGCTCTTACAATCGCTTTCTTACCCATTTCAACCTTATATTCATTATCAGATAAAGGACGCGCCTCACGCATCGCTAATTCCGCCGCCTGCTCAAAATTTTCCGCAGTTGGCTTTTTCCCTCTCAAAAAACTTTCTGCTTCCGTTAGCTTCCAAGGCTTGTGCGCCACTCCACCCATGGCAAGCCCGGCCTGAGCAATCGTTCCACCTTGAATTTGCAATCCGGCGGCCACCGAAATAAGGGCGAAGGCATAGCTGGAACGCTCGCGGATTTTCAGATAGTAGTAATGATCAGAAAAAACCGGCTTGGGTAATTCAATGCTGGTAATAAGCTCATTAGGCTGAAGGTTATTATCTTTTTCCGGCTGGTCGCCCGGCAGGCGGTGGAAATCGGCAAAATCAATTGTTCGTGACTTACTGTCGGTTTGTTGTACCTGTATTTTAGCTCCAAGGGCAGCTAATGCCACGCACATGTCCGATGGGTTCACCGCCACACACTGGTCATTCCACCCAAAAATGGCGTGCAGGGCATTCATCCCGTTTCGGGCCCCACAGCCGGTGCCGGGTTCACGCTTGTTGCAGGGCATGGATGTTTCGTAAAAATAAGGGCAACGCGTGCGCTGCAGTAAATTCCCTCCGTTGGTAGCCATGTTACGAATCTGGGCCGTTGCGGCAGACAGCATCGCCATAGATAGCAAGGGGTAATTATTACGAATATCCGGATGGTTGGCCGTATCCGAATTATTCAGCATTGCTCCCAGCGAATAACCGCCGTTCCCATTGGCTTTAATACTGTTAAACCTCAGATCAGCTACTTCAATTAGTTCGGTAGGGCGCTCGACATCCTCTTTCATCAAATCGATCAGGTTGGTGCCGCCGCCCAAGTACTTGGCGGTTTCATTAGCCGCTGATGCTGATAAAGCATCCTGGGGGTTTTGGGGTTGGGTATAGACAAAAGGTCTCATGGTGGGTGGTTTTCCGTTGAAAAAATTAAGGGTTAGGAAGATTATTTCCGTCAGTAAAAAGTCTTATGAAACACGAGCTGTTAGGAAGACTTGGCTTTTTGCATCTGCTCGGCCGTGGCAAATTCCCACTTGGGTTTTTCTTCCTTGCCCGACTGTACTTCCTTGATCGCCTGCACAATATTATTATAGGCCCCGCACCGACAAATGTTGCCCGACATCCGCTCGCGGATTTCCTCTTCGGATAGCTCAATATTTTGCCGTACGTTTTTCACATCGTCGGTTACGTAGCTCGCCTCCCCGTTCTTAGCTTCCTCTAGCAAAGCCACCGAAGAACATATCTGCCCAGGAGTGCAGTACCCGCACTGAAAGCCATCGTGCTTCAAAAATGCCGTTTGCATAGGGTGCAGATCATTATCATCTGCCAGCCCCTCAATGGTAGTAATTTCTTTATCCTTGCAGGTGGCAGCCAACGTCAGACAGGAAAGTTTACGCTTACCATCAATCATCACCGTACAAGCCCCGCACTGACCGTGATCACAGCCTTTCTTAGAGCCAGTAAGCTGCAAACGTTCCCGAAGAGCATCCAGTAAGGTAGTACGGGAATCCAGGCTCAGCGGCTTCACGATATTATTCACCCGTAGTCTAACTTGAATTTCATTCAGCAATACTTCAGGGTCAGCTGGGATTTCACCCTTAGTGGCTTTCCCAAAAACCTCCGAAGTAAAGAAGGGCGAGGCCAGAATACTCAGGCTGGCGGCTGAAATTTTCCCTAAAAACTTTCGGCGGGATTCTCCAAAGAGCCCCAGTTGGTTCAGGATTTTATCTTCATCCTCGGTTAATTCTTTTTCTCTGGAATCATCATTTTCCCATTGATCAAGCTTGTCCATAAGGGAGGTTTTAGAATTAAAAAATTAGGATAGAAATTATCTTTAAAAAATAACCTTAATGCAAAGGTACTATTCAATAAAAAGCTACTATTAAGATAATCAAACTAAAAACTATAATGTTCAAATATGACTCAATGTAAATGCCTATCAACAAAAAATTCTTCTGAAAAACTACCTTGACACGATACAAAAAGGTAAAAAGTAAAATAAGAACCGTTCTCAAACAAATAGGCAAACAGAAAAAGAAGTGGCGCAAAATTGAGTAAAAGAGAATAATCGAGGCTGAGTTCTGTCTCAATCCACCTGCAACCCTGGTCTTAAAAAATCTCTGGAAATCAGAAAACAATTTTATAAAAACAAACCCTCAACTCGCTAAAGATAAGGGTTTGCAAATAATCAATTTATGAAAGAATTGCGTAAAGCTATGCATTCAGTTGGTGAAAGCCTGTGAATACCGGTCAAAGCCAAGCTCGATGTATTATCTGTTGCTACATTTCCACTAAGCAGCAACGGAAGCCTGAACTTGATTTGGAAGCACAGCTCGTTTTTTTCAGAGAGTATAAAGGCTGGGAGGAAGTGCTTTTGCAACGGGAGAAACAGACACACTTTAACCTTGGTTTTATTAGCAAGTTTGTTTCGTTATTTAGAAAAACAACTCTCGCTGCTCCCCTAGCCATTTATAATTCCTCGAACTTTAAAACTTAGTTCGGTGGATTTCTCCTTGACCTGGTTGTAGTTGATTGTGAACTTTTAGTCTGAGAACTACTACGAGAAACACCCGACTGACTTCGTGAATTTTTAGATTGCCCCACGCTTGGGCGAGAAGCATTACTACGGGAGTTGCCCGATCGTGACATATCTGACCGGCTTGATGACACCGAAGACCGGTTATTACTGGAAGACGGTTTATCCGAGCGGTTATAATTGCCAGAGCGCGAAACTGACGAGCGTTGACTGGCTCCGCTATCATACTGTCGTGAAGAACGACTGCTATTGTTTTTACTTACTGATGATCGTTCGGTACGGGTAGCAGATTCACGATAACTACGCGAAGTCTCAGACCGCTTGCTGGAGTTAACATTCTGAGAATTACGAGTGCTCATATCCTTAGCGTCACGACCTCGTGAAGTACTTGAGCGGGTCGTTGTCTGGTTGTTAGTGCGAGATCTTGTTGATGGTTGTGTCGATGAAGAGCGAGAGGTTCTGCCGTAAGTAGATCCATAGTCTATACTTCTTTCCTGCGTTGAAGATCTGGGAGCAGTAGTAGCCTGGGGCAATGATGTTCTTCTACCTCGGGATGCGGGCTGATACATTGTGACTGAACCATCCCGTAAGGCGGGTGACCCAGGTCGGCGAGCGGGTCTTACCTGACGTACGGCTACCCGTTGATGGGTAACTCGCTCAATCTCTCGAACCTGAGGGCCGCTGTAATAGTGATGTCGATTATTATATACATAAGTGTTATTGATTATCGTAGTATGATTATACATACGAGTTACTCGGCGAGATGGCAAACAATAGTTGTAAACCCGATGACTTGTAATATAGCGTTGCGGAACAAAGGCCCAGTAATGTTGCGGAATGCGCCGCCCGATATTGATTGATACATTAACATTTAATCCAGGAACCAGCGGTGCCCATCCGTAATGGTCACCACCCGAACGCCAGGCCACCCAGGCAGGTCCCCACTCATAGTCAGGCACCCAGGCCCAACCGTAGTAGTCGTCTAAATACCAACGCCCGTAGTGAAAAGGAGCCCATCCCCACGAATAATCGGATACCCAGGTATTGCCATAATCGGTCATGATCCAGTGGCCTCGAGTAACGTATGGACGGAACCCTCGTTGCACATTAGGAATCCATACCTGACCGAACCTGGGATTACTAACCCAATTACCATAAGGGGACAGCTCATGGTAAAAAACATCAAAGGAAATGTGGCTTTGTGCTTTGGTATCAGAAAGAGGGAGGAATAAAGTAAATGCTATCAGCAGTATTCCAGCTATAGTATATTTATGAAAAGCTTTCATGGTGAGGGAATTTAAATGGCACATGAGTAATTATTTAACCAAAATGGATAAATACTTACATTTCCTTAATAATAAGGCTAAAATCATGCCTGTATTAAAAAATATACAATAACAATGTCAATGTACGCATTTTAAAACAACCCTATATGACTGTTTTTCAACAGCTTACGAAAGCTAAAAAAATTTGATTAAAGTTAGACATATTGGATAATAAGAATATAAAAGATGGGATGTATCCTACTTTTAACTACCTTTTAGCTACAAACATTACGAAAAGAAAATATAAAAATTCGACGATAAATTTAGATCACATTGAAAAATCATGTTGAAGTGATTTAAACTTTTTTGAAAAGCTATAAAGGGCTATGGATATTTGTTTTGCCAAACATAAATCCCATAGCCCCATGATGTACAAAGTACTAGACAAATATACAATAGAAACAGAAATAGTGCCCAACCTGCCACTACCAAAACGCGGCTTTGCTCCCACAGTTCCGCTTTGTGAGATCGTGAACGCTGTTCTCTATAGGATGAAGACGGGTGTACAATGGGCCTTATTACCTATCAAGGCTCTTCTCTGCTCCCATCCATTGAGTTGGCAATCGGTTTATTACCATTACCGGAACCGGGTCGCCCTTTAGATTTGTAAAACAAAGCAT
>NZ_JAINFL010000029.1 GCF_022458895.1 Roseihalotalea indica | reverse complement strand
AATATATAGAAGTGTGGTATAACCGACAGAGAAAGCATTCGGCTGTTGGATATAAGAGTCCGATAGCTTATGAAGAGCAATGGGAGAAATCCTCCGCTAAAGCTGCTTAATCAATCGTCTACTAAAATGGGGGAAACCCACCTGTTCATCCTCCTGCAGGACAGTTTCCATCTGCTTATCAGTATGCGTGATTTGCTGCTCTACCAGCTTGAGCTGTTTTTCGGACTGCTTGATAATAAAGCTATTATCCACTAACTTCTCGGTGTCCTTCAAATCAGCAATGGTTTGCTTAAGGCTCACTTTTGTCTTGGTAAGCCGCTCACGGAAGGCCATCAGGTTCTTAAGCTTCAACAAGCAGGCCGAAGGCAACTGCATAGGTTGTAGCTTACGCTGATGCAGACAGGCAAACTCAGCAATACGTTGCGCATCCACTTGGTCGTTTTTCCCTCTGGTAATACCTAAAGACCTTTTCAGATGTAAAGGGCTGACCAACGTATAAGGTCGCTCTTGTACTTGCAGGAAACAGCACAGGGCAAGGGCGTAAGAGCCGGTATGCTCCATGCAAAAAAAGCTCTGCGTCTCATCCACCTTCTGCTTTTTGAGCCATTTGAGTAGTTGTCTAAACCCTGCCGTAGTATTAGTAAATTGCTGGTGCGCAAATTGATTAGGGCTATCCTGATGACAAAAGGCTGCATCCAAAGTAGCTTTGGAAACGTCAATACCGATAAACCAGACAAATTTCATAGCTTTGTGATTAAGGTAAATTATTGAAAACCGGATGTATTGAAGTAGCTAATCCCTTTAATAAGCCCGTAGCTTAAGATTCTAAATGGCCCTTTTTCAATACAAAAGTGTAGAGGACTAATTCGGGCGATAAGTCTGTTATTCCTAGGCGACCCGCTAGTTCACCTCTGCACTTTCGGTTCTTTTCAAAGTAGTACTTTTTAATGTCTTGCTTTGTTACACAAATCTAAAGGGCGGCCCGGCGATTGGGCCCGACAGATGCTCTTACAGGTAAAGCGTTGGCTTCCCCACCGAGAAGTGATCGCCGTAGGTGATAGTAGCTACGCCGTCATAGACCTATTGGCCGCTGTGCGGCAGCAACTTACGATGATTACTCGTTTACGTTTAGATGCTGCCCTTTACGCTCCGGCACCTCCTCGCCAGCCTGGCAAGCCAGGGCGTAACCGAAAGAAAGGAAAAAGGCTGCCTACCCTGAAGAAGGTGCTGGAACATCCTGCTACAAAGTGGCGAAAGATAGTCTTATCTCAATGGTATGGCTATACTGACAAAGTAATAGAGATAACTACTGCCACCGCTGTTTGGTACCATAGCGGGGGCCGCCCCGCGGAAAACCGGTAGTGCCTCTGCGATGGGTGTTGTTACGTGATCCTGAAGGAAACCTTGCTCCTATGGCCTTACTTTCTACTGATCAAGACTTGGCGGCTGAGGAGATCACTACTTACTTTATCCGCCGTTGGCCTATAGAAGTAACCTTTGAAGAGGCAAGGGCACATCTGGGCATGGAAACCCAGCGGCAATGGTCAGAAAAGGCTATTGAACGCACCACACCTGCACTGTTCGGTCTTTATGCTATCATTACGTTGTTGGCTAATCAGCTACAGGCGCAGGGAAAACTACAGATCGCTACTTCAGCTTGGTATAAAAAAGAACAACCCACTTTTAGTGATGCTATTGCCGCTGTGAGAAGGCTTTTATGGAGTAAAAGTGATTTTTCAACATCTAGTAATCAGTCCAATATGATAAAAATACCGAAACCTTTGCTTAATCATTTTCAGCATGTCTTAGCCTATGCTGCTTAATGCTAAAGTCGAGCTTAGAGACTGTTTAAAAACATAAAGCAGTAATAAAAAGGGAGTGATTAGATTTAGGGAAAACAAAGCACGACCAATGTATCCTACTGACCTAACCGACTCCCAATGGCAAATTATAGAAAAGATTCTTGCTGATCAACGAAAGCGAAAATATGGTTTAAGAGCCATATGGAATGGTATTTTTTATATTACTAAAGGTGGCATTCCCTGGCGTATGATGCCTCATGATTTGCCTCCTTGGCAATTGGCGGCAGCCGCCTTTAGGTTTGTAAGGTAGTAAAATTCTAAGAAAGCCGTTGTTACTACTAAGGTGTGGATATGTGGGTAACTCGGATGAGTTATCCATATATTCACAGCCTGAACTCCAGCTCAGGTGCACTCAGGCCGCCGCCAGGTATGACCTACACCGCGATTTAGACTTGAGTTGGTTTCAAGATAAGCTGCAAATAGAAATTTAGGTTCAAGACCTAGTAACAAGCGGGGCGCCCCGTGGCGCTTTGACAGTATCTTGATTTTGTAACCAAACTACAACTATGAAGACTTCTTTTTTTATTGGAATTGATATTAGCGGCCGCCGCCCGGTAAAAAGACCCTGGATTTTGCAGTCCGAGATCAGAAACAGCATTTGTTTCACATTAAAGTAGACAATTCACGAGTAGGACTAGCACTGTTCATTGAAAAATGTTCGGCGCATAACGTGGCTCTTACAGAGAGCCTGATTTGTTGGGGCAACCCCGTTGCGAGCATACTGGAATCTATAGTCAGCATATTCTGGTTTTGGCTACAGAAGAGCATTTGTCTCTGTGGCTAGAATCTTCACTACGCATCAAAAGATCATTAGGGCTGCAACGGGGGAAAAACGATAAGATTGATGCGATCCGAATCAGTGAGTATGCTTACCGCTATGCCGATCAAGCAGTGATTTGGCAACCGGAACGGCAGGTAGTTGCTAAACTCGGACAGTTGGTAGGGTTAAGAAGACGGCTGCTCAATGCCAAGAGCGCCTTAAAAGTGCCTTTGTATGAGATAAGTGATTTTCAGGATCGCAAGCTACAGAAGGAGTGGGCCCCACCGGGATAGAGAAGCTTAATAAGAAACCTATTGAGGCATTAGAAAAGCAGATTGCCGAGGTAGAGAAAAAGATCAGTAATCTGATTAAAGAAGACGACTCTCTTTCTCATCTTTTTAGCATAGTCACCTCAGTGGAAGGAATAGGACCGGTAGTATTCTGGGAAATGATCATCTCTACTAATGAGTTCAAGCTGTTTAACTGTCCCCGTAAGTTCGCTTGTTACTCCGGCGTGGTACCCTTTGATCGGACCGCCGACGCGGCATTCTTCGGGTACGAGTATTCGGGGTGGCACTAGGGTGAGTCATATTGCCAATAAAAAGATGAAGAAATTACTACACATGGTAGCAATAGCTGTCATATCAAAGCAAGGTGAGTTAGCTGACTATTATCGCCGTAAGGTAGAGCAGGGCAAAAACAAAATGTCGGTGATCAATGCTATTCGCAACAAGCTGATTCATCGCGTTTTCGCCTGTATCAGAGACAACCGGAAATATGAAAAAAACTATACACCAGCACTTGCTTAAACCATAGAAATCGCGGTATGCTTTATTTGCTGCTCTACAAGTTTCAATTGCTTTTCGGATTGCTTGATAATAAAGCTGTTGTCCACTAATGATGAAGCCGCCGGGGCCCGGTATCTTTTAAATCTGAAATCGTCTGTTTCAAACCGGGTGCCGGGCACTCACCTTCGTTTTGGGAAGCCGATCACGAAAGGCCATCAGATTCTTTAATTTAAGTAGACAAGCCGAAGGTAGCTCCATGGGCTTCAAGGTGCGATAATGTAGGCAAGCAAACTGGGCAATACGCTGAGCATCCACCTGATCATTTTTACCTCGAGTGATTCCTAAAGACTTCTTTAAGTGTAGTGGGCTCACCAACGTGTAGCTCAATTGCTTTTCCTGTAAGAAGCAACAGAGTGCTAGTGTATAGTGTCCCGTATGTTCCATACAAAAGAAGCTATCGCCGATAGCTACCTTCTGTTTCTTTACCCACCCAAGCAATTGCTTAAACCCAGCGGTAGTATGGGCAAATTGCTGATGAGTAGATCGGTCAGGACTATTCCGATGACAAAGAGCCGCATCTAGCGTAGCTTTGGAAATATCAATACGGGGTATCCCATACCGACAAACCAATGAAATGTCATAATCTTATAGGTAAGGTAACACATTGAAAACCAAACGTACTGAGGTGGCTAATCCCCGCGCCGCGTCGGCTTTACAAAGTCTTACTTAATGTTCTAACTGGCCCATGCTCAATACAAAAGCGTAGAGGCCACCGCGGCGCGGACTAATTCGGGCGATAAGTCTATATCTAATCTTAGGCGACCCGGTCAGGCGTGACCCGGTAGTTCACCTCTGCACTTTCGGTTCTTTTTGTTTTGTACTTTCTAAAGCAATGCTTTGTTTTACAAATCTAAAGGGCGACCCGGTTCCGGTAATGGTAATAAACCGATTGCCAACTCAATGGATGGGAGCAGAGAAGAGCCTTGATAGGTAATAAGGCCCATTGTACACCCGTCTTCATCCTATAGAGAA
>NZ_JAINFL010000028.1 GCF_022458895.1 Roseihalotalea indica | reverse complement strand
GTCGTAAGAAAGGTAACCCTTTTTTGCTACTTACAGCTCTGCAGTCAATTTTATTTATCAAGCCAAGCAGCCAGGCAGAAGACAACGAGTAAGCCAGGAATAATCTTCGGATCATTCTTGTCACTTATTCACCAAATTTATACAATGGAGAGTTTGATCCTGGCTCAGGATGAACGCTAGCGGCAGGCCTAATACATGCAAGCCGAACGGTAACAGGTCCTTCGGGATGCTGACGAGTGGCGCACGGGTGCGTAACGCGTAGGCAATCTACCGTTGACTGGGAGATAGCCCGGGGAAACTCGGATTAATACCCCATGGTACCATGAGATCACCTGGTCTTATGGTTAAAGATTTATCGGTCAACGATGAGCCTGCGTCAGATTAGCTAGTTGGTGCGGTAACGGCGCACCAAGGCAACGATCTGTAGGGGGTCTGAGAGGATGATCCCCCACACTGGTACTGAGATACGGACCAGACTCCTACGGGAGGCAGCAGTAGGGAATATTGGGCAATGGGTGAGAGCCTGACCCAGCCATGCCGCGTGCAGGAAGACGGCCCTCTGGGTTGTAAACTGCTTTTATACAGGAACAAAACGGTCGTGCGCGATCAATTGCGTGTACTGTATGAATAAGCACCGGCTAACTCCGTGCCAGCAGCCGCGGTAATACGGAGGGTGCAAGCGTTGTCCGGATTTATTGGGTTTAAAGGGTACGTAGGCGGAATGTTAAGTCCGAGGTGAAAGCCCACCGCTCAACGGTGGAACTGCCTTGGATACTGACAATCTTGAGTGCCGTAGAGGTAGGCGGAATTCATGGTGTAGCGGTGAAATGCATAGATACCATGAGGAACACCGATAGGGAAGCCAGCTTACTGGACGGTTACTGACGCTGAGGTACGAAAGCGTGGGGAGCGAACAGGATTAGATACCCTGGTAGTCCACGCCGTAAACGATGCTCACTCGATGTATGCGATATACGGTATGCGTCTTAGCGAAAGCGTTAAGTGAGCCACCTGGGGAGTACGCGCGCAAGCGTGAAACTCAAAGGAATTGACGGGGGTCCGCACAAGCGGTGGAGCATGTGGTTTAATTCGATGATACGCGAGGAACCTTACCTGGGCTCGAATTCCTACTGACAGGAGCAGAGATGCTCCCTTCTTCGGACAGTAGGGAAGGTGCTGCATGGCTGTCGTCAGCTCGTGCCGTGAGGTGTTGGGTTAAGTCCCGCAACGAGCGCAACCCCTAGGTTTAGTTGCCAGCACATAATGGTGGGGACTCTAGACCGACTGCCTGCGCAAGCAGTGAGGAAGGTGGGGACGACGTCAAGTCATCATGGCCCTTACGCCCAGGGCGACACACGTGCTACAATGGCGTCTACAGAGGGTTGCGACTGCGTGAGCAGAAGCCAATCTCAAAAAGGACGTCTCAGTTCGGATCGTAGTCTGCAACTCGACTACGTGAAGTCGGAATCGCTAGTAATCGCGCATCAGCCATGGCGCGGTGAATACGTTCCCGGACCTTGTACACACCGCCCGTCAAGCCATGGGAGTTGGGAGGACCTGAAGGTCGTTGCTGTAAGGCGCGATTTAGGGTTAAACCAGCGACTGGGGCTAAGTCGTAACAAGGTAGCCGTACCGGAAGGTGTGGCTGGAACACCTCCTTTCTGGAGACCTGGCTGCGACTGGTTTGAACTAGTACTAGTTACTAGGCTAAAAAAGATGGTTTGTACTACGCTTGTTTCGTTGATTAACTTTTTTAAAGGCATGTTACGGATTTCTTGACACAAAAGCCGAGTGCAGCAGTGCAGGCCAAGGCGCTGAACTTCACCACCGATCGGCTCGCCACGGGCAGCGCACCGGCACCTGAAAAAAACAGGGGCTTGTAGCTCAGGTGGTTAGAGCGCTACACTGATAATGTAGAGGTCCGTGGTTCGAGTCCACGCAAGCCCACAGGATTAAGTATCTGGGGGATTAGCTCAGCTGGCTAGAGCACCTGCCTTGCACGCAGGGGGTCAACGGTTCGAATCCGTTATCCTCCACCAAAGGCAATGTACAGGTAACAATGTACAGTGTATAGTAGAAAAAAACTACGATCAGAAAGATGTTCTGATCATCTTTCAGTAAACTTTAGGTTGCGATAGTTATATAGATAGCTATCGGTTAATCCTAACACTTATTCAATAATGAGTATCTGCAGGACGATGAGCCATTGTTCACTGCACCCTGCTCATGGCAGATTGAATAACAAGTTCTTTGACATGTTGTAAGAGAGTAATAAGTAACGAGTGCGTTCATAGATACTATGAACACGTGAGAAAGAAAGTAAGCAAGGGCGTATGGGGGATGCCTAGGCTCTCAGAGGCGATGAAGGACGTGATAAGCTGCGAAAAGCGGCGGGGAGTGGCAAATACATGCTGATCCGCCGGTGTCCGAATGGGGCAACCCAATTAGTTGAAGACTAATTACCCGACTTGTCGGGGGCAAACCCGGGGAACTGAAACATCTAAGTACCCGGAGGAAGAGAAAATAATCAATGATTCCCGTAGTAGTGGCGAGCGAGGCGGGAAGAGCCCAAACCCAGTAGGTTACGGCCTGCTGGGGGTTGTAGGACTGGCATAATCAACAAGCCATGAACAAGAACCGGTCTGGAAAGTCCGGCCATAGAGGGTGAAAGTCCCGTATTGGTAGTGTAATGTTGAGGCTAGTATCCTGAGTAGGGCGGGACCGGAGAAATCCCGTCTGAATCTGCCGGCACCATCCGGTAAGGCTAAATACTCCTGAGAGACCGATAGTGAACCAGTACCGTGAGGGAAAGGTGAAAAGTACCGGGAATACCGGGGTGAAATAGAACCTGAAACCATACGCTTACAAGCGGTCGGAGCCCTTTTGTGGGGTGACGGCGTGCCTTTTGCATAATGAGCCTACGAGTTATGATCACTGGCAAGGCAAAGTGACTAGAGTCAAGTAGCCGAAGCGAAAGCGAGTCTGAATAGGGCGACTAAGTCAGTGGTTGTAGACGCGAAACCTGGTGATCTACCCATGGTCAGGTTGAAGCCGCGGTAACACGAGGTGGAGGACCGAACCAGTAAACGTTGAAAAGTTTTTGGATGAACTGTGGGTAGGGGTGAAAGGCCAATCAAACCAGGAAATAGCTCGTACTCCCCGAAATGCTTTTAGGAGCAGCGTTTTAGGATGTCTTACTGAGGTAGAGCTACCAATAGGACTAGGGGGTGTCACAACCTACCAAATCCTGATGAACTCCGAATGCGGTAAGATTACTAAGGCAGTGAGGGTTTGGGTGCTAAGGTCCAAATCCAAAAGGGAAAGAACCCAGACCATCCGCTAAGGTCCCTAAATATAGACTAAGTTGAACTAAGGCGGTTTCGTTGCAATGACAGCCAGGATGTTAGCTTGGAAGCAGCTATTCATTTAAAGAGTGCGTAACAGCTCACTGGTCGAGCGACGGGGCATCGATAATAAACGGGCATTAAGTCTATTACCGAAGCGATGGATTGTATGATTAAGTTCATACAGTGGTAGGGGAGCATTCCAGCGAGACTGAAGCCTGGTGGTAATGCCGGGTGGACTTTCTGGAAAAGCAAATGTAGGCATAAGTAACGATAAGGCGGGTGAGAAACCCGCCCACCAAAAGACTAAGGTTTCCTGATCAACGCTAATCGGATCAGGGTTAGTCGGGTCCTAAGGCGAACCCGAACGGGGTAGTTAATGGACAACAGGTTAATATTCCTGTACTGGCTGGTATTGCCAAATGGGGACGGAGTAGCCAAGCAGCTACGGGCTGACGGAATAGCCCGTTGAGCCTAGCCTTCGGGCGAAGCGAAGTTGTGCGGTGGCTTCCAAGAAAAGCCATTGAAGCATCAGATACTAGCCACCCGTACCGTAAACCGACACAGGTAGTCGGGTAGAATATACTAAGGTGCTCGAGTGAGACGTGGCTAAGGAACTAGGCAAAATAGTCCTGTAACTTCGGGAGAAGGGACGCTTCCTCAGCTAGTTTACTAGCATGAGAAGCCGCAGTGAATAGGCCCAGGCGACTGTTTAACAAAAACACAGGGCTTTGCAAAGTTGAAAGACGACGTATAAGGCCTGACACCTGCCCGGTGCTGGAAGGTTAAGGGGGGATGTTAGGGGTAACCCAAAGCATTGAACCGAAGCCCCAGTAAACGGCGGCCGTAACTATAACGGTCCTAAGGTAGCGAAATTCCTTGTCGGGTAAGTTCCGACCTGCACGAATGGTGCAACGATCTGGGCACTGTCTCGGCCACGCGCTCGGTGAAATTGTAGTATCGGTGAAGATGCCGATTACCCGCCACGGGACGGAAAGACCCCATGAACCTTTACTATAGCTTCCCATTGACATTGGGTAAACGATGTGTAGGATAGGCGGGAGACTAGGAAGCGGCGTCGCTAGGCGTTGTGGAGTCGCCCTTGAAATACCGCCCTTCGTTTATCTAGTGCCTAACTGGCTGTGCCAGGACAGTGGGTGGTGGGTAGTTTGACTGGGGTGGTCGCCTCCTAAAAGGTAACGGAGGCTTCCCAAGGTTCCCTCAACACCGTTGGTAATGGTGTGTGGAGTGCAATAGCATAAGGGAGCTTGACTGTGAGACCAACAAGTCGATCAGGGACGAAAGTCGGGTATAGTGATCCGGTGGTTCCGCATGGAAGGGCCATCGCTCAAAGGATAAAAGGTACTCTGGGGATAACAGGCTGATCTCCCCCAAGAGCTCACATCGACGGGGAGGTTTGGCACCTCGATGTCGGCTCGTCACATCCTGGGGCTGGAGAAGGTCCCAAGGGTTGGGCTGTTCGCCCATTAAAGTGGCACGCGAGCTGGGTTCAGAACGTCGTGAGACAGTTCGGTCCCTATCTGTGGTGGGCGTAGGAAGCTTGACAGGATCTGACTTTAGTACGAGAGGACCGAGTTGGACGAACCGCTGGTGTATCGGTTGTGCCGCCAGGCGCACCGCCGAGTAGCTATGTTCGGAACGGATAAGCGCTGAAAGCATCTAAGCGCGAAACCAGCCTGAAGATGAGGCTTCCCTTGAGGGTCGTTCTAGACGAGGACGTAGATAGGCGGCAGGTCTACAGCCAGAAATGGTAGAGCTGAGCCGTACTAATGACCCGAACGGCTTTTTTTCTCAACGCACAGGTTCTTATTATTCTCTTACTTTTACATGTCAAAACAACTTGCCTGATATTAGAAAAGCCAACATGCTTTTCTTGACGACTTAGGGTGGCTTTAGCACCGGGGATCACCTCTTCCCATTCCGAACAGAGCAGTTAAGCCCGGTAGCGCCAATGGTACTTCTTCCTGAGGGAGAGTAGGTCGCCGCCTTTACCCCATCTGACCCCTACTTCAACCGTAGGGGTTTTTTTTTGCCCTTGCCCCCTTCT
>NZ_JAINFL010000027.1 GCF_022458895.1 Roseihalotalea indica | reverse complement strand
CGAGGGAAAGTACGGATTGCCCCGGCTTGAACGGCACAGGGCGTTAAAATGGCTCGTTTGCTGAATCCGGCACTTTGTGGGAAGATTTCCGGCTTTTGTCAGAAAACGAACCATTTAGGCGGCCTCTAAGCGATGATCTCTACCCGGCTGGATAGAAAGCTCTGTTTTACAGCTGCTTCGGCGGTGTGTCGGTCGGCTCTGGCTCTACCTTCTGGGCTGCCGGTGGCGTGGCTGTCTGGCCGTTCTCCGGCAATGTCTCGCCGGTCGTGGTGACGATGGCTGGGGGCCGGTTCTGCCGGTTCTGCTCCTGAAGCCCGCGAAGTTCCGGCTTCAGGGCTGCCAGCGCCCGCGTCACTGCGTTATCTTCCTGCATGATCTGAGCGGCCTCGGCCGGGTGTTCTTCCAGTTCTTTGGCCATTTGCTCTAATCGGCGTTTGGCTCCCCCGGTCACGCGCATACGGCGGGGCTGGCTCTTGTCGTTCTGCATGATGCCTTTGATATTAGTGCTTTCGATCATCTGGTCGCTGATGTCCAGAATCTGCTCCCGTATCATGTAGTACCGATAATTGGACGTTATCAGCAGCGACCATGCCGCCATATTCAGCCAGAACCCCAGCAAAAACGAACCTGTCATCGTTCCCAGAAACAGCGACAGAAACCACATGACAACCGGCTCAACGAAGCATTCCGTTACCGCGTCTTCGTCCGGAAAAGGCTGGTATTTCTCCGGTAGCTTCCCCTTATTGACTGAACCCACGATCTTGAGCATTCGCCGGCCTATCTTGTTGCCTATCTTCTGTATCCACCTGCCGGCAGGAACGAGCCACGAGCGGCCCCATTCCAGCGAGTGCAACGGGATTCCCACCGCCTCGCGCCACGAAATCCGGGAAAGATGAAATGCCCCGGCCACCATATAGGCAAGCCAGAAAATCCCCATGACTGCGCTGCTCTGCCCGGCAAGGAAGGACGCGAGGCCGACACGGCTGGCCGTCCGGCCTGCATCCATCGGCACACCACCACCGAAAAGGCTTTCGGATAGCCACCCGAATAACAGGGAGCCGAAGGCCACAAACCCAAGCAGGACGGCCCCAAAGACGTAATTAAGCTTGCTTAGATAGCGTTCCCCGAAATCACGGCGCAAGAATACCTCCACCGTAAGAACGAACCATTGCAGCACCAGCATGAAAAAATCAATGATGCCGCCGAAGAAGGGAAACCGGATTCCCCCGGTTAAATCCCGCTTTCTCTCTGAAGTTTGAGAATACATAAGCGTTTGTTTTATGATTGTTTAAATAGTCCGATGATATGGCTCTGGCCGTTCTCCCAGATACGGCCATTCTGAAATATCACCGCCTCAACAATGCGACTGTTAAGCGGCCCCCCGGTGCGTAAAGTGGTGAAAGTCTGCGGGATAACGTCATATTCTAGGCTCAGCTGTTCGCTCTCCCCAATATTGACCGATGCGCCCCCGATCTGCTGGTTTGTACCCTTTTTAACCTGCCAGCTTCTGCCGATGGTTTCCGCTGCTTTTTCGTTGGTGTTGGGGTCGCTCTGGGCGTGCCATATCTTGGTGGCAAGGTTGGCAATCAGGCTGTTTACCCGGTGCTCGTTTCCCATTTCGGCGTAGTAGTTTTCTAGGTTCTGGGTGAGGTATACCGTACAGGCTTTGCTACTGCGGGCCGTGGCTTGGAACTGCATGTCATAATCGGCGTTAAAGTTCTGTGATTCGTCTACCCAGATAAAAACTGGGCGAGGCTTGTCCGGGGGTCGCCGCTCCATTGCTTGCATCCACAGGTATTTATAGACGATCTGCACCGCTCGGCCTGCGTCGCCAAACTCTTTTACCGGAAAATTGAGAATGATAATAAGCCCTTCAAAGCAAAGTTCCGGCACTAGCACGTTTTCGCCGCCGCCTACCTCGCTGAATAGCTGCCGGAAGGGTCGGCGCATGAAATTATCAATGATGCTGGAAAACATGCTGATGACGCTGCCGCGCTGCTTGTCGGGCATCCCCGGAAACTTCCGCAACCAATACCGGGTAGTGGTTTTGATGTCCTCCTCGCGCCAATGGTCGGAACCGTCAAAGGCTGCCCCAGTCGCGTCCAGTAGCTGGCCGATATAGCTGGTAGGGGGTGCTCCGGTTGCCGGGTCGCCCAATATGGCCGCGCTGCGGGCTTCTTCCATGCTCAGGGGCGCACTGTCGACGATGGCCTCCAATACCGGCACCGAAACGCCAACCCCTGCCGCTAGGGCCAGCTCTACGGCGTTCCGTAATAGCTCGGCCAGTGATCGTCGCCAAAATGCCTCATCCTCGCGGCCCTGCCCGCCCTCGATGCTCTCTTGCACCGTCATCAACAGCCGTACGATATTCTCCACATTTCCGGCCCCGGCGCCGCCTCGCTTCACCTCGTAATCAAGGAAGGGAAAACACCATTTGCCGGATGTGTCGAACTCCACCACATGCCCGGCCCGGCCTGTGGCCTTGGCATATTGCCGCCATGTCTCGGCCTCGTCATTCTTGGCACACAGTACCAGCCCGCCGAATCCGGCCCGCAGATAGGCTTTAGCCAGCTGTGCACCACTTCCCGAGGTCTTACCGCTACCGATGCCGCCAAGGATGCTCACGCCCTCGCAGGCTTGCCGGATAGTGAAGGGGTGCGACACGATGGCCGGTTGCAGCTCGTCCGGTTCTTCCGGATCGACCGGCACCAGCTCCATGCTCCGGAAGTGGGTCAGGGGCAAGTCCAGATTATTCCATTGTTGTACCGGCTGGGCCTGCTGCTGCTCTCGTCTCGCAGCTTCCTCCGGGTACTGCTGGCGGTAGGTTTCCCAATCAATCGTACTTTCGTCAATCGGGGGTAGGTCGTCCCAAGCATCCTCCGGGATGGCTCGGCGGTTGAATAGTTTCATTAGGCTGTGGGGTTGGTTAATTTAGGAATATCAGCAAACAAAAGGAAGGATGCAAGCCGACAAACCGTCAACCAGCAAGTCACAATTTAAAATTTGAATTATTCAAATTTTCATCCATCGGCTACCGCAAAATAAATGTTCATTTTCTTGGATTTATCGGTACTTTTTACGAGAGTTGCGTAGCAACTCCTATACGGGTCTTTAGATTCCACAAACTTAAATGGTCATACCTCTGGGATGCACGCTAACCTTCACATGAAAGCCCATTCCCGCAGCGCGGGAAAACACGCGGTGGAAAGCGCGGCTTACCGTTCCGGCACTTCCATCACCGCCAAAGCGGCCTATCGGGCCGGGGGTCGTCTGCATGGCGAAAGAGAGGACATAACCCACGATTACACTAATAAAACCGGGGTGCTTCATTCTGAAATCATCGCTCCGGAACATACCGGCGAAAAGCTGAAAGACCGGGCCAACTATTGGAACCACGTCGAAAAGATTGAAACGCGCAAAGATGCACTGCTCGCTAAAGAGGTGGTGCTTACCCTGCCCCGAAACCTCACCCATGAGCAACACCGGGAAGTGGTCAACCGATGGGTAGGCGACTGCCTGACCAGCCGGAGGCTAATCGCTGACGTTTCCTATCATCGCACCGATGCCGCAGACGGTAAAGGCAACCCTCATGCGCATATCATGTTTTCGGCCCGGCCTGTCGAAGCTGACGGGGAAACCCTCGGAAAGAAGCAAACCGGATACGGCAGGATCGACAACGGATTGCAGGGGCTGGACAGCAAATTGACCCTGTACCAGTTCCGGCAAACCTATGAGGATCACCTGAACGCCGTATCATGGGAAGATGACCAGCTCGTAAAATTCGCCCTGCATCGAGACAAGCATAAGCCGTTAATTCGCCCGCTCTCGTGGCAGGCGTACTTTGCCGAAAAGAACGGGGAAAAATCTTGGGAAGGTCGCCGCAACTTCCGGGAAAAATTGTTCCATGACGGGGCGAAACAGATACGCCGTCACGTCAACAGCTACAAGCAAATAGGCGGCGGCTCTCATCATCACGCCTTCTTCGTTGAGTCCGTCCGGCACGATCTGGGGGAAACGTGGTATGATTTCGCCTATGGTTCCAAAGAAGCGGAAAGGATCATAGACAGCGACGAAAAAGGCATGGGCTGGTAAAATTTGACGGCCTCGCTCCGCTCGGCTAGGCTACAAACAAAAAGATAAATATAGGGAATATGGATAACCGGGGGCGCATCGATAAGATTCTAGAGGAAGGGCCGCGAGTGCCTCGCCCTGCCCAGAATGTTACAGGGCAGACTGTCACAGTTGCACAGGCTGACACACCCCAAAATATGGCCGATAAAGGCCGTTATCAGGCTTTCACCGACTGCGAGGCCACAGCCAGCAACCGGGCCGTAAAGGAAGACAAGCGCGACACGCTAGACTTTTCCATTATCACGCCGGAATGTATCTATGATAACCCCTATAGCACCTATCTAGGGGCCGAATACTACCCCAAACAGGGTGTGTTACATATCCAGCGCACCACCTGCCAATATGTGATAGAAGGCCGCAATCTGGAACCGATACGGCAGGCATTAAAGCGCCGTACCCTGCTGACCATGACACAGTTCAATGTAGACTGTCACACCATGCCACAGACTGGTACACCCATTATAACCGCCGTTTATAAGAAACAGGTCTAGCGTTCCTGCTCTTGGTCTTTCTCCGGTTCGGCCTTTATCTGGTCTTTGCCGGGGTCATTCGCCATCGCGTCGCGGGCCTGCTGCTGCGCCCTGGCTAATTCCGGATTGGCGTTGTCCTGTTGGTTCTGATAGTTGGCGTTCTGATACTCTGACGATGGGGTGACATTCTGATTTAAGTTAGGCTCGCTGGGGTCGTTTTTCCCGCTAGGAGTATGCGGGGGTTGGCCCGGTGGCTCTTGTGCGTTCTCGGACTGAACGCCCGCATTATCCATTGTCTGCCCGGCTTTCTGGGCTTCCCCTAAATCCTTATCGGATACATTCGGGTTTTGCTGGCGGAATTTCTCTAGCTCTGGATTCGGCATAACGTAGGGGTTAGGTGTTCCCTACTTAAACGCGCTACTCCTTCGGGGGGTTCTGGGGCATGACGTAAGGTTCCATCAACGGTTGTCCATGCTTCTTGGCAAACTTGTTAAACAGTGAGATTATGCCCGGTATTTGGTAGTGCTGATTTTGGGTTTCCAGCCGATGAATGGCTCTTACTGCATCGTTACGCAATGCCCTGATAACTTCCTCCGGGGAATAAGCGCTCTCATCATCGGGGGCAGCATCAGGGTTTCTCTGTAGATCGGCGGTTCCTATCATCTTCGGAAAAGCCAACGTTTCGGCTGTCTTCTTTTCTTCATCGGTCACGGCCGCACCTTCCTAACTGTTCAAAAATCGTTTCCAGAAACCGGGCTTTTCCTGCTCTGCCGGTGGTTGTTGCTTTGGGGCTTCCAGTAGCCGGGTAGTGGATTCGGCCAAGGTAAATAGCCGGTCTTTCTCTGCCCGTTCTTCTTCAACCCGCTTTTCCGCTTCCTTCCGGCGTTCCCGCTCAATCTCGGTTTCCCGCTCGGCCTGTGCCAATTTGAGCTTTAGAAGCTCAATTTCTGACACTGTACCACCTGTATCGGGGGCTGTTTCATTCTGTACCACGCTGTCACTTTGTGACTGTTCCGCCTTGTCACTCTGCATTTTCAATTTTCCATAAACCCGGATAAGCTCGGCGGTATCGATGACGGGGTTTCCTTCCTCGTCCTGCTCCTTGCTGAGCTTACCACTCTTCATATGCCGGTGTAATGTGTTACGGCTTTTCTCGGTGAGGCGTGCGGCCTCTGATATGCTAACTTTTGCCATGTCCTAATAGGGTGTATCACGCTGTACTATGATGTAACATAGTGACATGTAACGACTGTCACAAGCAAAAAATTAACAATTTGGTGAAAGTACCTGTTAGCAAAACAAAATTTCGCTGATCTGCGCCGAAAACTTGGGGGGGGTCGGTCAGAGGCGGGGGCCGGATCAGGGGCGGTCCAGCTAGTCGGCCATACTGCGGGACAAATTTTCTTTGCTTTCGAAATGCGATTCCGCCAATCAATTAGGGCTGGGAATCGCATTTCGAAAGCGGCCTCGCTTCGCTCGGTACTTTAATTGGGGGGTTCACCCCCCAAACCCCCAGAAGGTTTTTTTAGACATATGCTCAGAGAATATTAAGCAATAAAAAAAAAGGCTCTCCTGAGAAAGCCTTTAGTACAACTTATTGCCAGCAGTTGCCAAGCTGTGGGATGATATTCCCCGAGTCACTGCGCTATTTCTGGCGGGTTGCTCCTCAGCATTGCCCGTTTCCTCTTCACGCAGGTATCTTTAGTTTAGTAGGTCACATTCAAAGAGGCAATATCCTGAAAAAAATAAATACATACTAACCATATCAAGCTATATTCTTTGAGTAAATGTCTTGTAAACCTCGGGGGATATGAAGGGGGCAGCGCCCCCTTATCAAACAAGTCTAATCGGCGTTAGCCGATGCCGCTTAAATTAACAGATTGTGAGCGCAGCGAACTCCTTATTCACATTTTCCAATCGACAGTTACAGGATAATTAGAGGTTAGATTATAGGTTTGTGGGTGCGAAAGCACGTAGCTAGTGGGTGCGAAAGCACGTAAAAAGTGGGTGCGAAAGCACGTGAATAACTTTTCAAAATTGGGGGTTATGAACGCCTTTATCCACGTGCATTTGGTAAGTGGGTGCGAAAGCACGTAACCCGGAAATCAGAGTAGAAAAGTCTGGCCGTTCGGTGGGATAGGGGGCAAGGCTCTTGTCAGTGTCAGCCCTTTGCCGTCGATCTTTACGGCCTGCCGGGCCTCGGGATACTCGGCAATGGCTTTTTGCAGGTTCGCCCGAAAGTATTTTTTGAAATGGTTCATCTGCTGCTCTGGGGCTTGGCAAAACTGCTCTTTGAGATTTGTCCAGGCGATAAACTGGGAATCATTAGACGCGATACGGTAAAGCCGCTGTGCCATCCATGTGTAAATGTCCATTGCCATAGGTTTGCCCGCTAGGTGCATGATAGCCCGCAGGTCTACGAGAATTTTGGCATGTTGTAGGCTCTTATAAAATTCTTCCCCTAACACAATGTAGGACGGCCACAAAACGCGCTGGCTCTGGTCTTTGGGTGTCCATAATTCAATCGATTTTACCAGCTTGCCGGTATCGGTGAAGGATCGCCCCTCACGGCTGTAGCCAAACGTAAATGAACATGAGGCAATCCGTGCCATTTGATCTTGCAGTCGTTTCAATTGGCGGCTGTCTAGGTGGTGTTTCCTGCCGTGCTTCTGACCGACTCCGTAGAGTTCATTAGCCCAAGCGGTAAAGCTATTGCCGAGTTCAATATGCGGGGTATTTCGGCGGATCGCCTCTGTCATGATGTAAAACAGGGCAAGCCTCGCCCCTCCACCGTAGGGAATGCCGGGAGTCACAAAATCGTTAATGCGACCGTCGTAGACCTTTCCGGCTTCAATGCTCAAAGCAGTATTTCCATTTTTGCGGATGTAATCTTTTAGATCGTCACCCGGATTTTTATAAGGCAATGGATTTTGACTAAGAGTCTTATGCGTAAACCCGAAATCGTCACCCTGTGGCGGGGTTGCCATTTCCTGCCACCCCTTCAACTGGCGTATTTCCTGCTTGGTGAGGTTATCCATAGCGTTTTATCAATCGTTTTACGGTTTCGGGCCGGAAAGCATAACCTTTACTCGTCTTAAAATCATGCTTATTTAGCTCTCTGGCAATCGCTGAGTAGCCTTCTCCGGATTTGCGTAGATGTACAGCCATTGCCCCGGCCTGAACGTTCTGGGGCTTCCTACGGGCTTTCTCGCGGAAGATGCGGCGGCCCTTCTCTTGCACCTCTGGGGTAAAGTTCTGGGGGCTGCCTAATTTCACCCCCCGGCGTTTCGCGGCCTGCAATGCTACTTTAGTGCGTTCGCTGATGGCTTCCCGCTCGGATTGGGCCATAACGGCCATAATACCTATGGTCATAGTGTTTGCGTCCGGCATATCGGCAGCCACGAATTTGACCCGGCTATCTTTCAGGGTGAGAATGAAGGAAGCGTTACGGCTCAACCTGTCCAGCTTGGCAATAAGCAGGGTTGCCCCGGTACGCTGCGCCTCGGCGATCGCCGCGGTAAGCTGAGGCCGGTCGTCTCGCTTTCCGGTTTCGGCCTCGGTGTATTCGGCCTTTAGCTGGTCGTTTCCATTCAGGAATGAATGAACGCTATATCGCTGAGCCTCAAGCCCTAAGCCGCTTTGCCCTTGGCGGGTGGTTGAAACACGGTAATACGCGATGTAGTCCATACCGGCGAAGATAGCGGAATTATCTCAACTTGCAAACGGTCGTTTACAAGGTGTGATAAGGTTTTATACTTCTTCTCCTGATAACAGTTTTTCATATGCTTTCTGGGCGTTGATGGGTTTAAAACGACGATCACGCTCCAGAGACAATCCCAGAAAGGGTAGCGTAAAACCTTCCAGCTCGCTACGCAGGACACTACAGACCCGAACCTGACGGTGACCGGCTTCCTCTTTTACGGCGATACACCAGATGGATTCCATGTCGGTAGGGTCTATATTAATACAATACCAAGCCTCTATGCTATTAGGCTTAAAGATTTTACATACGACCTCCTGTCCCATAAGATAGCCTGCCTTATCGAATTGTGTCATCAGCTTACCGAGAATAGGGAGGGGGAATAATTCCCCGACTAATTCATCCGGGGACGGATGTAGGGGAAGAAGGACCGTAACTAGGGTTCCCTGACCTTGCACGGAAGTAACGTTGATATCCCCACCTAATCGGGTGACAATTTCCTTAGTGACGTATAAGCCTAACCCGGCTCCTTGGCTGCGGGCTGAACCCCGGTAAAACATATTGTAAATATTAGGTAATACCTGCGGTTTTATTCCAATGCCGTTGTCTTCGAAAGTCAGCAATACCGAATCGGATATACTAACGTCAATATGCAGGAACGGGGGATGCTTGCCCGAATTATGAAACTGAAGAGCATTTTTAATCAGGCTGTTTAGAATAATGGTCAGCCGATACCGGTCGGAAACAAGTTTAACCTTTTGTTGAACGGTTACTTTTCGCTCTACATTCGCGTAGCCGGGGACATGCTCTAGGCTACGAAAACACTTTTCAATGAGTGCCTTGATATTGATGGTCTCTAACCGAATCTCCTGCCGGGCGTTATAAGAATATTCTAGTATTTCGCGTAGAATCATATCTAGCTTGTCCATACTGATCTGCATTTTATCAAGATATTCTTGCAGGCGGGGCAACTCCTCCTCATGCTTTCGGGCGAGTGCCAGCAATCCCATCAATGCCGTAAGAGGTGAACGTAAATCGTGAGAGGCGCTATAGACAAACTGATCTAACTCTGCATTAACCTTAAGTAATTCACTATTTTGTCTGCGCAAGGCTTCTTCCGCCTCCTGCTTTTGCTGCTGAAGTTCTCGTTGCTTCAATGCCTGCCGGATCGCTGGTACCAGCCGGGTCTGGTTGCTTTTAAGAATATAATCACTGGCTCCCCGTTTGAGCATGGTGACGGCAAATTCTTCGGAAACCGTACCGGTGACCAGAATAAAAGGCACATTCGGGCAAAGCTGCTGACTGATCTTTAGCGCACCTATTGAATCAAACTGGGGCAGGGAATGGTCGGACAGGATAATATCCGGGGCAAATTGTTGAATGCCTGCGACAAAGCCTTCTTGGCTATCCACGACAAAACATTCCAAAGAAAGACCTTCTTTTTTTAGCATTTGTTCGGTCAGGTAAGCATCTTCCCAGATATCTTCCAGCATGAGAATCTTAATCACGGATTCCATTAAGGTAAAATTGGCTTATAGTAAGTATGCCAATTAAGCAAGAATAAGAGATATTTACTACTTTTACCCTAGGTACTATCCGCTAGGTATTCTAAAACACACCAAGGGCTATTCTGTCCTAATTCAATTCCTAGGTCACCCGATCAACCCTGCACCAGCACCGGGCTTGGGGTTGATCGGCAGCACGCCACGGCTATCGACTCTTAGCAGGAAAATCCCATTTCTCCCCAATTAGAAAATTTCGTTTATCTTTGACAAAGCGCCATTATTTCATTCCTGTAACAGGAAATCGCCATTTCTTAAGAAGATAGCTCATGGAAACCGACGAAAATTTTGTCTTACTGGCAGAAACGCTACCGCATATGGTATGGCGTACCCTTCCCAATGGTGACCATGATTATTTTAATCATCATTGGTATGACTATACCGGCCTTGATTTTGACCAGTCAAAGGCTGACGGATGGTCATTAGTGCTTCATCCCGATGATTACGAGCAGACCTTACGGGTCTGGCACCATTCCCTTAAAACCGGGGCCTCCTATCAGGTTGAGTATCGCTTTCGTAACAAAAACGGCAAATATCGCTGGTTTTTGGGCAAAGCCTTACCTGCCCGCGATAGCGGCGGCAACATTCTGTACTGGTTTGGCACCTGCACCGATATTCACGAACAGAAAAACACGGAAAGGGTCCTGTTAGACCGGGAACATGAGCTTACCCGGATGAACCAGACATTGGACAGTTTTGTACGCATTGCCGCCCATGATCTGCGCTCGCCGGTTGCCAGCATGCAGTCACTGATAGAACTGCACCACCGGCATGCCGATCAGGACATGAGAAACACCATCTTCGCCCAACTGGAAAAAAGCGTACTCAAGATGGCGGAAACACTGGATTCCCTGCAAATGCTGTTGCGCTGGCAGGATGAAAAAAGACCCGCCGCCAAAGAATTGAAACTGGACGAGATTCTACACCGGGTACAGGATTCCTTATCGTTTTTGATGGCTTCCCGAGACGTCACCATTCACACCGATTTTTCACAAGCGGAACATTTTTCCTATATAGAACCCTATTTATTCAGCATCTTGAAGAACCTTCTGAGCAATGCCATTAAATACAGTGCGCCCGAGAGAGATTGCATCATTGAAATAAAGACGCAAGCGCAGGAAAAGGGCATGATTTTAACGGTTTCTGATAATGGCATCGGTATCGATCTGGAAAAATACGGCAGTAAGATGTTTCAATCCTTTGAACGCTTCACCAGTCAGGCAGACGGCACCGGGCTCGGCCTCTATCTGGTCAAACAGATGGTCGAACATAACGGCGGCAAAATTGAGGTGGAAAGCCAGTTGGATAAAGGCACCACGTTCCGGCTGGACTTGGTAAAGTATAAAAAAAAAACAATCTCAACAGCTTGAAAATGGCAACATTTCAGATAGCTTTATTCTACGGCGAACACCAGCCAAGCCACTGGCTCAAGCTGAGCGATACCCTGATGGAAGATTCCGAGCACTTGGAATATCTCTCAGACAAAAGGAACTGCAGGAATTGAGGCACCAAACCCGCAAGCAGCAAGCCGAATTGAACGAAATAAAACGGCTCTTTCAGGAACGGGAAGGACTTACCCAGAGAATCGGCGATTTGCTAGGATAGGGCTATTCGCTGCCAAATATCCGGGGCATATGGCGGCGACCGTCCACAATGCGGGCTATCTCAATATCCGGCCCGGCCTGCCGGTAGAATATCATGAAATCATCTTTGGGAAACGCCAGCACATGGGGCGGCGTATAGTCGCGGGGGGTTCCCATGCCGGGCATATCGGCCAGCGTTTGGCAGGTCGCTTTGAGGGTGTCTATCAGGCTGTCGGCATTGTCCGGCCCTCGCCGATCAGCCCGAAACTCCCAGATATCGTATAAATCGGCTTCGGCCTGATGGCTAAGAAAGAAGATTGCCATTATTGCGCCTGTTGCTTGGCTTTCCAAGCGGCCCGCGCCTGACGTTTGACCTCATCAAAATCTACTTCTTTGAACGGGCCTTTTAAGCCTTCCTCAATCATCCTCCGCACTCTGGCTTTCTCTACCTCAATCTCGGCGGTTTCTTCCTGCAATAGGCGCAATGCTTTGTCTAGGGCTTCCTGCTCACTATGAAAATACCCGGCTTTGACACCCTGCTCTATAAATTCCTGAAATTTGGGGCTGATATTCATAATCTTTTCCTTTTCCTCAATAATACCAATTCTTTGCCAATTGTGAAACAGTAGGTTTCTCCCATTGATTCCATGCCGAGCCAAAAGCAGGGGCGGCGGGATGTGTCAACCCTGCGAATGCACCCGCTAGGGCTTGGGGTTTACACCTCCTGCAACCCTGCCAGGGAATTTTGATTAATCGCCGCGCCTGGGCGAATAGCCCAAGCTGCGGCGGCCTCTCGCCCTGCTCATCCGTAGAACTACGCCGCTCCGAGGGAAAGTACGGATTGCCCCGGCTTGAACGGCACAGGGCGTTAAAATGGCTCGTTTGCTGAATCCGGCACTTTGTGGGAAGATTTCCGGCTTTTGTCAGAAAACGAACCATTTAGGCGGCCTCTAAGCGATGATCTC
>NZ_JAINFL010000026.1 GCF_022458895.1 Roseihalotalea indica | reverse complement strand
AGTTAAATTGATTAACCGAGCTTTTGCTACCGTCAAACGAGGAACTGACTTTGTGAAGCTAAAACACTACCGGCAGGTAGCTTAGGTATCTTTCTATTTCTGGATGAAAATTTATTTTTCAACCGGAAATGGAAACACCAACCGAAGGGCGGTAGTCTTTAAATAATTAAATCGGAAAACTTGATTTGGTCTTATAATTCCCGGTATGCTTGTTATGAGTTCAGAAATCTACTCAGGGCAAATCCATTGGTCGAGCAGAGTAAGAGTCGAGAAGGTAATTGCTGGGATAACGCAGTAGCTGAAAGTTTTTTCAAAACTCTTAAAGCCGAACTGATATACAACATCGAACCAACCACCATAGCGAAGACAAAAGTTGATGTATTTGAATTCATTGAGATTTGGTATAACCGGAAGAGAATGCACGCTTCGCTTGGGTACCTAACCCCAGCAGAGTACGAAGCACAACTAAAATTAAACCATTACCAGAATGCAGCTTAACTTTTTGTCCACTTTTTTATTGCAAGTTCATTATATTATTATAATATGACAAAAACACCTTCATTTTAAAGTGTTTAATCAATTATTTATTCACGCTACGCTTCATTAATTAAGTCTTTTACTGAACTCAATTTACTCTATGTTCAATAGAATCATTAGAAATCGAGACGGACACCACAAAGAAGGTGACCCCACCCTGAGCATCTATTGTAACAATTCCAGGACTATATGTATCAGGGATTAACATTTTTTTATTTTCTACTACAATTTTTCCATCGGTTGTCAGCCTTGTCCCTGGAGGCAAACTTCCAATAACCCATTTTGCTGCTTTTATCGGTCCATTTTTATCAAATGGAACCGCTAAGACATCGCCTTCGGATAAAAGATCTACTTTTTTTTGCTCAATCTTATACATCGCATGCGTGTCTGTCCAATCACAGGTATTCAAAAATTTAATAGAAAAAGATGTAGTAACCTTGCTTTCTTTCTCATCAATTGTTTCAATTACTATTGGATAATTTCCGACCTCAATATCGATACTTTCTACAATAAGAAAACCGTTTGGAAACAGAACAACCCCGGTAGGTAACTTGCCGTCAACTAACCGTGCAGAAACGATTCTGGCCTCTGGTAAATAAGGAACGGCGAGTATCTCTCCCACTGTTACGTGATTTAATGGTCTGGGAGGGATTCTCCAGTAATATCTGTTTTTACTAAGCGAAGAGGTGTCAGGATCAAAACTTTCTGTTTGAAGAACATTTAATTCTAATGATGTTAAATCCTGATTTGTTTCATTAGACAATGGTTGCCATGATACAGTATTCAAAATACATATGGTTGATACCAGGACGTTCCAGAACATATTTATAAGGATTAATTGTTAAACATGAATTTTAAAATATTGTACGCCTTATAATCTAGGTTTAGCAAAAGTCAGCCTATATAATAATGATAAATATGTCAATTGGCATAAAGTTTTTGCACTAGTCTCACTACTAAACAGTTACCTTCACTTTTATTTTAATGTAAAGCTCGGTATTTATATTCTCTTTTCACATGGTTTTTTTTGAGAAAGGAAAGAAGAGTAAGTTATTCCTCTTAAAATTTTGAAAAAGAGTCATGTACGATATGTGATATTCATACAATAAACTTTCAGGAAATATGGGAATGATATTATTATTCAGGAATAAATAAGACAGAATGGCATAATGATCCCTGTTAAGCAAAACATATACGATAGTCGATGCATAATAAAATGTGTGAATTGTTTAAGCATTTTATGCAAATTAAGTATTTTCGCCTAAGTAGTTATTTTAAATTTTTAGTAAAAAAAGCGTTTATAATTTAGTAGAAGAAAATTATCTATTTAGTAGAGTAGATACTGCAAGAATTTTTATTTATTCCAAATAGAATACTGTACTATGAAACAAACAAAAATTTCTCAGTTTTGTAAACGGCAATAGAATGTAAGTACTATTACTTTACGTAAGAGAAAAATACTGTTCCGTTTAGAAACAGTAAAAGGTTTTCTTGAAAAGATGAGACTTTCAATTTATAGTGAAAGGCTATATAGATTTTAAAGAGCTTTTTTGCAAAAAATAAAATAGTGTCGTTTGAATCAAATTTTAATAGAGTTGACACTAAAAAATAAACTCTTCACCTAATTCTACTGTCAAAATAAACTATACTAATTGGCTATAATTATGGGGTGATATATGATATTTCCATTGGCGTATTTGGTTACTAAGCGATAGTAAAAGAGTAATTCACAAGGCTGTTCATTTACAAACTGGCCGTCTATATTGCTGCTATACGCGCCAATAGTTTCAAATTGCATATCAGATCCGGCACGTTCTAAATATGTATGTGCTCCTTCAGCTATATTCTCAAATTTCCAGGTAATTATCACTTTCTCTTCTTTGATTTTGGCATTGAACGAAATCAGCACAACATTATCAGAAATATTAACTGGTTTGGCAAAGCCACTAGATATATAAAGAGAGAAAACAATGATTAATAAAATATATTTCTTAAAATTTATAAAAAAAGACATAATATTATTGTTTAAGTTTTATTATGTCAATAATTACATAATTAGTGCGCAAAACATTTTTCTGATTTAAAAATTCCCAATTTATTGATTTTCAATGAGATAGATATTCATAATCTCTCACACAGCCTGATTCCGATTCCCTATGTGGGAATAAATGTTGAGGTTGGGAAAAGCACTGAGGAAAAAAATCAGCCTGGAATGGAAAAATTAGAACTAGCACTACTATTTCCTACAGAAAGAAACTGCATATTCGTTTATAGAACCAGGTCAAAAGCATTTGCGGTGTCCTAATAATAAAACTGTATTTGTTGACAAATCGTAATCTTCGGTAAAGTAATCTATGCTTTAATATGATTTTCCAAGCTTTTGGAGAAGGCTAGATTCCTTCCCACTATTCCGAGACAGCGTTACCTTAACGTAGTATTGAATCAATATGATTAGCCGCTGGAGGCATGATTGAAGTTGCATGCTACCGTAAAAGCTCATACTAAGAAATGCTTATACTTTTAGACACTCCCGGCTCAGTAAAAATATATTTAGTAGCCAATTGAATGTATTTGATAGCCACTAGAAAGCGCACACCACCAAAGTCCATCAAACCAGTAAGAATCCCCCTTGATAGCTAATAATCGTTGTGTCTAATAACTCTCAAAATGATTAAAGTCAGATGCATACTACAGGCACAGGATTACGTGCTAAGCTATTATGACAGCATCGTATTATGGCTCAACCTTTTGGCATAATGAATTGGCAGGTTATCTTATAAATATATGACTGCTTGATATTCATTACAGATTTGCATAATAATAAAGCTGAAGTACTTATTACTGTAAGGATGTGGCGATTTCTAAATGTGCTGAGATTCTTTATGGTATTTCACTTATTATTTACTCTCCTATTCGCTTTGTATGAGTCGGATTGATTGCTATGAATCAAGTAAATGTGTAGTTATAGTTTTATTATATCGCCTTATGACCCAGTTCTGGTTCATACACATATTTTAGCAAATACTCGCAAGGTCAGTTTGTTTCTTATTGCATTGATCATCGGGCCCCGGTGGCCGATATTATCTAAGGTAATGCGTTGATCTAATTGTTTATCCATTTTGGTTAAGTCTTGCTCTATGGCTTTTAGAGACTGTTGACAACGCTGCTGTATCTCCTTCTGTTGAACTTTATCAAACAACCCTTCCCCTTCTCACCTAGAGGATTTGAGCGGTCTGCCGTTCGGGTGTTTTTAGCGCTAATTAATCGTGTATGTGTAATGCCGTTAGGTTTTTGATTCTTTGATCGCCTGCCGGATAGGTAGCCCTGTTTTGAGGTTATCTTGGTTTCCATAGGCAGAATAAGCTTTCTTCAAGTTTGATATCGACTTGCTTTTTAATTTGCTCAATAAACAATGCGTACCTTTACTACTGTTTTCGGTTTGGTGGTGTAGCAAAGTTTTCCTGCCTTCAAAAGGCAAAAGTCCAATGTTTTTTGATACGTCCTGGCGGTGCACCTCAAGGCCAATTAAATACTTGAACTTTATAATTTGGTGCGTAGTTTTTTACATGTCGAGCGTCAATGAGCTTGTCCGTTTTCATTACGCCATGGGGTGCCGCTTATGAATAGGCCTGAGTCTAAATTTCTATGGCTCTGGCACCTGGTTGAATCTTAAGCGCAAGCAATCCAGCAGAGGCGTAAATGGTCCGCCGTGCGATCAATCCATAGGTTCTAACTTCTGGCCGAGCAATAGGATATCTCTACTGGTATTTGCTCTTCGTTGAGTGTGAAATTGTGGATAACTCGCTCGCCCTGCGTCCCGACGTGTTGTCCACATTTTCACACTTTTGTAATAGTACCTTTAATCACAAGTTATTTATAGGAGGCTAATCTAAAGGCTGAAGGGTAACCATATCTTGATCTTATTAGCCTGTAGCTAGTATCCAGCTTGTTAGCTAAACCATAGGCATTTTGTCCATAGAGAATACCTGCAAGTATGATGCACGAAAGATCGCTCGCAGTTATTACTGTAAAGCAATAAAGCCTATTGATCACATCAATAATTAATGAGCTAAGGTTTATATTAATCCTTCCTTGCCAATCTTAATATTAAGTGAAGATATGGTGTTGGGAAGGTTGAGAAAAGCTTACAAGTAAAAACACTCAGCGCAGCAGTAATCAAATCAGGCTGCTGCCCCAGTGGAACTGCCCCAGTGGAACTGCCCCAGTGGAACTGTTTTATTTGCCAGTGACTTTAAAGTTCGGCCAAACAATGCGAAACCAGAAGGGTTATTATTAGGGTTAGGGATGGAGCAAGACGTACCATTGCACACTTACCCGACTTACACCGATAATTTTAACTGTTCTTTTAAATAGGAAAGCTCACACTCCAATTCTAACAGCAAGCCTGTAACATTTTGATCTTCAAATTCTGTTAGCTCTTCAATAGTAGAAAAAACACCCGCTAATTGCTCCATGCTCATCATTTGTGCGCTTCCTCTATGTTTATGCCCGAGTTTTCGGATCTTGTCTAAATCATTCTGGTGAAAGGCTTGTTTCATCAGAGGAATATCTTTTTCTACCTGATGCAATAATTCTTCAGCCAGCTCTTGAATAACTGCTACATCCTGTATCTGCATGGTGCTTCTACACTTGTCTAAACTAAAGTGCAGAGGAACTGCTCTTTTAGATTGCGCCGTTGCTTCTTCTGCCAGTAAAGTCTTAGAAGGCCTTACAAGTCCATTCTCTATAGCTACAACCCAGGGTTCAAGTTTGGCTTTTAACGTTTTCAGAATGAACGGCTTACTTATATAATCATTCATGCCGGCATTCAGACATCGTTCCCGCTCACCTTTTACGATACTAGCGGTCAGGGCGATAATAATTACATCGCCCCCTTTTTCCAACATACGTATTTGCTCGCTGGCTTGATAACCACTCAACCGAGGCATTTGCACATCCATGAAAATCACCTCAAAGGGACCTTGTTTAAATTGCTCAATGGCTTCACACCCATCTCCAGCTTCCCTTATATTAGCCTTCGGCACAATTTGGAACAGCATGGTTTTGGCTAGAATACGGTTCATCGGATTGTCATCAGCGACTAGAATATTGATGGGGCGGTCAGTTAGAAAACCAGAGTCATTGGCTTCTACTGACATAGAGATTTGTGGAGCATCAATACCAGCGAGAGCGTGGGTCAATTGTTGTAACGTAATTGGTTTACTCAAGACTTTTTGTATGCCCAACTGGTGTCGTGATAAGTTTATCTGCCGATCATTGGCTGCACTATGCAGCAATATGATAGGAAGTTTTTCCTGACTCTTCCCTAGGGTTTCTCGAATCTCTTTGATGACCTGCAAACCATTCAGATATGGCATATGATAATCAATAATCATCGCATCAAAATCATTATTTTTCACTTTCTCCATGGCTTCTAGTCCGTTAAATGCGATTTCTGAACTGATCTGCTGGAGGGTAAGCATATCCTGAATAATCTGACAATTTTTGGGGTGGTCATCTACGATCAGTATCTGATGGATTGGACGGTGGTTTTGCAATTTAGGATGTTGTCCTTCCTCACTTTCTACTAAAATTTTAAAAGAGAAGGTACTGCCAACCCCTATCTCACTCTTTAAGACCATTTTGCTACTCATCAATTCTAAGAGCTGATTAGAGATAGTAAGACCTAATCCGGTACCACCATATTTTCGAGTGGTGGAAGCATCTTCCTGGCTGAACGCTTTGAATATGGTATCTTGCCTATTAGGAGCGATGCCAATTCCAGTATCCCGCACTGAAAACTGTAGATAGCATTGCTCTTTAATAGTTTTTACTGGCAGTGCCAGAACAGATAATTCAATTTCCCCGGCTTCTGTAAATTTTATAGCATTGCCCAGCAAATTGATCAGAATCTGCCGTAGACGCACCGGATCTACCCATACATACTGGGGAACATCCGGTGCAATATTAAGCAGTAATTCCAGGTCTTTCTCTTCTACTTTATGCTTCACAATGTCGCTGACCTGTTCTAGCAATTCCCATACCGGACATTTCTCTGGTGAGATCTCCAATTTGCCTGCTTCAATTTTAGAGAAATCTAAAATATCATTGATCAGATCCAGTAGCGCTCCCGCCGAGTGGTGCACCGCCTGCATATATTGCTTTTGGTTTTGTTGCAGGTCTGTTTTCATTAGCAGATCAGAAAAACCAATCACTCCATTCAGCGGAGTGCGGATCTCATGGCTCATATTGGCCAGGAATTCTGATTTCGCAACACTGGCTGCCTGCGCTTCTTGCATCGCTTCGCGAAGGTTCTGCTCATTACTTTTCTGCTCCTCAATATCCTGAAATGTGCCGTATATGCGCACGCATTTTTCATGCTTCATCTCGGTACGACCAATGGCGCGCACCCAGCGTTCGTTGCCTTTAGCTGTTACAATCTGCAACTCAACATCATAGGGCTCACCCAAAGTGATTGCTCGCTCGAAGGCTTGTGTGATTTTTTTCTGACTATCTCCCTTTTTATAAAAAGCCATACCCGTAGCGAGGTCTGGAATGAAGTCAGTGCTTACCTCATGAATTTCCTTGGTCATGGGAGTCCAATAGAGCGTATTTTGAATTAGGTCTAACTCCCAACCTCCGACTCGGGCCACAGAGTTGGTTTGTTCCAGCATTTCTTTAGTACGATGTAGTTCTTGCTCAGCCTGATATCGGGCAGTAACATTTCGGAAAATCCCTCGGGAATGGTACCCGCCATCCGTTTGAACATGTAGACTAACGTGTCCTTCAACGTGAACCGGCACTCCTCTTTTAGTGAGAAATACCACGTTTACCTGGATATTACTTGATTCTTTTTCCAACTGAGAAAGTTGCTGCCGACAATGCTCATGATATTTAGCTTCTATAACATTGAATATGGTCAACTCTTTCGCTTCTTCGGCAGTATAGCCCAGCGTTTGACACCAGGTGCGATTAACATACATGTACTTCCCATGTTGGTCCACACTCTGAATCAGATCGTTGGCATCATCCAGAAATGATTGTAATTCGGCTTCCTTTTGTTTGACAGCCGTAACATTGATATGGGCTCCCAACATGCGTAGAGGTTTACCATGCGGATCACGAATAGCCATCCCCCGACAACGAATCCAAACGGTGGTGTTATTCTTATGACGATATCGAACAATCTGGTCATAGGGTATCGTGGGATTCTGCAGGTGCAGAGTAACCGCTGTATGAGCTTCCTGCAAATCTTCAGCAAATATGATATCTTGCCATGCAGCCGGGTCATGAGGCATGATGGCTGGATCATAACCTAGAGTCGTCCAGAATGATGGACTCATCCATTCATGCTGAGGATTTTCCAGATCCCAATACCACATCCCATCCAAGGAAGTATTCTGAATAAAATCGAAGATTGTATCATCCGACTTCATCAGATTAAATAACTCTTGTTTTAGATAATGATCGTTCTGCTTCATTGCCGTCTCTGATTGCCAAGATCGGCAAGAAAACAACTTACGAAGAAAAGAAATAATTATACTTAGTGAAAAAAGTACACGACAAGTTATTAAATACATTATATCATCAGAATCATAAAGCAACTGATTCGTTCTTCAAGTGATGTGAATCTGAGTAAAGGTGGTTGCTACGAACCTAGCCAAAGATGAATTAGGATAGTCTATAACCAAAGCGTCAAAGTTTCGCCCCAAGATATACCAAGGATTTAACATTCCTAAGGAAAGGGCACACTGGGTCGCGAGCACAACGAAGATTGCTTATCATACCGGAAATAAAGACCATAGAGATTTTGTAAAGTTGCTTAGAATTTTGGCACATGCAAAATAAGGGCTGCAGGTAGCAGGTGAAAATTTTCATGGAAGAGTATCTTGTGAAGATATACAACCTCATTAACCTGAAGAAAGAAACAAAAGTACTCTGATAAGACTTTCATTCTGAACCAATTCTACTAGCATTAGCTTACCGAAAAATTCTTATTGGGGGAGCAGATGTGAGGCATAATTTTTACACATGAAAGAGTGGCTGGCGGCTGATAGGACGGGCAACTTATATCAGGTAGCCCATAGGTTTGGCATACTTTAAATAAAAGACTTTATTACGGTTGATTTTGCAATCAAATTTCTATCTCTATCTCGCTCAGAGTTACCGGGCGCTGGCCGCTCGCAGAGGACTCTGAGTAGGGCGAAACATCACATACAAAATCAACCGTAATAATCTTTAAAGCCTTCGGAAAAAAACGCATCTTCTATTACTTACCTAAGAAGCTTGATATAAAGTGCAGTATAATGGCATTATATTTAGCGATACGGAATGGGTCAATGGCCATAGTAGCTACCAAAATCAATAATGATGTACTGATCTGCTACAATTTAGATCTTCTCAAGTCATATGATTTTATCAATATGGCTTCTTTTGCATCTCGTGTTTATTGAGAAAAGTTACTTGCAAATTTTAGCATAAATAATTGATGATTATTTGAGAGTACGGTAGTATTACTACTATCCTTACCATAAACACTGAATTCCATTGGATTATGTGATTTATTCTATGAATAGACTTTTGCTGATCAGAATCTTTTACGGTTGCCAGACTGTGGTCTGATTAGAATATCGTATACATACTCATTGATTCTAACGGTGACCGCTTTTAGGTTAGTAGCATAGTAAAATTCTAAGAAAGCAGTTGTTATTACTATGATGTTAATATATGGCCCCCCGTGGCGCCTTTAGATTAGTGACATATAATTATTGTAAGAAATACTACTGTTGCTAAAATGTGGGAATGTGGGGCCCCGAGGCGCGGTAACTCGAGAAGAGTTATCCCTATTTCCACACTGAAAAGTTACCCTAGCGAGGAATGGGCACTCCCGTGGCCTAGGAAAGATCCCGGTGGGGCACCACTACCGGCCGATTTTGCGCCTCGCTAGGTAGCTTGTCTGGCTTCGACCGGGTGGTCGGTGCCATAGAAATTTAGACTTCCAGGCTACGCGCCCCGGGTCTTTTATCAAGGTGCGGGGCACCCCGTGCTGAGACAGAGCAAGCGATGTAACTCTTCATTTACTTTATTAAAGCGGTCCCCGCCGGGTTATGAAAAATTTTGTTTACCAAGTAGGTATGGGATACCCCGCATTGATGTAGCCAAAGCTACCCTTGACTGTACGGTCGTAGGGGTGTAGTAGATATTATAATGGAGCTTGATGACAGATTTCCCGTAGTCGCTGCATAGCTACTTCTTCCAGTTCCTTTTGAATCTGCTCGTTAGTGGGAAAATTTCCGTTTCTCATCCACCGATTGACAGTGCTGGGGGTTTTACCGACCATCTCAGCAATCTCTCTAGTTTTTATCTTGATAGTCATAAGGCTATAGAGTTTGTTCTAAGTTAGAAAAGGAGTAAATTCGCTTATACTCATAAAATGGGATTCTTTTATTTATATCGAAAATACTGCATCAATTATTTCTCAGCTTACTAAGCACTTCTCAGGATCACATCACAGTAACTGATATACAATTTACTTACCTTGAATCGTCTTTAAATAGTTCATCATTCACCTATAAGTACTTTAGACTTTTTTTGTGTAAGGTTTATGGATATTTGTGCCGCGAAACATACAAAATCACCCTCCTGTATGTACTTAGGCCTTGACAAAGAAACAAAAGTGATCGAAACCATTTCTTATATTCCGACAACAAAACGTGGATTCCCGCCTACCTTTCTTATGGTTGAAACCGTGCACTCTATATAAGTTCAAAACAGGCGGTCAATGGCATCAGTTGCTTGCCAAAGTCTTCTTCAGCCCAGAATATGATAAGATAATTTCAACGAATTATTGAGTACGGATGTAGGTTATGCAGCATTGTCCCATAATCTTTAGAATTAATAGTTTTAAGATATTGAGTAATGTTATCTATTGAGCAGTAACTTAGGATACAGTAGCTTTATACTTGCTGATAGTCGCGCTTGGTCAGCGTGCATAGAGGGGAGGAGCATAGGCACTCCCCTTTCTAGCGATTCAGCCTATTTAGAATCTTCCCATTCGCCTTCTTTAGTATCTACTCACAGTTTACAGTCATCTTTTTTAAGCACATAAACATCTCTTCCTGCTGAGATATGCATTCGTGATTTAGACAAATGAATAGCTCTCCCCGTTGCTTTTTTATCACTCGTGTTAATTTTAATGTCTGTGGATGAGAATTCTTTAGTAGGCTCGGTATCAAGTAGAGTGTCATATACACCATCTTTTGTGTAAAGCATTGAATTCGCTAAGCGACCAGCGTTTTAACAATTGCTTCCGATTACTTGCGTAGCCGAGTCTACGATGTCAAATCGATAGCTAGGTGCACTAAAGATACATAAGTCCTTATTATTGGCCTTGCGGTGAGTAGACTTGTGCTGGGCTGACTTGGAACTAATGACAGTTTAGCAATACCAGAACAGTCAATCGACCATCAAGGCTGACTGAGACTTGCAAATCACTTTTCTACATCTTCAATTCAATCGGTCCGATGAAGTAAGAAAATCTTACCGCTAATCCCAGCCTTTCCAACGGATAAGATCATGCGGTATTTGAAATGCTCATGTTACAAGCATTATGGCAATCAAGGCCAGCGGCGAAGTGAGCTTTCATCTGACTAAAGATGCCTGTATGTTCATAACAAGGCTGCCCCAACAAAGTAAATTCTTAGTAAGGTCAACCTCATTGCTTTGACAGTATGCATCAACCGGCTTTAATCCTTCTTCGTTATTTTTCTGCCGAAGCGTGAAACAAAAACTCTTTTAGAGAGTACGACCACCCAATTAAAGCTTGTCCTGTTGAACCTAGCTGAACTACAGAATTAACTCATAAGGTTTACTTAGCGATAGCTGTGCGTGAAATTTCCAGTATAAACATGGAGATGATCCCTGCTTAACAGCCCATTATCTAATATATAACCTATGTTGTCGCGAAACTCCTAATGTGTCATCCTTAACTCAATTAAATACGGGTACCCCGACCAGAGATTATAAAACCCACTATAAAATTTAACTACTCTTTTTAAGTTAAATCATCGCTTCATTATTCGTAGAGGTTTAGAAGAAAACTGCCCCGACGTTAACGTAATCAGGTAAATACCACTCTTCAGTCGGTCTCCCTGCTCAAACCGGTATTGATTGTGGCCTGATGTGACTTCTGCCTCTTCTAAGGAGACTACCGACCCACTCAAATCGGTGAGTTATAGATGGACCGTTCCTGAAGTGGGTACTTCGTAATCCATGTGAAATGACGCGCTGCAGGGGTTGGGTGTCACTAACTTAATGACTGAATTAGGATCAGTGGTGATGGCCTCGCGAGAGACTGCTACTACTTTAAAGCGTTCAAACTTTCCGTCAAAATCAGTCTGTTTTAACCGATAGTATGACAGACCATTGGCCGGATACGGATCGGAATAAGAATAAGTTCTTATTTCATGGGAATTTCCTGCACCTTTTACAGTACCAATATTAGTAAAGGTTCTGCCATCAGTACTTCGCTCCACTGTAAAGAAAGCGGTATTGACCTCTTCTGTCATCTCCCACTTCAGCACTACTTTATCATCCTGAGCCGTGGCCTTAAAGTACACTAGTGTAATGGGCAGGGTGCTTATTCCGCCGGTTACCATGTCATAGATATCTGTGTGTGCAGGTTTTAATTCCGATAGTTTCTTTTCTATTGCTTCGGCATCACCATTATTGGCTATATCGCCATCTACGTAAAGGTCTCCACTGCCATCATAATCGTCATGAGGGCTACTGTGGAACGCCATATCTCCTTTTATGGCAATAATACCATTGTTGTTGATATCGCTCTTATTATCAGATGAGAAATTTCCCGTAACAACGAGCACTCCATCTCCACTTATCTCAATCTTAGAATCTTTGCCCATAGACAGGTTTCCATCTAACGGTACCATGATGAAACACCAGGTGGTCTTTTGATATGTTGATATTATAATTGATTCCTGTCGAAGGATGTGCAATTCCTCCAGCCCAGGTATTTCCTATAATCCAGTCACTTTCACCGTGTACATCCGTCGATGAATAGGTAACGGATGCTTTACTGTCGGTGCTGGTGCTGAGATTTAGATAAAAAAACAATCCAACTCCAGCCAGCACTGCCAGCGCAATACCAGAAGCAATATACCACACCTGTATCTTTTGTTTAGCAGAAGGTTTATGTCTTAAAGTGCGTTTAGTTTTCATAGAGCACCCGTATGTTTAATTAGCAATAAGTTTTGATAAATTATTTATGCAATAGAGGGGGAAAACATAAGATCTTCTGTATCAATCTGGTCACCGTCGCTCAGTAAGACGGCGCGCTCTACAAAGGATCTGAGTTCGCGGATATTACCGGGCCAATCATGCTCCAGCATTGCTTCCATTGCCTCTCGGGTGAATGTTTTTGGACTAATTCGGTTTTGTTGGCAGGCTTCCTGCAGAAAATGTTTAGCCAGCAGAATTACGTCGTTATCCCGCTCCCGTAGCGGAGGTAAATGGAGGAGAAAGCCTTGTAACCGATAGTAGAGGTCTTCGCGAAACTTGCCTTCTTTTACCCGTTGGGCCAATTGCTTATTGGTAGCTGCCAGTACTCGTATGTCCAGACTAATTTCTTTGTTACTACCAATGCGGGAGATCTTTTTTTCCTGAAGTACCCGCAGTAGTTTGGTTTGTAAGTTGATGTCCATTTCTCCAATCTCATCGAGCAAAATGGTGCCGCCGTTTGCTTCTTCAAACTTGCCAATACGGCGTCCATCTGCTCCGGTAAAAGCCCCTTTTTCGTGCCCAAACAATTCACTCTCAATCAGATCTTCAGGAATAGCGGCTACGTTTACGGCTACAAATGGCTTCTTTTTGCGAGGAGAATGATAGTGAATGGCGCGGGCAATCACTTCCTTGCCCGTGCCGCTCTCACCAGTGATTAGGGCAAGGATATTGCTGTTTTCAACCTTCTGAATGAGTCTTAACACCTTAAGTACGGCATTGCTTTCGCCGATAATGGTATCGTAGCGGTGCCGGTAAATGATCTGGTCGCGGAGCACTTCTACTTCCTTTTTGAGATTAATGTGAGCAGTAAGATTTTTGATACAACAGGCCAGCTCTTTAAGGGCATTAACATCTTTAACTACATAATATTGAGCCCCACTTTTATAAGCTTCTACTGCTACTTTTACTTCTTTCTGCCCAGAAACTACCACCACCGCAATGTCTTGACTATAGTGTTTGATTTGTTTGATAATCTCTAGCCCGGACATGCCGGGCAGGTTATAATCTACGGTTACAATATCCGGATTCAGGTGTATATTCTGGAAGAATTCTTCTCCACTCTGAAAATGCGTTACGTTATAATTACCATCCTTTTCCAAAGAAAGCTTTAGCACCTTACCAAACGTTGCCTCATCTTCAATGGCAAAAATTTTTATTATGTGCTCCATATCTTGATTCTGATTTTTTATGTAGAAATCGGTGGTAGGTCAGAGTATGGCACAAGCTTTTTCCTGTGTCTCAGTGAATAAAGAAAGATGATTCAACTTACATTATTCTTTGAAGAATAAATCCTCGTTTTGAGAGCACATAGCATTATTGTAAGGTTTGAAGGTATTGCGGCCTTAAGTGAATCATGTAAGGTATCAAAGGCCCTGTATAATCACCAGTTAGATAAGGAAAAGAAGTCATGGCAAACACCAAATTATTCCTAAAACTTTTAAAGGTTGTTTAAATTTTTGTAAAAGCTATAAAGAAGAAGCATCTGTGAGGATAGATTTGTGTTGACCAAACCTAAATCTATCAATGAATTACTCCACGGATCTCACAGATGCCTAATGAGAAGTTATAGCCCCTATGCTAGATGTACAACGGAAACGAAAATATTCTTTACGTGAAATTGTCAATGCCTTGCTTTATCTGGTTAAAACAGGTGTACAATGGAGACTTTTACCTCATGACTTTCCTAAGTGGCCCTTAGTATACTATTATTTTCGCCGCTGGGAAGCTGAGGGATTGGTAGAGGCTATACATGCTTGCACCAACGAGTACGGGTGAAGAAAGGTAAAGCAGCTAGCCCTAGTCTGGGTCTGATAGACAGTCAGAGTGTGAAAACTGCCTCTATGACAAAAGAAAAAGGCTTCGATGGTTTCAAGCAAGTTAATGGACGGAAGAGGCACATTGTTACCGATACACTAGGGCTTCTTATGGCAGTAGTTGTTCACCCAGCTAACATGCCAGACCAACAAGCAGCCCCATTGGTGATTCACGAACTTCGAGGTAAGTATCCTCGGTTGGTAAAGATTATGGCTGATGGGGGCTATACGGGTGAGTTTTTAACTTGGCTAGCTCATACCTATCATTGGATGCTGGAAATTGTGCATAAAGTAGCAGGCATATCCGGTTTTGTGGTGATTCCTAAGCGTTGGATTGTAGCCACCACGGCGCGGAAAGAACTTTTGGGTGGTTAAATTTTCATCGGCGCCTAACAAAAGATTATGAAGTACTACCTGAATGTAGTAAAGCTTTTATTCACCTAACTATGATTCGCCTGATGGTAAGAAAACTTGCAAACTAATTCTTAAACAACCTCTAAACAAAAGAACGATATTGATAATCCATATACAACTAGTTAATTAGAAGAAAACCTTTCCGTATGGAAGAGGTTTTTTTTGTATGACATATACTGATGGCAATTTTTTAATGGCTGACACAAATAAAGAGTTGCGTGAAGCAGCTTATCAATTGGAGTTGCCCAAAATACTTTTTGTTAAAAAACCTTTTCCACATTATCTATTAGATAATGTCGCTCAGTTTAAACTAAAAATCGGTAGTACTATGCGGATTAAGCAGATGGCCCCAAGTGAAATGCTCTACCAGTACTATAGCAGGAAGAAGCGATAACTTCTTATCCAAGTAAGATTTCTCCCTTTAGCAATTGGCATCTTGCCAATACCTTTGCATCTTTTTCACCTTACCATTTACAGGTAGAACATAGATTTGGACAGCTCCTTTTTCAACTGGATGAGCTTTTTTCTATAGCCATGCAACAGCCAATTTCTATGGTATAAATCAACCCTTACGATTGAATAAAACAACAAAGCTGAAAGTAAGATTTCTGGTCAAAATTGTTTGTTTATTGTAAGTGTTTATGAGAAATTTAATCTTACCTGATGGTTAAGCTGATGTTAATAAATGGTTGCACGAAAAATGGTATATTCCGATAAAAAAATTCTAATGGCAGACACCATCGAGGAATTGCACCAAATGGCTGAAAAACTATCTATTTCTAGTAGGTGCTTTTTTAGATCTCCCTTTCCTCATTATCATTTAACAGATACCCCTTGTCAGCACCTGCAGAACTATGATATTGAGATATTTTCATCTGCTCAAATGTTTGAACGACACAAAAGAGCTAAAATTCATTGTTAGAGGTTTGGAAGTACCTGTAATTCATGGTAAATCTGACTAAGGCTGCGATGTCTTTTACTTCACATTTTTCCAATAAACTGCCGCAATATTTCTTAATGACTCGATCACTGACCCCAATAAGGGCTCCGATTTCTCTATTAGACTTTTCTTGGGCTATAAATTGAAGTACCATCAGTTCACGATCAGTAAGACGAAGAAGCTTTGTTTTATCGCTTGATTTTATGACTTCACTTTGCAGGTAAGCCAATACGGAAGGCGCAAAAAAACGCCCCCCCTCATAAAGCGTAAGGATTGCTGTTTTAATATCCTGCTCATTTTCTCCTTTCACCAAATATCCCTGGACATCTAAATTCAAAGTTTCCTGTAATAAAGCTGGATGCCGGTACATAGATACTATTAATATTCTAGCGTTGGATTTTCGTTTTTTTAAAAAGGTGATTGTATCAATGCCTGACATTTTGGGCATTTCCAGATCGAGTATAATAATGTCCGGTTTAAAAGAATTATCTAACGTCAAAACTTCGTCACCATTGGCCGCTTCTTTGATGTCTAACAGGGTATTGGATTGACCAGTCTTTTTTTTCTTATTTGTGGAAGGAAAAACATTTGTTAAATACTCGACAACACTTCTTCGGAAAAATTCATGGTCGTCTGCTATAATGATTTTCATGATTTAATACTAAAAATGACGTGTAATAACCTATGAATAGAGTAATATAGCTCGGCAGGGGCAGGGTAAAAATACTATGTATGTTTTGATCCTTTTTTGTAGCGGAAGGTTTACGTAAAAATCTAATGATCATCATTATAAATACCATTTTAAAGTATTCACCAAGTTGAAAATATGACCGATGGTAAAGTTTGCATATGGATCAGAAGTGAGTATCACCAAACTAAAGATATAAGAATAGCCCTATACTATGGGGAAAATGCTAATCTGACTCAGTACGGTAGTACTATCTATTGCAGCAAATATGGGTTAATGTATCCCTCTTTATAATAGGACCGCTACGGAAATACAACTTTCACTCTTTCAAATTTTCTTAGTTTTTACAGAAACCAGAGGCCCTTTACCCTATCTCGTAACGACACATAATAAATACGAACTAAAAAAAACAAGTGCTTGGCGATGGTCACTGTCTAACACAAAAATGGCGTTTATTGCCAGAAAAGACGAACACGATCATTACTATGTAGAACGCATAGCCTAATAAGGGTGTTTCTTCTACAGTTCCACTGATCCCATTTTGATATGCCATCAAGTAGACCTGACCGACGACATTCCCCATAAGGCAAGAATGAACCGGTGAGTGAGCGCTTCGATCTGTTTATTCTGAATTTTTACTTAGGTAATATTTCCTACGTTTTTTAATTGCCTTGTTAGTAACAATTTCTCATCTTTATAATGTTTTCAAGCATTTACCTTAGCGGCCTCTCCTTCACCGGAGGGGCTTTTTTAACCAAAAAAAGTGTTAAAAGCAGCGCGGTTCTGTAGAGAAGTTTCTGATCAAACTTCTTCTCTACGACGTGCTGCTTTTTTTCCCAACTTAAGGTGGACTCACCAAACAGTAGTTATCTTTTGAAGATAGATCATCTAACAGAGGATAGTTATTGATCCCTGTTTGCTCTATGCAAAACAAGCCGGGCAGCGGTGACTTTCTTCAAGTTTAATTTCAAACCGCTACTATCAATGTTTGATTGACTTTTGAAGCCTTAATTATTGTTTTCTGTTTACAGGGGTGCTCCATTGTGATGTAATAAAGCCTTGCTGGCTTTTAGCAAGTATATCTCTAGCATGTTTTTGAATACATCAATACTAGGCTGTGTCTGATAAATAAGTTTTGAAGTAGTAACGCATGATTGCTAGTTTAATTATCGTTAGAAACCTAACAGCTAGTTTTTTATATCTGGTAGCAATATGGCGATACTTTTTTATCCATCCGATGATTTGTTCTACATGCGCTCTTTCTTTATTAGTTTCTTTGTTAAAGCAATGATGCAACCCTCTATTTCTACGCTCTTTCCCTTCAGGAATGTCCTTTTCAGGAATCATTGCCCGGTCTAAGTGAATTTAGTACCTATTTTTCTTAAATATTTCCTGATATGTGCTGCATCATATGCTTTGTCTGCTACCACTTCTTCAGCTTATTTCTAGGTCTGCCCCCTTTTTACAGGAATACTCACTTTTTGCAGTATTTCTTTTAAAAAGCGAGGGTTTTGAGCTTCTCCTAGGCTTACTGTCGGCAACCAGCTGCAAAATTGAAAAACCTTCTGTAGGCGAACTGATCCGGTTTTGCCTCTGGACAGAAGCAGACATCAAATCTCTCTCGAGATGTAAATATGGGGCACCTTATACCAATAAAACAGGTAAATTTCATAACTGAGGGTAGATAAGATAGGAAATAGTGACTGAATCTGCTTATCTCCGCGTGGCATCCACTTTCGTAAGCCCCAACGCTTAACATTCTAATTGCACGGGGTGCCCCGCACATTCTATCGAAAACAAAAGCTAAGGACTAATTCACGGTGACCAGCACCCGGCATGAACCTGAAAACTTCGGCCCGGTGATAGCCGCCGTGGCCCGGTTTACCTTAGCTTTATTCAAGATAGTGCTTTTTAAGTACCAACTTTCTGTCACAGAAAGTTAAAGGGCCCGGTGAAAGTTGAGCACGCCATTGCTGGTAAAAAAAACTTAAAATTACTCACAATTAACTCAGATTACATGGCTGGCAAACAAGTGATAGAATGGTGAATATTGCCTGCGGGTTACATAATCTCCGTTGCCAGCGATGGGCTGCATCAATAATCAACCGAATAAAGTCTTTTAAACACACTTAATAGTGAGATTATCTTCAGGACTTTACTCTTTTATAACCTTAACGGTTACTTTACTGGCTATTCTTACTGTTTAACCAGCTATACCGACACTTGAAGATTCGGATTTTCTATCTACTCCCTTATCTAATATCTAACGGTGCCATGTCTTTTTTTTGTGATCCCATGCTTCTAGATGAATTTTCTCTTTGATACGCATCTATCGGCAGTTCATGAAGAAAAATCCATCGTTAACCCTGTATAGGTAATGCCCTCCAATTTGCAGGACAAGTTACATCTTTCTCTATGACAACGATAGCGGTTAGAGCAATGACATCTTCACTTCATTTCTCAACAGCAACATCAACGATCGTATGCTGTAGGAAGGTATAGTGAATCAACTCACGGATTTTCCATTGTTGATACATTCACATAATATAAAGTAATTATGCTAACCTGTTTGCAACATATATAAAATATAATTAAAAAGATACAATATATTATTTTATTATAACACGCTTAATTCTATGGTATCTATATTATATATGTTTGGAGAGATATAGATGGGGGGCGCAAAAAAGGCATGAGATGAAGAAACTAAATTTAATGCTTTAATGATAGAATGAGCAAAATGATCTACCTGTGCATAACCACTCAGGATGATTGAACATGGAGGATTTGCTTGCCAAGTACCATGCAACTACCGTTAGCACTGGAGTTGAGTTAAAAGGCAAATGATGTCGCTGCCTTTTGTCTGAATTATTGTAGTTACTGATACGGTACAAATCCATGCCGCCAAACCCCTCGTGTCAGTGATACAAAAGTACGCTCTATAGCTAAATCCGCTGTCCATTCTCTCCGCATGGGAAGTAAAACTCCTTCAGCAGGTTTGATGAAATTCCGCTACGTGCTTAACTTATTGGATGGTGTTACGGGGATTGAACCAGTCAGCTCCTGGGTGAAAACCGCACATGCATGGATATTTCCACCTTTATCTCGGAGCGGACGGTAAGACGAGCGATGATATACATTACCCTCTGCCATCGGTTCAGTCTTTTCGAAAGCCTCTCCCTGAAATACCCGATCATAAAGCTCCTGATAATGAGGATGCTCCGCTTTTGGAAGTACATGAAATATCTTCGTGCCTTTCGCAACCTGCATCCCCCCCTGAGCCGCCGAGCTCATAAAGGCGGTATTAAAGTCCATCAAACAATAGTGAGTGTCAATGACAAAAATACGCTCGGAGGAAGCATTGATCAGGTTACTTAAAAATAGCCGTTGTCGTTGTACTTCGCTCATCACCTGCTGCATCTCTTCCTGGGTCGTGGACAGTTCCTCAACATTCTGCCGCATCGCCGCCTCTTGGGCTTGCAGCGCTTCGGTTTGCTTTTTAAGTTCCTCCTGGGCTAATTTTGCTGCGGTGATATCGGCCGCCAGTTTTACGACGCCCGTAGGGTTGTTATGGGGATCGCGCAGGATAGAATAACTTCCCTGGATAAAGACTCGTTTGCCGCCTTTACCCCAACGCTCGTATTCCCCCATCTGAGGAATACCGCTCTTCAAATTATGCCAAAACTGATGATACTCTACCGAGCGGGCATACTCCTCTCCCACAAAGATTTGATGATGTTTACCAATAACTTCCTCGCGTTGATAACCCATCATGGATAGAAAATTCGTATTAGCACTCACAATGATGCCTCCCAAATCAAACTCTATGGATGCTATGCCACTCTCATCAATGGCGGTCAACCGGTGTTCAACCTCACTGCTTTTGCGGTGCATCTCTTCCTGGATGGTCTGCATTTCCTCCAGGTTCTGCCGCATCTCTTCTTCCTGGGCCTGAAGCTCTTCAGCCTGGGCTTGTAACTCTTCCTGCGCCAGCTTGGCAGACGTAATATCAGCAGCCAGTTTGATGATGCCCGTAGCATGGCCTTGATGATCGCGCAGGATAGAATAACTTCCCTGGATAAAGACTCGTTTGCCGCCCTTACCCCACCGCTCGTATTCCCCCATCTGAGGAATGCCGCTCTTCAAATTATGCCAGAATTGCCGGTATTCCTCCGAGTGCGCATACGCTTCACTGACAAACATCTGATGATGCTGTCCTCGGATTTCATTCCAGCCATATCCCATCAGGGCTAAGAAGTTGGCATTGGCCAGCTTGATATGACCCGCCAGATCAAATTCAATCGAAGCCATGCCACTTTCATCAATGGCGTTCATCCGGCTTTCTATCTCACTGCCCTTGCGCTGCATTTCTTCCTGAGTCGCTTGCATTTCTTCCAGGTTCTGCCGCATCTCTTCTTCCTGAGACTTCATCTCTTCGGCTTGTTGCCGGGTTTGGTTCAACAGCGTGCGCGTGCGCTGATTCACTTTCATTGAAGAAAATACCGATGCAATATTCTCAGCGACCTTCCCTAAGAAATCCCGCTGATATGTTTCAAAGTCTTTTAGGGAAGCGAGTTCCAACATGCCAAAGACTTCCTCGTTCAGCGTAAGTGGCAGGATCAGCAAGCTGCGAGGATTCGCTTTTCCAATGCCCGAACGGATCTCCACGTAGTCTTCAGGAATTTCTTTTAGATACACCATCTCTTGCTCTAACCAGGCCTGCCCTAACACATCTTCTCCGGGGCGGATCTGTTTCTGAACATATTTTTTCCGGCCCCATGCATACATAGAAAGTAATTCCAGGTATGGTTCCTCAGGTTGGTTGTCATTCACGATGAACAATGCCCCCTGATTGGCCTCTACGTATTTGATTAAGGAAGCTAGTACCTGATGGGCCAAGTCTTCCTGGTCTTCCTGGTGATTCCTCAGCAATTCACTCATGTGGGTAAGCCCTTCACTTGTCCATCGACGCACCTGTTCCTGCTGGGCCATCTGGCTCAATTGATCGCTCATCTCAATAAGGGCCTGCCCTAGGGTGTCCTGGGGGCTCACCTTTTGAAAGTCAGTGGTAAACGTTCCCTGTCCAATATCTTGGGTAAAGGTAATGGCATGATTCAGCTGTTGAATCATCACATTGAAATTCTGAGCGCTCTGTCCCAATTCATCTTGGCCCTCATACTCAAAGGGGGCCGATAAATCGCCCTGTGCTAAACGTTGGCTTAACTGTTGCAGCTCCGCTAGTGGCGGAAGGATAACTTTTCGGATTAGGTAGAAAGCAAACCCGATCAAAGCAGCTTGGCCTAACAGCCCCATCCATAATAAGGCCTGGAAGCGGTAGTGTCGGACCTGCCGATATTTTCGGTAGTGTTGAACCAGTGCTTCGTTGTTGGCCTGTATATTAGAGGCATTGTTTAACAGATAATTGCCCGCTTGTTGCCAGTGTGGATTGGGAACACGTCCATGCTGTAATGAGGAAACCAGAACTCCGGTGCTATCTAAAAGGTCTATTTGAGGATTTGTATCTACCCAGCGTGAAGTGTCTAGTACTATTTCGATTTGCTGCTGGTAATTGTCCCAGTCAGCTTTGGCTTTCATCCAGATGGGAAGGAGATGTGCCGGAGTAGCTGGAAGAAACGGTCCCTCACCCTTACCTGGGACTCCCCCTGTTTTCAAAGTTTCAAGAAGGTGGTGGTGCTGCTCTACGGTGTACCTGAACTCCTGCTGTACCGGTTGCCCCTGCAATAGCCGTTGAACCAATCCGCCAATGCGCTGGGATAGCAGACTGTTTTGCTGGGCGACTTCTATCCGCTGACTCTCTTGTTGTTGCTGGTGGATACTATACTGTACAACCAGAAAGTTTATTAGAGCAAGCAGGCTAAATAAGCTCAAGAAAACGCCTAGTTTTTTGGCAAGAGGCCGGTTTTTAAAAGAAACCAATAGGGATGTCATACCAGTGGGGTCATTTCATATTATTTAGCGTCGCACATCAGCATGAGTACAATCCAGTAAAGGCTTGATGGCTGATCGGAGGCACCGAAAAATCGAGCCTCTTTTGGTGCAAAGAAAATCAACTTTCTCAGGGGATAAGCGGAGATCATTAACTGGATATTACCTAAGTAATATAAAATGCTTTTTCTTCTTACATATACGATAGTGAGGCCATTAATTGTAAGTAAGCAAATAAATCAATTACACTTCATCACCACATTTGTGCATATTATGGATACATAAGTATGAATAAGGGTTTTGCCCGGACTGCTTAAGCTTAAACGAATTGTAATAGTTAAGACTTCCTCTGACAGTCGAGGCATAAGAGGTGCGTTTTCTAAGGCATCTGATTCTTGGAATGACTTATTTCCTGAGAGGGGATAATAGGAGCCCCTGATCTATTCCGGCTGCTGGCGCCCGGTCAGTCACACTATTCATAGCAGGTTGCCCGCCAGTATGGCCTGCTTCAGCTTCGTCTGACAATGGTAAAACGGACACCACCTTTAGCGACACTTCAAGTAACTTTGAAGTTCCTGTTAGCTTGCTAATCTTACTACGCTGAAAGGTAGAAATACACTCTTACTCCGAACTATGAATAGACAACTAAAAATACTGGTTCCCAATCTAACTAAGCTGCTTTGGCGAGTTTAATCCTTCAGAAAACATGCACTAAGTTGTTTATTCGGGGAAACGACCCTTATAAAATAACTACCGGCTTTTAGTGTTTCTACATCAAGACTCGCAGCATTCTGGAAGGCTCTTTGCTGTTCATCCACATCCAACACATAGTGAGGGAGTGGGTAATCAGAGAACAGACTGTTTGACAAACGTAGACGATGGGCAGTGAGATGGAGTTCAGGTACACTATCTGCGAGCAGAAATGTTTCATCAGTATAGACCATAAGTTTGGTTAGGGTAGTGAAAGATATACTTTAATCTATAAATAGAAATAATATGAAATATCAAAACCCATTTGGAAGTGATCTTATCAGTATCAGAAACTTTTCTATTGCTTATAGTACTAAGTACGCTCAAAAAAGAATTGACGAGTAGGCTTGTGAGGAAGTGAGAGGCAGTGAGCGGTAGTCCGCCCCGCAATTGGCAGTAAGTCGTTTGTCAGGCAATGGGAGTTTACTAGTGTAATAGGCATCTTCAATCAGTCACTAGCTACGGTAGTATGCTGACTACTTACTGTGGGGCGGCTAACTCTTCTCCGCTTACTGCCTCCCGCGGGGCAGCCAACCGCTAACATCACTCGTTATTACTAAATTGAATGTACTTAGAGGTCTGCGGATTGGTTTCGTTGATAATACCTATGTAGCAATTGTGCCGCATTGGAAAACCACTGAATAGTCAGTTCTTCAAGTCGCTCTCGAGAAGTGGAATCTAAGATGTAATGGGGCAAGGGAGAAATGTAAAAACACTGACCCGATAACCCTATATTTTGGGCTATGAGATGAAGTTCGGCTATAGTATCTGCTAATAAAAAAGTCCCATCCGTATAGATCATACGCTCTTTAATTGTTTTCATCCATTACTCACGACAGCCACAAAAAAGGAGGCCCCTAGAAAGTGACCTCTTTTTTATTTCTTAAAGTCCAAAATATCCAAAGAAACTTTCTTTGAATGTTATGGGTGTAGGCTATTAAACGTAAATAAGAGATAGGGGTAAACAGATAAATGAGAGTTTTTTTAACGATGATAGGATGCTATAGTAGACTGCTTTCAGAATGACTGTCTTCTCAAAGTGCCTTTTTGTTTCTTTCTTCAGGTTGGTTAGAATGCACACATCCAGCAGAAACCCGTCTATGAAAATCTCGGCTAGTGGCCTTCGGTCCTCATAGTGGGTGTAACGAAACTGTAAGCGACTCCTCATATCTTCAATACTCCTTACTTCAATAGGAATGCTTCGTTCCCGCTCTTGGGTTTTGATGTGAGGCTCATTTTTAGGGCTAAAGTGGAGTAATACGAAATCATGACGGGAGCTTTTCCCTTCCGGATTCAAACGAGGGGCGGCAAACTTCACAGAGAGTTTTTCAGGTTCTCTCATAATCACAGGACTGTATGCAACAACGTTACCTATAATGTAAAGCCTGAGAGTAAGGGTTTGCTTGATAGAGGAGATACAGAAAAAAGGGAGGTGGGTTTAGCTTTCTTGACCAACAAAGCGATTAGAGTAGAAAATCTTGCCGTATTCGGTAATAGAATAGGTATTGATCGTACCATTAACAGCGTTGCGGGTATATATGAGCCCTCCGTGAGTCAGGCGCTGCTCTACCTGCCTGTCATCGATGATCGCGATATGCATGATATCGCATAGCTCATTGATGGTAAATCCTTCTTCAGGATGGGAGAATAGAAATTCTACGATAAGTTTCTCTAAATCAGTGAGGGTCATGGGTAAGAGAACTTTATTTGAAAGTAATTATTTGAAGTAACAAGACTCTACCACAAACGGACTAATATCGATCACAAACAGATATTTTTACAATAGTAAGGGCTTTTTTCTACCAACTCTACTTTACATGCTTGTGTGAGAGACCGAGAACCAATGTTTTAAAGCCTCTGTAAATCAACAGATTACACTATATGTAAAATCAGTGGACGACAATCTGGACACAGCCATTTACACTGATTTGAATATATGTTAATTGCCCAACGATCACTTTGGGAACGACACAAAAATAACCCTTTGGATACGTCTTGCTGAACAATTTTCAAATTTAGCACTCTCTGGGAATCGAACCAGTAGCCTTTACCAATCCAAATTTTATCACTCGGTATCATTGATAAAGAGCCTCTAATGAGAAACCCTATTTGTTATTAATGAATATATGAAGCTGTTACGTTTCTACTCGGGGCATTACAGCCTATCATATTCATGTAGTGATTACGTAAAGGATAGTTACCGAAACAGCCCAATGCTAACATATTCCGAAAAGAAGAGCTGATCAATAAGAGAAGATTACGGATCGGATTATCGTTTTTATAAGCTGACTCATCTCTTACTCGTTATTTACTACGTTTAATAACATCTATACCCTAGCAATTAAGGTTAATGAATAACCCGCCGATTACATCATGTAGCTTTGCCACATCATTCGCTTTGTCACCGATAATGTGCAAGAACATACACTCCTTCAGAACTTGGCGACTAGATGCATCTACAAGATTGCATATCTCTGACTATCAGAACTTTATAAAGTAAACATAACGTACATTATTAAACCTGCATTCGCCTAGTCGTGAATCAAAATCACTATCTTGAAAATAGCTTATTCCCCACAGGCCTTAAACACAATCAATCCTACTGCCAACCTGCGGACACCTAGCTGGACAAGACTACCTCTACCCGCTGTATTCAAGACAAAGGAAATGCTTTTAGAGCCAAGAAGTAGCATCGATAAATTTCGTAGAAGAATACCTTATTGATCAATGACCGTTGATAAACCTTGCCAGGAAGCCATTAGGTGCAGTTCCTCACGAAGTGCTTCCGTAGTATGGGTGGGCGCATTGGGTTCAATATGGGTACGCAGGACCATTAGCGTATCCTTTTTTCGGTCTGCTTTAAGGTCTACCCGGGCGACGAGCTGACCGTCTAGTAAAAAAGGAAGTACGTAATATCCATACTTTCGCTGATGAGCAGGCGTGTAAATCTCCAGACGGTAATGGAAGTCAAATAACCTTTCGGTGCGTGGTCGGTTCCAGATGAGCGGATCAAAAGGGGATACTAAGGCCGCGCCGCTTAAGTTGTTTCCGGCATGCGCATCCTTATGAAGATAGGCTTGCGGTTTCCAGCTTTGTACAGTGGTAGGAATAAGCACCTGTTCTTCAATCAACTGTAAAAGAGGTTCCCGGGCATCGACGGATGAGATGCGGTAATAATCCCGCAAATCGCTGGCGGTTGCTACCCCCAGCGCCTGAGCAGCCTGTGCCAGCAACTTCTTTCTTGCCTCTATTTCAGGCGGAGTCGGTTGCGCCAGAATGGCCGGTGGTACTACTCGTTCGGGAAGGTCATATACCCTCTCGAAATTTCCTTTACGATGTTTAGCAGCGACTAAACCTGCCCAAAAAAGCCACTCCAAAGCATGCTTGGTCTCACTCCAGTTCCACATGCCCTTCGGCTTTTTTTTCGCACTTACATCGGAAGCTGCCAGGGCGCCTTCGGCCTCTATCCTAGTAAGCAGGGCTTCTGCTTGGGCCCGCTTAGCGGAAGCATACACTTCAAGCCCTCGCCAAATGCCTCTACCTTTCAACGCATCTAACATCCGCCAGCGCAGATAGGGGCGCATTTTTACGGGCAAGAGAGAGGCTTCGTGTCCCCAGTATTCAAAAAGCTGCTGGGGCTTTTTAGCCATCAGGGTATCCAGGAGCACCGGGTCGTAGGCCCCCAGGCGAGAGAATAGCGGAACGTAATGAGCCCGCACTAAAACATTAACACTATCAATCTGAAGCAAACCAAGATGGTCAATCTGCTGTAGTATTTGAGCTTCGTTTACCGTTGAATGACGAGATAAATTAGTAAAACCCTGGGCTGTAAGTGCGATATGTCGAGCCTCTGAGATAGAAAGATGCACGTTCACTCGTTTAGTTAACTATCGTTGGTACTAATTTCCGAAGATCAGCCGAGCCGGATTCCTCTAAAATAGTTTATTGGTAGTCTCATTTTTATTTGTCATTTCCGTTCATCATCATGAATGGGACCTCAACGACTAGCATAGGCGCTGGCGAGGGCTTTGCTCGACGCATTGCGCTTATGCATTGTTATGCCCTGTGTTTACAGCTTTTCTATCTGTTCTTTTGTCAATCCAGTCGTCTTTTCAATCAAATCAGCTGATAATCCATTTCTTTTCAGCTCTCTGGCAATTTCAATCTCTCGTTTCGATGCACCCTCTAATACTCCCTCTTGCCGTCCTTCTCTTTTAGCAGTCTCAATTACACTGTAATTATCTCGGTAGACCTTTAAACTTTCTTCATATGCTTTCATATCTTCTGAATTTAGTTTTGCTATCTCGGCTTCTGAAAATAACTTTTCAAACACCTTCTCCTGTAATTTAACGGGTTTATCCTGTAAACGATGCAGGTTCTTCAGTACGTACATCCATTTGTCAAATTGACTTACTAACTCGTCTTCCGTTTTTCGGAATTTTGGCATTTCCAGATACAGGAATGTCAACTTATCGTAAAAGACTTCCTGAGTCGATGTATCAATTAACTGCACTTCTCGCAGATACCGTTCCTGTTCACTGTGATCCGGAAAGCTAAAGTTCAAAATTCCAATTGTGTACACAGCTTTCAGATAGTAATCCCACTCTCTGCCTTTCGGTGCTTGGCTTTGAATTGGAAAGGTGGAATAGTAAATACTTCTGTCTTTGAAATACTGTTGCTTTACATTCTGCAACTCTATGATGAACTTCTCTCCTTTCTCATTCTCGCAATACAAGTCAAAAATCGCTTTTCGATCTGTTTCTGTGCTGCCAAGATTCTCAGTATTCAAATAGGTCAAATCTTGAACCCGCTCCCTATCGCCTAACACTTGATTCAAAAAGTCAATCAGCAGCTCTTTATTGAATTCTGTTCCGAAAAGTTTTTTAAATCCAAAGTCTGTGAACGGATTTATATATTTCTCTTTGCTATCCATAGCTCAAAGATAGCTCTTTTGCACTTCTCTTTGCAATTTACATAGGGCATAACGACCGATGCGAGCCACAGGCCGGCCATGTTTGCGTTTTTTGTTCGTGTTTCATTATTAGAGCATAGGGCGTAAAACCCACAAATTGATTTTCAGCTTAGGCTTGTGGCTGCATCTTTATATTTACCCATATAGAATAATCCAATTCTTATCTTAGAGAAAAGGAGGAGAACTCGGCGGCTGCTTAGGTTCATGACCTTGACAAAATGTTAGTCCTCCTTTTCCTAATGGTTGAACCTATAACCTAATAGAACGATAGGCCTCCATGCCTCTTAAAGGTGCTAGTCGGTTCAACTTTTTCATTGTTCATCTAACCTTTAAGTTATGAAAAAATCTGTATTCATTGGAGTAGATGTTAGTAGGTTAACCTTCGATGCTGCGATCCTTCACTCTGTTTCTTCTCAGACGCTATCGCATCAGCAATTTGACAATCATCGCTTAGGCTACATTAAGTTTCTAAAGTGGATCAAATCTGTGGTCGCTCTTCAAGACTGTTTAGTCTGCTTAGAAGATACGGGGTATTACAGCTCCGGTTTAACTAACTTCCTTTGTGCCACTAAGGCAGATGTGTGCTTAGAGTCTGCCTATCGGATCAAACACTCGATGGGTATTTTGAGAGGAAAAACTGATCAAGCAGACGCCGAAATGATTGCTCGTTATGCATTTCGGTTCGCTGATCAGTTGAAGTTATATACACCTCCTACGACTGGGGTAGCTCAACTCAAAACATTGCTCTCTTTCAGGCTCAGACTCATCAAACAGAAAACCAGTATCATCGCGGCCTTAGAAGAAACTAAACAACTCCAGAGTCATATAGATGTCTCTTTTATTATCTCTTCGCTCAAACAGCAACTAAAAAGCCAGAAGGATCAACTTAAAAAGTGTAATCAGACAATTGATCGGTTAGTGGAACAAAATGAGCAGCTGAGTCATCAAAATGCATTGCTGTGTTCTATTCCGGGGGTTGGAAAAGTCATTGCCGCCCAGGTGATGGCCTATACCTATGGCTTTACCCGATTCCAAGACTGGCGAAAATTCGCTTGCTATATTGGTACAGCACCCTTTCCCCATCAATCGGGTACCAGCATCAGAAAGAGAACAAAAGTCTCTTCTATTGCCAACAAAAAGCTGAAAGCGCTACTCAGTATGGGAGCTGTCAATACGTTACGAACGGAGAATGAATATCATGACTACTATCGTCGAAAAATCAAAGAAGGGAAGCATCATATGGTGGTGATCAATGCCATACGTAATAAGCTCATCAGTCGGATGTTTGTCGTGATCCGAAGAGATACTCCCTACGTAAAGTTACAGCTATCATAGGACGTAAGTAATTAACAGCAGTTGGTGAAAGTAGGAAATGCGCGCATTTGCTGCTTTTACCAACTCGTTTGCGGTAGCAAACTCTTGCCATAGCAAGTCTAATCGGCGCAAGCTTTTCAATACAGAATTGGAACGGGACTTCTTTGCCTCTTTCTTAAAAAAATTATACTAAAAAGCTTGATTTATCAATAGAACGCTTTGTTGGCGGTAGTTTCTTTTTTAGCTTTCTACAGTTATGTATTCCAACTCAAAACCTTCATTACAATTAACCACTAAAATATAGTTGGATAGTTCGGGATCCGTCATCCAGTCAATTATCAAATAATTTTCAGGTGCCTCAGGATAGATACCAATTCTATTAACCTTTAAAGTCTGAAGAAATCGGTCTTTATTGTCTAAACTTGAATCCGTTCCTTTTAATAATTCTTCTGGGTTGTCCTCAAAGAAATCATCCAAGTGAAATGATATGTATTCACTTACATCTTCTCCGGTACGATAATCATTCAGTATCCATTGCCAAGATTTTTTAATAATCTCGGGTAATCTTACTAAACAAGAATTTAATTTTTCAACTTGGTCAAGATTGATAGTTGGTGATTCAAAATTTAAATCGACCTTAATAGATGCCGAATCTATGTCTAATTGCTTTGAATAGTAATCTTCAAGTTTGTTGGTATCTACTTCTTCAAAATATTTTATTGTCATTTTTTCTCTAATTACCGCCAACGCCTAGGGCAGCCCTCGCCCGGCTTGTTGGTGCTTCACTTTCATTGACCAATATCAGTACTTAGGGCAACAAACGTGCAAATAGCTATTTTGCCAGGGTGAGGGCTGAGCGATGTTAGGCTACGTTATATTCATTTTTTCTCAGATAGTCTCTAATTGATCTTACCACATTTGCTTGAACTTCTGCTTTAGATTCGGACCATCTGTCAATCTCTATCTTCAACCATACATTCTCTTTCATTTTTTCAGCAGCACGGTTCATAGCTTCTTCCCAAGAAATTCTCTTTGAAATAAAGTCTTTATCTTGTCGGGCTTCATCACTTCTGTCATCATCATAAATTCTCCCTCTAACACCATAAATCCTAATTTCATATCCTTCTCCATAATTGACACTATCTATTCTTTGAATTACATGGCATTTAGCATCCTCTATCATCTGTAAGACACTTAGCAATTCTTTTACTCTCATATCAGATTTAACTTCAATTGTCTTTTCCATTTCTAATGTAGCCTAACGGCCGAAGCGAACTGCTGGGCCGAGTTGTTTGCCTTTTATCTTCCGAGTATCAATTTTAGTGCTTAGGGCAACATACTTTCTGGCTCAAATTCAGAGGCATAGCAGCTGCTTAATGTTAGGCATCGCTTTCTTTCCAATTCTTGACTAATTCACCTTTCGAGAATTTGACAGTACTACGAGTTCTTTCATATTCTTCAATTGTTTTATTACTCGTCAGTCTAATAATTGATACTACCTCTTCTAAATCCTTGGTCAGAAATATTAGGTATGCGTAATTATCAGCGGTAATTATTGATAACACTAATGTATTTATCTCCTTATTTTCAATATCTAACAGTGCCTTTTCCCAATATTTCAAGTCCTCTTCTGTAAACTTATCTCTATGAAGATTCTGGGCGATATAAAGCCTAATCTTATAAATATTATAAAGATTCAACTTCTCTGACTCAAATCCAGGAAGAAATAATATGTTTTGATTTAAAATTGCATATGCACAATCTGCAGCCAAATCATTAGCCGTCCGATTCAAGGCATTCAATATTTTAATCAACTTTTCTTTTTCCTTCATTTAAGTGATGCCTAACGCTAAGGCTAGCCATCATACCGGGCCTTGTTTGCGACTTATCTTTCAAGTTACGATTTCCGACCGTTGGAGCAACTAGCTTTCAAGCTCTTATTTCCGCCCGGTTGGGGCTAGCTGATGTTACCTGCATTTTTATTTCATTCCTATCGAAATTAAGTAAAATATCATTGGGATGAAGAGGAATAATAATAGTGCGTAATCGTTCCTTTTTATGAGTTTTTCAGTTCGTTTATCTTTCCTGTTCCTATTAAGTGGGTGATTTTGATCAAGGCTAATTAGCAATCCATTTAGTGAGCAAATTCCAAGAATTAATCCAATTGGTATGTTCAAATTAATTTGGGCATGTGAATCTGAAAGCATAATTATACCTTGTATAGTGAAGAAAAAGATAGCTCCTAAATAAATCCCAGTTAAGAATCCAGCCATTGTTAATTCAGTCTCAAAAGCTGGCTTCAATTTCAAATTTATTCGGTAGAAGAAATCAAATATTTGTAGATATAAATTCTTCATTCACTTTCCAATTGCAGGTAACGACCGAAGCGAGCTGCTGGGCCGGGTTGTTTGCGTTTTCCTTTCAAGTTATCAATTCTACCATTTGGAGCAACTAGCTTTCAGACTTAATTTCAGCGGCCTTGCAGCTGCTTTTTGTTGGCGTGTCGTTTTCTATTCTTTTTCCGTATTGATTATACTTGAAGAGTCCGGATTATCTCCATTAGGTTGCCAACGCTTTCCCCAATAGATGATATCGCCCTTATCGTTATAAAATATAAAATCTTTAACCTTTCTTAAAGGAATGTCCAAAGTCAAGCTAAGCAGACAGCTTTCATTAATTTTCTGTATATCTTGTGAAGTCTCTCCCTCATAAAAATCTTTGTCCGAATTGAAAAACTTAAGGATATTTGGTGGCAAACCTTCCGAGACGGTATCAACATACCCCCATGCAATATTCATCATAGCGGCACTATCCATACATTCTCTTGAGAAGTCATTAATCAGTATATAATGAGAATTTCTTGGCCCCCCGCCCCCACTCATAAAAATAGTTTTTATCTCCTCTAGCTCACATTTAGATTCACATGACATTACAATAGTTACTAGTGCTATAGCTAGTAAAAAAAGGGGGTGGCATTTTATAGGATTATGAACTAGCAGTTGTTCTTTAATGTCCTGAATAGTTTTACTTCCAAAGTATTTGATTTCGTTTACTTGTTCTGTCAGTTTGTTAGTCCAGTCCTCTAGTGAAGATTTAAGATCGTTCGATTCAACTGGAGAAACATAGTTGTCACCTTTAAACTTCATTCTATATGTAAAATGCTTTTCGTTTATAATGCACGCCAACGCCAAGGCTAGCCATCATACCGGGCTTTGTGGGCGTTTTCCTTTCGAGTTACAATTTTCGTGCTTAGGGCAACAAAAGTTCATAATCGTTTTCTTGCCCGGTTGGGGCTAGGTGATGTTGTAGGGCGTTTTACTCATTTCTTTTAATCGCAAATACTAATGTCGAATTAGGCAGTATTGTAATTTCCTTCTTCGATTTAAGTTCTTCATTGTTGTTCGACTTCCTTGTATGCTCGGTCTTATTCACCTGATTCCAGTTATTTAAGATTAGCTTTTCAGTTACTCGTAGGATTAAATATTCTGCGAGATCCTCGGATTTATACATGTAGTCGATTCCAGCAATGACAAGATCACATCCGCCGTCAATGAAAGATAATTCAAACCAATTATTAAATATTCTTAATCCAATCGAATTAGCAAGTCCATAAGTTTTATATTCTATCGAAGTCTTTCCGCTAGTTGTCTCTCCCTTATAAATTTTGGTGCTCACATCATACACTTCGTCTGGATCTGGTTCAATTATCAATTCGGCCTGACTTCCTTGGAAGTCTAAAATCCTCTCTTCACTGTTTAGATTCTCGATGATAAGTACTCCATTAATAGTACCCTGAAACTGGCCAGTACTCAAGTTCAGAAAAACTGAATTGAATCCCTCACCATTTTTTGATCTTGGGAAGTCTTGACCAACTAAGACCAAAGGAATCACCATCATTGTTATGGATACTAAGTATTTCATAAAATCAATCATAATGCCCTACAACTATTAGCGCGAGACGCTGGCTGGGTTTGTTTGGTGTTTCACTTTCGTGTGTCAATTTCCGTGCTTGGCGAAACTAACGTGCTAGCTGATAGATATTAAGCTAGCGACTGCGCCATGTTGTGGCTCGTTACTTCAT
>NZ_JAINFL010000025.1 GCF_022458895.1 Roseihalotalea indica | reverse complement strand
CGGGTCAAGTGGCCTTCTTCATTTTTGTCGGATGGGAATAACCAATGGTCAGTAATGTTCTCTTTTTTCAGGTACTCAGCCAGGGCATTGTATAATCTAGTGGAGATCGGGATGGGCCGGTCGCTTCGTTTGCTGTTTTTCTTTCTTCGTTTCTTGAGCGAGTGTACGTTGATCACTCTTTTTCCAAAGTCAAAATCATTAATTCGTAGGCTTACCGCTTCACTCACCCGCAGGCCCGCATCATGCATGAGCAGGATCAACACCTTATGCTTCGGGTTTTTGATCTTGCTAATCAGCTCGTCCGATTTCTCGGGTGTCAGATAGTCAATTTGCGTCAGCATAGTAGATTCGTTGTTTATCGTAATACTGACGGAGACGGTCTTCCTGGCGGGTCAGCTTTTCCTGCTGTTTCTCGTACTTCCATTCCTTCTGACGAAATGTTATCTCTTCCTGAATGTATTGCGTGGGGGTTATCTCATGGTTTTTGTATTTGGCTTCGGTGATGGCGAACAGTTTTCTTTCCAGGCTTAGCAGTTGCTCTTGTACTTCCAGCTCATCCCGCAGGGTTTCCACTTTCTCGCGCATGGCTACGTAGTCGTCGAATTCCTGATCGGCCTTTTCCTGATATGTATTGATAATCCGTTCTTTCTCGATGCGGTACCGCTCTTTGCTTTCCAGAAACCCGAATACCGAACTGACATTATAACCCACCGTAGCTCCTTGCCGGACGGAATATCCAGGGGATGGAATAAAGTTTAGAAACCTATACCGCTTGATTCTTGACTCATCATACAGCTCTCTTTCTGCCAGACTGTCGTACTTCTGATTGATTGCCAACCGGACTACTTCATCTTCAGCAAACCTTACACTACTTTGTGCGGAAACTTCCATTTGTAACGCCACCAGCACTGTGAAAAAAAGATATATTCGGGGGTCTGGGGGTGTTAACAAAATCCGCAAATTGTTGACACGCTTTCTGGCTATCATGTTAACAATAGTACAATAAAATATAAAAATAATTATATCTCATTGTACCATTTTCTTACCCCGGTAATTACCTCTAGCTGATAGCCTTCTTTATGCTGGTTTTAAAAAAAACCAACAACACCAGCTGACAGGATCAGATAGGAAGGGCATTGGTTTTTCGAATCTCTGTTGTTGTTGTTTAACTGTTTATATTGTTTAATATGTTTAGGGGATTGTAACTCATTGATAGTCAATTCCTCCAGCGCCTAACTATGAGTTTTTTGGGGCGAACTATGAGGAAAATGGGGAATACTATGAGTTTTTTGGGGCGAACTATGAGGAAAATGGGGAATACTATGAGTTTTTTGGGGCGAACTATGAGGAAAATGGGGAGCACTGTGAGAATAGTAAGATAACCACCTAATTGGTGCGAATAAAAAGCCTTTTCGTATGAAAAAATAAAGGCTTCGTGTTCATTGATAGGTGTTTTCCTTCTCTATGTATGAGTTTTTTGGGGATGAACTATGAGGAAAATGGGGAGTAACTATGAGCTTGCAAATTTACCTCATATTTGTTTATCTTGGATGCTCGATATGTCCAAGTGCACATGCTAACCGAAGAAATCAAATCACCCTTAATCGTTAAGAGCAACGAGCTGATTAACGCTCGCCTGAGCGGGTTCAACCTGTCGCAGCATCGCCTGTTAGATATTCTCATTTCTCAGCTGGACAAAGACCAGGGCGGCTTTCAGAAGCAACGGGTATACTTCAAGGATTTTGTGGATAAGACTGGCACTGCGCATAAAGGCGAGGCTATGCGAGCTCGGGAGATCACTAAGTCACTGATGAAAAAGGTGGTGGAGGTGTTTGAAGATGGGAAGCTCCGGCAACGTAACCTCTTCCACAGTGCCGATTATCCGGAAGATGAAGCGTATGTGGAAATTGTCTTTCACCCCGATCTGCGGCCCTACCTACTGGAACTAAGCCGCAACTTTACCAGCTACGACCTGAAGAATACCCTGGTCGTAAAAAGCGTGTATTCGGTGCGGATGTACCAGATCCTGAAGCAGTATGCCTACCGCAAGCAGGTAACCTTTGACGTAGAGGATCTGAAGAGCCTGCTGGATGCCGAAAACTACAAGCTGTATGCCGACTTCAAGCGGAACTGCCTGAAAGTAGCTGAGAAGGAGCTAAAGAAAAAGTGCGACCTCACCTTTAGCTTTACCGAGCAAAAAGAGGGGCGAAGGGTAGCGCAGATACAGTTTACCATCAAGACGGGGCAGGAGGTGGTCGCCCCGGCCTTACCGCTGAAAGTAGAAGTAAAAGACCAGTACCAGGAAGTGGTCGACCAGCTGATGGAAATGGGATTGGGCAAGGCGCAGGCGCAGGACTACGTAGTGGCCGGAGAGCTGAAAGATATCCGGTTGAAAATCCGGTATACGCAGGACCAGCTGGAGAAAGGGAAAGTCCAGAACCCGGGAGCGTACCTGAAGAAGATCCTGGACAACGGAGCGGTGGTGGAACCTCCCATCCTGAAGAAAAAGCAGAAATTTAAAAAGGGTGCGCCTAGTGGTCAGGATGCCCAGAAGAGAAAACAGCGGGAAGATGATCAGTTGGTAGAGGCTTTACAGGTAGAGTTTGAGAAGGTGCGACATGCCGAAAGTGAAAAAGCCGTAGCAAACTTTACCGAGCAGGACTGGCAGGAGTTTGAAGCGTTTGCCAAGACGATACCTTCGAGTAACCTTTTTGCTGATGGTCAGCTGAATCGGAGAGCACCCAAGTTTGAGCATTACAGTACGGTGTTCGCTGCGGGGAAACTGCCTAATTATCAGCAGCACTTTATGAGCTGGGCGCGGCAGGTGCATGGGGTAGAGTTGCGGCAGCGGGAGAGGGATGAGAAGAAGTTTGATGTGGAGAGGTGTTAGCAGAAGGTGGATAAAAAGGCTTTTTAAATCATCATCCATTTCGCCTTTGGTTTGTGCGATTTGAGAGGTCTGTCAAATGGATCAGTTAAGAATGATAATACGCATTATAGAAATTAAAATGAAATACTCGCCAAGTATCTAAGCAGCGTTCTGTCCAGTTGTCACTATTCGCGCATTGGGTGCAAGTAATCGAGCATCATTCCCCCTTACAATTACTTTTATATAAAAAATAGTTTAATTTTTTCTTCTCTCTATCTTTAAAATTTCCGATACTTAGCTTGTATTTCTACTCAATTTTATAAGTTCAATCTACAATTTGGCTATTCGAAGTACACTACCAATTTACTGATTGTATTCTTTTATTAGTATATAAGTTTTATAAGAAGTCGCAAAACTTATCCTCCTAACCATGATTCCACACTTTAGGATTAGCTTTTCATTATTTGCAATTATCCTTTTATGTTTTTCATCGACTTGCAGAGATGAAGAGATTATTAGATGCAGTGATTCAGGTGCTTGCAATTATAACGAAGAAGGAACGTGTAGATATGACTGTTTTTGTAATGACCCGAATGCATGCAATAATGGTTCAAGAGGTGACTGCGACTATTCTTGTTTTTGTAATGATCCGGATGCATGCAATAATGGTTCAAGAGGTGATTGTGACTATTCCTGTTACTGCAACGACTCTGACGCATGTAACTTCAACCAAGAAGGCGAGTGCGATTATTCTTGTATATCAGCTGATCCTGGCTTATACCTTGGAATTATAGGGTTTAACGAAGACCTTTCAGAAAAACCATTGAAGTTACTGACAGACGAATCTAAAGGAGAATTTCAAAGTTTTATCAATAGCCTAAACACTAATGACGGTACGATCCTATATCACGCAGTCAACAAAGGTTTAGATAACCTGCAAAACGCAAATTTACCTGACGACCTAATAAATGTCTCAATAGTTACATTCACGGATGGCTTAGATCTAGGATCGTATGTGTTAAACGATAGCTATAATTCAGGAACAGAATATCTCAGAGCTGTAAATAACAGGATCTTATCAGAGAAAATACATGGCCTTCCGATATCAGCCTATTCTGTGGGCATAAGGGGAAATGATATATCGGATGTTGCCCAATTCAATAAAAATTTAGAGGATTTAGCGAATGTGTTCTCAACGGAAGTGAATAATATTAATCAAGTAAGGGCAATTTTTAGGCAAATTGCCGGAAGCTTAACTCAAATTAGTTACACACAATCGCTCGAATTAACAATGCCAGCCCCAAATCCTGGTACCACAATTCGGTTCACCTTAGATAACGTGGAAGCGGCTAATCAATCAACGCTTTATATTGAAGGCAAATTTTCATCTGTGGGAGGAACATATTCTTTAGAGGATTTAGAATATATAGGATTGAGATCTGCCAGTGGTACTACGGTTACTGGTTCAGCATCAGGCGTCAATATCACGTTTACTTTTGATGATGTTCGTGACATTCGTGGTATTGAAGAACGGTTTATATCGACAGATTTTATTAAACAGTGGGCATATATATCTAGCAGTGGTAATTGGCAGATCAACTCAGAATTCAACCCCACTGAAGATACTGAAACAAATATAGACGAAAGGAGCGCCGCCATTATGCTCGTACTGGATTGCAGCAATTCCCTAGGTACAAGCGACTTCCAAGGTATGCAAAATGCAGCAAACTTATTTATTGAATCTCTTCTTGATGTAGAAAATCCAGGAATTCCAGACGACAATAACTCTAATAATGCATTGGTCCGATTTCAAAAACTCGAACCTTATAACTATTTATCAATCATGAGCGTTGATTTAACTCCTGAAGGTGAGTTAGCAAGATATGAATTTGGCACCCAGGGAGGATTATCCCCATACTACTCTGTCCAACCAGGAAATCATGTTCCCTGGTATTACTATAACTTTCCTGGTGAAGAGAGCTGGAGACGATGTTTATCAGATCCATCAACCTTCCCATTTGAAGCAGGGTTTAAATATACTATCCAAGCTGGGCATAATGGACAGAGTTTTACTTTCCAAGTACTTAATGACGGTGCTCAATAAATTGCCTTCAACATTACGTTTACTACTTAAATCTGAAATTTTAGTTATAACACTATTCATTCGTTATAGAGTATCTAGGAAACGGTCGTTTGTTGAAAAATCACTCCCCTACCCTTTTTTCTAGCTAATTACTATGATTTGCGAAATCTTCAGTAGTCTAAATATTTTACATTAAAAGAGGGGCACTATAAGTGGTGTGACGAAAATCTGAACATACTATAAACGACCGTTTGCAGAACGTTCGGAAACCTGTATCTTGCCTGTCACTATGGACTACATTGCCTATTACCGCGTCTCTACCCAGCAGCAAGGCCGATCCGGCCTCGGCCTGGAAGCCCAGCAGTCCGCCGTCAGACGATTCCTGAAACCCGATGACCAGCTGATCGAGCAGTACACCGAAGTAGAAAGCGGCAAGCGCAACAACCGCCCCCAGCTGGTACAAGCCATTAGCCAGGTTAAAGCCACCGGCGCGACCTTACTCATCGCCAAGCTGGACCGTCTCTCCCGCAATGCCGGGTTTATCTTCACCCTTCGGGATACCGGTGTTCCTTTCGTGGCCGCTGATATGCCGGATGCCAACCATTTAACCGTCGGGCTCATGGCGGTGCTAGCCGATCATGAGCGGCAGCTGATCAGTGAGCGGACCAGTGCTGCCTTGCAGGCATTGAAAGAGCGAGGCAAGGAACTGGGAACGCCCGAGAACTTTACCGAGGGTGTCCGAAGTGCTGGGCGCGAGGCTATGCAGCAGAAAGCTTTTTATAACGACAACAACCGTCGGGCGGGGAAACTGTCTTTAGCGCTTTATCAGCAGGGCGAAAGCTATAGCCAAATTGCCTGCCAGCTGAATGAGCATGGGTTTAAGACTAGACGAGGGAGAGACTTTACGCATGTGCAGGTGAAGCGATTGATTGAACGGTATTCTTAGCACCAACAACAAAAGAGACGATAATGCTTACGATTATGCTGTTGAAATTAAAAAGAGTATTGAGAAAAAAGCAAAGAAGAACAAAAACACTTCTACAGTCCTATTTTCAATCGTTCTTTTTTGTACAGTGATGTCACCAATATTCATAATGGCGTCTGACAATTTTTATATCTCTAAACTTGTGCCCGCTCTTTTAGCGGCTGGAACAGCTATAGCTTCCTCTTGGATACAGCTGAGGAAACCTCATGAGAGGTGGGCCCTTTATCGCACAGCACAAAGAGAAGTAGAATTCGAGCTAGATCAGTTCAAATTCGGCATAGGTCATTATGAGGCAGAGAATAAGGAAAAAATATTAGCCGATCGAATTAGTAAAAGAGCATTACAACTCCATTATGAATGGATGCCGTTAGTACCAAAGGCCGAAGACTTAAAACAGAAAAACAATGAAGTACAATCTATCTAGTTGCGAGATTCATAGTACATATGGAGACTTTGATTTTTATTGCTTCAATTTTGGAGAATGTGAGAACGACAATATACTTGTCTTAAAAAGCAAAATCACATCTGAACACCCTTATGTTAGGATACAAAGCGCTTGTTTTACAGCCGAAATTTTTAGAAGCAAAGACTGCGATTGCCACGAGCAACTCGAAGAATCCCTCAGGATAATAAATGAGAATGGGGGGTACCTAGTCTACCTTCTGCAAGATGGAAGAGGCTGGAATTAAGGTGACCCGTATCCCATTGGAAATAGAACCAACTGAAGATTCTCGCCCCTACTTAAGCTCGAAAAAGGCAAAATTAGGGCATATGCTCAGCAAATATTTTCCTCAATATTAGTACGTCATGATATAGCATATTATAGGAGTCGGTATTCCGATAGCAACAGAACAAAATTGGGCGTTAAGATACCGAGAGCTACACGTATAAGAATATAAATTATTTACTTAAATAAAGTGTAAAATACTTAAAATAAGTAAATAATTTACTCAGAATGTGTATGTTTGCGGCAGAACCAGATTTTACTGCTTGTGCTATACCGTCCATCCTTTGAAACCCGCTATCTCATCCCCCTTTTTAGTGACCGCATATCGGCGGGTTTTCCCTCACCGGCCAGCGACTACGAAGAAGACAAGATTGATCTGAACGAAGCATTGATCCGCCACCCCAGTGCTACTTATATGCTGCGAGCGGAAGGGGATAGCATGATCGGGGCCGGTATCTTTGACCAGGATCTGCTGGTGGTGGATCGCAGCTTAAAAGCGAAGGACGGTTCGATTGTGATTGCAGCCTTGTACGGGGAGCTGACCGTCAAACGCCTGAAAATCGTGCAGTCCAACACCCACGGGGACCAGATCATTTTAGCCGCTGAGAATCCGGACTATCCCGACATCCATATCCGCACGACTGACGCGGTAATCTGGGGCGTGGTGAGTTATGCGGTACGGGATTTAATTCGATAAAAGCATATGATCGGCCTACTCGATTGCAATAACTTCTATGTATCCTGCGAGCGGGTGTTTAACCCCAAGCTGGAAAATCAGCCGGTGGTAGTTTTGTCAAATAATGACGGTTGCGTAGTAGCTCGAAGCAACGAAGCCAAAGCATTAGGCATTACCATGGGAGTGCCTTACTTTCAGATCCGCACGCTCACCGAGCTGGAGAACATCCACGTGTATTCGTCGAATTATGCCCTCTACGGAGATATGTCGGGTCGCGTAGTGAGCACCGTAAAGGACCTGGTACCCGAGGTGGAAGTGTATTCCATTGATGAGCAGTTCTTGGATTTGGGCGGGCTACGCGGGGTAGACCTTCCCGAGCTAGGGCAGCAAGTCAAAGGGCGCATCCGGCAGCATACCGGTATTCCTACCTGCCTGGGCATTGCCAAGACCAAAACATTAGCCAAAGTCGCTAACCACATCGCCAAGAAGAGCATGACACATAACGGGCTGTATGTGCTGGATCACCCCAAGCGGGTAGAAGCCTTTTTGTCGCTTACGCCGGTAGGTGATCTGTGGGGCATCGGTCGGCAGTACGAAAAGAAGCTGGCGGGCTTCGGCATCCGAACCGCCCTGGACCTGTACACCGCCAGCGAACGGTTTGTTAGCCAGCAGATGACCGTGGTAGGTCAGCGGCTCTGGCATGAGCTGCACGGTACGCCCTGCCTACCCTTAGAGATGGTCAGCAAGCCCAAGAAGAACATTTGTACCAGTAGAAGCTTCGGGACTCTTCAGACTGATCTGTCGGCTTTAAAAGAGGCCGTAGCCAATCATGCTTCCACCTGTGCCGAGAAACTACGAGGGGAAGGTAGTGTAGCCAATTACGTGCAGGTGTTTATCGAGACTAACAGGCATAGATCGGATGCTCAGTACAGTAATAGTTTTACCTGGACCTTGCCAGTCGCCAGCAACGACAGCCGGGAGCTGGTGCGGTATGCTTTTCAGGGGTTGGAGCGTATCTTCAAAAGTGGCTTTAAGTATGTGAAGTGTGGAGTGATTGTATCAGGCCTGGTGCCGGAGAATGCCCGGCAGCTGGGCCTGTTTGAAAGCGAACAGCAGGAAGCAGTATCCTTGCTAGAACAGCCCAAAGATCAGCGGGTGATGCAGGCCATGGACGAGCTGAACAAACGCTACGGTAGGGGCGTGGTGAAGCTAGGGGCTACGATGAGCACGAAGCAGACCAAGAGCTGGACCATGCAGCGGGAGCGGCTCTCGCCCCGCTATACCACGCGGTTTAGTGATATACCGGTGGCGCGGTGCGGGTAGTCAGTACTAGTTACACTAGCACTCCCATCTGCTTTAGCTTACGATAATTTTTCAGCAAGATTGGTTTATTAAAAGAGGTTTGCCCGAAAGATTCTTCCCCGGTCATATGGCAATGACATTCTTCATAATCAGGATTGCCAAATTGTGCCCAGGTTCTGTAAGCATGGGCAATGAAAGGCTTTTCAGGATTGAAGGGGATCTTCTTACCCGTTCGGATACAAAAGCCAAACTGGTCAAGCGAGCCGTTATAATTAATTTTCTGCGGGCTGTTTCTTCTTTGCTTTCTTTCTTCCGCTACCTTAAGCATAGACATGGTTTCTTCAACCGCTGCATCAAACGCCGGTTTGTCTTTCACGCTATCCAGCAGCAATCCCATTTCCCGATTATTCTTTTCAGAATATTCGTACATATTCATGGATGTAATGATCATGCTTCGCTCATTGAAGTAACACTTGGCATGAAGGTTATCCAGGTAATACATCTGGAGGTTGTCTAGCTCATAGAGCATATCCTCTTCCTGGCAGTTTAAATTACTCTTCCCATAGATCACCGTAATGGTAACTTCGGGGTCCAGGCTGACCAATCGCTCGTGCAGGTTCCTTGAAATCTGAAGATAGGGAGATAGCAGGAACAGATCTTTTTCGGCTTTACAGATCATATCTTCCAGCTGCATGGAAACTCCTGAGGTTCTGAGAAAATCGGCCATTGTCGTTTTTACCTCAATGATAGCAAAATATAATAATATGTAGTTGAACTTGTAATAAATAAGTAAAAACTGATTGCTACTAAGTCAGAATTTTATGGCAGAATAAGTGAACCTCTGATTATGGTAATAGTCAAATTAAACCAATTATTGTTGGTCATTCAACATGATTTGTTTGTCTATGTAGAGGTATAAAACAAATGTAAGTTTGATGTAATGTTTTATGCATTTTTACGTATATATATATATTATGCATGCATAATTGTTACTTAAGTAAAATTATGTTAAGTAGTATATAAATATATTTAATGAAAATCTTGGAAATAGCATATGCGTGTTAATCTAATTTAAAAAAAAATGTTACATTTGCAACACTTTGTATATAAAAAGTCTTTACTTTACGTATGCAAATGTATTTACACAACCGTAATTAGAGACTAACCATGTATAACCAAGAAACAAACACAGAAACAATGGAAGAAAAATCTGAAAAACCCAGCACTCGATCTGTAAATATGAGGTTGAGAGACTCGACTATTGAAAGAGTCGAGGAATTACAAGATATCACAGGGGTAACTAATAGAACGCAAATAGTTGCCAATGCTATAGAATTAGCCCACTTTATTTTGAAAGAAACACAAGATCATGAAAAGAGTCTTATTTTAAGATCTAAAGATGGCAAAATGACAGAAGTGAAGTTGCTTGGTGTGGATTACCGTTAGAATTAGTCTATTTTATCTCTTAAGAAATAAATGATATAAAGAAAAGTCTTATATTAAGGTCTGAAGATGGCAAAATGACAGAAAAACTTTTTAGATAAAACTATTAGGCTGTCGTTGACCCAAAGAAAAATCCTTGCGTACCAAAATTTTTCTAAATGTCAGACCTGAAACTAACAACCGAACCTGAAGACTGGGGTGAAGAGGAAGAGGGCGGAAAACCACCTTACCAAGTAGGAAAAACTATTAACGAAGAAGAATATATCGAAAGAAGTGCTATTAAAGAATCTAAATATGATATCTTCGATAGTGGGAGAGGATTCATTCGATAGCGTGAAATTCAGTATATTCTCATCACATTCCCTTTCTCCTGTTTTATGTCAGATGAAAGCAAGGGGCGGAATCAACCCCCAAAACAAGATCCATGGGGAGAAGAAGAAAAACACTCTCCTCCGTTTAAAGTAACAGATACAGACGACAATGATTGGGGGGATGAAGTAGGGAATACTTCAAAAGGTAAAAGTAAAAACAGAGGAAAATACAAACGTGCTTATAAATTAGGAAATAAGGTTGATGCAATAACTTTACTGAATTTCGCAAAAGGCTTCCTACTATTCTGCGGATTATTGTTTGTATTAGCAGGTGTATCGTACATACTAGATTCTGCTATTAATGAAAAATCTGAAGTCGGAAAAGATATCTGGGATTATACTAAGGTTGTAATAAGCAGCTTGGTAGGCGTGGTTATTGGATTTTATTTTGGCAGGGAAAACACTTAAAAGTATTCATTCTTCCTTTTTTCTATCTCTCTTCTTTCTAGTTAACATAAATAGTATTTGATCCTTCTTAAATTAGAATCTTCTATTCATGGAATTCCCTGATTGGTGAGGTATCATTTAGCATTTAGTAAACGGATCCTTAAAATGTGGGGCGTGATCTGGTTAGGCATCAATACTTTCACTTCTCAGACTTCCACCACTGATAATCTTCTTCCGAAAGGTGCTCCCGCATCCATTCATCCATGCCGATATCGCGACGTTCCATCACATGTCGGGTAAAAGGTAAAGCGGTCTTGCAAGCTTCAAAGCCTTTCGCTTCCATATCTTTTCTTATATGTTCCGGTAGTCCCGCCAGCCAGTCGGTGAAATCTTCCAAGGTGGGTTCGTTAATCTGGTTCGCTTCCTGATGATAGCAGTACGTAGCATTACCAACCCTAAACATGCACTCATGCCAGGGGCGTTCTGCTGGCGGTAGCTGTTCCAGCATTTCTGCCTGTTGCCGGTTATACTTCTCAATAGGGTGTTTCATGGCTCAACGCCTATTTCTGCGCGTACTCATTAGGCACTAGCAAATCCCGCACATCTATCTGCAAGGCATCCGCAATTTCGTACAGATGCGTCAGCGTAGGCTGACTCTTGTTACTGCAAATGCGGGTGATGGTATTCACATTCTTGCCTAGCTTCTCGGCCAAGTCTTTCTGCTTCACCTTCTTCTCGGCCAGCACTACCCGCAACCTGTTTAACTCTTCCATAAATATACAAAAAAAGTATATAAAAACCAATTAAAAGTATATATACATACAAAAAAAGTATAATTTTTATTGCTAAAATCATACATATTTTGTATATTTATATATATCAAAAGTAGATAATTATGCAAAAAGAAACAAATGGGCGGGGCACCGCCAGACGGGATGAAAGACCGGCCAGCATTAAAATCAAACGCGAAATTTTGATGCTACTGGCTGAAGAATGCATTACGGAAGAGGAGCGCATTAAAATGATTTTACAGCTGAATTACCTAACGCAAGGCAGAGCCGAACGAGCACTGTTCAACATGCAGTACAGGGTAAAGCAGTATGACCGAGATAACCACTAGCACGATGAGCACCACCAGCAAACTAGGAGCTGCCCTGTTTGATGAACCCCGAACTGCCGCCTGGCTGCGGGGGGCGGGGCTGGAGATCGGAGATACCATATACAGTGAGATCGGAAAAGGAAAGATTGTGATACTGAAAATAGAAGAACATGAGAAAGATAACGATAGGGCGCAAGTTTGTAAAGAACAGCTGGTCGGAAAGCCTGTTTCCTAAATGTACCCTGGCGGGGGCCTGGCTACGGGCTGCGGGCTTTGAGATTGGAGATAAAGTGGTAATCACTGTAGAGAAAGGTAAAGTTTCCATTACGAAGGAGGGCGGGTAACCGCTCTCTCTTCTCCCCTACCTGACCAGTTGACGGTCTGGGCTGACCCTGGCCCGATCAGCACCTGCCCCCTCCAGAGGCTACACAAACACAGACATTCCATATCATCACCACATCACACCTAATACGAGCGAGGCTGAGGCACAACGCTAACACACGGACGGCAGGAACAAACGGGCAAGGGCCGGGGCGGTTTACGGTGCGCTGGTCTGAGCCTGGCTAAATAGCCCTGGTTTACTTAACCCTTGCCAGGCTTGTGGACAACTGCTGCCATACCTTGCGGGATGCCGAAGACTGAGCCACCGCTTTATGGGCCTGCGTGGCCGTGAGCGGTAGCGAAGAGAACGCAAATGAATCTGAGCGAAGGCATTAGGCGGGCTGCGCTACTGAGCGAAGCGGAGTGGCACAGCTGGCCTATCAGCGGGGGATGTTTCTAGTAGCTTGGTATACCTTTATGCCTGGGCGATAGCCGGGGCTTTTCCTGCTTCAAGTGAACACTTTATGTTTACAGATCAGTATACTTGTGAATATATTTGATTGTATACCAAACTGTATACACTTTTAGAGATTTATGTTGTTTTCCTGTTCATAACGGCTGATAAAGTCATCCAACACCTTATGGATGATCTGGCCGGGATAGGTGACATTCTCGCGCTCGGCCATCTTCCGGTACTTTTCCAGCGTAGAAGCTCTCATCCGGAACTGGTCGTATTCTTTCCGGTCTTTACTGCCCTTGATCCCCTCGAGGATGCTATCCGTGGAACCAGACTTTTCAGCAGCTTCACTTTTTGACTTTGCCTGCCGGGTGGTTGTTTTCCTGGTCTCTCTCGACTGCTTTTTTGCCGACGTAATAACCGGCTCTGCGAGCTGGTCCTTCTTCTGGTTGGTAATGTCCATCAACCGCTGTAGTTTGTTCGGCTTTCCCATTAGCGTAGTAGTTTTCTAAATTCCTTAATGTACATATTGAACTCGTCCGTCGGATCGGTGGCGGCTATCAGGTCGGTCACCGTACTGAGATCCCGTTTGTAGCGCACCAGGTTGGAAATATACCCGGTCATAATCTCCAGGCCTTCGTAACCATCCAGACCCGCCAGTAAGCCATGCTCTAGCGTACGATCCCGCTTGTTGATGATACCGTGTATCTGAACGTCGTTCTTCTGACAGACCGGCCCTATGTAATCCAGAAAGGCGCTGGTGGACTGTACGTCGATGGGTGAGGCGATCAGCGGAATGATGACCAGGTCGGAAGCATTCAGGATCAATTCAATATCGGTGCCTTCCATCCTACCGGGCGAATCGATGAATACCACATCGTACTGCTTTTCCGCTTCGGTAATGGTTTTTACAAACAGCTTCGCAGCGTTTTTAGTACTCCACTCAAATTGCAACACATCATATCCGGATTCCGGAACTTCTTCCAGTCGCTGGAGGGCTATGATACTACCCTGAGGATCGGCATCAATGACTAATACACTGTTCTTGGTTCGGTTGTGAATGGCGGCGGCCGTGATCGCGCAGAGGGTTGTCTTACCCGTACCGCCCTTTCTTGACATAAATGATATTATTTTTCCCATGCGTGTAATATACAGAAAAGTATATGATACACTATACAATTTAGTATACAAATTGATATACAGTATATTAAACTGTATACACTATTGTAAAAGCTTCTTCAGTGATTCCGCTCTATTGATTCATTCACCAATTGACTACATTGAACCAGTACGATAAAACCAGTATACCGCAGGAAATTTTGAAAAGGCAGCAATGAAGAAACCGAAAGGCAGAAAGCGCAAATGCTATCATTAACAGTTACAATCAATTAGCTTTATAGCCAGATTGACAGCATTATTCTCATATACGCTCTCCTTTAAACTTTTTAGGTAATGTCTTATTACTTCTGGGGTCAAAAAGTAATAGTTTTTTTCTGCCAAATAGGTTGTTAGTAGTAGTTTGTAATCAGGATTGTTATTATTGGGTTGGTATACTTTACCTGCTGCTAAACCAAATCTAATTTCGATACTACTGTCTATCATTCCTTTCTTCAAAAGCTCTATTTTTAATCTGTTTTTTACGATCTTTTGGTATGTGTCATCATTCAGAAGTTTATACCTCTGTTGAGATCTAGTACTACCTCCATTACCTGATACATGCAAATAGTGTACACCTTTAGAATCTAAGAAGGATTTACATTCAATTAGAAGTAACTCTTCTTTGCGAGGATTATAAGCAACAATATCGACTTCTGGTGTTGGCATAGTTTTTTTTCCTAATTCTTCTTTCTCTTTTTGCGATATCTCCACTTTCACATTTCGCTCAATCCAAAACCCTTTTCTTCGCATTATAGAGCAAACTATAGTTTCAAAAGCATCCATTATGTTATCTCAATTCGTTAATTCTACATTAATAACTTTACGACTAGAACTATACACCGCTACCGTATCCCGTACCCACAGATCACCGGACTCAGCTTCCATATAGTAAGGCCCTGGAAAAGCGTTATTGATCTCCGTTACGTTCCGCCGGCTCTGGGACTGGTCAAACTCGTCTGACTTCACTAGCTCTTCGCCGCGATAGACTTTCAAAGTATAGTAGTCCGGTACTGCGCCCGCCTGGGTAACGTGGATTTCTATCTGGGCTAGATCAGGATCGGTAGCATCACCACAGGAAGTAAATAAGGATATGGCCAGCAGAGCGAAAGATAATAGTAGCTTATTCATGCTGGTACTACTGCGATATTTGTACCAGGGCAGGATATTTAGTGAGCAATAGGGTGGAGGTTCTTACTTGTTAAAGAAGAAAACTTTATATTAATCATATATAAGATATACCCAGATAGTAATACAACCTCCCATATCATTCAAGATAAAATATTTGAAAACTCATTCATCGCTTACGTTTTCGTAATTAGCGATGGCTAAATCCAAAGCATCACAATACGTATCTAAAGGAGTATCTGGAGTATATTCACAATAAAGTGAGTTGTCGCGCCACTGACGGAGTTCTTCCAAAATTTGCACCTCAATACCCAGTTCATTCAATTGTACCTGACCAAGTAAGTACCGACGTAAAAACCTAGGAATATCCGTGCTTTCCTCTGCACCCTCAAGTAAATCTCGGATCTGCTCACAAGACATATTACGGGTCATCTTAGCCAAATGAGCGAAACTGCCAGCGGAATTCTTCAAGCAACCAAGAGAGCCTTGGTTCGGTGGCCAACGTTCCATGTACAGCGAACAGGGGATATCAGGATTATTCCAAGGATCTACGTCGCTTGCCTTATGTCCTAAATCCAACCCATCTAATAATGAAAGACCGTTGGGTGAATCACTGTCAGGAGTGCCTGCCCCTAACCCCTCCGTAATCAAGTTCTGTGCTCGATCGTATGTACATTGCTGACCAGGAGTATCTTCGTTTCCACCACCTCTATTGGGTAACCATCTTGCCTCAATAGCCGCTCCTGGATGGTATGGTCCTGAAACATTTCCAATAGGATTATTTATTACCCATCGACCAGGATTACCAGCTTTATCCGTCGCCGCTCCATTATTTGCAGTCGGTATCTCCCATACCGAACAGGGACAATCTGGCAAATCTACATAGAAATCTTCGTCATCATCAACCGGTAGTGCTGGTACCTCGCGAGGGCAGTATACCTCAAACCACCAGCCTGTTCCACCAAAACACCCCGAAAGATAAATATCAATTGCATTACCCTCAACAGGATTAAAGTCGGGAATGGTTATCATTCCTTGCCCAGGAACAAACCCCTCCTGGCCATCGTAACACTGACTAGAAGGAATCACACTCCTATCCGTGATAGCACTACCTGTACCTCCCACATGCTGATCTCCTATGAACACATCCATCCGATCAGGCTTCGGATACATTTCATAGATAATATCAATACTACCGGCAGCGACTGATTCATCTACTCTAATTTTATGAACGCTAAGTGCATCTCCTCCCTCTCTACGAATTACTCCAGCTTCACCTCCGCACAGATAGTCAGGCGGCTCAATCCTAGCCTGCGTAATAACCGCTTCACTGGTAGCACTGTCCTGATCGGCAATAGAATAATGCATTTGAAACTCACCTTCTAATACGTTCTCAGGAATTCCAACGGGAAATACTAATTGCTGACGGGCAGCATCTACTTGCACAGGTATCTCCCAATAATGATCGGCACCTACAATCTCTAAATTGACATATGTGATTGCTTTATCACTACGGAATGCCAAAGGTACATACAGCGTATTATCTTCAGTCAATCGCGCCGATTCCTGGAAATGCGTAATGTTGGGCACCGTACCACTACCTCGTTCAGGAAATGACTTAGCTATTTTTTCTCCATCAATAATCAAAGCATTACTAAATCCGGAAGGATCGTTAGTAGGGTCTAAGTAAACCTCTTCTTCTTCGGATTGTTCGATGGTTTCCTCTTCATCACTCTTACAAGAAGAAAAAAGAATAACCGAGCTGGCCATTAAGTGGAATGAGATAAATAGGTACAACTGAAAAGACCTGTTTGAGAATTTCATAGCGAAAAAACTTTCAGAAATTGTTCAGAATCGAGAACTGCACGCTAGTCTGCCTTTCCACATCCATTTAAGAATATAAGAAATGGAATGGTGGAGAGAATAACAATACCCAATTTTGGGTAATTGTATCTTAGTCCTCCCGAATTAAGAGTTTTTCCTTACAAAAGTGGCCTTAAAAAACCTTAGAATACTCCTTCTTAGGATGATCTACAGCTATTTGCAGGGCTATCCAAATTGTTAAAGAACTTATTTTATGTTAAGTATATAATCAAGTATAAAATAGTATTCCCCCTCTATCTCATCAATTATGGTAATATTACCATATTACATCCCTGAGTAACCGTAATAGTTCCTGTTTTAAAGTCTGGACTGCCAGATCCGTCTGAACACTGACCATTACTTCCTCTTACTCGATACGTATAAGTTCCTGTTTCTAACAAGAAATATCCACCGAACATATTAACGCAATTTGCTGGCGCATTAAAATAATAGCCATTGATGCTTGACTGTCTACCATTGTCTAGAGTGACGGTGACGGTGCCGCAGGCGGGAAGCAATAAAGGGTCATTAGTCCAGAATAGCAAGCTTCCTTCATATTTACAGCAGTCGCAATCTTGATTAGCTTTGGAATTGTAGTTTTTGGCAGCTGGGTCGGTGCAACCTATAACAGGACTGGGGTCATCGCCATCGTCTCCGCAGGAATTAGATAAAACAATAAAACCAATCAGTAAGAAAGCGAATGAACGATTTATTGTCTTCATAGCTGTGTCCCCAAGTAGGGATATTTAGGTTATCATAACTAAAAATTGTGATTACAGGGATTATATATTCTTATAATTAAATTTAGCGATCATATAGTCAACAATATGCAAATTGTGCCAAATTTATTTTTACCACAAAAATTCCCTATGTTTGGGAATCACAATATAATTCCCTATGTTTGGGAATAGATGTGCATGAGTAAGTATGTCTGCTGGCTAACCAAGGTTAGCATGTAAAAGACCTTAAAAAACGAATAAATGAAGGTCACATTTTCAGAGGAATACTGGGAAGAACTTTATCAGGGCAATCCAGCAGGGAAGCCTAAATTTCAAGCGAATGTTATCAGACAGTACCGCAAAACTATACGGATATTGGCATCTGTTGCTAGTACGGAAGAGTTACGGCAATTTCGAGGGCTGAATTTTGAAGCCCTTTCCGGAAAGTGGGAAGGTTATCATTCCGTAAGGGTTAACCAAAAGTACCGTCTGATTCTGACTGTGCTACAAGGAGAAGTACAACTCAGTGAAGTAAGAGAAGAAGAAGTGATTGTTGAAGAGATGAATAATCACTATCAGTAAACTTAGGGAAGGACCCTAACTAAAAGTTTAAAGCTACTATTAAGGTAAAATAGTATGGCAGATTATAAAGTGATAGGGAAACACGGCCAGGAAATACACCCACCTGAGCCTATTCATCCTGGTGAGATATTAGCCGACGAATTAGAGGCCCGAGACATAAAGCAAAAAACATTTGCCCTGCAAATTAATATGCGCCCTTCGCACTTTAATGAATTATTAAAGGGTAAGCGAAATTTTACTGCACAGATTGCCCTAAAGGTAGGAGAGGTGCTAGGAATTAGTGCCAGCTTCTGGATGCGCTTGCAAGGGGAGTATTTTCTAGACGTAGCCCGTTTAGAAGAAGCAAAAATGAAAGCATTAGAAAGTGTTTAGATTTAGGGCATTCAGATTATTCCTGCATAGTGCTTTTATTTTCTTTTAAAGATAAATTCCACATGGAAGAAAAATTAACTCGCTTTTTTGAACACGATTTTAACTCGGTCAAAGATTTACTAAAATATGAATGGAACGAAATACCTGCTAATCCTTCGGAAGAAGAAGCTATCAAAGTTTTGAGATTCCGTAATAGAGAAACTACGGAAGAATTGGAATTTGATGGCAGAGAATATGAAAAAGGCTCAAACGTATATCTTATTCGTCGAGTTTGTTATTATGGTCAAGATGAAGATGGCAAAGGTTATTTTAATACGCACTATACCCCTGATGGTAGAAGGCCAAATGACTATAACTTCTGGAGTGAGTAAATTCTCCAAACCATCCAACTTGGTTAACATAATGCAGATTATAACACTTTTGCGTTGCCACCGGAGTGCAACTTTTATTTTGGACACACTCCTTAAAACTAGATGTTTTTTGAAAAATCAAACCCTTGTTTTTTCGCACGATCCATTACTCTCTTTACTGTTTTCTGATGCCATGTTCCTTTCTGAGCTGTAGGGTATTCTTCTTTATTCAGTTGATCGGCTATTGCCCGTTGAGAGGTAACACCGTTTTTCATTAACTGCTTGATTCTCTTAGCAGCTTTCATTGCATAATCGTTGGCAATAGCACTTTTATTTTCATGGGCTTCCAAAAGATTACCACGATATTTATCAGAATAAATCTGTAAGAACCTAGACTTATACTCTTCTGCTTCCAGATAATTTTTCCGGCTTTCTTCTCTTAATTTACTATTCTCTGCTTCCAGACGAAGCACTTTGTCTTGGCAAGATTGATTTTTTTCTACAAAAGTACAGAGAACATGAATGTAGTCTACCAGCTTATCTTTGAGTTTATCAGAGCGACCATCAATACAATGAATTTTCATTGATCTAAAGTTCTCTATAATTTCTTCCTTAGTCGAACAATCTCCACGGAAATTTTCTAACCCGACTTTTATTGCATCCCTTTTCTTCAAACCTAAAACCTCTTTTTTATCAGAATATCCAGCCTCACCGTTAGGCGTTGGCTGGGGCATATACGCACTACCTTGACTATTTTGGGGCAAACTTGCCTCCACATCTTCATCAGCGTAGGCAATATCATTGTTAGGTTTTTGTCCTGAATGCAAATTTTTATTCATGATATTCTTTTGAAATGCCAAATAAAGTTCTTTATTTGTTGTGGCAGAAAGCCAAGTGTCCTCAGAATGTGTAGATGTGATTCACAAAAATAGTATTACTCGTGATATAAAAAAACTTGGTGACATAATAATCATGAATTTTATCTCAATTAAGGCATCACGATAGTCTCACACATATTTAAAACAACTTAAGTATAATATTAAGACCATATAATTCAATTTTTGCAACATAAACCAAATGCGAATCATGTCAGAGTAAAAAAATCTTTTTAACTAAAATTTAAGAACCATGAGTAATTGTACCTGCACTGAAAAAGGACGTAAACTTGATGGCAAAACTCTCATAACAATTGTGAGCACCATCGTTGGTTTAGCAAGTTTTACAATAGCCGTCTACCCTAATTTGAGCTTTGAAATAACGTATCCGGCATTGGAGTTCAGAATTAGTTTTGATAGGAATCGATCAGGTGTAGACGTACACAGTGATACTAAAATGGCAAGCTGCTCTGAAGACGACAGGCCAAGACAAGATACTGTGATTAACCAAAGTAGTCAATCAGATATTACAGAGACTGAAAACTATGTTTCAGAGGATGAGGAACGGGAATATGAACCAATAGCAAATAGTCAAGAAGATGCAATATCCATAAAATCTAACAAAGGAGACCCATCCTCACTTGTTGATCAAACTAGTCAGTTAGCGCCTGTTAACTTTGACGAAAAAAGTCTTAGTGAAGAAGATGTTTTCGCACTTTATGAAAAGACAATGATGGATCTGTATAACCGTTCAAATGGAGATGATAAAGTAATCAACAAAATAAGCAAACTGCAAAGAGATATTATCGATCAGCAGATTAAAGCTGCGAAACATTTAGAAAAAGGGAAACTAGATAAACGAGAAAATGATAAAGAGAAAGAAGAAAAGCTAAAAGATGAACGAAATGAAGAATTAGAAAAAATCCCGGACGGAGCTTTTATCTATGAACAAGAGATTACCACTGATATTACATACATTTCTGTCTAAATAATCGAAGAATATCTTCTTTTATACTGAAACATCTAATAACCTTCGTGTTACTAGATGTTTCTATTCTTAATCCCAATTTATAATTCAAGTCTTACCAAAATAGCCTAAAAACCGATACTCTTCTGTTAACCCGTCGTTCACCTACTCATAGGCCACTTTTACTTTCTTCGCCGCCAAACCATCCACTAGGTCGCCAGCCTATTGATAATTTTCTATCTCCTACCTCACCACAAACCTGCGCAACTTTTTAATGCTTACTTAGCTACTAATCATATTTCCTCTATCATTTCACGGTAATCTTGATCATTGCCAAAAGGATAAAAAACATTATTTTCGGTTGTCTACCTCAACTCTAATAAACATACTTTAAGTAACTAAACTATGGAACCTAAATTCTTCAACATACAAACCCAGAAGGGAGCTATACTATTAAATTTGGCTCAAGTGAGCTCTATTCACCCTAAATCCGGGGACGACTTGAACAACTCATTTGATATAGATTTCCGAATGGCAAATGGGGATAAACTCACGCACTATATAGATCCTTCTGGAGAATATAATGCCACTCCAGAAATCAAGCGAGCGTTACAAAAAAAGTTACTGGAACGGATTTATTCTTTTCTTTTTCGCATCGATCTGGCAGATCACCAACATAAAGCCTATAAGGAATTATCCATAGAAGATTTCTCAAACCAGAGTTAAACAGGTCAACCCCGAATAAAAGGTATGAGTTACTCAAAAATGGCCCGGTTGCATCGTTGTACCGAGGCCATCATGTTCGCTGGCTGGTGGGGAAAAGTTTTTATTGATCATCTGCTCACGCAGGTAATTTGTGGCTTGGTATCCATTCACTTTAACATCTGGACAGTTGTATTGTCTACAAGCCATAGAGTAAAGCATAGTAAAGAAAAGAGATCCCAGATGAAGGAAGTCCTTTAATATTTAATATCCAGATAACTACTATACTAAAAGAATTAGAGCTTGAAAATCCTTTCTTCTTCCCAACGGGAATCCATATATTCCTTATTCAATTTTATCCTTTTGGAAATACTTTTAATACCCTTAACGGTAGCGTAACCTACTCCACCCAAAACAATGGGAAACCCCGCAGTGACCGCAACCCCGCCAAGCATACCGCCACTAAATACCGCTCCAATACTAGCCAGCCCTGATGTAATACCCGATGCCGACAAACCAGCCACAGTACCTGACACACTTATAGCCTTGCCGATAGCAAAGAAACCTAAAAAACTTCCGCCCACACTACCTCCTATTTCACCGCCTACGGCTCCAATTTTTTGAGATATTTTTTCTCTCTGATTCTTATCGAGCCTTTTATATTTTTCAAACCCTAGATACAACATCAACCCACACTGTTTCATCATCTCCTCAGAGGGAAATGTTTCCATGCTTATAATACGCTCTAATGTCTTCTGCGAACATCCTATGTTCCCAGCAACTTTACGAACATCCAAACCTTCCCTATCAATAAATTCAACCAGATAAAGCCCTAGACTTTCCCTGGTAAACCCTGCATTATCGGAATACATAGCCTCCTATTTTAAATGTTTAAAACTCATTATCTTCAAGAGTCCAATCAAACCCATCTGTATCATCACTTTCCGGAAACATACTCTCCATTTCAGCGTCACGGATATCATCGGGATTCTCGAATTCGCTACATACCCCCCTAAACCTCTTTTGCAAACTTTGATGCTCCATGCTGTCATCATCAAAATCTCTTTCCAGATTACTCTTGACTTCACCGTAAAGCTCATCTAGCCTTTCACGATCATCGTCATCATCCATGAATTCATCGCGGGAAACTATGTCCTCCATTTCACTGATCATTTCATCTGCTTGCTTGTTTCGATACTTCATAACTTTTTTGATTCGTTTATACTTATCTAATCTATTCTATTTATTATCAACTTCCCTGAAAACCGCTGTTCTACTGCCAACCCACCTTTAGCCTGCTCATACGCCATTCTAGCCTTCTTCATCGCTGAATCATTCAGCTTATAACTTTCCAGATCACGACGGACCTGGCGAAGCTGGGTAGTACTGATCTCGCGCTGGTAGTCGGTCGTCTGATCATCGGCTAATGTTGCCAGCAGATCGCGCTCCATGGTTTGCAGGGTGCGGTAGTGCTGCACTTCCAGATTGTAAAGGGATTGAGCATGTTGCCACTCCATTCGCTTCAATTGCAGTTCGGAACTATCTCGAGCCGGCACATCTACCGTAAAGCCCGCCAGCCACTCAAATTCTGTTTTTTTCATGGCCTCGCCGTTCCACAGGAAGGGTTCTTCACTGGTGATTGTGCCGGACATAAAAGTACCGCCGGCGTAGGTTCGCAGTGAGTCCAGAGAGATGCCGGAGAATGTTACGGTTTTTATTTCCCTTTTCTGATCAGTGACTTCCGGTTGCAGCTTCCGGATCACGTCGCTGCTTTCTATGGTGACCAGGCCGCTTTCGGTCTGGATGATCGCCTGATCGTTTCCATGGTAGAGCAACAGGCCCGAGCCGGTTTGCTGACCGTAGTGGTTCCGGAAGTCGTAATCAACTTGCAGCAGATGGTCGGTTTGTCTTGCCGTGGAGTGTAAGTGGGTCAGAGTATTGAAGTTTTTGTTGTAGCTCACCCAAAAGCCATTCTGAAACAGGGGCAGGCAGAAGTAGAGCATCACCAGGAAGAACGAAAATACTACCACCTCACCGGTGCCGTGGCCGGAGAGCCGCAGATCCGGATTAGAGCCGATTACGCAAGGATTACGGTAGAAAGGATAGAAGAGCGGGATGCCCTGCCTTGTCAGCATATCGAAGATGAGGTGAGAGCCGAAGGCAAAGGTGTAGATGAGAAACAGATGGTCAAGCCCAAATGACACTTCCACGATTTTTACGAGTAATGCTGAGATGATGAAAAAAAGCAGGCTGTGGGTGATGGTGCGATGCCCGTAGTGGCGGTCCAGCCAGCGGGCCAGAGGGTAGAATGTTTTGCCGATCAAGCTGCGGCTGTGGTCAATGTCGGGCAGCAGGGAGGCAAACATGGCCATGCCCAGGTACGTGCCCTGCGAGAAGATATTGACGTTCCAGAACGAGCAGAAAATACCCGTAAACACCACTCCGCCCATGACATGATTCGGCCCTTTCATTTAATAAACCTCCTTTTCGTTTTACTGAAGAACTGCCGGAAGACGATTAGTAAAATCATAGCAACCCCGCCGATAAAGCGCAGCGACGCATCACCTGTTTCATGCGCCAGGTAGCGCAGGATCGCCAGGCCACCCAGCACCAGCAGGATGATAAAGCTCATATCCCACTCAGGCAGCGCCCCGTAGTGCCGCACCTGGCGTACTACGTCGCTGCTCACGAAAGCTTCTTTGCGGTAGCGTTCTACCAGTTCAAAGATTACTCTAGGGTTTCCGTTGCTCTGTTCCCAGATATGGTTTCTAAACAGTTCGGCATCTTCCAATTCAATGTCATAAGCCAGCCGGTGGATCATTTCCATGCTTTCCGAGCGGGATAGCGGGGGAAGCTTGATGGTTTCAAAATTCCAGAGGAACGAACTTTTGTTCAGGGCTACTTCCCGAGCGGTGGTGATGATGGTAAAATGGTCTTTGAGGATCTCCAGTACTTTTACCACTCGCGGGGTGATCCGGTCCACGTTATCGATGCGCAGTACATATTCGTACTTGTCGGTCAGATCAATTAACTGCTTTGCCAAGCTATGCATGGAGTGTTTCGTCAGCGGAATTTTTACGGTTTCCAGCGTATATTTGGGGTACATCAAGCGCATGACGGCCTCTTTATCATGCTCAAACAGGTGCATGATCGCGTTGATCAGCGTGTTTTTGAAGTCGGTGGTATCATCGACCATCAGCATCTTCTTTTCCGTAGTCATACTGCGCAACAGCGTACTTTTGCCCACTCCGATACCGCCCAGCACGATGGTATTGATGTTCTTTTCTACATTGTTTTGCAGCTGGTCCAGCTCAGCTCTTCTACCGATTAGAAAGGCTGTTTTCTGGCCGAGATTGATACTGGTCTCTACTTCTTTCCCCCTGAACCACTGGAGTACTTTCTCTTTTAACGACAGTTCTTTCTGTGAAGCTTTCTCAATCTGCTGTCTGACCACTTCTAAGGGCGTGTGCGTGTAGATCGTGGTCGTTCTGATGTCTTCGTGCCCTAGCAGGTCGCGGATGGCGGTGAGGTCGGTTTTATTGGCTAGTAAGTTGGTGGCGAAGGTATGCCGCAGAGTGTGGGGATGCAGTCCGTAGAAGCCTGGGTTTTTCTTTTTGAACCTGATCAACATCTGGGACGCAGCAAAGCGGGTCAAGTGGCCTTCTTCATTTTTGTCGGATGGGAATAACCAATGGTCAGTAATGTTCTCTTTTTTCAGGTACTCAGCCAGGGCATTGTATAATCTAGTGGAGATCGGGATGGGCCGGTCGCTTCGTTTGCTGTTTTT
>NZ_JAINFL010000024.1 GCF_022458895.1 Roseihalotalea indica | reverse complement strand
TTCCAAAAAAGGAGTTCAGGACTAATTCCCGGAATGAACCTGTCAGTGTCAGCGTCGGTCGTAGTTCACCTGAACCCTTTACTAAGATAGCACTTTTTAAAGGCTGAATCTATAATGCTAATCTAAAGGCGTCGGTCGCTTTACCCCCCGGTCAGAATGAAATATCAACTCGCTCACTATGGGTCTGTTTTTGATGGCCACTTTCAAGGCTGGCATTACTGTATGACCGGCTTTCATTGTTTCACTTAGTGACCATCCCACTACCTTGCGATCAGTCAAGTCTACAATGACTGTTAGATACAACCACCCTTGAGTGGTCTTAATATAGGCGGCTGCCGCGCAGTGATGTCGGATACCCATGCTTTTGCTACAGCTCCAGGGGCGAATCTCCGGTCTAGCATATTATCATCAATGGGATAGGGATGGTAGAATCAGTAGTATTTATCCTAAACTTTCGGTGAATGACACTTCTGATCCCAGCTACTTTCATCAGTCTAGCCACTCTCGGCCTAGATACCTGAATGCCTCTTTTACGAAGCCCATGGGTAATCTTGGGGCTTTTACTATCTTTATGAACCTCTTGAGTCAGTTGAAGAATATCTTGAATGTCTACCTGTCGGGCAGATGGCTTTCTACTAAGCCACTGATAGTAACCGCTTCTGCTGACTTTGAGTGCTTTACACATCCTCTCAACATTAAACATACCTTGATGATATTTTATAAACCGGAATATTTGCTGCCGCAGTGGAACTGTCGCTCTTGGAGAAGATGCTCACTGCGGGGTAACCCCTGCCTTTTTTAGGATACGGTGGCCGCGCCATCACGTTCTATTTCTGCCTCCCGTAACTGCTTCTTGAGTGCAGCAATCTCTGCCTGCTTAGGAGACAGCGCTGGTTTGCCATGTCCAGAAAAACTACCGTCTTTTCTCTGTCGGTATTGGGGCGGCCCCCCGCCTCTTTTCCATCGGCTTACCAATTCCGTTCGCAGACCTAGCTCTTCTGCTACTTGATTTGTAGGTTTACCAGATTGGCATAGTTCTACCGGGCTGCGGTGGCTGCCATTATTTTGAATGCCTTATCGAATTGTCGTCTTCCTTGCTTCATGTCAACTAAGTTAAGTGTTATGTGCTTAACTTAGTGTCTACTCAAATGTAGCAGGTCCAGTCGGTCAATGATATCCTAATCAGTGTCTTTGATTTAGAACATACTAGACACCGAAGTCCAGTCAATGCGTTAGCCCATATGCTATCTGCTTTGATCGCATACTGCTTCTATCCAGAAAAACCAGCCGTATTAGTAGAAAATGATAACCAAAATCTACTACTAGCTTAATCCATAACTCACGTTATTTAATAACGATACATTTTATGCCACCTGCTTTTTTAACTCCCTACTCACGTTATTTTTCGTAATCTAAGGTTGTTCGCCGAAAATAGGGGTGTTTATTCTGGATGATTACATGATTATAACATATCATGTATCTTGAAGCTTGAATTTGATAAATATTAATAATTAGAAATGTGTCCACTAAAGAGAATATTACTTGAGTTAAAAGACTCACTTCCAATAAATGGTTCTCACTCAAACCGATATTTTAATGTAACTGCCAGTATTTCCATGTGATATGTCAACGAAACAAGCATATGTAATTGAGCGGTGTTATTATTCCTGAATAAGAGAATACAGGCTTGGAAATTGCTTTTTGTAAGTCAAATACCGTACAATGCTTGTAAGTATAGATTTATTATATTTAATCCTAGCTTGGGCTTTTTTATTGCTTTTTTACAGTTATTTAGGCTATGGCTTGCTGCTATACGCGATAGTAAATCTTAAAAATTTTTTTTATAAAAATACTCCAGTTGAGATTGATGATTTGCCAGATGTAACACTTGTAGTAGCAGCATATAATGAAGAAGTATATATTGAGGATAAAATTCACAATTCACTTCAATTGGATTACCCGGCATCTAAATTAAAGTTACTGTTTGTGACAGATGGTTCGGATGATCAAACAATGGAAATTATTCGGCAATATCCGCAGGTCCAATTAGAGCATCAGCCTGAACGGCAAGGTAAAATCACGGCAGTAGATAGAATCATGCCATTAGTAAAGAGCCCCATAACCATTTATACTGACGCAAACACTCACTTAAATCAGGAGGCTGTCAAAAACATAGTAAAACACTTTGCTAATCCTAAGGTCGGCGGGGTAGCGGGGGAGAAAAGGATCAGGCAGGAAGTGAAAAATGATGCCAGTTCTGCCGGTGAAGGAGTATATTGGAAATACGAATCTGCTCTAAAAAAGTGGGATTACAAACTTTATTCCGTCGTTGGGGCAGCAGGTGAACTGTTTGCCATTCGTACTGAACTGTACGAGCCGGTGAGGAAAGATACTTTGATAGAAGATTTTTATATGACGTTACGGATTGCCCAGCGAGGTTATCGCGTAGCGTATGAAAAAGAAGCCTATGCTATTGAAGATTCCTCGGCTTCTATTCAGGAAGAAATGAAACGTAAAATTCGTATAGCCGCTGGCGGGATTCAAGCCATAATAAGGTTGGCGACATTGCTGATCCCGTATCCTAATCCAATTCTTACTTTTCAGTATGTTTCACATCGGGTATTGCGCTGGACACTGGCTCCTATTGCGCTGTTGGTTTTTGGAATAGTCTCGGTAATTCTTGCAACTCAAGGCGATTTAGTGGGAAAACTTTTAGTTGTGACTCAGGTGACATTCTACGGATGCGCTTACGTAGGTTACCGACTCGAGAGGAAAAAGGTTTCGCTCAAAGCACTCTACATTCCCCTCTACTTTAGCATAATGAATCTGGCGGTGTACCGGGGAGCATGGCGGTTATGGAAAGGACAGCAGTCGGTCGTTTGGGAAAAAGCTCAGCGTAAAGCAAAAGTGTGATCAATGAAAGTATCAATCATCACTGTAGACTATAACAACCCAGAAGTAACGTTGCAATTACTAGCCTCCATAGAAGCTTTAGAGCTGCATCATTGGGTAGAAGTAGTAGTCGTAGATAATGGTTCTCATATCAATGGAGAACCTTTGCTGACGTCCAGATATCCCTGGGTTGTTTTTGTGCGCAGCGAGAAAAATCTGGGTTTTGCCGGGGGGAACAACTTGGGTATTGGTCATGCATCTGGAGATTATTTCTTTTTTATCAACAATGATACGGAGTTGCAGGATGATATTGTAAGTCCCCTGGCGAAGACTTTAGAAGAGCACCCTCAACTGGGAATTCTGTGCCCGGAAATTCGCTATCATGACCAACCGGAAGTGATCCAATACACCGGGTTTACAAAAATGAACCGAGTGACAGGACGTAATAGGTGCCTTACGCATCCGGAACCCGCCTGTGGGTTGAGTGAAACTTCTTTCCCCCACGGAGCTGCCATGATGATTTCACGAAGAGTGGTTGAAGAAGTAGGAATGATGCCAGAACATTTCTTTCTCTATTATGAAGAGCATGATTGGGCAGAAATGATCCGTCGGGCTGGGTACCGGATTGCGATTTTGCGAGACATGAAAATTTATCACAAAGAGTCAATGTCAGTAGGTAAAATCGGAGAGTTGAAAATGTATTTTATGACACGAAACCGCCTGTTATTCATGAGGAGGAATTATCGAGGTATCAGTCTGATATTCTTTTGGCTGTACTTCCTGCTGATAGCGGCTCCCAAAAATGCTTTTCAACTGATGATTCAGAACGACTGGAAAAATATCGGAGCATTGTGGGCAGGAGTACGGTGGAATCTTTCTTCTTCTATCAAATCTGAGCGCATTGGGTATAAGTTTGACCATTTACGTTTTGCTTCATGATTCATTCGGACGAACGGATTGTAATGGTAACAGATCACCACGTAGACTGTGGGATTGGATACTACAGCCTCGAGCTGGCCAAAGCGATGCAGGAGCTACAGGAAGTACTGCTCATCAAGCCGTACCGTGATAATCATAACGACGGATGGCTGCACGAGGAATATGCCTGGTTGAAAAAAGCTCGTTACAGGTCGCTACGGGATTTACGTCCGTATATTCTGCCTTTTTTTCTGCGTAAAGCGATGGTAGGCGAACGTGGTTCACTCTTACACGGTCATTGGTTTTTGTCGGGGTTAGCAGCTACCTATGCTACTCAGATGCCTGTCGTAATTACCATGCATGATGTCTCCCTGCTACATGTAAGCGATTCGAACGACAAGTATCTGAATTACTATCGTTGGGCCATCAACCGGTTTCGTAGGCAGGGTATTCCGTTAATTGTGGTCTCGGAGCAATCGCGTCAGGATACCATCACGTTTGCCCGATACCCGGAAGAGCTGGTGTTTGCCGTGCATAATGGCATAAACATCGACCATTTTTATCCTGCTGAGATTCCAAAAAGTAACGATCGCTTTACGCTGGTTTACAGCGGGGGGTTGGGTAAGCGGAAGAATCTGGATTTGCTACTGAAAGCCTATCAGCGTCTGCAGGAGAAATATGACTTTCTTCAGCTCAATATTGCCGGTAACAATCCTCAGCAAACACCTTATCCGGCTTTAGCTCAATCGCTGCACCTAAATCATGTAACCTTCACCGGCTTCGTGCCCGATCATGCCATGAATGACTTTTACAATGCTGGAGATCTGATGGTGTACACCTCCGAGTACGAAGGTTTTGGTATGGCCCCTCTAGAAGGCATGGCCTGCGGATTACCGGTCATATCGACTACCGGAGGAGCCCTGGCTGAGGTCTCAGGTGGTGGAGCTGATTTGGTGGGTTATGACGTAGAAGAACTGGTAGAAAAGATTTCCCAGGTTATTGAGGATACCCGGTATCGTGAAGATTTAGCCCGGCGGGGCCAAGCGTGGGTGAAGCAGTACACATGGAAAAATACCGCACTGAAAACCCATGAAATTTATCAAATAGCTGTACAGCATAAACCCTGCAAATATGTTTAGAAGATTTCGTACTCCGGATTGGTTGAGTCAGCATACTTTTACCTACGAGCACTGGCAGAATATTCCGGAAGCCAGGCTCTTGCGGATCAAAGATGGGCTCAGGAAGTTCCAGGTAGATGATCCATTGGTAACAATCTGCGTGCCAGTATGGAATGAGGAAGAAAACCTGTTGCGCACCTTAAGCTCTTTTTCCTCAATGCGGGTGCCTTATTCTACCGAACTGCTGTTTGTGAATAATAACTCCACTGATGCCACCCAGGCAATTCTGGATTATATGAACATTCGTAGCATTCATCAACCTAAGCAGGGTATTGCCCATACCCGCTTGATGGGATTGCAGAACAGCCGGGGAAAATACAGCCTCTGCTGTGATGGAGACTCTATTTACCCTCCCGATTGGATTGAGACGATGATTACCCCTTTAGAAAAAAACGATCATATCACCCTGGTCTACGGACTCTATTCCTACGTGCCAGAAGAGGAAAAGGGGCGGTTTGATCTGGGATTGTACGAGATCTTCGCTGAGCTATCGATGCATATCCGTCGTATTAAACGGGAATTTATCAATGTGCGGGGATTTAACTTCGGTTTTCGCACCCAGCAGGGGCTGGAGGTAGATGGATTTAATATGCCGCTAACCCGCACCTTTGACAGTGATCCGAGTAAGGGAAATTATGTGGTGTACGGGGAAGACGGACGAATGGGCAGAAAAATGAGTGAGATTGGTAAGATACAACTGGTATCCAATTACCAAGCCCGGGTTTGGACCAGCCCTCGCCGCCTTATGAAAGATGGCTCTATTCTGAATGCCTTTGTGCGACGCCTCAAATCAGAAGGAAGTAACTTATATGCTTATACCTTGGGGCCGAAAAAACTGAAGCACACAACTGACAATTTACTTAAGGAACAATCGTAAACCGGTAGTATCAAACATGACTCAAAAACCCATACTGATTCTGGCTCTGCCTAAGCATGATGATGCTTTTACATCTACCTCCTATCAACTGGCTAAGGAGTTTGCCCGAGAGCGAATGGTGTGGTACATCAGTCATCCTTATACCTGGATTGATTTCCTGAAGAACATTCGGAAGAAAAAAGCCTGGAAACGATTCTGGGCAAGCTGGAACATAAAGCTGGTGACCGAAGACACTGCTCAGGAGCAGTTAACGGTATTGTATCTGCCATTAGTTTTGCCGATTAATGGGTTGCCACCGGGGCTATTGTATGACGTGCTTAGTACCCTAAATCATCGTTGGATAGCAGCCACGCTTCAGAAACTTATTCGCCGACAACGAATTGATGAATATATATTCATCAATTCCCATGACTTTTACCTGGGGCGGATATACCGTTGGCTCCCTTCACCATTCCTGTATATTTATCATTGTATCGATCCGATTATTAAAGCCTATTCGGCGCGTCACGGAGTCTACCTGGAAAAAGAGGCGGCCACCCAGGCTGATTTGGTAATTACTACCTCACCCTTTCTACAGCGAAAGATGCAGCAGTATCACCCAAAAAGTTATTGCGTTCCGAATGCGGCGAACTTTGCTCTAAGCCATCGGGCAACTTTGCCTGAAACGGAAATGCATCCGGAAGTGAGAAAAATTGCGGGTCCTCGCGTTGGCTATATTGGGAATATTGAGCGCCGGATCAATTATACCTGGCTGACCGAGATCTTTACCCGACGGGCTAATTGGCAATTGGTAATGATTGGACCTCGAAGCGATCAGTACATTCCTGAAAGCTTTTTACAGTTGTCAAATGTCCATTTTATTCCCCCTGTTCCTCATCATCAGTTGCCGAACGTGCTTAAAGCATTTGATGTGGCTTTCATTCCGTTTCAGAAAGATGAAGTAAGTGCCCAGATTTACCCCCTGAAACTATTCGAGTATATGGGTTCGGGTAAACCGGTAGTGACCACAGATTTTAATCACGAGGTTATAGAGCCATTTCAGGAAGATATATATGTTGGCGCAACGGCGGTAGAGTTAGAAGACGCTATTGAAAAAGCGCTGACCGAAAAAGAAGAGACACGAAGCCGCCGCCGTATTCAAATCGCATCCCAGAACGACTGGGCAGCGCGAGGTCAGCAGTTTTCGGAACTTATAAACGAGCATAGCTATGTTAAAGCGCATTAAAGCTTTTGCTGAGAAAAGTCCCCACCTGAAAAAAAGTTTACTGAAGCTTATCTTTCGGAAAAAGCCGTATGAAGCTCGGGTACGTTGGTATATCTGGCTTCTCCTTATTTTTCCCAAGTATTGGAAACGAGGCATAAGCTGGAAATCTCGCTTGGATCTTGTGCCATTTAACCACTTTCGTCTGGGAAGGTTCTCCCGCATCGAGGCCAATGTACTAATCAACAATGGTATGGGCGATGTGATTCTGGAAGACGAAGTGCACACCGGAGTGGGTTGTGTGATCATCGGGCCAGTGCATCTGCACAAACATGTGGGCTTGTCTCAATACGTGCGCATCCTGGGTATGCACCATGGCATTGATCCGGTGCTACCTCACCATTTTACTCCGGTAAAAAAAGCTCCGGTCATTTTAGAAGAAGATGCCTTTATCGGAACGGGCACAGTCATCATGGGAAAGAAAAACGGGCAACCTCTGGTACTGGGAAAATATTGTCGGGTAGGGGCCAACTCTGTAGTAATGGATGATATCCCTCCTTATTCGGTGGCTGTAGGAAATCCTGCCCGTGTTGTCCGAGTTTGGGACTTCGTAGAAAACCAGTGGGTAAAACCTAGTGAAGTAGCTAAGGTGACTAGTACAATAGAACCACCCACGCTATATAAGCCCATGCAAGAAGATTGATTGTCTGTAATGTTGAGAACATGGTTCTTTCAACAGGCTAATTATAGTCTGCATATTGGTAAGACACTTGAATATCTATTTTTTACACACATAGTTCTTTTTACCTAGTGCACGGTTTTTCGATGGGAAACACAACGCTTTCGTTACGTGCTACTCCATAGAGGATTAGCTCGTTTCTTCGCTATTTTTCATGATTTCTATTAATCTGATATCAAAAAGATACCATAAAATACCGTTAGAAAAGTTCTTTGTCTCTGCAAAATTGCTCAGAGATAGGAAAAATTTTACAAATACCAAAAAATAATGAATCCTGCTTATCCATACTACTTTCAGAATGATATTGGAAAGTACATAGAGCATTTACTCGCTTAATAATTGATGGATAATAAGGATAATAATTCAGCAGTTAGCGCAAAATGATTGCTTCCACAAAGTATAAGATTTGGTATATTCTCCTCCTGCTACCATGGCTTACAGGTACAGTAGCTCAAGCGCAGTTTAATACCGACTACTGGATGCCACCGGTGTGGGAATCGCGGGGAGGAGGAAGTGCCACGCCAACTGAACTGCTTATCACTACGGCGTACCCAAAAGCAAATTATACTGTGATGCTTGCAAATGGGTTACCTGTTTCCATAGGGCAGGTAAAACGAGGAGTACCGGTCACGGTAACCTTGGATACAATTCAGGGAATGACTTTTGTCGCCAATACGGTGGAGGACAGCAAGGGGTTATTAGTCAGGGCAGACTACCCAGTACAGGTAGTGTATCGGAATACTTCCGGAAACAACCAGTGTCTGGTTCCTCTGAAGGGACAGTCTGGGCTGGGTACGGAATTTCGGGCCGGATCTCAGACCCGTATTCGGGAAGGAAGCTACGGGGCTAATGACCTGCATTTTATTTCAGTGATGGCAACTCAGAACAATACCCATGTTACGATCACGGCTCCCAGGGAAGTAGTATTCTTCGGAGGAGCATCTACAGTCAATATTACGCTTAATAAACACCAAACCTATCTGGTCCGCAATGCTACCTCAGCAGGCGACGGTGCAGATAATAAAACCAATAACCTGGTGGGCTCGCATATTGAATCAGACAAGCCTATCGCTGTTATTTCCGGGGGACAGCACTTGCGGTATGTCAATAGTGGAAACGCAGATGCAGGTATTGACCAGCTTGTCCCAGTCCATTCGGAATACTACGAGATTATCGGTAATCAGTACATCTTGGTGCGGGGAGGAACTGAGTCACAGAGCGGCACCAGCACCGATTACGCACTGATAGTGGGAGCCTATGATAATACGAAAGTTTTCATTAATGGTATCAGTACTCCGGTGGCAACCATTGATGCCGGAGAGGTGTTTGAGTACATTCTGCCAGGTGGGCCAGAAGAGATAGGTGTACCTTACCTGATTGAAACCAGTGAAAAAGCTTTTGTCTACCATGTATCAGGATTGAGACAGCATGAAGTAGGTATGTCGGCAGTGCCATCCATCAACTGTACGGGGAGTAACTACCTGGAGTTTGTTCGCTTTGGCGGCAATGATAATTACATTCATATTATTGCCCCGGATGCAGCTTTTGCTACCCCGACTTCATTGACCATTAATGATGATCCCTATACCACCTACGATGAAAGTGTGCAAACAGTACCAGGCAATGTTGGCTGGAAAACCATCTCGTTTAGCTATGGCACCGGCGAACCGGAAGACATCATAGTAAAGTCTCAGGAGTTTTTTCATTTAGGGGTGATAGTGGGAGGATCCCAGGGTGGGACTTACGGGTACTTGTCCGGTTTTCCCCGCAAGATTGATGTGCTCGATCCAGTAAACCTACTGCCCACTACGCGCTATGTAGTTGATACTCTGGATCAAGGTAGCAGCATTTCCCATTGCCTGAACTTACAAAGCTGCAACGATCAGTATCAGATCAAATCCATCATCTCTTCGGCCAATACGGGGCGTGTACAAACACTGGGAGAAGCGGGGCAATCTATGGATACCTGTTTGCGATATACCGCCCGGACAGATTTTCTGGGTAATGATACTATTCGGGTGAATGTGAGCAATGCGGAAGGAATCACCGGAACAGTAGAGCTGGTTTTTCATGTGACCCGCCCGGTAAAAAAACCCCTTGCCAACAACGATACGCTGGAGGTGACACAGAATAGCCTGGTAGAGGGAAATGTACTGAATAACGATCAGGACCTGCAATTCAGTAACGGGATTGGCCTGGTTTCTCAGGTTCAAAACGGTTCGCTCACTCTGGCTTCGGATGGTACGTTTACCTACCAGCCCAATATGAATTTCTTGGGAGTAGATTCTTTCGAGTATCAGTTGTGCAGCATTGACGAACCTTCTGTATGTGTGAAAGCAACGGTGATATTGAATGTTGAGCCTCCCCGTACCAGTCCTGAGGCAAGGGGCGCTACCTTTCAACTCGATTCGGGGGAAACCCGTTTAGAGAATTCGCTTATTTCTTTTGTCACCGATCCGGTCGGTGAGGGGTTGACCTTTTCCCTTCTTACGGATGTAATTCAAGGAGAACTGTCGCTTGAGGAGGATGGAACCTTCAGGTATATCGCTCCCGAAGGTTATGGTGGTACTGATATGTTTACCTATGAAGTCTGTGACCGGGGAGAGCTGGCAAATTGTACCGAAGGAACGGTTACCATTGATATTGTCTTTGATGAAAACCTGCAGGATACCGACGGGGACGGTATCCTGGATGGTTTTGAAAAGGGTGATGATCCCGAGAATCCGTTGGATACTGACCAGGATGGCGTTCCCGATTATGAAGATACTGACAGTGACAACGACGGACTGCCCGACTGGCTGGAGGCGAGAGGAGAGCAGCCGCCCATTGATACAGATCAGGATGGTCTCCCCGATTACCGGGATCTCGACAGCGACAACGATGGCATTCCTGACAGTTATCAGAGCTTGCTAACCATTTACGAAGGGTTTACTCCCGATGGAGACGGCATTAATGACATTTGGGTGATTGAAGGGATTGAGAATTTCCCTGATAACAACGTACAGGTATTCAACCGGTGGGGTAATCGAGTGTTTCAGGCCAAGGGATACAATAACCAGGAAGTAGCCTGGGGTAGTCAAATCACCGGAGGGTTTGCTTTCGGAGATACCCAGGTACCGAGTGGTACATACTTCTACCTGATCAGCCTGAACAATGGAAAACAACCGATTTCCGGCTACGTTATCGTCAATCGTTAATGAACTACGAATGAAAAAATATTTACTTTACATATATTTTACCCTTTCATTTATTCCTGTTCTGGCTCAGCAACAGCCGATGTATACTCAGTATATGTTCAATGCTCTGGCGATCAATCCAGCTTACGCAGGAAGTCAGGGAAGTTGGAGTGCAACGGCGCTGGGGCGTTTGCAGTGGGTCGGGATGCAGGGAGCTCCTCGTACTAAGACATTAGCCGTACATGGCCCAGTATTTAATCAGAAAATTGCCTTGGGATTGAATATTATACATGATGAGATTGGGGTTAGCTGTCAGAGCGGAGTATTTGCCACTTATGCTTACCGAATAAAGCTTTTTTCTTTGGCAAATCTAGCGTTTGGGTTGCAGGGAGGTTTTCATCAGTACCAAACCAACTTTACTAAGGTGCTGCTTCAGAATAGTAATGATCAGCATTTTATAGCCAATGAGAGCCGCATATTCCTACCCAATGTTGGTGCGGGAATTTTTTATCAGACCCAGCGATTTTATGCTGGAGCTTCAGTGCCTCAATTGTTAACTCAAACGTACCTGAGCAACGGAGATTATCAGGCCAAGCAGGCACGGCATTATTTTGTGCATGCCGGGTATGTATTTCCGCTGAATGAAGTACTAAAGATAAAACCCAATTTTTTGCTGAAGATGGTGGAAGGTGCACCGGTAGAAGTAGACCTGAATGCCAACCTGCTCATTCTGGAAAAACTGTGGGTAGGTGCTTCCTACCGTTCCTTCGACGCCCTCAGTGGGCTGATTGAAGTGCTCCCAACAGATCGACTGAGAATCGGATATGCCTACGACTATACGCTCACGGATTTACAGCAAGTGGGAGTGAATACACACGAACTGATGGTGAATTATCGTTTTGCCGTGCCAAAACAGAAAATTGTTACGCCTCGCTACTTTTGAAAAGTCCACGTCGGAAAGATTAATGAGATGAAGCATAATAGATTGAATAAGACTACCTTCATTGAGTATCTGAGAGCAGCTAATGATCCTGGCCGTCAGAAAGCTGATCGGGTTCCTCCTTCCTTTATTCTCTCACGAGTTTACCCAATTTTCTCGTCCTTCAACCCTTTATTGATTCATACCTTCGCGCCTTCAGCTCTGAGGTCTTTCATAAAAAATATCATCGTTGTGATGATGCTTCTGCTGATTCAGGGAAATGTATGGGCTGGGGAGGATTCATATGCGCCTCGCTATCGTCGGTTATTAGCTCAGGCTGATGCACTGTACGAGCGGTTTGAGTTTCAAGAGGCAGTAGGAATGTATCAGCAGGTATTGCAACTTGAAAGAAACTGCGTGGATGCTCGAATTCACCTTGCCCGTTGCTACCATCATCTCCGAGAGCCTACTCAGGTGGTAGCCATCTACCAAAAAATAGATCCAGGTGAGCCTCAACTCGTAGCACAAGATATGATGTTTTATGCCCAGGCTCTAGAAAGCACAGGAGCATATGAGCAGGCAGTGCAGTGGTATGAGCGATATCAAACATATTCTTCTCAACCACATATCAGTCAAAAAATAGCATATTTAAGACAACTGGATTCGGCGGCATTGCGGAAAAAAAATTATTTTATTCAGAAACTGTCCATCAATTCTTCTGCCTCCGATTTTGCGCCGGCATTTTATCAGGGTGGTATTGTATTTGCCTCAGCACGTCCGGCACAAAAGGGGCGGAACAAGGTATATGGATGGCACCAACAATCTTTTCTCAATCTGTACTTTACCCAGTCACAGGAAGATACACTGACCTCGCCCCAACTCTTTTCCTCCGATATTAATACCGACTTGCACGAAGGTCCTGTGGCCTTTTACAATGATGGTAAATCGGTTGTGTTTACTCGCAATCCCCGGCCTGGTCGGCAGAAAGGTGAGGTGCTACGGCTCCAGTTGTTCTTTGCTGAACGGTCAGGCCCCTCTGCCTTTGAATGGAAGAGTGTAACCCCCTTCAAGTATAATCACTGGTCCTATTCTGTAGGGCACCCGGCCATTACGATGGATGGCGAACATCTCTATTTTGTATCAGATATGCCCGATGGCTACGGGGGAACTGATTTGTACGTATGCCATTGGAGGAAGGGTAGCTGGAGTAAACCGCAAAATTTGGGACCGACCATCAATACTCCTGGTGATGAACTATTCCCTTCTGTGCAAGGTAATCAGCTGTACTTTGCATCCAACGGCCACCCCGGGTTTGGAGGACTAGACGTGTTTAAAGTGCCCTTAGAAAATAACAGTAAACCGATGAATATGGGTACGCCCATTAATAGCCCTAATGATGATTTTGGGTTCATTATCGATTCTACTGCTTCTTACGGTTATTTTTCCTCCAATCGTGAAGCGGCGCAAAGCGGCGACGATAATATTTATTACTTCAGTACTCAGTCGGGCACTTCCCGAATGGTTAGCTTCACGGTGTTGGATTCGTTAAGCCGTCAACCTATACCGGAAGCGACTGTAGCCCTGCATAATCACACCAGAGATACAGTGCTTACACTCCAGACTAATCAAAATGGAAAACTTTGGACGGCCGTGGATAAGAGACAATCCTATTCGATAACTGTGATAAAGGCAGAATATAGTACTCTCAATCGCTCATTGCCTACTCAGTCGCTATCGGAAGAGTTTCCGCCTCTGCTACTGCAACAATCACTAATGGCTAAGGGAATCATTCGGGATACCGAAGATGGTAAGCCTATTGATGGAGTGAATCTGACCCTGAAGGATCAAAAGGGGCAACAGCAACAGCAGCAGACCGATACTACCGGAAGCTATGCCTTTCCGCTCGAGCCGGATCAGATGTATGAACTGAAAGTAGAAAAAGATGATTACTTTAATCAAACCATCATCTTTGATACTCATGATAAGGAAGAAGAAGTAATGGATATCGTCCCCAAAGCAGAAAAGATCGTAGTAGGGAAAGCCATCCGTATCGATAAACTCTTCGAGATGGACAATATCTATTACGGGCTGGATAAATGGGAAATTCAACCAGAGGCTGCCAAAGAATTGGACAAACTTGTGCAGTTATTAAAGGACAATGCTACAGTTTATATTGAGCTAAATGCGCATACTGACGCACGGGGCAGTAGCGCATACAATTTGAGATTGTCAGAACTAAGAGCAATGGCGGCTTTTTCTTATATCACTGCTCACGGAATTGATGCTCAACGCGTTGTAGCAAAAGGGTATGGAGAAAAAAAACTAATCAATAAATGCAGAGACGGCGTTCGCTGTTCTGAAGAAGAACATTTTCAGAATCGTCGTACCGAGTTTACGGTTACTAAATACTAACAACCTTCAATTAGGAATTTTGCAGGATTTCTGATTTTTATAGATATTCATAGTTTGACTTTAGCCTGAAAAAATATTAATATGCTGAAAATCAATGTATTAAAATTTATCGCCTCGCACTCTGTCTACCGCCTTCCTGAGACACATCAATTTTCAACATCCCTTTCCAACGATGATGTTAAAAATTAAATTTAGATTGCCATAGCCTATGAGCATCAAGCACTTCAGAAGCAACAACATGGCCACGTTTTGTACCATAGATCATTTTCAAATGACCAAAGCCGAGCTTAGATAGAACTCAAAAAAAAGCGAATAAGTAAGGTTTCTGATATTCAAGACTTAATAAACAATAGGCAGAAAAAGTATAATCAATAAAAAAAACTTGGGACACTGAGCTGAATCATTAATAGATAAGGGGGAAGGCGGTGTAAGTAATCAAGTATAGCTGATATTACTATTTTATGATTCGATACAGATTTCCAACTGACGATGGTCTTGATGAAAAAAACTTGTAAATCATAAATATTAACAATATGTACAAGATCTTAGTAACCGGAGCGAATGGTCTGTTAGGCCAAAAGCTAACTGCATATCTAGCAACTGAGAAAGAAATTCAGGTAGTGGCTACTTCTAGAGGTTGTTCACGGTTCGAACTCCCCGACAATGTAGAATACATCCCTATCGATATTACCCAGTGCAACCAGATGATGACTACCTTGAATCAGGTAAAACCTGATATTATAATCCACACGGCTGCAACGACTAATGTAGATTACTGTGAGCAGCACCAGGACGAATGCTGGGAGACTAATGTACAGGGTGTAGCGCATATTGTACAAGGAGCCAAGCACTGCAAAAGCTTTCTTATCCATATATCAACTGACTTTGTTTTTGACGGTGAAGAGACACCGCTACCGGAAGATGCTAATTTAAATCCCGTTAATTTTTACGGGCAGTCTAAGGTTCAAGCAGAAAGACTCATCCAGCAAAGTGATATTCGTTATGCTATCTTACGCACAGCGGTAGTATACGGTGTTGCATCAAACTTGAGTAGAACTAACTTTGTACTTTGGGTGAAGGATTGCCTCGAGTCCAAGAAAAAAATACAGGTTGTTGATGACCAGTATCGCACCCCAACATTAGCCGATGATCTGGCGATGGCTTGTTATCTGGTAAGCTTGCATAGGGCTCAAGGGATCTTCCATATCAGTGGCAGCGAAGTGCTAACTCCTTACCAAATGGCTCTAATCGTAGCGAAGGTTTTTGGATTAGATGAAAAACTCATTGAGAGGTCTGATTCCTCAAACTTTAACCAGGTGGCAAAGCGTCCTATGAAAACAGGATTATCCATCGACAAAGCCTGGAAAGAGTTTGCCTTCATGCCGTGTTCCTTTTATGAGGGAGTGATGCTTATAGAGCAACAGATGACTCAGTCTCCTATCGATGAGCAACATATTATGAGAATCAATTGAGTTGATTCCCTTAAAATTTGTATGATAAATTGGCGCTCGGTGCTACTTCTTCGTCCTAAAAAGTAAGCTGCTTTTTCGTGCAGGAACGTTGTAAAACAGATAATCTATTAAGGTGTTTTTTTAAATGCTTTCAGAGGAGAATTCTGTTTAATACAACATAACTGTAAAAAGTCAGAAGGTATCGGTTAAGAAATCTATCAACGGCAATGCATACTATTTACTGCTATGTTTGATTGATCGTTAGGTTTAGCTTAGTTCAAGACAATGGTCCCTTCAATAGATTGGTATCATTTTTTCTTAGAAATGCAAGAGTGTCATATGCTTGCCAACTAATTGCTTGATGAAGTGAATGATTAGCCGAAGAGAATTAACCGATCGGATTTCATAATCATGAATTAAGAAACCCTCTGATTTTATATCTACTAATTCCTTAAAGTTTTTATACAAGAATTATAGTTCTATACTATTTTTTCACCAACATAATGATACTACATTTTTGTCAAGATTAAACTTCTTGTGAGTGTGTTTGGTTGAGTGAGCCCAACGGATTGTGTGGGGTAATTTTTTTAGCAGGTGGATTAGAGGCATAGTACTTTAGATACATTTGATCAGCTTTCCAGAAAGAGGGAAGCTTAAGTATCAGATCAGCCCACCAGTAAAAAGATAGTATGAATCCCTGAATCATAATTTTCGGTCTTCGGATGAATTTAATTCGGGTGAGAAAATGATATACCTGGGCTTTAACCATCACCCGCCAGTAGATCAACTCCCAGGGATTTGTGCATCGGTACTTTCGATATAATAAAGGATTTTTATGGAATAACATAAACTCACTAAGGTAGTGCTTCATTTTTTTGGAGTTTTTAGCAAAAGTATCTTGCCGGGGAGGGTGCACCATGAGCACCTCTGGAGCGAAGACCACTTTACCCATTTCCCTAACTCTCCAGGCTAGATCAGCATCTTCGTTCTGAAAAGGGAAACCCTCATCAAAGCCTCTGGCCTGCTCGAATACTGCTTTGCGATAAGCTGCATTACAGGTCGGTATACTGGTATCACCGTGTTCATTCACTACCTGATGGGTCAAGGGATTAATTAGTTGCTTATCCGAGATAGTTTTTCCCTGGATTGCTAACACCGCTTTCTCTTGAAAGATTTTACAGATATTTTCCAACCACTTTGGATCAGCTAGACAATCATCATCGGTAAAGGCTATAATGTCGCCTTGGGCATGCGATACGCCTAGATTACGAGCGGCAGCCGGACCCCGGTTATGCTGGATCAGATAAAGTATCTGAGGGTATTCTTCTGCTAATGAGGTCAGGTAAGCTTCGGTGTTATCAGTTGATCCGTCATTCACGATAATCAGTTCGTATCGTTCTCTAGCAAACGATTGGTTGAGCAGACAACTCAACTGATTTTTCAACATGTCGTAGCGATTGTAGGTCGCCATGACGATTGATATTTCTATGGGATTTTTCATCGGGCTAAGGATAGTTTACATTTCTTGATCCAGTATCCATAGTGATACGGAATACGCTCAAAGCATGCTTTATAGCTAATGTTAGCATTTTTTCGAATAATAGTTCCGGTCCAAATAAAACCAAACAATTCAGTAATAAAGGGAGCGAATACGGCACCGTATAACCCTACGGTTCGGATTAACAGGTAAGACATGGAAATATTAATGGCACTGTTGATCATAACAATTCTAGAGTTCAGGTTTGGTTTTTCCAGAGCATTAACTACGCTTCCAAAAGCTGAACCAAAGGGGGAGAACAGTGCCACGGTGAGGAGAGAGATGGCTAAGAGCCCTACTGCTGGATGATAAGAGGAGCCGTGCAGAATCTCAATTATCATGGGGGAAGCTATGATGATGCAAAATGCTACCAGCATCATAAGACCCAACAGTTTGCTTACCTGATTTTCAAATTCTTCTTTCAGTTGAACCACATCTTTTCCATTGGCAATCTTTACCAGTACAGGATACAATAAAGCCTGAAAGGCAGTATTTGGCACCAGTAACAACATGACGTAACGTTGAGCCACACCCAGATAGGCAGTTTGAGTATAACTAAGCATTCCGGCAGTTAGGAATATATTAATACGGGTGGATACTGTGCCGGTAAGTTCCCGCAGAATGCCATGCTTGCCATAATGTACTAACAGCTGAAACAGCTTTCGGTCAAACGAACTGCGGAACATTGCCCAAGCATCAAAGGAGAAGAAGCCAACAAAGGCTGCGCATAAGCTGGCAGCTCCCAGCGTGAAAATCATTGATACCACTTCCAATTGACGAGCGTACATCATCCAGGCTCCGGTGCTGAGTACGATCAGGAAAACTACGTTCATTATGGTGGATTTCTCTACCCGTAACTGGCTGCGATGTACTACAAAAATCCAGCGGTAGATAGCGTAGGGGATAGAATAAAGCGGGTAATACAGAAACAATTTGTCCAACTGATACCATCGGAATAGTTGAAACAGTCCGACAACCACTGCACTCATGGTTAGCTCAAAGAGTATGTTTACCAGGAAATTGGTTTTGTATACTCGGTCGCGAACGTGATCTTCCGTTCCTACCGAATACTTTACTAAACCGTTCTGGATGAAGCCTTCCCTAAGATTTGTCAGTAGCGAGAAGATAGCGACGAAGACAAACCATTGCCCCGCAGTTTCCTCACGATATAGTCGGGTGATAAGCATCACTGTACCAAATCCAATGGCAATGTCCACGCCATTTCCCAGCAGAGACCATATAATCTTCTTCTGATTGATCATGCTGATTGTTCGTAAAGATGAATCATTGCCCTCGCCGTTTTTTCCCAAGTGTATTGCTGAGCTTGGGCTATGGCAAGCTCCCTTTTCTCGGCTAGTTCATGCGGGGATTGCCGGAGAATAGTAATCTTTTCGGCAAAATGGTTTGCAGTAGGCTCACTATAAAAGGCCGCCTCACCCAGTATCTCCCGTAACACTGGAATGTCGGATACTAAGGCTGGAGTTCCACTGGCCATTGCTTCCAGCGGTGGAAAACCAAAGCCCTCTAACAGGCTGGGAAAAAAGAATAGATCTGCTGTCTGATAGAATTCCCGCATGGCTTCTTCCGGCACAAATCCGGTAAAATGTACATCTTTCAACTGATGGTTCTGAGCAAAGGATCGTAATGGGTGATCATCCGGCAGATAACCGCCAATCTCCATGCGGAATGGAATGCATCGGTTGCGCAGCAATCGGGCGGTTTCTAGCAATACTTTGGCATTTTTGTGAGGTACTCCCAGTCCACCGAGATATTTTATTGTGAATTGCTCATTTTTCTGAGTTACTGTAGTAGGGTAGTAACGCGAGTGATCAATACCGTTGTGTACAGCAAACACTTTTTGAGGAGATACATTGGTATACTTTAACAACTCCTGCTTGGCATGTTCCGAGACAGTTACAATGGCTTTGGCCCGCTTGAGTGAGCGAGCTAATTCGTATTTATATATAGTGAATGCCGTGCGAGATGAGGAGTAAACGAAAGGAATAGCGTCGTGTACGGTCACAAAAAGCTGTTCTTTCTTGCCAGCTAGCAAGGCACCCATAGCGGCATCCACGTAATCGGTTTGCCACACTTCTGCCTCTTCAGTCCGCAGTGATCTTGATAGATAATAAGGAGCAATGTATGGGCGGAGACTCTTAAACGAACGATAGGGGTATGCGCGAAAAAGTGGCGGTTCCTCATGGTCTTTCCGGTATACCTGTGGGGTGTGTCCTAACGATTTTAACGCGGTGGCCAGATGCTGGGTGTATTGCCCCAAACCACAGTATTTATTTTGACAGGATGCGAGGATGATTTTCATGAGGCTTTTTTATTTCTTCTATTTCAATCGTTTGTAAGTCTTCTTTTTCAGCAGCTTCCCGCTCCAGTTTATCTAATTCAATAGCTTTGAAAATAATAGCAGTAATAATCCAGAACAAAATGCTAATGGGAAAGACCCCCACTACCTCCTGTCCCCATTCTACAAGCAGGAAGGCGGGTATTCCACAAATAAAGCCCGCGACCATACACTTGTAATGCTGGTCTTTCATCTTCCAAAAGGCGAAAGTGCCTTTGAGCACAATGGATGCGTATACATTGAGGAAGATAATAAGCCCTATCCATCCCAACTCTACTGCTACCCTTACCAAACCTGAGTCGGGGGGGAAATTGGCCAGGAAGGTGTTGGGAGAAAACCTCATTCCCCAAACGCCAGTGGAGCCTAGGCCACCACCAATCGGATGCATTAAAATCCAGGGCGCAATCATCTCCCGGTTGCGAGCCCGGGTCTGGTACGACTTGTCTTCTGAGGCTTCAAAAATGGTTTGTATTCGTTGAATCTGATAATTATCCGTTTTCATATTCGCTAGAAAAACCAAGCCAAAAGCTCCTATTACCAGGGTAGAATATAGCTTGATATTACGTGAGGCGAATACCCAATAACCGTAATAGATAACTGGTACTACAAAAGACGATCTCGTGCCGGAATCCAGCATCGCCTTAAGGCAACATAAGCCGGAAACGATCAGAAAATACTTTTTGAATCCCTTGTTAAACCCGGTCAGCATCATCAAGCTAACGCTCCCCATATAGCCCATTAGAATACCATACTGGGCCGGTGAGCCGATTGACCCGAATGAACGCCATCTTCCATCATTGAATACCAGATGCACCGCATCGTTGCGGATTACGTGGGCCATTTCCCACTCAAAATAGCCAAAAAGTTGCTGGTAGATTCCCCAGAGAGCCGTTATCAGGTTTAATGAAAGAAAGTAAAACAGCATATTATACAACTGTTTGCGCGTTTTGACCATGCTGTAAGTGAGAAAGAATAGCATCATGTAGCCTAGGGCAGGGCGAATGACATAAAACCAGGCAGCCCGAGAGGCGGCGACAGGGTTGGCAAACTCTAAGACGTTCATGCCGCCCCACAGAGCAAGGGCCAAACTGACGGGTGAGTGAAAGGAAGTCCAGTCCTTACGTTGGTAGCAGCGGTAGAGTAACCCCAAGAGCATGATCAGAATCATAGTATCTAGGGCTATGCCCATGGGAATATTGGGTAGTAGGCGGTTGGCAACACTTAAAAAGTAGGCAAAAGCGATCATGATGTAGATACCAATCTGGGTGTTCCACATTGCTGACAATCCGATAGGAGCGGCCACAATGAGGATGATCAGCAGCAGCGGAACCAGGATGCCAGCTTTTGCCATAATAAAAGCCAAGCCCAGGGTGATCAGGATACAGACAACCCAACTTCCCCAGGAAGAGATACGTTGATCACCGAAAAGAAAGTTTGTAACCTTTGTTGAAAAAGAGGTGTCGCTTTCTAAAAAATCTATTCGTTGCTTCATTACAGTTTATGTTCTGTATGAATGAACTTCCCGTGATTCTCTTTCTTGATACTAACTCCAGCATTCATCAAATTACTAATAGCTAGTTTGGGTAAGCTAAACACATGTTGAAGAGAGACGCTTAGTAGCCCTTCTTTACCCAAAAATATGACGGCTGCTGTGACTAATGCTAAAGTACTAGTCAGAAAGTAGGGGAATCCTAACCACCAGTAATTCATCCAGAAATAAGCTCCGATTTCTAGTACTCCCAACATAGGTACTAGTAGTAACTGCACGGATCGAGGCGGTCGCCAAAGGGTTATCAAATATTCAAATGCTGAAAAGCGACCGTGTCGAATGCCAGCGTTCATCAGTTTTCCGGCAGAATACAAAGCATTGTAGTACTGTTCGCCAAACCATCGTACCCGTTGAGGGTTGTAGCTTTCCAACTCCGAGGTTTTTTCTTCAAAAAGCTGTACGTAAGGCAAGAAGACCGTCCGGATCTGGTCATTGGTGGATAACATCTGAACCATAAAATTCTTATCATACCCTGGTGCATTATGATCCAAATTATTAATAGCCTCCTTGAAGAGTTCTGTACGTATTAACGCTCCGCTTCCACTGATTTCAATGGTTCCTTTTACCAATGACTTAGCAGATCGGAACATAGTATCATTCAAACGCTCTGAAATGCTATCAAAAAAGGAAATATCCCCTCTGGAATTTATACTACATCGCTGTGCCTGAATTACATCATTATTCAGGTAGTCATAAGGTGTAATATGTTCAAAGAAATCAGAGGCTAATAGATTGTCTTTATCAATCAACATAACAAAGTCAGGATTTATCAGATCGGTTTGCTGAAAATAGCTGATTTTATGGATGATATGTCGTAAAGCGTGATGATAGGAATTCCCCGGTAAATGACCGAATTCAGCTTTTTCAACCCAGAAACCGTATTTTCGCAATTGGGTACGGAAATGAGGTTCAGCTTCCTGAAGCAATACATACACCCTAATATTTTTCCCCTCACTGGCTTGTTTAATAGATTCTACTACCTTTAAAAAAATCTGTCCTGGTTTGTAAGCCGGTAGGATCAGTAGGATCTCCGGGTTTGTATGATTCACTTTTGAAGATTTTTTGGGTAGGGATACATATCCCATCAGTTTGGTGAGCAAGTCCGGTTTTCGCGGACGGTAAGAGACACCAAGCAGGGTAGTTAAAAGCCAGTAGAAGCTGTAGAAGGCAAAGTAAATCGCTGTCACACTTACCAGTATTTTAATTCCTAGTTCCATTATTCATCACGTTTTGATTGTTGATAGGGAGTTTTACTTTTGGTCTTGAATTCTTAACTCAATAGCCTGATTTCAGTAGGCGGCCTCTCTATGCTTAGTTTTCTGAATTCAAACAATAGCTTTTTTTAGATTTTCTGATCAATCGTTATATATCATTATTCTTGTTAGAAATCCCGGCGTAGTAAACGTTTTCCAAGTACGCGGAATAAAGTTCGTTTCTTGGGTACATCCCCGATAAAATCTTCCATTTGATCAACATTAACATTGTTGAGTACAGTGCCGATAAAGGTTAAAGGAGTATAGTTTATGAACTTTTCAAAGCGGGCATCCACTTTTGACCAAACAGGACCAGAATTGAAAATGTAGACTACCATAGGAAAGTGCTGAACCCAAAATCGATAGTCGGCAATGAGGTTGGTAGGAGCCACCACCACAATAACCATCGTATTTTCCTTTTTGAGTTGATTCATTTTTTCTAAAATTTCTTCCTCATGGAGTGGGGTTTTCCCATCTTTCATCAATTCCCGCAGGTCCTCAAACTCTTCTCTTTCTTCTTCAAAGGTCCAGTCAGCATCCACAATGGCTAATTTCCGGGTTTCTGATCCTACCGCTTCTTTTACACTTTTGGCTAATTCATGGCATTTGGCGTCTTTTTGGCTGGACAGAAAAAGAAATACATTGTTTGCAGGTTCAATATGCTGCTCCATCAGTTTAGACAAATGGATGACCTGTTGCCGGTGAATCAGTTGCACCGACTGAAAGTAAGTAGAGTCTTTTTTGGGGGGTACCAAAGCAGGGATAGCGGATATGACTTTAAGGCCTGACTCTTTTTCAAACTTTTTAACGCTGACAATAGATGCATCCAAGAGATGCAAAATCACGATGCCACCGGCAAACAAAATAAATATCGCCACCCCCGAAATCACGACCAGGATCATTTGCTTGGAGGCCTCCGGTTGCTGTGGTAAGCGCGGTGGATCGACTACCTCGATCACATTCTCTCCGGAGCCATATTCTAGCGACTGAGTAACATTGAGTTTATTCAGAAGTTGTAGATATACATTCTGAGCCGTGGCAATTTCCTGATGAATGGTACCAATAATTGATTCCATAGAAGCAAAGCGCCCGGTATAGGTTTGTGCTCGGGAAATCTCTTCATCCAATGCCTCTACAATCGCAAAAGCCACAGCTTCATCCAGATCATAGGCCAGATAGCGATTGGCTAGTTCCATCTGAATCCGAGTAGGATCATAAGGGACATTTTTTGATAACTCGACCAGCTTATTTGTAATCTCATCCTTGGTTTCTTCAATGGTTTCTTCAATGGCTGTGGAATTTTGAAAATTACTGCTATCGAACGAAGCCAGCATTCGTTTGCGAGTCAATTCTTTCAGGTTCTTTTTGAGTTCTAGTATTTCTTTGTTAGCCTTTAAATCAACAGAAAGCTCATTTCCTTCTTCGGTAGTAGTGATCACCTCACTTTTCCCTTTTTGGCTGGCTGCAATGGTGGCCATTTGAACTCCTCGTTGGGCTTCCAAATCTACTAGATAGGTTACAATCGCTTTGGTATACTCTTCCAAGTTGATGATATTGTTCTCTACTTTGAAGCTCTCCAACCGCTTTATTTTAGCATCCAGATCTGCTTTTGCCTCATTTACAAGCTTTTCTACTAGGGTTCGGTGGCCGTAAATCTGAGACTTGGCGATCTTCTTGTTTTCTTCGATGAGGGCTTGAATGATAAGCTTTGAGAGGATATAGGTTTTTTCTCCGCTTTCTTCTTCAGTAAAGGAAAATTTTAAAAAGTTACTATCTCGGATCCTTGATGCGTCAATCTGTTCAGAAATACGTCCGTGTGATAGTTTATGAAAGTTTAAATAACCCATCATGACCGTGTCGATCGGATTGGTTTCATCCAGCTTGTAGCTTAGCCTCTCAAGTTCCGCTATACGTTTCTCGATGGCATCCTTCTGGACGAGTAAAGGCTCGTTGCCTAATTTAAAATAGCCACTATCGAGCAGGGCTTGCTGGATGACCATAAGGCACACCTTATTGATAGTCTTTTCAGCTTTAACCAGCTCGGTAATGTTTTGAAAATACGTAAGAATCTGATACTGCTTCATTTCATTGTCGCCTAGACTAATAGCTTTGTTGTCTGGAAAATTCATGATCAACTTCGCATTGGTGACGTATTTCTTTGGCTGATCTTTCGTCAGGTAGAACACTAACCCTGCCGCTAAGACTGGCATGATGACCAGCTTGAGCCAATTGTTGAGTAACGCCCTAAATATGACACCTACTTCTTCCATAGCTGGTTAGGGTTGGGATGACTCAGAGTCTGTAGTATATAATGTAATTTCTTGTTTTAATTTTTTGACAAATATTTCAGCCCGAATAACGGCTTCCTCGGCATTGATTAACCCGTTTTGCGCCATCAATACCTCGCCATAGGTCGCTTCTCCGCGCTCAAACTTTTGTTGCGTTTGGGACTCCATTTCCCGTTGACTTTCGTGGGTATTATAGCGAAACTCCAGTACGTTCAAGGCTTCCAGGTACTCGTAATATTTTCCTATGATAAATATCTTCAGCGTACGACGCTGTTCGTTCATCGCATTTTCGGATCGTACGATATCCTGTTGGGCAATGCGAGCATTGCTGCGCATGTTCATTAATTTTTCGGGATTGATGCTGAGAGATACTCCTAGATTGGGAAGCACACCGGAGGTGGTGACTGAAGTTTGCGTTGTCTCATCAAACGAAGTGCTCTGACTGTATAAACTTACTCCAACGATAAAAGTAGACAACCAACTTCGCTTGGATTGAGCCCATGCTTCCTGCTTCTGAAGCAATTCTGCCTTCGCTGATCGTAACAGGTAAGAGTTCGTCAGCATCTGATCTACAATAGAATCAAGAGCAGTATCGTCTCTCAGCAGTATTTGAATAAGTTGCTTATCCATCTGATAATCGATAGAGTCCTGCCCCCAGCATGGCCTCGAGACCAAGCTCAATAACAGTAGAGCAATAAAACAACTTTGTGGTAAATACATAAATTCAAGCTTTTATAAGCTTCTTAGTGTAAGGAGTAAGACTGTAGTAACACACTCTGGTGGTGGCTGTCTACCGGAGTGTGTGTCTATTTATAAAGATGGTTTACATCACGGTAATTGGTTTTATTAAGGTACCAATCTTTAAAATCTTTTCCCCCTTGCTCGGCCCAATGGGTAAACTTTTTATGCGCTATATTAATGGCTGCGTACTCTTCAGGATATTCAAAGCTCACTGGTACGTTTATTGCCCAAGGCAGGTTTCTACTGGATTTATAATAGCGGAATTGAGCAGGGTCACTCGTATCGTGGATATTACCGAACCAAGATGCTTCCGCTTTTTGGGTTGGAGCATAGTCGGGCAGATGTACTTCACGTCCTCGATCTCCGTCTACAAAGATGAAGGGGTTAAAGGGAGCATAACCCAGATCAGTTAGAGCAATTGGTTCGGTAAACGTTACACGAAGTTCAAAGTTTACCGGGGTGATTTTTGCTTTGTTTGATACGGTGTTGACGGGCCCGGAAGCACCAATAGCGGCATGAGCGTCGTCAAAGATGATGAATACTGCGTTGTCTTGTCCGGCTTCTTTCCCATCTACACTGAACTGCGAAGTAGCCCCCGTGATGGTAGCGGTGTTGATCTGAGACGCAGCAACAGGCAATTCCACCCCAAAACCATTGCTATAGGAAGCTCCCGTAGCAACCAATTTGTATTGAGCAATCATCTCTATAGCTCGATTACTTGCATTGGTCACAAACTGGTAGTTGTACTCAACCACTACATCGTTCATGTCGTAATCTCCTTTTTGGGGCCAGTTATCCTCAAACCCAACACTACCAAAGCTATTTTCTCCGGGCGTGTAAATATCAAATGCTCGGGTAGCATCATTGGGGTAGGCATCGTTTTGGTCGGCAACCCCATCTCCATCGATATCATTTCCCACCGTTTTTGTGGATTCTAAGTTATCAGTAATTAGTGCTTCAAACGGATTGGCAGAAACATAAAATACTGCATCATTGAAATCATTATCTCCTCCAGGACGCGAGGTGTCTTCCATCCCTAGTAATAAGATTTCTCGGGTCTTATCTTTGAGTAATACCGTATGTTGCCGGTACTGTTCGCCGGTGAAAGTGTTAAAATCTTTTTCAGAGTACTTTATGCCTGATTGGACAATCGGCTCGGAGCCATTCCATGCATTGGGGATTAAAAACCAACCGATACCCGTATTAGCCGGGAACGTACCAAGTGATACTTTATTCCCGGATTGAAGGTTGCCGCCCTCATATTTAAAAGACACATTCGGAAAAATCACATAAAAATCCTCGATATCATCTACTGACTGGGGGGGAGTGCTAAGATCATAGGTGTAGTATCCCAACGTATTACGCCAACCGGCCCCCTCATGCACAAAAGTTATCCATACCTCTGCAGAGTCTCGCAACTGTGCATCTGCGCTAAGATCATCACTTAAATATTCCGGGTTATAGGTAGGTACGGGGTAGCGCTCGGGTAATGTGGTGTTAATCAAATCAAGTAAATCCTGCGAAATATAGTCATTGACAGGTAGTAGATTGTTAGGCACACCGTCACCATCATAACTACTTAAATAAGACAATGAAGAGACTTCCTGACGTGCATTAGCCCGGGAGGGTAATTTCTCGGTTCTTCCCGAAGTAGCAGGTGAGAGCCGTCCGCCTACGGTAAGCTGGTTATCACCATCTTGCACTGCTACTGTATGCATGCGGGGTAACCCGATATACTCGGTTTCTACTATTAATTCTTCAACAAAAGAGGGTAAGCTCATAGAAAACTTCAAGGTTCCATCTGCAGCAGTGATCCCTTTTCCCTGGTATATAGGTACGGTATCCAATACATAATAGACGGAAAGATAAACTCCGGACAGGGGCTTATCTTCATTATCAAGGGTTGAAACAGTTAAGTTAACCTCCGAGGTTGTTTTAAAATCAAAATCTTCGGTGATGATAGCCTGATCCAGGCTGCTATTTTCTTGATTTGTATTAGGCTCATCTTGCCATATCTTTTCACAACCAAGCAGAAATATTGCTAACCCTGTAATTAGTACTGTTTTTTTCATATAATCTTATGGTTATACATTCTCATGCTGAAAGGCAGCCAGAGGGGTTTTTACTAAGATCTTCATATCCAGCCAGAAGGAGTAGTTTTCTGCATACTCAATATCCAGCTTTTTCCGGCTTTCTTCCGATGTGTCGCGTTTGCCTCGTTCGGTAACCTGCCACAATCCGGTAATACCAGCTGGGGCCATAAAGCGTTTGGAGAGGTCATCGGAGGTTAGTTTCTCCGCTTCGTAAAGGGGTAAGGGACGGTTTCCCACCAGCGACATATCCCCTATTAATACATTGAAGAGTTGGGGTAGCTCGTCCATACTGGTATTCCGAATAAATCTCCCTACTCGTGTAATGCGAGGGTCATTCGGGATTTTGATGAACATATTCTTGTTTTCTGATGCCATATATTCATCAAATGTATTTTCGTCAATCAATTGGTCATCTTTGATCAGAAACTGATCCCACTGAATACTATCGTCAATAACAGGGGGAGAAGCTACTTCGGTGACAGTTACCTCTTTCTTTTCTTCAGTATAATGATTCAGGTGTTTCAAATTATCAATCAACTGGTCGGCATCCTGTCGCATAGAGCGGAATTTCCAAAACTTGAAAATTTTATACCCGGTGCCTACCCGATTAGAATAATAAAACACCGGCCCCTTTGACTCTAACTTGATAGCAATAGCCAGTCCAATAAATAGCGGTATGAGCAAGAGTAAGAGGCTGAAAGATACCAAAATATCAAATGTCCGCTTACTTAGTGGCATCTGAAATTCTTTACTAGGTTGAAGAAAATACTGTTTTTTATTATTTAATTGCTTGGTTTTCTCCGAAACCTTTTCTGCACTTTTTTTGATCGTGATATTCAGTTCTACTACATGTTGCACCAATTTGCTTAACTGCTGCATATTCAAAGGCAAAAAGATTAGGTCAGTTACCCCATATGCAAAAGCCTCTTGTATATGCTCGGGAGTGTTATGTTCACTGACTAAAAGTACTGGAAACTTTTTGTCCAGACCTTTTTCGTGGAGGTGAGTCAGCACATCTATGTAGGTCAATTGGCCAACTGTTTCGCCCAACACTATCACGCAAGGAGCCGTCTGCCAATTGGATAGATAGTCGGAAAAATATTCTATAGACGAAAACGAAATGCTCTGGTACTCATTGCGCAACGCTTCCCCTATCATTGATAGTTGTTGATCTCCAATAATAATGATTGTTGTCATATGCGTATGGGTTAGATATCCGTCGCGCTATAATTCGCTGATTTATCTTGAATAATTCGGCTCATTTTCAACTCTAGCTCTACTGGGTTAAATGGTTTGACAATAAAGTCGGCAGCACCTGCTTCCAGGCACTTAATCCTAAATTCACTTTTTCCTTGACCAGATAGAATGACAAAGGGTATTTTTTGATAAAGCCCAGAGATTTGAAGCCTTTCTAGTAATTCAAATCCGCTTAAGCCATCTAGCTCATAGTCTGAAATAATTAAGTCGGGATAATTTCTTTCATCCAGCCAAATCAAAGCTTCTTCAGCAGAAGCTTTTACTATTACTTCGTATTTCTTAGCAAATAGATGAGACAAAAACTTTCTCATCATAACATTATCTTCAACTACTAGGATACAGTGCTTCATAGCAAATTAATCAATTACTAGATTTTAAATTCATAACGAATGATTGCACAATTTTGGAGTATTATTTAAAACTGATGTTATATACATCTCATTGAAAATAAGTCTTTCGCCAATTCCATTCCTTTAAGATCCCTTTGGTGTCTCAAGATAAAATGAGATGTTTTGATACCCTCGGTATTGATCCGAACAAGTTCATATCAGCAATTACTAGGTGACAACAGTCTCAAATCAGTTTATCAACATTAAGGACTCAAGTTAAAACTATAACAACTAAGATTGACTTTCGGATACATCTAAATACTACTTTAAGTATCCTGCATTAACTTTTAAGATTTCTGTACAGAATAAGGTAACCAACTTATAGCTATAAGTAACGGAAGAAAGTCTTTTTAAACTTAGAAGTCTAACTTATCTGGTTTTTATTGATGTAAAATTATGTATTTATATCGTGTCTTGGAAAGGTATTTTACTGTAAAAGTTGCTCAGTAAGTTATTCGCAATGAACCTTTACTGTATCGTTAAAAAAACAAATTCAGCAAATGTAATATTAACGAATATCCTTTTGCCATTAGATAGCGTAGAGCGACTATAGAAAGGTAATTATGGCAAAATGACATATTGATAGTTCATCTATTCCAAGATTTTTAAATATATGATAGAAAAAGAGTTGTAAACTTTAATTCAAAAAATGATATTATAGAAAAGGATATAGGTATTTTCAACTAAGTATATATGTATTGTGGAATTGCTTTAAAACAGGTTGAAATTAGCTAATAGATAGCTTGCGAAGAATTTTGCTTTGTTCAATAATAGAAGCAGATAAAACTAATTCTTGCGAAATAAATTTTTATGAATGAAGATGAAGAAGTAAATTTTCTCATGAAATTATTTTCTTCGGTCTGTAGTGAAGATTTTAAATTCTGCCAATTACCATATCCATTTCTGCACTAAAGGCGGCGTTTCACCATGACGATGATTACTTTTTTTGCCCGATAGATTTGATAAGCTGTTCCGAGGTAGTTATGCCTATTCCATGCTTGAGGTTGAATGTACTCGAACATAATACGTAAGTTTACGTTGTCCATGGAGACTATGCTCATTAAGGTAATGGCTTTTGTAGTTGCTTGGTGATAACCAATTAGAATACTTCTATCTAAGGGCTATCTTCCATAGTGTAGTACAAGTGTTTTTTTGCCAATGGCATCTGTAGCAGTGCAACTACATCTTATCACTCGATAGGTGACCAATGGGAACGATGCTCAATAATCGCTAACAGATAAGATTACCGTCGGCGTCAACCTCCCACACCTTCAGGACTTATAGAAACATTAGTTCGTAGCATCCCTGCCATTGGGTGCGACAAAGAGATTGTAGGGTGCCCTGTTAATACCAGATGAGTTGCACTCAGGTAGCTTATCTGCGTGTCGGTCAGGGTGTATGTAGCACCGGGGTTAATTAACAATAGCCTTCTTTCTCTTGCTGAATTTTTATGTTACTAATCAGTTCATACAACGTTGACACCAGTCCTGAGCAAAAAATCCTATTGGCGGTAGAGGACCCGTAGTTTAAGACAGTTTTTTTCTTTTTTTAGTTGAACAGTTGAATAACTTTACGCCAATCTTTGGTAGACTGCTTCCGGGGTTTGGTACTTCAACGACTGATGAAGACGCTCACTATTATAGAACTGGAAATAATTATGCAATCCTTGGTATAGTTCCTGACCGCTTTCTGCTCTCCGTAAATAAAGGTATTCATACTTCACTGAACGCCATAGACTCTCTACAAAAATATTATCAATTGCCCTTCTTTTACCATCCATACCGGGATTTCTATGGTTTAAGCAAGAGCCGGTGTATAGTTTTTTTCATATCGCCTGGCGACCCAGTTCCTATTGTCTCTCACGCAGGCAAAAACTCGGTGAATGAGCTTGTTACGTACTGCATTTAAAACGAGCAGGGCCCGGCCCCCCGGTTTATTCTTGCCCCCGCGGGGGCCGCCTGCTCTACTTTTCGGTGATAATAATGGGCCATTTCTCCTTTGCCAGATACGACTGATAGTGCGGCCAGGGTGGCCCCGCCATATGTAGTAACTTCTTCATCTGTTTGTTAGCCATATGGCTCACCTTAGTACTCCCTCGGATGCTGGTACCTGAACTATGTTCAAAGGGAGCCACACCCGAATAGCAAGCAAATTTTCTCGGACAGCTAAAGAGTTTGAATTCGTTAGTGGCGCCCACCGCGTGGTAATGATCATCTCACAAAAAACTACCGCAGCGGCGGCCGCTTCACCGACCCCGTCTACCGAAGTAACCAGATCAAACAGATGCTTAAGAGAGTGGTCCGCGCCGCGTAGGCTTCTTTGATGAGGACTTTGATCTTCTTTTCTACTTCTGCGATCTGCTTCTCCAATGCCTCAATAGGTTTTATATTAAGCTTTTCCATTTCCTTTTGAAGCTTCCTATCTTGAAAATTAACGACTTCACCTAAAGGGACTTTCAGCGCGTTCTTGGCGTTGAGTAACCTCTTTCGCAAAGAGACCAATTGACGTAACTTACTGATGGTTTGTCTTTCTGGCTGCCAAATAGTAGCCTGATCGGCATAGCGAAAAGCATATTCGCTGATCCGGATTGCATCTATTTTATCGCCGGGTGCCGGCCACTTTTGCCACGCTGCAATCCCAATGTTCTTCTGATGCGCAGCGAAGACTCCAACCATAGCGAGAGGTGCTCTTGGGTAGCTAAACTTAGAACATTTTGGCTGGGGCAGCCCCGTTGTAGATGCCGGTGTGTTCACAACAAATTAAACTGTTCTCAAGAGCGACCTTATTAGCCAAGCAGACTTCCTTAAAATGCTCTAACCCCACTTGCGAGTTGTCCACCTTAATGTAGAAGAGATGATGCTTCTGGTCTCGGACGGCAAAATCTAGGGTTCTTTTGCCGGGCGCCGGGCGCTAACGTCAATTCCAATAAAAAACAAAGTTTCCATCGCGGTTAGTTTGGTTACAAAATCAAGATACTATCAAAGCGCCACGGGGCGCCCCGCTTGTTACTAGGTCTCGGGCTCTAAGCCTTTACCTGAATTTCTATGGCCCGGCCACCCGGTTGTAGCTTATCTTGAAAACCAGCCTTAAGTCTAAATCGCGGTGTAGGCCGCCGTGGCACGGTCTTTCCTAGCGGCTGCCGTAGTGCACTTAGGCTGGTGGTTAGGATGTGAATATATGGATAACTCCTTCGAGTTATCGCGCCACGATGGCCCACATATTCACAGCTCAATAGCAACTACCGGGCGTCGGACGCTGCTTTCTTAAAATTTTACTATGCTACAAACCTAAAGGCGGCTGCCGCTTAAACTGCTGTCCTAATTTTGGGGGCCATTATCTTTCTTTATATAAATTAAATATTCTAAATAAGCTGAAGAAAGAATTTTTTTTCCCCAGGCAATAAGCCTCAAATGCCTGATAATACACTAATTTTTTTAAATTTTGTGTTTAAATTATTTTGTAAAGGAAGTAATTAAATATTGGTTTTTGGTGAGAATGACACTAGTTCTGGTGTGAAAAGCGTTTTGTTTTGTTGTTGATCAAAAAATTTGATATTAACTAACAAGGGGTGGGATTATAAGAATGTTGAGGTATGTGTAATATGTAATGTAATTTTTTAAGCAAGGAAAGTCTTTTACTCTATACTTTAAATCTTAAAGTATAATTTACACAAACATTTTACCGCGGAGTCATGATTTGTATTTATTATAATTTTTTTATTAAAAAAATAAGATTGAATCGCAAACTGCTATTCCTGACTTATGTAACATTGAGTGGCAAAATGTCAACTTTGCTTTTGAGTTATGACCTAATATTGAATAAAAATAGGCAAGCATTAATTCTGACTGAGTTTTTCTAATTGTGTATCAAATTTCAGAGCGAGAGTA
>NZ_JAINFL010000023.1 GCF_022458895.1 Roseihalotalea indica | reverse complement strand
TATCTGTTTCTAGATCAAAAGAGAAAGCTTAAGCTGGTTCAGAGGATTAGGAAAAACATCGCTAAATTGGATCTCAAACCAGAAGACGTCGGATTTGCAAGTACCTGATAAGCAAAAACGAATTTGACGTTAGTCAGAATGCAAAAAAATCAAAGCTATGATTCCACAAAGAATACAAGCACTATTTGAGTTCATAGATTTTTTGGACAATAACAAAAAGGAATACATTCAAAAATATATTCCGATCTGCAACAAACACGAAAAAATAAAATTTGAGCAGAAGAAATTAAAACCCAGAGAAAATTATATTGATAAGCAAAAATACGACAAGCTACAGGAAGAGATTAATAAAGACTTTTCGGTAATACATTCAAACGTTTACTTGCCTGTTATAAATAAACTAAAAGAACTGAGAATCTGGTCTGGTGATCAAACCTTTTCGAGCATTTGGAATAATAACATTCAGGCTATCTCCGATTTTAAAAGAAATTTTGAGGCAGAAGATGTTCTTAAAGTTGTACATTTTAAAGACAAATACTTAAGGTTTAGAAACGAGACTAATTCCAATTTTCTTAGCTTACAACTTGTTTTTGATGACTTGGATAAGATATTAAAGGTGCTATTTGATTTTTTCAAAGACTCTGATAAAAATGAATTTGAAAAGTTTGAATCTAAAATCATAGAAGTTAATAGCTTAGAACAAGCAATTGAAGGCTTAAAAAATAACGACAAGAACGTTCAATATTCTATCCCTACTAAAGTGCTTCTTGATAACTCTGACAGGCGAAAAATTCCAGCTAGTTCGGTAAACATAAAAAATGAGATCATAATGGGAGATAAAATTGAGGCTAAGAATATTTCTAATAAGAAAGGATCTATCAATGTCGGTAAGAAAAATAGTATTGAAACCAGTAATAGCGATTTAGATAAAAAAGCATTTAAATGGCAGAAATGGGGTATTATTATAGCTGCATTCTTGGCTATTATAACAATTGTGTTAATGATTATTATATAGAATCAAAGAAAGTACAACTGCTAACATCAGCTATATTAAATGCGGGTTAAAGTGCTAAATAAAGATATTTGCATAAAATGAACTAACCGTTAATCAGAAAGCAAAGTGCCTTAAAAACCCCGCACTTGCCATAGCCAAACAGTTGTGTGCATTAAAAACAACATGACAGACCAAGAACAACAAGAACATATAAAAGAGTATTCTGAGAGACACAGATTTTGGGCGAACCAAGCACTAAGTCAACTTGGATATTCCATCAACCTATTTACCACATTAGGATTAGCTCTTCTAACATATCTCTTCAAGATCCGAGAGAACTATGGAGAAATTAGAATTGGTTATAACCAACCTATCGACTGGACTATAACTTTTTATGTCTCGTCACTTACCTTCTCTGTTACAACCGTTATCCTCGGTTTAATATCAGTGACTTCAAGGCTTTATGATATTAGAATTACAAGACATTTAATTTGGACTAGAAAAAGGGCAATGAAGAATTCAAAATGGTTTTTACCTGAAGGTTTTATTGATTTGACAAAATCCTCGAAAATCGGAAACTACATAAAGACATTAACTATCAAAATCCGGTGGATTGAAACAGAACATTTGAAAAACAAAGATGTGCTTAAATTAAAGTTTAATGACTTAAGAATACAGGCTAAGTTATTAGGAGAACTTGCTTGGGGAAGTCACAAACTACAACTTCTGACTATCTTCTTATCAATCTTATTATATGGTCTGACATAAAAAAACGACACGCCAACATCGGCTATAGCAAATGCGGGTTGACTGCTTAAAAATGATAATATTAAAATTAAATAAACTTACGGTAGGCTGACATGAAATCGGTCTCAAAATCCCCACTTGCCGTAGTTAGGGCAGTTAAGGCAAATTAGAAAGCAAAATTAAGAGTAGCCGCCACTCTGCAACTGATATGGCGGCTAGTCAATGAGTACCTCTATTCCTCACCGGCGTTTACGGTGGCTTGTTCTTCGCTGGCGGTTAGTTTTAAGATGATGTCGGGTTCGTTCATCACTACGTAGATGGCACCGTCGGGGCCGGGAGCTACATCGCGTACGCGGCCTATGTTTTTCATAATCACTTCGTCGTGCATCACGCGGTTGTCTACCACCGAGAGCAGGCGCACTTCCTCATAGGCCAGAGCTCCTACCAGCAACTTATTTTCCCACTTGGCGAACTCATTGCCCTGGTAAAACTCAATGCCGCATACCGCAATGGAGGGTTTCCAGTACTTAATGGGCTGCTCCATGCCTTCTTTCTGGGTAATGTCGGTAATGGAGGTGCCGTTGTAGTTGCGTCCGTAGGTAATGACCGGCCAGCCGTAGTTGGCTCCAGCTTTCACGATGTTTACCTCGTCGCCACCCATGGGGCCATGCTCGGTTTCCCATACCTGCCCGGTTTGGGGGTGCACGGCCAGCCCCTGCGGGTTGCGGTTGCCGTAGGTATAGATAGAGGGTATGGCGTTGGGCTCATTCACAAAGGGGTTGTCTTCGGGAATGCTGCCGTCGCGGTTCACGCGGTGCACTTTGCCGTTGGGCCGGGTAATATCCTGGGCCTGTTCCTGCCGTCCGCGTTCGCCAATGCTGAAGTAAAGGTGTCCCTCGGGGTCAAACACAATACGGTCGCCGTAGTGGTGGCGGGTGGTCAGGTATAAGTCATGGGGTGCTTCAAATACTACTTCTTCGTTAGTCCACTGGTTATCCTCAATTTTTCCGCGCACAATCTTGGTCATAGCCCCGGATGTTTCGGCGGTATCACCTTCCAGCTCGTGGCTGAACGAGAGGTATACCCAACCATTTTGGGCGTATCCGGGGTCTACGGCTACGTCCAGCAGTCCTCCCTGCCCTTCGCTCAGCACCTGGGGTGTGCCTTGCACGGGTTCCTGCACTTCACCATTTTCAATCATTCGCAGATTACCGGGCCGCTCGGTCACCAGCATGCGGTTTTCATCAAGGAAGGCAATGGCCCAGGGAATAGAGAGTCCGTCGGCAAATACTTCTACATCTACGTTATAATCCAGCGTTTGAAGTTGATCGGGAATGCTGTCGTTGCTGGCCATCGCGTTTTGTTCGGCTTCCAGAATGTAATCTACAATGCTGCCAACCTGCTCTTCTTTCAGAACCTGATCAAAGGCGGGCATCCCTACCTGGGCAATGCCAAAGCGAATATTCCGGGTGATTTGCCCTTTGCCGGAGCCGTGCTGCCACTGCCCGTCCAGAAAGCTGGGTCCGTTGCCGCCGGTCAGGTCTTCACCGTGGCAGGAGGCACAATAGGTTTTATAGAGTTCGCTTCCGCTTTGGGCCTGAGAAAGGTGAGCACCGAAGAACAAAACGATGCCGACGGTCAGTATACTGTAATAATTTCGCATGGGTAATGGTCCGATTAGGTTGGTAAACTAAGCGAATCTACGAAAAGATTCATGATTTAGGCGTATAAGCGTGAAAATTGAGTTAGAGCGGGGGGCAGGGAGCGGGGATGTACAGGGGGAGGCGGGATGCTGGGGGTTGGTGGGTACTCTTGGGGGGAATGAGGTCTTGGGATGGGATTATTTATTGGAAATAGGTAATGCATGTTTTTCTAAAAAGTGGGAATGTTAGTGTTTTCGTTACTTATGGTATATAATCCGTTGTTTTTTCTGACTGATGTACCAATTCTAGGCATGTTGCTTCTCAATGGTTTGAAAAATAATCATGACCAGCCTCGGCTGCTTGTTGCACTGCGTTTGCAGAAGAAGCGGGTTGCTCCTTCTGCGCCAAAAGCTTATTAGTATTTTTTTATTACATCTTCGGATATGGAAGGAGGTAAAGCTGGCGCACTTTTCGTAAAAGGTTGGCTGTAAGAAATCAAAAACCTCATTATGGCCTACGTCAAGAAAAATATTGTTACGCAAGGGTTGAGCGGCAAGCTGGGAGATAACCTCGTCTTTCGCCAGCGCGGTGGCAAAACCATCGTATCCGTAAAGCCTACTATCACTCAGGAACGCACCGAGGCGCAAAAGCAGCATGCCCAGCGTTTTCGGCAGGCAGCTCAGTATGCAAAAAAAGCAATCCAGGACCCGCAGATGAAGGCACTCTACCAAAGCCGAACGAAAGAAGGACAAAGCGCCTATAACGTAGCCTTGGGAGACTACCTCAACGCACCAGCCATTGGGGGCATTGATCTAAGCCAGTATACAGGTAAGAAAGGAAGCCGACTTCGGGCCGTAGTTACCGATGACCTTATGGTTTCGGAAGTGCACGTAGCGGTGTATAATGAAGAAGGCAATTTGCTGGAGGAAGGCCTGGCTTTTCCGGAAAACGATGCCAGCGACTGGGTATATACCGTGAAAAAAGGGGCTGAAAAACCTGGTAATAGCCGGTTGGTCATCCGAGCCCGCGACCTGGCTGGAAATGCCACCGAACAGGAAAAAATCTTTGATTAGTTTACCTCCTCAACCCTACAGTAAGTAGTAAACGGCTCATCACAGCCTCAGGAAACCCTTCGTTGAAAGGGTTTTGCTTTTTTAGCATGTTAGAATGGATAAGTGAAGAAAGGCCTGAACGAGGTCTAGCTATATTTGCAAGTACTTCTTAAGCGTAACATTCTCTTTTTCTAATTCCTGAATGCGCTGGTCATAGAATTTTTCAATGCGTTGCCATTCTTCCTGAGTAGCCTTGAGTTCTTCCAGGTTCAGACGCATAGCTTCTTCGTTACTGTGCAATTCATGCGCTTGTTCTCGAGATTGCTCTAATAAAGCCTGAGTAGTAGCGGCAATTCTGTGGTTTGCAATCTCGGAAGCAATGCCCTCTCCTACTTTCTCCAAAAATGCCACCTGATAGTCTTCCAGCACCTGAAAAGAAGCTACCTCTAAAATTCCCTCTATGCGATCATTTACTCTCAGAGGAACAACAAGCAGAAAGCGCGGAGTAGCATAGCCTAGTCCGGAGGTTATCTGAACATATTCTGAGGGAACCTTATGCAGCTGAACCGTCTTTCCTTCAAGATAGGTTTGCCCTACTAGTCCTTGCCCCATGCTGATGCGCCGCTCCAGGTATTTCTTTCGTTCGTAAGCATAGCAAGCCGCCAAGTTGAGAAAGGGCTCTTGCTCCTCTTCCTCTGTTACTACAAACAAGGCTGCCTGATTAGCCGACACGTATTTTACTAAGTTAGATAGTAAAGTATCGTATATATCCGGAAGATGGTGATGGCTACGGAGTAGCTCGGTGAAATGGGCCAGCCCGTTCGCAGTCCAATTGCGTTTCTCGTCTTCCTTCCTGGTTTGCTGTACCTCCTCCAGAGACTGTTGTAACTGCTGCTGCGTATCCTCCATATCCTGCCGATGTTTCTGTAAATCAGCCAGGGCTTGCTGACTATGGGTATACGCCTGCCGCATTGCCCGAGTCTGCAAAAAAACAATGCCTACAGCCATAAAAAAGCTGGCAATTACACTATAGAAGGTCCCGTCAGCATCTCCATTTAGGAAGAAGCTATAGCGATCATCATAGAGCACTTTGCTTAGAAATCGGTAGCTACCGATTAAAAGCAGATCTATTCCTAAAGTCAGTATAATTTTACGCCGCTCGGTAAAATGGAATAGTACAGAAACCAGGGGAACTTGCGCCAGACTAAAAGCGATGATACCCGATGAAGGCGGAGCGCCAGTTGGTAGGGTCAGTGCATGAATATAGCTAACCGCCAATATCCCACCGATAGCCGTTAAAATCCGGGCGACGTTATGAAAGTGCAGGCTGTTAAGTAGCAGAGACAACCCGTAAGCAACTAAGGCAATTAAGGTTAAAGAGTGAACAACCGCATTATTCCAGGTAAAAAGAAACAAAAGAGTGTTGGCAATCAGGGCAATCAGGTTGATCTTGTTAGTAAGCACTAACTTAGCCTTGATATCGTCCGCTAAATCAGCCTGTATACCTATCCGGGTAATCTGAGAGAATAAATTCATGACGCGAAAACTGGAAAAGTAAGTTTATGGCTAACGGGAACATTATTACACAAAAATACAAAACCGGGAAGTAGTTGTAGGACGGGATTGGGTAGAACCTTACCTAAGTAAGTATTCTTATTATCTAAGAAAGTATTACTATCAGGTTTTGATTTAAGATTTGTATAAGAATAGCCAGCCTGCTAAACTTCATCAAAATTCATATTCCTTATCTTCATAGAATTCTGAATATCAGAAGTATACCAATCCTATTATTCTTAGAGATTAAACCAACTTTAAAATACACGCTCGCACATAAAAAAGCAGGGCTGGCCTAAATGGTGCTCAATAATTGTGTTTTGTGATGAAAAACAACATCGCCTTACCCGAAGAGAAATAACGCATGACTATTTCCCTTGATTAACGATATTTTTGCATTATTAAACACTTTTCTTCTCAACTCTATATCCAGAGTTTCTAGCCAAGCCAGCCTTTTGCCGGGTATTGTTTGGTTTGTCCCTGTACTTATTTCTATCTTCGGGCAAACTTTTTTACGAATGCTAAAGATAAATTCACAACTTACTCCTCAATCATTACAACCCTTATTAGACTCATTTTGGCAGTTATCCGGCCAGAAGATTCGTCACATCGAAGATCACTACGATGTCTCTAAAGGATCACCGGTATTTACGGTAAAAGGCCACTACACCACGCGCGGCTGGACCGAATGGACTCAGGGTTTCCAGTACGGATCAGCCATTGTGCAGTTTGATGCCACTGGCGATGAGCAGTTCTTAACTATTGGCCGAACCAAGACTGTAGAACTGATGGCTCCCCACGTAAGCCACATTGGGGTACACGATCACGGCTTCAATAACGTAAGCACCTATGGCAATCTGCACCGCCTGATGCGGGAAGGTAAAATTGCCCAAAATGATTGGGAACAGCATTTTTACGAAATGGCTCTCAAAGCTTCCGGTGCTGCCCAGGCCACCCGCTGGACACCCACAAAAGGTGGAGGAGGGTTTATCCACTCGTTTAACGGTCCTCATTCCTTATTTGTAGATACCATCCGCTCATGCCGAGCATTAATGGTTTCTCATCAACTGGGGCACGTACTCCAAACTGAAAATGATGTAAAAATCAACCTGCTGCACCGTGCGCTTCATCACCTAAAAGCCACCGCCGATTACTCCGTGTTCTACGGTGAGGGGCGAGATACTTTTGATGTGCGTGGCAGAACAGCGCACGAATGTATCTTTAATACCAAGGATGGCAATTATCGCTGTCCTAATTCCCAGCAAGGCTACACCGGCTTTTCTACCTGGACCCGAGGGCTGGCCTGGGCCATGTGTGGCTTTGCCGAAGAGTTGGAGTTTCTGGACACCTTGACTGATGAAGACCTTTCTGACTACGGAAACCGTGCCGATGTTGAGGCTTTTATGCTGAAAGGTGCCCAAGCTACCTGCGATTTTTATATAGAAAACACTCCTACGGATGGCATTCCTTATTGGGATACCGGCGCTCCGAACTTATACCAGCTAGACGATTATCTGGATCGTCCTTCGGACCCGTACAACGATTACGAGCCGATTGATAGCTCAGCAGCGGCCATTGCCTCGCAAGGGTTACTTCGCCTGGGTAACTATTTGCAGAGCAAAGGGAAAGACGAAAGCGGCAAGAAATACTTCCAGGCCGGGCTAACTGTTTTAGATACATTGTTTCGGGAGCCCTACCTGAGCACTAATGAAAACCACCAGGGCTTAATACTGCATTCTATTTACCATCAGCCTAATGGGTGGGATTATGTACCCGAAGGCAGTAAGGTTGCTAACGGTGAATCTAGCATGTGGGGCGATTACCATGCGCGCGAGGTGGCTCTGTATGTACAACGCTTAATAAACCAAGGACCATACTATACGTTCTTTAGTGGAGTAGTTTAATAAAAACTTACGCTATATGAAGTTTCCTTTCTTTTTCTTCTTTATCCTTCTTTCACTAAACGGGCTGGCTCAATCTTCAGTACAGTTGATTGAGGCCAATGTCCTGGAACTGCGTTTACAGGAGGATAGTAGCATTGTTGTATTAGATACCCGCTCGCCTCAGGAATATCAGGAGGGCCATATGGAGAATGCCCGGTTTGTCAATTATGCCACGTTCACGCTGAGCGATGTACTGGATATTGCCAAGGAAACTCCCATCGTAGTGTATTGCCTGTCGGGTGGACGGAGTGGCCGGGTAGCTAATGAGCTTGTGAAGGCCGGTTACCAGGATGTGAAGAATCTGGAAGGTGGTATGCGTAGCTGGAAAGCTGCCGGAAAGAAGATCGTATACGAATGAAACGTTTCACTTATTTCTGTATGAGCCTGGGATCGCTGCTGGTCAGTGCGCTGTCGGCGTGTGGGCAAAAGAGCTACGAAGAGAAACTAGAGTCTTTGTACGAACATACCGTTCCTCTAATGACGCCCCAGGCGCTGGATAGCCTGCAACAGCAAAAATCTTCGGTAACTTTACTGGATACCCGGTCGCCCGAAGAATTTGAAGTGAGCCACCTGCAACAAGCACGCTTCATTGATTATGACTCCTTTGAGATCAGTGAGTTACAGGATGTTTCCAAAGAAGATACCGTAGTGCTTTATTGCTCGGTAGGTTACCGAAGCGAGCGCATTGGAGAAAAACTGCAAAAAGCCGGTTATCGGCATGTATATAATCTGTACGGCGGTATTTTTCAATGGAAAAACGAAGGCAAAGAAGTATTTACTCCTCAGAACCAACCCACCGACAGTGTGCATACCTACAACCGAAACTGGTCTAAATGGCTGGAAAAAGGGACGAAGGTTTACTAATTGGAAGGTGAACGGAAGCAGAAAGCGGGAGGTAGTCAGGTGAGTAAGTGAACACTCTGTTGAATTAGGCACTGGGTACAATTCAGCAATCAAACAATCATCCATTGAGCCATCAATCAAAAGAACTACTGATTATTTTCGCGAAAGTGCCAGAAGCGGGAAAGGTGAAAACCCGATTGGCAGTGGATGTGGGCGACGAAAAGGCCCTGGAGGTGTATCATGCTCTGCTGAAGCATACACGCACCCAAGTGTTGCCCTTGGCACAAGATAAAATTATCTACTACACGCCCCATATTGTTACCGATGATGCGTGGGAGGGTGATCATTTTCAAAAAGCCATACAACCCGATGGAGATTTAGGATCGCGAATGCTACACGCCTTCGAACAGGGTTTTGCTCAGGGCTACACCCGCATCTGCATTATCGGCACCGACTGTTTTGATCTGGCAACTGAGCACCTGCAACAGGCGTTTCAAGCGTTACGTGATAACAATGTAGTGCTAGGCCCTTCTCAGGATGGTGGTTATTATTTGCTGGGAATGGATCAGCCATATGCCGAGCTGTTTAACAATAAAACCTGGAGTACCGAATCCGTAGCCGATGAAACCCGGGCAGATGCACAGGCCCATACGTTGTCATTATATGAGCTTCCTATTCTTAATGACATTGATACCATTCACGACTTAAAACAGTCGGCACTGTGGGACCAATTGCCTGATTAAACTACTTGCTAGCAGAAAGCAATCCAGAGAGAACTAACTGAGTGGGCAAGTGCAAAAGTCGGTAATCAAAAGAAAACCTTAGGGGCCTATCCTTGGTAAAACAACTATAGGGAGTTGGCAGTATTATCTTTATGCCAACTGCGTTAGAATCTTAAGCTCTTCAACCTCTCTACCATGAAAAAGATCATAGATGAAAATATCCTGATGCCCTTTGTTTTTCTGGGTCTGATGGCCACCCTGTATGCCTGCACTGGAGGTAGTGCTCAAAATCGTATTCCGGCCTCTGAACACTTCAATGCCGACTGGGCTATGGACTCTTTATGGGAGCAGGGACAAGCCGAAGTAGCGAAGTATCAAGCTTCCCGCATAGTGTATGATAAACGTCGTGATTTTGAGTACGTTTTTATTCTGGTGAAAGAAACATTCAATGAAGAATTTAACGTCAAGACGGATGATTACGAGCGCGATGATCTGTTTGATGTGATGAAGATCAACAAGTTCTGCCGCATTCCGACCGATAATTACCCCTACCACTACCTCACCAGTATCTTTTATAAAAGAGAACAGCCTTCCACCGTTTATAAGCTGACCAACAGCTCTCAGGAATGGTGTGGCAATACCTCTAAATACTTTTTAGCGCAAGGGAAAGAATATGCATTTGGCTACAATAGTTACTGGGACGGTCAGGGTATTGGCGAAACGACCATTGAAGGAGGAATTATGTTCGAAGATCAGCTTTCGCACTCGCTACGGGCTTTAAATTTTGCCGACGGGCTCACCTTTCAGCAGCAGGTGGCCGAATCACAAATCAACAGCAAAGCGACCATCTCCACCATCTATAATGCGACTTTCACTGTATATCCGGCGCAGGATTTACAACTGTCTACTGAGTTTGATCTGGCACAAGTGCCTAATGCCTGGAAAGTGACCGTGCAACTGGAAGCTGATAAGGTTAACGAATACTGGTTCAGCAGCGAATACCCCAATATCTTACTCAAGCAAACCACCTGGGACCAGCGAAATTATGAGCTCAAAGAGCACTATATGGATGATTACTGGGTGATCAAGAATTCTTAAGTATTTTCAAGGTTATATCAGCGAGTGAGCCTGGATAAAATGGTAGGCAGTAGACAGTGACCGATGGTAAGATGAAAAGGTTACAAGTTGGGGGAATGATTCTCTCTCTAGAACTTGTAACCTGCAACCACTATTAATCTTTTGAAGCCTCCCACTAACTATTTCTCTCTTCTCTAATTCGTCAAATCTTTCTGGAACGTACTTAAACAGATTGAGTAAACTCAATCACTGCTTCCCGAATTCTACTGAAGGTTTCGCGTAAAATTTCCTCATCATTCTCCAGCAGCGTCACCCGAAAACCCTGTAAATCGGAGCAGAAAGAAGAAATAGGAACTACACAGACGCCTTTGGCTGCCAGCAGGTAGTATACAAACCGCTTATCCAGTGCCATGCCGGGTTCATGGGCCAGCCACTGGTTCATCAGTTGCTGGGCCCGCTCATCTTCAATCACTAGATGTTGCCCTGGCTTTAATGCTCCTTCCTGAAAGATAATGGTATTGTAAAAAGCACCGTAAGTTGGGTTGAACGTAATAGCCGGAATATCCTGCAGCAGTTCGGTAATAATTCGGCTGCGTCGCCCGATAGATTCATTGAAACCTTTTCGGTAATCAGCATACCGGGGATCTCCCATCAGCTTAGGAATAGCCAGTTGAGGCAATTTGGTAGAACAGACCTCAATCATCTTGGCATTCTCCAGGGTAGAGCAATAGCGGTCAAAGTCTTTAGATTGCCGCCGGTTGTAAAATTCCATCCATCCACAACGGGCACCCGGCCAGGGCAGTTCTTTAGAAATACCTTTTAGTGCAATGCCCGGCAACTCTTCAATCACATCGGCCAGGGCATACGAGGTAGCTCCGTTATAGGTGATATTCAGGTAAATCTCATCGGCCACCAGAAACAAATCAAATTCACGAGCTATAGCCACAATCTTTTCCAGAATCTCCAGCGGGTACACAACTCCCGTCGGGTTGTCCGGATTAATAAGCAGGATGCCGACAATATTGGGATTGTACTTAATTTTCATGTACATATCATCCAGATCGGGATACCAGTTGTTGTCGGGATCAAGATTATAAGTGATGGGATGATGATTGGCGTGCGAGGCTTCGGCGGAAGAATGCGTAGAGTACGATGGCGACGGACCAATAACCCGGGAGGTAGGCACCAGGTACTGGTATAATTTAGAAATGGCGTCTCCCAGTCCATTAAAGAACAATACATCATCGGACGTAATCTGGGCACCCTCTCGTTTATTGTTGAGCTCAGCCAGAAACTGCCGGGTTTCCAGCACCCCCTTAGAATCGCAATAACCGTAGGTGGCGTTGTCCTGCACGAGTTCTACCACAATATCTTTAATCCAACCGGGTAGTTGGTAGTGTTTATTGATAGGGTCACCAATGTTTTCCCAAAAAATAGGGTACCCCAATGCCTTTACCTGATTGGCCTTTTTGACGATACCCCGGATCTCATAACTCAATTCATTCGCTCCTTCGCTCAATAACCGCTGTCGCATACCTGCTCGTTTTATTGTCTGATGAAATTACGTACTTTTATCCTCGCAAAATTACCAACCGTATACGGATTACCACATACGAAGTACTATTAATTTTTGATTTTGAAGGTTATGAATGTTGAATTATTAAAGAAAATTTGTGAAGTAGCCGGTGCTCCCGGCTTTGAAGAGCGCGTACGCCAGCTAGTCATTAAAGAAATAGAGCCTCTGGTAGATCATTGGGAAGTAGACAATATGGGCAGCGTGGTGACCGTGAAGAAGGGCACTAATAATCCCGATGGCAAGAAAGTGATGATTGCCGCCCACATGGATGAAATTGGTTTCATCGTCACGCATATAGATGATAACGGTTTCGTACGCTTTCATACCTTAGGTGGGTTTGATCCCAAAACACTAACTGCTCAGCGAGTGGTGGTACACGGCAAAAAAGACCTGGTTGGAGTGATGGGCAGCAAGCCAATTCACGTTATGTCGCCTGAAGAACGCACCAAAAACCCCAAGACTACCGACTATTTCATTGATCTTGGCATGAAAGGCGACGAGGTAAAAGAACTGGTTAGCGTCGGAAATCCCATTACCCGGGAGCGGGAACTGATTGAAATGGGCAACTGCGTAAACTGTAAATCTATTGACAACCGCGTATCCGTATACATTCTGATCGAAGCACTGCGACAGTTAGGCGACGTTCCTTACGACGTTTACGGAGTATTTACCGTGCAGGAAGAAGTTGGTTTACGCGGTGCCAATGTTGCTGCCCATAATATTAACCCTGATTTTGGTATTGGTCTGGATACCACCATTGCCTTCGATGTGCCCGGAGCACAGCCTCACGAGAAAATCACTTCTCTGGGCGAAGGTGCCGCTATCAAAGTAATGGATGGCTCTACTATTTGCGATTACCGCATGGTAGAATTCTTAAAGCAAACCGCTGATAAAAATAAGATCAAATGGCAGCCGGAAATTCTTACCGCCGGCGGAACTGATACGGCTGGTGTACAGCGTATGGGCAAGCAGGGGGCCATTGCCGGAGCCATATCTATTCCCACTCGCCACCTGCATCAGGTCATAGAAATGGCTGACAAAGATGATATTGACGGCTGCGTTCAGTTATTGAAAGTATCGCTGGAAACAATGGACCAATTTGACTGGGCGCATCGCTAGATAGTTATAACACGAACGCTACTTTAAAGAGTGGCTGTACCATTGGCAACTGAACTGCAGTAGCCCCGGGAGCCTCGCCAGTCTTGTCTGTTTTATGCAAATGCGGAATCAGATAACCTAGCGAAGCTCCCACCACATATCCTACAAAAACATCAGACGGGAAATGCTTACCAGCCCGATATCGAAAGTACCCCGTGGCTGCCGGCCAGAGAAAGGCACCCGCCCAGGCCAATGTGCGAACGTTCGATTGCTCTGAATAATCTGAGATTGTTTTTGCCGTAAAGAAAGACAAAGCCGCCGTATAAGAGGTATGACCGGAGAAGAAAGAAAAAGTATTCCCTCGAGAGGTTCGTACCGCTTCCGGAGCATCCTGGTTGTAAGTGTATGGGCGGGGGCGGCGCACCATAGCTTTAGTAATGCCGGTGATAGTTTCGTTAATAGCAATGGTTTCCAGTAATATCAACCCGATAGTTCCCGCATCGGCCCGGCCTTCTTCAAAAGCGAGTAAGGTTAGGGGCAAGGCGTAAGAAGTATGTAACAATATATCGCTAGTTACCTGCGCACCTTTACGGTAACTTCCGGCCGACAATTGATCTATCGCAAAAACATCCTCCAAATTCAGTTCTCCCAAATCCTCCAGCGTAGAAGGTTGGCGCTTGTTGCGAAGCAAAATGCTGGTGGTGGTTCCAGCAGCTCCTGCTGAGAGCAAAATGGCTTCCCGGGCAGTTTTGAGTTCATACCCTTGCCCAAATGCAAACTGATTTGATAAAATTAAAAAAATAGCTATCCCTATTGACAGCTTCCAGCGTTCGTAGTACTCTTTTCTCATAAAGGACATTTCACATATTTTCTAAATACCTGAATAAATAAGCAAAGCAGAACCCCTAGGGTTTGCTTACAATGTATGATTTCTATGATAACATAATTTTAATAAGATACAGTTGAGCTTATTTTTGAATTACTCAATTATTAGCAAATCTATAATCAGCAAAAATGAAAAAATTATCCTCACTCATGTTAGGTCTACTTATGACCGCCGTGCTTTTCTCTTGTAGTAAAGACGATGAAGAAATCTCAGTAGAAGCAGGTATTGTTGGTACCTGGACAGTAGCTTCTGTTGATGTAGAATTTGACGGAAAGTCGTTTGAAAGCTACCTTGACGATCTTATCGCTCAGATGGAAGAGCAGGGGGCTGAGTTCACTGAAGCTGAAAAAGAAGAAATGAAGAAAGGGTTTGAAGAGTTTAATATGGAAAGTGAAGTAGAAAGTGAAATGCTAAATACTACGATCCAGTTCAGAGAAGATAATTCAGTAGTTACTACAGATGACGATGGTTCAGCACCCGGAACATGGTCTCTTAATGGTAATGATCTTACTGTAACTATTGACAATGAGCCTCAGACATTTGAAGTTCGTAATATGACGAAAAGCCAGGCTTCATTGCGTGCTCCTTTTGATTTAGAAATGGACTCAGATGAAGAAGGAAGCATGGGCTCAACACTACCTTTGATAGAGCTTATCGTAAATCTGAAAAAATAATTTATAATCTTAACATAGATTAGAAAGCCGCTTCTTTATTGAAAGGAGCGGCTTTTTTATTTTAGCCGGTACCCTACTCCTACCCGCAGAGCGGCGTTGCCACGTTCAAAGTAGTAATCTCCCATTACTTCAACCCGCCACTCATCGGTTATCTTACGGGCATACCCTACCCCGGCGGCGTAATCAACCTCACCGCTAATCAAGGGGCGGAAACGTACAAACACGGGGTCAATCGGATACAAGCGCATGCCGGGAATAACACTGACACGCTCTGGGGCAGTCCAGTACTCCAAACCAGCAGTTAGAGAAAGCTGACGAATTAAAAAATAATTTAGTTCTACCCCGAATTGAGCTTTGTCTACAAACTCAAACGGATCGCGGTTATCAGTTTTATAGGCATCAACGCCAAAACTCACTAAATACTGGGCTTGGGTAGTTTGACTAAAGAAAAAAAGGGCAAAAGCGATTAAAAAGAAAACGTGCTTCATAAAAAACGTGCTGAATAGGTCTGGATGGATAGTTAGTATAAATCTCTAAGAGATAAAGAGAATTTACTGATCTATTGTTATGACATACAATGAAATCAGTATTGGGTTAACAGACGCCAAAACTACGAATTATTCTTTGTTCTCATAAAGCTTTTTCAAGTCGTTCAATTCATCACGTAGGCGAGCCGCTTCCATAAAATTAAGCTCTTTAGCGGCTTTCTCCATGCTTTTCTGCGTTTGCGCGATGAGTTTCTCCAGATCAGGTTTATTCATATAAGCCACTACGGGGTCAGCGGCAATGCTGGTTTCTTCAGGGCCTGTATAGGCTTTAGCGGGTGCTTTTCGGGAATCAGCCACCTTAGTTTGCCCCATAATAGATTCTTTAGATTTGAATACTGTTCTTGGAGTAATACCATGCTCCTCATTGTACTCCATCTGCTTATTGCGGCGGCGGTTGGTTTCATCGATAGCCACTTGCATAGATCCGGTAATTTTATCGGCATACATAATGCACATGCCATTCTCGTTTCGAGCGGCCCTCCCTATAGTCTGCACCAATGATCGTTCGTTACGCAAGAATCCTTCTTTATCGGCATCCAGAATGGCTACCAGCGATACTTCCGGCAGGTCCAATCCTTCCCGCAGCAGGTTTACCCCTACCAATACATCAAATTCGCCTAAGCGCAGCCCCCGCAAAATTTCTACCCGGTCTAGCGGTTTTACGTCAGAGTGAATGTATTTGCTTTTAACCCCGGCTCGCTCCAGATACTTTTGCAGCTCCTCAGCCATCCTTTTGGTCAGCGTTGTAACCAGTACTCGTTCATTTTTCTTCACTCGGTCGTCAATTTCTCCCAACAGATCATCAATCTGGTTTATACTTGGTCGCACTTCAATCACCGGATCAAGCAGCCCGGTCGGACGGATCACCTGCTCTACCACTACCCCATCCGACTCACGCAGTTCATAATCACTCGGAGTGGCACTCACGTACACAATCTGATTGGTCATGGTCTCGAACTCATTAAAGGTCAGCGGACGGTTATCGAGAGCGGAAGGTAACCGGAAACCAAAATCGACCAGATTTACCTTACGGGAACGGTCACCACCCCACATGGCCCGTACTTGCGGCACTGTAACATGGCTTTCGTCAATCACCATCAGGTAGTCTTCCGGGAAATAGTCCAGCAAACAGAAAGGGCGCTGCCCGGGCTGGCGACGGTCAAAATAGCGCGAATAGTTTTCAATACCAGAGCAATAGCCCAGTTCGCGGATCATTTCCAGGTCAAACTCGGTGCGTTCCTGAATGCGCTTGGCTTCCAGGTAGCGTTGCTCACCCTCAAAGTTATGAATCTGAGCCACCAGATCATCCTGTATCTCATGAATTGCCTGTTGCTGAGTATCTTTTCCAGTAACGAACAGTGCTGCCGGATAAATGGTGATCAACCGCTCATCGGCCAGTTTTTTGCCTGAATGTGGGTCAATCCGATGAATGGCTTCAATTTCATCTCCCCAGAAATAAATACGGTAGGCAAAGTCTGCGTAGGCAATAAAAATATCTACCGTGTCGCCCTTCACCCGAAAGTTTCCCCGCCGAAATTCTGCTTCAGTGCGGCTATATAATATATCAACCAGTGAGTATAGAAGCTTCTGTCGGGAAAGCACATCTCCTTCCTGTAGCTTGATCACATTTTTACCAAACTCATCAGGGTTACCCAGACCATAAATGCAAGACACGGACGCCACTACCAACACATCACGCCGCCCTGAGAGCAGGGCCGAAGTTGCACTTAGCCGCAGTTTCTCAATCTCATCGTTAATCTGTAAATCTTTTTCTATATACAGATTGGTGGTCGGAATATAGGCTTCGGGCTGGTAGTAGTCGTAGTATGAGATAAAATACTCTACCGCATTTTCAGGAAAGAACTGCTTAAACTCTCCGTAGAGCTGAGCGGCCAGGGTTTTGTTATGGCTGATGACCAGTGTAGGGCGATTGAGTTGTGCTACTACATTAGCCACGGTAAAGGTCTTGCCTGAGCCAGTTACTCCTAAGAGAGTTTGAGCCCGATCGCCTGCTTCTATGCCTTGTACCAATTGCTGAATAGCTCCGGGCTGGTCGCCGGTAGGTTCGTAATCTGAGGTTAGGATGAAATCCATGGGTGGTCAATGAACGGTGTACAATGTACAATGAACAATGAGCTACAAATGTTAAGTTTCATAAAAAATAATGAATGACTGATGAGCCATGATTAATGAATAATGTAGCGTAGCACTGAAGACTTTCTCACTAATCATCAGTCCTGATTCATTATCAAGAAGTCCAGAACTCCCAGCTTTTTTCGGCTTGCAACTGTAGCATTTCCAGACCGTTTTTTGTTTGCGCACCATAAGCCTGGGCTTTTTTCATAAAGGCAGTTTGCTCGGGATTGTACACCAGGTCATAACAGTAATGTTCCGGTGTAAGTTGATCGTATGACAGTTCGGGACAGGTTTCAATATTTGGACTCATGCCCAAAGGAGTGGTGTTAATAATTAATGGATAATCCCGCAAATTAGTTTTTTGCAAGTCTCCGTAGGATATAGCCTGCTCTGAAGATTGCCGGGAAACATATGTATAACTGATGCCCATATCCTGTAGCACACAAACTACGGCTTTAGAAGCACCGCCGGTGCCTAACACCAGCGCCTGGGGTATAACCACTCCATTGAGCCAACGCGTAAGCGAGTCGCGAAAGCCGTAATAATCAGAATTAAAGCCGGTTCTTTTACCATCGCGTATTCGAACTGTATTCACGGCACCAATGCGTTCGGCTACGGCATCAAGCTGATCAACAAATGCCATAACCTGTTGCTTATAGGGAATGGTGACGTTGAGACCCCGCAATGTGGGATTTTGATCTAGTACGCTGGGAAGACGATCAATCGTTTCTATCTCAAATAGCTCGTAGACTGAGTCGGTAATTCCTTCGCGTTCAAATTTGTTGGTAAAATATCGTTTAGAGAATGAATGGCTAAGAGGATAACCTATTAAACCGTAAGTATGCTGAATAGTGATCACAAAAAGTAAGAATGATTAATAAGATATTCCAGATCTAAAGTAAAAATACTCAATTACTTAGGCAATTTACCGGTTTATTCGCTATTAGCAGGCTTTCTGTAGCTATTATTCAGATATTCTTACTTATGTATGATTATAATAGTATTAATTATTACTATATTTGCATTCTACAAATAAATAATTAAAGGATTTTAATTTATTCAATACGTACTATGCGCATTGTATTTTTCGCAATAGCCTTTGTTGTAGGTAACTTTCTTTCAATGGCTGGCTATTCTCAAGCATCTACCGATGATTCCAAATCTTATTTAAATTTGGTTCTCAAACACTATAACAAGCAACTGCAGAACGGCATAGATACTTATGGCTCTACCTCGACCGCTTTCTGGATGTCAAGCCTGAGCACCGCTACCGGCAAATATCCGGAAGATGACAGTCGCCCCTCTGACCGGCCTCAACGCCTTTATGAAACCCGCCCTATAGAGGCGCCTCAAGGCTCCAATATATACTGGGATATGCCACAAATTACAGTTGCGTATTACCTGTCAAAGAAAACAGGCGATAGTTTTTATGCTAATGCGGCAGATGCTTATATACAAGCCTTTCTAGCTAATTGCATATCTGAATTTAATGGTAGATTTACATGGGGCAACCACTTTTACTACGATGCCTATAAGGATGCAGTAATTCGTTTTGGTTCTGATGGTAATCCACTAATAATCAATGTTGCAGAAGATACTGTCGGTCTTCATGAGCTTCGCCCTATCGTGCCATCCTGGGATGCGCTATGGGAAATTGATTCTGAGGCGACCGAAGCAGAAATCCGTTCAGCCATTGAAGGACACCTTACTAATCCGTCTACTGGTAGGTTTAATCGCCATGCAAGTGGCAATGCTGGTCTTGCATTTTTAGAGGCAGGTGGAATAATGGTTCACATGCTATCCTGGCTCTATCAAAAAACCCAGGATGTAACGCTACTCGACAAAGCGTACAAGATTGCCAATTATAGCTTTGAACACCAGGGAGACGCCACGGGTTTGTTAGAAAATAGTCCTGACGACTATGGTGGATATAGATGGGATGCGATTTATTCTACAACAGAAGTTGGCTTATGGTCCCGTGACCTGCTAGCTTCAGTGGAGTATGTAAATGATACTACCCGGCAGCGATGGATTAGCATGGCCGATGCAGCCATGAGTGCCTGGTTGCAGTACGGCTTTGATCCTGAACGATGCAATTACTACGGAATTTTACGAGTAGAAAACGGCGAGCCCGTGTTTGATGAGGATTATCGAGCAGATTTTCCCAACCCTACTGATCAGACTTCATACCGCCCTGATAATTATACCTCCCTCTGGGAACCCCTCTTTCCACGCCACGATTACCCCATGCCTTTTGCCGAAAGTTGCCTGGAACTTTACAAACTTACTGATAAAGACCAGTACAAAGCCGCATGTTATCGGTGGCTTACGGTGATTCAAAATGATTTACCTGCCTGGGATGGAGAAGGTGGATATGCTGATCTTTATGGCCGGGTCATTCATTTCCTGATGGGAAGCTATGAAACCTTTCATGATGAGCGTTTCCGCCTGTTTGCCCAGAAAGTAGCAGACGAAGCGGTAAGCCGTTTATATGTGGATGAGGATGGTATGTTCCGCACACATACTAACGATAATAGATACGACACTGCAGATATGTTTGGCTTACTGGCAGCTTCTCTTATTTGGGTAGAAACTGGCGAAGAACCCGATATGATGGGCATCTTTTACTAGGAAACACTGAGGCTTTTACGGCCTCCTTGCTATAAAAGCCAGTCTGGCTAATATTAGACCACAGTGGTCAAGGGTATAAAAAGCAATTGCTAGTTTTATTCCCGAGACTTTTGTGGTCTTTTTTTACCATTATGAAATCAGCTATTTCCTCGAGATCATCATCAGTTACTGCATCATCAGGGTGTCTTACTGCAGAAGAATAGTTTTTGTTCTCAGAGATGAATACTATTGTATAGATATTCGCTCTATTACTATGACAGTACATTGGCTAAGCTGCTATTTATACAAAGCTGAAATTAGCGAACATGAATATAGCTAACCTCATCAATAGCAACCTTTCTCAGAATTATTTAAAAGTAGGTTTCCGAACCTTAGCGAAGCATAAACGCACAACCTTTATCAATATCACCAGTCTGGTGATTGGGTTGGCCAGTTCTATACTGATCGGCTTATTTGTAATAGATGAAACCGCTTATGACCAGCACTTTACATGTAAGGACAGACTATACCGTCTTACTTCAAACTATACTGGTGAGGGCTATAGGTATACATCAGCCCAAACCACGAGCGAAATTGCTCCGGCTTTGCTACAAGAACTACCCGAAGTTCAAGCTGCAACCAGACTATTACCAGTCGCAGAAGGGTTTATATTCCTGAATGAGAAAGGGTTTAAAGAAGACATCATCTATGTAGATTCGTTATTTTCCCAAGTATTTGATTTAACCCTTTTGGCTGGTAACGAGTCTAAATGCTTAACAAACTCGTCTTCTGTTTTACTGAGTGAAAGTATGGCTTCAAAACTTTTTGGACCTGAATGGAAGCGGAAGGAAATTATAGGAGAAACAATATCAGTTGATGGGCGAATTCCCCTCACTATTACCGGAGTATTTAAAGATTTGCCGGAACAAACTCATTTTAAGTCCGATTTATTTGCTTCAGTGCCATCGGGCTTAGGGTGGCTCACCTCTAGCAGTCGAGTGTACACCTATGTACTACTATCCGAACATGCGGATATTGATCAGGTTAATGAAAATCTTCAGACTCTGGTTAACAAAAGTATTGATATAGAAGAAAACAATCTTACTGGACTTAACCTACAACCAATTACTGATATTCACTTATTCTCAGCGTTGGACGATGAAAACAAGGAGCATGGCAATGTCAAGCATATCTACGCGTTGCTTATAATTGCTTTTTTTCTGATTATAATCACAGTCATCAACTTTATCAATCTATATGCGGCAAATTCTCTTAATCGGTTAAAAGAGGTAGGTATTAGAAAAGCACTAGGCGCCCAACATTTGCAAGTGCGTACCCAATTTTTGCTAGAAACCAGCCTGATCACCACAATAGCACTAAGCATTGCCTTACTATTCATAGTCTTTTTCCTCCCCACATTTAATAAGCTGACCCATAAAAACTTAGTACCTAGTTCATTATTTGAAGAAAATACTGTTATTCTGATTATTGGGCTTACTATTATAATTTCCTTCATGGCTGGAGTTTACCCCTCGGCTTATCTTTCCGTTCTTAAAACAGCTGAGGTTTTAAAAGGCTTTAGAAAAAAAACGACAGAAGTCATCGGAGTACGCAAAGGACTGATAATTCTTCAGTTTGCTATATCATGCATTACTATCATGGTTAGTTTAGTAGCTTACCAACAGGTAGGTCTGATATACCATAAATCATTAGGGTTTGACAAGGAAAATACGATTGCCCTTGCAAACCCGTACATGCTTGGTTCTATTGAAAATGTTATACGGTTTAAAAATGACTTACTGAATTTATCTGGAGTTGAAGGAGTCTCTGTTACTGGCTATACTCCTTCACAAACTCGATGGAGCAATCAACGGGTTACATTTCCCAATCAAGACAAGCATAATAAATACAGATATCCGGCCGACTGGCTCATTGTGGATGAAGGTTTTATTGAAACAATGGGGCTGTCCCTGCTTGAGGGAAGAAATTTCTACAATGATCACAAAAATGATCAAGAGGCAATCATTATTAATAAAAAGGCGGCTGAACAATTTAATCTTAATGCTAATGGCGAGAGTGCCCTCGGCAAAACGTTAGGCTTTCAAGAGGAGGCGAATAATAGTTTGCAAAACTTTACGGTCATAGGGCTAGTATCCGATTTTAATTTTGGCTCTCTACACAGTCCAATAAAACCAGTTATTATGAAACTGGGGTACCATCGGTTTGAAATGGCTCTACGTTTATCTACACTACAGGCTAGACCAGAAACAATTGGGCAGGTTGAATTACTTTGGAAAAATAACCTGCCCAATATCCCTTTTGAGTATTCTTCCATTAAAAGTAGATTTGAGGAATTACATAAGTCGGACATCGCAACAAGCAAATTATCATCAATATTTTGCCTCTTAACCATTCTCATCGCTACGTTAGGCTTATTTAGTATGGTTGCCTATGCAATCGCAAATCGTACCACAGAAATAGGGATAAGGAAAGTGATGGGCGCGTCTAAAAGAAACATCGTGACGATACTTTCCAAAGATTTTATCAAACTTATCTTGATAGCTTGCATCATTGCCATACCAATAGCCAATTACCTAATTTCGGAGTGGCTTGCCAGTTTTGCTTACCGCATTGAACTAAGCTGGTGGTTATTTGTCTTACCAAGCGGCTTGTTGACGTTGACAGCCTTGCTTTTAGTAAGTGGACAAACACTAAAAGCTGCGCATCAGAATCCGGTAGACAGTTTACGGAACGAGTAACTTACAGGCCCAGACTTCAGCATACAGATACAAAAGTAGCTTTGCTAGTTTCTACTATATGGAAAAACATGCATGAGAATAGTCATTGTTGAAAAAAGGTTGCTTCACAACAGTAATGTAGCAAGGGCTACCTAGTTGGTCCCAATAGTGACGTTCTCAATAGTAAATCCCTGTCTTATGCTGGTAAAAAATTCTGCTTAAAAAAATAAAAGCGGACATCTATAAAAATGTCCGCTTTATCTGCCTGTCAAGACTTATTATATTTTTGAACTTTATTTTATGATCACTTTTCGGCGAAGCAGTTGCTGTGAAGTATGTATTTCAAGCAGGTACAACCCAGGGGGCAATGATTCGGTATCCACAATAATATCGCCTTGGTTATCACCCATATTCAGCGCTTTTACAATTTTCCCCTGAGAGGTATACATCCACCCCTGCGTAAAATCATACGCTGGTAGGTTCTTAATAATGATTCGCTCACCTGCAGATACCGGGTTAGGATATAACAGTACTTCCCGCGATTGTTCATCACCAATGCTGGTTACTGGGCCTTCTCCGTCATCAGGGTCCTCACCATCGTCGGGGTCTTCTCCGTCATCAGGATCCTCTCCATCATCCGGGTCTTCTCCATCATCCGGTGCCTCACTGACTACAGTAAGGTTGAAGGTTTGAGAAGCAGTTGCCCCTTCTGAATCTGCTACCACCACATTTAACACAACCATGCCTGTATCGCTGAGGGCCGGTGTGCCTGAGAATGTTCGAGTATTTTGGTTGAAAGAAAGCCAGGCTGGTAAATCGCTACCATCTTCTAACGTAGCCTGATAGGTAAGTACATCTCCGGCATCATTATCTACGAAGGCATCAGCAGGTAATTGAAACTGGTATAGTGTATCGGCTACTGCGGTCTGATCTTCAATAGTAGTTTTTACTTCCGGAGCAGTATTCTCTGCTTTTTGAAGCGTATTCTTGAGCAAAATAATGGTTTGGCTATTGTTAGCAATAATATCATTGTCGCCATCAGCATCTATATCCGCGACTTGCAATTGAGAAGCCACAAAGCTATCAAGTGATATGGACTCTTCCCAGGTTCCTGACTCGCTCAGGTTCTCACGCCAGGATATTCCGGATGAAGCTCCCTGAATGGCATCGGCATCACCATCCGCATCCAGATCAGCAAAATAGAGTATGCCGTTGACCGTTAGTGTTAGGTTTGTAAGAGTAAATCCCCCGCTTCCATCGTTCTTATACCACCCTACCGATCCGCTCTCGGGTATCGCCATAATATCCAGATCACCGTCGCCATCCAGGTCAACTACTTGCTGACCTTTGGCATTGCTTATTGCCTGAAACTGGGTATTACTCGTATTCTTATACCATTTGTCGCCCGTCAATACATCAATCAAACCATCACCATTTAGGTCTGCAATCTGGGTAACCGGACCATCTAATTTACCCGATAACGCAAAAGCACCATCTTCATCTGTTTTCCACCAACCGTATTGGCTACCTTCATCATTCAATGGGGCAAACAATAGACCACCACTCGTAAGAAAAATAGCATTGCCACTTAAATTCCCCTCATGAGTGATAAGCTCCCGACTTGTATTATTGGAGGTTAAAGCCCACTGAATAGACGCATAACCTTGTGTATTAAGATCCGCAGTAAACAGTTCCTGTACATTGTCTGCATCTAAATCGGCAAATGCCACAGCAGCATCAGGACTAGCAATTTGTTTTAGAATACTGGGTGGCAGCATATTTCCCTGCTGATTATTTAACCGAGCAACATGAGCAGTAGACTTAACCACCAATTCAGTATAATTATCCTGATTAATATCAGCTACAATTACCTGCCTGATTTGATCAATCGCTGGCTTATCTAATGCCTGGTAATTTACACTGTCCCACTTACCGTCCACATTTTCTGCCCAGTAGATACCCGGCACGCCGGCTCGGCTTCCTACCAAGTCCTGGTCACCATCCTGATCAATATCAGCCCATTGCGTGGCATCCTGACCATTCAACCCATGATACTGCGCTGACTGCCAGTTTCCCCCATTTTCGATCCATCCGGTTTGAGGAGGAGCCATACAGCCGCAGGTTTCGGAAGTAGTATATACATAGAAATCAAGATCGCCATCCTGGTCCACATCATTGTTCAGCAGTTTTTGAGGATGTTGATTTAGTAAATCAAGGTTGGTAATGGTCAGAAATGTTGGGTTGGAGCTTATGGTGCCACTGCTGTTTGGCAGATAACCTACCCGATACGTTCCGGTCCACGAATACATTTCAGTAATTACAAGGTCAGCACGGCTGTCTCCGTTCATATCGGCAGCGGTGAGCAGCCACGGAGAGGCTATTCCGGATACATTAATGGTTTGGTCAATCATGTAAGCATCCTTACTGGTAAGTGTGTAAATTTGCTTCCCATACTGCCAAATAATATCCGGAATATTATCTCCATCAACATCGCCAGTAGTAATAAAAGAACGCGGTGCTGTTACAGTAGATGATACTGATTCCCATACCTCACCTGCCGCAAATGTTTGATCAGTAAGCTGTTGGTACCAGTATAATTGATCGCCCTGGCCAACGACCAAATCCAGCCGACCATCCTGGTTGATATCTAGCCAGTGCAATTCATCAGCCTGCAAAGAAGAAGGCAGACCAGTGGCTACTATTACCTTTTTAAAAGAGGTTCCGCTCTGGTTTTGGTACCAGATCAGTTGCTGCGACCGGATGTCATAACTTACCAGATCCTCATAATCATCCTTATTCAGATCAACTGCTTTGGCGAAGGTCCAGGAGCTAGCGTTATCTATCACCCGGGTTGAATCAAAGGGGGATGTACCATTATTGGTCAATAATACATACTCTCGAGCCTCTACCTGATTTGGTTCAACAATAATAGCACCCAGGAACGCAAAACTGTTAGAACTGTTTGCTTTGCTGATCTCAATAGTAACCTCACCAGTACCATTGGGTTGTATTCCCTCTAGGCTGACGGTTTGAGTTTCATTGTTCGATACGTTCAGGACTACTCCCTCTCCACCTATACTATATCGGGTGCTTCGGTCATCATCAAAAAGCGAGCTAGCATAGAACGTGAATTTATACTGCTGAGATGGATCCAGGCCACTTAATAAAATTCGCTCGGTGCCTGAGCTATAATAATATGACCGGGTTACTCCATTAGGATAGATGCCTGGGTCTGTGCCATTATCAAAACCTCTTCGTCCAACAGTATAATTACCAGGCGAGCCCCAGTCAGTATTTAATGTGAGTTCTATACCGGTTGGCTCCCCTGACAGATTATTCAAGGACAATTTACTTCCGGCTGCAGGCATACGTTGCAAATTGTTCCATCCGGGCACGTTATCTCTTAAATCAGAATTAAAATTGATATAGATTGGAGTAAACAGGTCGGCCGGGGTCACTTCTCCAATTACATCATCATCACCATCTGAGTCGGCATCCAGTGTAGTAACGAATTTATAGGGAGTAGAAGCAGTGGAATTACCATCGACATCCAGTAAAATTTGCTTTTCAAACTGCGCGTAAGAAAATGTCGTTACAAAAAGAAGAAAAAACGGTAATAACCGCCAAGTATACTGATACATATTGTTCTATAATAGCGTAAGGTAGTCTCAATAATTATAATAAGAATATGCAAAGTAACTGGATAAATTTAAATTATTCTAATAAAAAATAGATTTATTTCACCACAAATTGACTTTTACTTAGTGTTTTAGGTAATTCTTCTTATGAAAATGCCTACTGACAGGCAAAAAGTATGGTGTACTTTCAGATTATTAAAGAATAATTTTTTTATTGGCGCTCATAATCGTTTCATTGGAAAACAAGGTGTACCATTTCATAGAAAAGAACACCTATATGCTTTAAATTAAATGAAGGGTAATTATTTGCCTGTTCCCTCTCCGGCTGATGTATTCGTTAATCCATGCTGATCTATCAAATAGACTAGAGATGTCATTGCCGCGGCTCCCAGTAGTAGCTCGCGTCGGTTCACAATTTCAAAAACATCAAGAGCAGAGTGATGCATATCAAAATACCGCTGAGAGTCGGGGCGCAACCCAATCAGTTCAACCCCTTGTGGTTTAAGAGCGCTAATATCAGCACCGCTGCCACCCTGGTTAAATTTGTGCAAATCATACGGTTCGAATAGAGGCGCCCAACTCTGTATTTGCTGAAAAGCAGCATCACTTACATCCAGCCCAAACCCTCGGGGAACAAAGCCCCCCGCATCAGACTCAATAGCGGCTAAATGGTCTTCGCCATTTTCTTCGGCCAGTTCGGCATATTTCTTTCCTCCGGCCAGGCCATTTTCTTCATTCATAAACAATACGGCACGCAGCGTACGTTTAGGTTGATAATTTAATGCTTTCAACGTTCTGAGCACTTCGATAGAATGTACGATGCCCGCCCCGTCATCATGGGCTCCTTCGGCCAAATCCCAGGAATCCAGGTGTCCGCCTACTACGATATATTCATCGGGAAACTCACTTCCTGTCAACTCCCCCACTACGTTGTACGATAGCACGTCATCCAGCATCTGGCAGTGGGTTTCCAGGTAAAAAGAAAGGTCGGGTTCTTCTTCTAATGCGCCGCTTAGCAGATCAGCATCATTCGTACTGATGGCTACCGCCGGTATCTTCGGAATATTGAAGGAATACACCGTGCTCCCGGTGTGAGGATAATCATCAAATGCGGTTGATAAGGAACGTACAATGACCCCTACGGCGCCATACTTGGCTGCTTCGGAAGGCCCGCCCCGCCGTTGATCACCGGCTAAACCGTACGCTGAGCCGGTCTGAATCTGGGTTTGGTCCATTGGGCGGTTGAAAAAGATGATCTTACCTTCCACGTTTTCCTTTCCCAGGTCGGCCAGTTCTTCCAGAGTATGCACTTCCACTATGTTTGCCAGTACACCGTCGGGGCCCGTACCCACGGCGTTCCCTAAGGAGGTGATATTGACCTGATATGTTCCCATTTTTTTAGCGTTAACAATGCGCCCGATTTCCTTTTTGCCCCGCACCCAGTGGGGTACCATAACCGGTTGAAGAAACACGCTGTCAAAACCATAGGCTTCCATCAGTTGGCGCCCCCACTCTACGGCGGCCGCGGCTTCGGGCGAACCCGCTACTCTCCCCCCCACATCTTTACACAATACGCGCAGATTGTCATAAGCTTCGCCCTGTAGCAGGGTCTCATCGTAAATCTGGCGGATCATGGCCGAGTCATCATCAGACTGAGCCACGCCCGAAGAGATTGATATGAGGAACAGGAGGGCAATAGAATACAGGTAGGTTTTCATCTTTTGTATCATTTCTAAGGTTAGGGAAAGGTTATTCTTCTATCAATTCGGCATCATGAAGAATGTACATCATTCTGTCGGGGTTATTCTGGTTGAGCTCTAACCGGCCTCGTAGTTGAATTACTTCAGAAGAAAGATCGATATTTTCCTGGCTAAATACTTCCATAACCGTTTCGGGCCCGGCCCCACCGCAGAAGAAACAGGCCGCAATGGGTAATGCTGATAAAATAAAGTATTTAGGTTTTAGGTATGCTTCAAAAGGAATCATGTACCCCTTTACAGTAATCGTTTTTCCATCCAGGGCCTGCGCCTGCTTGCCAAATACCGGGTATGAAATTTCATAGCCTACTGATGCATCGTAACGATCGTTGATTGCCACGTCTGCCAGACTTTTCCAAACCCGAGGTTCCACCGAGGTTTCATTCTGCGCCTGTGCTGATAATGCTGCTACACAAAGAAGTCCCACAACAAACCAACGTAGCTTCATGATGCTTGGATTGATATACTCGAAACCCTAATTTAGTACGATTCTCTAAGAATGCTACCCGACTACAATAGTTTCCCTTAAAATTTTAAATGCTTCTGCTATGCCTATACACCCTGATACACTAACAGTGCTTCATAAGCCTGAAAAAAAACGCTTTGAAATTCAAGTTGAAAGCAAAGTGGCCGTGCTGGAATACATCCCCGCTAAGAATTTTATGGTATTTACGCATACCGAAGTGCCGCCTTCACTGGAGGGGCAAGGTTTGGCCTCTACCCTGGCACGGGCGGGTTTAGAGTATGCCAAAGCTGAAAACATACCAGTGCTACCTCTATGTCCCTACGTAGCAATGTTTATCCGCCGACATCCGGAATATAAGCCTCTGGTATCGCCGGGTTTCCATGTATGAAGTATGGATTTTACCAATCCGGATTATCTAAAAACCGGAAATGAACGCCAACAACAAGCTTACCATGCGATAAACCAGCTCGCGGTATTTGCTACGTTGGCTCCGTACAACCCAGTATTGACAGGCACGATTCCAATCGGCATAGACATTCCCGGCAGCGACTTGGATATTATTTGTGAAGTATACCAACCTGATGCTTTCATTCAGGATGTAAAAGCGCGTTTCGGATACTTACCCGGATTTTCCGTAAGGCAAACCGTAGTACAGGAATTGCCAACCGTTATCATTAATTTCTGCTATCAAGGATGGCCTTTCGAATTATTTGGGCAGCCGCTTCCGGCCACCAGGCAAGTTGCCTATCGGCATATGATGATAGAACACCGGATTTTACAGTTGGCAAGTCCTGATTTTCGGTTAGTTATTCGGCAATTAAAACAGGCAGGGATGAAAACCGAACCGGTGTTTGCCCACCTTCTTCATTTACCCAATAGCCCTTATGACGCTTTATTAGCGTTAGCACCTTTTTCTGATGAACAGTTATTCCAGTTGCTCAGCAAGAATGGGTATACAGCTTAACCAAAGCTCGCTTTCCTGGTTATTGACTAAGGAGATTCAACCAAATGCCAATGTTCACTTATAACTCATTTTTTAACCTCCAAATTTTTTCAATCATGGCTAAAAATCATGGTCCTCAGATTAAAGATGATGAAGCTTACGAAGAACTTCGCCATAAAGGGTACAGTAAAGAAAAAGCAGCCCGCATTGCAAATACTGATCGCACCGAAGCCGGAAAACGAGGCGGAGAAGGCGCGCCTTACGAAGAACGCAGCAAAAATGAGTTATACCAGAAAGCTAAAGAGATAGGCATTGAAGGCCGCTCTCATATGAGCAAAAAGGACCTAATCAATGCATTAAGAAATCATTAACAGGAACTTTCTGCCAGAATAACAACGCTCTTTGGAGCATTTGAGAGGGTATTTGTATTGAGGCAGCTATACTACACAGTAAGTAGCCCAACCTACTAATATTACCGTAACCTTAATTGCCAGGTCAATTCTTTTTCTTGCGTCCATAGTAGTACAAGTTATTGTTACTAACCATGCAGGCATGCTAAGAGCGTACCAAATTCCTCGCTATACACAAAATTTCCGGCAATAATTGTCTACGACTTATGAATAATACTGCTTAAGGTCCTTTAAACAGCCTATTTTTGCCAAGAGAAAATATCCTTTTAACGCTATCTACAAGTTCGCTATTTTCTCAAAATCGGAATCTAATCGCGTTTACTTCCCGGAATCATCACTCCCAGGCCACCATCAATACGGTAGGCTTGTCCAGTCATGAAGGCAGCTTTGTTACTGCACAGGTAGGCAATGAACTCGCCAACTTCCTGGGGCTGAGCTATCCGTTTTGTCAAGTGCATATCCATACACTCCTGATAGACCTGCTCCGGGTCAGGTGATTGCGAGAAGCCCCACCGCAGCATGGGCGTATCAATAGAACCAGGACACACCGCAACACAACGAACATTAGGAGCATAATCAACGGCAATGCTTCGGGTCAGCCCCAACATGGCCGTTTTGGACGTAACGTAAGGTCCTACATTGCCCTGGCTCAGCATAGCCTGCACACTGGAAACATTAACAACCACTCCCCCACCAATTTTTTGCATATACGGGATGGCATGCTTAGCACATAGGAAGGCACTCTTGAGGTTAATATTCATCACCATATCCCACTCTTCTTCGCTGGTTTCTGTAATGGTTGAGTAGCGCTGAACGCCCGCGTTGTTGACCAGATAATTGATCTGCCCAAACTTTTCTGATCCCTGCGCAATAGCCGCTTTGACCTGCGACTCTTTAGAGACATCACAATTGATAAAAAACACATTTCCTTCCATATGCTCTTCCAGTTGTTTACCATTCTTCTCATCTAAATCCAGAATGATCACCTGAGCACCTTCTCGAACGAAAATCTCTACACAGGCGGCTCCTATGCCCTTACTGCCGCCAGTGACAATCGCTGTTCTTCCTTCGTGTTCCATAGATTATTAAGGTTGTTGTTAAAATCTTCTTTCTGTTTAATATATCTTCCGTATAAACCCGTGCAATTAACGTGTTTGTACGCAGTAATTGAATCTAAAGAAAATTCAAATCATATGTTTTAGTAACGATAGTTATTATTGCGCAACTAAAAAAAATAAGCCCTGCCAAATCTTACTATTTGTGTACTTACGTCTTTATCAAAGTGTCAAAAGAAAATCATGATTTACTATTAAATTTAAGAGCCTTTCTATATCTCTTTTGAAAAAGAAGTTAGTTAGCATGAAACTGCGATTCCCCTGCTTGATAAACATTCTGTGATACATACCATTTTTCTAATACCTTTCCGCTAGGTAAGCCTCAACATTCTTTTATTGGGTTCGATTCATCATCAATAAATTCTATTCCTTATCTTTTTCCATTTCACTAACAGAGACAATTACTAATAACCTTTATTTGTGTGATATTCTATTAGTCACTATGTTTGATAAAACTTTAGAATAAAAATCACTCATTTTAAAGTATATAATTCTTTAAAACATTTAATTCATAACATTTTATATAATGACATTTTAAATCTTCTAACAACTCCTTTACTAAGGTCAATTACCTATTTCTGCGAATAAGCTTAAGATTTATCCATCCGCAGATACGAAGTATAAAGGAAGTTCAGTAAATTAACCTGTCGCTTATTTATAATTAGCTTAATTCCTAATCTGTTAATACTTGCCCGATTTGATTCCATGAGTCGCTTACATACTAAAGGGGTCTTCCTTCTGCCCACTCTCTTGCTTACGCTTATTATACTGACCCAATGCCAACCCAAGTCTTCTTTACTCCATGCCGACCCCGATAACGGAGGATTATTTCTGCCCGGAGGTTTTGAAGCAGTCGTTGTGGTTGACAGCCTTCCTGGGCGGGCCCGCCACTTAGCCGTACGGGATAATGGGGATATTTATGTAAAAAACCGCTTTTCTGACGGCACCAATTCCATCACGGCCCTGCGAGATACCGATAACGATGGCAAAGCTGATACGATTGCCACTTTTGGAGAAACGCACCGGGAACGAGGCTATGGCACCTCGGTTCGCATCCATAACGATTATCTGTATTTCAGCACCGAACTGATGGTTTATCGCCATAAGCTCACTCCTGGCGCGCTGGTGCCGGAAAGCGAGCGGGAAATCATCCTCACCGATGATCATGAGCATGGCATGCACGAGCATATTACCAAGCCTGTTGTTTTTGACAATGATGGCCATTTGTACATCCCCTTCGGTGCCCCTTCTAATGCCTGCCAAGAACCTAAAAGAACTCCTAATGCTCCCGGCCTTGACCCATGCCCTCAGCTCATCGACCACGGCGGCATCTGGCGCTTCGATGCAAATAAGACCAACCTGACCCAGGCCGACGGGGAAATGTTTGCGACGGGCATACGCAGTGTGGTGGCGATGGAATGGAACCCCTTGGATGACAATCTGTATGTAGTGATGCACGGGCGGGATGATCTGCTACGCCTGTGGGCCAATAAGTTTACCCCCTGGCAAAGTGCATTACTGCCTTCCGAAGAATTTCTAAAAGTAACTGAAGGAGCCGATTTTGGCTGGCCCTACTGCTACTACGACCAGATGCAGCAGCAAAAAGTGCTGGCTCCCGAATACGGCGGAGATGGCAACATCGTAGGCCGCTGCGAAGATTGTGATAAACCTGTAATGGGCTTCCCCGGCCACTGGGCACCGAATGACCTGTTCTTTTATACTGGCGATCAGTTTCCGGAACGATACAAGCAGGGTGCTTTCGTGGCCTTTCACGGATCTACCAACCGGGCTCCTTACCCGCAGTCAGGCTACATTATCGCGTTTATTCCCTTTGAAAATGGCGCGCCTACTGGCGAATTTGAAGTTTTTGCGGATGGCTTTGCCGGCGTTGATCCGATCGTTAATGTGAGCGACGCAGTATACCGCCCTATGGGAATTGCGATGGGCCCCGATGGATCTTTGTATATTGGGGAAACCGAAAAGGGAAAAATCTGGCGGGTGATGTACAACGGCGATAAAAATGAGTTTGGCGAAACTCAATTAGCTGAAATGGAGGACCGCAAACTACTAGCCCACATTCGCACGCCCGACGAAGTAGAAGATAACCTGGATAAAGGCATAGCAGTAGAAGGTGGTAAAATTTTCAATACCTACTGTGCTACTTGCCACCAGGGCAATGGCCAGGGAGATTCCCAGCGATTTCCTACCTTAGTAGGCACTGAATGGGTACTCGGTGACAAAGACAAGCTGATTGAAGTGATACTCAATGGACTGGAAGGCCCGATTGAAGTGAAAGGAAAGCCTTATAACAGCCTGATGCCCCAGCACAGCTTCTTAAGTGATGAAGACGTTGCTAGCGTACTAACCTACGTCCGCCAAAACTTCGGAAACGAAGCCAGCGAAATAACAGCCGATGAAGTAACTAAAGTCCGGGCTTCCTTAAAGCAGGAATAAAAATGTTAGACGAAACAGACCAGACATTAATACTATAAAAGTAGCAACCTGGATGAAATTCAAACATTCACTCAGTCGCTCATTCATACATTCAATAATTCACTCATTTACTACACTACATACCACCTGTCATGATTAATAGAAGAAGTCTTATCAAACGCTTGGGCAGCCTCCCCTTTCTGGGCGGATTGCTGGCCAGTAGCGCGCCCATTACCTCCGTAGCATCTACTACGACGAAGACTGCGGTTAAACAAAGCCTGTTTCAGGAGCTGGGCATCCGTCCGGTAATCAATGCCCGAGGTACCATGACTTTTCTTTCCGGATCGCTCATGGAACCGGAAGTGGTAGCCGCCATTAATGAAACGGCTCAGGATTTTGCCAATATGCACGAGGTAGAAGATAAGGTAGGCGAGCGCATTGCCGAACTGCTTAAATGCGAAGCCGCCATGGTGACCTCCGGTGCCGCTTGTGCCTTAACTATTGGGACGGCCGCTGCCATTACAGGTACTGATATGGAAAAAATCCGGCAAATCCCTAATCTCCCCGGGCCACAACCCGAAGTCGTCATTCAGAAATCGCACCGCTATGTGTTTGATCAGGCAGTGCGTAGTGCGGGAGTAAAACTGATTGAGGTAGAAGGACCGGAAGAAATGGATAAAGCCATCAACGAGCGCACCGTGATGTCGCTATTCTTTAACGCGGCCGTTTCCTGGTACGGTGTGCCCGATAGCATTACGCACGAAGAGTTTGTGGCGATTTCTAAAAAGCACAGCATTCCTTCTTTTATTGATGCCGCAGCCGATGTGCCCCCGGTAGAGAACCTATTTGCTTACCAGAAAATAGGCTTCGACCTGATAACTTTCTCCGGCGGTAAAATGATCCGGGGCCCTCAGAGTGCCGGCCTGCTCTACGGACGTAAAGACCTGATTGAAGCCGCCAAACTCAACTTCTCTCCTCACGAAAGCCCCATTGGCCGATCCATGAAGGTAAATAAGGAAGAGATATTCGGCATGTATGTAGCTTTGAAGCACTACATAGAGAAAGATCACGAAAAAGAATGGCAGGAATGGCTCGACCGCGTTGACCAGATTGCCAAGAAAGTTGAAACGGTTCCGGGAGTGAAAGGAGAAACTCACATACCGGAAGGCCGCGCCAATGTATTCCCCGGCCTGCACGTCAGTTGGGATCAGAGCAAAATCAAGATCACTCCCCGAGAAGTAGTGGAAGCCTTAAGCGAAGGAGAACCTCGCATTGAAACCTCTGGCAACGATGAAAGACTAAACATCACGGTAGTCACTCTGCGACCAGAACAAGTGCCTATTGTTGCCCGCCGAATCAAAGAAGTGCTCGAAACTGCCGTATAATCTTCCTTTTTATCACAATATATTTTAGCTTCATGGATCGTGTACGCTACCGTAAAGCTGAGATGCTTATATGAGAATCAATATTATGAATCGAATACTCACACTGTTACTCTTTTCCTTTCTAACTTTTTCTATTTCCGTATCATCGCTTCAGGCTCAGAATTACGACATCATTATTAAAGGTGGGCATGTAATTGACCCTAAGAATGATATTGATGAAGTAATGGATGTAGCCATTACCGGCAATACCATCGCCCTTATTGAGAAAAATATCGCTGCTGAGGGTGCCAAGCAGGTAGTAGCCGCCGAGGGCATGTACGTAATGCCTGGCTTAATTGACCTCCATTCGCATAATTTTTATGGCACCGAAACCGAGCACGCCTATAGTAACGGTTTCAGCGCTATTGCTCCGGATGGATTCACGTTCAGAACCGGAGTAACCACTACCGTAGATGCGGGCGGTTCGGGCTGGAAGTCCTTTTCTACTTTCAAAGAACAAACTATTGATCATTCAAGAACGAGAGTGCTGGCTTTTCTTAACATTGTAGGTGAAGGCATGCGGGGTGGTGACTATGAGCAGAATGTCAAAGATATGGATGCAAAAAAGGCGGCCGCCGTTGCTAAGGAAAACAGCGAATACATTGTAGGCTTCAAAGTAGCACACTTTTCCGGTCCCGACTGGACGCCCGTGGATAACGCCGTAGAAGCTGGTAAATTAGCCGGTGATATTCCAGTGATGATTGACTTCGGCGGTAGTGATCCGCCCTTATCCATTGCAGAACTGTTCATGGAGCATTTGCGCCCCGGCGATATTTTTACCCATTGTTTCGGTGAACTAGGTAGCCGGGAGTCTATCGTAAACCGGGAGACAAAAGAGGTAAAACCCTTCGTGTGGGAAGCGCAGAAAAAAGGAATTATCTTCGATGTAGGCTACGGAGGCATCAGCTTCGCCTTTTCTCAGGCCATTCCTGCAATCAAAGAAGGATTTCGCCCCAACACCATCAGCACCGACATCCACATTGGCAGTATGAACAATGCTATGAAGGATATGTTGAGCGTGATGTCTAAATTTTTGGTAATGGGCATGGATTTGCAATCCGTCGTAGAAGCGAGCACCTGGAAACCCGCGCAGGTTATTCACCGCGAAGAGCTAGGCCATCTGAGCCAGGGCGCTATTGCTGATGTAGCAATTCTCAGCGTTCGGGAAGGTGATTTTGGCTTTTTTGATTATACTGGATACAAAATAGAAGGTGATCAAAAGTTTGAGTGCGAAATGACTATTAAAGATGGCGACATTGTCTACGATCTCAACGGCATAGCCAACCCTGTAGTACTACGATAATAAGCAGTTAATCACTCTCTCATTCAAAAATTTACTCATTTTTAATTTATCTATAGTAAAACACACTATGAAAACACAACGCAGATCTATCTTAAAAAAAATGATGGCTTCGCTAGCCGGAGTTGCCGGAATTGGAGCCGCTTCTCAGGTTAAAGCCGAGTCTACTACCTCGTCTGAAAAAGAAGTCTTTAACGCAAATAAACCTGACCAGGAAGTTCCTTTATTCTCCGGTGCTGTTAAGCAAGGCGGATTTGTTTTCATTGCCGGAAAAGGTGCCCATTTCGAAGGCGATATAAAAGCTCATACCGAACACGTGCTTAACGAGCTGGAAAAAGAGCTGAAGAATGCCGGTTCTTCTATGGAAAAAGTGGTAAAGGTTAATGTCTACCTGGCTGACTTAAACGATTACAAAGCCATGAATGAAGTCTATCATGGGCGTTTTGGCAGCAAACCTCCCGTTCGTACTACTGTAGCTACCTACGGCGGCGTTCCTGGCGACTCGCTGGTAGAAATTGACTGCATCGCAGCAGTGTAATTAGGTAATAGGTGTTAGGGATTAGGATCATACATCTCTACTCTAGCACCTATTTCCAAAACCAAATTCCTACCCCTAACCCCTACCCTCATGCTTGACCGAAGACAACTCCTCAAACGCCTTTCTTCCCTGCCCCTGGTCGGGGGCCTGCTCGGAGGCACCACCACCCTGACGGCCGCTACTTCTGTAGCCACGGCCCCCTACCGCGACTACTTCGCCGAACTGGGCGTGCGCACCTTCATCAATGCGGCAGGCACCTACACCGCCATGACCGGCTCGCTGCTGCGCGACGAAACCAAAGCCGCTTACCACTACGCTTCCGAACACTACGTAATGCTGGATGAATTGCAGGACAAAGTCGGTGAGCGTATCGCCCAGTTAGCGAAATGTGAAGCCGCTACCGTTACCTCTGGGGCTTTCTCAGCGATGACCTTCGGCATGGCCGGAGTACTATCCGGTATGGATGCCGAGAA
>NZ_JAINFL010000022.1 GCF_022458895.1 Roseihalotalea indica | reverse complement strand
TAAACAAAAAAAGCCACTCTATATTAAATAGCGCATGTTTTACCCTGAATCTGTTGCTTTTAGCAATCTTACAAATTTGTGGAAGCTTGGATATTTTGGAAAAAATATGCAGGAATAGGCATTTTATTAGCTGAAATATTGCTTTATGCTAGATAAAACAGTTATCTGGCCATTTCCTGAATCTGTTGCTTTATCCCATAAGTATCTGGTAATCAATATTATATAGTCTTCCTGAATCTGTTGCCTTTAGCCCTGAATCTGTTGTCTTAGAAATATTCAAATTTTCAGGCTTTTCAAGTATAAAAAGCTGATTATCAATAGATAGCGCTATATTTTGCTAAACCCTGAATCTGTTGCCTTCAACCCTGAATCTGTTGCTTTTAACCCTGAATCTGTTGCTTTTATAGACGTAATTCACTGTATATCAATTTATTACTCTAACCTAAAACGATAAATACTTCGATCGATTATAAAACGTCGACGAGAGTGCTAGCTGAAAGAGAAAGAGAGCAGGAGAGGAGGTAATTGGGTTAACATAAGTTTGATTATGCAACGATAGGCACCCGTTTCGTCACACTAACTTGGTTCATCGGAAGCACAAAAGCAAATCGAGGTTTTGTGAGCCGAACTAGACTAACCCCAAGTTCGCCAAGCGCTAATCAACATTAGGCAAGCTAGCCTGGGGGTTGTATCTTTGAACTATGACCATTGCCCAGGCCAAACAGCTCTCCCTGGCCGGTATCTTAGCGGCCCTGAAGCACCCGGTGGTGTTTACCCATAAGGGCGGGATCGAGCAAGCCTACCGTAGCCCGTATCGCTCAGAGCAGCACCCCAGCTTCTATGTGAATATTGCCAAGAATGTGTGGTACGACCACGGTCGGGGCGAAGGGGGCACGATCATCGACTTTGCTCAGCGAATGGCCCAGCAGACGGGGGTGGGGGAGAGTGTCTCGGCGGCGCTCACCTGGCTCTCCGGCTATGAGGATCTCCGCTGGCATCCCCCGCCGGTCCCGGACCCGGCCCATCGGTCGCTGGTCATTGAGCAGGTGCTCCCCTTACAGCATCCGGGACTGCTGCGCTACTTGACCGAAACGCGCAAGCTACCGGTGGCCCTAGGACAGCGGTACTTGGAAGAAGTACACTTTCGGCAGCAAGGAGCGGCCTACTTTGCCTTGGGATTTCGCAATGAGCAAGGGGGGTATGCCCTGCGGAATGCGTACTTCAAGGGGGCCAGTGCCCATGATATCCGTTTTCTGGCCGGCCGTGGCCCCAGAGAGGGTACGGCCCCCCGGCAGGCGCATGTGTTTGAGGGGGTCATGGACTATTTGTCATTATTGGCTTTACGAGGGCGTGAGCGCTTGCAAGGGGATGTGGTGGTACTGAATGGCACCTCGCTGGTCGATCGGGGCGTAGCGGCGCTTAAAAGGGCTTCCTACGCGAAGGTGTACAGCTGGATGGATCCGGGAGTGGGAGGTCGTCGGGCGGAAGAGCGCTTACAAGCGGGGTTATCGTGCCCGGTGCTCTCGATGCAGGGGCTCTACTTCCAGGATGAGGATCTGAACGGATATCTGGTGCGACTCCGTCAGTCCGATACGCTGCGAGCGTGTCAGCAGCACTTCCAACAAGCACTGGCTCGCTGGAAAAGGTAAGATCTCAGCAAGGGGCTCTGCCGGGGGGTACCTAAGCGACCCCGTCGCGGGATGATCCGGCTCAAGTCCTCCGGTGCCCTGGTCTATCCAGGGACTTCCTTGTCTGGTGTCGGGGGACACCATGAGTACTCCCCGTTTTCTGTAGGCTTCTGCTGGAAAGTAGGTAGCTCGCTGAGCAGAACTTCCATAGAGCCTCGCCTTGCCAGGTGCCCGCTCGGAGTACTCGGACTTCCTGGGGATGTCACGTGGGTAATGGGTGATCGTAGCCCATGTTTCATCCAGAAGAAGTCGTTGGGAGGAGCCGAGAAGAAAACGGGATAGGGTCAGGGTGCGTCTCTGCCCGTCCACCGACCTTGGTTCGGCCCGGCAAGGGGGGAGCCGCCAGAACGGTAATGTCGGACCAGTTGAGTCAACGTTCCGCAGAAAGAATAGGGGCGGACAGTCAAGGCTCGATCCCCGAGGTAAAAGCGCCCTGATCCGGGCGGTATATCGTAACAAAAAAGATAGTAGGCCTACAAAACGTTGAATGTTACGAACTGCCTTACTGGTAGACCTACAAATGGCCTACGGTAAGGTTTCGGCTTGTAAGGTTTGTGAAAGTCTACAGGAAGCTTACGAGGGAGGCTTTCTAAAGTTTACAAGATTTAGTGTATATAGTTGATAGACAGGTGATTATATACTTACTAAAGTCAACAAAAAACTTTACGGTCAAACCTTACGGCGTAGGCCAAAAAAATCGCTTTGTAGGCCATTTGTAGGCCTACAAAATTTTGAACGTTACGTATTGCCTTACTGGTAGGCCTACAAATGGCCTACGGTAAGGTTCCGACTCGTAAGGTTAGGGAAAGTCTACAGGAAGCTTACAAAAGAGACCTTCTAAAGTTTACGAGAATGGCTGTAAGTGTTTAATATATAGGCAGTTGTGCGTTTGTTAAAGTCAACAAAAAGTCTTCCAGTCAAACCTTACGGCGTAGGCCAAAAAAACCATTTTGTAGGCCATTTGTAGGCCTACGAAAGGTCGAACCCTACGAGCTGCCTTACCAGTACCCTACGGGTAGGCCTACAGGTAAGCTTCTCGTAGGCCTACGGGTAAGCTTTCCCGAAGCCTTCGAGCAAGTCTTTCCTACCCAGAAAAAAAGGAGATCCAACCTGGCAGATGTGAGGGGCATTGGGGGGGGCGCAGGCGCGTCAGGGGAGCGGTGCCACGGATGAACAACGGATTTACGAAGGAAACAGAATAAATATTGGTAAAAAAGGTTTTTTTGACGGCTCTGTTGGGTGAAAGGACTGCAATAGCCGGCTCTGTTGGGGAAAGGTCGCTTGATGAGCGGCTATCGAGGGTGAGGGATCGAAAGCTCGGCAGCAGGAGGGTAGCTCCCCCGCCCATCCTGCATCGTCACCGGCGGACCGATCTAAGAACGCTGTGGCATCGGGGTAAAGGATGTGATACCCCGGTGGGCCAAGGGGCTGAAAAAGGATGACTCGGAGGTGAACCTCGAGAGATAAAGCCCGTGGTCCGAGGTTGGAAGTTAGAGGAGGAAGAAGGGGGCGGCGCCGAGTCTGTCGGATGGCGAGTCCAATATTTAGACTATACCCGTAGATCGGTTGCCAGAGACTCGGTGGAAGTGAGTTGTTGAAGGCGCTCCTGCTGCTGTTCCCACTCCCATTGCCAGGCCACTAAGCCGACGAAGGTCATCAGGCGGTGGGCCCAGTACTCTTCCTGAGGAAGCAGCGATGGGGTAGGGCAGGCCAGTAAGTTGCGAATCTGTTGCTGAGCATGTTGCTGTTGGATCGTACAGGCAAACTGCTGGGCTTGCCGGTCGGGCCAGCGTTGTCGGGGTTGACCAGTGTCCGAGGTGCCGGAAGGGCTACCTGCCGTGGACAGGGAACTCCGGTAGCGGTTCCTGCAGACGCGGGTACAGAAGGTGGCATCGGATCGGCGGGGGTAAAATGGCTGATGGCAGGTTCTACAGATATACGTCATACGAAGGGGCTTTAGGAGGCAGAATGTTATGATCTTCTAAGATAAACAATAAGGGTAGAAAAAAGAACCCTCACCCTGATTAGAGGGAAGCTTTTATCGCCCAATAGGTAGCCATGGCTGAACGGAAGGAAAATAGATGCGTACTGAAAAAACGAATAATTTAGCCATCTTCGCAGAAGGTGTGCTTAGTTACATACCTTTATGGCCAGAAGGTACGATGGCTAAGCTCGAGTAAAACCTCCCGGCCTGTTCGCAGTTGTGTAAAAAAATACCTATGCAAACGACCGATCGTGCCCTGGAAAATCCCAATCTGCTGGCCTTTATTCCTTTTTTGTACCTGGCCTGGGCCGATGCCGATCTGACGGACCAGGAAATCCATGATCTCCGAGCAGCCGTCATGCAATTTGCCTGGCTTAGCGCTTCGGAGCGAGACTACCTAGCCCTACACCTGCATCCGGAACAGGCCCCCTCCCCCAATACGTTGAAGGAATGGCAGCGGATCATCCAGCAGCACGCGGCTGCATTGTCGGATGCGTTGAAAAACAACCTGGCCGCTGCGGGGTTGAAACTAGCCAACGTACACACCCCCAGCGCTCCTCCTTCGGCATCGATGAAAGAAGCCTTGGAGCTGATCGAGGCTCAATTGGGGGTGCTGGGCCGTGAGTCAGGCTATCATATTCAGCGTCAGGCTCACCCCACCCACACCCAGGAACTAAACCCCACCCGACGGTTGGATCCTTCGGTCGTCAACGCGGTGCTAGACGGCGATGATCGGGCGACCATCACGCAGGTCAAAGCCCTCTTGGTCCAGCAAGAATTTGCCTTGGTCTCACCCTATGCAACCGTTCAGCAGTATCGCGAGCAGGTTTATACGTGGTGCAAGCGACTGGCAGATCAGGGCCTGGGCCAAACGGCTTATCCGCCCGAGTACGGGGGAGAGGGGGATATTCAAAAGTACTTCGCCGTGATGGAAACCCTGTCGTATCATGACCTGAGTATGGTGATCAAGTTTGGGGTGCAGTTTGGCTTATGGGGCATGAGCGTGCTGTATCTAGGCACCCAGAAGCACCATGACCAGTACCTCCGACAAATTGGCACGCTGGAGCTGCCCGGTTGCTTTGCTATGACCGAAACCGGGCATGGTTCTAATGTCAAAGGGCTGGAAACCACGGCCACGTACAATCATCAGGAAGGCCTGATCACGATTCATACCCCCCATGAGGCGGCGGGGAAGGAATACATTGGCAATGCTGCGCTTCACGGACAGATGGCTACGGTCTTTGCCAAACTACTCATTGAGGGGACCGACTATGGGGTCAATGCTTTTATCGTTCCCCTGCGGGATAAGCAGGGGGAATTGCTCCCTGGCATCCGGGTGGAAGACAATGGGCATAAAATGGGGCTGAATGGAGTGGATAACGGGCGTATCTGGTTTGACCAGGTCAAAATAGATCGGGATGCCATGCTGGACCGGTTTGCCAGCATAGACGATGAGGGAACATTCAGCAGTCCGATCAGTAGCGACAATCGCCGGTTCTTTACCATGCTGAGTACCTTGGTTGGGGGACGGGTCGGCATTGCCCGCTCAGCGTTAAGTGCCGCCAAGTTGGGGCTAACCATTGCCATCCGCTATGCGGGCCAGCGGCGGCAATTTGGCCCGGAAAACGGGCCGGAGGTGCCCATCCTCAACTACCGCACCCATCAGCGCCGGCTGCTTCCCTTACTGGCCCATGCCTATGCCGGCCACTTTGCTTTGCGCTACCTCACCGAGCGTTTCTTGTCCCGCCAGCAGGAAGACCTGAAGGAAGTAGAAGCGCTGGCTGCCGGGTTGAAAGCCTGGTCCACCTGGAACACCACCCATACGCTCCAGGAATGCCGGGAAGCCCTGGGGGGCAAAGGGTATCTGTCGGAGAACCGACTGGATCGCCTAAAGAACGATACGGACATCTACACCACTTTTGAAGGGGATAATACGGTGCTGATGCAGCTCGTGGCTAAGAGCCGGTTGGCAGAGTTCAAAAAGGCTTTCGCCGATATCAATTTTTTTGGCATGGTCAACTATATCGCCGAGAAAGCCCGCACCACGCTATCGGAGAAAAACCCCCTGGCTATTCGCGAAACGAGTCGTGAGCATTTGTTAGACTTCACCTTCCATCTCAAGGCTTTTCAGTACCGGGAGATGCGCATACTCAAGAGTGCGGCCACCCGCTTCAAGCATTATCTTGATCAGGGCATGGACTCGTTTGATGCGTTTAACCAAACCCAGTACCATATGCTGCAGGTAGGCTATGCCTATATGGAGCGGGTCATCTTAGAGCAGTTCCAGCAAGCAATACCGCCGGTGGAAGATGAGGCGAGCCGTGAAGTGTTGACCCAGGTTTGTCAGCTCTTCGCCTTATCTCAGATCGAAAAGCACCAAGGATGGTACTTAGAAAATGGGTATATGGAAGGGGGCAAAACGAAAGCCATTAGACGAGAGATCAACCACCTTTGTTGGGAGCTGAGCCAGGAAGCCTCAGGCCTGGTGGAGGCCTTGGGCATTCCGGAAGAACTCCTACCCAAACTCATAAAATCATGAAGAAGCATCAGCAGAAGTGTGTAGAGGATCCGTTGTTCACATCCCCTTTCCGAAGATCCTTTATGTTGGTTGGGTAATTCTCTTTATGTTAAGTAATAAGTTTATCTAGTCTTGATGCTAAAATCTTGTTGCTAATTTACTTTATGATATATAAATGCATCTGTGCAACTATAGTGAGAATTAGCTTTTTTTACCCCCCCTTTCCCTACCATAATGGCTGGAGGTGTAAAATGTGATATATAATTAAGATCAATAGCTCCGATTACTTCATAGTTATCAACATAACTATTACAATGCACTCGCTGATAAGCATTAACTTCCAAAAATACATAAGAGAGATTTGAGCCATCATTATTAATCTGGAAGTAACCATCATCTGAAAACTTCAAAGCATATGTGCTTACAGATTTACCATCCCAGATAGTTTCTACGTTCACTGTAGAATTGACGATACTTCGATACGCTTCGTTGGATAACGTTAAATCAACTTTAAAATCAACGTGTCCAATAGAATAATCTTTTAAAAGAATGTCATCAGGTCCATTTGGATAGCTTCCAAACGTTTCCCGCCATACTCCTCCTACCGGTTCTCCATCTTTGAGCAGCCTAAGTAGCTGTGAGACATAATTAGGCAGAACAATAGAAGTTCCATTCTCTATTGTCTGAACCGGGTTCGAGTCATAATCCAAGATTTGCAGGGTATAGTTTTCCTTTTCCGGAATAACCGTGAGATAAATGGTTCTTCCATTATCATTAATCTTAGGATTTCTAAACGCAGGTTTTATTTCAACTTCAGATGTTTCTCCACCTACTACTAGAGGTACTATTAGTTTTCCTTCATCATCGGTTTCAAAGCTATCAGCGCCGGAAAAACTGGCATCTCCAGAAACAATTTCACCCGAAAAAGGTAGCTTTTTAGCGAGAACCTCTGAGACCTCAAGGACCACATCAGTGGAGAATGCTTTTCTGTCAATAAGGTAGGTTGTTTCCTTTTCTAAAATAGTATTGCTATACGTTTGTTCACTATCTATGGCACCTTCCAGTTCTTTGTTATATCCATCCTTATAATTGAGAGATCCATAGGATACATTATCAAAAAAATTTCGGTCATCAAAACCTACTAAACTTCCTTGAAAGTCTTTAATACTTAAATAGAGAAGGCTAGTAGCCTCAACTTCCGAAAGCGGATCAACCGCTCTAAGCATAAACTTCAAATATAGTCCAAGTGCGTCTTTAGCACTACAATTGCCTACAGCGCTAAAAATATCTGATTTTACACTGACGATTATATTTGTCAAATCAGCTACATCTTTTACTCGAGCTGCATTTGTACCACCCTCAACAACTAAAGCAGTGAGACTTTCTGCACAGTTACTTTTACTCAAATTCTTTGCGGCCTTAGGTAGAACATAAGAGAATAGGTTTAAGCCTATTTCTTTAATGTTAGAATCTCGTGCCATCGCTGCCAGTTCAGTATCTCCTAAGCCATTTGTAAAACTAATACGATACTCGCCTTCTTCCTTCATCTTGTAGGAAGTTTTAGGTGGGGCTGCTACTTCAAATAATTTATCAGATAAATATTGAACAAAACCAGTTGGTGAAACCACAAAAGCTCGAGCGTTCAACAAATGGCGAGCTTCTAATTGATCGCCATTCTTGATTTCAAAGGCTAGATTACAGAACAAATTGACAGTTGGTTCCCACTCAATAGTTCCATTTCGCGAGTGTTTAAATTTTATCTCTCCTTGAATCTCCTCCTGTCGTCCATTTTCCGTACCGCTTAAATTTATCTTTCCGTTAACCAACGTATCTCCCATATTGCGAATCGCTTCTATATAGGCTTCATTCTTAAATGGTGAAGCATTGTTTCCAAGTGAGAATATCAGTTGTTCTTGAGCGTTAGCATATGACGGATGTGTCTCAACGTAATTAGCTATTTCCGAGTTCTCAATCCCGATATAGGCAACTTCAGGGAGCAGACTAATTGAAAAAATAATTATATCTATAGCGGTTACCAAGCTGTCAGATTCATCATTGGTATAGTACCCAAAAAATACTTCATCACCCCGAGTAAACAGTAAAGGCAATGCTTCCAAAGTATCAGGCTGATAAGCAACAGCATACTCCCCTTTAGCACTTACTTCCCCGCTCCCTTGACTAGATACTATACTCAGTGAAGCATAGTTTAAGTTATTTACCCCTTCTATGGCTATGCGCCCAGTAGAAAAGTCATCGCCATACGTTACTTCAATTCGTTGACTAAAAGTATCACGCGAACCGGGATTACAGCAGTTAAGGTTATCTGGAAATTGCCCGGATTTTTAAACGTGACGCTAGGATTTTGTTCCGTTGACGTGCCAGGATTACCTCCCTCAAACTCCCATTTCCAAGTAGTAGGGTTTCCTTCTGATTGATCAGTAAATTGGACAGGACTTCCCACCTCTACGGTGTTTGCAATCGTAGTAAACGCCGCTGTAATTTTAGTATTTGATGGAATGTCATCATCTGTTTCAGGGCACGAGGTAAGCAAAGATAGGCATAAAGATGCAGCTAGGGATACACGCCAAAATGGAATCATGATATGAGAGCAAGTTGTGCGGTTGAGGGATATAGATATAAGTTAATTTTTTTATTAAAAAAGAATAAAAATTTTGAAAAAAATAGTGAATAAGGACAATTTAGTTCTTATTCTAGACAAACAATATATTGGGTAAATTTCTTAGAATGGTTTTAACTACTTAACATAAATTGTTTATAAGCAACTTTTGTCCCCTCATAAATTACAACACCCTATTCGAAGAGTTGCAAAATTTTCAATGGGTTGGTGATTTTACATTTCTTAAATGACCCTTCCTATAGTGTAAAATCACTACTCTGATGAAAATTCCGTAAGGTCAGAATAGAAAACTTACTACGAATAACTCTTTATAGGGTGTAAAATTTAATATTGCATGCAATTGTGTGTTATTCTTAATTGAAATATGACCGATATCTACTTTTATTAATTTGAGTAATATCATATGAGACACTATCAAGGTTTTGAAAAAGAAGAGATTTAGTTATCCCAATTTTTCTAAGCTTCCATCGTATTGAAACTTTAACATCTTTAGGTATCAAATATTTTTTTAAAACTAGGGAAAAATCCTCTTTTGCGGGCTCTGGATGAATAGTAAATAAGCCATTTTGATTCTGGTATCTAACATGACTTAAATTCGGAATAATCTGCATCATTTGACTTACATTGAATGGGTTCTGCCATTCTTCAATTAGTTCAGGAGTAATTATCCTGCTCAAATATGACCTATAAACAGCACAATCTGCATCATATTCATTTTCAACAGCAAAATGAAGAGCAACTAATGGATTAAATGTCCAATCTAATAACCTAGTAGGCAAACCATGGTGTTGAGCTAAAAAAAGCCATTCAAAGTCGTTTTTAGGTGTATTATCAATATATAAATATGCTTTTCTTTTGAAATCCTTAAAAAGATTTTCTTCGTATTGCAACTGTGCAACCGCCTCCTTAATTCCAAACCTTCCTGCTGAAGGAATAAGTCTATGTTTTTTATCATCTCCAACCCCTCTATATAAATCAGTTTCTTCTAAAAATTCTATTTCTCGTAGGTATTCATCTAAAGAATTTATTATTGAAATTTGCATATTTTTTTGAATGCATTTGAACATTTCTGTAAGATAAAATTTGCCATAGAAACGTGCAGGGAAATCATTTCTTTTTCAGGCTTTCAACTATGTCATCTTTAATTGCAATTGGATCAATCTGAACACTTAAAATTATTTTACATTTTGGGCATATATAAGAAGCCCCCCTCCATTTCTGATTAGCAGTATCAAGAATATCAATATTTTCTACTTTGATGTTGTGAAGTGTACTCTCGCACTTCGGGCATTTACCAGTGTTGATACTCATAAGGATATTTTTATAAATTTTTACAGCATAAATTTAGTAAAATATCTTTAGAGATTTCAAGAGTTATACTTAGCCGATCAAGTAAAGGGCAAGGGTCTAAAGACGTAGTTTTACTTTGGATTTGCGTATGAATACGCAATCTTTCTCATAAGCCATATTTTCAACTTGGTGAATATTTAAAACCATTTTACATATTGGTCATTATCATACAGCATGGAATTTAAATCTTATCGAAAAATTTCTATCTTACTATAATAAATTGTAAGCTTTTAAGCAGATGAGTTCAGGAAGTTCATCAAAAAAAGAAAATAGAGTAGATAGAGCAGTAAGTAATTCCGCATACCTCCTATGGGTACTTAGGGAATTTTCCATCAATACTTTAAAAAAATTCCGTGACCATTTTGAAGTCAAATATCTTCCTCCTAGTCCTACAAACTACTTGTATAGTTCCTTATTCGCTCTTAAAACGGCCGGTCTTATCGATATTGAGGTAGAAAGATCTAGTAGGCTTATAGATGCTGATGATAATATACAAATTAGATTTACAGAACATGGCCCACCAATCTTTGATGTTCTCAAGATTAGCCTAACTGACCTTGCTAATAGGAGAGCTAATTCAATATTCGTAGATCCAATATTTTCAACGTCTTTTCCATCGAAAAATAATCATGATGTTTTTGTCTTGATGCCATTTAATTTAGAAATGTCACCTATATATGAGGATCACATAAAAGCGGTTTGCAGTAGATGTAATCTTAGCATTGCACGTGCAGATAATTTCTTTAATACACATAACGTAATGACAGATGTATGGAATGCTATTTACCAATCAAAAATAGTAATTGCAGACTGTACTGGACGCAATCCTAACGTGTTTTATGAGCTTGGTATAGCCCATGCAATTGGTAAACCTGTAATATTACTTACCCAAAATGAAGATGATATCCCATTTGATATTCGCCATATACGCTATATAAAATACAATTATACACCACGTGGTATGACAAAGATGGAAGAGTTTCTTGAAGCAACTTTAATATCATTAAAGGAAAGTATAGAGCCGCACCTAAAAGGTAGGCTATTTCGTTGGTAATCTAATTTTAGTGACCCGTTTACCATATAAACCGTTATCACTCTCGCTGCTCTTGCCAAGTCTCAACTAGAAAAGCCGCCATTGCTCCCGAAACATTTACAGCTAGCTCAGCATGCCTAGGTTTTGGTTTTATAGCTCTCCTACCTTTACCATGGGCATCACTAACTTGATTTCTCAAAGTGCCTAAATACTGAACTATAGTGTGGCACCCGCCTAAAATAGCTTTAAAAGCCTGTTCTGAGTGTTGGCTGGGTGAAAGGTTCATAGTTTTAGCACAAGTGCTGTATAACTTGGGAAGGTCATCGCTTGCCTTATAGGATACTCCTTTGTCATCAAGAATATGTTTACAAACAGTCTCTAATAAACTTCGGGCTACTGTAATAGCGCCTTCTGGGTCGGCTGTTCTCCGTTCTAAGGCTTTTTGCCATACGGTTTGAACACTATCTGAATTGAGGTTTTGTAAACTAACTCCAATGCCTTCGTCTGCGGGGCTGCTTTCTTGGCTTTCAAGAAAGTTTATAAGTTGACTGAATTCATCCCATATATATTTTCTTCTTCCCGCATAGGTGCCGTCTTGTTCTTTGATAAACTGCCAAAAGTGATCAACGCTCGTGCATTGCTTAAGGAAATGAGGAATTTTATCATCAACATTTGGTTTATTTATGAACTCAGCCCGTAACTCCTTATAGATGGAATCTTCCATAAAACCGCCAGTTGCTCGATCTATTAAAGCATCTTGTAACGCATGAGCCTTTTCTAGCATTGTTTATTTAACCTTAAGTAAATGGACAAAATTAGATAAATCTATGTTAGATATCCCAAATGGGAAAAACACGGACAGTAGAATTATCCAACCAAGAGAAGCAGACTTTGGAAGAAGGCTGTCGTACAGGGAAAAGCTATGCTTTTCGCAAACGTTGTCAATTGGTTCTTTTAAAGAGCCAGGGACGAACTTCAAAAGATGTGGGTCAGATCGTTAGTATGAATCACCTATCGGTCAACAATTGGCTAGATCGCTATCAAGCCGAAGGCATTGAAGGGCTAATTACTAAGCCAGGACGTGGCCGCAAGCCTTTGCTGGATCAGGAGCAAGATGCCGTTAAAGTTCGTCAGGCAGTTCAGCAAGAACGGCAGCGTCTCAGTCAGGCCAAGCAGATATTGGAAGAAGAGCTAGATAAAGAGTTCAGCTTGAAGACTTTGAAACGATTTTTAAAAAAATTAAATGCCGGTACAAAAGAATAAGACGCAGAGTCAAAGGAAAACCTGACCCAGAACTTTATCAGGTGCGTAAAGAAGCGTTAGCACTTTTGGAACAACAGAGCCTGCTAGGCCATATTGATCTGTTCTACGGTGATGAGTCTCAGGTATCCGAAGAAGGTTATGTGCCTTATGGTTGGCAATTTTTAGATGAAGATGTGGCTATAGAAATTACCAAGGGGCAAAGCCTTAACTGTTTTGCCTTGATCTCTAGAGACAATAAGATGATCTATCAGACTACCGAACAAAATATTACCGCAAATTTTGTAGTGGAGCAACTAGACAAACTCTCAATGTGCATCAAAAAACCTACAGTTATTGTGCTAGACAACGCTAGGATTCATACTGCTCATAAAGTCAAAGAACGTATCCAAGGTTGGCAAACTAGAAGCTTGTTCATCTTTTATCTGCCTCCGTATTCGCCACATCTCAATATTGCTGAACGACTTTGGAAAGAACTGAAAAGCCGTTGGCTGAAGCCTGCTGATTACTGTTCAGCAGAAAATCTATTCTACACCGTAAACTTAGCACTTGCTACTGTGGGTAAAGAGCTATTTATCAAGTTTTCAGAATTTAATATATAGTTTGATGTAATTATGTCCCCACACTTATATCATATAGTTCATGGCTAATTTATCATATAATAAAACAATTTCCATACTTCACCTCATCAGGCATTTAAATAACTGGAAGGTTTTGTTGTTATGCGCTATAATAATTCCATGAGCGACAACACCGAAAATTTAGTGCTGGAACATCTAAAACACATCCGCCGCACAGTTGATGTCATCCAAAATGATATCCATGATCTGAAATTCAGGGTAGGCCAATTGGAACGTTCTGTCTCAAGTATCAACGACACGCTTGTTCACCATACCGGACGTTTTGACCGGGTTGAAGATAGGTTGACAATTATTGAAAAACGCCTTGATCTGGTTGAAGCCTGAGAAAGAAAACTATCGTGTTGAGCCCCCTATACAATAATAGCAATTATTATACCCTGCATTGTGGGCTTCTGTTAATGAATTAAATGACCTTTCATGATCGGCACGAATAATTTCATCGATCTGGCAGTTGGTTTGTTCATTATCAAGATCATGCACCTCGGTTTTATTGGTATTACCCAAATACCTTTCCCCGTTCATTTTGCCTCTATGTCTTCTTGTCATAGCTAAATAGGTTGGTTGTTGTAATGAAGGATAAGAACGGCAATTAAATCAAAGAAATAAATACCCATAAATGGGTATTTTACATACTGCTCTTTATCAGATTTAATGTACAATTTATATTCCCTTTGAATATGAGAATTAAGAATATTTAATCTAAATTGGTAATGGATAATATATCATTTTCAGAACAGTTTTCTCGTATATTCAAAGTAAGCAGAATGAAAATAAATTATTTATGCTTAACTTGCTGTGCAGCAATTTTACAACTACATTCATGTGCACCACGGATAATAAAGGTACACTGCGAAGGATCTAAAGATCCTATCTTCGTGTATAAGAACCCGGAACAGGCTTTTCCCTCAACAGTTAAAGGTTTTAAATTGGAACTAAAAGGTGCATCATCCAATCTTTCACAGTTACTTTCGCCTGAGTTTAATTTAGGTTCTTTAGTCGAAAGTAAAGTTGTGAACCTTAGAGAGAAACTTAATCAATATAATATTTTAATTGAGAATCAAATAAAGGCTGCTTTTATTGGTTACTGCTTAAGACCTTGTGACAGAAATTTATCAGAAAGATATTTTAATTATTTAGAAAAGTTAAGTGAAGAATCGATTGCTCTAGAAAAGCTCAAGTTAGGTATCGATAAAGCTATAAATAATTCAAGTTTTGATCCTACAACAACCACTGCGTTTATAAAAAGTGTTCTTGAGAATTATGAAGAAAATAGTAGTTTGTATAATACTTACTAGTCTTTTTAACACATCATCGCTTAAATGTTTTTCACAGCTAAGTAATATAGATAGTACCATTTATGACGTATCTTCAAAGAGTATTTTTATAAGCGCAGATAGTATTATAAAAAACGAAGCACCAAATTTAGTAAATAAAAGAGATGCAAACATCATAAGATCTATTCAGCTTGTCTTTGAGAAATACCCACATACAAACTCTCTTTTCACCTATTTGAGAGATGATAAACAATATGAAATAAGAATTGATGATAGCTTCCCAATCAACTTAATGAATTTAATTTCAGGAGCCTCTATTAATTTCCAAATTGAACCTAATCTCATACCATTCTATCAAAACGTGTACCCATTTATTACCGACTCAGATTTAGTTCTGTCAATCTCAGAATTGACTGAGTTGGATGAAAAAAGTTTAAATAAAATCCTTAACAATGATATCACTCTCGCTGATATTTCTTTGTTATCATTAGATTTTTCTCTTTTTTCATTACTACATGAGTATGCTCACATTATATTGAAGCATACGAAAGAAAAAGTTAAGTTGAGACAAAATTTTTCAAGAGAAAAAATTACCATTACCAAGTTTGAGAATACCCTCCGAAAGCAAGAACTAGAAGCGGATAAATGGGCATTAACAGCAATACACAAATTATCTGGTATAAGACTTTTTGCTATTGAAACGCTTTTTTTTTACTTCTGGGAACCTGAGATTTACTTAGGAACTTTTGGCAACTTTAGATCCCATCCAACTAGTGCTCAAAGGATAAAGGAATTGTTGAAGTTTGAGATGGAAAATTACTGTTATGGAAAAAATCTTGATTTGCAACATCAACATTGGTGCAACTTGAATGAGGAAGTCTTAGGAAAATATACTCAATGGGACGATTTAGAAGAAGAATTAGCGAAGTATGAAAATGATAAATATGATAACAATAAAGAAAATGCACGGGATTATAAAGATCCTGATTGGTATAAAGTAGCAGATACGGTTGCCGATTGGAATTATACTACGATTCCTGTTCAACATTCGCTTGGACTTCTCTTTTTGAGAAGCAAAGAAGTCAGTAGTCACGTAGAAGCCGGATTATATTATTTTGAGATGGTTTCAAATTACTTTGATTCTAATTCTCAAGTTGATGACTCTATAGATGACATTATTTTGCCTTTTGCTTTAAAAAGCAAATTCTATGCTGGCAAAATATATGAAGTTTACAAGAAAGACTATATCAAGGCTATTGAATACTATACGCAATTAAAGGGTTACGAAGAATATTTATCTGATGATTACTTGAATAGACTTATTCAGCGCCTTAAATCTTACAATTAATGAACTAGTACATGAGGCTAGTTTTCTTCCAACAATGCAGGATCATAATTAGATAATAATTCTCTTAACTGTTTTTCATCTTTGATAATACCACCTATAACTAGCTGTGATATACCATTTTTTAATTTTTCTAATTCTGCATTCTGAGAATTAATTTCCGATAATAGCTTTTGATAACTTTCTCTCACATTTTGATCACATGGGTTAGAATTGTATGCTAAAAAGTTCGCTTTGATGATATCCTGAACCCTTGAAGAGTATTGATCTAATTTTTCTCTTAGCTCTACAATTTGTGTCTTAGTTCCTGCATCTAGACCAGCTAGTTTCACTTTATCGATCACTTCTACAGTACCTTTAACATTTAAATTTGTCGATTTAGTGTACTGCTCATATTGCTTTTCAGGACATTTATAAACAAGTACAGGATTACCACTGCCACACGTCAATTCTTTCGTCCCACAGCAACTTGAAATAATAGATAATATCAATAATCCATTGACTATAAGTAAGATTGATCTCATAAACTAATTCATAGAATTTAAGCATTAAGCTAATGAAAAAAAATAGAAATCATGCAGACTCTTAATCACTATATTTTTCATTAAATAGACATTAAGCCGAGTTGAATTTGCAACAAAACAAGGCTCCATATACTAGATAGCAAGGGTCCGTAAGTTTTGGCATTTTCCATACTTGATCTTATCAGATTTTAGAATGCTATCATTATCAGCTGTGCCGGCGCGCTATAGAAAGAGTTTTTGCTATCAATATAGTCGCATCGCTAGGCGCTCGATGGTATATTTGCAATCATTATTCAGCCTGGCTGAAGATCTGGACGGCTATGTTTGATTGCAAAAGAGGTTTTATCATGGCGTACACATTACGATTAGACGACAAACAGGATAAGAAGCTGAAAAAGGTTATGAAGCAGGTGAATGCTTCAACGGCCACAAAAGTCATTATCGAATTAATTACGGTCTATGAAGCTGATCAAAACGAACTCCAAACCCTAAGAAAAGAGGTGCGCCAGTTACAAAGCGACTGGGACGAACTCAAGCGGCTGTATGGGGAATTGGACAGGATAGATCAACAGATAAACCGCCGTTTAAAATCCTAATTTTTCGCTACCTTAAGCCTATGATGATAGGTTTAACCCATAAGATTTGGGCCAAGGATGCCATAGAGCGAGGACACGACATTCCCGACATCTTTAGTGCGTTTCGGGATCATATGCGGCGTATCCAGCAAAAACAACCCGTCCGATGGCAAGATGAACGGGTTAAATATGGGATGGTGTTTTTTGTCTCGAAAATCGGGCAAATGGCTTTTATGTATTCCTACCGCCCCTATGACGTATACGGTGCTAAAGAGAAAGACTTTTTATACCGTACCTATTACGCTAACGAGTACGCTATCACCCGATTTTGCCACATGTAGGTAAGAACAATATCTGTGGATTTTTTCACGCTAAGGATTTATATAGAGGTATGGCAAGTAATCGAGCAAAAAACTCCGTTCAAAGGGAATGTCAGTTAAGAAAAACGTTCCGCTTTTTTCTCCAATGAAAAAGGCATTTTTACATCTTTATCAGAGAGATTTACATCCGGATTCTTACTAAGACGGAACGGTTAGTTTATTCTCGTTAAGAAAAGTTGGTTGAACGATCATTTTTCAATACTTTAATTATTCCAAAACCATAACTATCTCCCCCTATGGTTGATAACCCCCGTCAGCATTCGTTCTGGCAATTCATCCTCGAAAAGGTAATCGTTCCCATTGCCGTTGCTGCCATTACAGCTCTCATTACTTCCTATTTTACCGCACAGAAAACGGCGGAAACAGCAACTAATAAAGCCATTGACGCAAAAAGCGATACCCTCGACCGCCAACAGCAGGAACTTCAACAAATCAGAGAAAGCATTCAAGGGTTCAGAGGAGCTTTAGACAGTCTTGTAATCGTCAAAAATGATACTGTTTATGTTTTTCCCAAAACTGTTGAAACATTTATTATACCGGGCATGAATGTATCCTGGTTAGCGGACAATCTCAGTATAAACGTCGCAGGATCGATGAATCATTTAGCTGTAGACAATGATCGGGATTCATTGCAGTACGGTCGCCTTTATACGTGGGATGCCGCAAAAAAGGCATGCGAGCAACTGGGCAAGGGATGGAGGTTACCTACAGATAAGGAATGGCAAGACATGATTTTGTTTTTTGGGGGCTATATAGATGTAACTAATGCTAGTAAAACAGTAGGTCCCAGCCCTTCAAATACAGGGAAAGAGATGCTGAAAAGTGGCGAAAGAGGATTTTCTGCAACTTTTGGTGGAATGTGGAACCACGACACCCAGAAGTTCGAGGCCTTTGGTAATTACGGCTACTATTGGTCTGCCAATGAAGTCCCGGGAAATAATGCTATTATCTACTATCTTGCAAACAACGGCGGTGTATATCGTAATAAGGACCATAAAGAAAATGCCCTGTCTTGCCGCTGTGTAAAAGACTAGAAAGGTTACCTTCAGCCAAACAGCTTGTTTTGAAAGCTGGTGTTCCAGTAGCAACGGAACAGAAATGGGCGTTAAGAGGCTAAAAACCGCTTGCATTGGATATATAGGCAATTTTTAAAATAGCGTGATATCAAAAACGAGTTCCTTTTCTAAAATCAAAAAACGCTCCCCTTTTTGATAGTTAGGCTTAGCGCCCAAAATTGTCCGTTTGCTATCGGAACACCAAATAAACGCATTCCCTGCGGGTGGTACATTCACGGTACGAATAGTAAACAGTAGACAAGCATGTAGACATTGGATTACTTTACAGCCCTTTTAAACAAAAATTGATGGGAATGAGCTGAACATTGACCATTGGCACAAGAGGTCCTAAAAACTTGTGTTATAGTAATAGCATTAGGGGGCCGGCTACCGTAAAAAACTCCCCTTTAGAGGTACGGCAAGCAATCGAGTGAAATCCGCCACTCGTTCTTAAAGCTAATAGGGGTATTCGTAGCACCCGGGTAAATAGCTTACTCTAAGCCTAGCGATTTTTCCACATTTACGTATAGATCGGCTGTTTTAAGAACTCATTTGTTCTGGATATTTTACACTTTGATTATTTACATGGCAAAATGAATAGCAATATCCGGTAATTCTTCCGATCAGCGAGCCTATGTATTAAAACGGACTTTTAAATTGGGTTCGTTGACATAAAGGGACGAAATTCTCAATAGGATTATCAAGTTTCCTGTCACTTTGAGCTGCAAATCTTAAATTCTTAGAGACTGTTTAAAAATGTTATTCAATAGTTTTTAAGCATCAGGCGTATCATAGCGATATGAATAAAGGCCTCACTATTTTTGACTTTTCGTTCATAATCCACTGTTAGCCTTCTCTGAGCCGTTAACCATGCAAAGGTTCGCTCCGCGCCGCGGTGGCAACGATCCAGCGTTTAGGCAGCGGATAGAATAGTTTTACTCCTAAAGGCTTGCTGACAATTTGGACAACCCCTTTAACGGATTTAAAAGTGCTTTTGACCCAATCTTCAAACTTTCCGGCATAGCCCGCGTCAGCGAAAATGACTCTAAGCCTGAGAAAGTCGCCGCCTCGGCTAAAGAGCCGATGTAGTGCAAAACTAGCTCCTTTTCGCTCATCTATATTAGCTTTATGCACTACCACACAGAGTATCAATCCTAGCGTGTCCACAATAAGGTGTCGTTTACGCCCCTTGACCTGCTTAGCAACATCGTATCCTCGCTGCCCTCCCAGGAAAGTGGTTTTTACGCTTTGGCTATCCAGTATGGCTGCCGAAGGGCTTGCTTTTTTGCCTTTCTTGCTACGCACTAGCTCGCGTAAGGCATCATGCACATCTTGGGGGCGGCCCCCCGCCCAGATACCTGTTTGCTGGTACTTTTTAAAATAATAATATACTAGTTGCCAGGGAGGTAAGTCTCTGGGCATCAAACGCCAGGGAATACCTCCTTTGGTAATATAAAATATAGCATTCAAAATAGCTCGTAAGCTGTGTTTACGCCTTCGTTGATCGGCAAGTAGCTTTTCTATCGGGTCACGCTGACAACTTGCCATTGGGTAGTGGTTAGATCAGTTGGATACATTGGTCGTGCTTTGTTTCCTTCAAATCTAATCACTCCTTTTTATTCTTGACTCTCGTTTTTAAACAGCCTCTTAGAGGCGCAATAGATGAGCTGTTTTCGGGCTTCCAGATAGTACAATAGTAATATTTGTCCCTCAGAGTTTGATAATCCGGCATTATGTTAATCATACTTTTCTCATCGACGATCAGGGAGAAAAGTAGAACTCAACTGACTTTTTTAAAGGTCTAAACAATGCAACATAACCTTGTCACTCTGATCTACCGAGAATTTCTGAGTTTTGCAGAAATTCTCAATTCACCTAAAGCATTGTTTATCAGGTTACTATCCTATTTCTACCGATATTTTCGCCCCTTTATGTAGAGCACTTGGTAGGTAGATATTTTACGTCTCATACGTTAAATGGAAAACCCCTCCGGTGAGTGCTGGCAGGGGTTTTTGATTTTAATATAGCTATTGACCTTTTGTGAATTGTTTGCTAAATTAAACACAATTGGTCACTGCTATAAAGACATGACTATATGTAAAAGTGGCCAAGTTTAATTGAGATTAAATTTTTCTTATTAAAAAAATAAATTTTATAAGAAATTTAGGTGGCAGAAGTATGTATTATTGGGTACAGAAATTGCTGATGATATTAATTGGATATTCCATTGATGTTGACCCCCTACCGGAGATACTGACCCCTTACGAAGGTCTTGGTTCTGAGGAACCCGATGGTCTGACAATTTTACACTTTTTTTCTCAAACTCTCGCCTTTAATATCTATCCGGTGAGAAGTATGCACCAATCTGTCTAAGATAGCATCTGCGATGGTAGCTTCCCCAATGACATCGTACCAACTGGCCACGGGTAGTTGGCTGGCAATAATGGTGGATCTGGTCCCATGCCGATCCTCAATGATTTCCATCAAGTCCATTTGTTGCTGCTTTTCCAAATGCGTGAGCCCGAAATCATCTAGGATAAGTAAATCCGTCTTAGCCAATTTCTCAAAGAACTTATAGATGGTGCCCTCTAGACGTGCCATCTTAGTTTTGAGCAGCAGCTTCTGAGCATTAAAATAGGCGACTTTAAGTCCCAGTAAACAAGCTTGATGTCCCAGGGCAGATGAAAGAAAACTCCTGCCACAGCCGGTAGCTCCGGTGATGAGCACTGCCTCACCTTTTCGGATGTACTCTCCAGTAGCCAGACCAGTGATCAGATTTTTATCTAGGCCTCTTTTCTGATCCAACCGAAGTTCTTCCATGGATGCTTTGTAGCGAAAGCCCGCATTGTACTCTAACCGTTTGAACTTGCGTAGGTCTCTTTCCTGTTCTTCTGCCTGTAACAGAAGCTCTAGGCCATCCAGTAAGGATAGCTCATGTAGCTTCCTGGTTTCCTGCAAGGCTGCCCAGGTTTTGATCATACCGTGCAGCCGGAGTTTATTCAACTGATTTTCTACTTGATTCATTTTTTAGTATAGTTTAGTTCTACTTGTTGATAATGCGCTTTGCCTCTGAGGTTAGCATGGGTGGGCAGGGGTTTGTCGGGTATATCAGTGTACGCTTCAGTCATCTTATTTTCCAGCACGTTCATCACAAAGCCATAAGTGTAGTTCTGGTAATCCAGTGCTATCTGGCAGGCTTTCTCAAAGCGAGTGGCTTCGGTCTTCCTTTGAAGGCCGAACAAACCGTCACAGGTTTTGTAGAGTTGCTCCGGATATCGCTTCTGGCTAAATATGCGATTCACCAGTTCATAGAGCACCGCAGACTTTTTAGCTGCCTGTCGCAGATAATATTCCGGGCTTCGGTCTTTGTAGTATCGGTGCTGCGAACAGAGATGATCCTTATCGGTGGTATACCCTCCTGGTCTGAGATTCCTGATATGAACAGCTACCTGTTCTCCTTTAGAAAAAATATAGATCATGCTGCGGGTATAAATCACCTTGACCTTGCTGCCGATGAGTTTATAGGGAACACTATAGTAGTGCCGGTCCTCAGAGAGGTAGATATGGTTATTCTTGGCTGCTCCTAGTTCTCGGTAGTACTTGATCTCATACCGCTCCGCCGGTAAGGGTAGCAGCAACTTTTTCTCCTCGGCCAGGAAGCGTTCTTCCCGGCAGTAGGGCTTGCGTTGCATCCGGGTCTGGTTATGTGCTTTTACCTTTTCCTTGATGGCTTCATTAAGGGAATGCAAATCAAAGAAGACCCTATGGCGGAGCTTGGCATATACCCTGCTGTAAATCAGTTTTACCTGATTCTCCACCAAGGCCTTGTCTTTGGGTTTTCGAACTCTGGCAGGTACCACGGTAGTACCGTAGTGATTGGCAAAATCCTCTAATGCCCGGTTGATCTGTGGTTCATACCGGTTGGCTTTAATAACCGCTGCCTTCAAATTATCCGGTACTAGGGCTAGCGGCACACCGCCCAGTTCATGAAGACAACAGGATAGGGCATAGAGAAAATCTTCGGTAGATTGACTCCGTACGGCCATCACAAAGCTATAGTCGGAATAGGGCAGGCAGGCGGCAAATACCTGACACTTGATCACCTCCCCGGTGGATTTATCGACATAGCTCAGCGGCTTGCCGGCAAAATCCACATAGAGCTTTTCGGCAGGCTTATGATCCAATACCATGGATGGTCGGCTGGCCACCTGTTGCTGATGAAGATGAAAACAGAACTGCGAGTAGCTATAGCCGTCCGGTTTTGCCTGGCGATACTCTTCCCAGAGCAGTCTTTTGTTGACACCGGTGAGTTTTAGCTCTTCAAGATAATGATCCATTCTGGCCTTAAGATCCTCAAAACGGTCATCTCTGTACGCTGGATTCCCGGGATGAAATTTGGCTTCTAATACAGGATAATCCATCCTGAGTAGCTCCTCTAGGGTATAGCCTTTTTCTTCTTTGTAGGTAGTGAGGGTGCTAAGCTTCTCTAGATATACCTTAACGGTATTCTTGCTCATACCCAATATCCTGGCGATAGTCTTGCGTCCTTTGCCTTGTTGATGAAGAAGAATCAACTGTTTTATCTGACTCATAGGTTTTGGTTTACCGGCCATTGGTGTTCTCTTTAGCGATGATTACTGATCGCTAATGAACCAAAACCTTCAGTATAATGAGGGTCAACTTCCTCCGGTATATTAACAGGGGGTCAATATGGTCCGGTATCCGTTAACTTCAACTCATCCAAGGGGTCAGTATCTGCCGGATTGGCATGCCGTGAAAGCTCGTTTGAAGCCTTCACGATCACAATCTACGACCGGGTCAGAGGGGTCAACATGCTCCGGGGTATCCAATCTAGCAATCGAGACAATGTGAAATTAAATTTCACATCAAAGACATTGTTATCGTGTGGTAGCAATGTCTTTTTTTTGATCCAAACAACTAGCCTCATGAAGGCTGATCATTGTTATTTAAACTGGAATTTATCTCTAGATGTTCTTTTTCTCAACTTAAAAGTGTAATAACTAACCGTAATAGTTGACATTGGTATTATTGAAGCGAATAGCCAAGCGCAGTAAGGATCATCAGTGTGGCCATGATAACCCCATCCCCACATATCAAAGCGTCATGTCGCCGGCGCTATGCTGCGGAGGTTCTCCTTCACCATCCCATCCGGAAAATAAAAGCATAAAATCACTTAGAATTTGTTTCATAGGTAAATCAAGAGAACAAAGCCCCATCGTACTTTTCGTAGAGTTGGCATCCAGTCGGGAAACGTGCAAACTAGCTTCTTTCTTCAAAAAACACCTCATCAATTACAGTGTCACTATGAGCTATTGAGAATTTCTACGTTTTCTACAAAAGCCTCAGTTTACCTAAAGTGTTGTTTATCAGCTTACTAACCTATTTCTATTGAGAATTCCGTCCCTTTATGTACGTATACCCACAGAAATGAAATTATTCATCATAGTCGTAAAGTTTTGGATTAACATCATTACTGAAAATGAAGAGAACACCAAAGCTCCGACTACGGACATCGTAAAATCAATAGTCAAAGAAATCTTCAAACTTAGGCTTTTTTGTTCCTTTTAAGAGTATTCCTATATATCGCTTCTTGAATCTCTTTCTTTTCTCTAAAATCTCCTGGGGTTGATAGCCATGTCGGCAACGGGTGTAAATTCAAATCTATTTCCCTTTCTGTATCATATTGAAAGCCTGAAAAATAGGTAATATCCGTTAATCTATCATCAGGTGGCGGAGAGTTAAGAAGTGATAAAATAAACCCATATGGTGGATAAGTAATTTCACAAAAATGAGATATATCTCTTTTTCCACTGAAATTTCCTAGTGCTGTATAGCCCTGATATCTAGGGTTACCAGCATGATTATAATACGCGTAAACTCTATATTCCTGAGGTAAATGTTTTACATATCGATTAAGCACAAATTTTTCTAGGTAGGGATTAATCTCTCTGAACTCCGGCCCATTCACAGAAAACATCATTACAATAATCTGTTTGATAATCCTCAGCGGATATATCCTATTAAAATAATAAAGACTAGGATTACCATTGCTTTTCCGTAGAATATCTATGCCAAAGTAGCACCAATCTATATAAGCATCAGCATACCATGATCCAGTATTGTTATTACATTTGCCACATAGCGTTGGAAACTTAACTCTACCTTGCTTATGCCATCTCTTAACAGGTTCAGCAAAAGGATCTTTATCATTCAGTAGGTGAACATAGTATCTATGATTATTGAACGCTCTTTTAGGCGGCACATGCTCGTCAGTTAGCTTACCGTATTTACCGCATATATGGCAAATTCCATGTATCTGTTTCTTACCCACTGCTAGAATAACGCCAATTATATCTGCTGAAGTTCTTTATTGATATTCAATAGTGACAAATCGCTGTGAATAAAGTACAGGAACAGACATTAAGATAATTTAGAAAATGGATTGACGCTCCAATCTTTTTCTCATTTTCCATGAGGTAGGAGGCTACCAAGATGCCGTATGAAGTGAGTGAGATCTTCTAAAAATTCTATGGCCTGCTCACGCTCTTCTTCTTCAACTCCCTCCCAACATATTTTTGCGATAATCTCGCATCGTTCTTTAGGAACATCCGGGCTGGGCGGGTGTCCATGTTACGAGCTAGCCGGGCACACCGCGCATACACCCGTGCTACCTGCCGATTGTCAATATTCAGCATGGTATAGCGATATTCGCTCTGTGGGGGACGGGCCTTGAACCGTGCCAGATTGTTTTCAGCACTTTGAATATTGAGCTTGTACATACCATCAAGATACAAAGAGTTATGAGATGAGAGACTTTCTCACACTAAAGTGGGGGTTTAGTAGTCTCTTTGAAAGAGTTGAAAATTTGGCAATGGGTGAAGTAGGAAAGGGCGGTAGTGTGAAATAATACTTCACATAAATGCACTTATAACTATTTAGATAACAGCAATAGACTTTTTGACTGTAGCCTAGCTGAAAATTAGAATCCAAACATGAACTTACATACTTCTCCCAGCAATTCTCCGTAATTATATTTACTTACGTCAGTAGTTGAAACAAAATGAACTAGTCTAATGGTAGCAATTACTGGTAACACTACCTTCACGAGTCCAACAACATATTTTACATAATTCTTATTAGATATTGAAAATCTAAGTTTAAGAAGCATATAAGGTGAAAATATCAATAACATCGCAGCGAGTGTAATTACTAGTCCAGCCAAAAAATCGGAAATACTTTCCACCTTAAATATAGATTGAACACAAAAGATACTGAACAAGTAGATAAGTACTATTATTGTTGAATACGGTGCTAATGAAGTGGCTATGTTAATTTTTTTCAATAGTAAATTTTCCTCTATCCTTTGTTGATGTTTCAATTCCTTGTAAACATTTTTCACTTCACCACGTGTTAATTTGAAGGATTTGTAGGTCATTAGACCCATTATCAATAAGAAAAACCACCAAGTGAAATAGGGAGTATGAACCGAATCGTAAGTAAAACATTGAAATAGGTTAAGGTTCTTATTGGAAATGATTCCAAACTTAATTTTTTCACTGTAAAATACTTTTGCTTCACTTCCTATCTCTAAGCTTTGATAAAGTTTTTTAGTACTTACTGGAAAAAATTTAGTTTGACCTTCAAGTTGAACTAAGTAACTAATGTCCATAGGACCGTTCCTTGTTGATTGCAGTTCTACTTCTTTATCGATAATCTCCATTTCTTTTAAATCACCAGTGATATACAATCTAGTAGGGTAGTAAATACTTGAGAAAGTAAATGCCAATATCGATATTTGAAAAAATACCATTATTACTAAATATGTTAATAACTTTAAATCATCTAACATACTGTGAATAATTTATTTGACCACATTGGTCACAAAAATAGGGTCGCAACTGCGGTTCGCTAGCTAAACTGGTGATAAATCCTCCGCACCTGAATGGAGCTAAACTCTCCGCCTCGAGGAGCTTGAAATCCATTTTCGTTGAGCTCATGTACAATCTCGCTCCAGCTCTTACCCGCTTCTCGCAACGAACAGGTCAGCGATGCTGCCCGGCGATTATTAGGGTTTAATTCTGCCTTTTCTTGATTAGTCGCCACAGCCTGCGCCAACCGGCCACCGTCGGCAAACCCCTCACCAGGCTTCCGCCACTCCCCGGTTACCTTCTTACGCTCAGCTAGGGCTGCTTTGGTTCGCAGACTGATCAGCTCACGCTCCCGATCGGCAATGGCCATAAACAGTGTAAGTGTAAATTTGTCCAGGTTGGGAATATCACAACTCACTAGTTTTCCTTCCAGTTGGCTGTACACCGCTAACGCATCTTCCGTCTTTCGGGAGAGCCGGCCCAGCTTGGCCACCACCAGTGTTTCTCTAGCCTGCAAGCAGTCCCGGATGGCTTGTTGCAAGATAGGCCGACGATCCACCGATTTAGCCGAGGCAATTTCCGTGTATGTCCGGGTGATCTGCTGCGCATCGATATAATGATGGACAATTGTCTTCTGGGCTTCCAGTCCCAAGCCAGAGTCGCCTTGCTGTTTGGTGGATACCCAGTAGTAAATTCGATACATGGGCTGAGCCTGATTTAAAGGGTTGTACAAGACACTTACGTGCGTATGTGTGATGTACAAAGTACGCCATTTCCTTCTAATTGCCAATACTCACCAGTTACAAACAATGGGTAACTCCCATATTCATGTGGTTTTTCACGCTAAGAGTTCTGAGATCGAGGCCACTTTGGTGAAAACGTCCATTTGTCTAATATGATGCTATAAATTCTATCGTATTACATACTGCTTTAGGCTATGAATTTGCATTCGTGATGAGGAACATTGAGAACATAAAATGAATGCAAAACGCCTCTAATAGCCTTGCTTGCACCTTGAGAAGTCCTTAGCGTGAAAAAACACACAGATATTGATCTTACCTAAAGCAAATATTCAGCTTTTCTAGCAGTTTAACCAGCATTAAGTTAGTAGAGTAGCAATTCCATTGAGCATAATAAAGTATTCTTAGTGCAGGCGTAAAGTGCGATGTTACCACCATTCGTTCCCCTTTAAATCATGAAGAACTTTCATGGTGTTTCCGCTCTTCTTCTTCCTCAAACTCATCCCAAATGTCCTTTAAGTGGTCTCTGAAAGTGATATACTTAATAGTATTGTTGCGAAAAGCGGGGCTTAAATATCCCGAAAATAATATCAAAGCATATGCGCCCATTATGTAGTAAACACCAAACACACTATCGTCCACTATCATCTTTTCGATGCCAAGAATGATAGACACAAGCACTATAAACATTATTAGAACGAAAGCAGCATAACTTCCTGGAGGATCAAGGTCTCTCTGCTTAATATCTTTAATTCTGGCGTCCACTTTAAATTTTGTATCATTTGCTGCGGATAGAACGGCTTTGAACGTCAGGCTGTCATTCCTGTTCATTAGGGCAGGCTGAATGATGATACGATTATTAATCACTTCTACGTGAGTCGTAAATGACTCTGGCATTGATTTAATAATTTCAGCGTTAAACAGTGTAGCGCTCTGATCAAAAATAAAGGATATAGGCCGCTCATAGTCAGACTCGGGAACCGATAAATTCCCAATATTTTTGACCCTAATCACCAGAAACCTGACATTCTCTACCTCGCGATTTTCGTATAACACCTTGATCTTTCCCTCAGCCTTATCTTTTCCTGTCAGTAGCAGATTATTGGATACAATATCATAGGCTATGGCTTTTTTTCTCCTTTGGGCAAAGAAGATTGCTATCATTGCAAGCAGAGAGATGGCCCCAATGATTGCACTGAAGGCACCCCAGAAATTCTCTCCCCAGAAGGCAGACCAGTCTTCCATTGAAATGAGTTTTGATTGATGATCAATATAGCGATTTTTCAGTAGTAGGAGGGATATCCGAGTATTACGAGATTGGAATTATGTTAATTAGCATTACCCAGAATCACCACTGTCTACTCGAAACGTTGTCAAATTATCAACGGCGGAGTGATTTTACATTTCTTAAACGACCCTTCAAAGGTTGTAAAATAACCGGTGGGTATTGGCAGTTAGCTCGTAAGTGTCTTGTATAACCCCTCAAAATCATCTTAGGCCATGTATTGAATTTACTACCGCGTATCCACCAAACAGCAGGGCAACTCTGGCTTAGGATAGGAAGCCCAAAAAAAAGATTGTCCATTTCTTCAAATGTTATAAGATAGTGATCATTTCACTTGATAGTTTCTATCTTTGACGAAAGATATTTTCGTAAATCGTTGCCCCATTTTGGTTAAACGATATTCCTGCTTTCCTCTATAGAAGTTCAGTGCGGGGATTTGCTTGGGAGGTGTTACTCCAAGTAGATCGTTCATGAACTGGGTGCTCATATTAAACTCAACTCTCAAAATGAAAGGTATAAAAAACGTGATAGCCTTAAATTTGATCGAGAACGGGGGTGGGAAAGTGTTGTCTGATGCAGAATACAGGCTTAATAACAACAAGTTTCTTTGGAAACAAAAGAATGGCTTTGTCGCTAATACCAAGTATGCCTCTAAAGTTTTGATTAGACACAATAGACCCGTAAGAGTACATTTTGTGTTTTCAGATCATAAAGAACTTAATGCATATATATCTAAGTTAAGAGTACCTAACAAATTACATTATCTAATTGCTTGCTATTCTGGGATGTTCACCCAAGTGCTGAATTTGTTTGAATGGTTTGTGTCATCCGATGAATTTGTTAAAAGAATTCAAGGGCGTATTACGAGAATATCCGAATTTGAGTTCTTATCATCTATATATATTCAAGAGAAAAAAATTAATCTTGAGAAACTAAAAGTGCCACGGCATTTACTAAACTCTAAAATATTAGGTAAGACGAACATAGATATTAGGAGTGAGTACGCTTTATTACTGACTAGCTTTGCGATGGAATTTCTTTTTTTCCATGAGATGACTCATGTTGATCATGGTCATATTGACTACCTTAAAAGCAAGAGTTTTAATTTTGACACTTTATACAGCTCTGATGTAGGGGTAAAAACGAATATTCAAGAAGTAGCTGAGAGCAGAGCTTTAGAATTTGATGCCGACATTGGGGCAGCCGAGTATCTTTTTGATTCCTATTGGAATCTAGAGTACAAAGGTACTTTGATGAAAAAATTCAGTAGGTTGTTAGATAGCAATAAAACGTTGATGTTCACAATCTTCTTTTCATTAATATGGCTGTTTCACTTGGTGCACGAATATCGTGTTTCTCATGATCTAAAAAATAGTGTTACTCATCCTACCCCTAGCGGAAGAATGCTATCCATATATGGAATATTTATTGTTTTGGGAGAGAAGAAAAATGGGAATGTTGATGTCATATGGGATCAATTCATACAGGCTGCCATTGAGTATTTTAATATTTGTATAGCACTAGGCATACGTCCCTATCTATCAGAGGAGTTTTTTTTAAAAGATTCGCTTGAAAAACAAGAACTTACTGAGATAGAAAATATGCGCAATACCATTCTATCAGAGGTAAAGCCCTTTCATTTCACACGACCGTGGGAACAATAGTTCTATGGTTTGCAGTAATTTAAAATCCCTAATCTAGATATGAGGACCGCCGTTAAAATAGCTGTTCCAGGCAGCACAATTGGACTGATCAATGGTACAATTAGGCAAGCAATGTTAAGTGTTGTATTAAATTCTTCGGACTTTATTGCTTCTAGTATTTTTTTATTACCACAGATCTTTTTTCTTAGGTTCTCTTTATAGCCTGCAAAAAGTTGCTTCCCAACTTCTACTTTCTCTTTTTCACTGGGAATACCTTGAAGCCCTCTATTTTCTAGTGCTGTTTTTCCTAGTAATTCAAATAGGGTCTGGTCATCCCACTCAATTATTTCATTTATATTCTCCTCCATATAATCAGCTTTACTATTCATTATATTTTGCACAGAGCTAATATAATATGTATCTCTGATTAATATCGAGTATCAATCATTACTGGCCCCATCTTTCCGAAACTCAACCTCGGAAAGATGGGGCCAAGGTTAAAGGCCATTGTGCAATTTTTGGGCAATCACGAAAGCACATAAAACGCCCCCCCACGCCGACCGGCTTGCATAATCAGGCCGAGTTCCGTCAATCCTTTTAAATCAGTACTCGCCGTGTTACGGGAACAGTGGCTATTTGCTGATAGTCCTTGTTGGTGATGCGGCTACGGTCTTTTAGATATCTCAGGGCCGCGCTTGCCATAGCCTCAAAGCTACGTGATTAACAGGGGAAGTGCAACGGGTTCTTACCGTGACTAAGTCCTTAAGGGTAGAATAGTGCGTCGGTGATCGAATAGCTCAAAACACAGGTTTGGTATTTCTGCATGGCCGAGTCCCTTCTTATGGGAGACACCTTATCGTGTGGAAAATAATTATAAAAAAAATGCTCCTTTATTCAGTAAGAATAATTTAGTGAAAATCGCGTACATTTACGCAACAATGATTATAAAATAATACCAGCCAAACCGTTTTCTTCTAATCAGCAACAGTATGCCCCGAAACATCGCCTACTTACGCGTCTCCACCCTGGATCAAGACCTGGAAAAAAACAAAGCCGACATTTTGCATCTGGCCAATGAGAAGAACTTAGGCAAAGTAGCGTTTGTCAAAGAAAAAGTTTCCGGCAAGGTCTCCTGGAGAAAGCGCAAGATCGCTCAGCTATTAGAAGAACTAGAGAAAGGGGATGCCATATTACTGAGTGAGTTTTCTCGGCTGGGTCGCAGTATGCTGGAATGCATGGAGATTATCTCTATTGCCATGGAGAAAGGCATCAAAATTTACACCGTCAAAGGCAACTGGCAATTGGACAACTCCATTCAAAGTAAAGTCATGGCCATGGTCTTTTCCATGGCTTCGGAAATCGAGCGGGATTTGATCAGTAAGCGAACCAGAGAGTCACTTAAGGCCCGAAAGCTTGCGGGGATGAAACTGGGTAGACCCAAGGGACCGGGCAAAAGTAAACTGGATGTCTTTCGGCCTGAGATTGAAGCGTTACTCCATCATGGTTCTACTCAGAAATTTATCGCCAAGCGTTACCAGGTGACCGAAGCTACTTTATCCAATTGGATTAAGAAGAACAAGATCAAGAAGTTGAAAGATCAGGCAACGTAGTGTTGAAAAAAAGCGACAAGATAATGCTGAAATTCACAAAATGGGATGGATGGGTACAGGTGATTGATGAAGTAAAGAAAAGGGTCCTTTTAATTTCGCGATTTCCACCTTCTTAGAGTAAGTGGTTTACCTCTACACTACGAATACCCCGATATGCACTGGTACTCTCAAATCCGGATATACCCTTTCGTCACACGCGCTCTCTTCTGTAATCTTGTATTTATTGATTCCGATTCTAAGGCAAAGTAGGCCAGAAGTGATGTGGCTATACATTGAGAAGAATATAGTTTCTCGAATGATTATCCACTTATTTTACTTTGGCTTTTAGCGAATCAATTTCCTTCTGCATTTGCTCAATGATGGCCTGCTGTTCTTTCACCGCATTGATCAATAAGAAAGACAGTCCTGCCGTGTTAATAGCGAGCGTTTCATCCGGATCTTCCACTTCAATATCACTGCCATATTGATCCTTTTTTCCGGTTGGAATATCTCTTTTAAACGGTTTGATCAGGTGAGGAGCTATTTCTCGAAGCTCTTGAGCAATGACCCCGACACGGTTAGAACTGTTTTCTGTTGAGTCTGCGATATAATCAAAACTTACCACATTAATTTCTTTAATGGCATCTAAACCCTTATCGTATTTTTTAATGTTCTTTTTGAGTTTTCTGTCTGAGCCTTCCCAAAAACCATGATACATAAATGCCCCTCCTCGCACAATTAGAGCAAAATTATTAGTCCCAGGATTATTATTATAGGTGCCAGACGAAGAGTTACCAATGACAACTCTCTGGGTCCCATAATCACCTATGTAGACTTTTGAGTTTGATTTGCCTCCCCGAATATAGGTGTTTTCCTCACTTTGGTTGTTGAATAAAGTCCATATAGGATCAGTTCCACTTCCTCCGAAAATAGCCGTGTTATCACCTACAGTTCTTAAAACCTTCAGTGTACCATCAAAATCTCGGGTCTTACCACCTAATAAAAACTCTCCATCTTCATTCATCATGAATTTTGGGCTTTTCTTGTCGTTCGTGTTATCAATAGCAAAATAGGGTTTATAGTCCGAATAGGATTCGGTTCCCTCGTAACTCCAGTCTGCATAGGAGGCTCCCATATACCAGGTGTTTGTAGGTGCCTGCTCATTCTGAAATTTCAGTTGCCAGTCGCCATCGCTTTTTACTTCAACCTGGTCCACAGATTCCACTTTAATTTCAGGCGAAGATAATTGCGCTAAAAGGGTTGTAGAAGTAATAATCAATCCCATCCCAAGGCATACTAATAATCTTAAAGCTTTCATGTTTTGAAATTAAAGAAGTGAAAATTAAATAGTAGAGATATCATCAATTGTGCGAAAGCCTAATCAATCTACCAGGACCAAAAAGCGTTTATGATTGAATTTTGGCAACCTGAGAACCAAGCAAAATCAAAAGATTAGTTTTTACTTTCTTTGATGAGCTGTCGCTGAAGTTGGTGGATTTGTTTTTGTTGTTTAATTGTATAGAGGGTGAGTTCTTCAATTTTTTGCAGTAGTAGGGCATTCATTTGAACGACATCTAACCCTTCCATTACTGCTTCAGAGGCCGATGGGATACCAGGCAAGTGCTTCTCTTGCCGAATGAATGTTTCTACATCAGATAAGGAAGGTAGAGAATAACCCTCATCAAATACAAAGTCGGCCCATTGATTACCGTCTTTGAGGCTAATTTTTACCTTTTCTGTAAGAACACCTTGTTCTACATACAGGCCATATCCTTCCGGAGTAGATACATCGCCAATTCGTACATGCCCTTGGTCATAATAAAGGTTATCGTTATCTTTTGACCAGTAGCCGGGATTATCTCCTCCTAAGTCTTCCGACTCGTAGTTATAAATTGCTAGAATAACTGAGTCCAGTAGGCCCTCTTCATAGATACGTACATCATCTATGGACCCAATAAACCACTGCTGATTCGTATGTTCTTCAACGCCAAGATAGCTTTCATCTATTTCATCCAAAAGAACTGGTCTGGCACTCACAGCCAAGACCACAACACCATTGACAAACACTTCTAAACCTCCTCTTTTATTCACTGCTAGATGGACCCAACTATTGTATTGAATTACGCTCCCTCCTGTACTATACGTTTCATTCTGAGTGTTTTCATATGCTACTTCAATAAATCCATTTTGGAGGCTGATTGTAAAAGCGTCTGTGCCATCATAAGCAGAATATAGAGTCACCTTATTCACGGGATTAGCAGTGCAGTTAATCCAGGCCATCCATGTTTGTCGAGACGGATTGAAGTCCATAGCTCCTAATGAAATATAGTCATTAGTTCCATCAAATGTATAAGCGCTATTCGGGCTTCCAAATCGATCAGAAGTCAGGGTAGCTCCAGATACGCTCCCATTGTGTCCATTTCCGCTGACATCTGCTGGGGTGCCATTAAAAGGGTAATATCCGAATAGGTCCTCATCTCCTGGTAAGTTTTGAGCGAAAGTAAAGTTTGGCATAAAGGCGATTAGACCCATCAATAGAGCGATTTTATTCATTGGATATTTATTTAGATTGTTTAACAGTATTAAAACATCCTATTTTTAGTTGTTTGATAACTTCAGTAGTCCCACTCGCACCTGAAAACGCTCTCTGGTAGGAGTATGCTGTTCAGAAAGAGCATCCCACAAAAACAGCAGTTGCAAGCCCAGGTTATCTGAGATCGCAATCTGTTTACCCAGCCCCAGAAAGCCCAGCCAGGTACCCAGTGGTTGATCTAGACTTTCTTTATTTATGGCCTGTTTTTCAAAGCCCAGTTCACCATACAGCAACAACTGCCCGGCCACCTCTCGCTGCACAAAGCCATAGCCCCCCAGATAAGAGGTCCATAGAGATAATGGCTCGGTACGTAATCCAGCCCGCCCCTGCCCCCCTACCCCTGTAGTCCAAACGCGATTGAGCTGATATCCCAGCTGCGGGCGCAGTTGTAAGGAAGTTCTGTTAATCCGATCCAGATTCACATTAATTCCATAGGACAACCGTTCACGTATAGGAACATCTTGCATCGCCGTATTTTTGATAAAAACACTATCCTGCTCTTTTACCTGCTGATAAGTCTTTTTCAGCTGTGTAAGCCCTTCCTGCGCCTGAGTAAGCAGCTGCGGATCCGTATCAAAGAAGGTTTTCGCTTCTTGGGTTAATTGACTACGCATAGCATCGGCCTGCGGGTGCTGGGCCATCAACGGCTCCGGTAATTGATCGGATAGTTGCGCCTCCACCTGCCTACCAGCCCAAGCCTCCCCTTGCTGCGCGGCGGTGGTAAGCACGGTATCCCGTAACTGACGCCCCGAGAGACTATCTTGCCGAATTTGATCCCAATACGCCTTTCCCTGCTGAATCTGATCCGGTAGTTTGGCTTGAGAGCGCAGCGCGCCGAGTGAATCCGTGACCTCTTTTTTGCGGGAAAACAATTTGCTGGCTTTTTCCAGCTTTTTCTGGTGTCTTTTAGCACCCTTAACCCTGGATAATGCTTTTTGAGCTGACTGCTGATTGGATAACATCTGATCAAGCGATATTGTGGGTAGTTTGGTAGCATGATCACTACCCTTCACCTTCGGAAGGGATGAGTGCTTTTCCTGGAGTGAGGGAATACCTAGGGACTGGAGGGGACGCAGGGGGAGTATTTGCTGGGAAGCAGGCACGCTATCGGCTAGCCTCTGCAACTTAGATAATTGGCTGCCAGAAAGGCTATCCCATCGCGTTTGATAGTCTACCAAAGGTTGCTGAAGACTATCCGATTGACTGCGCAACTGCTCAGAGAAAGACGGAATGGCTGCTTTTTTTTCTCTCATTACCTGCCGGGCACTGTCCACCAGAGTCCCCAGGGAATCATACCGAGTAGGATTTGCGCGTAAAGAATCAGTTTTCGGCACAATTTGTCCCATAACTGACAAACAACTTACAATAAGTAGTAAGAAAACAAAAAAACAGTAATAAGTATAATGATAAAACAACATGTTGATTATCAATAAGATGGTGAGGGTTGAGCTGCTTATGAGGCAGGGTTAAAGCAAAATAGCAGACAAAGCTTGAGAATATCAAACACGTGTAAGAAAAACACGTAATCCGCTAAAACACGTATCGAATAGTTATAAAGTACTAGAAACAGTACGCATATTTACTTAGTACTATTCAAAGGGACAACGTGGAAAGTAGAAAGCATGGGTCTATGAAATTGTTTTTGTCGCTTTGAAAGAGTGGCAATCAGAAAATACAGTACTCGCGTCAGAGAAAAAATACTACCGGGTAATAATTTATAAAATCACTATATAATTTTACCATAAATCTGATAAGATCCTACTGGGAAAATCTGCGATTATAGCTTCTAAATAAACCAAATCTTAACTATCTGTATCTTATGAAATGTAGTTTGTACTTCTATAAGGTATGCCTCATGCTAGGCTTTTTTTTAATAAGTTACTTGTCAATATATGCTCAAGATGAAATAGGTATTATCCCTCCATCCCCTGATGTTTCTTCGCTAATGAAGTTTAGTGAGATTCCAGTAAATTACCACACTGGAGTACCCAATATCGAAATACCACTTTACACAATTAGTGAGGGTGATATTGATGTGCCTATCACTTTAGCTTACCATTCTTCTGGAATTAGAGTGAATGAAGAAGCTTCCTGGGTAGGTCTGGGATGGGCCTTGCAAGCAGGTGGTGTGATAAGCCGGACCGTGGTAGGCCAGGATGATTTAGAAGATAGTTACTTTGAAGACCTCAATCTCCCAGATATCACTGCTACTATACCCACCACCAATACTACCAGCCCCTACGTTTACTGGGGGTGTGATCAAGTGGTGAATGGCATCAATTTATGTGACTATCTAGCAAGATTTAATCCGAATCAAGGCTCCACTATTCCCGTACCTTATGATTTTGAACCAGACCAGTATACGTTTAGTTTCCCTGGAAATCAGGGTAAATTTATCCTTAAGCGCAATAGAGAAGCTGTTTTAGAAAAGCAACAGAAGCTGAGTGTGGTTTATCAAAACGCAGGCAATCAGTGGGAAATCAAAGATGATCAAGGGTTTACGTATATCTATCAAGATACAGAAACTACAACCGAGCAAGGGGAAACCCAGGAAGTAACGACGGCTTGGTATTTAAATGAAATTATTTCACCCAAAGGCAATCATGTAACTTTTACTTATACTGAAGATGTGGATTATAATCAGTATACGTTAGGGAGTATCGTAGAAACTCGGTCTATCAGTTATTGTGCTGTTGATCAGAGCCGGATATCTTCTCCGGTAGCCCGGAATTATAAAGGACTCACCCTAACCACAATAGATTTTACCAATGGTCAGGTGCAGTTCGATTATAGCGGTGATAGACTCGATCAAGAGGGAGGAAAACAGCTTGATAATATTGATATCTATTCAAAAAATTCTGACGGGACGCTAGCTGCCCTGCCTTTGAAGCAATACGCTTTTGGTTATGGCTATTTTGAAGGTAATATAGATAATGTATCGCGCTATCCTAATATTACTGACTCAAGACAAATTTCTGATAGGTTGAAACTAAACTCAGTGACAGAGCAGTCAGCCAATGAAGCCAAATCTCCCTATCAATTTAGTTACTATGAATCAGGTGATTTGGGGCCTGGTTCTACCGATTTGCCTAGTAAAGCCTCGTTTGCCCAAGATTACTGGGGTTACTACAACGGAAAAAGTGGATCAACCCACATAGCCCCCGCCTTAAATAAGGTAGTTGCATTTCCCGGCAACATCAATAGAAGCGTGGTGTTACCAGGACAAGACCGTAGTGTTGTTTCTGATTTTAGTCGTGCATTTGCCCTGAAAGAAATTTATTATCCCACGGGTGGCAGTACATCATTTGAGTTTGAGTCTAATGATTACAGTTTGACCAACTCTCAACCCCTTGAAAGCAGTATGTTTCCCAGCTCCAGCCCTACGCAACTACTTCCTGATAGCAAGAACGCACCGGGTGAAAGAGGGGTGCCGACCATTACCCAACTAGATCTTACCAACGCGTATGTAAATCCCAACGATGGTAAGGTGCATGTTTCCTACGTCGTTTCCTTCCGATGTTTTGAAGAAGAGGGTGGCTGTCAAGTACCGTTTGAAGACCCTGGTGAAGTATATTTTGAGCTTCATACCAATAGCGCTGCTACCAGTCCCTATACAGGAGATGGTGTATCGCGAGTGGCCTTTACTGAGGCTTACTTTTGTTACAATCCGGATCTGGTTTGCGAAAGGGAGCCATTTGAGTTGCTGCTTGACCCGGTGATCTATTATGTGAAGGCTATTTGGGATAATACGGTGAACTTAACGGCAATGAATGCAGATTACAGCTGGCAGTACGAAGACGACGACCCAATAGGCGAAATAGCATCGGATGGATTAGCTGGTGGTTTGAGGGTTTCTCAAATTACGTATAAACCAGTTACCGGAAATAATATTATCAAATCATTTACCTATAACTACTTTGAAGACCGGGATGCAGATGGCACGGATGAGCAATATTCTTACGGAAGGTTAATGGATTTTCCTCGTTTTGAGCGATATGAGTACAATGTTGATATGAGGTTAGCCCAGAGTGGACAAAATGTTGTTTGCCCTTCTTTTGTGCAAAGCTCAAGCAGCAACCTAATTTTAGGAATTCACGGATATACGGTGGGGTATGATCAAGTAACAGTAGAATCGGAAGGTAACGGTAAAAGTCTCTATGAATATCATAATCGTGTCCAGACTGTAAACTACGGAGAAGAATTTTGGTACCCTGGCATTCCCAATGCTATTGCTAGTAGTAATGGTTTGCTAAGAAAACAAACTGATTTCAAGGTAACACAGAGCGGATATAAAAAAGTAAGAGAACTAGAAAATAACTACGAATTTGACGCCATAGACTTTACCTTGCCTCCTTCTGTAGGAAGTAATTCAGCTTTGATTTATGGTATAAAAAGACGCGTTCCGGATTGGATCGAAGATCCCAATTGTAACAGCGGGGGCGCTTGTTTTCCTACTACAGATGAAGTTGAACTCTACTTTTATCCAGCCATTTATTCAGAATGGATCAGACAGCTGACCAGTACAGAGCGCATCTATCATCAGGATGACGAGAACGTGTTTTCAGAAACGGTTACCGCTTATGAATATGAGACAACACCGGTGCATTATCAGACCAAGGCCATGACCATTAACGATAGTGAAGGGCGTGCCCGCCGTACCGAATATTCCTATGCTGCAGATTATTCGGATAATACCTACGGCAGTAATTTGCTACGAGGGGCACAACACATGCACCGCCAAGTGTTAAAACAAATTACGAGGGTGGATGGTCAAGAAACTCAGCAGTTTACCAAGACTTATAGTGATGAGACGGGCCCTGTGTTACCCCAACAAATGACATTGTATCCCCAGGGATCAGCTATTGGAGAAAGTATTACTACCCAGTATGTGTATGACGATGCAGGAGAAGGTAATCTTGTCTACCGAAAACCTGATAATGGGATGCCAGAAGCTTTTTTTTGGGGATATAATGAGCAGTTACCTATTGCTCAGGTAAGTAATGCCACAGAAGAGGAAATATTTTTTACTAGTTTTGAAGAAGCACTCCAAAATATAAGTACCGAAGCTCATAGCGGCCAACGATCCCATAGTGGTATGTATACTGTCCCTGCCCGTACGGTGGCAGGAAGCTATCGGTTAACATTCTGGCGGAAACCGGACAATGGTGAATGGGGGTTCGAAGAGCTGATAATTACGGAAGCCTCAGAGAATATCGGAACGGCTACTGATTTAATCGATGATGTACGGGTATATCCACAAGATGCCCAGATGACGAGCTATACCTATGATCCCCTATTTGGTATCACTTCAGTAACCGATCCCAGTAACCTGCAAACAAACTTTACCTATGACGATTTGGGAAGATTGGAGCTGATCAAAGATCATCAAGGTAACATTGTAAAAAAATACGAATACCACTATGGGGAAGACTAAGCTCATTTGGGGGGCTTCCACCCTCCTCTTGCTGATTGAAAAATAGATCGTGATCGCCTCACTTTTCCAGTTCCTGAAATTATCTCCTACCATGAAACTACGCTTTTTGTTTTTCTGTGTTTGGCTCGCCTCTTTATCTGCCTGGTCTCAGACGGCTACGCAAAACTATGTAATCACGCTTACTCCGCGCCAAGAACAAAGTAATGCCTCCAGTGTGACGTTTACCTCGCCAGCGGATGCAGTACATAGAAAGGTAACGTATCTGGACGGGCTAGGGCGGCCCCTGGAAACCATTGTGCGAGGCACTAGCCCCCAGAATCAGGATCAGATTCAATTATTTGGTTACGATGCTTTAGGGCGAAGCGATACTCAGTACCTCCCCTACACCGGCACGATGGGCGATGGAAGTTATCGTCCCTATAATACGGCCATTACCACCCAAGAGAACTATTACGATGGCACAGGGGGGGTGGCCCAGGATAGTAAGCCTTTTGCCCAAACCCAGTATGAACCTTCCCCGTTGAACCGCATCCAGTTGCAAGGGGCACCCGGCGCTGATTTCCAGCTCGGCAGTGGCAACACGACACGCTATGACTATCTGGTCAATGTCAATAATAATAATGACCAAGACGATGATTATGAAGCTTTGCAATGGGCAGTCGATGGCAGTGGTATGCCTAGCAGTAAGGATAATCCCAACACTCCTGAAAACGAAACCAAATATGAGTCGGGTGCTCTGAGTGTGGTGATTACCACGGACGCAGACGGTAAGGTGAGCGAAACATATACGGATAAGCTCGGTCGGGTAGTACTCCGCCGAATGCGCAATGGTATTGAGCGCTTGGATACTTACTATATTTTTGATGATAATAACAATCTGCGGGTGGTGCTGACCCCAGAGGCTATTGGTAACCTAGCACCCGATGCATCCGGTGATTTTACCCCCGATGCAGCGTTTTTGGACCGCTGGGCCTTTCGGTATGAGTATGATACCCGAAACCGATTGAGCCAGAAAAAAGTGCCAGGAGCAGACTGGCAGTATATGATTTATGACCATAGAGATCGGCTGATTCTTTCTCAGGATGGGCGACAGCGAGAGCGGAACGAATGGAGCTTTACGCACTATGATGGGCTGGACCGCCCAATTATAGAGGGCCTTTACTATTTCACCCCGCAGGCAGATGCTTATACTGAGATGCTCACAGCCGTTTCCAATCATCTGGTAACCAGCCCCGAGAATACTGCCTCGGAAATTAGTGAAGAGGATGCCACCTTCCGGCGGCACGGAGACCCCAGCTTGACCCTGTCGGAATATCAGGGGGAGCAGGAAATTACAGCAACCACCTTGATAACGCTGGAACCAGGCTTTTCAGTGAAGAGTCTCTCAAGTGAAACAATAACGCTGAGCATTGGGGATGCGCCTGTTCCGCCCGGTGCTAATGGGGCTTTTCCGCCCCTCACAAGTGCTCAGGTGCTCAAGCGTGTGTTTTACGACGACTATGATTTTGACAATGATGATTCCAATAATTTTGCCTACGATGCCACCCAATTAAGTGTTCAGGATGCTGATCTATACTTGGAAGTACTGGGTAAGATGACCGGTATGCAGGTCAAAGTGATTAACAGCGGATTATGGCTTTCCTCGGCCCTGTTTTACGATGACCAGGGCCGGGTGGTGCAAACCCAAAGCCAAAATCACATAGGTGGGATGGATATCGCGACTACTGACTACACGTATCATGGTCTGGTCGCCCGGCAGTGGCAAGAGCAGACCTCGGATGCTCGCCGGAATAGCGAAGATCGTACTGTACTGACCGAACATGTATACGATGAGGGGGACCGGCTGGTGGATGTCTTTCAAACGGTAGATGATAACGATGAGCAACATCTGGCCCACTATATCTATAACGAACTGGGAGAGCTCATCGATAAGGGACTACACGAATCCGAAGACCAACCCGATTACTACTGCCAGTCGGTAGACTATCGTTATACGATCCGGGGCTGGTTGGAGTCGATTAACCGGGAGGATCTGACGGATCCGATCCTGACAGGGCTTTCTAACAATGCCGATGACGATCTTTTCGGCCAGGAGCTGGACTATGCCTCGGTCACCTTGGACGGGGTCAGTTCCAGTAACTTTAATGGGAATATTAGTGCCATTCGCTGGAATAGTACGGCTTTGGATAACCCCCAAGCATATGTATATGCCTATGATGATGTGAACCGATTGCTTGAGGCTGATTTTGTGAGTAATAACGGTGCTTCCTGGAACAGTGGTGCGAATACCTTTGAGGTGAGCGGCATTAGCTATGATCGGAATGGTAACTTAGAAGCGCTCACCCGTCGCGCAGCTGATGGAGCGCTAATGGATCTACTGACCTACGATTATGGTACTGGTACAGCGCAAAGCAACCAGTTGCTAAGTGTGACGGATGGGCCAGGCAGCAACATCACTGAAGGTTTTGTGGATGGCAATACGGCCGGTAATGACTACGCCTACGATGGCAGTGGGAATCTAACGCTTGATAACAACAAAGACATTGATGAGATTAAGTACAACCATCTAAACCTGCCCGAAGAGGTAACCTTTGGTAGTGGCGGTCAGATTCGCTACTTCTACGATGCTAACGGCACCAAGCTACAACAGGACGTATCGGGCAGCACTGCCAGTGTGACCGATTATGTATCCGGCTGGCAGTACCAAAATGATGTCCTGGACTTATTCCCGCATGCTGAAGGACGTACTAAGCTCACCTCCGGAGGCTTTACCCAGCACTACGACCTGAAAGATCATTTGGGTAATGTACGGTTGACCTTTGCGGCTGAAGAAGTACAAACGACCCTGATGGCTACTATGGAAACCGGGGGGGCAATGCCCGCCATGGAGGAAACTTTTTTTGACAATGTATCTGAAACCCGGCAGACGCTGGAGTATCACAATGCCACCGAGCCCAATACGGAAGAGCCTTCCCCCAATAAAGTGGCGACGCTGAATGCGGCCCAGGGTAGGGTACAGGGCCCTACCCTGGAGCAGGTAGTGCACCGGGGCGATAGCGTACATATTGAAGTGAAAGCTAGCTATGAAGAACATTCCCGGAAGAAAATTAAAGGCGGTGGCGGGATTATCGCGGCAGTGGCCAGTGTGTTTAATCCCTCTATGGCTGGTCTGGAAGCGGTTGGGGCTTCCGAGGCGATGAGTGAGGTGCTAGCGGGTACCGTGTTGTTGGATCGGGACAAATCAGGAGTACCTAAAGCCTTTCTCAACTATGTGGTGATGAACGAGGAGCGAGTCATTATCGACCAGGGGTTTGTGCCGGTCAGCCAGGCCGCTAAGATTGAGACCGGGAAGAAAAAGAACTCAGAAACTTTGGATAGTGTTACCCATGAGACACTGACGGTAGATTTAGATATTCCAGAGGATGGGTATCTGTATACTTACGTCTCGAATGAGAGTAACTGGGATGTGGATGTGCACTTTGACCAGATGGCCGTGATGACCTCAGGGACACAGCCTACCATTGTGCAGAGTAATGATTATTATCCTTTCGGACTCACTCATAATCAAGCCCCGGATAGACAGTTTAATAACAAGTACCTCTACAATGGCAAAGAGTTGCAGGATGAACTGGGCTTAGGATGGTATGACTATGGGGCCAGGATGTATGATCCTTCCGTTAGCAGGTTTCATACGTTAGATCCTAAAGCTGACATTTACCATACCTGGTCTCCCTATCTATATGCAGCAAACAATCCTATCCGCTATGAGGATACCAACGGTGAAGGTCCCGGTGACCGGGTACTAGGGTTCGCGGCAGCGATGGTAGATAATGCTTTTGGCGGGTTTACCAATCTCAGAAGCACCGCAGCTCGTTATGTAAGTAGTGATGGAGCGGCGGACTTCAACCAAGGCCAGGATATGGGGGATGTTGCTAGTATGACACTAGGAGTGATGATGGTTGATGCCGGTGGTGGAGCTGCCGCAGGAGGTGTCGTAGTAAGTGCTACCGGAGTAGGTGCAGCCGCTGGAGCCCCCGTAGCTATTGCAGGAGTTGCTGCCGCCGCAGAAGGCACCATATTAGCAGGTGCTGGAGCTATTAGTCTTAGTAGTCAAAAGGGTAGACTAAATGCTTCTGGTCAACAAGAAACAGAGCCTACACGTAGAGAGCCTTCGGAGGGTGATAAAGATTTTTCAAGTGAAAGGGCTGCTCGAAGAGAGGCTTTCAGGCAAAATGATGTTCCTACTTCTACGGCTAATAACTTTCAAAGAGAAAAAGTCTATGGTAAAAATGAAAATCTATTAGGACCTAATGGAGAGCCCTCTGAGGTAATTAGAACTAAAAACTCTAGTGGTGAAGAGGTTACAATTGATCATCATAAGTGGGGACATCAATTCAAAGACAATAACACTTTTGAATATCCACACTACCAAGGACCACAAGGACAGCATTATACATATCCGCCAAAAAAGTAAATATATGAATACAGGAATAGACTATACTACAGTTAGAGAGATCATTACAAAATATAATTTAGAATGTAGAATAAAGATAAGATCAGAGGACTCTATCTCGAATTGGTCAAAATGGATTACAGAACCAGAGAAAAGTTATATTGAGATTTCAGGTTATGGTCCAATAAGGAAAGTAGAAGTAGAATGGTTAGAAATTAACGCAGTTGAAAAGAAAACAATAGGAAGATTAGTAAAACCAAAAGAGATTGATCATCATGTGGAAGTTGAAATTATGCTCGAAAAAAGTAACGCTAACTACAAAATAAAGGATGGCCTTTTTTCGCTGTACAGTTAATTGCTGCTTAAGAAGCAAAGGCCTGTTTGGCCTTCACATTTTGTAATACAGAGTCCAGTAGGTAGAACAGATGTTCCCGATCTTTTTCGGGAAGCTGTTGTATCTGCTGGATTTTTTGTAGGATGCTGGCATCCACTTCCAACTCCGTAGCCCCGACCAGGTAATCCAGCGAAACCCCTAAGGCTTCAGCAATCTTAGCCGCCACTTCCACGGAGGGCTTTACCTCTCCTCGCTCATAGCGGCCTACAATCGGAGAATGCACCCCCAGCATCTTGGCCAGTTCCTCCTGCGACATCTTGCGCTTTTTGCGGGCTTGTAGTAATCGTTCGGCAAACAACATCAGTGCTATAAATACACTATAATCATAGAAATGTGTAAAGCTTGAATTACCTATAATTAACCTGATTATAAGTTAAGGGATTGATTATCAAATATTTAATGGTTTATCCATGCTTGTTACTTAATTGTCGTTATGTTAACTATATTGTAAGCCACTCCTTCTTTCTCTCTCTTTTCCTTCTCCCCTACCCCTCTTTCTTCTTTAAACACTCGCTTACTTGATCAACCAACGATCAAACTGAAAGGGCTCAATAGCAACAAGTTCTACCTCCTGAAAACGACGATGTCCAGGATTGATCAGGTAGTTATAATCGCCACGAATGACCACTGAAGGTACTTTCAGCACTAAGGCCTTTCCTTCCGTGACAAACTGATCCCCTAGGGAAAGTAAGACATCCAGGATGATCCGATCCTAGGTAAGAACAGACAGCGTTATTAACTGCAAATCCCCAAACAACTCATTCAGATCGGTATGGGCCGCCAGCTCCATGGCGGCCAAAGCCTGCTTTCGGCAGTATAGAATAGGCAGGTACCTTTAGAATTCCACCGTCCCCCGTAGATCCGGGCTCTGACACCCGGAAGGTCCTGGTCGTAGCGCCGCTCTCGACGGCGGCGAAAGACCCTCACGCCAGCACACCCTGTTCGATGCGCCCCAGTTCATCGAGCAGTAATGGAATCCCAACGTAGGTATCCAACCGTTGCACCGGAGCTCGTTTCCCCAATGCCAGGTGTTCTTGACCCATCCATCGGCGGAACCGTTCTGCTCCCATCAGTTCAAATCCTCGAGCATATAACTGCGCCAGTGCTACGGCTCTTTCGGCAATGCGAGGTTTGAGTTGATCGGTAGGCTGATACCCCTGCAACGATCGAGGGGGCAGATGCACAATGGCGGCCAGTTGTTCGGTGGAACGCTGCATCTCTTGCTGCAACGCGGTTAGTTCGGCCATCGTAATGCCAGCGCTGCTTATCTCAATGAGCTTGAGGGGATCCTGGGAAAGCGTCAGTAAGTTTATCATGTGGAAATAGTTCAGGATACTATACGTAATTGCCTATCCATTGATTTGTTGGGTCCCGCTTCCAGGGGAACCTTTTCCATGGTTTCCCCTACCCTGCTCTTTGAAGCAACTTGCAGAATAATAATCAGAAATTTCCGGCCGAAAAACGGAAATTTCCGTATATTTAAGTAATCAAATAAAAACCCGATGGCTGTACGAACCCATAACCGCCAAGATTTAGTGGTGATTCAGGATAATTTACGCCTCATTCATCTGCGCGATGAAGGCATTGATCATGGCTACTTTGGGGCTCTACAATCGCATGTGGGCCTCTCCAAAGCCGCATTAGCCTATTATGTAGGCATAGATCCCACAACGGTGGATAATTACCGGAAGAACAAAAAAAAGTTTACCGGTGATTCCGCCGAGAAACTACTAAAACTGCATCGCCTGTTTGCGTTGGGTGAAGAGTTGTTTGGCACGACCGAAGAGTTTTTGGACTGGATGCACCTGCCCTCTGCGGGTCTGGAAGGACAAAAACCCCGTGACTTGTTACACTCGATCACCGGCATTGGCGAGATAGAAAGGCAATTGAGCCGGATTACCCATGGCTATGTGGCTTAGTCACAGCCCGTACGTTTCGTAGATGCTAGTATACCGAATCATTTTTGCCAAGTATGCCGAGTCCACGTTTGCTCCCGGCTATGCGGGGCGTTGGAACCGGGAAGGGGAACGGGTGCTCTATACCAGTACGAGTCCGGCGCTGGCTATGTCTGAGACCATGGCCCACCGCTTAGGTCAGGGGTTTTTGACCGCGGGTTATCATCTGATTACATTTGAGGTCCCGGAACGGCTTGCCTATGAGGAAATCCACCGATCCGCATTGCCCGAGGATTGGCGGTTGTATTCCAGTTATGCCATCAGCCAACCGCTAGGATCGGCCTGGTACCAGCGCGGGGCGACACTGCTGCTGCGTGTGCCTTCCGCTGTGGTGCCGGGGGATTATAATGTCGTGGTGAATGCCACGCATCCGGAGTATGCCCAGCTGAAAGAGATTGCCCGGCAGGCCTTCCCCTTTGACGAGCGTTTCATCCAAGCAGATCAGGAATTGAAGGAGCATCGGAGCAGGCGCAGCAAGCAGCAGCGATGGGAGGAAGAGTAATAGAACAGGGTCATTCCCTAAAAATAATCTACCTATTTAGTAGGTAATGATGATACTCAGCCTTCCGGCCCTGTCTGCGAGCGCTCACCGCTATGTAGACCCTCATATGCCCTTGGTGGCGCAAGGTATAACGAAAAGCTTGCTAGAGGCCTTAAAAGAAGCCATGGGGCTCAACGGGTCTCCGTCAGCTGAAGCACTGCCTGTGACCGTTCTACGTTACAGCGATATCAGGCTGAACAAACGCTGCCCTCTACCCTATCCGAGCGTATATTGCGGGTGGCCAATGTGTATGCCCGGGGCTTTGAGGTGTTTGGTCAGAAGAATATGTTGGGCCAGTGGATGCAAGAACCCGTGCCGGCTTTAGGCAATGTGGTTCCTTTAACGCTATTACCCAGCCTATATGGGATGGGTCGGATCCTGGAAGAGCCCAGCCGAATGGAGCCCGGAATCTTTGCCTAATCATGATGCAGGTCTATCGGATTACGAAAACCTGGTATGGTCATGACCTCTCTGGCAGGGAGCTTTTTATATGGGGGACGGTGGAACGAGCCAGGTAGGTACATTATACGGCAGACCCTCTGGCTTTGGCGACCTTAGACCGTTTAGCCCATCGGCGGTGGGGAAGGACCACCAGAGACTTCGTATTCGTCACGCTTCAGCCCCCGGAACCTCTTTCCCTTTAGTAGAAGACTTTATGCCTTCGCCGTCGGATGGGACTCTGCCTCTCCCCTGCTCTACTATCACGCAAGCAGAACATCTACCTGGTTTCAGGAGTCATTATCAGTGCGAGTGCTATCGATAGTAACTAAAAAAGATGATCATTACTTGATCAACCCAAGTCATGATCTGATGGAAGAAGTGAAGATACTTTCTGTAGAGCCGTATGACTTTGATCTGCAGCTTCTGAGCTAAAAAGAATCAGCTTTGCGAACTTAGTTTTTGAAGGTCGGATAACAGCTTTTCAATAGATTGATAATCGCTGCTTTTACTCATATTAGTCAATTTCTCTATCTTGCTAAGCAGAGTATCTTTTTTCTTTTCAAATAGAGTTTTTGTCTGATGAGTTTTTGCTTTAGCCTTCCTATCCTCTAATAATAATTTAACATCTTTTACATTGTGAATGGGGCTAATTTTTTTTCCTTCAAATTTGCTTAGCTTTTGTATTATTGACTTGCTTAGTTTGGTATCACCAGATAGTATAGACTTCTTTAGAGTAGGGTTGCTACTACCAATAATTTCTAATCCAGAAGCATATTGCCCATCTCGCTCGATAGTGTTTTTCCCAACTTTATATTCTTGAGCCAAACGCTGACTTGTACTCAAATCCCCATTTTGGGGTTTTGAGTTTTTTCTCACTCCACCATGTTTGGTTTTTTCTCTATTGTAGCGTAATCCCCGCAGATAACTTCCTTGCTCTGGAGTTAAGTTTCGTCTGCCAAGCTGGTTACTAATCATCCAATCTTTAACAGCATCTCTGTTTGCAAATTCTAATATTTTGGTGGGGAATTTAACATTTATTCCCTCTTCGCTCAGTTTTTTAATGATGCCAAACCGATTATGACCATCAACGAGCGTGTAGGTGTCTTCGCTTTCTTTCCATAGAACTAGTGCATCGCGAACATGCTCTGTTCTAATGCTTTCTTCTAGTTCAAGCAACTCACTGCGAGTAAGTGGTGGTATGTAACCTTGAAACTCTTTGTCTACGACAATATTTGATAGAGTCGGCCTGCCAAAATTGGATGAAAAGACTTCAGAAACATCAGGTTCTTTAGTTTTTTTAGACCGTTTTGATCTTAGTTTATCAATGGACTGAGACATTCTTAAGTCTATTTAAAACTTCATTAGAAAGGCTAGCGTAATCTGAAGCAGCATTAGAATTTGAGGCATAACTAAAAATATCTAGTCCGGCGTAAGGTGCCTGCTTCAGCAAAGTAAGGTAGCGGATCTTTGTATCAAATACCTCATTAGGATACATTTCTTTTAGGTCCCTATATACTGCTGAACCAACCACAGTTTCTCTTGAGTCATGAAATGTCAAGAGAATACCTAAGCATGAAATATCTTTATTTATACGTTTCAATTTTGTATTAGCTAATGCCATTACATCCTCTACACCGCTGTTAGAATAAGCACTTCCCGATTGTGCTGTAATTATATATCGGGTGGCGACAGTTAGTGCATTAGCGGTCAGTATTCCAAGAGATGGAGGACAGTCAATTAAGATAAAGTCAAAATCATTTGCTATATTTTCAATAGCATCAACAAGCCTATAATTCCAATCAAAGTCATTTACAGCCTCATTTTGAATAGCTTCAAGGCTTGAAGAAGATGGAGTTACATAGAAATTTTTGTCTACCATTTCTAAGGGTAGGGGGCTGCCGTCTTTGTAAGACTCATAAATAGAATGCTCGCTTTCAATACCTAAACCCTCAGTTAAATTTGCTTGGGGGTCATTATCGATCACTAAAACTTTTTTCCCTTGGAGTGACAGAGCTTTACCTAGATTTATAGTAGTAGTCGTTTTTCCAACGCCACCTTTACGATTTAGAATTGCTATTATTTCAGTCATGAGTGTGTATTATCTCTGAAAAGTGTCTCCTGTTCACCTAAAATTTCATAATCATTGGAAGATTTATTGTTTTTTCTAATTATCCATCCAGTTTGATTTTTGACATAGTCAATATATCCATTTTCGAATTGGGGAAGCTTGGAATCTAAAAATCTACGTTGCCAAGTATTAAGGTCATTGTATTGTTTATTTAGTCTTTCGTTTTTAATCAAATTAGTGGGGCAGAAAACAGGGGGAAGGTTTTTTACATATTCTTCCAATTCTATCCAATCTGATTCTTGCCAGGCTTTAGATTTCTCATCAATCAATATCCTTCTTTTATTTTCATACTCTTGACGGAGGCTTTTTAACTTTAATTGGTTGTTATGTAATGGTTCCTTGATGTGAATGTCGTTTCTTTTAGAGTCATCACCTTCTTGCTCAAAGTTAGATGTTGGTGGTTTATCTTGTATGAGTATAGAGTAAAGGTATGCGCTAGGATTATTGATTTTTCCCTTCTTAAATTTCTTTTTAACGGTAGCTAGATGGGTTAAAATATCATCAATGGACAAAGATGTTCTCTCTATAACTTGATTAATCTGAGGTTTTGATAAACCAATTTCTGTTAATCCTGATTTAACTCTATTATCTACAGTTTCACCGCCTTTCTTAGAATCTGATGATTTTATAATAAAGGTAATTGAATTAACTTTTCGGCCCTTTTTGTTTTCCTCAAAAGTAAACTTAACATCACAAAAACTCGCTAGTTCTTCTTGCGCTTTTAAAATAACCCGTTCCTTAAAAGTAGTATAGCTGCGATATTGTCCTGCACCGATCCCTAGTATATTTTTTAGTTCGTTTACCTCAAATGTTCGCTTTCCTATATTTTCAAATTGCTTTAAAAGTTCGTAAATGCGAATAGAGAAACGACTTTGCAGTCTCAAAACATTTTTGATGTCATAAGAGGTAAAGCGGTTCTTAAGCTCAAGTAAATATGGTTTGAGTTTGGGGTCAAAAGTAACCACAATAGCACTATCACGAGGCTTGTACTCGATGCTACTTGTGAATCCAACTTTAAGAAATCCTCCATTTTCTTTAGGGACATGCATGTGCCTTGACATTAATCTAGCACTCGCCGCATTTAGTTCTGCATAAATGCTTTTTGACTTTGATCCAGACTGCTCTATTATTTCCGATATTGGTACCACATATTCTTGGAAGTCTTTATCATTCTTATGGACCCTAGTAATTGAACACAAAAATATTCGCTGCTCAGCAACGCTTAATTCGTACCTGGCATTAATCAGATCATTACTCTTGACAACTAAAGCTAGTGAATTCTTACTCATTGTATGAATGCTTTAAGTAAAGCAACACTATTTTTTTGAAGTTGTCAACAATGACTATTAAATCTTGTAAAATTCTGTTTACAGTTACTAAGAAACATACAGAAACAAATTGATTTTCTGTAAAATACTATAAATCAATTGTTTAACCGTGCAAAGCATATGAAGAAGCACTCAGTGAATATTATATTGAAATGAAGATGTAAACAGAGTTGTAAACAAAAAAAGCCACTCTATATTAAATAGCGCATGTTTTACCCTGAATCTGTTGCTTTTAGCAATCTTACAAATTTGTGGAAGCTTGGATATTTTGGAAAAAATATGCAGGAATAGGCATTTTATTAGCTGAAATATT
>NZ_JAINFL010000021.1 GCF_022458895.1 Roseihalotalea indica | reverse complement strand
GCGGCGACCTTAGTGCACCTAGGCTGGTGATCAGGCGGTGAATATATGGATAACTCATCCGAGTTACCCACATATTCACACCTCAATAGCAACAACTGCTTTCTTAGAATTTTACTACAACACAAACCTAAAGGCGGCGACCGTATCTTCTGAATTTAATTTAGCAACATTCGTGCTTGGAGCAACTAACGTGCGGACATCCATTTTGCCAAGGTGAGGGCTACACCGTGTTATAGGCGGTCTTCTAAAAACTTTTTCAATCGTTTAGTACCTCTTTTAGATAATCCTAAGTCAATAAAGCCTTTTTTAATTGTTGGATCAAATGACCGTACATTGTACAAAATCTTATTGTCATCTAAATACATGCTTATGACCAGGGAATTCAAATACTTATTCCTGTATACGCATTCAATTTGAGTGTTTTCTATTCTTTTTGATCTAATTTTTAACTGAGACAAGTATTCATTGACAATCGTCCATTTTTCCTCAATAGATTTCACAGAATTGACACAGCCTATTTGATAGTCTTTTGGTATTCTCCAAAAACCATATATTCCAATAACTACAAAGGTCAATGGAAAAATCAGTATCAAATACTTTCTGTTACCTAATTCTGGATGATAAAATCCATTAGTTACTAAATCATAAATAAACCAAAGTCCACAACCAATGAAGAAAATGCAGGTGAGATAATTCAACAGTGCATCGGTCTTTTCTGGCTTTTTTAGTGTTTGCCTAAATTGATCTATTGTCATTTTAATTTTGATCGCCTACGGCCAAATGCAGCCACAGGCCGGACATATTTGCGTTTATCTTTCTTTTATCAATTTCCGTGCTTAGAGCAATTAAAGAACGAGTTCATTATTGCTAGGCTTGGAACTGAACGATGTTAGCACAGACTTTATTTTTCATCTCGGTTATCTTCTCTTAGTTCAATATTCATCTCTAGTTGTTCAGTCCAAAAACAGTTATGCTCCATTATCTTAGAATCAGCTATCATTAAATCCATTTTTAGCTTTTCAAATTGTTCATCTGTAAAGTCAGAATTCATAAATGCGTCTTCTCCATTTTCGTTTTGAATTATAGAAACAAAATTTCGGTAGGCTACTAAACAACCTGCCATCGTAATAACATCAGAGTTAAATGGTCTTGAGGTGAAATAATCTTCGTGGTCAAGGTACTCGATCCGGTCGTTCTTCTCAGTATTGACTACTATGGGATCTCCATCACTACAAGAACCAATCACTACATACTTTTCAAATTCAGATTCCAGAAAATCGTAGATCATGGTTAGCTTTTGTACTCCTTCATATATATCATCTGAATCTTTTGCAAACGATAGGAAAGGTGCTGCACTATCAGGAAGTCCAGTAGAAGTCAAAAAATCAATTGTGAGTTTTGAAAGGCCCAATCCTCGCAATCTATTTATATTGATAGTATTTAAACTTTCTTCTAAATCAGTCCAAATTTTTTTAAACTCTTCTGGTTTCATTCTTTCGCTTGTACCTAACGGACAAATGCAGCGGACGGCCCGACGTTGTTGGCGTTTATTATTCCAAATATCAATTTTCGTGCTTAGAGCAAATAACTTCCAAATGCGTTTCAAACAGGGCTGACCGATACATGATGTTATAGCACGTTTTCATTCATCCAGTTCTTTTCAAGTTTCGCCACTTTTTCATTCAATCTACTTTCCGAATATCGCTTAATTACTTCGTAGCAATTGTCTTTTAATTTTTGGCTTATATTCTCAAATTCCAGAATAAAATGTGCTGTCCAAAGATTAGTCAGGTATTGTCCTTCCATTAAATAATATGAGAATTCATCAATTTTCCCAGCTTGAAAAAATTCTCTAGCAATCTTAAATAATTTTTGATATTCGGGCTCATTTTTAACTGAATCGTCAGAGGGATAAATTGCTCTTAGGTAACAATCTTTACAAGCTGATAAATATGAATTGCTATTTTTCATATAGTTTTATTCAATGTGCTCTAACGAGCGAGTATCCGCCATGTGGCGGATATATTTTGTATAACCGCAATATAACTATAATAGGAAGAAGAGATTTTAATTTGCAGGGGTTAACTACAGTTTCTCTTTTTACAAGCCTATTCACTCAATTTAACAAAATTCTTCAGGCCTACTATTCTACATCTGATAGTGACTAATCGTCCTGTTCATGGTATAAGGTTAGGTTGCAAGCCTGATAACCGGGAAGGGGTATAAAAAAATAAAAGTTTGAGACACAGCGGAAGAGTATAATCCTCTCCTCCCTGGTTATCAAACTTTTATGATGGTTACTGGCATTGGCCTTTTATTCAGACTAGCCAGTGGGTGTAGAAAAACCTTATCGTTTGGGGCAGCTTTTGCAGCGTCTTTTGCCTGGCTTCTTATACTTCTTACAGCACTTCTTAAAGATGCACTCGCTATCTCGCAGCAGCGATTTGCCTTCCAGGCCCGTCATCTCAGTATCACAAGCAAATGTTCGTTGGTGTTCGGATAGCATAGTAAACTATTAAAAGATAGTATAAGAAATGGCGTACGGATGGCTGACTATACTTCGCCGTCCGCTTCTTTGTAGGTAATTTTCGGAATGCGCTCATCCAGCAGTACCAGATCGGTGCCGGAAGTGCCCATTATGTCAAACAGCTCCAGGGCGCGGCGAGCCACAAATTCTTCTTCTACCTGCTCCTGTACGTACCACTGCATGAAGCTTTCGGTAGCAAAATCACTTGCTTTGCGGCAGGCTTCAATAATGCGACTGATAGATTCAGTTACTTGAATTTCATTGTCCAGGGCAGTTTCAAACACCTCTCGCAATGAATTAAAATCGTGTTGCACTTCTCCTATTTGCGGAGAAACGGCGGCGGCTCCCATATCACTTACATAGCGGAAAAGTTTCAGCATGTGCATACGCTCCTCATCCGACTGCTTGTAGAAATGAGCAGCGCTATATTCCCATCCATGCTGATCACACCAGGCCGCCATTGCCAGATAAGAGGCTGAAGCGGTAGCTTCCATCTTTATTTGATGGTTGAGGATATCGATAACTTCCGGTTTTATGGAAATACGTTGTCGCAATAAATCTTTCATAGGTAATAGAGTTAGTTTTCAAATTAAAAACTGCAAATTACATATTTCTAATTCTCTAACCACCAGCCTGTTGTATATGTAATTAATCTAATTTAATGATCAGTACTTTGGCTTTCGTTTTCGGTACGAAGCCTTCAAGAGATACCACATTTTAACTGCCGGTGAAGAATACTGTTTAGTTCCAGCATCACCAGCGTTCCCGACAGCAACTCTTTTAACTCAATAATTTCCCGAATACTCAGCACAAAAAACGCATCCCGATTACAGGTAGAAACTATAGCTGTATCGGTATAATCAGAATCCCGCGTCAGCAAATCAACCAGATCAATGGCATCTACTTTCGTCTTGAACGCGATCAACGCACAGGCACTCAGGGCAATTTGTCGCCCCTGAAAGTGCACATAAAAGCAACGCTCCTGATCGGACTGATACGTGGTGCTATTTTCGGTGGAAAAGAGTTGTGTCATATGGAACACAAATATATATTTATTTAGACTGATTACAAATTAAATTCAACCAGCTCAGAAATAGTTCTTTTACTTCACTCTTTTAAGCAGCTCATTTCTGGTAAAATTCTAAGCCAATCGGATGAAATCAATCTAAACCACTGTGAATCATAGAACTACACGTATAAAAAAAAGGGAAAGCTTTTTCAACTTTTCCCTCTGGGCTGGATAACAAATAATGAAATTTGGTAAGTAAGACGCTATTCTATACTCCCCCCGGCTATGTCAAAGGCTCCTTTAACGAGTATCTGGTCGGCAGAATCTACGGCACCACTCTCGAGAATGGCATTCCACTGGGCATGTTTCTTCCCTACGGCTACCTTCTGCCGGGCAAACTGTAGCGTATCACCGCGATCTTCTCTTTTTACCAGCAAATACTGATTATCCGATTCGGATACTACGGCATCTTCTGGTACTCCCAGGTGCTTGTCGCTGGAAACCGTAATTTCGGCTTGTACAAACATACCCGGCACAAAGCCTTCTTTGTCTTCGTCTTTCAGATGTCCGTGTACTTTGATGGTTCGCTCCTCTCCTTCCACTACCCGGCCTACCAGATGCACTTCAGCCTGATAAGATTGGTCATCAGCTTCGGGAATGCTGAACGTAATGGTTTGCCCTTTTTTTACCTGCATCACATCTTTTTCAAACACGCTTAGCTCAACATGTAGATGCTCCGGGTTCACCAGCTCCATCACCACATCTTCCGGGCCGATGTGCATTCCCCGCGAGGCATGCACATTGGTTACGTACCCATCAATGGGAGCATATAAATTGATGGATGAGGTAATGGTACCGGATAGTACCCGGGCAGTATCGATGTTCAGCAAACGAAGTTTTTTACCCAATGCATCGTACTGGGCCAGTTTAGTTTTGAAATCGCTCTGGGCTTTGGTGAAAGTTTTTTGAGAAGAGATATTTTCATTTGCCAGCGTCTTCTGCCGCTCGTATTCAGACTCCAGATACGTCAGTTGCTCATGGGCTTCTATAAAATCCTGCTGAATCTGGATATACTCAGTATTTTCCAGACTCGCCAGAAACTGCCCTCTTTTTACCCGGTCGCCTTCCAGCAGCGGAATAGATTTTACGTACCCCGCCATAAACGTGCTCACCTGGGCCCGATTTTGCGGAGGCACATCCAGATAACCGCTGGCTTTTACCACCTGCGGAAACTCTCGTTCCTCCAGATTACCAAGCTCCATACCCGACGACTCAAACTGCTGCCGGGTCACGGAAATTAATGATCTGCCGGGGGTTGGTTCTTCAGTCTCTGGCTCGTCGCTGGTTTGTTCTGAAGAAGAACAGGCGAAGACCGTCAGACTCACGGCCAGACTTAGCAATACATTGATCCTGATACACATGGTGGCTTATAATGTTAAGTAATTGATTTCTAAAACGGTCTGATTATACTGATGTAGGTTCTCGAGGTAGCTCAGTTCCAGCTCGCGGGCGTTCTCCAGGCTCTGAATGTACTGGAAATAATCAATCTCGCCGTTGAAATAGCTTTTCTGAGCCGTATTCATGATTTCTCCGGCCAGTTCTTCACCTGTCTCCCGGTAGTACTGTATTGCCTGCTCGTACTTTCGCAGCTCAGCCTTAAGAGCTTCGGATCGGCCTTCCCACTGCCGGTGAAAGTTCGCCATTTCGTAATCGGCCTGATCCATTTCCAGTTGGGCAGCCTGAATGCGGGCTCGCTGGGCATTAAAAAATATCGGAACGCTAATGCCTAAATGATACCCCTGGTATATCTGAGCATTCTCTCCCTGGTTGGTTCCCTGAAAATATCCGAGTTGCAGCTCCGGCAACAGCCGCTGTTGTTCGGTGCGCCGAGCGGCTACCGCCATCTGCTGCTGCTGCTGAAAATACTGATAGCCCGGATGGGACTGCCACTGTTCTTCTTCTACTTCCTGAATTTTCAGCTCCTGCTCAGCAACCCGGAAGCCGCTATCCGCCTGCACGTATTGATTTAATGTGGCATAGGCCGCATTGATTTCTTCGGAAAGCTGGAGGAGCTGGGTGTGCAACTGACTTTGCCGGGCCTGAGCCGTTAGCTTCTCCAGATAGTTGGTTTCTCCCAGTTCGTAACGACGGGCTGCCGCGTGAGCAAACATCTGGTACAGGCTATCCAGATAAGCAAAATGCGCCTGCTTCTGCTGTAGATACACAATGTTATCGTAGGCCTGGGCTACCCCCCGAACAACCTCTCTTTTTTTAAGATCGTACTGCGTTTGCTGCATCAGATAGCGGGAGCGGTACACCGATTTCTGAGCCGCATATACCGTAGGAAAAGCTAGCGACTGCTCAATACCCCAAACCCGAATGGGCATTCCATTAGCCGCAATGTTGTTTTCATCATACTGCCAGTAAAAAGAAGTACTGCCCAGATCAAGGGCGGTTCCCATCAGCTTTTCCTGTCGGGCACTGGCCAGATCGTACGAGCGTAGAGCATTATTTTTTTCCAGAGCTACCGTTACAGCCTCATCTAGGGAAAGAGTGGCAGGTTGGTCCTGCGCATTACTCATGGACGGAAGCGATAGCAATAGCGTGATAAAGAGTAAGGATTGCATGACTTTTTTAGGTCGCAGCCGGAAGTGGTGCTTTTCTTCAAACAACGCATACAGCACCGGCAGCACCAGCATTGTCAGAATGGTAGCCGTAAAAAGTCCGCCGATGACGACAGTAGCCAGCGGGCGCTGTACTTCGGCTCCGGCTGAATTGGAAATGGCCATGGGGAAGAACCCTAGCGCGGCTGCTGAGGCGGTAAGGAGGACGGGGCGCAGGCGATGTTTCGTCCCTTGCAGAATGCGCTCTTTGATATCGTTCATCCCTTTTTCTTTCAGTTCCTCCAGTTCTTCAATCAGCACAATACCGTTGAGTACGGCAATGCCGAACAGGGCGATGAAACCTACCCCAGCGGAAATGCTAAACGGAAGATCGCGAAGCCAGAGCAGCAGCACTCCCCCCACCGCGGCCAGCGGAATTGCCGAATAGATCATAGCGGCCTTCTGAAATGACCCGAAGGCAAAATAAAGCATGAAGAAAATAAGCACCAGCGCGACGGGCACGGCAATTTGCAGTCGTTGCTTGGCGCTTCGCAGGTTTTCAAACTGACCGCCGTACTCAATGCGGTAGCCGTTGGGCAACTGAATGTGCTGGCTGATAAGCTGCTGCACATCGTTCACCACCGATTCCATATCCCGGTTTCTGACGTTAATGCCTACTACAATGCGTCGCTGGGTATTGTCGCGAGATATTTTGGCCGGGCCTTTGGTATAGGTAATGTCGGCTAGCTCTCGCAGGGGTATCTGCCGCCCGTTGGGCAGGTCTACGTACAGGTCGCGCAGGTTATCGATATTCTGCCGGTACTGCTGATCGAGCCGAATGACCAGATCAAAGCGTTTCTCGCCTTCGTAGATGCTACCAGCGGGCACTCCCGCAAAAGCCATAGATACAATCTGATTGAGATCGGCAGTATTGAGACCGTAACGGGCTACCGCAGCGCGGTCGTACTTCACCATCATCTGGGGCAAGCCCACAATTTTTTCTACGGTGATATCTACGGCTCCGGGCACGTCTTCAATCACCCGTTTGATCTCCTGCCCTTTCTGGGCAAGCAAGTCCAGATCCTCTCCGAAAACCTTTACCGCCACATCGGCCCTCACTCCGGTAATCAACTCGTTAAAGCGCATCTCAATCGGCTGGGTAAATTCTATCTCAATACCCGGTATCACTGATAAGGCTTCTTTAAACCGGGTAGCCAGCTCGTCTTTAGAATCGGCTGAGACCCACTCGCTTTTCGGCTTCAGGGTGATAATCACATCACTCTCTTCCATAGACATGGGGTCAGTAGGCACTTCGGCCGCGCCAATGCGGCTCACCACCTGGGTTACTTCGGGGAAGCTATCGAGCAGAATGCGCTCCATACGGGTGGTGGTCTGGGTAGTTTTCGCCAGCGAGGTTCCGGTAGGCAGTACCGGCTGAATCACAAAGTCTCCCTCATCCAGCGTTGGGATAAACTCCCCGCCCATCCGGCTAAAAATAAAGACCGTGATTACCAGAAAGAACCCCGCTACACTCAGCACAATCGCCCGGTGCTCCAGTGCCTTTTCCAGCACCGGGGAATAGTGGCGATAGAGAAAATCCATCAGCCGCTGGGAGATGTTTCTTTTGCTTTTCTTCGTAGGTTTCAGGAATAAGGCTGATGCAACCGGCACGTAGGTAAAACACAGGATCATGGCGCCCACCAACGCAAAGCTAAAGGTCATGGCCATAGGCTTAAACATCTTACCTTCTACCCCGCTCAGTGCCAGAATCGGGATGAACACAATCAGGATGATCAGTTGCCCGAACACCGCCGAGTTCATCATTTTCGTGGCCCCTTCTTTAGTAATATTATCAATGCGCTCTCTTCGGGTCCCCCGTCCTACATCCACCAGTTCATTCTGCCGGATGGTAAGCTGGTAAGCGATAAACTCGACGATGATCACGGCTCCATCGATGATGATACCGAAATCAATCGCGCCCAGGCTCATCAGGTTGGCATCGATGCCAAACAGGTTCATCATCGAGATGGCAAATAGTAGACTTAGGGGAATAACCGAGGCGACTACCAGCCCCGAACGTATATTTCCTAATAGGACTACTACCACCAGAATAACGATTAGGCAGCCCAGAATAAGGTTTTCGGCAATGGTGTGGGTGGTACGGGCAATCAGACCGCTCCGTTCCAGAAAGGGATTGATGTACACACCTTCGGGCAAAGATTTCTGAATTTCGGCTACCCGGGCTTTCACATCCTGAATTACCTGATTGGCGTTGGCTCCCTTGAGCATCATTACCTGCCCCAGCACCTTCTCTCCTTCTCCATTACCGGTAATGGCCCCAAAGCGGGTGGCGTGGCCGTAGTGCACATCGGCAACATCGCTCACGTAAACCGGCACTCCGTTTTTATTTTTGACGATGATCTTTTCAATATCTTCCTGAGAGGTAACCAGCCCTTCGCCCCGTACAAAATAGCTCTGGTTGCTGCGCTCAATATAGCCACCTCCGGCAATGCTGTTGTTCCGTTCCAGAGCCGTAAAAACCTCCAACACGGTGATATTCATGGCCCGAAGTTTTTCCGGATTAATAGCCACTTCATACTGTTTTAGATTACCGCCCCAGCTATTAATCTCCACTACGCCCGGTATGCCCGATAACTGCCGACGGACAATCCAATCCTGTATGGTGCGCAACTGCATGGGAGAATACATGGAATCATAGCCCGGTTTGGTATCCAGCACATACTGGTATACTTCGCCCAGTCCGGTAGTAACCGGCCCCATCTCGGGTGAACCAAAGCCGGCCGGGATACTCTCCGACGCACTTTTTATCTTTTCCGCAATCAGCTGGCGAGGCAGGTAGGTATCAATCTCGTCATCAAAAACAATGGTGACGACCGATAGGCCGAACTTGGAGATAGAGCGGATCTCCTGCACGTTGGGCAGGTTGGCCATCTCCAGTTCTACCGGATAGGTAATGAACTTCTCCACATCCTGGGTAGACAGATTGCGGGAGGTGGTGATGACCTGGACCTGGTTATTGGTAATGTCCGGTACAGCCCCAATGGGGATTTCGTTAAGTGAGTACAAACCGAAGGTCAGGATGCTCAGCGTAAACAGCAGAATAATCATCTTGTGATGAATGCTGAAACGGATGATATTTTCTAGCATAGTGCGGGAAATTGCCTTTTTTCAAGTGAAGTAAAGATATCGCTTACCACTTAAAGCGTCCCGCTGAGAATCCTTAAGATTTGCTTAAGATTTGCCTTTTTAGACGGTTATATGGTTACACCTCCCTTTCTCCCAACTTGTATCTATAGGATTACTGAAACGGTGGTTCCTCGCTGTAACTGACTTTCAATGGATAGCTCGGCCTGAATAAAGTCGCAGGCTTTTTTGACGATAGACAGCCCCAGTCCGTTGCCCTGAATCTGCTTGTGGTTCAGCGCATCTGAGCGGAAAAATGGATTGGTCAGATGGACAATATCCTCCTGCCGAATACCGATACCCTTATCAATAATCTGACAGACTACCCGCTGCTCCTGCCGGACGAACCGGACCTGAATGGCCGAACAGGGAGGAGAGTACTTTACGGCATTGGAGATGATGTTCTCTAGGATAAGATCCACGCAGTAGGGGTCTGACTGAACCTCGGCCTGATGCGGATCACTGATGCTGACTTCCAGTTGTTTTTCTTCAATGGCAGCTTTGTTCCGCTGCAATACATCATCTACCAGCGAGACCAGCTGCACCGGCCGAATATCTTTAGGATGAGACAGCCCGTCGAAGCGCGCCAGCAACAGCAACTGATCAATGGTGACGGTCATTCGGTCAATCTCCCGCAGGCTAGACCTGATTTTTTCCTGGTATTCTTCCGGGCTTCTCAACTTACGAATCAATACTTCCAGTGTCCCACGAAGAACAGACAAAGGAGTTCTCAACTCATGCGAGGCATCAGAAGTAAACTGCCTTTCGCGTTCTACGGCATGCTGAATTCGAAGCAGCAGTTCGTTAATGGAAGAAGTCAGCACGAACAGTTCGTCTTTGTTGCGGGGCAACTCAATACGCTCGTTCAGGTTTTTCCGGGTAATTCGGTCGGCCGTTTCCGTGATTCTTTTGATAGGAAGTATGCTGCGTCCGGCCAGGTAGCGGGTAATCAGGAACAGGGCCACCAGCACCAGCGGGTACAAGATGAGCAGCACATTCCGCAGGTTGGCAATCACCATTTTAGATGACTCCAGCGACATAGCCGCTAGTATATAGCCTTCCGTAACTCCGCCTTGAATAATAGGCATCTGCACCTGCCGGATGGCTTGTCCGCCGATAAAAGCATTAAAATGATCACCCAGCGACTGATCTTGCCGAAAAGGCAACTGGTCTTCCTTCAGGTTGGGCGATTTATCCATAAACTCCCCGTCTTTATTGATGATCTGGATAAAGACCGGATTTACCCGCACTTCCCGGTGCTCCCGCTCCTCCCACTCGGCCTTATGGGCAAACTTGATGCTATCGCCCTCAATAAAAATCTCAGTCGTATGCTTATTTGCTTCAAACGACAGATCATAGTCCAGATTACGGTACATGGTAGTCTGAACGATGATGTAGATAATGACAAAGACGATGGATACGATCACCGCGGTGGCGAACAGGTAATAAAAGGCGATCCTGTTTTTAAAGCTTAAGTTCATAAGTCCTTGGCAATATACCCCACTCCGCGGATGGTTTGAATATAATCTTCATCTTTTCCCAGCTCCAGCTTTTTGCGAAGGGCGTTCATATACACATCAATCACCCCGGTGTTGTACTCGAAATGGATATCCCACACATGCTCGATGATCTGCTTTCGCTCACACACTTTTCCTTTGTTACGCATCAGATACGCCAGCAGCGCAAATTCTTTCTGCGTGAGGTAAACCTCCTGTTCGGCCTTATGCACCTGATGGGTAGCGGTATTCAGCACAATGTTACCCAGCGTAAAATGCTCCTGCTCATTAACTTTGGACCGCAACTGTACGCGGATACGCTCCAGTAACTCCTCAAAATGAAAAGGCTTTTTAATATAATCGTTCGCCCCCGACTGCAATCCTTCAATAGTTTCCTGCACCGTATCTTTCGCCGTCAGGAAGATAACCGGGGTGTCCTGATGCTTTTCTCTGAACTGCCGACATAGCTCGATGCCCGTTATGTTGGGGAGCATCCAGTCCAGCAGTAGCAGGTCGTAATTTCCGGAAAGTGCCATCGCCAGCCCCTGTTTGCCCTCTTCGGCTACATCCACCGCATACCCTTCTTCCTCCAGCCCCTGTCTCAGAAAACTAGTGATTCCGGCTTCATCTTCCACAATTAACAGATTCATCCCCCTAAATTCGGAGTATTTTCGCAAAAGTGCGCCCCGTACATTCTTAAGATTTACTTAATAAATGCATGGATTGAATATAAGCATTGGGTTTAAACCCAATGCTTAAAATATTGGCAGGCTTTGCAACTCCTTCGTTTGCATATCTATTACTTACTGATGCAGTCTTTAATGATCTGATGAATAAAGTAACGACCTTGCCGTCCGAATGCTACTTTCCATTTGCTGCTTCACCTGCGCAATGGCTTCTTTCTGAGTTTCCTGCACCTGAATCAGATTGGCAGTATCAGCCAGGTCAGTGCTTTCTTCTTCGGTTTGATGTTGATCGTTCCTGGGCACTGGCTGCATAGTTCGCATCCACTGCATCATGGCTGCGTCGGCCTGTTCCAGGTCCGCGGCACCTTGGTTTAGTTGAGCAATAGTTTCGGCATAAGTAACCGAATCCAGTTGTTGCAATGAATCAGCGCTGGCTCTTAACTGCTGCTTTAATTGCATCATTTCATCCATGCGCAGCATCACTTCGTCGTGCATGGCAATGGCTTCGGTATAAATCTGCTGGGCTTTTAAGCGGGCAGAGTTCTGCACGTCCTCCTTAGCCGAAGGCTGGCAGCTGCTGAGTAACAGCAAAATCGCAATGGTTCTTGTTATTAAACGCATATGAGTTTTGAGTTTCAAGTTCAGAGTTTAAAGTTCCGGGTTTTGGGTTTTGAGGTTATTTTCTTTGGTTTTCTCTTCATGAGGTAGGGATAGACTTCGGAAGTTTTGAGCCATTATAAGTACTGGGTTCCTTAATTGCTTAAACCTCCGAAGTCTTTCATTTCCAAATATCCTTTTCCGCTCCCCATACATCACCATTTATCCCTTCATCCCTTCAGAAATTATAGATTACGCTGAACACCATTCGTTCTTTCGTTTCAATGTCGGCGATCTCATCGCTGTTCATGTGCTGGGCAATGGGCTGTTTGAAGGTGAAGCCTACGGCTACGTTGCGGTAGTACACATCCAGTCCAAGCTGGCCGAACCAGGCTTCTCCCCCCGTGTTCACCTGCCAGATGCCATTATCGGTATGCATTTCACCGGTTTCGTAATACAAGCCCGCGTTAGGCAACAAAGAAAGCGCCTTCATCTGCCTCCAGTAAAAGAACTGTCCGGAAATGTTGCGCTGGTTGCCAAACCCGTAGCCCTCCGGATTCTTCGTACTGAGTTGCTGCGTTGCCCCCACGTTCAGCCCCACGTTGTTGAACCGCACCGTATAGATGGTATTTACCACAAAATCGGTGCTGCCGGTGCCCAGCTGAAAATTGGGGTTAATCAGTAAGCCCTGATCCTGTTGCCGGAAGTCTCCCGTTGGTAGTTTGATACCACCCCCCACCAGCCAGGTGTGCCGCCAGGGGTTGCCCACATCCTCTCCGGTATTCACCAGCGCATAGTTTGCCAGTACGGATATATCGCCCAGCCCCGAAACGGTTACCCGCTGGTGGCTTCCGTTCATCCGGTTGTAAGAATAGGGTACCGAGGCGAAGAGCTGGATACGGTCGGTCAGGTAAAAGCGGCCCCACAGCTCGAGTTTCTGGTAGGTGTCATTGGAGTACTCATTTTCCATATACTCGCTGTTGTGGTTCATGCGGGCAAAGAATGCGCTATAGTGCCAGCGTACGCCCACAAAGTGCTTATCAAACTGGGGTAAGATGCCAAAATAGTTGCTTCCCAGCGAGCAGCCGCATACATCGCAGCCTACGCTGGCGGTTACGGTTGAGATTACTATGAGTAAGGTGATATATAGTTTTTTCATTTTCTTATGGATTAGACGTATTCATAAAGCGTTGGTCGGCGACAAACTCGTAGTCGCTCAGGGTTTTCAGAAAGGCAATGATCTGCTGCTGCTCTGCTTCACTCATCGGGATGCCAAGTTGCTTCCCATTTTTGAGTAAGGGGTCTAGGGTGGGTGAGTCTACCACTCCGCTGGCATAATGGCGCAGTACTTCTTCCAGCTTCTGGAATTTCGCATTGTGCATGTAGGGAGCCGTACGGGCTACATTCCGCAGACTGGGCACCCGAAACTTCCCCTGATCGGCCGGATGCTCGCTGATTCGGGCTCTTCCTTCATCAGCAAAAGTGACGCTGATACCGTTGTTGTGATAGCCGAAGTTGGAAAACAGTTCTCCTTCGTGGCAGACAGAGCACTTTTCTTCAAACAGCCGCCTTCCGGCTAGTTCTTCATCGGTCAGCGTCTCCCCTTCCTTCCGCACATACTTATCGTACCGCGAATTAGCCGAAACCATCATGACCAGAAACTGGGAAAAGGCGTGTAGCATGTAGGGCGAGGTGATGGTATCAATCCCGAAAGCCTGTTTGAACAGAGCCGGATATTCATCATGCTGGTTTAGCTTGTCTACCACATTAGCCAGGTTTTCATCCATCTCCAGTTCGTTCTCAAGAGCATTGGTCGGGGCAAAATCCAGGTGGGTCACGCCCCCATCCCAGAAGAACTCCCGCACAAATGCCAGGTTGGCCAGCGAAGGCGCATTCCGAGTGCCCGACTGATGATCTACTCCAATGCTAAACGGATGCTGCTGCCCATCGGCAAAAGCAGTTGCCTGAATATGACAGTTGTTGCAGGCTACCGTTCCGTCTCGCGATAGAATGGGATCGAAGAAGAGTTTCTTACCCAACTGAAACCCTTCCCGCGTTACCGGATTGTTGTCAAACGTATAGGTCGGGGCGGGGAAGTTAGCGGGCCTCACAAAACGAAAGGAGGAGTCAATAACATCACCCTCATCTCCCAACTGACAGGAAAACAGCAGGAGCAGGCAGGTAATCCATAGAAGATTACCCGCCTTACTCGGTTTACTGATGCACATGATCTACGACGAATGCGTTAGGAATCTGATCGGCCAGAGGTGCTCCCGTCCGGGGTGAGTGCACGGCGTAAGTCTGCGAAAAATCAATATTCGCTCCATCCAGAACCTTCAGCAGGTCAAACACCAGATGAGCTTCGGGTTCCAGATTTTCGCTCACGGTCACACTTGAGCCCAGGCTCAGCGTTACCGTGCGGATGTTGTTTACGAAGTTATCCTCAGCTTCAGCCTCTTTCCAGCCACCCACATGCAGACCAAACGTATGCGCTTCGGTTACCTGACCGTTTCGTTCTATCCGCTCCTGGGGCGAGTCAGCAGCAGTGCCTTCAATGCCCAGGTTGATATAACCGGCGTTCCAGTTCCAGAACCAGGCACCTTCGGCGGGGTCCAGGATCCCCCCGGCTGCGCCTTCCTGCACTCCATCTTCGGGGATTCCCAGCGTAAACGTGATTTTATCATATTTCCCGGCAGGAATGTTATCCAGGTTCACAAAGTGAGAAGCTGCTTCATTTTCCTGCATCAGGTAGTAACCGGCTATCTCATCGGCATTGGCACTCACGTGCATGGCATCCTCAAACAGCGCTCCATCGGGGCCTTCCAGTTTAATGTTGCTGATGTAGTAGCGGCAGGTAGACAGATTAAATTCCTGCCCGGCACCCGTGGTATAGCGATACTCAGTAGAGCCAGCCGGGTCAAGCTGCATGGGTTGATCACCCACGTAGTTATCAAATTTGACGACGAATGACCCACTAGCCTCGGGTGCCACGCCTTCATCCTCCTGGCAAGCCGTGAATACACTAAGGATACAAACAGTTATGACGATAAACTTTATAGTTTTCATTTGGGATATTTTAACGTTAACAGAGTATGACTGACCTCTGAATCCGGGAAAGGCAGGCGTAAGAGCATTGTTCTCCTGGAGAAGCAGAAGTCAGATAATGAATATATATTGGGAAGACAGTATTACTTTCATGTCATTGTAACCTCGATAGCCTGAAGTAATTCCTGGCCATTGGAGAGATAGCTTCGTCATACTTCCCGCACGACGTCCGCTCGCTATGACGGGCTTATTGGTTTAATGTAATATGTCTTCTTACTGATCATCAGGTATAGCACTCCTCCTCGGCCTTCAAGTATTTGCTACTCTTCAACCGGCATTACTCGATACAGACCGGCTGTCAACTCTAACTTATTGAAGCAGATTGTATTTGAAGAAATATAGGAGGAGGTTTAACCTCGGGGAGGATGGAAAATGGCCGCTACGTAGTCGGAAAGTGCAGCGGGACTTAGTTCCGATTGACGAGGGCGTTGAGGTATATTTCGGGTAGCCTGAAAGTCCAGTAGCGGGGTGGCTACGTACACTTCCATATCTATTTTAAGGGTAGGTGCGGTTGGCGACGTATCGGGAGAGCTTTGTTGCTCAGTCTGTATACGGGCAATTTGCTTATCTACAAAGCATCTTCCTCCGCACATCGCTATGGGTTGATCCTGATTTACGCATAGCACATTGGCATAGTAATCCTGCCGCAACCGGAAGTCCAGGTACGTCAGAGGAATGGCCAGAATGTTCAGGCTCATTACCGCACACAGGCCAAGGGCAATATGGGGTATCCACCGTCTCACCCGCTAGTCTTAAGATTGCTGGTTAAGAATCTATTGCGAGGGATCAACCGCTCTCTCTTCCCCCACCAGGAAGTTAGTTGGCTACTCATATTGGTATGGCACAGTATATGAAGCATTATTGATCATGTTTATTACCGTAAGGTCCTTCTATCTGAAGGGCCTTTTTTATTTAGAATCAGTTCATTCTACATACCCCCGGAGGCTATAGCCTCCCAAGCCCTATCCCTGTCACCTCCCGACTCAAATCCCTATAGCCACTTACCTTTTAGGATAATAGCTGTTGGCGAGCTTTTCCCTACCATCCAGGTTATCCTGCATGCTCATCCGCATGTAGCGGTACGATACCATCCACTCATCTTTACCTTGGCGGTGGTCGCCCGTTACACCAATCGGAGCATGCCCGTAGGGTTGGCTGGAAGTCCAGTTTTCGGTTTGAGCGTACAGGTCAAGCGATGCCCTATTCATGGATAGATACTTTATAGATGAAAAAGGGTAAATGATAGATAACCTCCCCAGTAGCCATAAACCTAACAGGCTTTCTGAAAATTGATCAATAGGAAAGTGGGTACTAAGGATATACAAACAGGAGACTGCTGCCTCATCGTGAACGATGCCCACTATGTTTCATCGCTGGGCAAGCGTTAGTAATCCTTAAGAGAAAATCAGGCTTGAGGAGGATGAAAAAGAGCGAGCGAGGCCAGGAAGGCATAGTACTCGTAGTGAAGTATTGGTGTAGTTTTTTCAGATTTTGCCAGAGGAAACTGCACCGCCAGTAGGGTAATCCACCCAATCGGATAATCTTTGAGTTGGATCTGAGGAGCCGCCTGTTCTTTTTGCTGTTCCTGTTTCAGCCGTTTGGCCAGGTAACAGCTCCCTTCACACACTGTGATTGGTTTATCCTTATTCACACACAACACGTTGGCAATGTAATCCCGGTTGAGTTGGTACTCCAGAATGGGCGCGATCGGTCGCAGCATGGCAATGCCGTATAAAAGTAAAAAACCGATGGCGAAGTGGGTACGCATAGAATGGTCTAAAGGTAGAGGGAGATCAGGTTGATTGCAAACAAAAAAGCAACATATCCATAAGCCAGTCACCAGAAACCATAATAGCTTCCAGGTATTAGAGTTACGATCTATCAAACTACGCGCTTGGTAGTGCGAGGGTAAGGTCAGCACTTAATGAAACCAGATCCTATCCTTTAACCTTCTTGCTAAAAATGCCGATTTGGGTTTCAGTCTCTACGATAGCGGTCACAGATTGCTTACACTGCAATATCCTGCTTGGAGGCTGGAATAGAGGTTTTCTTTTTCAGTAATAAACCCAGAGTGCCCCTTTGGAACGAAAAAGGAAAAAGCATGCGTGCAAACGGCGCGCTAGGGGGCGGGTAGTGTCTCCGGAGAATACAATTAGCGGTCCTCAATGACCGACGGGTCATAGCCCCCTCCCCTCAACTAGAAAGCGTTTTTATCCCAATAGACGAATTTAAACACCTAAGTCCATAATGCGGATTAAATAATATTTCCTTCAATACTTGCATTGCTAAACGTCCATCGGTAAGTTTGCCATTATTTTTAATTAGTCTAAATAACAAGAGTGATCATATGAAACCAAACTTACTGCTACTGCTGGCATTGCTACTCTGCCAAACCGCCTGGGCTCAGACCGGAACCATTACGGGTTCGGTGAAAACCGCTGATGGACAAGCCGCCGCGAACGTTAATATCGGACTGAAAGGTACCAGCCTGGGTGCTTCTACCAACCGAGACGGTCGTTACAAAATCAACAATGTAGCAGCGGGTACTTATACCCTGGTAGCCTCTTATGTAGGGCTGGTGAGCAAAGAGATTCAAGTGACAGTTAAGGCGGGTGAAACAACCTCGGCACCGGCAATCTCTCTAACCGAAAGCCATGCGGAACTTCAGGAAGTTACCGTGCGAGGTACCCGACAGGACACCTACGTAGCCGACGTTCCATCCCGAACGCTCCGGCTTCAGACGCCTCTGCTGGAGACTCCGCAAAACATTCAGGTAGTAACCAAAGATTTGATCAACGACCAGCAGGCAATAGATATGCTGGAGACAGTAACCCGTAATGTGAGTGGCGCCCAGATGATCGAGCACTGGGGTAATTTTGCCCGTATCAACGTACGAGGGTTTAATATTCCGGCCTTCCGCAATGGCATGAACGTACAGATGCCCTGGGGGCCCCTTACCGAAGATATGTCTATTGTAGAGCGTATTGAGTTTGTAAAAGGCCCGGCTGGATTTCTATTATCTTCTGGTGAGCCCGGTGGACTTTACAACGTAGTGACCAAAAAGCCTACCCTTGATCAGCAAAACGAAGTAACCCTTACTACTGGCAGCTTCAATACCTTACGCGGTACGGTGGACGTTGGCGGAAAACTTACTGAGGACGACCGACTGCTATACCGTTTCAACGCCATGGGGTTAACCAAAGGATCTCATCGTAACTACGAGTTCAACAAACGCTATACCCTGGCTCCTTCGCTCACTTATGCTCTTAATGATCGCACCTCGGTTACGGCCGAATACATCTATCAATACTCCCAGATGTCGCTGGTAGGTGCCGCTTATGTTTTTTCACCGAACGGCTTTGGTGATCTGCCCCGCGACTTTACCCTGGCCGAGCCTAACATCGATCCAACCAATATTGATGAGCATAATGTCTTTGTTACACTTAATCATCAGATCAATCCTCAATGGGAGGTAACAGCTCAATTAGGCTACCTGTTTTACCAACAGGAAGGCAGCTCTTTATGGGCAGACAGTGTGAATGCCAATGGTGATATTTACCGCCGAATTACTTCATTTGATGGATTCAATGAGTCTAAGTTGGGACAAGTATTTGTTAATGGTAATGTTCGCACTGGTGCGGTAGGCCATAAGATTCTGGCAGGGCTGGATGTCGGACAAAAAGATTTCTTTGCCGACTGGTGGCAGAGCGCTCAGATAGAAGGAGAAACTCCATTAAACATATATAACCCCCAGTATGGAGTTCCGGCCAGTGCCTTACCCGTATTTAACCGGGAGATGAGTGTTCGCAAACGAGCTACGGCGGGCAGTTACCCGGCCATTGTCGGACAACGATACTCATCTTTGTACTTACAGGATGAACTGTCATTCCTGGAAGACCGTATTCGCCTTACCCTGGCGGGACGTTATACCGGATACAGTGGATGGAGCTACGGAGCCGATACCAAGGATGATGTAGTAACTCCTCGCATAGGACTAAGTGTATCTGTAACCGAAAACACCTCAGTATACGGTTTGTTCGATCAGTCCTTCTTACCTCAGTCCGGGGCTAATGCAGAAGGAAAGGCATTTGTACCCGTACAAGCGAAAAACCTGGAAGCCGGTATCAAAAAATCCTGGATGGACGGACGCTGGAACTCTACACTGGGTGTCTTCCAAATCACCAAAGACAATGTATTGACTGCCGACCCGGAAAACCCGATGTTCTCTATTCAGCTAGGTCAGGTGCAATCTACCGGACTGGAGTTTGATGTGCAGGGGGAAATTGTAGACGGACTGCAACTTATTCTGAACTATGCGAATACCAATGTGGAAGTTACCAAAGACACCGACGAAACGCTGATCGGCAACCGCGTAGCCGGGCACGCTCGCCACATGACTAACGGCTGGGTGCAGTATAGCTTTCCGGATGCAATCCTTAAGGGTTTTGGAGTTTCATTAGGCTATCAGTACCAGGTAGACCGCTCTTCCTGGAATTGGGACGCAGACAACGACTCATTATTGCCTGATTACTTCCGACTAGACGGTGGCGTTTCCTGGAAAGGTGATAACATAGCCCTTAGCCTCAACGTCAATAACCTGTTAAATGAATACTTGTACTCGGGTAGCTCTTATGGCTCGTTTTATTACTGGCAGTCGGAGCCGGGTACCAACTTCCGTCTGAATATGGCCTATACCTTTTAATCTATGACGACCCGAAGAATCATCGGCAAACGAATCATAAGTAAAATCCATCTCTGGCTCGGACTCTCGTCCGGGCTAGTGGTGTTTATTGTAGCTATCACCGGCTGCCTGTACGCCTTCCAGCAGGAAATCCAGGACCTCATCCAACCATACCGGTTTGTGGAAGCGCAGAATGCACCGGTGCTTCCGCCTTCCCGGATACGGGAGATTGCGGATGCCCAGCTTCCGGGTAAGCACGTTCATGGTATTCTGTACGAAGGAAAGGAGCGGGCCGCCAACGCTATCTACTTCAGCTTTGAAGATCACTACTATGATTTTGTCTACGTCAACCCCTACAGCGGTGAGGTGCTGAAGGTTAAAGATGTTTATCAAGATTTTTTCCGGATCGTTCTGGACGGGCATTATTATTTGTGGCTTCCTCCCGAGATTGGCCAACCGGTCGTAGCCACCTTCACCCTGATCTTTGTTATAATGCTTATCTCAGGGCTATTCCTCTGGTGGCCCAAGAGCAAAAAGGGAATGAAGCAGCGCTTCACTATCAAGTGGAATGCTCGCTGGCGACGACAAAACTATGACTTACACAATGTATTTGGGTTTTATGTATTCACCATCGCGTTGGTGCTCGCCTTGACCGGTTTAGTCTGGGGCTTCACCTGGTTTCAAGAAGGCCTATACACTGCTGCCGGTGGAGAAAAAGGTCTGATGTACGAGGAGCCTCTATCGGATACTACTGCCACCCCTATAGTCGCACAAATGAGTCCGGTTGATCGGATGTGGAAACGAATGAAAACAAAATACCCCACTGCCGAATCCATTGAAATGCACTTCCCGGCTACCGATCAGTCGCCCATTCACGTGGCGATTAATCCAGATGCCTCTACCTACTGGCAAATAGATTACTTGTACTTTGATCAGTACACCCTGGAAGAAATACCCGTAGACCATATCTGGGGCCGAATGGATCAGGCAACCAATGCTGATCGGCTGATGCGCATGAATTATGACATTCACACAGGAGCTATTGCCGGGCTACCCGGAAAAATTCTAGCCTTCTTTGCCAGTCTCATTGTAGCTAGCTTACCCATTACCGGCTTTATGATCTGGTGGGGACGCCGTAATAAAAAGTCCAAATCACAGAACAGGAACAGTGCAGGAAAATCGATTGACAAGAAAAAAGCAAGAGCTATTGCGAAGGTGCCTAAAGCAGTGTATGAGAAAAGTCTGTAATTCTAAGGTTTTGTAAAAGTTCTTTTAAGATAATCGCTACCTCCTTATTTCTCTGTTCTGATAGCCTGATAAAACTAAGTTCAACATAGGGTAGGCAAAAAAATACCTACCACCTCTGATAGTAGAAGTGGTAGGTACTGGCAGCTTTATCTAATCTTTAGTTCTAGAAATTGGCTCGGAGTGAAACAATAAAGTTACGCCCGGCCGCCGCAATGCCCGAACTGTAAGGACGGTATCGTTGATCGGTGATATTCTCTATACCGGCACTAACCGTGATGTAGTCCGTAACCGGATACATGGCTTTCAGGTTGAGGGTGTACCAGGCCGGAGAATAGGGGTTGCCATCGCTATCTACTGCGTAAATTTCGGTTTTGCCTTGTTCCTCTTCGGGCAACTCATCAAAATCTCTTCCGCCGCTGTACATCGCATATAACTGAGCGTTTAGCTTATGGGCGGTGTACGTCAATCTTGTCACCCCAAAAGGAGGTGCCGCGTGCCGGGAAGGGCTTTCGGTACCATCATCCAGTTCTTCGGTGCCTTTCTGATAGTTATAATCAGAAGAGAACCCAAAACCCAGCGGTAGTTTGATCTCGATGCCCGCCTGTATGCCGTACACGGTAGCAACGGCAGCGTTTTGTATGGCCTGTACCTGGCTCAGTGTTCCGTCATAGTCAATGCTGTCCATACCGTTGAGGGTATAGTCGCGTCGCACCAGGGCATTTTCCAGAATGGTATAATAACCGGTCAGATCAATTTTCACCACATCGCCGAAGACCTTCGAGATACTCACATCGGTGTTGTAGGCATATTCCGCCTCGAGGTTCGGGTTAGGCACTACGACGGAACCAGGCTCCGAGTCAAAGACTTTTCCCACATCATCCACATTGGGGGAGCGGAAAGCCGTAGCAACATTGGCACTGATCATCCACTGCTCAGTTGGTTGATATACAAATCCTAAACTTCCGGTTACCGCACCATTATTTAACTTCGCAGTGGTGAACGGGAATGGATAAAAGCTGGTGTCAAATTCAGCATTTAGCTTATACTGATTATATCGTAACCCTCCCTGCAACAGAAACTGGTCGGATACTCTATACTGATCGGACACATATGCGGCCAGCGAGGTCCAGGTGGCCTGAGGGTAACGCGAGGGACCGGGCGCGCTGGTTCCGGCTACAATGTCTTCGTTGGTGCCGGTAGAAGTAACATCGTTCTGCACTGCTTCCAGCCCATACACCAGTTTGTTCTTAGTACCCAGCGTTTTCGTAAAATCCAGGTTAGCTGAGTAGGCCTCTACTTCCTCTAACCGCACTTCCCGATCGGGGCTATTAATATCCCGACTGATCCGGCTTTCTTCAAAAGACTGCTGCGCCAAACGAAGAGTCACTTGATCGTATAAGGAGTTATTACCGGTGTGGGTGATGTTCAGGTTATTCATCATCCATTTCTGAGGACCATAGCTCCACTCCCCGTAGCGAGGCTCGCCATCGCGGTAGCGGATGTGCCGGTCGTATCGTGAGTATTCGGATGTTTCGGAATAGTGGAAGCCGTACTGAATATCCCAGGCCTCATTCGGCTTAAACCGGATTTTTTGCATCAGGTTGATCTGTGAATAACCGGAGGGCCGCTGCACCTGGGGGTCGTCATTATCAATAATCACATCCTCTCCATCCTGCCGCTCTACATAAAACGGACGCAGGTATTCGTCAGGACCATGGCTGCCCATGCGTAAATCGCCGTAATCATTGTAGCTCACGCTCGTCACCGACGCCCACTTCTTCCCGCCGATATTTACATCAACGTGCCCGGTTTTTTCCTGATTGGCTGAGGCATACCGCAGTATTCCTTTTCCGCTGACCAGGGTTTTGTCGGTTAATGACAATTGCGGAGTAAGGGTTTGAAAGCTCATAACTCCACCGATGGCATCGCTTCCGTAAATGACGGAGCCGGGGCCAAAGAACACTTCAATGTTCTCCATAGTGAAGGGATCGAGGGAAATCACATTCTGGATATTTCCTCCCCGGAAAATGGCCGTGTTCATCCGCACGCCATCCACGGTATAAATCAAGCGATTGGTAGCGAACCCGCGGATCATGGGGCTCCCTCCCCCCTGCTGGCTTTTCTGGATAAATACTTTTCCAGTGCTCCCCAGCAAGTCGGCAGCAGTCTGGGGATTTTGCAGTGCAACCTCGGTAGGAGAAATTGTGGTAATGACCGAAGGAACCTCATTGGAAATTTGATTCCAGCGGGTGGCCGAGACTACAACCTCATCCATATTCAGCGAAGTAGGATTTAACGATAAGGTGGCCGAAGCTGAAGCCAGATCAGTATAACTTCGAGTAGCTCGTTCGTAACCGAGTGAGCGTATTTTTATAGACTCAGCACCTTTAAAGACCGAAATATCGGCTTGCCCTTGCGCATTGGTGGTAGTAGAGGCTTTAGGGTTATCACTAATCAGCGTAACCCGCTCAAGTGGCTCAGATGTGTTTTGATCTGTAATGGTTATCACCTGGGAAAAAGCGACATAATGGACTCCCGATAACAACCACAACAGTAGTAGCAATCTTTTCATTGTGATTTTCTTGGTTAAGCAAATGAGGGTATCGAGCACAGGTATGTTTTATCTTGCATAGTATCTGCGTTACCCGGCAAATTTCTGAACTGCCGCACTTTACCAATTTTTTCGACTACTGCCATAGCGCTGCCGTTACAATTGATCTCAATGCAGGTGTTAAGCTCTGAATTTTGTCAGGCCGCCAAGCAGCTACCAATACAAAACAAAATTTGATCGTGCTCTTTTTGAACAGGCATACTAAACCTGCTCAGCCATGTTGATCATGGCTATTAAAAAAGTACTGTTTGCTTAACTGACCCGGGGGGGCGGTAACGGCGGGATGTTAAAGGGGGGTGAATACGAAAGTGAATAGAAGCTCATGGGGAGCTTTTTTGCCATAAATACACAGGCTTGCCACTGTGATATTTCCGAGCAAAATAAGGAGTGATAGAAAGAGATCAGGTGCTTATGCTGTTTTTTCTTCTCCTCATCCTGTTCCAAGACATCCGCCAGCAAGGCATTCAACTGCTGGTTAAGCCTGGTTTCTTCCTGATCCCACCAGCACCAGTAGTAGATGGTATCGTTCTGCGTTGATGTTCTTACCACATCATACATTTGCCCCTGGTATTCAAATTCTCGGGAGTGCTCCCAGCGAAGGTCGGTTTGGGATTCGGCAGACGTAAATTTTAATAATACCAGTTCGTTATTATCGGCCTGGGCAATGACCTGTTCTTTAATCGTATGTTTGACCTGGAACTTGTGGTATTGCAGGGAGAAATATGTTCCCAGAAGGGGAAAAGCTAAACACCATAGCAGGAAGGCTCCAAGAAGTTCTCTTGAAAACAGACTTTTCACCATACGTATTGGTAAGACTGTTATCATCAGATTGTGTAAGCTTTCCAGCAAGACGTGCTTTGCTGGTATTAATTAAGACATCTTGATATCACCTTCGCGGTACCCGCCGCTCTTCATCGTCTAGTAAGACCTTTAAACTATCAGAGAGAAGTTACTCTTCAGTAGTCAGAATCCGAAGATTCAGACTGTTATAAGAAGCAGACAAAACACCGGTGTACTCAAGTTCAGTTTCAGAGACTGCAAATATACAAATGAGTCGTCAAAGTATATTTCACTGCTTCAATTTTAACTAGTGAAAAGTATTGTTATCTCTGGTTGGTATTGCATTAGCTTATGTAAGAGTTTATCAGTCAATAATACTACCTCTAATTATTAAACATAGCAAATGTAAAATATTGAATGGCTACATCACAATAAACCAATATAATTTATTGAATCAACAAACATGATCAACACAAAAGATAAGCACCCTGTTTCTGCATATTTAAAACTGCGTCGCTTCTTCCTGATAAGCAGGTAACGGTGGCACTAGATAAAAACCCAGCTCACTCACTGCCCGGAGCTTCTTACCTTGATCGTCAACATACGAATAGTAGCTCTAATAACTTTTAAAGAAGCACTTCTCTACAATAATTCAATAAGAACTTCTACCTTTACCGCTTTAAGTTCTTTACTTAATTTCTTGATCAAAACGGTAAAGGTCCCCGACGAAAGAAGGGGCTAATAGGGAATCGGGTGGAAATCCCGAGCTGACGCGCAACTGTCATCCCGATCTGCTTCCGGCCACAGGGCCAATAGCAGATAGTACGTGCTGGTTCATTAACGCCATTGTCGGCCTTCGGGCCAATGAGAAGGCGAGCCAGCACCGGGAGAGCCAGGAGACCTGCCTGTACCGTCCTGCCTCCGAGCGGGATTTGACAATGCTTTCGCGCTTTGAAGTATCGTCGGATAGGACTTTGCACCGTTACCCAGGGAATTGGTATGCCCTTTTCCCTAACCCTGATCCGTCCTCTCCCTACTGACTTCTTAAGGCATTGTGAAGTTGAGCTAAGGAGCTTTTAACGAATGTTTTATTTCTTAAAAGCTTTACGCATGAAAACCCACAATCTGGGCTACCCAAGAATCGGTAGCTCCCGCGAACTCAAACGAGCCAATGAACGCTTCTGGACGGCATCCATCCCGGCCGGGAACGGCGTGGACGCGGCCCGCTGGGCAGGCACACAAACTCTCGAGGAACTTCTTGGCACCGGAAAACAGCTTCGCCTCCAGCACTGGCAACTCCAGCAAGCTGCCGGACTCGACCTGATTCCCTCCAATGACTTTTCGTACTACGATCAGGTGCTGGATATGACTCTGACCGTAGGGGCTATTCCCGACCGGTATCAACCACTGTTTGCCGATGCTTCCTTATCCGATCTTGACCGCTATTTTGCCATGGCCCGGGGCTATCAAAAAGATAACCTGGATGTTACGGCGATGGAGATGACCAAGTGGTTTGATACCAACTATCACTACATCGTTCCCGAATTCAAGAAAGACCAGAGCTTTTCCCTGACTTCTACCAAGATTTTTGATGAATTTCAGGAAGCCAAGGCCCAGGGTATCCTCACCAAGCCAGTCATCATCGGGCCGGTTTCGTACCTGCTGCTGGGTAAAGAAAAAGAAACCGGATTCCACCGTATTGAGTTGCTGGAAAAACTACTGCCCGTATACCATGAGATATTGCAGAAGCTCACCGATCTGGGTGCCGAATACGTGCAATTGGATGAGCCTTACCTGGCACTGGACCTGAGTGATCGGGAGCGGAACGCGTTAAAATTCGCCTATCAGGAGTTTCATCAGCGATTCCCTCAACTCAACATCATTCTAGCCAACTATTTTGACTGCTACGGAGATAATCTGGAAACGGCTCTATCCTTACCGGTAGATACGTTGCACCTGGACCTGGTTCGTTGTCAGTTGCAGTTGAATGATATGCTGGAGTCGGGAAAGCTATCTGAGCAGACGTCACTCTCACTGGGCGTGGTAGATGGCCGGAATATCTGGAAAAACGATTATGCAAACTCTCTCTCATTTATTCAAAAGGCCATGGAAGTCATAGGTGAAGACCGGATCATGATCGCTCCTTCCTGCTCATTGCTGCACTCCCCCTGCGACCTGGACCTGGAAACCGATGAGCAGACGCTTAGCGCCGATATCAAGCGGTGGATGGCCTTTGCCAAACAGAAACTAGACGAAGTAGTCACGCTGAAAGTACTGGCCGAAGAGGATGATCCCGCCGCCCATCCGGCTTACCAGCTAAACCAGGCTGCCATCCAGAACCGTAAGACGTCGGCGCTTATTCATCAACCGGCCGTGAAGAACCGGATGCAAGGGCTTACCGATGCAGATGCCCGGCGGAATGCCCCTTTTGCCCAGCGTAAGCCGTTACAACACCAGGCCCTCAACCTGCCCTGGTTCCCGACTACCACGATTGGTTCGTTCCCTCAAACGCGGGAAGTGCGGCAGTGGCGGGCTCAGTTCAAGAAGGGGAACCTCAGTGCGGAAGAATATCAGCAACTACTCCGTCAGGAAACCGAAAAAGCCATCCGCTGGCAGGAAGAAATTGACCTGGACGTACTGGTACACGGTGAATTTGAGCGAAACGACATGGTGGAATACTTTGGCGAGAAGCTAGACGGCTTTGCCTTTACCAAATTTGGCTGGGTGCAAAGCTACGGCTCCCGCTGCGTGAAGCCACCCATCATCTACGGCGACGTTTCCCGCCCCCAACCCATGACGGTCGAGTGGTCCTCCTACGCTCAATCGCTGACCGAAAAGCTCATGAAAGGCATGCTGACTGGCCCGGTAACTATTTTGCAATGGTCGTTTGTGCGGAACGATCAGCCTCGTTCTGAAACCTGTACGCAGATTGCCTTAGCGATCCGCGATGAAGTACTCGACCTGGAAAAAGCCGGTATCCGCGTCATTCAGGTAGATGAACCCGCCATTCGCGAAGGTCTGCCCCTGCGCCAATCGGACTGGGCTCATTACCTGAACTGGGCGGTGAAAGCCTTCCGCATTGCTACCAGCGGGGTAAAAGACGAAACGCAGATTCATACCCACATGTGCTACTCGGAGTTTAACGACATCATTGAGAGCATTGCCCAACTGGATGCTGATGTGATCACCATTGAGTGTTCCCGTTCGCAGATGGAACTGCTGGATGCCTTCGCCGACTTTGCGTATCCTAACGAGATTGGGCCGGGAGTGTATGATATTCACTCACCCCGCGTACCCTCTTGGGCAGAAATGGCTGATTTGCTGGAGAAAGCCCGAATGGTCATTCCGACTGATCAGCTATGGGTAAACCCCGACTGTGGTCTGAAAACCAGAGGATGGGAAGAAACCCGACTGGCACTGAAAGAAATGGTAGCCGCGGCCCAGCAAATGCGCGAGTCAGTCAGTGAACCGACTGCCTGATATCAATCAAAAAATCCCGGCTGGCGTTGTACCGCTGGCTGGGTTTGCTCATCTTGCACCATGGCAAAGCACGAAGAAAAAACATGTCATCGTTGCGGCGAAATCTTTGAATGCAAAGTAGGCTCAATCACCCTATGCCAGTGTACGGCGGTTACCCTAACCGAAGCCGAGCGAACCTACATCAGCCAACAATTTGATGAGTGCCTCTGTGCCCGTTGCCTGAAAGCACTACAGCAAGAGTTTAAAGAAGGTATGAAGGAGTGAAGGAAGGAATAAATAAATTATTAATGATCTATGTTTTGTGTATTCATTCACTCCCTCAACAATCCAACAATTTAGCCATCAGCAATTAACATAAAACCATGACCACTGAAGAGAAGATCAAGCGAGCCGAAACCCATGTATTTAAGACTGTCTTTCCTAACACCACCAATCATTATGATACCCTGTTTGGGGGCACGGCACTGAGCATGATGGACGAGATAGCGTTTATTACCGCTACTCGTTTTAGCCGGCAACGCATGGTTACTGTTAGTAGCGATAAAATAGATTTTACCAAACCCATCCCCACTGGTACCATCATCGAGCTGGTAGGAAACATCACACACGTTGGTAGAACCAGCATCAAAGTACGGGTGGATATTTATGTAGAGCAGATGTACTCCGAGGAACGAGAAAAAGCCATCAGTGGGCAGTTTACACTAGTAGCCATCGACGAGCACAAAAAGCCTACAGCCGTGATTAAATAAGCCTTCCTTTCTTATCCAGCAGTACCTATTATTCTGCATTGAAACAGCGCTTCAGCTTAATGAAATACTCTTGGAATAATAATGCAACTTATTTGCATAGTTTTTACTTTTGTAGATATGAAAGATTCTTCCCTGAAAGAGATTCTGCAAGAGCATCAACTTCGCATCACCCAGGGGCGGTGCGATGTGATTCGTTTTTTCCTGCAATCCAGCTACGCTTTGTCAGCCAAAGATCTGGAAAACCAACTTCCGCAGTACGACCGGGTTACCCTGTACCGTACGCTGCACACCTTTATTGAGAAAGGGATTCTGCACCTGATCCCGCATGATGGCGGACTAGCCTATTTCGGCCTCTCTGAGCCGGTACGGCAGCAGCTAAGCGCTTCTGCTCCTGATGCTTGCTGTGAGCCCTATTATCAAGATCATATTCATTTTACCTGTACAGCCTGTGGGCGTACCGAATGCCTGCCCGACCACATGGTACCCGAAGTAGTATTGCCCCAGGGCTACCGGATAGAAGAAGTTGACTTACTTGTAAAAGGCCACTGCCAATCTTGCCAGGAATGAAGCATTATTTTTTCACCTTTTGGCTCACCCTAATATTTCCCGCTCTCGTACTTGCCCAACATCCTGCTTCCGATTCCTGCCAGTTTCAGGTGGGTGGCCAAGTGCTGGATATTTCCAGCAAAGAACCGCTACCGTTTGCCTCCGTACAGGTGCAAGGCACTACCCGGGGCACGGTGACCAATGAGCAAGGCTACTTCCAGATGACCCAGCTCTGCTCCGAAGAATTTGATCTAGTCGTATCCTTTGTCGGTTATAAAACCTTCATCCACCACCATGACCCCTACCATGCCCATCCGCAAATTTTACTGGCTCCCGACAGCGTCACGCTTAAAAGTGTGATTGTGGAAGATGAGGCTCTGACTGGTGACCTGTACTCCGGTTCGGTTAATAGCTTATCGGCTCAGGAACTGGCCGAGCATCAGTCGGAATCTTTCGGTCAGATGGCAGCCAACCTAACGGGCGTCTCTATGCTGAAAACCGGGCAGAATATTGTGAAGCCGATCATTCATGGTTTGCACAGCAACCGGGTACTAATTGTGAATAATGGGGTGCGGCACGAATTTCAGAACTGGGGCGCCGAGCATGCTCCTGAAATTGATGCCTCGCTCATCCAGGACCTGAAAGTGGTGAAAGGAGCGGCGACCGTGCGCTACGGTCCCGAGGCGCTAGGCGGAGTATTATTGGTAAACCCACCCAAGTTAGAGTTTCTGACTCCGCTGCAGGGCGAAATACAAGCCGTGGGGCAGTCAAACGGACGCTCGGGTGAGGGTACCCTGCAATTGCAGAAAGGTTTTCACCACATTGCCTTTATGGGACAAGCCTCGGCTATCCGGCAAGGCGACCTGCACACCCCGGATTACCAGCTTACCAATACCGGGAAGCAGGAACTTAGCGGCACGTTTACCACTCGCTTGCACTGGACAAATTTTGATGTGCAGGCCCATTATAGCCACTTCGATCAGGAACTGGGCATCCTACGCGGGGCAGTGACCGGCAACCTGGACGATTTGATTAATGCCATTGAGCAGGAGCCTCCTCCCCTCACCCAACCTTTCTCTTACGAGATTGATAACCCCCGGCAGCGGGTGCAACACGATGTGGTCAAACTAAGAGGGCAGTGGTTTGGCAAGGGGCAGATGCTGGAGTTGCAATATGCTTTTCAGAACAATCAGCGGCAGGAATTTGATGTACGCCGGGGGACGAACAACCTGCTACCCGCCATTGATCTAGTGCTCGCTTCTCATTCACTGGATGTTACCTGGGAGCACCCTTCGTGGAAACAGTGGGAAGGCAGCATTGGAGTGCAGGGATTATATCAGGATAACAACAATATTCCGGGTACCAACACCATCCCTTTTGTTCCCAATTACAATAATAACCGGATAGGAGTTTACCTGATCGAACGTCGGCCCATTGGGAACGACTGGATTGAAGGGGGCATCCGTTACGATTACCAGCTGATGTCGGCCCGGGGACGGGAGCAGGACAATGACGTGTACCACAACGACCTTTCGTTTCAGAATGTAACCGCTACGATAGGATTAGTGAAGCACCTCAAAGAGGGGCGGCTGTTTCGTACCAACATTGGTACTGCCTGGCGTCCCCCTAATGTGTCTGAATTATACAGTTTCGGGCGGCATCAGGCTTCCATTGAATATGGCCTTTGGCGCTACACCCGCCGGGAAGATGGTTCGGTACTGACCAGCGATGTGTTAAACGAACACGACCGCCCGGTGCCTTCTGAGGTAGGTCTTAAGTGGATTGGCACGTATGAGATAACGCAGGACCGGATGCAGACGGAAATCACGGCTTACGCTAATTACATTCAAAATTACATCTACACCAAACCGGCCGGCATTACCCAGACCGTACGCGGTGCGTTTCCCTTCTTCATTTACGATCAGGACGATGCCCTGCTGATGGGAGTAGATGCCAGCACAACGGTTCAACATACCGACCGAATAGAGTCTACACTGAAAGGAAGCTACCTCTGGGCCAAGGATGTGACCAATGATGAATACTTTGTGGGTCTGCCACCAGTAAACATTCAGTATCGCTTCTCGCAAAAGTTGCCCAGGTTTGGGGTGGTGACCGAATCATCCTGGCACGCTACGGCTGATTACACCTTGCGGCAATTCCAGGCCCCCCGGGTTATTCCGCTCCGAACACTACAGACGGCCGAACAAAACGGCGATAATCAGTTTCTGGAAGATGATTCAGATTTTGATATTTTACCCGCCCCAAAAGGTTACCTGTTAGTTAATGTGGGCTGGACCGGCCAGATCAATCAGTTCACCCTAGGGCTGCAAGTTAGCAACCTGCTGAATACCTCGTACCGTAACTATACCGACCGTCTTCGTTACTTCGCCGATGAGATCGGCCGCAACTACCGGGTATCGCTGAAGTATGCATTTTGAAAGATTTTTATTGAGGAAGCTATAAGAAACTGGGTCTCTTGATAAGTAACATCACTGCCGATTAAAGAAAACGATTTGCTCATTTTCTTTGTCAAAGGCCTCAAAGCGGCTCTCAGAGAAATTTAGCACTTCATAAATTACCAGCCCGTTGGCTCCCTGCATTAAAAGTTCTCTATCCTGCTCATTATATGACCAAACCCCGCCGAAGGAACCCAATCCCCGATTGGCAGCAACCGAGTAGCTATTGTCCCCTTCAAGTTGATAGGTTATCTCATTAGACATTGGCAACCCCATTTCGAGTTGCCAGTTGCCTATAAAGTAATGTCGACTGAGTATGGTAGATGTATCATCTTCTGAGCACCGAGCAAAAAAAATAAGAATCATTACAGCAAAAAATAGTCGCATAACTCATCTATTATTGGTTCCCTCATAATATACCACTCCACGGTTAGAATGAAAAGCAAACCTTAAACCTTGGAAATTTAATTTTTGAAACAAAGTTGCATTTACCGAGAATGCTTTCTTATTTTGCGCTCCATGATGCCAAACCTATCCCATCATTGGTACATTCACCTGAGCCGGGGCTTGTTAAGCTACCTGATGTGCCTGTACCTCATTGGTTTCTCCTGGCATTTACACAGCCACACGCCATCTGACAGTACCTATCAGACTCACCAGTTTGATCATGATACCGATGTTCTTCTCTCGGATCAGGGTTGCTTCCTTTGCGACTGGCTGGTGCACCATACCTATACGATGCCCGACCTGCTACCAGAACTGGCATTGGTTACTAAAAATACCGTTTATTTTTCCTTTTTACAGGATATTGCTTTTTACCAAGCACCTGCTAACGGCGCCCCTCGAGCCCCACCAGCGGTAGTGTAACTTCCCCTTTTGCCTTTTACATTTCTTTCAACCTGCGCCTTATTAATAATAAGTAACAGGTGCATTTGTATATTTTTTACACCTTTAAATTTCTGATTATGAAATGGACTTACATGGCGGTCTATGCACTGCTTTTGTCACCTGTATTGCTTTTTACTGCCTGCACAGAGGATGATGACATTCCCGAGGCTGAGAACTCCGAAGAAACCATTACCAACATCACCCTTACCTTTACTCCCGAAGGTGGCGGCACCCCGGTGACCGCTACCTGGGTAGATGCTGATGGCGAAGGAAGTGGCGCTCCGGTATTAACTGATATTATGTTAGCAGCTAATACCACTTACACGATGGATATTGATCTGATTAATGCCATTGATCCCGACAACCCGGAAAGTATAACGGAAGAAGTAGAAGAAGAAAGCGACGAGCATATGTTCTTTTTCAACTGGACCGACGGTATTTTTTCCGACCCGACCGGGAATGGAAATGTCGATAATCGCGCTGATCAGGTGAATTACGAAGACCCGATGGATGATAACGGATACCCGGTAGGATTGGAAACAAGCTGGACAACCGGAGATGCCATGACTGGCGCATTTCAGGTAATCCTGAAACACCAGCCGGATATTAAATCGGCTACCTCAGGTGTTGCTGACGGTGAATCAGATGTGGATGTTACCTGGGATATTACCATCCAGTAAAATCGCTAATTTAGTGTAGAAAAGGTGGCTTGAGTACAGGTCACTTTTTTTTATTCCTTGCGCTTTAAAACTCCTAATTATTTCAATAAGCCGATAAAACTAGTCGGTAGGACAAACTTATTTTATGCAATCTCGTTGCATTTATGATAATGCTTACTAATTTTGCAATTGAGTTGCATATACTATGAAGTCTAGACAAGCCGATATTCTGGGGATGCTCAGTGCCATTTTATGTATTATTCATTGCCTGCTGGTACCGGTTTTGCTGATTGCGGGTTTGGCATCCGGAAGCTTCGCTGGTTTGTGGGAGTATCTTGATTGGGTGTTTATAGTACTGGCCTGGACGGCCGTTTACTCAGCCACCCGGCATGAGACTAATCGCCGTCTGGCGCATTTCATGTGGGGTACGGTATGCGTGTTTAGTATCACTCTATTGCTACATGAATATTGGATTCTAGCCCTGTATCTTTCTATGGCTTCTTCGGCAGTGCTGGCATCGCTGCATTTTATCCATTTTCAGAAGAAGCATCTAGCCTCAGAAGTAACCGTATAATACTGCCATTACTCCGTTTGTGCTGCTTCCAACTCTGGCTACTTAGCTTTTGATCTCTCCTCCAAATATCAGTTTTCTTAAATCAATCAGTTCCCCATTCTGTGCTAACTATCATTTTTTTTTTGGAAGTACCCCTTATTTACTACTTTTGGGGCACCTTTTGCATTATGGTTACACTACGTCTCAGCGATCGATACTTTACCCGCGACCCTCAGCATACTGAATTAGGATCTAAAATTATCAGTAGCAGTATCCGAATGATTGATATGCTTGGGTTCGAACAGTTTACTTTCAAAAAACTGGCAACAGAAATCCAGTCGACCGAAGCTTCGGTATACCGGTACTTTGAAAATAAGCATAAACTGCTGATTTACCTGATTGCCTGGTACTGGAAGTGGATGGAATATCTGATTGACTACCGCACAAATAATATTGATGACCCGGTACAAAGGCTGCAAATAGCACTAAAAGCTCTTTGCGATGAAGTGGCATTTGACCCTACGTTTGCCAATATTGATGAAACGGCTCTGTACCGTATTGTAATTTCAGAATCTAACAAAACCTATCTGACCAAGCAGGTTGACAAAGATAATAAGGGTGGTTTATTTCGGGGATACAAAGATTTATGCAAGCGCATTGCTGCGATTGTTAAAGAAATTAATGCAGACTACCCCTATGCGCACGCCCTCATCAGCACTGCTCTAGAGGCGTCCCATCAGCAAGCTTTCTTTGCTCAACATCTGCCTTCGCTCACTGAATTAGAAGGTGAAGGTTCAGTATTGCATGAGCAAATTTATCAATATGTGAAAGCGATGGTGTTTTCAACAATTAAGTGCCCCAACACCAAGTAACTTCGCGCTATTTAATGATAGACAATAGCGGTGCCACTGGCAGTCACCATTAGCATTCCTGATTCTTTGCCTACCGTTTCATAATCCAGATCTACGCCAATAACCGCATTGGCCCCTAATTTCTTGGCTTCGTCCTGCATCTCTTTAAGGGCAATATCCTTGGCATCGCGCAAGGCCCTTTCGTATGACCCGGACCGTCCGCCGACGATATCCCGAATACCAGCAAAAAAATCACGAAAAATATTGGCACCGATGATGGCCTCACCCGATACCAGGCCCAAATGTTCAGTAACGGTTTTGTCCTGTAAGGTAGATGTAGTGGTAAGTAACATAGTTGGTTTTTGTTTATGTAACTGAACTGCTTATCAGTTCTATTGTTGGATGGCTCTGGGGTTTTATCAAATCAAGTGGCAATAGTAAACTGACGAATGGACTTGGGAGGAGGCAGTAAGCGAGGGGCTTGACCCGCAGTAAGTCGTTTGTCACGCAATGATTGGTTATTTGCGAATGGTGCATTGGGCATATTTAATCAGTAATTTGCCTTCTACGGGAGTATGCTGACTACGTACCGCAGGGCAGCCACTCGCAATATCATTCGTTATTGTAAAATTGAAAGTACTTAGCTTTCAATTCATAGCATCTACCAGTAGTTTGCTATTTGGCATTATTAGAATCTGTTTTCAGTTTTTTCCTGATCCTTTCTATTTCCGTCTCAGGGTTATCATCATCAAGAAAAATAATGAGACTATCTCCTTTCCTCTCAAAATCCTCACTGAATTTGTTAATTGAGGTTCTGGTAATAAAGGGTTCTTTCTTTGTTGAATCCAGATAGACCGGCGGGTCAAGAGTAATTGATTGCTCCTGGTATTTTACCTGATATAACCTGGTTTTAGAATCAGATGCCAGAGTGACTTGAAAAGGTTTATAATGAGCTTTAGTAACCTTTATTTCCGGTTCAAAACAAAATCCGGTTTGCTTATCGATCAGAAAATCCCCCTCGCTATCAGTAGTTGCTGACCGGTCTTGATCAACCATAATGATTTCAGCTCCGCTGATTGGTTTTCCTGTTGATGAGGATACCACTTTCCCTTTTACAACCACATAACAATCACATGCCGTTAACATCACCATTACAATTAATAGGTAAGGCTTTATCTTTTTTGCGTACTTAAATAGTTGATTATCATTGCTTAGCACTGATCTCATTTTTTTGAATATTAGACTTTATTACAGTTGATTTTGCAATCAAATTTCTATCTCGCTCAGAGTCCTCTTCGAGTGACTCTGAGTAGGGCGAAACATCACATACAAAATCAACCGTAATAATCTTTATTGATTATCAGACATTAATGAGCTCCCTAAGCTCCACACTATAAACAAACGGCTCTTCATTAATTTCTTCCTAATCCTTCAATATAACCTGGCAGACTAAAATGTGACAATACCACCGATGACGGCGTAATGAAGCAGCGTGAAATTATAGACCTCATCGTTATCAGCGCCCCCTTCCAGAATACGGTAACCCGCTTTGAGCGTCACCCGCCGGCTGGGATAAAAGTACCCGGCTACTAACACATCTTCGGCCCGGCCCTGAGGCGAGGCTAAGGCATCTCCTAACAGCACCAATGATAACCGTTCTTTCACAAACCATTCTGCCCGGAAATTAATGAGCGGGACGAAGCCTACATTGGTTTTTTCCTCACTCAGATTATCCGTTTGCAGACGAATTAGGGCATCGCGGATCTTCGCCGTAGCCCCGATACCCCACTGAAACCTTCCGGTACGCGGAAACTCATAGCGATAGGTGAAACGATACGAATTGAACTGATAGTTTGCCCGAACCGGCAGGTTGCCCGGAAAGGTTTGATTAAAAAAGCGAACTTCCTGATCAAAGGCACCTTCGTAATTGACGGTGAGTGGGGCAAACAGTGCGCTAAAAGTATGCTTGTTGTTCAGTGTGTACTGAAGACGAACGCGGTAATAAATGGTGCTTAAGGCAGAAAGATCATCATCCAATGAAAAAAAGGTACCCGAGCTGCCGGGAATACGCACATCATTGTACCCACTGAATACCACTCCGGATTCCAGATTCGCCTTCCATTGGGCAAAACCGGAAGTGTTACTAAACAAGAAAAAAGAAAATAATAAGTAAAAAATTCGTTGTTTCATAGGTTGAAATATGGGTTTTATCATTAATGTGAACTGGAAAAGCGCTCTATCGTTTTGCCCTCTTTCGTTTTTTATCTGGTTCCTCTTTTCTGAAAAAACGCTTTTATCAGCCCATTAAAGCTTATGGATTCTTCTAAGGTTAAGCTAGTTGCAATAAAATTGAACGAAACCTGACATTTATCATGTTTTTGCGTTACTTGCACGCTTATATTTGAAGAAGTAAAGAAAAGTAGACTTTAGGTTCATGAAAAAAGAGACATCCAATTCAGTCGCTACTGCTCAAATTGAAAAGCCCTCATTCTTACAAAAACTTCAAACGAAATGGCATCTGGAAAGCATCTGGCAGGTAATACTAGTGCTGGTCGTTTTTTCGCTTACCGGTAGCACGGTGGTTATGCTGCGCAAAGCCTTGTTCGGATGGATTGGTTTTGATGAGACAACCAACATATGGGTAAAAACCATAACGTATATCCTCTTTGTGATGCCGGCCTATCAGATTTTGCTTTTAGCGTATGGTACACTTTTAGGACAATTTCACTTCTTCTGGGAAAAGGAGAAAAAAATGCTACGGGCTATTTCCCGTCTTTTCTCACGATAAAATGATATAGAACTTCAGCTATTATAGCCTCATATTCTATTCAGTTTACCGTCTCCGATTAGCGTTCTCCAACCTCTAACCGCTAATCTCAATAACCCAAAATCAATAAAAGATTTTAGTGATTTCCCGGATCATCTCATCGATCTCTTCGGCAGCTATTTTAATTTCCTCCAGCCACTTTCCTCGGTCTTCTTCTGAGGTTTCGTCAAACTGAACTAGATTGACTAAGCCCAGTAATCGACTGACAGGCCCTCTCACCTTATGAGAGTTGAAAAAAGAGTATTCGGCAATCTGACGGTTCCGAATCATCAGGCTCTCTTCGGCTAGCACCCGATCGGTAATATCTACAATGCCTCCGACCATCCTGACCGGCTTTCCCTGCTCATTAGTGATAATATGCCCCTTGTCATATACGTAAGCATAAGAACCATCTTTTCGAGCCATTCGGTATTTATCAAACCACCGATCTTGCGCTTGCTGCACAAAGCGGTGTATTCGTTCTACTACGCGCTGGCGGTCTTCTTCATGAATTTTTTGTTCCCACCAAGAGATATACGGTTCAATTTCTTCCTGATTATAGCCAAAAATAGCATGGATACCTTCGTTCCACTCGAGGCGGTCGGTTTCCAGATCCCAATCCCAAACGGCATCGTTGGTTGCTCGGTTAATTACCTGCAACCGTTTTTCACTCTTCTGTAAGGCTCTCTCTATAGCTTTTTGCTCCCGCAGATCACGTACTACACTAATCAGACAGGGTTCTCCATAAATATCAATTACCCGCGCATTAATTTGTCCATCAATCAGATCTCCGTTCTTAACCTGAAACTGAACTTCCATAAAACCTTCCCCCTGGCTTTGCAGCTGAGCCACCAATTGGTCTCTCGCAACTGAATCCGGCCAGAAGCTCATACCAATAGAAGTTTCTCCAATCAACTCCTCACGCCTGTATCCCGAAATGTGAACAAAACCCTCGTTTACTTCCAGAAAAAGCCCATCAGAAAGGCGGGTAATGCTAATAGCATCAGGGCTCAGATGAAATGCCTTATAAAACTTTTCTTCGGCCAGCTGGTAATCTGCAAAATCCACTCCCTTGTTGGGGATGGGAGTTAAAACCAGAAAGTAAGAAGAAGACGTGCGATAAGTAGACAACTCTACTGACAAACGGAAGAATAACATTTTCTTTGCCCGAAGAGTGTAAGAAACTACAATGGGTAAGATAGATGGCTTTTTTTGTTGCTGGAGATATTCCCAGGTGAGCACCTCCTGGTCACTTATATATAGCTGTAAGTCATGCAGAAAGACTCTCTCTCCTTCGCTCCAGCCAAACAAACGTTGGGCAGCGCGATTTGCTTGCCGTAAGATACCCTGATCCGAAAACTCAAGCATAGGGTCCCGACTACGTTCAGCAATAAATTTTAGAAAATCGGGCGATAGGTTCACAATTGGTTGGTTGTTATACTACCTTACATTGATAATATACAAAAGAAAGGCAATAAAACATTTTTTTTTAACTTACCGTACGAAAGCCAATGATCAATCTTGCTTGTTTTATTTTAGTCTCTATCTTTGGCGAACAGCAAAAAATATGTTGATTTTCTCACAGAGTGTTTTTAAAATAGGCGCATTATCTAAACCAACCCAAAAATCTGCCATACATGGATAAGAAGAGAATTGTAAAGGATTATGATGCATTACCTGACGAAATCATAGAGCGTGTTAAGGTTGAATATCCCTATGGCTTTGAAGATAACCTCATTACCTTCACCAACCGGGAAGGAAAAAAAGTATCGGCCCTACCGTTTGAAACCGAAGAGATTTACTACCTGATCAGGATGACTGTAATGGAGGCCCGACAAATTATTGAGGAGGACGAAGACTACGATGATGATGGCACGCTGCGCAGCGATTTTTCAGGTGGCGATGAGTTTGCTTCAGATGAAGACGTGGAAGAGTCTGATAGTGATGATGACGACGATTACTAAGCCTTATTTCGGCAATTGCTGAGGCTTATTTGCCTATCTTCCAAATATAAGGCACAGGCTCTCATATCGCCATTGTCAAGTACAATTCTTTTGAAAACACGCTTACTTAAGATTCCATAAAACCCATAGGAACCATTTTCTTATGGGTTTTGATTTTGTTACGCCCCTTGTGGTAGGCAAACCAGTATTCTCTTTTGTAGTAGCCTTTCCGTTTTACTTATCCTGTCTAATTTCTTATTTTCCAGGCAAATTTCCCGAACAACCCACCTTATGAAATTTCTGAGTTCTCTAGCGATTGCAACTTTAATCGCCGGCGTTTTTTCCGCGTATGCCCAGCAGCTATCTCCAGAAAAAATTCAAGCCTTGTCCCGGCAACAGTTGCCTGCGGCCTGGTCGGCCCTGCACAGCCTGTTGAGCCTGCCCAACGATGCCCATTACCCGGCCGATATTGAACGGAACATCCAGTGGCTGGACAGTGCTTTCCAAGGCCATGATTTTCAGACGCAACGCCTGGCTACGCAAGGTGAGATTCCACTGCTACTCGCGGAAAAAAGCTTTGCCCCCAACGGTAAAACTGTGCTGATCTACCTTCAGGCTGACGGGCAACCGGTAGATTCCAGCCAATGGCAACAACCCCACCCATTTACCCCTACCCTTAAAAGTCAGGCTGAAGATGGTTCCTGGAAGCCTATGGATTGGAAAGCCCTTACTCCCGAAGCAGACTATGAAGACTGGCGTGTTTTTGCTCGCTCTGCCTCCGATGCCAAAGGGCCGATTGTGATGTTTCTGGCCGCACTGGATGCCATGCAGCAAGCAGACTTTACCCCAAATTACAACCTTAAAGTCATTATTGATTTTGAAGAAGAACTCGGTTCGCCCAATCTACCCGCAGCGGTTCGGCAACATCAGGAGGCTCTGGCCGCTGATATGCTGATTATCTACGATGGACCGCCCCACATCACCAATGAGCCTACCTTGAAGTTTGGTGCGCGGGGTATCGCCACCCTAACACTAACGGTTTATGGGCCGAGAGTTCCTCAGCACAGCGGGCATTACGGTAACTACGCCCCCAACCCGGCGTTGCGGCTAAGCCAATTGCTGGCTTCCATGAAAGACGAACAGGGCCGGGTAACCATTCCGGGCTTTTACGACGGAATTACGCTGGACGAAGAGACGCGGAAGATACTAGCCCAGGTGCCAGACGACGAGACTGAAATTCAACATAAACTGGGGATTGCCTCAACCGATCAGGTAGGCCAGACATACCAGGAAGCCCTACAGTATCCTTCCCTGAATATCCGCGGCCTCTCTTCGGCCTGGGTAGGTGAGCGGGTACGCACCATTGTTCCTGGAACGGCTACGGCTGAACTTGATATTCGCCTGGTGATGGAAAGCGACCCGGAGCGACTGGTCCGTTTGGTGAAAGAACATATTGAACAACAGGGGTATCATTTAATAGACCACCAACCTACGGATGAAGAGCGTACTCAATACCCAAAATTGGCCTTCTTTAGTTCAGAGATATCCTACCCCGCTTTCCGCACCGAGTTTAGCAGTGAAGTAGGCCAGTGGCTAGACCGGGCCTTGACTCACCAGTTTGGAACGCCCCCCATCAAGATTCGCACCACCGGTGGCTCAGTGCCTATTGCCCCCTTCGTAAATACGTTGAATGTGCCAGCCGTCATCGTTCCCACGGTTAACCCCGACAATAACCAACATAGCCCAAATGAAAACATCCGCCTGGGTAATTTCCAGCGAGGCATTGAAACCTACCTAGCACTTTTGGCTGAGCCTCTGTAATAGGTCGTTGGATGAGCGCGTTACTATACTTGGGAAAATATGCCAGAGCCTTTAAAAAGTATTGATAAGAAACATCTGTTGATTGTAGGCAAATCCGAAAGAGAAAGACATGATTTTGTTAATAGATTAATAAGCACATCTAACAAACAGACATACAAATTTCCACCCCATATAGAAAGGTTTGATCAGTATATTGATCAAGTGAGAAAATTGTTTCCATTTGTCCCCATTTACTGGAATGAGCAAAATCCAAAAAAATGGACTATAAATCAGGTATGGGATTTTCATTTAGACTGGACCAATAATACTCATAGTATTTTGATTGTGATTGAAGAGTTTGGAAAGATGGAAAAAGAATGGAAAATAGAAATTCTTGGGCACTACTTAACTACTTCTTACGATCAAGAACATCCTAATAAGTCTAATCTAAATTTTCAATTGATCGTAACTCAACAGGAAGAAGATCATTTAGTAGACAAACTAAGTTCAGTACTTGAGCTTAGAGATCGCGAAAAAAGAACCAACAAGCAAGTGATTCAAGGGAAGCTGCAAGTCATAAATCTGAATTGGATATAATTACGCATTAGGTAGGAGCTTGCTACAATATCACCGTATCCTATGTCCACCATCCATAATTTTCGGCAGTCGTGTTAACAATCCTCCTGGTTAGCGAGTATCAACAGTATGCGAAAATTTATATGGATGGGATTATGGGGGGTAATGGTGGCCTGCCAGCAGGAACCTGATGTTATACAACGCACCATTGTAAACTGCGATAACTGTTCTACGATCGTCGATTCGGAACAAAACAACGACTGGCAGGTAAACCGGAACGAACTGGTTTGTGTAGATTCAACGGGCATCATTACCGGTACTATTGTGATGGATGGCGGAAAAGTCTGTAATGTAGGCCGGGTTTCCTCGCCGAGAGTGCTTATAAATACCGGAGAATTCAGTAATTATGACTCACTCATTACCGATGAACTGATCATTGACGACCGCTCCGCCTTTTTCAACTATGGCTATGTGCAGGTAAACAGCCGCCTGATTGTGAATAGCGAGGGAGCTTTGTACCAGCAGGGTACTATTGAAGTGAAAGGAAATTTTATCAATAATGGCGAGGTGAGTGGCTTGCAGGATGAAGGGTGCTACCCTATTGTCGTACGTGGGCAATCCGTCAACAACTCTAGTGGTACCATCACCGGTAATCTTGATATCTGTGATGATAGTGCTACCACACTAGACACTTCCGATGGCAGCATCGACGCTTCCGTTACCTTTTGTTCATGCTCACCTTAATGAAGCACAGACCTTGATCTTTTCAGGGAATTTGCATGAGTTTCAGATATTCCTGAGCAAAGCGCTTGCCTAGCTCCCGCTGCCCCTCAGCAGTAAAATGCAGGTAATCATCTTTACCGGGCAAATCCTGCGTGTAAACTACAGCAGCCTGAGGGTTTTGGTTAGCATACGCATGTATCTCCTGATTGAGCCGGAGCCAGTTTTCAGGATTCCGGGAGTAGCTACCCAGTTCGCCTAACACCACCGGAAGCTCTTCATTTTGGGCCAGATCTCTAAAAATAGCAATCAGCTCAGTCAGCCGCTGCTGGTAGTGGGGTATACCTTCTTCGGTAGCATCATTTTCACCCTGATGCCAGAGTACTCCCTTAATCCTTCCATAGCGTTGCCCTATGGCCACTTTTTCCCGAAAATTGGAAAGCAGCCTTACCTGCCGATGGGTAGAATCTCCCAACCATTGCTGAATGGCACTACCTCCCACAGCTGTTGGTAACAGCAACAATGACACGCTATCTGGCAAATGGTCAATCAGAGTTTTACCAAATGACAGTCCACAATCAAGCCCCGTCAGGTTGGGTTCGTAATAGTGTAGAGGTTCTTTCGCATAAACAATTTCACCGTCCGGGTTTATCGAAAATATGCGCTCATGAGGAATGGTATCGACGGGCGCAACCTCACCTCTACCCGCCATATTGGATTGACCCGCTAATAAAAAAACCCATACATTGTTTGGGCCCGGAAGGTTCTCTACTACTTGCATATCATTAGGGAAATTCTGTCTCTCAGTATACCCTTTTCGCTGGCACGCTACCAGCACTGTCATAGAAAGTAACACTAGTACAATTCTCATTGGTCGTTTTTTTTCTCCAGAAACACCAATTCCAGACGATTATTTACTCTTTCCTGCCGAAAGGCCGTATACCCTAGCTTCTTGTACAAATATAGATTTTTTGCGCTCAGGTGCCCGGTAAATAATTCGTACATTTGTGCTTCTGCAAACCGCTCCTCTATAGCCCTCATGAGCTGAGCTCCGATGCCCTTGTTCTGAAAATCCTGATGCACAATCAATCGGCCAATTTTACAGGTCTCTCCTTCAAGGTAACCCCGGACCGAACCCACAATTGTTTTCTCAGATTCAGCCTTTAAAATTACCTGTTGCTCAAAGTCATGCGTAATAGATGCTAGCGTTTGAGTGAGGGGTGGTATCACAAAATCATCATAAATTTCTGCTTCTTGCCAATAGCAGACTTTTTGCAATTCCAAAATAGAAAGAAGATCATTGCGGGTAGATTCCAGGATAGTCATGTCCCATATTTCGGTTAGCCCTAAATATCCGAATTAATTTTCATGAAAAAACAAGTCAGACCTTCATAACAGCGCTTAAATAAAAATACTCTTTAAATAAGCTTATAAAATCATAAGATTGAACCCCTCATTTGCTACAAAAAAAGCAATATGAGCTGGATAAGTTGACTATCACTTACTAATTTCATACTATTAATTGCTTGATCAATAACATAAACAACCTACGATTCTACCCTATATGCAGCTTGAGGCAAATCATTTGTGGGATAGGTACCGAAAAGGAGATAAACTTGCCTTCGAGCAACTGTATTACCAGCACGTTAACCGCCTGTTTGACTACGGAATGCGAATAACCCGTGATACAGCCTTGGTAGAAGATTGTATTCAGGATCTTTTTTCTGATTTGTGGGAAAAGAGGGAGCAGGTGAATGCTGTTTCTTCCGTCACATCTTATCTGCTAGTTTCAGTTCGCCGAAGAATCACTCGAAAGCTTAGCACCCAGCAGAAAAATGCATTACAAACGTATTCGGATTTTTATTGCCACTCCCAGGATTTTCACCCGCAATGGTCAGAGCATATCGATGAAGAAAAGCTAATCCACCTCAGACAGGCCTTTTCAAAACTAAGCGATAAGCAAAAAGAGGTAATTTATCTACGTTTTTATAATCAGTTATCGTACGAAGATATTGCCGAAATAATGTCAGTGCAGGTAAAAGCCATATATAAGCTTATGGCCCGGGCCATTCAGGTACTCCGAGAGCATGTTAAGACTCCTACGTTTAATTTTTTCCTTCTTGCCATTTTATCAACATAAATTCGCTTTTCTTATCGATAAGATAGCTTCTCTTACAGTTTGTTGATGCATATCTAAAAATAAAAAAAGTTTTGCTCAGCATGGGGCAAAAAGTACAATGGTGGTATCCTATAATCAAAATGTTTAGGATATGGACCAGCCCTCTTACTCTGAATATCACAATTACGAAGTAGAAGACTTTGTTGCTGATGAAGCTTTCCAGCAGTGGGCCAGTCAACCCGATACTGAATCCGACCGGTTCTGGGAGCAGTTTTTACAAATCTATCCCGAAAAGCGTGAGGCTGTGGAAGAGGCCAGGGATATCATTACTAATATTCGCTACCAGCCTTACACCCTTTCCCGGGAACGGCAGCAGCATATATTACAGCAGGTATACGAAAAGGCCGAGAAGGTTTCTTCAAATCGTTCTCCCATTCACCGGCCATTCTATCGGAAGTACGCTGCCGTTGCCGCCGTTGGGGCTCTGCTGTTAGCAACAGTTGCCGTCTGGCAACTCTTTCCCAGGTTTGAAACCTACCAAACGGCCTACCAGGAGAATAAAACCATTGTGCTCACCGACGGCAGCGAAGTGGCACTGAATGCCAATACCACACTAAAAGTGAAAGTAGATACTGATAATAACGCTCCTCGGGAGGTATGGCTGGAAGGTGAAGCTTACTTTCATGTGAAGCGATTGAGTAAAGAGGAGGCCGACCAATTTCCTAAGCTGAAAACATTTATCGTCCACACAGATAATCTTGACATTGAAGTACTGGGTACCACCTTTAACGTAACCAGCCGCCCCACTCACAGCGAAGTCCTGCTGAAATCAGGCAAGGTGAAAGTAGCCAGCCCTCAGATTGAGCAAACCCAGATCTTGCAGCCCGGTGACCTGTTAAGCCTATCAGAAGAAGACAATAAATTTCAACTCATAAAAACAGAAGCCGATACCACGCTCAACTGGCGGAATAATCTTTTCATTTTTGAGCAAACTACCTTACGCGAGGTGGCCAGGGCCATAGAAGAATACTACGGACTTGAGGTTAATATTGCGACTCGGACATTGGCCAGCAAAACGTTTACTGCTAAAATTTCCCGCGACGAACTTCCTCTACTATTAGAAGCCATCGAGGTTTCCTTCGAGGTAAAAGTAAAACAGGAGGGGAAGATCATCAGAATATACCCATAACCACGCTCTATCAACCGGCTGACATAGTGCCAGCTACTTTTTTCACTTACAAATACAACAATTATGCAACACAAAACTACTCCAACCATCAGAGCCCTGGTCGGCTCATTGCTTCTCCTGTTTGGTACCTATACGGTCCAGGCGCAGCATTTTGCCCTTGCCGGAAAAAGCGCACCCGCCTTTTATCATGATCGCCAGCAGGAAAGTGGATCATTGCAAACCCTGCTACAGAAGCTGGAGCAGGATTACGAAGTGCAGTTTGCTTACGATAGCGAACTGATTAACGGGAAAAAGGTGACTATCAAGTATGCTAAAGAACAAGGGTTAGAAAACGTATTGACAAAAGCGTTGAAGCTACATAAACTACAGTACAAAAAAATTGGCGACAAACTGTACGTGATCCAGCGAAAAGAAACAGAAGACCTCCGCAAACTGGATACTTCTCCCAAAAATAAGCGTCAGGCCCCCGAGCGGTTATCCTCCATCGGTAATGCTCAACTTCACTTACGCACACTACAGCAAACCATCAGCGGTAAAGTTACCGACGGAGAAAGCGGTGATGCGCTTCCCGGAGTAAACGTACTGGCCAAAGGCACCACCTCTGGCACCGTTACCGACATTGAAGGTAACTACCGCCTCACCGTAGCAGATGAAGTCAACACGCTGGTTTTCTCTTCTATCGGATACGTTACCCAAGAGGTGGAGATCAATAACCGAACTGCCATTAACCTGACCCTGGCGCCGGATATTCAGTCACTTTCTGAAGTAGTAGTGATTGGCTACGGCACCCAGCGCAAATCAGATTTGACTGGCTCAGTAGGTTCAGTCCAGGCAGAGGAACTGGCCGAACGTCCTACTACCAGTGTGCCCCAGGCCTTAGCAGGCCGAGTAGCCGGGGTAGACGTAGCAGTAAACTCCGGCCGACCGGGAGGAAGCCCTAACATCCGAATTCGGGGAAGTAGCTCAGTCAGCAATACTAACAGTCCGCTGTATGTGGTAGATGGAGTCATTCTGGAAGTGGGGAGCCTGCAACGAGGCACCTCTCCTATTGAGTTTATTGAACCCAGTAGCATTGAGTCTATTGAAGTGCTGAAAGATGCTTCGGCCACCGCCATTTACGGTGCTCGGGGTGCCAATGGAGTGATCCTGATCACCACCAAACGAGGCAGCCAGGATGGCGGGCGAGTAACCTACGACGGCTATACCAGCGTGGGCGTACTGCCAAAGAAGGTAGATGTGCTCAACTCCGAAGAATTCCTGATGGTAGAAGAAATCGCCTACCAGAATGCTGAAAAATTTGACCCGGAAGGCTGGGCGGCGGATAAGTATACTGACCCCAAACTCAAGCGAACCGACCCATTGCTTTTTGACGAAAACGGTAACCCACTCTACGACACCGACTGGCAGGAGGAAGCCACGCAAAAGGCCTGGGCTCAAAGCCACCAGCTATCTTTTTCCGGCGGAGATGCGAAAAACAGCTACGGGCTTTTTATGGGCTACCGCAACGAAGATGGTGTGCTGCGGGAATCTTGGTTGAAGCGGTACTCCGGACGATTCGTATTGGACAGCAAGATTAATGACTGGCTAACCGCTGGAGGATCATTGAGTTATAACTTTCAGAACGAGAAGCAGTTAGAAAGCTGGTCTATGCGAATGCTGTACGAATCGCTGCCCATCATCCCAGTGAGATACCCCGATGGCACCTGGGCCGGAAACGAGGACTACCCGGGCATGGAAGGTGGCCCCAATCTGATTCGCTTCATGAAAGAGGATATCCACCGACTGGAAACCCAAACACTGTTGGGCAATGTGTTTACCAACATCCGGCTGGCCGAAGGACTGGAGCTGAGAACCACGTTCGGCACCAACATCATCACCCAGCAGAACAAACGCTATTCCGGACGGGATCTTCCCTATCGCTCCCGCAATCAGCAAGGTATTGCCTCAGTGACCAACGACCGACGCGATAACTGGCAGTTTGAGAATTACCTGACCTATAATACTAACTTCACCGATGCCCATGCACTCACATTCCTGTTAGGGTTATCCTGGCAGCAGTCGGAGCGATTCTTCTCTACCGCCGCCAGCCAGGGGTTTGTTGATGATTTTTTCCAGTATAACAACCTGGGCGTTGGGTCTAACCCACAAGCACCTGGCTCCGGTAGCAATGGCTACAGCCTCAACTCGTATTTTGCCCGCGTCAACTATAACTTACTGGAAAAATACCTGTTTACCCTCACCGGACGGATTGATGGGTCTTCTAAATTCGGGGTAGAAAACCGTTATGCATTCTTCCCTTCGGCCGCCCTGGGCTGGAGAGTATCCGAAGAAAACTTTCTGAACAATAACCCAGTCATCTCTAATCTGAAACTACGCACTAGCGTTGGTATGACCGGTAACTCAGAAATCCCTACCTATCAGGGACTTGCCGGACTAGGCAACTATTCAGTGATTTTCGGTGGGCAACGAGCCATTGGTGTAGGCGTTGACCGATTAGCGAATCCCGACCTGCGATGGGAGAAAAATACCCAGGTAGATGCCGGAGTGGAGTTAGGCTTATTTGATGACCGGATTTATCTGGAAATGGACGTATATCGCCGCGTGTCCAATGATATGCTGTTGAATGCTCCCGTACCTTCCACAAGTGGTTATACTTCCGTAACCCGCAACGTGGGTAGCATGGAAAACCGGGGGGTAGAATTAGCCTTGACGACTTACAACATCAGCACCGACAATGTTACCTGGAGTACCAATTTCAACATTTCCATCAATAAAAACAAAGTACTAAAACTGACCGGTGGTGCCGACATCTTTCCCGGTTCAGCCACCATTGTGCGGGAAGGAGAAGCGGTTAACTCCTTTTTCGGATACGTCCATCTGGGCACCTGGAATACGGATGAGGCCGATGAAGCGGCTCAGTACAATCGCCTGCCCGGCGACATCAAATACCTGGATGTAAACGAAGATGGCTCCATTAACCAAGCTGACCGCCTGGTGATTGGCAACGGTATGCCGGACGGCTACGGCTCGTTCATCAATACCCTACGCTATAAAAGGCTGGAACTAATGGTAGACCTTCAGTTTATGTACGGCAATGACATCATGTGGCAGGCTCGGCACTCAACCGAAGATCGGCAGGGTATTGCCAACAGCTTAGGCAGTGTCCTTAACGCCTGGACTCCCGAGAACCAGAATACGCCCATTGCCCAGTTCAGACCCGTATCGGCTGGCTACGACACTAACGACGATAGCCATCGACTAGAGGACGGCTCATTTCTTCGGGGAAGAAACCTGTTGCTATCCTACAATCTCGCTCCTGAACTGACCGAGCGAGTGGGCTTACGCAATGTGCGCGTCTATACCTCTATCCAGAATTTCTTTCTGGTCACTGGCTATCCTAGTTACGACCCTGAAGTTTCAACCAGCGGCGGGCAATTCGCCCAGGGCTACGCTCAGTACTTTGAGTATCCCAAACCTCGCGTCTTTATGCTTGGCGTTAACATTGGCCTTTAATCACTTTTAGAAAACAACCACTATGAATACCATCTTACAAATTATTACCCGCATTACACTTTGCGGTACCCTATGGCTTCTTGCCTCCGGGTGCGAAGAATTTCTGACCAAAAACGACCCTTCTAATTTCACCGTTGACACATATTTCACAGCACCTGAGCACGCGGTGAGTGCCGTGAACTCCATTTATCAGGACCTGAGAGAGGGAAAAGGCGGCGGATTTGGCGGTGCCCCCTGGATGATGCTGGAGTTCCAGACCGGGCTGGCTAATACCGAATTAGGCCAGGCCGATAATAGTATCATCATCCGCAATCTGCAAAACACCTCTGATAACAGCTACGGCAACACTTTCTGGGTGAGTCACTATCACGGTATTGCCAATGCCAACCTGGCTCTTGCCAAAATTCCGGATATTGAGATGGACCCCGTACAGAAGGAAAGGCTACTGGGTGAAGCCCGGTTTCTGCGGGCCTATTACTATTTTAATCTGGTAAGAATCTTCGGTGAAATACCCCTGATTGATGAAACGGTTGATTTAAGTTCTGAGGAACTTTACCCCGGCGAATCTCCCATCCAGGATATTTATGATCTGATTGTAGAAGATTTAACCCGGGCTGAGGATGCCGGCTTACCTTTTAGGGATCAGGATGGAAGAGCTTCTTTAGGCGCGACTAAATCCCTGCTGGCCAATGTCTACCTCACCATGGCCGGATATCCCCTGAATGGTGGCAGCCAGTATTATGAACTGGCCCGCGATAAAGCCAAAGAAGTTATCGATGCTGGCGAATACACCTTATTTTCAGACTACAACGACCTGCACGATGAGGCCACCGAGAACCTGGGTGAGCATATTTTCATGGTACAGTTTAACCGAACCGACCATAACTCAGATGGTTTGCAGGTGTCTATTATCCCCTATAATCAGGGTATTTCGCTATACTCGGCAGAAACCGGAGCTATTTTCGCTCAGCGGGAATTCATCGAGTCATACGAACCGGGCGACAAGCGGGTAGAAGAAAAAGAATTCTACTACCGAACCTTTTCGCTGGAGGCAGATCGAAGCCAAACCGTTGACCTGGGGGGCTGGTATATCTTCAAACACATGGATGTAGCCGCTCATACCACCAATGCGGTCACCGGACTGAACTGGCCCCTGATACGATACGCCGAAGTGCTGCTAACCTACGCTGAGGCTTCCAATGAGGTATCTGGCCCTACTGCCGAAGCCTATGAGGCGGTGAACCAGATTCGCCGAAGAGCCGAGATTCCGGAGTTGGCAGGGTTAGACCAAAATACGTTTCGGGAAGCCATCTGGCGGGAACGCTGGCATGAGTTGAGCTATGAAAACATTACCTGGTTCGACATGGTACGCCTGCGAAAAGCATTTAATGTAGAAACGCTGGAATTCGAAGATTATGTAGGGCATACGTTTGTGTACGGCCCCACGTTAACCGAGAGAGAACTGTTATTTCCTATTCCGACCAATGAGGTACGGAATAATGAAAAGCTAACCCAAAACCCAGGCTACTAAGGCATTTACGTTTGATATTTATATCTTTAGGAGCGTGACTGTCACGGCATGATGGTCACGTCTCTTATAGTATAAATAATCAGCAACATACCCATTCATTCAGGACAGCGCAGGACTGTTTACGCTTGGTTATCCTATACATTCCACCACTTAGCTAGATTTGATGATCGTGAGAAAAACGCTTATTTACACAACCGCTCGCCTTATTGGCTTTTTACTACTTGCAACCGCTACCTTCCAATGTACCTCTGATCACACCGGGCTTACCGTCCATCAGGGAGATCACATTATTCTGGTCGGTAACAACCTGGGGTCCAGGATGATGAACTTCGGCCATTTTGAGACCGAAATGCAGCTTCGCTACCCCGACAGTCTCCTCTTCATTCGTAACATGTGCGATGGTGGAAACACCCCCGGCTTCCGCCCCCATTCCGGACGGGAATCACCCTGGGCTTTTGAAGGTGCCGAGAAATTCCAGACCGAACTCGCCCACGAAACGGGCAGCGAAGGCCACTTTGAGTCTCCCGACGAATGGATTACCCGCCTTGAAGCCGACATCATTGTTGCCTTTTTCGGTTACAACGAATCTTTTCAGGGGCAGGAAGGAGTAGAGAACTACAAGGCCGAGCTTGATGCCTTTATCAAGCATACTCTGAGCCAAAACTATAATGGTAAAAACCCACCTCAATTGGCAATTGTATCGCCCATCGCTTTTGAGAATTTATCCGACCAGCACGACCTGCCCGACGGCACCCAGGAAAATGCGAACCTTTCGCTCTACACCGAAGCGATGAAAGAAGTGGCAGCGAATAACAACGTGCTTTTCGCTGATGTCTTCACTCCCACCAAAGAATGGTTTGAACCCACCGATGAGGCTTTGACTATTGACGGCTTCCAGATGACGGACGAAGGCTACGCCCGATTCGCCCCGTTATTGGCGGACAAGGTGTTCGGAGAAGTGAAAACCAAGGCCGAAGAAAACCGCAACCTGGTGCACGCGGCCGTGATGGAAAAAAACTGGATGTGGCACAATGATTTTAAAATCCCGAATGGTGTGCACGTGTTTGGCCGCCGGTATGATCCCTTTGGACCGGATAACTACCCAGCTGAGCTGGAAAAAATCCGGGAGATGACCGCCCTGCGTGATGAAGCTATCTGGAAGGCCAACAAAGGCGAAAAGATGAATCTTACCTCGGCTGATCAACAAACCAAAAAACTTCCGCCGGTAGAAACCAACTACAAGCCAAGCGACAAAAACGGCACTCCCGAGTATCTGTACGGACAGGAGGCCTTGGACAAACTGCACGTCGCTCCCGGCTATAAAATTGACCTTTTTGCTTCCGAAGAAGAATTTACCGATCTGGCCAATCCCGTACAGATATCCTTCGATAACAAAGGCCGACTGTGGGTAGCTACCATGCCCAGTTATCCTCACTACAAGCCGGGTGACAGCAAACCTAACGACAAACTAATCATTCTGGAAGATACCGATCAGGATGGTAAGGCCGACAAGCAAACGGTGTTTTTGGATAGCCTCCACCTACCCACCGGATTTGAACTGGCTCCCGAAGGCGTATACGTCTCTCAGGGCACTAACCTCATGCTCTTCACCGACACCGATGGTGACGACCACGCCGATAAGAAAACCATCCTTCTAAGTGGCTTTGACGACCATGACACCCACCATGCTCATGGCGCCTATACCGCCGATCCCTCGGGCGCCATTTACATGGGTGAAGGCGTGTTCCTGCATACCAATGTAGAAACCCCTTACGGCCCCGTACGGGCTACCAACGGTGGCTTCTACCGATACAACCCGCAGCGACACCGTCTGGAACGAACCGCTCAGCTTTCTATCCCTAACCCCTGGGGCATTGCCTTCGACGAATGGGGGCAGAATTTCTTTGCCGACACCTCTGGCCCCGATGTGCGCTGGATGATGCCCGGCACCATGAAGTCCCGCTACGGAGTGTTCAACCCAAAACCTGATAACCTGATTGAAGAAGCTCATAGGGTACGTCCTACCTCTGGTCTGGAGTTCGTATCCAGCCGCCACTTTCCGGATGATGTGCAGGGCGACCTGCTGATCAACAATACAATTGGCTTCTTAGGCACCAAGCAACACACCATGGTGGATGACGGAACCGGCTTCCACAGCGAACACCGGCAGGACCTGGTATGGGGTGAAGACAAGAACTTCCGCCCGGTAGACATGGAGTTTGCTCCCGACGGCTCACTCTACCTGGTTGACTGGCACAACGTGCTGATCGGCCACATGCAGCACAACGCCCGCGATCCGCTTCGTGACCACGTACACGGTCGAATCTATCGTATCACCTACCCTTCTCGCCCGCTGGTAGAACCAGCTAAAGTAGCCGGAGCCAGCATCAGCGAGCTGCTGGATAACCTGAAATTACCCGAGTTCCGCACCCGCTACCGCACCCGCCGCGAACTGCGAGGCCACGATCCTAAAGAGGTGCAATCCAATCTTTATAACTGGGTAGATAATCTTGATCAGGATGACCCACGCTACGAACACCATTTGCTGGAAGCCTTGTGGGTGACCTGGGGTCTTAATCAGGTAGATGAATCCCTGCTGCGTCAGTTACTGCAATCGGAAGATTTTCACGTACGGGCGGCGGCAGTTCGGGTGCTGCGCTTCACCGGTCATCAGGTGGAAGACCAGCCCGAATTGCTGATGGAAGCAGCGCGCGACGAGCACGGACGGGTACGTCTGGAAGCGATTACGGCCGCCTCCTGGCTGGATAAGGAAGAAGGGCTTCCGATTGTGCAAGAAGCCGGTAAGATGCCGCTGGATGAGTGGATGGCTCCGGCCTACGAAACGGCCCTGGCTCACTTGGAAGGGCATGAAGTAGGCGAGAAAAAAGAAGAAGCCATTGCCACCAATCTGAAAGGGGCCGAACGTGATATGTTTATCCAGGGAAAAGCTATTTATGAGCGAGAAGGTTTTTGCAGCACCTGCCATCAGCCCGATGGTGCTGGTCTGGCTACCTCCGGTTTTCCGCCTTTGCAGGGAACAGAATGGGTAAACGGTGATGAAGAACGCCTGATCAAAGTAGTACTCAACGGACTGATGGGCCCCATTGAGGTGCTGGACAAAGAGTATCCCGGGCAGGTTCCGATGACTCCCTTCAAAGGAATGCTTAATGATGATGAAGTAGCGGCCGTGCTGACCTACGTACGCAACTCCTTCGGCAATGAAGCTCCGGCCATCTCCCCCGAACTGGTAAAAGAAGTACGCGCCAGCACGGATGCTAAAGCCGGGTTCTATTCTCCCGAAGAATTGCTCAGCGAGCACCCCATGGACGACTAAAATTGTTACTTTGCACAACGAAATTCATCAAGCCCGACCTATCACTATGGAAACCTGCACCAATATAGAAACTCCGGCTATGCACACCGGCGCCTTAGTTTCAGCCATCATTTTAGTACTGTTATTCAGTATGCAATCGGTACATGCCCAGCAGGGAAAAACCTGGGTAACGTACGAACCGGGAGATGGTCCTGGCCAGGGGAAGCACATCGTACTCGTCAGTGGTGACGAGGAGTATCGCTCTGAGGAAGCCCTGCCCATGATGGCCCGAATCCTGGCTCAGCATCATGGTTTCAAAACAACTGTGCTGTTTGCTCTTGATCCTGACAGCGGAGAAATTGATCCTGAGAACCAGAATAATATTCCCGGCATTGAGCAATTACAATCGGCTGATCTGATGGTGATCTTCACGCGCTTCCGGGGACTGCCCGAAGCACAGATGAAGTATGTTGATGATTATCTAAAAGCAGGGAAACCCATTGTGGGCATGCGCACCTCCACCCACGCTTTTAAGTTTCCCGAAGACAGCCCGTACGCCAAATACAGCTTTGACAGTAAAAAAGAAGGCTGGGAAGGTGGCTTCGGTCGGCAGATTCTGGGTGAAACCTGGATTGACCATCATGGCTCCCACGGTAAAGAAGGAACGCGGGCGCTGATTGATGGCATCAAGGCCCGGGAAGAACATCCCATCCTGCAAGGGGTGGAAGACATCTGGGCCGCCACCGACGTTTACGGAACCCGAGAGCTTACCGGCGACCCGGAAGTACTGGTGTGGGGACAACCGACCAACGGCATGACTCCGGAAGCCTCTATCAACTGGCAAAAAACAGTGATGCCCGTTGCCTGGACGAAAGAATATACAAGTGAAAGCGGCAAAACCGGCCGAGTGTTCAATACCACCATGGGCGCTTCTATTGATCTGGTAAACGAAGACTTGCGCCGTTTGCTAGTCAATGCCTGCTATTGGGCGTTGGGGATGGAAGCCCAGATTCCCGAAGAGAGTAACGTAGCCATTATCGGCGAATACAAGCCTACCATGTTTGGCTTCGGGGATCATCAGAAAGGTATGCAACCCGCCGACTTTGCCGCAAACCAGATTGATGAATAATGATTGATGATTAATGAGGAATGTCTCACTAATCATTATAAATACAATAACTTATGACAAAAGTAGGATTTAATGTGCTGGCCTGGTCAGCCGTTGTTTCGGAAGAACTTTTCCCTATTATTGATAGGCTGAAAGACATTGGTTACGATGGTATTGAATGTTTTGTGGGCGCCCCCGATGAGGCCGCTTATCAGAAAGTGGGCGATCATGCCAGGCAGTTGGGCCTGGAAACCACCTGCGTCACGGTGGTAAGCCCCAATGAAAACCCGATTGACCCGTCAGCGGCCGTCCGGGAAAAAGGGCTGAACCGTATTAAATGGGCCATTGACCGCACCCATGCTTTGGGAGCTAAAGTACTGTGTGGTCCCTTTCATTCTGCCCACGCCCACTTCCCGAAGCACGCTCCGCAGGATCAGGAATACGGCTGGGCGGCCGAAGTGCTGCACGCCGCTGGCGAACATGCTGCCCAGGCTGATATCACACTTGCCCCGGAAGCCTTAAACCGCTTTGAGTGCTATCTCTGCAATACCATGGATCAATTAGTGAGACTGGTTGAAGCCGTGGATCACCCAAATGTGCGGGCGATGTTCGATACGCACCACGCAAATATTGAAGAGAAAAAGCTCTCCAAAGCAATTCAAACGGTGGCTCCAGTGCTGGCCCACGTCCACATCTCCGAAAACGACCGCGGCACTCCCGGCGATGGACATGTGCCCTGGGATGATGCATTCTCAGCTTTGTCTGCGATTAACTACGAAGGCTGGCTCACTATTGAGGCCTTCTCCCGCGCTGACCCTGACTTTGCTAACTCTATCAACGTATGGCGGGAGTATTCTGAACCCTGGGATATTGCCGAACAAGGGCTGGCGCACATAAACCAGATGCGAGAAAAGTACGATTTATAGGTGTAGACCCGTAGCAGTTCTCTTCGCCTTTAAAAAAGATTCAGGCAGACTTTATGTAATAATAAGGTCTGCCTTTTTCTTTAAAATACATCCACCAGTTATTTTATGCTTAAGAAAAGTGCTGAGGTGTTCTAAAGGGTAAACTAATTGCACCCTGATTCACTTATTATCGGGGAATCAGAGATTCATTATTTTAACAGATACTCATGGAGAGAATAGAACGAATTGAGAAAGAAATTGAAGGGTTGAGACACGAGCTAACCCATCATAAGCTGTACAGCCTCCTATCCAGTGTAGATGATATCCGGCTGTTTATGGAAAAACACGTGTATGCGGTGTGGGACTTTATGTCGCTACTTAAGGCGTTACAGTTCCATCTTACTTGTACCACCCTGCCGTGGAAGCCCGCCCCTAATGCCAAGCTAGCCCGGTTTATCAACGAGATTGTGCTGGGAGAAGAAAGCGATGTGAACGAAGAAGGTGTACCGAAAAGCCACTACGAGATGTATCGGGAGGCAATGGCAGAAGTAGAAGCCGATACCCGTGCCGTAAGCAATCTGCTGCAAAAGATAGAGCATATACATGCGATTAATACAGTGTTGGAAGAAGCTGATCTGGGGGCAGAAGAGAAAAGCTTTCTGCAATTTACCTTTAAAATAATCAACACTGGCGAGCCGCACAAGATTGCTTCGGCCTTTACCTTCGGGCGAGAAGACCTGATTCCGGATATGTTTATCGAGATTATCCATAAGGCAGAACAGGAAAGCAACGCGCAGAACTTTCCGAAGCTAACCTATTACCTCAACCGCCATATTGAGCTCGACGGCGATGAGCACGGTCCCCTATCGCTGGAGATGGTGAAAGAACTGTGTGGTGAAGAAGACGATAAGTGGGAAGAAGCCTTAACGGTAGCCAAAGCCGCCCTAACCGAACGCATTAATTTATGGGATGGTATTGCCCGAACCATTGAAAATAAATCAGCCCAGACTGTATCGGTGTAAGTACTTTCAGGGGGAATATTGGCTCCTACCAGTGGACAGTTGTTGAAATGGTGCTTGATTTGGATAGTCTTCTATTATGGGTTGTTTGAAATCCTGAAAAATTATAGATGAGGTGATTTTATTTAGTTTATATAAGGGTTAGGGTGGGTTTAGAAGGAAGAAACAGAAAGTTCTATATGTCCTTACTGTTCCTTCCTATATTATATTGAAGAAATTTTGTTCAAACGCTTAGTGAGTATAGCGATAGTCACTTGATCTTGATTTATTTGCCCTTAAGCCGGGCGGGCTCATACCGCGATTTCTATGGTTTAAGCAAGGGTAGCGGTATAGTTTTTTTCATATTTTCGATCATCCCGGATGCAAGCAAAAACACGGTGGATAATCTTGTTGCGCACGGCGTTTATTACCAGCATCTTGTTCTTCCCCTGTTCTA
>NZ_JAINFL010000020.1 GCF_022458895.1 Roseihalotalea indica | reverse complement strand
ATTGAATTTTCTTGAATGTAGCTTGTAATGGAAATTCCCAGTAAAAAGAGAAATGTTCCCATGCCGCTGTATTCAACAAATGGAAAACTATGTTTCAAGACATATCTTTTACTTCTCTTCTCCATTTTATGAGCCACAACATCCTAATAAACACAACGCGTTGCGTGGGACTATTGCGTTTATTTCCAATATATCTTTTCCTTCTCGTTTTCACAAGATAGCGTATCGAGTGGACTGACTACTTGCTGAATGTACTGATTACTTACATGCGTGTAGATTTCCGTAGTTTTACTGCTGCTATGACCTAGTAAAACCTGGATCATCCGCAGATCGGTTCCGGCCTCTAATAAGTGCGTCGCAAAACTGTGCCGCAGCGTATGCACAGTAGCTTTCTTCTGGATGCCTGCTGCTCGTTTAGCCTTTCTAAAGATTTGCTGGACACTGCTGCGGCCATACTGCCCTCCCTTTTCACCTTCAAACAGGTAATCTTTCGGCTTGTACTTCCGATAATATGCTCTTAGCTCAAGTAGTAAATTGCTAGATAATGGTACTATGCGATCTTTCTTGCCTTTACTTTGCCGGATGTGGATGAGCATCCGCTTGGAGTCTATATCACTGATGCTGAGGTGGATCAGCTCTGATAGACGTAAGCCTGAGGCGTAGATGGTGGACAGAATGGCGTGGTGTTTCAAATTGCGTACCTGTCTGAATATGCGTTGCACTTCCGGCTTGGATAACACCACAGGAAGCCGGAATTCTTTGCGGGGACGCTGAATATGATACACCGTACGTGGTTTGCCCAGCACCTGCTCAAGGTAGAATTTGATTGCGTTAATCATCTGATTTTGATACGACAGCGAAAGATTTGTCTGGTAGCAGGTTTCTACCAAAAAGGTCCGAATCTGCTCTTCAGTAAGGCGGGCCAGGTCTTCTCCCTGAAAGTAGTGGATAAAAACCTTGAGCATGCCCAAATAGGTCTTTTGGGTGGAGTAGCTATAGTTGCGTTGTTGTAAATGGAGGCGGGTCTGCTGAATGGTTTCTTCCATGCGGTAGCTTTGTTTTGCAGTTTCCGTAAAGAAACAATGCTTTTTAGGGTGAGCCGTACAATAAACATTTGTAGTCGTTTCTATCCATTTCAAAAAAGTGATACGTTTGTACACGTATTAGAACATTCAATCAATCGATCCAATAAAATGACGAAAAAAACTTGTGTGGTGTGTCAGACCTCTTTTGAAGGCCGCACTGATAAAGTCTTTTGTTCGGATCACTGCCGCACTGCCTATCATAATCAACAACGAAAAGAGAAGAATCACTACCTCAGAAAAGTAAATAAAGTACTGACGCGCAACCGCGACATCTTACAGCGGGCGTGTCCGGATACCAAGCGTAAGGTTAACAAAGCATTGCTACTCCAGCAGGGCTTCCAATACGGCTACTTCACGGGGCAGTACGAAACCCAGTACGGACACACCTACTATTACTGCTATGACTACGGCTACCGTGTAGTCAATGAAGAAGAAGTCATCGTAGTCCGATTACAACCTAATGTGCAACAGCACTTAGAATCGATTGTCCGGGAAGATGACCCCGGATATAAATCTGATCATTGAAAGGGTACCCACCTGATAAGAAGCAGGAATGTTGCGCGGCAAGAAAAGCCCCTTTTCTTTACCTTTACAACCAAACTTTCCCAACCCATCTCATTTTACCAGATTCGCACTTCACACAGTAAATAAACTCAGTAAAGATTTCTGGGTAAATAATAACACTCATCTACTTAAGTTTTCTTGCTTTCTGCTAGCTTTGTATCTATGAATATTGGTTGCGCCCGCCCATTGCATGACGCGTTTCCACCCACGAACAAAATCTCAACCTGCAACAAGATGCGCTCAAACAAGCAGGATGTGAAAAAATTATTACGGACACCATATCGGCGCTAAGGCTGAGCGACTGGGACTGGCTAAGGTGAAAGAGTTACTATGAGAAGGAGATGCTCTGCTCATCTGACTCGTTCGCTTAGATTGAAGATTGATCGTTACCTGATCTGATTGACTGGATGCATGATGGATGAATTGGAAAAGCAAGGCATTGCGTTTCGTAGCATTCAAGAGTCCATTGATACATCTACTTCCGGAGGCAAGCTTATTTTTCATATGTTCGGAGCGCTGGCCGAGTTTGAACGAAACTGGGTGCCGGCCACCTCATCCAAGAACGAGCACTCGCCGGTTTGTCAGCAGCTCGGGCTCGAGGCAAGCAAGGAAGAAAGCCTAAGTCGTTGAGTTCTGAACAACGCAAGTCCTTGGTCAAGCTATATCACCAGTAAGAAATATCGGTGCAGCAGATTTGTCAGATGTTCAATATTTCTAAACCTACACTCTATGAATATTGGGTTTGGAAGAATAGGTAAATTAAACAGCCCGACGGTCGCCGTGACGCGGTCGCCGTGACGCGGTCGCCGTGACGCGGTCGCCGTGACGCGGTCGCCGTGACGCGGTCGCCGTGACGCGGTCGCCGTGACGCGGTCGCCGTGACGCGGTCGCCGTGACGCGGTCGCCGTGACGCGGTCGCCGTGACGCGGTCGTTTTTTACGGCGGCCCTACTTCTGGCTGAAGTCTGACGTCTAATGACTAGTAAATTTTCTCTCGTTGCGCCATCCACGCCTCGTTTTCGATGTAGTCATCGTACGTGCTAAGTTTATCGAGATAACCTTTCGGTCCGATTTCCAAGATACGAGTAGCCACGGTATTGGTAAACGCGTGGTCATGCGATGTGAAGAGTACGGTGCCGGGGAAGTCTATCAGCGCATTGTTAAAGGCCTGAATAGATTCAAGATCCAGGTGGTTGGTGGGTTCGTCAATGAGTAAAACATTGGCTTGCGCCAGCATCATACGCGAAATCATGCAGCGCACCTTTTCCCCTCCGGAAAGGACGTTCACCTTTTTGAATACCTCTTCGCCTGAAAAGAGCATTTTCCCAAGAAAGCCTCGGATGAAAACTTCATCCTTCTCACCCGTTGAAAATTCACGCAGCCAGTCTACCAGGTTCTCATCACTGTTGAAGTATTGGGAGTTATCGTTTGGTAAGTATGCCGTAGTAATGGTCTGACCGAATTTAAACTCTCCGGTATCAGCTTTTTCTTCTCCCATTAAGGTTTTGAATAAGCTAGTCGTAGCCATGCTGTCTTTGCTCAGTACAGTAATTTTATCTCCTCTATTCACTAAAAGGTCTAAACCGCTGTAAAGGGTTTTTTCTTCGGTTGATTTACTGAGGTTTTTAATCTCAAGAATTTGATCTCCCGCCGGTCTTGCTTGGTTGAAAATGATGGCCGGATAGCGCCTGGTAGATGGCTGAATATCCTCCACATTGATTCTATCGAGGAGTTTTCTTCTACTAGTGGCTTGCTTTGATTTTGAAGCGTTGGCGGAGAACCTGGCAATAAACTCCTGCAGTTCTTTCTTCTTTTCCTCTGCTTTCTTATTGGCCGAAGATCGTTGGGTTAATGCTAATTGGCTCGATTGGTACCAAAAGGTATAGTTACCGGTAAAGAGACGCACTTGGCCAAAATCTATATCTACAATGCTGGTACAGACGGTATCCAGAAAGTGCCGATCGTGCGAGACGACAATCACCGTATTTTTAAACTCAAGCAGGAAGTCTTCCAACCAACCCACGGTTTGTAGATCCAGATCATTGGTAGGCTCATCGAGAATCAGGATGTCTGGATTACCGAAAAGCGCTTGCGCCAGAAGCACCCGAACTTTTTGGCTACCATTCAGGTCTTTTACCAGGCTGTAGTGCAGATCTTCCGTAATACCCAATCCACTCAGCAAGGAAGCCGCATCAGACTCTACGTTCCAACCGTCCATTTCAGCGAATTGCGCTTCCAGCTCTGAGGCTTTAAGGCCATCTGCTTCGGAGAAATCGGGCTTCATGTAGATGGCATCTTTCTCTTTCATGATACCCCATAGCACGGAGTGCCCCATCATGACCGTATCGATAACGCTGGTTTCGTCAAATTCATAATGGTTCTGCTTCAACACCGCCATGCGCTTGTCGGGCTCCAAGATTACCGACCCCGAATTAGGGTCAACATCGCCCGAAAGGATTTTCAGGAAAGTAGATTTGCCTGCACCATTGGCCCCAATAACACCATAGCAGTTGTTACCGGTGAACTTGATATTTACTTCATCAAAGAGTACTCTTTTGCCGTAAGCCAGGGATATATTTTGTGTTGCGATCATAGCCTCATAATTTAAGCCCGCAAAGGTAGGAGTTTTAATGGGGGCCTAAAAGAAAGTGGCGAATGTTTCACTTTTATTCCTATATTTTCTCAGTGGAGTAGTTTGCCCATAACGCTATAAAGGCGATAGCGTAGCGTCCTGAACAAGCATTTCAATGTAGATAAAAGTGATGGCCTTTACCCAATGCGCAGAGCAGTGGACCTCTTCGGTTGCGCTTCATTGGGGACACTATGTGGGTCCGCTGGATGTCAGGGTATCTTACTCCTACGGGGTGGACAACTCTGATATGGTATCAATAGTATTGAAAATTCACTTCCCTATTACGCCTCTTTCTACAATCTGGGTACCTGATTTATACCGGTGCTAACACTGACAGGTTCATACCGGGTAGCGGCCAACGGGATTTAGTTCTGAGTTCCTTCAATAACGCTTCTGCCCTATTCCGCGCCAGATTCAGCCGCCTGTAACACCCGAACCGTCACCAAAAGCTGTCCTACGTGTCGTTGCGTATGCTCGGCAGCATGAAATAATAAGCCGCCTACCGTAGAAGGAAGCTGCTTTCGTCCCACCCCCCGGGCTTCTGTAAGACTCTCTTCCGAGGTACTACGCAACTGGGCTAACGTTTGGTCTACCTGGTCGCTAAATGCCTGAACAAGCCCTTCCAGATGGTCCGAGGGCTGACCTTCGTGGCGCAGGCAGTCCAACTGGGCTGGCGTGAGTGATCCGTTGCGAGCGTACGTACACAGTCGATCGAGCACTCCGGACAGGTGCTGCAGGTGAAATCCGACGGAAGCCACGCCGGCAGGCCGCTCCCAAAGTAGTTGCTCTGGAAAATTGATCAGGTACTGTTGCACCTCCCGGCGGGCCTGTACTAATGCGTGGGCTACGGGTTGCAGCAGAAGTGGAATGCCCGGGATAGCTCCCTGTAACCAGGCTTCTTCTTTAGAAGTAGTCATATCAAAAGATCCATTATAGTGAATTATTTCATACAAACTCATATCGTCGGTTTTGGTTGGCCGGTAGCAACCTTATCTCTACTTGCTAAAATATACCCAAAATCAGGTATTTGAAATATTCAATATTTTATCAATATTAAAAAAATATGGCCACTTATAGGTAGATAAATCCTCGTGTCTCACTAAAAAATGATTTGACCATGATAAAAGGCTCTGTTGGTAAAGGAGGAAAAAATAACCCTAAAGATGTACTTGTCATTCAGAAGCTAATTAATTATCATATTGGTGAACTTGCACCCTTGAAAGAAATAAAGTTAGACGGCCGATATGGTGAAGAGACTGCTAATGCTATTCGTCAATTTCAGTCAAAAAACGCTATCAGTACCAGTGAATTAATAGAACCTTATAGTGTAACAATCCAAGCGCTGTCTCCCATAAGATATGCTAGCCCTACCGATCCAATCGGTAAACAACGGACTTCAGACGGTTACGGCCAGGGGTATCATGGTGCATCTAGAGGAAAAAGGAAGCACGATGGTATGGATGTAGTTACCCGACCAGGAAAACCTATCTATGCCCCCCTTTCTGGTATTATTACTAGATTATCTGTTCCTTACAAAGATGGAACCGATTATAAGAAGCTACTAGGCCTCATGATTGAAGCCAGTGATGGTACTACATGTAAAATTTGGTATATTAAACCCCTGCCTAATATCGTGGGGAGGGTTGTTGAGGCGGGAAAAACGATTATTGGTACTTCAGAAACCTTGCAGAATAGATATCCACCTAAAAAGTCAAAACCGATACCCCATCAAAAACCTTTTTATGGAGATATGACCGATCACGTTCACGTTCGTCTCCATTCCCTAAAGGGAGGAAAAATTGATCCTGAAAGGGTAATACCGGTAGTAAAATAGTCTAAGATAACCTATGTATGGAATGGACTAGGATGTCAAAGGTGGGAAGAACCACCTGGATTATTGTCGTGTTTTTCTTCGTGACGGTCATTGATAGCGTACAGCTAGTATTCGGGTTTTTACATCTTCGCAATCTGTGTGTTGATAATACCATTGAAAAACGTTGCATATCCGGCAACGGGTGAAATAGAGAAGGGCGATTCAAGCGATTTTAGGTTAACATATACCGATTTATAAAACTTGACTATAGTGCAGTTGTACTTTCTTGTTTTATTTCTCTTCTGCGAGTAAGACTATGCCTATCCTTCAATCTACTAGTCTCAAAATGGTCTCTCTAGTGAGTTCATCTGGCAGATAAAAATTTAGTAAAGCTTCTCTGCTTTCATCAATTTCTCCTCTATGAATCATTTTATGCCTGATTATATCAGCTAAATTCTTTATTTCCTGACTTTACATACTTAATGCTGTTCCACGGTGGCTCATTTCTGCCCGAGAGACTTCCCCCGTTTGCTACCGGAACACTAGTTTATTCAAAGTTGTGGGCTTGACTAGCACTTGCCCCAATTAAACTGACTCTATGATTTTCAGGAGTTATTGAGCGTTTTACCGTACCGCTTTACGTCGGACGTAGCGGCTGTTTGTGAAGACAAATCCTAAGTTACTCTCCCAATAAATTGAGCTGATCTATCAACTTAAGAAATTCATCTCGCTTGTTCTTGCTCAAGACGGCAACATGATCTTTTAATCTAATCGTATTACCATCAATGCTGTCTATATGGTCAATGTTGACAATATGAGAGCGATGGATGCGGTAAAAGTTTGGGGGTAGTAATTCCTCTAACTTACTCATGGACTGTAACGACATAATTTTCCGACCATCTGCCGTAATGATCTGTACATAAGGTCCTTGGCCGTTAATGACCACGATTTGATGAAATGCGATTTTTATGATCTTGCTGTCGGCCTTGATGAATAATTTGTCTATTTGTTGGGAGAAAGCTGAATTTGGAAGATCATCGATTTTAGAATCTTTCAGTGAAATGACTTTGGTAATAGCTTTATAAAACCGGTCAAAATCGATGGGTTTTACCAGATAGTCTACCACATCCAGTTCATAACTCTGTACTGCGTACTCAGAATAGGCCGTAGTCAGAATAGTGGCTGGTCGGTTAGGCAAAATTTTTAGAAAATCAAGACCGGTAAGATCCGGCATTTGAATGTCGAGAAACAACACATCTACCCTACTCTGTTTAATATGATTGAGTGCCTGGAGGGCAGAACTACAGGCAGCCACCAATTCCAACTCCGGAACTTTAGCTACATAATCCGAAAGAAGTTTTCGGGCAATATGTTCATCATCGACGATCAGGCATTTCATATTCATAATGTCATTTTTAACTCTAGGTGATAAACGTGATCTTGCCTACTTATCTCAACTTCGTGTTTTCCCGGATAATTAGCTTCTAAGAGCTTTAGTGAGTTGGTTAGGCCAATTCCTTTGCGGTCTATTGGAATTTCAGATATCTCTTCCTTGACGGTGTTCTCTGTTCGAAAATTAAGTTCGTCGTTTTCTACTTCCAGGCTGATTTTGATCCAACCCTGGGGGTTGCTTTCCAGATCGGAGTGTTTAAAGCAGTTTTCAATAAAATTGATCAGGATCATGGGCGCAATCGTATTGTTGTTCGTAACGCCGGCATAGTAAAAATCTACGTTCAATGGATCTTCATGTTTCAGCAGTTGTATGCTCAAATAGTGTTCTATCAGATCCTTTTCCTTAGATAAAGGTACTCTGGGCTGATCACAATCATACAGCAAATAGCGCAGAAGCTTGGATAGTTTTGAAATCATTTCTGCAGCTCGTTCATCTCTTAGATAAGCGAGCCCATAAATGTTATTGAGGGTATTAAACAGGAAGTGGGGGCTAATCTGACTTTTTAGCAGTTTCAGCTCTGCCTCAACTCGTTGCGCTTTATGCTCAATTTTTTGAACGGCGCTGAGGTAATAGATACGTGCTACCCGAATGCTGGCCATATAAATGATCCCCAGCAGCACCATCAATACCCACAAGGCTATCCGGACTGATTTGGGAGCATATTGCTCCCGGATCTGCGTTAATCCCAACATCTCAGCCATCATCGTATGAGCAGAAATCCCCATGATAAAAAGAATGATATTGATACCAATTAATAAGACTAGTCTTTGATTGATTTTTCCTTCTCTGGCTAAGTATTCCGGAAAAAGCTTATATCCAAAAAGCCAGATAATTACCGAGCCAAAAAAGACATAGGTAACCAAATAGTAAATGGTCTCTTCCAGACTACGCTGATAACTCAATACGATACTAATGGCGATATGCATCCCAAACCAAAGGATATAAGGCCCCACCTTGAGGAATCGATCTGTCTTCGATACTGCTTGACTCATCATACAATAATATACTCAGATTCTATGGAAACCTCATTAAATGAATGAAAGGATGATTTGGTCGCATGAATGATTCATTTTGATCATTAAAGGACCTGATTCATCAGAATGGCCATTTGGTGCATTGATGCTGGCCGTTCGTGCATCTTTTTTCATGCTGATTCATGACCGCAGTAGTTTTGACCCGAAATCAAAATTATACAAGTATGAAAACGATCATTCATGGGTTCACCATGACCTTATGTGTGCTATCAACTCACCTTTTTGCCCAGAATAAGCAAGATGAAATCGTGGCCGTGTGGGACACCGGCGAAGCAAAAGTGGAAATCTATCACGTAGATGACCGATACATCGGAAACCCTATCAATGCGGAGGGCGAGAGAAACCCAGACATTGAAATACTCAACCTGGAGTATAAAGAAGGTAAATGGGTAGGTACGATCTACGCCCGAAGAAAAAACAAGCGGCTGGACGTAGAATGTCAGGTGGAGGGCGATGTACTTCATCTGGAGGTAGATGCGGGTTTACTGTCCCGGGAACTTGAGTGGCTGCAAGTTAACTAATTGAACACGATACCCATCTACACTATGAAGTTTATACTAAGTTTTGTCTTGCTCTTTTGTGTCGTTTTCGCACAGGCACAGACATTTAGAGTTGGGGTGATCTCTGATTTTGAGCAGTCGCCCAATTTGGAAACCATGGTACAGCAGATGATTCAGGAGATTGGCCAAACGACAGGGGCATCTCGTGAAGTCATCTTAGAAGCCACCACCTTTGGCATTGCCAATATAGAGGCCGCTCAACGATCGTATGGTCAATGGGACAGTCAGGTGGATCTCGTCCTTGCTTTAGGAAGTATCACGGCGAAAGGTCTCTCATTGATAAGTGATCTCTCAATACCAGTGGTTGCTATAGGAATTATTGACCCTACATTACAGGAAATTTCCTACGTAAACGGGACTTCAGGAAAGGCGAATTTCACCTACATCTGGCCAACCCGGAACCTGGAAAAAGAGCTGGAAGCTTTTAACAAGATTCATGATTTTAGAAACGTGGTCGTATTCGTGGATGAGAAAGCTATTTCCACCGTCAATGAGCGAAAAGCCCGAAACCTGATTGATTCGCTTTCCAAAAAGTTGAATACTGAGCTATTCTTCATTCCGGTCGGCATTGATACGGAGCAGGTGGTGAATCAATTACCGACAGAAACCGATGCCGCTTATTTCACGGTGCTTCTTAGTCAATCTGAATTGCAGATCCAACGGCTGATCAATAAACTCAATGAACGAAAAATTCCCACATTTTCTGGTAACGCCCGACTGTTGGATGATGGCGTGCTCGGATCAATGGCTAATGAAAATGATCTGGAGCAGGTGATTCGGAAACTCGCCATCATGACCGATGAAATTGCATTAGGATCAGACCTTTCATCCATGCCCGTGACGCTGGACACCAAAGATAACCTGTATGTTAATACGACTACGGCTCGAAAAATCCAGCTGCCGATTCCTTTTGAGGTGCTTTTTACCGCTACCCTGATCGGAGATGATGAAGGATCGATCAAAACATATTCCTTCGAAGAAATTGCCGAAAAATCGCTAGCCGCTAACCTCAACATTCAAATCAGTTATCAGGATGTAGAACTCAGCAAGGTGCAGGTGAAGTCGGCCAGGTCAACCGTATTACCGTCATTAGAAGCAGACTTTACCGCTTCGCAGATTAACGAAGAACGGGCTAATGCGGCATTTAATGCTCCGGAACAGTCCTTAACCGCCGATCTCACCTTTACCCAGGTGATCTATTCGGAAGAAGCCATCGCGGCCATCAAGATTGCTCAGTATCTGGAAAAAGCGCAGGAGTACAACACCGAAGCCGAAGTCTTGCGAGTGCTGATGGATACGTATACGGCTTATTTAAATGTCTTGTCGGCCAAGACGAACGTGTTGATTCAGCGGGAAAACCTACTGAACACGCGAAAAAATAAGGAACTGGCCGATATTCGGGTAACTCTGGGATCGACCAATCATTCGGACCTCTTCCGCTGGGAGTCAGAATTAGCCTTTGCCAACCAGTCCGTGATCGATGCTCAAACAAAACTATTAGCGGCTAAACTTCAATTGAACACGCTATTGGCGAATACCCTGGAATCTGAGTTTGACATAGAGGATCTATCGCTAGAGGATGATTTGTTCCAAGCTTTTCGTGAAAGTCCCTTGGCGAACGTAGTGAAGACGCCCGAAAGTCTGCAGGTTGTTTCTGATTTTTTAGTGGCAGAAAGCCAGCATCAAAACCCCGCTAAGAAAGCGCTGGTGGAAAATAGGTATGCGGCTCATCGTCAGCTCACCCAGAACCAGCGAATGCTTTATATGCCCACAGTGGCATTTCAGGTACAGGCCTCCCAGGTTTTAGGAAGAAATGGCGCTGGTTCAACGGTAGATGCTAGCACTATGGCATTAGGGGTGACTGAATTACAAGACAATTCCTGGTTTGCCGGGATCTCACTGTCACTCCCGATTTTTAATGGATTCAGCCGAAAAGCAGCCATTCAGCAATCTAAAATTAGCCTGGATCAATTGGGGCATTCCCAAACCCTTCTCGACCAGAATCTGGAGCTGGGCGTTCGGGCTGGTGTACTTGATTTATTGAGTGCGACTACCAATATCCGAAATAGTAATTCTGCATCGGAGAGTGCCCGGGAGAACTTTGAGTTGGTCCAGGAAAATTACAAGCAGGGCCAGGTCACGATCATTCAACTGATCGATGCACAGCAAACCGCATTGGAAGCCCGATTAGCCGCGGCTTTTTCCGTCTACGACTATATCCAGGCTCACCTTCAGGTTGAATTTAGTGTGGGCTCCTTTATCGTGCTGATGCCCGAAGATCAGATTCAGGATTTTAATGACCGACTACAAGAATACTTAACTAATCATAACTGATGAAAACAATGAAGTATCGATACCTAGCGCTTCTTTCACTCATCCTACTCTATGGGTGCGGGAATTCCGATGAGGAAGCAAAGAATGAATGGGTCAAACCCATCAAATACGGAGTGGTAGAATCATCCGGTGGTTTAACCACCCGAACCTTTAACGGAATCACCCAATCCGGTTCGGAGACAAACTTGAGTTTTCGTACCGGGGGGCTGATTACCCAGTTGAATGTGGCGGTAGGCCAGCGCATAAAGAAAGGGCAAATCCTCGCCCAGTTAGACCAAACGGATGCCTTGCTTGCCCTTGAGCAGGCACAACTGGATGTAGCAAATGCCAAAGTTCAATTAGAAACAGCCTCCTCCAGCTTTGAACGTATCAAGCAACTCTACCAAACCAATAATGCCTCATTAAGTGATTACGAGAGGGCCAAGAGTACGTTATCTAGTGCGCGAAGCTCCTACGAGATCTCTCTGAAGAGACTGGATAAGCAGCAATCACAGGTTTCCTACACTACACTTACCGCTCCCATGTCCGGCATTGTGTCTTCGGTTAATGTTGAAAACAATGAAGTCGTAAGACCCGGCCAGTCGATCCTGATCATGAGCCGGGAAGATGCTAAAGATATAGAAGCCCAAGTAGGTATACCGGAAAAATACATCAGTCAGGTAAAGCAGGGAAGCCTCACCAACATTCGGATACCTACGCTATCCAGCGAATTGGAGGGATTTATCACTGAAGTGGGTTACACCTCTTCCGGCGGCACCTATCCCGTGATCACCTCCCTCACTAACCCGGCAGCGGAGGTACGGCCCGGTATGCCGGTGGAGGTGACATTCACTTTTGGCCATGAGGATCAGGATCCTCAATTGATCGTCCCCGTGAAGGCCGTGGGTGAAGACGAAAGCGGGCAATTTGTGTACGTCCTGAGTCCAGTCAATGACGAGATCCATGAAGCGAAAAGAACGATGGTAGAAATCGGTAGCCTCACTTCCGGAGGATTTATCGTGCGGTCTGGTTTAACGCACGATCAGATCGTAGCGGTCGCGGGCCTGAGGACACTTTATGACGGAATGAAAGTCGCACTTTTAACCCAAGAATGATGAACCTTACAGCTGTTGCGATCAAAAATAACCGGGTCACCTATTTGCTGATGGGGATCATCCTCATCCTAGGGATTATGGGCTATGCTTCCTTACCCCGAGACAGTATGCCCCCTTTTACGATCCGAGTGGCGAGCATCGTCACGGTTTTTCCGGGGGCAAGCCCGGAACGAATGGAGCTATTGGTCACGGACCCCCTGGAAAAAGTCGTACAGGAGATTCCGGAAGTAGATTATATTCAAAGCGAATCAAGAACCGGTATCTCTATTATTAAAGTTTCCCTGAAAGAAAGTATCGGCGAGTCGGAGCTTCGGCCCATCTGGGATCGTCTGAGAAGGAAAATTGACCAGGTGACGGTGCCTTCCGGGGTTAGTCGGGGTCCGGATTTAAAAGATGAAGATTTGGGGATTACCTACGGTATAGCGGTGGGTTTAGAAAATGACGGATACGAACCCAAGGAATTGGAGAAGTACGCGGACCAACTTAGAAATGAGCTGATCCGATTAAAGGATGCCGCCAAAGTAGAACTTTCCGGAGTGTCGGAACGCCGGGTATTTATCGATTACAACGATGCCGAGCTGGCAAAAATCGAGTTGTCGGCTAATGAGCTGAAGAATGCCATATCCGGTACGAACATTATCATCCCGGCCGGCCAGATTAGTATCGAGGACGAGCGGGTCATTCTGGAGCCTTCCGGAAATTTTGAAACGATCGAGGACATTCGGAATATGCTCATTCCTGTGGGCTATGGGAGGGAATCCGTCCAGTTAAAAGATATCGCTGAAGTCTACGAAGACTACATCTCCCCTCGGGAAACTTTGGTAAGGATGAATGGTCAACCCGCTATTGGCCTGCACATTTCATTGAAAGAAGGTGCTAATATCATTCAATTAGGCGAAGAAGTTGACCAACTACTGGCGAGCTTCAACCAAACCCTTCCGGTGGGCATCGCCGGAACGCGGATTGCTTCCCAGGATAACTCCGTAGCGACCAGTGTTAGCGATTTTATCTCCAACCTCATTCAAAGTATCGTCATCGTATTGGCCGTTATGCTGATGTTTTTGGGGCTTAGAACCGGGATTGTCGTGGCGAGTTTGATTCCTACAGCCATCGTAATGTCCCTGTTTTTGATGGGTATTCTTGACATTGGCCTCAACCAGGTTTCGCTGGCTGCACTGATCATGGCATTGGGTATGCTGGTGGATAATGCCATCGTGATGGCTGAATCGATGATGGTAAAAATGGAACGAGGCAGTAAACCGCTGGATGCGGCGATCTCGTCCAGCAAAGAGCTGATGATCCCCCTGCTGACCAGTTCTTTGACGACCTCAGCGGCGTTCCTCTCTTTTTTCGTGGCCGATTCAGTGATGGGCGAAATTATGGGTCCCCTGTTTTCCGTGATCACCATTACCCTGCTCTCCTCCTGGCTCATGGCCTTGACCATAGTGCCCATGCTGGCGATGGTATTCATGAAAGTTAAGCAGAGCAGAAAAAATCAAAAGCCCGGTTTCTTCGAAAAGCTCAACCAGTATTTTAAGCAAATCATCATTTGGTCATTAGCGAAACCGGTTTTGATATTATCGGTGGTCTTCGGGGGTTTGGTGCTTTCGCTGGTAGGTATGGGTAAACTTGGGTTTGTATTTATGCCGGACAGTGATCGTAACCTGGTGACGGTGGATATGGTATTACCTACCGGCACCAGTTTGGAAACAACCGATGCGCAAGTCTCTTTGATAGAAAGATTTTTGTCCGATAGCCTGCTCATCAGCAATGAAAGGTCTCATGGTGTGCGGGACTGGTCTTCTTTCATTGGCGAGGGGCCTAAGTCGTATGATTTGGGGTATCAACCCGATCAAAAACAGACCAACTACGCCCACTTGTTGGTCAACACGTCTTCCGGTGACGACAATCAGTTGGTTATTGACCGGATTAATGCGTTTGCCTTTAATCATCTTTCGGATGCCAAGGTCACCGTGAAAAGACTAACGAGTGGAGGAGGAGCCAGTGTGCCCATTCAGATCAGAATTAGTGGACCTAATGCGGAAAAGCTGACCAAGATTGCTTCTGCGACGAAGGGGCAGCTACGGACTATTGCTGGTACTAGCAATGTAGATGATGACTGGGGACCTAAAATCAAGAAGGTTTATGTCAATATTAATCCATCAAAGCTACGTTATAATGGATTGACCCATCAGGATGTCGCATTGTCTTCTTATACTACTTTGTCAGGCTATACCGTAGGGGAATACCGAGAAGGGGAAGACAATATTCCCATAGCCATGCGAACGGAAGGCAGCCTTGCGGTGGCCTATGAAGATCTGGAGGGATTAAGTATCTACAGTCAACTAACCGGGAAAACGGTGCCAATGGCCCAGGTAGCCGACATTAGTGTAGACTGGCAGCTGGCTAAGATTATCCGGCGGGATCTCCATCGAACCATTACGGTAGAATCTCAGCTGCAGGCCGGTTATACGGCGGCTGAGGTCACTGGCCAACTATCCAAATGGCTGGATGAACAGCGTGATGAATGGGGAAGTGAATACACGTATGAACTCGGAGGAGAGTCCGAAGCGAGCGGTGATGCGATGGGGGCGGTCATGGCCAAGCTTCCAATTTCATTGTTCATCATCATCCTGCTGCTGGTGATGCAATTTAACTCCCTGCGGAAAAGCAGTATCGTATTGCTGGCCATTCCGTTTGGGATTATTGGGGTTGTGGGTGGACTACTGATCACCGATACCCATTTGAGCTTCACCGGATTCCTGGGTATCATTTCGCTATCCGGTATTGTCATCAATAATGCGATTGTACTCATCGACCGGATTCAATTAGAGCTGGACGAGAATAATAGAAACCCCTACGAAGCCATAGTAGTGGCGGCCCAGGAACGGTTTCGTCCCATACTCCTCACCACCTTCACTACTTCATTAGGTTTAATCCCCTTATGGCTGGGTGGCGGTGAAATGTGGGAACCCCTGGCCATTGGCATCATCTTCGGATTACTCTTCGCCACGGTAATTACCCTGGTATTGGTTCCGGTTCTCTATCGATTATTTTATAAAGTATCCCTACCAAAATAAGTATTCCGATACGCTACACGGAAAACTATTAATGAACAAATCTCATGACTCTTTCTCATAAACCACTATTGAACATGATATGTGGGCTACTCTTACTAAGCAGCATGCCCGCAATGTCCCAGGATATTCAACTGGCCGGATTCAGTTATACACGATTTCCCAGTGCCAAAGTAAAAAGCTCGCCACTGAATCAGGAAATGGAGGTAAATGAATATACTTTCTTTGTGAACCTTCCTCAGCGACTTACGAATGAAAAGACCGTTTTGGTCCATGGGCTTCAATATCGGTGGGTGATCCCTACCGTAAATAACGACCTTCATTTGGGTTTGGATGGAGAGAATCTCCACCTGATTGGTTACCGCTTCACTGTATTGCATCAGCTATCGAGTAGCTGGAGCGCAGTAGTTTCATTAAATCCGATAGTATCCTCTACGTTTAACACGGCACTCGAGGGTGATGATTTTCTGCTCAATGGCGTTTTACATTTTACGAAGAAACAATCTGACCGCTTCTCGTACGGAGGTGGTATCGCCCTCACGTCCCGATTTGGAGAACCTATTCCGATTCCAACCCTTCAGTTAACATTCAGTTCAGAAAAAGACAAGTTTTGGGTATTCTTGCCACGTCATATCACGTACGATCGCTATTTTGGAAGATTTACTGTGGGACTGCAGGTGGCATCAAGTGGTTCACGCTATAATGTGAACCATGCTAGAACTAATTTTCTAAATGAGATAGAACTCGTAGATAAGTTAGCCTACAGCCGGGTCGTCCTCGGACCTTCCCTAAGCTACCGTCTGGGTAAATTCCTGAAACTGGAAGCTTCCGGAGGTATTACCGTAGCTCGCAGAGTAGAACATCAGGGTGATCTGTTTAAAGATCAAAACTATGATATAGCCAACGGACCATTTTTCCGGTTTGGAATTGCTATTGTACCGCCTAAAAAAGGTAACAACGAATGATCAGCTACCGAGTGGCGCGCCACTATCGGGGCTTACTGACTCCATTTTTCAATGACCCACTTTCGGGTAATCTCACAGATGTGCGTCAATGAGAAGAAGCTTGCATAACCTCAGAACCAGAAGAACCAGAGGTTCACCCCTTATTGCAATGGATGTGCGTTGGTGAGATAGTATTCGTCGGCTGAAAGTCGCTGAATTTTCAGTTTCAATCCTTATTTTATGGAAAGCATGGCATGACTTGTAAATGCAACAAATCAATTTACCTTGTAATATCACATTTTTAAACGTCTATCAAAAGCTTCTTCCCGTACCTCTTTGATCTTGAGTTGATCATGCATTGAATGCTGAGGATTGAATAGATAATTATACTCGGTAGGTGATTGAGCCGACGGCACCTGCATGACCCAAGCAGCACCTTTCATTAACCATTCTTCGGTCAGTTTACCCAACTGCGTAGGATAAGGATAGTGATGCCAGTGAGCTGGCAATTGATCAACTGTTACTGAATGAATCGGAGCATCATCCGGATAGGTCAGAGTGACCAGGGCCAGGCTTCGGGGAATCTTGCCCACACTATTGGCTAAAACCTCTAGTTTGGCCAGCGAGATACTGGAAGATGTATACAAAACGCGTGTCCCTTTCTGATGCCACCGACCGGCCACATACAAGCCTCCGGTACCTTGAAGATCACGGATACGCTGATGGCTACTAATACGATATACGACCATCCCTAGTCACTATGAAAAAATACCCCATTCCAACCGTAGTAACACCTCCTGCACATGAAAGCGTCCTAAGGGAGTAGCTAGTAAGGCCAGTGGTTGTTGATCTCCTAAAGCAGTAACCTCACTACGCAGCCAGGTCCGCAAGTCAGCTTCCTCTTGAAAAATAGCCATTCCCTGCGACCAAAGCTCAGCCAGTTGCAATACCGTCTGCGACTCTAATTCGGACAGACGTTGGTTAGACCGGTAGCGCCGCTGCAAGGTACTTTCTGACATTCCTACCAACTCACTCATTTCCCGATTACTAATTTGCAATTTCTTTTGTAAATGCTTCAGCGCCTTAATCGGAAGTCCAGTCTTGGAAAGCGGTATCAAATCTAGGGTAGATTGAACCTGCTTACGATCTGTAGCCGAAAGTGCCAGTACATTTTTAAGATAAGATAACGGTCCGGTATCAAACGGTAATGCAGTCTTATTCATCGTCAATTGATTATTTATTTACAGTCAAATGACTGTAAATTATTGTACGCTACTCCGTCGCAAAAGTTTTTACTGATTCGTCCGATGAAGATACACGCACACTGTCACTATACAGGTATATCTTTCCCCCTACTTTTTCCTGGAACCCCTTTATTTCACCTCTTTCGTAAAGGTTTCGCACAGTACCTCGGCTACACTCACATTTTCTTGCTGTCTGAGTTACACTATAAGTGATTTGGGTATCCTGATTTTTAATCAATGATACATCTTGGGCAGGCTTCTGAAGCTTTTGATATATTTTAGATAATGCTTCAACTAGTTCCTCATCAATATTTTTCATATTATCTTAAGTAATAAGCGTTGACTATCATCAAATATACTATTATTAGATAAATAATCTATATATTTGATTTTTTATCTAAAATTAAGATTAAGCATGCAAAATATTTCTGACATAATCAGAAGAGAAAGAGAGAGTCGCCGCATGACTCAAACTCAGATGGCTGAACAACTCAACATTGCCCAATCGGCTTACAATCGGATTGAAAAAGGAGATACAGATATAACTCTAAAAAGGCTTGCTGAAATTGCCCGGATACTTGATGTAGATATCGAGTACCTAATAAAAAATCTCAACACCTCGTCAAGGTCAGAAAATACCTCCCCTAACACTACTGAAGCTAACGATGAACTCTTTCAGATAAAATACAACGTTTTGAAAGAACAACTGCTTCAGCTGCTCAAGGCATATGCATTGCCTTATATCCATCACCGATTAGTTAAGGGAACAGATATTGATACAGCTACCATTCGTAATGAACTGTTAAAAAAACTGCCTTATATATCCACTTTAAGAATTCTGTTACAACATTCTATTCTCTCAAAAAAAGATTTACAAAGAGCCGTTGATGAACATTTAGAATGGCTTTCTCAAGCAGATACTATCAAATAGTTGTCCAACAATAGTAATATAATAGACAGGCTTACCACTATGCAATATCAAATGGAATCCCAACGCTTCATCATTTTAGCTTTATAGGTATTCTGATACTTAGCATAGTGCTTTCTTGTAACATCGATGCTAGAATGTCCTAACAAATGGCTAGTCAATTCCATACTCCAATCCATTTCATTTAGTCCAATTACCGCAAAACTATGACGACCGCAATGCATAGACATATGCTTTGAAACACCGGCTATCAGCATAACATCTTTAAGATACCGATTAGCAACTTGATTCGTAAACGGTTCACGGTGCTCTCTTTCAACCTTTTGAATTAATTCTTTGGATTTTTGATGAATAGGAATCCCTACCGTCTTTTTTTTCCCTCGTTGCCCCTTGTGAAGTTTTACCATAAGTTGATCATCTACAATATTGGCCGGTTGGCACTGCAACAAGTCACGGTCTCTAAGACCAGTATAACAGGATAGCAAGAAAAAATGAAGAGTATTATGCAAATAGCCCGGTAGGCCGCCTTCTTTCAGCAACTTATAAAGCTGATTTACCTCTTTGCTTGTTAGAACATCTTTCGTCTTATATTCCGGGTCACTGAGGGTAAAATCCTCGAAGGGATTGTTTGCAGTCAACTTTTGTCTGTTTGCTTCTTTTACAAAAGCTTTCAAAAAACGAAGGTAAGCATGAACAGTGCTCTCTTCTACCGAATACTCATTTACCAAAAAATCTTTGAAGTCACGAATAAATCGGTAATCAACTGTATGGATGTTCACCGAAGAACGAAACTTCTTTAATCGCTTGAGCTTAGAACGATAAGTTCGTAGAGTATCAAATGCATATTTTTTCCCTGGATTTCGCTTCAATTCAGATTCAATAAAGGCAATAAAATCAATACTTTTCGCTTGATTTTTATAAATATCTACAATAAAGATTATTACGGTTGATTTTGCAATCACATTTCTATCTCGCTCAGAGTCCTCTTCGAGTGACTCTGAGTAGGGCGAAACATCACATACAAAATCAACCGTAATAAAGTCTAATCAATTCTAAGGTTACAGGCTGACCTTCTTCAAGTAACCGTTCAATGATATCGTCTATTTTATCTTCAGCTGCCTTAATACGCTTATTGATTGCTTTCGCATGTGGTACATCCTGGGTGAGTAGTTTACGATCACCATCATCCCAATAATTAGGGAAGATATATTCGTAAAGATTGAGCTGTTTGAACTTTCTATTCAGCGTTACGCGGAGATAAATAGGTGCTTTACCGTCCTTTCGGATTGCCTGTTATCGTAAAAAGAGGTGGGTAGTATAGTTTGGTTTAAGCATCATTGTTATACAAATTGATTTTGTGTAAAACATTTGTATAACAATTTATGATTTTAATGACTATACTTCAAAAGTTATAGACAAAAAAACCGCCTAAATATGGATATTTGGCGGTTTTTGAAATTTTGCAGTTATTATGATTAACTCTAGTGATCCATTCAGGACTCGAACCTGAAACCTACTGCTTAGAAGGCAGTTGCTCTATCCAGTTGAGCTAATGGACCAGTTAATTGAAGGCGCAAATTTAGAGATTCTCGCTTTAAAAAACCAGTATAATCAAAGGCATATCCTACAATCTCAATTTTTACAGGTAGCCTTGCGCCTGCAAGCTGAATAATTCAGCGTATTTTCCTTCCATAGTCAACAGTTCCTCGTGGGTGCCGATCTCTCGTAGCTGCCCTTTTTCCAGTACCAGAATCCGGTCGGCCATGCGGACGGTGGAGAACCGGTGCGAGATAATAATTGCTGTTTTGCCAGCCGTGAGGTCAGAGAAACGTTTGAAGACTTCGTATTCGGCACGGGCATCGAGTGCAGCAGTGGGCTCGTCCAGGATTAATACCTGAGCTTCGCGCATATAGGCTCGGCTGATGGCGATCTTCTGCCACTCTCCGCCCGACAAGTTTACTCCTTCGGCAAACCGACGGCCAATCATCTGATCGTAGCCTTGGGGTAACTTTTTAATTACCTGGTCGGCCATGCCCCGGTAAGCAGCACCATCGATTCTAGACAGGTCTTTCCGCTCGGCAATGTTTCCTACGGCAATGTTGGTGGCAGCGGTCATCTGGTATTGTACAAAGTCCTGGAAGATGACGCCTATCTCGGCTCGTAATTGCTCGGGATCGTAGTCTCGTAAATCTCGCCCATCTAATAGAATGCGGCCTTCGCTAGGATCGTAGAGCCGGGAAATCAACTTGATGAGCGTTGTTTTACCGGCACCGTTTTCCCCTACCAGCGCTAGTTTCTCACCAGCTTTAAGGGTAAAATTCAGATCTCTTACTGCCCAAATTTCAGTGTTGGGATACTTAAAACCAACATTCTCAAAGTCAAAACCCTGTTGAATGGGGCGGGGAAAGGCGATATCCGATATTTTATGTTTGATGACCGGCTCCATGTTGAAGAAGTCAAAGAAGTCTTGCAGGTACAAAGCTCCTTCGGCCATGCTGGAAAACTGGTTGAGCACCGATTCTAACTGAGTACGCAGTCGGGCAAAAGACCCCGCCAGAAACGTAAGATCACCAATGCTGAGTTGCCCGTTTACCGTTTGCAGAATGATGATAATATAAGCACCGTAATACCCAGCACTCCCGACAGCAGCCAATACACTGCCCCACTGAGCGCGGGACACGGCAATCTTCCGGTTAGCTTGGTAGTATTTATCCGCCAGTGCCGCAAACTGGTTCACAAGATAGTCTGACAAGCCAAAGATCTTCACCTCTTTAGCCGTTTCGTCACTAGCGCCAATATAGCGGTAATAGTCCAGTTCGCGGCGTTCGGGTGTCCACTGGTGGTTGAGAGAGTAGCTGCGTTCGTTAAAATGACTTTCGCCCAGGAAGGCAGGAATTACCGCTACGGCAATGAGGGCAATTAGCCATGGACTTAAAGCAATGAGACCAACCGCCAGGAAGGCAATAGTAATCAAACTTTGAAACTGGCTTAGTACCTGCGACATAAGCGAAGTACGCCGGGTAGTCTGCCGCCGGGCGCGTTCCATCTTGTCGTAGAAGTCGGCATCTTCAAACTGTTGCAAATCTAACTTTCCAGCGTGCTGCATAAGCCGTACCGAGGTTTCGTTAGCAAACTTATCTCCCAATAAGCTATCGAGAAGTACCGTAGCGCGGTTGATAGCATCCGAAATAATAGCAATACCAAACTCAATAGCAATCAGGGTAAACAGATAGGTAAGATCAGTCTCGCCGGAAGTCTGGGTGAGCCGGACAACTTCATCGATGATTAATTTGCCAATGTATAAGGTAGTAACCGGAATAGCCGCCCGGATAACACGTAATATAACGTTGGCAGCAAACAGCTTGGGACTGGTTTGCCATATGAGCCGAAAGAAGGGCGGCAGCGTCCGTAAGGCACTAAACCGCTCTTGCAATGATAGTTTTTCAGACGATGACGAAAAGTCACCGCTCGTATTTTTTGCCATAGATATCTCCTCGCCAGAGTAGACGTATCAGCCTACTGAAAATTGTTATACTGATAAGGATTAGCCCAAAAAGTTAGTTCCTCAATTATCATTGAGCAGTGCCCCTTAAAGCATTGAATATCATGGGATGATCATGAAAGAATTGATGAGTAAGCTAGGTGGGAGGAAGGAGGCAGTAAGCGGGATGCTGACTACTGCCTCCCGCCAACATCATTACTCATTCGTCAACTTCCGGAATGCCGTATGGCCCATCTTTGAGTACAAGGATTTCTGGTATCTTTTCTCCGTATGATTGAATGGCTGTCTGTAAAGCTGTTTCTACGATCGTTTTCATTTTATCTTCCGCGGAAGTAGCCGATGTCAGCTCAGCGGTAGCTAGCAAGTGGTGCCCCGGAATACCCGGCAGATAAGCATATTCTGATTCCGGAATTTCCAGCGCACAGTAAAATAGATTTTCTGGTTTCTCAATACGATCCAGCACTTTACACCACATCTGCACCTGCCACTGTTCCTGAATCATGGTCCAACCGTCATCGCTGATCATCTCAATAAACTTTTCTTTTCCATGTTTGTGCAGCAGTTGTAATGACTCTTTGTAGCCTGAGCCGCCCACCGGGTCGGTATCAGTATTTTTAGCAGCAATAATGATTTTACCACCAGATTTCACCGCGCGTGAGGCTTCTACAGCGGCCTTTCCCGCCTGATAATGATTGATGCCCACAAACCCGGCGGGAATCACCACGATATCGTAACGATGTGACAATGGCACTACTACATACTCCCGAATTTTTTCCACTGCCGCCTGATGCGCTTTGACCAAGTCGCCAGCGTATACTCCGGTAATCCGTTTTTCAGCATTCAGGGTTACATTCACCAGAAAATCGCAACCGGCCATATGGGCAACTTCCAGCGACTCATCGTTCAATGGGTTGCCTTCCAACACCAGATCAGCCGCTTGGGTGGAGCTTAAGAAGCGAGCACCGTGAAAAATCGTCAACGTTTCTTTACCTACAATGCCCGGACAGATGCCTTTGCGCCCACCAGAAGCTCCCGCCATAAAATGACTTTCAACCAGCCCGGTCACGATTTTCAGATCGGCTTCGTAGTACAGTTTATTGACTTTTACTATCGAGCCCCGAGATGTAACTCCCAGGCCAATCAGATGATCTTCATTATCATACTCGTGATTGGTTACAGTAACGCCATGCAATCCGGACTCTTTCAACCCCATCATGACTTCGATTTCATCCGGATTCATATTCCGGTGCGAACCGGCTCCGATAACCACCGTGATTTGCTGTTTTGAAAAGCCAGCTTCTAACAATGCCCGGATGATATGCACCATAATCCCATGCTCACCCCGATAGGGAACGGGCCGGGTATTGTCCGATACTACAATCACCGCCTGGGCGTTGGGGTTAGCCACTATTTTTTGCCTACCGACTTCTACCAATGATGAAGACTGTATAGGGTTCTTTAGGGCGTCGGTGATGCTGGAGGGTAGCGAAATTGCTTCAGGACTACCAGTCATACCCCGCACCTCAACGGTCTGGCTACAGTCAATTGGAAGAAAATGCTCACCGTATTCAATCGTAAAGTTCATGATATTCAATGGCTGGTTGTTCTATTGTTAAATTGCTGTTTGCTGTTTGCTGTTTGTTGAATGGCTGACTGTCTTGATCTTCCGACTTCATTCACCTAATCCTTTTACTCTCCTATCCATTCACTCAATCTATCATTCCTTTATTCTATCAACCCTTCTTCTGAATAACAAAAGCTTTTGCCGGGTTCTTCACTAGTAGCTGGTCTACTTCTGCTGCACTTAAACCCAATTTCTTTATTTCGGGTACGAATTTTTCAAACAACACCGCATGGCTTCGGTAATCTCCTCCATCGGGCTCGCCCACATGGTACCAACCTGCATCACAGGATACCAGCACTTGCTCCAACAGATTGGCGTCGCGTAGGGCTTTTACCTGTCGGGCATGGTCGGCGTAACTTTCTTCGCTAATGCCATCCAGTTCTACCCAAGCTCCCAGCTTGGCGGCTTTTACATGATTTTCATACCCTTTACCCTGAGCATGTACCCAGATGAAGGCGGAGGGATGGACTCCAGCTTCTTGGATGATCTGTATCTCCTCCATTGCCGCAGCTGCATCGCCCGTGTGAGCCGCTATAGTCAGACCAGTTTCCCGGTGAGTTAGAGCGGCGGCTTGTACCAATTTACGATCATAATCTACCAGGGGTCCATTGTTTACTCCAATCTTGATAAAGCCAGGGCGAATGTCCGTTCCGTCAATGCCGTTTTGGTATTCTTCAATCCAGCGTTGCGCCAGTTGCTGCGGGGTTTCTCGGGATACAAACTCGGGGAGGAATATGCCATTGCGGGCACCGTACAAACCGGTATTCGTTACGATGTGCAACCCCGTGGCTTCGGATAATTGTTGAAGAAGCGAGACATCACGGCCCAGATAATTGGGCGTGCAGTCGACGAAGGTTTGGCAGCCCAGCGCCTTGATTTTTTCCAGATACGGCTTCACTTTTTCTATCACCGCCTCCGCCTTGTATCGATCCGGACTCACCTGCTCTGCACCAATAAAATCAACCAGAATATGCTCATGGGCTAGCGTTACACCCATTTCGCTGGGTTTCAACGAGCCTTGAACGGTCTGCACCGCAGCTGCGTTTGATGAAGAGAGGAAAGGAATTCGTAAAAACCCGACAGCTCCAGCAACTGATGCTGTTTTTAAAAAATGTCGACGCGATTGTGTAAAGGATATCATAGGTTGTTTGTTTATTTTCAGATCGGATAAATTATTGCTTTCTTCGCGCGTTATCCAATTCATTGAGAGGGGAATTGCGCTTTACCATAATTCCTCTACAAAATACACTGCTAAAATAAGCGTTTTTCAACATTAGCCTGTATAATCCATCCGTGAACCTACTACCTGAATATACCGTTCAGCAACTTGCACTACGCAACGGGCAAGACCGTGATGAGATCTGGTGTGCTTACCGGGGCATTATTTATGACGTAAGCGCCTCTCGATTGTGGAACCGAGGAAAGCATTACGAGCACTGGGCCGGACAGGACCTTACGCACGAATTACCTGATGCACCACACACCGATGGGGTATTTACACGTTTTACTCCCGTAGGCAAATTAAAAACTTCATCCTGATGCGCGTACGACGACTGATTTCTTTACTCATTTTGCTGGGTCTTCCCTTCTTCATTGGCTATCACTGGAAAAGCTGGACTAATCCACCCGTTCCGGCCCCTACCAACACCGAAGTTACGACCATGCTGATTACAGAAATTGAAGCCCTGGGAAAGATGGAGCTGGTGAAGTATCGGTTTCAAGAAGTAACTGAAGTGAAAGAGCTTAGCAAAGAGTTCCTGAATATTCTGAAGCTAGATGTGGATGCAAAAGCAGTATTAATCACGCAAGGAGAAGCAGTGGGATGCATTGACATGCTAAAAATCAGTGCCCAGGATGTGCGCATTACGCAGGATACCGTATGGATGCACCTACCCAACCCGGAGATATGTTACTACAAGCTGGATATGGAAAACACCCGACTCTATTCGGTAGAAACCGGCTTTTTTACCGACCGCAACGCTTTTATCTCCCGAGCCTATCAGCAGGCCGAACGGCAGATTCGTGATGCCGCCAATGAATCCGGTATTTTGGATGAAACGGAAGTGAATGCCCACCGCATATTGCGTCCCATGCTGGAAGAGCTTTCCGGCCGAACGGTTATCTTCACCGAGCAACTGCCCGAAACCCGTATTGAGCGGTTAGACTAAGAAACTATTCTATACAGGATCAACGCACCTCAAAAGTAAGCGTGGCCCAGTTTGATTCGTAATCCAGTGTATCGGATTTACTTTCTACCATACGGATGCAGCGCAGGTACCATTGCCCTTCGTGCTCCAGTTTGATGGATACCATGCCTTTTTTATCCGTTTTTTGCTGTACTTCATCGTGGTGGTGTTCTGCTTCCTGATGGGCATGACTATGCTTTGCTGCCTCAGAAAAACCGGCATACACATAATGATTGGCTAAAGGCTTTCCGTTTTCCAGCAATTGAACTTCCAGTTCATCTCCTTCGTGCAAAGCGTAGGGATTTTGCTGAGGCACAAACTCCACCGGATAGCCTAACACGTCTTTATAGTGCTCTGATAACTCATCTCCTACCTGAAAAATAGCCTTCACATGCTTGGCATACAATTCCCGAGATGGTTGGGTCAACTGTTTTTGCTTTTCCCGAGACGCCAGCACATCCAACACTCCATCGTGCTTGAGGTACTCGTTAAACTCATCGGCTGATAAGGCAATCGTACCAGGTTTGACGGAAACTCCCGCCACATACGTACCAGCGACGCCCGTTTTAAAAGACAAATACGTAGCCTTATTCCGGTCAGTCCACTGAGCTTCTTCAGGAACTTGCTTACCGGCAGGCCCAACCAGCTGTACGTGCTGCATTCTGTCACGAGAAATTTCGTTTTCGGTAGTTTCAAAAGTACCATTAAACAAATACAGCTGAGCTTTCTGGTTGGGTTTTAGGAAATACGTATCCAGCTTGATAAACAGGTCGTGAGCACTTAAAGCGATAAACAAAATAAAAAGTAGAGGCAGTCTTTTCATGGCAGGGTTAGGTGAGAGAATGGATTATCTCTTGGTTTAGTATAAGATCGCTAAATTACAAGCTAGCTTAAGAAAAGAAACAGTCTTCTTTTAAAACTCTTTCTAGAGCGTATGGACACTAAGATGGGATAACTTTCGGTCTGACCACAAGCAAAGTCTGGAACTTCAAATACCCCGTCCTGGACTTTAATATTGTTTTTTGATTAGTTCGCATCCTATTGAGTTTCACCTCCAAACTCAATTCACTTTTTGTGAAGTAGTATCATCCATTGCTCGTTCCAGATGTTGCAATAAAACAGGAAACAAAGCATCCATTTCAACTGGTTTAGTTAGATAATCACTCACACCTAGTGCCAAGGCTCGTTCTTTTTGGGTTTTAAAAGCGTCAGCTGATAATATGACAATAGGTAAGTCCGAGAACGCAGGCATCTGGCGTATATGCATTATTACTTCAAAGCCATCCATTATTGGCATATGAATGTCCATAAATACTAAGTCTGGCTTTAGCTTCTGAATCATCAGCAACCCTTCTTCTCCGTCATTCGCAATATGTACATTCAATCCTAATTTCTTGAAAAGAAAACGGATCATTTTCTGATTTAGAATATTATCCTCTACTACCAGTACAGTGTTGTTCTCAGAAAACATGTGTAACTCCTGCTCTCCGTTATCTTTTTCTGGTTCGGGGAATCCTTCAGCCATTATTAATGGTAGTTGAAAAACAAATGTCGAACCTTTACCTTCAGTGCTAGCGAGCTTAATCTCACCGCTCAACATTTTGGCTAATTTTTTAGCAATAGACAGCCCTAAACCTGTGCCCCCGTACTGCCGGGTAATTGTATTATCAGCCTGCTCAAAGGGTTCAAATATATGCTGTTGCCTTTCTGCCGGAATTCCAGTCCCCTCATCGATTACCGAAAAAATAATATCATTACCCTTCCGATATGCCCAAAGCTCTACTTGCTTATTCTTAGGAGTAAACTTCACAGCATTGGAAACCAGATTCATTAAAATCTGATTCAGCTTTGTCCGGTCGGTTTCAATATACTGAGGCAGATTATCATCACAACGATAGCTGAGCAATACGCCTTTTTCAATGGCTTTGGCACGATTAATACCATAAATAGTTCTTAGCAACTGTTTTAAATCTACCAATTCTAAAGAAAGCGTCAGTTTACCAGATTCTATTTTAGAAAGGTCCAGTATATTATTAATTAATTCAGATAGATGTTTGCCACTTGCTCTAATATGATTAAGGTAGGTGGCTGAGTCATCGGATAGTGGCTGCTCCTGGCTATCCAGTAACATAATTTCTGTAAAACCAATAATCGCATTTAGCGGTGTTCTGATTTCATGACTCATGTTAGCCAGAAACTGAGATTTAGCCTGATTAGCCGCCTCAGCATGTCCTTTAGACTCTTGTACTTCTTGCAAAACTTTTTGCAGATGGGCCTCTTTTTGCCGTAAGGCAAGCGTACGCTGTTCCACAGTTTCTTCTAGTTTTGTCTGATGATGAGCCAACTGGGCATTCAACACTCTAAGTTCTTCTTCGCTTTGGGTCAGTTCCTCTTTACTAGCTATCAGTTCTTCATTTTGCCGGTGAGTAGTGTCTAACAGTTGATAATTGTCATTCGCGAAAAGATAGATCACCAGTATATTGAAGAAACAAATGATCAACATCATCAGCCAGCGCACATAGGTTTGAGAAGCGCCGGTATAATCCAAAGGGGAGAGTACAGAGTAGTCATAAACTTCCAGTATAATTATGGCTATAATCGGAAATGTAAGCGTGATTTTCTTCAACAGAATCTCGGAGCGGGAAAATAATAGCCAAGGAAAACCTAACAGTACCACACCCATCATTTGCACAGTGATGCTTTTCCCTAATACACAGGCGTAGAATATGACTTCAATATTAAAAAGAGTCAGAAAAAGCAGTTTAGCCAGACTGTGTTTTTGCAGGTAATTAATATAGACTGGAAGTAAAAAAAGTAGCGACACTACTATAGTAGAATATAAAAAAAATACATCTTTTGTTAAATGATAAATCACAAACGCGTAGAGAAATACTGACAAAAAGCCAATGCAGCAAAAACAATTAACAATTCTTATTTTCCCTGCTACTCTGCGGTCATAATGAGCTTGAATACCGATTCTGCTCAGATTATCAATCATTTGTTTTATACCCTTCATACTCACCACATGCGAATTAAAACCAATATATGAATTGTACAATTTAGCAACCAATGGTATGAATATTTACATTACCTTTTATATATCTCACATGAATAGGTAATAGTAGAAGTAGATACTGCTTTCCCTTCTAGTTTTTCATTAATTACTATCTACTTGACATATATAATTCTACCTATAAGCTGAAGCATTGGCAGCCTATATGGAAAGTGTAAATAAAAAGGTGGGTATAAGAGCATCTTAAAGATGCTTAACCGAAGAGCGTAGGTCCAACTATAAAACTCATTTCCAAAAGTTTAAACAGAAATATCTGGAGCTTATATTCTGTCTATTGCTTATTCTGCTCAGAAAAATCCGTGTAACACTGATTAATAGCCAAAATCAAATCGTATTGAGAAGATCGCTCAATAAAGTCTTCTTCAAACCGGCAAAAAATCATGAAATCATCCAGAGCTCCTTCCGTTAGACCCGTAATCTCGCCCACCATATCTCGATTGTATTTGCGCGCCAATTGCTTGCGATGCTCATAATTCTGCTGTGCCTGGCGGGCTTGACGCTCGTACTTAGCTCGACGACTAAACCGGTCGAACACGTATGATACAGGGTTTAAGGGCGTGCTTTTAGGTTCTCGGCGAGGCCCATCATACGAGCCGGGAATAACAATTTTGGGTGATTCGTCGGGAATATCTTTAAGATCCAGCACAGCGCGCTTAAATGATTCCTCGTCTTTAAAAGCAAAAACAGTTACATTCTCTAGCTCATAGGTCTTGTCACTCATACGAATTTGCAGATCATAATTAGTGGCTTGCGCGGTATCTCCAAAATAAAGCACCGCTGGCTCATACCCAACCGAAGAGATTCGGATAGTATCTTTCCGCTGGAAGGTCAGATAAAAGAACCCCTCCTCGTTACTAATTACGCCGGTCTGAGTAGTCAGATTAGTTACTGTGGCAAACGATAACGGTTGATCCTGATCGTCAACAATATTTCCTGAAAGCTGAATAGTGGTGTCAGCTGAATTATATTGCCCTATCAGGCTACCCGAATATAGAAACAAACCAAAAAGGAGAATATAAACTCGCATGCAAAAGAATTTAGAAGACTAAGTTACCTCCATTTACCATTACCTCCAACGTCCACATCAGTTCTTTATTGACTCCTAGCCTTAGTCATACAGATATTAGGCAGCTATAAACAAGAGCTTTACAATCTGTCAGTATGTTATTCTTTATGAAAATGGAAAGTTAAGTATACGGTGATTTGCTGACAATCTGTCATAATTCAACCCCTTGGCATACCCATTGATATTAACATGGTATACCAAAGAAATACCAGTAAAACAACTAAGATAGATTTACACATTATGGGAAAAGTAATAGGCATAGACTTAGGAACAACGAACTCCTGCGTGGCAGTGATGGAAGGTAACGAACCTGTCGTCATTCCCAATAGCGAAGGGGGCCGTACCACTCCCTCTATCGTAGCTTTTTTAGATAATGGCAACGGTGAGAGGAAAGTAGGTAGCCCAGCAAAACGGCAGGCCATCACAAATCCGCAGAACACAATTAGTTCGGTAAAGCGATTTATGGGTAAGAAACACTCTGACGTTTCGGAAGAAATGAAGAATGTCTCTTATCAAATAGAAAAAGGAAACAACGACACTGTACGGGTGCGTATCGGTGATCGTCTTTATACTCCTCAGGAGCTTTCTGCCATGATTCTTCAAAAGATGAAATCTACCGCAGAAGATTACTTAGGAACAAGCATTAATGAGGCAGTAGTTACTGTGCCAGCATATTTTAATGATGCTGAACGGCAAGCTACCAAAGAAGCAGGTCAGATTGCTGGTCTGGATGTAAAACGTATTATTAATGAGCCTACCGCCGCGGCGTTGGCTTATGGTTTAGATAAGAAAAATCAGGATCTTACCATTGCGGTATATGACCTTGGTGGTGGTACATTTGATATCTCTATCCTTGAATTAGGAGATGGGGTATTTGAAGTAAAATCAACTAATGGTGATGTACACTTAGGTGGTGATGATTTTGATGCTCGTATTATAAACTGGCTGGCTGAAGAATTTGAAAAAGAAAACAATATTGACCTGCGCAAGGACCCTATGGCATTGCAACGGCTGAAAGAAGCAGCTGAAAAGGCAAAAATTGAGCTTTCAAGTTCTACCAGCACTGAAATTAACCTGCCGTACATCATGCCGGTAGATGGCATTCCTAAACACTTGGTTCGCAGCCTGACCCGCTCAAAATTTGAGCAACTGGTTGATGACCTAGTTCAACGCACACTAGAACCCAGCAAAAAAGCACTAAAGGATGCAGGCATTTCTGCTTCTGAGATAGACGAAGTAATTCTTGTGGGTGGTTCCACTCGTATTCCTAAAATCCAGGAAGAAGTAGAACAGTTCTTCGGGAAGAAACCTTCTAAAGGAGTAAATCCGGATGAGGTAGTAGCAGTAGGAGCAGCCATCCAGGGTGGTGTCTTCAGTGGCGATGTGAAAGACGTATTGTTGTTAGATGTAACGCCTCTGTCATTAGGTATTGAAACCATGGGTGGAGTATTTACTCGGTTAATTGAGTCTAATACTACCATTCCAACCAAAAAGTCAGAGACATTCTCTACAGCGTCAGATAATCAACCATCTGTAGAAATTCATGTGCTGCAAGGTGAGCGCCCTATGGCGAAAGATAACCGCACTATTGGCCGTTTCCACCTAGATGGAATTCCACCAGCACCCCGCGGCGTTCCTCAGATTGAAGTATCTTTTGATATCGATGCCAACGGTATTATGAATGTATCGGCGAAAGATAAAGGCACTGGCAAAGAGCAAAAGATTCGTATTGAGGCTTCTTCCGGACTTACCGAGGAAGAAATTGAGAAAATGCGCCAGGAGGCTGAAGCAAACGCCGAAACTGATAAGCAAGAGCGCGAGAAGATTGAGAAAATCAATACCGCTGATTCATTAATTTTCCAAACTGAAAAGCAGTTGAAGGAATATGGTGATAAGCTATCCGAAGGCAACAAAAAGCCTATTCAGGATGCACTTGCTGAATTGAAAACGGCTCATCAGGCTCAAGATGTAAGTGGCATTGATGCTGCCATGGAGAAGCTAAATGCTGCTTGGCAGAACGCATCACAAGAAATGTATCAGGCTGCGGGAGCCAATCCGGAAGCTGGTGCAGATCCTAATGCTGCGGGCACTAGTGAACAGGCTAATGCTAACAACTCGGCTGAAGGTGATGTATCTGATGTAGAATACGAAGAGGTAGATGATAAAGACAAGCAATAGATAACCTGCTTCTTGTTTATACAACAAAGTAAAAAGGCCCTTTAAAAGGGCCTTTTTTTCTCCAATATATCACGAATTAACGAAGTGAAAGCTCTCTTTACCAGGGTTTTACGTCTACAAAAAGCTGTAAAATACCAGATCGTAATTAGCCAACATTCCATTAACTAGCTCCGTATATCTGATTGCTTCATTAGTTATTGAAGCCAAAATTTTTAAATCTATGCATTTTTTTGAATGCTAAATTCAACTTCAGCGTAAATCAATTGATATCACACCAAAATTTTATTGTAGTAATGCGCTCCTTCAAATGATCACAATATTTTCTGCTTATTACTGACGTATCTTACTTTTCACATCCTAATTAAAAAGGCTACTGTATTACATCGGCAAGCAGAAAATATAATAATACATATTTTATAAATAACTATTCAATTACATAATGCAATGAAAAAACCATACGCATTTTGCTTTTTTTTTACTATGTAATGAATCAGCTAATTTGTATATAATTAATTAGGGAACAATACATAGCTTTATACCATAGTTATATACAGATAAAGAGCTTTTTTGAAAAAACAACTTAGTTTTCCATTCACTCTCTTTTATTTGTGATGTAATGCTGAAATGAGAAAATAGTTAGAAAATCAAAAAGTTCAGCGTTTTATAAAAAAAACACAATTGAAAATAAAATCGTAAAGTCAGCCCTGCAAAGAATTTATCTTACACAGGGCAATGTATTTACTCGGTAATAATTTACGTATTTACTCTTTTTCTGACATGGCAATAACATACGTTTGCGACTAAACAATCTAATTCAGCGTTATAGGAATGGAAATGTTAACGGCGATGTGAGTAATTATTTATGCAAGTAATTTTAGACACCATAACAGGGTTATTAACTGGCGAAGGGTTTGTTCCTCAAGGGCAAGCCTATTCCTGGCAACCCGATATTCTCTGGCTACATGCCTTATCCGATGGCATTACCGGACTATCTTATTTCCTGATTCCGGTTGCAATCTTCTTTATTCTCCGGCGACGTAGTGATTTTCAATTCTCAGAATCTACATTCTGGATATTCATTGCGTTTATTGTATCCTGCGGTATTACTCATTTTATTGATATCTATACTATTTGGCATCCGGCCTATCGTTTGTCTGGCGGGATGAAGGCAATCAATGCAGCACTTTCTATAATTACTGCAGTTGCTATTTGGCCGCTCATCCCAAAATTTGCCAAAGCATCGTCAACTGCTAGTCTTCAGAAGGCAAATGCAGAGCTGCAAAAGCAAATAGACGAGCGGGTACGGGTTGAACAGGAATTACAACTGCATAAGGATAATCTTGAAACCTTGGTACAAAACCGAACTCAAGATCTGGAAGAAACACTTTTGCAGCTCAAGCATGAAATTCGCGATCGGCAAAGAGCTCAGGGCCAAGTTAATTTTCAGGCATCTCTGCTTGACCAGCTAGATAGTGCCATCATGGCAACGGATACTCATCAGCGCATTGTGTACTGGAATAAGCATGCTGAGCGCCTTTTTGGCTGGCAAAAAGAAGAGGCTCTAGGAAGACGAACCGCAGACCTCCTTTTCCCTAAAAAAGACCAACAAAAAGGTGACCGATATCATAAAATATTAGCCAGTAAACGCTGGGAGGGTGAGAGTAATATGCTACATCGTAGTGGAAGGATTATTCCTATTCATACGAATGCTACCCACCTTACCGACGAACAGGGGAAAAACATTGGATACGCTCTGGTTTGCTTTGATATGACTGACCACGTTAAACTTGAGCGAAAACTACGGAAAGATAAAGAAACTGCCGAGCGAGCTGCCTTGGCTAAGCAGGATTTTCTTTCTACCATGAGCCACGAAATCAGGACACCACTTAATGTAGTAGTGGGCATGACGCGGCTGCTGATAGATGGAAATCCTAAAGAAGAACAGTTAGAATACCTGAAAAGTCTTCAGTTTTCTGCCAATCACCTTTTGGTCATCATCAATGACATTTTGGATTTTGCTAAAATAGAAGCTGGCAGAATCAAACTGGAGAAAATCGGTTTTTCTCCTAAAGAAGTGGCCGAAGGAATTACCAAAGCGTTCACATTCCGGGCCAATGAGAAAAACATTAACTTAAGAATAGAATGGGATGATGCTATCCCCGAGCGTATTGTTGGGGATGAAGTACGCCTGACTCAAATTCTTAATAATTTGGTTGGTAATGCTATAAAATTTACTGAGCAAGGTTTTGTCTCCATTCATGCTAAGTTGTTAAATAAGAAAGATAAGAAGTATGAAATACGGTTTGAGGTACGTGATACAGGTATTGGTATTGCTAAGGACCGATTGCAAACCATTTTTCAACGCTATACGCAAGCTGAATCAGATACTACTCGGAAATTTGGTGGTACGGGCTTAGGATTAACAATCTGCAAGAGATTAGTTGAGTTGCAGGGCGGCCTGTTACAGGTACGCAGCAAAGAAGGATTAGGCAGCACCTTTAGCTTTACACTGCTGTATGATCTTGACACTAAAACGCCTGACAAGAAAGTTCAACCGAAGAAACGATTAGACACTGAAAAACTGAAAGGTATCAATTTACTATTGGTAGAAGATAACCCTTCAAACCGAATGGTGGCAACCAGTTTCTTGCATAAAGTAGGAGTTGAGGTAGACACTGCCGAACATGGCAAAATTGCCGTTAGTGCTGTGCAGGAAAAAGAATATGATATTATTCTGATGGATCTGCAAATGCCGGTAATGGATGGTTGTGAAGCAACCAAAGCAATAAGAGCATTAGGTGGAAATTTTGAACATAAGCCGATTATTGCTCTGACGGCTGATGTAGTGCAGGGAGTAAAAGACCGAGTCTTTAAGTGTGGCATGAATGATTATTTATCCAAACCTTTTAATCCGGATGAATTGCATTACAAGATTGCTCTGAATCTAAATCTAATTGAGCCAGACGAAACTCAGGAAATATCTGATAATAGTGATGATATTGTTACATTATATCAACTCATTGATAAATATAACGATGATGTAAAGTTTGTCACTAATCTATTAGACTCGTTAAGAAAAAGCTTCCAGTTGCTTACTGAACAGGTAATAGATTCAGCAGATCAGAAAAACCTGCACGAGCTACGCAGACTTACTCATAAGCTACTACCGTCCATTAAAATGGTAGAGAATCATTCGCTTCAGGAACAGCTTACGGGATTGAAAAAAGCATTAGATAAAGAGTCTACCGATGAGTCGGAAGTGAATCAATACGTAGAGGCGATTCGGGAGTCATCCAATAAGTCTATTGAATATATTGATGACCTGTTCACCAATATAAAAAAACACAAAGATCAACTGACAGCTTCTAATCAGTAAAATAAATAGTCGGTTCATGGTTTAATGGGTTTTTCGTAGATTAGCGAAAACCCTACACCTATGAACCGATTATTGATCTTTTTACTGAGTACCTCCTTAGTCTTTTCGGCTTGCCAGCCGGAAAATTCTGCTGACAATACTGCTTCTGATATAAATAGCACCGGCATGGCTCATACTAATCCGCCCGCCGAGGGCTTTAACGAAGCTAACTCCGACGAAGAAGCAGTTAATATTGCCGATAGTGTTATGCAAGCTATGGGCGGACGGCAGGCTTGGGATACTACCCGCTATTTTACCTGGAATTTTTTTGGTGCTCGTACGCTGCTTTGGGATAAGCAGTCCGGTGATGTACGGATTGAGGTACCTCGTGACTCTTCCGTATATATTGTTAATGTAAACTCGGATCAGGGAAAGGTTATGATGGGCGGGCAGGAGTTGACCAACCCCGACTCCCTTTCTAAATATCTACAGAAAGGGAAAAGCATGTGGATCAACGATAGTTACTGGCTTTTTATGCCTTTTAAGCTGAAAGATTCTGGTGTGACCCTTACCTATGTAGGTGAAGATACCATTCAGGGAGGCGACCCTGCCGAAGTATTAGAATTACGATTTGACAATGTAGGTGATACACCTCAGAATAAATACCATGTCTTTGTTGATCCTAATGATCATTTTGTGAAACAGTGGGCTTATTACCCTGAAGCTGCTATGGATACTCCTCGCTTTGTAACCCCTTGGGCTAATTACAAAGAGCATGGTGCCCTCATGCTCTCTGGCGACCGGGGTGAACGGCAAATTACTGATATTGAAGTGCTGGAATCGGTACCGGAAGGTACTTTCACGAATGCTCAGGATTTTCAGCTACTAAAATCGTCCTAAACTGGCAGGTTGCATAATTGCTATCTGTGGCTTATAACGACTAAGGTTCTTAGCAATTTGTAGTAATTCAGATTGTTAAGAGCTTTCAGATGTATTGTGATACTATAAACCTTCATCCTGAGTATTATTATCGCTCGGGTTTTCTTTTTTCTTTCTTCCCGCCTTTCTTAAGGCCTGATCAATAATCCACTCTAGTTGCCCGTTGGTACTCCGAAATTCGTCGGCAGCCCACTTCTCAACGGCTTCCATCATCTCTGGACTTACCCGTAGTACAAAAGGTTTCTTCTTCGCCATACACCTGATTTCTGAATGCTAGCGACCGATGTCTAACACCCAATAACTATACTATTCTACTGATGCAATGTTCCTGTATTTACTACCGGAGTAGCGTCTTTGTCTGAGCATAACACCACCATAAGGTTACTCACCATGGTGGCTTTCTTTTCCTCGTCCATCTCAATAATCTGCTTTTTAGAAAGCTCTGCTAAAGCCATTTCTACCATGCTGACCGCTCCTTCCACGATCTTTTCCCGAGCGGCCACAATGGCGGAAGCCTGCTGCCGACGCAACATAGCACTGGCAATCTCCGAAGAATACGCCAAGTAGCCAATTCGAGCCTCAATAACCTTGATTCCGGCAATCAACAGGCGGTCGCTCAACCGGCTTTCCAGGGCATCATTCACTTCATCTACTCCTGATACCAAAGTAATTTCATGCGTATCATCAAAATTATCGTAAGGATAAGAGTTGGCCAACTTACGTACGGCTGCATCGGATTGTACCCTGACAAAGTTCTCAAAGTTATCCACATCAAATGCGGCTTTATAGGTGTTTTCAACCTTCCACACCAAAATAACACTGATCATAACCGGGTTTCCCAACTTGTCATTCACCTTCACTCGTTCGCTGTCGAAGTTGCGAGCCCGCAATGATATTTTCTGACGGGTATAAAATGGGTTAGTCCAGAAAAAGCCATTCCTCTTTACCGTACCCTGGTAATCACCAAACAAAGTCATCACACACGAACCATTAGGATTAATCAGGAAGAACCCTCTCAGCAGGAACATGAAAAGGGGGATTGCAATAATGAGCAAAACCGGACTATCGGTTGTAAGTCCAATGAAGCCAATTACTATTACAAACAAGGCAACGCCGGCCATGATGTAACCGGAAATGGGGCTGATTTCTTTTTCATGTGTCATGATTCTAGAATTTGATATTAAAATGATATCATAAATATATCATTTTAAATTTTATATAAAAATTCATTTCTCGCTATTTACGATAGCGCCAGGAATCATAAATTCTACAGGAATTACAAGCAGATAGTACGACTACTTAGCTAAACTGTAAATTATAAGTGCTTTAAGATTTGAAAGGAATGACACAGGACCTGGCAGATATAGCCAACGAGACAGAACTAATCTTCAAATTCATCCAGAAATACTACGGCTTGGTTCTGGTCCAATAGCCGAACATAATCTACGGAACCTGCACCGCGAAACTGATACCGAAGGCCCACCACTTTTCCGGCATCTTGCTGAAAAGTGGTTTGGTAAACTAAGGTTTCGTTCCGATAGACAGATAGCTGCTGTTGCTCGACGGTCAGCCGGAGGTGTTGCCATTCTGACAGATTGCAGCCAAAAGCAGACAGATCCTGGGTTTTGCCATCCAAAAACTGCTCGCTCGCAGCAAAAAATATAGTACCCACACAACCCGGTATGACTAGAGGAATAGAGAACATACCCTGAGAACACATCACCATAATCTGGCTTTCCTGACATACTGCATCTCCTCCCCGATAGTCACTTCGGATGGCAGTTTCTAATGTAAAATTACTTGAAGACAGTTCACCAAAATCCTGTACGTTGTAGTAAGCCAACCAGGGCACTGATTCTTTATCCAACAATTGCTGCTCCTGCAAGTGCGCTGGTGAAACGGAAAGAAGCCCCTCATGCTGAAGCTGACCTTCCAGGTAATGCGGAATGGGCTCATCCATCACCAGCCCCATCCATCCATCTGAGGTTACGTATACATCATGTTCTTTCATAACTTCTCCATCTACCAGCAACTTTGCCCGGTAATAGCCTGGGTAATAATAAGTAGTTGTGTATGTCTGATGGTCTTTACTAACGCTTTCCCGAAGGCTCGGGTCCCAGGATTGCTGAATTTCAACCTGGTTTGAGGGCACTTGAGAGACATCGTAGTTGAAGATCACGGTGTTAGGCAAGCCTTTGGTAACCGGCTCGCTGGAAAAGGTGATTTGAGAGCTATCCAGTATTACAGGAGAGTTGGCCCAACGGTTAAATCCAAACACTACTAATATCAATAATGGCAGCAATAGAGCAATCGCCAGCCTTTTGCCTCTACCCGAAAGCCAGGATGGTCGCTTAGCGCGCTGTTTTTCTTCATTCATTGTTGAGGAAGCATGCTTTCCAACAAAATCGCGCCAATGCTGATAGCCAGCAAATTGAGCGAGAGTGTTCAGCGTATTGGTTGTGGGCTGACTCTGGTAGTTCACTTTTCCCCACAAGCGCTTCAGGGTGGTAGCACTGAGTTTCACCTGAGTTTCCTGCCAGATTCGCTCACTCAATTCATTAAAATCCTGATGACTCCATTGGTCACTACTCCCCCACCGAACCTTCTGCTCAATAGATTGAATAAGTTTCTCGATATGGGTCTGTTGATCTACGCTGGTATTCATGGTGATAATACGAATATACTCTTTTTTGACGCAACTTGCACCGTTTTGTATCGACTTGAATAAGCATATCTACTGAAAACTGCTGTCTTTTGAACTGCACCGAAATTTACACGATTGCTATGAAAACACTTCCAACCCTATCCATACTTATTGCCCTTACTCTAGGAAGAGAAGCAGACTTACGCTACGGATATTCATTCAAGCCTGATAAAGAAATAAAGATTCCGATGGAGGCAGAACGCTGGGACTACGCTGAAAATCAGGTTGAATTTATTAACTACCAATCTGAGGAGGCTATGAAAATTCTCAAAGATCAGGGACAAGTGGTGCTGAATGATTTTTTGTTTACAGATGGCACTATCGAGTTTGATGTAGCACTCACCAGTGGTGCTCCTTTCGTAAGTATCTATTTCAGGCAACAAAATCCGGATAATGCCGAATGCTTCTATCTGCGCACCTACCGGGCGGGAAATCCGGACGGCGCAGATGCAGCGCAGTATGCCCCAATGGTAAAGGGGGTAAATTTATGGGACGTGCTGGGGCATTACCAAGGTCCCGCTGTGCTAAGGGCTGAGGGGTGGAATCATATTAAACTGGTTGTATCGGGGGAGCGGATGGTAGTGTTCGTCAATAACCTGGAACAACCTACGCTCAATATTCCTAAGCTAGAAGGTAATACCACGCAGGGAAGCCTGGCTTTTGAGGGGCGAGCGATCTTTACTAATCTGGTGATTAACCCCCATGAAGTAGAAGGACTAACTCCACAGGCAGGTTATGACCCCACGTATAACGATCCTCGCTACTTGCAGAAATGGTCAGTCAGTGAGCCTACAGACTTTCCCCGAGGCCGGGAGGTAGGTGAAAAAGATTTCCCCACGGATCAGACCCGCTGGGATGCTATAGCGGCTGAGCGACGAGGATTAATGAACCTGACGCGGCGGTTTGGCAAAAACGAAAACCGCCGCCTGGTATGGCTAAAAACCAAAATTTCTTCGGAAACAGATCAGCAGCGACGTCTTGACTTAGGCTTTAGTGATGAAGTATGGATCTTTATCAATGACAGACTCCTGTATGTAGATAAAAACCTGTATGGCTCACCGATTATGAAAGAACCGGACGGCCGCTGCTCTATTGAGAATACTTCGCTGATGATCCCGCTGCAAGCAGGTGATAATGAATTGCTGATTGGGATCGCCAACGATTTTTATGGTTGGGGGATTGTGGCCCGCCTGGACCAGATTGAAAATGTAACAATCCAAAAATAAAAACAGATAATAAGCATGACACAACTTTCATGGAGTTTACTTTTCGGGATTATCTTAAGCCCCCTCCTTCTTCAAGCACAAACCTCGCAATCAATTCCCTTTACGGCTGATCGTTGGGAGTTTTCCGGAGAGCATACATTAGAAGACTATAAAGGGCAATCATGTGTATTGCTGAATAATAGCCAGGCTTATCTGACTGATGTCGACTTTGAGAATGGTATTATTGAGTATGACATTGCTTTCACTGAGGATCGTGGGTTTACGGGAGTTATGTTCCGAATGCAGGACAAGAAGAATTATGAAGAATACTACATGCGGGCGCACCAATCGGGTAATCCGGATGCTATGCAGTACACTCCGGTATTCAATGGCGTGGCCGGGTGGCAGCTCTATTATGGTGAAGGGTACGGTGTTCCGCATCATTATCGCTTCCAGGAATGGATGCATGTGAAACTGGTGGTATCAGGAAGCCAAATGGAGGTATATATTGATAATATGAGCGTTCCGGTACTGCACGCCTTTGAATTGAAGCGAGAACCTGCTGCTGGTTTTCTAGGACTGTATACTTTTGTAAAAGAAGCCCGATTTGCAAATTTTAGCTATCAGACTATGGATAACCCGCCTATCAAAAGTGCTGACCAGCAAAGACCATCTGCCTCGGCCGAAACAATCACCCAATGGCAGGTTTCCAGTGCATTCAGCCAAAAGCTACTGGATGGGCAAACAACTTTTCCTGAAGCACTGGCCAAGAATCTTGCCTGGCAACCATTAGAAAGTGAATCTACTGGCACAGTAAACCTGGCTCAGATTAGCGAAGTGTCGGACACCACCAATACCGTTATCGCAAAGTTTACAATTGAGGCTGACCGCGCTCAGGTAAAACCATTACACTTCGGTTATTCTGATATAGCTACTGTGTATGTGAATGGTACTGCTGTATATGAAGGACAAAGGATTTTCAATTCTCGCGATTATCGGTATCTGGGTACCATTGGTTATTTTGATACCCTATTTCTCTCATTGAAGAAAGGAAAGAATGAAGTCTGGTTTGCCGTGACCGAAAACTTTGGTGGCTGGGGCATATGCGCTCGGGTATCTGATTTTCAAGGTATTGCTATCGCTCCATAAGCGATGGTAATACTCAATACAACACTGCCTTATTCCGGGCTCCCTATAATCTCCGCTTGCTGACCGTTTATCGCTGGAGCGTTTTGAAATTCCTGACCAGGAAACTGATATAGTTTATGGGCTTCTTCTTCTTTGTGTTTCATCACGTGCTCCAGGGCTTCCGTTACGGCATCGCTAAACAATACAATCAATGAGCCAGGGGTAGCATGCCGGATTGCGTAATCAATAGCATCTTTTTCACCAGGGATGATTGTGATCTTTTTATGAGCATCTACTCTATGAATGCCTTCGCTGAGCATCTCAATAATTTCTTCCCGGCTTCTGCCTCGCAAGTCTCTATCCTCCCGAATGATAATCTCATCAAACATTTCACAGGCAATGCGGCCTACTTCCTGAGTATCCTCCTTTCGCCGGTCACCAATACCCGTAATAATTCCTATTTTCGGATTGCTATCCAGGTTGATGATTAATTTTTGTAATGCACGAAGTCCCGCCGGATTATGGGCATAATCAAGCAGAAACTTAAAGTGCTGGAAGGTGAACAGGTTTAGCCGACCCGGAGTCTGCGAAGGAGAAGGGATAAAAGATTCCAGCGATGATTTGATATCTTCAATCGTAAACTTATTAATTACTCCCGTCAGCACGGCTGGTAACAGATTCTGGATCATGAAGGTAGCCTTTCCTCCAAAAGTTAATGGCACATTCACCGCTTTGGTTACTCTTAGCTTCCACTCGCCCTTGCAAATAGTAATGTAACCGTTTTCCCAGATAGCCGAAAGACCTCCGTTTTTAGCATGTTCCAGAATGCGAGGATTGTGCTCATTCATAGAAAACAAAGCTATCTGGCAGTCTATTCGTTTTCTCATGGCATACACCAGGTCATCGTCGGCATTGAGAATCGAGTAGCCATCTTTATGTACTGATTCGGGAATAACGGATTTTACCCGCGCCAACTGCTTTAGTGTGTGTATACCTTTAAGGCCCAGATGATCCGCACTTACATTGGTGACAATGCCAATATCGCACTGATCAAACCCCAGCCCCGAACGTAGCAAACCTCCCCGAGCCACCTCTAACACGGCATAATTAACAATAGGGTCTTTTAGTACGAACTGAGCACTCACTGGCCCGGTACAGTCTCCTTTCATGAGCTGTTGATTATGCACGTAAATACCATCGGTCGTAGTAAAACCTACGCGGTAGCCGTGCATCTTCATCATATGCGCAATGAGCCGAGTGGTCGTTGTTTTTCCATTTGTACCAGTGATGGCCACAATGGGAATGCGGAAGGAAGAACCGGGCGGATACAGCATATCAATAACGGGAGCTGCTACGTTGCGGGGTAACCCTTCGGTAGGTGATAGATGCATTCGGAAGCCGGGAGCAGCATTAACCTCCAGTATGGCACCACCGGTTTCGGACAATGGCACACTGATATCTGTAGTCATTACATCAATACCGCAAATATCCAGACCAATGATTTTAGAAATGCGTTGGGCCATGAACTCATTATCCGGGTGTACTTTATGCGTTACATCCGTCGCTGTTCCACCCGTACTTAAATTGGCGGTATCTTTTAATTTTAAAAATGTACCTTCGGGCAATACAGTATCCAGGGTATACCCTTCTGCATCCAAAATGCCCCGCGTCATATCATCTACTATGATAGCCGTCAGCACTTTTTCGTGACCGTAGCCCCGGCGAGGATCTTTATTGATTTCATCGATCAACTGCTGGATAGTATCTTTTCCGTTGCCGATTACGTGGGCTGGTGAGCGCTTAGCCGCGGCTACCAACTTGTGGTTAATCACCAGCAGACGATAATCATCACCAATGATATGCCGCTCTACAATAACGGTTTTAGAAACCTGCTGAGCTTCTCTGAATGCCTTCTCTGCTGTTTTCCAGGTAGTAATATCAGCAGTAATCCCTCGTCCATGATTTCCATCAATAGGTTTAATAGCCAGCGGGTACCCTAGAAATTCTACCGCTTCTTTCAATCCTTCCAGGCTGCTAACAATCTCACCCTTGGGAACCGGCACCTGAGCTTGCTCCAACAAGTACTTGGTATCGGTTTTGTCACACGCCAGCTCTACACTAATACTGCTCGTATGGCTGGTAATGGTTGCCTGAATTCGTTTCTGATTGGCCCCGTACCCCAGTTGGCATAAGGACCGATCGTTGAGGCGAATCCAGGGAATACCTCGGGCTACGGCTTCTTCAATAATAGAAGTGGTGCTGGGGCCAAGCCGTTCCAGTTCTCGCAACTCTCGCATTTTCTGCAGATCTTCTTCCAGCGAATATGGCTGATTGGCCACAAGTGCTTCGGCTATCCGCACTGAGGCTTCCGCAGCATATAAACCAACATTTTCTTCCATATAGGCAAACACTACCTGATATACCCCCTTCTCACCATAACCTCGAGTTCGCCCGAAGCCTACTTCCATTCCTGCCAGGGTTTGAATTTCCAGCGCAATGTGTTCGATAACGTGGCCCATCCAGGTACCTTCTTTTACTCGGTGGAAAAAGCCACCGGGCACTCCTTCAGAACAGCGATGTTCATGTAAGGAAGGAATCAGTTTTTTTAACCGATCGTAGAAGCCATTAATCGTGTTGGTGGGCTGTTCTTCTAAGTCCTCCAAATCTAACGTCATTACGATTAGCTTATGTCGGCGTATTGACCAGTAGTTGGGGCCACGCATCACATTTATTTTCTTTATTTGCATGTAATAAATCAGTTAGACTTGTATAGCTTGCTAAATATATAAAAGTTAGATTTTAGGATAATTGTTACATTCGCTATTTACAAAATTTTCTACTGCAAGAATGATCGACACCAAAGTTAAGGGAACTATTATACCTATTGGCGGGAATGAAGATAAAGGAACCCGTAGGGATGAGTCTAGCCAACTGAATTTTGTTCAGAAAAGTATATTGGCCCGCGTTATCAGGGAATGTAAGAGTAGAGAGCCTTTGATTGTTGTAGTACCCACGGCCTCCAGCATCCCGGGAGAGGTAGGTGAAAAATATAAGGCAGCATTTGGGCAGTTTGGTTTTGCTCAGGTCCATATATTAGATGTTCGTGAAAGAAACCAAACCGAAGATCCGGAAATACTGCATTGGATTGAAAAAGCCGATTGCGTGATGTTTTCCGGAGGCAATCAGTCTAAAATCACCCGTATTATCCGCGATACCCCCATGCACCAACTGCTGATGCAACGTTATCAGCAGGAGGAGTTTGTGATTGCCGGCACCAGTGCCGGAGCCATGTCTATGTCGAAGGAGATGATCACCGGAGGGAAATCTACCGAAGCCCTTTTTAAAGGAGCCGTAAAAACTGGCCAAGGCATGGGCTATGTGCCCGATCTGATTATTGATTCTCACTTTATTCAACGAGGTCGCTTTGGACGAGTAATGGAAGCTGTAGCCCGGTTTCCTAAACTTATAGGTGTAGGACTTGCAGAAGATACGGGTTTAGTGATAAAGAACTGCAACGAATGCGAAGTAATTGGTTCGGGAATGGTCATATTGGTAGACCCCAGCCAGCTTACCCATAACAATGAAGAAATTCTGGAAGAAGGCACTCCTATGTCTCTATCCAACCTGATAGTTCACGTTCTTTCAGTAGGCGATCATTTCCGGCTGGATAATCGTGAGTTGGAAATCCTACCCATGAGCCTGGATGCGCGTCTATTACTAGAGCAGCCTTATAAAATCAGTCGCCGTAGATCGAGATCACCTCGGCAGTAGGGGTTTTGGAGGCTCGGTACATTCCTTCCGTATTGAAAGGCATACTTACCTCTCCCATAGCATTTATGGCAACCAAACCACCATCGCCGCCCAATTTCGGAAGACGGTCGTAAACGACTTCCCGGCAGGCCTGGGTTAAGGAATAATTTTTATATTCTATCAGGCAGGAAACGTCATAAGCCACCACTCCCCGCAAAAAGTATTCACCACTTCCTGTACACGACACCGCGCAGGTCAGGTTATTGGCATAAGTGCCTGATCCAATTACCGGGCTATCTCCGATCCGCCCCCAACGCTTATTGGTCATCCCGCCAGTAGAAGTAGCTGCCGCAATATTTCCTTGAGCATCACAAGCTACCGCACCTACCGTGCCCATCTTTTTTGGCTTGTGTTCCATCACCACCGAATGATCCAGTTGAAACTGATCAGTATCTTTCAGCTTTTGCCACTGATCGTAACGATACTGATCATAGAAATAGGCTTCATCAGCAAACTCACACTGCATCTGTCGGGCAAACTCTATGGCTCCGGAACCAGCCAGAAACACATGCTCCGACTTTTCCATCACTAAACGAGCTAGCCGGATAGGGTTTTTCACGCCGGTAACCAAAGATACTGCCCCTGCAGCACAGTTACGTCCATCCATGATAGAAGCATCCATTTCGTGAGTTCCTTTAGCAGTAAATACTGAACCTTTACCAGCATTAAACAGAGGGCAATCTTCCAAAATTTTCACAGCTATTTCTACAGCATCCAGTGCAGTCCCCCGTTCAGCGAGATGATGGTAGCCAGCGTGTAACGCTTCTTGCAATGCTGTAGTATAAAGAACCTCTTTTTCATGATTCATTTCCGTACGAAGAATGGTTCCTGCGCCGCCGTGGAGCGCAATCGCAATGGACATGTCGGGTTATTTTGTTTCGCGGATAAGGTAGATAATTTTTCTTATACTACTTGCACTATATAAAAGCTTATATACTACTAAAGCACTTTTAGCATTAATTATTTAGCGAAGATATTACACGCTCAGATACCTTCTTTTAGCTGATTTAACATTGCCCGCTAACTCCTAGCTCTCGCCAAGAATAATACGTAGTAATACTCAGGTATTATGGCTTATGAAAAGGTACATGAGTAATATGGCTTGAGTATAAGTCTTATTTGCAGTGAACGAATTTACTAGGTTTGTCCAGCATCAATCTAGTTACATTATGATCCAGAGAAGAATATTGGTTTTGCTGTTTGTTTTACTTTGGGGCTGGCTAGAAGTCACTCAACCACTGTATGCTCAAACTACTGAAGATAAAATGAAAGCTGTGTTTCTTTACAGTTTTACCAAGTATGTGGATTGGAGTCATTCAGATGACCAAATTGTCATTGGAGTATACGGCAATAACACCGTACTGAATATTCTTCAGAAGGACATGAAAGGCAAAAAAGTACAAGGTAAGGACGTCGTGGCAAAAAGTATTACTACACCATCAGAAGTGCAAAGTTGCCAGGTAGTATATCTACCAAAATCCAACTCCTCTCAACTTTCCGAAGTAGTCTCAACGAGCGCTAAGCAAGGTATACTCGTGGTAACAGAGGAGAATCTGGCTGCGCAGGGAGCTGGTATTAGTTTTACCAAGCAGTCTTCTAAACTAGGGTTTGTGCTCAACAAAAAAGTACTAGAAGCGAATCAACTGAAAGTAATGACTGCCCTGTACAATATGGGTAAGGTACTTTAACACCAATATCATTTCATTAATACGAACCAATTAAATCACGATGAAGCAGTATTACTCTTTGCTTAAGGCTATTGGCCTAAGCACCTCCATACTTTACAGTATGCAGAGCTTTGCTCAGGAAGTAGATGAAGAAGACCTCTTTGAAATGTCACTGGAAGAACTCATGAATGTTGAGATCGTCTCTGCTACTAAAAAGTCAGAATCTTTATTTGAGGCTCCTGTATCCAGTTACTCTATCAGCCGGGAAGAAATTGCAAGTTCAGGAATAACATCCATCCCAGAAGCACTTAGGTTATGCCCAGGTGTGATTGTTCGTGAGATGTCTAATGGCAACTATGATATACACCTTCGAGGTCTGGAGAATACCGCACGCTATACCAATACTGTAGACCAGCAAAATAAATATACCTTGGTGATGGTTAATAACCGGCCTGTATTTAGTTATGAGCAGGGAGGTACTTTCTGGGAATTACTATCAATAGACCTGATTGATATAGAGAGAATTGAAATTGTGCGTGGTCCGGCAGCTCCTCTTTTTGGCCCTAATGCTGTAACGGGAGTAATTAATATTATTACCCGTACACCTCAAAAAGAAGGCTTGTATACCTCAGCCAATGCTCAAATAGCTCCTGGACAAACTACCGTAGGCAATCTTGCTTTAGGCTATGGCTTCAGTGATAAGCTTCATGTAACAGTGTCGGGCAACTATCAGAATCGAGAGCGATTTGACGATCAGTATTACTTTTTAGCTGATGACAAATTCTCAGCCGATCTGAGCGAAATAGCAGACGCAGACCTGAGCTATCCGGACCCTTCACTGGCCCAAGAAAAATACGGACTCAATGCTTTTATCAACTATAAGGCCAATGAGAATATAAGCTTTGACCTCTCAGCGGGTATGCAGGATGCTGATGTGCAAAAAGCCTACCTTAGCAACAGAGCGCCCCTTCATTTAACTACTAACGGTGGTTCCTCCAACTATGTAAATCTGGCAGGGCAGATATATGGGTTAAATGCACGGATCTCTCATAGTGAAGGAGATTATTACCTGATGCAAGAAACTGGTCCCGTTGCAACTCCTGTGGGTTTTGCTATTACTGATGCCACAGTTGATTATCAGTGGCAGGTGCATGACAAGCTAAGCTTCCGCCCTGGTTTTAACTACCAGGATATAGAATATGCAGTTAGTGTTTTTGGGGCTGCTCCCACAACTTCTTTTGGTTCAGTAGCAGGATCGTTACAAGGAGATTATCATCCCCTGGAAAACTGGCGTATTATTGCCGCAGGGAGGGTAGATAAATTCAACACCTTAGATAAAGCTTATCTTTCGTATCAGTTAGCTACCACATATACCATACAGGACAAGTATGTATTACGAGGCGCTCAGTCTAGATCTACCAATAGTGTATTTTGGGCACCTACTTTTTTCTCATCGGAAGATGAGGAGCTAAAATTGGCTTCGGTAACAATGAGCGAGCTTGGTTTTCGGACTCAGTTTTCTAATAATCTATCAATAGACGCTGATATATTTCGCCAGCATTTGGAGCATCTAAGCCTTTTCTTGGTTACGGGTATTGAATTCGGCACGGATCCTAGTGCACCACCAACTGTAACAATAGGCTATAAGAATTTGCCTCTTACGGCTACGCAATATGGGCTTACCCTATCAGCAAATTATGTAGCTAATACCAGACTTCAGCTAAAACCCTTTGTAACATTCCAGCAGACAAAGGTGCAAGATCGACCGCTTGGTTTTAATGCATTGCCTATTGATTCTGTTCAGAACCCTACCAATATATATACTACGGTAGATGAAGATCAAAAAAGCACTCCCTCAGTATACGGAGGTTTTTACGCCAATTATAAAGCCAGCAAGAAGTGGACTATTAATCTTAACGCCTACTTCTTCAGTGGACACACACTATATAATGAACAAGAGTTACAGCAAGAATCTACGATAGGGGTTGGTCAGATTGATGGTAAAATGCTCTTGAACAGCAAAGTTTCTTATAATGTAATTGATAAATTGAGGCTTTATGTGAATGCAAGAAATCTGCTCGGCAGTGAAACCCGGGAATTCTACGGTACTGATCGTACTGCCCGTTCAATTCTGTTTGGAGCCAGCTACAATTTCTAATAGTAATCCTCTCTCTTAAAGAAGGCCCTTCCGTTTTACAAACAGAAGGGCCTTTTTTGTTTTCCGTAGCAAGTGAGTACTTACTATTTCATATAGAAAACATCGGTAAGGGCTTTGCTAACCGGAGAGTTATCCTCATGAGTTTCCATAATGTCTTTCATATAGGCCCACCACTTTTTCATAACGGCTTCCTGAGGCAGGCGGTCTTTCTGATGATCCTCAGAGAGCATATAAGTGGCAAAAAGAATATGAGTCTCCGGGTCAAGAAAGATATAGTAATCACTAATTCCGTTTTGGTGTAGCAGTTCTACTAATTCTGGCCAGATAGCATCGTGTCTCTTCTGATATTCCTCCTCATACCCTGGAAGCAACTGCATTTTAAAAGCGACTCGTTTCATAAAAAAAATAAATGTTTCGTAGAATGACCGAAGGTAAAAATATTTACAAAGTTGGTGAAGTTTTACTCTCTAAAATGCTTGCATTAAGCAATAATGTCATTCACCACTTTTCCGTGCACATCGGTTAGCCTATAACGGCGGCCCTGGTGCTTGAAGGTTAGCCTTTCATGGTCTACTCCTAGCAAGTGCATCAGAGTGGCCTGAAAATCGTGCACGTGGACGGGGTTCTTTACAATATTATAGCCAAACTCACAGGTTTCTCCGTAGCTAATACCTTTTTTTACTCCGCCCCCAGCCATCCAGATACTAAAGCATCGGGGGTGATGGTCGCGGCCATAACTCTCTTTGGTAAGCCGACCCTGAGAGTAGTTAGTTCGACCAAACTCTCCTCCCCAGATCACCAGAGTATCATCGAGAAGACCGCGCTGTTTCAGGTCCATCACCAAAGCTGCCGAAGGTTGATCGACGCTTTTTGACATAATCTGAATATCATTGGGCAGGTTACCGTGCTGGTCCCAGCCCTGATGGTAGAGCTGCACGAATTTTACGTCTTTTTCAATCAGGCGGCGGGCCAATAGACAGTTAGCGGCAAAAGTACCCGGCTTACGCGATTCTTCACCGTACATATCATAAATATAGTCTGGCTCGTGAGAAATGTCCATGGTTTCGGGTACGGAAGCCTGCATGCGATAGGCCATTTCATACTGGGCTATTCGCGAGTTAATTTCCGGGTCCATCACCTTTTCGTACTGGATATCGTGCAGTTCTTTCAAATAATCCAGCATGCGCCGCCGGCTGGTCTTTTTCATACCGGCTGGATCATTGAGGTACAATACCGGGTCTTTGCCGGACCGGAACTGTACTCCCTGGTGTAATGATGGCAGAAAACCACTCCCCCATAGTTTGGCGTACAACGGCTGCCCTCCTTCTCGGCCCCGGGATAATAATACGCAGAAAGAAGGAAGGTTCTCATTATCACTCCCCAGCCCGTAGCTAATCCACGAACCAATAGATGGCCGACCATTTTGCTGAGAGCCAGTTTGAAAAAAAGTAATGGCCGGATCATGATTGATGGCCTCCGTATGCATAGATTTGATGAAGCAAAGCTCATCCACAATCTGAGCTGTATGCGGCATCAGTTCGCTAACCCAGGCTCCGCTTTTTCCGTACTGGGCAAAATTGAATACCGACCCTGCCAGTGGAAATGATTTTTGTCCGGCGGTCATTCCGGTCAGGCGTTGTCCGCCCCGAACCGAATCAGGCAGTTCTTCCCCTACGCGCTCGGCCAGGGTAGGTTTATAATCAAAAGTCTCCAGTTGAGATGGCCCACCGCTTTGGAAGAGATAAATCACCCGCTTTGCTTTGGGTGCAAAATGAAGGTTGTTAATAATCCCATGATCGCCACCCGTTATAGGGCCAGCTTTACCAAATAGTTTTGACGGACCTAACAGCGATGCCAGGGCTACACTGCCCAGCCCAAGGGAAGTCTTGCTTAAAAAATCCCGTCGGTCAATATGTTGGTTATGAAGTAGTTTCATAGCTCGATAGTTCTATTGTTCAATGGCTAACTAAATTATGACTTAAGAACAAGGTTAGTATATTTGATGAGTTGATTAATAAGTTTTGGTAGCGAACTTAGTTCTTTGAAAAATGTATCATAAGTAACTTGATCTATCAATGATCTTACTCTTGATTTTTCGTTCCAGTCTAAAGCTTCCTTTAACGACCCGCTGGCATACCGATAAAACTTGATTTTGTCTTTTTTATGATATCTTCCAAAGCCCTCAGCAATGTTGGCTGATATACTATCTACCGCATTTACAAACTGTTTCCCAACGGTATCTTTAGCAAAGTAATCCCAGCGGATAACTTCATTCCAGACTAAGTTACTGAGGTGGAAAGCAACTCGATAAGCATCGATATTACTTACTTTAAGTATTTTTCTTTATCAATTTCCATACTCAGTCTCTTTCTTAACAATCTAGCAATGGAACCATCGAGCACTACGAACCCTACCGCTTATATACCGCTTCATCATAGTTTACCAAGGTGCTTGCTATTACTGTTAAAGCTGCAAGTTTATCGGCCGGAATTGTTTTATCCCGTACGTACTCTCCTACCTGAAGCAGGCTATCTGCACTGGCGGGTTCCTCTTCAAAAGCTATCTTTTCCTCCTGATATAATCGCTCTAATAATTCCAGCTCCTTTGCATCCGGTTCACGACTGGTTAAAGCACGAAAGCCAAAGCGTATCTGTTCGTCTAAATCCGCTCCCCCTTCCTTCACCATGCGTTCGGCAATCAGGCGAGCAGCTTCTACGTACTGCGGATCGTTTAGCAGTACCAGGGCTTGCAATGGTGTGTTGGTTTTTTGCCGTTTTACTGTACAAAGGTATTTTTCTGAGGCATCAAAGCTCACCATAGAAGGCGGTGGCGAACTGCGTTTCCAGATGGTGTATAGGCCCCTCCGGTACAGTTTATCTCCCGTATCCGGTATGTATTTGGTGGCATTACGGGTAGCCAGGGCTTCCCATAGCCCTTCCGGCTGGTAGGGTTTTACACTGGGCCCACCGATAGAATCGTTGAGCAAACCGCTAGCCGCCAGCGCGTTATCGCGGATCATCTCAACGGGCATACGGTAACTGGGACCACGCGCCAGCCATACATTCTCGGCATCCTTTTCTCGCAATTCAGGAGTGGCTACGGATGACTGCTGATAGGTAGCGGAGGTGACTAACATTCGTAAAAACGCTTTCACATCCCACCCGGATTCCCGGAAGCGGATGGCCAGCCAATCGAGTAGTTCAGGGTGAGAAGGCAGTTCTCCCTGGTTGCCAAAGTCATCGGAAGTTTTTACCAACCCCCGGCCAAAGAGCATTTGCCAGTAGCGGTTCACCGCCACCCGGGCCGTCAGAGGGTTATCTTCATGAACCAACCATTGGGCTAAGCCCAAGCGGTTCTTAGGCAAACTATCAGGAAACTCCAGCACACTGGTGGGCGTAGTCGGATATACTCGCTTAGTGGGCGCATCGTACACGCCCCGGTCCAGTATGAATGTTGGACGCGGCTCACTTAATTCACCCATCACCATGACTTCGGGTAAGGCACTTAACACCTCGTTCTCCTCGCCTCGTAACCGGGTAAGCTGAGAGAAAGACGCTTGGTAAGACTGATCGTTATTATGAAGATAATAATCCAGTAAGTCCTCATGGTTCTCCGACTCCAGAAAAGCCAGCACGGGGTCCTGCTCGCCATACAGCTCAGCGACTTCCACCGCGGTCAGTTTACGGTCAAATATTCGAAATTCATCCGCCACGGCTCCGTCTAGCGTCTCTTCAAAACGTTTACCAATACGCAGGTTTGCCGGGCTACCCCAGGTCTCTTTATCTTTCCCATAGGTGAGAATACTACGTTTCAGATGGTCAGTGACCACTTCGCGCCGCATAGGTTCACCATTTAAATAGACGATCAGTCCCTCTGCCTGGCTGGAACCGTCGTAAGCCATCACCAGATGGTTCCATTCGCCTACGGGCACTTTGTCTAGCGTTCGGATTTCAATACTGTTAGCGGGCCAGGTATGGTTGAGGCTGGCTGAGATAGTGCCATCGGTGCGAAGGGTAAAGTCATACCCCCGGTTTCCGTTGTATAGCCCCCCTGATTTGGAGAAGACAGGTCCTTCCAGACTATCTTTAAGTGGCTTGAACCACAGGCTGATGGTAAATGGCTCGTTTCGCTCGAAGAAGCCCATCTTATCTCCCAAATCCACATAGCTATCTCCTACCAGCCGAAGGGCTTTGCCAAACTTGCCTTCCACAATCTCGGGTTCTTTGTCTTTCTGGCTCACCACCATGTCCGCCGGAAGTTTCCGGTTAGCCAGGTTTCGGAATTTGTTATCCACCGGATTGTCCAGCGGGTAGTGTCCTACTTCGTGGGTAAGCGTTACTTTACGGGCAGCAGCACTGGCTTGCGCCTGTTCCAGCCATTGGGTAAACCGCTTCTGATATTCCTTCTGATCAGTATCTACCCTGTCTTCCTGCTCACGGATTTTTTCCTGCAAAAAGGCTAATTTCTCATCTGTCTCCTCATCGGTCAGCATTACAGTGGGGCTGGCTTCGCCCATGTAGGGGATCTGCCCGGCTTCGTTGATGCTGTTGAAGAATGCGTAGAGAGAATAATATTCTTCCTGAGAGATCGGATCATACTTATGATCGTGGCAACGGGCGCACTCAACCGTTAATCCTAAAAATGCCTTACCGAGGGTATTGGCCCGGTCAGCTACATACTCCACCCGGTATTCTTCGGAAACAATTCCACCTTCCTGGCTTTGCAGATGGTTGCGGTTAAAACCGCTGGCTAGTTTCTGTTCCTGCGTAGCCTCGGGCAGCATATCACCCGCTAACTGCCAGGTAATAAATTGATCGTAAGGCATATTCTCATTGAACGACTCAATTACCCAATCGCGCCAGGGCCACATGTTGCGCATGCCATCATCCTGATACCCGTGGCTATCGGCATAACGAGCCACATCCAGCCATTCGGTTGCCATACGCTCTCCGTAGCGAGAAGATTGCAGTAAGCGATCTACCAGTTTCTCATAAGCATCTGGCGAAGTGTCGGCCAGAAAATTATCTACCTCTTTCACAGTGGGTGGTAACCCGGTTAGATCAAAGGTGACCCGGCGAATGAGTTTTTCTTTGGTAGCGCGTTCAGTAGGCTCCATACCTTTTTGCTCAAGCGTAGCCAAAACAAACTGGTCAACTTCATTACTAGGCCAGTCCGTTTGTTGAACATTGGGCACTTCGGGCTTTTTGGGTTGAATAAACGACCAGTGCGGTTCGTAGTTCGCACCCTGTTCAACCCAGCGCGTCAACACCGCTTTTTCATATTCGGTAAGGGAAAGATTAGATTCGGGAGGGGGCATCTGGACTTCAGGGTCATCGGAAAAGATGCGGCTGACCAGGGCGCTTTTATACGGCTTCCCCGGTATGATCGCGTGCTCGCCACTTTCCAGTTCCGAAAAAGCCAGGCTTTCATCGCTCAGGCTGAGTCCTGCTTCAATAGCTGCTTTATCGGGGCCATGACAGGCAAAACAGCGGTCGGAAAGAATGGGTTTGACGTGGAAATTATAGCTGATCTGATCGGGCAGTTGCGTTTCTATCTCGGGCGAGAAATCGACGCTCCGCTGGCAGCTTGCGAAAATCCAAACTACCGCACACAGTGCCAGACTTTTGTTCATAGGAAGAGTTGTTGTATTGACCTGATAAGTTACAAAAATGTCAGGATATTTACACTTCTAACTTACTCTTGTGAATATGAGTTCCTAAGTACAGTGGCTGAAGGATAGAAGCCTAAGCAGCGCGCCATGCGATGGGCGGGATTGAATCTGGCGTGGAACGAGAGTGAATAATTTTTTTGATAGTCAAAACCTTGTAGGAACACTTTCATTTTAAAGTAACTGTGTCCGTTCACTAACTTGCCAAAGTTTGCTAAGTGAAAAAAGTAGGGATCGCTATACCTGATTAGCTAAAAGCGAGTGTAGCGGCGGCGGCGAATGTAGAACTTTACTATCCCAAATGCACCAATTAGCACCAAAGGCAGCACCAGGTTAATAAATTGCCACTTGGTTGATTCTGCTTTCACCTTAACCTGATCTAAGGGTCGAAGCCGCACTTCTTTGGTTCGGGCGCGGATCAGTCCGCTTTCATCTACCAGATAGGCTAACGCATTCATCACAAAATCCTGATTGGCGAAAGTGCGCTCAGTAAACGGGTCGAAGCCCAGCGGTAACGGACGATTATTCTGCGGGTCTAGTTCATTGCGTACCACATCCCCATCCGATACCACCAGCATTTTGGTAGGAATACTTTCTGATCGGAAATCTTTGGTTGGTAAACCTTCGGGGAGAATACGGTTTTTAAAGACAGAAGTGAATGTCCCTTCCAGCAGATACGCCACAGGTTGAGATCCGTTTTGGTATCGCTCGGGTTCCGGGGCCTGCCGCAGTTCGTTTAAATCCACCACGATAGGGGTAGTCAAAACTCGTGAGTATTGCGAGGTGTACACCAGAGAAGTTTTAGTCACTCTGGGTGTGGCGATGGTATCCATAGTACTCGCAAAGCGCAGGTAGGTAGCATCCAAATTGCGCACCATAGGGTGAGAAGCATACTTGTTCACTACCGGGAAGAACGGCCAGGGCAGTAAGCGGATCTGCGGCTGATCTCCCATATTCCCCACCACAATCGGGTATTGTCCCGATTCAATATCCTGAACAAGCGTTGGGTTGACGCGCACACCGTAGCGGAACAGCATATCGTCCAGTCCTGTCTTCAGGGGAAAAGCAAAAGAACCCTCGCTTCCCAGACTATCCATATCGATCTGAAGCGCGTCCATAAAAAACAGGGCTTTCCCGCCGCGCATCAGGTACTGATCCAGCTTATACTGATCTTCCCGACTGAACGCCTCCAGAGGTTTGGCGATTATTACGGCATCTACCGGGGCAATCTCTTCGGATTGCGGCAAAAACAGTTCGTATACATCGTAGGTTTGGGAGAGAGCATCAATCAGGCTTCCCATTTCTACCGAAGGCAATTCGCCATGACCCCGCATAATGGCAACCTGTTTTCGTCGACTGGCGGTTACCTGCCGAATAGTCGAAGCCAGTTCGTATTCCACTCCCTCAATAGACTGATTCAGTTGGTCCTGGGCTGAGGCGCCTTTATCACCTTTCAGCAACATCACTCCGGCTTCCTGCCCCCCTGAGCGCACCACTGCTCCCGGCACAATTAGCCGCTGAATCCGGCTGCCATTTTCCTCGTCAAACACCCGAGTCACTTCAATACCCATGCTGTCGAGTGTAAAGAAAAAGGCGTTGCGCTGTTCTGAACTTACGGTTGTGAGCGGATCAACAAAGCGAAAGCGCAGGTTTCCCCCGGCATAGGCCTGAAAGTCGCCCAGTGTTTCTTCCACGCTGCGTTGCAACCGCTGAAATCCGGGCGGCAACTCCCCTTCCAGATACACCGTAATCTCCACATCCTGTTCTAATCCTTCCAGTAAATTTTTTGTTGCCCCCGATAAGCTATAACGGTTCTCTTCGGTCAAATCCAGACGAAAGAAATAATTCTGCGCCAGCACATTGAGAAAAAACAGCGCCACCACGCCCACTCCCAGCTTGGAAATATCGCGCCAGAACACCTTACGTTCACGTTGTACCGAAACCGGATTAGCAGACATTATTGCAGAATGTTTGAATGAGTGAGTGAATGATTAGCATGTATAAACACGGGAAGCGCTACACCGTGACAGTTTTTCCTTACTTTGATATTTCTATTCATAACCCACTTCAATTTTACTCTAAAAGACCTGTTTTAATCAAAATTTCCATAATATTCTCTCACACTCCACGCCGGATTTACCATCTCACTCATTCGCTTCTTACCACTTCCGACTGTTCAGCACTAGTTGCGTTAGCAGTAACATGAGCGTTGTTACAGTAACAAAGTACAAGAGATTGCGGGAGTCGATCAGGCCGCGGCTCATGGCGTCGTAATGGTATAGGATGCCCAGTTTTTCTACCAGCAGCGCCGAGTTCTCCCACACTTCCAGGCCAGCTAATGAGCTAAATCCGGTATAAAGGAAAAAGCAGAGGAAGACAGCCAGAATGAAAGCGATTACCTGATTTTCGGTAAGGGAAGAAGCGAAGATGCCAATGGCAGTAAATACTCCTCCTAACAAGATTAACCCAATATACGACCCGGCAATACCGGCTGAATCCAGATTGCCCACAGGGTTACCCAGTTGATACACGGAAATGTAATAAATCAATGTAGGGACCAGAGCGAACACAACGATAGTCCAGGCAGCCAAGTATTTACCCAGAATTAGTTGCAGGTCAGTAACCGGCTGGGTGAGGATCAGCTCCATAGTGCCGGCTTTCTTTTCCTCAGCAAAGCTACGCATGGTAATGGCCGGAATCAGAAACATGAACACATAAGGTCCGAGTGTAAAAAGCGTAGATAGATCGGCAAAACCATAAGTAAGTACGCTGGTATCGGGAAATATCCACATCAGCAGTCCGGTGCCGGTCAGAAATACCGCCATTACGATATAGGCGATAAGTGAGTTAAGATAGCTGTTTACTTCTTTGCGGTAGATGGCAAACATAGCGTTAAGCTGGGTTTTCTTGGTTGGCGGTTAAACTGCGGAAAATTTCTTCTAGGGATGCTCCGTGAGCCACCCGCTCTTCCCGGGCTATCTGTTGCATGCCGATCAGTACATATTGATGTTCGCAGGCGAAACGAAAAATAGCCGGACGGATATCTTCCTGCCCTCTGATGGCTTCTATCTCGTAAGTAGTTCCGTGCTTTTTCTCTAGCTGGTTTGCAGATACTGCCGTACGAAGTAGCGTTTCGTCAATGGGTTGGATAAACGTAACTTCTACCCGCTGCACCTCTTCCTTCTGCTTACCGTCGCCTCGCTGCAAAGCAGAAAGCTCACTGTCGATGACAATGTTCCCACGATTAATGATAATGACTCGGTCGCAAAGGGCCTGCACCTCCTGCATAATATGGGTAGAGAAGATCACGGTTTTCTCCCGGCTAATTTCTTTAATTAACGTGCGAATTTCCGAAAGCTGATTGGGGTCAAGCCCCGTAGTAGGTTCGTCCAGAATGAGCACCTGAGGATCGTGGATGAGTGCCTGGGCCAACCCTACCCGTTGCCGATACCCTTTGGAAAGCGCGCCAATCTTTTTCCGTTGCTCTGGTGCCAGCCCGCATAAGTTAATCATCTCGCCAACCCGGGCTTTTAGCCTATCACCCTTAAACTCATACAGTGATCCAATAAATTGCAAGTATTCATGCACATACATATCCAGGTAAAGGGGGTTATGCTCCGGCAGGTATCCCAAACAACGGCGCACCGCCACAGACTCTTCTTCCACATCGTAGTTGCAAACCTGCACACTGCCCTGGGTAGGCGGCAAATAGCCGGTAGCAATCTTCATGGTGGTGGACTTACCAGCTCCGTTAGGCCCCAGAAAACCAACGATTTCTCCTGGCTGTGCCGTAAAGGAGATATGATTTACAGCAACCTGCGTACCGTAGGTTTTAGTAAGATTTTCAATGATAAGCGACATACACGCCGGAGTTGATCGTTGCTTTAGGTGATGGTTTATAACAAAAATAAGGAAGAGTACAGAGCAGTATTATACTGTAAGTTCGTGAACATCTACATAAACAACGCTCTTTTTCTACGATAGAATACGCCACCCCTTCCGAAAGCGGTAAGTTGGAAGGTTGCGGAAGGAATTGCAAGCAAAAAGGGGGGTATTTCTTACGTCGGTGCTACAAAAATAGGACTGATATCCTTGGCACACGGCACTGCTCGTAAATTCTAGTAGCCTGGTTCTGCTAATTCTCTGGCTATCACAAAAATCTTGTCAGCAAAATACGCTTTCCTTTAACTAATGATGTTGATGTTTACCGTTGGATTTCACCTCTTGTAATGGCGCTGGTGGTTGTACCGGACTCGGATGACCGTTTTTGCTTTGCTCCATCTGCCGCGGGTGCTTTACGGGCACTACTACTGAGTTTTTCGCCATGCGCAACAGCTTTTGCTCAAAGTGATTTTTCACTAAAAACAAAACACCTAAAATCAGTATATAAAAACCAGTTACAATGAGAAAGCCAAGGTAAGAACTGTCCAGTGCATCGTTAAGCAGCAAGCCTACCGTGATGCTTAAAAAAACCAGTACAAACAGCGCAACTAAACCAATAGCAACTAAGATGATGAGCTTTGATACGATCTCCGTTACTTTTTCCTGAGCACTGCTTTTGACCCGCTCTATCTCCATACGGATATAATAACCGGGATGATTGACAACGTCTATATATTTGGCAATAGCCTTTGGTACTTTCATAAATAGATTAGGTTACCCTCTTACTTAATAGTACTAACTAAACAAGCCAAGTGTTTAAAATAAGACACAATAATGTGCCTCAGACAGCAGAAATCTACAGTCTTAAATAGAATAGCTTTGTTTGTCAGTAAACACTGGAATAGCCCTGAAAATATAGTATAAGCCTACCGCCATACCAATGGAAATGCCAGCCAGCAAATCGGTAAATAAACCACCTCTGTCGTTTCCTTTTGTCAAAGAACAGACAACTACCTATTATCCGTCAAGGCTTTTTTCTTCCGAGGGGTTGTCTTATTTTAGCTTTCCAAGAAAATCCAAATTATACAAGCGTGCAATACGACATTACTATTATTGGTGGGGGCATTGTGGGACTGGCTACAGCTCTCAAAATTAAAGAACAGCAACCACACCTAAAACTAGCAGTACTCGACAAAGAGAAAAAAGTAGCCGCTCACCAAACCGGACACAATAGCGGAGTAATCCACTCTGGCATCTATTACAAACCGGGAAGCCTAAAGGCGAAGAATTGCGTAGGCGGATACAACATGCTCTTAGAATTCTGCGATCAGCACGAAATTCCGTATGACTTGTGCGGTAAGGTGATTGTTGCCACCAACCATGAAGAACTGCCCCAACTGGATAAAATCCATGAACGGGGAGTAGCCAACGGGCTCACCGACCTCAAACGTCTCTCTAAGGCCGAGCTAGCCGAATATGAACCTCACGTGAATGGACTGGAAGCCATCTTTGTACCTCAGACTGGCATTATTGATTATACCAAAGTCAGTCAGAAGTATGCCGAGGTAATGCAGGAAAAAGGAGGCGAGTTGTTTCTAGATAAAAAGGTGCTGGATATCCGGACCCATGCTGGCGGAAGCACTATTATCACCAACCACGGAACCTTTACTACCCGTGTGCTGGTCAACTGTGCCGGGCTGTATTGCGATAAGATTGCCCGGATGATGCGCTCCGATGTTAACGTGAAGATCGTACCGTTTCGCGGCGAGTACTACGAGCTTAAAGAAGACAAGCAGTATCTGGTAAAGAACCTGATCTACCCGGTGCCTGACCCGAACTTCCCCTTCCTGGGAGTTCACTTCACCCGTATGATTCAGGGTGGCATTGAGGCAGGGCCTAATGCGGTGCTGGCTTTTCAGCGAGAAGGATACACCAAATCTGATATTAACCTAAGCGAGCTTTCTGAAACGCTACGCTGGCCCGGATTCCAGAAAGTAGCCCGTAAATACTGGCAAACCGGTCTGGGTGAGATGTATCGTTCATTCTCCAAGGCTGCCTTTACCAAAGCGTTACAACACCTGATTCCGGACATTCGGGAAGGTGATCTGATTCCTGCCGAAGCAGGGGTACGCGCCCAGGCCTGCGACAAAGAAGGTGGCCTGCTGGATGACTTTAAGATTCTGGAAGATGATTACGCCGTCCATGTGCTGAATGCTCCTTCTCCCGCGGCCACCTCATCGCTCTCTATCGGGCAAACTGTGTCAGAATTGGTTTTGCAAAGATTTAACGAGAAGAAAGCAACAATATCGAGCTAGTAGCGTATTTTTAATGTAATGAAAAGTTTTGCTGCTGTAAACTTCTGTTGTTGTTCTAACGCGTGTTGCTGTACCAAACATAGTGCACAAGGTAGAACCGGTATGCAAACATAATCCAAGTAAATATCCTCCAACGATTGAACCCTTCTTGTGCATCACAGGAAGGGTTTTTTTATGATGAAACACCCATGGAATCATGATAGATGTTAAACCTATTTTGGATCTGAATAAACGGATTGAGCAGTTAGCTCCATTCATTGGCAACACTCCTCTTTTTCCTATCAGCCGGGTATATCAGAAACCCGGAGTTAAAATCTTTGCCAAACTGGAATGGTACCAGTTAGGAGCCAGTGTAAAAGCACGCCCCGCCTACCACATCATCCGCGAGGCTATCCGCTCAGGTGAGCTTACCGAAGGGAAACATTTGATTGATGCCTCCAGCGGAAACACCGCTATTGCCTACGCCGCCATTGGTGCCGCTGCGGGTGTACTGGTGACCATCTGTATTCCTGAGAACGCCTCTAAAGAGCGAAAACAGATATTAAAATCTTATGGCGTTGATGTAATCTACACCCCCGCTACCGGAGAAATGAACGAAGCCCAGGATCGTGCCCGGGAACTGGCTGAAGAGAGGCATCATCAGTATTATTACGCTGATCAGTATTCAAACCCCAACAACTGGCGGGCTCACTATTATACTACAGCGGAAGAGATTTTCGCTCAGACTCATACCGAGATCACGCATTTTGTAGCAGGCTTGGGCACCACGGGCACCTTTGTCGGCACTACCCGACGTTTAAAAGAAATTAACCCGGAGATTCAGTGCATCTCATTGCAGCCCAACGCTGTTTTTCATGGCTTGGAAGGGTGGAAGCACCTGGATACCGCCCGGGTACCCCAGATCTACGATAGCCAGGTTGCGGACGAGAACCTGGAGGTTGATACCCTGGAAGCGCACAAGCTGTTGAAGCGAGTGGCTCAGGAAGAAGGATTATTACTCAGCCCTTCGGCAGCCGCCAATTTGCTGGGTGCCATTCAGGTGGCTGAGCAGATCGACGAGGGTGTGATTGTAACCACCTTTGCCGACTCGGCCGATAAATACAGTGAAGTAATGGAAACCATATTTACGTAAAGGCTATGGCATTAAAGATATCAGAAGCAGCGGCTCAGGTAATGCAACAAGATGCTGAAGAAGCGTACCCCAATGAGTGCTGCGGCTTTTTTTACGGAAAGGAGGAAAGCGACCGCCTGATACAAGAGGCTGTTCCGGTACAGAATAGTAAAGAAGGTGACCAGCGCCGACGCTTTGAAATTTCGCCGCTGGATTATATGAAAGCCGAACGCTATGCTGCCGAACAGGGAGTAAGCCTCTTAGGAGTATACCATTCTCACCCCGATCATCCGGCTCACCCTTCTGAGCATGACCTGAAGCAAGCTGTCCCCTATTTTTCGTACATCATCTATTCCGTACAGCAAGGCAAGATGGCGAATGTTACCTCGTGGCGATTGAAGGAGGAGGAAAAAGCATTTGAGGAAGAAAGTATCGAGTGAGCGAAAAGGGAGGCAGGAGGCTGTACGTAAACACATAACATAAAGCAATTTAGCAATAGAACAATAGAACAATAGAACAATCAAACACATGGCACAAATAATCATACCAACCCCGCTTCGCAAGTTTACCGATAACCAGGGAAGCGTTCAAACCCAGGGTGAAACCGTACTGGGATCAATCCGGTCACTGACCGAAAAATACCCGGCATTGCAACAACACGTCTTGGACGAGCAAGGCAATATCCGCAACTTTGTACGCATCTACGTCGGCGATGATGATATCAAATCGCTCAATAACGAACAGACCGAAGTACAGGAAAACTCTGTCATCAGCATCATACCCGCTATAGCCGGAGGAAAAAGCTGAATGATTGAATGATTAATTAAAAAAACATGAGCAACAATATTACATTTTCTAAAGAGGAGCTGGAACGCTACAGTCGGCACCTGATTATTCCTGATTTTAATATTGAGGGGCAGCGTAAGCTGAAAGCAGCCAAGGTGCTGGTCGTAGGCACGGGTGGACTGGGCGCACCGCTACTGTCATATTTGGTGGCCGCCGGAGTCGGGACCATCGGGATTGTGGATTTTGATACTGTGGATGACAGTAATTTGCAGCGGCAGATCCTGTTCACTGTAGAGGATGTGGGCCGCCCTAAAGTGGAAGCCGCCGCCGAGCGACTCCGTAAGCAGAACCCGTTTGTAACGATCAAAACATACAATACGGCCCTTACCTCGCAGAATGCTAAGGAGATCATGAGAGACTACGATGTGGTGGCAGATGGCACCGACAACTTCCCCACCCGCTACCTAGTGAATGATGCCTGTGTGCTACTGAATAAAGTTAATGTGTACGCGTCTATCTTTCGGTTTGAGGGACAGGCTTCGGTATTTAACTACACAGATAAAGACGGAAAAACCGGCCCCAACTACCGGGACTTGTTCCCCAGTCCACCACCTCCTGGTCTGGTGCCTAGTTGTGCCGAAGGTGGGGTGATCGGTGTATTACCGGGCATTCTGGGCAGCTTGCAGGCCAATGAGGTGATTAAGGTCATTACCGGAGTGGGCGAAACGTTATCGGGTCGTCTCTTCCTGTTTGACGCTCAGAACTTCGAAACCCGCACCCTCAAAATTCACCGCGACCCGGCTAACCCGCTTAACGGTGAAAATCCTACTCAGACTGCGTTGATCGACTATGAGCAATTCTGCGGTGTTCCATCTCAGGAAGAAAAAACGCAGGTGAAAGAACTAAGTGTACAGGAATTATACGCTCTGATTCAGGATAAAAAGGATTTTCAGTTAGTGGACGTGCGAGAACCCTACGAATACGAGATTGCCAACCTGGGTGGTGAGTTAATTCCCTTAAGTCAGGTAGAAGAACAAGTGTCTAAAATTGCCTCAGACAAGCAGGTAATCGTACACTGCCGAAGTGGTAAACGAAGCGGGCAGGCCATTGAGCAACTGGAGAAAAAATACGGCTTTACCAATCTGTATAACCTCAAAGGCGGCATTCTGGCCTGGGCAGACGAGATTGACAGCTCGATAGCGAAGTATTAGCGAGGAGCAGGAGGCAGTACGCTGGAAGCAGTCACGGCCTATTGCCTCCCTCCTCCCGCCTCTCCCCTTTCACCTTCCACACCTTCAGCGGATCAGCCGTTTCGCGTAAAAGTTGGCTGTGCGTTCGGAGCAATACCGGATGACGTTCTTCAGGGATAAGTTCTGCCAGAGGGGCCAGGGTAAACCGGCGGTTCTGAATTTCCGGGTGCGGCAGCGTAAGCATAGGGGTTCTGACGATACGATTACCGTAATACAGCAGGTCAATGTCAATAAGGCGCTCTCGCCATTTTCCCACCTTCACTTTTCCAATCTTCTGTTCAATCTGCTGTAATAATCCCAGTAAAGGCTCGTGCGAGATCTTTGTATCCAGTTGCAGTACCTGGTTCAGAAATAAAGGCTGGTCTTCTACTCCCCAGGCCTCGGTCTCGTACACATCCGATACGGCTTTCAGTGCACCGGCCTCCTGCGACAGGTACTGGCGAGCCAGGGCCAGATTGTCCGCACGCTGCCCCAGATTACTTCCTAACAATACATAAACACCTGAAACAACATCCACCCTAGTCAATTAATAAATTTCTGAATACAAAAGCCAAAGATAGAAGGAGTCGGGGATAATTATGGGTTCTCATCTGTTAAATACACTTCCTGACGCAACCTTTTCCCGACAAAATTCCCGTATCCTATTTCATCAGGGGTTGTCAAAAAATTAGTAACTTCCCGCTTCAAAACGATAGTATCGTTGAACTTTATCTTCTAACCAAGGTTCTTCCGTACTATCGCTTCAAGTCAAATACTATACACCATGAGATTTTTACGCAATGTATTAGCAACCCTGGTAGGGTTAATCGTATTTTTCGGATTGCTCTTCCTCATTTTAGCCGGCATCATTGCTTCGGCAGCGCAAGAGCCGGAAATAGACATAAAAGACCAGTCCGTACTACGCATTGAGCTAAACAAGCCCATTGTAGAGCGCGACCCCAACGATCCCTTCAGTGATTTACCCTTTCCCGGTTTTAACAATAGTGTTATCGGGCTGTTGGAGATCAAGGCGGCCATTCAGGCAGCGAAAGAGGATGATGATATTGAGGGCATTTACCTGGATGCCGGTACTTCTCCCGGCGGATTTGCCAGCCTGGAAGAAATTAAGAACGAGCTGATTGATTTTAAGGAATCCGGCAAGTTCATTATTTCATACAGCGATTTCCTTTCGGAACGCGCCTATTACGTAGCCTCGGTGGCTGATGAACTGTACATCCACCCAGACTGGGGTGCGGTAGAATTTAACGGCTTCATGATTGAAACCGTGTTCTTCAAAAACACCCTGGACAAAATAGGTATAGAGCCGGAGATATTCCGGGTAGGTGATTTTAAAAGTGCCATTGAGCCGTTCACCCGAACTACCATGAGTGACTCCAGCCGGTTGCAGACCCAATCGTTTCTAAACTCCATCTACGGAACTTATATTGATGGTATTGCCAAAAACACCTCCATCTCTCGCGACCAGCTCCTGAGCCTGGCCAACGGTATGGAAGTACGTGCGCCGGAAGATGCGGTAGAAGCCGGGCTGGTTACCGGGCTTAAGTATCCGGATGAGGTGCTTGACCTGGTACGGGAAAAGTTAGGCATTGAAAAAGATGATGATGACGATGACGACGAGGATGATATTAACTTTGTATCACTGGAAAAATACAGCCGGGCAATCCAATCGGAAGGCCAGGACTACTCCCGTAACCGGGTGGCGGTGATTGTGGCCTCGGGCAATATTGTAGATGGCGAAGGGGATGATAACTCTATTGGCGGAGATACCTACGCCAAAGAGATCCGCAAGGCTCGGGAAGACGATAATGTGAAAGCGATTGTGATCCGTATTAACTCCGGCGGGGGCAGTGCTTTAGCGTCTGACAAAATGTGGCGCGAAGTACAGCTGGCCAAAGAGAAAAAACCGGTCATTGCTTCCATGTCTGACGTAGCGGCTTCCGGTGGCTACTATATGGCGATGGGTTGCGACACCATTGTGGCACACCCCAATACCATTACCGGCTCTATTGGTATTTTCAGCCTCTTCTTTAACGCACAGGAGCTGGTCAATAAGCTGGGTGTGACAACCGAGATTGTGCAGACCAGCGAGTTTGCCGATATCTTCTCCCCTACCAAGCCCATGTCGGAAGCCGAACGTCGTATTCTTCAAACCAATATTGAACAGGGCTACGAAACGTTTACCCGCAAAGCCGCCGAAGGGCGCGACATGCCGCAGGACCGCCTGAAATCATACGCCTCCGGGCGCGTGTGGAGCGGGCTAGAAGCGAAAGAGCGCAATCTGGTAGATGTACTGGGTGGGCTGGATACCGCCATTGCCATTGCCGTAAAAAATGCCGAACTGGAAGAGGGCGACTACCGGGTAAAATACTACCCGGAAAAGAAAACCTTCCTGGAGGAACTTATGAAAGAACTTAATCAGGAAGTGAGCACCTTCGTGCTGAAGCGGGAGCTGGGAGAGGCCTTCCCCGCCGTGCAGCAACTACGCGAGATACGCCACTGGGAGGGCATACAGGCCCGCATGCCCTACGACATCGAGATTAAATAGTCTCTGCAAAAAAAGACTGAAAGGCGAAGGAGGCTATCTTCTTCGCCTTTTTTATATCTCTTACCTTTTGCCCACCAGAGCGCTTCTCAGCATATCGCAAATTAGACTTCCCAAGTTTCGAAAACTTGGGAAGTCTTCTGTTAGATCTCCCCTACTGCCCACAGTTACTGCGCTCAGAGTTCTCTTCGAGCGGCCGGCGCCCGGTAACTCTGAGTGGGGAATGAATTTCGTGGGGAAGTCAAAATTACCGGATAACTCTCCCCCCTCAGAGTTACCTGTAAGGAACTCTGAGGTACCTACAAGCGATAACACTCCCCACCTCCTTTACTGCGCTCAGAGTTCTCTTCGAGTAACTCTGAGTGGGGAAGGCGCCCGGTAACTCTGAGGCCCCCACAGGCAATAACGCTCATTAAGCTGAAGCCCACAAGCACCAGCCAGTGCCTACGCTTCTGTATCTTCCGGGGCAACGGGGGTGGTTTCGGGGTTGTTTTTTCGGCGGGTGATCATCTCATTAAAGTGGTTGATGTTCTCGTTGAGATGGTCAATCAGGAGTTGGTATTCGTTGGAGGGCGTTAGGGTGGCGTGGGCCTCCAGGTGCCTGAGCAGGGTGCGGTAGGCATCGGTGGTTTGCCGCATCTGCTCGCGGGTGCTTTGTACTTCGGCCTGGCTGGCTTCCTCCAGCCGCTGGATAAACAGCTTTTCAAATTCCTGGTTAGCCCGTTTCATTTCTTTCACCACATCTTCCAGATGCAGGGCCTGCAATGCACTGATGCACTCGGGTTTGGTTTGCAGCTCGTGCAGCAACTGCTTCAGCGTAGCGGTTTCAGCACTGTAGTTGAGGCTATACAGGCGGTTGCCGTACCGATCTATGCAGGCCAGCACTTGTTGCCCGGCCTCCCGCTGGGTAGCCTTGGGGTAGCGGGTGTATCCCTCGCTAATGGTACGCAAACAGATAATGGCCTGATCGCGCTGCTCGTCTAGCTGAATGAGCTGGGGGGTCAGGTTATGCGTACCGGCCTGCTGGTACGATACCTCCATTTGCTGGTATAGCTGATTCAGTTGCTGGTATTGCGCTTTTACCTGTAGCGCCTCCGGCCCATGCTGGCTGACGATCATTAGCGTATTGCGAATAAACTGCATGAACTCTTTGGTGCGGTAATTAAATACGTGGGCAGATATAAGCATAAGAATAGGGTTTAAAAGTAACTCAGTAAATAGAAATCAGGGTCTTGAAATGAGCGTAGCGCACATTCACCCCCTCATCTTGCCAAAGTTTTTATATAATAATACCTAAGTATTAATACATACAAAGTAAATAGCTATGCTACCAAAAGAAAAGGTATTTCCTGAGGAAATAGTACACCCAAAATAAAGAACAGAAACTACCCCAACCCACTTACCCGGCTGAAACCGACAAAATGCCTCCTTCTCTCCTACCTACCCAGGCACTGACAGCGTCAGCAAGCTTGCTGCACTACTTGACGGCTTCCTGACAGCGTCAGCAGCCTTGCTGGAACACTTGATAGCTTCCTGACAACGTCAGCAGACTTGCTGGAACACTTGACGGCTTCCTGACAGCGTCGGCAAGCTTGCTGCACTACTTGATGACTTCCTGACGCTGTCAGGAGGTTATCCTGATCTTTAGAAGACGCAGCTCCGGCAAAAGCAAACTAACAGTGCTGAATACTCCTAAAAACCAGCAAAAACGCCATAAAACTAACATGGGCAGCTCCGCCACACCAAGACGACAAAACTGCTATAATTAGTTTGGAAGACCTTGACGCTCTCAGTATATTGCATATACACAAAATATATACGCCATATGGCGTATACCCACTCGTTAGGCAAAATATTAAAGAACCATCATGCAATGTATTTTTTGTAAAACAGAAAGTGAAAACTCGAAGAGTGTGGAACATGTGATTCCAGAAACACTAGGAAGTAAAATAATTGTTTTACCCAAAGGATATGTGTGTGATAAATGTAACAACTACTTTTCCATTAAAGTAGAAAAACCAATATTGAATCATGAATCTATAAGAAATATAAGAGCGTGGTATCAAGTACCAAATAAAAAGGGGAAAATGCCATCTGTTAGTGGTGTGATTGCTGGAGAAGATATTGGCATCTTAATGAAACTTAACAAAAAAGGAAAACTTGAGATTAATCCGGAGAAGGAGAGCCAAAGAAATCAGTTAAATAAACAACTAGATAAAATTGGTAAAGGTGGAGATTTCAGCCCTTTCATATTTAAGTTAGATATAAATCCACCTCAAAAGGAAATGTCGAAATTTCTTGCAAAAATGGCTTTGGAATTTTTGACTTATCGATTTTTGGATGATAAGTCAATGGTTGATTTTATAGTTAACTCGAATCATTATGATACAATTAGAAATTTTGCTCGAATAGGGAATACTCCTAAAAATTGGCCATATTCAATAAGAAGAATTTTTCCAATTGAAACTCAAATGGAACATCCAGAATCAGGAGAGTTAGTGATGTTTGGACTTGGTTATGATGTATTCTTGAATCACAGAAAAGAAACTTATTTTGTATTTCTTTTTTACGGAGTAGAGTTTGTCATCAATCTTGGCGGACCTTCAATAAAAGGATATGAAGAATGGCTAAATTTAAATAATAATATAAGTCCTTTAATTGAAAGAAATGGAGCAAGTTTAATGAAAGAGAAAAATGGATCGAAACTAACTTATGTAATAAGGGGAGGTAATGACTTAAATAAAGGAAAGATGTTTGACCGAAAACAATTAGAAAAATACTTTGCCTAACAAAAAATATAGTTCATTTAGCAGATAATGCTAGATGTGAGAATGATAGTAGTAAATAAACATAGTAGGAACTTGAAAGTTTGTCGCGTTGAAATGCCAAACGAACCATATTCAAACCGTTGGCAGCAATCCCCCACATCAAGAAACTCGATTAATTTCTTGAGCTAACGATACGCAAATAATCATCCTTGAATTATCTTGTATAGACTCTATGCAAGGCCGGTTTTTTAAGTGGTGCTTTCAAAGCTCGGGCGCAATCCTGGCCGAA